>PHSQ01000002.1 GCA_002862095.1 Methylocystis sp. KS32 | reverse complement strand
GCGGCTGGGGCGGCCGCGGCTGGGGCGGCCGCGGCTGGGGCGGCCGCGGCTGGGGCGGCCGCGGCTGGGGCGGCCGCGGCTGGGGCGGCCGCGGCTGGGGCGGCCGCGGCTGGGGCGGCCGCGGCTGGGGTTACGGCCGCGGCTGGGGCTATGGCGGCTATGGGGGCTGGGGCTATGGGGGCTGGGGCTGGCCCGGCTACTATGGCGGCGGTTGCTGGCAATGGTGGTACGGCCAATGGGTATGGGCATGCTAGTATCGGGAATAATTGATGCCCGATACGTCGGTTCCTTCGCCTTATCCGCTTATCGTCGTTGAACCGCGCGTAGCTTCGCCACTGACGATTCAACGATGGTGGATACTAAAAAAGGGCTAAGGAAAGAGCGCAAGCCGGACCTTCCCGCGAAGCGCGGAAGAGTTGATCGAGCTTTTCCGTGTTTGGGCGACGGCGCTCAAACGCGGAGAGACTTGGAGGAAACCTTGTTCCTTACGCCGAAAGTTCGCGCGCCAGACCGCGCATGAACGCAACGCATTCCGCCAGTTGGCCGATTTCGATGAATTCATCGGGCTGGTGCGCTTCGTCGATGCGTCCTGGCCCGCACAGGACGGTGGGGATCCCCGCGCGTTGGAATTGCCCGGCTTCCGAGGCGTAGGGAACGGCGATGGTGTGATTGGCTTTGGCCAGACGCAGAGCCAGTTGCTCTGCGGCGGAGCCGGGTTGCGGCGCGAGTCCGGGCACTTCGCTCTCGGTGACGGTTTCTATCCCCGCTCCCGGAAACTGCTGAAACGACCGGGCGGCTAGTTCGCGGGAGAAAATCTCGAGGCGATCGCGGGCGAGGGAGGGCGTTATCCCCGGCAGGCCGCGGAACTCCCAGTGAAATTGGCAGTCGCGCGCGACGATGTTTCGGGCTGTTCCGCCCCAAATCAGTCCTACATGGATGCTGGAGTAGGGTGGGTCGAAGCGTCCCGATGGATCCCCTTCGGCCCGTAAAACCTCGGCGATGCGGTCGAGTTCCGCCACGAGGCGGCAGGCGGCGTGGACGGCGCTCACTCCCTTATGGAGATTCGCCGAGTGGATCTCGAAGCCGCGCACCCGCGTGATTTGGGTGGCCACGCTCTTATGCGCATCGGCCACCTGCATGGAGGTGGGCTCCCCGACGATAACGGCTGCTGGCTCCGGCAGGTCGACGCCAAATTGCGCGATCAGGCCCAATGGGCCGAGGCAGGTCGTTTCCTCGTCATAGCTGAGCAGGATGTGAATCGGGCGTTCGAGCGGGGCCGCTTTGAACTCGGGTATCATCGCTAGGCAGATGGCGTCGAAGCCTTTCATGTCGACGGCGCCGCGTCCGAGCAACCGCGAGCCTTGGCGGCGAAGCCTGAACGGATCGCCAGTCCATTCCTGGCCCACGACCGGAACGACGTCGGTGTGGCCGGACAGCACGACCCCGCCCGAGACATTGGGGCCGATGGTGATGAAGAGCGAGGCCTTGTCTCCGCGGGCGTTGGACATGCGCACATAGGGGACGCCCTGCTCACGCAGATAGGCCTCCACCCACCCGATCAGCGGCAGATTGGATTTCGAGCTCTCGGTGTCGAAGCCGACCAGTCGCGCCGTGAGATCGACCGCGCTTTCCAGTATGCTCATGGGAACATTCAGTTCAGGGTCGGCTTGGACAGCGGGCTGTCAAGCGAAAAGGTCGGTATTTCCACGTCGAAGAACTCTCCCTCGGCCGTCACCATCCGGTAGGAGCCCTGCATGATTCCCGAGGGCGTGCTCAAGGGACAGCCCGAAACGTAGCGGAAACTTTCTCCGGGCTGCAGAACCGGCTGCTCTCCAACCACCCCAGGCCCGCGAACTTCCTCGCGCCGGCCATTGGCGTCGATGATGATCCAATGCCGCGATACGAGCTGCACGCGCGCGCGCCCAAGATTCGCGATCTCGATCGTATAGGCCCAGAGATACCGGTCTTGGGCGGGGTCGGAGCGCTCGACGAGAAAATCGGGCAGGGCAGTCACCTGGATGTCGCGTGTGATTGCGATGTACATGTTCAGCAGTTTAGAGCGAGACGCCGGAAAGGGAAGATTTCTTCTTGACGTAGCAACAACCATGCCGCAGAATCATGTCGATGTCGATAAGGATACATTTTGCTGGGGTGAGAGATAGGCGGCAGCGGTGACGACGTTCGCGTCTGATATGGAATGCTTGCCGAGACGGGGGCGTCCGAATTCATTCGCTCGCCGAAATCTCGCCTCTTACATGGGGGTGATGCGCCGTCACTGGCTGCCCCGTTTCCTATTCGCGCTGGCCTTGGTCATCCAGGCGAGCGTTCCCATTCTGGCGAACCAGCGCTCCATGCGTTCCGCCGACGGGAGCGGAGCGGAACTCTGCTCCAGCGGCGGGTTTCATTCCCCGGATTCCGGCGGACAACAGCCTGAGCGCCCTAGAGGCCGTCACGTCGCTTGCGTCCTTTGTCAGCTTTCATGTGAAGGGACGGCGCCGATCGGTTTCGCGACCGGCCCAGCCGGGATCGAACTTCCCGTCGTCTCTTCCCGTGTGTCGTTTTTCTCCGACCATTCGATTCCGCTTTCGGGATTTCAGACCGCCAACAGGTCCAGAGCTCCGCCAATTTTCTCCTGACATAGCGCCACCTTCGCGCCGCCGCCGAGCCATCTTTCCATGCTCAATTGGAGAGAATCGCGAGCCAGCGACTTTTTCACTTCCATTGCGTGACCGGGAGAACTTCAGATGTCTTCTTCGGACCCCGAGAAACGGCGATCGAATCGCCAGCCGACCCTGCTCGAAACGCGGTCCCTCGGCGGCGCTCGGTCGGGGGAATCCCATGCCGTCGCAGCGACAGCCATCGAGACCGATCATGAGACAAGGCGGCTTCAGGCTCCTCTGCGTCAAATGACGCCAGGAGGCCCGAGGCTGATCGACCTCGAACGCCGCGCCCGCTTCGGGCGATTCAGCTTCTAGTTCTTTCGCGTCGTAAAGCAGAAACTGGAGAGGTAAAGGCGAGCGTCATTGCGAGCGGCGCGAAGCAACCCAGGGGCGACGCCAGTCCCATGCGCCGCTGACGAGAATGCTCGAAACGATCCAGAGCCCCCGCTCTGCGGCGTTTGGATTGCGTCGTGGCTCCATTCCTCGCAATGACGAACCCGCCGCCGAACTCGTTTCCGACGCGGTTGAATCGGGAGCCGAGGGAAACGCGCGCTCGTCCCGCCTCATTGTTTTTGTGTTGGGGCGGAACGGCGCAATCATGGAAAACACGAACGCCAGGCCAATCGCGCCTGGCCCTGTCGGCATGGCGCCCATTCGGGAGGCCCCTCGGCCCCGAATGGTGGCGGACCGCGCCATGCCGACAGCCCTGCTGGATTGCCAGGGATCAGGCCCGCGTTCGCGCGGCGCTCAACCCACGCTCCAAATCGTCGATGAGATCGCCGGCGTCCTCGAGGCCCACCGAAAGACGAAGCAGACCCTCGCCAATCCCCAAAGCCGCGCGCGCTTCGGGGGTCAGCCGCTGATGCGTGGTGGTCGCGGGATGGGTGACGAGGCTTTTGGCGTCACCGAGATTGTTCGAGATTTTGACGATCCTCAGCGCATTGGCGAGTGCGAACGCCGCCTCCTTGCCGCCAACGACGTCGAAAGTGACCAGAGTGCCGCCTCCGGTCATCTGGCGGCGGGCCAAGGCGGCTTGAGGATGATCCTCCCGGAATGGATAGAGCACCCGTCCAACGGCTTCGTGGTCGGCGAGAAAGTCGGCGATTTTCGCGGCGGTCGAGGTCTGTTGCGCGACCCGCAGCGAAAGCGTCTCGAGCCCCTTCAGCATCACCCAGGCGTTGAAGGGCGACATTGCTGGACCGGTTTGCCTCAGGAAATTATGCAGATTCTCCTCGATCAGCGCTTGCGAGGCCAGGATCACCCCCCCAAGGCACCGTCCCTGACCGTCGATATGTTTAGTCGCCGAATAGACGACAATATCGGCCCCGAATTCGAATGGCTTCTGCAACAATGGCGTGGCGAAAACATTGTCGACGACGAGACGCGCGCCCGCCTCGTGGGCGATATCGGCCAAGGCCTTGAGGTCGTATACCTCCAAAGCGGGGTTTGTCGGCGTCTCCAGGAACAAGACTTTGGTTTCCTTGCGGATGGCGCTTTTCCATTGCGCCAGGTCGGCGCCGTCCACCAGCGTCGTCGCGACGCCGAAGCGCGGCAGCAATTCCTCCACCACATAGAGACAAGAGCCGAACAGGGCTCGGGCCGCGACGACATGGTCGCCGCATTTGACCTGCGACAGAAGCGACGCCGTGACCGCGGCCATTCCGCTGGCGGTCGCGCGGGCCGCTTCGGCGCCTTCCAGTAGACACATGCGCTGCTCGAACATGGCGACCGTGGGGTTCGAGAAACGCGAATAAATGAAACCGGGGTCGTTTCCCTTGAAACGGGCCTCGGCCGCCTGCATGGTGGGATAAGCGAAGCTTTGGGTCAGGAAGAGCGCTTCCGACAATTCTCCAAAGTGCGATCGCAGCGAGCCGCCATGCACGAGCATGGTCGCGGGTTTCAGCTTGCGGTTTTCCAGGTCGGTGGGGGCTGACATCGTTCTCCTCGAAGCGGCGTGCGCTCGAAAGGCAGCCGCGAAAGCAGCGCGAAAAAGCGGGTTTCTCGGAGAGACCCGGCCTTTTAGCGCGTTGTTTAAAGTGGCGGCAAGCCGGCCGGCTCAAATAACCACGAGTTCAATAAAGGCCGAAGGGGCGGCTTCTGTCAACCATGCGGGAGATCAACGACTTCTGGCGGGCTCTTGCGCCTCTCGCCAAACGGGCGAATGCTTCGCCCATTGTATCCTTATCTTGGCTGGGGAAGGCGCGGTCGATTGGAGATATTGCTGTTAGGCGGCTCGAACGCCGGTCTTCGCGACGGTTGGGCTGCTCAATTCGGCGAACTCGCCAGGGAACATAGCGTGACAAACCTGTTTTTGGGCGCCGTGGGGTCGCTGTTTGGGTTGGTGCGCTTGTTGAAACTGGATCGGGACCAGAGCCCGAAACCCGATCTGATTATTTTTGAATATGTCCTCAACGATGCGATTCTGGTCAAGGAGCGTCGGTTGGCGACGCGGATGATCAGGGACACCCTCGACGAAGTGGCTCAATATTGCGCAGAGCGCCGTATCGGATTGTTGTTTTTGGACTTGCAGCCCAGAGACGCGCGCTCCGGCCCATTTTCTCCGACCGCCCGAGTCATGCGCGAATATGCTTTGGCGGCAAGAATGCGCGCCATGCGTCCTTGCCTGACCCTAAAAGAGATTTTGGGGCGCTCGCCGAGCGCGGCTTGTTATCAGGATTCCTATCACCTGACCGAATCCGCCTCCCGCCTCGTCGCCGAGAGCCTGTTGGCTCTATTGCGGCGCGGCGACGCTATTCCGCCGCCGCTCGCCGCGCCTCCTCGTCCGCCGTCTTTTTCCTATGTGGCCGCGGAACAAGCGGTCGCCACCGGCCGCGCCCGTCTGCAAGGGGTCGAATGCAAGGTCTTTTCCGGCAACTTTCTCGAAATCGAGCGCCCCGGCGCGAGTTTTTGGCCCGGTCGGGGAAGGCTCGTGGCGTTGATGCTGCGTTCTTCCGAGACCGCCGGATTGTATATGATGAAAAACGCGACAAAGGCCTATCGAAAATGTTCCGCATCGACGATGCAGGGCATTGTCGCCAATCTTGTCCTATTGCACTACGTTTCGCATCGCCTCGATGTCGAGGACGATCTCGAGATTTCCATGCCAGGCGACGCGGCCAACTTGTTCGCGCTCGAAAAAGACGGCACGATGCAGGAGGCCGAGCCTGTCGCTCCATTCCCCGAGCAACGTCTTGAAATCAATGGCGTCATGTTGTGGCGGCCGGTATCGTTGTGGCGACGGTCGCGGGCGAGGCTGGCGCTGGCGCGGGAGCGCGGGCGGTGAACCCGCCTTCGTAACGGCCTGCCCGGCGAGCAAATCGACCGGCCTGCGAGAAAGTTGAAGGTTCGAGCCCATGAGCAATTCAGGCCAGGAGGCCTCCCACGCGGCAAGCGGAGGGATCGGGGTTTTATCGGGCCGAGGTATCGCCCGATTATTCGGCGCCGGCGTCATTTCTTCGGCTTCTCCTCGCAATCCCACGCAAATCCAGCCCGCGAGCCTCGATCTTCGGCTTGGAGAGAAGGCCTATCGCGTGCGCGCGAGTTTTCTTCCCGGCAGGAACCGGCGCGTGGAGACCATGCTGGCGGCGCTCGCGTCGGACGAGATTTCCCTGACCGGCGAGGGCGCGGTTCTGGAGCGCGGTTGCGTTTTTGTGGTTCCATTGATTGAGCGGCTCGCGCTTCCCGCCGATCTTTCCGGCGCGGCGAACCCCAAGAGTTCGACCGGCAGGCTCGATATTTTCACAAGGCTGATCACCGACCAGGGCGAGCGCTTCGATCTGGTCGAGCCAGGCTATCGGGGACCGCTTTACGCTGAGGTCTGTCCCCGCAGCTTCTCGGTTCGTGTCCGCGCAGGCTCCAGGCTCAACCAATTGCGTTTTCGTCAGCATCCGCTGCGCGACCCCCAGCAGAGCGGATTCGCTCTGAGCGACGCGGCGCTCGACGCCCTGCACGCGAAAACCGCCCTGGTCGATGGGCCGCTAAATCTGCGCGATGGCGTGGTCGTGAGCGTCGATCTTTCGGAGCCCCTGAACTCCGGCGTCGTCGGCTATCGCGCGCAAAAGCACACCGATGTCATCGACGTCGATCGCATCGGCGCCTACCGCGTCGACGACTTTTGGGATCGCCTGCCGGTGCGGCCGGACAGGCGCCTGATCCTCGATCCGGGGGACTTCTATATCCTGGCGTCGCGCGAACATTTGTCCATCCCCTCGAATCTCGCCGCCGAAATGGCGCCGATGGACGCCGCGATCGGCGAGTTCCGCGTTCACTACGCGGGTTTCTTCGATCCGGGTTTTGGCGCCGGCGCCGATGGAAAGCCGAGCAGCCGCGCCGTCCTCGAAGTGCGCAGTCGCGAAGTGCCGTTCATCCTCGAAGACGGCCAGGCGATAGGCCGGCTCGTCTATGAGCCGATGGCCGAAACGCCCGGAGAGCTCTACGGCGAGGCGGGGATTTCGAATTATCAGGGTCAGGGGCTCAAGCTTTCCAAGCATTTCGAGCCGGTTTGAGGCGCGACCAGGCTGCCGTCGCAACCGATTCAAGGGGACGCCAGCTCAAGAAGATGACGCTGGACAGCGATAAATCGTCGCGCCAGCGCGCAGCCCCCCGGATTTTGCACTCGCTGAATTTTCAGGCTATTTTTCGCCACGATGATGACTTAGCGTGAACTTGTGGTTTGGGGGATCGGTCGCCAAGGGGCCTTGCCGCGGTAGCGGCGGGGCGCGATCATATCCATCCAAATCAAATAGCGTTTGGGATAGAGCCTGTCCCGAAGGAAAACAAACGGCGCGTCGGCGTGCTTCGCCATGGCCGAGCGCGGGAAGGCCGCCGCGCTGGCCGTAAAAGCCTCCAGAGCGCGTGTTCAGGTGAGCAGGAAAGATTTGTCCCAAGACGCCATCGTTCGCAAACCGCAAATCCTGGCCGACCTAGAGCGCTTTCCGACCGGACGGAATCGTCTGGTCGATAAGAAATCGCTCCAGGTTCAAAAAGCTGGAGCAAAATATGATCGAAAAAGTCTATCAACTTTTTCGGATTTTGCTCTAGGCCGCGCGCTCATGGCGGCGTTGGTCGTCGTCTGTGGCGTGATGACGCCTTCGTTCACCGAGACGGCGGTGGCGAACGGCGATACGCGCACGATCAACCTCTATTATGTGCATACGCAGGAATCCATTTCGGCGACCTATCTCGTGAATGGTCAATATGACCGCAACGTGTTGCAGCAGCTAAACTGGTTTTTGCGCGACTGGCGGCGCGACGAACCCACCAATATGGACCCACGCTTGTTCGACGTCGTCTGGGAGGCCTATCGAAGCGCGGGGGTCGGAGGCGAGGTCATCAAGGTCGTTTCCGCCTATCGTTCTCCCGCGACAAACGCGATGTTGCGCTCGCGCTCCCGGGCCGTCGCCAAATATTCGCAGCATATGCTCGGCAAGGCGATGGATACGACGATGCCGGGAATGCCCATGTCGCGCATTCGCGAAATCGGAATGCGGATGCAGCGAGGAGGGGTGGGCTACTACCCGAACGCGGGCACGCCTTTCGTGCATCTCGATGTGGGCGATGTTCGCGCCTGGCCGCGTATGAGCTACGAACAACTGGTTCAACTCTTCCCCGACGGCAAAACCGTTCATCTTCCGTCCAATGGTCAACCGCTGCCCGGCTACGAAGAGGCGAAGGCGGAAATCGAGGCGCGCAACAACGGCGCGATCGTAATGGCGCCTCGCCGGTCGTCCAGCGGATTTTTGGCGTTTTTGTTTGGCGGAGGAGAGGACGAGGCCGAGGACGCGGTGGCTCCGGCTCCGGAGCCTCCTAAGCAGTGGTCCGCGCTCGCGCCGCGCCCCACGCGGGGCGGTCGGGCCGCCGTCGCCGAATCCGACGAGGAGGGCGGCGGCGAGACCGCGAATGCCTCCGGTCGCCGTGGGCGGGAGGTTTTGGCGAAAGCCGAGGCCGATTTGCCTCGTGGCGAGACTGTCATGTCGGCCGGTTCCGTTGACGCCGCCGCAGCGGCGAAGGCGGAAGCCGCCGCCAGGGCCGAGGCTGCGAAGGCCGCAGCGGCCGCCGCGAAGGCCGAGGCGGCCGAACGCGATAGGCTTGCGCGCGCCCCGTTGCCGCCTCAACGTCCGGTCGCGCTCGAACAAGCCGCTCCATTGGAACCTGGCCCGGCGGAGAAGCGTCTCGCGACTCGCGAGGAAGATAACGCCGCGAGCATTGGTCAGGCGTCCGGCGAGGAGTCTGTTGTCCCCAACCAAGAGCGCGCGGGCGACATCCCCCTGCCGCCGCGCCGGCCAAGCCATTTGGCGGCGGTTTCGGAGGTTCCCTTGCCGCCGACGAGGCCGACGGAGTTCGCGCTGGTTGGGCGAGGGAGCCTGGACTCACGCCAGGAAACCCCGGCGGACACGACGGCTTCCGTTGCCGCTACGGCCCCGCCCCCGCGCCCAAGAGGCATTGCGCCGTATCGCAAGAAGGACGATGCGGGCGCGTTATCGAATTTGATCGACGCCACGGAGTCGGCCCACGGCGCCGCGAAAGTGAAAGCCACTCCTTCCGACCACCAGCCGCTCGCCTTTGCGCCGTCTTCGGCGAAAGGCGCGAATGCCGCCGCCAAGGTGTCGGGAGGCAAGAGCACGATTGGCAAAGCCACCGCTGGCCCCAGGGCAGAGTTCGTGCCCGCACGGCTAGATCCTTCGAATTTCCGCGCCATGACCACCGCGGCCCCCGCGAGCCGAGCATCGTCCTCTTCCGTGATGGGGACGGCTGTCGGTGGGCTGCGCGCCGCCGCTCAGGCCTCTGATCAAGATGTTTTGCAGGCGACGGAATCGGGGACAAAAGCCGGTTTCTCGGGGAATGCGAGTATCCCCGCGACGGACAAGTTTGGCGCCGGGGCCGAATAGCCCTCCTGCGTCATAAACGAGTTTGGCGGCGAGTTCGTCATTGCAAGGAGCGTGAGCGAGGAAGCAATCCAGGGGGACGACCCGGCTCTGGAGTGATTTTGCCTGCGCTCGCAATCACGTTCCCCTTTACCGCTCCAGTTTTTGCTTCGTGACGCCAAAGAAATAGGCGCCCGCCTTACCCCTGAAGACCGAAGCGAATTGGCGGGCTTTCATCGAGAGCGTCCCGACGAAAAAAAGCGTTAAAAAAGGCAAAGTTATTTTACGGGCCAGATGAAACAAACCGAAGGGTTTGACGTTTAACACAGAGAGAGAGTTCAACATGCTCGCCGCGGTCGGCGGGGGGGTAGCGTCATGGCTTTTGCGGACAGATCCATTCGCGAGCACGGACCTGGGGTCCAGAGAGATTTCTATTTATTTAAACAAAGTGAAGCCGGCCCTCTGAGAGGACCGGCCACGGCCATCGCGGCGTTAGCAGGAGTATTTGCGCTAATATGCTTCGCCGCCGGCCATTTTCTGCTTGGAGCCTGGACGGTTTTGGCGCTTTTTGCTTGTCTCTTCGGGATGGGCGCGGCGGCAAAATGAGGGGATAGACGCCAAGGCGATGTTCGAGCCGGGGAAAACGCCGATGGCCGCCCTCCTTATTTTTGTTTTGAGGGTGAAACAAAGCCTGCTGTCATGAGAAGAGGCGCAAGCAAAAGCGCCTTCCACGACCGTGAAGAATAAAGATTTCGATTGCAATTCCTCTCGCCGTCATGGCACCTATTCTCAATGCTTTCTCTTTTCGGGTCCAAGAGCGCGTCGAAGGCGGGCCGAGCGAGCCTGCCAGCCGGAACGCGGGTTTATGCGATTGGGGATATTCATGGCCGGCTTGATCTATTGAAGCGCCTTTCGAGCAAGCTGCGCGCCGATATCGACGCAAGCGGGTGCGAGAATGCGATCATTGTTCTGTTGGGCGACTATGTGGATAGAGGGCCGGATTCCTCGGGCGTGGTCGACTGGATATTGAATGGAGGTCTTCCGGCGTCCTATGTCGCATTGCGAGGCAATCACGAGGCGACGCTGCTGAACTTTCTCGACGATCCCTCGATACTCGACGAATGGCGGCGATTTGGCGGGCTTGAAACGCTCATGTCGTATGGAATCGACGTCCGGGAGCCGATGCGAGGAAAGGGCTTTTCCGAGGCTTTGACCAGCTTTCGTCAGTCGTTGCCGCCATCGCACCTAAAGTTTTATTCAGACACCGCGCTCTCGTGGAGTCTGGGCGATTACTTTTTCTGTCACGCGGGGGTGAGGCCCGGAGTTCCCCTGGCCCGGCAAGAGGAGCGCGATCTCCTGTGGATTCGCGACGAGTTCAATTCCTATCGCGGCGCCCATGAGAAAATCATTGTCCACGGCCATACGCCCGTCCAAGCGCCGGAATCGCTGCCGAACCGGATCAATGTCGATACTGGCGCCTATGCGACCGATGTTCTGACCAGCGTCGTGCTCGAGCGCGAGGAACGGCGCTTCATTTCGAGTTGAAGGCGGAGCCACTTTCTACGCCGGACATTGACGATCGAGCAATTCCTCGGCATGGCCGCCATGGCTATTCACGAAGACGACGAAATCCTTTTCTCCCTTTGGTCCCTGTGCGCCGATGACCCCGATGGTCTGCAGGCCCATATGTTCTCTCGCCCCGGCGATTTCGTCCGCGACCATCTGAAAAATTCCTCGATCCAATTCGGCGTGGCCGATCCGTTTCACCCGATAGCGGCCAGCCCAGGGAGGTAAATCGAACTCCGACCACCGTCCGGAGATGTTTTTCGCATGGTTCGCGAGCATGTGTTTTAAGCGAGGATCGACGCAATCCACGTGGATATGCAATTGGTCTTGCGTGCGCGAGACGCTCGAATTGATCGCCATGCCGATGTCGGACCATTCCAGGCTCCTGCCGGCGGCGCCGCTTACCCACGACCTTTCGTTCCAGGCGATGGCCCAAAGGTTTGGCGTGTCGGGAGAGAACAGGGCGGGGCTCTCGATCCCCGCGATTCTTTGGGTGGGCACGACGATGATGTGGGTCTCGTCGCCCGGCGCGCGGATCACCACGAAGCGACGGGTCGAATCGACCTTCAGACAGGGCAATGAAATTCCGAACGTCGCATTCATCGGCACGCAAAGGCCTTCGACGACCTGCCACAGGGCGTCTCGCTGGCCGATGCCATAGGCCAAAGTGATGGGGCTGAGCGAGGCGACAACGATCGAAAGCAATTTTAGTCGCCAATGACTTAGTCGTCTCAAGCGAGGATCAGTCATAGGGGCTTCTCTTGAGGCTCCGATTTGCAGGCTTTCAGTGGCGGGCGCGAAGGCCGTTCACCGGCGCCGGGTTGGGGCAGGATAGCAACCGATGTCTGCGCGCCCGTCTTTTGATGGCTCCAGCACGGAAGAGCAATCGAAATTGGGATCGACGGGCGTCGGCGGCGGCACGGCGGCGCGGTCGCCCATCGGCGCTTCCGACAAGCCGCGCTCGTTCGGCGTCGTTCCGCCGCTGGGCCGGGCGGGTTCGGCGCGCCAGGATTCGCGCGCCCTTTGGCCAAGAACTGTGTCTATTGCGACGTTTCGCTTCGAAATTTCCCTGAACGAAAAGCGGATATTCGGCCCCGACGTGAAAGGCGCCGCGAAGGCGCCCTTGGCCGTTGTCATCACCAGGAAACCCTGTTGACGGGGAGAAAAATAGACTCCCGACTTCTTGCCGGCCCATCCATCCGCGCCTTTGAAGCCGATGCCGCATCCCGATTCCGCGAAAATCTTTTCGCAGCTTTCCCGAGTCGGGAAGCGAGGCGCTTTTTCCTCGAACTCCGCCTGCGCGTTCGCCGAAGCGTTTGCGCATTGCTCTTGCGTCAGTTTGTTTGCGCCAATGCAATTTTGTTCCGACCTATACCTTGTTTGTCCGCCGATGGTCTGCGCGTAAAGGCCCGACGAAACGAAAAAAAAGATCGCGAAACAGATGGACGGTTCGCGGCGGAGACTTGCTTTTTGTCCGGCGTTGAAACGTGGCGTTCCGGTTCCAAGAAACGCGTCGCCCGAATTTTCGCCGCGCCCGTAGCTTGATCTAAACAGCTCGTCCTCGCTCATTAAGCTTGTTTATTGACGAAGGTTAATTGTGGTTGCAAAGCCGGCGCCGGAATGGCACTTGTCTCTGCCGGCCGGGGTCGGACCGCAATAGCGATTTCTCTCAAAAATTGCGAGAGGCGAATGAAAGTTGGAAAAATACTCGGGGGGGTTTTGAGTGTTTTTTTGTTTCTCGCGCAGGGCGCCTGCGACAGCTCCTCCGTATTCAATCTGGGCGCGGCGGACGACGCTCCGTCTTCCCAAGGCGTGAATCTAAACGCGATCAAGCTGCAGGCCGGCGACAAATTGAAGGTCACCGTTTTTGGCGAAGACAAGCTCACCGGCGAATATGAAATCGATCCTGGCGGAAGCCTGTCCCTACCGCTCGCGGGGACCGTGCAGGCCGCCGGATTGACGAAGCCGGAGTTGGAGCAGTTGCTTTCGAAGAAATTCGCCAGCGGCAACTATTTGAAGAACCCCAAGGTGACGGTCGACATCGCCACATTCAGGCCGTTTTACATTCTCGGCGAGGTGGAGAAGCCGGGAGAATATCCTTTCCGAAGCGGGCTGAACCTGATGAGCGCCATCGCCGTGGCCGGAGGCTCGACCTATCGCGCGAGCCGCTCCTATGTGATGATCCAGCGCGCCGGGGAAGCGAGTTTCACGGAGTACAAGATGTCTCCGACCGTTCCCGTTTATCCCGGCGATCTGATCAAAGTGCCCGAACGGTATTTTTGAGAGGTCGGCGCGCGCTAAGCGGCGCTCTTGCGCTTCTTTAGCGCGACATAGCCGAAGCCGCCGCCGACCGCCGCCAGAAACAGGCCGAAGCCGACATAGGCGTAAAGATCGGTATTATCGAGCAGGCCGACCGTGAAACGATGGCGGCCGACATATTCCTTCGAGCCGTCGTCGCTCTTCATCCTCACCAGCAGGATATATTTGTCGGCGGCCGCAAAATCATGGTCGAAATTGACCATGCCGTTGCGGTGCTTCTCCGGCTCCAGTTTGAACACCGTATCGGCCTCGACATTTTCGTCGCCGTCGGGGCGGCCCATGTCGCGCAACACGCGAATGTCCCAGATCATCTCGCGCAGTTCCGGGTCGGGGGCGTCGAGCGCGATGACGGTGGGGCCGATGTCGCCCAGCGCGTCGCAAACGCGGTCGATGCTACGCTTGGGCTGCATCGCGACGAATTTCATCGACTTGGACCCAAGCGCGACGGGGCATTCTGGATCGTAATAATGCCAGCCGGCGGCGAGCGCGGCGGGCGGGCAGGCGGCGGCGAGAGCAATAGCGGTTGCGGCGAGGGCGAAGCGGCTGATGGTGGATTTACGTCGACGCGATGCCAATGTTCGAACTCTCCCTGACGCGATTGCGGCGGGAAGGTGCAATTTTTTGCGTGGTTTGGCAATTGTTTTCCCGCCCGGCGAGAGCCCCGGATGTCTTTCCCGCATACGCGGGAATCCAGCGCCCCCTGTCATTCCCGCGCAAGCGGGAATCCAGCGGCCACAGCTCCAACGAAACCGGCCTTTGCCCTGGATTCCCGCTTGCGCGGGAATGACAAACGCCGCCCGCCGTCATGGCCGAACTCGACCCGGACACCCCTGCGGCGGGGAGGCGGCGGGAAGCTGGCGCGGGGGAAAACGACGGGGCTTTTCGTGGATGGCCGGGCCAAGCCCGGCCATGACGCCCCCGAACCCGGCGACCGCCCCTCCCTTCTCCCACTTGTGGGAGAAGGTGGCTCCGCGAAGCGGAGTCGGATGAGGGAGGCTGCGATTGCGACGGCGCTTGCGTGGAAAGGCGCGTCGTTGCGACGATGATGAGTTAAAGACTCAACTGCACCCCGTCGCTGACCCGCAGGTCTCGCACTTCAAAAAGGTCCCGTTGCGCACGAGCGTAGGATTTGCACATTCGGGGCAGGTGCCTTCGACGTATCGTCGAGACAGTCTGAGAGCGTCGATCTGACGTATAACGAGCGAGCTTTCTACATTGCACACGGCGGCGATTTCAGCCACGTTGAATCTATATGCAATGATAAATTTCCATGGAAGCAGGGCGTGGTCAGCAAATTTGTCAGCTTGCCATTCAGCTCGCTCTTCCACCGGAGGTGCTTTTAGGCGTTGAGATTCATCGCTCGAAAAGGCCTTCGCTGTTCGGTCGTGTTCGATGATGTGCCCGAGTTCATGTGTCAGAATATATAATGCAACTGGGTCCCGATATTGCTCGGCCGCTTCCATAATTCCATCGGTAGCGAATAGCCTCAGTGGGTCATATTTGACACGCGCCGGTGGGCACCCTTTCGCGCCATCGAAGCGGTGCACCGTTAGCAGCCCTTTCTTGGGTAAAGGCACCCTCTCGAACCAACGAATCGCTCCGAGCGGATCGAATTCCAATCGGTGGTCAACGCGGAGAGCAACTCGCAACGCGGTAGCGTCAGCCGCTAGAAGGCGTTCCGATTTTCTCTCAACCCAATAGTCGGAGGGATGCGACATCTGCCGTTGCCTCCGCTCAAGAGCATCCGGTCGTTCCGCCGCATGTGTCGCACTTCAGGCAAGTGCCATTGCGTACCATGGTGAAGTTACCGCATTCGGGGCATGCCTCCCCCTCATAACCCTTCATGCGCGCTTGATCGCGTCGAGCGCTTAGCGACGGCTTTGTCCAATTCAGGTCTCTTGAGTAGGCCAACCCGCCGCTGGTGGGGTCTTCCTCATCTGTCGTGAGTTCTGGGCTGGCTTCTTCTAACTCCCTAGCTAAGTCGCGCTTCAATGCAGTCGCAGCTCCTCCACCAACAACCGTCAAACGTTCTGCCTTGGAACGCATCAGACCGCGCGATACGACAGTGCCCTCCGGCGCGCGGCCTTCGGTCTCGCCTTTGCCGAGTCCGTCGTGGCCAATATCCTCCGGCAAAACATGCGCCAGATCGTTGCGTCCGAGATAGGACACTGCGAGTTCGCGGAACACATAGTCGAGAATTGATGTCGCATATTTGATCGCGTCATTGCCCTGCACGGGGCCGGCGGGCTCGAAGCGCGTAAAGGTGAAGGCGTCGACATATTCCTCCAGCGGCACGCCATATTGCAGGCCGAGCGAAATCGCGATGGCGAAATTATTCATCACGCTGCGGAAGGCGGCGCCTTCCTTGTGCATGTCGATGAAGATTTCGCCTAAGCGCCCGTCGGCGTATTCGCCGGTGTGCAGATAGACCTTGTGGCCGCCGACGGTGGCCTTCTGGATGTAGCTCTTGCGGCGGTTCGGCAGTTTTTCGCGCTCGCGCACCACCTGATGCACGATGCGTTCGACAATGCGCTCGGACATCGCCACCGCGCGCGCCGGCATATTGGCCGTGAGCAGCTCATCGACCTTGTCGCTTGCGTCCTCGTCCTCGTCGTCGCCGGAAATGAGCTGCGACGACAGCGGCTGCGAGAGCTTCGAGCCGTCGCGATAGAGCGCATTGGCCTTCAGCGCGAGGCGCCAGGACAAAAGATAGGCTTGCTCGCAATCCTCTATCGTCGCCTCGTTCGGCATGTTGATGGTTTTGGAGATCGCGCCCGAGATGAAGGGCTGCGCCGCCGCCATCATGCGGATGTGCGATTCGACGGAAAGATAGCGCTTGCCGGTGCGCCCGCAGGGATTGGCGCAGTCGAACACCGGATAATGCTCGGACTTGAGGAAGGGCGCGCCTTCCAGAGTCATCGCGCCGCAGATATGGGTGTTGGCGGCGTCGATCTCCCCGCGCGAGAAGCCGAGATGCGTCAGCAGGTCGAAGTTTTTGTCGTCGAGCGCGCCGGGCGAAACTTTTAGCGCCCCGGTGAGGAAATCGGCGCCGAGCGTCCATTTGTTGAAGACGAATTTGATGTCGAAGGCGCCGGCCAGCGCCTTTTCGACGATTTGCAGTTTCTCGTCGGTGAAGCCCCGCGCCCGCAGACTCGTGGCGTTGATCGCGGGCGCGTTGGAAAGGCTGGCGTGGCCGACGGCGTAGGCTTCGATCTCGGCGATCTCCGCCTCGCCATAGCCGAGCGTCCGCAACGCCTCGGGCACGGCGCGGTTGACGATCTTGAGATAGCCGCCGCCCGCGAGTTTCTTGAATTTGACCAGCGCGAAATCTGGCTCGATGCCGGTGGTGTCGCAATCCATCACCAGGCCGATGGTGCCTGTGGGGGCGACGACGGTGACCTGCGCGTTGCGATAGCCATGCAACTCGCCCTGGCGCAGCGCGGATTCCCAGGCGCGCGCCGCCGCTTCCGCCAGCGCCTTGTCGGGGCAGGCGGCGATGTCGAGCGGGACGGGGTCGATCGAGAGTTTTTCGTAACCCGCGTGCTCGCCGAGCGCGGCGCGGCGATGGTTGCGGACGACGCGCAGCATCGCCTCGCGGTTTTCCATGAAGCGGGCGAAAGGCCCGAGTTGCCTGGCCATTTCCGCCGAGGTCGCATAAGCGACGCCGGTCATGATGGCCGAGAGCGCGCCGGCGATGGCGCGGCCCGCCGCGCTGTCATAGGCGATGCCCGAGGACATCAACAGGCCGCCGACATTGGCGTAGCCGAGGCCGAGCGTGCGATAGTCATAGGAGAGCTGGGCGATCTCGCGCGAGGGGAACTGCGCCATCAGCACCGAGATTTCAAGCACGACGGTCCACAGCCGCACCGCGTGCTCGTAGGCCGGAATGTTGATCTTCTTCGTCGTCTCGTCGCGGAACTGCAACAGGTTGAGAGAAGCGAGATTACAGGCGGTGTCGTCGAGGAACATATATTCCGAGCATGGATTGGAGGCGCGGATGGCGCCGCCCGCCGGGCAGGTGTGCCAGTCGTTGATGGTGGTGTGGAACTGGATGCCGGGGTCCGCCGAGGCCCATGCGGCGTAGCCGATCTTGGCCCAGAGGTCGCGCGCCTTCACGGTCTTCGCGATCTTGCCGTCGAGACGGCGGATCAGCGACCAGTCCTTGTCTTCCTCCACCGCGCGCAGAAAATCGTCGGTGACGCGAACGGTGTTGTTGGAGTTCTGGCCCGAGACGGTGAGATAGGCCTCGCTGTCCCAGTCGGTGTCGAAGGTGTCGAAGGAGATGTCCTTATAGCCCTGGCGCGCGAACTGGATGATGCGCTTGATGAAATTATCGGGCACGTCGTCGCGGCGCGCGAGTTTGATCTCGCGCTTCAGCGCCGGATTCTTCTCGGGATTGAAACAATCGTCGTTGGCGCCTTCGCAATTCACGCACGCGCGCAAAATCGCCTTGAGGTGCTTCTTGACGATCTTGGAGCCGGTCACGAGCGAGGCGACTTTCTCTTCTTCCTTGACCTTCCAGTCGATGAAGGCCTCGACGTCGGGATGATCGACGTCCACCACCACCATTTTGGCGGCGCGGCGCGTGGTGCCGCCGGATTTGATCGCGCCCGCCGCGCGGTCGCCGATCTTCAGGAAGGACATGAGGCCGGAAGACGAACCGCCGCCGGAGAGTTTTTCCTTCTCGCCGCGCAGCTTCGAGAAATTGGAGCCGGTGCCGGAGCCGTATTTGAACAGGCGGGCCTCGCGCACCCAAAGATCCATGATGCCGCCGTCGTTGACGAGATCGTCATCGACCGACTGGATGAAGCAGGCGTGCGGCTGCGGATGCTCATAGGCGGACTTCGATTTGACCAGCTTTCCGCTGGCGAAATCCACGTAGAAATGACCCTGGCTCGGGCCGTCGACGCCATAGGCCCAATGCAGGCCGGTGTTGAACCATTGCGGCGAGTTGGGGGCGGCCATTTGCCTGGCCAGCATATGGCGCAACTCGTCCATGAAGGCCTGGGCGTCTTCCTCGCCGTCGAAATAGCCGCCCTTCCAGCCCCAATAGGTCCAGGCCCCCGCGAGCCGGTCGAACACCTGCCGCGCCGTGGTCTCGCAGATGTGGCGCTGGTCCTTGGGCAGTTCCGCGAGCGCCTCGGCGTCGGCCACGGAGCGCCACAGGAAGGAGGGAACGGAATTTTCCTCGACCCGCTTCAACCGCGCCGGAACGCCCGCCTTGCGGAAATATTTCTGCGCCAGCACGTCGGCGGCGACCTGGCTCCATCCCGCCGGAACCTCGATATTGTCGAGCGAGAACACCACCGATCCGTCGGGGTTGCGAATCTCGCTCTTGGTCGCGCGGAACTCGATCGACGCGTAAGGAGACTGGCCGGCGGTGGTGAAACGGCGCTCGATTTTCATAAGGCTCGATTCCTCAATTCGGTGTTCGCGCGACAAAGGCGCGGATGGGCGCGGGCGGCGGTCCGCCAGGAGACGAAAGCCCAACCAGCGGCCTCGGCGGGGGAACGCTTTCGACATCAGGCACTGGAGAACGCGCGCGGGTCGACGAGCGCACGGCAGACCGGCAGGTTGGCCCCGCCGTACGGATGGTTCCGTTTCTGCGCCGCTTCATCACTCGGACCTCCGCAAACTGCGTGAAAGGACTGTCTTCGTCAAGATATAGGGCTAAAAAACTTTCCAACTTCTACATATTGGGTAAAACGGTGGATAATGGGGAAAAATATTTTTATTCGCACCGCAGCGTCGTCCTCCCGCTTGAAACATTCGGCGAGAGGCGCCTTTGGGGGAATTTAGCGCTTCCCGGCGCTCCGGCGCGGCTCGGCGCGCGGCGACGCCTTGACGTCGGCCCTCAGTCCGACTTTATGTCGCTGGGAGCCGCCGTCGGCGGCGACAAGCTCGCTTTCAGGAGACCGATCCATGTCTTTCGTCGCCCCGCGTCGCGCCTTCATCGTCGCGGCTCTGTCGCTGATTCCCGCCCTGGCCCTCGCGCATGGCCCCTCCCGCCAGAAGGTTGTGGAGAAGATCGAAATCGACGCGCCGCCCGCCAAGGTCTGGGCGATTGTCGGCAATTTTGGAGATATGGGCTGGCTGCCGGGCGTCGCCAAGACGGAGGCGACCGGGGGCAATACGCCCGATCAGGGCAAGCGCAAGCTCACGCTCGTAGATGGCGGGACCATCGACGAGACCCTGACCAAATACGACGCGAGCGCGATGTCGTTGTCCTACAGAATCGAACATGTGGACGTGAAAGTTCTACCGGTGAACAATTATTCCTCGACGATCACCGTCACGCCCGGCGAAGGCGGCAAGTCCACGGTCGAATGGAAGGGCGCCTTCTATCGCGGCTTCATGAACAACGACCCGCCGCCGGAACTCTCCGACGAGGCCGCCCTCAAGGCCGTCACCGACATTTATAAGGCCGGCCTCGCCGCGTTGAAAGCCAAGGCGGAAGCCAAGTAAGGCGTTTCGCCCGCAATTTCGTCTCTCTCCCATGCTCCACGGGAGAGAGACGCAAGCCGCTTGTCCGGGTGATTCGCCATGTCGCCGCGTGTTTTTTTCCGGGTGTTGGCCGTCGCTCTCTTGGCCCTTACACCGCTTGCGGCTTTCGGCCATGGCGCGACGCCGCAAAAAGTGGTCGAAACCATGGAGATCGACGCGCCGCCAGCGAAAGTCTGGGCGGTGGTGGGCAATTTCCAGGACGCGAGTTGGCTTCCGGGCGTCGTCAAATGGGAAGGCGAGGGCGGAGTCACCCCCGAAGTCGCGACTCGTCGCCTCTATTTGTCGAGCGGCGCGACGATAGACGAGCGCCTCGTGCAATATGACGACGCCGCGATGTCGCTGCGCTATCTCATGGAGCATGTCGACATCAATGTGCTGCCGGTCGGCAACCTCTCGGCGACGTTGAAGGTCTCGCCCAAGGGCGAGGGCTCCCTCGTCGAGTGGAAAAGCCGTTTTTACCGCGCTTTTCCAGGGGGCAACCCTCCCGAGCGATTCACCGACGAAATCGCGGTTCAGGCGGTGACGAACCTGTTTAGAAGCGGGCTCACGGCGCTCAAGGCCAAGGTCGAGCGCCAATGAAGGAGCAGGTTTTCGCGGCCGTTCTCGCGATTAGCGCCGTCGCCGCGCCGGCGCGGGCGGACGAAGCCTTCGTCGCCAATCAGACCGGCGACGATCTGACCATCGTCGAACTTTCCACCATGACGCCGCTCGCCACTATACCGATCGGCGGCAAGCCCGCCGGCGTCGCGGTCAGCCGCGACGGGTCGCGCGTCTATGTGACGAGCCCGGAGGGGCATTTCCTCAGCGTCATCGACGCGGCCGCGCGGCGCGTGGCGAAGAAAATCGAAACTGGCGGAGGGCCGCTCGGCGTGGCGGTTTCGCCGGACGGCAGCCGCGTCTATGTCGCCGATATGTATGGAGGCGGTCTGATCGAGGTCGATCCCGCGACGGAGGCGACCCGCCGCGTCGAAATCGGCGCCATGCCGGCGGGCGTGGCGGCGACGCCGGACGGGAAGACGCTCGTCGTCGCCGCGCGCGACGATAACGCGCTTGTTGTTCTCGACGCCAAGAGCCTCGTGCGCCTCGCCAGGATTCCCGTGGGCCGGCATCCCTATGGCGTGACGATCGACGCCGAGGGCGGGCGGGTCTATTCCGCCAATGTCGAATCGGACGATGTGAGCGTCGTCGATCTCGCTGAGCGCAGGCTTGTCGCCAACGTGCCCGTGGGCAGTCATCCTTACAGCGTGGCGCTCGCCAAGGGCCGCGTTTTCGCGGCCAATCAATATGCCGAGAGCGTCAGCGTTTTCGACGCGCGGAGCCTCAAGCCTCTCGCGACGATAAAGGTGGGCGAATATCCAGAGAGCGTCGCCGCGAGCCGCGACGGCGCTGTCATTTATGTCGTCAACTGGTTTTCCAACGAATTATGGTCGCTCGACGCCGCGACGCTCAAAATTTCCGCGAAAGCCGCGACCGGCGACGGGCCACGCGCTTTCGGGGCCTTCATCCGGGCCGTGAATTAGAGATTCGCCCGCTTGTCGTCGGCCGTCGGTCGCGCGCCTCGCCTTCGCGGTCTCGCCAAAATAAGCTCTCCGCATTCAACCGGCTCTGGACATCGCGCCCGCCAAACGCGATAAGAGCCGCTGAACTCACAGGACACGATGCGCATGTCTTTTTTCGTTCGTCTCTTCACATGGTGGAATCGGGCCACGCTCAGCACGGGCCTGTGGACGCTGCTCTTTGGCGAGCGCGTCGGCGAGGACGAGTTCGGCAATGTCTACTACCGCACCAGAGGCGGCAAGATCGATCCCACCCTCGGCTTCGAGCGCCGTTGGGTGATCTACAATGGATACGCCGAGGGTTCGGGCACGCCGACGGGATGGTATGGCTGGTTGCACCACACCGTCGATACGCCGCCAACCAAGGAAGACTATACTCCGAAGGAGTGGGAGCTTCCCTTCCAGGAAAACAAGACCGGCACGCCTCAGGCCTATCGCCCGCCGGGATCTCTATTGAAGACGGTCCAGCAGCCCGCCGGCGGCGGCGATTACAGCGCTTGGCGTCCCGAAGGCTGATCGGCCGGCGCCGGCGCCTCCGACGGACGGTTGAACACCAAATCGCCTTTCTCGCGTGCATTGTCTCTGACGTGACCCAATCCTTTTGTCGCGATTCCAGCGGCGCGGAGATGTGATGCTGTTTTCTTTCCTTCCTCGGCGCGGAGAAGTCATGGGCGCGCTTCTCGTCTCGCTCGCGGCCATGCCGGCCTCGGCCGATCCGATCCGCAACCCCACGGCTGTCTTCGCGGGATTGGACAAGACGACCGGCCGCATCATTAACTTCGACGTCGCCATAGACGAAACAGTGCAGTTCGGCTCGTTGCAGGTGACGCCGCGCGTTTGCAACACCCGACCGCAGACCGAGACGCCTCAAACGACCAGTTTCGTCGAGATCGACGAACAACCCCCAAAGCCGGACCAGAGACGCGAACTCAGCGCGAAACAGGAGCCCAAGCCGGAAACAAAGCGGATTTTCTCGGGCTGGATGTTCGCCGCCAGCCCTGGCCTGCATGGCGTCGAGCATCCCGTTTATGACGTATGGCTGGTCGATTGCAAAGGCGGAAAGGAAGCAGTCGCCCAGCAGCAACCGCAGGCGGATGCGCCGGCGACGCCTCCCGTCCCTGCCGTCGCTCCCGAGACCAAGCGCTCGGGCCGCGCGCGTAAGGTGGAGCCGGCCGCTCCCGCCGCTGTCGAGGCGCAGCCGATCGGCCCTGCCGACGAGCCGGTGTTCGGAGAAACGCCGAAGATGGACCCCACGATCGATCCTGACCAGAGCGACAAGCAACAGGCGGCGGAAAAGCCCAAGGAACGGCGCAAAAAGAAGAAGCCCGCTCCACCGGCCGACGCCGCCGCGCCGCTCGCCGATCCGGCGACGGCTAACTGACCCCTGGACCGTGAAATCTGTCAGAATCAAAAGTATGGAAGCGAATTCCGATCGCATTTCGCCGAATTCGCTTTAATTTCACCGCGTCACAAAGCAGAAACTGGAGCGGTAAAGGGTAACGTCATTGCGAGCCAAGCGAAGCAATCCAGGGGTGCGGCCTTTCCCTCGCGCCTTGTCGGCGCTCGCGAGAATGCCGCAAACGATCCGGCCTCCGACTTATGGCTCCGGGATTGCGTCGCTCGCTATGACAATCCTGCCGCCAAACTCATTTATGACGCCGTAGAATTAAACGCTTTATCGTGACGTCGCGCGCTAGAGCAAAATCCGAAAAAGTTGATAGACTTTTTCGATTAGATTTTGCTCCAGCTTTTTGAATCTGGAGCGATTTCTTGTCGACCAGACGATTCCGTCTGGTCGGAAAGCGCTCTAGAGCCCGTTCGTTCAATTCGAAAGTCGAACATGCTCTATGTTTATTTGGTTGAGCATGTTCCCAAACGCCGCCGTGCGCTTTTTGGGAACATTCTCTAACCCCAGGGGGGCCCCGATGACGACTGAAAAGAAATTCGACGCCGTTGTGATCGGCTCGGGGCTTGGTGGATTGACGGCCGGCGCGCTGCTCGCCAAGCAAGGCTATAGCGTTTGTCTGCTGGAGCGCAATTTCAGCCTCGGCGGCGCGGCTTCCGTTTATCGCGTCGGCGATCTGACGATCGAGTCGTCGCTGCACCAGACCTCTGATCCGAGAAACCCGCGCGACCCCAAGCACGCGATTCTATCCGAACTTGGCGTTCTGGACGAGATCGAGTGGCTTCCGACCGGGCCGTTGCACAATGTTCGCGGCGGGCCGGTGGGCGAGAACTTCGCCCTGCCGGCGGGCTTCGACGCCGCTCACGACGCATTGGCCTCCCGCTTCCCGGACAAAAGCCAGGCGATCAAGAATTTCCTCAACGAGGTGGAGCAAATCCACGATTCGCTCTGGACCGTCCGCCAAGCGCGCGAAACCGGCTCGGTGGCCAAATTCGCCAAGGCGGTGTGGGAAATCGAGCCTGCGGCGCGCGGCTGGCAGAATTCGATGGATGAAGTCTTCGAGCAGGATTTTGCCGGGGCGGAGGCGCTGAAATGCGCGCTCGGCGCCAATCTCCTCTATTTCGGCGACGACCCCCGGCGCACCTGGTGGATTTATTACGCGCTGGCGCAGGGCGCGAACATCGCCTCGGGCGGCGCCTATATCAAGGGCGGTTCGCGGCAGCTCAGCCTCAAACTGGCCAAGGCCATCACCAAGGCGGGCGGAGTGGTTCGTCTTGGTCGGCTCGCGACCGCGATCGAAGCCGACTCGGAGGGCGACGTGTCGAGGGTCCGTCACGTGGCGCGCAAGAGCGGCGAGGACGAAGAGACGCTCGACGCGCGCGTCGTGATGGCGAATTGCGCACCCGCCGTGGCAGGCGATCTGTTGCCGCCCACGGCCCGCGCCTTGATGGAGGCCGAGTTTGGCGCAAGGCCGCTCTCGACGTCGCTTTTCTGCGTCAACTTTGGCCTCAAGGCGAAACCGGAGACCGTTGGTCTCAAGGATTATTCCTCGATCGTGCTGCCCCAGTCGCTGGCCCGATTCTCTCATTATGGCGACGGCGCGACGGCCATGAGCGGCGACCCCAAGGGTGCGTTGCCGCTCTATTCCGTGGCCAATTTCACCGCCGTCGATTCGGGCCTTTGGGACGATCCCCCGATCCTTCTGAGCGTGCTCGGGCTCGATCGACTGGACAATTGGCGCAACCTCACGCGCGAGGACGCGGACGAACGGCGGGAACGCTGGCTCGACGCATTCCAGAACGCGCTGGAGAGGGACTATCCCGGCTTTTCGTCTCTCGTGACGGACCGGGTCATGCTCAACGCTTTTTCGATGGCCGGCTATCTCAACACGCCGGAAGGGGCGGTCTATGGCTTCGAGCCGCTTCCGCCCGAAGAACCGATCGTCGCCGGCTTTCCGCGCACGCCACGCACGCCGATCGGCGGGCTTTATCTCGCCTCGGCTTTCGGCGGAGAGCATGGCTTCAATGGCGCGATCCTGTCCGGCGCGGAGGCGGCGCGGATGGCGGCGGGCCATCTCGAATCGGCCGCCGATCCAAACTGACGGCTAGAGCGAAATCCGAAAAAGTTGATAGACTTTTTCGATCCGATTTTTCTCCAGCTTTTTGAATCTGGAGCGATTTCTTAATCGACCAGACGATTCCGTCCGGTCGGAAAGCGCTCTAGGGGTGGCGGATCGATCGCGCGACCCTAGCTAACAGCGCAAGCGCGCGAGAGCGGCGCGGAAAAATATTCCTGCGTAAGTTGGCGGCTTTACGTAATTTTGTGATTTATCCGCTTGTTTTACGTCCGAAAATACGCTGAAAACCGCTCACGCCCATTTGACGGCATTGGTCGATTGTGGCGTAACTGGGGCTAAGTATTTTTTCGCAGTCGCGGGCGCGAGAGACTGAAATGGAACGCTCATTTACTGAAAATCCAATAGTAAGTTATAGTTGTTTCGCTGTAACGCGGGCGACGCAAGCGCGAATCATGCGCGTGTTCGCCGTCTCGGCGCTGTTCCTGTTCGGTGGCCAAATCGAGGCCCAGGCCGGATTTATAGAGGATCTGTTCGGAGCCTTTGGCGGGGGGCAGCAACGAGCCGCCGAAGCGCCGCCTCCGAGGCCGGCGGCGAAGTCCAAGGCGCGCGGATACCATTCCAGTCTCGGCTATCTGCCGCAGGCGTCACACCCCAAGCGCCGCGCCGTTGCGCGCGCCGTTGCGGACGACAAAGTAGCGGGGGCCGGACCGGTGAAAAAAGGTTTTTGCCACGAACAGGCCTCGCAAAGCGCGGACTCGGGCGAAACCGAAGCGCTGTTGCACGATGCGACCTTGCGCGCGGGCGACACGATCGTCACCGGAGAGGGGTTGCGCGTCTATGAGGGGGGCGGCGGTTGCCCGCACAAGCCGGAGGATTTTCTGGCTCTTGCCAATTCTCGCGACGTGAAGGGCTCCAAGCGCAGTTCGCTCCTCGCCATCGAGAGCGCCCTGAAGACCCGCCTGGACGCCGGACAGGCGCGCGGCGTTCTCTTTAGCTCAAAGGAGAGGAAAGAGGTTTCTCGCTGATTCCCCTGGGCGAGGGCGCTTGTTCGCTCCCTCCGGCCGCGCTAGGACTTTCTGGATGGCGTCTCATCCTGCGGGCATTCATGCGTAAAAGACTCGTTCTCTTCTTCGTCCTGGCCGCCGCGCCGGCTATGGCGGCCGACCTCAACGATTACCCCACCGCCGCTCGCGCCGATTACGTCTTCGGCTGCATGAAGGCCAATGGCGACACCCGCCAGGCGCTGGATCAATGTTCTTGCTCGATCGACGTCGTCGCCACCATCCTCCCTTACGAAAAATATGTCGCGGCGGAGACGGTCGCGAGCATTTCCCAGCAGGCGGGGCAGATCGGAAGCATGTTCCGCAACACCGCCGTCGCGCGCGACGCGCTGGACGAATTGCGGCGCGCCCAGGCCGAAGCGCAGGTGCGCTGTTTTTGACGCCCTATCGCGGGCTTGCCAGAAGGTGAGCTATGCCTCAATTTGAGCGCCAATAAGCCGGCAGGGGTCGCCCGGATGGGGCGGTCGTGAGATCGAAGCCGGCGTCGAGGGGAGGAAATAATGTCGTCTAGAAACCGCATTCCAGCTCTGCTTTTTTCCGCCGCGATCGCGCTTGCCGTCTTCGCCGACGCGCCCGCCTGGGCCGCCAAGCTCGGACCCTATTTCCCGTTGCCCAACAACTTCCCGCTCGGCAGCGGCTCGGGCCGGGACGCCCTGTTGAAGATCCAGGCCAATTGGCTGCAGAACGGCCTCGATAATTTGCAGAAAGCGCAAAAAGAGACCACCGCCGCTCTGGAGAAAGCGAAAGCGGACAACGCGAAGCCGGAACAGGTCGCCGCGCTCGAGGAGAAGCAGAAAACCCTCGATGCGGATATCGAGGAGACCAAAAAGGAAATCGCCATCGAGAACGACGACATGGGGACCAAGGAGCAACAGGCGGAGCGCAAGCGCCTCTTTCTCCGGAACGTCAACCAGTGGCTCCAGGAGCTTGGACGTCAGGCGACGGAGCAGCTCAAGATCGCCTATCTCAAGGATGGCGCGGAGGCTGAGGTCGCCCAAAACCGGCACGATCAATTGGAGAAACTCGCCGACGACATCGAACGCGCGAAGCACGATCAGAGCGTCGAACTGTGGGGCGTTTCGCGTTAGCGCGCCTTTTGTTCGAACGATAAGAAATCGTTCAGAATTAAAAAGGAAGGAGCGAAATCTGTTCGCAAAAGTCTGTCAGCTTTTGCGGAAATTCGCTTTGGCGCGAGAAACCGGAAGGTTGGAAGAGCGCTCCGGAATCCGACCGATCCGGGGCGCTCCTCGCGTTTTTAAAGCTCGTCCGGCAGGCCGGCGAGCGCGGACTCTTCCCCGGCGTCCTTGCGCGAAAGATCTCTGGCGAGTTGTTCGAGGCGGGAGGCGGCGTCGCCGAGCGCCAGCTCCAGCCGCGCTTCCAAGGCGCTCTCCCTTGCTTGCGCGCCTTCGAGTCGCGCGCGCAATGATTTGACCTCCGTTTCGAGTTCCGTGCTTTGGTCCCGCGTATCCGCCGCTTCGTCGGCGATCTGCAGCGCGGCCATCACAACGATGCGCTGGTCGCCGATCTCGCCGAAACTCTCTTTCATCGCCGCGATCTTGCCGTCCACCAGGGCGGCCAGTTCCTCCAGCCGTTTTTCCTGGCCCTCGTCGCAGCCCATTCGGTAGGTGCGGCCGGCGATGGTGACAATTGCGGTCGCCATGGCGCTATTCCTCGTCCCCGCGAGGCGGCGGCGCCCCGAGAACCGCGGCGACGCTCGCGCTCGCGCGGTCGATCCGGCGAACGACTTCGTCCCGGTTCTTCTCCACCGTTATGGCGCGGGCGAGGGCGGCGTCGAGTTCCAGCGCGAGTCGAGCGCGGTCGTCCTGCATGATGTTCAGTTCCTCCTCCAGATCGGCAAGGCTCATTTCGTCATCCAGCCGCTCGGCGACGGCGAGCTCCAGCGCATTCAGCGCTTTTTCCAGCCGGGCGAGCGCGGCGCCGAGCCGAGGCGACGCCGGATCGTCTGGCGGCGAGCTTGGAGTCATGAGCGGCGACCTTTCCTTGGGCGGCGTGGCGCGCCGCCCCGCCCAAAGCGCATGCGCGGAGCGATTCGGCGCTGGAACGTTAGGTAGCACGAAACGCCCCAATCCCAAGGCGTCCCAGCCCATGCGCGCCTTGTGGTCGCGTTGACAGAGGGGCGCCAGATGTTATCTCTCCGCGAGAGACCTGCGGCGCCCCGGAGCCGGCGACGCCGGGCGTCTGGCCGCCGCAGCCCGCGAGCGGCCCATTATCAGGAGATATTCCCATGGCCGTGAGAGTCGCGATCAACGGATTTGGACGCATCGGGCGTAACGTCCTGCGCTATATCGTCGAGTCCGGCCGCGCCGACATCGAAGTCGTGGCCATCAACGATCTCGGCCCGGTCGAAACCAACGCCCATCTGTTGCGTTACGATTCGGTTCATGGCCGCTTCCCTCACACCGTCACCGTTTCGGGCGACACCATCGACGCCGGCCGTGGCCCGATCAGGGTCACCGCGATCAAGAATCCGGCGGAGTTGCCGTACAAAGACTTCAACATCGACGTCGCGCTGGAATGCACCGGCCTCTTCACCGCGCGGGAAAAGGCTAAAATGCTGCTCGACGCCGGCGCCAAGCGCGTGCTCGTCTCGGCCCCGGCCGACGGCGCCGACCTGACCGTCGTCTACGGCGTCAATCATCACAAGATCGCCAGGGAACATCTCGTTCTCTCCAACGCCTCCTGCACCACCAATTGTCTCGCGCCCGTGGCCAAGGTGCTGCACGACGCGATCGGGATCGACAAGGGGATCATGACGACGATCCACTCCTACACCGGCGATCAGCCGACGCTCGACACGCTTCACAAGGATCTCTATCGCGCCCGCGCGGCCGCGCTTTCCATGATCCCCACCTCGACCGGCGCCGCCAAGGCCGTCGGCCTTGTCCTGCCGGAGCTGAACGGCCGTCTCGACGGCTACGCCATCCGGGTGCCAACGCCGAATGTCTCGGCCGTGGACCTCAAATTCATCGCCAAGCGCCCGACGAGCAAGGACGAAGTCAACGCCGCGATCAAGGCGGCGGCGGAAGGCCCGTTGAAGGGCGTGCTGGACTACACCACGGAGAAACTTGTCTCCTGCGATTTCAACCACAATTCCCATTCCTCGACCTTCCACATGGATCAGACCAAGGTGATGGACGGCAATCTGGTTTCGATCCTTTCGTGGTATGACAATGAATGGGGTTTCTCGGCCCGCATGACGGATACGGCGGTCGCGATCGGGAATGTGATTTGAGAGGGCGCGACGTGTCCGGGCGAAACCTTGCCGTCATCTTCGCGCTGGCGATGATTTCGCCGGCTTTCGCGCTGACGGACGAAACGAGGGGGTTCGGCGTCGAGCCGCCGGCCCCTTACGTGGCGTCCCCGGCGAGCCGGCCCTCCCAGGATATTCGCTTCGCCGTCGACTCGACGACCGGCAAACCGCCCCTCGCCGGAACGGGCAAGCATCTGTGCGGCGCGAGTCTGAAGGCTGCGCCGACAAACGCCAGCCTCAGCCAGGCGGAACTCAACCAGGGCGGCAATCTTGCGGAATGGCGTGATGCGGCAAGAAATGCCGTTCGCAATCTCGGACCGATCGACCGTGAGTCTGTTTTCACGCTGAACAAGGCCCGTGGCGTGGAATATGTGATTTACCCCGATAAGGGGTCCCGCGCGGGCAAAGTCGTCCTTTTCCGGTCGATCATCGAGACGCCGCGAGGCAGGGTTTCGCTTTCCTGCGCGACGGTCCGTGAAGGCTTTGACGTCGCGGTGAAGGATATCAAGGCGATTCGCTCGAAGGTCACTCTTCCGAAATAGAGGCGCGTAATGACAAAATCCTTCCGCACGCTCGACGACGTCAACGTCCACGGCAAGCGCGTTCTCCTGCGCGTCGATCTCAACGTGCCGATGGAGGAGGGCCGCGTTTCCGACGCGACGCGCATCGAGCGCGTGCTGCCCACGATCAACGAGATCGCCGACAAGGGCGGCAAGGTGATCCTGCTCGCGCATTTTGGCCGTCCAAAAGGCGCGCCAAACGAGGAAGACTCGCTGCGTCTCGTGGCGAGCGCGCTCGAAGACATGCTCAAGCGACCCGTGGCTTTCGCCAGCGACTGCATCGGCGCCCCGGCGGCGCAGGCGGTCGCGGCGATGAAGGACGGCGACGTGCTGCTGCTGGAGAACACCCGCTTCCATAAGGGCGAGGAAAAGAACGACGCCGGTTTTGTCGAGGAGCTGGCGAAGAACGGCGACATCTTCGTCAATGACGCCTTCTCGGCCGCGCATCGCGCCCACGCCTCGACGGAGGGGCTCGCGCACAAGCTCCCGGCCTTCGCCGGGCGCTCGATGCAGGCGGAGCTGGAGGCGCTGAACAAGGCGCTTGGCGCGCCCCAACACCCGGTGATGGCGGTGGTTGGCGGCGCCAAGATTTCAACCAAACTCGATCTGCTCGGCAATCTCGTCGCCAAGGTGGAATATCTGGTCATCGGCGGCGGCATGGCCAACACATTTCTGGCGGCGCAGGGCAAGGCCGTCGGAAAGTCGTTGTGCGAGAAGAACTTGCTCGACACTGCTCGCGCCATTATGGACAAGGCTAAAACTGCGGGCTGCGAGATCGTCCTGCCCGAGGATGTGACGGTCGCGCAAAAATTCGAGGCCCATGCGACCGCGCATTTCGTCGCCGTGGATCACGTCGGGGCGGACGACATGATTCTCGACGTCGGACCCAAGGCCGTCGCCCATGTCGAGAGCCTGCTCGCGAAGACCCGGACTCTGGTCTGGAACGGTCCCTTCGGCGCCTTCGAGACGCCGCCTTTCGACGAAGGAACGAGCGCCGTAGCGCAAACCGCCGCGCGCCTGACCCGCGAGGGCAAGCTGCTTTCGGTCGCGGGGGGCGGCGACACCGTCTCCGCGCTCAATCAGGCTGGCGCGGCGGCGGACTTCACTTATGTCTCGACGGCGGGCGGCGCCTTTCTTGAGTGGCTCGAAGGCAAGGAGCTTCCGGGCGTCAAGGCGCTGGAGAAATAGGGGCGTCCGCCACGACCGCGACAAGAATCGGGAGGAACGTCCGGCCGGCTTGCGGGGCCAGCGTAACCAACGTCGCTACCTTGGAGCGACTTCATGCAGCCTCTATCCGCCCGTCATTCCGGCGCAAGCGGAAATCCAGATTTACCCGCGAGGTCTCTGTGTTTGCTCCTGGATTCCCGCCTGCGCGGGAATGACAAGCGGGGGCCATCGGCGTCCGTATCCATCTCCCGCGGCCGGGAGAACACAGCCTCGCCACGCGACGCTCGTCGAGAATGACGGGGCTATGGCGAGGTCGGACGAGGGCGTGGCGCGCTTATTTCGTCGTCAGGCGTAACCTCGCATCTAGCCACCGCCAAGGCGTGCAGCCGATCCTGACCCAACGTCCGAGCAGAAGACTGGGAACTGCGCCGAGTTCTGGGCAGCCGGGATAGGCTGTCGCCGCCGCAAGGACATGGGTCGCGCCGAACCAGGCTACGATGGCCGCCAACACGATCCACGCAGCGCTCGACCATGGCGACGCTACCGCCAACGACAGCAAGGCGACGCCGACAATTAGTCTGGCCCGGCGCTGGCGGGCGTTCAGCGGACGCCAGTCGGCGACGCTGTCGCCACAACAGGGCGCGGTGTGTTTTTTCATTAGATCACCCCGCGCAACAGGAGAGTTGCTTCACATCCTTGTTAAAGGTCTGCGCCGCCAGTTTCAGCCCCTCGACCATCGTCAGATAGGGAAACAGTTGGTTCGCCAATTCCTGCACGGTCATGCGCGCCCGGATGGCGATCGCCGCCGTCTGGATAAGTTCACCCGCGTCCGGCGCGACCGCCTGCACGCCAATGAGCCGCCCCGAACCGGCTTCGGCGACAAGTTTGATGAAGCCGCGCGTGTCGAAATTCGCCAGTGCGCGCGGCACATTGTCGAGCGTCAGCGTGCGGCTGTCGATCTCGATGCCGTCAAGGCGTGCTTCCGCCTCGCTGTAGCCGACGGTGGCGACCTGCGGGTCGATGAACACCACAGCGGGCATGGCGGTCAGATCGAGAGCGGCTTCCCCTCCCGTCATGTTGATCGCCGCGCGCGTGCCGGCCGCCGCCGCCACATAAACGAATTGAGGCTGGTCGCTACAGTCGCCGGCGGCGTAAATATGCGGCGCGCCGGTGCGCATGTGCTTGTCGATGATGACGGCCCCTTGTGCATTGACGGCGACGCCGGCGGCCTCCAACGCCAGCCCGCGCGTATTGGGCGCGCGGCCAGTGGCGACCAGCAGCTTATCGGCGCGCAATTCGCCGTTGACGGTCGCGAGCACGAATTCCCCATTCGTATGGGCGACGCGGCTAACCTGCGTGTGCTCCATTACCTCGATGCCCTCCGCCCGGAAGGCGGCCGTGACGGCCTCGCCGATCGCCGGGTCTTCGCGGAAGAACAGCGTGCTGCGCGCAAGGATTGACACCTTGCCGCCAAGCCGCGCAAAGGCTTGCGCCAACTCGACGGCCACGACCGACGAACCGATCACGGCCAGCCGCTCGGGGATCGAGTCGCTTTCGAGCGCCTCGGTCGAAGTCCAATAGGGCGTCTCTTTCAATCCGGGGATGGGCGGCACGGCTGGACTCGCACCCGTGGCGATCAGGCAGCGGTCAAATCCGATTTCGCTTTCGCCGCCTTCGTTCAGCTTGACGATCAAGCTGCGGCTGTCTTTGAACCTCGCCTCGCCACGCAGGACGGCGATGGCGGTATTGCCTTCCAAAATGCTCTCGTATTTGGCGTGGCGCAGTTCATTGACGCGCGCCTGTTGTTGGGCGAGCAGTTTTTCCCGTTTAATCGCTGGCTTGCTCGCTCCAATGCCGTCGTCGAACGGGCTCTCGCGGCGCAGATGCGCGATATGGGCGGCGCGGATCATGATCTTGGAAGGCACGCAGCCGACATTGACGCAGACGCCGCCGATGACTCCGCGCTCGATCAGCGTGACGCGTGCGCCGTCTTCGGCGGCGCGCAGCGCTGCCGCCATGGCCGCGCCGCCGCTGCCGATGATCGCCACCTGTAGGGGTGCGCCCCGACCCTCCCGCATGGCTTCCCTGTCGATTATTTTGCCGGAGCGCCCCTCGGGAGGGGTAGCGGCCCCGGCGCGTTTTGCGATTGCCGCTTGATAGCCCGCGGCTTGCACAGCGGCGGAAAGCGCCGCCGGATCGAGCGCCTCGTCGCCGCTGACCCGCGCCGTCCCTTCGGCGTAGGATACCTTCGCTTCATGGACGCCCGGAGCTTTCAGCAACGCCTTTTCGACGTGACTGGCGCAGCCGCCGCAGGTCATGCCGGCGATTTGCAAGATCACGCTGTTTTCGCGTTTCGACTGAGGCGCGGCGACGGTTTCCTCGGCGCCGAGCCGCCGCCCGACGACATTACGGGCGCGCGCCAGAAGCGGCGCGGCGCGGCTTACGGCGGCGGCAACCGAGTTGGCGAGCGCTGTCTTGAACGAAGGTCGCTGCTCCATGGCTCATTTCTTCACTTCGGAGGGGTAGCCGGCTTCCACGGTCGCTTTGGTGAGCGCGTCGACGCTGGTCTTCGCGTCGTCATAGGTCACCACAGCTTCCTTGGACTCATAGTTCACCTCGGCCTTTTCCACGCCATCGACCCTGGAGAGCGCTTTCCTGACCGTGATCGGGCAGGCGGCGCAGGTCATCTTGGACACCGCCAGGGTGATGGTCTTCGTCGCGGCATGGGCCGGCGCGCTGAACGCGACCGCCAAGGCGACGATTGCGGCGAGTTTTTTCATGATCGGGAGTCCTCTTTCAGTAGAACAGGGGCAGCACGTAAGGGAAAATCGTCGCCCCGGCGACGAGCGCGGACACGCCCCAGAAGATGAGTTTGTAGGCCGACCTCACTTCCGGCATGGCGCAAACCTCTCCCGGCTTGCAGACCATAATCGGGCGGTAGATTCGACGCCAGGCGAAGAACAGCGCGATAAAGCCGGCGCCGAGGAACAGCGGCCGGAACGGCTCGAACGCGCTGAAATTGCCGAGCCATGCGCCACTGAATCCGAGGCTCACCAACAGCAGCGGGCCAAGGCAGCAAGCCGAGGCGAGGATCGCGGCGACGCCGCCGGCGGCCAGAGCCTTACGGCCCTGAGATTGTTCGGACATGGGCTCCTCTTTTTTGTTCAATCGGCCAGAACCCAGCGCGCGGTTGTTTTATGCGCTGGAGTTGATTTATTGTCATCGTAGGGCCTGTAGCCGCTACAGGGTCAAGAGGTTTTTTTCGGTTCAGGAGGGCAGGCGGCGATGAAAGCGACAGGGTTCTCGATTGGCGAATTGTCAAAGCGAAGTGACGTGAATATCGAGACAATCCGCTACTATGAGAAAATCGGCGTCATGCCGGCGCCCGGCCGCAGCGCCGGCGGCTATCGCATCTATGGCGCCGACCATCTCAAGCGGCTAAGCTTCGTGCGACGTAGCCGGCAACTTGGCTTCAGCCTCGACGAAATTCGCGGCCTGCTGCGCCTCGTCGACGGGCACGCCTACACATGCGCGGAAGTTCAGGCGCTGACGCTCGATCATCTGGCGGAGATTCGCCGCAAGATCGCCGATTTGAAGCGGCTCGAGCGGGTGATGGCGGAAATGGCCTCGCAATGCAGTGGGGAACGGGCGCCCGAGTGCGCGGTCATCGATGCGCTCTTCGATGCGCGGCGGCTATCCAGCGATCCCCAGGGGAGCCAACCCGGCGCGTCGACCAAGTCTCGTCGGCCCGGCTTTGTCTGAAACACGAAGATTCTCGGCGGGCCGCGACCATGGGGATGGGTCACAGTGGGGTTACGGTCCATTTAATTAATTCTACTGCGTCACGAAGGGGCCTGGGGCCGGGCCGGCGCCCATCATTGCGAGCGGAGCGAGGCAATCCAGGGGGCGCCTCGACTCTGGATTGCTTCGTCGCTCCCGCTCCTCGCAATGACGACCAGGCATTGTCATGGGTTGCGCGGGTTATGGGGTTACGTGGCAGTCTGTTTAATTGAAAGCTCCACTTGCAAGTCAAAAGAGTGGACTGTCGCCGCATCCGCAACCCTACCCGAGTTGATTGTCGCCGTAATCCGCCGGCGCGCAAGGACCGCGCCGGAAAGCGGCGCCCGGGGGCGCCGCCGCCAAAAACTCACAGTTTTCCGAGCGCCGATTCCGCGCTCGACACCGTCGCGCAGCTCGAATTGTCCTCGATGTCGATCCATTTCACGACGCCGTCGTCTATCAGGGCGGCGTAGCGCTTGGAGCGCAGGCCGAGGCCGGCCCCTTCCAGATCGAGCTCCGTGCCGGTGGCCTTGGCGAAAACGGCGGAGCCGTCGGCGAGGCCGTCGACCTTGCCCTTGGCGCCGCTCGCTTCGAGCCAGGCGTCGAGCACGAAGACGTCGTTGACGGCGACAACGGCCATTTTGTCTACGCCCCGCGCCGCGATGGCGTCGGCCTTGGCGATGAAGCCGGGTAGATGGGTTTTGTGGCAGGTTGGAGTGAAGGCGCCCGGCACCGAGAAAAGGACCACCTTGCGGCCCTTGAAGTAACCTCCGGAGTTGAGTGGTTCCGGGCCGCTCGCGCCCATGATGGTGAAAGTGACGTCGGGAATCCTGTCGCCGGCCTTGATCGTCATCTTATGTCTCGCTTTTCTCGAAAGGAGCGCCGCCGCCCCGCGGATTGACGGATATCCACCCGCGAGTCTCGGCCTCAAGCGCTATTTATCCCGATCGCCGCCCTTTTGCTAAGCGGCCTTCGCTAGTTTTTTCCGTTGGAAGCGTCGCGGTTTTAACGAATCTCGCTTATTGTTTCTGTCCCGAAGGAGAGGTTCTTCATGGCCACGCTCGAAGCCGTTCTCGACACTATCGACAAAAACATCGACGTCTCCAAGGAGCGCCTGTTCGATTTTTTGCGGATAAAATCCGTCTCGACCGATCCGGCCTACACCGGAGAATGCCAGCGCGCCGCGGAATGGCTCTCCAACGAACTCGAAAGCCTGGGCTACAAGGCGGAGGTCAGGCCGACGCCGGGGCATCCCATTGTCGTCGGACACGCCGCCGCGAAACGCAAAGACGCGCCGCATGTCCTGTTCTATGGCCATTATGACGTGCAGCCGGCCGATCCGCTGGAGCTCTGGACCACCGATCCCTTCGAGCCGAGACTGCAACAGGGCAAGGAGGCGCAGGAGATCGTCGCGCGCGGCGCCTCCGACGACAAGGGCCAGTTGATGACCTTCGTCGAGGCCTGCCGCGCCTTCGAAGCCAATGGCGGACTCCCTTGCGAGGTCACGTTCCTGTTCGAGGGCGAGGAAGAAACCGGCTCGCCCTCGCTGCCGGGATTTCTGGCGCAATACAAGGCCGAACTTTCTGAACCCGCCCTCGCGCTCGTTTGCGACACCGGCATGTGGAACGCAGCGACGCCCGCGATCACCATAATGCTGCGCGGGCTGGCGCAGGAGGAGGTCGTCCTGCGCGGCGCGAGCCACGATCTGCACTCCGGCATGTTCGGCGGGCCGGTGGTCAATCCAATCCATGTGATGGCGAAAATCATCGCCGATCTCCACGACGCCGAGGGCAAGGTGACGCTATCGGGCTTTTACGACGGCGTGCCCGAGCTTCCCGAGGAGATCGCCGAGCAATGGAGGTCGCTAAATTTCGACGAAATGGCCTTCCTCCAGAGTATCGGCCTCACCACCGTCGGCGGCGAAACGGGCCGTAGCGTCATGGAGCAGATTTGGGCGCGTCCGACTTGCGACGTCAACGGCGTCGTTGGCGGCTATACCGGCAAGGGGTCGAAGACGGTGCTGCCGGCGCAGGCCAGCGCCAAATTCTCGTTCCGCCTCGTCGGGACGCAGGATCCCAAAAAGATCGTCGACCGCTTCCGCGCCTTCGTCCGCGAACGTCTGCCCGCCGACGTCCAGGCGGAATTCGTTTCTCATGGCGCTTCCGGCGCGCTCCGCCTTCCGTTTGGCTCCGAGCCGCTGAAACGCGCACGTCGGGCGCTGTCCGAGGAATGGGGGGTGGAGGCCGCGCTCACCGGCTGCGGGGGCTCGATACCAATCGTCGGCGCCTTCAAGCGCGATCTCGACATGGACGCGCTGATGATCGGTTTCGCGCTCGACGACGACCGCATTCATTCGCCGAACGAAAAATATTCGTTCACCTCCTTTCGCAAGGGGACGCGATCCTGGGCGCGGGTGCTCGCCGCTTTGGCGGCATAGTTTACCATTATGGCTGCGACACTTCGCGCCGCGAAGGAGACTTTCCGATCCTCGCATTCTCGCGCCGGATCGGCTATGTAACGTTTCCGACAGAGTTCCAGGGCGCGGGCAGGCGGCCCTGGCGCGATGTCCGGGCCGAAGACGCGCCGAGGCGCGCCTTGGCAGAGGGTCAAGGGGCGTGACGCGCGCCTACAAGTGTGCTCAAGAGGGCTTCGGCATGGTCTATCGGCGCTACTTCGAAACAGCTGTCTCTCGTCTGCGCTCTGAAAGGCGTTACCGCGTCTTCGCGCACCTAGAACGCGACGTGGAGAGCTTCCCCGAGGCGGTCTGGCATCGTCCCGACGGTCAGGCTCAGGATGTGACCATCTGGTGCTCCAACGATTATCTCGGCATGGGGCAACATCCCGAGGTGATCGCAGCCATGGTTGACACCGCCAGCCGCGTGGGCGCCGGAGCGGGGGGAACCCGCAATATCTCGGGCACCAGTCACGCCATCGTCGAGCTTGAGCGCGAATTGGCCGATCTGCACGGCAAGGAAGCGGCGCTGGTCTTCACCTCGGGCTGGATTTCAAATCTCGCCGCCATCTCGACCATCGCGAGTCTTCTGCCCAACTGTCTGATTCTTTCCGACGCCTCCAATCACAACTCGATGATCGAGGGCGTGAAGCGCTCCCGCGCCGAGACCAGGATTTTCCGCCACAACGATCTCGCCCATCTCGAAGAACTGCTCCAGGCGGCTGGCGCTCGGCCCAAGCTCATCGTTTTCGAGAGCCTCTATTCGATGAACGGGAATGTCGCGCCGGTCGCCGAAATCGCCGCCCTCGCCGAGCGCTACGGCGCGATGACCTATATCGACGAGGTTCACGCGGTCGGCATGTATGGCGCGCGCGGCGGCGGCGTTTGCGAGCAGGCCGGCGTGATGGGCCGGATCGACCTCATCGAGGGCACGCTGGCCAAGGGTTTTGGCACGCTCGGCGGCTATGTCGCGGGCGACGCCGCCGTTATCGACGCGATTCGCGGCTATGCGCCGTCCTTCATCTTCACCACCGCTTTGCCGCCGGCCGTGGCCGCCGCCGCCTGCGCCGCCGTCCGGCTGCTGAAGGCGCGCCCCGATTTGCGGACCGCGCATCAGCGCGTCGCCCATATCACCAAGCATGCTCTCGCCGCCGCCGGCTTGCCGGTGCTGGAGAACGGCTCCCATATCGTGCCCGTGATGGTGCGCGACGCGCAGCTATGCAAGGCCGCCAGCGACATGCTGCTGGAGCGCCACCACATCTACATCCAGCCCATAAACTACCCCACCGTCGCGAAGGGTTCGGAGCGGCTTCGCATTACGCCGACGCCGCGTCACACGCACGCCCATATAGGCGTGCTCGTCGAGGCCATGGTCGACGTCTGGCAAACGCTCGGCATCCCCTTCATAGAGCCGCCGGCGCATCTCCAGACCGACAAGAACGGCGAGCGTTGCACTTATCCCGAAATCAAGCTGGCGGCGCAGTAACGGCGCGGTCGCGGCGAGAGAACCCCAAAGAGATAAGGGGCGGCCTTCCGGGGCCGCCTTTGTTCATTCCTGGTGCTTGAGATAGCTTTCCAGCATACCGACGGCGGCCTTGCGCTCGGTCTCGGAGGCAGAGGCCAGAGCCTTGTCGTGCAGATCGATAATCCATTGATCCGAGGCGGAGCCGCTGGCGGCTTCCCGCGCCAGCGTCAGATACATCAGGCCGCGGGGACGCTGGGGGGCTCCGCCGGCAAAGCCGGTGAACATCAATTGACCGAGCAAAGCCTGCGCCTGCACGTGGCCTTTGCGCGCCGCCAGATCGAGCCAGCTCACGCCCTGGCGCACGTCTTTCTTGACGCCATTTCCATCGAGATACATGCGCGCGACGTTGTACTGGGCGTCGGCGTTGCGGAAAAAAGTCGCCGCGTAACGGAACAGATCGAAAGCGCGCTCGGGGTCCGCCGGAACCTTGGCGCTCGCAATGCCCTCGCGAAGATAGAGCCCTACGGCGACAAAAGCGGAAGACGCCGCCGAACGCAGGCCCGGATCGGGGTCGTCGTCGGTGAAATGTTCGATGATTTTCGAGAAATAATCGAAAGCCTTGCTGTCGTCGCGCGCGACCCCGTCGCCATCGGCGTACATTTTCGCGAGCTTCCACTGCGCGAGCGATTCACCGCTGTCGGCGGCGTAGCGCAGCGCCTCCACCGAGGCGCCGCGCGCGCCGGCGTGATAGCTCTCGATTCCGGCGCGTAGGGCGCTCTGCGGATCCTTGAACATCGGCAGTTGGGCTGTGGGCGAGGTCATGCGCTGGTCGGCGGAGTCTAGCGCGGGGGCGGGCGCGGAAAATGTCGTCACCAGAATCGCGGTGCACAAAGCGCCAAACGCGGCGCTGAAAATGGCGCGCCGCCGGGCGTCGCGTCGCATGTAGGATTTGTCTGAGAGGAACCTGACCATTATCGATTCGACTTCCCCAAGCGACCTTCGCCGCAAACGCTCCAAATGACGCAGCCAAAGACGGGCTGAAAATTTGGAAAAGACGCGGCATCCTCCCGAAGCAGCCTGCTTCAGGCGGGTGTCTCCGCGTCGCGTTTGACCTTGTGACACAATGACCTTAGCGCGGCGTTTATGGCTGAAAAGGGGCTTGATGTTGCGATTCGCGCGGCGCGTGATTTATGTTTTGGACTGTTGCAGCCGGAACACATTTTTTGCGTTTGCGAAGCGATTCGAGAGCCGATGCGGAGGCTAGATTTAGGTTCCGGCGCCCGCAAAACCGTTCCCGGCTCGACAAGGGCGCTGCGTCGCGATGACGCGGCAGACAGTCGGCCCGATTCTTCACGCTACAGACTCGACGTGGTTAAATTCGCGACGCCCGCCGAATCGTCTCTGGAGCGGCGCTCCTCGTAAAAGGATGTCCTCATGGTTTTCCCTCGTCGTGGCCCCGCTCTGCTGGCTTTTGCGTCCGTTCTCGCGGCGGGCTTGTTCTGGCGGGGGCCGGCCTTCGCCGGCGGCGACGCGGCGCATGGCGGGGTGATCGCCAAACGCTGGTGCGCCGCATGTCATGTGGTGTCGGCCGATCAGCGCACCGCGAAAGTCGACGCGCCGCCTTTCGCCGACATCGCCCAGCGCCGCCCGGACGACAAGGAGATTTCGATGTTCCTCGCCGACCCGCATCCGAAAATGCCGGACATGAGCCTGACGCGGAAGGAGATCGAGGACATCGTGGCCTATATCCGCCATTTCGACGTGCGGCCCCGCCCGCCGGCCGAACCGAACGGCAAGGACAAGGAACAGCCCAGGCGGGGCTGACCGCAGTCAAGCTCGATGGACCTCGCCCGCGCGCGGGCGTAATAGTTGCGCTCTCCCGGCAGGCGCGCGACCCATGGTTTATGCAATCAAAGAGGCTTTTTACACTCTCCAGGGCGAAGGGCGTCACGCTGGTCGCCCCGCGGTTTTCTGTCGATTCGCGGGGTGCAATCTTTGGAACGGACGCGAGCAGGATCGCGAGGCGGCGGCCTGTCGTTTCTGCGACACGGATTTCGTTGGGGCCAACGGAGAGAATGGCGGCAGGTTCCGCGCGGCGGGCGAACTCGCGACGGCGCTCGCGAGATTATGGGGACCGGAGCGCGACTCTCGCTTTGTCGTGCTCACGGGCGGGGAACCCATGTTGCAAGTGGACGCGGCCCTGATCGGGGCCTTGCACGAGCAGGGCTTCGAAATCGCCATGGAAACGAATGGAACGCTGCCGGTCCCGGCGGCGATCGACTGGATATGCGTTTCTCCCAAGGCCGGCGCGCCCTTGGCGCAGACTTACGGGCATGAGTTGAAGCTTGTCTTTCCGCAGCCCGGAGCAGAACCGGAACCGTTCGAAGGCTTAGACTTCCAAAATTTTCTGCTTCAACCCATGGACGGGCCGGAAATTCTGCGCAATACGAAGGCCGCGATCGACTATTGCCTTGCGCATCCGCGCTGGCGGCTGTCGCTGCAAACGCACAAGATCCTCGGGGTGAAGTAGACGTGGCGAGTTTCGAGGTTTTCCGGGAGTTTTATTTCGAGGCGGCCCATGCGCTTTACGACCCGGAGCATCCCACCGGCGGCAAATACCGCAATCTGCACGGGCACTCCTTCCGCGTGCGTGCGACGCTGCGCGGCGAGCGCCATCCCGATGAACAATGGGTCATGGATCTCGGCCGGCTCGGACGCCGGCTGAGCGAACTGCGCGAAAAGCTCGATCACTCCTTCCTCAACGATCTCGATGGGCTCGGTAAGCCGACGCTCGAAAATCTCTGCCTCTATATCTGGCGCGATCTCGTCCCTTTCGCGCCGGACCTTTGCGAGGTCGGCGTCTTCCGCGACAGCTGTTTCGAGGGATGCGTTTACCGGGGAGATTGAGCCAGCGTCAGGAGGAAGGCGGCGACGGCGCGAATTCCAGCGCCACACCCTCGGCCGTGGGGGCGAGCCCCGCCGCGGTCGCGTCGGCCAATTTGTCGATGCGTATGAGCGCGAGGCCATTTTCGCCGCTGCGCGAGCCGGTGAGGCCGATATTCATTTCCCCGGCGCGGACGGAAATCCCTGGCGCGGGCGCTTGACCCCGCGCGCGATAAGGAACGACACGTTTTCTCGCCAAGCCCCGATGTTTGGTGCGGGAGACCACCTCCTGCCCAACGTAACATCCTTTGGTGAAATCGACCCCCGAAACGAGGTCCATATTGGCTTCGTGCGGGAAGGCGTCGCCATAGGCGAAATCGAGACCTCCCTCGGGTACGCCGGCCGCGACCCGCGCCGCCTCATAGTCCGCGCGCAGGCCCGAAGCCGCGACGGCGCCACGCGGCGCGAGCGCGCGCCAACCAAGCTTCCCCGAACGGGGATCCATCGCGAGCGCGACCGCCTCGATCCGCGGCTGTTCGGGGGCCACAAAGGCGTAGCTCGCGAGCTCGTCGCAGCGGGAAAACACCGTCACATCAGCGCGAAGCTTGTACATTGTCAGCCTTTTCACGAGATCGTTCGCGAGACCGAGCGGACAATCGAGCAGATAGCGGCGCGCGTCGCCTTCCCCGACCGCGAAGACGAGAAAATCGAATAGAATCTTGCCCTGCGGCGTCAGAAGCGCGCAAAATCTCGCTTCGCCGGGGACGAGCTTCGAAATGTCGTTGGTTACGAGATTATGAAGAAACTTCGCAGCGTCAGGTCCGGCGACCTCGACGGCGCCGCGATCCTCGAGAATAATTGCGGACATTGTAGGAAAACTCCATCCGCGCCGCTCCGGCGCGGCCGATTGTCTGGATTGGCGCGTTCGCCTCGCGTTGAAGCTATGGAACGCTCTTGTTTCTAACGCAACTATGGGCGATTTGTCCCAAGAGACGCGTTTGGGCCAGACACTGCAAGCGAGGCGCCATAGATGGCGAAAATCTTCGACACCATTTTGTCGGGCGGAACGCTCGTCAATCACGACGGCTCGGCGCGCCGCGATATTGGCCTCCGCAACGGCCGAATCGCCGAAATCGGCGATCTCGGCGCGGCGAGCGCCGGCGAGCGGATCGATTGCGCGGGCCTGCATATTCTGCCGGGCGTCATCGACACGCAGGTTCATTTCCGCGAACCCGGCGCGACGCACAAGGAGGATCTGGAGACCGGCTCGCGCGCCGCGGTTCTCGGCGGCGTTACGGCGGTGTTCGAAATGCCGAACACGAAGCCTCCCACCACCAGCGCCTCCGACATTGGCGACAAGGTCGCGCGCGGGCGTGACCGGATGCACTGCGACTTCGCTTTCTGGGTCGGCGGCGCCCATGAGAACGCCAAGGACATTCCCGAGCTGGAGCGCCAGCCCGGCGCGGCGGGCATCAAGGTTTTCATGGGCTCCTCGACCGGCTCGCTGCTCGTCGCCGACGACGATGGCGTGGCGAGCATTCTGTCCCATACCCGCCGCCGCGCGGCTTTTCACAGCGAGGACGAGTTTCGCCTCAAGGAGCGGGAGCATCTGCGCGTCGCGGGCGATCCTTCGTCGCATCCGATTTGGCGCGACGAGACCACTGCGCTGCGCTCGACGCAACGGCTGCTCGCGATCGCGCGGGAGAAGCGCGCGATCATCCATGTGCTGCATGTTTCGACCGAGGAAGAGATCGCCTTGCTCTCCGAGCACAAGGACATCGCCAGCGTGGAGGTGACGCCGCATCATCTCACCATGACGAGCGGCGATTACGCCCGGATAGGGACGCTGGCGCAGATGAATCCGCCCATTCGCGCGGCGCGTCATCGCGAGGGCCTCTGGCGCGGACTGGATCAGGGCGTGGTCGACGTGCTCGGTTCCGATCATGCGCCACACACGCTGGAGGAAAAGGCGAAGCCCTATCCCCAAAGTCCATCCGGCATGACCGGCGTTCAGACCCTCGTGCCGATCATGCTCGATCACGTCAACGCCGGGCGGATGACCCTGATGCGCTTCGTCGATCTGACCAGCGCGGGGCCGGCTCGCCTCTTTGGCGTGGCGGGCAAGGGGCGCGTCGCCGTGGGCTACGACGCCGATCTGACGGTGGTGGACATGAAAAGGCGCGAAACCATCAAAAATGACTGGATCGCGTCGCGTTGCGGCTGGACGCCTTACGACGGCAAGGAAGTTCTGGGCTGGCCGGTCGGAACCTTCGTGCGCGGCGCGCGCGTCATGTGGGACGGGGAATTGGTTTCGCCATCCAGGGGCGCGCCGGTGAGATTTCACGCCGCATTGTGAAGAAAGAGCGCGCCCGCGGGACGGAAAAACGACCCGCGCCCGCGATCCGTTGAAACCAATCCGGCGCGATGCGCGTTGAGCGGCATGAGCCGCGTTTCGGTCATCGCGCTTATCGTCGGCGCCGCCATTCTCGCCGCGCAAGTTCGCGCGACCGAATTTGACGCGGCGGACGCGGCGCGGCTCTCCGCATGGCGGGCGCGGGTGGAGCAGGGGCGGCGGGATTACGAATCCTTCGCGGCCAGGGCTCGAAGCCGCCTCGCCAGGGCGCGAAGGGCCGAAAGTCCCGCGGCGGCGCGTTCAACCGGTTACATGAGCGACGAAACCCTGCGCGACGGCGACGTCATCGTCACCGAGAGAGGCCTTGTCGTCTTTACCGGCGAGCCCCGGCCGCGCCATGGCGAAGGCGACTTCAAAACACTGGACCAATGGCGCGGCGGCCTGGGATATGACCGGAGGCTGCTGGAAATCGAGCGCGCCAATGCGAGCGCCGCGCCCTAAACGAACTTCCAGCCTTCATCAATCCTCCATCGCCATGAGTCCGGCGTCGCCACCGGCGGCGGCGGTGTTCACCGTCACGGTGATTTCGCGCAAAAAGCGCCGCAGATAATCGGGCCCGCCCGCTTTCGGCCCCGTGCCGGAGAGACCGAAGCCGCCGAAGGGCTGGGCGCCGACCACGGCGCCGATCATGTTGCGGTTAATATATATATTGCCGGCGGGAGATTTTTCGGCGAGGGCGCGCTGTCGTCGCCCGATTCGCGTTTCGAGCCCCATGGTCAGGCCATAGCCCTGTTTGGCGATCTCGTCGATCAAGGCGTCGAACGTCCCCGTGCGCCAGGTGGTGAAATGCAGCACGGGGCCGAAAACCTCCTCGTCGAGATCTCCGACGCGATCGAGGCGCACGATATGCGGCGCGACGAAGCAGCCTCCGACTGGGGCGGCGACGGCATGGACCACGCGCCCCTGCGCGGCGCGCCGGGCGAGATAGGCGTCGAGCCGCCCCTTCGCCTCGGCGTCGATCACGGGGCCGATGTGGGTGGCGGCGTCGCGCGGATCGCCGATACGCATTTCGCGCGCCGCGCCCATGATGAGTTCGATGCAGGCGTCGGCGATTTCCTCCTGAAGGCAGAGGAGGCGCAAGGCCGAGCAGCGTTGTCCGGCGGAGCGAAAAGCCGAGGCCAGCACATCGTCGACCACCGTTTCCAGCAGCGCGGTGGAGTCCACGATCATCGCATTGATCCCGCCCGTTTCGGCGATCAGCGGAACGATGGGGCCGGGCTTTTGCGCCAGCGCCCGATTGATGGATTTGGCGACTTCCAGCGAGCCGGTGAAAACCACGCCGGCGCAGGAGGGATGTTCGACCAGCGCCGCGCCGGCGTCGCCGCCGCCGGGCGCGAATTGCAGCGCCTCTAGTGGCGCGCCGGCTTCTTGCAAAAGGCTGACCGCCTCATGGGCGATCAGCGGCGTCTGCTCCGCCGGCTTGGCGACGACACTGTTTCCGGCCGCAAGCGCCGCGACGATCTGGCCGGTGAAAATCGCCAGCGGGAAATTCCATGGCGAAATGCAGACGAAAACGCCGCGTCCCACGCGTCGCAGGACGTTGGATTCGCCGGTGGGACCGGGAAGGCGGATCTCCGAGCAGAGGGCGCGCGCCTGCGCGGCGTAATACCGGCAAAGGTCGGCGGCCTCGCGAACTTCCGCCAGCGCGTCGTCGAGAGTCTTGCCGCCCTCGCTTTGCAGCAAAGCGATGAGCCGCCCGCGTCGCGCCTCGATAAGATCTGCGGCGCGCTCGATCGCGGCGGCGCGGCGCTCGACGCCGCCCGCGCTCCAACTCTCGAAAGCGCGCGCGGCCGTCGCCATCGCCGCGTCCAATGAGGCGGCGTCGCTTTCGACCGCTGCGCCGATCTCCTCGCCGTTTATGGGAGAAAGGCGGGCGCGGCGTTCTCGGCGCGAAGGCTGCGAGGGCAGGGCGGCCGGGCGCAGCGCGCGGGCGACCTCGATCTCCGAGAGCAGGGCGCCGAGCGCGGCGGCGTCGCCGAACTCGACGCCTTTTGAATTGGCCCGCAGCGGCCGATAAATTTCCGCGGGCGCGCCGAGCCGCCGGCTTCGCGCCTGTCGCGGCGAACCGATGGTTCGATAGGGGTCCGCGAACAGAATTTCCGGCGCGATTGCGGGATCGGCCGCCCGCGCGACGAATGACGAATTGGCGCCGTTTTCGATCAGCCGTCGCACCAGATAGGCGAGCAGATCGCGATGCGGCCCGACCGGCGCATAGACCCGCCAGGGGATTTGCAAATGGTCCTGCGTCGCCTGCGCCAGCGCCTCGCCCATGCCGTGAAGGCGCTGAAACTCGAAGGACCGGCTCTCGCCTGCTTCAACGACGATCGAGGCGACGGTCAACGCGTTATGCGTCGCGAATTGCGGAAAAATGCGCGGCGCGGCGAGAAGCCTACTGGCGCAGGCGAGATAATTGATGTCGGTCATCGCCTTGCGCGTGAACACCGGAAAATCGGCGAGGCCGCGCTCCTGCGCACGCTTGATCTCGCTGTCCCAATAGGCGCCTTTGACGAGGCGCAGATTGAGGCGGCGCGAGCAGGCCTCGGCCAGAGCGGCGACGTGTTCGATCACGGCCAAAGCCCGCTTTTGATAAGCCTGTGTCGCGAGGCCGAAGCCGTCCCAGCCGGACAGCGAATGATCCGCCAAGGCGCGGGCGAAGACCTCGAGCGAGAGTTCGAGCCGGTCCGCTTCCTCGGCGTCGACGGTCAGTTGAACGCCTCTGGATTTCGCGAGGCGCGCGAGTTCGAGCAGACGGGGCGTCAGTTCCTTCAGCACGCGTTCGCGCGAGATCGCCTCGTAGCGGGGATGCAGCGCGGAAAGCTTGACTGAAACCCCCGCGCCGGGCGCCGACGCACTTGCGCCGATGGCCTCTATGGCGTGGGCGTATGACTCGAAATAGCGCTCGGCGTCCTTGCCCGTTCGCGCGGCTTCGCCGAGCATGTCGAAGGAATAAAACCCTCGTCCGCGCGCCCGCGCCAGTGCCGCCTCCACGGTTTCGCCGAAGACGAAATGCGAACCCATGAGGCGCATGGCCGGCCGCGCCGCCGTGCGCAGCGCCGGAGCGCCGATGCGGCGGGCGAGGTCGGCGACGACGGCGCTGGGCGATTCCTCCGCCGCGATGAGCTTGGCCGAAAAGCCGAGCGCGAAGGCGCAGGCCTGGGTCAGGAGAGCGTCGGAATGGGCGTGGTGGCGTTCGAACTCCCCCGCCGAAAGCCGGTCGGCCAGCAGACTGTCCAGCGTGGCGTCGTCGGGCACGCGCAGCAGCGACTCCGCCAGCGCCATGACCGCGAGCCCCTCCCGCGAGGAGAGAGAGAATTCCCGCAGAAAATCTTCGACCCCGCCGATGGCGCCCCGCCCGGCGCGCATGGCGCCGAGAAATTCGCGGGCGAGGGCCTGAGCTCTGGCGGCGGATTCAGGCTCCGGGCGGGAGGCGAACAAGGATTGCGCCAGCGCCTCGTCCGGCAATGCGAAAGGAGCTGCGAAAGGCGGAACATCTTGCGGCATGACGGCTCCCGGGTGGAGGGCTTGGCCTTAATATAGCGTGGCGCGGGGCGGGGCGCTCAGGGGCTCGAAGCAGGGGGGCTCCGCCGTGTTTGAAAGCCGGCTTTGGCCCGATTTTAGGTGTTTTATTTCAATTTTTCAGCGTCGGCGCGCAACCCCGTCATTGCGAGCATAGCGAAGCAATCCAGCGCCGCGCCAGCCCCCGGGATTGCTTCGCTCCGCTCGCAATGACGGCTGTCCGCCTCCCGGATTGAGTCGCCTCCTTGCGCCGCTAATCCCTTTGCATCTCAAGACGGGTCGTGTTGCCGCCCTCTTCGACCACGAGCAACGCGGTTCGCGGGCCGGTTCGGGTCAGCGTCGCCTTGCCGCCCCTGAAGGCGAAATCCAGTCTCCCGCCATCGTCGGAGAAGCGCGCCCGGCGGGGTTCGAAATAATCGTAGCCCCAGAAAAACCCCACCGCCCCATAGCTCGCGACGGTGACTTGCGCCGTGGCGTCGCGCGAAGGGCTCCATTCGCCCTGAAGCGCGGGCTGCTTCGGCGCCGGTTGCGGCGTGCTCGGCGGAATGAAAACTCCGGCGCAGCAGAAGCCGAAAGCGCGGCGGTCGATCAGGCGCGTCATTTCGCTGTCCCTTTTTTTCACATGCCGAATCCGCCCATGAATCAGCTTTCGGCAAACGGCGTCAAGACGCCGTGGCCCACGTGGTTCGCCGCCCGCTTGAACCCGGCCGCGCGCGCGATAAATTGAACTGGGGGAGATCATCGCCATGCCACGCACGGGATTGCATCCGGGACTCGAACTGCGCGCCGATCTATTGGCCGCGCGCATTCTCGACCTTCGAAACAAAATGAAGAACGACTCCGGCGTCGCGCGCATCGACGACCGCTGCGAGATCGAACAATTGGAGCGCCGCCGCCGAGCGCTGGAGCAGCGGCTGGTCCAACTCGACCATGAGGGCGGCGGGCTCCTCGCCAGGCTCAAATCCGCCCTGACGCAGGTTTCCTTCGACACCGCCGCCTCCTTCGACGCCTTCATGCGCCGGCTCGACGCCAATTTCCGCGCGGCGCGCCGATGAACAAAACCTTTCCCGTCGCGCGCACGGAGCAGGAATGGCGCGCCCGCCTTACGTCCGAGCAATATCGGGTGATGCGGGGGCATGGCACCGAGCCGCCGGGAAGCTGCGCGCTCAACCACGAGAAACGCGCTGGCGTGTTCGCCTGCGCCGGCTGCGACCAGCCGCTGTTCGTCGCGAGCCGCAAATTCGACAGCGGCTCCGGATGGCCGAGCTTCCTCGCGCCGCTGACCGGCGCGGTGGAGACGAGCGAGGACAGTGGCTTCGGCATGGTCCGCACCGAGGTCCATTGCAGCCAATGCGGCTCGCATCTCGGCCATGTCTTCTCCGACGGCCCGCCCCCCACCGGCCTGCGCTATTGCATCAACGGCGTGGCGTTGAATTTTATCCCGGAGTGAGGGGGTAGAGCCCGTCATTGCGAGCACAGCGAAGCAATCCTTAAGCCGCGCCAACCCCCTGGATTGCTTCGTCGGCTCCGTCTTCTCGCAATGATGGAGGGGTTAGGGTGACAGTCCACTTAATTGAAAGCCTCACCTGTAGGTCAATCGAGTGGACTGTCACGGTAACGCCATCGGGGCAGCGCGCCCTTGCGGATGCTCCTTCCCATCTCTCCCTTGTCTTTTCTCTCTAGGTGCGTTTGAACAGGCGCCGCGCCCAAGGTTTCGCGCGGCGCGCCGATTCGCTTGAAAACCAACAAAACCCGCCGCCCGCCGCGGGCGTCCCAAAGGACAGTCCATGCGTCTCACCCGCTATTTCCTCCCTATATTGCGTGAAACGCCCAAGGAGGCGGAGATCGTCTCGCATCGTTTGATGCTGCGGGCGGGGCTGATCCGACAGGAGTCGGCTGGCATTTACGCCTGGCTTCCGCTCGGCTTGCGGGTTTTGAACAAGATCAACGCCATCATCCGCGAGGAGCAGGTGCGGGCGGGGGCGGTCGAGGTTCTGATGCCCACCATCCAATCGGCCGATCTTTGGCGCGAATCGGGCCGCTACGACGCCTATGGCAAGGAGATGTTGCGCATCGTCGACCGCCATGACCGCGAGATGCTGTTTGGCCCGACCAATGAGGAAATGATCACCGAGATCGTGCGGGCCTATGTGCGCTCCTACAAGGATCTGCCCCTTAACCTGTTTCATATACAGTGGAAATTCCGCGACGAGGTGCGCCCGCGCTTCGGCGTCATGCGCTCGCGCGAATTTTTGATGAAGGACGCCTATTCCTTCGACCTCGACGCGACGGCGGGCCGCCATTCTTACAACAAGATGTTCGTGGCCTATCTGCGCACCTTCGCGCGAATGGGGCTAACAGCGATACCGATGGCGGCTGAATCCGGACCGATTGGCGGAAATCTCTCGCACGAGTTCATCATTCTTGCCCACACTGGCGAGAGCGAAGTATTTTGCCACAAGGATTTCCTGCAATTTCCGCCGCCGCCGGCGGATATCGACTTCGACGACGCGCTCGCGCTGGAAGAGGTCGTCGGCAAATGGACCAGCCTCTATGCCGCGACCAGCGAGAAACACGACGAAGCCGCCTATAACGCCGTGCCCGAGGAAGCTCGGGTCGCCGCGCGAGGGATCGAGGTCGGCCATATTTTCTACTTCGGAACCAAATATTCCGAGCCGATGCGCGCGGTGGTGAGCGGTCGCGACGGCAAGGAGATCACATTGTCGATGGGGTCCTATGGCATCGGTCCGTCACGGCTCGTCGCCGCGCTGATCGAGGCCGGCCACGACGACAACGGCATCGTCTGGCCGGAGCAGGTCGCGCCCTTCCATGTCGGCGTGGCCGATTTGAAGCAGGGCGACGCCGCCACCGGCAAGGTATGCGCGGAACTGGTCCAGCAGTTCGAGAACGCCGGGCTGGACGTGCTCCACGACGACCGCGACGAACGTCCGGGAGCAAAATTCGCGACGCTCGATCTGATCGGCCTGCCTTGGCAGGTGGTGGTCGGACCCAAGGGCCTCGCGGAAGGAACGGTCGAGGTTAAGCGCCGACGCGACGGCGCGCGGGAGCATCTGGCTCCCGCCGACGCCGTGGCGCGTATCGTCGCCTCGGTTCAGGCGGCGCGCTCATGACCGGAGGCGCCCGAGCGGCGAGGGAGAATTCGATGAACGAATCCGCGCATGCGCCTTCGGGCGAGGGGCGCATGTTCGCGCCGTTCGAATGGATCGTCGCGCTACGTTATCTCCGGGCGCGCAGGTCGAGTGGCTTCGTCTCGGTCATCGCCGTCTTTTCTTTCCTTGGCATCACGCTGGGCGTCGCGACTCTCATCGTGGTGATGTCGGTCATGAATGGTTTCCATCGCGAGCTGATGGACAAGATCCTCGGCGTCAACGGCCATGCGTTCGTGCAGGGGCTCGACACGCCTTTCAACGATTGGGAAGATGTCTCCGCCAAGCTTTCCAAAATTCCTGGCGTTACGCTCGCAGCCCCCATGGTCGAAGGCGCCGCCGGCGCCTCGACGCAATTCGGGCAGACCGGGGTGCTGGTGCGGGGCGTGCGTGGAGAGGATCTGATCAATCTTCCCGGCGTCGCCAGCAATCTGCGCGACGGCACTTTTGACACTTTCGACACAGCTGGCGGCGTCGCGATCGGTCAGCGCCTCGCCGAAAAGCTCGGCGTGCGCGTGGGCGACAAGATCAGCCTGCTGATCGCCAAGGGCGCGCAAACCCCCTTCGGCGTGACGCCACGCATCAAGGCCTATCCGGTCGTCGCGATCTTTCAGATCGGAATGTCCGAGTTCGATAATCTTTTCGTCTATATGCCGCTCGTGGAAGCGCAGAAATTCTTCAACAAGGACAACGAGGTCACCACGATCGAGGTCTTTGTCGACAATCCCGAGAAAATGGACGCCTTCCGGATGGCGGCGGACAAGGCCATATCGCGGCCGATCATTATCACCGACTGGCGTCAGATGAACAAGACATTCTTCGACACGCTCCAAGTGGAAAAAAATATTCTCTTCATAATTTTGACTCTCATCGTGATCGTCGCCGCCTTCAACATCGTTTCGGGCTTGACCATGCTGGTGAAGGACAAGACCAAGGACATCGCGATATTGCGCACGATGGGGGCGACGCGTGGTTCGGTTTTGCGCATTTTTCTCATCATCGGCGCCTCGATCGGCACGGCGGGCGCGCTGGTCGGATTTTTACTCGGCCTGTTGCTCGCCAAGAATCTCGATTCGATTCGGCTCGTTTTGAACAAGCTGCTCGACGCCAATCTTTTTCCCGCCGAGCTCTATTTCCTGTCGCGCCTGCCTTCGATCGTCGAGCCGCGAGAGGTCATGCTGGTGGTGGGGATGACCGTGACGCTGGCCATTCTGGCCTCGATCTATCCAGCCTGGAAAGCGGCGTCGCTCGACCCCATTCAGGCGCTTCGCAGCGAGTAATGCCGATGAACGGTCCTGTGTTGGAACTGAACCGTGTCTCGCGCCATTACCGCGAAGGTGACGCCCGCCTCGACATTCTCGTCAATGCGGGCTTCGTGATGGAGGCGGGCCAGACCGTGGCGCTGATCGCGCCCTCCGGCGCCGGCAAATCGACGCTTCTTCACGTCGCGGGGCTTCTGGAGTTGCCCGACGAGGGGGAAGTCAAAATCAACAACGCGCCGACCTCCACGATGAGCGACGACGAGCGCACCCGTCTTCGCCGCGTGACGATTGGCTTCGTATACCAATTCCACCATCTTCTGCCGGAGTTCACCGCGCTGGAGAATGTGACGCTGCCGCAGATCATCGCGGGGCTCGACCGCCGCGTCGCGGTGGAGAGAGCGGGGCAATTGCTCGAATATTTGCATCTCGGCGCACGCGCTGGCCATCGACCCGGCGAGCTTTCCGGCGGGGAGCAACAGCGCGTCGCCATCGCGCGCGCGGTCGCCAATGGGCCGGATCTTCTTCTCGCGGACGAACCGACGGGCAATCTCGATCCCCGCACCGCGGAGCATGTGTTCGACACGCTCATGCGGCTTGCGCGCGGCAGCGGTCTAGCGGCGCTGGTCGCCACCCATAATATCGATCTCGCGAAGCAAATGGACCGCCGCGTGACTTTACGCGACGGCCAGCTTGTCGAGATAGATTAGAGCATGTTCCCAAAAAGTGGGCGACGGTTTTTGGAATGGAACATGCTCAAGTGAATAGAGCATGTTCCCAAAAAGTGGGCGACGGTTTTTGGGCGCGCTCGATCTATGATTTGAACGAACGCGCTTTAGCGACCGGGTCCCTCAGGCCTTTGGCGGGGCCTTCTTCTTGTCGAGGAAGGCGTGCTTGTAGAAGAGGCCGAAGGCCACGAGGCCCGCGGCGCCGAGCACCAGGGCGGTGAGAAGATTCTTGTTCGCCGTTTCGCCGACAGAGAAGGGGAAGCGCGAGACATATTCCTTAGAGCCGTCGTCGCTGCGCGCCTTCACCAGGCCGATGAAATTTCCCTTGTTGGCGAAGTTATATTCGAAGTTCAGCGTCCCGGTCTTATACTTCTTGGGCGCCACGTAGATTTCGGTGTTCGCTTCGAGATTTTCGTTGTCGTCCTTCTGGCCGACATTGCGCAGAATGCGGATTTCCAGATTCATGTCGCGCAATTCGTCCTGCTGGGCGTCGAGCACGATGATGGTCGGGCCGACATCGGGGATGTCGTCGCAGAACTGTTCGCGCGACTTCAGCGGTTGATAGCCCGTGAAGGTCATCTGATCGGGGCCGATTTTCATCACGCACTGGCCCTGATCGATGCTCACGCCGCCGTGGGCGTAGGCCTGACCGGCCATGCCGACTGTCGTCGCGAACGCCAGGGCGGCGAGAAATCTCGTATTCATTTTGTACTCCCTGTTCTTTCTTCTCAGGCGAACCGCTTCTTGGCGCGGTTTCATAAGGAGCCCGGCGTCGGACGCCCCCGCGCGTCATGTTCCGTTCTCGACGGGCAGGTTTCAAGGATGCGGCTGCACCCTCAAAGCGCGGCCTCGAGCATCTTATATCAGGTTTTCGCGCCTTGTCCCGTGACGATCCGCCACATGAGACGCGCGAATTTCTTCGCAAGCGCACAAATATCTGCGCCTTGCGGGGGGGGCTCGCTCCGGCGGTTTGGTCTGGCGAAGAAACCCAGGTATCGTGGCATGGATGATTCCTTGTACTATGACACCTCGAACCAGCCGGCGAGGCCGGCGGCCTCATGTTCGAGAATGTCATCGTGCAGCGCCCATTTCCCCGGCGCGTCGGCGACGAAGGCCACATGCTTGGTCTTGCCGGGCGGCGCCACGATGGCGTTGCGCCAATAGGGCTCCCATCCGTCGTCGAGATCGTGAAGCAGGCGTACCGCATGGCCATGCACATGCATGACGAGCGGAACCAGGGCGCGGTTGTTGAAACCGAGCGTCACCGGAGCGCCCCGCTTCACCCGGAAAAAGGGGGCGCCGGAATAGGCTTTCGACGGCGCGCCGTTGAAGCTCCAGCCCTGACCCATCGGCGCGATGACGATGTCGACCTTCTTTGATTCCTGGAGCTTGATCGCGCGCGGCAGGGCCGGATTGTCGGGTAGGGAGCGGATCGGCGGGCGGGCCGGGACGGCTTGCCCTCTGGCGGAGAAGCGGATCAGGTCCCGATCCTGGCCATTCGCGCCGCGCAGGATCAGCCGGGCCTGGGCGCCCTGTTCGGCGGGAAGATCGAACATCAGTTCGAAACGCGCGCCCGGAGCGACGGGAATCGTCTGGCGCACGGGGACGAAAGCGTCGCAAGGTTGACTGTCGATGGCGATGACATAAGGCTTCACGTTCTCGAAAGACAGCGCCATGATGCGGGCGTTGGCGAGATTGGCGAGTCTCAGCCGCACCCTGGCGCCGGGGGAGAATTCGCGCGCCGCCGGCGCCGGCGTCCCATTGACGGTCAGCAGCGCGCCGATCCTGCCTTCGCCCCGCGCCTCGGCGTTTTTGGAAAAGTCCTGGTCAATCGATCCGTTGGGATCGAGCCTCCAATCGTCCAGAACGACGGCCAGATCGGCGTCGGATTCGAGCGGCGAGGCTTCGTCCACGATCAGGAGCCCCTTGAGGCCGCGACCCATGAGTTCGCCACTCAGGGGAAAGACGCTGGGGCGATAACAAAAAAGACCGGGGTCCGGCAGCGGGCGGCGGTAATCGAAGCTTGCGCCGGGCGCGACCGGCTGCTGGGTGAGCGGCGCCGCGCCGTCCATCGCATTTTCCCCCCTCATGCCCTGCCAATGCAGGGATAGCGGCTGGTCGGTTTCGTTCTTGAGGCGCGCGAAAAGCGTCTCGCCCTGTTTATAGCGCAGCAGGGGACCCGGCGTCGCGCCGTCGAAACCGAGAATGTCGGAGGGAGGGGCGGGCGCGGGCAGAATCTCCGCTTTGCCGGCGCGAGCTTCAATGATCCTTGGTTCGCCGACCGTCTCGGATCGCGCCGGGGAAGACAGAACGGCGGCGCTGACGCCGGCCAGGAAGCTTCTTCGAGAGCAGGCGTGCGGCATTACGGGTCCGGGGTTGAGGCTTCACGATCTTCGGGCTTTTTAGCCCGCCCGCGACAAATATGCGACGCCGTTCGCGGCTCGCGGCGTTCTCGTACAAATCGGGGTGGCTTTTTCCGCATAATTTCTGCTGCGCGGGCTATCCGTCATGCTATAGAGCGGCGCGACGCGCCGGCGGGATCGCCTTCCGGCGACCGTGGGCATGGTCGGCGGACCACCCGTCGCGGGCGTGGCGGAACTGGTAGACGCGCCGGATTTAGGTTCCGGTGACGCAAGTCGTGGGGGTTCGAGTCCCTCCGCCCGCACCAAAAGACCGGCGCAAGCGTCATCGAGAGGCCAGGGCCGCGGGGCTGCATCTGGCTTGTCGACGGCCTTTGTTCGGGTCTGCGCCGCATGGCGGAGTGTTGTTTCCGCGTGACGGCGCATAGGAGAGTTTCGGCGCTGAGCGCCGCCACAAGGACGCAAGGGCGTCTCGAGGACGCCCGCCGCGAGCGGCGGGCTATTGCGGAAGGCGAATGACATGCAAGTGACGCAAACCCTCTCCGAGGGCTTGAAACGGGAATTTAAGGTTGTGTTGCCGGCGGGCGATCTGGCCGCCAAGCTCGATTCGCAGCTCATGGAGATGCGCGCCAAGGCTCACATCAAGGGCTTCCGGCCGGGCAAGGCGCCCGTTTCCCACCTTAGAAAGCTCTACGGCAAGAGCCTCATGGGCGAGGTGCTGCAAGAGGCGGTGAACGAGGCGAACCGCAAGATCATGGACGAAAACCAGCTTCGCGTGGCGATGGAGCCGAAGCTCGATTTCCCCGCTCAGGAAGAGGTCGAAAAGGCGCTCGAGGCGGCGGGTGATTTCGCCTTCTCCGTTTCGTTCGAGACGCTGCCGATTTTCGAACTCGGCGGTTTCGACGACATCTCTCTCGAACGGCCGGTGGCGCCGGTCACGGACGAGGACGTGCAGTCCGCGCTGGAGAAACTCGCCGAGCGCGTCCGCGAATTCGAGCCCAAGACCGCCGAGGGCGCCAAGGCCGAGAAGGGCGATAAGGTCGCCATCGACTTCACCGGCAAGCTCGACGGCGTGCCTTTCGAGGGCGGAACCGGCGGAGACGTCGACCTCGTGCTGGGCTCCGGCTCCTTCATTCCCGGCTTCGAGGAACAGCTCGAAGGCGCCGCGGCGGGCGAACAGCGGGTGGTGAAAGTGACCTTCCCGGAGAATTACTCCGCCACGAATCTCGCCGGCAAGGCGGCCGAATTCGACGTCACGGTGAAGTCCGTCGCCGGCCCGAAGGCGCAAGAAATCGACGACGAATTCGCCAAGAAATATGGTTTCGAATCGCTTGACGCCTTCAAGACGGCCGTGCGCGGCAATATCGAGGCCGACTACGACAAGGCCTCGCGCGACAAGCTGAAGCGCGCTCTTTTGGACGCGCTCGACGCGCGATACAGCTTCGAGCTTCCGCAGGGACTCGTCGATCAGGAATTCGACTCCATCTGGCGGGAGGTCGAGGCCGAGCGCAAGCGCGCGGGCAAGACCCTGGCCGACGAGGGCAAGAGCGAGGAAGCGCTGCGCGCCGAATATCGCGCCATCGCCGAGCGCCGCGTCCGCCTCGGGCTGGTTCTGGCGGAAATCGGCCAGCGCGCCGGCGTCAAGGTGGAGGAGAAAGACCTCACGGACGCCGTGGTCGAGCGGGCGCGTCAGTTCCCTGGTCAGGAGAAGCAGGTCTGGGACTTCTACCGCAACAATGAAGCGGCGCTGGCCCAGCTTCGCGCTCCGATTTACGAGGAGCGGGTGGTCGCCCATCTGAGCAGCCTCATCAAGATCGCGGACAAGACCGTGACGCGCGATGAACTCTTCGCCGAGGACGAGGACGAAGCCGCCTGACGAGCCGACGCGCGGCAGGCCTTTCTTTCGAGGAGTCAACGCCGCTGGTCCTGGTTTTGCGTCTTGCCGCCCGGACGAAATATGACTAGAGGCTGGACCGCCGCGTTCCGATGGCGAAGCGGCGGCCCCGCCAAGGGCGAGAAAGGCAAGGAAGATGCGCGATCCAATCGAGGTTTATAACCAGTATCTCATCCCGCAGGTGATCGAGAACACGTCGCGGGGCGAACGCGGTTTCGACATTTACTCGCGTCTGCTGCGCGAGCGCATCATCTTCCTCACCGGGCCTGTGGAAGACCATATGGCCTCGGTGATCATCGCGCAGCTTCTGTTCCTCGAGTCCGAGAATCCCAAAAAGGAAATCTCCATCTACATCAATTCTCCCGGCGGCGTCGTCACCTCCGGCTTGGCGATCTACGACACGATGCAGTTCATCAAGCCCAAGGTCTCGACGCTCTGCGTTGGCCAGGCGGCCTCCATGGGGTCGCTGCTGCTGTGCGCCGGCGCCGCGGGACTTCGCTTTGCGCTTCCCAACGCCCGCGTGATGTTGCACCAGCCCTCTGGCGGCTTCCAGGGCCAGGCGTCCGACATTCAGCGGCACGCCGAAGACATTCTCAAGATCAAGCGCCGCCTGAACGAAATATATGTGAAGCACACCGGCAAGGATTACGACACCATCGAGAAGACTCTCGACCGCGATCATTTCATGACGGCGGAAGAGGCGAAGGCGTTCGGCATCGTTGACAGCGTCCAGGCGAAGCGTCCAGACGAAGAAACAGAATCAAAATAGCAAATAACAAAAACCGGCGCCCGCCAGTTTCCGGGGGAGCGGAGGCGGGTGCGTCAAACGCTTTAAGGTTGGGGCGCCAATGTTTCGCAAAATACTGATCGCCAACCGCGGCGAGATCGCTTGCCGCATCATCAAGACCGCCCGCCGCATGGGCATCGCCACGGTCGCCGTCTATTCGGACGCCGACGCCGACGCGCTTCATGTGGAGATGGCGGACGAGGCGATTCATATTGGGCCGCCGGCCGCCGCCCAGTCCTATCTCCTGATCGACAAGATCATCGAGGCCTGCAAAATCACCGGCGCCGAAGCAGTGCATCCGGGATATGGATTTCTTTCCGAGCGCGCCGCTTTCGCCAAGGCGCTCGCGGAGGCCAACATCGTTTTCATCGGTCCCAACCCAAGGGCCATCGAGGCGATGGGCGACAAGATCGAATCCAAGAAATTCGCCTCCAAGGCGAACGTGAACGTGGTGCCGGGCTATCTCGGCGTGATCCAGAACGGCGAGGAAGCGGTCAAGATCGCGAATGAAATCGGCTATCCGGTGATGCTGAAGGCTTCGGCCGGCGGCGGCGGCAAGGGGATGCGCGTCGCGTACAAGGCCGACGAAGTCGTCGAAGGCTTCAACCGCGCCCGCTCCGAAGCGGCGTCCTCCTTCGGCGACGACCGCGTCTTCATCGAGAAATTCATCGTCAATCCGCGCCACATCGAAATCCAGGTGCTGGGCGACAGTTACGGCAATGTGATTCATCTCAACGAGCGCGAATGTTCGATCCAGCGCCGCAATCAGAAAGTCATCGAGGAAGCGCCTTCGCCTTTGCTCGACCCCGAGACCCGCGCGGCCATGGGGGCGCAGGCCGTCGCGCTCGCCAAGGCCGTGGACTACAATTCCGCCGGAACGGTGGAGTTCGTCGCGGGGCAGGACAAGAGCTTCTATTTCCTGGAAATGAACACGCGCCTGCAAGTCGAGCATCCGGTGACGGAACTCATCACCGGGATCGATCTTGTCGAGCAGATGATCCGCGTCGCCGCCGGCGAGCCGCTGCAAATCAAGCAGGAAGACGTCAAGATCAAGGGATGGGCGGTAGAGAGCCGCATCTACGCCGAGGATCCGACGCGCAACTTTCTGCCGTCGATCGGCCGTCTGGTGAAATATCGTCCGCCGGATGAAAAACGCGCCGACGGAATCACCGTGCGCAACGACACCGGCGTGACCGAGGGGCGGGAAATCTCCATCCATTACGATCCGATGATCGCCAAGCTCGTCACGCATGGACCCAACCGCTTGAGCGCCATTCAGGCGCAGGCCGACGCGCTCGACCGCTTCGTGATCGACGGCATCCGCCACAATATCCCCTTCCTGTCCTCGCTCATGATGCACGAGCGCTGGCGCTCGGGAAAACTGTCCACCGGCTTCATCGCCGAGGAATATGCAGGCGGTTTCGTCGCGCAGGAGCCTCAGGGCGAGTTGGCGCATATTCTCGCCGCCGTCGCGACGCTGATGGACCACATCGGCAATGAACGCAAACGCAAGATTTCCGGGCAATTGCGCAATGGCGCGCCGGTTCGGTTCGCCCGCGACCGCGTGTGCATGCTCGCCGATCAGCGTTTCGACGTTTCGATCGAATCGCAGGGCGAAGCGCTGATCGTGCGCTTCGCGCAGGGAGACAACCGCGCCCATCGCGTTTCGTCGAACTGGCGTCCGGGCGAGCCGGTGTTCGAGGGCGCCGTCGACGGCCACACCGTTTTCGTGCAGGCGCGGGCGATCCTCAATGGCTACGAACTGTCGCACCAGGGCGTCAGCGTCGCGGCGCGGGTTTACACGCTGCGCGAAGCGGAACTCGCCACCTTCATGCCGAAGAAGAAGGATGCTGGAATCTCCAGACATCTGCTCTGTCCGATGCCGGGTCTCGTCAAGACCATCGATGTCGTTGAAGGGCAGGAGGTCAAGGCGGGCGAGCCTTTGTGCATGGTCGAGGCGATGAAGATGGAAAACGTGCTGCGCGCCGAGCGCGACGTGACCGTCAAGAAAATCGTCGCCAAGGCGGGCGACAGCCTCGCGGTCGACGCGGTGATCATGGAGTTTGCTTGAGCCAACTCCAAATACGATGATGCGAGCGGCGGGCGGCGACGTCCGCCACTTTTTCTTCGGCGCCTTTGACAAGCCGCCTCTCGCCCGGCATTACAGGCAAAACCCTGCCTTACGCCGGATAAGCCGCCATCATGAGAGTCGAACGCTATAATTTCGCCACCGTCGAACCCAAGTGGCGGAAAATCTGGGAAGACGCGCGGATCTTCGAGGCCGGAGCAACTTTTGACGGCGACGGTCGAAACATCGGCGGCGCTTCCGAAAAGCCCAAATATTACGTGCTGGAGATGTTCCCCTATCCTTCGGGGCGCATCCACATGGGGCATGTGCGCAACTATTCGATGGGCGACGTCATCGCCCGCTTCATGCGCGCCAAGGGCGCGGATGTGCTGCATCCGATGGGCTGGGACGCCTTCGGCCTTCCCGCCGAAAACGCGGCCATGCAGGGCAAGCGCCATCCCGCCGAATGGACCTACGCCAATATCGCCGCGATGCGCGCCCAGCTCAAATCTCTCGGCCTTTCGCTCGATTGGTCGCGGGAGATCGCAACCTGCGACCCCGCCTATTACGGCCGCCAGCAGCAACTCTTTCTCGATTTCCTGCGCGCCGGCATCGTCGACCGCAAGCAATCCAAGGTGAATTGGGACCCGGTGGACCACACCGTGCTCGCCAATGAGCAGGTGATCGACGGGCGCGGCTGGCGTTCGGGCGCGCTGGTGGAACAGCGCGACCTGACGCAATGGTTCTTCAAGATCGCCAACTACTCCGAGGATTTGCTGAAAGGGCTGGAGACGCTGGAGCGGTGGCCGGACAAAGTCCGGCTGATGCAACACAATTGGATCGGCCGATCCGAGGGTCTGCTGGTGCGATTCGAGATGGCCGAGTCCTCTGGCGAAGTCGAGGTTTTCACCACGCGGCCAGATACGCTTTTTGGCGCGAAATTTTTGGCGATAGCCGCCGACCACCCGCTGGCGCATAGCGTCGCCGAGAAAAACCCGGCGCTGAAGGCCTTCATCGACGAATGCCATCATATGGGCACGTCGGTCGCCGCCATCGAGACGGCGGAAAAGAAGGGGTTCGACACCGACCTGAAAGTCCGCCATCCCTTCGACGAAAACTGGTTGCTGCCGGTCTATGTCGCCAATTTCGTTCTGATGGACTATGGCGCGGGCGCGATCTTCGGCTGCCCGGCGCATGACCAGCGCGACCTCGATTTCTCCAACCGTTATGGCCTCGGCGCGACGCCGGTGGTCTGTCCCGAAGGCGCCGAGCCCGCCAGCCTCGTCGTGACCGATGCCGCCTTCGAGGGCGAGGGACGGCTGATCAATTCGGGATTCCTCGACGGCCTGACCGTGGCGCAGGCCAAGGAGGCCGTCGCCGCGCGCCTGGAAAAGACCGACCTCTTCGGCGCGCCGCAAGGAAAGCGCAAGGTCAATTACAAGCTGCGCGACTGGGGCGTGTCGCGCCAGCGTTATTGGGGTTGTCCGATCCCCATCATCCACTGCGAGGCTTGCGGCGCCGTGCCGGCTCCCTCGTCCGATCTGCCCGTAACCCTGCCGGAGGACGTCACTTTCGATCAGCCCGGCAATCCGCTCGACCGTCATCCGACCTGGAAGCATGTCCCCTGTCCGCAATGCGGCAAGCCGGCGCGGCGCGAGACCGACACGATGGACACTTTCGTCGATTCCTCCTGGTATTACGCGCGCTTCACCGATCCGCACAATGCGCAGGAGCCGGCGGCGCGGGAGGCGATGCGCCGCTGGCTGCCGGTCGATCAATATATCGGCGGAATCGAGCACGCGATTTTGCATCTGCTCTACTCGCGCTTTTTCGCGCGGGCGATGCGTGACTCGGGGCATGGGGAGTTGGCCGAGCCCTTCTCCGGCCTGTTCACCCAGGGCATGGTGGTGCACGAAACCTACAAAGGCCCGGAAGGGTGGGTCTCGCCTTCGGAAATCCGTATCGAGACCAATGACAAGAGCCGCCGCGCCTTCATGATCGATGATGGCGCGGAAGTCGTCATTGGCCCGATCGAGAAGATGTCGAAGTCCAAGAAGAACACCGTGGACCCCGACGACATCATCGCGAGCTACGGCGCCGACACCGCGCGGCTTTTCGTGCTGTCGGACTCGCCGCCGGATCGCGACGTGATTTGGTCGGACGAGGGCGCGCAGGGCGCCTGGCGCTTCGTTCAGCGTTTGTGGCGCTTGACCGGCGAGGCCGGCCGCGTCGCCGCCCCGATGGGCGCGCCCGTTCCAGCGCAATTCGGCGAGGCTGCGCGGAAGCTGCGCCAGGCGACGCACCGCGCCATCGCTCAGGTGACGGAAAATATCGAGCGCCTGCGCTTCAACAGCGCCATCGCGCGGATACGCGAATTCGCCAATGAGCTGACGGCGGCGCTCGACGAAGTAACCGAGGAGGGCGTCGCCGCGGATCTCGCCTTCGTATTCCGCGAGGCGGCGGAGAGCCTCATTCTGCTGGTCGCGCCGATGACGCCGCATGTCGCCGAGGAATGCTGGGCCGACCTCGGCCATGAGGATTTGGCGGCGCGGGCGCCCTGGCCGGTCGCCGATCCTACCCTCGTGGCGCAAGAGCTGATAAGCTTGCCCGTCCAGGTCAATGGCAAGAAACGCGCGGAAATTCTCGTTCCCCACGACGCCGACGAGGAAGCCGTTCGCGCCGAGGCTCTGGCGCAGGAAGGCGTGCAACGCGCGCTGGAGGGCAGGCCGGTGAAGAAATTCATTCTCGTTCCCAAAAGGATCGTCAATGTGGTGGTTTGATCGGGGATTGCGCCGGGCGGTGGTTTTTGCCGCTCTGGCGGGCGCCGCCGCGGCTTTATCCGGGTGCATCGAGCCGATGTACGGTCCGCTCAGCGCCAACGCCGGTCTCGCCGAGGAGTTGCAGGCGATCGAAGTGGCTCCGATGCCTGACAGGCTGGGCCATTTCGTGCGTAATGAATTGGTCTACAGCTTGAACGGAACCGGCTCGCAGGTTTCGCCGCGCTATCGACTGACCGTGACGCTGCTGGAGTCCGCGCGCACGCCGATTATCGACACGGTGACGTCGCGCGCGACCTCCGCGACCGTGATCGTCGACGCCCATTACCGCCTCGTCACGTTGCCCGACGAACATGAAGTGACCAAGGGCGTGGCTTCCAACATCGCGAGCTACGATCGTTTCAGCAGTCGCTTGACCAATATTCGCGCCGCGCGCGACGCCGAAAATCGCGACGCCAGGACTATCGCCGAGGAAATCAGAACCAGAATCGCCACCGCGCTCTCCTCGCGCGCACCGACGCCTTAGCAAGTCCGTTCGATGGTCGCGGTCAAAAAGGGCGACGGGGAGCGGTTCGTCGACGCGCCGCCTCCTCATGTTTTTCTTTTTCTCGTGCATGGCTCCGACGCGGGTCTCGTGCGCGAGCGCGCCTTGCGTCTCGCCGAGCGCCGCGTCGACGACCGCCGTGATCCCTTCCAATTTGTAGAGATGAGCGGAGACGCCATCGCCGCCGATCCGCTGATGCTGATCGACGAAGCCAACACCGTGCCGCTTTTTGGCGGCCGCCGGGCCTTGCTCGTCGAGACGGGGACGAAAGCCGTCGCTCCCGCCGTTGAAATGTTGCTGGCGGCGCCGCCCAGGGATTGCAGCGTCATTCTCACAGCCGGAACGCTGCGCAAGGACGCGCCGCTGCGCAAATTAGTGGAGGGCTTCAAGGATGGCGCAGCGATCGAATGTTCGCCGGACAGCGACGCGGACGTGAATGCGTTGATCGACAAAACCCTGCGCGAGGCGCGCCTCGCGATCGCTCCCGAGGCGCGCGCCTTGTTGCAGGCGGCGCTCGGCGAGGATCGGCTGATGAGCCGATCCGAATTGCAGAAGTTGTTGCTCTATATGCACGGGCGCTCGCGCGTCGAGGCCACGGACATATTGGAGGTCGTCGCGCACGCCTCCAAGGGCGCGGCCGATTCGGTCGTTCTCGACGCCTTCAGCGGGAAGATGCTTGCGGCGGGCGCCGATTTCGACGAGACGCTGGCGCGGGGCGGCGATCCCACCCTGCTGATCTCCAATGCGCTGCGCTACGCCATGTCGCTGCACAGGGGTCGGATCGGCGGCGGTTTGATGACGGTGAAGCGCGGCGGCTTTTTCTCGGTTCCGGACTCCGAGATCGAGGCCCACCTAAAGATTTGGCCGGCGTCGCGGCTGGTCGCGCTGATCGAAACCTTGCGCGTCGCGCAAGGCCGGGCGCGGGCTCATGCGGATATGGCTCGGACGGAGGCCGCGCGCGCGCTGATGACGATCGTTCGCGGCGCGGAGCGCTAACCTCGGATGGATCCCATCCGAGGGATGGGCGCGCTACGGACAATGCTGACTATAGCCACCGTTGATTTCGCTGATTCTGTCGCTTTCCGCCGTCCAGCGCACGGAGCCGCTGCGCCGGCATCTGTCATTGATGCTCGCCCCGAGCTCGTAGGAAGCTTCGTGCGCCGGCGGACGCGCGTCCTTGCGCAGTTTAAAGCCCTGGCGAAGCAGTTCCGCGATCATGGTTGATTCGGAAGAGCCCTTGGGAAACCGCTGGTCGAGCCGCGCGAGAAAAGCCTCCTGGCTGCCGGGCGCGCTGGATTCGCCGAGTCCCTGCAACAAGTCGGGAACCGGGGGCGGCTCGCTGAACCACCAGATTCGCGCAGCGAAGGCGCCGACCAGCGCCACCAGCGCGACGAGCCCCAGCGCCATTGCAATTGGGGGCTTTTTGGGTCCGTTGCTTTCCGACATTTTCAAACTTCCTGAACGATGAGATTAAAGTCTCATACAATCGGAAAGCGGCGGAGGCAAAATCACGCGGCGGCGAGGCTTTCGAACAAGCCGCGACCGTCGATCCCGCCGACCAGCGGGTCGATCAGATTTTCGGGGTGGGGCATCAACCCCAGCACATTGCGGCGCGGCGAGAAAATTCCGGCGATGTCGTTGCGCGAGCCATTGGGATTGGCGCCGCCGCCGAGCCGGCCCTCCGCGTCGCAATAGCGGAACGCGACGAGACCGTCGCCCTCGAGCCGCGCGATCGTGGCGTCGTCGGCCTCGTAATTGCCCTCGCCGTGAGCGATGGCGACCTCGATCGTTTGGCCCTTGGCGTAGCGGCGGGTGAAGGCCGTGTCGGTCCGTTCGACGCGCAGATGCTGCATCTTGCAGACGAAGCGAAGATTGGCGTTGCGCATCAGAACGCCCGGCAGCAGGCCGCTCTCGCACAGGATCTGGAAGCCGTTGCAAACGCCCAGCACCAAACCGCCGCGCGCGGCGTGCGCGCGCACCGCGTCCATGATCGCGGCGCGTCCCGCTATCGCTCCGCAGCGAAGATAATCGCCATAGGAAAAGCCGCCCGGCAACACGACCAGGTCCGTGCCCGCGGGAAGTTCGTGGTCGCCATGCCAGAGCATGTCCGGCTTGCGGCCGGTGGCCTGTCGCAGTGCGCGCGCCATGTCGCCCTCGCGATTGGAGCCGGGAAAGACGATGACGGCGGCTTTCATGACGGGGCTCCGCTTACAGCTCAATATGGAAATTCTCGATCACCATGTTCGCCAGCAGCTTTTCGCAAGCGGCCGCGAGGGCCTCTCGCGCGGCGTTCTTGTCGTCGAGCGAAAGCTCGACGTCGAACACCTTGCCCTGCCTGACGCTCGCGATCCCCGGCACGCCGAGAGAACCGAGCGCTCCCTCGATCGCCTTGCCCTGGGGGTCGAGAACGCCGTTTTTCAGGGTGACGATGACACGGGCTTTCATGGGGCTTTCCGCTGGCGTTGGAGAATTTGGCCCTTGGGTTAAAGGCCCCGGCGCGAAAGCGCAAGGTTTGTGTGGCGCGGGATCCTCGCTACTTCGCCTTCCGCGCCCCGCCGACAATCGGGTGCGTCAGTCCTAGTCGGTCGCGCCGGGACCGATCTCGCGTTCCTTTTCATTCGGTCTTCCTTAACCGCTCCGCCCATCCCCCGGCTCAAGGCGCATGTAAGGATCGATCGCTAAAGTTTGAGCGAAAACACGACACGATTAGAAATAGTTTGATCCTAATACTGCGCTGTAGACGGAACCATTTCGATTTGGGAGGTTGGGGTGCTCGGGTTCGAAATCTGGAAAAACGGCAGAAAAGTCGCTGTGGCCGGACTGAAAGACAGCGGCGCCGTGTCCGTCATGCTCACTTGGGTCGGCAGAGGTCAGGGCGCCTCGCCCTGCTCTTTGGACGGCGCGGACATCGACGGTCTCGATCTGCGGGTCGGCGGCATCGACACTTCGGACCCGCGCGGCGACCAAAGCATCGAATGGATCGAGGACAACGGCCTTCGCCTTGGCGACGAAATCCAGATTAGGCTGGTTTCGGCTGCCGCCGCAGACGCGCCCATTCGCCAAGAGCCCACGCGGTCGCTGATCGCCGGCGAGATCGGCCATCATCGCTTCGCGCCCTGTTCCAAATGCGGAGGGGTGCGTCTGCTCGAGAGCAGTTCAGCGCGAGAGCTTGTCTGACGCAAAGCGATAGCCGATCCGTCCGTTCCTTCCCGCGCCCGACGCGGCGGCTCGCCGGGACGCGCCATTTGTCATGCCGCCTCGCCGGCGCTAGATGATCGGGATCGCCACCGGCCGCGAAGGCCCTTTCGCGCCCTTTACGGACTTCTAGAAACGCCGTTAAGGTCGTCGGTTCGTCTGACGTAACCGCCAGCTAAGCGAGCCAACTCGAACCGTTCTGAGGGCGAGATTGAGCTTTCTGATGGCGCTGCAGATTTTCTGCTTCTTAGATTCTTTAACGACTAGCGTGAACCATTCTCCGCTTCTTGCCCAAACATTTGTAAGACCGCGAGTGGCCTCCATGCCTAATTCACGAAAAAGCATCATGTGCACGTGGTCTCTTACAATCGCATGCTGAGAGTCGGGCAAAACGTAAAATTCAACAGCAACATACCTATCGATGCCCGTTGGGTGATACCTCATGTTCATTCTCCTGTTATCTTTATCTCGTTCAGTTAGGCCACGGAGATTTGCGTCCTCGGGACGTTAGGTTAGGAATCCGATGCGACGTCCTTGACCGCGCTCCGAACACTCCGCCGCGAGCATGGCGGCAAGCGTTTCCGCCGAGGGCGCGCCATTCAGCAGCGCGATCCGCCGGCGAACCAGTGCGAAATCGGCAGGCGTAAGGTGTTCAATTCGCGTGAGATTGGGCGGAGCGGCCATCCCGAAGAACCGTAAGAAGGCGGCGCCGCTCTGCTCGGGACTGAGGTAGTCGAACCGGACCTTGATCAAGAACCGCCGGAGACTGGCGGGATCCAGCCGATCCGCCAGATTGGTCGTGCATGCGAAGGGGAGAGGGTGCTGCTCCATCCACGTCAGCATTTCGTTAACTTGGCTAACTTCCCAGCTACGGTGGGCTGCGCGTCGATCGCCTAGCAGGCTGTCGGCCTCGTCGAACACCAGGAACGCATTCGTATCGCGCGCCTCAGCAAAGGCCGCAGCGATCTGCTGTTCGCTTTCTCCGACGTAGGCGCCGAGCAAGTCCGAAGCCCGTTTTTGCAGAACGGGCAGATTCATTGCGGCCGCCAAGTGCCGGACGTAGGCGCTCTTGCCTGATCCAGGTGGGCCAGAGAGCAGAAGCGACACATCGCGCTGGGCGTCCCTTTGCGCGAGTTGCCGCGTCAGCGCCGCCAAGTCGCTGTCGGCACGGATCAGAGAAGGATCGTAGTTCGCCTCAGTGGCTGGCGCCGGCGGCCGGCAGGCAACCACCGCCGACGGCGCGAGCGATGCCCGTGGCGATCATACGAGCCGTTGCCGAGTTTCCGTTTGCGAGCCGCGTTGCCCGAAGCGCATTGCGCAAGATTGCGGGAGCAGCTGGGACAACGCGCGCCAAGTGGGTTGCGTCGGCCTCTTCAAGCGCGACGCCTTCCGACCTGGCCAAGTCTCGCCACAATGTTGCGCGTGCTGTGACGCCTGGTTGACGCATCTCGATGCAAAGCATCATGCGTCGTACTGCGGCAGGCCCGATAACGTTAAGATCGTTTGCAGTCCAGATGACGGGAGCCAGACCTTCTTCCAGAAGCCGGTGTAAGAAAACGCGGCTGCGCGCGCTCCCTTGTCCAAAAGGGTCGGAAGGGAACAGATCCTCGGATTCATCAAACAACAGAACCGACGATTTGTTCTCTCCCAACAGACGCTGGCTCATACGTAGGTCGGCTAAGCGTTCGCTGCGCGAGGGCTCGTCGCCTGTAGAATCTGTTTCCCCGACTGGAAACAACGTCGCGCCCACTTGGGCCGCGAGAGTAGCCGCGAAGGCCGTCTTACCAGTGCCAGGAGGACCGTAAATGAGCAGGCCCACGCCCGGCTCGCGGTTCTCCAGCGCGCCCTTGATTACGTTCGCCGCAATCTCGGCTGATTCGCCAAGGTGCTGGAACGCCTCCCAAGGCAACTCGGCCTGCCGGGGTGGGCTAAGCAGGAGGCTGCGGACTTCGTCATCAGTGACAGTCACGCGCCGGGCAAGCAGACTCAAAAGACGTGGCAGCACGGTGATTTCGCCATCGTCGTCAACGGCCAGCAGGCCGCTAGCCCGCAAGCGCGCGTCCGGCTCGAGGCAGGGGCGTATTACCGCCTCCCGCGTGCCCAACAGCAGCGCGAACAGCTCGGGATCATGGAGGAACGGGCTGTAGCCGCGGAGATCAGAAAGATCATCCCACAATCGTTCGATATCCCGATTTAGCTTGTAGCCGATAGCCAGACCGAGGATTGCCGTCTCCGTTGAATCGATCCCAAACGCGAACGCCAGGCGCGGCAACCAGCGGTCCAGATGCGCAGTCCCGGACGCAACTCGCTTGCGCGCTGCCTGCAGTCCCCGGCCCAATCGCGTCCATTGTGACACCGTTAAGGGGGCATCCCCGTCTTGTCGATCGGGGTCTGGCAAAGCGCTCTCCGACAAGCCGAGATAGGCCTGAGCGCCCACCGCGCAGCGCACAAGCGCGCCGGCATCGCGGGATCGTCGCCAGAGCGCACTTTGAAGCCAGCAAAGAATGTCCAGTAGGGGCCGCGCCTCGCTACAGCACTGGCTCGAAGCCTGGGACCGCGTCGTGCAAGGCCGTTCTCTCAAAGCCATGATGCTCAAGGCGTGTTCTCCTATCTACTACAGGATGGCAGCGAAAATTCCTTAATCCGGACAAGCGCCCATTAGGGGCGACGCAAGCGGTCGGTGCGCCGCGCGGCGGTAACTAAGGAACCGTCGTCCGCAACGACGAAGTACGTATCGAGCCAAGGCTCAACAGTGCGCATGTTGCGAGCGCCTCCGACGGCGCGCCGTATCCTCCGCCGCGCATGCTTATCCGCGAAAACGACGTCCGCGCCGGCGTGTCGCATCCGGCTCCCGTGGTCGAGCAGCAGCTGGGCTATCACGCTCGGGATGGCGCGTTGCTGCATACGCACCCGGCAATGGCTCGAGAATTTCATCCCGCTTCTCCCCTTAATCTTCTGGCGCGTCCCGCCATCGGCCGCGTCGGCATAGATCTAGATATAGAGTATTGAAGAAAAATGTCAAGTGGAGAGACGATAGTCCGCAAACTTAGTTAATGATCAGATCGTATCTTCTGAGAAGATGTCTCACTGATCACAACAAAAAGGCACGTTACATCTTACATTATAATTACATATTGTTTTACGACGCTTGCATTTGTAAAACATTGTGCAGTGTTACACTGCATGAATATGTAAAACATGTAAGCTTAGGATGTAAGATTAGGCTGTAATATTGTGATGTAATATTATGATGTAAAATTGGGATGTAAAATTGGAGCGAACTCATCCGCGCCCGACGCGGCGGCTCGCCGGGACGCGCCATTTGTCATGCCGCCTCGCCGGCGCTAGATGATCGGGATCGCCACCGGCCGCGAAGGCCGTTTCGCGCCCTTTACGCGCTGTCCCGGAGTTCGTCTTGCCTCAATCCATCCTGCAAGCCCTGGAAGCCTTCGCCCGTGGCGAAATCGTCGTCGTGACCGATGACGACGATCGCGAGAACGAGGGCGATCTCGTCGTCGCCGCGTCGCTCTGCACGCCCGAAAAAATGGCCTTCATCATCCGCCATTGCTGCGGCATCGTCTGCGCGCCCCTCACGCTGGAGGAGGCCAAGCGCCTGCATCTCGCGCCGATGGTGGCGCAAAACGATGCGCCGCTCGGCACGGCCTTCACCGTCTCGGTCGACGCGCGCCACGGTCTCACCACCGGCATCTCCGCCGAGCAGCGCTGCAACACCGTGCGCGCGCTCGCCAATGGCAATATGGGCGCGGCCGATTTCGTGCGGCCGGGCCATGTGTTCCCGCTGATCGCCAAGGAAGGCGGCGTGCTGATGCGTTCGGGCCACACCGAGGCCGCCGTCGATCTATGCCGTCTCGCCGGACTGCCGCCAGTCGGCGTGATTTGCGAACTCGCCAACGACGACGGCACGGTGATGACCGGCGAGCAGATCACGCAATTCGCCCGCGAGCACGAACTGACCGTTGTTTCGGTCGCGGATTTGATCGCCTATCGCCAGTCGCGCGAAAAACTCGTCGAGCGCGTCGCGACCTTTCCGGTCGCCACGCCTTTCGCGGGAGAAATGGTCGGCCATGCCTATGTCACGCCATTCGACGCCGTTCAGCATTTCGCTTTCGTGGTCGGCTCCATCGGCGACGGCCGCGACATGCCGGCCCGCCTCCATCGCGCCGACATTCTGGCGGATGTGATGGGTGGGGCCGAGACGATCAGGAAGACGCTCGCAAGATTCGCCCGCGAGGGCAGGGGCGTTTTGGTCTATTTGCGCGACGGCGCCGCCGGCGTGCCCGCCAATATCGTGCGCCCGCAGGCCGAAAACGCCGAGGAGAGCCGAAAGCGCCACTGGCTCGACGTCGGACTCGGGGCTCAGATTTTGAAGGATTTGGGCGTGTCGTCGATCCGCCTGCGCAGCTCGACGCCCAAACCCCGCGCCTATGTTGGACTTTCGGGCTTCGGGATCGAGATTGCGGCCGTGGAGCCCGTGGAGTAGGGGCGCGCGGCGGCGTGGGCGGGCTTTGCAAGCCTGTCTCGCGCGGCGACGAATTGATGTTGCGAGTGAGTTTTACGTATTCGGAAGCATTGATGTTCGTAAGAATGTCGTTCGATCCCGCTCGCGAAATTTTCTCTCCGACCTACCTGCGGCTAAATTGAGCTTGTCTCTCCATCGCCCCGCAGCCGTGTTTTGCGGCGCGCCGCCGTGAGACGTTGGGTGTCCAATCTTCAGGGAGGCCGACATGGATTTTTCTCAATTCCTTGCGTCGGGAGCCATCGCCATCGCCGAGGGCGCCGTGCTCGAACGCGTGCGGCGCGATTCCGCCATCGTCCTCGATCCGCGCATCCTGAACGGGGGGCTTGTCTACGACGCCGCGGGGCGCGCGCGGTTGGCCGAAATTCATGCCGGCTATATGACGTCGGCGCGCGAGGCCGGATTGCCGATCCTGGCTTTCACCGACACCTGGCGATGCAGCCGGAGCGCTATCGAAGCCTCGCGTTTTAGAGGTTTTCCCGTCAACGAGGACAACGCGCGTTTCCTGATCGGGCTGCGCGCCAGCTTCGGCGAGGGGCCGCCGATTTTCATCGGTGGAATCCTTGGCCCATCCGGCGACGCCTATAAGCCCGCCGATAGTCTCGACCGGCGCGCCGCGCGCGAATTTCACCGGCCGCAGATCGAGGCGCTCGCGTCGGCGGGCGTCGATTTCCTGCATCTGGCGACAGCTCCGAATGTGGAGGAGGCGCTCGGCGTCGCTGACGCGATGGCCGAAACAGGGTTGCCTTATATCATCGGTTTCGTGATCCGGCGCACCGGCGTCGTGCTCGACCGAACGCCGCTGGGGCGAGCGATGGAACGGATCGACGCCGAGGCGGCCCGTCCGCCCGCCGGCTTTTCCGTCAACTGCGTCCACGCGCGGGTTTTGGAGACGGCGCTGGAGTCGGTCGCGGCGTCCCATCCCGACGCCTGCCGGCGCCTTCTGACTTTTCAGGCTAACACCGCCGATAAGGAGGTGGAAGAACTGGACGAAAGCGACGAACTGCACACCGAGCCGGTCGATGTCTTCGCCGGCAGGGTCGCAGGGCTGCGGGGTCGATTCGGCCTGCGCGTCCTCGGCGGCTGTTGCGGAACCCAGGGCGGTCACATCGAGGCTCTCGCCAAAAGATTGGCCTGCGAAACCGTGGCGTAACCGGCCGAGACAGAAACCCCGGCGCGCGGTCTTTCCGCGCGCCGGGGTTTTTAAGGAGCGTCCAAACCTGTTCCGTCAGAGCACCACCACCGCCGTTCCGACCTTCACGCGGTTGTAAAGGTCGATGGCGTCGATGTCGCGCATACGGATGCAGCCGGAGGACACGCCCTGTCCGATCTTGTCCGGCTCATTGGTGCCGTGGATGCGATAGAGCGAGTCTTTGCCGCCCTGATAGAGATATAGCGCGCGCGAGCCGAGAGGATTGTCGGGGCCGCCCGGGAGTCCGCCAGCGTCGGCGGTCGGCTGGAGATGCGGCCAGCGCTCCAGCATGTCCTTGGGCGGCATCCAGCGCGGCCATTCCTGCATCGCGCCGATGGTGGCGCGACCGCTCCACCCCATCGCGTCCTTGCCGGTCGCGACGCCATAACGGATCGCCTTGCCGCCGGGCTGGATATAATAAAGGAAGTGGTTGCGCGAATCGACGATGATCGAGCCGACCGGCTCGCTCGTTTTGTAGTCGACCAGATAGCGGTCGTATTCGGAGGGGATTTCGGCCTTCGGAGCGAGGGCCAAAAACTCCGCGTCGCGGCCGCTGACTTTGGGATCAGGCAAACGCACGCCGTTGCAACCCGGGAGAAGGGCGAAAGCCAGAATGGCGAACACGAATGACCCGACGCGCATCAAATGCTCCTTTTCGGCCGCGAAAAAATTGTTAGTCGTCTGATTACCATAAACTTGTGGCCATAGATTATGAGAAGAGCAATTTAACTGCTATGTGTCCTGGGCGCCACAGTTCTCCGGCGCCAGCGCAAAGCTTAGGCAAAGGCGCCAAGTCATGAAATTCGGATGCTTCCATTGCGCGCGGCGGGCGGGGACGCGAGCGAGACCTCAATCCATGTCGGGGCGGTGATTCTTGCGCACGCTGCTTGTCACTCACCCCACCTCGCTCGAACACGACATGGGGCCGGGACATCCCGAGCAGCCCGCCCGGCTGACCGCGATCGAAAACGCGCTGGCTGGAGAGGCGTTCGAGAGGCTCGATAGAATCACCGCATTCGTCGCCGAGCGCGAGCAGTTGCGGCGTGTGCATCCCGAAAGCTATCTGCGCGCGCTGGAGGAGGCCTCGCCGCGCGAGGGGCTCGCCGCGCTCGACTCCGACACCGCGATGAACCCAAAGACGCTGGAGGCCGCGCGATTCGCGGCCGGCGCGGCCGTCGCCGCGGTCGACGCCGTGATGTCGCGCGGCGCAGACACGGCTTTCGTCGCCGTGCGGCCGCCTGGGCACCATGCCGGCGTTTCCACGCCGATGGGCTTTTGCTTTTTAAACAATGTCGCCATCGCCGCGCGTCACGCCATGGCTGTCCACGGCGCCGAGCGCGTCGCCATCCTCGATTTCGACGTGCATCACGGCAACGGCACGCAGGAGATTTTCTGGGCGGAGAAAAACGTCCTGTTCTGCTCGACGCATCAGGCGCCCTTTTATCCTGGCACGGGCGGCGCGCGCGAAAAAGGCGAGTTCGACAATATTGTCAACGCGCCGCTCTTCGCCGGTTCGGGCGGCGATGTTTTCCGCGAGGCTCTGGCCGACGTGATTCTGCCGCGCCTAGACGATTTCAGGCCCGATCTGATTCTGATCTCGGCCGGCTTCGACGCCCATGAGCGCGATCCTCTGGGCGGGCTTCGGCTCAAGGAACGGGATTTTTCCGAGGCGACCAAGCGCCTGCTCGATCTCGCCGATCGACGCTGCGGAGGACGAATCGTCTCGTTGCTCGAGGGCGGCTACGATCTCGAAGCGCTGGGCGCGTCGGCCGCAGCCCATGTCGAGGCGCTCATGGGAGCCTGAAAAACGGGAGCCTGAATACAGCAAAGCCGCGAGACCTTGGCCGCGCGGCTTTAACAGGCGCTATGAATCGAAGGCTCAGCCCTGGCGGGCCTTGTAGCGCTTTTGCACCTTGTTGATGATGTAAATTCGGCCTTTGCGGCGCACGAGCTGGTTGGCGCGATGACGGCCACGCAGGGCTTTGAGAGAGTTGCGGACTTTCATTTTTGTTCCTCGGCGGAAATTGCTCGGCCGGGATGAACGCCCAGCGCCTCGTCACGGGAGCCTATGCCCTAAAAGATGGCCCGGATCAAGGCAAAAAGCCGCCGCAGGCGAGTCGTTGGCGGAAGGGCGGATTTCAGGCGGTTTTTTCCGCCCGATACTTCCGCCATCCTTCCGCGCGCAGCTTGCAGGCGGGACATTCCCCGCAACCGTAACCCCATTCGAAGCGGAGGCCGCGCTCCCCAAGATAGCAGGTGTGGGTTTCTTCGACGATGAGGCGCACCAGCGCCTCGCCGCCAAGCTTTTCGGCGAGACGCCAGGTGTCGGCCTTGTCGATCCACATCAAGGGCGTGTGAATCTCGAATTCCTTGTCCATGCCGAGCGAAAGCGCGGTTCTGGTCGCGCGGATGGTGGCGTCGCGGCAGTCGGGATAGCCGGAATAGTCGGTCTCGCACATGCCGCCGACGAGATGCGAAACGCCGCGCCGGTACGCGAGCGCCGCGGCGAAAGTGAGGAACAAGATATTACGGCCCGGCACGAAGGTATTGGGCAGGCCGGTTTCGCCGAACGCGATCTCCGTTTCGCGCGTGAGCGCGGTCTGGGAGATTTCCCCGAGCGCGGGAATGGCGATGACATGGTCGGCGCCGAGACGCTGGCGCCAAAGGGGCGACAGCGCGCTCAATCCGGCGCGCAAGCCCTGGCGGCGATCCAGTTCCACGGCGTGGCGCTGGCCATAGTCGAAGCCGATGGTTTCGACGCGATGGAAACGTTTCAGCGCATAGGCGAGGCAGGTGGTGGAGTCCTGCCCGCCGGAAAACAGCACCAGCGCCGCTTCACCTTTTGCGCTGTCTGAGGTCGCCTCGTCGCTCATCTCATACGCCTTCCACCGCCCGTCAGGCGGTCGCGAAACGCGGAGCGGGCTTGGGCTGGTCGTTCGTCTCCATGCGCGGTAAGGCGTTCATCACACGCTGTGGCGGCAGAACGACGATCGCGTCGGTGCCCTCCCGCACCTTGGATTTCAAAACGAACTGGCCGTCGTGAAGTTCGATCAAGCCTTTCACGATCGGCAGCCCCAAACCCGTTCCTTCCTCGGCGTTCTTTTGGGCGAGCGTGCCGCGTCCAAAGGACGACATGACCACGCTGATCTCGTCTTCGGGAATGCCCGGGCCGGTGTCCTTGATTGCGATATATTGCCCGCCCGCGCTCGTCCAGCCCACCTTGAGGGTCACTTGACCGCCCTGCGGCGTGAACTTGATCGCATTGGTGAGAAGATTGAGCACGATCTGGCGTATCGCCCGTTCGTCCGCCCAGATGTGCGGCAGATTGGGCTCGATCATCTCCACCATTCTGATGCCGCGCTTCTCGGCGCGTATGTTCAAGAGATGCCGACAATCCTGCGCCACGCCCGAAAGCGAAACGCTCTCTTCCTTCAGCTCGTAACGTCCCGCTTCGACGCGGGAGAGATCCAGGATCTCGTTGATGAGCATCAGAAGATGCTGGCCGCTGTTGTGAATATCGTTGGCGTATTCCTTATAGGCCGGATTGGCGTGGGGACCGTAAAGCTCGCCTTTCAGCACCTCGGAAAAGCCCAGAATGGCGTTCAGCGGCGTGCGCAGCTCATGACTCATTGTCGCGAGAAAACGCGACTTGGCGAGGTTGGCTTCCTCGGCGCGGCGGCGCGCTTCGTCGGAATTGGCCTTGGCCTGCTCCAAGTCGGCGATGAGTTCGGTTTTTTCCGAGCGGTAGAACACGCTCTCGAACGAAATTTGATGGAAACGCTTGGCGAGCACGAAAAAAAACACCTGGGCCGCGCCGACCAGCGCGAGCACCGCGGTGGAGCTGTCATTGATCGAATGGAAACCGAGCCCGAACAGCGTAGCGACGGAGATGGGCAGAATTGTCGCATAGACGGCGAGCGGGATCGTCGCCGTTATCATGGTGTTGAACGCCGTCGACAGCAGCAGCATCACGATCAGGAATGTCTTGGCGTTGGGATCGGGGATATGGTACATTACCGCCGCGAGACTGGCCCAGGCGAGACCATGAATGAATTCCGCCAGGATGAATTTCGTCCGCCATTTCTTGACGGTTATACGCGCGTCGTCGAACTTGTTGAGGCTCTTCGCGACGCCATGGCAGAGTATCAGGGTTGAAAGGGTGACGATGGCCCAGATCAGCCCAATGTTGGATTTGATCCAGTAGAAGCTCATCAGCGTGACCATTGCGATGAGCATGGAGCCCGAAAACGCCGAGCCTTCCCGCGCGGCTCCATAGGCGCGCAGCAAGGCCAGGTCGCAGCCGCGATATCCCGTGTCCGAGGTTGTCAACCTTTCGCGGGCGCTTTGCACCTTGGCTGTGCGCTTGCGCCGCTCCGCCGCGACTTTTGGGTCGGCGCCCCGGCCGCGTTCGATCATTTCCGCTGTGACTTCACTCATGTCGGTTACGCACGCAAACTGAAATTCGGGACGATGCTTTTGGCCTGCGGCTTGGTCGCGTCGTGGTGAACAATGGATTAACCGCGGCCGCGCCCGATCGAACGCTGGCATAATGGGCTAAAAAGGTTAACGTCGGCCTCACGAAACAGTTAGATTCTTCAGGAAAACATGGCCGTAGCGGATGAGTCGCTCGATGAATTGCTGGGGCGGATTCGCGCCTGCCGCGTCTGCGCGACGCAGCCGTTGCGCCAACCCCTGCCGCACCCTCCAAACCCGGTTCTGCGTGTTTCGAGCGTCGCCAGACTCTTGATCGCCGGGCAGGCGCCGGGGATAAGAGTTCATCTCACGGGCCTGCCTTTCAACGATCGCTCGGGCGATCGTTTGCGGGAATGGCTTGGAATCGATCGCGCGACTTTTTACGATGAAAACCGGATCGCGATCGCCGCCATGAGCTTTTGCTTTCCGGGCCACGACAAGGGGGGCGGCGACCTGCCGCCGCGCCGCGAGTGCCGGTCATACTGGCATGACCTCTTGTTCGAGAGGCTGTCCGGCGTCGAAACCGTCCTGGCGATCGGTCGACATGCGCAGGATTATCATCTCGCGCGGCTCGGTCTCGCGCCTCGCGGGAGCGTCGGCGAAACCGTCGCGCGCTGGCGGGACTACGCGTCGTTTCGCCCGAAGGTGTTTCCCTTGCCCCATCCTTCGTGGCGCAACACCGGCTGGCTGAAGCGCCATCCCTGGTTCGAGGCCGAGTTGCTGCCGCAACTGCGCGCGGAGGTCGCTCGCCTGGTTGGTTAGGCTCTAGGCTAAATCCCGGCGTCTATGACGTCGTGGACCTGATCCATCACCAGGGAGGGTTCGGGGGCGTCGACGCCTCCCACGATGCGGGCCGGAACGCCGGCCACGGTCATATGAGGCGGGACGTCTTCGATCACCACCGATCCGGCCGCGATGAGCGCGCAGGCCCCGATCTCGATATTTCCGAAGATCTGCGCGCCTGCTCCAATCAACACGCCATGCCGGACCTTGGGGTGGCGGTCTCCGCCGCTCTTGCCGCTGCCTCCCAGCGTGACCCCGTGCAACATCGAAACGTCGTCTTCAATGACCGCCGTCGCGCCTATCACCACGCCTGTCGCGTGATCCAGAAAAACGCCCCGGCCGATGCGCGCGGCCGGATGAATGTCGGTCTGAAAGATTTGCGCCGAGAGCGATTGCAGGCAGAGGGCGAAGTCGCTGCGGCCGCTGCGCCACAAGGCGTGCGCGAGACGATGGGTTTGGATGGCGTGAAAACCCTTGAAATAGAGGATGGGCTCCAGCAGCCGGTTGCAGGCGGGATCGCGGTCGAGCACGGCGAGCAGGTCGGCGCGCATGGCCACGCCGATGTCTGGATCGCGCGCAAGATGCTCGGCGAAGGCGTAACGGATGTTGGCGTAGGGCGCTTCGGGTCTTTCGAGACGTTGCGCGATGCGATGCGCGACTGCGCTTTCGAGGCTGTCCTGAGCCAGAACCGCGCTGTAGATTAAGCCGCCAAGGTCTGGCTCTCGTTTGAGCGTCTCTTCGGCCTCTGTCCGCAAACGTGCGAACAACGGATCTCTTGCGGCGAGAGAAGGTCGTGCGGCGGACATATCCCTTATCGCCCTCGCAATGCGGAGCGTCGGCCGTGGCGGCTCCGACAGCTCGTCATGAAGTTATGGGCGTTGCGCCAGAAAGTCCAGCACTGCCTGCTTAAAGACCCGGTCTCCCACCGCGCGATTGTGATCGCGGCCCGGGATATCGACGATGTGAACATCCTTGAACAATTTGGCCAGGGGATGGGGATCGCCGGCCACGTCGTCGCGGGTGCCGACGCATACGAGCACCGGCGCCTCGATGCGAGACAAGGCGGCGGGGGCGACGCCTTGACCGGCCGCCCCGCGCGCGCAAGCGGCGAGAGCCTTGAGGTCGCTGCGAGTCGACTCGGCGAAACCGCGAAAAATTTTCAATCCAGGGTCTTCTATGTCTTCGATCCGCTCGATCTCCATCGCTTCGGCCAATCCTCGGGGAAGCATGTGCGGCGTCGTCAGACTCGAGCCAACGCCGCCCAGCGTGAGCGATCGCGCTCGGTCGGGATGGATGAGCGTAAACACCGCCGCGATGCGGGCGCCGAGCGAATAACCCATGATGTCCGCGCGCTTGATGTCGAGATGATCCATCAGGCGCGCGACGTCCTCCGCCATGGCGTCGAGATTGTATGCGGCGGGATCGTAAAGCTTCTGCGAGCGTCCGTGCCCGCGGTTGTCCAAGAGAACGACGCGGCGACCGTCCTCGGTCAGCGTCTTTACCCACTGGGTGAAAAGCCAATTCACCGCGTGAGTGGACGCAAATCCGTGGATAAGTATGATCGGTTCGTTCTTGTCCGCAACCAGCGGCATGAAATCCAGATAGGCAATCGCGACGCCATCTGAGAGAAACTCTTCCATTTCGATTCCTTGTTAGATTACTTTCATTTAAAACAGTTTACGAGCTATGCAAGCGCTCGTATCCATAAAAAGCAAAGGTTCCAACAAACGCTTGAAGGCGCGGATCGGTTGCATCCTGTCTCGGCCGGCGTTTCGAAAGTTTGAGGCAAGGAGCGCCATGAATGCATGCGCCCTTTCGATGGAGCGAAGGATGGAAATTATCTGGCGCCGCGTCGCTCGCGCGTTCTGGTTCACGCTCGCCGTCGTCTTTTTGATCGAGAGCTGGCTTTGGGACAATGTGAGGGTGTGGCTGCGCGAGTTGGCGCTGGCCTTGGGCGTCGAACGGATCGCGGAATGGATCGCGGCGACCGTCAGGGAGCTCTCGCCCTGGGCCACGCTCACGGTGTTCATTGTTCCCGCGCTGCTGATTCTGACGCTCAAAATGTACGCGGTGGCCGAGCTGGCCCGCGGTCACGTCGTATATGGAATATTCGTCATCCTCGCCGCGAACGCCCTGGGACTCGGCGTCACCGCCTTCCTGTTCGATATTTGTCGCGCGAAGCTATTGCAGATGGCCTGGTTCGCGCGGCTTTACGAACTTGTGCTACGCGCGCGCGGCTGGGCGCATGATTTGGTCGAGCCCGTCCGCTCGCGGCTTTATGCGATGCGCGTCGTCGTGAAGGCGATCGTCGCCGAAATGATAGGGCGCGGCGGCTCTCCGTTTCTCCGTAAGCTGCGACGTATCCGCCTGGTGACGCGGCGCGGCGGAAAAGCCTGATTTTCATGGCCGCTTCGATGGCTTACGCGATCGCCAATGGAATGACGCGCCGCCGCCTGCGCCTTGCTCTCGCGCGAAAGAGTCGCTTGTTCTCGCCCCGAGTAATCGTCGCCGGCGACAGTCTCGCCGCCTGTTGCGACTTCCGGCCGCTGGCTCGAAGACCTTTCGGCGTTCTGTCCGTGGCCAAGGGGGGCGCGACCCTGCGGGAGATCGCCGGTCAACTTTCTCTGACCAAGGGGATAAAGGCGCGATCGACGATCGTCGACGGCGGCCTCAACGATTTGCTGGCCCATGAAGCCAGCCCGGAACAGATCGCGCGCGACTTCCGGCTTCTGGCGTCGCAACTGGCCCGGGGAGGGGAGGCAATCTTCACATTGATGCCCCATGTCGCGGATCGCGCCCATGCCGACCGCATAGATGAGGCGAATGCGCTGATTGCGGCGATCTGCAGGGAGAACGGCGTCGCCGTCATTGATCTCAATCCCAGGGTCTCGGTCGATGGCGTCCGCAAAGCCGAAATGACCGACGACGGGCTCCATTTCACCCCCGGCGCCAACGCCTTGTGGATCGACGCGCTGCGAAAGGTCGTGAGCGACTATCCTTGCCGCCCCGCGCGAGGGTGCGACGCGAGATAGGCGTCGAGGAGACGCTTTTTGTCGACGGCGGTGTAAATCTGCGTCGTCGATAGCGAGGCGTGGCCAAGGAGTTCCTGTATCGTGCGCAAATCGCCGCCGCGGCCAAGCAGATGCGTCGCGAAGGAATGCCTCAGCGCGTGCGGCGTGGCGTTGTCCGGCAATCCGAGCGCGCTCCGCATCCGCTGCACCGCGAGCTGGACGATGCGCGGGGAAAGCGGACCGCCTTTGGCGCCGACGAAAAGCGGGCCGCCGGAGAGTTCATGGGGGCAAATGTCGAGGTAGGTTTCGATCAGTCGGCGCACCGGCTCGATGACCGGCACGGTGCGGGTTTTGCCGCCCTTGCCGAGGATTGTGACGCGGTCGATGGCGCCGATCGGGGCGCGGGAATGCTCAATCGAGAGCGCCTCGGAAATGCGCAATCCGGCGCCATAGAGCAAAGCGAGAACAGCGGCGTCGCGGGCGAGAATCCAGGGTTCTCGCGCCTCGCCGGCGCGCGACGACGGATCGATCAGATCGCGCGCGTCGGCGACGGTGAGCGCCTTGGGCAGGCTGTGCGGCCGCTTGGGGGCTTTCACCGCGCCAAAGAAATCGGTTTTGGCTAGCCCCTTTTTTTCGAGGAAACGAAAAAAGGAGCGGATCGCCGCCAGCGCCCGCAGCAGCGAGCGGCTCTCGAGCCCCTCGTTGCGGCGCCTGGCGAGAAAGGACCGCAAGTCCGAGGGCTCCAGCGCCTTTAACGCGGCAGAGTCGGGGCGCGCGCCAAGATGTTCCGTCAAAAACGCGAGAAAAAACCTCAGGTCTCGCGCATAAGCTTCAATGGTGTGGCGGGAGGAGCGGCGTTCGCCATCGAGCCAGGCGAGCCAGAAAACGGCTTGCTCGCCAATGCCCCGATGGGCCGAAAACGCCGCTGGATCCCTTGGAGAGCCGGACGGGGGGCGGCTGGAGCTTTTTGATTCGCGCATGAAGCCGAGAATCGCGCCGGAGCGTAAATAAAGCCTCGCCGAAAGGAATTCGCTCTATTTGCCGGCTTTGATCTCGGTCGTAGCCTTGGCCAGCATTTCATCCATGGTGCGCCGAATCTGGTGCTCCGACTGGTCGACGCCCGCCGCCGAGAAGTCCTTGATCAGACGGTCGACGATGATTTCGGCGGACTTGGCGGAGGTTTCTGCGGCGACGAGTTGATCGGCGTAGGCTTCGGCTTCAGCGCTGGACTTTCCGAGCTTTTCGGCCGCCCAAAGCCCCACCAGCTTGTTGCGGCGCGCCTCGGCGCGGAAATGGAGCTCCTCCTTGTGGACAAAACTCTTCTCGAACGCGTCCTCTCGCTTGTCGAAGGTGCTCATAAATTCGTCCTCGGCTATCTAAAGTCATTCCGCTGGCGCTGTCGCCAGCCGGCGGCGCCTCCGCCGGGATATACGTCGATCCGCCGCAAAATCCAATGGCGAAGGCGCGCTTGCTTCTATTCGGTCCGCGTTGTGCGGGGCGGCGCTTTGCGTTAAGGTTCACTTCAGAGTTGTCACAGGCGCGGGAAAACGCTACCACCGCGCCGTCCGCGGCTGTAAAAACGCCGCTCCGCCGAAACCGCGACCTCGCGACGGGACTTAAACGGCCCCCGACGGGACGGTCGGCGCCGGAGCGCCAAACTAAGGAGCCACGGGTCCCGCCCATGGATTTTCTCAAGCCTCGGTTGATCCCAATGAACCGCCGCCGCCGCATTTACGAGGGTAAGGCCAAGGTGCTCTATGAGGGCCCCGAGCCAGGAACGCTCATTCAGCACTTCAAGGACGACGCCACGGCCTTCAACGCCAAGAAGCACGAGGTGATCGACGGAAAAGGCGTGCTCAACAACCGGATTTCGGAATATGTCTTCCAGAATCTGAACGCCATTGGAGTGCCGACGCATTTCATCCGCCGGCTCAACATGCGCGAACAGCTCATCCGCGAGGTCGAGATCATCCCGCTGGAGGTTGTCGTCCGCAATGTCGCGGCTGGCTCCCTGTCCAAGCGTCTCGGCCTCGAGGAAGGCACGCAACTGCCGCGCTCGATCATCGAATTCTACTACAAAAACGACGCTCTGGACGATCCGATGGTCTCCGAGGAGCACATCACCGCCTTCGGCTGGGCGAGCCCGCAGGAAATCGACGACATCATGGCCCTGGCCATTCGCGTCAACGATTTCCTCTCCGGCCTGTTTCTGGGCGTCGGCATCCGTCTGGTCGATTTCAAGATGGAATGCGGCCGTCTGTGGGAAGGCGAAATGATGCGCATCGTCGTCGCCGACGAGATTTCCCCGGATTCATGCCGTCTTTGGGACATCAAATCCAACGACAAGCTCGACAAGGACCGCTTCCGTCGCGACATGGGCGGTCTCGTCGAGGCCTATACCGAGGTCGCGCGTCGCCTCGGCATCATGCAGGAAAACGAGGCTCCCGCTCCGGTGGCGGCGCCCAAGGCGGTGGAATAGCAGGGAGGCTCAGGCTTCCATGAGCGCGCCGACATGGGCGGCGACCGAGGCCGCGAGATCCTCGGGCCGGTAGCCGCCTTCCAGCAGGGAAACGAGGCGGCCGCCACAACGGCGGGCGGCGATTTCCATGATTGACAGAGTTATATCGTGGAAATCCGCTTCCCCGAGGCGCAACCCGCCGAGCGGATCGTGCAAATGGGCGTCGAATCCCGCGCATAAAATCACGAGATCGGGAGCGAAAGCGTCGAGGCGGGGCAGGATTCGGGCCTCGAAAGCGGCGCGAAAAGCCTCGCCGCCGTCGCCTTTCCTCAGTGGCGCATTCACGACATTGTCGAAGGCTCCGGTCTCGTTCGCCGCGCCCGTGCCCGGGTAAAGCGGCGCCTGATGGGTCGAGCAATAGAGAACGCGGCGCTCGTCCCAAAAAATTCTCTGGACCCCATTGCCGTGATGGACGTCGAAATCGATGATAGCGACCCGCTCGGCGCCGTGGACCGCGAGGGCGTGGCGGGCGGCGATGGCGGCGTTGTTCAAAAAGCAGAAGCCCATGGCGTCGTGCGGCAGGGCGTGGTGGCCCGGTGGACGCGAGGCGACGAAAGCGTTGCGGGCTTCCCTGCGCATTACGCGCTCGACCGCGAGAACGGCGCCGCCGGCGGCTTTCAGCGCCGCGTCGTAACTGCCTGGACTCATGATCGCGTCGGGCGCGAGCGACGCATAGCCATCTTTTGGCGAGGCAGACTTTAGGCGCGAGAGATAGGCGGCGTCATGCGCGCGCAAAAGCGCCGAGTCCGAAGCCGGCGGCGCTTCCGCCCGCGCGGCGAAGCGGAAAAGATCGTGATTGAGCGCCGTCAAGACGGCCGCGAGGCGCTCGGTCCGATCCGGTTGGCCGGGACCGGGGTCGTGAGCAGGGGCGTCTGGCGCGGGCGCGACGAGCAGGGTCGGCGCGGCGCTGGCGCGGGCCAGGCAGAAAGGCCCGGCCGCCGTCAGGGCCAGAACCTCGCGGCGGCTCGGCGCGGTCGTCATCCCATCTGCGCCCGGTGCCGCAAAAACTGGTCGGCGAGCACGCAGGCCATCATCGCTTCGCCGACCGGCACGGCCCTGATGCCGACGCAGGGGTCGTGGCGGCCCCTGGTCGCCACCTCCGTATCGTGACCGCCGCGGTCGATGGAGCGCCGGGGCGTCAGGATCGAGGAGGTCGGCTTCACGGCGAAGCGCGCGACAACCGGCTGTCCCGTCGAAATGCCGCCGAGAACGCCGCCGGCGTTGTTGGAAAGGAATATCGGCGCACCGTCCGGCCCCACGCGCATCTCGTCGGCGTTGGTCTCTCCGGTAAGCTCGGCGGCGGCGAAGCCGGCGCCAATCTCGACGCCCTTGACGGCGTTGATCGACATGAAAGCGGCGGCGAGTTCCGAATCGAGTTTGCCATAGATGGGGGCGCCCCAGCCGACCGGGACGCCGGTCGCCTCGATTTCGATGACGGCCCCGACGGATGACCCGGCCTTGCGAATATCGTCGAGATAATCGGCCCAGCGGGCGGCGGCGTCCTTGTCGGGGCAGAAAAAAGGATTTTTCTCGACTTCGGACCAATCGAAACGCGCGCGGTCGATCTTGTGAGGCCCTATCTGCACCATCGCGCCGCGAATGGTCACTGCTGGAATGACCTTGCGCGCCACCGCTCCCGCCGCGACGCGCGCGGCCGTCTCGCGCGCGGAGGAACGGCCGCCGCCGCGATAATCCCTGATTCCATATTTGGCGTCATAGACGTAATCGGCGTGGCCGGGCCGGTATTTGTTCGCGATTTCTCCATAGTCCTTGGAGCGCTGGTCGGTGTTCTCGATCATCAGCGCGATAGGCGTGCCGGTCGTCACCTGGCGGCCCTTTTCGTCAGCGAAAACGCCCGAGAGAATCCTCACCTCGTCCGCCTCGCGCCTTTGGGTGGTGAAGCGCGATTGCCCGGGCTTGCGCTTGTCGAGAAAGAGCTGAATTTCCGCCGCCGTCAGCTCGATGCGGGGCGGACAGCCGTCGACGACGGCGCCGAGGGCCGGGCCGTGACTCTCGCCGAAGGTGGTTACACGGAAGAGGTGGCCAAAGCTGTTGTGAGACATGAGCTGATCGGGCGCGATTTTCCAAGGGCGTCGCGTTTGTAGGGCGCTGGGCCGGCGGGGTCAAACCCTGCGCGCGGCGAGTCCCTTCCAGATAAATTCCGGCTCCAAGACAAAGTCGCAGAGCAAAACGCAGTTCCTTGCGAAATAGAGATCAAGAACTGGCCGCATCGGGCGCGGCCAACAAAAAATCAATGCGTAAAACCCCGCAAAAAACGTCCTGGTCCGCATGGATTCAGGCGGGAGGGGAGCTTTGTCTCTAGGACTCAAGGAGAGAACAAATGAATACGGATATGACGGCGCTCGTGATGGGGGCGGCTTTCGTTCTTGGCTTCATTATGGTGGTGGTGGGCGGCCTCGGATTCATGAAAAACAGTCCGGTGCTGCTGCAGACGCGCTCGAAGCTCGCGCAGGGAGCGATTTTCGCCTCGGCCGGCTTCATGTTCGTCGCCGGGATGTCGGTGCACTTCACGGGCAGCACCAACACGGCTTTCCTGCGGGGACAGCGCCTGCAGACTTCCGCCTGCGAATTGACCAGCGAGGCGGCTCATCCGGATCAGCGTCACGGCTCTTCGGGAGTCATCGGCCGCGAAATCGTGTCCTGCATGAAGACGGCGGGATTCGATTGGACCGAGGAACTCGCCCAGTGCAAGGAGGCGCCGGTCGCGACCAATAGCTACTGCTATCTTCCCCACCAGAAGTTCGATCGCACCATCACTCTGGCGCAATTGGCTTTTGATTGAGAGCACGGCGCGCCGACCATAAACGCGAGCGCGGTAGCGAGCCGTGCTCGCGTTTGATTGAATCGATTACGCTTTCCGCGTCTGAGCGCCTCCGCTCGGATGCGGCTTGATCTGGTGCAGAAACGACCCGTCCGGTCCCATTGTCCGCGCCCCCGGAAATACGTCGGGCGTCGGCCCCGCTGAGAGCAATGGCGACTCGGCGACGAGCAATTCAACCCGCGACGCGCAAATATCGGTCAAGCGAACTGGTCGGCGTTTGAAGCCGCCATTCATGGACTGTTTCGGCGCAATCACGGCTGGCCGCCGTGGAGGGGTTCGGCGAAGAGACCGTCTCCCTGCGGAACCGTCTTTCTCTTGCGTCGTTGCAGCTTGCTCATCAGAAGATAGATCACCGGCGTCGTATAGAGCGTGAGCATCTGACTGAGGATCAACCCGCCGACGATGGTGATGCCGAGCGGGCGGCGCATCTCCGCGCCGACGCCGGTCGCGAAGGCGAGGGGGAGGGCGCCGAACAAGGCCGCGAGCGTCGTCATCAGGATTGGCCGAAACCGCTCCCGCGCCGCCTCTATCGCCGCGTCATGCACGCTGAGGCCTCTTTCGCGCTGGGCATGAAGCGCGAAATCGACCAACATGATGCCGTTCTTCTTGACGATTCCAATGAGCAGCAGAATCCCGATGAAGGCGATAACCGTGAATTCGATGTGGAAAAGCTCCAGCGACAGCAGCGCGCCGACGCCCGCCGAAGGCAGAGTCGAGATAATCGTGATGGGGTGAATGTAACTCTCGTACAGAATTCCAAGGATGATATAGACCGAAAGCAGCGCGCCCAGAATGGCGATCCCCATGCCGCCGGAGGTCTTGCGCAATTCAGCCGCGTCTCCGGCGAAGCTGGTGCGTAAGCCGCGTGGCAGGTTCATCCGCGCGACCGCGGCTTCGATCGCGGCCGTCCCTTGTTGCAGGGAATAGCCTTCCGCGAGGTTGAACGTGATCGTGATCGCGGGAACGACGCCCTGATGGTTGACAATCAGAGGCATGCTCCCGCGTTCTATGCGCGCGAGAGCCGTGAGCGGAACCTGGCCGCCATTCGCGCCCGTGACGTAAACGCCGGAGAGATCGCGAATGTCCCGCTGCCGGCTGCGGGGCGTTTCGACAACAACGCGATAATTGTTGCGCTGGGTGTAAATAATCGAGTCCTGCCGCTGTCCGAAGGCGCTGTTGAGCGCGGCGTCGATGGTCGAGATCGCGACGCCCATTCGCGCCGCCGCTGTGCGGTCGATCGCGACATTGGCCTTCAGGCCGCCCGCCTGCCGATCCGAGGAGACGTCTGCGAGTTGCGGCAGTTTCTGCAGAGTCTCGACAATCGTCGGGTAAGCCACGTCGAGTTCGGCGAGATCGGGATCGGAAAGCGTGAATTGATAGAGCGCCTTGCTCTGCCTGCCGCCGGAACGCAAATCCTGCGAAGGTTGCATCGTCACGCTCAGCCCCGGAATTTTCGCAAACTGCGGCCGCAGGCGATTGATGACATCGAAGCTCGACGAGCGGCGCTGGTCGGACGGCTTAAGCGACACGAACAGGCGGCCCTGGTTGGACGAGGCGGTAAGATTGGCGGAGCCGATGAACGAGCCGATATTTTCGACGTCGGGGTCCTTTTCCAGAACTTCCATGGCGAGCCTTTGCAGCCGCACCATTTCGTCGAACGAGACATCCGGCGAAGCCTCCGTTGTGCCGTTTATCAGTCCGATGTCGTCCTGGGGCAGATTACCCTTGGGGATGGTCTGGTATAGATAAACCGTCCAAGCGGCTGTCACGACGATGGCGATGAGCGACAGCCATGGATGGTCGATGAGCTTGCGCAGGCTGTGTTCATAGCCATTGATCACCTTGCCGAGGATGGCTTCGAAGGCGCGGTCGAGCGCCGTGGCGCGATCGCGTTTCGGCGCCGGGAGCCAAGCGCAGAGCATCGGCGTCACGGTCAGCGAAACCACCATCGATATCAGAATGGCGAAGGTGAGCGTGTAGCCGAACTCCTGTAGCAGGCGTCCCGCTATGCCGGGCAGGAAAAGCAATGGCACGAACACGGCGACGAGCGACAGGCTGATCGAGAGAACGGTGAATCCGATCTGCCGCGCGCCCAGCAGCGTCGCCTCCATGCGGGCCATCCCGCGCTCGACATGGCTCTCGACGTTTTCAATCATCACGATGGCGTCGTCGACCACGAAGCCGACGGCGATCGTAAGCGCCATCAGCGAAAGATTATCGATGGAGAAACCAGCCGCCCACATCGCGGCGCAGGAGCCGACCAGCGAAAGCGGAACGGTTATCCCCGCCGCCGTGACCGGAGAAATTCGGCGCAGAAAAAGAAACACCACCGCCATCACGAGGCACACCGATATGAACAATGTGCGCTGAATGTCCGCGACGCTCGCGCGGATGGTCTGGGTTCGGTCAGCCAGTTCGTAAATGTCGATGCCCTGCGGAACCCATTGCCGAAGGTTGGGCAGCAGCGCCTTTATGTTATCGACCGTCTCGATGACATTGGCGCCCGGCTGCTTAAAGATGACGAGAATGACGGCGGGCTTGCCATTGAACCAGCCCGCGGCCATGCGATTTCGAACGCTGTTATCCACCGTCGCCACGTCGCGCAACCTGACCACCGCACCGTTCTTGGAAGCGACGACAATCCCGCGAAAATCGTCGGGCGTGTTGAGTTGGCCGTTGGTGTCGATGGTCGCGCCCTGGCCGTCGCCGTTGAAGGCGCCGTTCGACGCCTGCGCATTGGCGTTGACGATTGCATTCGCCACCTGATCGATTCCAAGACCCATGGACGCGAGGCGGGCAGGGTCGACCTGGACGCGAATGGCGGGTTGCTCCGCTCCCGCGACGACAACGCCGCCAACGCCCGACACTTGCGAAATGCGTTGCGCGATGACCGTGTCGGTGGCGTCGTAGATCGTGCTCGTCGGCAAGGACTCCGAGGTCAATGCGAGCACGTAAATCGGCGCTGAGGAAGAGTTGATCTTACGGAAGGTCGGCAAGGTGGTGAGGTCGGTCGGCAGGTCGGTCGCGGCGGCGTTGATCGCGGCCTGAACGTCGCGGGCGGCGGAGTCGATGTTTCGTTGCAGATCGAATTGCGCGACGATCGTCGAGGAGCCGAGCGAACTCGTGGAGGTCAATTCAGTCAGGCTCGATATGTTGGCGAGCCGTCGCTCCAGCGGCGCCGCCACCGTCGCCGCCATGGTCTGCGGATCGGCGCCGGGTCGCCCGGCGGAGAGGCCGATGGTCGGAAAATCGATCGCCGGCAGGCTCGCGACCGGCAGGAAGAAATAGGCGACGGATCCGACCAGGAACAGAGCCGCCGCGAGCAGAGTCGTGCCGACAGGCCGTTTGATGAAAGGGTCGGAGATGCTCACTCCGCCGCTTCCTTGCGTATGAGCATTTCGCCGCCTTCGTCGGAGAAAGGATCGTCCGTCGGTCCGACTCGTTTCAGGCGAACGCGCAACCGCTCGACCGCGAGATAGATGACAGGCGTCGTATAGAGCGTGAGCAATTGCGAAAGCAGCAGGCCGCCGACGATGGATATGCCGAGCGGAACCCGCAGTTCGCTGCCCGTTCCGTGCGACAGGGCCAGGGGAAGAGCGCCCAGCAAAGCCGCGAGTGTCGTCATCATGATGGGACGAAAACGCAGATGGCAGGCCCGCACGATGGACTGCTCCGGCGGCAGGCCTTCGAGCCGTTCCATTTCCAGCGCGAAGTCGATCATCATGATCGCGTTTTTCTTGACGATGCCCATAAGCAGCACGATCCCGATCAATGCGACGATGGACATGTCGAGGTGGAACAGGATGAGGGCCAGCAAAGCTCCGACGCCGGCGGACGGCAGGGTGGTCAGAACCGTGAAGGGATGCACGAAACTTTCGTACAGCACGCCAAGCACGACATAGATCGCGATGATCGCGGCGAGTATGAGCCAGGGCTCGCTGGCGAGCGACTTGTTGAATTCGGCGGCGTCGCCGCTGAAAATGCCGATGACTTCGGGCGGCAGGCCGATTTCCTTTCCGACGCGCGAGATGGCGGAAAGCGCTTCGCCCAACGAAGCGCCGGGCGCGAGGTCGAAGCTGATGGTCGCGGCCGGAAACTGCTCCTGATGCGCAACGGAGAGTGGCGCGCTGACGGACTCGATGTGGACGATGGTCCCGAGCGGCGTCTGCGGGCCGCCGCCGGGCGCAGCGACATAAAGTTTCTCCAGCGCCCTGGGGTCGCGCTGAAATTGCTCCGCCGCCTCCAGAATGACGCGGTACTGGTTCGACTGGGTATAGATGGTCGAGATTTGCCGCTGGGCGAAGGCGTCGTTGAGAATGTCGTTCACATTCTGCATCGCAATGCCAAGGCGACCCATCTTTTCGCGGTCGACGCGCACGAAGCTGCGCAGACCGCCGGTCTGGATTTCGGAGGCGACATTGCGCAGAACCGGTTCGTCGCGCAGCGCGTCGAGCAATTTTCCCGACCAATCGAGCAGCGCGGCGTTGTCCGCCGTGGTCAGCGTATATTGATATTGCGAGCGGCTGGCGCGGGTGGTGATCTGAATGTCCTGCACCGGCTCGATATAGAGCGTCGCGCCGACGATTTTTTCTCCCGCCGCTTTCAGACGGTCGGCGACCGTGTCCGCGCTGTCCGAGCGGTGGTCGCGGTCCCGCAGCGAAATCGAAAAATGTCCCACATTGGAGGTCGGGTTGAGCGGGCCGACGCCGAGCACGGAAGTGACGGCCGTCACTTCCTTGTCCCGCTCGAAAACCTTGGCGACGTCGTTCTGCAACTTCTTTATCGCCTCGAAGGAAATGTCGGGGCCGGCCTCCAGCACGGCGGTGAGGAGACTCGTGTCCTGACGCGGTAGAAAGCCTTTCGGGATGAAGATATAGAGCGCGATGGTGAGAGCCAGGGTCGCCCCCGTCAGAGCGAGCATAAGCGGTTGGCGCTTCAGCGCCCAATCGAGCGTCGTCGCATAAAGGCGATCGAGCCATGAAGGGGCGGGATGCGCGGAATGGCCCCGACCGCGGGGAAGCTTCAGCAGCACTGCGCAGAGCATGGGGGTGAGCGTCAGTGAAACGAGCGCCGAAACGACGACCGCCATCGAGAGCGTGAGCGCGAATTCGCGGAACATCCGCCCCACGATGCCGGTCATGAAAAGCAACGGGATGAAAACCGCGATGAGGGAGACCGTGAGCGACACGACCGTGAAACCGATCTCGCGAGCGCCGTCCAGCGCGGCCTCGACGGCGGTCTTGCCCTTCTCGATATTGCGGACGATATTTTCGATCATGACGATTGCGTCGTCGACGACGAAACCGGCGCCGATCGTGAGCGCCATTAGGGAGAGGTTGTCGAGAGAGAAGCCGGCCGCCCACATGGTGGCGAAGGTCGCGACGATGGAGAGCGGAAGGCTGACGCCTGCGATAATAGTGGCGCGCAGATTCCGAAGAAACAGCAACACCACCAGCACGATGAGACCGACAGCGACGATCAGCGTGAATTCCACGTCCGCGATGGAGGCGCGGATCGTGTCCGTGCGGTCGTTGACGATGTCGAGCGACATGCCCTTGGGCAGCGAGTGGCGAAGCTGCGGAAGCTCCTTTTTGAGCGCCTCGACCGTGTTTATGATATTGGCGCCCGGCTGGCGCATGACATCGAGAACAACCGCCGGTTCGCCGCGATACCAGCCGCCGACCCTGCTGTTTTCGAGGCCCTCGACGACATTGGCGACATCCCGCAGCATGATAGGCCGGCCATTGACCCAATTGATCACGATGTTCTTGTATTGATCCGCCAGCAGGATCTGGTCGTTGGCGTCGAGCGTATAGGATTGCCTGGCGCCGTCGATGGAGCCCTTGGCGCCAGCGAAATTGGCCGCCGCGATGGCGAGGCGCAGGTCGTCCATGCTCATGCGATTTGCGGCGAGGCGCGCGAGATCGGCCTGAATGCGCACGGCGGGCCGAACGCCGCCCTCCACCATCACGCGGCCGACGCCGGCGACCTCGGACAGGCGCGGCGCGAATAGCGTGTCGGCGAGATCGCTCATGTCCCTGAGGGTCGCGGTCTGCGACCGCAAAACCAGCGTGACGATCGGCGTATCGGCGGGATTGACCTTGGCGTAGATGGGCGGATAGGGCAGATTGCGCGGCAAAGTGGAAGCTGCGGCGTTGATGGCCGATTGCACGTCCTGCGCCGCCGCGTCGATATCCCGGTCTAGATCGAATTGCAGCGTTATCTGCGAAAAGCCGAAGGAGCTTTGTGACGACATGGTGGACAGGGACGGAATCTGGCCGAACTGCCGTTCGAGCGAAGCCGTCACCAGCGCCGCTATCGTGTCCGGGTTGGCGCCGGGAAGTTGGGTCGTCACCTGGATGGTCGGAAAATCCACCTGCGGCAAGGGCGACACCGACAGTCGCGAGAAGCCCATGACTCCCGCGAGCAGCACCGCGAAGGCGAGCAAAGTCGTCGCGACCGGCCGTCTGATGAAAGGCGCCGATATGTTCATGTGGTAAATTTCACTTCGCTTGGCCTCCGTGGGCCGCGGCCGAATTTTGGGCGCCGCCGCCGGCAGGCTTGGGGGGGGCCGACCGCGGAGACGCGCCGCTTTCGCCTGTTGAAACGACGCGCACCGCCGCTCCGTTGGTGAGGCGCGCGAAGCCGCTGGTGATCACTTGGGTGTTCTTTTCCAGCCCGCGCGTGATGACGGCTGTGTTTTCGTCCTGTTGACCGGTCGTGACAGGCGTCAGAACCGCCTGGCCATTGTCCCCGAGCACATAGACGAAGGCTCCGTTGGGCCCGCGCTGGACCGCCGTGCTTGGCGTCACGATGGCGTTTTTTACCGTGTCGACGGTCAGCCGCACATTGACGAATTGGCCTGGCCAGAGATGCAGCGCCAGATTCGCGAAGGTCGCCTTTATGCGCGCGGTGCCGGTGGTCTGGTCGATCTGGTTGTCGATCACCGAAACGTCGCCAACCTCGATCGCCGTGGCGTTGTCTGGCCCAAGGGCGGCCACGCGCGGAACACCCTTTTCCTGCGCCCTCTGGACGGCTGGAAGCGCCTGTTGGGGAATCGTGAAGATCACATAGATCGGTTTCAATTGCGTGATCGCGAGGATTCCGTTCGCATCCGCGGCGTGAAGAATGTTGCCGACGTCGACGATTCTGATCCCCGTCCGGCCGTCGATTGGAGACCGGATGGTGCAGTAGCCGAGCGTCGTTTTCGCGCTGTCTATAGCCGCCTGATCGGCGCGCACTTGCGCCTCGAGCTGGGCGACCAGCGCTTTCTGGGTGTCGTATTGCTGCTGCGATCCGTAGTTTCCGACAGTCAGCTTTTTGTAGCGCACGAGATCGACCCGCGCGTTGGCGAGCGTCGCTTCGTCCTGCGCCTTTTTCGCGACGGCCTGATCATATTGAGCTTGATAAAGATCGGGTTCGATCAGCGCTACGATGTCCCCCTTCTTGACGTCTTCGCCCTCGCTGAACGGGAGCTTGACCAGCCGCCCATCCACCTGCGTGCGGATGGTCACGGTGTTCAGCGCCTGCACCGTGCCCACGGCGTCGATGGTTACGGGAACGTCCTCCACATGCGCGGTTTCGACGGTCACGGGAATGGCGTCCTTGGCTCCAAGCGATGTTTTGTCGTGAATCCGCGACGAGGCTTGTTCCTCCGCGAGAGGATGGCCGAAACGCCAGGCGCCAAACGCGAGAACCAAAGCCGCGACAGCGCCGGCCCCGATCGAGAGACGAAGATTCTTGGTAAATTTCATGGCCACGGACCTTTGTCTGCCGAATAGGCTTCGTCGGCGCGCGCGATTTCGGCCTCGCGCGTCGTTGGGGACCACCCGCCGCCGACCGCCTGGTAGAATGTTGTCAGCGCCTCGAAGTGGGTCAATCGCACCTGCTCCAGCGTTGTCTGAGCCTGGAAGTAATTGGTCTCCGTGGTCGAGAGCGTTATGATGTCGATCGTGCCTTCGCGGAGGCGGGCCTGGGCCGCATCGAGCGCGCGCTTGGATGCTCCCACCGCGTCCATCTGCAATTTCAATTGCCGTTCGGTCTGGGCGATGGCGATGAGAGCGTTTTCGGTGTCGGAAAGGGCGGTCAGCACCTGCTTGCGGTAGTCGGCGAGCAATTCCGAATATTTGCCCTGCTGCAGCAGGTATTGCCCTTGGAGATTATAGCCGTCGAACAGAGGCTGCGCCATGTTTGTCATCACCTGCCAGGCGATGGCTTCCGGCCGCGCGAGATTTTTGAACACGATGCTCTCCACGCCGTACTGGCCGGTCAGCGTGATCTGGGGGAAAAACGCCGCCCGCGCTTGCAGAACCGAGAATTCCTGCGACGCGAGCTTGGCCTCGGCCTCCGCCACGTCAGGTCGCCGCAGTAGCACCTCCGAGGGCAGGCCGGGTTCGATCCGGGGAAGGCGGAGTTTTTTCAGCGACGCGCCCTTGACGTCGAAGTTCTCGGGGGCTTTGGCGAGCAGCACGGCGAGCAGATTGCGCTGCTGGAGCAAAGTTTGTTCCAGCGGCGGGATCGAGGCCAGTTGGTTGTCGAGCACGGTTTCCTGCTGCGCCACGTCCAGCACGGTCGCCGTTCCGACCTCGATGCGGACCTTGAGCGCGTTGAAAACCTCGCGGGCGATTCTGACATTTTCGTGGGCGATGCGAAGTTGGTCCTCGGCGTTCAGAACCTGGAAATAAGCGTTGAGCAAGGCGGCGACGGTCGATATCTCGACGACGTCACGGTCGAAACGACCAGCGTTGGCCAATAATCTACCAGCTTTCGAGGCGTCTTCGTTCTTGCCCCAGAAATCCACCTCGTAACTGGCGTTCAGGCCGAGGTTGAACAATGTGTTCCGGTAGGCCTTGAAACCGCTTGAACCGCTTGCGCCGCCCGAAGCGGCCGCCAAGGCAAAGCTATAGTTTGAATTCGCGGACTGTAACGTCGACGTTCCCGGAATTTGAAAGCGCTGCCAGGAATTATTCATGGTCAGGGACGGCCACAAACTGGCGCTCGCGACGCGGGCGGTGGCGTCGGCCTGATCGATGCGCGCAACGGCGGCGGCGATGTCGTAATTGTTGGCGAGCGCTTCGTCCACGAAGTTAACGAGCTCCGTCGAGCCGAATTTGACCGCGAAATCATGCGCCGATCCGAGCGAGGGCGCCGATTTCGGCTTGGTCTCCCGAAACCTGTCCGGCAGCGGAATGCTTGGATCGGGCTTTTCCCAATCGAGGTCGCATCCGGAGAGGCAAGACACAGCCGCTAGCGTCAGAAGAAGAGCAGTGCGCTTGGAAAGTCGGTACATAATTTGCAAGTTGGCTTTCCAATTTTTCCAAACAGGACCAGGTTATTACTAGTGATTCTCCAATATTTACATAGGCTAGACGTTTCCGATTGCAAAGATTGCCCTCGCAGGCGCCGACACGTTCCGCGACATGACTATTTGGCTTCATGGCTCAGTGTTGAGGATGTCCATTTATTGCCGTCTTTTGACGTTTCGCCACCACGAACCCTGGAGTTGGCAACTCGCTCGACGCGTTTACTGGCCCATGATGGCCGAAGCATGTGGCGAGGCTTTGATGGTTATCGCCGCGCTGTTGCTCCTTTATGTCTGGAAAGTCTCCACTTCCAATCGGATTTCTAATCTTCGATCTAACGCATTGAAACTTTGTGGTCTACCCATGCTTTTAGCATTGGCGAACGGAAACGGGAAACCTTTTCGCGGATTGGATGCGGGCTGTTCCGCGCCACGGCGCCCGAGAGCGATGGACGGCGCGGTTCCTCGGATGTGGAGCTCGTCTCTGAACGACATGAAAACCACATGTAAAAGCGTGACCTTAAGCAAAAACGCGACAATTGGTTTATCGCTTCAATTCGTGTTTGTATTTTATTGTTGGACGACGCCTTGGTGCGATGATTCTCTTTCCTCGAAGAATCTTCGAAGCGCGAAGACCGGTCGCATCTCATCGGGAGTCAATTCATTGTCTAAGACAGATGGACACACGATATTGATCATCGACGATTCTCCCGAGATCATTGCGAGCCTGAGCGCGCTTTTGCGGCCTCAATATCGCGTTCTGGCGGCGCGGAGCGGAGAAGCTGGCCTCGACCTTGCGACGCGCAGGCCTGGGCCAGACCTTATCTTGCTGGATGTCGTGATGCCACAGATGGACGGCTACGCGGTTCTCGCCCAACTCGGCGGGAATTTTCTCACGCGCAACATTCCGGTGGTGTTTCTGACCGCGCTGCGCGACGCCGACGACGAGGAGCGGGGATTGGAGCTCGGAGCGTCGGATTACGTCGCGAAGCCGATCAAGCCGGCAGTGTTGCTCGCGCGGGTGCGCAATCTGCTCGAGGCGAAACGGGCGCGTGACTGGCTCGAGGATCGGAACGCCGCGCTTGACGCCGAAGTGAAGCGGCGCACGATCGAAAACGATCAAACGCAGCAGGTGGCTATCCATGCCCTCGCGCATCTCGCCGAAATCCGCGACGAGGAAACGGGCAATCATATCCTGCGCACGCAAAATTATGTGCGTCTCCTGGCCGACCTGCTGCGCGAGCATCCCCGTTTCAGGGAAGTTCTGACCAGCCGCTACATCGATTTGCTGACGCGCTCGGCCCCGCTGCACGACATCGGCAAAGTAGGCATATCCGATAATGTGCTTCTCAAGCCCGGCAAGTTGACGCCCCAAGAATGGGAGATCATGAAGACCCATGCTGCGCTCGGCAGCGCCGCGATCGAACGGGCCGAGCGCGACATAAAGCAACCCATTCCCTTCCTCTTGCTCGCCAAGGAAATCGCGCGCTGGCACCATGAGAAATGGAACGGCTCGGGCTATCCCGACGGCCTCTCCGGCGACGAGATCCCGGTGTCCGCGCGGCTTATGGCGCTGGCCGACGTTTTCGACGCGCTGATCTCCCGCCGCGTTTACAAGCCGCGCATGAGCTTCGAGGATGCGCGTCGAATCATCGCCGAAGGGCGGGGAGCGCATTTCGATCCCGATATGACAGACGCGTTCATCGAACATTACGATCAATTCGTCGCCATCGCCAAACTGTATTCCGACGGCGAGTGAAGCAAATGCGTAAGCGCGAAGCCAGTCGCCTCGTTCCGGCGACGAAGGGTCAGATCCCTCGATCCGGCGGGTAGAGAAATATTTGTAGGGCGGGAAGCGCGATGAGGCGAATGGCGGAAAAGAATCGCGAATTGACGGTCGCCCTGCTTCCGCCTTTGCTGGCTTTAGGGGTTCAATGGCTCCTCTGGCCGTGGATTGCGCCTTACGTCTGGTTTTTTTTCTATCCGGCGGTGTTTCTGGCCGGACGTCTTGGCGGCTACCGAGGCGGCATGACCGCCACGGCGCTGAGCATCGTCATTGTCTGGGTATGCTTCATGCCGCCCCAGTTCATCGTCGTCAAGAACAGTTCCGGTCAGATCCCGTCCGTCGTCCTCTTCGTCGTGATGGGCTATCTGATGAGCGACGTGCAAGAGCGCCTACGTCAGGCGCAGCAATCGGCCGAAAGCCAATTCAAGGCGACCTTCGAGCAGGCTGCGGTCGGCATTGGGCTCGTCCAACTGGACGGACAATTCTTCAGGGTCAATCGTAAGCTTTGCGAGATGCTCGGCTACAGCCCGAAGGAACTGACGGTCCAGACCTTTCGCGACCTCACCTATCCGGAGGATCTCGCCGCCAATCTGGCGGAGCGACAACGTATTTTGAACGGTGAGATCGAGACCGCGACGCTGCAAAAACGCTACATCCACAAGAACGGCGGCCCGGTCTGGGCGGAGCTCACTCTGGGCCTCGCGCGATCGCCGGAAGGCGAGCCCGATTATTTCATTTCGATCATCGAAGAGATCGGAGAGCGCAAGCGGATCGAAACCGCGCTGGCGAAGAGCGTCGAAATGCTCGCGCAAGCGCAATGCATAGCGGGCATCGGCGATTTCGATTGGAACTTGCGCACCGGCGAAGTCGTCTGGTCTGACAACCTCTATCGCCTGTTAAACCGCGACCCGGCGTTGGGTCCGATCGCCTATGACAAAGGCGTCGACTATTTCACGCCGAAGAGCTGGGCTCGCCTCTCCGCGGTCGCCGAACAATGCATCAAGACCGGGAACGCCGGCGAAGTCGACCTCGAACTGCCGTCTTCGGACGGCGCGGCGCGTTGGTTTTCCATGAGCTTCAACGCCGGCCGCGACGAAAGCGGCGCCGTGGTCAGACTCTATGGCGCGGCGCAGGACATCACCAGGCGCAAGCAGGCGGAGATGGCGGCGCTGGCGACCGGGGCGATGCTGGAAGCAGCCTTGGCCAGCATGACCGACGCGGTTTTCATCTCGGACGCGCGGGGCTATCTCATCCATTTCAACGACGCTTTCGCGAAGTTCTATAAACTCGCCGGCAAGGAGGATTGCGCAAGGACTTGTGTGCAATACGCGACCTTCCTCGACGTGTTCACGGAAAGCGGCGAGCCTCTCCCTCCGGACCAATGGGCGGTTTCGCGCGCGCTGCGCGGGGAAACCGTCGTCGGCGCCCAATATGGTTTGCGTCTGAAGGAAACGGGCGAAGCCTGGACCGGCTGCTATAATTTCGCGCCTATCCGCGACGATGACGGCGCGATCGTCGGATCGGTGGTCACCGCGCGAGACATCAGCGAACGCAAAGAGATGGAGCGCGCGCTGAAAGAGAGCAGCGATCGCCTGCGCGAGGCTCAGCGCGTCGCCGGCCTCGGCGATTTCGACTGGGATCCGCGAACGGGCGAGACCAGCTGGTCGGACAATATGTATCGGCTGTTCGAGCGCGATCCCGCGCTTGGTCCTCTGGAATATCAGGCGGTCCAAGCCCTCTATACGCCGGAAAGCCGGGCGCGAGTGGAAGCCGTCATCAAACATAGCGTCGCGACTAACGAGCCATTCGAGATCGATGCGCAATTCAAGCCCAGCCGCGATCTGCCGCGTTGGGTCACGGTTCGCGGCGAGGCGATTCATGATGCGAACGGCGCTTTCGCGATGCTGCGCGGAACGATGCAGGACGTTTCCAAACGCAAGGAAATGGAGCGCGAGCTAAAGGAAAGCCAGGCGCGGCTGCAATTGTTCATCGAACATGCGCCAGCCGCGCTCGCGATGTTCGATCGCGAGATGCGCTATCTCGCGGTCAGCCGCCGCTGGAAAGAGGACTATGCGCTCGGGGACCGCGATATCGTCGGCAAATCGCATTACGATATTTTTCCCGAGGTTCCCGAGCTCTGGAAGGCCGCGCACGCGCGAGGTCTCGCCGGAGAAATCGTGCGCGAGAACGAGGATCGCTTCCGCCGCTACGATGGTTCGGTTCATTGGCTGCGCTGGGAAATTCGTCCCTGGCGCGCTAATGACGGCGCCGTGGGCGGCATTGTCATATTGGCCGAGGACATCACGACGCTGCACGAAGCCAGGGAAGAAGTTCTGCTTCTCAACGCGGATCTGGAACGCCGTGTCGCGGATCGCACCGAGCAACTCGCGGAAGCGCGCGGCAGGGCGGAGGCGGCCAACATGGCCAAGAGCCAGTTCCTCGCCAATATGAGTCACGAAATCCGCACGCCGATGAACGCGATGCTCGGCTTCACCAAGTTGCTGCGGCGGGACGCGGTCACGATGCAGCAGGACGGGCGACTCGTTAATATCGAGCGCGCTGGCCAGCATCTTCTGTCCGTCATCAACGACATTCTCGATCTTTCGAAGATCGAGGCGGGTCATTTGCAATTGGAGCAGCGCGACTTCGATATCGGTCAGGTTCTCTCGGACGTAGGCTCTCTGATCGGCGCCGGCGCCATCGCGAAGGGCTTGCGCGTGCGGGTCGACGCCGACGGAACGCCAGGCCGCGTATACGCCGACGACACGCGCTTGCGTCAGGCGTTGCTCAACTATGCCAATAACGCGGTGAAATTCACCGAATGCGGATTCATCGCCCTGCGCGCAAGGCTTCTGGAGGAAAATGGCGACGAACTTTTGGTGCGTTTCGAGGTGCAGGACACCGGAATCGGCGTCGATCCCAAGGAGCTGCCCAGGCTGTTCAACGCCTTCGAGCAGGCGGATGTCTCCACGACGCGCAAATATGGCGGAACCGGTCTTGGTCTTGCGATCGCCCGCCGTATTGCGGAATTGATGGGCGGCGAGGCGGGCGCCGAAAGCACGCCGGGCGGCGGCAGCACATTCTGGTTCACGGCCAGACTGAAGAAAAGCGGAAACGACGCGGCGATGGCCGCGGCGCGGGAAGACGCGGCCGTTGCTCCTCATGTCCCGCTGCGCCGCGGCGCGCGGATCTTGCTGACCGAGGACAACGCCGTCAATTCCATGGTGGCGGTGGAACTCCTGCGCGCCATGGATCTCGTCGTCGAAACCGCGCGGGATGGGCGCGAAGCGCTGGATATGGCGCAAATAGCCGATTACGACCTAATCCTGATGGACGTTCAAATGCCGGTCATGGACGGGCTCGAGGCGGCGCGCCAACTGAGGCTGCTGCCCGAGTGGCGAAGCAAGCCGATCGTGGCGATGACGGCCAACGTCTTCGAGGAGGATCGTCGCGCCTGCGTGGAGGCGGGCATGAACGATTTTGTAGCCAAGCCGGTCGATCCGGACCAGCTCTATCTCGTAATGGCGCGCTGGCTGCCGGAAACGACGCGCATGAGGGAGCCTGCACGACAAGAATTCGACACATCCACTCTGAGGCAGGCGTCAATCCTGGGGCTGGACGTCGATCAAGGTCTGAAGCGCGTCAACGGCGATCTTCCGCTTTATCTGCGATTATTGCGACGCTTTGCCGATGATCACGCAGCCGACGCCGAGCGGCTGCGCGCTGCCCTTTCCGGAGGCGACAAAGCGGTCGCCAGGCGGGTCGCGCATAGCTTGAAAGGAATCGCTGGCAATGTCGGCGCCTATGACCTGCAAGCCTGCGCCGCAGGGCTGGAGGTCGTCATCGCGAACGGCGAGACGCAAGAAGCCTGGATGGAGGCGCTGGGTATGCTCGGCGCGACGCTTCAGAGGCTGGTCGCGGCCATCCAAGACGTCACGTCGCCGCACACAGTCGCAGTCGCGAGCGGCGAACCGGATTGGCCGGCGCTGCGCCAAGCGTTCGAGCAAATCGAAGTCGCGCTAGTCGAGGGCGACGTCGCCGTCAATGACATTGTCGAGTCATACGCGCCGCAGCTCTTGGGCGCCCTGGGCGCTCGCGCCGAGGAGCTTCGTCGCCATGTCGAGGGCTACGAATATGTCGAGGCGCTCGAAACGCTGCGGAACGCGCAAGCCGAAAATCCCCGGTTGCATGACTAGAACAAAATCCGAAAAAGTTGATCGGCTTTTTCGATTAGATTTTGCTCCCGCTTTTTAATCTGGAGCGATTTCTTATCGACCAGACGATTCCGTCTGGTCGATAAACGCTCTAGCCGCTAGCGCGCGTCGTTCAGAATGCGATCCACGTATAGAGAAAGAGCGTATTGTTGTCGGTCGCCGTGTGCGAGCGCCAGCTGCTTCCGTTGTAATAGGTCCCCAGCCCGTCGAAATTCGTTGTTCCTCCGAAAAGCGAGAGGTAGTGGGTATAGGACAGGCCGATCTTGGCGTTGCCCCAGGGGTAGGGGCCGGGGCTTCCTTTGCTGAAGGGCATATAAGCGGCGTCGAAGATCAGGCCGTTGCCGTCGGGCTGTCCAAAGGCGGCTCCTCCGGGGACCGGATTGAGAAGCGCGTTGCCGTAAAGCAAATTGTCCGGCGACCCATGCACGCTGAAGTAGCCGACCGTGCCGCTGATCTTGTGATCCCAGACATATTCAGCCGAGGCGTGGAAGCTCGTCAGGTAATTGATGGCGTTGGAGGAAGCGTTGCCCGTGATGGGCGGCAAGCCAAAGGCGTTGACGACGCCCAGGGCGCTGATCGCTTGCGCGGCTACGCCCTGAGCGTAGGTTGCTCGCAGATTTTGCATCTCGCTGATGCGCGAGACCCTGATCGTCACCGAGTTCATGTCGCCATTATATTGATACTGAGCGTCAAACCCGATATCGCGATAAGAATCGACGCCATAGCCCATGACGCGGCCAGGCAACACCTGCGGATAGAAACCGAACGCGCCGATCATCAGCGAGTGGTCGCCCCAGTTCGGCTCCAGAGCGACGCGCCAATAGGGCGACGCGCTGGCGAGCGAGTTGGATGGACAGGCGATGCTGTAAGGCTGGTTCGGTGGATAGTTTTGCGCCGCCCAGGCTTGCACATTCTGCACATAGTCGGAATTGTTGGCGCAGGGCTGGCCGAGCGCGTTGAGTTCGCCCTTGGATAGATTGTTATAAGCCGAGGCTTCCAGATACAGCATGTCCTTGAGGAACACATAGGCTCCCGTTCCGACGCTGCGGCCAGCAAAACCATTCTCGATCTGAGTTTGTGGCGGCGAGAACGCGGGCGCCAAAGTCGAGGCGACAAAGGGAAAGCCCCAAGCGGGAGTTGTGTTCCAAACGTCCTGCACGGTGGGACCGTTGTTGACGTCGAGACCATAAAGCACGTCGATCCCGCCGATCTGCGTTGTGTCGGCGTAGCGAATGTCGGTGTTATCGAGATAGGTGTGTTGAGACGCCTTGTCGTAAGTTCCCTGCACGAAGGCGCCGAGGTTGCCGTATATCTGGCCGCCATAGAACAGGCTGGCCTGCTGCATGACGAAATTGTCGTTGGTATGCGCGATCGGGTAGCCGTCGGGGTTGGTCGGCGGAGAATCCTGCCGCACCTTGGTCTTGGTGAAGGTCGGAAGCAGCATGGCGGCGATTGGCGGCGCTTCTGTGATCGACTTGCCGCCGCCCATGGTGTAGCCGCCAAGTTTGAAGCGGCGCCCAAAAGGAGTGAGTTGGGGAAACGCCGTATGACAGGTGGCGCAGGGCTGACCTGTCTGGCGGGCGAAACTCGGGATCGCCTCCGCCGAGCGAGGCGCGAAGGCGAGGCCGAGCGTGGCGGCGCCCATCGCTCCCACAACCCCGAAAACCATGACCGCTATGATGTCGACGCCCTTGCGGGCGGTGTCTCCGGCGGACGCTTGGTCGACAGCGTTTAATATTTCCGCCTTGTTTCGTATTGTCATATCGCGTTCCTTCGCAACTGCGAACCAGCGGCATTATGACGCACTAACCGGCTAAGACTTTCAAGTCTTTCGGAATGAACGCTCCGCTCACGCCCATTCAGCCGGCAACAGAATATATGATCCTGATTCGGTTCCATTTTATTGTCTTAGATCAAATCATCAAGGCGGTTGCTGATTTGGTTTGAAGCTGTGGCCAAACCGCCACATCGCACATGCGAAAGCAGTGACCCTTCTTGGGAGAAAATGTCATGGCCGTGAATTCTGACAAAAGCCAAAGGCGCCGCGCCGTAAAGTCCTTTTGGGCGCCGCGAGCGTGTTCTCCTTCCTGGGATTTGGCGCGGGCGCCGCGCTCGCCGCCAAGGCGTCGAAGGGTTCGGTGAGCTATCGCGATTCTCCCAAGGTAGATCAAAATTGCGCCAATTGCAGCTTGTTCATCTCGCCGAACGCTTGCAAGTCAGTGGCCGGAGAAATAAGCGCGAATGGTTGGTGTCGCATCTGGAAGGCATGAATAGGCTCCGCGCCGGATATTAGCGCGCTCATCCTCCGAATGGAATCTCCGGGGGGGGCAGTCGCGCCATATCAAAAAGGGTTCCAGCGCCGCGAATGCGGGCGGTGGTTTGAGCGGATTTTCCCCCTGATGGCGGCCGGGGATATGGGCAGCGGATCGGGAGCGACGATCACGAAGCAACGTCGTCGGACGCATTCACCGGCATTCCAAACCAGTGAGGCCGGCTCTCTTCTCCGGATCGGGAAGCCGTCGCGGCTTTCATCGCGCGACAGGCTCCAAGTTTCGCGGCTTCGACCTTAAAGGCGACGGTTGTTCGAGATCCGCAAAGCGCATCGTCCGCTGTGGTTCGCCAGCCCGGTTGAGGGTGAAGAAGCGATCATCAATTTGCAACCAAATGGGGCGCGTTGCTCTTAGCCTTGGAAGCATGTCCGAAAAACGAAAGCGCGCAGGATTGTTCGGCGCCTTCGCCCATTGCGTCCTCGACCAAACACGACGCCCCGCGAAGGCTCTCCTTCTGGCTTGCCGAAAGCCGAGATTTGAGCTTGTGTAATCGCGTCGGCATCATAAGGCGACGTCAGCGAATTGTTTTGATTGTTGGAGATAACGATGGGCGAATACGGCGCAGTTTGCGGCTTCCGTCATCGTCTTCGATGGGCTTTTCTGAATCAGCGTCGCCAACGCAATAACAAGTCGGAAAAGCGCAAACCGAAAATTCATCGCCTCCCTATGGGCAAGAAATCGCGCTCGCAACAGCATTGCAAGGATTTGAGCTTATCGATTCGGCGCCACGACATCCGCGGGCTCGCACTTGACGCGCTCAATATCGGCGTCGACCATTTCGCGGATCATTTCATCAAGCGAAATGCTCTGCGTCCGGCCGAGACGGCGGCTGGTCTTCGCATTGTTCATTGCAGGCATTTTCCACTTGCGCATGCCCAGCCTTTTCCGCTTTAATTTTCCCGTTGGCCTCATTCAGTATTTTTCTGAGGGAAGGTCGTTATGGCATTTGGAGCGTCGCCGATGACAAGACGTCGGATTTGGGTTGCCGGTCACAAGGGCATGGTAGGGTCAGCTCTCACGAGATGTCTAGAAAAGCGAGGCGATGAGGTATTGAAGGCGGATCGCTCCGTTGTCGATCTTCGCAATCAGATTGCGGTGGAGGTCTGGTTAAAGCAGAATCGGCCGGACGCCATCCTCTTCGCCGCGGCCAAAGTCGGAGGCATTTACGCCAATGACACTTTTCCCGCCGAATTCATTTATGACAATCTGGCGATTGAAACCAATATCATCCATTCAGCCCATGCAGCCGACGTCAACCGGCTGGTGTTTCTCGGCTCATCCTGCATCTATCCGAAATTCGCGCCGCAGCCGATTAAGGAGGAATCATTGCTGACGGGCCCGTTGGAGCCGACCAATGAATGGTATGCGATCGCCAAGATCGCCGGCATCAAGCTCTGCCAAGCCTACCGTAAACAATATGGCCGCCGCTATATTTCTGTCATGCCGTGCAATTTATATGGCACTCATGACAATTTCGACCTGACGACGAGCCATGTGCTTCCGGCGCTGATCCGGAAATTTCATGAGGCGAAAATCGCGGGTGGAAAGAGGGTCGTGGTTTGGGGAACGGGCGCGCCTTTGAGGGAGTTCCTACATGTGGACGATCTTGCGCGCGGCGTCGTGTTCTGTCTCGACAATTACGACGAGTATCAACACATCAATTGCGGCGCCGGCTCGGAAATTTCCATCGCTGGTCTCGCAAGAACCGTCGCGCGCGCGGTTGGATTTAACGGCGAACTCGTTTTCGACACAACGAAACCCGACGGGACGCCGCGCAAATTAATGGACTCGAGCCGCATTCTCGAGTTGGGTTGGAAACCCGAAATATCGCTCGAGGAAGGCATCGCCGATTCGTACCGATGGTTTCTTGCCCACGAAGAAGATTTGCCGATGCGATACGGGAAGAGCGTCGCCTGAAACGGCGAGTGACGGCAGCGATCGTCCGAGGCTTCATGGGAAGGAGTGATCAAAGTCGCTCCTTCCCGCGCACAATCCGCCGTCGTGGCGATGTTCGCGTTCCCGCTGGATTTCCGGCTTCGCCGGCCTTTCGATTTATTGACCCCCAAGCGTTGGCGCGGTAAAATTAATCTGAAATTCAGACTTATGGGCGGCGGCGGTCGGTGCGCTGAAAAAAATCAAAAGGCTCCGGCGAGGGCGCGAGCTTTGCGTGCTTCCAGGCTTTTCGGCCGGGTCTTTTTGGGGGCGCCCGCGCCATAACGTTATTGGTTTAAGGGTGAGACTTTTGGTGTTCACGCGCAAATCGGCCGCTTCTTCGCCAGCCGCTGTGAGCTCGGCTCTTCTTGGGTGTCTTGGTGTTTTCTTCTGCGCGGGGCTGTCGCCGGCAGTCGCCCAAGTGGCGGTGCAACCGACACTGCAGCCGCCGGGGGGCACGGACGAGCTGCTCGGTTTTTTATCGCCGCAGCCTATGTCCCAGCGCAGCTTGAACGACAAGCCGACGCGCGATTACCAAGGCATGCCGCTGGAAGGCTGGATGTTATACCCGAGCCTGTTTGTCGGCGGCGTCTACACCGATAACGTTTTTTCGGCGCCGAGGCCAAGCGCCGCGACGCAAGGCATCGCGCCCGTGGCGGCGGCGGGTTTTGAGCTAAAGCCGGCGATGATCGCCCAACGCGACGCCGGCGTTCAACATACCGCGATTTTCTTGAACGGCGATTTTAATATTTACCCCGCTGTATCTGGCGCCGACGTCCTCAACGCGCAGGTGGGCTTTGCCCATGCTTGGGAGGTGCAGCGGGATTTGGTGCTAAAACTCGGCGGCGAATATGATTTGATCACTAACGTCTATTTTAATGGCATTGTCGCCACCCCATATGGAAACGGCATAATTTCGAGCCCGCAGCGCTCAAATATGCTGGGCGGGTATTTATCGGGCGTGAAATCCTTCGATAAGGTTTTTGTAGGCCTAAGCGCAAGCACTTACGCCACCTCCTATGACCCGCTCTACACCACGGCGGGTTCGGAGCCGCAGTCCTACCGCGATAGTCTCGTCACCACCGTCACCGCCCGCCTCGGCTACTCCTTTTCGCCCGCACTTTACGCTTTTACGGAAGCTACCGGAAATACGCGAAATTTTAGCGGTGATACTGGATATGGAATCATCGCCGCCAATGTGCCGACCAGCGGCACGATTTATAATTCGGAAGGCTATCGAGTGGTCGCGGGCCTCGGCACGGATCGTATCAGCCTGTTCAAAGGCGAGATTTTCGCCGGCTTTCAGCAGCAAGATTACGCCTATTCCGCATTTGGCTCACATTCCAGCGCGGTTTATGGCGGCAAGATCAGTTGGTTTCCGACGAGGGCCTGGACCATTTCGCTTGCGCTTGACGAAACCTATCAGGATTCCGGCTTGCCCATATTCGGAAATCCGCTCGGCAGCGCGGCCTTTGTCAGCGCGGCGACGGCGACCGTCCAATATGCCATGTCCAAACAGTGGAGCGCCTCTTTTTCCGGCGGCTTTGCCAATATGACGTTTTTAAGCGGCGGTCTCCACGATCAAAATTGGACTGCGAGTGCGACATTAAATTATGAAATCGCTCGCAATATCCTAGCTACAGCCGGCTATACGCTTGTGTTGGCCGAGTCCAACGTTGTGGGCGGAAGCCTCACCCGCAATCAGTTCGCCCTGGGCGCCACCTATAAATATTAGGCTCGCCGCAAACGAGGTCGGAGCCGAAAATTGGGCGCTGCTCGCGACGTGCAAAGCGAATAAAGTCGATCCCGCCGCCTACATCACTGGAACGCTGCATGTTATTCTCGACCGCCATCATCAAACCATATCGAGGAGATGACGCCGTGGCGCTTTCAGTCGGCGTCGAGACGCGGGGCCTCGAAGCTGGTTGATTGGATATCCGTTTCGACTTGTTGAGCCCACGCCGCCCAAGATAAATCCAAACGCGGCGACGTCGTGGTGCAACAGACGAGGCTGATGGAGTATCGTTTACCTCGGCATATCTTCTTGCAAGCAGCATTTCCGGACAGCAAGGGTTAGCGATGAAAATTTTGCACGTAATCTCCTCCGTCGATCCTCGTGGGGGCGGACCAATCGAGGGTGTTGTTTCCAGCTCCAAGGTTTGGTTCCGTAACGGGCATGACACGCATATCGTTTGCCTCGATCCGCCCCATGCGCCCTGGGTCCTCAATTCGCCCGTCAAGACATTCGCCGTTGGCGCCGAGGGGCGATGGCATGGGGCGCTTCGCCGCCTCGTTCCTTGGTTGCGATATGGATATACGCCCCGCCTCGTCGATTGGCTGAGACGAAATGCGTCGAATTACGATGCGGTCATCGTAAATGGTCTTTGGAATTATGCCTCTTTTGGCGGTTGGCGGGCCTTGCGCGGGTCAAGGACGCCTTATTTCGTGTTCACCCACGGAATGCTCGGTCCCTGGTTCAATAAGGCCTATCCAAGGAAGGCGTTTTTAAAGTCGCTGTTTTGGAGGCTCTTCGAGCATAGAGTTCTGCGCGACGCGAGGGGGGTGTTATTTACTTGCGAGGAAGAGAAGATCCTGGCGTCTCGCTCCTTCGACCCCTATGTCGCGCGGGAATTTGTCGTGGGATATGGAACAAGCGATGTAACGGGCGACCCCGCCGCGCAGCTGAATTCCTTCTTCGAGAAGACTCCTTCGGCCCGTGGCCGGAGGTCGATTTTGTTCTTGAGCCGCATTCACGAAGTAAAAGGCGTCGATCTTCTGATCGACGCCTTCGCGGGGCTCGCGAACCAATATCCAGAATTCGATCTCGTGATCGCCGGACCGGACCAGGTTGGTCTCGTAGCCCCCTTAAGAAAGCGAGCCGAGAATCTTGGAATCGGCCAGCGAATTCACTGGCCCGGAATGTTGACCGGCGACGCCAAATGGGGCGCCTTTCGCGCGGCGGAATTCTTCGTGCTGCCGTCGCATCACGAGAGCTTTGGCATGGTCATTGTCGAGGCCATGGCGCTGGCGCGGCCGGTGTTGATCACCAATAAGGTGAACATCTGGCGGGAGATCGAGGCCGATGCGGCCGGGATTGTCGTGAACGACGATATCGAAGGCATAACCCGTGGACTGCGAGAAATGTTGGAAACAACTTGTGAGGAGCGGGCAGCCATGGGGACAAGAGCGCGGCAAGCTTTTCTCTCGCGCTTCGACATGGAGAACAATGCGATGGAGCTATTGAAACTGATCGAGCGCGAAATCGGCGACAAGGATGCCGCCACACCGAAAAACCGCGCCGCCGGCGCGCAAATGACCCAATTGTGACGAGTATTTAAATCTTGAAGCGCGCTATTCTATTGAAAGACCAGTAGACCTCGCGAGTTGCGCCTTGATGGCCGCCTTGTCGGAGGCGTGTGCGATCTCGCGACGCAATTCCATTACGCGCGCCTCAACCAGAAAGCGATACCAGAAGCCTTGCAGGCAGTGATAGATAAGCCCCTCGCGCCCATCGAGAAACCCAAGCTGGAAGATATAGCGCCAGAGAAAATAGGCGAGCGGGCCAACACCAAAGGGAAGGCGGTTGTAAAAGCGCTCTTTCACCAGCCGCTTGAGCCGCGCCTGCAAGCTGCTCGCGCCTTTCTCCACTGCTTCGTCGCGTGGAAAGAGGCCGTATTCGGCGTTTAGCCGGTCGATCGCCTCTCGGGTCGCGTATTTATTGTGCTTTACGGTGAAGAAGGCGAGGTCGTTGAGATTCTCGTCGCAAAAGTCGTGCTGGAATGTGATAGCGCGGCCATGAAGCAACACCATATGCTCATCCATCCAGCGCTGCTCGATTGTCGCGGCGTCCTTACGCCAGATACGCAAAAGCGTGAGCGGATAGCGGCCGCCATGCTTGATCCAACGCCCCATGAAAATATGACGTCGCTTGAGGTTTACGCCGGTCGCCTCCGGGGGAAGATGCGGCAGTTTTTGCTTGATTTCCTCGATCAATTCCGGCGTCGGCGTTTCGTCGGCGTCGAGCCGCATGATCCATTCGGACTGGATGGGGAGATGGTCCAGCGCCCATTGGAATTGCTGCGCGTGGTTGACGAATTTGTTTTGAACGACATGAGCGCCAGCGGCGCGCGCAAGTTCGACGGTGCGGTCGGTCGAGAAGGAGTCGACAACGAAGACTCTCGCGGCAATAGGAGCCATTGAGCGTATCGCACGCTCAATGTGGACCTCCTCATCGTGGGTAAGAATTACGATAGTAATATCTGCCACGGGTGTTGTGGATTTCATTTTTCATCCAAGCGTAGATCGGCGCTTCCGCTTTTCAATCGCGGGGTTGCCGACATAAACGGTCCACGGAGCGAGATCACGAAACGCGACCCCCGTGCTCCAATTACAGCGACCTCGCCAATTGAAACTCGTAGGCCTGTCGAGGCGCCAACTGGGTCCTAAATCATTCGCTTATTAATGTGGGTCGATCAGCATGCAAACGACCCGCAGACATTTTCCCAGTTCTGAGAAACAACATATCGGCTTGTAGCGCTTCCTGCGCAGGAGAAGACGCCTGATTAAAAACGCCGGCCAAGTGAAATCCCCTATCCAGCAAATAGCATATCACCTCGCTCGCTAGGGGCTGGCTCTTGTATAGTTCGACATAGGAAAGTTCACAATAAACGGCTTCAAAGCAATCGAGAATTTCTTCCGATCCCTTTAATACCTCTAATTCATAGCCTTGGGTGTCGATTTTCAAAAGATTGCGAGCGCCAAGGTCTTCGATTTTGAGAAAATCAGATAGAGGCCCGCAGGAGACTTCATGCTTTTCAATCGTGCGGGTTCCGAATACGTCCGCTTGGATTTGGCTTATATCCAGAAAAGAAGACGAATCATCCTTCTCCGTTACATTCATAAAACGCCGCTCTCTGAGAGGCCCTATTGCCGCCTGCACGATGCGCAGCGCGGCATCCCCCCGAAACACGGACTTGAGGATCGAGGCAGGGCGTTCGAGAGGTTCGAAACTGACAATGCGAGCCTGGGGAAACCGGTTTCTTATGAAGAGGGCAAACTGTCCCTTGTTGGCCCCGACGTCCACAACAAAGTCGAAGTCGAACCGGGCCAACGCCTCCCCATGTTCCATGCTAGCCGCCACGCCGTGACGCAGCGCACGGGCGAACAGCGGCGTTGTCGTAGCGGCAAGGAGCTTGCGCAGGCGCAGAATTAGACGCGAGAAATTCATGAAGCCCATCCTGATGAATAAAATCTGACGATTGTCCCGTGGCGGGCTTCCGTTGCTACGCGGGGCCTGCGGCTGCGCGTGATGCGCAGGGGAATATCCATTACCCTGTCGTCGGCCGTCCAATAGACCCGGCTGCCCAGGCTGAAGCTGGGTCCGCCCTCGAGGGGCTTGGATTTGGCTGAATCTAGCGGAATCATAATACTCTGGACATCATCGGACGCCTCGCAAATAGATGGGGCCCTTAATAAGGCGCTCCGCCAATGCGCGAGGCCTGCGAAGATGCTTCCAGACGCGCAACACAAAGGCGATAGGCTTATCGAAAAAGCGCCGTTTGCGTCCCATGAGCCGTTCGAAACTTTCGCGCGATGAAATCTCAAGCAAATCGCCTAAGGCGCCGCTATTTGTAATACTCACCTCGTGCAAGCGAAAGGTGCTGAGAATAGCGTCCATGATCTCGATCCGCGCACCCGATAGAAACAAACTCAGGAGTAATTCCCCGTCCCAAGAACGGCGGTTTTCAATGTTAAATCCTCCCGAGTTCAAAAAGGCTTGTCGACGAATGAAGGTCGAGGGCTGCATTTGCACGCTGGCGCCATAAGCGGCGGAGAGGCGTGTGAACGGCTCCGACCAGCCCTTGCGCAAGCGGTTATCGTGGCGGTCGGTCACCCAGCAATGTCCGCACACGACATCAACATCGGGATGATCGATGAAATAATTTTCGACCGTCTTTAATGCGTTTGGCTCGAATGTGTCGTCGGAATTCAAATAACCATAAATCTCTCCGCTTGCTTTGGCGAAGCCCCTGTTCAAGCCGTCGGCCGGCCCTTGGTCCTTTTCAAAAATTATGTGCGCGATGCGATCGCGATAGCGCTCGATGATTTCGCGACTGCCGTCGGTCGAGCCGGGATCGACGACGATATATTCGATTTCGACGCCCTGCTGATCGAGCACCGAGCGGATCGTGCGCTCGAGAAATTCGGCCTGATTGAAGGAGATGGTGACGATCGAGAATTTCATTTTATGTCCGTCCCTTTTCGTCCTTGCGCTCTCGCGGGCGCAAAACCCACAGAACGATAGATATTTTCAAGCTCGTCCAAAAGCGCTGATCCAGCCCGAAGGGCGAAAACAATATGGTCCATAGCAGGTCGAACAGCAAAAGGGCGACCAATGAAATCGGCGGATCGTTGATCTTGAGCACGCGATAGAGCGCCATGACGCCTGCGATCAGGACCCCGATCCAGAACACTCCGCCCAAGAGGCCCGCTTCGACCCAGGCGCCGAAAAGATGGGAATGCGAGGGGATAAGATCGCTTGCGAAGGGATCACCCTCCATCTTCATGCCGGCGGCGTCCAAGCGATCGACCAGCAGCATCACATAGTGCATGTCGCGCGCCCAGGAACCATGACCAAGGACGGGAGAATCGGCGATGGCCTGGAGCGAAACCAGGGATTCTACCCGCCCCGATTGCAGCAGGCTCAAATCGCCGGAGGTCTGCCACTCGTATTTTTCCTTGGCCTCCACCCCCAGCGCGCCGGAACCCGCGGCGAAGCCATAGAGCGCCATAAGTCCCTGGGCGCCCGCCAGGCCCAACACCCCAAGCATCGCGAAAACACCTGGACTCAGGCGCCGCTTTGTCGCCGGGTGGAGATCGAGCGCCGATTTCAACAGGCTGTAGAGAGCCGCCACCGCCGCGATGCCGAACATGCTCCGCGCGTTCATCATCAAATTTGCTCCCGCCATGACAAGGAGCGGGCCGGCCGTGCCGAGAGGGCCGAAAAATCGCCCGATGGCGGGATATGTCCCCAAGGCCGCCGCGAAGATTGTGAGCAGAGGACCAAGACCGAATTTCCAGGAAGTCGGGTCGAGCAGCCCACCGGCTTGATATTCGTTGGGGAAAAAAGCGTCCTGCAGCAGCCCCCCAAGCACGCCGCCCAGCGCCGCCGCGCGCAGCGGCTCGAATTTTCCCGCCGAGAGAAGCCGCAGCGCCATGATCGTGAGGGTAAAAAAGACCAGCTTGGCCCAGCCGCGCGTGAAATCCTCAACCGGCGTCGCGCGGTAGATGTCTGTCGCCACCGCGCCGAGGAACCAAAGACCGATCCCGTAGAGCAGATAACGGTCTTCGCCCAACATGCGCCGTCTCTTCGCCTTCAGCAAATAGAGCGGGACGACGCAAAGCGCGAAAAGGTCGGAACCAAGCAGCACGCCGCCAAATTTGATTTGAGCGACGGTTAGCGCGCCGAGCAGGAAAGACAGGAGGGAGTCGATTGACATGCGTCGGCGAATTTAAGACGCCGCGCCGTCGCGCAAGAAAAAAACATCAGCCTGAAGCAGTTCGTGGCGCTTAGGATCACGAAATACATTCGCATATCCGAAAAGTAAAAAACCTCTTTCTTTCAAATATCTGATTACTTCATTTGCGAGCGGCTGTCCCTTGTAGAGCTCTACAAACGAAACTTCACACTGAATTGCGACAACGTCATTCAGTGTTTTGCTCGCTCCCAATAGCACTTTTAGTTCTGAACCTTGTGTATCAATTTTTAAATAAAACTTCTCGCCATGCAAGGCCATGTCCTCGTAGACTATGCTGTCGAGCGTCGCACAAGGCACCGTTTCGGTCGCGATATATCTTGATTGAGGGGCCGCATCGGAATGCGCCGCCTCCATCTCCAGCAAAGACGAGGAAACGGAATTGCCTGAAACATGAAGAATCGCCTCGCCCGGTTGATCGCTGAGCGCCACGCGTTTCGCGACGACCCAATTGCGACGCCGCGACGCGTGTGTCTTGAGAAGCGCGTAGGCGCTCTCGCTGGGTTCGAAGGAAACGATTCTCGCGCCGCCGATATCGGCGGACACGCTCGATGCGAATTGACCCTCATTGGCTCCGACATCGAGAAACATCGTTGACTTTGTGAGTTCAGCCAAGCGCAATGTAAGAGAATGCGCGCTCTCTCCATGCTTCGACCTTGTAATTTCCAGGCCGATCTTACGTATAATTGATTTTATGCTCAGCTTAAACATATCAACTATCTCAAATCGCGTCATTATGACTACTCCATTTGCATTAAGCGCCTGATTTTATATAGCCCAACCAATGAGTCAAAGCCATAGGCCCCAGTCGCCGGAGGCCTGCCACTCGTATTTTTCCTTGGTCTCCACCCCCAGCGCGCCGGAACTCAGGCGCCGCTTTGTCGCCGGGCGGAGATCGAGCGCCGATTTCAACAGGCTGTAGAGAGCCGCCACCGCCGCGATGCCGAACATGCTCCGCGCGTTCATCATCAAATTTGCTCCCGCCATGACAAGGAGCGGGCCGGCCGTGCCGAGAGGGCCGAAAAATCGCCCGATGGCGGGATATGTCCCCAAGACCGGCCAGCGCCGCCGCACGCAGCGGCTCGAATTTCCCCGCCGAGGAAAGCCGCAGCGCCATGCTCTGAGGGCAAAAGAGATGAGCTTCCACCTGCCGCGTGGGAAACCATCCGTCAAAGAAAGGAGGGAATTGACGGACATTATTATGCAAGAGCCCAAGATAACCGGTCAACAATTAGGATGAAGACGAAACAGATAAACACGACCGATCCCGAAGCAAGAACGAACCAGGAGCGCAATCTCCGCGCGGTTCCGCCGAGACGCAACGCGCTACTATTTCCCGCGACGATCACGATGGTTGCTCCAACAAGGCCAAAACAAATGCAGAAGATCAGGCTAATGCTTCCGTAAAGCGGCGCAATGAACAGAGCGCCTGTGAGAACGGTGGCAGCCAGAAAAACATGGCTGAAAAAATTCCAGCGGATAACCCCTGCGGCTTGGCCCGCGAAGTAGAATCCGAGGGAAGGAGTTTGCAAGCTCCAACCAAGGGACAGAAGCGCGCTCATTTGCAAAAAAGAGGGCGAGACTTTCCCAAGCACGATAAAGCTGACGGGCGCCGCCGCGATCAGCGAACCAACAGCGACGCCTATTGCTCCGAGGCTCGCTATGCGCGTGGCTTTTTCGACCAGACGGCCAAATGCGCCATCGCCATCGTATAATTGAGCAGCCAGCGCGGGCACGAGGGGTGTAGCGGCCGAAACGACGAGCGCTCGAATTTGCGATATCAAGCGGGACGATAATTCATAAAGTGCGACGTCGCTCAATCCGCCAGCGTGATTGATCGCGAACTTGACGACCGGTTCGAACAGCATGATCGCCAGTCCATTCGCATTTAGCCGCAATGAATATCCGGTAGTCTCGACAAAAACAATGCGGCTCCACCGGTGGGGAACCCACCCAAGCCCAGGGATATGCTGGCGCAGCACCAGCCATCCAAGCATCACTATCGCTAGTTGCTGCATGACCTGCGCGGCAGCGAAGCCGCGAACGCCATAGAAAGGCGCCAATAGCCAAGTGGCAGCGAGAGAGCAGACCGCGGCCGCCATAACGACCTTGGACCGCTGATCCGCGCGCTGCGCGCCGTCAATGGCCGACGTCACCGCGCCGGCGAGAGAACCAATCACGATCTGCAGGAACATCCACGGCAGGAGCGACCGCGCTTCCGCAAGATGGCTTGTGTCGATGAACGACGGCAACAGGAACAGAGTCGCGCCCCAAAGCAAGGCCCCGATTAAGATATTGAGAGCCAGGCTCGTCAGGGTGACGGTGTGGACGAGATCGCGGGGCGGGTCGCCGCGCTCCTCGCGTTCGGCAAGGGCAACGAAGCGCGACAGCGAATTTCCACCGCTAAAATCGCCCACTCGAGCCACGGTCGAGGCCGCCATCAAAAGAGACCAGACTCCGAAACGCTCCGCGCCGACTTCCGTTATAAGCTTCCTGTAGATGAGAAACAGACATACGCTCACGAAGACGCTTTGTCCAAGCGAGAACAGTGCGTTTCTCGTCAGTTGATTACTTTTAAATTTTTGAAGCAGGACTCCGACAGGCGGCATGCTTGCTCCGGCGGATGCGCCAAAGTTTTGATAAAAACCTAAAATGGAACGGTACATCAAAGTTGCTCTTTGCTTAAGAAGTTCCAGCGCGCGACAACCCCTAATTCTGCTGCGTCACAAACGAGTTCGGCGGCGGGTCCGTCATTGCGAGGAACGAAGTGACGAAGCAATCCAGGCGGGCATAGCGCGGAGGAAGGATCGTTTGGAGCTGTCTTGGGAGCATGAAAAGGCAGAAGGGACCGACGTTGTCCCCTGGATTGCTTCGGCTCGCGCTCGCAATGACGTTTTTCCCGCTGGCCCAAGCTTGTGAGGCAAAAGCGCCAATCGCTCGTCCGCAATGCGATAATTACTCTTATCACAATTCGCTCGACAGAGTGGGAGAGGCGTCGTGGCGCGCATAGGGGAGGGCGTGCATGACGCCCTATTGGGCGCGATTTGGGCGGCTCCGCCAGCGGCCTGAGCAAGGCGAAGCGGCGCGCTCAACCCGCCTCCGGGGCCTCGGCGACCGCCGCCGACTCGGCCCAATCGTGGGGAGCGAGCAGGAGAGCGGCGAAATGCGGCAGCAGGCGATCCGACCCCATGCTAGCGGCCAAACGCAGGCCGGCCTCGATGCGCCGCGACCAGTCGAGCGAGGTCGCGGCGACAATGGCCTCGGCCAGCGCCGCGGCGTCGCCCGCAGGCGTCAACAGCGCCACCTCGGTCAATATGTCGTAGAGTTCGCTGCCGGGATCGGCGGTGGCGACTATTGGGCGCCCGCTCGCCAACATGCCGCTCAACTTCGATGGCAACACCAGATCGGCCGCGCCGCGGTGTTGCGGCAAGACATGGAGATCGGCCAGCGCCAGCAGTTCATTGAGCCGCTCGGCCGGCTGCAACGGCAAATGCCGGACATTGGGCAAATCGGCGGATGCTGCGACCAAGCCGCTTCTGCTGGGGCCGGCGCCGGCGATCACGAAAACAATGTCGCTGCGATGCTTAAGCCGCCTTGCGGAGGCTATCACGACGTCGAGCGCTTGCTTGACGCCAATATGGCCGGCATAGAGCACAACAAAGGCGTCGTCGCTTATGCCGAGCTCGGCGCGAAAACCGTTGCCGGTTCTTGGCGTGGGCGCGATTTGCTCGGTATCGACCCAATTGCGCAGCAGCCTGATTTTAGAGGGATCAAGGCTCTTGGCGACCAAAGCCGCGCGCATTTTGTTCGAGATCGTGACGATATCGTCGAACCGCGAGAGCAACAGGCGTTCGCATAAAAAAGCCGCGCGTTTCAATGCCGCGCCCTTGAGATGGCCCACGCCGAAAGCAGCGTCGATCTCGAGATCCTGCACATGCAACAGCGCGCGCGCGCCAAGAATTTTGGCGGCGAGTAGAGCGATCGGCGCCGCGAATAAGGTCGGCTCGACGCACATCACGACGTCGGGACGGAAGCGCAATGCGCGCCATAACAGCGCCGGCGCGGCGGCGAAGGCGAAGCTTAGCGGCGCCAGCATCCGCCATAGCCCGCCGCCGTCGGCTTTCATCGCCATCGGACAGCGCGTGACTCTGACGCCATCGAGAAGTTCGCTGCTATAGGCGAAGCCGCGATAGGGCTTGCGCACATACCAGCCCGGATAATGCGGTGGGGCCGCGACCACTTCGACGAGATGGCCGTTTTGGCTTAGATATTGCGCCAGCTCGGTGGTGTATTTGGCGCAGCCGATCAGTTCAGGAGCATAATTTATCGCCTGAATCAAAATTTTTTGTGACGGATTGGAACCGGATTTACTGGGTGCGCGTTGAAACCAACGATTGATTGCGAATCCTGTCTCGGTCGGGGGGTGGCGGAACGCGGTAATTTGATCTTTCTCAAACTGCTGTGAAGTCATCAGGAACAACTCCATAAGACGAGGCGCGAATTTTTAAGGCGGGGGAACACGGTAAGCCTAACAACGCATTAAGGCTAACTAAAGTCGAAACCCGGCCGACAAGCTCTCTGAGCCGGACGGCGATGATCGCCGCGCCGGCGGGATCGGAGCGAGCAAACGCGTATTCGAACAAACTCAAGGCGCTCGATCAGACCAGAGGCGTCCCATAAATTGAGCGTAACAACAATGGCGGGGTCAGCCATGCTGCCGCCATTCGGGTGACTCTCCATCGAGCTTCATCCGGTTGATGATCTCATGCGATTCGCGCGCCAAGCGGCGTCACGCCGCCGGTTCGAGCAACTCCCTGTGCAGCCTTACGCGAGTAACGCTGCCCATGATGTTGAGCAGAACCTCGACGCGCCCGCGCGCGTCGAGATGATCGAGCACGCCGAGCGTCTCGGTGAAAGGCCCGGCGATCAGACGTACCTGTTGTCCGGGCGTCAGCTCGGAGTCGAAACGCAGACACCCGCCCCGATCGGACGACTGGATCAGCGTCTCGACCACGCCGTCCGGGACCGCGAGGGGCCGCTCTCGCGCCATGAACAGGGTCGCTACGCCAATGGTGCCATTGATGCTGCGCCATTGCGCGCGATCGATGTCGAAAGCGACAAACAGGTAACGTGGAAACAGCGGCGCATTGACCGTGCGCATCCGGCGAGCGTGGCGCACGGTCTTGAGGCGACGCGGAAGAAAGACATGAAAGCCTTGGTCCGCGAGCCGCATCTCGGCGGTGGTCTCTTTGTGCGGCAGGGTATGAGCCAAGTACCAACGTTGGCCGGGCGCGAGAAGGCGCCTTTCAGCGCCGTCCATTGCTCCCAGATCAGCGGTCATGCTCGCCATTATCACTCGCCCTTAACAGCGTCGATGCACTAGAGCAAAATCCGAAAAAGTTGATAGACTTTTTCGATTAGATTTTGCTCCAGCTTTTTGAATCTGGAGCGATTTCTTATCGACCAGACGATTCCGTCTGGTCGGAAAGCGCTCTAGCGTTGAGCGTCAGCGCCGAATTCAATGTCGACACAACTATCTCGCCAACGCGACCGTGGTCAAGCGCGACTTGCTTGCAACAACGCCAGCTTATGGTTGCAAACCCAAGGCGCGAAGCCAATTCCGATCGACGGCGCCGCGCGCGATCAGTTCGCGCGCAACGACATCCTTGAACGACGAAGGCTTCGCTTCGATCATCGACTTGAATTCTTCCAATTGTTGTGTGTTCAATTTTCCTTTGAGTTCGAGCAATCGATTGAGCGCGCGTCTGTGTTGGTCGCTGGACAGCGATTCCCATAATTGCATTTCATAAAGAGTGCGAGGGATCACGGTCTCAAGCTCGCGGGGATGGGTGAGTTCGGACATTTCCAAAGCGCTGACAATTTGTGGCGTCGGCGCGTCGCGGCGCCTACGCAGCAACGCCAAATCGAGCCAGACAGCGCCCGCGGTCGGCTCGACCGCCAGAAGATCGACGACCGCCGCTTCCTCGGCCGCGTCGGACTCCGCTACTCCGGCGAGGAAAGCTTTCATTTGCAGCGCTCTCGAACTCAATCCGAGCTTGGAGGTCCAGGGATCGAGCAGCGAAAACTCGTGCAGCGTGGCGGCGCGGTGTTTTTTCAACGCGGCAGAATCGGGAGTCGGCTGTTGTAGAAAAGCCTCGATGTCGCCTTCCACCGCCTCAAAGCGAACCAAATCGACGCCCTTGGAAATTCCGAAGGCGGCGATGGCGATCACACAGATCGATGTCAGCAGGGCCTGCGGGGTCGCCATTTTTGAAGCCTGCTAATTGGAATAATATTTGTGATAATAATAGCCGTTGTAATTGCCATATGCGCCGTAACGCGGCGTCTTGCTTTCATCGACCATGGTCATCGCGATGCCGGCCAGCTTTTGAGTGCGGGCGAAATAATCGGCGTTTTGTGCGGCGGTTTCACGTTTGGTGGTCTGCCAGCGCACGGCGAATACGACCGTGTCGGCGAGCGCAGCCAAGACCTTGGCGTCGATCACCGGTTCCAATGGCGGAGAGTCGATGATGATGTAGTCGAATAAATCGCGAAGCTTTTCGATCAAATGCTTCATGCGCTCGGAGCCCAAGAGATCGGGCGGATTCTGCGACTTCATTCCGGCGGGGAGAACGGTGACGCCGAACTGGTTCGACGCCGCGGCGTCGAGAGCGACCGCGGCGGTCAAGAAATCGACCAACCCAGCGTTGTTCTCCAGCCCAAAATATTTGCTCGTGGAAGGATGGCGAAGGTCGCCGTCGATGATGAGCACCCGCTGGCCGGCCTTGCTGGCTGAGAAGGCGAGGCTTTGCGCTAAGGTGGACTTGCCTTCGCTCGGTATGGAAGAGGTGACGAGAATCACTTTGGCGGGGTTGTCGACGTCGGCCATCTGGATGCCGACGCGGATCGCCCGCACCACCTCGGCGTAGCGCGACAGCGGTTTTGCGAAAAGATATTGAGCAGGGTCGAGAGTCTTGCCGTCGACCTTGCTGTCTTTGTCGCTAAGCAGCGGAACCGAGCCTAACACCGGCAGGCCGAGCTTGTCTTCAAGCTCGCGTGCGGTCTGGAAGCCGGAGTTGAGCATGTCGAGCGCCGCCGCGCCGCCGACGCCAAGCATGAGACCAACCACGCCCGCCAAGGCTTCGACGAGACCCTTCTTGGGGAAAGAGGGGGCGTTAGGCTTCACCGCCGGCGAGATCACCCGCGCTTCGCGCTCCTCGAAAGTCGATTGTTCCTGAGTGATCTTGGTGCGCGACATGAAATTGTCGAACAGAGTCTTGTTGGCGGCGTTGATACGTTCGAGTGCGCGCAGGCGCACGGCGACGCCATTGTCCTGGCCGGTCTGGCCGGTGATCTGTTCGAGGCTGGTCTGCAGCGACGTCTCGCGCGACTTGGCGACGTCGTAATCGTTCTTGAGATTGACCAGAATGCGTTTCACTTCCTCCGCGATGGAGCGGTCGATGTCGCGGCGCTCAGCGCGGGCGTTGATCAGCAGCGGATGCTGATCGCCATAATGGGCGATGAGATCGGCCTCCTTGCGCGCCACTTCCGCCTGTTGCTTGCGCAACTCGGAAATCACAGTCGAATGGACCACGTCGGGAATAGCCTGCAGATTGCCGCCGTGCGAGGTTACTTGTACCGCCTGCTCATATTTGGCGCGCTTTTCCGCGGTGTCGGCGCGAGCGGTAATCAACTTGCCGTTCAATTCGGAGAGCTGCTGCTCGGAAATGGTGACCTTGTTGTCGCCAACGCCGAGGCCGGTGTTTTGGAGATTATGCTCCTTGCGGAATTGCGCCACCGCTTCGTCCGACTGGCGCAGTTGTTCCCTCAGGCCTTCCATGCGTTCCGCCAGCCAGACCGAGGCGCGCTTGGCGGCGTCGTAGCGCGCGTCCAATTGGTCGACGACATAGGCGTCGGCCACCGCATTGGCGAGGCGCGCCGCTTTTGCGGGATCCTCGGAGGTGACGCCGATGGAGAGGACGTAAGTGCGGTTGACGCGGGTGACTTCGAGAGCTGCCCGTAATTTGTTGATCGAGCGCAACACATCGCCGGGAATAGCGCTGTCGGCTTTGGCGGCAGCCTTGGTGTCGGCCGCGTCCTCGGATTTAAATAAGCCGGCGATAAAACTAAACAGACCGGCCTGCGAGGATTGGCCGAATTCCGTGTCCTGGGTGAGCTTTTCTTTTTCGACGACGCGACGCAATAGATTGATCGACTGAATGACCGTTAGCTGGCTGTCGACGTTGCCGGTTTCGAGATTGAGTTCGGGGAGAATGCTGTCGGCGCCGAAAATCTTCTCTTTGCGCGGTTCGAGCAGAACTTGAGCCGTGGCGGTGTAACGCGGGGCGATGGTCAGGATGACGAGAAAGGCCAAGACCATCACTGCGACGGCGGTCGCGAGAATCAGCTTCCAGCGCCGGTGAAAGAAATCTTGCAGCCGACGCAAGTCAATGGCGTCCGAATTATCCTGTCCTTCAGCCGCTTGCGTCATTTTAAAAGGAATATTGCCATGCATGGTCAAAGGCTCTCTAAATGGCGACGCCAAGGCGGATAGGTAAAGGAAGTCACTCGCTTTTGGCAAGGTATCATGGCGCAAATGCGACAGGCGCTTCCGACGTGACGACGTCCGCAGAGCGGCATTGGCTTCATATGCCGATGTTTCTTTGCTCTAACGATTATTGATGAGGCAAGTCGCCGTGGGCTTTTGCATTTTTGCGCATTACGCGCTCTCGCTTTATCGAGTCGATCATACCGTGAACTAGCGATCGGTCGCCACTTTGCTACGCCAGGATTGCGCCGTTCCCGCGCCTAGCAGCGCCGCCCAGGTCAGGGCCACCGCCTCGATTTGCAAACTAAAATCAACCAGCGCGTGCAAAGAGACAATCACCGTGGCCGCGCTCGCCGCGAGCGGCGCAAGCGTGGAGTTGCGTCGCGTCAAAGCTGCATGGACGCAACGCCCGAACAAGACCGCGATCGCGATAAGGAGGATCGAGGCGACAGGAACGCCGAGGCCCTGCAACGCCTCGAGATAAGAGTTATGCGCCTTATCCCATAGGCCGGCCATATCGATGGTCTTGTCGCGATAGAGCGGGAAGACCTTTTCAAATGTTCCGTCGCCAAACCCAAGCAGCGGCGCGTCGCCGATCGAGTTCCAGGTCAGACCGTAGACGGCGAGGCGGTCGTCGGAGGCAAGCCCTTGGGTGGCGAGACGGTCGGCGAGAAAATCCCCGTAATTGAAAAAGGCGCCGCCGATCGCCAGGCCAATCGCGAGCGAGCCAAAGCCGGTCGCGACGGCATGCCTGCGCCCGCGTACGCCGGATAGAATCAGGAGTGCGAACAGGCCGCTCACGCTCGCTAGGACGCCGCCGCGCGATCCGGTAAGAACGAGGGCGACGCCGATGATGAAAGCGCAAGCGATCCACGCGCCGCCCTGGCCGACGGTGATCGAGACGAGCGAGGCGATTTTGCGCCCAACCGCGCCGCCGGCGAGCGCCGCGCCGCCGAGATAGAGATGCAAAACAATCGTCAATGAGCAGACGAGGCCTATTCCCGCGTAAGTGGCGTAGGAATTGCGGTTGATGAAAGTCGAAGTCACCGAATCGAGATAATAGAGCTTATCGAACCAGAGAATGCTGCGGGGGAACACAAAAAAGGCTATGATCCCATAGGTGGCGTAGAAAGCGCCGATCACCGCCACAGCCTGCGTCAATCGTCGCGCTCTTCTCGACGAGCGGCCCAATTGCAAGGCTAGATAGAAGGCGAACCCACAGGTCGCAAAGCGCAAAAGAGAAACGATGGTGTCGTCGTGATCGACGCTTATGGAGCCCGGTAGCTCGCGCGCGAGAGCCTCTCCGGCCATTTGCCAGATCAGATGTTGATAGCCTTTGGGGATCATCGGGCTGATTTGAAACAGCGACCAGACGAAGACAAAGGCGAAAGCCAGGACAGGAAACCAGAGTCGCCGAAGCGCTACGGGATGGCGGCGCCGCGTCGCGAGCAAGGCGAGTTCATAGCAAACAGCGAGGCCGCCGAAGCCGATCGCGTTGACGCCCCAAGCCAGAGGCCGATTGGAGCCGAACCATAGCGGAGCCCAGGCCAACAGAGCGATGAAGGCGAAAAATACGCCCCCATCGATGGCTGCGGCATATTTCGCCGCTAAACCGCCGGGTCGCTGTTGCGCGCCGCCGCCCGCGCTCGCCGAAGATGATGGGGCGTCTTTCCCCTTTGGCGCGCCGACGACTCCGGAAGGTTCGAATTGGGGCATTGCTTGCTCGAGCTTGCGATTCGCGGGATGAAAAGACCGGGATCCGTGAGCGCCGCGCTGATGAGGAGTTCGCGCGCCCTCGTCGGTTGAGCGTTGCGGCTTTTGGCATATGGTTCATTTTGCCGCAAGGCGCGGGTGCGACGCGCTCGGCGCATTTGACCGGCGAATCATAATTTCTTGGGCCATGGCGTCGACGTCGATCGAGAGTCTCGCCCTTTTTTCGATTGCCGTGCGGGCGCGCGACAGATCAAGCGGTTAAAGCCAATGCTAGCGCGTCGCGGCGGTCCACGCGGCGCAAGTCCGTCGGCCATGCGACTCGAGAGGTCAGCGCAACGAGTGGCCAAAGCCCAGTTCGGCATTTTCCTCGCCGAGGGCCTGCTCCAAGTCCGTGGCGCTGAGGTCGGCGGAGGACGCGCGGTCAAACCCGCCTTCTAGCGGAGCGTCGGGCGCGAGGACTCGAGCCTGTCGTCTCGCCGCGCACGCGCCCGGACCTCGAGGCTTGCGTCCAGCGCACCTTGTTCCTCGTGGCGCTGGGAGCGCCGCATTCCTGAAACCCGCCATGCAAAATCAAGAAACCTTGGGCCTTCGTCGATGAGTTCGCTCGCAGGTTCAATCGCCATGGCTCCGTGACGCGTTTCTTGGCGAATTTCCCGCAGAGGATCTCAAGGCATTGGCCTATCGGCGGTATCAACCGTCTGAAATGTGCTGAACGGGACATTGAATTATTGGATCGGTCGTAATATGGTGCTGATGAGTAATATTGCGTTGGTGCAGGGTGAGTCTGGCGGCGGGGGTGGTGCGGCATTGGCGCCGCCCAGGCGCAAACCGTAATACTGATGTCGAAAGGAATAGAGATGCTGAGACGGATTGTCGCAATAGCGGGCATATTGCTGCTCGGGAGCGTGGGGGCGTCAGCTCTCGAAAAGAGTTCAGCGCAGGATTCCAAGGCGCGGTTGGATCGCGGCGCTAGATCCGATGTTGGGACCGAATCGCCGGTTGAAACAAGGGTGGAGAAGGGCGAGCCTCGCCGCGTCGCGGACGGCGGGCCAGAAATTCGTTGGTGGCCGTGGGGGCCGGCTAGGCATAAAGAAGGGCATGGTCCTTTGCCGTGGCCTGTCAAAAAGCCGCCACACGTAAGCCCTAACTGATCGGGAGCTAACGGGGTCGACGTGCGTCGATCCCGAAATGTCGAGACTCTCGCATGATTTTGTATCGTGAGGCGTGTGGCGCGTCTCGCGGTTTTTATTGTTATGCGGCCGGTGTCTTTCGTCGCCGCCGTTGTTCCAACACAGCTCCGTCGTCACGAAAATCGAACGGACCTCTGTCACGATCGCTGCGCGACACGGCGCCAGTAACGCGAAGGCGTCCCGTCAAAACATCAATAGATTACCTCAACGGAATCGGGGATTCGGTCGACATAATCGGCCACAAGAGCGAATAGCTGATTCACGAGCGGCCGCTCCATAAAATCATCGGGTGACTTGCGCGATTAGGGTCTTCGATAAACGCCGCCTCTGGCCTATGCCGCTCGTCGCATTGTCTGGCAGTGTAATAATTAAAAGGTCTGCGGACGTTTTGGCCGCGTCCAGCCCATTCTTTTGTTTTATATCTAAAAACAATGCAAGAAGCCGCGTCGGGCCGGACCGAAGGCTCCGTTCGGCGGCTCCATTGTCAGCAAATCGGGGCATGTTCGCCACAACGTTTATTGACATTCAAAGGTGAGCTTGCATAAACTGAAAAAGTAATTTGATCCGCCAGCTTATTGAGCGTTTCGCTTGATGTTTCAATCGCCGATCCAAGAATTCCAATCGGGCTCGGTCGCGTCAGGTGAAAGCGGCGTAGGCCGCATTCCCGATAACGCCAGGGGGCGCATTTGCTTGCAAAATTGCGTCGTTGGGCTGGTGGCCCTTGATTTGCTGCTTTATGCATGCTCAGGGGTGTTAGCTGTCCTGTTGCAACGAGAGTTTCGATCGTCCGACGCCTATATCGAAGACTGGCAGGCTCAAGCCGTCGGCTTTGCTGTATTCTCGCACCTCCTATGGGCTCGGTTGCTGGGCGTGTACCGCACAAGCAGCATTCTCGATAGCAGGCGGGCGTTCCGACGACTTCCGCTTGCAATATTCTTCACATTCGCCTTCATGGTGGTCGTCGCCGTCGCTACAAAAACTGCGGAAACCTATTCGAGGTTGTGGTTTTTTTCATGGGTCGTCCTGAGCTTCCCGCTGATTCTTTTAATACGTCGGATGGTCTTCGCCGCAACTGAGCGCGCGCTCGAGCAAGGCGCATTCGTGAACCGCGCGCTTTCCGTTGGCGTTTTTTGCGATCCGATCTCGCCAAGAGAGATAGAGCGTCATTCGGAGCGGCATGTTCGCGTGATTGACAGCATGAAGTTTGCCAATATCGGCGATGTCGCATCGCTGGCCGATGTGGTCGCTCAATCGGAAATAGACCAGATCTATCTCGCCGCGCCCTGGGTCGATATCCCGCTAATATTGGCTAAGTTGGACCTTCTCAGTCACTTGTCGACGCGAGTCTATGTTCTCCCCAGCACGCGTTCGCTTGGCGCAATGATTCGCAAGGTTACGGAATTCGCAGGGCGGCCGTCGTTTTGCGCGATCGAGGAATCTATCCATGGTTGGAATCTTTGGTTGAAGCGCGCCGAGGATGTCGTTTTGGCGGGCGCGGGGTTGTTGTTGCTTTCGCCATTGTTCCTCATCGTCGCCGCCTTGATTCTTATCGAGAGTCCGGGGCCCGTATTCTTCAGGCAAATTCGTACGGGGTTCAACGGTCGGCCTTTTGAGCTATGGAAATTTCGTTCGATGTATACTCACATGACGGATCATCATGCCGAAACTCAAACGAGTCGAAACGATCCGCGAGTGACGCGTGTTGGTCGCGTCATCCGGCGTTTGAGTATTGATGAGCTGCCGCAGCTTATCAATGTTCTTCAAGGCGTCATGTCGCTCATTGGTCCAAGGCCACACGCGCTCGCCACGAAGGCCGAAGGCAGAAATCTCGAGGAGTTGGTCGATTATTACGCCGTTCGGCATCGCGTGAAGCCAGGAATGACCGGCTGGGCTCAGGTTCACGGGCTGCGCGGCGAGTTGGACAGCGTTGAGAAGCTACAAAAACGCGTGGATTACGATATCGAATACATCGATCGATGGAGTCTATGGTTTGACGCGAAAATTATTTTCAAAACCGTTGCGCTCGTGTTTAACGACAAGACCGCATATTGAGTTCGACTCTCTGCGGTCTTGCCGAGCGGCGGGGTGATGCGCCGGATTTGATAGGCGAGGTCGGTTTTGGCGCCATCGGTCAAGATGGCTCCGCCAGTGAACCGATGTTGGAGCCAACGACGATTGGGCTTCGGCGCAATGCGGTAACGTCCGACATTCCGCCAAAATAGACATGACCAAAACGGACTCAATTTAGAACTTTCCCGACTGCGTGTAGGTTGCGCCACCTGCGGTATAGGTCGCGGTCCAGGAGTCGGTCGTGCTGTCGTGAGCCACGCCATCTCCATTCATCTGCGCCGCGAATATGCCCGAGCCCGGATTGATGGTCTGGCCGGCGCTCAGCTTGAACGAAAAGACGAAATTCGATCCGGAAATATAGCTCTGGACGATCTGCCCGCCGAAAGTGTTGTAGGCGCCGTTGTAGGTCACGTTAGTAGCCGGAACCGAGATCGTCACCGTCAACGCCGTGATCTGCGCCGGCGTCGAAAGATCGAGGTCGTCCTCGTAATACCAGGGCGGGCTGCCCGCCGCCTTGCCGGCAATGGTTGCAGCCCCGCTCCCCGAGGGGGCGGCGTTGATTGTCAGGGCGAGCGCGGTTGTCGCGCTCAAGGCGCCGCTCGTTCCCGTGATGGTGAACACATTGGTTCCGATCGGCGCCGAAGCGCTGGCGGCCAGCGTCAAAGCCGTCGACGCCGTTGATGAGGACGGATTGAACGTCGCCGCGACCCCGTTGGGGGCGCCGGTCGTGGAGAAGGCGACGGCGCCGCTGAATCCTCCCGACGGGAAAACGGAAATCGTCGCGGTGGCGGATCCGCCCTGGGTGACCGACAGGCTGCTAGGGTTGGCGGCAAGGGTGAAGCTGGGGGAGGGTGGCGGCGGCGGGGTCGTCGTCGTTCCCGAAAGCACGATCATGGTCAACGAATAGGGCGCCGCCGCGATCGAGAAAGTCGCGCTCTTGCCGCTGACATTGGTGGATGTGATGCTGTTGCTGGCGGGGGAATAGGAGTAAATCACGCCCGTTCCCGACGGCGCAAAGCCCGAGAGCGACACATTGGCGTTGATCGTATTGCTTGGATCCTTGTTGACGAGGAGCAGCGCTAGGCTCCCATCCGCCTGCTGGACGGCGTGCGTCGTCAAAAGACTATTGCTGGACGAGGAGGCGACGAGCATATCGCCTGGCTTGCCCAGCAGCGAGACCATCTCCAGTCCATAATAAGTCGGGAAAGGCGTGTCGGCGGCGGGTTCGCCCGACTGGCCATTGGATAGAACGCCATAGTCGCCATAGGTCGAGGAGCCGTAGAGGCTGGGGGATGAGTTCCCCCAAACGGCTCCATTATGCAGATCCCATATGTCGACGTTGCTCGCGCCATTCTCCACCCAAGTGAGCATGTCGTCGGCGATGAACATCGCATTGACGATGCTGAGCGTCTGCTTGCCGGGATTGAACGACACCGAGTTCGTCTCGGTGACCATGATCTGAATATTCGCCGCTTTGGAGCCGCCGTATTGGCCGATGAGCGACTTCAGCTTTGTCGTCATCGCGGCGATTCCGCTAGCCGCGTTCTCGGGAGCCGAGAGAAGTCCGGCGTCGGATTCCTGGCCCGGGTTCTGCGCATACCAGTGGACGATGACGAAATCGATCACCGAGCCGCATTGCGCCAGCACATTGGCGTTCCAGTCCGGCGCCTGGCCGTCGGGCCAATTGCCCGGCGCGGTCAGCACGGCGCCGATCCTGATCGACGGATCGACGGCCTTCATCGCGGCGGCGAATTGCGCGACGTTCTTGCCATAGGTCGCTGGATCATGTGTCGCGTGCAGATCGGTTTCCCAGGCCGCGCCATATTCGCCGTTGCCGTATACCTCGTTGCCGATTTCCCAATATTTGACGCCATATCCTTTGGTGACGTTGGCGTATTGCACCCAGGCCGCCGCGAAATTAGGGTCGCCGCCGCCATTGCCGCTGGCGTTGGAGCCGTAATTCACGGTGATGACAGGCGTGGCGCCGATGCTTTTGACCAGCCCGATGAAAGCGTCGAAATTGTTGTTCGGATTGGCGTAGCTGCCCTGACCAGGGACGATGGAGTTGGATTGCCAGTTGTAGACGTCAGAGGTCGATCCGCCGGGATAGCGCAACGCCGTCACGCCGGTTTTCGACAACAGGCCGGGCACGGCGGCGTCGTGTAGATTGCTGTCCCACACCGCCGAGTTCACCCCCCAGGCGGCTCCGGGGATGGCGGCCAGGCTGGTTGCAGCGTTCACTGTTACGGCGGCGGCGGTTTGAGCCGCGGCCAGTGACGTAAAGCCGGCGAGAGAAATGAAGGACAGAGCTAAAGCCATATTGAAACTGCGAACGACATTCTTCATAAGCGATCCCCTGTAGTTTTTCGGCTTTCTTGCGTTCTGAAGCCGGACGCGCATTCCGGTTCGGAACCAGGCGAAGGCGGCGTTGGAGCGGCGGGCTTGAGCGCGCCCAGTCAACAAAACGACGAAATACTGACGTGGAGGCGCTTGGATGGCGCCAACTCTTTAGCGCGGTATTATAACGATTCGCGGCGAATTCTCGGCGCCGCCACCGCCAAGAGCAAGCCGACAGAGTTCGTTTCACAATTTTCATAAGTAAATATAAATAAATTCGTTAAGAACTGTATAAAAACAATAGAATATAAATATTATACAACAATAATTAAGTAAAATAGCCGCCAAAAGTTCAAGATGACAATGCGGATGTAGTTGAAAAAATTGCGCGAACGAAGCTCGTCGGTTGACGACTCGATAGGTCCGGATTGGGTGATAGCGCGTCCGCGCCTTGGTTGATCATCGCGGCGCACCCACCCTTTTAAGAAGCCGAGCAGACCACGCGCAAAAACTGCTTCGATTGTCCTCGCGTCATTCTGAAAGCGGTATCGGAGCATTGGCGCGAGGAATCGAAGAGACGCGTGGCGGCCTGAGCACAAGAGGAATAGGATAGGGCGCGGGGGCGGCGATCTTTCCAGGAGAGTTGCAATAGGTCCGGCGGGGAAACCGCGAGAATTGCATGCTCTTGGTTTTGTTGGCGGTCCCGACAGGATTCGAACCTGTGACCTTCGGTTTAGGAAACCGCTGCTCTATCCTGCTGAGCTACGGGACCGGCTTCTCATGTCTAGCCGAGGAACGCATTTTTGCAAGGTTTTCCGTTCGAATCTTTTCGTTACGCCGCTCTGGAGAATCCCAATGTTCGATTCGGTTCGCTTGCCTCATCGCCTCGATAAGGAGCAGTTCGAGGAGATCAAGGAGCGGTTGCGGGAGAAACTGCTCGACGCGCAGTTCGAACTCGCGCAGCGCAAGAAGAAAACCATACTGCTGCTCATCAACGGCTCGGACGGCGCGGGTAAGGGCGAGGTGCTCAATCGTCTGTACGAGTGGCTGGACGACCATTATCTCGAAACGCTATCCTATGGCGCGCAGACCGACGAAGAGCGGGAGCGCCCGCTTGAGTGGCGCTATTGGCGGGACATGCCCCTCTACGGCCGCATAGGGTTGATGCTGGGGTCTTGGCATCACCGCCCGTTGTTGGAGCGGGCCAAGGGGATTGCCGGCCGCGACGCCTTCCACGCCGCGCTGGACGAGATCAACCGCGCGGAGGAGATGCTTTTTCAGGAAGGCGTGATCGTCATCAAGGTCTGGCTGTTCATGCCGGAAGAAAAAGCCAGCCGGCGCCTTGCGAAAATACGCGAAGCGGATGGCGGCTTGCGCCGCGCCACTGTGATCGAATGGGAAGATGCGCTCAACGGCAAGGAGCGCGAGCGCCTGGCTCAGGCCGCGCTGGACATGGTGGAGAAAACCTCGACCGGTTACGCGCCCTGGGTGGTCATCGCCGCCGAGGACGCGCGCTATCGCGACGCCGCCGTAGCCGAATTGCTGCTCAAGACTCTCGATGGCGCCAACGCCGAGAGTGGTCCCGCGGCGGCCGCGCCCTCGAGAGTCTCCGCAATCGCTTTGCCCCGGTCGAGCCTCATTTCCGCGCTCGACATGACCCAGAGCGTCGACCCTGAGAGCTATTCCGAGGAACTGGCCCGGCTTCAGCAGCGCATCAGCGAACTTACGACGGGGAAGAAATTTGAGAAACGCGGCCTGGTGGTCGTCTTCGAGGGCAACGACGCCGCCGGCAAGGGCGGGGCGATCCGCCGCGTGCGCGCCGCGCTCGATCCCCGCCGCTTTCGCGTCCACGGCGTCGCCGCTCCAACCGACGAGGAGCGCGCGCGACCCTATTTATGGCGTTTTTGGCGCAACATACCCCGGATTGGCAATGTCGCGATTTTCGACCGTAGCTGGTATGGCCGCGTTCTGGTGGAGCGCGTCGAAGGCCTGTGTTCGCAGCAGGATTGGATGCGGGCCTATCAGGAAATCAACGACTTCGAGCACCAACTGGAGCGGGCGCGCTTGAGCGTCGTGAAATTCTGGCTCGCCATTACGCAAGAGGAGCAGCTCAAACGGTTCAACGACCGCGAGGCGCAACCCACCAAGAGATACAAGATCACTCCGGAAGACTGGCGCAACCGCGAAAAATGGGCGCTTTACGAAGAAGCCGCCAATGAGATGATCGACCGCACGAGCGCACGGCGCGCGCCTTGGACGATCATCGAAGCCAACGACAAGAAATTCGCCCGTCTCAAGGTTCTGAGGACTATTGTCGAGAGATTGGAGGCCGATTTGTGAGAACGATCGACCGCTGTCACGCGGCCGCCGCCGTCACCCGGTTGCGACCTGCCGTCTTGGAATTATAAAGCGCCTTGTCGGCGCGCCGCAGCAGCGCGTCCGGGTTGGCGTCGGAACCGCGTTCGGCGAGGCCGATCGAGATCGTCACCGGGATGCTACGGCCGTTGGCGTCGATGGTGAATTGCTCCACTTGCACCGCCGCGCGCACCCTTTCCGCCACCTTGCCCGCAATCGCCAACGACGTGTCCGGCATGACGATGACGAACTCCTCGCCGCCAAGACGGCAAACCAGATCGGCTCCCCGCATCACGCGCCTGATGCGCTGGGCGAGGCCCTTCAGCACCTCGTCTCCCGCGTCGTGACCAAATGTGTCGTTGACCGATTTGAAATGGTCGACGTCGAGAATCATCAGCGAGAGGGGGCGTCCCATATGCGCCGCCTGATCCAGCGCGCTGGAGAGGTGGGTTTCGAGATAGCGCCGGTTGTGCAATCCCGTCAGCGCGTCGACAATGGCGAGCTCGAACGCCGCCTGGACATTATCGCGCAGCGTGTCGGCGTAACGCTTACGCCGCAATTGGGTGCGGACGCGGGCGACGAGTTCGTTGCGGTCGATCGGACGAAGAATGTAATCGTTCACGCCAAGGTCCAGCCCGCGCAAAATCCGGGGCCGTTCCTCCGGGTCGGCGATGAGCAGAATCGGAAGCGCCCTGGTGCGTTCAAGGGAACGCAACTGGCTGCAGAGGCGAAGCGCGTCGAAATTGGCCAGATTCAATCCGACGACGACCATATCGAAATCGCCTTCGGCGGCGCGGAAAAGCGCGTCCTGGGGCACGCTCTCCACCGCGACCTGGTGAAGATCGCGCAGGGCGGCGACGATGTGATCGGCGGAACTGGCCCGATCTTCGACCAGCAGGATTTTGCCGTTGTCGCCTGCATTGGAGCGAATGAGATCGGCGGCGTCCTTCAGGCCAAGATTGGCGGAGGTGACGACGCGTGCGCGCAACTCGTCGAGCATCATCTTGAGGCGCGACAACGAACGGACGCGCGCGATCAACGCGATTTCGTCGACCGGCTTGGTCAGGAAGTCGTCGGCGCCGACATTGAGCCCGCGCACGCGATCGGCGGGCTGATCGAGCGCGGTCACCATAACCACCGGCAGATGGAGCGTCGCCGGGTCCGCTTTCAAACGCCGGCACACTTCGAAACCGTCCATACCTGGCATCATGACGTCGAGAAGCACGATGTCGCAGCGCCCTTCGCGGCAAAGCTCCAGGGCCTCGAATCCGCTGGTCGCGGAAATCACGTCAAAATACTCGGCCGTCAGCCGCGCTTCCAACAGTTTGATGTTGGGGAGCAGATCGTCGACGATGAGGACACGCGCGGTCATGGGATTCGATCCTCTTACCTGTCAGCGAGAAAGGCGTTAACGGTTTCGAGAAATTTCGCTACGGAGATCGGCTTCGAGAGATAGGCCTCGCAGCCGCCCCGCCGAATTTTTTCCTCGTCGCCTTTCATTGCGAAGGCCGTGATGGCGATCACCGGGATCGATCGTAGCTCCTCGTCGTCCTTGATCCATCGCGTCACTTCCAGTCCCGAAACCTCCGGCAACTGAATATCCATCAAAATGAGGTCGGGGTGGTGTTCTCGCGCAAGCGCTATCGCCTCGACGCCGCTCTTCGTGCGTAGGGTCGCATGGCCGTTCCTCTCCAAAAGGTCGTTGAAGAGCTTCATATTCAGCTCGTTATCCTCTACGATGAGGATGGTTTTCGCCATCACCTGCGACTCTTTTCTCAACTATTGATATAGGCTTCGCTCGGCGTGGCGGGTGACCGCCTCGCCTCGCTTCCTTAACCTCGTTTGATAAAGCAGGAAGATTGATGAAATGAGAATAGGAAAGCAGCGCTTTTCGGGCCGTGTAGACAAAAGACCGGTCATCCACAGCCGGGAAGAAGCGGAAGCCCTTGCTTTGAGAGCTCTTGCATTTTTAGCCGAGGACAGCGAGCGAATTCGGCGCTTCCTGCTCCTGACCGGTGTAGACGCGTCCGATTTACCGCGCGTCGCGCCAGAGGCTTCTTTCTTGCTCGCCGTTCTGGATCATCTCGCGAGCGATGAGCCATTGCTTCTGGAGTTCGCGCGGAAATTGAATATCGCGCCGGATTCCGTAGACCATGGCCGCCGCGCCCTCGGCGGCGGCGATCCGGCTTGATGGTCTCAAACCGGCTGGTTTCGAATATCCCTCGTTTGAATGGTCAACCAGCCGCCGGAGCTTGCGTGTCCTGCCAATCGAAGGTGATGACCTTACCGTTTTCCACCGCCAAGGCGAGGCGGCCACGCTTCAACTCCAAGGCCTTTTCGCCGAAAATAATCCGTCGCCAGCCCCTGAGCGCGCTGACGTCGGCGTTGTCGTCATTGGCGATCGCTTCGAGATCGTCGACGGTCGCGATCATTTTGGCGGCCACCCCGGTTTCTTCGGCGACTTGCCGCAGCAGGACCTTCAGAAGCTCGACGGTGGCGCCGTTGTTGTTGCGCCGTTCCCGTTCGATTCGCGGCAAAGTCGCGGGATCGCGCGCGAGGCCGCGTTCGATCGCGGCTATTATGTCGGCCCCCGAGCGGGAACGCTCCATCCCTCGAGGAAAAGCCCGTAGATTCGACAAGGCTTCGAGGCTGCGCGGCGCCGCCTGCGCAATTTCGAGCAAGATGTCGTCCTTCAGAACCCGCGAGCGCGGGACGTCCCGGCCTTGGGCCTCTATCTCCCGCCAAGCCGCAAGCTCCATCAGAACGGCCAAGTCCCTCGGCTTTCTGGCCCGATGCCGCAACCTTTCCCATGCGTCGTCCGGATGCTGTTCATAAGTCGCCGGCGACGTCAGGGTTTCCATTTCGTCGACGAGCCAATCGATCCGCTTGGAACGCTCGAGCCTCGTGAGAAGATGTTTATATATATCGCGCAGATGGGTGACGTCCGCGATGGCGTACTCGACCTGGGCTTCGGAAAGCGGGCGCCGCGACCAATCGGTGAAGCGGGAGGATTTGTCCAGATTGACCCTGGTGACGCTTTTGACCAGTTCCACATAGGACACTTGCTCGCCAAAGCCGCAGACCATGGCGGCCACCTGGGTGTCGAACAAAGGCTTGGGTATCATGCGGGCGAGACGCCAGACGATTTCAACGTCCTGTCGCGCGGCGTGGAAGACCTTGACGACCGACTCATTCGACATGAGATCGAAGAAAGGCGAGAGATCGATCCCCTCCGACAGAGTGTCGATCGCGACCGCTTCCTCGGGCGACGCCAGTTGAATGACGCAGACCTTGGGCCAGAACGTCGTCTCGCGCAAAAACTCCGTGTCCACCGTCACAAAAGCATGTTTTGCGAGGCGGTCGCATATTTCGGCGAGTTGATCGGTGGTGGTTACAAGGCTCATTGGAGTTATTCTAAAACATTTTTGGCAAGCTCTAAAGTCCCTTGAGCGCCGGTCCACGCCCCGCCTTGTCGTGTGGTCAACAGCTTACTTGTCGCATTTCGGGACAGGAAGCAGGGTAAGTTCGGTCATTTCCCCCCCCAGAACGAAGTCGCCGTAATCGAGCCTTAGAGCACGCGAAATACCGTTTTCGTAAAGATCGAACGAAAGGATATAAGCCGGTTCCTGGTCTTTCTTGCCGGTTTCGAAATAGGAAATCGAGACCGGCCAGCGGCGCATATTTTTTAGCGTTTCGATCTGGGAGGACTTTTCGGCGGCCGGTCCGGCCATCGGCTTTCCGATGACCGTGAGTGTGTCGAAAGCCTTGGAGCCGTCGCCAGAGCCGTCATACACGCGCGCTTCCAGCATATTCTGTTGGGCGCGAGCGGTGGACAGAATGTTAAGCATATGTTCGGTCGGAAACAGGATCGGGCCCGCGAAGTCCCGTTTCTCTTTTCTTGGCCGCGTCAGTTCGACGTCGATCTTCGACTTGGTTTTCTGGGCGGAGCCGTCCACATCCTCGCCGCCGTCGTCGTCCACCGTGGTCGTGATCTTGAAGCGATAGGTTTGTCCATCTCCCGCTTCGAATGTGGCCGACTTCAAATCCGAGACGCGCGCGGCCCCTTCCTCCGGTTGCAATTCGGTTATTTGCCGGAAGTTTTGCACGTAGCCTTCGCAGGCGGAACCGCCGAAGTCGAAAGCTATGCGTCCGCGGACCTGGGTCGGCGCTTTAGCGCCGGAACCCTTCAGCAGGCGCAGTTCATAGACGGCCCGATGCGGCGCAAGCGGGGGAGTGGGCTCCGCGCGCGCCGCTCCGCAAAAAGCGATTAAGGCGAGCGCCGGATAAGTCGTCAGTCGCGGAAAAGCCATCGGTCTCCAGCCCTCGAAACGCGGCCGCAGGCCGCGCTGGCGCCCGATTGCATTGCGGGGCCTATAAAATTACGGTCTATCCATCTACACAGGAAATGCAAGTTGGGAGGCCAGATCATCCATGACCGCCGCTAAGCTCGATTCGCCGCTGGCGCGGCTCCAGGCGCTTGGCTTAACCCTGCCGCCTGCCGCCGCGCCGGTGGCCAATTACACCCCGTTTTCACGAGCGGGCAATCTTCTTTTCATTTCCGGGCAGTTGCCCGTCGTGAACGGAGCCGTTGCGCCGGAACATCAGGGAAAACTGGGCGCGGGGGTTTCCCTCGAGGCGGGACGGGAGGCCGCGCGGTTCGCGGCCCTGAATGTGCTGGCGCAGGCCAACGCCGCCGCGGGCGACCTCTCCAAGCTTCGCGCCATACGCCTCGGCGGTTATGTCAACAGCGCCCCGGATTTCGACTCGTTGCCTCAGGTCGTGAACGGCGCTTCCGATCTCGTCGCCAATATCCTCGGCGATAACGGAAAACATGCCCGTTTCGCAGTCGGCGTGGCGCAACTGCCGCTAAACGCGGCCGTCGAGGTCGAAGGCCTCTTCGAGATTCTGGAGTGAGCGCCGGCGGCTTGCGCTGGCTCGTCGCGCGTCCGATCGCCCATCGTGGTCTGCATGACGAAAGCGCGGGCGTCGTCGAAAATTCGCTGAGCGCGGCGCGGGCGGCGGTCGCCGGCGGATACGCCATCGAATGCGACGTCCAGTTGAGCGCGGACCACGAAGCGGTGGTGTTCCACGACGATTTTCTAGAGCGCCTGACTGGCGTCGCAGGGCGCGTCAATGAGAAGACCGCCCGCGAGCTATCGGCCATCAGGCTCAAAGGGTCGAACGAAAGCGTGCCGCTTTTATGGGAGCTTCTCCAAGCGATTCAGGGGCGTGCGCCCCTTGTCGTGGAGCTGAAAAGCAACTTCGACGGCAATCTCGCGCTGGCGCGGCGGGTCGCCGAACTGCTTGCCGGCTATCGCGGGCCGGCGGCGATCGAAAGCTTCGACCCCGACCCGATCGCCTTTCTTCGACAAAACAGGATGGCGCTCGGGATCGAACAATTTCCGCTCGGAATGGTCGCGCAGGCTTCCTATGGCCCGTTGGAATGGCCCGAACTATCCGAGTCCCGGCGCTCGGAGCTCACGCACTGGCTCCATTATCCGCGCAGTAGGCCAGAGTTCCTGTCGTTCAATGTCGACGATCTGCCCCATGTGGCGCCAATGCTGTTGCGGGAGGGATTGAAACTCCCGGTGACCGTTTGGACGGTTCGCAGCCCGGAGCAGTCCATCGCCGCCCAGAAGTGGATGGACCAGATTGTTTTCGAAGGTTTTAGGCCGTAACGCGCTAGAGGAAAATCCGAAAAATTTGATAGACGTTTTCGATTAGATTTTACTCCAGCTTTTTGAATCTGGAGCGATTTCTTATCGACCAGACGATTCCGTCCGGTCGGAAGGCGCTCCAGAACGAATTTTCTCAAAAGTCAGTAGGCCTTTGCGATCGGAATTCACTCCAACATTATGATTTTGAGAGCTTTCTTATCGTTCGAACGATAAGCGCTCCAAAATCGGGTCAAAATGTTCGCCTTGGCCGCGCGGATGGTCTATAGCCTAGCCAATTCACCGCTCATAACGCCTCCTTCTTCCGGTTCGCGGGCCTCGAGTCCGCGTCCAACAGATTGAGCCAATGGGGCGTCGTCGCGGACCAGATAAAACAACAGGCTCGACTTGACGCGGCCGACGAGGGCGCGATGTCGAGCGCGTGGAGCGAATTATGGTTGGTTTTTCCCGTGGCGGGGATGACGCCGCGCCCGTTCCCGGCGCTAGAATTCTGATAGTGGCGGCGCGGTTCAACGCCGGGATCACATCCATGCTGATCGAGGGGGCGTTGTCCGCCGTCTCCAGCTTGGGCGCGCAGGCGACCGTGATCGAGGTTCCGGGCGCTTTGGAGATCGCCTGCGCCGCGGCGATAGCGCTTGAGGCGGCCAAGAAGTCGGGCGTGGCCTATGACGGCGTGATCGCGCTTGGCTGCGTGATCCGGGGGGAGACCTATCACTTCGAGATTGTTGCGAATGAGAGCGCCCGCGCCCTGTCCGATCTCTCGGTGTCAATGCGTTTACCCCTCGGCAATGGAATTCTCACGGTGGAAAGCGAGCAGCAGGCGATAACGCGAGCCGACCCTAAACAGGGAAACAAGGGCGCCGACGCCGCGCTCGCGGCTGTGTCGCTGATCCGTCTCGCAAGGGAGGCGGGAGCGAAGCCATGAGCATCGAGCAGCGTTCCAACGCCCGGCTTGCGGTGGTCCAGGCCCTCTATCAGATGGAAGTCGCCGGCAAAGGACTGAACGACGTCCTCGCCGAGTTTGAAACGCACTGGATCGGCCGCGAGATCGAGGGCGATCAGTACAAGCCCGCTGAGCTTGATTTCTTTCGCGATATTCTCCAAGGCGTTCTCGGCAATCAGAAGCTGATCGACCAGGAAATAAACGCCGCGCTTCAGGGGGGCTGGCCGCTCGCGCGCATCGAAACGGTCATGCGAGCGATTTTGCGCGCCGGCGCCTATGAACTGCATCTGCGCAAGGACGTGCCAATGCGCGTGGTCATCAAGGAATATGTCGACGTGGCCGGAGCGTTTTTCGGTCCGGTCGAGGCTGGAATGATCAACGCGGTTCTCGATCGGCTCGCGCGCCAAACGCGACCCATGGAGGTCGCGAAACAAAGTTAGTCTTCTTTCGAACAATGCGGGATCGGCGCATGGCGCAGCGCTTCAGCGAAGACGAATTGATAGCCAATCTCTTCGCGCCTCTCGCCGGTCCGGCCGGGCTCGACCTTCTCGACGACGCGGCTCTGCTGCCGGCGCGCTCGAACCCAATCGTCGCGACCGTCGACGCGCTCGTGGCGGGGGTCCATTTTTTCCCCGACGATTCTCCGGCGTCGATAGGCAAAAAGGCGCTGCGGGCGAACCTCTCGGACCTCGCCGCCAAGGGGGCGGAGCCGATCGGTTTCCTGTTGGCTCTCGCTTTGCCGCCCGACTGGACCAACGACTGGCTGGCGGCTCTCGCCGCGGGTCTCGGAGAGGACTCGCAAGGCTATTGCTGTCCGCTCCTCGGCGGCGACACCGTGGCGACGCCGGGGCCGCTGACTTTGTCGATCACGGCGCTGGGCGAAGCCCCGCAAGGAGCTTTCGTCCCGCGCGGCGGGGCGCGGTCGGGCGACGCCATCTATGTGAGCGGGACCATGGGCGATGCGGCGCTGGGGCTGCGGCTGCGGCGCGACGCGGCGTTGCGCGAGAGGCTTACTCCGCGGTCTCGGGACTATCTGCTGGACCGCTACCTGCTTCCGCGCCCTCGCCTCGAGCTTGCGCCCTTTTTACGCGCTCATGCCAGCGCGGCGATGGATGTTTCCGACGGGCTGGCCGGCGATCTCGCCAAACTCGCAAAAGCCTCGGGGGTCGGCGCGCGGTTGACGGTGGAGGATATTCCGCTATCGGATGCGGCCCGGGAGGCGATTGAAATCGATCCCGGACTTTTGGAAATCGCGCTGACCGGAGGGGACGATTACGAACTGCTGTTTTGCGTTAGGCGGAACTGTTCGCAATTAGAAAAGCTTGCGCGCGCGCAGGCGACGCCCTGCGCCCGCATTGGCGAAATTATCGCAGGATGCGGTGAGACGACGTTTTTCGACCGAAGAGAAAATGTCTTAAATTTCAATAAATTGTCGTTCAGTCATTTCTGACGGGGAATTGACCGTCGGCATTGCCGCAGCGCGCCGTTTCTGGCAAAGAAACACGCCTAAATTCGCAGCAGCCGCGATTCGAGTCGCGGTATGCCTCGTTTTGCCGCGCCTGCGCCTTTACCGCTCGCGTGGGTCCCGAACGTTTGCAGCATTTTCTGCTCGCAGGAGCCCTGCGAATCGCGGAGAGCGCTTCAACTCAAAAGGTTAGAGCAGGTTCGAGCAAGAATCCACGATCTTTCGCAAACATGCTCTGTGTGGCCGCTCTGCGCGGTCCTGAATGAAAGGGCGAACCCACCATGGTCTTATTTCTAACCATCGTCTTCGGACTTCTGTCCGTCGTCTACGGGGTGAAAACCTCGCAGGAGTTGCTCGCGGCGGATGCGGGCTCTCAAAAAATGCAGGAAATCGCCGGCGCGATCGCGGAAGGCGCGCAAGCCTATCTGAAGCGTCAATACACCGCGATCGCTTATGTGGGCGCGGGCATTTTCGTCATTCTCGTGATTCTTCTGGGTTGGTGGGTCGCCTTCGGTTTCCTTCTCGGCGCGATGCTCTCCGGCGCCGCGGGCTTCATCGGCATGAACGTCTCGGTGCGCGCCAATTTCCGCACGGCGCAGGCGGCGACGAAGTCTTTGGCCGCGGGCCTGGACATCTCCTTCAAGGCGGGCGCGATCACCGGACTGCTGGTCGCCGGTCTCGCGTTGCTCGGCGTCGCGGTCTATTACGCGATCCTCACCTGGTTCGCCGGTTATACCGCCGCCGACCGTGTTGTGGTCGACGCGCTGGTCGGGCTCGGCTTCGGCGCATCGCTCATCTCCATTTTCGCGCGTCTCGGCGGCGGCATCTTCACCAAGGGGGCCGACGTGGGCGCCGACCTCGTTGGCAAGATCGAAGCGGGCATTCCGGAAGACGATCCGCGCAATCCGGCGACCATCGCCGACAACGTGGGCGATAACGTCGGCGATTGCGCCGGCATGGCCGCCGACCTGTTCGAAACCTACGCCGTGACCGTCGTCGCCACCATGGTGCTCGCCTCAATCTTCTTCGCCGGACAGGCGGGGTTGGCGAGCGCGGTGGTCTATCCGCTCGCCATCGGCGGCCTGTCGATCGTGGCCTCCATCGCCGGCACTTACTTCGTCAAGCTCGGGACCAACGATCTGCCGCTCGCCAAGCACTTCGAGCCGCTGTTCGCGCGGCTCGGAGCAGGCGACACCATCATGGGCGCGCTCTACAAGGGCCTTATCGCCGCCGGCGTGTTCTCGCTCGGGGGGCTCTTCCTCGCCACCACCTTTACCGTGGGCTGGGGAGAAATCGGCAAGGCGAACGGCGAGGTCATTCACGGTTATGGCCTGTTCCTCGCCGGCGTCATCGGCCTGATCGTCACGGGCGCCATCGTCTACATCACCGAATATTACACCGGCACGGGCAAGCGCCCGGTCGTTTCAATCGCCCAGGCGTCGGTCACGGGCCACGGCACCAATGTGATCCAGGGCCTTGCGGTCTCGCTGGAATCGACCGCCGGTCCGGCGCTGGTGATCGTGCTCGGCATCCTTTTCACCTATAATCTCGGCGGTCTTTACGGGACCGCGATCGCGGTGACGACGATGCTCGGTCTCGCCGGCATTATCGTCGCTCTCGACGCTTTCGGGCCTGTCACCGACAACGCCGGCGGCATCGCCGAAATGGCGGGCCTGCCGAAGGAAGTGCGCCAGTCGACCGACGCGCTCGACGCGGTCGGCAACACCACCAAGGCGGTGACGAAGGGCTACGCGATCGGCTCGGCGGGTCTCGGCGCATTGGTTCTGTTCGCCGCCTACACCAACGACCTCAAGCACTTCATCGAGACCGGCGTGCCCTTTTTCAAGGGGATCGACAAGGTCGATTTCGATCTCTCGAACCCCTATGTGGTCGCGGGCCTGATCTTCGGCGGCCTGATCCCCTACCTCTTCGGCGGCATCGCGATGACAGCCGTAGGCCGCGCCGCGAGTTCGGTGGTGGAGGAAGTTCGCCGTCAGTTCAAGGATCCCGGCATCATGGCCGGCACGGTTCGCCCCGATTACGGCCGGGCGGTCGATATGCTGACACAGGCGGCGATCAAGGAGATGATCGTTCCTTCGCTCCTGCCCGTGCTGGCTCCGCTGGCGGCCTTCCTCGTCGCCTGGATGCTGGGCGGCAAGGCCAACGCCTTCGCCGCGCTTGGCGCCCTGCTCCTCGGCGTCATCGTCAATGGCCTCTTCGTCGCCATCTCGATGACCTCCGGCGGCGGCGCCTGGGACAACGCCAAGAAGAGCTTCGAGGACGGCTTCGTCGACAAGGATGGAGTGAGGCACGTGAAGGGCGGCGACGCCCACAAGGCCGCCGTCACCGGCGATACGGTTGGCGACCCCTATAAGGACACCGCCGGTCCCGCCGTGAACCCGGCGATCAAGATCACCAACATCGTCGCTCTGCTGCTGCTGGCCGTTTTGGCCCATTAAGCTGGCGAGCGCCGGAAGAAAAGCGAAGGGCGGGGGAGACCCCGCCCTTTTTTGTGCGCCGATCGGTGTCGGCTTTTTGCGAATGCGCAAATATAATCGGTTCGATGACCCACCCCTTTTTTGATCTCCACACCCATGGATTTCTGCGCGTCGCGGTCGCGGCGCCTCATGTCGCGGTGGCCGATCCGGCCGCGAACGCCGCGCGAACGTTGGAAATGGCTCGGCGGGTCGAGGCGCAAGGCGTTTCCCTGGCGCTTTTCCCCGAACTGGGGTTGAGTTCCTATGCGATCGACGATCTTTTGCACCAGCAATCGCTGCTGGCGGCTGTCGAAGCTGCGCTCGCGGACATCGCCGAGGCCTCCCGCGACATGAACCTCTTGCTCGCGCTTGGCGCGCCGTTGCGTTGGCGCGGGCGGCTCTATAACTGCGCGGTGTTGATGCTGCGTGGCAAAATCCTGGCCGTCACGCCCAAGAGCTATCTTCCCAATTATCGGGAATTTTACGAACGACGCCATTTCGCCTCCGGCTGCTTCGTCGCGCAAGCTCAAATCGAGGTCGCCGGTCAAAGCGCGCCTTTCGGCTCGGACATTCTGCTTCGCGCGCGGGACATGCCGGGCTTCGTTCTTCATGCCGAAATCTGCGAGGATCTTTGGGTTCCCGTTCCACCCTCGACTCGCGCGGCGCTCGCGGGGGCGACGGTGCTGCTCAATCTTTCGGCCAGCAACGCCATCGTCGGAAAATCGGATCGGCGCCAAATGCTCTGCGCCTCGCATTCGGCGCGCTGCCTCGCGGCCTATCTCTATTCGGCTTCAGGGCAGGGCGAATCGACCACCGACCTTGCCTGGGACGGCGAAGCGATGGTCTATGAAATGGGAACGGCTCTGGCCAAGGCGCCGCGTTTTTCCGACGAGCCGCAATTGGTCGTCACCGACATCGACCTCGGGCGACTGACGGCCGAACGCCTGCGTCAAGGGACTTTCGGCGATTGCGCCGACGTCGAGTTGAAAGGCGCGCAATTCCGAGAAATTCCCTTCGAGCTGCGGCCCTCGCGCGCGGACCTCGGCTTTTTGCGCGCCATCCCGCGCTTTCCCTTCGTGCCGGACGACGAGGAGCGGCTGGCGGAGCTTTGCTTCGAGGCGGTCAATATTCAGGCCCACGGACTTCAGCAGCGCCTGCGCGCTTCGAAGATCGACAAAATCGTCATCGGCGTTTCGGGGGGGCTGGATTCGACTCACGCGCTGCTCGTCGCGGTCACCGCGATGGAAGCCATGGGCCTGCCTCGGCGCAATATCCTCGCTTATACGCTGCCCGCCTTTGCGACGACGGAGCGCACCAAGTCCAACGCCTGGGCGCTGATGACGGCGCTCCGCGTAACGGCGCAGGAGCTGAATATTTCCCCCGCCTGCGAGCAAATGCTGGCGGACATCGGCCATCCGGCGGCTCTTGGCGAGCCCCTTTACGATGCGACATACGAGAATGTGCAGGCGGGGGCGCGGACGTCGCTTCTTTTCCGTCTCGCTAATCGCAACAACGCGCTGGTGCTCGGGACCGGCGACCTCTCGGAGCTCGCGCTTGGCTGGTGCACCTATGGCGTCGGCGATCAGATGTCGCATTATAATGTCAACGCCTCCGTGCCGAAAACGCTGATCCAGCATCTCATCCGCTGGTGCGCTCGCGATGCGCGCTTTGGACTCGATACGGTCGAGGTGTTGCTCGACATCCTTGCGACGGAAATTTCGCCCGAACTTGTGCCCGGCGCGCAGCCGCAATGCACCGAGGACTTTGTCGGTCCTTACGCCTTGCAGGATTTCAATCTTTATTACACGACGCGTTATGGCTTCGCGCCGTCCAAAATAGCCTTTCTCGCCATGCATGCCTGGGGCGATTCGGATGCGGGCGCGTGGCCTTCCGTTGTGCCGCCCGATCGGCGTGTCGCCTACGATCTCCGCACGATCAAGCACTGGCTAAGGGTGTTCCTGCGGCGCTTTTTCGAGACCAGCCAGTTCAAGCGCACCGCCATGCCCAATGGCCCCAAGGTGAGTTCCGGCGGCTCGCTCTCGCCGCGTGGCGACTGGCGAGCGCCCAGTGATAGCTCGGCGACCGCATGGCTCGCGGATCTGGACGCGATCCCTTGAAACTCAGATAACCGTGGGCGCGGTAAGCGCACGATCATTCGCCGCGACCGCCCCCAAAACCCTATTGCCCTCGACCCGCACCGCGCCGGAAGCCACCAGCCCCAGCGCCAGCGGATAAATCCTGTGTTCCTGCTTCAACACGCGCGCGCCGAGACTTTCCGGGGTGTCGTCGTCGAGCACCGGCACGGCCGCCTGCGCGACGATCGGGCCTTCGTCCATTTGGGGCACGACGAAATGCACCGTGCAGCCGTGGATTTTCACCCCCTCGGCCAGGGCGCGCTCGTGGGTGTGAAGGCCCCGGTAGGAGGGCAGCAGGGCAGGGTGGATATTGAGCATTCTGCCGCTCCAGGCGCCGATGAACCAGGGCGTCAGCAATCGCATGAAGCCCGCGAGGCATATGAAGTCGATGCGATAGGTCTCCAGTAGAATCTGCATGGAGCGCTCGAATTCCTCGCGGCCGGCGTGGATTTTGTGGTCGACCGCCGCTGTCGCGAGTCCCATCGCCTTAGCGCGCGCGAGGCCCGGAGCGTCTGGCCGGTTGGACATGACCAGCGCGATCTCGGCGGGAAATTCCTTGTCCCGCGCCGCAGTGACGAGCGCGTCCATATTGGTGCCGCGGCCGGAGATCAATATCGCAGTGCGCAGGCGCCTCACAGTCCGAGAGTTCCTTGCATGACGACTCGTTCGTCCTTTGGGGCGGCAATGATTTCCCCGATGCGGATGGGGAGCTCGCTCGCCGCGAGGAGCGCTTTTTCCACCTCGTCCGCGCCATCGCTCGACGCCACGACAATCATGCCGATCCCGCAGTTGAAGGTGCGCAGCATTTCCTCCTGCGCCACGCCTCCCCTTCGCGCTATCCATTTGAACACGGGCGGCACGGGAAAGGCGGAAAGATCGATGCGAGCGCCAAGGCCCTTCGGCAGAACGCGAGGCAGATTGTCCGGATATCCGCCCCCGGTGATATGGGCCAGCGCCGCGATTTCAGCCGTGGCCTTGAGCGCCGCGAGCAGGGGTTTGACATAGATGCGGGTTGGTTCGAGCAGCGCCTGCGCCAATGTTCGCGAGGGTTCGAATGGCGCCGGAGAGTTCCAGGCGAGCCCGGTCGTTCGCACGATTTCGCGCACAAGCGAGAAGCCGTTGGAGTGCGCTCCAGAAGAAGGAAGGCCGAAAATCACGTCGCCAACCGAAACCCGGCGGGGCAAAAGCTCGGAACGATCTACCGCTCCCACCGCGAAACCGGCCAGGTCGTAGTCCCCCTTCGAATAAAGACCCGGCATTTCCGCGGTTTCGCCGCCAAGCAAGGCGCAGCCGGCGGCGAGGCAGCCGTCCGCGATACCCTTTACGACGGCCGCAGCCGCCTCGGGCTCCAGTTTTCCGGTCGCGTAATAATCGAGAAAAAAGAGAGGCTCCGCGCCCTGAACGATCAAATCATTGACGCACATGGCGACAAGATCGACGCCAATAGTGTCGTGCAGCCCGGATTCTATAGCGATTTTGACCTTGGTTCCCACGCCGTCATTGGCCGCGACAAGGAGCGGATCGTCGAAGCCAGCCGCCTTGAGATCGAAAAGGCCGCCAAAACCGCCGATCTCGCCATCGGCGCCGGGTCGCCGCGTCATGCGCACGGCAGGTCGGATCAGATCGACCAGCCGGTTGCCCGCGTCGATGTCGACGCCCGCCTGCGCGTAAGTGAGGCCTTCGGCTTTGTTCTGCATATTTCGCGTTCCGCGTGCGATGAGGGGGCTCAAATGATTGAGGGTTAATGAGCGAAAGCCCCCGCGAGTGTCAAATGGGCCGGTTGGGCCCGAATCTGGACGCCTCGGGCCTGAGCGCTTTTTCCGGTGGCGGTAGGCCGTTTTATTCTATTCGTCCCCGCCTATTTCGTGTTAGGAAATCTACTGGGCTTCGCGAAAAGCTCCGGCAATCCGTCGGGATGGCTAGAGCGCTTTCCGACCGGACGGAATCGTCTGGTCGATAAGAAATCGCTCCAGATTCAAAAAGCTAGAGCAGAATCCAATCGAAAAAGTCTATCAACTTTTTCGGATTTTGCTCTAGGCGCCGTGCGAAACCCTTCGCGGGAGACACCAAACTTGTCACAGCCAGGAACCGCCGCTCCCCCCTCCGGTCTCGCCCATACGCTTTTAAACGGCATGAGGCTCCGCTGCCCGCGTTGCGGCGAGGGAAAGCTTTTTTCAGCCTATCTGAAGAGAAAAGACGCCTGCGATAACTGTGGCCAAAGTTTTGTCAGTCTCGACGCCGACGACGGCCCCGCCTGGCTCACCATCGCGATCGTCGCGCACATAATTATTCCGCTCCTCTGGGTCTTCGAGCGAGACGGTTCTCTGTCCTATGGGACGGAATTCCTGATCCTGGCGCTCGTCACCATCGCCTGTGTTCTGGTCGTGCTGCCCGTGGCGAAAGGCCTGTTCATCGCGGCGATTTGGCGAATCAGGCGCGACGAAAGATAAGGCCGCGCCGCCGCTGTCAGGGTCTTGAATGCTGCGAAATGCCTTTTTCCCTCGCGTTGCCCTTGCGGGCTACGCGCCGAGCGGCCGACGCGCGCTCGAACTCCAAAAGTAGGTTTTCGTCCCCCATTTGCTCCGATGAACGTAGGGTATCTCGCTCGAGCTTGCCAGGATCTCTGGCGAGATAATCGAGACGGGCGATATAAAGCAGCTCAAGCATGATCGCCTCCTTTAATTAGAACGATCCTAGTTCTACTGCGTCACGAAGCGGCCTGGGGCCGGGCCAGCGCCGTCATTGCGAGCGCGGAGCCGAAGCAATCCTTAAGCCGCACCAGCCCCCTGGATTGCCACGCCTTCGGCTCTCAATGACGAAACCGCCGACAAATTCGTTCATGACGCAGTAGAACTAGAGCAACTCTAAAAAGTAAATGATTCGCTACGGCGCCGATTTCAATCGCCGGCGAGGTAAACAAATTTCCGCGGGAGATCCCGTTTTCACCAGGAGTAATCGCTTATTTTGGCGCCCGCGATCCCGATGGCGGTCACGATGCTGGGCTCGCCGAAATGGCCGAGGTCCTGGACATAGGTTTCTCCGCCGGGACGAATGACGAAATCATGCGCGTATTGCGCCGTTCGGCACGGCGCTATTTGCGTTCCGCAACCGGGAACGTCCTGCCCGCCGAGGATGGAAACAAAGGCATAGGGCTGCGAGCCGGCGGCGCGGCAGGGAGCCGACGCCAGGCCGCATGAGGCGAGCGCGATGCAGGCGAGTATCAGGCGGCGATGGATCATGGGGTCCTCCGAAAGAGCGTGTTGTCCTTGCGAACAACGCTTGCGGCGCGCTTGGGCCGCGCCATTTAACCATATAGATCATGTAATGCAAAAAGCGCCGCGCGCAGCGGCCCCTGCGGAGTCTGGAGCGCGCGAAGGAGATTTAAAATGACGCCCGCTCAATGCCGCGCCGCGCGCGGACTTCTCGACTGGTCGAGGAGCGCCCTCGCCGAGACGGCGCATGTCGACACGGACAGCGTCGGCGATTTCGAGGAGGGGGTTTCGACGCCGCGGACGGCGACGATCCTCGCTCTCAAACGCGCCCTCGAAGCGGCGGGCGTCATCTTTGTCGACGAAGACGCGCAGGGTTCTGGAGTTCGACTGCGGAAGACGAAGTCTTTTGGCAAGGCGGCCGTCATCCCACTCGAAGAACTCAACGCCCAGAACGACGAATAGGAGCGCGGCTCGCCCGCGCTCTTGCGCCTTCCCGTCAAAAAAATCCGACCTTCTTGGGGCTGTAGCTGACCAGCATGTTCTTGGTCTGCTGATAATGCTCCAGCATCATCTTGTGGTTCTCGCGGCCGATGCCCGATTGCTTGTAGCCGCCGAAAGCCGCATGCGCGGGATAGGCGTGATAGCAATTGGTCCAGACCCGCCCCGCCTGTATCGCGCGGCCAAATCGATAGCAGCGGTTGATGTCGCGGCTCCAGACGCCGGCGCCGAGCCCGTAAAGTGTGTCGTTGGCGATCCGCAACGCCTCTTCGTCGGTCTTGAAGGTCGCGACCGCGAGGACGGGCCCGAAAATTTCCTCCTGAAACACGCGCATCTTGTTATGGCCGCGCAGCACGGTCGGCTGAACATAGAAGCCGCCCGAAAGCGGGCCGGGCAGTTCGCTTCGCGCCCCGCCGGTGAGGAGCTCCGCGCCTTCCTGCGCGCCGATCTGGATGTAGCTCAGAATTTTTTCGAGCTGATCGTTGGAGGCCTGCGCGCCGATCATGGTCGTGGGATCAAGCGGATCGCCCTGCTTGATCGCCTTGACGCGCTTTAGCGCGCGCTCGATGAAGCGCTCGTAGATCGACTCCTGAATCAAGGCGCGGCTCGGACAGGTGCAGACCTCGCCCTGATTGAAGGCGAACATCACAAAGCCCTCGATCGCCTTGTCGAGGAAATCGTCGTCCTCGGCCATGACGTCGGCGAAGAAAATATTCGGCGACTTGCCGCCAAGCTCCAGCGTGACCGGAATGAGGTTCTCGCTGGCGTATTGCATGATGAGCCGGCCGGTCGACGTCTCGCCGGTGAAGGCGATCTTGGCGATGCGCGGGCTGGAGGCGAGCGGCTTGCCGGCCTCGAGCCCAAAACCATTGACGACATTGATGACGCCGGGTGGCGGCATGTCTCCGATCAATTCCATCAGAACCATGATGCTGGCGGGCGTCTGCTCGGCGGGCTTCATCACCACGCAGTTGCCGGCGGCGAGCGCCGGGGCGAGTTTCCACACAGCCATCAGCAGCGGGAAGTTCCAAGGGATGATCTGGCCGACGACGCCAAGCGGCTCATGGAAATGATAGGCGATGGTGTCCTTGTCGATCTCGCTGACGCCGCCTTCCTGCGCGCGGATCGCGCCGGCGAAATAGCGGAAATGGTCGATCGCCAGCGGCACGTCGGCGAGCGTGGTCTCGCGGATAGGCTTGCCATTGTCCCAGGTTTCGGCAAGCGCGAGCAGGTCGAGATTGTCCTGCATCTTCTGGGCGATGGCGACGAGGAGATTGGCGCGCTCCGCCGGGCTGGTCTCGCCCCATGCCTCGCGGGCGGCGTGGGCGGCGTCGAGCGCAAGCTCCACGTCCTCTTTTTGCGAGCGCGCGACTTCGCAAATCTTGGCCCCGGTGATGGGGGAGATATTATCGAAGTAACGCCCGCCGACGGGCTCCACGAATTTGCCGCCGATAAAATTCCCATAGCGCTCCCTGAAGGGCGCGGCGCGCGAGATGCGAAGCTCTGGCTTGTTCATGGCGTTTCCTCTAGGCTTTTTTTGGCTTGTCCGTCGGCCGGAAAGCTCCTGCCTCGCGATGTAGCGCCAAGGGACGCGCGTCAAGGGCGACATATGCGTTTTTCGCCAAGGGACGGGTAGGAAAATGAGCTGAAATTAAGGCGGAATGAGGATATGTCGCGGCGACGGCGCGAAGGCTGGATTGCTTCGTCGCTTCATTCTTCGTAATGGCGATTTTCCGGTTGGCCCATGGCTTGCGCCGCGGTGGGATTAGGTTTCCTGGCAGGTAGATCCGCTTCAAGGAAAACAAGGAGTCCGGCGCTTGGTTTCATTTCGGATAACGCCATCGGGGGACTTTTCTCCGTCGATCTTCTGGTCTCTCTCGTCATCATGCTGCTTGGATTGGCTGGCGCCATGCGCTCCCTGAAAGGCTCCGGTCGGCGTTTGGGTTCGCTGGCGGCATTTGGCGTCGCATCGGCCCGTCTGGCGTCGCCGATCCGATTTGCTAAAATTCCGATCGGGCTTTCCTATTGAAAGGCCCGCCATTCGGCTGCGCCAAGGCGCAATCCCCGCACCAAAAGGAAATCCATGCGCCGCCCGCTCGTTGACGAGGACGAACTGAGGCCCGCACTAGAGGCGGGCGTCATCGACCAGGCCGCCTATGAGCGGCTGGTCGCATTTTTCGCGGCAGCGGGCGATCTCGCCGTCGACGACCAAAGCAAAAATTCCCGCTTCGATTTCGTCAATCTGCTTTGGTATCTTGGGGCTTTGATCGTCATCGGCGCGATGGGGCTGTTTTCGACCACCGCCTTTAGCCTCTGGGGCGCCAAATCGCTTCTCGCCACCTCGGCGGTCTATGGGGCGGTCTTTCTTCTCGCGGGTTCGTATTTATGGAAGGGCAGGGGACTGCGCACACCCGGTGGGCTACTCATCGTTTGCGCGGTGGGTATGGTTCCGCTGTTCGTCTACGCTGCTCAGGCTCTCTTGGGATTGGACCCGGCGCATCCGCTACCCTATCGCGATTTCTACATATGGATCAGGTCGAGCTGGCTTCCCATGGAGGCGGGCGTGATCGTCGCCTCCCTTCTGGCGCTGGTCTTTTTTCCGTTTCCCTTTCTGGTCATGCCGATCGCTTTCGCGCTTTGGTTCATGTCGATGGATTTGACGCCGTGGATCGCGGGGGGCGAAAATTTCACCTGGGACGACCGCGCCAAGGTGAGCATGGTTTTCGGCGCCCTGATGCTCGCCGCAGCATGGGTGGTGGACCTGCGGCGATGGCGTGGCGGCGATCACGCCTACTGGCTGCATCTTTTCGGGCTCATGACTTTTTGGGGCGGATTGACGGAACAACATAGCGGCGACGCCTTCGGCAAGGCGGTCTATTGCGCGGTCAACGTCGGCCTCATCTTCCTCTCGCTCTATTTCATGCGGCGGGCTTACGCGGTGTTCGGCGGGATCGGGCTGACGATTTATCTCGGTTATCTCGCCGACGAGGTTTTCAGGAACTCGATAATCTTTCCCTTCGCCCTTTCGGCGATTGGCGTTTCGATCATCGCCGCAGGGCTGTTCTTCCACCGCTACGGGGATCGGATTTCGAGAGTTCTGACGCGGCTTTTGCCGCCATTCCTGCAGGACATCCGACCCGCGCACGCACGTCTTGGCTCCTGATCGACCTGCGGCGACACAATAGCTGTCTGGTTAGTGGGCCGCGGCAGATTGCGCTCCGCTGGAGGGCGCGCTATATCTTCATTATCCCCAGCATGGATGGACTCTCAGTTACGCCGGCGCCGGATCGCGCGCGCCCTATTTTCCATGCTTGCAACGACTTTTGAGGAGTATTTCGATGAGCAACGCCCCGCTGATGCCCAAGGCGACCGCCGTCTGGCTCGTTGAGAATACGTCGCTGACCTTCGACCAGATTGCGGAATTTTGCAAATTGCACCCGCTCGAAGTGAAAGGCATCGCCGATGGCGAGGTCGCCGCCGGCATTCGCGGCCATGACCCCATCACCTCTGGACAGCTTTCGCGCGAGGAAATCGCCAAAGGCGAAGCCAATCCGGGGTATCGTTTGCAGCTTTATGTTTCAAAAGTGAAATTGCCGGAGATTAAGCGCATGCGCGGCCCGCGTTACACGCCGCTTTCCAGAAGGCAGGATCGTCCTAACGCGATTCTCTGGCTCCTGCGCAATCACCCCGAGCTGAAGGACGCGCAGATCATGCGTCTCGTCGGCACCACCAAGGCGACGCTGAAGGCTATTCGCGAACGCACCCATTGGAATTCGGCGGCTTTGACGCCAATGGACCCGGTCACTCTGGGCTTGTGTTCGCAAATCGATCTCGATTTCGAGGTGGCTCGCGCCGCCAAGGATCGGCCGCTCCAAGTCGAGGATCACGGCCAGACCCTGGCGCCGGCCGAGATCACCACGCAACCGGACTATACGCCGGCGGCGACCGAAGAGGATGTGTTTGGAAAACGGACTCCCGTGGCGCCTGTGGAAGAGGACCATTTCGACGCCGACCGGGTATTCGGGCGCCTCAAGGATCTCGATGTCGAGGAGTAAGCCGTTTATGGGCATTCTGGCCGGGAAATTAGCGGAACCCGGAAAATAAGCGCACCATTTGCTGCGATTCTTGCTAGCGCTTTCCGACCGGACGGAATCGTCTGGTAGATTAAGAAATCGCTCAAGATTGAAAAAGCTGAAGCAAAATCCAATCGAAAAAGTCTATCAACTTTTTCGGATTTTGCTCTAGGACGAAACAGATGGGAGCGTCGCGCGGGGCGCCCGCCCGCCCCATTTCCCGAGGAGACATGCCTTGAGTCTCTCGCCTTACGACTGCGATCTCGACCGTAATCCGGCGAATTTCCAACCGTTGACGCCGCTCGTGTTTCTGGCGCGCGCCGCCGACGTCTTTCCCGACCGTGTTGCGATCGTCCACGGCGGATTGCGCCGCACTTACGCCGAATTCCACGCCCGCGCCCGCCGCCTCGCCAGCGCGCTCGCCAGCATGGGCGTAAAGCGCGGGGATACGGTTTCCGTCATGCTCGCGAATACGCCGGCGATGCTCGAATGCCACTATGGCGCGCCGATGACGGGGGCGGTGTTGAACACCCTCAATACGCGGCTTGACGCGGCGGCTCTGGCCTTCATGCTCGATCACGCCGAAACCAAGGTTCTGATCGTGGACCGAGAGTATTCGGCTCTGATGAAGGCGGCGTTGGCTCTCGCTCAAACCAAGCCGCTCATGATTGATTACGACGATCCCGAATATCGCGGCCCGGGCGAAGCTCTCGGCAAAGTCGATTATGAAGATTTGGTGGCCTCCGGCGACCCCGATTACAACTATTCGGCTCCGCTGGACGAGTGGGACGCGATTTCGTTGAATTACACATCCGGAACGACGGGCGATCCGAAAGGGGTTGTTTACCATCATCGCGGCGCGCATCTGCTTGCGCTGGGCAATGTGCTGACGGGCGACATGGGGCGCCACCCTGTCTATCTGTGGACCTTGCCGATGTTCCATTGCAACGGATGGTGCTTCCCCTGGGCGCTTTCGGTCGTGGCGGGAACGCATGTATGTCTGCGCCAGGTTCGGGCCGGGCAAATTTACGAACTAATGGCCGAACACGGCGTCACTCATTTGTGCGGGGCGCCTATTGTCATGTCCACGCTGCTGTCGGCCTCGGAAAGCGAAAAGCGTCCGTTGCGGGTCAAGGCGCGCTTTTTCACCGCCGCCGCGCCGCCGCCGCAGGCTGTTCTGGCGGCCATGAAAGAGGCCGGCTTCGAGGTGACCCATCTTTATGGGCTCACCGAAACCTATGGTCCCGCAGCTGTTGACGAATGGAAGCACGAATGGGACGAACTCGAACCCGTGGCCCAAGCGCAGAAAAAAGCCCGGCAAGGGGTGCGCTACATCGTGCTGGACGGGCTGGAAGTGATGGACGCCGAAACCATGAAACCCGTGCCTCGCGATGGCGAGACGATGGGCGAGGTCATGTTCCGCGGCAATCTGGTGATGAAGGGCTATCTAAAGAGCAAAAAGGCGTCCGACGCGGCCTTTCAGGGCGGCTGGTTTCATTCCGGCGACCTTGGGGTCATGCATCCGGACGGCTATATTCAACTCAAGGACCGGTCCAAGGACATCATCATTTCCGGGGGAGAAAACATTTCGTCGATCGAGGTCGAGGACGCGCTCTTCAAACACCCCAAGGTGCGCGCCGCGGCCGTGGTGGCGGCGCCCGACGATAAATGGGGCGAAACGCCATGCGCTTTCGTGGAATTGAAAGAGGGCGCCGACGCCACTTCGGACGAACTCGTTTCCTGGTGCCGCGACAATTTGGCGCATTTTAAATGCCCCCGCCGTGTGGTTTTTGGGGAGCTGCCTAGGACGTCGACCGGCAAGATTAAGAAATTCGTTCTGAGAGAGTTGGCGCGTCAGCTCTGACGACTAGGGTTGGTCGGAAATTTTTCGACGAACCCTACGCTAATCAAATCGCTTATCGATCAAGCGGTTTGGCGGTCCGGGCGAAATGGAGACGCCAGCAGTTGCTGCAACAACCGCTGGCGATTGTCATTCAGTCGTCTTTAATTGCCGAAAATTCGCGGTGCGACGGCGGAAGAATTAGAAAAAGAGGCCAAGGCAGCCGCCGGCGAGCGCGCCGACAACGCCAGCCGAAATGGTATTGGCCGTGCCGCCGAGAGCAAACGCGCCGATTCCACCAAGGACAAGAGCGCCGACGCCGGCGAAGATGTAGGTGTTCGTGGTGATTTCGAATTCTTTGGAAGCCATTTTTCTCTCCATCTTCGTTTTTGTTTCCAGAGCGTTGCGCCTTATCGTTCCGGTGTGGCGCGTTTAACTCTAGCCCTCCAAAGGGCTGTCTTGCGACAAGCGGGAGGTTAGCACAACGACATGGTGTGTCTAGATGTCGCACCCCTAAGAGCGTTCGTCTCACGCAAGTCGTTGCATGAGACGAAACACTAGTAATTTCAGAGGCAAAGCGACGATCCGCGACATGCTGAAGCATTCATGCCCAAAATTTTTTTTTGTTTTTTTGACGTCTAGTAGTGAGATGAGGATAAAAATAGTCCTCGATCGTTCGAGGCGGCTCTCGTAACGCTGCGGTTTGGGCGATATAGCGACCTTTATGACTGAACCCGCCGCTCCCGAATCGCGTAGACGTTTCGGAGCCACTCTGGCTCCCTTGCGTCCGCTACTCCCCTATGTCCTGCGCCATTTCAGGACGATCATCCTGGCGCTGATCGCTTTGTCGCTGGCCGCCGGAGCGACCCTCACCTTGCCGGTGGCGGTGCGGGGAATGATCGACCACGGTTTCTCCAAGGACAGCGCCGGAGGCGTGAACGCCGGGTTCGGCGTGCTGATCGCCGTCGTGGCCGTGCTCGCGCTCGCCTCGGGGGCGCGGTATTACCTTGTCACCACGCTGGGAGAGCGGGTGGTCTCGGACCTGCGCGCGGATTTGTTCCGCCACCTCACCAACCTCGACGCAAGCTTCTATGATTCCGCGAAGACGGGGGAATTGATATCGCGTCTCACGGCCGACACTACGCAGCTCAAATCGACCTTCGGTTCCTCAGCCTCGGTGGCTTTGCGAAATTTGTTCATGTTCGTCGGCGCGATCGCGATGATGATCGTTTCGAGTCCGAAGCTTTCGGGCGTCGCGCTCGGAGCCATTCCGCTGATCGTCGCGCCCCTGATTCTCTCGGGGCGCGCCGTCCGCGGGCGTTCGCGGCGCGCGCAGGACGCGCTGGCGCAGGCGTCGGCCTTTGCGGGAGAGAATCTCGCGGCGATCAGGACCATGCAGGCATGTGGCGCTCAGGCGTCCGTCGTGGCGCGATTCAAGGCCGCCGCGGAGGGCGTCTACGACGCCGCGAGGGAAGCGACGCGGTTGCGGGCTTTTTTGACCGCCGGGGCCATTTTTCTGGTCTTCTCGAGCGTCGTCGCCGTTCTCTGGCTGGGGGCTCGGGACGTGCTCGCCAACAGCATGACATCGGGCCTGCTCTCGCAATTCGTCCTTTATGCCGTATTGGCGGCGAGTTCGCTCGGAGAATTATCCCAGGTCTGGACCGAGGCGTCGGCGGCGGCTGGCGCGGCCGGGCGGATCGGCGAGATACTCGCCGTGCGCCCCAAAATCTCCACTCCCGCTAAACCTAAGATTTTAAAAGAACCGATCCACGGGCGTCTAGTCTTCCACGATGTGCGGTTCAGCTATGCGGGAAGCGGCGGACCGGCGGCCATTGACGGGCTCGACCTCGTGATCGAGCCGGGAGAAAGAGTCGCCCTCGTTGGTCCCTCGGGGGCGGGGAAATCGACGCTGTTTCAGCTTTTGCTACGTTTTTACGACGTGGACTCGGGGTCGATTTCAATCGACGGCGTGGATGTGCGCGACCTTGACCCCGCCGTCTTGCGGCGGGCCATCGCTTTGGCTCCGCAAGACCCCGTGGTGTTTGGAGCCACGGTCGCGCGGAACATCGCTTATGGTCGGGAAAATACGCCGAGACGCGAGATCGAAGCGGCGGCGAGGCGCGCGCAGGCTCATGAGTTCATCATGGCCCTGCCGAACGGATATGAGGCCGAATTGGGCGAGCGAGGCGTGACTCTCTCCGGCGGTCAACGCCAGAGGCTCGCAATCGCGCGGGCGATATTGGCCGACGCGCCTGTGCTGCTGCTGGACGAAGCGACCTCCGCCCTGGACGCGCAAAACGAGGCCCTGGTCCAGGCGGCGCTCGAGGATGTCATGGCGGGCCGCACGAGTCTCGTCATCGCTCATCGTCTCGCCACTGTGCTGGAGGCGGATCGAATCATTGTCCTCGACGCCGGCCGCATCGTGGAGCAAGGGACCCACGTGGAGCTCATCGAGCAGGGTGGGCTCTACTCTAAACTCGCCCGGCTCCAATTTGGAGAGTGAAGCCCGCGCTTGGGAACCTTGCTGGCGCGTCCGCAATTTTTGTTTTCCCCGGCCCGTGATGGTGCTATGAGCACCCGCCAATCCAAAGCGTCAGGAAGTCCAATCGACTCCGTCGCCGTGTTCGCCGCGCATGCCGTCGCTTCCCGCTTGGGCGACGGTCCGCCTTGAGGAGTTGGCCTGATGCAATCCAAATTCGCGCCCGCCGTCGGCGAAGCCCTCACTTTCGACGACGTGTTGTTGCGGCCGGGCCATTCGCTTGTGGTGCCCTCCATGGTCGACGTGTCGACCCATCTCACGCGCGACATCGTATTGCATTTGCCCCTCATGTCTGCGGCGATGGATACGGTGACGGAGGCGCGGCTCGCCATCGCCATGGCCCAGGCTGGCGGCATCGGCGTCATCCACCAAAATCTCTCCGCAGACGATCAGGCCGCCGAAGTGCGCAAGGTGAAGCGTTACGAGAGCGGGATGGTCGTGGACCCGATCACCATTCATCCAGACGAAACGCTCGCCGACGCGCTGGCGCTGATGTCCCGTAACGGCATTTCGGGCATACCGGTGGTCGAGCGCGGCGCAGGGGACAAAAAAGGCCGGCTCGTCGGCATTCTGACCAATCGCGACGTGCGTTTCGCGCAGGACAAGAGTCAGCCTATCGCCGAACTCATGACGAAGACGCTCATCACTGTCCGGGAAGGCGTTTCTCAAGAGGAGGCGCAGCGTCTGCTGCATCAGCATCGCATCGAGAAGCTGCTCGTCGTGGATGAAAATTTCTGCTGCGTCGGCCTCGTCACGGTCAAGGACATCGAGAAGGCGACGCAGCATCCCAACGCCTGCAAGGACCCGGAGGGCCGGCTTCGGGTAGCGGCCGCCACGACGGTCGGCGACCACGGCTTCGAGCGCGCGCTGCGCCTCATGGACGCCGGCGTCGATTGTCTCGTCGTAGACACTGCCCACGGCCACTCGCAGGCCGTTCTGGATCAGGTGGCGAGGATCAAGAAAGCTTCCGGCAAAATCGCGGTCATCGCTGGCAACATCGCCACGGCAGACGGCGTCAAGGCGCTGATTGACGCCGGCGCCGACACCGTCAAAGTCGGTATCGGACCCGGCTCCATCTGCACGACGCGAATTGTCGCGGGCGTCGGCGTGCCCCAACTCACGGCCATTCTGGAAGCGGCGGAAGCCGCGATGAAGGCGGGCGTGCCGATCATCGCGGATGGAGGCGTCAAATATTCCGGCGATCTCGCCAAGGCGGTCGCCGCCGGCGCCAATGTCGTCATGATCGGGTCGTTGCTGGCCGGCGCCGAAGAGGCGCCGGGCGAGGTTTTCCTTTATCAGGGCCGGTCATTCAAGGCCTATCGCGGCATGGGTTCGGTGGGAGCGATGGCGGCCGGTTCGGCGACGCGTTATTTCCAGGGCGACGTCAAGGATCAGCTCAAACTCGTGCCCGAAGGCATAGAGGGCCAGGTGCCTTATCGCGGACCGGTGGCGCCGATTCTCTATCAACTTGCCGGAGGACTCCGCGCCGCGATGGGTTATGTGGGCGCGCCCACTATCCCCGAGTTCCAGAAGAAGGCGACCTTCGTGCGGATCAGCAACGCGAGCTTGCGCGAAAGCCATGTCCATGACGTCACGATCACGAGGGAAAGCCCGAACTATCCCACCGGCGTCTGAGCTTTCCGCGCGGCTCGCCGTGGGGCGGGCCGCGCGTCGCTAGGGCGCTTATCGACCAGACGGGTTCGTCCGGTCGATAAGAAATCGGCCCAGATTCAAAAAGATGGAGCAAAATCTAATCGAAAAAGTCTATCAAGTTTTTCGGATTTTGCTCTAATCGCCGAAGGTTTGTCCTGTCTCGCAAGCCCTAGGATTTTTTTGTGAATCCGCTTTATGAGCAGCTGCCTTTTTTCTGCAGAAACTGCTTGTTGTTTTGGAGATTAATATAGCGAATGCTTATATCGCCGGTGTCTCGGTCGATGTTCCAGTCCCACTGCACTTTCGTATCTCTCCAGCTCTGCTTGAAAGCGATGCGGCTTTTCGTGAGCACGAGAGACCCTTTGTCGATGGTGTCGGCGCTGACGAGGCTGGAGGCGTTGGCGCCGTAAAGGATGCGGCCGTTCTTCACCTGAATGACCAGATTCTGCTCGGGAAGCTCTTGCGAGGAAAGCACGCACGAAAGAAAAATATCCTCTGCATGCGCCTGCGCGGCCAATCCGGTGAACATCGTCGCGGCTATAAAAATTATCGCCTTTTTCATGGCTCCTCCCTTAGGTTGGAGCATTGTAACACTCTCTGTCGGGTTCATGAATTCGGCGCCGGACGCAGGCTAATGCATCGTCTTGCGAGATGGCGATTCCGGGGTCGTCGTCGCGAGAGGGCTGGCCTGGTGATGAACGAGCGACCAGCGGCCCTCGATTCGTTTGAACCAGTTTGTCGCCACAAGCGACGCGCCGCCGACGCTTTCGACGCAAATGACTCGGGCGTGGTCGCCATTGGCCACCACGATCTCGTCGCGATGTCGGACCGGTTCCTGGAGAGGATTGCTGAAGATGTCGGCGTATGAGGCCAGCACGGCGCGGCGGCCGATCAAAGGCGGCCAGCCTGGATGAACGCAGGTGACGTCCTCCGCGGCCCAGATCGACGCCATTGCTTCATTGCCTCGGGAGCAAAAAGCATCGTAATAGGCGCGGTTGGCGGCCAGAATTTCGTCGTTGTCGTCGTTCACGCAGCGAAATCTGCGCTTTTTTCAATCCTCGATCAATGCGTTTTGAACTTTCGTGGCCTCGGCGGACAACTTTATGATAGTTATAATTCAGCGAGCCGGCCTTGAACCGGCCTTGGCGGAGAAAGACTGAAATGTTCATCCAAACCGAAGCGACGCCGAATCCGGCAACGCTGAAATTTCTTCCTGGGCAAACCGTCCTGGGAGAGGGTGCGCTCGAATTTCATTCGCTGGAAAATGCGACGGACGCGCCGCTGGCGCAGGCGCTACTGTCGATTTCTGGCGTAGCTTCGGTTATGTTTGGCCCTGATTTCGTCTCGGTCACGAAGAACGGGGTGGAGTGGCCCCACATCAAGCCGGCGGTGCTTGGCGTGATCATGGAGCATTTTTCCTCGAGGGCTCCGCTGCTTACGGGCGAGGCCCGCCAGCCGAGCGCCGAAGGAGAGTTTTTCGACCCCGCCGACGCGGAAACCGTCGCCACGATCAAGGAATTGATCGAGAGCCGCGTGCGTCCGGCGGTCGCTGGCGACGGCGGGGACATCGTCTTCCGCGGCTTCAGAGACGGCGTCGTCTACCTCAAAATGAAGGGCGCCTGTTCCGGCTGTCCGTCTTCCACCGCGACCTTGAAGAACGGCATCGAGAATCTTTTGCGCCATTTTCTGCCGCAAATTCGGAGCGTGGAGCAAATCTGACGGCGACAGTCGGCCAGCTTGTTTGCTCCTGGCGGGAAAACCGTCATAATCGGCGTATGAGAATCCTCGCTCTCGACACAGCCTTGCCCGCGGTATCGGCCTGCGTGCTGGACTCCAGCGGCGCCGAACCATTGGCCCGCGAGACGATCGCTATGGAGCGCGGTCACGCGGAGGCGCTCCTTCCTTTGGTGCAACGGGTCGTCGACTCGGTCGAGGGCGGCTTCGCCTCTATCGAACGGATAGCGGTGACGGTGGGTCCCGGCTCCTTTACGGGCATTCGGATCGGCCTCGCCTGCGCGCAGGCTATCGCGCTCGCCCGCAAGATTGATGTCGTGGGCGTTTCCACTCTGGCGGCTCTGGCGGCTCCGATTATTCTGGAGCCTTTCGATGGCGTTGTGGCCGCTGCGGTCGACGCGCGTCACGGTCAGGTTTACGTCACCGCTTACGGTCCGGACGGCCGGACGATTCTCCCGCCGCGCCGGGTCGGAGCCCATGAGGCCCTGCGCGCCCTCGGGGATGGTCCGCTTCAGCTTGTGGGTTCCGGGGCGCCGATTTTGGAGGCTGAGGCGCGAGGAACCGGCGTCACGGCGCATGTCGTCAATTCGGACGCCGCGCCGGACATCGCCTTTGTGGCGCGTCTCGGATTCGTCGCGAGCCCGGCTGACGCCCCTGCGCGGCCCCTCTATCTCAAGGCTCCGGACGCTAAGCCGCTTGATCGCCAGGGCGTGGCCGCCCCCGTTCTCGCGTGAGCGGCTCATGTCCTTGATCAAAGGGTTTTTCGCCAAGCCAACTTATTCCGTGCGGGCGATAGGCTCCGAACGGGCGGAGGAGTGCGAGCGTCTGCACGGCGCGTCCTTCGCATTTCCATGGTCCAGCTCCGATTTCGAGAGCTACCTCGCGGATGGAGCGATTATCGCCGACGGCGCCGTAAACGACCTCGCGCCCAAGGGGCCGCTTGGCGGTTTCATTATGTCGCGTCTCACTCCCCCCGACGCGGAAGTGCTGACCTTCGCCGTTGATCCGGCGCGTCGGGGCCTGGGGCTCGGGGGCGCGTTGCTCGACCGACATCTCCTCAATCTTGAACGTGGCGGCGCCCGGCTGATATTTCTGGAAGTGGCGGACGACAACGCCGCCGCGCTCGCGCTTTATCAACGCGCCGGGTTTAAAGTCATAGGCAAGCGTGACAATTATTATCAGCGCGCGGACGGTCAGCGCGGGGCCGCGCTAACAATGCGGTTGGAGCTTTAGATCGGGGCTGGCGTCATAATAGTGTCGCGGGAGCAGGGCCAATCGGCGCCATGCCCTATTTTCGCGCCTTTGCATTCGTCTCGGCGATGGCCTTCTTCGTCATTCTTGTCGCGCCTCTCCAGGCGCTGGCGCGGCGCCGCGACTGGCCGCTGCAATACGAGATCCAGAAGTTCTTCTGCCGAACCATGTGTAGAATCATTGGGATCGATGTTATCCCGCGAGGCGCGCTAAGCGGCGCGCCTCCTCGGTTTGTGGTCGCGAATCACGTCTCCTGGACCGACATTCTGGCGATCGCCAGTCTTACGCCGCTTCTGTTCCTGGCGAAATCCGAGGTGGCGACTTGGCCGGTTCTTGGTTTTCTCGCGAGATTGCAAGGAACGATTTTCGTCGAACGGACCCATCGACAGAAAATCCCAAGCGTTAATTTCGCGCTTGCCGAACAATTGCGCGCGGGGCGGGACATCGTTGTTTTCGCGGAGGGAACCTCCAGCAGCGGAGCCGGCGTGCTGAAGTTCAACGCCTCTCATTTCGCCATGCTGAGCGATCTCGCGCGGGGGCCTTCCGCTCTGCGGGCCACGGTCGTTCCCGCAGCTTTCGCTTATTCGCCGCGCGGGCTCGAAAATGGTGAAAATGCGGAAGCTTTAGACGTGGGCTGGTATGGCGATATGAGTTTTGTCCCGCATTTATGGAGCCTGATGAAGCGAGGCGGCGCGCGTTGCCATGTTTTCTTCGGCGACGGGCTCGACCCCGCCGCGTTCCACGATCGCAAGGAACTCGCGGCCGCCGCGCAAAATAGAGTCGAAGGACTGTTGGCGCGGTCTTCCGCTGGAGGCGGGGGGCTATTATGATTAGCCAAAGTTCGAAGGCCACAAGGAGCTAGCGAGATTACCGATATTGCATCCAGCCTGATCCCTGGCGGCGCCGCGGAGAAACCTGCGGAGGAGGGTCGGCCCCCCTCCCGGCGCGTCGGAAAGGCGCTGGTCAAGTCATATGGCTGTCAGATGAACGTCTATGACGCGACGCGCATGACCGACCTGCTTGCCGGGCAAGGCTATGACGAGACCGCTCGGGAGGAAGACGCCGATCTCGTCATTTTGAACACGTGCCACATTCGCGAGAAGGCGGCCGACAAAATCTATTCCGAATTGGGCAAGCTCGCCGTGTTGAAGCGCGCACGCGGCGATGAGGGACGCGACCTGAAAATCGTCGTGGCGGGATGCGTGGCTCAGGCCGAGGGCGGCGAGGTTTTGCGCCGCCAGAAAGCCGTCGATCTGGTGGTTGGTCCCCAAAGCTACCATCATCTGCCGGAACTGCTCTCGCGCGTCGGGCGGGGCGAGCGCCTGAGCGACACAGAGTTCGAGGTCGAGGAAAAGTTCAGGGAATTGCCGCAGCCCTCGCGGGCGCGGATACGGGCGCGCGGCGTATCGGCTTTCGTCACCGTGCAAGAAGGCTGCGACAAGTTCTGCTCCTTCTGCGTCGTTCCCTATACGCGGGGAGCCGAAACTTCCCGCGGCGTCGAAGAGGTTCTCGCCGAGGCGAGGCGTCTCGTCGACGCGGGCGTGAGAGAGATTGCTTTGATTGGCCAGAACGTCAACGCCTATCGCGGAGAGGATAAAGGCGGGAAGGTCTGGCCGCTCGAACGGCTGTTCGAGGTTCTGTCGGAAGTCGAGGGTCTGGATCGGCTGCGCTACATGACGAGTCACCCTGTCGATACGACGCAGGGGCTCATCGACGCTCACGGCTCGTTGCCCAAGCTCATGCCTTTCATGCATTTGCCGGTGCAATCGGGCTCCAACCGCGTCCTCAAGGCGATGAATCGGCGTCACAAGGCCGAGGATTATCTCGATATCGTTCGGCGTTTGCGCGCCGCGCGGCCGGACATTGCGCTGTCTTCGGATTTCATCGTGGGCTTTCCCGGCGAGACCGACGCGGATTTCGAGGAAACGCTCGCGCTCATCCGGGAGGTTGGATTCGCCTCCACCTTTTCATTCAAATATTCCGCGCGCCCCGGCACGCCGGGGGCCGAGCGCGAAGACCAGATCGACGATGGCGTGATGCGCGAGCGCCTCGCTGCATTGCAGGCGCTGGTTGAGTCTCAACGACAGGCTTTCAACGCGGCGACGGTGGGGCGAACCGTCGATGTGCTATTTGAAAAAGCCGGGCGGCATAACGGTCAAATCGCGGGCAAGACTCCTTACATGCAGGCGGTTCATGTCAACGGCCCACCGGAAATGATCGGTCGCGTGGCGCCGGTGAGGATCGTTGAGGCGGGCTCCAACTCGCTTGCGGGTGAGATCGCGGAGGGCGAGGGGTGAGGATGACCGAAGAGGCGAGACTTAGTCGGGAACGACGCTCCGGCGACTCGGAGCAGGATGCGGAAATAACGCTCGCTTTCGACGACAACCGCCACGCCTCGCAGGTCTTCGGGCAATTTGACCAGAATCTCGTCAAGCTTGAGCGACGTTTGCGCGTCGGCTGCGTGGCGAGCGGGAATCATGTGACGCTGAAAGGCAACCCTGAGGCGTGCGAACATGCGCGTCGCGCTCTGGAGATACTTTATGGCCGCGTGCAAATTGGCCAGGAGGTTGGGCTCGGCGATGTGGACGGCGCGGTCGAGGAGAGCGCACGGCAAAGAAGCCTCTTTCCCGAGGCCGAGGCGGGACGCAAGGCGTTCGATCAGATCGGCACCCGCAAGCGCGGTCCTGTTCGCGCCCGAAACTACGCCCAGGATCTTTATCTGCGCGCGCTGAAGCGTTACGAACTGGTGTTCGCGGAAGGGCCCGCGGGCACTGGCAAAACATGGCTCGCGGTCGGTCATGCCGTGTCCTTGCTGGAGCAGGGCGTGGTGGAACGCCTCATTCTTTCGCGTCCCGCAGTCGAGGCCGGCGAGCGGCTCGGTTTCCTGCCGGGCGACATGCGCGAAAAGGTGGACCCCTATCTGCGTCCAATCTACGACGGTTTGCACGATTTCATGGACGCTCGTATGGTCGAGCGCGGTATGCAGACCGGCATGATCGAGGTGGCGCCGCTCGCTTTCATGCGCGGCCGCACGCTCACCAAATCATGCGTCTTGCTCGATGAGGCCCAGAACGCCACCTCGATGCAAATGAAGATGTTTCTGACCCGTCTTGGCGAAGGGTCGCGCATGATCGTCACGGGCGATCCGTCCCAGACCGATCTGCCGCCCGGCCAGAAATCGGGCCTCGCCGAAGCCATTGGCCTCCTCTCCGGCCTCGACAATATCGGGCATGTGAAATTCGAGGAAAGCGACGTCGTCCGTCATGACCTCGTAAGGCAGATCGTCGGCGCCTATGAGAAGGCCACGCGCGAGAAAAACGCGCGCGGCGATTTGAAATGAGCGTCGATGTCGACATTATCGTGAATGCGCCCGCTTGGGAGGCTGTGCCCGATCTTGCGGAAATTGCGAGCCGAGTCGTGCGCGAGACTGAAGCGCAAAGTCGAGCAAGGCTGGCGGACGAGTGCGAGCTTTGCGTCAGTTTCTGCGACGACGAAGAAATCCGGGCGCTGAACGCGCAATGGCGCGGACAGGACAGGCCAACCAATGTTCTTTCTTTTCCGACGCCTGGGGTTTTGGCGGAGAAGCCGCTCCTTGGGGACATCGTGATCGCCTACGAAACAGTCGCGCGCGAGGCGAGCGAACAGGACAAGAGCGTGGCCGATCATGCCGCGCATATGATCATTCATGGATTTTTGCATCTTATCGGCTATGATCACGAGACCTCGGACGAGGCCGAGGTCATGGAGGCCTTGGAACGACGCACGGCGAAAGCGCTCGGAATGAAAGACCCTTTCGCGGGCGCGGAGCTTGTCGAGAGCGCGAGCAGAGCTGCGGGATCAAGCGGGAGCCATGACCACGAAAACTGAGAACGGCGCGGCCGAAATCGGTGGCGCGCGCGGCGCGGAAACGCAGCGACATTCTCTTCTCGATCGGCTGCGTTATCTTCTCGGTCTTGGTCCCGTATCCCTGCGCGAGGACCTCGAGGACGCCCTCGAAGAAGCGTCTGGCGACGTGACGCCGCAGGAGCGCGCGCTTCTCAAAAACGTGCTCGGGCTGCATGAATTGCGCGTCGCCGACGCGATGATCCCGCGCGCCGACATCATCGCCGTGCCATTGAGCGCGAGCCTGCGCGAAGTGTTGGCGGTTTTTCGTAGCGCCGGTCATTCGCGCCTGCCGGTGTTTGGCGAAACGCTCGACGATCCGCGCGGCATGGTCCATATCCGCGATTTCGTGAACTACCTCGCCGAATGCGCCAATATGTCCCGCATCGACGAGACGGGCGAAAAGCACAGCCTCTCCGTCGCCTCGATCGATTTTGGCGCGAATCTGGAAACGGCGGATATTCTTCGGCCCGTGCTTTATGTTCCGCGCTCGATGCCCGCGCTCGATCTTCTGGTGCGGATGCAGGCGACGCGCACCCATATGGCTCTGGTCATCGACGAATATGGCGGCGCCGACGGGCTCGTCTCGATCGAGGACATCGTGGAGATGATCGTCGGCGACATCGAGGACGAACACGACGTCAGCGAAGGCCCCTCCGTCGAGCGCCTCCCCAATGGCGATTTTCTGGTCGACGCCAAGGCCGATCTCGACGAGGCGACGCAGGAAATCGGCGTCGATTTCCGCGAGGGAGACACGCCGCAGGAAGTCACCACCTTTGGCGGGCTTGTCGCCTTTCTCGCCGGCCGCGTGCCGATACGCGGGGAAATCGTACCGGCGCCGGTCGAGCGCTATGAGTTCGAGATTATCGAAGCCGATCCGAGAAGGGTCAGCAAACTCAAGGTGCGCAAGACGGCTCCTCCAAAGGTGATTACGGACGCCGAGCCATAAGTTTGTAACGACCTTTTTGTCGTCACAAATTCCGCAGCTCGGCCCCCGGCTTTTTCGCCAGCACGCGCCAGGTTCCCGCGACGCCGAGCAGCACCGTCGCGATAAGGGCGGCGAGCGCGGTCGCGAGCATGGTTCCCGGCAGGAACACGAAGCTCATCTTCATCAGGCCTTCCACCAGGCCGAATGCGGCGCCGGCGCCGGCGACGAGCGCGAAGACACAGGCCGCCGCAGCGAGCAAGGTGAATTCCATCACATAGGCGGCGATCAGCCAGGGGCGCGTCGCGCCCAGCGTTTTCATCACCACGGCGTCGTGCTGGCGCGCGCTCTGTCCCGCGGCGATGGCGCTGCCGAGCGCGAGCAGCGCGGTGACGATGGCGACGCCCGCCGCCGCGCGCGCGGCAAGCGCCAGTTCGCCAGCTATTTTATCCACTGCCTCCAGGGCGTCCTTCACCCGGATCGCCGCCGCCATCGGAAAGCGCTTTGCCGTCGCGCGCGCAAGGCCTGCGTCGATGCGCTCCGCATCGGCGGCGTCATAGGCTATCGTGAACAACTCGGAGTAGGGCGCGCCGGCGAAGGCGTCGGGCGAGAACACCATGACGAAATTGATGCCGTAACTGCGCCAGTCGACCCGTCGCAGGTTCGCGATGCGCGCGGTAATTTCTCGGCCCAGGACATTGACGGCGATCTCGTCCCCGAGGCCGAGACCCAATCCTTTCGCTACCTTCGCTTCCATTGAAACAAGGGCGCCTTTTGCATTCGCGTCCCACCAGGCGCCCTCCACGATCGTCGAGCCCTGCGGCGGCTCGGCGGAGAAAGTGACGCCACGATCCCCATCGAGCGCCCAGGCGGCGTCTTCGCCAACGTGCAGCGTTTCGGCGCGGGCGCCTTTCACCGCCACGATGCGCCCGCGCATCATCGGCACGTGTTCGATCCGTCCGCCGGGGACCTGCTCCTTCAGGAAGCTTTCGAAATTCGCCACCTCCTCCTGCGGCACGTCGATGAAATAGAATCGCGGAATTTCGCTGGCTCCCGTGCGCTCCAGTTCATTGTGTATTGCGCCCTCGACCAAAGCCAGCGCCACAAGCAGCGTGACCGTCACGCCGATCGAGAGAATAAGCGTAGGCGCGAGGCTGCCCGGCCGGCCGATGTTGCCTTGCGCGAAGCGCAAGCGCGCGTCGCGCGCGCGGGGCAGGCGCCGCGCGGCGCGCATCGTCAGGGCGGCGACCCCGCGCAGCAAGAGAAAAGCGGCAAGCACGCAGCCGATAAAGGCGCCCGCGAGTTTTTTGTCGGCTGCCGATACGAAAACGGTCGCGACAAGCGCGATCATCGCGCCCGCGGCGGCGAGCCGGTAACGTCGCGGGCTTTCGTGCAGACTCTCGGCTTCGCCGCGCAGAAGCGCCGCGACGGGAATTCCATGCGCACGGCCGAGCGGCCCGAGCGAAAACACGAGGGTGACGAGAACGCCGTAAAGTGCGCCGACGGCGAGCGCGCCCAAATCCGTTTCGGCGATGACCGGCAATTCTATGGCGCGGCGCAGGGCGTCGGCGCCGATATAGGGAATCCCGGCGCCGATCAGCAGGCCGCCGCATATCGCGAGCGTCGCCATCAACAGCACTTCCGTCAGCGCAATCGAGAATACCTGCGAAGCCGGAGCCCCGAGCGCCTTGAGAATCGCGAAGGCCGTGCGCTTACGTTCGATCAGCCCCGTTACGGCATTGGCGACGCCGGCTCCGCCCGCGACCAGCGCGGTGAGGGCGACCAGCGTGAGAAGCTGCGAAAAGCGCTCGAGATTGCGCGTGAACTGAGGCGAAACCGAATCCCGCTTGCGAATCTCCCATCCCGCCTGTGGAAAGGCGGCGTTGGCCGCGTCGGCGGCGCGCGCGACGTCGTCCTCGGTCGGTCCGTTGGGCAGCGCAAGCCGCGCGATGTAACGGACGATGGTTCCCGGCTGCACCAGGCCGGTGGCCTTGAGCGCCGCAAGAGAAATGAGCGCGCGGGAGCCAAAGCCGAGGCCGCCCGCGAGCTTGTCCGGCTCCCCGCGCAGAACGGCGCGGATTTCGAAGCGCGCGGCGCCGACGACGAGTCGATCGCCGATCTTCGCATCGAGACGCGCGAGCAGCATTGGATCTGCGATAATGCCAAAAACCCCGTCGATTTCGGCGAGAGCGTCGGCGGCGCTTTTGGGCGGTTCGGTCTCCAGCGATCCGAAAGTCGGGTAAACCTTGGGGTCGACCGCTTTCAGCTCCACCAGCGCCGGTTCGGATTCCTCATGTCTGCGCGTTTCGAGACTCGTCATCGCGCGCATCAGGGCGATTTCGTCGAGACGCCCGCGCTGACCGAGCCAATCTCTTTCGCTCGGTTCGAGTTCCCTCTGGGCGAGGTTGAAGGAGAGGTCGCCGCCCAAAATGACGCGGCCCTCGCGCGCTAGTCCTTGCGATAAAGCGCGCGAAAGGCCGTTGACGCCCGAGATCGCCGCGACGCCGATGACGATGCAGGCGATGAAAACTCCGAATCCATTGCGGTCGCCGATGAGATCGCGGAGCGCGAAGCGTATCGAAATCGGGAGCATGTGGAGAAGTCCATGTCGTGTGGCAGTCATGGGGGGCTCTTAGCCTTGTTCGACGATTCGGCCGGAGCGCAGCCGCACCACGCGATCGCAGCGCGCCGCGAGAGCGGCGTCGTGCGTCACAAGGACAAGCGTGGCGTTGCGGCGGGTCCGTTGCTCGAAAATCAGGTCGATGACGGAGGCGCCGGTGTCAGAATCCAGATTGCCCGTCGGTTCGTCGGCAGCCAAAACCAGAGGATCGGGGGCAAGCGCGCGAGCCAAAGCGACGCGCTGCTGTTCCCCGCCGGAAAGTTGGCGCGGATAATGCGAAAGACGTTCCCCAAGACCGACGGCCGCCAGTTCTTCCTCCGCGCGCTTGAAAGCATCGCCGCGCCCCGCGAGTTCGAGGGGGACCGCCACATTCTCGATGGCCGTCATCGTGGGGATGAGCTGGAAGGACTGGAACACGATGCCTATGTTTCCGCCACGGAAGCGCGCCAGTGCATCTTCGTCGAGCGTGGCGAGGTCGCGTCCATTGAAAACGACGGAGCCCCCGTCCGGCCGTTCAAGGCCCGCGAGTGTCATCAAAAGTGTGGATTTTCCGGAGCCGGAGGGACCAACAAGACCAATCGTTTCGCCTCGCGCTATCTTAAGGCTGATATTCTTGAGAACATGAACCCGCGCCGCGCCGGCGCCGAGAGTGAGGTCGATGTCGTTAAGCTCGATTAGACTGTCTGGCACGAAAGAAGCCTTGGCTGAGGAGCCCTCACGGGCGATGCTGATTTTGCGCTCTTATCGCGCTTTGCTGCGTCGGTTCCAAGCCGTTCCTTTCGTCCTCGGCCTTGTCTTCGCCGCGACCGCCGCCGGGGCGGAGCCCCTGCGAGTCGTCGCCCTGGGCGACAGTCTCTCCGCCGGTTACCTGCTTCCGGCCGACGCCGCCTTTCCAGCCCAGCTTGAGCGCCGCCTGCGCGCGGATGGGTTCGAGGCGAGCGTCATCAACGCCGGCGTTTCCGGGGACACGACTTCCGGCGGTCTGGCGCGGGCGGGATTCGCTATCGGCGAAGGGGCCGACCTCGTGATTTTGGAGCTTGGCGCGAACGACATGCTGCGCGGCGTCGAGCCTAAGATTACCCAAGCCAATCTGGAGAAAATCATCGCCCGGATCGAGGCGACGGGCGCCCGCGTCCTGTTGGCGGGAATGAAAGCGAGCGGAAATTTCGGGCCGGAATACAAAGCGCGTTACGACGAGATTTTTCCCAATCTCGCAATGAGTCGCGGTTTGCCGCTGTATCCCTTTTTTCTGGCGGGGGTCGCCGGAGAAAAGGATCTGACGCTTCCCGACGGATTGCATCCCAACGCAAAAGGGGTGACGCGCCTCGTTGAGGGAATCACGCCGCTGGTCGAGGAGAGTCTCGCGCGTATTCCTCGCGGGAGGGCGGCGCGCACGGCGCAGTGAGCCAGATCCGGCGCGCCAAGAGAGGGAGGACCAAATGCCCAGACTTTTTACGGCCCTCGAAATTCCTTTTTCCGTCGCGGACAGTCTCGCCAGTTTGCGAGGCGGTCTTGGCGGCGCCCGCTGGATCGATGCGGAAAACTACCACATCACCTTGCGTTTCATTGGCGACGTCGACGACCGATTCGCCCATGACGTCGCCCATGCGCTCGACGCCATTCGCCGCCCGCCTTTGACGATCGCGCTCGACCAGCTAGACTCGTTTGGCGGCGACAAGCCCCGAGCCATTGTCGTGAAGGCGCGGCCGGAGCCGGCGCTGCTGGAGTTGCAGGCCGAGCAGGAACGATTGTTGCGGCGGCTGGGCGCGCCCGCCGAAACCCGCAAATATGTTCCGCATGTCACTCTGGCGCGGCTGCGTGGCGCGGCGCCCTGGGCGGTCGCTTCCTATCTGGGCGCGCGGGGATATTTTCCGCCGCTGCGGTTCGAGGCCGCGCGCTTCGTCCTTTATTCGTCGCGAGATTCCGTCGGCGGCGGCCCTTACGTGATTGAAGCGGAATATCCGCTCGAGACGCTGAAACTCGCCGCGAGCGCGGGCTCAGCTTTTTAGCGACGCGGCTTTGTTTGGCGCGTTCCGCGGCAGATTGCGGTTGGCCGCGACAATGGGGGCGAGCGAAGGGTCTTTCGCCACCGCGGCCTCGATGAGAGCATCGGTCGCCGTCTCGATGCGGTTTTGCAATTCGTCGAAAAATTCGCGCGTGCCGAGCCCAGGTTCGATTGCGGGCAGGAACTCGAGCACGACCGTTCCCGGACGAATGAAAAACGCGCGGCGAGCCCAAAACAGGCCGGAGTTTAGCGCGGCCGGAATGACGGGCTTGCCGGTCTCTTTGTAAATTTGCGCGACGCCGAATTTATATGCGGGCGGGGCGCCGGCCGGGCGTCTCGTCCCTTCGGGGAAGATGAAAAGCTGTCGTCCGTCGGCGAAGATTTCCTTGGTTTTCCGCACGAGTTGGGGCAGCAGCTTGCCCCCTTTGGAGCGATCAATGGCGATCTGCTCCGCTGAAAGAAGATACCAGCCGAAGAACGGGATGAAAATCAGTTCCCGTTTCAAAATGTAAGAGAAATCCGGGAACAGCAGCGGCAAAGCGAAGGTTTCCCAAACCGACTGGTGCTTGCAGGCGACGATGACAGCGCCCTCCCGGATGTTCTCCAGGCCCCGGAATTCATGCTTCACCCCACAAATCTTGTCCAGCCACCACAGGGATGTGCGGCCCCACTGACGTCCCAGCTCCAGCGTCACGCCCCGGTGCAGCGGCAGGCTGGGCAGCCATAGGGTCATCCAAAAGGCGAGATTGAGATAGTAGACGATTTGAAACAGCAGTGAGCGCAGGAAAAGCATGGTCTCGACCCGTTGGCGGATGGCGGAGCCTTTTACGGCAGGAAGGCGCTAGAGAACAACAAGGAGTGATGTCATAAAAGGGAGGTCAGAACAGAAAATGCCGCTTCTCGGTCGCGACAGGAAATGGGAGAGCGGCGCTCTGGCCCGTGAGCCGTTCCCATTTCGTGCGGGCGATGGCCCTCAGATATTTGAGATATTCGCGCGCCACGAGGTGCAGAACGCGCGTGTCGCTCGACCACTCCCCGACATTCACATGTTCGCTGACGACCGGGAATGGATAAAGCGTGAACCGTGGGAGGGCGGCGGAAAGCTCCACCAGGGCGCGCGGCATATGGTAGTTCGAGGTGACGATGATCAATGGCCCCACGATGCCGTGCGACTTGGCCCATTCGCGAGTTTCCACGGCGTTTCCCGCAGTGTCCATCGCCCGGTAGCCGAGATCGACGCAACAATCGAAGAGATCCTTGGAGACCGGCAGAAGTCTCGCGAGATCGGCGCCGTGGGTGGCGCGATTCACCCCCGTAATCAGCAGACGGCGGGCCTGACCACGGGCCAGGAGCTCGGCCGCTTCAAGCACCCGGTCGGAGCCGCCGGTAAAGGCGACGACGCCTTCCGCCTGAACGATGAGCGTCGTCTCGGCGCGTTCGAGGGAAGACGCAAAGCCGATGAAGCCGGCGATAAAGGCCGAGGCCGCGAAGGCGCAAAAGCACAGGCCCGCGAGCGTCAGGACGTGCGCGGCGCCGGGATTTCGTGTCTGAGGAATCTTTTCCTCGGAGGTCAATCTGCTGCTCCCGTCGCGTCTTTTCCGTCTTCGCCGAGAAGGTGGGCCATGCCGTCGAAACGCACGACCGAATCCTAGCGCTTTCCGACCGGACGGAATCGTCTCGTAGATTAAGAAATCGGCCCAAATTCAAAAAGCTGGAGCTAAATCTAATCGAAAAAGTCTATCAACTTTTTCGGATTTTGCTCTAGATCATTTAAATCTGATCGATAGTAGGGAAAAGGCCAGTTAATTCGATCATGGGCGGCGTTTCGACCCCACCGTCTCGATTATTGCAGTTCCCTCAGGCGCCGCATAACGATCACGCGGGACATGAGGCCAGTGAGAAACGCAACGGAGAGAGAAAGGGCGAGAATGACGCCGACGCCGCGAGCGTCGAGCGAAACCGCGCCGAACATCGCTTCGATCTGATCGCCGCCGGGGGTGGCGGTCCATCGGCGCGCGAAAAATCCGGCGAGGGCGAAAAAGCCTAGCGCCGCCCCTCCGCCAATCAGAGCGCCGCGCAATCCGAGCGCGAGGAAGCGCCGTTGGAATTCTCGCGCGATGAATTCGTCGGTCGCGCCGACAATGTGAAGAACCTCGACAATTTCGCGGTTGGTGGCGACCGCGGCCCGCGTGGCCGAGGCGACGGCAACCGCCATTGCGGCGACGATCAGGGCGAAAATGAGCGCCGCTATGCCCACGACGGTTTGGGCCATGGCGTCGAGCCGCTCAACCCAGAGCCGGTGATCGTCCAGGGTCGCGAAGGGCGCGGCGGCAGCCAGGTCTTCCTTCAGTTTTGCTAGGTCGGCTGGTTTGTTGGCGTTGAGTTTGACCACAATCATTCGCGGCGTCGGCAGTTCCGTCAGATCGAGACCCTGGCCAAGCCAGGGCGCGAGCAGCGCCTCGGACTCCGCTTTGGTGTAAATGCGCGCCTCGCGCACGCCCGGCGTCGCTTCGACGATTTTCGCCGCAGCGCGCACATCCGCGTCGATATCGCGTCCGGGCAGCGAGCGCACCTGAACGCTCGCCTCGCGCGACACGTCCTTGCGCCAGTCGACGCTAGCGTCCGCCACGAGCAGCGCCGCCCCGGCGGCGAGAGCGGCGAGAAAAGTCATGATGGCGATGACGATGACCACGGAGCGGCCGGCGACCGAATCCGTTGGCGCCAGCGGCTGCTCGCGTGGCGGCGTGTCCTCGTCGGTCGTCTCCAGCGGTTCGAGATTGGTCCAGCTGAAGGCCTTGCGCAGCTGAAGTCGCGACATGAGAGACTCACTCGAAAACATGAAGGCGCCCGTCCGCGAGCACGAGGCGGCGCGCGCTTTCGAATTGATCCATGAGATTGAGATCATGCGTGGCGATCACCACGGAAGTGCCGGATTTATGCAATTCGACAAAGAGCCGCAACAGACGGCGGGCAAGCGTGGGATCGACGTTGCCGGTGGGCTCGTCGGCGAGAAGCACCTCGGGTCTTGCGATCAAGGCGCGGGCGATCGCCGTGCGCTGCTTTTCGCCTCCCGAGAGAACGCTCGGCAGGCTGTATTTGCGCTCGAACAAGCCCACCCAGCGCAAAAGCTCGAACACTTCGGCGCGGTAGCTCGATTCTTCCCGTTCCAGAACGCGAAGCGGAAGAGCGACGTTCTCATAAAGGGTCAAGTGATCGAGCAATCGGAAGTCTTGAAAAACCACTCCGATGCGTCTTCGGATTTGCGTGATGTCGTCCTTGTCGAGCGTGGCCGAGTCCCGGCCAAACAGCGTAATTTTGCCCCGCGACGCCCTAAGCGAAAGCAGGAACAATTTGAGCAGCGAGGTTTTTCCCGCCCCGGAGGGGCCCGTGAGGAATTGGAAGGAATTGGGGGCGATGGAAAAGGTTAGGTCGCGAAGCGTCTCAGGGCCCACCCCATAACGTAGGCCCACATTCTCGAAGCTCAGCAATTGGCTACTCTCCAGCATCGAAAACCGCCACCCTGCCGGTTTGTCGCAGCGAGGGGGGAATCACCCGACGCGTACGGCGGCGAGATTAACCATTGTCGATCTCTTAGGGAATCGCTGGCGCCAATGGTTTTTAATCAGCCTTGGAAAAGAAAGCTAAAATATAGATTTAATTAACAAATTTTCCAGTTGCGACGGCGCGCTGATAGAACCCGAAAGCGCTGGCGGTCACGCTTCGTTAACCGTGATCGGTCTTAATGACCTCCTTGTCCAGTGAAACCAGCTTAACGCCATGCGCGCCGATTCGAACGACCGTATCCTCCACAGGGCTTGCGACAAAGGTTCAATATCGGCCGAGGCGGTCAGCGAATACGCTCGGTCGCCCTCATACGAGGAACTTTGGTCCGATCGTCGCCGCAGCGGCGAACGCGCTGGAAGGACGCCAGCAAAACCCAATCGCATGGCCACGATCGCGGCCGTGGTCGCGACGCTTTTCGGCGCGATGGCGCTGGTCGCGCTTCGGGAGAGGATCGTCAGTCTCGTCCCGCCGATGGCCGCGGTTTACTCCTCGATTGGCTTGCCGGTGAATCTTGGGGGGTTGGAGTTGCGCGGCGTGCGCTCGCGCATAACCATGGAAGGCGAGCGAAAGGTTCTCGCTATCGACGGCGAGATCGCAAATATTCGGCGCGAGGCGAACGTGGTTCCGCCCGTTACGTTGACTGTGCGCTCGGACAATGGGATCAGCAAATATTCCTGGACCGCGCGCGCGCCGAAAGCGCGCCTGGAGGCGGGCGAGACCGTGGCGTTCCGCGCCCGCCTGGCAGCGCCCCCCGAAGGCGGGGCGGATGTTCTGGTGCGCTTCGCGAACCTCAAAGAAGGCTCGGCCAAAGCGCCGTCTTCCGCCGCGAAATAAGAACAACGGCGGCTGCGGCGATCGCTCCGCCGGTGCAATGCTCCATGCCTTGGAGAGAATTTTCGCAAAGGTTGATATACTTTCGCGAAAATCCGCTCCAACATTTTGATTTTGAGAGATTTCTTATAGTTCGAACGGAAAGCGCCAACTAAAGCGCTTTCCGACCAGACGGAATCGTCTGGTAGATTAAGAAATCGCTCCAGATTCAAAAAGCTGGAGCAAAATCTAATCGAAAAAGTCTAATAACTTTTTCGGATTTTGCTCTAGCTGCTCTTGCGCCGCATCCAGGAAATGTAAGCGCCGAGCCCGATCAGGGGGATAATCACCAGCACTAGCACCCAGGTCGACGTCTCGTCATAGGGGTGTTTGTCGTAGTAGTCTCCGGACGTCGCCTGAGTGTAGGGATTGCGGAAAAAGAAGGTGACGAAAACCCACAAAGCGATAGCGCCCGCCGCGACGTAATAGAGACCATTGGGAACTCGGTACTGAGGCGGTTTCGGCGCTTGCTGCTCGGTCGGTGGTTGTTCCTGGGTCATCTGGTTGTCCTTTCGGGAAAGCCGGCTTCGACGCCTAACATATCTCTCACAGGCGCGGCGCAAACCCGCCTTTTTCGCCAAACCTCAACATTTTGAGCGGATTTTCCCAAAAACGGCCAGGAGCGCGTGACCTGCGTTAGAGCGCTTCCCGATCGCGTGGACTCGCATGATCGGGAAGGAATTCGCTCTACGCAGCCGATCCCGTGAGGTCATAGGCGTCGGAATCCTCGATTTTGACGCTCACTATGTCTCCCGCGCGCAAGGGTCTGCGCGACGAGACATGAACGGCGCCGTCGATTTCCGGCGCGTCCGCCTTGCTGCGTCCTTTGGCCCTTTGGCCCGCCGCGCCGCCGCCGGCCTCGTCGATGATCACCTGCAGCCTCTTGCCGATCTTGCGCTTCAATAGCTTCGCGTTGATCGTCTGTTGTCGCTCCATGAAGCGCTTCCAGCGGCTCTCCTTGATCTCTTCCGCAACCGGGGTAAGGCCGAGATCGTTGGCGGGGGCGCCCGAGACCGGCTCATATTTAAAGGCTCCGGCGTGGTCTATCTGCGCCGCGTCGAGCCATTCCAGCAGATAGGCGAAATCTTCCTCGGTTTCGCCCGGAAAACCGACGATGAAAGTCGAACGCAGGGCGAGGTCTGGAACGAGGCGCCGCCAGTTCTGGATGCGCTCCAGGGTCTTTTCCTCGTTGGCTGGACGTTTCATCGCCTTCAGCACGGAGGGCGCCGCGTGCTGGAAAGGAATGTCGAGATAGGGCAGGATCTTACCCTCGGTCATCAGCGCCAGGACTTCGTCGACATGCGGGTAGGGATAGACGTAATGCAACCGCACCCAGACGCCGAGTTGGCTCAGTTCGCTCGCAAGGTCAAAGAAACGCGCCCGCACCGTCCGATCCCGAAACACGCTCTCGGCATAGCGGAGATCCCGGCCGTAGGCGCTGGTGTCTTGGGAGATAACGAGAAGCTCCTTGACGCCGGCTCGCGCCAGCTTTTCAGCCTCGCGCAAGACCTCGGCCGCGGGCCGCGACACCAAGGGGCCACGCAGATGGGGAATGATGCAAAAGGAGCAACTGTTGTCGCATCCCTCCGAGATTTTGAGATAGGCGTAATGGCGGGGCGTTAGCTTGACGCCCTGCGGCGGAACCAGATCGAGGAATGGATCGTGAGCCGGCGGCGCCGCGCGATGGACGGCGTCGAGCACGCTTTCGTAATCCTGAGGCCGGGTGATCGCCAACACGCCCGGAAACTTCTCGGCGATGCTCTCCGGTTCCGCGCCCATGCAGCCGGTGACGATCACCTTGCCGTTTTGGCCGAGCGCCGCGCCGATCGCTTGCAATGATTCCTCTTTGGCGCTGTCCAGAAAGCCGCAGGTGTTGACCACGACCACATCGGCGGCCGCTTGGTTGTGCGCGAATTCATATCCCTCGGCGCGCAGGCGCGTAATAATGCGCTCGCTGTCGACGAGCGCCTTTGGACAGCCGAGCGAAACAAAGGAAACGCGTGGCGCCGCCAAATTCGAGGAAGGCGCGTCCGGGCCAGGAATGGAACTGGATTTTTCTTGCATGGGACTGGCCTTGCCATGCCGACGCGCGCTTTGCAATCGTGGCGATAGGCGACCGGGAGCCGGACTGGAAGAGCCGAATGGCAAGGCCGAATCTTTGGCTCGCGCGAGGACGCCGATGCGTCCGATCCGACCGGCGCCGAGGGCTTCAAACCGGCCACGGGCGAAAACCTGTTTTTCCACGGGCAAGTATAGCCTTTATAAATCATAGACCTGCTTGCCCCGCTCCAGCTGGGCGCTGTTCAGACACAAAAAAAATCGGCTTATTTGCTCAAAATTCGATATAGGCCCTTGATCCGAAATTAGCTGGAGCTGTCCGGCGGCTTCGCCCATTCGCGTGGCGCATGTCCTTAAGGGGCCAAATTTGCCGACTTCCGTCATTCTAGGCACGGGCGCCTATGCGCCGTCGAAGGTCCTTACGAATGAACACCTCGAGAAAATGGTGGCGACCAACGGCCCTTGGATTGTCAGCCGCACGGGGATCAGGGAGCGGCGAATCGCGGCCGAAGGGGAGGCGACGTCCGATCTAGCCGCGGCGGCGGCGCTTCGGGCTCTCGAATTCGCCAAGGTCGAGGCCGACAAGATCGACCTCATTATCGTCTGCACGGTCACTGGCGACACCCCGACGCCCTCCTGCGCCGCTTTCGTTCAGGCCAAGATCGGCGCGACTAACGCCTTCGCCTTCGACGTTTCGGCGGCCTGCGCGGGTTCGCTTTATGGTCTGGTCATCGCCGATCAATTCATCCGGAACGGAACGGTGAAGCGGGCGCTCGTGATCGGAGCCGAGACGCTGAGCCGCGTGGTCGACTGGACCAATCGCGAGACCTGCGTGCTGTTTGGCGACGCCGCGGGAGCGATATTGCTTGGCCGCAGCGACGAAGACTATCGCGGGCTCTTGGCCTCGAAACTACGCACCGACGGCTCCATGACCAAAATTCTGGGCATCTATGGCGGCGGCAGCCGGCGGCCGTTCAGCGAGGAGATGCTTAGCGATAACGGCCACAAGATTAAAATGCGGGGCCGGGAAGTTTACAAGGTCGCGACGCGCCTGCTGCCCGAGGCGGTGCGGGAGGCGCTGGCGCTGGCGGGGCTGCAAGTCGCGGACGTGACTCACGTCGTCGCGCATCAGGCCAATTTGCGCATCATCGAATCCGCGATGGAGACCTTGGGAATTCCTCTGGAAAAATGCTGGATCAACATCGACCGCTACGGCAACACCTCAAGCGCCTCCATGCCCATAACCCTCGATGAGGCGAACCGGGCCGGAAAGCTGAAGAAAGGCGACGTTGTCGCCATGATGGCGATCGGCGCCGGCATGACCTGGGGCAGCGCGATTTGGAGGTGGTGAGCGGGCTGTTTGAACGGTCTCAGCGCGGTGCTTGCGCAGGTTGAACTCGGGCAAAGACAGGGCGCCTACCAAGTTAAAATTTGTGCGAAATTCGCAAACCATCCAAAGGTCTGATACCGAATCCGGTTGATCCATTCGCGCTGGGCGTTCTTCTCCCCCCGCAAGAGGGAGGGAATGCGTCCTTGCGAACAGTTCGGGCAGATTCTGCATCACCCGAATTTCGTATCAGGCCAATCCCCGCATCAATCGCCCCCACCGAGCAGCCCTGGCGACATCTACAGCCCTATCGCCACCAGCCCTCTTCACTTCCCCGCATCCGTAATCGTCGCCAGCCCAATCTTGTCGACGCCGCTGCAGGCGAGCGCGAGGCCCCCCGATGGCGTCGCGGCCATGTTGCGCACGACGCCGCCGCCCGAGGGGATCGGCCATTTCGCGAAGCTCTGGGTCTTTGGATCGAAGCGAACGAGCATGTTCTGCTCCTCTCCGGTCTCGGCGAACCAGATGCCGTCGCCGAGCGCGGCGATGGCGTAGGGGCCGGACAGCGCGCCGCCGGGCGAGAGCCAGTCTTCGACCTCGCCGGTGCGGGGATCGAGCCGCCCGAGCCTTCCGCGCGTAAAATCCGTGTACCAGATGTAGCCGTCACCCGTCGCGGCGATGCGGCGCGGCCGCGCGTCCTCGCTGGGCAGCGTGAACTCCGTAATGCGCAGCGTCGTCGGATCGACGCGCGCGATCTTGTTGGCGCCGAATTCGGCGACATAAAGCGCGCCGTCCCCGCCCGATACGACGCCGTAAGGCGCCGCGTCCTTGGTCGGCGGAGCGAGCAGCGTGATCTCTCCGGTCGAGGGGTCGAGACGCCCGATCAGATTGGCCTGCTGCGCGGTAAACCACAGCACGCCATTCCTGTCGAAGATGGGCGTGTGAGGGTCGATGCGCGTCGCGCCTGTTGGAACATATTCGCGCACTATCCCGGTCGCGGGATCGAGCTTGCCGATATAGCCCTTGGCCTGCGCGGTGAACCATATCGCTCCGGCCTTGTCGACGACGAGGCCATGCGGGCCGGAGTCCGGCGTCTTTAGCGGAAACTCCTGTATCTTGCCGGTCGCGGGATCGAGCCGCCCGAGCAGATTGGCCTTCTGGCCGGTGTACCAGATCGCGCCGTCTTGCGTCGCCAGCGGATCATGCGGATGCGTTCCGCGCGTCGGCGTCGGCCATTCGCGAATGTCGACGCGAAGCGCGGCGGGCTGGTCCTTGACCTTGATCGCGCCGGGCGCCCCAGCGCAAGGCGCGCAAGGCTGAAACGCGAAAGCACGGCAGGCGTCCGCCTCGCATAGCGAAAGCAGCGCCACGGCGCAGGCGACCGCTGGCCAGTGCGGGCGGGAATGATCGGCCTTCATTGCGTTGCTCCAGAATTCGTTCGCGCCAGCAAATAGGCGTTCCGCGCCGCCCTTCAACGCGGCGCAGCTCCAAGCTTGCGCGCCTGCCAAGGCGCGCGTAAACCCCCTTTGATGCCTGAACTGGATCTTCTTTCCCGCCTGCTTCACCGCGACGGGCTGATGCTTGTCGTGGACAAGCCTGCGGGCTTGCCCGTGCATCGCGGCCCCAAGGGCGGCGACAATCTCGAAGATCACTTCGACCAATTGCGATTCGGCTTGCCGCGGGCGCCGGCGCTGGCGCATCGGCTCGACAAGGACACTTCGGGATGTCTCGTGCTTGGCCGCCATCGCAAGGCCCTGGAACGGCTGGGAAAACTGTTCAAGTCAGGCCGCATCCAAAAAACCTATTGGGCGGTGGTCGAGGGGCGTCCGGCAGAGGAAGAGGGCGACATCGATCTCGCTCTCGGCCGTCTCGACGCCGATCGCGGATGGTGGATGCAGGTCGATCCGCTCGGGCTTCCGTCGAGGACGAGCTGGCGGGTTTTAGGTCGCGGCGTCGATCCGCGTTATGGCGATCTCGCCCTGCTGGAGCTTCGTCCCCATACAGGCCGAACACATCAGTTGCGGGTTCATTGTCAGGCGATGGGCTGGCCCATTCTTGGCGATCCCGTCTATGGCGGGGGGCGGCGCCCCGGCGCTGAACCGCTGCATCTGCATGCGCGCGCGATCATCATCCCGATGCAGGAAAACAAACCGCCGGTGGAGGCGAAGGCCGCCCCTCCGACGCACATGGCGGCGGCGATGGCGGTTTGCGGCTACGCTCCCGGCCAGAATCGCGAACAAGGAAAATAACCTATCTCCCTCGCCGTCGTGGCGCGGCCTGGGCGATCTCGGCGACAAGCGCGGCGACATCGGCGATTTGATGCGGCGCGACGCCTGCGCCTTTGTCTTCGTCGTTGAGTTGCTGGCCTTGCGAGAGGACGGCGCGGTTGAAACCAAGTTTTCCGGCTTCCTTCAGTCGCGCGCCGGCGTGGATCACGGGACGCACGGCGCCCGACAGACCGATCTCGCCAAAATAGACCTGTGTCGGGGGGAGCGGGGCTCCGGTAAGCGATGAAATCAGGGCTGCGGCTGCGGCGAGATCGGCCGCGGGCTCGTCCGCTCTCATGCCGCCGGCGACGTTCAGATAGACGTCATGCGCGCCCAGCTTCAAGCCGCCATGCGCTTCGAGAACCGCCAATATCATCGCGAGCCTATTGGAATCGAAGCCGACCACGGCCCGTCGCGGCGTGCCCAGTGAGGAGGGCGCCACCAGCGCCTGAATCTCGATCAGCATGGGCCGTTGGCCTTCCATCCCGGCGAGCACCGCCGCGCCGGGCGCGTCGGCGTCGCGCCCGGCGAGGAACAGGGCCGAGGGATTGGGAACTTGTGCGAGCCCAAGCCCCGTCATTTCGAAAACCCCGATTTCTCCCGTTGGGCCGAAACGGTTCTTGGAGGCGCGCAGCATGCGGAAATGATGTGCGCCGTCGCCCTCGAAGGACAGCACGGCGTCCACCATATGTTCGACGACGCGGGGTCCCGCCACCTGGCCGTCCTTTGTCACATGCCCCACAAGCATGATCGACGAGCCCGTGCTTTTTCCGTGTCGCAGCAGCGCCTGGGCGCTGGCCCGAACTTGCGTCACCGTGCCGGGAGCCGAGTCGACGGATTCTGTGTGCATGGTCTGGATTGAATCGATGACGATCAAGGCGGCGCGCTTGCCATTGGAGCAGGTGGCGAGAATGTCCTCGACCTGAGTAGCGCTCGCCAGTTCGACCGGAGCGTCGGCGAGCGCGAGACGTCCCGCGCGCAAACGCACCTGAGCGACGGCTTCCTCGCCCGAAATATAAATGACCCTGGAGCCGCGCCGCGCTAATTCTGCGCAGGCTTGAATGAGCAAGGTCGATTTGCCGATGCCTGGCTCGCCGCCCAAAAGCGTGACCGACCCATGAACGAAGCCGCCGCCCGTCACCCGGTCGAATTCCTCGATGCCGGTGCGTAAACGCGGAGCGGCGGGGCCTTCCCCCGCCAGCCCTTCAAGATCAAAGGGTCGGCCGCGTCCCGGCTTCGCCACGCCCGGCGGCAGCCGGGGATTTTCTTCGACGATGCTGTTCCAATCCTGGCAGGAATCGCAGCGTCCCTGCCACCGATTGGTTATCGCACCGCAATTCTGACAGACGAAAATGGGGCGGGATTTGGCCATGCCTTGCAACAACACATATGGCCTGGACTTGTCGAGGGCTAATCCCGAGTGCTTCGGTTCGATTTCGATCGGGCGTCGAAACGAGGCTGGAAAGCGGGAATATAGTCCGGCTTCTCGTGTTTTGCCGTTTTTTTAGCCGCCACACACTCGCGAGCGCAGAATATTCGATGGTTTGAAGCTCACCACCAGCCTCGCGGAAATTTTCGCGCCCGCCCCCGTTTTGGGATTGCGGCCGGTGCGCTCCCGTTTTTCCCGGATGGTGAACGTGCCGAAAGACGACAGTTTGACTTCTTCCCCGGCCACCAAACGGTCAAAAATTTCCTCAAGGACGTTTCCGATGAGTTCGGTCGCCTCCGCTCTCGATACGCCTATGGCGTTTTGAATCGCTCTGGCTAAATCCGCGCGCGTTAGGGTGCCGTCGCCAATCTCGGAACCATCCGAGTTCTCATCGCTGTCGATTGAGGTTGAAAGCAAGGCTCCAACACTTTTCCGTGACATCTATTAGCTCGCGCATCGGAAAGAGGCGCCTGATACACGCAAGTTCCCCTCCTAGGTGCAAAACGTCGGCGCGTTTGAAGCAAAAGGAGTGACGGAAATCGCGTTTTAAATCGAGGCGCTCGAAAACAACATCATGGTTAACCTTCCAGAAAAGCGCAAAAAAATCAAGTGGATCTCATAGACGAGTCGGATCATCGCGCCAAACTCTTCTGCGCGAAAAAAGTTGTTTTGATCTACGCACTTACCATCGCACCAGCGCAGCGCCCCAGGTGAAGCCGCCGCCGACCGCCTCCAGCATCACCAGGTCGCCGGCCTTGATTCGGCCATCCGCGACCCCCGCCGAGAGCGCCAATGGAATGGAGGCGGCTGACGTATTTCCATGCAAATGCACCGTCACGATGACCTTTTCGGGCGCTATTCCCAGTTTCGAGGCCGACATATCGATGATCCGGCGATTCGCCTGATGCGGCACGAACCAGTCGAGGTCTGTGGCGGTCAGCCCGGTCGCCGCGAAGGCGTCATTCACCACGTCGGTGACCATGCCGACCGCGAAACGGAACACCTCCTTGCCTTCCATTCGCAGATGGCCAACCGTCTGCGTCGCGGAGGGCCCGCCATCGACGTGAAGCTTGGAGCGATGACGCCCATCCGAGCGCAAATGCGTTGTCAGCACGCCCCGGTCGGTTGTGTCGCCAACGCCTTCGGAAGCTTCAAGGACGACGGCTCCCGCTCCGTCGCCGAACAGCACGCATGTCGTACGGTCGGTCCAGTCGACGATACGCGAGAAAGTTTCCGCGCCAATCACCAGAGCGCGCTTGTGCGAACCGCTGCGCAAGAACTTGTCCGCTGTCGCTATTGCGAAGACAAAGCCGGAACACACCGCCTGAAGGTCGAAGGCGACGCCATGGGTCATCCCCAGCATCGCCTGGATCTGGGTCGCCGTCGACGGGAAGGTGTAGTCGGGGGTCGACGTCGCGACGATGACGAGGTCGATGTCGGAGGGCGTCAGGCCCGCGTTTGCTAGCGCCGCGCGCGCCGCCTTCTCGCCCAGCATCGAGGTCGTTTCGCCGTCCGCAGCTATATGCCGCTCCTTGATGCCCGTGCGTTGCTGGATCCATTCGTCGCTGGTGTCGACGCGCTTGGAGAGGTCGTCATTTGTGAGGACGCACGCCGGAAGATAGCCGCCTACTCCCCGCACGACCGATCGAATGAACTTCTGATTTTCCGTCACTGATCGTGTTCCTGTACGCGGGCGGATAACTCGCCTGACTGGGCGGTTGCCGTGGCGACATCCTGCTCGTGGGCGACATTCGCACCGGCGCGGATTTTGGCGAGCAGTTCGTGGCGCACCATCTCGTAGCCGATTTCGACCGCGCGGGCGAAGCCGATCGCGTCCATGCCGCCATGGCTCTTGATGACGACGCCGTTGAGGCCGAGAAACACGCTGCCGTTGATGTTGCGGGTGTCGGTTTTTTTCTTGAACTCGATGAAGGCGGAGCGGGCGATCAGCGCGCCGAGCTTGGTCAGCAAGGAGCGGCCCATGGCCGCGCGCAGCATGGTCGTGACCTGCTTCGCCGTGCCCTCTGCGGTTTTGAGCGCGATATTGCCGGTAAAGCCTTCGGTCACCACGACGTCGGCGGCCCCATGGCCGATGCCGTCGCCTTCGACGAAGCCGATATAGTCGAGATCGGGCAGCGCGGCGTCGCGCAGCAGTTTGGAGGCGGCTTTGACTTCCTCCACGCCCTTGATTTCCTCGGTCCCGACATTGAGCAGGCCGACGGTCGGGCGCTCGATTCGCAGGATGACGCGGGCCATGGCCGCGCCCATGATCGCGAGATCGACCAGATGTTTCGCGTTGGCCCCGACCGAGGCGCCGAGGTCGAGCACGATGGAGTTTCCGCGCAGGGTCGGCCACTGGGCCGCCAGAGCGGGGCGGTCGATGCCGGGCAGCGTGCGCAGGCAGATCGTCGCCATGGCCATCAGCGCGCCGGTGTTGCCGGCGGAGACGGCGGCGTCCGCTTCTCCCTTCTTTACCGCTTCGATGGCCATCCACATCGACGAGACGCGGCGTCCCTGGCGCAGGGCGACGCTGGGTTTCTCGTCCATCCGAATCGAGACGGCGGAATGGCGCACCTCGGAGCGCTCCGAGAGAACTGGAAAACCCGCCAATTCCTTTCGGATCAGGGCTTCGTCGCCGAACAGGAGAAAATCGCAGTCCGGACGCCGTTCGAGCGCCAGTGCCGCGCCGGCGATAGTTATGGCAGGGCCAAAATCGCCCCCCATCGCGTCCAGCGCGATCCGTACCCCTTGGGCCATGGCTGCTTTCAACTCCCGACTACTCTTCCCTGCGCGCTATGCGTCTCCGCGCCCCGTTCCATCGAAGCCTCGCGCGCTCTCAAATTCCAGCGCTTTCGCAGGGTGGAGGCCCTAGGGCGCAAACGCCTTGATTTTGTCGCGCGTGACTTGCCATCAGGAAGCCGATAGCGCAAGAACAATTGTCGGTTGAATCGTCGCAATAGCTATTGATCGCGGTTTTTCGTCGTGATTTGCCGCAATGCGGCGAAGGGGCTCGCGTCCCGATCGGAGTTTTCCGGTTCCATGAAAACCGCACCCGGTTTGCGTGGGTAGGGGTCCAGGCTGAGCGCCAGGAATTCAAAAACTATCGCTCCCAGGTCGATTTCTCCCCCGATGAGGGGATCGGGAGCATCGACGTCGATATCCACGATTCGGCGCGCTCCGGCTTCGTCGTCCTGCGGCTCCTCGACTCTGCGTTCCCATTCGTCGCGCCAGTCTTTTCCCTTCGACCGCCGGGTGGACGAATGATTTTGCAATGATTCGGCGTCGACTCTCGGGGCGAAGCGCAGATGCACGGGTTCCTCGACCGTCGAGATGAATTCCTCGAGCGTAACGACACAGGTCTGCACGATTTTGGCGTGCAACTCGCCAGAAACTTCGAGGCCCTCCGAGCCAAAGCGCGAAACCTCCAGCCGCGCTTCGAGATCCATCACCGCGACAAGGCCGTTTTCCCGGGCCAGAGCCTCGCGCTCCCGGTCATTGGCCCGGATCTTGATCCTTAGCCCTTCGGGCGGAATTGCAGCGGCTTGCAACTGATGGGACAAAGGAAAGGCGGCGGCCTTGCGCTCCGGGTCTCTGCTCATGGCGGGGTGGTTCCTTGATAGTCGGTCCGAGGTCGGGATGGTTTATTCATGATCTGCTTGCTTTGCGGGTCCTCCAAGGCTACGCATCTGCGGGAGATTAACCTGCTCTGCGGCGCGCGCGGGCGAGCCGCAGAGCAGGCATCATAGCGGAGATCCATTATGGCGGCTGCGGGGTTGCGTTTTTTTTTATGTGGCGAAACGCGCAAGCAGTTGATCTTTAATATGATTGCCGCCAGTTTGGCGGCGGGTTCATTGACCGGTTGTCTTGGTTACGACGGCGTCATCAATCGAGGCGCCGTGTACGATCAACGCAAATTGGCTCAGATCAAGACGGGATTACCGGCGCCGCAGGTGCTCTCGATCCTCGGCGTTCCGTCGACAACCTCCACGGTCGGCGGGGACGCCTGGTACTACGTAAGCCAGCGAACGGAGCGCCAGCTTGCGTTTATGCAGCCCAAGATCACGGATCAGCACGTTACCGCGATCTATTTCGACAAGGACAAAAAGGTCCAGCGCATCGCGGATTATGGCCTCGAGGATGGCAAGGCCATAGATTTCCAAACCAGGGCGACCCCGACCCCTGGCGCCGAAAACAATCTCGTGACGGGATTGCTGAAGACAGTTTCGAGCATTTCGCCCTTCTGACTCCCCCGCGGAAGACGGTCGCCGCCACGCGGGTTTGCCGCGTTAGAGCGCGATCCGGTCCTGTCGATTCAATATTCTGGCCAGGATGGCCACATCTGAAGTGGCGCTCCTGTGGCGGGAGCGCGGCGAGGAATTGGGGGGCGGATCATCGCGCCGTCGATGGATATTCGCAAGAAAGTCATGAAGGCGATCAAGGGCGGGATGTCGCGTCGCCAGGCGGCGGCGCGGTTCGACATTGGTCCGGCGACCGCCATTCGCTGGGCGAAGCGCGCCCTGACAACGGGAGGGGTCGCGCCTTTGAAAATGGGCGGCGACCGCGGATCGAGGCCCACGCCGATTTAAACCTCGCGCGGATCGCGGAAATGCCGGACATGACGATCATGGAGCTGCGCGACGAGATCCGGGAGCGCCACGGCTTGGGCTTCGGCCAAGGGAGGGTGTGGCGGTTTCTCGCGCGGCGCAACATCACGCGCAAGAAAAAGACAGGCCATGCATCGGAGCAGGAAGGAAAAGCGGTCGCGTCCGCCCGCGAGGCCTGTGGTTCGACGGGCAATTCGGTCTCGATCCTTTGAAACTCGTGTTCGTTGACGAAACGGCGATCTCGACGAACATGGCGCGCCGCTTCGGCTGGGCGGCGCAAGGCCAGCGTCGCCGGATGTCCGTTCCTTTTGGACATTGGGACACGAAGACGCCGATCGCCGGCGCGTCGTTTCTGGCCTATGTCGAACAGGTCTTGGCGCCGACGCTTTCCCCAGGCGACATGGTGGTGTTGGACAATGTGGCGCTGCACAAGGTCATTGGCGTGGCCGAGGCGATCGAGGCGAAGGGCGCGAGCGTGCTCTATCTTTCAACCTATTCGCCCGACTTCAATCCCATCGAGAAGCTCTTCTCGAAGTTCAAGTCGGTCCTGCGACGTATCGCGGCGCGAAGCGTCGATGCGCTGGAGGCGGCCGTCGGTGACGCGCTGCGAAGCGTCACGCCCGACCAATGCAGGAATTATCTCGCCGCATGTGGCAATGACGGGTTTTGATCGGATTCTATTGTAATTGTGGGGCTGGCGCATTGTGGCGCCTTTGCGCCACGACTTGAGCGTCGCCATTTTCCTCCCGTCGCGAAAGTCCTCGAATTTCGTGGCGACGGCGGTGGTTGGCATCTTCCGCAATTGTGGCTTCGACGCGGCGCTAGCGGTCGATTTTTCGCCCTTCCGCTTAGGTAATCTCTCGGGCTGCGACGATGCTGCAGACGATGCTGCAAGAGATGAGGGCGATTTCCGTATGAGCGTATCGGAGGCTTTCCCCACAGGGGCCTACGGCGGACAGTTTGGCCAGTCCCGCAAATATCTGGACCTCACGCGAAAGAGTCTGGAGCGGGAATGGAAAACCATCTGGCTGTCGACATTGATGCGCGCGTTGTGCGTGGCGTGCTCGCTTGGGGGAGTTTTTGTCCTCGCCGCAAAGGGGGAGCGGCCCGATGTCGCCAAGCCGCCGGCGGCGCTACGGATCGCCCGAGTTCCATCGCCCGTCGTCGCGCTCGCCCAAGGCGACGATTTTCCGCTCGACGCCGATTTCTCCACGGAGCAAGCCGCGCAAAGCTGGGCGCGCAGGGTCAACCCCAACGATCGTGATCCTTCCGTCATCCGTTTCGGCGTCCAGCGCGTCCAACGCTCAATCGTCGAGAGAGTGGTCAAGGCCGCGAAGAATACGGGTTCCGATCCCGCGCTGCTCATGAGCATCGCGGACAAGGAGTCGAGCTTTTCGTCCACGGCGAAAGCGAACACCTCTTCCGCGAGCGGCCTTTTTCAATTTGTCGAAACGACCTGGCTGAAAGCCGTTCGATCCTTCGGCTGGCGCTATGGGCATGAGGAAGAAGCCAGGGCGATCGGCGGCGAGGACGAGCATCCCCTGGTGGACCCGCAAAAACGCGCGCGGATTCTCAATCTTCGAAACGATCCATACCTTTCGGCGGCGATGGCGGCGGAGATGCTCAAACAGGACGGCGCGAAGATTGCCGAACGCATCGGCAGAGGGCTCACCGCGGGCGAAACCTATCTGATTCATTTCCTCGGTCCCGAGGACGCCACGCGCTTCATGACGAAGCTCGAGGAGACGCCGGACGCCTCGGCGGCGCAGTTGCTGCCGAAGCCGGCGAAAGCCAATAAGCCGATCTTTTTCGAGCGCCAGGGCGGCAAGATGAAGGATCGGAGCATTCGAGAGGTGCACGAGGCCTTCGAACACATGATGGGAGCGCGCACCAGTCGCTTCCAGGATGTCGAGGCCAGGCTTCCCCCGGAAGCCCAAGCCTATGCGGCTACCGACAGGTAGGGAGCCTATAAGCTTCCGCCGCTCAACATCAAATCCAGATTCTGGACGGCCGCGCCCGAGGCGCCTTTGCCGAGATTGTCCAGTCGCGCCACCAACACGGCGTGACGGCGCGTCTCGTTGGCGAAGACGTAAATCTCCATATCATCGGCGCCGTTGAGGGCCAAGGCATCGAGCTTCCCGCCCTGAGGGGCGGGGCGGACTCGCACATGGGGGGCGCCAAGATAGTGGCGCGAATAGGCCTCAAAGAAGTCGGCCGCCTTGGGCTTGCCGGCCACGGAGTCCAGAATCAAGGGAATCGAGACCAGCATTCCTTGCCGGAAGTTCCCGACCGAGGGAACGAATAAAGGCCACGCCGAAAGCCGCCCATAGGCCATGATTTCGGGGATGTGCTTATGTTCGAGGCCCAGGGCGTAAAGTTCGAAGGCTGGCGCGGAGCCTTTTTCGTAAGCCTCGATCATCTGTCGCCCGCCGCCCGAATAGCCCGAAATGGCGTTGATTGCGAGCGGGTGATCGGCGGGAAGGAGGCCGGCGTCGACCAGCGGCCGCAGCAGCGCGATGGCGCCGCTGGCATAGCAGCCGACATTCGCCACGCGCGCAGCTTTTGCTATGGCGTCGGCCTGACCGGAACAGAGTTCGGGAAATCCATAGACCCAGCCGGGGGTGGTGCGGTGGGCGGTCGAGGCGTCGAGAATCCGGGGCGCGCCGGCGCCCAGCGCATCGCAGAGCGCCACGGTCTCCTTGGCCGCCTCGTCGGGCAGGCAGAGTATCGCGATTTCGACGCTCGCGAGAATTTCCTTTTTCGCGCTCTGGGATTTGCGCAACTCCGGCGCGATGGCGACAATTTCGATATCGTCGCGACCCGAAAGTCGCTCGCGTATTTCAAGGCCCGTCGTGCCAGCGTCGCCGTCGATGAAAAGTCTTGCCGCCATGTCGCCGCCGTCTGTCGGTCGGGCGCCGAGGGTAGGCGCCAGTCCCGGATATCGCTATCGCCGTGCATGAGGGCGGCGGAGGGCTTTGTCAACGCAGGAAGAAGTCCCGCCGCTGCTTCGACGAGCCGAATTACGCTAGACCGCTTTCCGACCGGACGGAAACGTCTGGTCGGAAAGCGCTCCAGGTTCAGAAGCTGGAGCAAAATTCAATCGAAAAAGTCTATCAACTTTTTCGGATTTTGCTCTGGGCATTGTCGAGCATATGGGATGCGGGCCGAGCGCTATCCACGCGTCACCGGGGCGGAGCGCAGGGAAGCCGGCCTTGCGCCGCCCCCATTCTGGCGAAATGCCACGCGGCGGATGGAATCCAGCCTAAATGGACCGCAATCGCGACGTCCGGGTTTGCGGCATGATAATATTCTTCGTCGAATTCGGCGGAGACAAACGTTTTTTCAAAACGCCTAATGGACCCTTCCAGCTTCTTGACGAAGAAACGGACGAATTCCCGTGGTCGCGACCTCATGATATCGTAAGCGGACCGTATTTTTCGCTCCGCCATATCGTCGAACAACGCGGCATAATAGTCTAACCCTTCCTGTTGCATAAAAAGAAATTGATACCATGATTTAAGCAATTCGGCGTTCTGACCGGAGCGGAGCATTTCAATCTGCTGCCGCTTGGGGCCGTGGAAATGAACAATGCGCGCGAGAGGATTTGGATACCAATAGGCCTTCCAATGATATTCGAGTGGAAGCCTCTCTATCCGCCCTCTGAATTGTATATTGATCGCCTCCTGATCATAGAAGTGAGGCGTCCCCATATTCTCTTTTACGACCGCTAGCAGTTCATTATATTCCTCGCGCCAGGCGTCGACATTCATCAGCATCACGCCCGAGCATATATCCCGCCACTCGCGAGGATTCGCTCCTGGAGCGGCGGCAAGATATTCTGGCCGCCAGTCGTTTAAGTCGCAGCGTCGCGTGAAAACCACATCGCAGTCGGCATAGAGGACGTAACGGGATTCGCGCTCGATGCGGGGAATTTCAAGGCGAAGCAATGCGCCTTCAGCCGCCATGCGGCTCCAGCCCTCGCGCTCGGGCGTCGAACGGATTTCGGGAATGAGCGCGCTTTCGCACGTGTGCACGGTAAAATGGCCGTGCCCGATCGCGGCGACGAGAACCTCCGGCGCACCGTCGTATAGAATATGAGGGTCCAGCTTGGCGATTTCACGCGCGGAATTGATGGCGACCCGCAAGTGATCGACATAGGCGCCAAGACTGCGCTCGGTGACGCATGTGTAGAATTTCATCTCAATCCAGCTTGACAGCGATTGCCGTCCAAATTGGCGGCGCTTATGCTTTGTCGTTCAAACCCGCCCAGCGGGCGAATTTCGCGGCCTGACCCAGCGCTTCGCCCGATAGCCCGGTCACATTCCAAATCGTCGTATCGAGGATACGGAAGCGACGCCCAGTGGCGCTGACGCGGATTCCTTCATAGCCTGTAACGAAACCCCTCATTTGAGTTTCCGCAAGCGCATGCTCCCTTGCCGCTCTTAGCGCTGGCTCCGCCGTGAGCCGCGACGGCGTGGCGAGCAATGTTGCGACGTCCAATTCCCACAATTCCAGCGCGAGTTTGTTGCCGTAGTTGAGTATAGGGTCGGCCTCGACGCCGTGGGAGACTACGACAAAAGGAGCCAGGAACAGCCTTTCGGCTTCGTCCTGCGGATCGTGACTGCGTTCCAGAAGTTCCTCGCCGCTCAGGAGACGGTGGGAATTCAGCAGCGCCTGGGAATGCGTCGCCCAGCGCGCTCTTATTTCCACCGGGAGCGACGCGTAATCTTTCGCGATCGTCATCGAGGCGCAAAGAGCATCAGTCGATGCCATTTATGCGGAGCGAGGCCGGGCAGGGTTTTCAGACCCGCCGCTTCAGCCTGCGCGGCGAGCAGCGAATAGGGCTCCGGCAGGTCGTTGTTGACGAGATGATCGCAGATTGAGTCCTGTTCCTCGTGGTTGAGGGCGTTCATGGATGAACGAAGCCAGGCGCAGTAATCGCGATGGTAGGCGGGCAGACTCTCACCTTCCTCGCGCGTTACATCGACCAGCAGCAGCAAGCCGGCGCGATCGAGCTTCTCCGCCGCCAATCGGAAAAATTCGGCCTTTTGATCCGTCGGGAGATGGTGAAGAGCAAAGCTTGTATAGATGGCGTCCTTTAAAGAGGATTCCGCGAGCGCCTTCATGAAATCCGACCGAACCAGTTCGACGGGGCAATTGAGGCGAGAAAGATTTTTAATCGCCAGCGTCAACGCCGCTTCGGAAAGGTCGGCCCCTTCATAGCTCTCGAGAGCCAGGCCCTCGAGCAGAGGCGCGAAAGTCGCGGCGTCGCCGCAGCCGAGGTCGAGAACCGAAAAGGATCGTTCGGCGAAGCGCGCGCGCAAGGCGGCTCTGATCGCTTCGCCAAGCTCCCGATGGAACATATAATTCGAGGCCACGACCTTGGCATAGGTGTCCCAGACCTGGAAGAATCCAACGGCGGCCGGGGAATGGTTCATGGGGCGAACTCCAATGCGGCGGCGAATCGCTCGTCAACACGGCGCGCCAGTATACTCCAGGCTCGGATGAAGCTGCTTGCGTCGGGGGCCTGGATAAAGCTCATCGTTCCACCGGCTGTCCGGCGCCGAAGTCGAAAATTTCGTTGGTATAGGTCTCGTGAACTTCCGAAAAAGCTTCGCCGGCGCCGGAGAGCAATATAGCGCGAATTTCGAATATCGACCGGGGAATTGCCGGAGGCGTCGCCGATGAGGTCTGCGATTGGCCTGCTTCGAGCTCCCATCCCCGCGGCAATGGCGACCACAGCGCTTTCGTCGCGATCGTCCGGCGGTAAGGCTGTAACGACCGCACCGCCTTTCCGAATGGCGTGTCGGTCGTCTCCAGGGCCCGATTGGCGTCTTCCGGCAAGCGCGAGGGAACATACCAATTGTCCGCTTCGGACAGCACATGGTCTCCGCAGGCAAGTTGAACGCGCCGATATTTGATCGGCTCGCCGGAGCCCGCTTTCAAGCGCGTTCGGGTTTCGTCGCTCGGCGCTTTTTCCTCATTGTCGACGCGCCGGGCGACAATGTGCGGGTCCGGCGCCATGTGATGATCCGCGCACCATTGCTCCAGCGTCGCCGTGGCGCTCGTGCTGGCGAGAAGGTTGGCGTTCAAGGTTTGCATCAACGCGAGCAATTCCACGCGCGAAACAAAGCCGCCCGGCCAGAGCCTGTGCTCTCCTGCGGCGGCCTGACCGAGGAAAAGGCAGGCGAGAGCCAAGCCTATGGGCGTCTTCTTCGAGTCGCGCATTGTGCGCTGCACAAAAACATAAACGCCGCGCGAATCCGCGCGGCGTCCGATTGGTCCGGGCGCCAAGTTTAGCGCTTCGAGAACTGGAAGCTGCGGCGGGCTTTCCTCTTGCCGTATTTCTTGCGTTCGACCACGCGCGAATCGCGGGTCAGGAAGCCCTCGCGTTTCAACGCGGCGCGCAACTCCGGTTCGTAATAGGTCAGGGCCTTGGAGAGCCCATGCCTGACCGCGCCGGCCTGTCCGGAAAGGCCGCCGCCAGCGACGGACACCACGAGGTCGTACTGGCCCGTGCGCTTGGAAATCCCCAGCGGCTGCTGAATGATCATGCGCAGCACCGGGCGGGCGAAATAGACATCGAATTCGCGGCCGTTGACGGTGATCTTGCCCGTGCCGGGCTTGATCCATACGCGAGCGATGGCGTTTTTGCGTTTGCCGGTCGCGTAGGCGCGGCCGTATTTGTCCAGTTTCTGAACGTGCTTTGGTGCCTCGGAAGCGACGGCCGCCGCCTGGTTGAGGTCCGCGAGGGAGGAGAGTGTGGTCTCGGCCATGGTCAGGCGCTCCGGGAATTCTTGGAGTTCAGCGCGGCGACGTCCAGAGGCGTCGGATTTTGAGCGGCGTGAGGGTGTTCCGCGCCCTTGTAGACGCGCAGATTGCCAAGTTGCACACGACCAAGCGGTCCGTGCGGGAGCATGCGCTGCACAGCCTTTTCCAGGACGCGCTCGGGGAAGCGTCCATCCAGAATGAACTTCGCGGACCGCTCCTTGATGCCGCCCGGAAAACCGGTGTGATGGTGATAGACCTTCTGGTCGCGCTTGCGGCCGGTCAACACCACCTTGTCGGCGTTGACGACGACGATGTTGTCGCCATCGTCCATATGGGGGGTGTAGGTGGCCTTGTGCTTTCCGCGCAGACGCAAGGCGATCAGCGAGGCGAGGCGACCGACGACCAATCCCTTGGCGTCGATCAGCACCCATTTTTTTTCAATGTCGGCGGGCTTCGCCGAATAGGTCTTGCCATACATGGGAGAAAAATCCGAGGCGTGTCGTTTGCGTCGCTGTATCTTCGCGGCGAAGTGAGCGCTGGATAAGCGAGCGTGGATGCGATGTCAAGAACGCGGTTTGTTTGCCGCTAAAAACACCGAGAATCCTTGCTGTTTTCGGATGAGGTATAATAATACCGTTGAACGGCGGCCGCAATGACCGCCGCTCAACGGGCGGTCATTGATGCAGAGCCTCGCCATGCAGGGCGATATCGAGGCCTTCGCGCTCCTCGTCGCTCCTCGCGCGAAGCGGCGTGACCATCGCCACCAGCTTCAGGACGACATAAGTGCCGACGACGCACCAGACGATGGTCACGCCGACGCCGATCGCCTGCACCAAAAATTGGTGCGCGTCGCCCTCCAGAAGGCCCGATACGCCCGGATCGTCGGCCGAGGCCGTGATGGCGCGGGTCGCGAAGACGCCCGCCAGCAAAGTGCCGAGAATGCCGCCTACGCCGTGAACCCCGAAAACGTCGAGCGTGTCGTCATATTGGAAACGGTGCTTGACGACGGTGCAGAACCAGTAACAGACGCCGCCGGCGAGCGCGCCAATCACGACGCCGTGCCAGGGCAGGATATAGCCGGAAGCTGGGGTGATGGCGCCCAGTCCCGCGACGGCGCCGGAGATGACGCCCAGCACCGAAGGCTTGCCGCGCTCGATCCATTCCAGCCCGCTCCAGACGAGAGCGCCAGCGCAAGCGGCGAGATGCGTCGCGACGATCGCGAACACGGCGCGGGAGTTCGCCCCCAGCGCCGAACCGCCGTTGAAGCCGAACCAACCTACCCACAGCAGACCGGTGCCGATCACGGCGAGCGAGAGATCGAAAGGAGAGAGATTCTCGCGGCCGAAACCCTGCCGGTTGCCCATGACCAAAGCGGCGACGAGCCCCGCCACTCCGGCGTTGATATGCACAACCGTTCCGCCGGCGAAGTCGAGCAGGCCCATCTTTTGCAGGAAGCCGCCGCCCCAGACCCAATGCGCCGAGGGGATATAGACGACGAACAGCCACGAGACGCAGAAAAGCATGAAGGCCGAGAATTTCATGCGTTCGGCGACCGAGCCGCCGACCAGGGCGCAGGTTATGACCGCGAAAGTCATTTGATAGGCGACAAAGAGGATTTCGGGAATGGTCTTGGCGAGCGGGCTTATGGTGTCGACGCCGACGCCTTCGAGCAGCGTTCGCGACAACGAGCCGATGTAAGGCGTGCCTTCGGTGAAGGCGAGGCTGTAGCCCACCGCGCCCCAAAGGATGGAAACGATCGCCGTCGCGACGAGGCTTTGAGCCATCGTGGCGAGAATGTTCTTCTTGCGCACCATGCCGCTGTAAAACAGCGCCAGTCCGGGAAGCGTCATCATAAGCACGAGGGCCGTGGCGACGATCATGAAGCCCGTGTCGGCGGCGTCGATCTTGCCGCCTTCTTGCGCGACGGCCGGCGTGACGAAGAGCGCGGCGCCGAGCGTCGTGGCGATAATTTTGAGCATTGGGTTTTCTCGTGCAGGTGAAAGGGCGGGGGCGTCGGCGGCTCGATTAAAGCGCGTCGCCATCGGTTTCGCCGGTTCGGATACGCAGGGCGCGCTCCAACGGAGTGACGAAAATTTTCCCGTCGCCGATATGGCCGGTGCGGGCGGCCCTGAGAATGGCGGCGACCGCGACCTCGACGATGGAATCGGAAACGGCCACCTCGATTTTCACCTTGGGAAGAAAGGCGACGACGTATTCCGCGCCGCGATAAATTTCCGAATGGCCTTTTTGGCGGCCATAGCCCTTAACCTCCGTCGCGGTCATCCCGAGCACGCCGGCCTCGGTTAGAGCTTCGCGCACCTCGTCGAGTTTGAAGGGTTTGATAATGGCGGTGATGAGCTTCATGTTTGTTCTTTTCTTTTACGCTTCCGAACTAGGCATAGTGATCGCGAGAGCAGCAATAGCCATGCCAAGGATGGCGCGAAAAGCGGCTTCTTGGCGTAATTTAGGCCGGGGCTCGCAAGCCGGCCCCTTCTGGCTGAATAATTTTTAGGCAATAATGGCTTTAAAATATGCATAATGCCTTAAATATAGGCTATATTTCGTCTTAGAGGCCTATGGGCGCCGCGCCCTGGCCGTTCAGTTTGCGTTCAGTTCTTTCGCTCTCTATTGCTGCGTAATTGCACAATTATCCAGCTGGAGCGTCCGGATGAAAAATTTGATTTTGAGCTTACTTTTGATCGGGCTGCTTGGACTTTTCGGCGCCTCGGGGGCTTCCGCGCTTGAAAAGCGCATCGCCCTGGTCGTCGGCGAGGCCTCCTATCGCGCGAAGCCCCTGGCGACTGCCGCCAACGACGCTGGTCTGATCGCGCAGACCCTTCAGGCGGCGGGTTTCGACGTCACGGGGGCGCGCGACCTGGATGGCGACGCATTGCGCAAGGCTTTTGTCGATTTTCTGGACAAGGCTAGTTCGTCGGGACCGGAGACGGCCGCCTTCATTTATTTTTCTGGTTACGGACTGCAACTCGAAGGCGAAAATTATCTGGTCCCGATCGACGCCTCCATCGCGCGCGACACCGATATACCGATGCGCGCGGCGCGGGTTTCGGATTTCCTAAAGCCGCTGGCCGCGCTCAATCTGAAGACGACCGTGGTCGTGCTGGACGCGGCGCGCGAAAATCCGTTCGCGCTGAGTGGTCAGCCGATCGCCGGCGGCCTCGCTCTCTCGGAGCCCCCGCCAAACCTGCTTCTCGCCTATAACGCCGCTCCGGGCACGATCGCGCCGGTGGAGGCTGGTCCCTATGGCGCCTATGCGCACGCTCTCGCGGAGATGATCCGCGCGGGGGGTATGCCTTTGACGCAAGTTTTCGAAGAGACCCGGCTGCGCGTTTCGGAGGTCTCGAAGGGCGGACAGATTCCATGGAATTCGAAAGCCGGCGGCGCATTTATGTTCCTGGAGCGGACCGCTCAAGCGCCGAACCAGGGCTACGACGCCGCTCTTCAATCCAAGCCGATCTCTCAGTTGAGCCCGGCCGACGCTTACACAGCCTGCGTGCAGCGGGACACTTTGCAGGGTTATCAGGATTACCTCGCCGCCTATCCGACGAACCCGCAAGCCAAGCGGGTTCGCGCCATGCTCGCGGCGCGGCGCGAAGCCTTGTTTTGGCGCCGGGCCCGAACCATGGATACGCCCGGCGCCTATTGGTCCTATCTGCGACGTTATCCGCATGGCCCTCATTATTGGGACGCAAGACGCCGTCTGGAAGATCGCGCGGTCGCGATGGAGCCGCCGCAGGGTTTCGAACCCGTCGACATGGGCTATCCGCCTCCGCCGCCGGAAGAAATCATCTATGTCGACCGGCCTGTTCTCTATTTCGCCGATCCGGTCTTCGGTTTTGCCCCTCCGCCTCCGGCGCCGATCTATTTTCTTCCGCCGCCGCCGCCGGACTTCGTTGTCCTGGCGCCGCCCGTCGTTTTCGGGGCCGCTTACGTGCTTCCCGTGCCGGTGTTCGTGCCGATGCCAGTCTATGTGACGCCGCCGCCCTTCATCGCGCCGCCGCCGCCAAACAACATCTTTTTCGCCAATATCCACAATGCTGTCGTCGTGAACCCCGTCGCGCAGAATTTCGTGGTCAGCAATCCGCAGGGCCATATTTTGTCTACCGGAGCGCTGACAGCGGTCGGCGCCGGCGCGGCGGGACTGGCCATTGGGGCGTCCTTGCCCCACTTCCTCGGCAAGCAACCGGCCGCCGCGCCGGTCGCCCCCGGAACCGGGCTCGCCCCCCGCCACGTGCTTCCGACCAATCCTCCCACGCCGACCCCCGGCGCTGGGGCTCTGGGAGCCCACGTTGTTTCTCCGGGCGCCGGCTCGCATTTCCAGCCGGGCGCGGTTGGGGCCGCTCCGGGAGCAGCCTCCCCGGCTAAACAACCCGCGCCCCACCTTTCGCCTGCCACGGCGGCGCCGCCGCGCGCGCTATCTCCCGCCGCGGCGAGTCATGGAGCTACGCCTGGCGCCGGCAGCGTCGCCGCCCCGCCGTCAGCCGGCGCGATTCATGCGGCTCCTCCCGCGATCCATGCGGCTCCGGCTCCGCGCATGGTCCCACCGGCTCCGCGCATGCTCCCGCAGGCTCCGCGCATGCTCCCGCAGGCGCCCCCGGCGGCCATGCATATGCCCACGATACGTGGCGGCGGCGCCCCGCCGGCGTTCAGAGGGGCGCCGGCTAGAGGGCCGGCGTTCGCTCCGGCTGCAAGGCCGCCGGCGCCGCGCGCGCCCGCCAACGATCATGGAGCACATTGAGGCGTTGCGTCGATGAGCCAGAAAAGGGCAGGGGACCCGAAATCCCCGCGCCCGCCTAAATTGAGGCTTCTTGCAGCGGCGAAACGCCCGTCAGGCGCGGGCCGCTTTTTTTGGCGGCGATTTTTTCGTGGGCGCCTTTTTCGCGGCGGGCTTTTTTACGGCCTTCGCGTCATCGAAAGGCGTCTCGTCGCTGTCTTCGATCGCCTTCTTTGGCTTCGTGGCGGTTTTCGCCGCTGGCTTTTTGGCCGTGGCCTTCTTTTTGACGGGCCCGCCCTTCTCCTCGATCAGGCGGATCGCTTCATCGAGCGTCACCTCGTCGATGGTCATGCCATTGGGCAATGTGGCGTTGATTTTGCCGTGGCTGACATAGGGACCGAAGCGTCCTGCCCGGACGGTGATCGCGCCGCCTTCGGGGTGCTCGCCGAGCGACCGGCCGTCTCCGCCGCCCGCCGCTTTCGCGGCGAGAAACTCGATCGCCTGCTCCAAAGTCACCGCGGCGGGGTCGGTTCCTTTCGGAAGCGTTGCGTTCACCTTCTTCCAATTCACATAAGGCCCGAAGCGCCCGGACTTCACGCTCACCGCCCCCCCCTCGGGATGATCGCCGAGCGTTCGGCCAGAATCGCCGGAGCGCCCGAAGCGTGAACCGCCCCCCCCCGACTCCTTTTGCACAATGAGATCGATGGCGCGGTTAGCCCCGATCGTGAGCACGTCATCGTCCCGGCCGATATTGGCGTATGTCTTTCCGTGCTGGACGTAGGGCCCAAAGCGGCCAAGGCTCGCGACGATGGGTTCGCCCGTCGTCGGGTGCTTGGCCACCTCGCGCGGAAGAGACAAAAGCGCGATCGCCTGCTGGAGGGTGAGATCGTCCGGCTTGATGTTTTTTGGTAGGGAGGAGCGCTTCGGCTTTTCGCCCTCGTCGTCCTGTTCGCCTTCCTGCACATAGGCTCCGAAACGGCCCACGCGCAGGGTGATCTCGGCGCCGGTTTCGGGGTCCTGACCAAGCACTGTCACGCCGGGCCGCGCGGCCTCCGTGGCGTCCCCCGTCGGCGGCGAGAGCGTGCGGGTGTAGCGGCACTCGGGATAATTCGAGCAGCCGATGAAGGCGCCGTATTTGCCGAGTTTGAGCGACAATTTGCCGGCGGAGCAGGCGGGACAGGCGCGTGGATCGCCGCCATCCGCCTTGGCCGGAAAGATGTGCGGCCCGAGAAGATCGTTCAGACTGTCGAGCACCTGAGTCGTGCGCAGGTCCTTGGTGCTGTCGACTGCGGCGGAAAAGTCCTTCCAAAAATCCCGCAGCACGGACTTCCAGTCGATTTCGTTGTTCGAGACGCGGTCAAGCTGTTCTTCCAGATCCGCCGTGAAATCGAATTCGACGTATCGCGCGAAGAAGCTTTCGAGGAAGGCGACCACCAGCCGCCCCTTGTCCTCCGGAACGAGACGCTTTTTGTCGAGGCGGACATAATCCCGTTCGCGCAGCACCGCGAGCGTGGATGCGTAGGTCGAGGGGCGGCCGATCCCGAGTTCCTCCATGCGCTTGACGAGCGTTGCCTCCGTGTATCGCGGCGGCGGCTCGGTGAAGTGCTGCGTGGCGTCGATCTTGTCCCGGGAGGCCGGTTCTCCTTCGGCCATCGGCGGGAGGCGCGCGCTGTCCTCGTCGGCTTCGTCGTCCCGTCCCTCTTGATACACTTCGAGGAAGCCCGCAAATCGCGTGACCTGTCCCGTGGCGCGCAAGTCGAGGATACGCGATCCGGCCTTGGCTTCGATGTCGACCGTCGTGCGCTCCAACTCGGCGGATTCCATCTGGCTGGCGATCGTGCGAATCCAGATCAATTCGTAAAGCTTGGCCTGCTCGGGTTCGAGATGTTTGGCGACCTGCTTGGGCAGGCGCGCGGCGTCGGTGGGGCGGATCGCTTCATGGGCTTCCTGGGCGTTTTTGGCCTTGGCCGAATATTTGCGCGGCGCGTTGGGCACGAAGCGCTCGCCATATTCCTTGGCGATTACGCGGCGCACGCTCGATATGGCTTCGGGAGCCATATCGACGCCGTCGGTTCGCATGTAGGTTATGAGGCCGGCGGTTTCCCCGCCGATGTCGACGCCTTCATACAAGCGTTGGGCGATGCGCATCGTCTGCGCGGGGGCGAGGCCGAGCTTGCGCGAGGCTTCCTGCTGCAGGGTCGAGGTGGTGAAGGGCGCATAGGGGTGACGCTTTACCGGTTTCGACTCTACCGAGCGGACAGTGAAACTCGCCGCGTCGAGCGCCTGCTTGAACGCCGCCGCTTCGTCGCCCCGACCGATGTCGAGACGGGCGATTTTTTTGCCGTCGGCGCCGACAAGGCGCGCGATGAAGGGTTCGCCCGCCTTGGTCCGCAGATGGGCGACAAGGGACCAATATTCTTTGGCGACGAATTTTTCGATTTCCAGTTCGCGGTCGCACACGAGGCGCAATGCGACCGATTGGACGCGGCCGGCGGAGCGCGCGCCAGGGAGTTTTCTCCACAACACGGGGGACAAAGTGAAGCCGACCAGATAATCGAGCGCCCGGCGCGCCAGATAGGCGTCGACCAGAGCTTGATCGATTTGGCGAGGATGCGCCATCGCCTCCTTGATGGCGTCCTTGGTGACGGCGTTGAACACCACGCGCTCGATGGCTTTGTCCTTCAAAGCGCGCTTCTTGTTCAATATGTCGAGAAGGTGCCACGAGATGGCCTCGCCTTCGCGGTCGGGGTCGGTGGCCAGAATCACTTTGTCGGCCTTCTTGACCACGTCCGCGATGGCGGCGACCCGCTTGGCCCCTTTCGCGTCCATTTCCCAGACCATCGCGAAGTCGTCTTCGGGGTCGACGGATCCATCCTTTGGTGGAAGATCGCGGACATGGCCGTAGCAGGCGATCACATTATAGTCTCGCCCGAGGTACTTGTTGATCGTCTGAGCCTTGGCCGCCGATTCGACGATGACGACGTTCATTTCAACTTATCCTTGCAAGTCCGCCTGGAGCCTCGGGGCTTTTGTCACAAAGCTTCGAACCCCGTGGGGGCCGCGCGGGAAAATGGTCAAGCGAGCCGCCTGTGTCAAATCGCCGGTTGGCCCGAGCCTCGGGGAGCATAATCGGATCGCTGATGAATTTTTGGCTTTTTCGTCGTCGGTTTCCCGGTGATGGTTCTTGCTGCAAGAGGGAGGCGAGGGCGATCTTCGCGCCTGTTGGATTTTGCGTTCGCGACAGCCTTGCTCCCCGGCTTAGGCTCCTGTATAGCCGCAGCGCTGTTCCGGTTGACTGCATCGAAACAGCGAAAGGCCTCGTGGCGGAGTGGCTACGCAGAGGACTGCAAATCCTTGTACGGGGGTTCGATTCCCTCCGAGGCCTCCAAAACATAAGCTTGCTTTTCGCAAATGTGTATTTGACGCGGACAGATTAAGTTCCAATTTTGGGAAGTCGAATACTACCTCTTCAAACCTTGACCGAGCGCCGGCGAAACAAAATTCCGTCGCGTCAAAAGCCTAAATATCAAAACTATATTGACGCTTCAGTTGCGTCAGGCGCGAGATCTATCACTGGCGCCGGCGATGTTATCATTCATCTACGACCTCATGTTGCCGTTCAACCCGCGACGCTGGATATAATCGCCTTTCCGATTATCTTTACCGCTTCGGCCTCGCCGCCTGGAGACGCGGAAGGTCGTCGCGGCTCGCGCCAAAGGACCGCGCCAAAGGACCGTTTCTTTGCTCGCCGATTTGGTTTATGAGGTTCCTGCCATTTCACCGCTTTCTCCATGCGCCATCAAGGCGCGAGGAGCCCAAGGGCCTTCTTGGCGCTTCGGGATTCCGCCCGATCAAGCGCCAGGCCCTTTATATTCAGGGAGAAACCATGACCGCGAACGCCATAATCACTTTTGCGCAAAGTCGACTGGACGCCGCTCGCCGCGAAGTTCGACAGGCGGTGATCGATTTCAGCGTTCCTGATGAAAAACTGCTCGAGCTTCGCGCAAACGCCCGTCAAGCTTATGAAGAATTGAGAGAGCTTGAGCGCAAGGCCTCGCGGAAGGGGTTGATTGCCGCCTTTAAATTCTGGTGAGGTGGATTAACCCCGCGTCTTGCGCGCATGAGGCGAGAAAGCGCTGTTTTTGGCCCTTGCAGGGGCTAGAATTCGCCTAAAAATAGGTCGCGAAGCGGGGGGAGGCTCGCGACCCGCCAACCGAAAGATTTGAGCGGACAGAACAGGAAAGGGCTTTCTTCTATTGACAAAGCCAAGGACGAACCTATTCCCTTTACTCTATGACTGAAACGGCTGTCCCTCGGCGCCGCATGCGCCACGCCCTTGCTCTACCGAATCTGCTCACTTACGGCAGGCTGGTTGCAGTGCCCGTTGTCGCCTTACTGTTGCAATGGCCGCAGGAGCACTGGATGCGCTGGGCGGCGCTGGCCGTCTTCACCATAGCCTGCATCACCGATTTCTTTGACGGATATCTGGCGCGGATATGGAAGCAGCAGTCGCCCTTGGGGCAGATGCTCGACCCCATCGCCGACAAGTTGCTTGTCGCCACCACGCTTCTAGCGGTGGCGGCCAACCAGACCCTGACGGGTTGGACCATTTGGGCCGCGATCATTATTTTGTGCCGCGAGATTCTCGTCTCTGGATTGCGCGAATATCTAGCCGATCTCAAAGTGCCTCTGCCGGTGAGCGCGGTCGCGAAATGGAAGACGACCGTGCAAATGTTCGCTCTGGGTTTCTTTATCGCCGGACCCGCGGGAGAGGTGGTTTTGCCCGGAACGGTGGCGATCGGGGCCGTGCTCTTGTGGATCGCCGCGGTGCTGACCCTTTACACGGCCGGCGATTATCTTGTGGCCGGCTGGCCGCATTTCGGGGAAGATGAGTGATGCGAGCCTTATATTTCGCTTCGGTGCGCGAAAGGGTTGGGATCACGGAAGAAGAGATCGATCCGCCCAAGAGCGTCGCCAACGTCGCGCAGCTCATCGACTGGCTGGCGTCGCGCGGCGAGGGCTATGCGGAGGCTTTCGCCAACAGAACGGCGATTCGGGCGGCGATCGATAAGAACCATGCGCGTCGGGACGCTCCCATCGCATCCGCGCGAGAGATCGCTTTCTTTCCGCCCATGACGGGGGGATGAGCAATGATCGCGCCCAATGTGCGCGTGACGAACGAGCCATTCGACGCGTATCGCGAAGAGGCGTTGCTGATCGAGGGGTGCCGAGACATCGGCGCGGTGGTGACATTCACCGGCTTGTGCCGCGACGAAGCTGGAACGCTCGTCGCCTTGGAGCTCGAACACTTTCCGGGAATGGCCGAGCAGGAAATCGCCGCGGTCGCCGGCGAGGCGCTCGCGCGCTGGCCCTTATTGGGACTAACGGTCATCCACCGCTATGGCCTGATTGGGCCGGGAGAAAAAATCGTTCTCGTCGTCGCCGCGGCGCGGCATCGCGGGGAAGCTTTCCAGGCGTCGGAATTTTTGATGGATTTTTTGAAAACGAGGGCGCCCTTCTGGAAAAAAGAGCATCGATCCGACGGCGCCGCGGGAGGTTGGGTCGAGGCGAAGGCCAGCGACGACGCCGCCGCAAGCCGCTGGGGCAAGGACACGTCTTAGAGCAAAATCCGAAAAAGTTGATAGACTTTTTCGATTAGATTTTGCTCCAACTTTTTGAATCCGGGGCGATTTCTTATCGAGGAGGCCATTCCGTTTGGGCGGAAAGCGCTCTAACCGGGAAACGCCGTCCACGGCACGGCAAGGCGCACGATCCAGGCGTGAAGGGCGCTGGTCGCCACGGAAAGCACCAAAACAATTAACGACATAATATCCGCATGGTCTTTCGGGCACTTCATCATGCGGGGCAGGCCATAATAAAAAATATAAAGGCCATAAAAGCCCAAGATATCGACCCAGCGCAAACCTGGAACGAGGCCGAAGATGGCGGCGAGCCAAGCCGGCGTATACGAATAGGCCGCGAGCGTAAGCGCTCGTTTGTCGTCCATCTTGCCGTCAAAGTGAGGGGCGATCATCGAAAGCACGAATGCGACCATGTAGAGCATGGGAAGACTGAGCAGATATTGAAAAGCAGCGCGCACCAAACCACCCGTGAGCGAATATTGTCCAATATGCGCCGCGGCTCTTGGAAAACCGAATAGGTAACCGCCGAGATAACTTGCAAAAGGCGGGATCAATGCGAGGTAAATTACGTATTCCCGATAGAGAGCGCCGATGCTCTTATCTTCGGCTTCGATTGTTTCCCACTCTTCCTTGGGAGACAAAATCAACCCTTTGATGCGTCGCGCGATATTCATGCCAAAGTTCCTGCCGCGCCATGAAGCGCTGTCTCGAGAGTGTTGTAATTCGAGCCTAGTGGACGGTGCAATTTCCGCAAGGGGCTTGCGGGGCGGGCAGGGCTGTGCGAGGGAAAGCGCATGTATGGCCGACTTGCCTGATGCTCGCGAGTTGGCGCCTCAACGCAGTTGGCCGGATGAAAAAGAAACTCGAATATCTTTGGCCCCTGCTGGGTCTTGTCGCGGTCGTTGGCTCCTTTTATCTGCTCTACCACGAGTTTCGGGGGGAGTCCGTAGGCTCCGAAGTGTGGGCGGCGCTAAAGTCGGTGTCGCTGCGCAACTATATATTCGCCGGTGTGGGCTCGCTGCTCGCCTATGCGGCGCTTGCCTGGTATGATCGGATCGCGCTGCTGCATCTTGGCGTCAAGCACATTTCCTGGGTTTTCGTTTCATTGTGCTCGTTCACCACTTACGCATTGTCGCACAATATAGGCGCAAGCGTGTTCTCGGGCGCGATGGTTCGTTATCGCGCATACTCCACCAAGGGCCTGACGGCTGCGCAGGTCGCCATTTTGGTTGTCCTGTGCTCCTACACTTTTGGTTTCGGCAATGTCTTTCTTGGCGGTTTGCTGCTGACCTACGATCCCGAGTTGATGCAGCGGCTTTCAGGTTTCCTGCCCGATGTCTTCACCCATCCTCATGCCGCACGCGCGGTCGGGCTGACCTGTCTCGCTGGCGTCGCTTTATACATCATCGGCTCGTTAATGCACTTCAAGCCGATGAGACTTGGCCGTTTCGAACTTTTGTATCCTCGGCCGGACGTGATGAAGCAGCAGCTCTTCGCCGCCCCCCTGGAGCTAATCGGCGCCTCCGCGATCATTTATTTCGCGCTGCCGGAACAGGGCAATCCCGGCTATCTCGTCGTGCTTGGCGCGTTCATCCTGTCATTCTCCGCGGCTTTGGTTTCTCACGCTCCGGGCGGACTGGGGGTGTTCGAGTTGCTCTTCATTAAGCTGATGCCCGATGTCGCCCGCGTGAAAGTGCTGGCGGCCCTGTTGGTTTGGCGCCTTTTTTACCTCATTATTCCGCTGTTCTTCGCCATCGTCGTGGTGGTGATCTTCGAACGCGGGCGACTGGCGCAGGTTCTGCGGGAGGCGCGTGTCGTCGCCGCCAGAAACGACGAGCACGAATAGCCTACAGCCGGCCCTCTTCCGGAGAGCCGGCTGTCGCGGAACGACAATTCCTCCAACGTCAGGCGCGATATTGTTGCAATCGCGTCGTGCGCAGACCGGCGAGACCATGCTGGTCTATGGACATCTGCCAGCTGAGAAATTCGTCGACGGTGAGTGTATAGCGGCTGCACGCTTCGTCGAGAGAGAGAAGTCCCCCGCGCACCGCGGCGACCACCTCCGCCTTCCGCCGTATGACCCACCGGCGCGTGGTGACCGGAGGTAGATCGGCGATGGTCAAAGGACTGCCATCGGGGCCGATGACATATTTGGCGCGCGGACGATACGTCTCTGTCATATCGCTACTCACATACTCGAACACGTTATAACCTTTTATAGCCGCCTCAATTTAAGATTTACCTAAACCCCGACCGCCAAACCTATTCTTCATTTCAACGCATTATTAAATATTTGCGCCGGCTTCGACGCAAGGGCTTTGAAAGGCGCGAGATGCCGCTCGATGGATCGGCGCGTTTGGCGGGTTTGCTGCCGTCGGCGAGAACCTCGGTTAGCGTAACGCCTCGACTCTTACCTTGGCGACGCCCGCCGAGCGGAAGCCAAGCTGGTCGGCTGCTCCGGTCGAAACGTCGATGATGCGTCCGCCGGTGAAAGGGCCGCGATCGTTGATCGTGACGACGACCGACCGGTTGTTTTTCAGGTTGGTGACGCGGGCTTTCGATCCGAAGGGAAGATAGCGATGGGCGGCGGTGAGACCGCCGACATTGCTGCCGCTGGCAGTTCGCCCTTTAAGTCTGTAATAAGAAGCTTTGCCGGTCCAGTTTTCCGACTGGGCGGAATAGGTGGACACCAGTAAAGCGGCAACAGTGGCAATCGTTTTTTTCAAGCTGCGTCTCCGAGTAAGCGCAAGGCGCATGAGGCGGTATGCATTCGTTCTGATTGCCGATGCACTAATTCCGCTAGAGCGCTTTCCGACCAGACGGAATCGTCTGGTCGATTAAGAAATCGCTCCAGATTGAAAAAGCTGGAGCAAAATCAGATAGAAAAAGTCTATCAACTTTTTCGGATTTTGCTCTAGCGACACGGTGTGATTAAAAAAAGGCGAGATGGAGCCGATTTTCTCTGTCTTTGATATGGATCAAATGTGATGTGGCGCCAAAAAATTGCCCAACGCTTATGGGCTTTAAAATTTATATTGTTTCATAGGTAGTTATAATTTTCCATTGGAGCAAAAAAGTAGGTTGTTACATATTTGCAACAGACGAGAATATATTTCATATGCATTCCTGTGCACTGCAAAAAAACTGCTGCATGAACTCATAAATCGACGTTTCCACCAAGATCGCTGGAGAAAACATAAAAAAAACCTCGGTCGAAATTTGAGCTGCCGGCGCCATGACCTGGCCGATCCAAACACTGACCGCTGGCGCCCCAATTGCCATTAACGCCTTGCTTCATGACGGGGCGAGGGGGAGGCGGATGAAATTCTACATGGCTCCGGGGTCGTGCTCGACGGGCATTCACATCCTGCTTGAGGAGATCGGCCTGATTTTCGAGGCCTATATCGTGAATTTGCCGAAGGGAGAGCATCTCGAACCTCAGTATCTCGCCATCAACCCCAATGGAACAATACCGACACTGGTTCGTGACGACGGTTCCGCTCTGACAGATTTCGTCTCAATCGCGACATGGCTCGCCGAGGCCTATCCCCGACGAAAATTGTTGCCGGCGGATCCGGAAGCGGCGTCAAAGGCGTTCGAGACGCTTGAATATTGCACCCGCCATATTCATGGCGAAGGCTTTCGCCGCGTGTTCACGCCGGAACGATATGTTTCGAAGCGGCGCGCCGCTGAGGCGATCAAAAAGGAAGGCCGCGAAATTGTCGTGGAGGCGTTCGCGCAGTTGAACCATCGCATTCCGCCAAGCAGCTATGTGGCGGGAGAATTCTCCATCGCAGATCCCGCCTTGTTTTACGTCGAATTCTGGGCGGACAAGACGGGAGTGCAACTGCCTCCAAACTGTCTGGCGCATTATCAGTTGATGCGAACCCGACCGGCGGTTCGTCAGGTCCTGGCTGAGGAGGGTTATCGGTGAAAGCTTTGCGCCAATGAGCATTCGTGAAAGCGATGGATTGCCCTCGGAGATGGGCGGCTATCATGAACGCACCAAACATGCTCCGAACCGCTACGCCCTGGGTCCGGCATTTCTGGATTGGAGTTCACAGCCATCGCCATACAGTCGCTTCGAGGGGAGCTCGAGCCTTGATCTGCCGCTTTTGGATGGCGCCCAAGGACCGCCATTTCCCGGGCCTGCATCCAGTTCCAAAAAAATCGATCGCGCGTCGCTGGGGCTGTTTCTCGAACTCGCGTTCGGGCTGAGCGCCTGGAAGAGCGCGGAAGGCTCGACATGGGCATTGCGAAACAATCCTTCGAGCGGCAATTTGCATCCGACCGAAGGCTGGGTTGTTCTCGGCGCAACGCGGGGAATTTCGGATAGCGCCGGCATTTTCCATTACGCGCCGCTGGAACATGCGCTGGAACTGCGCGCGACTTTCACCGACTCCGTGGCCTTTCCATCGAACGGCTTTCTTCTCGGCTTGAGTTCGATCCCCTGGCGCGAGGCCTGGAAATATGGCGAACGCGCCTTTCGCTATTGTCAGCTCGACGCCGGGCACGCCATTGGCGCGGCGGCGCAGTCGGCGGCTGCGCTCGGCTGGAGGCTGCACGTTCTCGCCGCGCCCTCCGACGATGAAATAAGCGCGCTACTGGGTCTTGAGCGCGCCGACGCTTGCCATCGCCGCGAACCGGAATATCCCGAGCTTCTCGCATGGGTGGAGGCTGGCTCCGCCAGGTCGGGCGATCTTCCCGATGTCGCGTCTCTGGCCGCCAGCCCCAGGGTTTGGCATGGCGCGGCGAACCAGTTGAGCGAGGATCACGACGGCTGGCCGCTCGTCGATCTGGCGTTCCGGCTCTGCCGCAAAGCCGTCGGCGCGGGATTAGCAAGCAAGGTTTCGGCCAAGGCTTCGACGCCATCGGGCGCGTGTCGTCGTCCCATTGCGGAGGTCGTTCGCGCTAGAAGAAGCGCGCAACGTTTCGACGGTACCTCGATCCTTCCCAAGGAAGCAGTCTGCGCGATGCTCGCGGCGACAACACCGGGCGTGGAGCCGATGCTTGCGGCGTTTCCTTGGGCGCCCGCAATCACGCTCGTCTTATTCGTGCATCGCGTGGAAGGGCTCGATCCTGGGCTTTATCTTTTTCCTCGCGATGCGGCTGTCGCGGATCATTTGCTGTCCGTCTGCTCCTCGGCCAACAAGCCGACGCCGATCGATTTTGGCGGTTTTCCCCTGGTTCGATTGAAGTCGGGAAGCGTCGAGCGCGAAGCGACGCGGCTTTCATGCCTTCAGCCTATCGGCGGAAAAGGTTGTTTCAGTCTCGCCATGATCGCCGACTTCGAGCGGACTTTGAGCGCCGACGGAGGCTTCGGCTACCGTCGCTTGCATTGGGAGGCGGGCTTGATTGGGCAGGCGCTCTATCTCGGCGCTACCGCGCATGGATTCTCGGGGACAGGAATCGGCTGCTTTTTCGACGACGAGGTTCACGCCTTGCTTGGCCTGACCGCCGGAAGCAGGACGTTTCAGGATGTCTACCACTTCACGGTCGGCGCGGCCGTCGAAGACCCGCGCATTCTCACTTTGCCTCCTTACCCTGACGAACGACGGATGCGGCGATGAACATTCAAATCGAACGGGCGCATGTCGAAGCGCTGATGGAGAGATTTCCGGCTCATTCGGGATTGGCGCGGCAATTGCGGTTCAGCGACCGCGTGGAAATTGATCTTGCTCATCCCAAAAACCGCAGTTGAGATTTTGCGGATGGCGCGGAGTCCTTCATTCTGGGGGGGGGCATGAGGCGCGATTCCTCTGCTTTGTCCGCTCACCCGTCGGGTGATCAACCCCTGGTTGTCGGAAGCGAGCCGGCGGCCGGCGTCGATCTCGACAGCTTTTTTGGCCCTGTCGATGTCGAATGATGGAGTGGATGCCCCCTCCTGACGGCATCGCGATGTGCCAAAGTGGTGATGTTTTCCCATCCCACGAACGGAGAGAGCATCCATGGAAAAGGTTAGCATCATCGGTCTTGATCTTGCAAAGCGGTCCTTCCAGGCGCATGGCGCCCTCGCCGACGGCTGCGTGGCGTTCCGCAAGAAGCTTTCCCGAGAAAAAGTTCTGGGTTTCTTTGCCGAGCAGCCGCGCTGCATCGTCGCCATGGAGGCCTGCGGGAGCGCGCGCCACTGGGGGCGAGCCATCCGCGACCTCGGCCACGAGGTTCGATTGATCCCACCAATATACGTCAAGCCCTTCGTCAAGCGCCAAAAGAACGACGCGGCTGATTCGGAAGCGATTGCCGAGGCGGCGAGCCGGCCGACGATGCGCTTTGTTGCGGTCAAGACCGAGGAACAGCAGGCGCGCGCCATGCTTTTCCGGACGCGAGATCTTTTGGTCCGGCAGCGCACGCAACTGACTAACGCGCTCCGCGGTCATTTGTCGGAGCACGGCGTCGTCGCCGCGCAGGGACCGGCGAATGTGAAAGTTCTTAAAGAGGCGGTCGAGGATCAACCGACATCGCTTCCGCTTCTCGTCGTGGAACTGGCGCGTGTCTTCCTTGATCAGATCGAAGGGCTGTCGAAAAGGATCTCCGAACTTGAGAAGGTGACGGTTCACCAAGCCGCATGCGGAGAAACGACACGGCGTCTGCGGACGATGCCGGGCGTCGGCCCAATCACGGCCCTGGCGATCGCAACCTTCGCGCCGCCGATGGATGTCTTCAAACGAGGTCGCGATTTCGCCGCCTGGCTCGGGCTTGTCCCCCGGCAACATTCGACCGGAGGCAAACAGGTTCTTGGGAAAATCTCGAAGATGGGCCAGCGCGACATTCGTCGCCTGCTGATCATCGGCGCGATGGCCGTCGTTCGCTCGGCATCGCGGAAGGGTGCGCCGGAGGGAAGCTGGCTACAGCGCATGTTGGCGCGCAAACCAAAGATGCTGGTGGCGATTGCGCTCGCCAACAAAATGGCGCGCTCAGTCTGGGCCATGCTGGCGAAGGGAGAAGATTTCCGAATTCCTGTGGTTGCGGCGTCCTGATCGATGATCGGACGCCGTGGCTTGGGAACGTCAGGCGTGTGACGAGGTCGACGAACGGTAAGGTCAAATGATCGGTCAGATCCGGACCCGGAAACGCAATTAATGCCATAGAGTTCAAAGCTCGTTCGAATGATTTGCGCCTGGTCCGCGTATCTCCATACCGGCCAGCGGCCATATCGGGCCGCATCAAAAGGCCTGATACATGACCGCACCCGATCACGTGGTCGAGCCGCTCAAAAAACTTCTTGCGCGAACGGGGGCATCCATACATGGCAATACGGTGACACGCCCGTATTTACCTTATATCTGTTCGATGCTGCCGAGAATATATGACCCGCATCGCTCGTATCGTTGTCCCCGGCCTTCCGCACCATGTCACCCAGCGTGGCAATCGTCGCGCACCCGTGTTTTTCGAGGCGGGCGATTATGAGTTGTATCGGCTATTTAAAGGGAAAATACGGGCGTGTCACCGCAATTTCCGCCTGGCGAAAGTTCGTCGACGAGCTCGTCAGCCGGCGTAACGCCCGAAACGCCGCACGCATTGATCTCGAACGCGCCGACCTGAAGGAGCTGCCGCCACGCAAAACCTCCGACTTCGAGGAAGAGCGGGTCAGGGTCACCTCGTCGAGCGCCTTCACCCTGCGCAAGGTCTTCTACACCGTGCCGTCGCGCTTGATCGGCCACAAGCTTCTCGTGCGCCTCTACGATGATCGGCTCGAAATCTTTCAGGGATCGACGCATCTGTTCGACCGGCCGCGCGGCAGGCCCGGTCCCAACGGCAAACACGGGCATGTCGTCGATTATCGGCACGTCATTCATTCTCTGCGCCGCAAGCCCATGGCGCTCCTGAACCTCGTCTATCGCGACCAGCTCTTTCCACGGCGCGCATACGCCAAAGCCTTCGACGCGCTGCTCGCCGGAGCCGGAGAAAAAGTAGCCTGCAAAACCATGGTCGGCCTGCTCGCCCTCGCGCACGAGCGCGCCTGCGAAGCCGAACTCGCCGCGGCGATAGAGGAAGCGCTCGACGCCAGCCTTCCGCCGGACCTTGCCGCGCTGACCGAGCGCTTCGCGCCGAAAACCCAAGCTGCGCCCAATGTGATTGTCGCGCTGCCGGAGCTCGCCGTTTACGACGCGCTCGCCTCTCTCGAAGGAGCGGCGACATGAAGGCGAACGACAAAGTCGACGCCGCCCGCGTCGATCTTCTTCTCGCCGAGCTGCGCCTTTCCGGCATCAAGCTCGTCTGGAGCGCGCTCGCCGCCACGGCCGACAAGGAAGGCTGGCCGGCCGCGCGCTTTCTTGCGGCGCTCGCCGAGCAGGAGCTCGCCGACAGAGGTCAGCGCCGCTTCGCCCGGCATCTCGCCGAGGCGCGCCTGCCGCCCGGAAAAACGCTCGACGTCTTCGACTTCGACACGGTGCCGATGATCTCGAAGGCGCAAGTCAAGGCGCTCGCCGCCGGCGACGCCTGGCTCGAGAAGGGCGCCAATCTGCTGTTTTTTGGTCCGCCCGGGGTCGGAAAGTCGCACTTGGCGGCGGCGCTCGGCCTGGCGCTCATCGAAAACGGCTGGCGCGTTCTCTTCGCCAGAACGACGGACCTCGTCCAGAAGCTGCAAGTCGCGCGGCGCGATCTCGCCCTCGAAGCCGCAATCGACAAGCTCGACAAATATCACCTCCTCATCCTCGACGACATCGCCTATGTCGCCAAGGATCAGGCCGAAACAAGCGTCCTCTTCGAGCTGATCAGCGCCCGCTACGAAAGGCGATCACTGCTCATCACGGCAAATCAGCCGTTCGGCGAGTGGGGCAAAATCTTTCCAGACCAAGCCATGACGCTCGCCGCCATCGACAGGCTCGTCCATCACGCGACGATCTTCGAGATGAATGTCGACAGCTATCGACGGAAAGCCGCGCTCAAAAAAACCGCTGGTCCGGGCCGGCCTTCGGCGCGCGCGACAATCAAAACATCATCCTGATTGTCGCTCCGCGTCAATCAAAACGAACGTCACTAAAAATCCGCTTGCCTTGTTGTCGCTCCGCGACAATCATCTCGTCACCGCGACCGAAGAATCTCATCCACATATGTCGCGCGATACCCCTGGATTGCGGCCGTTCATTGCGAGCCAAAGGCGCGGCGGGAGGCGATCCTTAAGTCCCGCTAGTTCCCCCTCCGTCATTGCGAGCGTAGCGAAGCGATCCAGTGCCGGGCCAGTCCCCCTGGATTGCTTCGCCTTCGGCTCGCAATGACGGAGAGGGGACTGGCGCGATGTCTTAATCGATCAGACGATTCCGTCTGGTCGATAAGCGCTCTAGCGTCGGGCGGCGGCGCCCGGAAATTCCTCAGATCCAAATGCTTCGTCGATCTCGGCGAGGTCGAAGGACTCCTCGAACTCGGCCACAAAGCCGTCCTTATAGACGCGAAGCACCGTCGCCGCTTTGGAATCCATGAAAACCCGGCTGCCGACAAGCAACCTCACGCCAAGCAGCGAAACGCTAATTTCGACGCTCACGCCAGACCGTGAAATATCGTTGATTTTCGCGACATGCTCCGCGCCATTGGCGAGACGCACGGAGGTCAGTCGCACGAGCGGCGCGATGCGCTTGTGACGGCGGTGTTCATCGAGTTGCAGTGCGTCGCGATTGGCGAACCAGACGAGTTGTTCGGCCAGCTTTCGCTGTTTCTGGGCGGTGAGGGTCATGCATAGCGCGAAACCCGCCGGATCGTGTCGCGCCACGACGCCCTCGAACCGGCCGAGTTCGGCGACGTAAACGATCACGTGGTCCCCCGGCGCCGGCTTTTCCGCCGACGAAATCGCTATCTCTCCGATGGACATTTCGACGATCGAACAGGGATGCTCCGCTCTGGAAGGCGACATGAAGCGCCCCTCGAGATTCACCTTGACGCTGTTCAAAACCGTTTCGCCATCTTGCTTTAGTAGAACGCGAGGCTGTGAGGGCATGACAAGACTTTGCTCGCAAGATCATTATGTCGACAAGCCATTTTGAAGCGTAAATCCATCACTGAAATCTTAACATGCCGAACATCGTTGGCGGCGTCGCGAAAAAAAGCTTTCGCGCGATACACGAATGCGCTGCGAATTCCATGCGATTGCAAAAAAAAGTCTTTTCTTTTCACGGACTCGGCGCAATCGACCGCTGCGGCGCGCCTCAGCCCGCCTCAAGCGTGCAGATCGAATAATAATCGAACAAGCGGGACAGCGGCGTCTTTCCTGGCCAATAGAGCCGGTGAAGATCAGCGATAGTGACGTGATCCGCGAGGCGCGCGCCGATGCGCGCGGCGAGGTCGGCGACGCCGTCGATTCCGTAAGTCCAGGGCGCGCCCATGGCCGCGAATCTTTCGACGACGGCGGTTATCTCGGCATCGCCGGTTCCATTTTCGATCACCTCGGGCGCGAGATAATCGAAGGAGATGGAAAAGCGCGGCAGATTTCGCGCAATGCCGTCGAGCACTTGGACGACCGCATCGGCGTCGAGATACATTGTGTTGCCTTCCCAGATGAAATGCGTCGGCAGCGTGAAGTCAAAACCGGCCTTGCGCAAAAGCGCGGCGAGATCGTCGGCGACGTAATCGCCGGCGATATAAGCGACGCCGGGTGCGATCCCGCTCGCTTCGAGCCGCGCCTGTTTGAATGCGAGCGTCGCGCCGTCGTCGATCTCGAAGTAAGAAACGCCCGGCGACGCTTTTCGTTGCGCCCGCGTGTCCAACCCGGCGCCGAGTATCGCGACCTGACGAAAACCGCCGCGCAATTGGGCGTCGAGCCTCTCGTCCAGATAGCGCGTTCGGAGCCACACATTTATTTTCACCGGCGGGAAGGAGGCAAAAATTTCGTCCGCCGCGCGCTTGGTTTCCTCGTCGAGAAACACATGCACGATGGGATCGAGATAGAGCGGCTTTTCCTTGAAATTTTCCTCGGCGCGATATTCGGCGACGACGAAAGCCGTGCCCGCGACATTGCGTATGAGAGTCATTTTCCGCCTCGCGTTCCGTTGCGAGAGCCATTGTTCTTCGTCTTCGCTTGAACGGCAATGGCCAGATTGGGTTCGATCCGCTCCACAATCGCCGCCCGCCATGCCCCGCTTTGGCCTTTCCGGCGGCGAGGGAATTTAAAAATGCTCCAACTGCGTGGAAATTTCATCGGCCCCCTTGGCTCCGCCGAGTCGCGACGCGGAACCCGGAGCGGCATGGGGGAGCGGCATTGCGACCGCGAGCCGAAGACGTGGCGGGAAGCAATCCTTAAGTCCCGCCAGTCCCCTCTCCGTCATTGCAGCCTCCGTCTTTGCGAGCGGAGCGAAGCAATCCTTAAGTCCCGCCAGGCCCTTTCGCCTCGTCATGCTCGAAACGATCCAGCCTCCGCCCCGCCGCCGCTGGATTGCTTCGTCACTTCGTTCCTCGCAATGACGAACCCGCCGTCAGAGTCGTTTATGACGTGGTGGAGCGTGCGGACCTTGCGTTTGGGGCCAATCCGCCCGAGGACGCGTTCCATCCGCTCAGGCGCATCGACAATGGCGAAAGCCGCTCGACGCCGCCCTCTGGGTGAAGCGAAGCGAGTGGCCGTCTGTGCTCAGTTGCCCCGCGACGCCGACGCCATCAGCGGCTGGGCGCCGCGCGAGCCGAGCACCACGACGCGGGCGCCGATGGGCGTCTTTTCGTAAAGGTCCATCACATCCTGATTGATCATGCGGATGCAGCCGGAGGACTCGCTGTGACCGATGCTGGACGGCTCGTTGGTGCCGTGGATGCGGAACAGCGTGTCCTTGTCGCCCTGCCACAAATACATGGCGCGCGCGCCGAGGGGATTGGAGGGGCCGCCGTGCATCCCGACTCCGCTTTGCAATGGCACCACGGCGCTCTTGAGGTCGGGTCTGCGTTGGATCATTTCTTTCGGCGGATACCAGTCCGGCCATTCCTGCTTGCTTTTGATGGACGCCTCGCCGGACCAAACAAAACCCTCGCGCCCAACGCCGACGCCGTAGCGGGTCGCCTTGCCGCCCTCCTCGATATGGTAGAGGTAGTGGTTCGCGGGGTCGATCACGATGGAGCCTGGCGCCTCCGTGGTGACATAGGTCACGGTCTTGCGCAGGAAAGCCGGGTTGACCTGCCCTGTTTTCACCGCCGGAACACTGAATTGGCCGTCCTTGACTTCGCCATACATGGATTTGAAGTCGCCGGCGCTGGCGCCTGCGCCGGAAACAGCCGCGGAGGCGACCGAATCGCGCGGCGGCGCTGGATCGTGCGGCGCGGGCGGCGTGACCAGCGCGAGCGAATTGGCAGGGGGTATTGGCTTGGTGCTGGCGCAACCGGCGAGGAGTGCGGCGAAAACAGCGGCGGCGGCGATCGGGCCGCGTCGGGGGAGAGAAATCATTCGTGGATCATTCCGAAGAGGTGAATCGGCGCGACGATAGCATGAAACAACGGCGACATAGTGCGAGTTTTTTTAGAAAGTTTTAGTCATGACGCCGCGCGACGCGTCGGAGCGACAATCCGCCCCGTCGTTATACCTGCTTCAGCCGAATAACCAAGGCGTCGATAAAGCCGTCGGCGATATAGGCTTCGGCAATGGGGCCGGGAACGGGCCTATTGGCGACGGTCTCCGCCGGCTCGCCCGCCCAGTAGGCGGGACGCCGCCCTTGCTCTCTGGAGCGCTTTCCGACCAGACGGCATCGTCCGGTCGATAAGAAATCGCGCCAGATTCTGCTGCGTCATAAAGGAGTCTGGCGGCGGGTTCGTCATTGCGAGGAACGAAGTGCCGAAGCAATCCGGCAGGCTGAGCAACGCCGTCATTGCGAGCCGAAGGCGTGGCAGTCCAGGGGGGGCTGGCGCGGCACTGGATTGCGTCGCTGCGCTCGCAATGACGGAGAGGGGGCTGGCGGGACTTACGGATTGCCTCCCGCCACGCCTTCGGCTTGCAAAGACGGCGCCCTTTACCGCTCCAGATTCAGAAAGCCGGAGCAAAATCCAATCGAAAAAGTCTATCAACTTTTTCGGATTTTGTTCCAGAAATGCGGAAGGGTAGGCTCTGGACAGCGCGGGCCGGCCGAACGGAATGTGTATTTAGTATATGATTTCATGGACGTCACCAATGGCGTCGGAGACGATGTTGGGTCGAAAACTTCGCTCGCTCCCGGTTTTCCGGCCGGGCGGTCGTGGTTCTTGCGACCGGGAACAACATTGACTTTGTTGGAGGCGGCCCTGCCTGGAAATTGAATTTTTACCGATGGCTCGCGCCGCGATCCACTTGCGGGCATTGGAGGCCAGTGTCCCGTCGCCCTTGGCGGGGTGCGGAAACCCGTCCAATTTACCCCGATTATGCGGTCTGTTTAAAGCTTTTCCAATCGCCCTTCTTTTAACTTTGGCCTTTCCGGCGAACAATGCGCCGGATAAGAAACGCAGGAGGGCCCGCCATGGGCCAGTTCGACCTTCGTCTCGATCGCAACGTCGATCACATCCTCTCGCGCGCGAAGCGGGGACATATGACGTTGAACCAATTGCGCCGCGTCCGCCTGGAAGAGAAGCCGTCCCGGGGAGTAGCGTCGCTTGCGCCGTTGCTCGGCCTCTTCGCCGCGGGCTTCTGCGCGGTGAACGCGCTGTGCCATGTTTTCGCGTGAAGCCTAAAGCGCGACGCGGGGCTTCACCTTGGGTGGATCTTTGTCCGTGTCGGGTTTCGACAGAGCGACGCGGCAGCAGCGTCTCGCCGTGAAGAGGATGGAGGCGACCATCGTCGCCATCCCGGCTTCGCGCCGAATGCTATCGGTTTCGCCGTTTTCGGGCGCCGGCGCGCCCACGAGGTCGGCCGTCCCGCTCGCCGCCTTGTCGACGACGACAATAGGCCTGGCGCGGACGCCATGCGCGAAGGCAAGCGACAGACCGACGATGAGCGCAAGGCTAATTGACCTGAGCTTTGGCATCGAAGTCTCGTTTTGTTGCGCGGCTGGATCAATTCAAAATCAAACCGCCGTTGGGGGGACAATTGTCGCGGCCGTAACTCCACGCTGCTTGCTAAACGTAAACGAAATGTTTCGGCGAGGGGCCGAGGCTCTCTCGATCCATCTGGGATATCGGGGTTTTTTCATGAAGGAGGTTAACGATCGTCGCCGAGGGTTTCACCTTTGGGCGAAAAGCTTATAGACAGCAGCCACGAAATTCCCCTTAAAGGACGCCGTCCCATGTCCGCGAATGCAGATCGCCAACTCGCCGCCGTCGAGACCGCCAAGGCCCTGATCGAAGTGCGGGCGGTGCTGGTCAATGTCGAAAAACCCTTCATCACCACGGCGGGCTGGGCCTCGCCGGTTTATATCGACATGCGCAAGATCATTTCCTATCCGCGCCTGCGCCGGCGTCTGGTCGATTTCGCGGTCGCCTCGATCGAGCGCAATGTCGGCTATGAGTCGTTCGACGTCGTGGCCGGCGGGGAGACGGCGGGCATTCCCTACGCCGCCTGGATCGCCGACGCGATGATGCTGCCGATGCAATATGTGCGCAAAAAGCCCAAGGGCTTTGGCCGCAACGCCCGTATCGAGGGCGATCTGCACGACCAGGGCCGGGCGCTCTTGGTTGAGGATCTCGCCACCGACGGCGGCTCGAAGAAGGATTTCGTAGCCGCCTTGCGCGAAGCCGGGCAAAGCTGCGATCACGTCTTCGTGTTTTTCTTCTACGACATTTTTAAGGGCGCGCTCGAGGACTTGCGCGCGATGGGGGTCGAGTTGCATTATCTCGCCACCTGGCGCGACGTGCTGGCGGTCGCGCGCGCCCACCAATATTTTCCGGCGGAGGCGCTGAACGAGGTGGAGAAATTCATCGCCGATCCGGTGGCGTGGTCGGCCGCGCATGGCGGCGCCGCCAAGCCCAAGGGGTGAGCGGCCTGGCGGCGATTATCAGACCAGCTTCGATGAAATCTGATTGAACGCCGTCGTCAGCTTCGATCCCACCTGCCTTCAGGCGTCGAGGCGTCGGAGTGGATGCGTATAGGATCAGGCGGACCCGCCATTGAGGAACAGCGGCGCCTCGGACGCCACGCTGGGGCGCTGAGTCCGAGATGGCGAGTTCGTTGCGAATGGGAGGACTTCCGGTGGCGGCCGGTGGAAGGGAGCCGAGATCGCGCCTCTTAATATTTCGCCATTAGAGGAGGGGCGGCGACGAGCGCATTGTTGAAGTGGTAACTCACGCCAAAACGGGCGACGCTACCGGCGAAATGTGCTGTCGACTGAGCCACTCCCGGCGTGTTGAACCCGGTCAGCGTGTTGTAATAGGGCATGATCTTGGTGACCGAGCCGAGATCATAATAGAGATATTCCGCCTTGACGCTCCAGTTAGGAAAGGTCATCCATTCGAAACCCGCGCCCGCGGTCCAACCCGTGCGCGTATCCGAATAGCTGGCGCCGCTGAATGCGCCCGCAAGGATCGCAAGGCCCGGGACATATGCGACGCCCGAACTCGTCGTGCTGAAACTGGCGTGGCCATAAGCAAGTCCAGCTGTGCCATAGGCCAGGACGCCGGGCGTGACCGCATAGCCAAGACGCCCGCGGACCGTGCCGAGATTATCGAGCTGCTTTGCGGCGGTCAGCGAACCAATTTCAGTGACGCCAGGCAGATAGGCGTCGGGCAGGGCGAGGCTCTGATTGCCGGCGCTTTTGCCTGTCACGCCCTGAAAATCAACTTCGACGCCGGCCACCAAACCGTTTGGAAACTGAAAATTATAGCCGCCCTGAACGCCGCCGATGAACCCGCCTACAGTCGACGACAGGGCGCCGCTTCCAATTTGGAGGATTGACGGATCGGTAGGAAATCGGGTCGGAATCGCGGCGATATTGGCGACATCCGACGAGGCCCAGGCTCCGCCAGCATTTGCGCCAATGTAAAAGCCGCTCCATGTCGGCGGCGCGAGGTCCGAGACGGGGGTAATTGTCGGTCGCAGCGCTTCGCCGAATGGCGCGGTCGAAGGGGGGCTGTAGGAAGGGGTGTTGTAGAGAGTGGCGGCGTTCGCCGGGGAGGCGCAAACAGCGATGATTCCGCTAATCATCGTATAATGAATGAGTTTTGACATATAATCCGTTCCTGTATTTATGTTTTATCGAATAAATTAATTTCAAAACCTGGTTAATTATTGGTTGTCAAAGCTGCGGCGAAAGCCGCTGCGGCCGGGGCTGGGTTCGCTCCGCGATTCTCCCTCGCGGCGAGAGGGAGGCGGGTTTAGGATCGCGCCGCAACGGAAAAACCCATGTCAGTCTCCCTCGTCTCCCGCTGCGCCGCGCTTCTCCTCATCGGCTCTCCCGCGCTGGCGGGCGGCCCGCCGCCGGGCTTCGCGCGGCTTGCGGATGTCGCGCCGGGCGTCGTTCAGGACATGCGCTACGCCGGCGCCGATAATTTCACCGGCCATCCCGTGCCCGGCTATGGCGCCGCGCGATGCTGGCTGCGGGCGGAGGCCGCGCGCGCTTTGGCGCGGGCGCAGGCGGAGGCGCATCGCAAGGGCTTCGATCTCGTGGTCTATGACTGCTATCGGCCAAGACGCGCGGTCGCGGCCTTCGTCGAATGGTCGAAGAACCCCGACGAAACGACGAAGCTCGCCTATTATCCCAAGGTCGAAAAGCGCGCTTTGTTCGTCGAGGGCTATATCGCGGAGCAATCCACCCATTCGACCGGCCTCGCCGTTGATATCGGCGTCAGGAGCTGGGACTTCGGCGCGCCGTTTGATTTCTTCGACAAGCGCTCATGGACCGGCGCCCCCGCGTCTTGCCTGGCGCGCGCGCATCGTCGTCGGCTCGTCGCGCTGATGCGCCGCCACGGTTTCGAAAATTATCCGCGCGAGTGGTGGCACTTCACATTCAAGGCGGAGAAAAATCCGCCAGGCTATGACGCGCCGATCGAGTGACTATCCCTGCGCCTTCTCGGCGAGGCGTTCGCCAAGCCCGCCATATTGATAGGCGTCGTTTTCGACCATCGCCAGCAGCGATTCCGTCGCCTCGCGCCAGCTCGCGATTGAAATTTTCGGCGCTGTTTTGGGCGCGGCGAGCGCCTCGCGCAAACGCATCGCCAGCATGTCGCTGTCGCCGAGATCGAAATAGCGCGCGGCGTCGCCGGCGATCTCGTGAAACACCGGAATGTCGCTGACGATGGCGGGCAGACCGTAATGCGCCGCTTCCGCGAGCGCGAGCCCAAAACCTTCGGCGATGCTGGCGAAGACCAGCCCATGGGCGGCGCGATAGAGCGCCTGCAAATCGGCGTCGCCGGCGTTGTCGAGCCAAAACAGCCGCCGGCCATATTCTGAATGCGAGAGAATGCGGCGCTTGAGCGCCGTCGTCAGCCAGCCCGCGCGCCCGACGACGACATAACGGACGTCGACGCCCTCGCGCCAAAGTTTTTCGAAAGCGTCGAGCGCGATGGGGTAGCCCTTGCGCGGCTCCAGCGTGCTCACGCTCAGGAAAAACGGCGTCCCTCCTTCGCGGATCGCAAGCGCCTGTCGCGATGGCCGCTCGTTCGCCCGAATGGAAAAATCGGCGCCCAATCCCCGCCAACCAAGCCGCAGCTCAGGATTGAAGGGACGGCGCTCCCGCGACATCATCTCGATCAATTCGTCGGCGACGCTGCGAGAGATGCACACCACGGCGTCGGAGGCGAGAACGATCTTGCCGAACCAGGCGACGAATTCGTCCACATTGGCGCAGATTTCATAATAGAGCAGCGGAAAGAGATCGAACAGGACGGTGACGGTCGAGCCGCCCTTGCGCGAAAATTCCTCGATGACGGCCGCCGTTTGCGCCGGCGCGGCCCACCAGGCGCCGGCGAGGATCAATTTGTCGCCCGGCGAGATTTCGACCGGCCGCGGCGCGCCCTTTTCGAGAATGGCCCAGGCGCGGCTGTCGTGCACGAAGACGGGAACGCCGCCTCGTCGCCTCGCCGAACGGCAGATTTCGAAGCAAACGCGCTGAATGCCGGTTATTCTTTCGGCGCGCAGGAGTTGGGACACGTCGATGAAAACACGCCGTCCGGGCGCCGGCGCATCCGCGCCCATGGGGTGCGCGGCCAGAAACTTTCGCAGCGCGCGGCTCCACATGGCGAAAGTCCAGACACCGTCATGGAAATGGCCGAGGCCGACGAGTCTCGTCAGCGTCCAGTAGAACTCCATGAACCTCTGCGCGAGGAAGCTCCCGGCGGCATTGACGCCGCCAAACCGACCCACGGGCGCTTTTGCGAAAAGCTCCTTATTCTCCTGTCCGAGGACAGTCGAAATATAGTTTCTTAGCCTCGTGTTTTCGTCGGCCATTGCCGCAATCGTCGTCGCGGTCGGGGGCGCTACGAGCGCTTGGCGCCGATGCGCAGCAATCGACCGATTACGCTCAAATACCAATGGAGAGAACGTCTGCGCAGATAGAGCAGTTTTTCCTCGAGCAAGGCGACATCGCCTTCCGCCGTTTCCTCGCGACGCAGCGCGGCGGCCGCCGCCGCGCGGAGCCTCGCGTTTTCGGCTGTCAGAACGCGCAGCTTTTCGTTAAGGCGATCGAGTTCATCGGCGGAACCCGGGCTTTGGTCGGATTGGGCGGCGTTCATGAATGTCCTTGAGACCGAGGCTTCGCCGCCAGATTTAGCGCAATCCCCGCGCATTCGACAAGCCTGCCGCGCCGATATAAATCAGAGCGTGAACTCGCCGCTTGGCCCAAAATTCGGGGATCGAAGCGAAACTCATAATCGCCAGAGCGACGGAGACCCGCCGGTGTCAGAGCGCGTATATTTTTGGCGACCGTCTTCGCTCGGTCGGCCCATCGCGCCGCTTTTTCAAGGGCTCGCCGCCGTGGAGGTCGCCTGGTCCAGCCGCCACGAGGCGTTCACGCCGCCGAATGACGAAACGCCCTTGCATATGATCGACCGGACGCAGGTGCCGCTAGAAGACGCCTGGCTCGTTTTCCTCGACGATTCCTTCGCCGGCGCGCCGGCGCCTCCGCTCGCCGTGATGCTCGATTACGCGCGCTATTATGGGCTGCGCACGGCGGGGCTGTTCCGATCGGGAGGCGCGGCGCCGGGGCCCGAGACTTACGCGCTCGATCTTGCGCTGGTGGGCGACGCCAGCGCGGCGGAGCGGCTGGGGGAAAGCTGGCGCGCGCATGATCTCGACATGAGCCGGACGCCCGCCATTCGCGAGGTCTCCGGTCTTGCCGAGGTTCTGAAATCCGCGCCGCCGGTCTCGCGGCTTCTCGCGCTTTCGGGCTCGGCCTCGTCGTCCGACGAATTCGCGCGGGCCTGCGCCGCCGAAGGCGTCCTCGTGCGGCGCCTGAGATGGAACGTCGAGGATCGCGCGCTTCATCCCGCGGCTGATGACGACGCGCTGATTTTTGGCGGCGATTTGCGCGGCGAATGGTCGGTGTTGACGCTCTCTTCCTGCCGCGACGGCGCGGAAGCGATGGAGATCGTCGACGAAGCCGGGGGCCTCGGATTGAAGCTCGCCATCGCGGTGGGCGCGGGGAAACTCGATCCCGAGTTCGGGCGGCTGACGTTACCGGGCGCGGACCTCGTTCTGTTCGACCGCGCGGAGCAGCGCGAGGCGATGCTCGCGGAAGCCTTTTCGCGCGACGATAAGATCGCCCTTCTACGCGAGCGCTGGCGCGTCGCCGCCGATGCGCGCGCCGCTCTCGCGGAAATACGCGCCCGCCGGGCGAGAACCAATCTTTCCGGCCGGCTGGCGCGGCCCGAGCAAATTTACGTCCTCGCGTCTGGCGGCGGCGGCGGGGTCGCGGCGGAATTGCTCGTCGCGATCGAAAGACCGGGGCTTGGGGTCGAGCCCCTCGTTATCGACGCCGGCGCGGAGACGCCCCGGCGTTTCGACAAGCAATGGCTCCTGATTGGCGACGATCCTTCCAAGGCGCAGATCGACTGTCTTGAGCGCGCGAAGGCTGGTGGAATCAAGGTCGCGGTGGTCTATGAAGGCGGCGGGGCGGCGCGATCCGAATCCTCCGCCTCGCGCGCGTTTCGCCTCGCCGATGTGATTCTGCCCGCTAGCTGGCGCGCCGCCGCCGAATTGATCCGCGCGCTTGCGCTCGCCGGACTGCCCGACGCCAGGATCATTCCCTGCGTCATGCCTCGAGATCGGGGGGATTGGAGCCGATACGCGGGCGCGATGGTGGAGGCGCTGGCGAAGGTCGCCGCGGCGCCCGGCTGGCCGCTCGAAGCCGTGACGGCCGGCGCGGAAACGCCGCTATTGACCTGCGCCATAACCACCTATAACCGCGCGCCCTGGCTGAAACATAGTTTGAAACGGCTGCTCGACGCCGCCGCGCCCTGGGGCGGCGCGGTCGAGATCGTCGTTTGCGACAATGCCTCGACCGACGATACGCCGAAGGTCGCGGAAGAACTTCTGAAGACCCACTCTTTCCGCTATTTTCGCAATCCGGCGAATGTCGGAATGCTCGGCAATCTCGGGGCGACGGCGCGCCACTGCAAGGGCGCGTATGTTTGGATCGTCGGCGACGACGATCTCGTCGTCGCGGAGGGCCTCGAGACGATCGTCAAGGGTCTCGAGGAGAATCCCGACGTCGAAATGGCCTATCTCAATTATGGTTATACCCGTTTCAACGAGCCCGAGACCCTTTCCGACGCGACCCCGATCATCGATAGAGCGACGCCGATCGGATTTGGCGGCGACAATCGCCGGGTCGAGCGGCTCGCCGACGTCGCCGCCTTCAACGAAAACCTCTTCACCGCGATTTATGCTTGCGTGTTCCGCCGCGACCACGCGCTGCGCGCCTATCAACTGGATACGCGCGGCGCGCCATTCTCGTCGCTGCCAACCTGCGTGCCTTCGTCGGTCTACGCGCTGTCGGCGTTGCAGGATCGCCCCGCCTACTGGGTCGGCTTTCCCGCTATTGTCGTGAACATGAACGTTTCCTGGATGCGCTGGGCCTTGCTCTGGCATCTAGAGCGAATGCCCGACCTCCATGATCTTTCCGAGCTTGCGGGGATCGATCCGGCGCGGATCGACCGTCACCGCTTCAAACATTGCTGGAACGCGGGGGAATGGGCGCGGGAGACCTATTTCGAGGCGGAGGAGGCCATCCGCGCGGGCTTCTCGGTCGCGCGTCTCATCGAACGCTGCAAGCACATTGAAGTTTTCCGCACCCGGGAAATCTTCAAGGTCATGGAAGTCTACCGGAAAGCCTGGGACGCGGGATGCGTGACGGCGGACGTCGATCCGCCCGAGGCGCTTTTCGCCCGCTATGGCTTCGCCCTCGGCGAGACCGTCAAAATTGACACGCCGGCTCGATAAAATATAGGAACTGACGTATCTAAACCTTTGGCTAATGGAAGAATTGGAAGGCCGCAGCCGGATGACGAAGCGAATTCAGCAGTGCCGTGTCAGCGGTTCAACCAATCTCGTGACCGTTCTCTCGCTGGGCGATCAGGCGCTGACCGGCGTGTTTCCGTCATCGGCCGACGCGCCCGTGACGGTGGGGCCGCTCGAACTCGTCTGGTGTCCAGAGTCCGGCTTGCTGCAACTCGCGCACAGCTACGACGCCGGCGAGATGTATGGCGAAAATTACGGCTATCGCTCGGGCCTCAATCAATCGATGGTGCGGCATCTGACGCAGAAGGTCGCGCATCTCGAAAGAATCGCCGATCTCAAGCCAGGCGACGCGGTGCTGGACATCGGCTCCAACGACGCGACCACGCTCAAGGCTTACAAGACCAGCGCGCTGACCAGAATCGGCATCGACCCCACGGGCGCGAAATTTCGCCAATATTACACCGACGACATTCGTCTCGTTCCCGATTTCTTTTCGCATTCGGCTTTCTCGGGCGTTACGCCCAATCGCGCGCGGATCGTCACCTCGATCGCGATGTTCTACGATCTCGAAGACCCGATCTGGTTTGCGCGCGAGGTCGCGAAATCGCTCGCGCCCGATGGTCTGTGGCATTTCGAGCAGAGCTACATGCCGTCGATGCTGCGCATGACCTCCTATGACACCATCTGCCACGAGCATATCGAATATTATTCGCTGCAAGTGATCCAGCGCATTCTCGACGCGGCGGATTTGCGCGTGCTCGACGTGCAGATGAATGCGATCAACGGCGGCAGCTTCGCCGTCACCGCCACGCATAAATCCTCGGCGCGCAAGGCCAATGACGCCGTCGTCGAATGGCTGCTTTCGCAGGAGGAGCGCATGGGCCTCGGCACGCCGCAGCCCTATCGCGAATTCGAGACGCGCGTTTACCGCCATCGCGAGGATTTGCGCCGACTCCTGAAGTCGCTTCGCGACTCCGGCAAGCGCATTCTCGGCTACGGCGCTTCGACCAAGGGCAATGTGGTGTTGCAGTTCTGCGGCATCGGTCCCGATCTCGTCGAGGCGATCGCCGAAGTCAATCCCGACAAATTCGGCCGCTTTACCCCCGGCTCGAGGATTCCGATCGTTTCGGAGGAAGAAGCGCGGGCGCGCGATCCCGACTATTTCCTTGTGCTGCCGTGGCATTTCAAGGAAGGCATTTTGCAGCGGGAGCAGGAATATCTCGCCAAGGGCGGCAAGATGATCTTTCCGTTCCCCGAGATCGAAATCATCTAGGCGCTTTTCTCCAGCGCGCTAAGGAAGGTCGCGACAATGCCGCTCCCGCACATGGTGTCCTATGCGCAGAATGGCGAGGATGTCGTCCTACGCCGCGCCTTTTTGGGCCAGTCTTCCGGATTCTGGGTCGATGTCGGCGCCTGCGATCCCGAAGCCGACAGCGTCACCCATTATTTTTCGCAACTTGGCTGGACCGGCGTAAACGTAGAGCCGGACGAAACCCTACACGCCAAGCTTTTGGCCGCGCGTCCGCGTGACGCCAACGTGCGCGCGGCGATCGCCGAGGACACAAAAGAGCGTCATTTTTATCCTACCGGCACGCGCGGCCACGGCACGCTCGTCTATGGGATCGCCAAGGATCGCGCGCCGAGCGAATCATACAGCGTTCACGCGATGCCGCTGTCGGCGCTGATCGACGCCCATGCGCCCGAGGGGCGGACAATTGATTTTCTCAAGATCGACGTCGAAGGCTTCGAGAAGGCGGTCATCTCCTCCGGCGACTGGAAGCGCCACCGCCCCAGAATCGTCATCGTCGAGGCGGTGGACGCGGAAGGCGCGCCGACCCACGAGGAATGGGAGGACGTCCTGCTTGCCAACAATTATAAGCCCGCGTTGTTCGACGGACTGAACCGCTGGTACGTTCGTGGCGAGGAGCCGGAGTTGCTCGAAAAACTGAAGGCGCCGGCCAATGTGATCGACAATTGGACGCATGTGAGCCATGCTACGCTCCTCGCTGAAGCGCATAGGCTCCAGACCGAACTCAAGAAACGGGACGAGGAGGGCTGCCTTGCGCTGCGGCGCCTGCGGCGGCTTTTTTTTGCGCGCTAGGCTCTGGGAAAGGACACAGGGTCGATGGGCCTGATTCAAGGAATGTTGTCGCAGCTCTTTTCGGCGAAACCGCGCGCGGGCGAGGAGAAGCCTCCCTTCGATTACGCTGAGCTTTTCAAGAGCGTTCCGAAGGACAGACTGTTCACCATCGTCGATATCGGAGCGCAGAATCTTTCCTTCGAAAAGCATATCTACAGCCCGCTTTGCGTTCCTTCCATAAAGCACCGGATCATCGGCTTCGAGCCGCTGGAAGAAAAAGCGCGGGAGAGAAACGCCGACCAGGATGCGGGAACGATCGTCTATCCCGTCGCGATCGGCGACGGCGGCGCACACATGCTCTATATCAACAACGACGACGCGACGTCCTCGATCTATCCGCTGAACGAGCCCTTATGCGCCGACTTCGAGCATCTTCACACGCTGAAGCTGGCGTCCACGGCGGCCTTCGAGACCAAGCGACTCGACGACGTGCTGCCGCCGGAAAGCGTGGAGTTTTTGAAACTCGACATTCAGGGGGCGGAATTGCTCGCTTTGCAAAACGCGACGCGGGTTCTGGAGCGAACCGCCGTCATTCATTGCGAGGTCGAGTTCGACCAGATTTACAAGGATCAGCCTCTCTTCCACGACGTGCAGGCGCTGCTATTGAGCCGCGGCTTCTATCTCGTCGATCTCATCATCTCGCACCGATACGCCTATGAGAACAGCCGCGGCGTCGTGGGCCGCGATCGGCTGCTCTGGGCCGACGCGGTCTATTTCAGGAAAACCACCGACAGGGAAACGCTTCAGGCGCAAGCGGTCATCTCCGGGCTCGTCTATGACAAGCCTAGTCTCGCCACCCATCTGATCGAGCTGACGCAGCGGAGTTGACGCGCGGCGTCGGCGCGGTCAGAACGGATGATACTGGTAGAGCCAGTTCTCCGAGACGATATCGTCGCCGACCTTCAGGAACAGGCGCATCTCGACGGGATCGGTCCCGTCGACCATGAGGTCGAATTGGGCGCGCCAATGGCCCGGCACGCTGTCGAAAACCGCCTCGGTGTAGATATAGGAGAAGCTTCCGCGCGAGGCCCAGAGCACCGGCTCGGGCTTGACGCCGAAGGGCAGCTTTTCCAGCGAGCCGCCCAGAAACTCCACCATGAATTTGCGCACGCCCTTGGGGCGCGGCTTGCCGGGCTGGCCGCCATTGCCGAGCCGCGTCGCCACGCAGCGCGCCAGCGGCGTGGGGTAGGGCTCGTCCGCGAGCCAGTGCAGCCGGTAGGAGAAGTCGAATTGCGCGCCGGGGACGGCGGGTTTCTCGGGAACCCAGACCACGACGATATTGTCGTGGATTTCGTCGTCGGTCGGAATTTCCACGAGATGGATCGCGCCCTTGCCCCAGTCGCCCTTGGGCTCGACCCAGACGCTCGGGCGACGGTCGTAGAACACATTGTCGAGATAATGATCGTAACTGCGGTCGCGCTGCATCAGGCCCCAACCCTTGGGGTTGTTGTCGCCAAAGGCCGACGCCATCACGCGGGCGGGATTGTTGAGCGGGCGCCACAGCCGCTCGCCGGTTCCGGTCCACATCGAGAGCCCGTCGGAATCGTGCACCTCGGGGCGCCAGTCGACGGCGGTGGGTTTCCTCGTTTCCGAGAACCAATACATCGAGGTCAGCGGCGCAATGCCGAAACGCACGAAATCGCCGCGCAAATGGAGCGTGCAGTCGATGTCCATCACGACGCCCTTGGCCCTGGTCATCAGGAAGCGATAGGCCCCGACGATATGCGGGCCTTCGAGCAGGGCGTGCAGCACAACGCCGTCGTCCGTCTCCGGCCCGACATAGACATGGGTGAAGTCGGGAAACTCCTCGGAGCGGTCGGCGACCCAGGTGTCGAGCGCAATTCCCCGGGCGGAAAGGCCATATTGGCGCAATTCGCCGATGGCGCGGAAATAGGAGGCGCCGAGAAAGGCCACCCAGTCGTTTTTCTTCCAGTCGAGCGGGCCGTCCTTCGACTCCTGGATACGAAAGCCCGCGAAGCCGGCGCCGGGCGCGAGTTGGCGCGCGATCGAGTCCGCCGGCATGTTGAAATAGCTGACGTCGTAGAGGATTTCGCGCGCCTCGCCGCTCTCGACCTGGTGGACGTGGACAGCCTTCTTGAAGAACGTGCCGAGATGAAAGAACTCGACCGGGAAGCGTTCCTTGGCGTTCGCGAACAGCGCGTGGTCGGTGTTGTAGGTGATCTTGCCCCAGGCCTCGTAGTCGATCTTGCTGGTGATCTCGGGATTGGGGATCGAGGGCGCGCGATAAGGCTCCTTCACGAGCCGGGCGGCCTCGGTCTTCAGCCAATCGTATGAAAAGGGCGTCGGCTCGCCGAGCTTGATCCCGCTCGCGGTGGTCTGCGGCTCCGCCTGCGCTTTCGAAACGGCGCCGAGCGCGCCCGTGGCGGCGGCGGCCTTCAGAAAAGCGCGGCGATCCGGGTGGTCCGTCATTTGGCGTTTCCTTGAAGATCATGCGGGCGACGCGACACAACAGCCCGTTGTTTTTGAAAAAGACGGCGCTGCCGCCCAGACCTAGTCTGCCCGGAGAATATTAACGAATTCGCGGCGCGATCTAGCCTCTGATGGGCTCGTGCTTGATCGCGGTGCGCATGAAAAAATAAAGGCCGACGAAACCCGCGAGCGCGAAGACGACTTCAAAAGCGCGGCTGACGAGGGGATCGAGCTGGAACAGGCCGCCGAGCGCCCATCCCGCCGCCCAGGAGGCCCCGACCAGCTCGGTGCCGACAAGGATCGCCACGGCGATCAGCGTGGAGAGATGAAGGAAATTGATCGGCTTTTGGCTCATATCGCTGTTCCCGCCCGGTTTCGCGGAGCAGCGGAGGCGCTCCGGCTATGCTTGACGCCTGCTATATGATCGACGGCCTTGGGGCAAGTCCCGCATTCATATTGCACCGCATGAGAATCGTCATGAGAAGCTCGAAACACCGCCTTCTTTGCGCTTTGCTTTGCTTGCTTTCGCCGAGCGGAGCGCTCCATGCGCAGGAGGCGGCGGGGTGTGGAAAGGGGCCGCGTTCAATCCCGAGGACGGCAAGACCTATACGGGGGAGTTGAGAGTTTCCGGCGACCGGCTGAAAACCTCGGGATGCGTTTTGGGCGGGTTGATATGCAAGACCATCAATTGGACCCGCGTCGAATGAGCAGCCCGGTCGCGGCCTCGAAATCCGACAGGCGCTATGCCGTCAGACGAAATTTTTCCTTGCCCGCGAGACAGGCCCGCACGCCCTCCGGCCATTGTTCGAGGTAATTCGGGCAACGCCGCGCCGCGAGGGCCTCTCGCGCCCATTGGCGAAACAGGGCTTCCTCCTTGAAGGACATTTCTTTCGTTTCGAGGATTTGCTCTACGACGCCGGCCGGGCTCGATTTGAAAAATTCAATCGTGAATGCTTGGGACATTTTAGCTTCAGCAAATATGCACGCCTGAGGTTTCCAGAACTCTCACGCTCAAGGCGAGTGTTTATCGCAGAGCATTGTTACCTCAATATGATTTCCAGACATGTCTTGGAAAAAATGGTGCGGACGGCGGGACTCGAACCCGCACAGCCAATGGCCGAGGGATTTTAAGTCCCTTGCGTCTACCGGTTTCGCCACGTCCGCGTGGAATCATGGGTTAGCCTCCGCCGCGCCGGATCGCAAGCGCGATATGGCGGGCCCGGTCGCTGCGGGGGCGCTGCCGAAGGTGGGAAATGGCGTGATGGTGGGCGGGCAGATGTTGGCCCACTCCCACTCGCGGCCGTTCCAGACTTTCTTCATGCAGTCGAAGCAGCGCAACGGGTCGCCTTGCAGCCGCCATTTGGTGCAGTTTTCGAGACCCCCGTAAACCTTCGTCTTCTCCGCGACCCCCTTTTGGGGCGGAGCCTCGGTGGCGCACCCCGCCAGCGCGAGCAGGGCGATCGAGACAAGGCCCACCATTGTTTTTCTCGTAGCTGTCGTCATCACGGCTTGCTCTCCGTTCGAAAGCGGCGCCCACGAATCTGGCGCGGAGCGGCTGCTTTACTTCTTCCGCGCCAAATAGGTCGAGAGCCCTGCGTCGCCGGCCGGTCGCGCCATCGCCGGACCTCGGGCGAGTTTTGCGCGCCGCTAAACTTTCGGTTTGCCGCCGATCAAATCCGACACCACGCCGGGGTCCGCCAGCGTCGAGGTGTCGCCCAGCGCGCCGAATTCCCCTTCCGCGATCTTGCGCAAAATCCGCCGCATGATCTTGCCCGAGCGCGTCTTGGGCAGGCCCGGCGCGAAATGGATCACGTCCGGCGTGGCGATGGGGCCGATTTCCTGCCGCACCCAGGCGATCAATTCCTTGCGCAGGCGTTCGCTCGGCTCGGCGTCGTCCATCAGCGTCACATAGGCGTAAATGCCTTGGCCCTTGATGTCGTGCGGGTAGCCCACCACCGCCGCCTCGCAGACTTTTTCATGGGCGACGAGGGCGCTCTCGACCTCCGCCGTGCCCATGCGATGACCCGAGACATTGATGACGTCGTCGACGCGGCCGGTGATCCAGTAATAGCCGTCGGCGTCGCGCCGCGCCCCGTCGCCGGTGAAATATTTGCCGGGGTAGGCGGTAAAATAGGTCTGCGAGAAGCGCTCATGGTCGCCATAAAGCGTGCGCGCCTGTCCGGGCCATGAATCGGCGATGACGAGATTGCCCTCGCAGGCGCCGGTCAGCACCGCGCCGGCGGCGTCGACGATTTCGGGGAAGACGCCGAAGAAGGGTTTTGTCGCCGAGCCGGGCTTGAGCGCGGTCGCGCCGGGCAGGGGGGCGATCAATATGCCGCCGGTCTCGGTCTGCCACCAGGTGTCCACGATGGGGCAGCGCCCGTCGCCGACGACGCGGTGATACCATTCCCACGCCTCCGGGTTGATCGGCTCGCCGACCGAGCCGAGCAGGCGGAGCGAGGCGCGGCTGGTCATTCTCACCGCGACCTCGCCCGCCGCCATCAGCGAGCGGATCGCGGTCGGGGCCGTATAGAAGATATTGACCTTGTGTTTGTCGATGACTTCCCAGAAGCGCGAGTGCGTCGGATAGGTCGGCACGCCCTCGAACATCAGCGTGGTCGCGCCATTGGCGAGCGGGCCATAGACGATATAGCTGTGTCCCGTGACCCAGCCGACGTCCGCGGTGCACCAATAGACGTCGCCCTCGCGATAATCGAACACGAGTTCATGGGTCAGGGCGGCATGGACCAGATAGCCGCCGGTCGTATGCACCACGCCCTTGGGCTTTCCGGTCGAGCCGGAGGTATAAAGAATGAACAGCGGATCTTCCGCGTTCATCTCCGCATAGGGGCAATAGGAGGGGACCGTTTTCCATTCCTCCTCGTAGCGGAAGTCGCGGCCTGCCTCCATGTCCACCTCGGCGCCGGTGCGCGTCACAACCAGCACCGTCTTGACCGGGGTTTTTTCCAGCGCGGCGTCGACATTGGCCTTGAGCGGCACGCGCTTGCCGCCGCGCAGGCCCTCGTCGGCGGTGACGACGATGTCCGACTGCGCGTCCTCGATCCGGCCCGCGAGCGCCTCGGGCGAGAAACCGGCGAAAACCACCGAGTGAATGGCCCCGATGCGCGCGCAGGCGAGCATGGCGTAGGCCGCTTCGGGAATCATCGGCAGATAGATGGTCACGCGATCGCCGCGCTTGGCTCCGTGTTTCTTCAGCACATTGGCGAAGCGGCAGACCTGCTCGTGCAGTTCGCGATAGGTGACATGGCGCGACACCGAGGGGTCGTCGCCTTCCCAGATGATCGCGGTCTGGTCGCCGCGCTCGCGCAGGTGGCGGTCGACGCAATTCATCGCCGCGTTGGTGGCTCCGTCCTCGAACCATTTGATCGAGACATTATGCGGCTCGAACCTGGCGTTCTTCACTTTCGTATAGGGCGAAATCCACTCGATGCGGCGACCCTGCTGGCCCCAAAAACCCTCGGGATCGTTCAGAGCGCGGGCGTAAAGCGCGTCGTATTTCGCCTCGTCGACGGCGGCTTTGGCCTTCCACGCCTCGGGAACGGGGTAGATTTTGTCGGACATTCGCGCCCTCCCTTGGGCTTTTTTCGGCCGCGCGGCGGCGGCGATCTTGTGCGTTCTGATTAATCCAGCGCCGCGGGCCGGGCAAACGATTGGTTTGGGGGAGGGGCGCGCCCACGCGACCCCTTGCCGCACGGGAGCGGGCGACAAAAATCTCCACGTCGCGCATGGCGCTTGTCGCGCCAGGGCGTCGCTGTGATAGAGTAAACCGATGCGAAGCCGACTCGAACCGAGGCGCCCATGAAAATGCGATTTCCGCTGCTTGCGTCCCTTCTCGCTCTTCTTGCCGCCGGCCCCGCCGTCGCCGCCGATTCGCTTCGCGATCAGGCCAAGGGCCTGTTCCAGCCCATTCCCGAGACGCCGCCGCAACTCCCCGGCGAGCCGACCACGCCCGCAAAGCTCAAACTCGGGAAAATGCTCTATTTCGATCCGCGCATATCCGAGAGCCACGAGCTTTCCTGTAGCGCCTGCCACGACCTCGGCATGGGCGGCGGCGACAGCCGCGCCTCCTCCATCGCGCGCGGCTGGCAGCTCGCCGGCCGCAAATCGCAGACGGTGCTGAACGCGGTCTTCAACAAGACCCTGTTCTTCGACGGCCGCGCCTCCGATCTCAAGGATCAGGTGCTGCGCTCCGTCACCGCCTTCCCCGGCGCCATGCAGAAGACGCGCGGCGGCCCCACCATCTTCAACCCGGCTGAGTCCAACCCCGCCAAAACCCACGCCGTGGAGTTCCTCAAGGGCGTGCCCGGCTACGTCGACGCCTTCAAAAAGGCCTTCCCCGACGAGGCCGATCCCATCACCTACGACAACGCCGCCCGCGCCATCGCCGTGTTCGAGACCACCCTCATCACGCCGGACGCGCCTTTCGACCGCTGGCTCAAGGGCGACGACGCCGCGCTCGACGACAGTCAGAAGCAGGGCTTAAAACTCTTCATGGATAAGGGCTGCTCCAACTGCCACAATGGCGTGAACATCGGCGGCGCGAGCTTCGCCCGCTTTGGCCTCGTACATAATCCGGGACCGGACATTCTGCCGACCGACGACTGGGGCCGTTTCGCGGTCACCAAGAACGTCGCCGACAAATATGTGTTCCGCGTCCAGGAGCTGCGCAACGTGGAGCTGAACGCGCCCTATTTCCACAGCGGCCACGTCTGGGATTTGAAAAAGGCCGTCGAGGTCATGGCCGACGCGCAGCTCGGCGTTCAGCTCTCCGACGACGAGGCCGGCAAAATCGCCGATTTCCTCAAGTCGCTCACCGGCCGCCAGCCCCAAGTGACGCTGCCGCTGATGCCGCCGATGGTGGCGACGACGCCGCGCCCGCAGCCATAGCACGTCCTAAAAAGTCGATCTGGACCTGCCGCGGGGTTCGATCCCGATCGCCGTTGGATTGCGTCGTCGATGCGCTCGTTTGCGATATCGACCGCGCCGCGACCGGCGGGCGGTCTCGCCGGTCCCAGCGTGGAGGGCGCCGCCGCCCTCGGGGCCAGCGCCTGGCTGGGGCTTGCGCCCGTCGCGCGATGAGGATGTTACGCCTTCTTCGCCTTGCCGATGGGGGTCTGGAAGGTCAGCCCCGTGTCCCAGGGGAAATAAATCCAGGTCTCCTGCGCCACTTGCCGGATGAAAGTGTCGACCTGCGGCAGGCCCTGCGGCTTGGCGTAAACCGTGGCGAAATGGGCGTCGGGCAAAAGCTCGCGCACGAGCTTCGCGGTCGCGCCGGTGTCGACCAGATCGTCGATGACGAGCACTTCGGCGCTGGGGCGGGCAAGCAATTCCGGCGAAGGGGATTTCAGCACCGCGACCTCGCCGCGCTCGGTCTCTTCGTGGTAGCTCGCGACGCAGACCGTATCGACCACCCTGATGCCGAGTTCGCGCGCGATGACGCCCGCGGGAAAGAGACCGCCGCGCGTCACCGCCGCGATGGCGGAAAAGCCGCCCCGGCTGGCGAGACGCGACGCCAGCGCGCGGGTGTCGGCGTGAAATGCGTCCCAGGAGAGGGCGAGTATCTTGCGGTTTTCCATGGTCACCCCGGCGCGCGATCGTTGGCTAGACCCGAAAGCATCGCTAGCACGGCTTCCTTGGCCAAGGCCAGCGGCCCGGCCTCGCGGCAGCGCAGCACGATCTGATTGCGTACGCCCTGGCTGGAGAAATGAGGGTAGGAGCCCATGCCGACCTGAGGCCAGCTCTCGGCGAGGGCGGCGAGCGCCTTGGCGTAGCGCCCCTCGGGAATGGAGCCGGCGTCGATGGTCTCGACCAACACGCGCGCGCCGCTCCTCAGTTTGGGGGCTATGGCGTCGAGCATGGACTCCATGATCATCGGCACGCCGGCCATGACGATCACATTGCCGATCATGAAGCCCGGCGCCTTGGAAATCTTGTTTTCGATCAGCTCCGCGCCGAGCGGGATGCGGGCCATGCGGCGCCGAGCCTCGTTGAGCTGATCCGGCCTGATTCGCTCCAGCAGCATCGCGATGGCTTCGGCGTTTTCCTCGATGCCGACGCCGAAGGCCCTGGCGATGGCGTCGGCGGTGATATCGTCGTGGGTCGGACCGATGCCGCCGGTGGTGAAGACATAAGTATAGCGCGCGCGCACCGCGTTCACCGCCGCGACGATCTCCTCCGCGATGTCTGGAACCACCCTTATTTCGCAAAGGTCGATTCCCATCCTCGCCAGATATTTCGCGATGTAATGGCTGTTGCCGTCCTGTGTGCGGCCGGAGAGTATCTCGTCGCCAATGACGAGAACCGCCGCCGTCACCCGGTCTTGCCGCGGCGCAGAGGTCATTTCGCTCTTCCCGAATTTACAACGCGATCATAGGCCGCTCGCGGCGGGGGGCAAGGGCCGCGCGGGCGGCAAAGGGCGCGTGGGCAAGGGGCGCATGGGAGAAGCGGCGGGCGCGGGGCGATTTCGCCGCCGCCTCAGTTCCCTCCGCTCCAGGGCGAGGCGGCCCGCTGCGCGAGGCTCGCGGGGGTCATTCGCCTCCGACTCTCGGTCCAGGACCAAGCGGCGCTTTGCCCATTCGAGTTCAGCGAGGTTCCGCTGGCGGCGTTACAGTTGGAGAAGGAGGCCTTCACCTCCACCCAGGCGGCGCAGCCGTCCTTCGCGCCATTGGCGGCGAAAAGATAAAGGCTCACGCCATTGCGCAGGCCAGAGACGCTGTAGGGCGCGCAGCCCGGCGGCGTCACTGTTCCGCTTATGGCGGGATTTTCGCCAATGCCCGGTCCGCCGCCGGTGAGCGACCAGACCGCGCCGGCGTCGTCGGTCCAGGTCCCGGTGGTGACGCCGCAATCGGGCGCGAAGAAGAAGCCCGGCGCCGCCTGAATGAATTCAGGGATACATTCGTCGGTGCCCGCCTTGCCGCACACATCGGCGCCATCGACATAGCGGTCGCCGGTCGCGACGCAGCATTGGTCGTGGTCGAGGCATTGCTGGGTGAAGCGCTGGGCGAGACCGATGCCGGGGTCGGGACCGCCCGCCGCGCCGCAGCGGCCCAGCGCGGGCGCCACATAGCACGCCGGCCCGACTGTCACCGAGGCGCGCTGCATCCCCGAGGGCAGGCGATAGCTCGCGATGTCGCTGCTCCCGATCAATGGGCAGATGCTGGTGTAAGACAGTGAGACGGTCGCGATCTTGATGGTGACGCCGGCGGGCGCGCTGGCGACGAGATTGACGAGGCTCGCAAGCGCGTCGGCGTGAAGCTCGGTCGCGCCGATCCTTGCGGGAAGAAAAAAACGCAATTGTTGAACGGCGGCGATGTCCTGCGGCGCCAGCGCGGCGGGCGCGCCATTCGCTTTGGTGAGACTCCAAACTCCGAGGCTGTCGGAGGCGTAGTCGATCTCCGCGTGGATCTGCTTCGCGCCGACGAAGAGATCGGCGGAGACATGGCTTGGAGACGCGAGCGTTGATTGGAAGGAGACGCCGGTCCGCGCATCCGCGCCGCTGATTTGGCTGGCGTTATGCGAGAGCTCCAACGCCCGCGCGGGCAGGGCGATCGTCATGAAGGCAAGACAAAGCCGCGCGATTTTTCCCTTCGACATGATCGCTTTCGAATCGTTTTCGAATCGGATTTGACGCGAGGATAATTAAAAAAGGCGGCTTTTCGCAGGCCGCGCCGGCGCGTCGCGAAAACGCCAAAGGACGCCCAACTGCGACAATGGCGTCGCCAGTCCCGCGCGAGCGTGGTTCACCGCTGAAGCTGAAAGCCCAGAAAAGGCAGGGCGGGCAGGAGGTTTTCGCCGAAGTCGCGCAAGAACTTCGCGATGTGCGCGCGTTCGGTGATGGACAGCAGCCCCGCTTTTTCCGCGCGCGTGAAGCGGATGTTTTCGGCGTCGAGCTTTGCGAAAGTGCCGGAGGGCAGGGCGGGAAATTCGATTTCGACGCCGCCCGATTCAAGCAGCGCCTTGCGCGTCTTGCCGCCCTTCGTTTCGCCCTTGGCGTCGACAAAACCATACCAGAAGGGGAAATCCGCTGGCGGCTTGCCGTGTTTGAGATTGATGACCGCGACATGGTCGGCGCGGTCGCCGACGAGGGTCAACCAGCGCGCGACCGATTGCGCGGCTCCGACGTCGGGCGAAACGACGTGAAAGACCGTTAGTCTATAGCCATGCGCCTCGAAAGCGTCGATGAGGCCGTCGAGGCCCTCGCCGCTATCGACAATGCGCGTCAAATCGGCGAGCAGTCCGCCCGCGAGATCGTGTATGTAGAGCGCTTCGCCCGTTTCGATCGAGTCGAGCAGGATGTTGCGCTCGTTTTCCGCGCGCCCGTTGTAAAAGCCGACGCCGTTCACGGGGTCTTGTTCGCGCTCCAGCGCGCCCTTGTCGTCGCGCGTTCCGAGCACGCGCACGGTGGCGCCGACGCTGCCGTCGGCGTCGAAGGCCGCGACGCGCTTGCCCTTCGAGCGCAGATAATCCACCAGCGTCCGCGTGAAGACGGATTTGCCCACGCCTCCCTTTTCGTTTGCGATGAGGGCCACGCGCTTCACGGCGTCCAGCGATGCGGGCGTGCGGAATCTTGTGGTTCGAGGGGCGGTCGTCATGCCGGAGGCGCCTTTCCTGTCCAAAACCGAGAGGATCGTGGTTTTGATGTTCGGTTGGTTAGACATCTTCGTCGAACCAATGGCCAAGAACGTCGCTCGCCTTCCTTCGTTGCGGGGCGGCGAGCGTTGCGGCGAAGAAGGAGGACCGCGGGGGCTCAGACTGGCGCTCCATGGGGGGCGGCGGCTCTTTCGACTGGGGCGCCGGGGAAGATCGCGGCTTTTTCTTTTTCGCCGCTTTGCGCGGCGCCAGTTCGGCCAGATATTTTAGCAGCGTGCGCGGAGAGATTTCAAAACCGTGTTCGCGCATGATCGCCGCGAGTTCCGCGCCGCTGTATCCCTTGGCGCGAAAGGCGAGGAGGTCGGAACGCAATTGCGCGACCGCGGCCTTGATCGGGCTGCGCGAGGTCTTGGCGCGCTTCTTGGGCGCGGCGCGCAACGCCGAGCGCAAGGCGAGCACCTTGTCCTCGGGAGGCTTCTTCGCCGGCGGAGTCCTGGCCGTCATCGCATCGCTTTCTTCGCTTGCGCTGTTTGCGCGCGAAGGCTTTCGCAATCGACCTTGGATTGCGAAAGCCTTCAAGCACAACGCCTTGTGCGCGGAGTGATGCGGCGGAAACGCGGCGTAATTAGGACCGTGGCGGCGCATTTGAAGGGCTTCTTCCCAGCGCCTGTGGATAGCGCGCGGGAAGAAGAGGCGTTTCTCAATGCGTGCGGCCGAAATCCGGCGCGGCGGTGTCCTGGCCTTGCTCCACGATGCCGCGTCGGATCGCGCGGGTGCGGGTGAAGAGATCGAACAGGCCGTCGCCATCGTCCTTCTCGATCATGAGGCGCAGCTTTTCCAGATCGCCGTTGAAGCGCGACAGCATCTCCAGGACCGCTTCCTTGTTGTTGAGGAAAATATCGCGCCACATGGTGGGGTCGGAAGCGGCGATGCGGGTGAAGTCGCGAAAGCCGGAGGCGGAAAATTTGATGACTTCCTGCTTGGCGACCTGCTCCAGATGATCCGCCGTGCCGACGATGTTGAAGGCGATGAGATGCGGCAGATGGCTCGTCACCGCGAGGGCGAGATCGTGATGTTCGCTCGACATGGTTTCGACCTTGGCGCCGAGACGCTTCCAGAATTCGGCCATCGCCTCCACCGCGTCGCTTTCGCCCGCGGGCGGGGTGAGAATGCACCAGCGATTATGGAACAGCGTGGCGAAGCCGGCGTCGGGTCCGGAATATTCCGTGCCCGCGAGCGGATGCGCGGGAATGAAATGAACGCCCTGCGGCACATGGGGCGCGACTTGCGCCACCACCGAGCCTTTCACCGAACCGACGTCCGAAAGCACGGCGCCATGTTCGAGATAAGGCGCGATTTCCTTCGCGACGGCGCCGATCGCGCCCACTGGCGTGCAGAGTATGACGAGATCCGCGTCCTTCAGCGCGGCCCGCATGTCGCCGCTGGCGTCTTCCGCCAGCCCGAGTTCGCGCACGCGCGCGAGCACCTGCGGCGAGGAGTCGAGCGCGGCGATCTCCTTCACGGCGTCGTTGAGGCGCGCGGCTCTGGCGATGGAGGAGCCGATCAGGCCGAGACCAATGATGCAGAGTTTCTTGAAGATCGGCTCCGTCAAGCTCATCGAGGGCCTCGCATGAAATCCTTCAACGCGTCGACCACGCGCTCGTTGGCTTCCCGTGGGCCGACGGTGAGGCGCAGAAACTGCGGCATCCCATAGGCTCCTATGGCGCGCGGAATAAGGCCGCGCTCGGTGAGATATTTGTCGGCGTCGGCGGCGCGCGATCCGTCCTGGTCGGGAAAGCGGATGGCGAGAAAATTGCCGACGCTCGGCAGCACCTCGAGCCCCAGCGCCGCGATGCTTTGCGAGAGCCACGGGAGCCATTTGGCGTTATGCGCGACGGCGGCGTCGATATGCGCGCGGTCCTCCAAGGCGGCGACGCCCGCGACGGAAGCCGCGCTCGAAACATTGAAGGGAGAGCGGATGCGGTCGAGTGTCTCGATCACATGGCGCGGGCCATAGCCCCAGCCGAGACGCAGGCCGGCGAGGCCATATATCTTCGAGAAGGTGCGGGTCATCACCACATTCTCGCGCGCGGCGACGAGCGCGGCGCCCGCCTCGTAATCCTCGGCCCGCACATATTCGGCGTAAGCGGCGTCGAGCACCAGCAGCACATGCGGCGGCAGCGTATTGGCGAGCCGCGCGATCTCCTTGGTCGGAAGATAGGTTCCGGTCGGATTGTTGGGATTGGCGAGGAAAATAATCTTGGTGTTGTCGTTCACCTGCTCCAGCAGGGCGTCGACGTTGGCGGTGTAATTGGTTTCCGGCGCGATTTTGGGCGTGCCGCCGGCGGCCAGAATGACGATTCTGTATTCGAGAAAGCCGTATTGGCTATAGACGCCCTCGTCGCCCGGCCCGACATAGGCGAGCGCGAGCAGTTCGAGAATCTGGTCGGAGCCCGCGCCCGCGACGATGCGCGCGGGATCGAGGCCGTAGCGCGCGCCGATCGCCTCGCGCAGCAGGCGCGACGAGCCCTCGGGATAATCCGCGATATGCGGCGCGAGTTCGCGCAGCGCCTCCACCGCGCGCGGCGAGGGGCCGAGCGGCGTCTCATTGGCCGAGAGCTTATAGACGCGCGCGCCATTGAGCACTTTGGCCGCCGCGCTCTTGCCTGGCGTATAAGCGTCGATCTGCATCACGCCCGCGCGCGGGACGGGTCTGGTCATGGCGGGTTTGTCCTCGTTTTTTTGCTTCCCGTTCGCGGGAGATGGAACATCAAATCCTCGGCGCGAAAACGCCGGCGCGGGCCTCGTTCATCTCGAAACGCGACGCGTGCCCACCGATGGCGTCGACGCTCGCGCCCGCGACGCCGGCTTTTTGCAACTCGTCGTCGATGCGGTCCTCGCCGATCTGCGAGGGCGCGGCGACGAGCAGGGCATGGCCGCCGGATTTGGGCGCGCTGGCGAGAATTTCGCCCTGCGCCGCGGCGATGGCGGCGGGCACGCCATGCGCCCATCGCGGCAGCGACAGGGAATAGAGCGCGATGTCCTGCGGCCCAAGCTCGGCGGCGGGCTTGGCGACGACGAAGACCGGCAGCCCGGCGGGATGGTCCGGGCGTTCGACGAAGGGCAGGCGGGCGATGATCTTGGGCGCTTTTTCGCCGACGAGGCGCAGCCACCAGGCGCCGTCGCCGCTGCCGCCGAGCGAACGCAGCACGCCGAGGTCGCCGGCCGAGCGCTCCACCGCATCGATCACCGCCAGAGCGCCATGATGCGGGACATAGGGCACGGTGAAGCCGAAATGGAACCGGGCGCTGTCGCGCATCTGCGCGTCGCCGCCGGAGTCGTCGGCGTGAACGGAATAATGCGCCTGAACATAAGTGAAGGTGGAGACGATGATGCGCCAGATGCCCTCCACCGCGTCGAGCGGCAGCAGGCCCTTGTGGCGTTCCACCAGCGCCCGCATCATCTGGGCCTCGCGGTCGGGGCGGAAAGCGCAGCCGCCGCCTTGCGCGCGCTTCACTTCGATCAGCCGGTCGATGATCTCGCCGCGCTGCATCAACAGCTTGTGCATGGCGAGGTCGATGCGGTCGATCTCGCCGCGCAATTCGCAGAGCGTGTCGGTCGGGGTCTTCAGCACGGTCCTGGATCTCTTCTCGCCGCCTTTTTTAGGCTTGTCTTAGGGCAGGGGAGGCTTTGGCGCAATTGGAAGGGCCGTCAAAGCAGCTTTCCCTGCCCCCCTCCCGTTTCGGGGCTCGCCTTTTTCAGGCTCTCGGTGTGGCCGAAGGGCGTTTGCGGCCGCCGGTCGTCGATCACCTGTTCGGCCGTCAGGATCTGGATGCGCGGAATCTTCTGGCCGCCGGTCTCGTAAAGGCCGGCGCTCGCGGCTTCCTTCTCCATTTCCCGGGTCGGCGCGTTCAGCGTGAGAAAGATGCCGAGAGCCGCCTGCGCGCGCTCCATCACGCCCTTGAGGTCGCGGATGTCGCCGGACTTGATCGCGCCGCCCTTCACGCTGACGATGGCGAATTGCGGTTTCTTGTCGGCGTCGCGGAAATGCAGATAGCCGTCGACGCCGCGATCCATGCCCTTCTTGCCGCCCTTGTAGGGCTGGCCGCCGATGGTGGCGACGATCCATTTTTGAAATTCATGCTTGTCGCGCGCGGCGATGTCGCGCGCTTCGGCGATGTCCTTCGGCACGCCGTAAACCTCGTATTTCAGGCCGGAGAAGGCGTCCTTCATGCGGCGCTCGATCAAGGCGACGGCGAGATGGGTGATGTCTATGCCGATCCATGTCCGCCCGAGTTTTTGCGCCGCGTGAACGGTGGCGCCGCAGCCGCAGAAGGGGTCGAGCACGACATCGCCTTCGTTGGACGAGGCGGAGATGATGCGTTCGAGCAGAGCGACGGGTTTTTGGGTCGGGTAGCCTAGGCGTTCTCGAGACTGAGATGACAAAGGGCGGATGTCGGTAACGATGTCCTGAAGAGGCACGCCGGGGTTTTCATCCGAATATCGTTTTTGTTGAGGAACCGAACCTTTGGAAGGCCAATAGATCAGGCCTGCCTTTTCGAGCAGTTCCAGCTTTTCCTGAGTCGTGAGACTCGTGAGGACGAGGTCGGGATATGCTTCTTGCAATGCGCCGGCCGGCGCCGCCCAATGGCGGCCGGACGCCGTCGGATCAACTTCTCGCCAGGGCTTTCCGGAGTCGCCCTTTCTGATCCCGGCGCCAGTTAGGGTGACCAGACGATAACGGCCCTTCTCATCCTCGAAACGATAAAATTTTTCCAGATAACTTTCATCATAGTCCTGGAAGGTCCGGTTCCAACAAAAATCATCTGTCTTTGAATAGAAGAGAATGGTGTCATGGAGCGGTCCCCATCTTTTCGAACCGCCATGTGATCCCGTCCGTTTCCATATGATCTCGTTCTGAAAGTTTTCCTTTCCGAACACCGCGTCCAGCAACGCCTTCAGATAGTGGCTCGCGGTTGGATCGCAGTGCAGATACAGCGAGCCCGTCGGCTTCAGCACGCGATGCAGTTCCATCAGGCGCACCGCCATCATGGCGAGATAGGCCATCATGTCGTTGTCGCCGAGCGCGTTGCACATCGCCCGCAACATCATGGCGGCTTGGGAGTTCGGCCCCTTCAAAACCTCGTCGAAGGCGAGTTCCGCCGTGTCGTTCCAGTGCCAAGTGTCGTCGAAGGCCTCGATCTGCGCCCGCGACCGCTCTCCCGCCGGCGACGCGAACAGCACATTATAGCTGGCGTTGGAGTTGAATGGCGGGTCGAGATAGATCAGGTCCACGGACTCGTCGCGGATGTTTTCGCGCAAAACGCCGAGATTATCGCCGTAATATAGCTTGTTCGCCATGAAAGACCCTGTTTTTCATCAATCGCGCGTCCCGGCGGCAAGCCCCTCCTATCGCATGGCGGGCGGGCGGACGCCACCCGCCGCGCGGCGCAGACTCCGCCCTTCCGGTCGGGCGCCGCGATGCGCTATTCTGGAGCCATGATAGCCATGCCGCCTCGTGTTCCCGCCCCCAGTATTTCCCAACTCGGCGACCGCTCGCGCGGGATTTTCCGCCAGCTCGTCGACAGCTATCTCGCCTCGGGCGATCCGGTGGGCTCGCGCCAGCTCTCGCGCGTCCTGCCGATGACGCTCTCGCCGGCGTCGATCCGCAATGTGATGCAGGATCTGGAGGAGCTTGGCCTCATCTATGCGCCCCACATCAGCGCTGGGCGCCTGCCGACCGAACTCGGGCTGCGTTTCTTCCTGGATTCGCTGCTTCAGGTCGGCGATCTCGAGGAAGGCGAGCGCGCGCAAATCACGGCGCAGGTCGAAGCGGCCTCCAAGGATCGCGATCTCGAAGGCGTGCTGACCGAGGCGACCAGCCTGCTTTCGGGCTTGACCCGCGTCGCCGGGGTGGTCGTCGCCGGAAAGAACGACACAAGACTAAAGCAGGTCGATTTCGTGCGGCTGGAGCCCGAGCGCGTGCTCGCCATTCTCGTCGCCGAGGACGGAACGGTGGAGAACCGGGTGCTGCCGGTCTCGCGCGATCTGCCCGCCTCGTCGCTGGTCGAGGCCGCGAATTATCTCAACGCCCGCATCAAGGGCCGCACTTTGGCCGAGGCGCGCACGCAGGTCGAGACCTCGCGCGCCGCCGCCCAGGCGGAGCTCGACGCCCTCACCGCAAGGCTGGTGGAGGCGGGGCTCGCGAGCTGGGGCGGTTCCGGGCGCCAGCTGATCGTGCGCGGACAGGCGCATCTGCTCGAAGACCTCACCGCGATGGAGGAGCTGGAGCGCATCCGCCTGCTGTTCGCCGATCTCGAAACCCAGACCGAGGTGATCGACCTTTTGGAACGCGCGGAGGAGGGCGAAGGCGTGCGCATCTTCATCGGCTCGGAAAACAAGCTCTTTTCGCTCTCCGGCTCCTCGATGATCGCCGCGCCGATGCGCGACGCCAATAAGCGGATCGTCGGCGCGCTGGGCGTGATCGGCCCGACACGGCTCAATTACGCTCGCATCGTGCCGATGGTGGATTACACCGCGCGCGAGGTGACACGGGTGGTCGGCGGCGGGTGAGTCTCATGGCTCCGGTAAAGTCAAAATTTTTGTGTGCGACCTATTGTCGCACGATGGAATCGGGGTATAATCCTTCCTGTTCGGGCCGACCTGGCCGGAACATTCGAGATTTGGGAGGAACATCGCATGTCGATCGCAGTCCACCATAATTCCGAAATGGGCAAACTCGCCCTCGCCATCCTCGGCATCGTCGCCTTCGTCGTCGTCGCGCTCACCTGGGTGCCGGAACTCGCAGCGCCGCAAGGCGGACTTGGCGGTTCGGACGTCGGAAGCACCGTCAGAATCATCCGTTAACTCGTCATCCAAGCCTTTCCTTCAGGCCGCGCCGGAGTTCCCGGCGCGGCTCGTTTTGTTTGGCGCGGCAAATTATGCGACCGCCTATTGCCGGAGCGCGGGATGCCGCTACCTAATTAAACAGGTGTAGGGCGCTTCCAGTGTGCGTGTTCGGGGGCGTCTTACGCCGAGTGAGTTCGGTATCGCGCCGGGAAAGGGTTCTCGATTGCGGCGGGCGTCGTTCGAGGCGAAGAGATCCTTTCGCGTTTGGTTATGAGTTCGTCGTGCTTTCCTCGAGGCGCCTGGCCCCCTTGGCGCCAAAGAAGCAACCTGCGGCTCGGTCGCTCCGGGCCGCGCTTTTTTTAGCGGCGAGGCCTCAGCCGGTAAATCCAGCAATCCTTGTGTTGATAGACGAGTTCGAAATTTTCGAGCGCCGACGGATTCGAGGTCGAGAAGGGCAGAAGCCGCGCCAGAAGAAGCCGGGAGTCCCGCGCGCGCGGCAGATAATGCAGCCGCGTCGCGCCGAGCATCGGCTCGACCGCGAAGCCGCCCTCGACGCCATTATCCCGCATCCATTGGCGCGCGGCCTCCCTCGCGTCATGGGCGTCGGCGAAATCCTTACAGGCGATCTCGACATGTTCCGGCCGGGCCGCCGCCGCCTTCCAGATGTCGGAGAGGCGCAGGGCGAGAAAAGCCTCCTGGCCGTCCGCGAGCGCGCGCAGCGCCTCCGCGCCCTGGGCCTCCCGCGAGAGGAGCGCGTCGATAAATCGACCGAAGGCCTCGCCTTCCTTTTCGCTCGCTCCCGCGCCCCAGAAGCCGCGCTGCTTCGGCAACATGCGCTCGGCGTTGGCGTTCCAGGCGGTGGGCGTCTGGAGGCCGCGCGCCAGCGGATCGTCGAGCGGCGCCCTGCGCTCTGCCGCGGCGCGGATGCGTCGCGACATGTCCCACCAGGCGAACACGACGGCGCCCGGTCCCACATGGTCACGGATCGCAGTGAGCGCCTTGGCGGAATCGGCGGGGTCGAGGTCGGCGAAGAAAATGGGCTCTGTCATTGCGTTGCGCCAGGAAAGCAGCGTCGCGCGGCGACCCGCCTCCATCGTCACGAGTCCGGAAGCGATGGCGCGCTTTCCGCCCGGCTCCCGAATTTCGATGCGTTTGAGCTTTGCGATGCCAGCCCCCCAAATCGTTTAGCGACGCGCCGGGCGCGGGCTCGACGCTAGAGCAAAATCCGAAGAAGTTGATAGACTTTTTCGATTAGATTTTGCTCCAGCTTTTTGAATCTGGGCCGATTTCTTATCGACCAGACGATTCCGTCCGGTCGGAAAGCGCCATCTAATTTCATGGAGCGTACGGTTGGTCTTTTGTCCCCCCGGCGGCCCGTCGCCGCAAAGCGTCGCGAGAACGGACCGCAACCCCTCGGCGACCTCGTTCAAGCGATCGCCCCTTGTCCATGCCATCGCGCCCCGAGTGAGCGGAAAAGCATCGCGATTCGATCGTGGCGTCCCTCCCGCCGGCTTTGCCCGACATGCGGGCGCTTTGCTTTATCGCGAGCTTATTGGTTGCGAGCGGAGTCGAAAAGGGAAGCCGGCGGTAAAGCGTTGTTGCGCCCCAGCGCCGCGACGACGGCGTAACTGGGCTCGGTTTCGCCGTCACTCTGGCGGTTTGGGCGCGGGCGTCGGCGCGGGTTGCTTGGGATCGGCGGGCGCGAGCGCAGCAGCCGCGGCGCGCTGGCGCTCCTCGATCCCCATCGCTAGCGCAGTCAAGCCGGAAAGCCCGCCGAGTTGCATCGTCTCCACCGCCGTGCTCGGCACGATCACGATGGTGGAGTTGCTTTTCTTCAAGCCTTCGTAAAGCATGTTCATCGCGCGGAGATGGAAGGCCGTTGGGTTGTTGGCGTAGGACTTCGCCGCCTCGCCGAATTTCTGGGCCACCTGCCGCTCGGAGTCGCCCAGAATGACGCGCGCTTGGCGTTCGCGTTCGGCTTGCGCCTGCATCGACATCGCGTCCTGCAGGGCGAGCGGAATGAGCACGTCCTTCACCTCGACCGAAATCACATGGATGCCCCAGGGCAGGGCGCGCACGTCGATGATGCGCTGCAATTCGTGGCTGATCTTCTCGCGGCCTTCGAGCAGATCGGAAAGCATCGTCTTGCCGATCACGTCGCGCAGAGCCGTCTTCGCCGCCCAGTTGATCGCGCTCGAATAATCGGCGACGTCGAGCGCCGCCTTCTTGGCGTCGATCACCTGGCAGAACAGCACGGCGTCCACGTCCACCGGCACCGTGTCCTTGGTAAGGGTCTTTTCCGCCTTGAAGGCGCTGGCGATGACGCGAACGTCGATCCAATAGGGAATATGGTCCACGATGGGGATGATGAAGAAAAGGCCCGGACCCTTGAGTGCGTGAAATCGACCGAGCCGGAGCACCACCACCCGCTCCCACTGGTCCGCGATCTTGATGGAATAAGCGACGAAGAGAGCGATGATGGGCGAGGCGGCGGCGATCGCCGCCGAAGTCTCCCATTCGCCCAGCAGGAACAGCCCGTAGGCCGCGCCGAGCCCGCCGCCGAGCAGCAGAATGAAGACCAGGGTCGACACCGCGTTGAATAGTCTCATCGGTCGCCGCTTTCTCAATCGGCCAGCCGTTTCGCACGACATGCCGGCGGTTTTGTTTCCGCCGCGTCACAAAGCGGAAACCGGAGAGGAAAAGGTCGCAACGACGACTTTTTGTTCCCAAGGTTCATCCTGTGACTGAGCAGAACTAATCAGGTCTTCGTGAATTATACAATTTTTTATATCGTGTTGCGATATGTCGGCGGCCGCCTTCACAAAAAGCTCTGCGGATCGACGTCGACCTGCACGCGCACGCCGCCGCGCTCCCTCGGTCCCGCCGCGAGCATATCGCGCAAAAAGGCTTGCATGTCGGCGCCGCGCGGGGCCTTGACCAGCAGGCGCCAGCGGAACCGTCCGCGCACCAGCGCGATCGGCGCCTCGGCGGGGCCGAGCACCATGATCTCATTGTCCTCGGGCAGGCCGCCGAGCGGGGCGACGCGATAACGCGGCGCGGACGGTAGGCTGTGCGCCGCGCGCACCAGAGCGCGGGCGTGACTCTCCGCCAGCGCGGATTCCTTCGCCGAGACGATCAGCGCGGCGAGACGTCCGAATGGCGGCAGTCCGGCGCGTTGGCGCAAGGCGATCTCCTGGGCGTAAAAGGCTTCGGCGTCGCCCGAGAGCAGCGCGCGTATCACCGGATGTTCGGGCTGATAGGTCTGGATCAGGGCGCGGCCCGGCTGGTCGCCGCGTCCGGCGCGCCCCGTCACCTGCGCGAGCAGTTGAAAGGTGCGCTCCGCCGCGCGCGGATCGCCGCTGCCGAGACCCAGATCTGCATCCACCACGCCGACCAGGGTGAGATAAGGAAAATTATGCCCCTTGGCGACGAGTTGCGTGCCGATCACAATGTCGAAAGCGCCGCTCGCGATTTCCTCGATCTCGCGCCGCAACCGCTCCGCGCCGCCGGGAAAATCCGACGACAGCACCAGCGCGCGCGCGTCTGGAAACAGCAGCGCCGCTTCTTCCGCAAGTCGCTCCACGCCCGGTCCGCAGGCCGCGAGCGAGTCCTCTGCTTCGCATTCGGGACAAATATCGGGACGGCGCTCCAAATGTCCGCAATGGTGGCAAACCAGCGCATGTCGAAAGCGATGCTCGACCAGCCAGGCGTCGCAATTCTGGCAGCGGAATCGGTGGCCGCAATGGCGGCAAAGCGTAAGCGGAGCATAGCCGCGGCGATTGAGAAACAGCAGGGCCTGTTCGCCGCGCGCGATGGTCTCGCCGACCGCGAGCGCGAGGCGCGGCGCGATCCAGCGTCCCCGTTCCGGTCCTTCCACGCGCATGTCTATGGCGTCTAGCACGGGCATCGGCCGCGCGCCGGCGCGGGCGTCGAGATGCAGCCGCGTATATCGCCCGGTCGCGGCGTTGACGCGCGTCTCGATCGAGGGCGTCGCCGAGGCGAGCGCGATGGTCGCCCCTTCGATGCGCGCGCGCACCACCGCCATGTCGCGCGCATTATAAGACACGCCGTCGTCCTGCTTATAGGCGCCCTCGTGTTCTTCGTCGACGACGATGAGCCGCAGATCGCGAAAAGGCAGAAACAGCGCCGAGCGCGCGCCGGCGACGACCTTGACCTCGCCCTCCGCCGCGCCGCGCCAGATGCGCGCGCGCTTGCGCGCGGATACGCCCGAATGCCATTCGGCGGGCTTCGCCCCGAAACGCGCGGCGAAGCGCTCCAGAAACTGCTTCGTCAGCGCGATCTCCGGCATCATCACGAGCGCCTGCCCGCCGCCTTGCAGCGCCGCCGCTATGGCCTCGAAATAGACTTCCGTCTTGCCGGAGCCGGTGACGCCTTCGAGCAGAAAGGGACGATAACCGCCGGCGCGAACCGCCGCGGTCAGCGCCTCCGCCGCCGCTTGTTGCTTGGGCTCCAGTTTGGGCGGAGCGAACAGCGCGTCGAGCGGCTCCACCACCGGCGCGGGCGGCGCGGCGACGGCCTCCAATGCGCCTTCGTCCACGAGGCTGTCGATGACGCCCGCCGAACAGGCGGCGGCTTCGGCCAGCGCCTTTTTGCTGAAGGCGACGCCTCCTTCGGCGGCCTTCAACACCCGCGCCCGCGTCGGCGTCGGGCGCTGCGGGGACGCGCCGGTGGCGCGATAGAGCAGGCGCGGCGCGTCGGGGCCGGCGTCCTCGGCGGCGCGGGTGGCGAGGCGCAGCGCCATGCCGCGCGGGGTCAGCGTCCAATGGGCGAGCCAGTCGAGAAAATCGCGTAAGCGTTGCGACAGCGGCGGGCGATCGTAGCGCGCGATCACGCTCTTGAGATTGCCGCGCCCGCAAACGGCCTGCGGCGCCTCCCACACGACGCCATAGGCCTCGCGCGCGCCAAGCGGAATTTTCACGCTGTCGCCGGGCGCAAGATCGAGGCCAGGGGGCGCGAAGTAGCTGTAGGTCTGGTCCACCGCCACCGGCGGCAGAACCTCGACGATTTTCGCTCCGCCGCTTTCCTCGCTCATGACGCGCTGTGTAACACTTTGGAGGTGATTGCGGCAGGGCGCTCCAGCAAAGGAGGGCCGTCATCGCGAGCATGGCGAAGCAATCCTTAAGCCGCGCCAGCCCCCTGGATTGCTTCGCTCCGCTCGCAATGACGTTCCGCTTTACCGCTCCAGTTTGCGCCTTGTGACGCTATGGAACTACGCCGTTCGCCAGATATCGCACCAGCCTGTCGGGCTGATTTTGCCCTGCACCGAGTTGCAGCCGTGCGGGGGTGAGAAGACGCGGCAATTCTCGCAGCGCTGGCCGCCTCTGGGGTGATTTTGATAGGCGACGTCGCCCTGCGTCAGCTTGCCGTCGGCGTCGACCCTCGCGACCTGCGACTTGCGCTGCGGTCGCCAGATGTCGCACCAGCCGGAAGGACTGATGTCGCCTTCGACCGAAAGACAGCGGTTCGGGGGCGCCCAGACCCGGCAATTGTCGCAGCGCTCCTTGCCCTTGGGCGATTGCTGATAGTTCACGTCCACCATGCCGAGCTTGATGACCGCGCGGGCGAATTGCGGCTCCAGCCCAAGCAGCGCCGCCGCGCTTGCAACGAGGCCCAGGAAGCCCCGGCGAGGCAATATTTTGCAATTGTCGTGGCGATTGTTCGGAAAGTCCATGCGATTCCTTTATTCCCGCTGTCGGGCGAGATCGTAATCTTCAAGGAAGTCGCTAGATTATATGCAAATCGTCGCGCGGCGAAATGTCATGGGCGTCGCCATTGAAGGCGGCGCCCGGCGCTTTGGCGATTTTATTGCGCGGCCTGGAGCTGGCCGAGCGCCTTGGTCGCCTGCGCGGCGCCCTTATGCAAAATGCTCGGCCAATGGGTGCCGTCCACGATCTTGCGGCCACGACGCAGATCGGCGATGGCTTTTTTGACATGCTGGTTGGGGTGAGCCTTCTGCGCCATCATCGCATGGTCGATGGCGTTGTCGACGTGCTGGACGAAGGACGAGCCGTGATGACCCTCCTTCCCATAGTGAATGGCCTTCTGGGTTTCCGCGATGGCCATGTCGAGATGGCTCTGAGCCCAGGCGGCGACCGGCGCGGCAAAGAAGGCGAGCGCGACGCCTGCCGAGATTATTAAGCGACGACCATTCATGATTAACGCTCCTGTAAAAAGGGGCCGCGCCAAATTTTTATCGGCCCCCCAGACTTAGCTAGCGCGCCGCCAAGAATTGTGCAACCGGATGTCGAGGCATTCCGAGTCTGCGTGCTTTCGTCGGCATAGCCATTTTCTGTCGGCTTCGGCGTCCTCGGTCCATTGGGCGTGGATTTCGACCCGCACGGCGACGATGAGTCGGGTTGGGGACGCCTCATCCTGAAACAGGGAAGTTTTTGTCCGTTGTCCGATAGCGATTCCGCCGCTTTGGCATAATCAGCCTTCACGCCTTCACGAGTTAGGCGAGCGCCATTGCGGCCGCAACCAACCTCGGCGCGTTTCAGACAATCCTGAGGCAAGGCCGTGAAAGAGGCAAGTCCGTGAAATAAATGAAGCGGGCCGGCCAGGTGAGGAAAGGCCGAGCGCGAGGCTTCCGGCTTGGAAAGCTAACAACCACTATCAAGAAACCTGACGCGCTTATGTGGCGGAATCTCCTAACCGCTTCGATTTGCGTCGAGATTCGGGCTTGAAAGGTGAATCGGTCAAGCGGATTGGATATTTCGGCGCCGCGCCGTCGCTTGACCTTGCCGCTTCGTCTCCCTATCCCAAAAGAGCCAGCCGGCCGGATGACCGCTGCCGCGAGGGAGAGGAAAGTCCGGGCTCCACGGAGACACGGCGCCGGATAATGTCCGGCGGGGGCGACCCCAGGGAAAGCGCCACAGAAAGCAAACCGCCGCGCGGGTTCGAGAGGACTTCGCGCGGTAAGGGTGAAAGGGTGCGGTAAGAGCGCACCGCTCGGACGGCAACGCCCGAGGCATGGCAAGCCCCGCCGGGAGCAAGACCGAATAGGGGCGACAGAAGGCGCAAGCCTTCATCCCGTCTCCGGGCCGTCGCCCGGGTTGGTCGCCAGAGGCGGCCGGCAACGGCCGTCCCAGAGGAATGGTCATCGCGCGGAGCGGGGGCAACCCCGATTCGCCATACAGAACCCGGCTTACAGGCCGGCTGGCGCTTTATTCCTTATTCCTTGGCTGGAGGTGATGGTCGCCCTCCGAATCGGTTCCACTGGAAGCTCCCGGCGTCCCACGTCTTAGAGTCTGTCCGCGAACATCATGTTGGATTGCATAGCTTTCTGAGCATGAGGCGGATTGAGGCGATGCGCAGAAATGCGAGCGCCTTTCGGTTGAGGCATTCCCAATCCTTAGCCAATCTTCGACACCGACCGAGCCAGGAAAAAGTTCGTTCGACGACCCACCGCCTTGGCAAGACCTCGAAGCCTTTCGCTGTGTCAGAACGCTTGACGATTTCCGTCACGAGGCTTGGCAAAGCTTTCTTCTGCGCCTCGCAAAAGATTGGTCCCTGATATCCGCCATCGGCGAACAGCTTTTGCAGAAACGGAAATCTCCCAAACATTGTGCGCAGAACAAGAACGCCGCCGTCTCGATCCTGAATGTCGGCCGGATGAACGATCGCATGAAGCAGCAGGCCTATCGTGTCGACGAGAATATGCCGCTTCTTGCCGTTGATCTTCTTGCCCGCATCATAGCCGTGCGGATCAATGCAGCGCCCCCTTTTTCCGCCGCTTTCACGCTCTGGCTGTCGATGACGGCGGCGGTCGGGCTGGCGTCACGCCCGGCGGCCTCGCGACACTTCACGTAAAGCGCGTGGTGGAGACGATCGAGCGTGCCGTCATAGGTCCAAAGGTCGAAATAGCCGTAAACTGTGCTCTTGGGCGGCAAATCCTTCGGGATCGCGCGCCACTGACAGCCCGTCGAGAGAACATACATGAGTCCGTTCACGACCTGCCGCATGTCCACCCTGCGCTTGCCGCCGCCGCGCTTTGCCGGCGGGATCAAGGGGGCGATCAATGCCCACTCCGCGTCCGTGACGTCGCTGGGATAACGCAGACCGCTACGGTCGTAGCGCGCGCGATTTTCGTTCGTCCACATCGGCGACCCCTTCGAGAATCAGGCCGCCACATCGAATCATAAAAGACTCATTCGACTCAACTTCTGCTCGGACAGACACTTAGAGTGTGTATTTTCAATTTTGAGATGTAGCTCGGAGGTTATGCCTCAAAGAGAAAGTTGCTTTTGTTGCTGTTAGAGCGCATCACTTAGCCAATTAGTCTGATTCAACCTTCATTGTCGATCTATGCTTCTTCAGCATTCCAACAAATGCCGAAGTATGTCACGTCGAGGCAAAGAGACTGTCCCGCCGGGAGAAAGCTGAATGGCTGTTATCGAGGGCTTTCGAGTCCGAAATTTCCGCGCTTTGAGTGACGTGACGCTTGGCAAGCTCTCGGGCCAGAGCCTAGCGGAGCCGTTGACGCCCTTTACCGTGGTCATTGGTAAGAACGGTGCAGGCAAAAGTTCGCTATTCGACGCTTTTGGGTTCGTATCTGATTGCCTGGCGACGGATGTGGAAACAGCTTGCGACATGAAGGGACGAGGCGGAATAGAGCGCTTGCGCTCTAAGGGAGTAGACGGGCCAATCGGCTTCGAAATATACTATCGCGAAGCTCCACAAGAACGTCCTATTACTTATGAGCTTTCCATCGATATTGATAAGTCCGGCCGGCCTTTTGTGGCGACGGAAGCTCTAAAGCAGAGACGCAAGGGACAGAAGCATGGCCAACCATTTCCGTTTTTGCGCTTGAATCACGGGAAGGGGCTTGTTTGGGCCGGAGAAGAGGCCTTGGAGATCGAAGGTGGGGAAGACAATACACGGGCACAAGTTGAACTGACCGATTCAAGGCAATTAGGAGTTGCGACTTTAGGTACGTTGAAGGAGCATCCGCGGATCAAGCGCTTTCGTGACTTTTTAAAGGGCTGGTACTTATCCTATTTTTATCCTGACGCTGCTCGTAGCTTGCCTACTGCGGGGCCGCAGCGCCATTTGAATGTCCACGGCGACAATATCGGCAATGTCGTTCAGTTCATGGAACGAGAACATAAAGACAAATTTAAAAGTATACTTGCACGCATTGCGGGTAAGATTCCTGGAATTGCAAAGATCGATACTGAAGTTACAGCTGACAAGCGTGTGCTGCTGCGATTTAATGATGGCGCATTTTCCGATCCATTCTTCGCCCAGCAAATGTCAGATGGGACACTCAAGATTTTTGCTTATCTACTTTTGTTAGAAGATCCAGAGCCTCCGCCCTTTATCTGCATTGAAGAACCTGAAAATGGATTGTACCATAAATTGCTTGAAACCTTGGCGCAGGAGTTTCGTGAACACGCTACTGGAAAGAAAAATGCTCCGCAAATATTCGTGACCACGCATCAACCTTATTTCGTGGATGCGCTGTCTCCAAAGGAGGTATGGATATTGGAAAAAGGCGTGGATGGTTTTTCTACTATTCGACGAGTTTCGGAAATTGATATTGTCAAGAACCTTGTGGACGAGGGTCTTCCTCTCGGAGGGCTTTGGTACAGCAACTATCTCGATGCGAGGTGAATATGCACATCGAGATTCTGGTGGAAGATAGCTCCGGGGAAAAATTTCTGAGTATGATATTACCCAAATTAATAGGCGATCAGGGTACGCTACATACTTGGCGTATCCACGCCTACAAAGGAGTTGGCCGGATACCAAGCAAATTAAATTCGGATATGGACCCGTCGAAGCGCATCTTGCTTGACCAGTTGCCACGCATTTTGCAGGGTTACGGGCGGACTCCCGGTGTCGATGCGGTCGTCGTGGTGTTGGATACAGACAAACGCAATTGCGCCCAATTACTAATAGAGCTCAACGACCTCTTGGCGCGTTGTAATCCCGCACCTAAGAAGACATTATTCCGATTGGCGATTGAGGAGATCGAGGCGTGGTATTTAGGTGACCGCGCGGCTTTGCTCAACGCATATCCACGAGCTGATACGAGAGTTTTAAATCGATATAGCCAAGACAGCCTTTGCGATACTTGGGAGTTGCTTGCAGACGCAATTCACCCTGGTGGAGCGGCGGCGATAAAGAGAACGGGTTGGCCGTTGCCAGGCCAAATCAAACACGAGTGGGCGGATAAAATCGCTCCCCGCCTTGAACCAGATCGCAACCTGTCTCCAAGTTTCGGCAAGTTCCGCGACGGAATATGTCGCCTATTGACCTGCGTTGATAGTTCAAATGATGGCACGGTTGCATAGGTCTCTCCCCAGAGAGCCATAGCGGGTGCACAGACCGGCTTAACGGCTCTCCACCGTCACATCCACGTCCTGCATCCTGACCGGCCGCTTGCGATTCTCGAAGGGGCGCTCCAGCACGAACAGGACTTTCGCGCTTCCAGGCGCCAGCGCCTTGACCGCCCATTTGTGGACGCCGGGAGCGCCTATGCGGGCGGGCGCGGCTTCCGGGCCCGCTGGCCGCAAAAAGCCCAGATTCTCGATCCCGAGGATTTTCATGTTCACGCTCGTCGCCACGTCCATGCGCCAGACGTAGCCGGTCGAGGGGGTCTCCTCCAGCGCGATCTCCCCGCGCGCGCCCGGTGCGAGGCGCAGCGAAATGGGTTCGCCGAGGGCGGCGCTGGCGAGGAAAAACGGTAGGGCGAGCGCGACGCTGATCCGCCGGGAAGGGCTAATTCTCGACATTCCGGCGCCTCCGCTGGCTTGGGGTCCGCGGCTTTCTCCGCGCCCTGTAAACCCGGTCTTAACACTAACAAAGCTTAATGGGGCATGGTTGCCGAATTGGCGCGGCGGCAGCCGTTTTCGTTTCGACGCCCCTTTGGCTTTATCGTGCCCCTCAACGCCCCGCCGCTATTTGGGAGTTCCAGCGCCGCGACTTTAGGAAGCGGCGCGCAAGCGAAACTCGCCGCGACTTTAGGAAGCGGCGCGCAAGCGAAACTCGCCGCGACTTTGGTTCAGGCGCGTCATGAACGAATTTGGCGGCGGATTCGTCATCGCGAGGAACGAAGCGACGCAGCCATCAAGGGGGGGTGGCGCAGCTCTGGATTGCTTCGCTCCGGTCGCAATGATGGGCGTTGGACCGGCCCCAGGCCGCTTCGTGACGCGGTAGAATTAGGAAGCGGCGCGAGGCTGCCTTTGGCAAGCGCGGGCGGCGCTGGGTTCGCAAGGAGCAATGTCATGACCGGCGCCGACGCCCGCCATGTTCCGGTACTGATGCGCGAGGCGGTCGCGGCGCTGGCGCCCCGCGCGGGCGGGCGCTATCTCGACGGCACTTTTGGCGCGGGGGGCTATAGCCGCGCGATTCTCGACATTCCCGGAACCCATGTGCTCGCGCTCGACCGCGACCCGACCGCGATCCGCCAAGGCTTCGCGCTGGCGGAGGCCAGCCAGGGCCGGCTCACGCTGGCCGAGGCTCGCTTCTCGCAATTGGAAGAGATCGCGGCGGCGCGAGGCTTTCTGCCGCTCGACGGCGCCGTGTTCGACATCGGCGTCTCCTCGATGCAGTTCGACGAGGCGGAGCGCGGTTTTTCCTTTCGCGGCGACGGGCCGCTCGATATGCGGATGGAAGGGCGGGGCCGCAGCGCCGCCGACATCGTGAACGAGGCGAGCGAGGAAGAAATCGCCGATATTCTCTATTATTTCGGGGAAGAACGCGCCTCGCGCCGCCTCGCCCGCGCCATCGTCCACGATCGAAACACGACGCCTTTCGCCTCAACGCGCCAGCTCGCCTCGATGATCGAGCGCGTCGCGCCCGGCCGGCCAGGCGAGATTCACCCCGCGACCCGGAGTTTTCAGGCGCTGCGCATCGCCGTCAATGACGAGCTTTCCGAGCTTGTCGCCGCGCTCCATGCGGCGGAGCGCGCGCTTCGCGCGGGCGGGGCGCTCGCGGTCGTGACCTTCCATTCGCTCGAGGATCGCATCGTGAAGCTGTTCTTCAGCGAGCGGGGCGGGCGCGGCGAAACCGGCTCGCGCCGGCTTCCTGGCGAAAGCGCGCCGCCGCCCGCGACCTTCATCTGCAAAGGGCGCCAGCCCGTCGCGCCGGGCGCCGAGGAAATCGCCGCCAATCCGCGCGCGCGCTCGGCGAAACTGCGCTTTGGCCTGCGCACGAGCGCTCCGGCGCGCGCGGCCGAAGACAAATTGCTGCGCCTTGCGCGCCTGCCGTCCCAAAACATGGGGAGAGGCGAATAGATGTTGCGCTTTCTCAATATCGCCGCGATTCTGGCGTTGATCGGCTCGGCGGTTTACGCCTATTCGATCAAATATCAGACCAGCTATCGCTCCGAGCAGATCGCCAAGACCAAACTCGAAATCAAGGCCGAGCACGACGCCATCGGCGTGCTCCGCGCGGAATGGGCCTTTCTCACCCGGCCCGAGCGCATTCAGCAACTTGCGGACCGCTATCTTCCCGATCTTCAACCGCTGACCGTGGACAAGGTCGTCGCGGCGCGAGCCCTGCCCGAGCGCGCGGGGCATGTCGACGCCATCGGCAAGGAGATCGACATGCTCGGCCTCGCCAGCACGCCGCCCGCCGACGCGAGCGCCGCGCCGACGACGCCGAAGGGTGGCGCGCAGGCCTCCAGGGGAAGCACAAAGCCGCAGGTAGCGGGGCGTCAAAGATGACCATGCACACAGGCCATATTCACCAAACGCCGCCCACCGGCGAGGTCGGGGCGACGCCCGCGAGGAAGAGGGGCGCGTCCGCCTGGCTGCGCGACTTCTCCAGGGCAGCCTTCACCACCAGCCTCGCCTCCAGCCCCTCGCGCATGAGGCTCGTGGCCATCGCCTTTCTCGGTCTCTACGGCGTCATCGGGGGACGGCTGATCTATCTCGGCTTCAAGCCCGAGCCCACCAATCTTCGCCGCGCCGCCGCCGACGCGGTGGCCGCCGCGCGGCCCGATCTGCTCGACCGCAACGGCGAGATTCTGGCGACCGACGTGAAAACCATGTCGGTCTTCGCTGAGCCGCGCCGCCTCATCGACAAGGACGAGGCGACCGAACTGCTCACCGCGGCGCTGCCGCAGGTCGACGCCAAGGAGCTTCGCGACCGTCTCGGCTCGAAGAAAGGTTTCGTCTGGGTCAAGCGCGAAGTCACGCCGCATCAGCGCGACGAGGTGTTTCACCTCGGCCTGCCGGGCGTGGGGCTCCTAGCGGAAAACAAGCGCGTCTATCCCAATGGCCCGCTCGGCGCGCATGTGCTCGGCTTCGCCAATATCGACAATGTCGGCATCGCGGGCATCGAGAAATATATCGACGGGCAGGGGCTCGCCGATCTTCACGGCGCGGGCTTCAGCCTCGCGCCGGAGGATTTGCAGCCGATCACGCTCTCGCTCGACATCAAGGCCACTCACGCGCTGCGCGACGAACTCGCCAAGGGCGTCGAGCATTTCAAGGCCAAGGCCGGCGCCAGCGTCATCATGGACGTCAACACCGGCGAAGTGATCGCGATGGCGTCGCTGCCCGATTACGATCCCAACATTCCGCCCGACGTCGCCGACAAAAACTTCATCAACCGGCTCAATGTCGGCGTCTACGAGATGGGCTCGACCTTCAAGGCGCTGACCCTCGCGATGGCGCTCGACAGCGGCAAGGTCAATCTCAACTCGCGCTTCGACGCGCGCAGCGCTCTGACCTTCGGGCGCTTCAAGATTCACGATTATCACGCTCAGAACCGCGCGCTGAACGTGACGGAAGTCTTCACCTATTCGTCGAACGTCGGCACCGCGCGCATGGCGCTGGGGCAGGGGGTCGAGAAACACAAGGCGTTTCTGCGCAAGATGGGCCAGTTGACGCGCATGCGCACCGAGCTTCCCGAAAGCGCCGAGCCGATCGTGCCGAAGAACTGGGGCGAGCTCAACACAATGACCATCGCATTCGGTCACGGCCTCGCGGTCGCGCCGCTTCAGGCGATGATGGCGGTCGCGGCGCTGTTGAACGGCGGCTATCTCATCACCCCGACCTTCTTGAAGCGCAGCGAGGAAGAAGCGAGGAAAGACGCGCCGCGCGTCGTCAAGCCCGAGACGAGCGAGGCGATGCGCTATCTGATGCGCCGCAACGCCGAAATCGGCACCGCCAGGAAGGTCGACATCCCCGGCTATTTCGTCGGCGGCAAGACCGGCACCGCGGAGAAGGTGATCGGCGGCCATTACGCCAAAAATCGCCTCTTCACCACTTTCATGGCCGTCGTGCCCGCCGATAAGCCGAAATATCTGTTCATGACCCTGATGGACGAACCGCAAGGCCTGCCCGAAACCGGCGGCTACGCCACGGCGGCGTACAACGCCGGAATGGTCACGGGCAAGATCATCGAGCGCGTCGGCCCGATGCTCGATCTCAAGCCGCGTTTCGATCCGCCGAAGGAGCCGTTCCCGCTGCTCGCCAAAATGGGCTACGGCTTCGTCAACCAGCCCGCTACGGGCGGCGGAGGCCATTGATGAAACTGTTCGAACTCCTCGCGGATTCGCTGCCGGACGCCAGTTTGCGCGACATTGACGTCGCGGGGCTTGGCGCCGACAGTCGCGCGATTCGCGAGGGCTTCGTCTTCTTCGCCATTCCCGGTTTCGCCGGGGACGGACTTTCCTACGCCGCCGACGCCAAGGCGCGCGGCGCGGTGGTCGTTGTTGCGCCGCGCGAGGCGGAATGCGACCTGCCTCTTGTCGTCGTCGCGGATGTTCGCGCCGCGCTGGCGCGCGCGGCGGCGCGATTCTATCCGCGCCAGCCCGAAACCATCGCCGCCGTGACCGGCACCAGCGGCAAGACCTCCGTCGTCGCCTTTCTGCGCCAGATTTGGCTTGAACTCGGCCTGCGCGCGGCCTCGCTCGGCACGGTCGGCGTCGTGGACGACGCCGGCTCGCATTACGGCTCGCTGACGACGCCCGGTCCCGTCGAACTACACCGCACGCTGGACGAACTCGCCGGGCGCGGCGTCACGCATCTCGCGATGGAGGCGTCGTCGCTCGGCATAGGCCAGCGCCGGCTCGACGGCGTGCGGCTCGCCGCGGCGGCCTTCACCAATTTCTCCCGAGACCATCTCGACCATCACCGCGACATGGAGGACTATTTCGCGGCGAAGGCGCGCCTGTTCGACACGCTTCTGGGGCCGGGGCGCAGCGCGGTCTATGACGCCGACAGCGAGGTCGCGGCGAGGGTTCGCGGCGTCATCGAGGCGAGCGGGCTCAAACCCTTCGGCGTCGGGGCGAAGGGCGAAGCGATCACGCTCGTCTCGTCGCGGCCCCGCGCGCTGTCCACCGGCCTGCGGCTAAGCTACGCGGGCGCGGAATACGAACTGGAGCTGCCGCTCGCGGGTTCTTTCCAGACCGCCAACGCGCTGGTCGCGGCGGGGCTGGCCATCGCCTGCGGCGGCGAGCCGGCGCGGGTTTTCGCGGCGCTCGAGAAATTGCAAGGCGCGCCGGGCCGGCTGGAGCTGGTCGGCAAACGCTTCGACGCGCCGGTTTTTGTCGATTACGCCCATAAGCCGGACGCGCTGGAAAAGGTTCTGGAGACGGTGCGGCCGTTGGCGCGCGGCAGAGTCATCGTGGTTTTCGGCTGCGGCGGCGACCGCGACCGCGGGAAAAGGCCGCTGATGGGCGACATCGCCGCCCGCCGCGCCGATGTCGTCATCGTCACCGACGACAATCCGCGCGGCGAGGATCCGGCGTCGATCCGCGCGGCGATTCTCGCCGGGGCCAGAGGCGCCGGCGCCGGCGAAATTTTTGAGATTGGCGACCGCCGCGAGGCGATTTTCGCCGCCGTCTCGCAATTGCGCGCTGGCGACGTCCTCATCGTCTCCGGCAAAGGTCACGAAACGGGCCAGATCGTGGGACAAGTCACGATCCCCTTCTCCGATCATGCGGCCGTAAAGGCGGCATTGCAGGAATATCCTTCATGATCCAGGAACCTTTATGGACCGGCCTCGGCCTCGTCGGCGCGCTCAACGCCCGCGTGAGCGGCGGGATTGCGCGCGAGGCAAGCGGCGTCTCCATCGACACGCGCACCTTGCAAAGAGGCGATCTCTTCCTCGCCATCAAGGGAGACGTTCACGACGGCCATGATTTCGTGCGCGCGGCGCACGACAAAGGCGCCGCCGCCGCCGTGGTCGACGAGGCTCATGCGCGCGACTTCCCCGACGCCGGCCCGCTCTATGTCGTCAAGGACGTGCAGGCCGCTCTGGAGCGGCTCGGCGCCTATGCGCGAGCGCGAAGCGGCGCCTATGTCGCCGCGATAACGGGCTCGGTGGGCAAAACCTCGACCAAGGACATGGCGCGCGTCGTGTTCTCGCGCTTTGGCGCCACGCACGCCTCCGCCGCCTCCTACAACAATCATTGGGGCGTGCCGCTTTCGCTGGCGCGGATGCACGCCGCGACGCGCTACGGTCTTTTCGAACTCGGCATGAACCACGCCGGAGAAATCGCCGCGCTGGTCGAGCAAGTGAAGCCCCATGTCGCGGTCGTGACCCGCGTCGCGGCGGTTCATCTGGAGAACTTCCCCAATATCGAAGGCATCGCCGACGCCAAGGCGGAGATTTTCGGCGGCCTTGTCGGAGGCGGCGTCGCCATCGTCAACCGCGACGACGAAACCTACGAGCGTCTCGCCAGGGCGGCCGTCGCTTCTCCGGCGGCGCATGTATTCACCTTCGGCCAGCACGAAAGTTCCGACGCGCGCCTCATCTCATACGAGATGCAAGGCGACGCCGGCGTCGGCGAGGCGCGCATCTTCGGCCGCCGCATCGATTTCCTCGTTCACGCGCCCGGCGTTCATATGGCGCAGAACGCTCTCGCCGTTCTGCTGGTCGCGCATGTGTTCGACCTCGATCTCGACCAGGCCGCGGCGGCGTTGGAGGAGTTCACGCCCTCGGTCGGGCGCGGCCGGCGGGAGCAGCTCGCTATCGCGGGCGGCGAGATCACGTTGATCGACGAGAGCTACAACGCCAATCCGACCTCCATGCGCGCGGCGTTCGAGTTGCTCAAGGCCGCGCCGGTCGGACCCGGCGGACGACGCATCGCCGTGCTCGGCGACATGCTGGAGCTTGGACCCCATTCGGGCGAGATGCACGCGGAGCTTGGCGAGGATCTCGCGCGCGCGGGGGTCGATCTTCTCTTCACCGCCGGACCAAACATGGCGCGCGCCCATTACGCCGCGCCGGAGTCGATGCGGGCCGAACACCGCTCCACCGCCACGGAGCTGGAAGAGCCCGTGCTGGCGTCGCTGCGTCCCGGCGACGTGGTGATGGTCAAGGGCTCCAACGGCTCCCGCATGGGCGCGATCGTCAAGGCGATGCGCGAAAAATCATCCTCCTCCGCGAACGCAAGTTAAGGACCGCAATCAATGCTCACGCTGCTCGCGGAGTTGTCCCATATCTACGGCCCACTGAACATCTTCCGCTACATCACCTTCCGCGCGGCCTGCGCGGCGGCGACAGCGCTCTATTTCGTGTTTCTGTTCGGCCCCGGCATCATATCGGCGCTGCGCATCAAGCAGGGCAAGGGCCAGCCGATCCGCGAGGACGGCCCGGCCTCCCACCTTCTGACCAAGAAGGGCACGCCGACAATGGGCGGATTGATGATCCTCTCGGGGCTCGTCGCCAGCACGCTGCTATGGGCCAATCTCAAGAACCCATACGTCTGGATCGTTCTTTTCGTCACCGTCTCCTTCGGCGGCATCGGTTTTTACGACGACTATCTCAAGGTGTCGAAACAATCGCACAAGGGCTTTTCCGGCCGCATCAGGCTCTTGCTGGAGTTCATTCTCGCCGGCGCCGCTTGCTATGCGCTGACGCTGGTCGGAACCGACGACACGCCGAAGCTCGCTTTGCCGATGCTCAGGGGATTTCTGCTCAATCTCGGCTGGTTCTTCATTCCCTTCGGCGCCTTCGTCATCGTCTCCGCCGGCAATTGCGTCAATCTCACCGACGGTCTCGACGGCCTCGCCATCGTGCCGTCGATGATCGCGGCCGGAACCTTCGCGATCTTCGCCTATCTCGTCGGCAATTCGATCTTCTCCAACTATCTCGGCGTCAATCACGTCATGGGCGTCGGCGAATTGACCATCGTCTGCTCGGCGCTCATCGGCGCGGGCCTCGGCTTCCTGTGGTTCAACGCGCCGCCCGCGCAGATATTCATGGGCGACACAGGTTCGCTCGCGCTCGGCGGCCTGCTCGGCGCCGTGGCCGTTTCGGTGAAGCAGGAATTCGTTCTCGCCATCGTTGGCGGCCTGTTCGTGCTCGAAGGCGCCTCGGTCATCATTCAGGTCGGATATTTCAAAATGACCGGCAAGCGCATCTTCCTGATGGCGCCGATCCACCATCACTTCGAACAGAAAGGATGGAAAGAGCCGCAAATCGTGATCCGCTTCTGGATCATCGCCTTCGTGCTCGCGCTCATCGGCCTCTCGACTCTCAAGCTGAGGTGAATATGACCCCCGTCACCGCCTTCAACGGCAGAAACGTCGCTCTGTTCGGCCTTGGCGGCTCGGGCGTCGCAACCGCGCTTGCGCTGATAGAGGGCGGCGCCAGCGTCACCGCCTGGGACGACGGCGAGGCCGGCCGCGCCAAGGCGCTGGCGGAAAGGATCCACCTCGAGGATCTCGACGGCGCCGACTGGACGCGGTTCGACGCGCTCGTTCTTTCGCCCGGCGTGCCGCTCACCCATCCTGTTCCGCATTGGACGGTGGAGCGCGCCAGGGCCGTGGGGATCGAGATCATCGGCGATATCGAACTGTTCTGCCGCGAGCGCGAGAAGCGCGCGGGCGGCGCGCCCTTCGTCGCCATCACCGGGACCAACGGCAAATCGACCACGACGGCGCTGATCGCGCATATTCTGCGTGAGGCCGGACGCGACGTGGAGCTTGGAGGCAACATCGGCGTGCCGATCCTCTCACTGGAGCCGCCCGCCGACGATCGCATTCACGTCATCGAATGTTCCTCGTTCCAGATCGACCTCTCCCCCTCGCTGGCGCCGACCATCGGCGTGCTCATCAATCTCACGCCCGATCACATCGATCGTCATGGTTCGATGGAGCATTACGCGGCGGTCAAGGAACGGCTCGTCGAACGCGCGGAGATCGCGCTCGTCGGCGTCGACGACGTTTGGTGCCACGCCATCGGCGCGCGCCTCACGCAGCGCGCAGACCCCGGCCAGCGTGTCACGCCGGTGTCGGCGCGGCGCGCGATCGACTGGGGCTTTTATGTCGAGGGCGACAAGATCATGTTTCGAGAACTCGACCACGAGCCGCAGGAGGCCGAGGAGATCGGCTCGCTGGCCGGCGCGCGGACGCTGCGCGGCGCGCATAATGCGCAGAACGCCGCTTTCGCGGTCGCGACATGCTGGGAGCTTGGCCTCGACGACGAGGAGATCGCGCGGGGACTCCTGAGCTATCCGGGTCTGCCGCATCGCATGGAGGAAGTCGCGCGCCAGGGCCATGTTATTTATGTCAACGACAGCAAGGCGACCAACGCGGACGCGGCCGCCAAGGCGCTGGCGAGTTTCCACGATATTTATTGGATCATCGGCGGCAAGGCCAAGGAAGGCGGCATAGAGGAACTGCGGCCCTTCTTTCCGCGCGTCGTCAAGGCCTATCTCATCGGCGAGGCCACCGAACAATTCGCCGCGACGCTCGGCGGCGACGTTCCGTTCGAGCGCTGCGTCACGCTGCAAACCGCGATCCAATGCGCCGCGCGCGACGCCATCCGCAGCGTGGCGCCAGAACCGGTCGTGCTGCTTTCGCCGGCCTGCGCCTCATACGACCAGTTCGCCAATTTCGAGGCGCGCGGCGACCTGTTCCGCCGCCTCGCGCTTGAAATCGTCTCGGGTCAGGGAGAAGCCTCATGATCTCGCGCGCGCAACGCACGCCGCTTTCCGATTGGGCCTGGACGATCGACCGCTGGCTGCTCGCGGCGATCGCGGTCATCATTGTCAGCGGCCTCGTGTTCTCGATGGCGGGCAGTCCGCCCGTGGCCGAGCGCCTTCATCTCGCGACCTTCTATTTCGTTAACCGGCAGGCCCTGTTTCTGGTTCCCGCGCTCGTCGTCATGTTCGGGGTCTCGCTGCTGTCGCCGCGCCACATCCGCCGCGCCGCGCTGGCGATGTATGTCGTTTCGCTCGCCTTGGTGGTCGCGACCCTGTTCTTCGGTCAGGAGGTCAAGGGCGCCCGGCGCTGGATTTTCGGCGTTCAGCCTTCGGAATTCCTCAAGCCCGCCTTCGTCGTGCTGGCCGCCTGGGCCTTTTCGGAAGGCGCGAAGCAAAAAAAAGTGCCCGGCAATATCCTCGCGCTTTTGCTCTTTCCCCTGACCATCGCGCCTCTGGTGCTGCAACCCGACTTCGGCCAGACCATGCTGCTGTCGCTGGTGTGGGCGATCCTGTTCTTCATCGCGGGCCTGCACTGGATGTGGGTCGCGGGCATTGGCGGCGTCGGCGTTTCCGCGACTTTGCTCGCCTATAAATTCGTGCCGCATGTTCACGCGCGCATTCAGGCCTTTCTGGAGCCGCCGCCGCCGGTGACGGCGGGCGTGCCGACCAACTTCCAGTCCGAAACCGCGCTCGAAAGTTTCATCGCCGGCTCGTGGCTCGGCAAGGGGCCGGGCGAGGGCACGATCAAGCGCATTCTGCCCGACTCGCACACCGATTACATCTTCGCCGTGATCGGAGAAGAGTTCGGCGTCGTCGTCTGCCTTGCGCTCGCTGGCTTGTTCGCTTTCGTCGTGGTGCGCAGCCTGCTCTCCGCCGCGCGCAACGACGATCCCTTTAGCCGTTTCGCGACAGCGGGCCTCGTCATGCTGTTCGGCTTGCAAAGTTGCATCAATATGATGGTGAACCTGCAACTCATGCCGGCGAAGGGCATGACCTTGCCTTTCGTCTCCTATGGCGGTTCGTCGTTGATTTCGCTCGCGATCGAAATGGGCTTTCTGCTCGCCGTGACGCGCAGGCGCCCGCGCTCCCATGCGCTGACGCAGACGGCGGAGACGCAAGGCGAGACGATGAGCGCCGCGCCGGCGGGCGCGCTGGGAGCTTCGGCATGAGCGAAGGCCCCGTGCTTTTGGCCGCTGGCGGCACCGGCGGGCATCTTTTCCCCGCCGAGGCGCTAGCGCATGTTCTGGCCCGTCGCGGCGTCGCCGTGGAGCTTGTCACCGACGAGCGCGCGCTGCGCTATGGCGGCAGTTTTCCCGCCCGAGCGATGCACATGATTCATTCCGCGACGCCGCGCGGCGGCTCGCCGCTGGCGCGGGCTTCCGCCGTGGCGCGGCTGGGTTTCGGCGTGTTTGAATCGCTTGCGCTCATCGCGCGCGTCAAGCCGCGCGTGGTGATCGGCTTCGGCGGCTATCCCACCGTGCCGCCGCTCGTCGCGGCTTGGGCTTTGCGCCGGCCGACCGTGCTGCATGAGGCCAATGGCGTGATGGGCAAGGCCAACCGCTTTCTGGCCGGGCGCGTCGACGCGGTCGCGGCTGGCTTTCCGCTCGCCGGCGTCTCCGCCGCCATGCGCGAAAAGATCGTCGTCACCGGCAATCCGCTGCGGCCCAACGCCATCGCCGCCATCGCCGAGCCTTTTCCCGAAAACGACGGGCGGCTGCGCCTGCTCGTGACGGGCGGCTCGCAGGGCGCGCGGGTGATGTCGGACATCGTTCCCGCCGCCGTGGCGGCGCTGCCCCAGGAGTTGCGCGCGAAACTCGTCATCGTCCAGCAGACGCGGCAGGAAGATATCGCCCGCGTCACGGGCGTCTATGAGGGCGCGGGCGTCAAGGCCGAAATCGCGGCGTTTTTTTCCGATCTGCCGCATCGCATCGCGCAGGCCCAACTCGTCGTCGCGCGTTCCGGCGCCTCCACCGTATCGGAACTCGCGGCGATCGGGCGCGCCTCCATCCTCGTGCCGCTGCCCCACGCGCTCGACCAGGATCAGGCCAATAACGCCGCCGTGCTACAGGCCGCCGGCGCGGCCGAGGTCGTGCGGCAGGAGAATTTCACGCCGCGTTTTCTGGTCGGGCGGCTGACGGAATTTCTCGCCGACCCGGAAGCGTTGCGCGCACGCGGCGAAAACGCCAAAAAGGCGGGGGTCGCGGACGCCGCGGAGCGGCTCGCCGATCTCGTCGAAAAGACAGCCCGCCGCGGCGAAGTCTGACCGACGCCGCGATTCCATCCTTAGCGAATTTTCTGGAGACCCCCAATGAAACTGCCGAGCGAACTTGGACCCATTCATTTCGTCGGCATCGGCGGCATCGGCATGTCGGGCATCGCGGAGGTGCTGATCAATCTGGGCTACACGGTCCAGGGTTCCGACGCTTCCGAAAACGCCAATGTGAAGCGCCTGGTCGACAAGGGCGCGACGATCCACATCGGTCACGACGCGAAATGGCTTGGCGACGCCGCCGTCGTCGTGGTCTCCACCGCGATCAAGCGCGACAATCCCGAACTCGTCGCCGCGCGCGAACGGCGTCTTCCCGTGGTGCGCCGCGCCGAAATGCTCGCGGAGCTGATGCGCCTCAAACAATGCGTCGCCATCGCCGGAACGCATGGCAAGACCACGACGACCTCGCTCGTCGCGACGCTGCTCGACGCGGGCGGGCTCGATCCCACCGTCATCAACGGCGGCATCATCAACGCCTATGGCACCAATGCGCGGCTCGGCGCGGGCGACTGGATGGTGGTCGAGGCGGACGAGAGCGACGGCACTTTTCTGAAACTGCCCGCCGATGTCGCCATCGTCACCAATATCGACCCCGAACATCTCGACCATTTCCACACATTCGACGCCATCAAGGACGCCTTTCTTCAGTTCGTCGAAAATCTGCCCTTCTATGGTTTCGCGGTGATGTGTCTCGACCATCCCACGGTGCAGGAGCTGGTTGGCCGCATCGCGGACCGGCGCGTCTACACCTATGGCGAAAATCCGCAGGCCGACGTGCGCCTGATGGACGTCAATCTCGAAGGCGGCGTGTCGCGCTTCAATGTTTTGTTGCGCGACCGCAAGACCTCGCAGGCGACCTATCTCGAAAACCTCGTGTTGCCGATGCCGGGCCATCACAATGCGCTGAACGCCACCGCCGCGATCACCGTCGCCTATCAGCTCGGCCTTTCGCCGGAGCAGATCAGAAAGGCGCTCGCGGGCTTTGGCGGCGTCAAGCGACGCTTCACCAAGACGGGCGAGTGGAATGGCGTCAGCGTCTTCGACGACTATGGCCATCATCCGGTGGAGATCGCGGCGGTGCTGCGCGCGGCTCGCGCCTCCACCAAGGGCAAGGTGGTCGCGGTGATGCAGCCGCATCGCTATACGCGCCTGCAATCGTTGTTCGATCAATTCGCAACTTGTTTCAACGACGCCGACGCGGTCATCATCGCCGATGTCTATTCGGCGGGCGAGCAGAAGATCGAGGGCGTCGACCGCGACCATCTCGTGGCGGCGATCAAGGCGCATGGCCACCGCCGCGCCGCTGGCCTGCCGGCGCCGGAAGTTTTGCCAGCGATGATCCGCGAGATCGTCGCGCCGGGCGATTATGTCGTGTGCCTCGGCGCCGGCAACATCACCCAATGGGCCTATGCGCTGCCGGAGCAGCTTGGCGCGGGAGGCGCGCAGTAACGCCAGCGAAGTCCGCGCGGGGCTGGCGATGGGTCGAGCCTTGCGCGGGCGCCGATTTGCGCTTTGTCTGATCGCCCATGATAATAGCCGATCACGCGGACACGACCCTGCGCCGCGCCGCGCTTATGCCCAAATTATAGTGACGCTTGCCGCCCATGACCTTTCCCGAACTCGCCGCGAAACTCTCGCCGCTCATGCCCGAGCTGCGCGGGCGGCTTGGCGCCAATGAGCCGCTGGCGCCGCTTACCTGGTTTCGCGTCGGCGGACCGGCGCAGGCGCTGTTCATGCCCGCCGACGAGGATGATCTCGCCTATTTCCTGAAGCGTCTGCCGCCAGAGATTCCGGTGACCGTGATCGGCCTCGGCTCCAATCTCATCGTGCGCGACGGCGGAGTCGAAGGCGTCGTGATCCGGCTTTCCGCCAAGGGCTTTGGCGGAATCGAGGTTCTCGAAAATCATCGCCTGAGCGTCGGCGCGGCGACCCCGGACGTGAAGGCGGCGCGCGCGGCGGCCGAGGCGGGGATCGACGGCCTGGCGTTCTTTCGTGGCATTCCGGGCTGCGTCGGCGGCGCGCTGCGCATGAACGCCGGCGCGCATGGCGGCGAAACCAAGGATGCGCTGGTTGAAGCCCATGGCGTCACGCGGCGCGGCGAACGCGTCTCATTCAGCAACGCCGACATGGGCTTTTCCTATCGCCACAGCTCTGCGCCCGGCGACGTGATCTTCACGCGCGCGGTTTTTCAGGGCGAGCGGGGCGATCCCGCCAAAATCCTCGCCGAGATGGACCGCATTACGCAGGCGCGCGAGGCCTCGCAGCCGATCCGCGAAAAAACCGGCGGCTCGACTTTCAAGAACCCGCCAGGCCACAAGGCCTGGCAGTTGATCGACGCGGCGGGCTGTCGCGGTCTTGTCGTCGGGGACGCGCAGGTGAGCGAAATGCATTGCAACTTTCTCATCAATCGCGGCGCCGCCACCGCCGCCGACATCGAGGCGCTGGGCGAGGAAGTGCGCCGGCGCGTGCGTGAGCGTAGCGGCGTCGAGCTGCAATGGGAGATCAAGCGGATCGGCGTCGGGGCGTAACATTTGCGTCATCGAATCCCGGCCTGGTTACGTTGCTCTTCGGCGTGGTATCGGCGTCATTGCGAGGAGCTTGAGCTCCGAATCAATCCAGAGTGGCGACCGCGACGGCTGGATTGCTTCGCTTACGCTCGCAATGACGGAATTCATCGATTTTTGACGCCGGGACCAGGCGACCGGCGCGCTCGGAACAGCGCAGAAAGGCTCTAAAGTGACCAAACATATCGCGGTGCTCATGGGCGGGCTCTCCGCCGAACGTGCCATTTCCCTCCGCTCGGGCGAGGCCTGCGCCAGGGCGCTGGAGGGGGAGGGTTTCCGCGTCACCCGCGTGGACGTTGGTCACGACGCCGCGCAGATACTGGCCGCCCTCAAGCCGGACGCCGCCTTCAACGCCCTGCATGGCCGCTATGGCGAGGACGGCGTCATCCAGGGCGTGCTGGAGTTGCTGCGCATCCCCTACACCCACTCCGGCGTGCTGGCCTCGTCCGTCGCGATGCAGAAGGACATCGCCAAGACCGTCATGGCGGCGGCGGGCGTGCCCGTGCCGAAAGGCCGCGTCGTGCATCGGCTGGAGGCCGCCAAGGCCCATGTGCTGCCCGCGCCCTATGTGCTGAAGCCGGTGTCGGAGGGCTCGTCGTTCGGCGTCTTCATCGTCCGTCAGGATCAGGAGCATCCGCCGCAGGAGCTGACGCGGCCGGACTGGTCCCACGGCGACCTGATGCTGGCGGAACAATTCATCGCGGGGCGCGAACTCACCTGCGCCGTGATGGGCGACCGGCCGCTCGGCGTGATCGAGATCGTCGCCGCCGACGGCGGATGGTACGATTACCAGGCGAAATACGCCAAAGGCGGCTCCAAACACATTCTGCCGGCCGAACTTAAACCGAATATTTACCAAAAAGTTCAAGAGTTAGCGCTCGAGGCTCACAGAGTTCTCGGGTGTCGCGGCGTCAGCCGCGCCGACTTCCGCTACGACGACCGGCCCGATGGATTGGGCGAACTCGTCGTATTGGAGGTTAATACCCAGCCCGGGATGACGGAGACCTCGCTCGTGCCAGAAATGGCGGCTCATGCAGGTTTTTCGTTCGGCGAGCTGGTTCGATGGATGGTGGAAGACGCTTCCTGCGATCGTTGAAAGAGCAGCTTCTTTCGCTGCTCTCGCCGGCCTATCCGCGTCCCGTGGGCGTCGCCGGCGCTAGGCTTCCGCTCGATCGCTTCGAACCGCGCTTTCGCGCGCCGCGGCAAGAGCCGCCGCCGCCGGCCGCGCCGCTAAGGCGCGAGGGGCGAGGGGCGCTGGACAGGCTCAGCGCGATCGCCGTCTTGCCGGGCGTCGGCGCGCTTGGTCTCGCCATTCTCTTCGGCGGCGCCGGCTGGGCCGCCTATGTCCATAACGGCGGCTACGCCGCGCTGGTCGCGCAAGGCGGCCAACCGGCCGACATGGCGGCGCGCGCGATCGGCTTTCCCATCGACGCCGTGACCATTTCCGGCATGTCGCGCTTGCGCGAGCAGGAGGTTCTCGCCGCCGCTCATATCGACCCGCGCAAGTCGCTTCTATTGCTCGACGCGGCGGAAGTGCGCCAGCGGCTGATGCAGTTGCCGCTGGTCAAGAGCGCGCGGGTGCTGAAGCTTTATCCAGATCATCTCGTGATCGCGATCGAGGAGCGCGAGCCCAACGCGCTTTGGCAGCGCGACGGCAAGGTCGCTGTCATCGCCGCCGATGGCACGGTGATCGACGAACTCAACGACGACCGGTTCCTTGGCCTGCCTTTCGTGGTCGGGGAGGGCGCCGAAAAGCGCCTGCCGGAATACCAGGCTCTGCTGGAAGGGCTCGGAGATCTCGCCAACCGCGTGAAAGCGGGCGTTCTGGTTTCGGGCCGCCGTTGGTCGCTGCTGACGAAGGACGGCAAGGAAATCAAGCTGCCCGAGCGCGATCCGGGCGCCGCGCTCGCCGAGCTGGTTCGTCTTCAGCGCGAGGCCCATGTTCTCGACAAGGACATTCTCTCCATCGATCTTCGTATTCGGGGTCGCATCGCTGTTCGCCTGACGGAGGAAGCCGCCGCCGCGCGCGCCGCAACCACGCGTAAACCAGTAAAGAGTGGCGCACACACATGAAGAACCAGACCGTTCCTTCACGGATGAAACAACTTCCGCCGCGCCGCTCGGCGACGGTGGCGGCGTTGGATATCGGCACCTCCAAGATCGCCTGTCTGATCGCTCGTCTCACCCCCGAACGCGAGGCGTCGGCGGGCGACTGGCGCACGCATCGCGCGCGCGTGCTCGGCATCGGCCATCAGCGTTCGCGGGGCGTAAAGGCCGGCCTCGTGGTCGATATGGATGAAGCCGAAAGCGCCATCCGTCAGACCGTCGACGCCGCCGAGCGGATGGCGGGCGCGCAGATCGAGCAAGTGATCGTCACGGCTTCAGGAGGACGTCTCGCCTCCCAGCATTTCACCGCGAAAACCGTCATCGGCGGACGCCAGATCATCGAGTCCGACATCCATCGCGTTCTCGAAGCCTCGGCCATTCACCCGATGACGCGCGGGCGCGTCGCCGTCCACTCTTTGCCGACGGGCTTCTCGCTCGACGGCGTGCCGGGCGTGCGCGAACCAAAGAACATGATCGGCGACGAATTGGGAGTCGATCTTCATGTCGCCACTTGCGATCAGGCGGCGGCGCGCAATCTGATCCTCGCGGTGGAGCGCGGCCATCTCGCCGTGGAGGCCCTCGTCGCCGCGCCTTATGTCGCCGGCCTTTCGGCGCTGGAGCCGGACGAAGCGGAAATGGGCGTGGTGCTGATCGACATGGGCGCCGGCTCCACCTCGGTCGCGGTGTTTCATGGCGGCGGTCTCGTCCATGTCGACGCTATCGCGCTCGGCGGCAATCATATCACCATGGACATCGCGCGCGGACTCAACGCGCGTCTCTCCGACGCTGAGCGGCTGAAGACTTTTCACGGCGCGGCGATCTCCTCGCCCTCCGACGAACGGGAAACCATCACCTTCGCCCATGTCGGCGAGGACGGCGAGCAACCGGTGCACGCGCCGAAGTCCCATCTCGTTCGCATCATCCGCCCGCGCCTCGAGGAGACGTTGGAGTTTCTTCGCGACCGCCTCGCGCGAGCGGGGTTTGGTTCGAGCTCGGGCCGCCGCGTCGTCCTGACAGGCGGCGCCTGTCAGCTGATGGGCGCGCCCGAGGCGGTGCGCCGGATCATCGGAGGGCAGGTTCGCGTCGGCCGCCCGCTTGGCGTCGAAGGGCTGCCGGAGGCCGCGCGCAGTCCCGCCTTCGCCGCGGCTGCGGGACTTTTCGTCTATCCGCAGGTGGCGGGGCGCGAGTATTTCGAGCCCTATCGGGAGCAACGCCTGGCGGCCGCCTCCAACGGATACATGTCGCGGGTGGGGCGGTGGCTGATGGAAAGTTTCTAGACGCGGTAAATCGGGAACAGGCGGCCCGTCGGGCGGGGCCGGCAAGAACAGTTAGTGACGCGGCAGCGCATCCAGAGCATCGAAAGGCTTGAAGTATGACCATTAATCTCAAGGCTCCCGAACTGAGGGAATTGAAGCCCCGCATCATGGTTTGCGGCGTGGGCGGCGGCGGCTGCAACGCTGTCAACAACATGATTGCTTCGGGATTGTCCGGCGTGGATTTTCTGGTCGCCAACACCGACGCGCAGGCGCTGATGTCCTCGCGCGCGGAGCGCATCATTCAGATGGGTCTGCAAGTCACCGAGGGGCTCGGCGCGGGCGCGCAGCCCGAGGTCGGCCGCGCCGCCGCCGAGGAAGCGCGCGAGGAAATCCGCGAGCATCTCTCCGGCGCGCATATGTGCTTCGTCACCGCCGGCATGGGCGGCGGCACGGGCACGGGCGCGGCTCCGGTCATCGCCACCATCGCGCGCGAAATGGGCATTCTGACCGTCGGCGTCGTGACCAAGCCTTTCCACTTCGAGGGTCAGCGCCGCCTGCGCATCGCCGACAGCGGCATCGGCGAATTACAGAAATGCGTCGACACGCTGATCGTCATCCCGAACCAAAATCTGTTCCGCATCGCCAATGAGAAGACGACCTTCGCCGACGCCTTCGCGATGGCCGACCAGGTGCTTTATTCCGGCGTCGCCTCGGTCACCGATCTCATGGTGAAGGAAGGTCTCATCAATCTCGACTTCGCCGACGTGCGTTCGATCATGCGCGGCATGGGCAAGGCGATGATGGGCACGGGCGAGGCGACGGGCGAGCGCCGCGCCATTCTCTCGGCGGAAGCGGCCATCGCCAATCCTCTGCTCGACGAAGTGTCGATGAAGGGTGCGCGCGGCCTGCTGATCTCGATCACCGGCGGCAATGATTTGACCCTTTATGAAGTCGACGAAGCCGCGAGCCGCATCCGTCAGGAGGTCGACGAGGAAGCCAACATCATCCTTGGCGCGACCTTCGACTCCTCGCTGGAGGGCGTGATCCGCGTCTCGGTGGTGGCGACGGGCATCGACCCGGCGGCGATCACCGTGCAGGATTCGGGGCTGAACGAAGCCCGCGCCGCCGAGCAGGCCACCGAGCGTCTGCGCGCGCAACTCGCCCAGCAGCAGGTCCGGCAGACTCAGGCGGCCGCCGAACCCGCGCCTCAACCGGCTCCGGCTTACAACATGCGCGAGACGACTCCGCCGCCGGCTCCGGCCTATCAGCCCATCGAAGCCTCCGCGCCCTCCTATTATCCGGAGCCTCAATACGCCGAGCCCGCGGCGCCGCACGGAGTCTATATTGAGCCGGTTCCGGCCCGGCCGGCCTATGCCGAGCCTGTCCGCGAGCCTGCCCGCCATCACTATCAGGAGGAGGCGCAGGCGCCCTATATCCCGCCGGCGCCCGAACAACCCATGCGCCCGGCGCGGATGCCCCAGATCGAGGACTTCCCGCGTCCGGCGCAGGAGCAGTTGCGCCAGGCGCGCGGCGAGGCGGCCGCTTCCGACGCCCGTCGCAAGTCCATCTTCGAGCGACTCGCCTCCTTCGGCGCAAGCCGTCAGGAAGAGGCGTTGCAACACGCCCAGGCCCAGCAGCCCGGGCGGGGCCAGGCGGCGACCGGCTATGGCCGCGTCTCCGAGCAGCAACCGTCGCCGGCGCATATCGAATACGCCAAGCGGCCGAGCGCCAACGCCCTCCCTCCCGCCGCGCCGCAGCAGGCGGGGCTGGACCAACACGGCCGCCGCGCTCCCATGCCGCGCGGCGGGGAGGATGAACATCTGGAAATCCCCGCCTTCCTTCGCCGTCAAGCCAACCACTGACGGAGCCTCCGCAACGACCCCAAAGACCCGCTTCGGCGGGTCTTTTTGTGTTTTCGGGGTTGCGGGCGATGCTGTAACAAACTGTCACAAAGCGTGACTGGAGCGCGGACGGCGGGCGGCTTATGATCCAAATACCGGGATTTAGCGCGTTTAATCCGTCTGACGGGAAAGTCTGAAGGATACGCCGAAGACGCAGGATCGCAAAAGACCCGATGAAGCGCCGTTTCAAAACCGTCGGGCGGCAGACCACGCTCGGCAAAACCATTCAATTCTCGGGCCGTGGCGCGCATGGCGACGTTCCCGTGCGGCTGCGTATCTCTCCCGCTGAAGCCGGGACCGGCGTCGCCTTCGCTCTCGTCGCCGAGGAACGCCATATTCCGGCCTGCTGGTCGAATGTCTGCGCGACGCAATTGCGCACCGAAATTTGTCTCGGCGCCGCGCGCGTCTCGACCGTGGAGCATCTTCTGGCCGCGCTCTCGGGCATGGGCGTCGACAATGCGCTGATCGAGATCGACGGTCCGGAAGCGCCCGCGATGGACGGTTCGGCGCGGGATTTTACCGCAGCGATCCGCGAGGCCGGCCTCGTCTCTCTCAATGCGCCGCGCCGGCGCCTCAGGATACTCGAAACCGTGCGGGTGAGCGACGGCGCGAGCTGGGCGGAGCTCGCTCCCCATGAAGGAGAGGGACTCGATATCGACGTCGAGATCGTTTTCCCCGGCGCGATCGGCCGCCAGCGCTTGGCGCTTTCGCTTTCCCCGGAAGTTTTCGAGCGCGAACTCGCCCCCGCGCGCAGCTTTGGCTTCGTGCAGGACGCGGAGCGGCTGTGGCGGCAGGGCCTCGCGCTCGGGGCCTCGCTGGAGAACAGCCTGATTTTCGACGGCTTCCGCGTGCTCAATCCTCGGGGGTTGCGCTTCCCCGACGAAGCCGTGCGCCACAAGATGCTGGACGTCGTGGGCGATCTCGCGCTCGCGGGGGCGCCGATTTCCGGCGCCTTCCGTTCCTATCGCGGGGGGCACGGGCTCAATTTCGCGCTGATCGGCGAGCTGATGGCGACGCCTTCCGCATTCACGCTTGAGCGAGTCGTAAGCCCGAAAGGCGGGCGCGCGGAAGCGGAAGGCGCCTGTCTTTGACTTGCCGGTCTTTGACTTGCCCGACTTCGGCTTTCCGGGCTTTGGCTTTCCGGGCTTTGCCTTGGCCGCTCGCCATAATATCGCCAGAAGAAACTCTTTCTTTGGAAGGCGCGCCGCTTTTGCCGGGGTCGGCGCGACATTGCCGAGGGACGAATTTGCGCCGGCTTGGTGGCGCGAGGCTGGACTTTGGGCTAATGCTGCGCCTGATTTTCAAACAGCGCGGAACTCCCGAACGCCGCGAGAGGCCACACGAATGACCGTTTTGTATCGCTCGATCCGTTTTTACGCGCTGCCGGCCGCTTTTCTGCTGGCCTTGGCCACGAGCGGCGCGCGGGCGGATTTGCTCGATCCGATCACCAATCTTTTCACGGGCGGCGGCGAAAAATACAAGACCGAGATCAAGGAAGACGTTCCCGCCGAGGACATGTACAATCTCGGTCTCGCCAAGCTGCAAAAGCAGGATTACGAAGGCGCCGCCAAGAAATTCTCCGGGCTCGAGAAGCAATATCCCTTCTCGCAATGGTCGCGCAAGGCGCTGATCATGACCGCCTATTCGCAGTTCAAGAAGCCCGCCTACGACGACGCGGTGGCCTCCGCGACACGCTATGTGGGACTCTATCCGAAGTCTCCCGACACGCCCTACATGTATTATATCGCGGGCATGGCCTATTATAATCAGATCACCAATGTGATGCAGGACCAGACCAACGCGCAAAAAGCGTTACAGGCCTTTACGGCGCTGGTCGAAAAATTCCCCAACACCGAATACGCCGCCGACGCCAAGGCGAAAATGCAGGTCGCGCGCGACCAGCTCGCGGCCAAGGAGATGCAGATCGGGCGATTTTATCTCATTCGCAGGAACTATCCCGCCGCCATCAACCGCTTTCATGAAGTGCTGGGCAAATATCAGACGTCGCGGCACGCCGAGGAAGCGCTCTACCGCCTTACCGAAGCCTATCTCGGCATGGGCGTCGCCCCCGAGGCCCAAACCGCCGCCGCGATCCTCGGCCACAATTTCCCCGATTCGCAATGGTATAGCGACGCGGTGTCCCTGTTGAAGGGGGGCGGGCTCGCGCCCCAGGAAAACGCCGATTCCTGGATGTCGAAGATCTTCAAGACATTGCATCCGAGCTAGAGCAAAATCCGAAAAAGTTGATAGACTTTTTCGATTAGATTTTGCTCCAGCTTTTTGAATCTGGAGCGATTTCTTATCGACCAGACGATTCCGTCTGGTCGGAAAGCGCTCTAAGGACGAAACGTTCCCCTATCGGCGGGGGATTTTCAGGCTTGGTCGCGCCCGAGCCCGCGCCATTGCGCGCAAGCTGCGCGCGCCTTACTCTCGCAACGAGATAGGAGGCGATCATGCCGGAACAGAACGCCAAGGCGACGCCGAAGCCTTGCGCCGTGGTAAGGGGCGCCGACGTCGTGACGGGCAAGCAGGGGCTCGCGTTCGCGCCCGGAATCTCCGCCGAATCGGTCGGCGCCAAGGGCATTTACCTCGAAGTTTTGACCATTCCGCCCGGCGGCCGCGCCAAACCGCACAAGCACGAATCCCACGAAACCGCGATCTATATGATCAGCGGCGAGGCCGCGACCTATTATGGCGAGCGGCTCGAGCACAAGGTGGAGTCGCGGGCGGGCGATTTCGTTTACATCGCCGCCAATGTCCCGCATCTGCCGATCAATACGAGCAAGACCGAGAACGCCGTGGCCGTGGTCGCGCGCACCGACCCCAACGAGCAAGAAAGCATCGTTCTGCTGCCGGAGCTTGAAGGCGTTGTTCCCTAATTCCGCCAACTCGCAAGACGAAACTCGGGACAGTCGTCATTGCGAGCGCGGCGAAGCAATCCAGCGGGACTGGCTCGGCTCTGGATTGCCTCGCTGCGCTCGCGACGACGCTCCTTTTCCTTTCCGGTTTCCGCGATGGCTTCGGTTCCGCGGCGCCGGAAAAGACTCCGCGCCGATCGACGCGATCGCCGCCGCCATCACGTGCAATCTGCGTGGGCTCGGGCTTCACGCCCGCGCAAAAAAATACCGCGACGGCTTTTGCGAGATCGTCGCCTCGACCTCGCCGAAAATGATCACTCTGCCCCATAATGCGGAAGCCTCGGGGCTGGCCTTGCTGCTCGCCCAGAAATACGATCCGCCGACACTGGTGTTCGAGGAAATCAATTCGCTGAAGCCGGGCCTCGGCCGGGCGATGATCGCGGCGGCGGTTTCGGGGCTCGGCGCTCGGCCCGGCCTGTTCCAACGAATCAGGGTCAATGACCTCTCGCGCCGGCTGCACGACGGCCGCAGATGGTGGGAGCATGTCGCGGGCGCCTATCCCGCGTTCGAATGGGTCGTCACGCATGACGAGGATTTTCAGACCCACAAGCCGCCAGCCGCCGAAACCGATGAATTCGCGCGGAAGCGCGCCAAGCTCCAGCAACTCGCGGGGGAGTTCGGCTATGATCCAGCCAAGGTGACGCTGAGTCCGCAAAAGCGGGTGTGCGATTATCTCGGACAGAGCTTCACCGCCGAAGGCGAGGCGTTTTGCGACGGGCGCATCGAAATCTACTACGATCCGGCGATGAGCGACGCCCGCATGGGCTGCTGTCTCGCCCATGAAATCCAGCACGCGCGCTATTTCGTGGTTCGCGAAGCCTATATCGCCGAAGCGGAAGGCGGCCCACTGCATCGGCGCTTTGCGAAATTCACCTCCGAGCTGCTCGCGGCGCGGCGCGGCGTATCCGATTATTCCAACGAACATTGGGACGCCTGGCGCGGGGCGGCGTCGCCGGCGCTTTTTTCCATGGAGCTGGAGGAGGGCGGCAGCGAGCCGATCAACGAGACCATCGCCGAGGTCGCCAAGGCGCTCTACAATTGGGGGCCGGAAGTGCGCATCGACCCGGTGTGGAAAGAGCTTCGGGAAGCCGTCGACGAGGAATGCGAGCGGCTCGCGGGCGGGGGGTAATGGTCGCAAGCCGCGCTCGCGCCATTCGGGGCTAGAGCAAAATCCGAAAAAGTTGATAGACTTGTTCGATCCGATTTTGCTGTGGCTATTTGAATCTGGAGTTATTTCTTAATCTACCAGACGATTCCGTCTGGTCGGAAACCGCTAGGGCGATTGATTTCAAAAACGCGCGGATAAGCTCCCTATTGCCGATTTTTCCCTCCATTTGTGGCGGGCGCGCGGAAGTCGCCGGGATCTTGCGACTGTTTTTGAACGAAATCGTGAAGCCCGCCATGAGGCGGAGAGCGGGTCTCCTCTTCGCCCCCGCCCCAAAATCGCGTAAAACAGCGCCGATCCGGTCTATACTGGGGCTCATGCTCACACGCCTTTCCATTCGCGACATCGTGCTCATCGACGCGCTCGACCTTGAGTTCGAGCGCGGCCTGACGACGCTGACGGGCGAGACCGGCGCGGGCAAATCCATCCTGCTCGACGCCTTCGTATTGGCGCTCGGCGGGCGGGGCGACGCCTCACTGGTGAGGGCAGGGCAGACGCAGGGGCAGGTTTCCGCCGTCTTCGATCTTTCGCCCGAGCATCCAGCCAATCTCGCCGCGCGAGAGCTTGGGCTCGACGTGGAGGGCGAACTGGTTCTGCGCCGGGTGCAGGCCGCGGATGGGCGCACCCGCGCTTTCGTCAACGATCAGCCCGTCAGCGCGCAGGGGCTTCGCGCCATCGGCCAGGAACTGGTCGAAATCCACTGTCAGCACGACGAGCGCGCGATGGTCGATCCGGCGGCGCATCGCAAGCTGATCGACGCGCATGGCGGACTCCTGCGCCAGGTCGAGCAGGTCCGCGCCCTTCACCAGGCGATGCACGAAGCCCGCCGCGCGCTCGATGAGGAGGAGGCGCGAATCGCCAAGGCGCGGGCCGACGCCGATTATCTGCGCCACGCCCACGCCGAGCTTGAAGAGCTTTCGCCGCTGGAAGGCGAGGAGGAGCGCCTCGCCGCGCGTCGCCAGTCGATGCAGCGCGCCGAAAAGGTCGCGGTCGATCTGCGCGACGCGCTGAGCGCCTTCGCCGGAGACAATTCGCCCGCCGGCTCCATCTCCCAGGCGGCGCGGCGCTTGGAGCGGCGCGCGGCGCAGGCGCCCGAACTGCTGGAGCCCCCGCTGCGGGCCTTCGCCGCCGCCGTCGACGCGCTTTCGCTCGCCGAGGAGGCGATTGAAACCGCGCTGGAGCAGGGCAATTTCGATCCGCGCGAATTGGAGACTTTGGAGGAGCGGCTGTTCGCATTGCGCGCCTGCGCCCGCAAGCATCACGTGAGCGTCGCGGATTTGCCGGGGCTCGCGGAGCGCTTCGCGCGAGACATCGCCGCGCTGGACGCCTCCGAGGCGCTGCTCGCCACGCTGACCGAAAAGGCCGAGGCCGCCAAGGTCGCCTATGACGCCGCCGCCCATGCGCTGTCGCAGGCGCGGCGCAAGGCGGCCAAGAAGCTCGACGCCCTGGTGGACGCGGAGCTGAAACCTCTCAAGCTGGAGGGTGCGCATTTCCATACCCGGATCACGAGCGATGCGGAGAACCGCGCGCCGGAGGGGATCGACCGCGCCGAGTTCTGGGTCCAAACCAATCCCGGCTCGCGGCCGGGCCCGCTGGCCAAGGTCGCTTCGGGCGGAGAACTGGCGCGCTTTCTTCTTGCGCTCAAGGTCGTGTTGGCGGATCGCGGTTCGGCTCCGACCTTGGTGTTCGACGAGATCGACACCGGCGTCGGCGGCGCGGTGGCGGACGCCATCGGCCAGCGCCTCGCGCGCCTCGGAGCGCGCGCGCAGGTGCTCGCGGTGACCCATGCGCCGCAGGTCGCGGCCAAGGCCTCGCGCCATTTGCGCATAGCGAAAAGCGCGGCGGGCAAGGCCGCGGCCAAGGAAAACCGCGTCTCGACCCGCGTCACGTGTCTGGAGGAGGCCGAACGCCGCGAGGAGATCGCCCGTATGCTCGCCGGCGCGACCATAACCGACGAGGCTCGGGCCGCGGCGGCGCGGCTGCTCGCGGGGACGGGATAAGGGGACGACCAAGGATAGACGCGCCTCTCCTTGCCCTAAATGATTGCGCGCTTAAGGTTGCGGCTCCTGTCGGTTGCGTTTAAATCCACGATCGGAAGCACGTTTTTCATGCCTCTGGCGTGGGAGTCATCGTGGTGTTTCTTGCCAATGGGGTCGCGCGTCGACACAATGGAGTTCCTGATCGACATCGCCCGCGGTCGGGGGCTTTTTGGCCGACAGCGGGTTTATCGTAGGAGCCGACGATGGGAGTCGCAGCGGAAGCCGTCGCGCTGTCGGGCCTTCCGCCTGGCGCGGATCGGCCGGGAACCGCGATGACGCAAGGGGATTGGGCGCATTCCGCGCCTGGCGCCCCCGACTCCTGGCCGCCAAGTTTGCGCAGCGCGATTGACCTTTGCCTCAATTCCGCTTTGCCCATGCTTGTGATCTGGGGACCGGAGCGAGCGCTGTTTTTCAACGACGCCTGCAAGCCGATCATCGGCGCCGCCGCCGATGCGCCGCCTGGAAGACCGATCATGGAGGCCCTTCCCGAGTTTTGGGCCGCGGTAGGGCCGGCGGCGACACAGGTTTTAATTTCGGGCGAGGCCGCCAGGGCATCCTTCCGGCCGCGCGGCGACGGCGAGATCTCGTTCGATTTTTCGTTCAGCCCGATTCACGAAGCGGGCGGCGTTGGCGGCGCATTTTGCACGCCTGTCGAGCGTTCGGGCGGCGTGGACCGGGTCGAGCCCCAGCGCCCTCTGGAGATCGACGCGCGGTTGAAAATCGGCGCGACCGTCGTCGACTTCGCCCTCGCGGAAATCGATTACGTCGCCAACCAATTCCATCTTTCCGCCGAGGCGGCTCGCATGTTCGGCTTTGGGGAAGGGGCGAAGTCTGTCGCGCGCGGGAACGTTTACGCCCGCGTGCATCCCGAGGATCGCGGCGAGCTTTTGCGGCGCATCGAAGCGTCGCTCGACCCTTCGGGTTCGGGCCGGCTCGACATGGACATGCGTATTGTGACGTCCGGCGGCGGGGAACGCCGGGTGCGGGCGCGCAAGCAGGTCTTCTTCGAGGGCGAGGGCGCCGCGCGACGGCCCCATCGCGCCTCGTTGGCGTTGCTGGACGTGACGGCGGAGAAAACCGCTTCCGAGAGCGTTCTCCATGACGAGGTGTTTTTGCGCGACGTGCTTGATTCTTTGCCCCAGAACGTCGCTGTTCTCGACCAGACCGGCGCCATCGTCATGGTCAATGCGCGCTGGGAGCGCTTCGTCCGCGAGAATGGGGGGAAGCAACACGCCACGACGCCGGGCCGGAACTACAGGGAGGCGTGCGAGGCGCTCTTTCTGGGCGGGGACGCTGGTCTCGACGAGGCTCTTGACGGAGTAAGGTCCGTGCTCGATGGCGAGCGCGGCCTGTTCGGCATGGAATATTCTCGCCGGGCGCCGGATGGAGTTCGATGGTTTACGTTGCAAGCCAGTCGCGCGGAGCGCCATTGCGGCAAGGTCGTCTTGAATCACTCCGACATCACCGGTCTCAAACAGGCGGAATCCTCTCTGCGCGAAAGCGAGGAGCGGCTGCGGCTCTTCATCGAATGCGCGCCCGCCGCCGTCGCCATGTTCGATTGCGACATGCGTCACCTTGCGGCGAGCAACCGCTGGCTGAGCGACAATGAACTCGAGCCCCCGATCATCGGTCGCTCGCTATATGAGGCGCTTCCCAATATTCCCGAAAGGTGGCGCAAGATTCACCACCGTGTTCTTTCTGGGGAAGTGGTCAAGGAGGACGAGGATTGCTTCGAGCGCGCCGACGGCTCGGCGCAATGGTTCAAGTGGGAGATGATGCCCTGGCGGCGCGCCGACGGCGAGATCGGCGGCGCCGTCCTCTTCGCCGAGGACATAACGCGTCGGAAATTCGTCGAGGAGCAGCACGGCCTCTTTGTGTCGCTCGCGGAGCAGAGCCACGAATTCGTCTGGACATGCGATTTGAATCATTCGTTGATCTTCGTGAACCCGGCGGGTTTGCGATTGTTGGGGCTGGAGAGTCTCGACGAGGCGAAAAAGAAGCCCATAGAGGAGTTTTTCTTTCCCGAAGACTGGCCTTTCATTTTGAACGAGTTTTTGCCGCGCGTCGTGAAGGAGGGAAGCAACGAGGCGGAAATTCGTTTCCGCAACTTCGCGACCGGTGAAACCATTTGGATGCAATATTCCGTCTTCACGCTGGCCAGCCCCGATGGAAAGCTCCTCGGTTTCGCGTCAGTCAGCCGCGACATCAGCGATCAAAAGCGCGCCCAGCAGAGTTTGATCGAGACGGAGCGAAGACTTCAGGCGGTGATGCGCGCCGTGCCGGTCGGCCTCTGCTATTCGAGCGATCCCGATTGCAAATACATGACTGGCAATCGCGCGTTGCTTTCCTTGTTCGAAATTCCGGATCGGTCGGAAAACGTTTCCGCCTCGGCGCCGCAGCCGGCCGCGCTTGGCAGAAAGGTCCGCTATTTCAGGCAGGGTCGCGATCTTTCCGACCGGGAACTGCCACTACAGCGCGCGGTGGCGGAGAGGAAGGAAATTCCGCCCGAAGAGATCGAGGTGGTCCTGCCCAGCGGGCGACGCTGGTGCGCGGAGATTTCCGCCAGTCCCATCGTGGACGAGGGTGGCCGAACGCTCGGCGGCGTCGCCGTTGTCGCCGATATCACGCAGCGTATGCGCGACGCGGAGGCGCTGCGGGAAAGCGAGGAACGCTTCCGCGCGCTCGCGGAACTCAATCCCGACGCCATTCTGGTGTTGTTCGAAGGAAGCTATGTTTACGCCAACCCGGCGGCGGCTCGACTGCTGGGCGCCGAGAGCGCGACGGATCTCCTCGGCCTCACGCCATTCGACATCGTCGATCCCGCCTATCACGATCTGGCGCGCAAACGGATCGGACTCGCGATCGAGGAGGGGCGCGACCAACCCCTGCTCGATTATAGCTGGCGGAGGCGGGACGGAACGCCCGTGGAGGTTGAGGTCGCCACCGGGCCGCTCAAATGGGGCGGCAAGCCCGCAGCGCAGGTGGTCGCACGCGACATCACCCTGCGCCAGAGCGCGCTCGAGGCGTTGCGCGAGGCCGACCGGCGCAAGGACGAGTTTCTGGCCACGCTGGCTCACGAGCTGCGCAATCCGCTGGCTCCAATCAGCAACGCCATGCATGTTCTGCGCAAGTTCGACGGCGCCGATGCAATGAACGAGGAGCGCAAGCTCGCGTTGCTCGGCATGATGGAGCGGCAGATTTCTCATCTCGTGCGGCTCGTGGACGATCTGCTCGAAATTTCGCGCATCAGTCGCGGCAAGGTTCTGTTGCGCAAGGAAATCGTCGACCTTGCCACGATTCTGCGCGACGCCATCGACACCAGCCGCCCTCTGATCGACGCCGCCGGCCTGCGGCTTGACGTCGCGACGCCGCCCGAGCCGATGTTGCTCGACGCCGATCCGACGAGGCTCATCCAAGTCTTCGCCAATCTGCTAAACAACGCGGCGAAGTATACCGACGCTGGCGGGCGTATCGAATTGACAGCCAAGCGCGGAGAGGGCGAGGCTGTCGTATGCGTGCGAGACAACGGCGCCGGCGTGCCGCCGGAAATGCTGGGGCGGCTGTTCGATCTCTTCACCCAGGTCGATCGCACGCTCGGGCGCGCTCAGGGCGGCCTTGGAATTGGATTGGCGCTGGCGCGCAAGCTGCTTCAACTGCATGGCGGCGAAATCGAGGCCCGCAGCGAAGGGCCGGGACGGGGTAGCGAATTCGTCGTTCGCCTGCCTTTATCAGAAATTTGCGAGAGAGGACTCATGAGCGAGACGGTTACGCGGAAGGAAAACCTCCCACCACGGCGCGTTCTGGTGATCGACGACGATCATGACGTCGCCGACAGCCTAGTGCTGCTGCTGGAGACTTTCGGCGTGACCGCGCGCGCGGCCTATAGCGGCGCGCAGGGCCTCGAAATGCTCTCCCCATACAAGCCCGAGCTGGTGTTTCTCGATCTTGGAATGCCGAATATGAACGGCTATCAGACAGCGGCGAAAATCCGTCAACATCTCGAAGGGCAGGCATTGACCCTGGTGGCGCTGAGCGGGTGGGGTCAGGAAGAAGACGTCGTCCGCAGCCGGGAGGCCGGCTTCGACGATCATCTGACCAAGCCGGCCGAACTCGACGAGCTGGAAAAATTGCTGGAGCGTCTCGGCGCGCCGTGAAACGCCAGAGCGCTTTCCGACCAGACGGAATCGTCTGGTCGATTAAGAAATCGCTCCAGATTCAAAAATCTGGCGCAAAATCTTGTCGAAAAAGTCTATCAATTTTTTCGGATTTTGCTCTATTGCGTCGCGTCGGGAAGCAGCGGCGCGATGAGCGCGGCAAGGTTTTTCCGATAGGCTTTCGCGGAGAAATGCGCTTCGTAATAAGCTCGAGACGGCGCGTTTTTTCGCTCCTCCGCGCCCGGCGGCGCGGTGGCGGCGGCTTCCATCAGCGCTTGCGCGAAGCTCCGGGGCTCTTCGGCGACGGTCACGCCCGCCAGCGAAAGCGCCTCCTCGCCCATGCCGCGCAGGGCGAGCGGCGTGGCGATCAAGGGAAGGCCGCTCGCCATCGCTTCGACAGTCTTGATCGAGAGCCCGTGTCCGCCAATCGTCGGCAATAGCGCGAGACGCGCGCCCGCGTAGATGGCGCCGGGGTCTTCGACCCGGCCCAGAAACCAGCGTTTGTAGCTCTCGAAAAGCGCGCCTTCGCGCGCTCTGACGCCAGCGTCCACATTGCCGGCGATCTTTGCCCGCGCGCCTTGGATCAGCGGGACGACCTCGCGCAAAAACCAGATCACGCTTTCGACATTGGCGGAATTATTGCTCGCGACGAGAACGATGTCCGGCCCGCCCGGCCCCGTCGGCGCCTCCGGCACGGCGGGATAAAGCAAAGCGTGTTTTTTTTCCGGCAGCATGGCGCGGAATTCTTCGCTTTCCGCCGCGTTGAGGTGAATGAGCAGGTCGGCCTCGCGCATGAGGGCGAGTTCCTGCGCCAGCATGGTTTCATAGCTCGCATGTGGCGTCAGCCAGGGCATGCGTTCATTCATGAGCGCGAATTGGCGCGCCTGAAGATCGTGGCTGTCGAGGAGGATCTTGGCGCGCCCGCCGGCGAGGCGCTTGGCGACCGGCATCAGGAAGAAATGATTGCAATGGACGAGGTCGTAGCTCCGCCGCTCGGCCTCGCCCGACAGCAGCGCGCGCTCGGCGAGGCCGGAACGGATGATCGCCTGATCCCCGTGGACATAGGGCCACAGCACGTTTTTGAGAAAGCGCGGGCCAAGCACGGCGCTGAAGGGCGCGCCGCCGAAATAGCGCGGCCCGTCGTCGAGTTCGGGCGTCGATTTCACGAAATCGCGCCATATCCAGCGCCGGCGCGGGGCAAAGCCTGGATCGCTGCTGATCGCGATGGGGAAAACCTCGGCGCCCAGCGCGCGATAGGCCGCGATCTGACCCAATACGACGCGATAGGTGCCGCAACTGTGCCAGGCGGGGTGAATCAGCGCGACCTTGCGGCCAAGAAGAGGGCGGGAGGAATCCATCGTCGACATAGGTCCGCACATATCCTATCGCGGGCGCGGCGTCGAACGAAGCCGTCAGATCAGCCTGTGCTCCATCGCGATGCGGGCGAGTTCGACCGGCGTGCGGGCGCCGAGCTTCCTTTTCATCAGCGCGCAGGAATTGGCGACGGTCTTGTAGGACAGCCGTGTCGCCTCCGCGATCTCGCCCATGCCGAGCCCGCTCCCGAGCATTCTCAAAATCTCGAGTTCGCGCGGGCTCAGAGCGTCGAGCGGATTGGCCGCCGCGCCGTTCCCGTCCCCGATGCGGTTCGCGATCCTTGGCATGAGGAACACGCCGCCGGCCATGACCTCGCGCAGGGCGCGCAGCAAGAGATAGGGGTCGTCGTTCTTGGTGACATAGGCTTTCGCGCCGGCCTCCAGCGCCCGCGACGCGAAGATCGGATCGTCGTTCATGCTGAACACGACGATGCGCGCCCGTGCGTCGAAGCGCAGAATGCGCCGCGTGAGTTCGAAGCCCGAGGCTCCCGGCAAGGCGATGTCGACCACGGCGGCGTCGGGCGTATGCTGGATATAGGCCGCGAGCCCGGCCTCGGCGTCGCGGGCGTCCATCACCTCGATGTCGCCTTCGCCCGCGAGCATGGCGGCGCAGCCCGCGACTATGATCGGGTGATCGTCGACGATGAGCACGCGCATGGTCCGGGCCTCCGGGGTTTGGAACGGGCGCAGATTGACCTCGGGGCGGGCGTCCGTAAAGTCCCCCGCTCGACCGGAGGCCTCACCCATGCTGCAAAGTCTTCCGCTGCGCTCGCGCCTCTCGCTTCTTCTCGGCGCGGTGCTGGCGCTTGGGCTCTTGCTGGGCGCCGCCTTGCTCACGCTGCACGCGGGGGCGCGCATCCGCGCCGAGGCCGAGGCCGCGACGCGGTTGGCGGGGGACTTCGCGACCAGCGAACTCGCCCGCGCCGAGACCGCTCCAGACCCGTGGGCGGAGCTTGGGCGCCTCCTCGCCGAGGCGCGGCGATTCCGGCATTTGCGCATCTATCTCGAAGGGGCGGAGCCGCCTCCCGTCACGCCAGCGGGCCATGCGCCCGCGTGGTTTTCGGCCCTGGCAATGTCTCGCGTCGGCATCACGCGCGTCCCGATGACAGGGCGCCTAAGCGGCGCGCTGATCGTCGCCGCCAACCCCGCCGACGAAATTTCGGAGATTTGGGAGGAGATCGTCGCCCTTTCGCTCGGGGGGGCTCTGGTGGCTCTGGCGGCGTTCGCGCTGGTGTTCGTCGCGGTGTCGCGCACGCTCGCGCCGGTGGAGGCGCTGGCCCAGGGGCTGGCCCGCCTGGAGCAGGGCGATCATGCCGTCCGGGTTCCGAGCGGCGGCTCGCCGGAATTCGTCGTCATCGCCGACCGCATCAACGCGCTTGCCGCGACGCTCGAGCGGCTGGACGGGGAGAATCACGCGCTGTTGCAACGCATGATCCATGTGCAGGAGGACGAGCGCCGCGACATCGCCCGCGATCTGCACGACGAGATCGGCCCCTTTCTCTTCGCCATTCGCGCCGGGGTCGGCGCCTTGCGGCGCAAGGGCGCGAGTCTCGCGCTGGAAGAAGACTGCGCCAGGATCGACGCCCAGATCGCCGCCTTGCAGCAGGTCAACCGGCGCATTCTGGCGCGGCTGCGCCCTGCCGCGCTGGAGGAGATGGGGCTTGCCGGCGCACTGGAGGCGCTGGTCCAGAGCTGGCGCGAAAGCCATCCCGAGGTGGCGATCGAGCTTCGCGTCGACGCGGACGAGGCGGACGAACAAGCGGCGCTGGCCGCCTTTCGCGTCGTGCAGGAAGGGCTCACCAACGCCTTCCGCCATTCGGGCGCGCGCCATATCCGCGTCGACGTCTCGCGCGCTCGGCCGCCCGAGCGTCCGGCGCTTCGCATAAGGGTCGGCGACGATGGCGCGGGCCTCGCCGAGGCTTGGCGCGAGGGCCTTGGGCTGCGCGGCATGAGCGAGCGGCTCGCGACGCTGGGCGGCGACGCGACGCTTCGCAACCTTGCGTCGAAAGGCGCCACGCTCGAGGCGCGCATCCCGATTTCGCTCGCGCGGTAGCGGGCTTTTAGCAAAAAATCCCGAGGCCATGCCGGCCATGAGCGTGGCTGGAGACTGGCGCGAGGTCGATCCGTTGCGTAAACCCGCGATCGCCCGCAGGGTCACGCCCGCCCACCAAAGACATTTTGGACGCCATGACGAAATACGCCGCCGCCTTGCTTCGCGCGCTCTTCGCCGCTTCCGTTCTCGCCTCGGGAGCCAGCGCCCAGGAGGCGCTGCCAGATATCGACGTCGGCGCCGCCACACCCTTGAGAGCTTCCGCGCCTCCGCCAGTCGCGCCGGCGCCTTCCGCCTCCGCGCCGGGCGGCGCGCCCGCCGCCGCGCCGCCCGCGCTGAGCAAGACGCCGGCGATGGTGAACGTCACCACCGCCAAGGAAATCGCCGACACCCATGAATTCGACGTCGCGCGAGCGCTGGAGCGCGTCGCGCCAGGCGTCATTATCAACGACGTGACCGGAAATCCGTTTCAACCCGAGGTCGATTTTCGCGGCTTCGTGGCGTCGCCCGTCAGCGGCACGCCCATCGGCCTCGCCGTTTATCAAAACGGCGTCCGCGTCAACGAGGCCTGGGGCGACACGGTCAATTGGGATCTGATCCCGAGCGTCGCCATCGACCGCACCTCCATCGTCACCGCCAATCCGCTGTTTGGCCTCAACGCCATCGGCGGCGCCGTCGTGCTCGACATGAAGAACGGCTTCACCTACCACGGCTTCGAGGCGGACGCGCGCGGCGGCAGCTTCGGCCGTCGTCAGGGGTCGCTGCAATATGGAATTGAGAAGGACGGTTTTGCGACTTATGTCGCGTTGGAGGCCGCCGGCGACAATGGCTATCGCAAATTCTCCGGCTCGCAGATCGAGCGCATGTATGGCGATTTGGGCTGGCGCGGCGACAAGGCTGAGGTCCACGCCACCATGCAACTGGCGGAGAATCGTTTCGGCGCCTCGGGTCCGGCGCCGCTCGAACTCGTCAATATCGATCCAAGCTCGGTCTACACCACGCCGCAGACGACGAAGAACACGCTATCGCAATTCGGCGTCAACGGCGCCTTCACGCCCGCGCCGAATTGGAAGATTCTCGCGGATGTTTACTATCGCGCCTTCGATCAGGCGCATGTCGACGGCAACACCACCAATTTCGCCTCCTGCGGCGGCGCGACGTTGTGCGACGGCAACGGCAATGCCACGATCATGCCCGACTTCTTCGGGCCGAGCGTCCCGCTTTCCGTCATCGACCGCACATGGACCAGTTCGCGCACCGTTGGCGGCGCGGCGCAGATCGAGAACACCGATAAAATCCTCGGCCGGCCCAACACCGCGACCTTCGGCGTCAGCTACGATCATGGCTGGACCAATTTCAACGCCAGCGAAGAATTGGGCGTGCTGAACCCCTATAATCTGACGGTCGCGGGCCTCGGGATCGTCAATGTGGACCCCGCCGGCGACGTGGCCCCGGTCAAGCTCAATGCGGCGAACAGCTATCTCGGCGTCTATGCGCGCGATCAGTTGGAGTTGACCGATCGGCTGACCGTGACCGCCGGCGTGCGTTACAATTACGCGCTGATCAGCCTTTACGACCATTTCAGCAATCAGCTGAACGGCGACAGCAAATACACCCATGTCAATCCGATGGTTGGCGCGACCTATAAGATCGCGCCGAACCTCGCGGTCTATGCAAGCTATTCGGAGTCGAACCGCGCGCCGACGCCGCTCGAACTCGGCTGCGCCAATCCCAATCACCCCTGTCTGATCGACAATTTCCTTGTCTCCGATCCGCCGTTGCGGCAGGTCGTGGCGCATACGATCGAGAGCGGCTTCCGCGGCGATTTCAAGCCAGCGTCTTATCTCCCCGAGAGCGTCGGCGCGTGGCTTCCCGGCCGCGTGGACTGGTCCGCCGGCGCGTTTCGCACCACGAGCTTCAACGATATTCTCAGCGTGCCCTCGATCGTCACGGGCCAGGGCTATTTCACCAACGCCGGTACGACGCAGCGCCAGGGCGTTGAGACGCAGCTGCGCTACACCGACGAAAAGCTCTCGGCTTATATAAATTATACGCTGACCGACGCGACTTTCCGCTCGATGGTCGAGTTGGGGTCGCCGTTCAATCCCTACGCGATCGCCTATGGCGCGGGGTCGCTGCTTGTGACGCCGGGCTCGCACATGCCGTCCGTGCCGAAGCATCGTCTCAAAGCGGGCTTCGACTATGCGCTCACCAACAAGTGGAAAGTCGGCGCCGACCTCGTCTTCGTCGCCGACAATTATTTGCTCGGCGACGAGATCAACGCTTTCGGCACGCTGCCTTCATACGCCACGCTCAATCTGCGCAGCTCTTATCAGGTCACCAGGAATTTTCAGGTCTATGGGCTGATCGACAACGTCGCCAACACGCGCCCCAACTCCTTCGGCGCCCTCTTCAGCACGACGGCTATTCCCTTCCTGTCCTTCACGAATCCCCGCATGGTCTCCATCGGCCCGCCAATCGGCTTCTTCGCCGGCGCCAAGGTCACGTTCTAGGGCGATTTCTTAATCGACCAGACGGAATCGTCTGGTCGATTAAGAAATCGCTCGAGATTCAAAAAGCTGGAGAAAAATCCAATCGAAAAAGTCGATCAACTTTTTCGGATTTTGCGCTAGTTCTACTGCGTCACGAAGCGGCCTGGGGCCGGGCCAGCGCCCGTCATTGCGAGCGCAGCGAAGCAATCCAGAGCAACGCCAGCCCCCCTGGATTGGTTCGCCTGCGGCTCGCAATGACGGCGTTGGTCGGCCCGCTGGATCGCGGCCCGTCATTGCGACCGCGAGCCGAAGGCGTGGCGGGAAGCAATCCTTAAGCCGCGCCAGCCCCCCCTGGATTGCCACGCCTTTCGCTCGCAATGACGAAACCGCCGACAAATTCGTTCATGACGCAGTAGAACTAGCCCGAGGGTCTCTCCACCGGAGCGGAGCGGGAAATCGAACAGAATTTCCTCTACCTCGATAGAGCGCTCCATCTTTTATTATATGTATTTTAAGAAGAGACTCGCCTGTCTCATGTATAAATGCAATATTATATTCGCTTGCGACAGTTTATCACATGGCGATTTGACGCGCGCGGCGTAGTCTTTACTACCGCGGAGCCTGAAGGCCTCGCGCGCGTCAAAAAACAAAATCAGGCGCGCATGACGATCCGCCGGCGCCCGGCGCATTCGCTCCGTGCGGCGGCGGACCCTGGAAACGCAAGAGGAGACTTTTCATGAGCACTAATCTTGGCGAAGGCGAAATCTCCCAAAAGGTCATGTTGTTTGGCGGCGCGGGCGCCGTCGCCGGAGCGATCGTCGGCGGCGCGACGCTGGGCTTTCCCGCGCTTCTCGCCAGTACGATAATATTCGCGCTGGGCGGCGCTATTCTCGGCTCGTTCTTCTGACGATGCTCGACAGCGGCGCCGAACCTCGGGCGGCGCCGTTTACGCGCGCGGGTTGGCCGAATCTCAAAATAATATCGTTGATCCTTTGGCGGGAAGCCGGCAAGAAGGAGTTATGCGCAAACTCCTCGTCCTGCTTTGCCTCGCGGTTTCCGTCGCCGCCAATGCGGCGGATACGCTCGCTGTCAAGGTTGGCGTGCTGCGCCAGGTTCATTCGCGCGAAACCGTTTCCATTCTCGACATTCCCGCCACCGACGACGCTCTCGCCGGCGTGCTGATGGGCGCCGCCGACAATAACACCACCGGCAAGTTCACCGGCCAAAGCTTCGAGACCATCGACGCCGTGCTGGAGGAAGGCGAGGACGCCGCCGCCGCGATCGACAAATTCGCCGAACAGGGCGCCCGGCTCGTCATCGCCGATCTGGACGCGCCGCGCCTCCTCGCCGCGGCCGAGCGCGCCAAGACGAAAGGCGCGCTGCTGTTCAACATTTCCGCGCCAGACGAAAATCTGCGCGAAGAAAACTGCCGCGCCGATGTCATCCATGTCGCGCCCTCGCGCGCGATGCTGGCGGATGGGCTCGCACAATATCTGATCTGGAAGAAATGGAGCCGCTGGCTGCTTATCAAAGGCTCGCATCCGGCGGACGAGCTTCTGGCGCAGGCCTATCGAGCGGCGGCGCGGAAATTCGGCGGCAAGATCGTCGAGGAGCGCGTTTATGAAGACACCGGCGGCGGCAGGCGTAGCGACTCGGGGTCTGTGCAGACGCAACGACAAATGCCCGTGCTGACGCAGAGCGCGCCCGCTTATGATGTGCTGATCGCCGCCGACGAGAGCGACGTCTTCGCTGGCTATCTGCCTTATCGCAACTGGGACGCGCGGCCGGTGGCGGGTTCGGCCGGGCTCGCGCCGACAAGCTGGGACGCCGCGCACGAACAATGGGGCGCGCAGCAATTGCAGAACCGTTTCATCCAAACTTTCCGCCGCGCGATGAACGCGCGCGACAATAACGCATGGCTTGCCATGCGCATGATCGGCGAAGCGGCGACGCGCGCCAACTCCGACGATCCGCAAAAGCTGCGCGCCTATCTGACGGGGCCGGACTTTTCCATCGCGGCCTTCAAGGGCGTGCGGCTGACCTTGCGCGACTGGAACCAGCAATTGCGCCAGCCGATCCTGCTCTCGGACGGACGCATGGTCGCCTCCGTCTCGCCGCAAGAAGGCTTTTTGCATCAGACCAGCGAACTCGACACGCTGGGGCCAGACCGGCCGGAAACGAAATGTAGGCTGCAATGACGAAGAAGAAACCGCTTTTGCTCATCGGCGGCCTATCGCTGCTCGCCGCCACGCCCGCCGAGGCTTTCCTCGCTTATGTGAGCAATGAGAAAGGCAATAGCATAACGATCATCGACACCGACAAGCTCGAAGCGGTCAAGACCGTGAAAGTGGGGCGCCGGCCGCGTGGCGTCGAACTCACCAAGGACGGCTCCGAACTCTTCATCTGCGCTGGCGACGATGACGCGATCCAGGTGCTCGACACCAAGACATTGCAGATCACCGGCAAGTTGCCGTCGGGACCCGACCCCGAATTATTGGCGTTGAGTCCAGATGGCAAGACGGTCTATGTCTCGAACGAGAACGACAATCTCGTCACCATGATCGACGCCCAGTCCAAGCGCCAGATCGGCGACGTGCCGGTCGGCGTCGAGCCCGAGGGCATGGCGGTCAGTCCCGACGGCAAGACGCTCGTCAACACGTCGGAAACGACGAATATGGCGCATCTGATCGACACGCGGACGAAGCAGATCGTCGCCAATATTCTCGTCGACGCGCGCCCGCGTTTCGCCCAATTCAAGGCGGATGGCTCCGAACTCTGGGTGTCGTCGGAAGTCGGCGGAACCGTTTCGGTGATTGACCTCGTGAAGAATGTCGTGAAGCAGAAGATCGGCTTCGAGATCGGCGGCCTGTCGAAAGAGGCGATTCAGCCGATCGGCATTTCCTTTACCGGGGACGGCAAGCGCGCATTCGTCGCGCTCGGGCCGGCAAACCGCGTCGCGGTGATCGACGCCGAGACGAAGAAGATCGAAAAATATCTGCTCGTCGGCCAGCGCGTCTGGCATCTCGCTTTCACGCCCGACGAAAAATATCTGCTCACCGCCAATGGCGTCTCCAACGACGTCTCGGTGATCGACGTCGCCAGCCTCAAGGTGGTGAAATCGATTCCGGTCGGTTCTTTCCCCTGGGGCGTCGTGGTGGCGCCGCAATGACGAGCCCGCGCCATGACTGACTCGCCTCCCGCGCTGGCGGTCAAAAGGCTCTCGCATTCCTATGGCTCCCGCAAAGCGCTGGACGATGTGAGCTTTAATGTCGAGCGCGGCTGCTTCGCCGCGCTGCTGGGCCTCAATGGCGCGGGCAAGAGCACCTTGTTTTCGCTCGTGACGGGGCTCTATGCCGCGCGCGGCGGCGCGACTTCAGGCGGCGCCGCTCGAAACATCGGCGGCGCGACTTCAGGCGGCGCCGCTCGAAACATCGGCGGCGCGACTTCAGGCGGCGCCGCTCGAAACATCGGCGGCGCGACTTCAGGCGGCGCCGCTCGAAACATCGGCGGCGCGACTTCAGGCGGCGCCGCTCGAAACATCGGCGGCGCGGTCGAGATTTTCGGCTTCGACATCGCCAACGACCCCGGCCAGGCGCTGCGCAGGCTGGGCGTCGTATTTCAGGCGCGCACGCTCGATCTCGAATTGAGCGTGATGCAGAACCTGCTCTATCACGCCGCGCTACATGGAATTGGCCCCGTGGAGGGCAGGCGCCTGGCGGAGGCGGCGCTGGCGCGCGCGGGGCTCGCGGATCGCGCCGGGGACAAGGCGCGCGATCTTTCGGGCGGGCAGATGCGGCGAGTCGAAATCGCGAGGGCGCTGCTGCATGGCCCGCGCCTGCTGCTGCTCGACGAGCCGACCGTCGGCCTCGACATCAAGGCCCGCGCGGATATTCTCGCCCATGTGCGCGACCTCGTGCGGCGCGAGGGGCTCGCGGTGCTGTGGACCACTCATCTCATCGATGAAATCGAACCCTGCGATCAGGTCGTCGTGCTGCACCGGGGCAGGGCGCTCGCCAATGGCGTGGCCGCCGAGATCGTCGCGGCGCGGGGCGCGGCAGGCATAGGCGAGGCGTTCGAGAGGCTGACGGCGGCGGAAGAGGGTTAGGGTGAGGAGCGCAGCCACCGCCGCGCCGCGCGACCATGGGCGCTTTTCACCCGCAAGGATTCGGCTGTCGTTGCCCGCGCGGCGAAGCAGCGACATGGTGGAATCAGGCGCTATTTTCGCCCTAGAGCAAAATCCGAAAAAGTTGATAGACTTTTTCGATTAGATTTTGCTCCAGCTTTTTGAATCTGGAGCGCTTTCCGACCAGACCATTCCGTCTGGCCGGAAAGCGCCCTAGCCGCGTATGTGAGCTGGATTCGATGACAACATCTTCAAACGCAGACCCTCTTTCCGCCCGCCCCTTCACCTCCGCGCAATACGCCATCTGCCTCGGCGGCGTGGTGTGGCGCGAGGCGCTGCGCTTTCTGCATCAACGCGAGCGCTTTGTCTCGGCGCTAGTGCGGCCGCTGGTGTGGCTGTTCATTTTCGCGGCGGGCTTTCGCTCGGTGCTTGGGATTTCGATCATCCCGCCCTACGAGACCTATGTGCTTTACGAGGTCTATATCACGCCGGGACTGATGGCGATGATCCAGCTCTTCAACGGGATGCAGTCGTCGCTGTCGATGGTCTACGACCGCGAAATGGGCAATATGCGCACGCTGCTGGTTTCGCCTTTCCCGCGCTGGTTCCTGCTCGGCGCCAAGCTTTTCGCGGGCGTCGCCGTGTCGATATTGCAGGTCTACGCCTATCTGGTCATCGCTTTTTTCTGGGAGATCGAGCCGCCGACAAAATGGGGCTATGTCACGGTGCTGCCGGCGCTCGCGCTCGTGGGGCTGATGCTCGGCGCGCTCGGCATGTTGCTGTCGTCGCTGATCAAGCAACTCGAAAATTTCGCGGGCGTGATGAACTTCGTCATTTTCCCGATGTTCTTCGCCTCTTCCGCGCTTTATCCGCTATGGCGGGTGAAGGAGGCGAGCCCCTGGCTTTATTACGCCTGCTCGATCAACCCGTTCACCCATGCGGTCGAGCTGATTCGCTTCGCCTTTTACCAGAAAATAGCCTGGGACTCCCTGGCGGCGTTGCTCGCCTATACGAGCCTGTTCTTGTTCGGCGCGATCCGCGCTTACGACCCCGCAAAGGGTTTGTTGACCCGCAAGGGCGGTTGAGCGGCTTTTTTTTATCGCCTGCCTCTGCCCCGCTTTCGCGGCGCCGGCTCGTCTTCCGCCGCGACATTCGCCGGCAGCTTGACGCCCTTGGCGAGCTGCGTGCCGAGAGTGAGCGCCCGCGCCTCGGTGACGCGCAGGGCGCAATAGCCGAAGTCCGACTCCTGCGCGTAATTGCGGCAAATCTCCTCGCGCCGCGAGGAGAATCCGGCCTGTTCCCGCACCAGAAGCTTGCGGACGATCTTGTCCTTTTTGTTCTTGGCGTAGAGCGAATGGAAATCGGCGCGGACGGTTTTTTCCACCCGGGCGCGCTGGTTCAGCATTTCGGTCGCGCGCTTGGGGTCTGTGAGCTCGGCGCCGGGAACGCCCCAAAGTCCATTGGGATCGGCGCGGCAGTCGGCGGCCTTCAATTCGCAGGCGCCGCCTTCGTTGACGACGAGAATGGCCCCGTCCAACACATCGAAGGCGAAGGGGCAGGCCGGGAATTCGACCTCATAATGGCGCAGGCCGCTTTCGTTTTCGCGGGAGGTCAGCTTCAGCGGCATCCCGGCGACATCCACCCGGCAGGCTTCGCCGGAACGGGTGATGCGGTCGCCGCTCAGGGTCAGTTTCGCCACCTGCAACTCGCCGCCGGAGCGCTGCAATTCGATCAGGCTGCGCGATCCGTCCAGCCAAAGCGGCTTGCCGGTCGCATTGTCCTCGCTCGGCGGCTTTGGCGCCATGGCCGGTCCGGCCGCGCCGTCCCCGGGAGCCTTGGGGCGTTTCCTTTGCGCGGGCTTCGGCTTTTCTTCGCTGACCGCCACCGAGCCTTCCTCGGCCGGCGCGACGGCGCCGGGCAGGGCGAACTGGGCGTGAGCCGGGCCGGTCAGCATCGCGAGGAGAGGCGCCAGCATCGCGGCGCGCCGCCAGTCAGGCTTGATGGACCAACGGTTCGACATTCATAGCCAGCCAGAGTGAGCGCCGCGAAAGGGTGCGTCCGACCGCCTAGCGAGGCGACAGGACCATGATCATTTGCCGCCCTTCCATGGAAGGTTCGAGCTCGACCTTGGCGATCGTCGCCGTTTCGGCCTTGACCCTCGTCATCAGCCGGTATCCGAGCTCCTGGTGGGCGATCTCGCGGCCGCGGAAGCGCAAAGTGACCTTGACCTTATCGCCTTCCTCGAAGAAGCGGCGGGCGGCCTTCATCTTGGTGTCGTAGTCGTGGTCGTCGATGCCGGGACGAAGCTTGATTTCCTTGACCTCGACGATCTTTTGCTTCTTGCGCGCCTCGGCGGCGCGTTTTTGTTCGAGGAATCGAAAACGGCCATAATCGAGAATTTTGCAAACCGGCGGCTGAGAGTTTGGATCGATCTCGACGAGATCCAGCGCCACCTCCTCCGCGAGCCCCATTGCGTCAAGAAACGGGACGATGCCGTGATTCTTGCCTTCGGAATCGATCAGTCGCACTTCTCGCGCGCGAATCTCCTTGTTTATTCTGGGACCTTCCTTCGCGGGGGCCGCAGTGCTCTTCATTGGACGACGAATGGATGTTCTCCTCAAAATGCAGCAAAAACTCTTGGCGTAAGCTGCTTCCTGCTTTGTCGGCCCGCGTGGAAAATCACGCCGGGAACATGTTTCTGGCGTGCATAGCATCCCATTATCGCGCGCCATGTCAATGACGTAAGGCCTGGTCGAGCGCGAAATTTCAGGACTGTGTCCGAGACGTCGCGCGCCAGGCGGTTCATTGCGTTTTGTTTTCTTTATGCAAAAATCGTTCTACTTTCGCGAAAATTCGCTCTAGAGCGCTTTGCGACCAGACGGAATCGTCTGATAGATTAAGAAATCGCTCCAGATTCAAAAAGCTGGAGCAAAATCTAATCGAAAAAGTCTATCAACTTGTTCGGATTTTGCTCTAAGTGGCGTCGCCGAAGGCCGGGCAACCCGCGCCGCAGGGCGACCCGCCATTCATCGCCGCGCAGCTCGGGGGCGCGTCGCTCGCCGCCGAGGCGCCGCCTGGCGCCGGCTTGGCGATGAGGGAGAGCTGGCGATCCAGTTTCTGGCCGCCGCAAGCGGGGCAGACCGGGGCTTCGTCGGAGCGGACCAGCGTTTCGAATTGATGGGAGCAATCGGCGCAGGCATAGGCGTAAAGCGGCATGGGGCCCCTCGATGTTGGCGATATCGCGCTGATATCGCGTCTGGAGGCGCGCAACGCAAGGGCGCCGTTTTTTCGCGACAAAAGATGCGCTGTCGAAACCAGCGGAGGCGGCGCCCGATTTCCCTTCGAACGCAACATGTCCTAGAGCGGTTTCCGACCAGACGGAATCGTCTGGTAGATTAAGAAATCGCGCCAGATTCAGAAAGCTGGAGCAAAATCCAATCGAAAAAGTCTATCAACTTGTTCGGATCTTCCTCTAGGGGCAGGGCGGGAGCGCCTCGCGCAATTCGGCTTCGTCCTTCGCGTTCCCGCGCACATCGAAGCCATTGTAAAGCGGCAGCCAGCCGGTCTCGTCGTCGACGTGGATAAAGACGTTGATCGGGATGGGGCCGGGCGGGATGTCGCCGCGCCGGCAGCCGAGCGCGCCAGCGAGGTGGATGCGCGCGCGCGTCTTCGCGCCCTCGGCTCGCAGTCGCAGGGCCTCCCGTTGCGCCGCACCCGCCGCTGCAAGGCTCGCGGGCGCGAGTTCGATGACGGCGAGCGTGGGCGCGCCGCCTGCTTTTTCGAGCGCTTCCCTGTCTTCGCCATGCGTCGCTTTTCTCAGCCGCAAGGATAAGAGTTTGCTTTTTGATTCGTCGTCGCCATCGCGCCGGTAGCGCACCTCCACGACAGCCTTCTCGGGCGTCGTCCGGAGCCACTCGGGGCCGCCTAGCGCGAAGCGGGCCTTGGCGAGGTCGGTCGTCGCCATGTGGGAATTACGCAGCTTCCACAGCGTCGGGATGGAGGCGCCGTTGCAGGCCGAAAGAGCGATCAGGAGGGGGAGAGCGGCAAGTAATCGCATGGTGGGGGATGGTTCAGCTTCCGGGCGATATTCTGGAATATCGCCCGGAGGAAAAAAACCGGACCACCCGTGGCCTCACTTCACGAAAACATAGATATCGACGTCGACATTGGCGTCGTCGGCGGGTTTGAGGTCGGTGAGATATTCCTCGATGAACAGGTTTTTGGTGTCGAGGCCCTTCTCGTCGAGATAGGCGGTGATCGCCTCGTAAGTGGCGTCGATCTCGTCGTAGGAGCCGCGATGCTCGAATTTAAGCGCCTTGCCCTCGGGCGAGGAGCCGACCTCCACGCCATCGGGAAGCTTCGGCTTGCCGTCCGGCGCCTTGGCCAGAGGCAGCATGGCCTCGAACTGAAAGCCGTTGTCGTCGGTCTTGGTGAACACCGCGAGCGGGTGGCCGTTAGCCTTCAATCCGGCCTTCTGCGCCGCCGCCGTAACCTTGCCGATGGCCTCGCTCAGCACCTTGGTCGCGTCGTCCCATTTGCCGTCTCCCTTGGCGATCAGAACGGGACGCGCCGCGATGTCGACCATCTGGCTGGCGATGCTCTCGGCGGGAGTCTCGGTTTCGGCCTTGTCGGCGGGCGCGGTCTTTTCCTCAGGCTTTTCCGGCGCGGCGGCCGTGGTCGGGGGCGGCGGCGAGGAGAATTTCTTCTGCACGAAAAAGCCGCCCACCGCCAGCAGGAGAGCCAGCGCGCCGATGAAACGCCAGTGGCCGGCGAGACGGCGGAGAGTCGTCCAAAAATCCTGAAAATCGTCGAGAAAGCCCATCTATGCGTCCTCTATCTTCCCCGCTCTGGCGCGCGGGGGACGCTTCTTCTATACAGGACCGACCTGACAATTAACATGGACAATTCGGATCGCGGGGCCATGACGCATAAGCTCGACCATCGCCCGATCCTGCGCATGAACGGAATCGGCAATGAAATTCTCGTGCTCGACCTGCGCGGGTCGGACATTGTCCTCGCGCCTGGAGAAGCGCGCGCCATCGGCGCGCAGCCGGGCCTGAAGTTCGATCAACTCATGGCGTTGCACGATCCGCGCGGGAGCGGCGCCGACGCCGCCATGCGAATCTACAATATCGACGGCTCGCTTTCAGCCGCCTGCGGCAATGGCGCGCGCTGCGTGGCTTACGCTCTCGCCCGCCACGGCGGCCCGGAGCGACTACGGCTCGAGACCGACGCCGGGCTGGTGAAGAGCTGGCGCGAGAGCGAGACGGTCTTTACCGTCGACATGGGCCGCCCCCGCCTCGCCGCGCGCGAGATTCCCCTGTCGCGCGACATCGCCGACACCACCGCCATCGTGCTGGAGCCTCGGGTCGAAGGCGCGCCCGCGTTCTTTAGTGGGGTCGGCATGGGCAATCCCCATGCGGTGTTCTTCGTGGAGGACGCCTTGACGGTCGATCTCGAAAGGGTCGGCCCCTTGCTCGAGCATCATCCGCTCTTTCCCGAGCGGGCCAATATTTCCTTCGCGCAAATCTTGCCCCGCGGGGAGATTCTGTTGCGGGTCTGGGAGCGTGGAACCGGCGCGACCAAGGCGTGCGGCTCGGCCGCCTGCGCGACTCTGGTCGCCGCCGCCCGCGCCGGCCGCTCGGGCCGCGAGGCGACCGTCAAACTGCCGGGCGGCGATCTTTTCATCGCCTGGCGCGACGACGATCACGTGGCGATGACGGGACCGGTGGAGTTCGAATTCGAGACCACGCTCGATCCCGCCGTTTTCGATGGGCTCCCAGCGTGAGCGCGCCCGCGCCGGCGGTTGAGGTCGTCACTTTCGGCTGCCGGCTCAACATCGTCGAATCCGAGGAACTGGCGCGTGAGGCGCGCGCAGCCGGAGAAAGCGATCTCGTCATCGTCAACACTTGCGCCGTGACGGCGGAGTCGGCGCGGCAGGCGCGCCAGAGCATCCGCCGCCTGCATCGCGAGCGTCCGGAGACGAAGATCGTCGTCACCGGCTGCGCCGCCACCATCGCGCCGCATGACTTTGCCGCGATGGAGGGCGTCGCGCGCGTCATCGCCAATGGCGAGAAGAGCCTTGACGCAGCCGGGAGCGGCGCATGGGGCGGCGCGCGGGCGCAGAGCGCCAGCGAAGGGACGCGCGGCTTTCTCTCGGTGCAGAACGGCTGCGATCATCGCTGCACTTTTTGCGTCATTCCCTTTGGGCGCGGACCCTCCCGCTCGGCGCCGCCGCGAGAGATCGTCGAAAAGGCGCGGCTGCTCGCGCAGGCGGGCAAGCGCGAGATCGTGCTGACCGGCGTCGATCTCACCTCCTATGGCGCGGATCTCGGCGACGGAATCACGCTCGGGCGTCTCGCGCGGCTGCTCCTCAAGGAGATCCCACGGCTTGAGCGTCTGCGCGTCTCCTCGATCGACTGTATCGAGGCCGACGCCGATCTGATCGACGCCATCGGAGAAGAAGCGCGGCTGATGCCACATCTGCATCTATCCTTGCAGGCGGGCGACGATTTGATCTTGAAGCGCATGAAGCGGCGCCATTCGCGCGTCGAGGCGATCCGCTTTTGCTCTGAACTGCGGGCGTTGCGGCCCGAGATCGTCTTCGGCGCCGATTTCATCGTAGGTTTTCCGACCGAGACGGAGGCCATGTTTCGCCGCACGCTGGAAATGGCCGACGAATGCGGCCTCACTCATCTTCACGTCTTCCCCTTTTCGCCGCGACCCCAAACCCCCGCCGCGCGAATGCCAGCCGTGCATGGCGAGGAGGTCAAGGAGCGCGCGGCGCGCCTGCGCGCGCTTGGGGAAGAGCGACTAAAGATTCATCTCGCCGCCCAGCATGGCAAGACGCTGCGTGTCCTGACAGAGCGCGGCGGCGCAGGCCGCGCCGAGGATTTCACCCTCGTTCGCACTCCCGGCGTCCCGGCTGGCGAAATGCTCGACCTGCGCGTGACCGGCGACGACGGCAAGGCGGTGCGCGTGGGCTAGAGCAAAATCCGAAAAAGTTGATAGACTTTTTCGATTAGATTTTGCTCCAGCTTTTTGAAACCGGAGCGATTTCTTAATCAACCAGACGATTCCGTCTGGTCGGAAAGCGCTCTAGGGGCGACCGCTTTGGCGCCACGCGTTGGATTTCCGCCTTTTCCGCTCAACCCCGGCGCGGTCTAGTACGGCCGATGGGAGCAGGTGTTCACCCAAACGCGCCTGCCGTTGATTTTCTGCCGCCTGAGGCAGTCGAAACATTTGATCCTCTGCCCCGCTCCCTGGTTCGACCAGCGGTCGCATCCCTCGCTATAGGTTCTGTACGTCTCGAGCGCCATGGCCGAAGGCGCGACGGCCAAAACGAAGGTTGCGACGGCTCCCGCGGCCAAGATGGTTTTGATCTTTTGTTGCTTCATGGCCTTTGCTCTCTCTTTGAGGCGCCATCGAAACGGGCGCGTTAAAATTTTCCGTATTTCTGCGACAGAGGTGTGACGAAGCCTCCAACCCGGCGCCGCGCGCCGCCACAGCCCGTCGCAAGCGACGGGCGTCCTCGATGACGCTCCATCCGGGAGCGACTTCGAGCCGCTCGATGGTCGCAAAATTTCCCGCTGGGCGCCCCCCGCTTTCGCGGGCGCCATAAAAGCGGTAATTCTCACCCGCGAGCGACCGGCCCTTCGCTGCGCCGTCGTCGCGAGAGGCTAGGAAATATACGTATTCCTTAAAGTCGCGCGCGGCCCGTGGTTTGCTTCGCTATGTTCGAACTGGAACCTGTAAATGTCTGGCAACGGCCTGTTCGCCTGGGAAATCCTCGAGATCATCTGGATCAATATTCTGCTTTCTGGCGATAACGCGATTCTGATCGCGCTCGCCTGCCGGAGGCTTCCGCCGGCGACGCGCCGTTGGGGCGTGCTTCTGGGCGCGCTCGGCGGCGTCGTGCTACGCATAGGATTCACGTTGGTCATCGTCCAGCTCATGACCGCGCCTTTGCTCAAGACCGTGGGCGGGTTGCTGCTGTTGGGCGTGGCGATAAAGCTCTTGATCGACGAGAACGACCATTCCGGCGTGGAGGCGAAGACCGATCTGCCGGGCGCGGTGGCGACCATCGTCGTCGCCGACGCCGTCATGTCCCTCGATAATGTGATCGCGATCGCGGCCGCCGCGCGCGGACGCACGGATCTGATCGTCTTCGGCCTCGCGCTCTCGGTTCCCATCGTCATGTTCGGCGCGGGGCTGCTGCTGCGGATGCTGGAGCGTTTTCCCGCGCTGGTCTGGGCGGGCGCCGGCGTGCTCGGCTGGGTCGCGGGCGATATGACCGCGAGCGACGTGTTTTGGGAAAGGTTCGGCCTGCGTGAAATGAGGCTAGAGACGGCGAGCGCGGCGGCGGGGTGTCTTTTCGTGCTTTTGGCGGCGGGGGCGGTGGAGTGGTTTCGCGCGCGCCGGCGGGCGTGAGATCCGGCGCCGGGCGCGGTCAGCCCCGCATCCCCTGCTTGGCGATAGGCTGGCTGGGATCGAGATAGAGCGCGCGCTGATAGGACTCTTGCGCCTTGGCGCGATTGCCGCTGCGATCATAGGCGAGGCCGAGCCAGGCCCAGGAGACGGCGCTCTTGCTGTCCACATTGAGCGCGGCGTTGAAGTCCTCGATGGCCTTGTCGTATTTGCCGAGCGTCACCAGGCTTTCGCCGCGCGCCTGATAGGGCGCCGCCGCGAAGGGGTCGCGGTCGATCGCGTTGTCGAAATCAGTGACGGCGCGAACATTGTCGCCGAGCTTCTGATGGATCAGTCCCCGCGCGTGGAACGCCTGCGCGTCCTCGGGATTGAGCCGGATCGCGGTGTCGAGATCGGTGAGCGCCTGATTGAGGTTGCCCTGCGCGCGCAGCAGATTGGCGCGGCCGATATAGGCCGGCGCGTGGTTCGGATTGGCCGCGATGGCCCGGTCGAAGTCGATTCGCGCGAGATCGTCGCGCTTGGACTGGCGATAGGCCAGGGCGCGATTGGTATAGGCGGCGAAATTATTGGGATCGAGCTGGATCGCGTGGGTGAAATCGTCGATGGCTTCGGGAAAACGACCGGCGCGGGCATAGGCGACGCCCCTCGTATTATAAGCCTCCGGGCTCGAAGGATTGCGCCGGACCACGTCGGAAAGCGAATCGATATTGGCCTTGGCGGCGTTGGGGTCGGTTGCGGAAACCTCGGCGAGGCCGCGCCCCGGCGGGCGAATGCCGCTCGCCGTTTCGCAACCGGCCAGCGTAATCGCCGTGAGCGCAGCGGAGCCCAAAACAGCGAGTTGGCCGAATCTGCGGCGGACCGCCGCCGAAGTCTCGCCCATGCCGAATCAACCTCCCCAAAGAGATATAATTGTCGGTTGAGGCCGCGTAAATTACGCGCGGCTCACTGCAAACACGCCTCCCGCAGGGCCATATCTGGCCCCGGTAGGCTTAATTAATCGTCAACGGGCGGCGCCGAAAGCGGGCTTAGGCTTCATCGGCAGCAGGCCCTCGCGCTGAAGTTTCTTGCGGGCGAGCTTGCGGGCGCGACGCACCGCCTCGGCCTTTTCGCGAGCGCGCTTCTCGGACGGCTTCTCATAGTGCCCACGCAGCTTCATTTCGCGGAAAATACCTTCGCGCTGCATCTTCTTCTTGAGGGCCTTGAGAGCTTGATCGACATTGTTGTCGCGAACGAGAACTTGCACGAAGCTATCCTTGGTTGCAGCGGCCGGCGCATCGGCGACCGGGGGCTAGAGAAAAAGGTAACAGAGCACCGGGCGCTGACGGAGCGCCTGATCCGTGTTTGAGCGATTAACAGAATCAGGCTCAGCTGTCCATCCGCAAATAGGCCGCCACGGGCGAAAGCCGCCCGTGACGGCGCCCTCGCCCTCAACCTCGCCCTCAACCTCGCCCTTGGCGCGGCGATGATGTGATATTATAACATTCGGCCATGACCCATTCGACGCCGGCCGACGCTCCGGCTCATGACCACACCCAAGGCCACGCCGTCGCAGCAGCGGGCGGAGGGCGGGGCGCGTCCCCTCTGGGCCGCTCCGGCTTCGATCGCCTGCTCGGCGCCACGCTTGTCGTCGCGATGCTTTGGGCCGCGGTTTATTGGGCCATGCGCTGATGCGGGCGCCTCCGCCGATCCGCCTCGTCGACGCGACGCTCGGCTACGACCGCCATCCTGCGGTGCATCATCTGAGCGGAACGATTCCCGCTGGCTCCCTGCTTGCCGTCTGCGGCCCCAACGGCGCCGGCAAATCCACCTTGCTTAAGGGAATCGCCGGGCTGATCGCGCCGCTCGGCGGAAAGATCGACCGGGGCGGGCTCGATCCGCGCGACATCGCCTACCTGCCCCAGGCGATCGAGATCGACCGCTCGTTCCCGATCGATGTCCGAGACTTCGTGGGTCTTGGCGCATTGCGGCGCAAGGGGTTGTTCGGCCGCTTGGACGCAGCCGAACTCGATCGCCTGGCGGCGGCGCTCGCGGCGGTGCGGCTCGAAGGCTTCGAGAACCGCACGCTCGACACGCTTTCCGGCGGCCAGATGCAGCGCGCTTTGTTCGCGCGCCTGATCGTGCAGGATCAGGCGGTCATTTTACTGGACGAGCCTTTCGGCGCCGTGGACGAGGCGACGACGGCGGATTTGCTGCATCTGATCGGACATTGGCGCGACGAGGGCCGCACCGTCGTCGCGGTGCTGCACGATTACGACCTCGTCCGGCGCGGCTTTCCGCAAACGCTGCTGTTGGCGCGCGAGCCGGTGTTCTGGGGCGCGACAGGGGAGGCGCTGACCCCGGCAAATCTCGCTCGCGCCCGCGGCATGGTCGAGGCGCGGGACGAGGCCGCGCCGATTTGCCACCTCGACGAAGAGGAGCGCGGGCGCGCCCATGCTGGCTGATCTCCTGCTTTCGCCCTTTCTCGATTACGCCTTCATGCGCCGCGCGCTGGTGGGTTCGATCGCGCTCGCCATTTCCGGCGCGCCGCTTGGCGTTTTTCTCGTGCTGCGGCGCATGTCGCTCGCGGGCGACGCGCTTTCCCACGCCATCCTGCCGGGCGCGGCGCTGGGCTATCTCGTCGCCGGACTTTCGCTGCCGGCGATGACCATCGGCGGCCTCGCCGCGGGATTGCTGGTGGCGCTGGCGGCGGGCGCGGCGGCGCGCTTCACCGCGCTGCGCGAGGACGCCTCGCTTGCGGCTTTTTATCTCGTTTCCCTAGCGCTCGGCGTGACCCTGGTCTCGATGAAGGGTTCCAATGTCGACCTGCTCCATGTGCTGTTCGGCTCGGCGCTCGCCCTCGACGACGGGGCGATGTTGCTGCTGGCGGGGGTTGCGACGCTGACGCTGTTCGCGCTCGCGATCTTTTTCCGGGCGCTGGCGCTCGACACGCTCGATCCGCTATTCCTGCGCTGCGCGAGCCCGTTGGGAGAGGCGATTCCCTTTCTGTTTCTCTCTCTCGTCGTGCTCAACCTGGTCGCGGGCTTCCATGCGCTCGGCACGCTCATGGCGGTGGGGATCATCATGCTGCCCGCCGCCGCCGCGAGACTATGGACGCGCGATCTCTCCGTCACTCTGCCGCTCGCGGCCGCGCTCGGCGCGCTCGCGAGCTACGCGGGGCTGGTCTTTTCCTTCAGCTCGGGCGCTCCCGCCGGCCCCGCGATCATTCTCGCGGCTGGCGTGATCTATTTCTTTTCCCTGGCCTTCGGCCGTACTGGCGGTTTGATGCGACTGCGCCAGCCGCACCGTCATCTCAAGGGGTGAGCATGAAGCTCAATCGTCGCGCCTTGATCGCCGCCGCCGCTCTCGCCCCCTTTAGCCGCGCCTTCGCCGGCGAGGCGCCGATTCCGGTCGTCGCGAGCTTTTCCATCATCGGGGATTTTGTCGGGGAAGTCGGCGGCGGCGCGGTCGCGCTCACCGCCATCGTCGGTCCCAACGGCGACGCCCATGTCTATGAGCCGACGCCGCGGGACGGCCGGGAACTGGCGCGGGCGCGCCTCGTTTTCATTAACGGATTGGGCTTCGAAGGCTGGATCGAACGGCTCATCAAGGCCTCCGGGACCAAGGCGAGAATCGTCACGCTGGGAGAAAGCGTCGTGGCTCGCAAGAACGAGGAGGGGCTGGACCCACACGCCTGGCAGAATGTCGATAACGCGATCCGTTATGTCGGCGCGATAGAAGCCGCGCTCGTGGCCGCCGATCCTGCCCACGCCGCGCTCTTTCGGGCCAACGCCGAGGCTTATCGCAACAAGCTCGCCGCGCTCGACGCCGAGATTTCGAAGACTTTCCACGATATTCCCGCCCGCCGTCGCCGCGTCGTCTCCACCCACGACGCCTTCGGTTATTTCGCCGCGCGCTACGGAGTGGAGTTCATCGCCCCGCAGGGCGTCTCCACCGAATCCGAGGCGAGCGCCCGCGACGTCGCCAGGATCATCGACGCCGTGAAGCAGAACAAGGTGTCGGCGGTCTTTCTGGAAAACATTTCCGATCCAAGGCTGACCGAGCGCATCGCGGCCGAGACCGGCGCCAAAATCGGCGGCACGCTCTATTCCGACGCGCTCTCGGAGCCGGGCGGCCCGGCTTCGACCTATATCGGCATGATGCGCCATAATGCGGAAGAGTTGGCGAAAGCGTTGAGGGACGGAAAATAGCGCCCGCGCCGAGGCCGTCATTGCGAGCCAAAGGCGAAGCAATCCAGGAATCCCGAGGCGGCTTTCGGAATGCTTTGTCGCCATGTTGTTCGCAATGATGGGATTTGGCTCAAATCGGGGACGCGGGCCAATGATTTGGAAGCCGAATCTCGCGCCGCCATGCTTATTTTCTCGTGAGTTGCTATATTATCGGCCGTCCATCGGCCCTCCTGGAGACAGACATTGACCGATAAAATCCCCGTCACCGTCATCACCGGCTATCTCGGCGCCGGAAAGACCACGCTGCTGAACCGCATTCTCACCGAGCAGCACGGCCGCCGCTATGCGGTCATCGTCAATGAGTTTGGCGAGATCGGCATCGACAATGACCTCGTCGTCGGCGCGGACGAGGAAATCTTCGAGATGAACAACGGCTGCATCTGCTGCACTGTGCGCGGCGATCTCATCCGCATCATCGAGGGGCTGATGCGCCGGCGCGGCAAGTTCGACGCCATCATCGTCGAAACCACCGGGCTCGCCGATCCCGCGCCGGTGGCGCAGACCTTTTTCGTCGACGCCGATGTGAAGGACGCCGCGCGGCTCGACGCCGTGGTGACGCTCGCCGACGCCAAATGGCTGCTCGACCGTCTGAAGGACGCGCCGGAGGCCAAGAATCAGATCGCTTTCGCCGATGTGATCGTGCTCAACAAGACCGATCTCGTGAGCGGGGACGAACTCGAAGAGGTCGAGGCCCGCATACGCGGCCTCAACCCCTATGCGAGGCTGCATCGCGCCGTGAAGGCCGACGTGCCCCTAAAGGCGGTGCTGGAGCAGAACGCTTTCGAACTCGACCGAATTCTCGAGATCGAACCCAATTTCCTCAATGTCGAGGAGCACGACCACAACGATCATGGCCATCATGATCACGACTGCGGCCACGACCATCATCATCACGACCACGGGGAGCATGGCCAGGCGCTGAAGGCCTATCACGACGAGGACATGCAAACCGTCGCGATCCAGCACGAGGGCGAGGTCGATCCCGAGCGCTTCGTGCCCTGGCTCAACGACCTCACGCAGCGCGAGGGGCCGGACATTCTGCGATGCAAAGGCATCGTCGCCTTCGCCGATGAGCCGCGCCGCTTCGTGTTTCAAGGCGTACACATGATTCTCGACGGCGATTTGCAACGCGAGTGGCGAAGCGACGAGAAGCGCCAGTCGAAACTCGTTTTCATCGGACGCAAGCTCAAGGAAGCCGAAATCCGCGAAGGCTTTTCGAAGACGGTGGCGTGACGCCGAGCATTCGGCGCCGCCTTCCTCGCCGGTTCACGCTAGCGCTTTCCGACCAGACGGAATCGTCTGATCGATAAGAAATCGCGTCAGATTCTATTGCGTCATAAACGAGTCCGGCGGCGGGTTCGTCATTGCGAGGAACGAAGTGACGAAGCAATCCAGAGGCGCGCGCCAACGCCGTCATTGCGAGCCGAAGGCGTGGCAATCCAGGGGGGCTGGCGCGACTCTGGATTGCTTCGCTGCGCTCGCAATGACGGGCGGCAATCCAGCGGGCTGGCGCGACTCTGGATTGCTTCGCTCCGCTCGCAATGACGGGCGGCAATCCAGGGGGCTGGCGCGGCTCTGGATTGCTTCGCTGCGCTCGCAATGACGGGCTGCAACCCAGGGGAGTGGCCAACGCCGTCATTGCGAGGAGCGCAGCGACGAAGCAATCCAGGGGGGCTGGCGCGACTCTGGATTGCTTCGCTCCGCTCGCAATGACGGGCGGCAATCCAGGGGGCTGGCGCGGCTCTGGATTGCTTCGCTGCGCTCGCAATGACGGGCTGCAACCCAGGGGAGTGGCCAACGCCGTCATTGCGAGGAGCGCAGCGACGAAGCAATCCAGGGGGGCTGGCGCGACTCTGGATTGCTTCGCTCCGCTCGCAATGACGGGCGGCAATCCAGGGGGCTGGCGCGGCTCTGGATTGCTTCGCTGCGCTCGCAATGACGGGCTGCAACCCAGGGGAGTGGCCAACGCCGTCATTGCGAGGAGCGCAGCGACGAAGCAATCCAGGGGGGCTGGCGCGACTCTGGATTGCTTCGCTCCGCTCGCAATGACGGGCGGCAATCCAGGGGGCTGGCGCGGCTCTGGATTGCTTCGCTGCGCTCGCAATGACGTCGCCCTTTACCGTTCCAGATTCAAAAAGCTGGAGCAAAATCTGATCGAAAAAGTCTATCAACCTTTTCGGATTTTACTCTAGGGTAAGCTCTCGCGCGCCAGACAGTTTCAATGCTCACCTCAACCAAAGCCGCCGACCGATGCTCAAGCGCCTGTTCGAATATTATCTCCTACTGTCACGGTGGCTGCTCGCGCCCCTCCTCGTCATGATGACAGTCGGCCTCGCCGCGCTGATGGTGAAGGCGGGCAAGAAAACCTATGCGCTCGTCCTCCTGTTGGCGAAGGACGAGAGCGATCACGTGACGCTCGAAGTATTGAACCTCATCGACGTCACGCTCACCGGGGCGCTGGTCGTGATTGTCACGATTTCCCTCTATGAGAATTTCGTTTCGCGCGTTTCAAAGGATGATTACGCCGGCTGGCCGGAGTGGATGGGCAATATCGACTTCTCGCAACTAAAGCTCAAACTGCTGTCGACCATCGTCGCCATCTCCGCGATCAAATTGCTGGAAGCCTTCATGGATGTTCCCGAAACCGGCGACCGAGACCTCTATTTTTACATGGGCATCCATCTGACCTTCGTCGTCTCGACGGTCGCATTTGCGCTGGGCGAACGCCTCTCCGGGCACGCAGCTCATGCGCCCGCCCCCGTCTCGCATGAGGATGCGAACAGCTGATTCAATCAAATAGATTTAAAAGGTTTTCAATCCCGATTCGACCGAACGCACGCTGTAACAAAGCAATAATGGAGATTTTTTTGGAAATATCTTTTCAATTTATGTTCCAGTTTGTTTGCTTTGTTGGGACGAAAGTTGTTGTTATATTTGGTTAATTGCATGTGTTATTTGAAAATACATTTATTCGTCACGCTATTGTAATATGCAGATGAGATACGGCCGGCGACTTCACTGTCAAAAGGGAGATCGCCTGTTATGAAAAAACGTCTGCTTTCATCTGTTATGGCCGCGGCCTTCGCTTACACTAGCGCCAGCTCCGTTCTCGCCGCGGAAGAACGCCACGGCGGCATGAGGCATGTGCTGCTGATCAGCATCGACGGCATGCATTCGCTTGATTTCATCAATTGCGCCAGCGGCGTGCCTGGCGTGAACAACGGCCAGCCCTACTGCCCGACCCTCGCCGCGCTCAAGAACACCGGCGTCAGTTATCTCGACGCTTCGACCTCCAAGCCCTCCGACTCCTTCCCGGGTCTGATGGCGATCGTGACCGGCGGCTCGCCACGCACCGTGGGCGCCTTTTACGACGTCTCTTACGACCGCTCCCTGCAACCGCCGGCCAAGACGACCGGCAATGGCGTCGCGGCCGGCTCCTGCACCCCCCGCCAGGCGCCGACCGGCACCCGGACCGAATATGAGGAAGGCATCGACGTCGATCAGACGATGCTCAATGGCGGCGCGCCGAATGGGGCGGACGGCGGCGTCGCCTCGATCGATCCGACCAGGCTCATTCGCGACCCGGCCAACAACTGCGCCCCGGTCTATCCGTGGAATTTCGTGCGCACCAACACGATTTTCGGCGTCGTTCACGCGGCCGGCGGCTATACCGCCTGGAGCGACAAGCATCCCGCCTATTCCGCGGTCAACGGTCCCGGCGATGGCACGAATGTCGACGACTATTATTCGCCCGAGATCAATTCGACGCCCGTCAATCTTCCGGGCGTGAAAGCCGGCAACATCGACTGCAGCCAGCTTGATTTGCCTACCGCGGCCAATGGAATCTCCGCCTATAGCGACAGCTTCAAGGACATTGCCTGCTATGATCAGCTGAAGGTCAATGCGATCCTCAACGAGATCGCCGGCAAGACGCACAACGGCTCCCGCCGGGCGCCCACGCCGAACCTGTTCGGCATGAATTTCCAGGCGGTTAGCGTCGGTCAGAAGCTCATCGAGAAATGGACCAACCCGGTCACCAAGGGCGGCTATCTGGACAGCGTGGGCACGCCTTCGCAAGTGCTGCTCAGCGAAATCCAGTTCGTGGACGGAGCGATCGGCCAGATGGTTTCGCAGCTGAAGGCGAGGGGGCTCTTCGATTCGACTCTGATCGTCATCACCGCGAAGCATGGTCAGAGCCCAGTCGACCCCAGCCGCTACACGCCGATGACGTCGACGAGCGTCGTCACGACGTCGCCCGCCACCATTCTGGATAACAACGGCTGTCTGCCCTATTCGGAGGCGCCGTCGAATCCGACCGGCATCGGCCCGACCGAGGACGACGTTTCGCTGATCTGGCTCAATAGCAACTGCACCACCGCTAACGCCGTGACGATGCTCGAGACGTCATCTCCGGCGTCGAACAATATCGCGGGAATCGGCCAGATCTTCTCGGGTCCGGGCATCACGCAGATGTTCAACGCGCCGGGCCTGCCGCCTCAGGGCGATCCGCGCACGCCGGACATCATCGTCACCCCGAATATCGGCGTCACCTACTCCGGCAGCAGCAAAAAGCAGGCCGAGCATGGCGGCTTTGCTCATGACGACACCAATGTCATGATGCTGGTGTCGAATCCGAGCCTGTCGCCCGCGATCGTGACCAGCCCGGTCGAAACCATGCAGGTGGCTCCGACCATCCTGCAGTCCCTGGGACTGAACCCCAATGATTTGCAGGCGGTGCAGATCGAAGGCGCCCAGGCGCTGCCGGGCTTCCAGGCTCCCCACATGAGAAGGGATTGATCGGCGGGCGGCTCGACCGCCCCGCTACATCCTTGGGAGCGCGGCGGCGACGCCGCGCTTTCTTTTGTGCGCCTGGCTCAAAACCGCCGGCCCGGAGGGGCGGGCGCGCAATGGAGGATGGCGATCTCGTCGCCGTCGTCATATCTCAACTCGCTCTTTTTGACGTCCAGCGTGTTGCGCGATTTCTGATCCACGCAAGGGTGTTTGGTTCCGCTCTCCAGACAGGCGCGGTCCTGGCCGAAAGTAACGACGCCATTGTCGACCGAGAGCACATAAGTCACCTTCTGCTTTTCGCCGAAGGAATCGGGGCCGGAGATATAGGACTCGCCGTTTTGATATTCCTCGGCGACGCCCTGTCCCCACATCATTTGCAGAAAGCGCCGGTCGGTGTCGACGTCGACCATGACGGTCTGATTGGCGCGGGCGCAGTCGAGGTGGATTTCCTCGGCGAGCGCGGGGCGCCCGAGAATAAACAGAACCGCGACCGGCAGGCTGGCGATCTTTCTCATTCGGCGTCGTCTCCCTTCCGCCGTCGGCGCGTCATTTATTGTCCAGTTCCGTCTTGAACTCCTTGCAGCTCTCGATCTGCGCCGGCGTCGCGAACCAATAAGTCATGTTGCATAAGGCCTGATAGCGGCTGGAGACGAAGAAGGACCAGAGATAATAGCAGGCGAACAGCCCGACGATGGCCGCAAGCCAGAGATTGAAGCTGCGTTTCTCCATTCGACCGCTCCTTGGAGCCGGCGATCCCAACTCTGCACAAATGGTAGTCCGCGGAGTTTTCTCAAGTCAACAATGAGGCCGGTCAGTCGAGGGTCTGGCGGAAGCGCGTGACGGCGACATACATCGCCGCGAGAGTGAAGAGGGCGAGCGCGCCGGTATCCATCGAGAGATCGGAAAAACCCGAGCCCTTCAGCATCACCGAGCGCACGATGCGCAGATAATGGGTCAGTGGCAGAATCGAACCGAGATCTTGCGCCCAGTTCGGCATCCCGCGGAAGGGAAACAGAAAACCCGAGAGCAACATGCTGGGCAGGAAATATATGAAGGACAGTTGAAACGCCTGCATCTGGTTGCTGGCGAGGGTCGAAAACGTATATCCGACGGAGAGGTTGGCGACGATGAACAGCAGCGTCAGCGGAATCAAGGTTGCCAGCGAGCCGACGATCGGCACATGAAAAAACAGCGTGGCGACGAGCAGAATGATCGTCATCTGCACGGCGCCCACCGCGACATAGGGCAGGATTTTGCCGAGCATGATCTCCACCGGCCGCACCGGCATGGCGAGCAGCGTCTCCATCGTGCCGCGCTCGATTTCCTTCGTCACCGAAAGGCTGGTGTAGATCAGCATCGTCATGGTCAGGATCGTGCCGATCAGACCCGGAACGATATTGCGCCGTGCTTCCGCGGCAGGATTGTAACGCGCCTGCACGCGCAATTCGAAGGGCGCCGCGCCCTGCGCGAGCCGGGCCAGCGGGCCGGTGAGTTCGCGCTCCAGCGCGCCCGCCATCGCGCCATTGGCGCCCGCGACGGCGCCGACCGTCGCGGTAGGGTCGGTGGCGTCCGCGACGAGCAGAATCGCCGGCTTGTCGCCATGCACTAGCCGCCGCTCGAAGTCGGGTGGGATTTCGATGATGAACTGCACCTCGTTGGAGCGGATCATGCGGTCGGCGTCTTCCTCGCTTTTGGCCGCGCGTTCGATGGCGAAATAATCGGTCATACGCAGCGCCGCCACGACGCTGCGCGCGAGCGGTCCATCGTCCTGCACGAGAAGGGCGGTCGGCAGATGCTTGGGATCGGTGTTGATCGCATAGCCGAACAGCATGAGCTGCATCAGCGGAATGAAAACGATCATCGCCATGGTGCCGCGATCGCGGCGCAGCTGCAAAAACTCCTTGAGGAAGATCGCGGCGAGCCTCTGCAGCGCGGCGCGAAACCTCTTGTGCGCCTGCTTTGACGGGTTCATAGCGGCGCCCCGCCGGCGCGGATCATCAGGTCGATGAACACGTCTTCGAGCATGGGCGCGCCCTTGGTCCAGCGCTGCGGCGCGCCTTCGCCGAAATCCAGCGCGATTTTATCGAGCAGGGAGCCGTCGCGTCCCGAAACATGCAGCGCCATGCCGAACAGCGCCGCCATCTCGACGCCCGGCGTCTTCCGCAACCGGTCCGTGAGTTCGTTGAGTTCGGGGCCGGTGACGATATAGGTCGCGAGCCCCGCCTCGCGGATGATCTCGTCGATGGTTCCCGAGACCAGCAGGCGCCCGGCGGCGATATAGGCGATCTTGTGGCAGCGCTCGGCCTCGTCCATGTAATGGGTGGAGACCAGCACGGTCAGCCCCTGCGCCGCGAGATGTTGGATTTCGTCCCAGAAATCGCGGCGCGCCTTGGGATCGACGCCGGCGGTCGGCTCGTCCAGAAGCAGCAGGGCGGGATCGGGCAGGGTGCAGGCGCCGAGCGCGAGGCGTTGTTTCCACCCGCCCGAGAGTTCGGCAGCGAGCTGGTCGGCGCGGTCCGCTAGTCCGAGCCGGATCAGCGCGTCATTGGCCGCGCCGACGGGATCGTCGAGCCCATAGATGCGCGCGACGAACTCCAGATTCTCGCGGATGGTCAGATCGCCATAAAGCGAGAATTTCTGCGTCATATAGCCGACGCGCGGCTTGATCTCGTCCTGTTGGGTCAGGATGTCGTAGCCAAGGCATGAGCCGCGCCCGGCGTCGGGCGTGAGCAGGCCGCATAACATGCGGATCGTCGTGGTTTTGCCGCTACCGTTGGGGCCAAGGAAGCCATAGATCGCGCCGCGCTCGACCCGCATCGAGAGATTGTCCACGACCTTTTTGGTTCCGAAGGATTTGGTCAGGCCCTCGACGTCGATCACGATCTCGGGGGTGGAGGCGGTCATTTCGCGGCGTCTCCTTCGAGATAGACGCGCAACGGCAGTCCGAGCGGCAATTCCCGCGCCGCGCCCTCCATCCGCGCCTCGATCTTGAAAACGAGTTTTTGCCGTTCCTCGTCGCTGAAAATCACCGGCGGCGTATATTCCTCGCGTCCCGCGACATAGAAAATCCGTGCGGAGAGGTGGCCGGCGCAGCCGTCGCAGGCCACTCTGACGCGCCCGCCGAGCTTGACCCGCGTCAGCTCCGACTGCGGAACATAAAAACGCGCCTTGCGATTCTCGGGCGGCAGCAGGCTGAGCACGGGCTGGCCCGCCGTCACCATTTCGCCGCGACGGAAAAACACGTCCTGCACCACCCCGGCGGCGGGGGCGTGGACCTTTTGCCGGTCGATGCGGATATTGAGCTGGTTGAGCTGGGAGTGCGCCTGCTGCATCGCCGCCTGCGCGCCTCTTATTTCCTGGGTGCGGCCGGTCAAAAGCGCGGCGTCGACCTGGCGCCTGGCTTCCTCCAGACTCGCCTCGTCGCGCGACAGCGCCATCTGGGCGTTGTCCAGCGTGGATTTAGCGATGTCCTTTTGCGCATAGAGCGTCTTCTGGCGCTGGAAATTCTGTTGCGAGAGCAGCAACACCGCCTTGGCGCGTTCGACCGCCGCCTCAAGCACCGCGACCTGCTGCGGCCGGTTGAGCGCGGCCTGGAGATTTTCGAGCTGGGCCTGCATCTGCGTGATGCGGTCGCTCGCCTCGCGCCGCTGGGCGTCGAGCAGCGGCGTTTCCATTTCGTAGAGGAGGGCGTTCGTCTCCACGTGATCGCCGGTCTCGACCAGCAAGGAGCCCAGCCGCTCGCCCTCGATCGGGCCGATATAGAGAAGATCGCCCTCGACATAGCCGAGATAGCCGCCCTCGTTCGGGGGGCTGCCGCTGATAACGAACCAAAGGATCGCAAGACCAATGAGAACCGCGGCGGCGGCTGCGGCGCGCTTCATGGGGTAATTCCTCTAGCGCCGACCCGCGCGGTCTGGCCGAGGCCCGGTAATAAAGGCGAATCGGCTCGCGCGCCATCGTTGCGGGGCGACCCGCCGGGGCGGTTGCGCGGCTTGCAACCGCGGCGGCGTGTCACCACTTCAAAAAGCAGGGAGGTCGTTCCATGACATATCGCCAGACAATTGAGGCTCTTTCGGAGGCTTTGGAGGACGAATACAAGTCGCGCGCCACTTACCGGAAGGTGATCGAACGTTTTGGGCCAGTGCGCCCCTTCGTCAACATCGTGGAAGCCGAACAACGCCATGTGGAGGCGCTTTTGGCTCAGTTCGGTCGTTTGAACGCGACTCCGCCAGCCGATACATGGCGAGAGCGCGTGAAAATTCCCGAGACGGTGGCGCAGGCCTGCGCCGAGGCCGTGCAAGCCGAAATAGAGAACGATGCGATGTACGCCCGCCTTCTCGACCAGGTGACCGACCCCGAAGCGCGCGCGGTCATGCTGCGCCTTCAGGAAGCGTCGCGCAGCCGACACCTGCCGGCTTTTCGGCGCTGCTCGGAGCGCGGCGGGGCAGGAGGGAAGGGCCGGGGTTCCTGCGCGCCGACGCGCTGATCGCGCCGCGCCGCGCTCAACCTGCTCAAACGAGAGCCGCCCAAAATCCCAATCAAACGAAAGCGCCTCAAAGCCTCGCCATCAACCCGGACTTCCGCGCCGCCCTGAAAATTCTACTGCGTTATAAAAGACTTTGGTGGCCGGTTCGTCATTGCGAGGAGCGAAGCGACCAAACAATCCAGGGGGGCGCCCAAGCCGTCATTGCGAGCCGAAGGCGAAGCAATCCAGGGGGCCGAGTCTGGATTGCTTCGCTCCGCTCGCAATGACGGGGGCTGGACCGGACCCAGAGCGCTTCGTGACGCAGTAGAACTAAAATATCAACGATTCATGATCCCGCCTTGGGTGGGGGAACTCCCCGGCTATTGAAGCCATGATCCAAAACTGCTCATGTGAACATGGCGCGTCTGAACATGGCGCGTCTGAACATGGCGCGTCTTGGCGGGGCCGCCGCCACCGCTTAGGCCCCGCTTTGGCGCGGGCGGCGAAAAAGGCTATGTTTCGCCGCAAAGGGGCGACGGCAGGCGCGAGGCCGTCCGTGTCCGGCGCCTGCTGTGTCGCGAGGCGGAGGCTGGGAAGGAAGAGTGGCGTCATTGCGGGCGCCGCGAAGCAATCCAGTGGCTCGGCTCTAACAGGGTTCGTCTTGCGGCTAGGTAGAACCAAAAGGGAGAAATCATGGGCTCTGAGATCACGGAATTGCCGCCGCGCGAGGGAATGGATTACGATGTGGTGATTGTCGGGGCGGGGCCGGCCGGGCTCGCCGCCGCGATTCGCCTCAAGCAGCTTTCGCCCGACATTTCCGTCGTCGTGATCGAAAAGGGCTCGGAGCCCGGCGCGCATATTCTCTCTGGCGCGGTGATCGACCCCGTGGGCCTCGATCGCCTGCTGCCGGATTGGCGCGAGAACGAAGCCTGCCCGCTGAAGACGCAGGTGCGCGAGGACAATTTCTTCCTGTTCAGCGAGACGGGCGCGATCCGTCTGCCCAATTTCCTCATGCCGAAGCTGATGAACAACCACGGCAATTTCGTGGGCTCGCTCGGAAATATGGTGCGTTTTCTAGCGAGCGAGGCGGAGACTCTCGGGGTCGAGATTTATCCCGGCTTCGCCGGCGCCGAGATTCTATATGGCGAGAAGGGCGAAGTGCAGGGCGTCGCCACCGGCGACATGGGCGTCGCCAAGGACGGCCATATCAAGGACAGTTTTACGCGCGGCATGGAGCTGCGCGGCAAATATACTCTGTTCGCGGAGGGCGCGCGGGGGTCGCTGACCAAGCAGATTCTGGCGAAATACGACCTCGCCAAAAACAGCGAGCCGCAAAAATTCGGCATCGGCTTCAAGGAGCTGTGGCGGATTCCAAAGGAAAAGCACAGGCCGGGGTTGGTGCAGCATAGTTTCGGCTGGCCGCTCGATCCTGACACCGGCGGCGGCTCTTTCCTTTACCATTTCGACGAAGACCTGGTCTCGGTCGGCTTCGTCGTGCATCTCAACTATTCCAATCCAACGCTGTCGCCCTTCGACGAATTCCAGCGCTTCAAGGCGCATCCGAAGGTGGCGGCGATGCTGGAGGGCGGCGAGCGGCTTTCCTATGGCGCGCGGGCCTTGACGGAAGGCGGCTGGCAGAGCGTGCCGAAGCTGGCGTTTCCGGGCGGCGCGCTCATCGGCTGCGCGGCGGGCTTCATGAACGTCCCGCGCATCAAGGGCTCGCACAACGCCGTTTTGTCGGGGATTTTCGCCGCCGAGGCGGCGGCGAAGGCGCTGGCCGACGGGCGCGCGCACGACGAATTGACCGCATATAACGAGGGCTGGAAGACGTCCGAAATCGGGCGCGATCTCAAGCCGGTGCGCAACGTCAAGCCGCTGTGGTCGAAATACGGAACCCATATCGGCGCCTCGCTCGGCGGGCTCGATATGTGGACCAATGAATTGTTGGGCTTCTCCTTCTTCGGCACGATGCCGCATGGCAAGCCCGATTACGCCACCCTAAAACCGCTCTCCGAAACGACGGCGAAGGTCTATCCGAAGCTCTCGGCCAAGACGGTGTTCGACAAGCTGTCCTCGGTGTTCGTCTCCAACACCAATCACGAGGAAGACCAGCCGGCGCATCTGAAGCTGACCGACCCCACGATTCCCGTGCGAGAAAATCTGCCTCGTTACGGCGAGCCCGCGCGGCTCTATTGCCCGGCCGGCGTCTACGAAGTGGTTTATGGCGACGAGGCCGCCAAAAGTGATCCGCGCTTCGTCATCAACGCCCAGAACTGCGTCCATTGCAAAACCTGCGACATCAAGGACCCAGCCCAGAACATCACCTGGGTTCCGCCGGAAGGCGGCGGCGGCCCGAACTATCCGAACATGTGAGGGCGGGCGCGCGCCGGAATCGAAAGGCTTGCTCCCGCCGCGCGGCGGGACTGGAGCAAAATCCGAAAAAGTTGATAGGCTTTTTTGAATAGATTTTGCTCCAGCTTTTTGAATCCGGCGCGATGTCTCATCGAGCAGACGATTGCGTCTGGTCGGAAAGCGCTCTAGCGTCGCATCATGTTCGAAGCAAAATTCCAGACTTTCGCCGACGCCAGCCAAAGCGGCGCGAGCGGCCCACGCCTCAAAATGCTGCGGCGCATGCTCGCCGAAGAGAAACTCGATGGTTTCCTCGCGCCGCGCGCGGACGAGCACCAGAACGAATATGTCGCGCCTTGCGCCGAGCGGCTCGCCTGGCTGACCGGTTTTTCCGGGTCGGCGGGTTTCGCGGTCGTGTTGCAGGACAAAGCGGCGATCTTCGTCGACGGCCGCTATGTTTTGCAGGTCCGCGACGAAATCGACGAAAAGCTGTTTACGCCGCTGGATATTGGCGAAATTCAGCCCGCGCGCTGGCTTGCCGATCATGCGCCAAAGGGCGCGCGCATCGGTTACGATCCGCTGGTCCACACCAGCGCGCAAATCGAGCGCTTCGCCAAGGCGCTGGAGGGCAAGGACATCATGCTGGTTCCGCTGGATCGGAACCCCATCGACGCGCTGTGGGTGGATCGGCCCGCGCCGCCCATGGGGCAGGTGTCGATCTATCCCGTCCGCCATGCCGGCGCGAGCGTCAAAACCAAGCTGGCGCTGATCCGAAAAAAAATGGAGGGTGCGGACGCGCTGTTGATTTCCGATCCGCATTCGCTGGCCTGGACTTTCAACATTCGCGGCGCGGATGTGGCCCATACGCCTATCGCGCTCGCTTTCGCCCTGTTGCCCGAAAGCGGAGCGCCCACGTTCTATGTTGAAGAGGCGAAGCTCTCGGCGAAGGCAAAAGACGCATTGGAGAAATTTCTCTCCATCGCGTCGCCGGGACGACTTTTGGAGGATTTGCGCGAGGCCGGCGCCAAGGGTCAAACCATTCTTTTCGATTCCGCGACGGCTCCCGTCAAGCTCGTCGAGACCCTGCGCGCGGCCGGCGGCAAGCCGAAACTCGGCGACGATCCGGTCGCGCTGCCGAAGGCGATCAAGAACGAGGCCGAGCTTGCCGGAATGCGCGCGGCGCATATTCGCGACGGCGCCGCGCTGGCGCGTTTCCTCGCCTGGTTCGATGAGGAGGCGCCGAAGGGCGGGCTGACGGAAATCTCGGCGGCGGAGGCGCTGGAGACTTTTCGCCGCGAAGGCGGCGGATTGCGCGACATTTCCTTCCCGACGATTTCGGCCTTCGGCCCCCATGCGGCGATCCCGCATTACCGCGTCAGCGAGAGCAGCAATCTGAAAATCGGGCGCGGCGTCTATCTGGTCGATTCCGGCGCGCAATATCTCGACGGCACCACCGACGTGACGCGAACCGTCGTGGTCGGCCGCGCCTCCAAACAATTGCGCGATCATTTCACCCGCGTGCTCAAGGGACATATCGCCATTGCGCGTGCGGTGTTTCCCAAGGGCGTCTCCGGCGCGCAGCTCGACGCTTTCGCTCGGCGCCATCTATGGGAGGCGGGGCTCGATTTCGATCATGGCGTCGGTCATGGCGTCGGCGCCTATCTCTCGGTGCATGAAGGCCCGCAACGCATCAGCAAATTCGGAACGACGGCGCTCGAGCCCGGCATGATCCTCTCCAACGAGCCCGGCTATTACCGCGCGGGCGAATATGGAATCAGGCTCGAAAATCTTGTCATCGTCGAGCCGCGCGAGATCGTGGGCGGCGAACGCGAAATGCGCGGGTTCGAGACCATCACCCTTGCGCCCTTCGATCTGAATTGCGTCGAGCCCTCGATGCTGACCGACGAGGAAGCGGATTGGCTCGACGCCTATCACGCCAATGTGCGCAAGTCGCTCTCGCCCTTGCTGGACGCCAAAACCCGTCGCTGGCTGAAACAGGCGACACGCAAGGTCTGGAGTTAGTGGGCCTCACGCTTCGGCGTGACGACCGCTAGCGCGCTTTCCGACCAGACGGAATCGCCTAGTCGACAAGAAATCGCTCCAGATTCACAAAGCTGGAGCAAAATCTAATCGAAAAAGTCTTTCAACTTTTTTGGATTTTGCTCTAGCGCGGCTCTATCCGAGGGGCGCGCCCCTTTTCTACGCTGGATGGCGGGAAGGCTTGCCGTCGGCGCCGGTGAAAGGAAACAGTCCCGACTGGAAACATTGCGTCATATGCGACGCCTTGGCGATGGCCTGCTCGGCTTGCGTCCTGGGAAGCGTTTCGCGCGCGCACTCGGCGAAGAGTTGAAGCCAGCGGACGAAATGCTCGGGCGCGACCGGAAGATTGACGTGAACGCCGAAAGGCTGGCCGTCATAGCGCTCGGTGCGCAACAGCGACTTCGACCAGAAATTCGAGACGATCTCGCGATGCTTTTCGAGATCGTGGATCGTATCCGAGAAGATCGGGCCGAGCAGCGGATCGGCCGCGCCTTTTTCGTAAAAAGTCTTCACGCATTGCGTGATCGCGGCCTCGACGGCCGTGCGTTCGTCGGCGTCGTCCACCACTGGAAATTCGAATTGCATTCTCCCCTCCCGCGCAAGATCGCGAGGGCTTTGAAGCAATAGCGGCGCCGAGTTTACATCTATTGGCTTTGCATCCGTTTTCGCCGCTTTGTCGGCTGAATTGTCGCTTTGTTTACACCAACGACGCGGAATTAAAATATATTGCGAACAATAGAGCGGCGATCGGTGCGAAAATGGGCGCGGTAAAGCCTCGTCTGTTTCATATCATATTGATAATAAAAGATTCATTGTTTTGGTCCGGGGATTGCTTGGCCTGATTGCGAGTAGCGCTCCCGTCCGCGAAATCAAGGCGCGCGGCGAACGGCGGCTCGAAATCGACCGTTGCGCCAGATTTCCGAAAATGGGTCCGCGCCCGCATCGGGAGCCTGCTTTGGTGGAGACCTGACCCATGCCCGAGGCGCAGACATTTCGTCTCTTCTCCCAGCCCAACCGGCCCTTGGCGGTTGTGCTCGGAACCAATGAAATCGCGTCGGCGGTGGCCGTGCGGCTCGCCTGGGACGGCTATTTCGTCATCCTTAGTCACGATTCCCATCCGCCGGTGATCCGCCGGGGCATGGCCTTTCATGACGCGCTCTACGACGATGTGGCGAAGGTGGACGGCATCGAGGGCAGACGGGCGGAGAGCCTGCTCGAAATCGCCGTCCTGCTGGGGCGCCCGGGTTGCGTCGCCGTGACGAGGCTTCAACTCACCGAGTTGATGGCGGTGCGCGCGCTGGACGCCCTGATCGACGCGCGCATGCAAAAATACCATGCGACCCCGGATCTTCGCAGAATCGCTCGGGCGACCGTCGGTCTCGGCCCGAGTTTCGTCGCCGGCGTCAATTGCGACATCGCGGTCGAGACCCATCCGGACGCCACCGGCAGGCTGCTCCGCGCGGGGGCGACGCGCGCGCCCGACCATGTCGCGCGCAGGCTGGGCCGGGCGGGCTCCGAGCGTTTCGTTTACGCTGATCGCGCTGGCTCGTGGCGCACGCCATTGGATATCGGCGCCCGAGTCTTCAAGGGCTTCGTGATCGGCCATCTGGACGGCGCCGCCGTGCGCGCGCCAATCGACGGCTTTCTGCGCGGCATCGCGCGCGACGGCACCGATATTCCTTTTGGGGTGAAGATCGGCGAGCTGGACCCACGCGGACGCGGCGCCAAATGGACCGGGACCGACGAGCGCGGCCGGGCCATCGCGGAGGCGACGGTGCGGGCCTTGCGGAGCCGTATCGCCTCGCCCGTGTCCGCGACCGTCGCGGCCGCTCATTGAACCCGAAAGCATAGCGACCAAACCGCCAGAAAAAAAGTTCCGCCTTGCCGGGGGAGGCTTCCGCCGCTTTCCGCCGTCGTCGAGTTGACGCTGCATTTTCCAAACGGCGGGAGGTTGGCGCCCGAAGACGTCATGTTGATCGAGGCGGTCCGCCGTCGGCGCTCGATTCTGGGCGCGAGCCGGGCGACTGGCGTTTCCTATCGCAAGTGTTGGCCGATCGCCGACGCCTTGATCATGGCCCAGGCGCGCAGACCGGGTTCGAGCGCAAGCCGCCGTCGTCGCGCAGCACGGGGAAATTATTCGGCGAGGGCGCCCAATAGACATCCGCGCCGCTTTGATTTGGCTGGCTCAGATAGTCGAGCGCGTCACGCGATTGCTTCCAGACAAACTGGACATGCGCTCCGGGATGAAGCTTCTCGAATTCCTGCTCGTAGCGCGTGGTCATTTCCTCGGGGAAGCTCGTCACGACTTGCAGGATAGCGGTTTGCGCCTACGCGCCGCGCGCCAGCGACGCCGCGAGAGCGCCGAGCAAGACCGATCTGCGGCTGGGGTTAAAGCGATGTTGGGCTTTGCGCGTCATCGTTATATCTCCAGAATATATAACGATGATAATAATTGGTTAACCGTTATGTCAATAAAACATCCGCCTGCGGCTTAGGCTCAGGCTGCTGAAATTTATCACTTTTGGTTGGTTTTTATGACCGCTGTGATAAATATGTAATTATATTATATAACGTAATAGCTCAAGCCGCGATCAGCGTGGGCGCGCGGCGTTAGTCGACTGCGAGGATCACATTGGCCGGGTTGAAACTCGCAACCGCCTCCACGCCCTCGGTGAGTTGCATGTCCTCGGCGGTTTGGCGCGCGATGACGGCGGTCATGGTTTTGCCGCCGCCGATGTCGAGCATAATTTCGCAATTGCGTTCGGCGTCGGTGCGCCGGCGCACTATTCCCTTGAAGCGGTTGCGGCCCGATGATTTCTCGGGATCGAAAGGTTCCAGATTGACGAAGGAGGATTTGACCAGCGCCAGCGCCCGCCGCCCCGGCTCGAGCTCCAGCTCCTCGGCGGCTTCGTTGGTGACGATGGCGTGGATGAATATGTCTCCGGAAATTTTGAGCGTCACCTCGACGTCCACTGGCCAGCGCCGCACCGAGACGACTTCGGTCTGAAACACATTGCGCGTGGAAATCTTGATGCCGAGGCTCCACAGCGCGAATTCGTCCTGGCCGCCGAGTCCTTCCTGAGCGATGAAGGAAGAAATCCGCGACATGCGTTCTTCCAGACGATGGAAAGTCTCGATCAGCCGCCTGCCTTCTTCCGTCACCATCGCGCCGCCGCCGCTGCGCCCGCCCGCCTTGGTGACAAAGGCGGGGCTCGGAAGCAGGTTGTTGATGGCGTCCACCGCGTCCCACGCCGTCTTGTAGCTGAACCCCGCGATCTTGGCGGCCTTGGTGATGCTGCCATGTTCGGCGACAGCTTCAAGCAGCTTGATGCGGTCTCGCCCAACCAACAGCCGCCCTTCGCTGCGCAGCGCAAGCAGGGCGTCGATCTTATTGGCGGTCATGATGGATTTTCTCCGGCTAGAGCGCTTATCGACGAGGCGGAATGGTCTGGTCGATTAAGAAATCGCACCAGCTTCAAAAAGCTGGAGCAAAATCCAATCGAAAAAGTCTATCAACTTTTTTGGATTTTGCTCTCAGCGCATTATATCGCATCGCGCTGAGCTGGCGCTATAGCGAAAGCCGATATTGGAGCCCCGAAAGGGAGGGCCGGAAACGCGCCGCGCGGCCTTGAAAAGATTGCCTCTCGCAGTCGGATGACGGCGGCGTGAGTGTTTACAGCTTCTGCGACAATCCGACGAAGAATCCGCGTCGCGCTCCATATTGGGGAGCGAAGACGCCGATGCCGCTGCCGTATCGTAGCTCATATTTGCGGTCGAACAGATTCACGATATCGAAGCGCACCGTAAGCGGCTTGGCTCCGGGCGTCAGTTGCAGTTCATGTGTGGCGCCCAGATTGAATGTGGCGTATGCGGGAACGTGATCCTGGTTGACGAAGCCGGCGCGCAGTCCGCTGCCATAGATCATATTCGCGGTGAACAGCGTCTTCTCCCAGCGATAGGAAGCGCCGGCGGAGGCTGTCATGAACTGCGAGTCGTCGGTGTTGTGATAATTGTTCAGCAGATAGACATAGGTCGTCGGGTCGATCAGATATTGGTTCGAAATGATGTTCTTCGCCCTGTTGACGCCCGCCGAAAAATTGCCATAGGCCTTGAAGTCGCCGTTCTCATAGGCGCTCTTGAACTCGAGGCCGTTCATGTAACCGCGCGCATAGTTAAACTGGGTGAGAACTACAGCCTGGCCAAACTGCCCGTCGTCAAGCTGGTTCCACGCGATTTTCGTATAGGCGTCGAGGCCAGCGCTTAGTCCCGCAGCCAGCTTTTGATCAATGCCGACATCGAAATAATCGGCGCGCTCTGGCTTAAGCGGACTGTTGAGCGGCACATTAGGCTGATTGGTCGTGTTGTTGAACAGCGCTAAATTGGACGAAACCGCCTGCGCCTGCATGGGTGGCGTGAAATAGCGCGAATATCCGGCGTGAATGCTTGTTCCATCGATCGGCTTGTAGACGAAGCCAAAGCGCGGACTGAGCTGGTTGGCGTCGACGAACTGATACAACTGGTCAAAGCGCAGACCCGTATTCAAAGTGAGCTGGTTGTTGATTTTCCATTCGTGCTGAACATAGCCGCCGATGTTCCATCCGAGCTTGGCGTTGAAGTCGGTGATCGGGTAGGGCGTTGGGTATATGGCGCCGGTCACGGGGTCGACCGGAAGCACGGTCGAAACATTGGCGACGTTCGTCTTTTCGGCGCTCGCCATGAAGCCCGCCCGCAGCTTCTGCTGATCGTTCAGCGTGTAGGAGGCGTCGAGCTGCGTTCCGTAGAGATCGCTTTCGCGGGTCACATTGGACGCAACGTTGTTGAATACGAGGTCGCCAAAAACGTCGGGCGCGAAATGGACGTCGGCGTGTCTCTGGAAGACGGCGAGCTGCGCGTCGACATTATCAACCTTCGTCTGCAACGCCGCGATGTTGAAGAAATACTCGTCATGCTCATTTTCGTTCAACGCCGAGGATGGATAGACGCTTGGGCCGAAATTTCCAAGCGGTGTCTGGCCGGGATTGTTGGGAATTTGAAAACTGCTCGTCGCGGCGCCCGAAAAAATGCTCAACCGCGTCGAGTCCCCGAGCAGCGTCGAGAGATAGGCGAAATATTTGCCTTGTTCGGTGTGGTCATGGGCCGCATTGAAGCTCGGCGTTGGATTTTCAAGACCGAGCGCGTTCCAGTTGCCGCGCGCGGTGACGAAATACTGGGTGTCGTCGACCGCTCCGCCATAGTCGATGCTTGGCGTGATCGTCTCGCGGCTGCCGCCATAGATGCTGAGGTTGCCGCCGGGCGTCGCAAAGGTCCGGCTCGTAATGTCGATCACGCCTGCCGTCCGCAGCCCGTATTGCGCGGGCAGGGAGCCCGTGAGCAAGGAGAGGCTGCCGACGAAATTCGTGTCGAGCACCGGGCCGAGGCTGGAAACGCCTTCGGGCAGCATGACGCCGTTGATCCTGTATTGGACGTTGGCGTATTCGTTTCTCACGTGGAAGGACGGATTTGCGACCGCGGAATCGGAAGAGACGCCTGGAGCCTGCAAGATAACCTTGTCGATTGGCGTGTTGTCGCCCTGGGGAAGATTCTGGATCGCCGTGCGGTCTATCGTGAAGGAAGTCGCGCCGGTTTTTGGGAGGAGATCCTCACGCGCGGCATCCATCGCCTTCATTTTCTGATCTAAAGTTGTCGCCGACTCCGATTGTGACGATTGCGGCGTAGCTGGCTCCGCGGGGGCTGGCCGCTCCGCTTGCGTGGCTTGGGGCTTGCTGGCCACCACGTCAATGTCTGGCAGAGCCTCCTGTGACAGCGCGGTGGCGCATGTCAGCGCGAGACCAAGCAAGGTCAGCGAGACTTCGGATAACTTTTCTTGACAGCGCATGACCGATCCTTTCCAGGCGCCTGACGTCGCCAGGCCTTCAACGGGCAAACGCAAGTGTTCTCCGGGAAGGGGTCTGGTCTTTCGTTGGGGCGGGAATATTTGTTATTGGATCGTAGTCTTCACGCTCGGCGTGTCAATGAAATGAAGTCAATATTGGAAACATTGCAATGTTATCGATCGCTCGAATACGCCTGTAGCGTGTGATATTAACAATAAAGCTTGCGTTGTTGTTTGGAGTTATTCCTAACTAGAGCGCTTTCGGACCAGACGGAATCGTCTGGTCGACAAGAAATCTCTTCAGCTTCAAAAAGCTGGAGGAAATTCTGCTTTTCAAATGAGTTTCTCATTGGCCGCGATCAAAGTTCGATCACGTCCACATCCGCGTCGGACAGCCCTCGCGCAATTTCGGCGACATGGCGATGATGGGTGAAGACAATCGCCTGCCGTTCGCGTCCGAACTCCGCCAGCAGGCGCAACGCGCAAGCGGTTCTCGCGTCGTCGAAACTCGCCAGCAGATCGTCGCCGACGAAAGGCAAGGGCTCCGCCGCGCGCAATTCGAGCAGCGCGAGCCTTAGCGCGAGAAAGAGCTGATCGCGCGCGCCCTCGCTCATGCCCGCGACCGGCACGCGAGCGCCATTGTGGCGCTGACCGACCAGCGACGGCGCGTCGTTCTCGTCGAAATCGGCGCCAAGAGAGGCGAAGGCCCCGCCGGTGGCGAGGCAAAAAAGCTCGGAGGCGCGCTTCAATAGCGGGTCTTGCACGGCGGCGCGGTGGCGCTCTATCGCCAGCGTGGCGAGCCGGGCCGCGGCCGCGCGCGCGAGCCAGCGCGACGCGACCTCGGCGAGCCTTGCGCCGGCCTCAGCCTTGTCGTGGGCGGCGCCCGCCGCGTCGCGTCCGGCGGAAAGCGTTTCGTGAGCCTTGCCCGCTTCGTGCAGGGCGGCGGCCGCCTGCTGAAGCTCGTCGAGCGTTTGTTTGCCTTCGACCGTCAACCGCTCCACGGCGCCGGCAAGCATGTCGAAATCGATATCCGCCTGTTCGTCGCGCAGCGTCGCTTCGTCGAGACCGTCGGCGCTTTCCAGCAGATCGCGCACGGCGCGGTCGCGTTCGTTCCGCAGCGCGGCGCGCTTTTCCAGCCGTTCGAAAGCCGGCGTCAGCAAAGAGGCGTCGTCGAGAACAAGAACCGCGCGCGCCTGTTCGATCGCAACCCGCGCCACGGCGTGTTTTCGCGCGAGCGCGACGCGTTTGTCTTCCCGCCGTCGCGCCGCTTCCCGCAGCGCGTCGCGCCGGTCGCGGGCGCGGCGCGCTTCGGTCAGTTTGCCGTTGAGGATATCCAGCGCGTCGCGGCGCGGGCGGTCGCGCAAATCCGGCGCGACATGCTCTAACAGCGCGGCTGATTTCGTTTCGAAAGCGTCGATTTCCTGCTCCATCGCGCCAATCCGATGGGTCAGGTCTTCGAGCTTGCCCCTTGGCGCCGGGACGCTCTGCCAAATCGCCAGCGCTGCTTCCGCCTGCGCGGGGGTCGCCTCGCCGCCAAGCCCGATGGCCGCGAGCGCGCCGGGCCAGGCCTCACGCAATCTGGCGGTTTCTTCCGCCGCCTTCGCCAGATCCTGCTCCGCCTTGGCGAGCGTCTTTCGACCCTTGTCGCGCAAGGCGACGCCCGCATGTGTCTCGCCCCATTTCTCCCGCAGGCGATCGAGTGTCGCCCGGGCGTGTTTGTGGAGCGCATCGATAGGCGACGAATGGTCTTCCGCCGTGTCCATGTCTTGCAGGAGCCGACGCAGGCCGTTCGCGTATTCGTCGAGCTTGCGCTTCAATGCGACAGCATCGAGCGCGCGCTGCTCGATGTTGTCGCGCCGATGCAATAACTCGTCGACGCGCTCCAGCCAGCGCGCCATGCTCTGGGGGTTTTTCGGCTTCACGCCGCTTCGCGCCCATAATTGCGACCAGACTTCGCTCGCGTGCTCTTTTTGCTTCGCGAGTTCAACCAGCGCGGCTTTCGCTTTTTCGCTTTCGCGCAGCTCCCGCGCCCGGCGTTCGCGCGCGGATTCGAAACGGGCGGAACGGTTGGCGTCGGCGAGGAGAATATCGGCCGTCGCATCGACCGCCTTGTTTTCTTCGCCGAGGCTGACAAAAGCCGCGCGCCGCTCAGCGGGGTCTCCGTCAAGCGCGTCGCCGAGGCGATCGTAGACCTCCCCGCGTCGCCGGCGCGCGTCGTTGAGCTCCTCGCGCGTCGCCACGGCGCCGTCGCGAGACGCCTGCGCGATTTCTTCGTCTAACCGTTGCAAGGCGGCGGCGAGATCGCGGGCGCGCGTCGCGGCCTGCTTCTCCTCCTCCTCCAATTGCTCCAACAACCGCCGCGCGGCCTCGATTTCGAGCGCGTCGGGCAGGACGAGGCGCGCAAGCTCCTCGGGCGCCCCCGCCCGCGGGTCGAGCCGATGGGTTTCCTCGTCGAGCGCGCGGCGTTCATTGGAGAGAGCCGATAGTTCTCGCCTCAGCCGGTCGGCTTCGGCGGGAACATCGGCGAAAGCCTCCAGTCGCCGCGCCAGGGGGGCGGGGTCCGACGCGGCGCCGAGACGGGCGGCGCGCTCTTCCAGCTCTTCGAGTTCGCGCCGGGCGTCGTCCCGCGCCGCTTGCGCCTGCGTCAAAGCGCGCTCGGCCGCGACGCGCTTGCCGATCAGCTCGCGCACCAGCGCGAGTTGCGGCGCGGTTGGCTGGCGGCGAAGCAATTCGTTTTCGTCGGGGCGCCCGAGATCGCGCGCCGCGTTGCGCAATTCCTCGCGCGCGCCCCGCGCCTCGGCGATCCGCTTCGGCAGGTCGATTTCCTGCCTCAGCACGGCGCCGACATCCTGCCGCAATTCCTCGATCCGCGCCCCGGCCTCCAACAGTCGTTCGTCGACTTCGAGCGCGCCGATTTCCATCGCGGCGATAAGCTCTTCCTCGTGCAATTGCGCCAGCTCCGCCTCGATGCGGGCCGAGCTTTCGCGCGCCTCGCGCCATTCGCCCAGCGTCGCGCTCTCCACTTCAGGGAGATCGGCGAGGCCCGCGAGTTCTTCGCTCAGCGCGTCTATGCGCGAAAGTTTCGGCCGGGTGCGCTGGCTGCGCCGCAGGCGGGAGAGTTCTCGTCCGATGCGCTCATGCTCGGCGTCGAGGGCGTCGCGCTTCTTTTTCGCGTCATCGACCGCGCGCCGCGAGGCCGAAAGCGCATCGGCGGTGACGATGGCGTCCCGGAACCGCTCTTTACTTTTCTTATATTCGTCATGGGCGAGATAGAAGGCCTTGCCGGCGCTTTGGCGCGGACCAAACAGCGCGTCGGCTTCGCCAAGGAGCCGGGCGCGCAATTGGGCCAGCGCCGAAAGCTGGGCGGAAGAGGCGGCGAGAGTTTCGGCCAGTCGCCCGCCCGCGCGCAGCAATTCTCGCCCGCCCGCGCGCAGCGCCTCCGACGTCAATCCGAATTCCGAAAAGAAAACATCACGCGTCACCGAACCGAGCAGCGGCGCGAGCGGATCGGTCGCGAGCGGTTTGTCGTTCTCGTCGAGGATCGTGTTCTTGGCGCCCTTGCGGCGGCGCAGCGAGATTTGCGAACCGTCGAGGAGACGCAGCCTCGCGCCGATGCGCAACGCGGCCTTGTCATGAAGAAAATCGTAGTTTGTCGTGTGTCCGAAGCCGAACAGAAAATCTCCGATCGCGTTGAGCGCGGAGGTTTTGCCGGCTTCATTGGCGCCGAGCACGACATGAAGCCGCGCCTGTGGGCGCAATTCCAGCGCGCGGTCGGTGAAAGCGCCATAGCGCTCCAACAACAGCTTTTCAAATCTCATGCGCCGCCCTCGCCGGGACGAAGATCGCCCAAAAGCCTGTCGCGCGCCTCTTGCGCCAGCCGTGAAAGCTCTTCCGCGCTTCCCGGCGCCGCTTCGCGCAGTTCGGGCGGCAACTTTCCCCCAATTTGCTCCGAAAGTTCGGCGAGGGCGCGGGCGAACTCGGGGTCTTGCGCCGCATCCGCGATGAGCGCCTCGATGTCGAGCGTGTCGCTTTCCGCGCGCGCGGGGGGCGGCGCGATGGCGGCCAGCGCGCGAATTTTTAGGCTTTCAACCCAAAGCTCCCCAGAGACGCGAAAGGCGATGGCGCGGGCTTCCTCCTCGATTTCCTCCCGGCGCGCGACGAGACGCGCGTGAAGCGGCGTCGCGCCTTCAAGCGTCAGACGCGCGGCAAGCGGACGCCCATCGGCGCGGGCATGTTCGTGGGAGAGCCGCGCCTCGATGCGCGCCCAAAGATCATTATCGCTGTGGCAGCCCGCGACATCGACGCTGGCGTTGACCCAGCGCGCCGCGTCGAGCGTAAGGCGCTGCACGTCGGCTACGCGGCCGTCGGCCACCGAGACGCGCATCGCGCCCTTGGGTCCCGTTTCGCGCACGCTGCGTCCCTGGATATTGCCCGGATAGACGATCCAGGGATCGCGCGAGATTTCCTCCGCCGTGTGAACATGGCCGAGAGCCCAGTAGTCGTAACCGAAACGCTTGAGGTCCTCGACAGAGCAGGGCGCGTAGGACTGATGGCCGCGCGTGCCGTCGAGCGCGGTGTGCAGAAGGCCGATGTTGAAATAGTCCTCGCGCCGCGTGGGATAGGAGGGGAGAAAATCGTCGCCCACCAGCCTGTCGGGAAAGCTGCGGCCGTGGAGGGAGACGCGCAATTCCTCGATGTGATGCGATTGCGCCGCGCGGGCGGAAAAGATCTTCACGTTTTCGGGATAGGGCAGGTTCCTCGACATCAGATTTGCGGCGTCGTGATTGCCGTTTACGATGAATGTGAAGACGCCCTCGCGCTGCAATCGGCCAAGTTGGCGAATGAAGAAAAGCCCCGTGGTGGCGTCCTTCCAGTCGCCGTCGAAGATATCGCCGCAAATCAGCAGAAAAGCGGCCTTCGCCGCGATGGTCTCGTCGACCAGCGCTTCCACCGCGCGTCGGCCCGCGCGCGCGAACAGAGCGGCCACGGCGGGGTCTTTGACCCCAAGGCCGGCGAGAGGGCTGTCGATGTGGAGATCGGCGGCGTGGATGAAGGTGAAGGCCATCGGGGGGGCTGAAAAGCTTCAGGATCGCAGCGCAGCGCCGCTGGCGTCGAAGAGAATTTCGGTGGGGTCGTCGTCGCCCATGCGGATTTCCGCGCGCGCCAGCGCGCCCGCCGCGCTGTATTCGTAGCGATGCGCGAGCTCTACTTCGCCATAGACGATTTTCTCGCAGGAGACGATATGGCCGGCTTGGTCGTAAAGCGCGCGAAAATAGGTGTTTCGATTCTCCAGCTCGTCGGGATCGAGCGGCGTGAGGAGATTTAAGGGCAGTTTCACTCCGCTGTAGGAGAGGAAATAGCGATAATTTTCGGCGTTCAAAGCGATGCTCCCGGCGAGATGGGGGTCGTTTAGCCCCATTTCGCCGACTTTACGCTATTTTTTCGACCGCTTCATCCGCCTTGGCTTGTGGGGAGCCCGCCACGGCCCCGGAATCGGGCGCGGCGTGGCGCTGCGAGAGGTCGCCGTCGAAGCGCTGCGGGCCGGTATGGGAGAGCTTGCTCTCGTTATCGAGCCATATCTCTCCTCCGATCGCGCGCCAGCGGCGGCAGAAGGAATAATCCTCCGAGAGATAGGTTCCCGTTTCGGCGTCGATCATGCAATCGAACAGAGCGCAAAGATGCTGGCTTTTTGGCGTTTCGTTGGTGAGCGTGTCTATCTTGCTGAATTTGAGTTGCGGATAGGCGGCGATCATACGCTCCAATACGCCGCGCTTGATGAGCTGAAAGCCTGAGCCGGCATATTGTCCGGTTACAAAGCCGTTGTCGCCGCGAAGAGCTGCGCCGGTCTCCACCTTTCCAACATAGGAGAGGCCCGCCGCCGCGAGCCTTTCGCCACGCAAGACGCGTGCGGGAAAAGCGCGCCAGTCGATCTGTTTCAAGGGGTATTGGCCCGCTACGAAGTCTTTATCGAAGGCGAGCAGCCGCAAGGCCTGCTCTGGTTGGAACGAAATATCGGCGTCGATGAAAAAAAGGTGCGTCGCGCGCGGATTGTCGAGAAAACGCGCCACCAGCGTGCTGCGCGCGCGGCCGATGAGAGAGTCCCCGGCAAGCATCGCGACGTCCAATTCGAAGGCCCCGGCGGCCGCGAGCAAAGTCAATTCCAAAACGGACATCATATAGCTCTGCGTCACGACGCCGCCATAGCAGGGCGTCGCGACGACGATGAAAGGTTTGCTGTTCCGGGCCAAGCGCGGCGCTCCATCTCTTGCTTCCGCGAAACTTACGGACATTGGCTTGCGCCGGACTAGCCGGGACGCCGATCCCGGCCCGTTTTCAATTTGGGAAAGGGGAGATATGCTGATCTTCGCTTGGAGGGAGGATTGAAATGTTGCGTAAATTCCTGGTCTCAAGCGCGCTCGCCTGTGTGCTCGTCGCTCCCGCGCAGGCGGACGTCCATTGCCGCGACTCTCGCGGTTACATGAAGTCGTGCCCTCAGCGCGACCATTTGGTCTGGCATCCGGAATGGGGAGCCTATGGCTATTGGGGTTACGGCGCCTGCTGGCGCTGGGATTTTGGCGCCGACCGCTGGGCCTATGTTTGCCGTTAGTTCTCCTGCGTCACAAAGCAGAAACCGGAGCGACAAAGGGGAACGCCATTGCGAGCGCGAGCCGAAGCGATCCGGCGCCGCCGCCAGCCCGTCTCGCCTTTTCACGCTCGCGGGAAGGTCCCAAACGGTCCCGCTTCCGCCCACGGCCCCTCGATTGCTTCGGAGTTCGCGCTCCACGCAATGACGAACCCGCCGCCAGACTCGTTAATGACGCAGCGGAATTCGGCGACACGAAAACTGGAATCGATAAATATCCGTAATAAATTAAAGTGCTTTCGGGACAGCCGCGAAATATGCGAGGCTTTGGCGAGAGCGGCAAAGTCGCGGAACCATGCGGCGAGCGGGAAGGTGCTCGACGAGAGGGAAGGCCTATCGGGTCGAGAGGTTTTGTTTCGAGATATCGCGGGGCTTAAGGCGATCGGCGCGCGAAGATGGCGGAAGCTGCGTTCATTAAAGAAACCGAGGCCGTCCTGCACGCGCATGGCATGCATTGTCATGGCTGCGAGCATATCATCGAGGTCTCGGTAAGAAAGCTGCCGGGCGTTCGGAATGTAAAGGCGGATTACCCGAGCGAAACGGTTTCGGTTGTATTCGATCCCAACGCCGTCGATCTTAGCGCGATCCGCGCGGCGATAGAGCAGTCGGGCTACCGAACTTATGAACTCGACGATCCGGCGCGGCGGCGCGGGCCGCTGTTCAGGCTTGCCGGGCTGGTCGCGGGCCTCGCGGGGATATTGCTGATCATCTTTTTCGATACGGAATGGATCAGCAGGGGCGGAGAGCCCGATATCGCCCAGCATCCGAGCCTGGATCTGATCTTTCTGCTTGGCCTGCTCACGGGTTTTCATTGCGTCGGCATGTGCGGAGGATTCGTCCTCGGTTATACCGCGGACGACGCCGCCGAAGGGCGCCGCTCTTACCTTTCCCATTTTCTTTATGGCGCCGGAAAGACGCTGTCCTACACCTTATTCGGCGCGGCCTTCGGCCTTCTTGGCGCGTTCGTGGCCTTCACTCCGCTGCTACGCGGCGCGGCTGGAATATGCGCGGGCCTGTTTCTGATCGTGTTCGGTCTCAACATGCTGGGCCTTTTCGCGCCCTTGCGCCGATTTAGGTTCGGGTTGCCCGCGTCGCTTCAGGCCTTCGTCTTCAGGGAGCAGGGCCGCGCCCGGCATAGGCCCTTCCTCATTGGCCTGTTGAATGGCTTGATGATCGCCTGCGGCCCCTTGCAGGCGATGTATGTCATGGCGGCGGGGACCGGCAGCGGAATCGAAGGCGCGAAAATGTTGTTCGCCTTCGGCGTCGGCACGCTGCCGGTGCTATTGAGCTTTGGCGTGCTGGCGACGCTCGTCTCCGGCGCCTTGACCCATAGGCTGCTTCGAGTCTCGGGAGTCATCGTCGTCGTTCTCGGCGCGGTGATGATCAATCGCGGCTTGATCCTGACGGGCTCGGGTTACGATCTGCGCTCGGCGATCGCTTCGCTCGAGCGAGCGAATGCGCCTCCCCGGTCCGAGGCGCCGTTTTCCACGCTCGTTCCGTCAGCCAAGGCGCCGCATCCGGCGTTCCAAACCATCAGGATGGATGTGGTGAAATCGGGCTATGCGCCAAATCACTTCGTGCTCGAGCGCGGCCTGCCGGTCAAATGGGTGATCGACGGCAAGGACGTCACGACCTGCAACCATCGCATCGTCGTGCCCGGCTTGAACCTGGAGTTCGACGTCAAGCCTGGGCTTCAGACCATCGAATTCACGCCCGATAAGGTTGGCCGCATCCCCTGGAGTTGCTGGATGGGCATGTTGCATGGCGATTTCGAGGTAGTGGAGCCGCCCCAAAACATCGCGGCGTCGCCGGAGGCGACGGAGGATGGCGCCGCTGCGGCGCGGGCGCCGTCGGTCGCCGCCGCCGCCGCGGAGTCCTACACCATCGTCGCTGGAGACACTTTGGCCGGCGTTTCGAAAAAACTCTACCGTCACGCTGGTCGTTGGCGTGACATCGCGGCGGCGAATCCCGGTCTCGATGTTCGAAGACTTCATCCCGGTCAAATCATCAAACTGCCTCAACCGAGCGGCGCGGTCGCCCGATAGGCCAGGGCGAGAGCGGGGGCGTTGCGCATGCGATCGAAAGCCTCGGCTCGCTTTTCAGGCCGGAGCGGAAGAAGCCGGTTTTGCGAACAGGGTGTTTCGTCTTGCGGCTTTGGGCTATTGGTATCTTTCAAACCTTCGCCAAGAGGTCGAGAGCTCCAGTGTTTCGGGATTTCGCCAATGTCTGGACGATCGTGGGTCTTGCGCGTGACCTAGTGAAAGGCAAGCCCCAGCCGTTGCGCGTCGCGGGCCAACGCATCGTCTTTTTTCGCGACGCCGAGGGAAAGCCCGTGGCGCTCGTCGACATCTGTCCACATCGCGGCGTGGCGTTGTCGCTCGGCTCCGTGAAAGACGGCGTCATTCAATGCCCTTTTCACGGCTGGCGGTTCGACGGGGCTGGGAAAAACCTTGGCGTTCCCTGGAATCCGGACGCCAAATGCGACACGCTCGGGGCGACAGCGCTTCCCGCGCGGGAGGGGGGCGGGCTGTTGTGGCTCTATACGGGCTTCGATCCCGACGGCGAACCGCATCCTTCGTCGAGTCTTGGCGAACGCATTCGCCTTTTCGCGCAATCCGTCACATGGCGGGCGCATTGGACGCGAGTGATGGAGAATATGCTCGATCAGCCGCACCTGCCTTTCGTGCACAAGCGCACCATCGGCCGTGGACTGATTCCGCTCGTCGACAAGCGCATGGACGTCATTTGCGAGGAAGTAGATTACGGCCTGCGCGTTTCGAATAAAATCGATGGCGAGAAGCGACCGGGGCTGCTCGATTATCGCTATCCCAACGCCATGGAGCTACATATCGATCCGCCGGGAAAAATCCTGCGTCTCTTCGCTGTCTGCCAGCCGCTCGATGAAGACACGACGAAGCTGACAATCTATACGCTGCGAGATTTCGCGCGCGCGCCGATTTTCGACGCGGTGTTCGGATGGCTCAACAGACGCATCGCGGAAGAAGATCGCGCCATCGTGGAATCGTCGCTGCCGCCCTCCGCGCCGCCGCCGGAGGAGGAGCGCTCGGTGCGCACCGACGCCCCGACATTGGCTTTCCGGCGGCTTTATCGTCAGCGTCTCCTGGGGACGAATGTGGTCGAGCGGGAGATTTGACGAAGGCGGCGAGAGGCGGACCGAGGCGCTTGTCTCCGGTCCGCTGGTCGCGTCATCAAGACTTTTTCAGATCGTAGCGGTCGAGGTTCATGACCTTTGTCCAGGCGGCGACGAAGTCGCGCAGGAATTTCACTTTCGCGTCGTCGGAGGCATAGACTTCGGATACGGCTCTCAACTCGGAATTCGCTCCGAACAGCAGGTCAATCGGGCTGGCCATCCATTTGATCTGTCCCGTCTTGCGGTCATATCCCTCGTAGGCGCCCTCCGACTTCGGCGACTTGCGCCATTCGATCGACATATCGAGTAGATTGACGAAAAAGTCGTTGGTCAGAGTTTCGGGATGGTTCGTGAAGACGCCGAGCTGAGAGCCGCCTTCATTCGCGCCCATGACGCGCAGGCCGCCGACAAGCGCCGTGGTTTCTGGAACCGTCAGCGACAACATGCTGGCGCGCTCGACCAAGGCGTCCGCCGGCGAACGCTCGTTGGACGCGGCGTAGTAGTTGCGGAAGCCATCGGCGGTCGGCTCCAGCACGGCGAAGGATTTGACGTCGGTCTGTTCTTGCGTGGCGTCGACGCGTCCCGGCGAGAACGGAACCTTCACCTCATATCCGCCCCTTTTGGCCGCGTCTTCTATGGCCGCGTCGCCGCCGAGCACGATCAGATCGGCGAGCGAAACTTTCTTGCCATCGGCGCGATCCTTGTCGAACCCGTCCTTGATCGCCTCCAGCGCCGTCAGAACTTTCGCCAACTCGGCCGGATCGTTGACCGCCCAATCCTTTTCGGGCGCGAGACGAATACGCGCGCCATTGGCGCCGCCGCGTTTGTCGGTCGAGCGGAAGGAAGCGGCCGACGCCCACGCCGCGCGAACGAGTTCGGAGTCCGTGAGGCCAGACGCCAGAATTTTCGACTTGAGCGCGGCGGCGTCCGCGGCGTCGATCGGCTTGTAGTCGGTGGCGGGCACGGGATCCTGCCAGAGCAGGGCTTCCTTCGGAACCTCCGCGCCGAGATAGCGGGAACGCGGACCCATGTCTCGGTGGGTGAGTTTGAACCAGGCTTTGGCGAAAGCCAGTTTGAACGCTTCTGGATCGTCGCGGAAGCGCCTGGCGATCTTGCTGTATTCGGGATCGAATTTCAGCGAGAGATCGGTCGTGAACATCATCAAGGGATGGGCCTTCGACGGGTCTTGCGCATCGGGGACGATATCCTCGGCGTCCTTTGGCTTCCATTGCGTCGCGCCTCCCGGACTTTTCGTCTTGACCCATTCGTGACCGAATAGATTGTCGAGATATTGGGTCGAGAAGTGGATCGGATCGGAGGTCCAGGAGCCTTCGAGACCGCTGGTGATGGTGTCGTCGCCCTTGCCGGAGCCGCAGCGATTGACCCAGCCCAGCCCCTGGCGCTCCACGCTCTCGCCGGCTGGCGCGGGGCCGAGGCATTTCGCCGGCGGATGCGCGCCATGAGCCTTGCCGAAGGTGTGGCCGCCCACGATGAGCGCGACGGTTTCTTCGTCGTTCATCGCCATGTTGCCGAAGGTCTCGCGGATGTCCCTGGCCGCGGCTATGGGGTCGGGGTTGCCGTTCGGCCCCTCTGGATTGACGTAGATCAGGCCCATTTGAGTGGCCCCGAGCGGCTTTTCGAGGGCGCCCTGCTTATCGCGATTGCTGGCAAGAAACTTGCTCGAACCCCAGTATACCAGGTCGGGCTCCCAATCGTCGCTGCGCCCGCCGGCGAAGCCGAAAGTTTTGAAGCCCATGGATTCCAGAGCCACATTGCCGGTCAGAACCATGAGATCGCCCCAGGAGAGTTTCTGGCCGTATTTCTTCTTGACCGGCCAGAGAAGCCTGCGCGCCTTGTCGAGGTTGGCGTTGTCGGGCCAACTGTTGAGCGGTTCGAAGCGTTGTTGCGCGCCGCTGGCGCCGCCGCGCCCGTCCTGAACACGGTAAGTGCCGGCGCCGTGCCAGGCCATGCGAATGAAAAACGGCCCGTAATTTCCGAAATCGGCGGGCCACCAGTCCTGCGACGAGGTCAGCGCCGCCTTGATGTCGTTTTTGACGGCGGCGAGGTCCAGCGTCCGAAACTCCTTGGCGTAGTCGAACTCCGCGCCGAGAGGGTTCGATTCGGCCGCGTCTCGGCGCAGCGGCGAAAGATCGAGTTGCTCGGGCCACCAAAACTGGTTAGGGCGGGGCGTTCCATCGGCCCGCGCGGGCGCCATTCCGCTGATCGTCATGATGGCGACCGCCGTCATGAGAGACTGTTTCAACCGACCTTCCATCCTGCATCCTCCGACGCCGCCCTTGAGCCAGAATCCTTCAGGGGAACCGGGTTCCGCCTCATTGATCCGTTACCTGGATCCTTTGGAATTTCCGGCAAGGTCGCGCCTTCGCATCTACCAATCGCGCCGATCCGGCATGGGATCATTCCCAAGGGCGGCCTCGATGCGGCCCGTCCAATCAATCTCGGCGGCATGTTCGAGGCTCGTCTCGATATGATTCTCCGTTGCGGGCAGGGGCGACCGCTCGCTGGGGTGTGATCGATTTACGATCCGGCTTTCAGCGCCGCCAGCCAATCATCCTGGTGAAGGGTTGTCGGCGCTGGCGATAATTAAATTTCCGCGACCACGCGCTCAATGGTGATTTTTGCGTCCGTCGCCGTTCCCAGCGCTTCCTCCACCGCTCGACTGGATTGGGGGGTTGGGATCGACGGCTCTGTCCAGCGTCCAAATGCAGTCAAGATCGCCCGTGCGGCGGACGCACCAGAGCGCGCCATCACGCTCGTCGATCGATACCTGGCTCCCCTTCGCAAACAGAACGCAGGCGCCCGCATCGACCTTGCCCTTCAGGAAGGCGGCGGCCTTAGCGCCGCCCGCATCCTTTTGGTTCTGGAAAGCCTGCTTGAGTATCTCCTTGTCCTGACAGCCGGGATAAGTCGCTCTCAGGGCTGCGGCGCCGGCCGGCTTTTCCATCGGCGAGATGAGGCTCACAATCGCCGCCAGTCCCATAACCGCGCGCAACGATTTCATTATGGAAGTCCTTCGCATTGGGCGTCTGTGGAGATGCTTCGCTCTCCTGCGCGGACGTCGCAAGTAACGGTACGCCGGGCGCCTCGACAACAGCGGTTTTTCGCGTGAAACGAAGGCTGAGCAGGCAAAACGCCGGAGCGATCGGATGAAGTGGCCTCTATGCTGGGCTCGATGGTTCAGTGTTTCGAGTAGAGCTAGATGATCCGCGCCGCACCCCGGTCGGCTGCCTCTCCGTCCTGCCGATCGGGGAAGCTTGAAAATCCAGCTTTCTAGTTCTACTGCGTCACGAAGCGGCCTAGAGCGGGGCCAGCGCCCGTCATTGCGAGCGCAGCGAAGCAATCCTTAAGCCGCGCCAGCCCCCTGGATTGCCACGCCTTCGGCTCGCAATGACGAAACCGCCGATAAACTCGTTCATGACTCAGTAGAACTAGAGTCGCGCAAAAATGGGGATTGATGAGGGATAGCCCTATTTCCTCCGATATTCGCATGGGATCAATCGTCGTCGTCGCCCATGCCATATCCCATGCCATATCCCATGCCGCCATAACCACCCATATCGCCGAAGTCGCCGAAACTGGGTCCAAACATCGCCGGCCCGGCAAATCCGCCGCCCATGCCGCCCATGCCGCCCATCAGCATGGGCGCGCCATATCCTTCGACGGAATTGCAACTCGACAATTGGAGCATGAGAAGGCCGGCGCCGAGCAAAAATAAAATTTTGTTTAGTTTTCTCATCATAATCCTCATCGTGCGGCTCATCGATTAGCCGCATTGTCCACGGTCTGATTGCGAGGGTCAATAGGGTTTCCAGTAAGGTGATGGGCTCCATCGCGAGCGCCCCAAATAGATGTCGGCGCTGTCGGTGTCGCGTCATGCGTTGATTGACATGAAACGGGTTTTAATCTCTTCTTGACTTCGTCCTGAACTAGGCGTCCACAGCATTTTTTCGAGGTCGCGTTTTTCGATTTGGCGCGACCTTTTCACCAGCCGGAGTCATCATGCCGTCGAACTTTCTTTTGAAAACCGCCGCGATTGCGCTGGCGCTGACGATCTCCTCTTCCGTGTGGGCGCAACAAGCTTCGTCGGCGCCCGGCTCCGATCCCGCGCGCATCGAACAACGCATCGCCAAATTGCATGAGCAACTGCAAATCTCTTCGGCCGAAGAATCCGTTTGGAATAATGTTGCGAGCGTGATGCGCGAAAATGCTCACTCGATGTATCAATCCTATGAGCAGCGTCACGCTCATATCGACTCGCTCGACGCCACGAAAAACCTGCACTCCTATGCAAGCTCCGCGGAATTGCATGCACGCAACATGCAACGGTTCGCCGCCGCTTTCGAAAAGCTCTATCAAGTCATGCCGGCCGAACAGAAGAAAATCGCCGATCAGGTGTTTCGCGCGCGAGCCAATCGTTTTTGAGCGCGAATGACTGGCCGATAGGCGCGATACGCAGGCTTGCCGAAATTCCGTCGCCGGCTGTTCCTCGCGATAGAGCTTGCGCGGGTTGTTCGGACAGCGCCCTGCGGATATTTAAGCGATGGAGTCCCGCCGGGTTGTGCTGGAGGCAGGCGGCGGGTCATGCGGCCGCCACCCATTGTTAAGAGACGTCATGCCGACCGATCGAGGCGCGCACAGGTAACCCGCTTCGTATGTGACGCTATAGCGCTTATCGGCCAGACGGAATCGTCTGGTCGATAAGAAATCGGCCCCGCTTCGCCGGCGTTCCGATCGCGAACGGCGGCGAAGCGGGGCCGGTTCATGACCCATGAGCGCATTGCTTGCGAGGACGGTGTTCCTATTCTTGCGGACAGGCTCAAATGGATCGGAAGAGGCTCGGGACGCGCGCGGGTTTGCGCACTTGGCCGCGACAAAGGTTCTGCTCGGCTATCAAAGAAGAACCGGCGGCGCCTCATGTCCTTGGGAACCGGCGTCAAGTTGGTGTTGTGCTTGTTCCAAATTCGCGGGAGTATGCCGAGTTGTCGAAATGGAACCTCGAACTATCTAAATTCTCTGCGTTCTGAAGATATTCCCCACATTGCCGGCGGCGGAGCCGGGGAGTGCGCGGCTGCGGAACTGTATTCCAAGCGTGGTGATCCATGGCCTCAATTCCCCGCTATCGCTCCCAGAGTGGCCCCACCGTGCTGTCGGCGGGATTTCGTCCGTTCTTTTTGCTCGCGGCGGTTTGGGCCTGCTTCGTCGTTCCGGCGTCCATCGTTTTTTTCGCGGGCTGGATCCAGCCGCCCACGGCGTTTGCCCTCAATGTTTGGCACGCGCATGAAATGGCGTTCGGCTATGGCGGGGCGGTCGTCGCTGGCTTCCTGCTGACGGCGATACCCAATTGGACGGGGCGAATGCCATTGCAAGGCGGGCCGCTCGCCTTGCTCGTGCTGTTGTGGCTGTGCGGACGGATCGCCGTTCTGTTGTCGGGGAGGATCGGGGTCGGCGCCGCCGCCGCTGTCGATCTCTCCTTCCCCACCATGTTCTTGATAGTCATCGCCCGGGAAATCGTCGCCGGCCGCAACTGGCGCAATCTTCCAATGCTCGGCGCGCTGATGTTGTTGCTGCTCGGCAACGCCCTCACGCATTTCGATGCGCTCGGAATCGCTACAACCTTTGACATCGGCAATCGGCTCGGCGTCGCCACCCTGCTGATGCTCGTCAGCCTCGTCGGCGGACGCATCGTTCCAAGTTTCACACGCAACTGGCTGGTCAAGCAGGATCCCAAGGCCGCGACGCCAGCGCCCTTCGATCTCGTCGATCGGATCGCCCTCGCGACGACGGCTGTCGCTTTGTCAGCCTGGGTCATCACGCCCGAGGCGAGGTGGACGCCCTGGCTCGAACTTGCCGCCGGCGTCGCGCTCGCCGCGAGGTTCGCGCGCTGGCGCGGCGAAAAAACCTTGCGCGAACCGCTTCTGTGGGTTTTGCATTTTGGCTATGGATGGCTGTCGTTCGGGCTCCTGCTGCTGGGCTTCAACAGCCTCGTGCCGATCCTGCCGCAAACGACCGCCTTGCACGCGCTTACCGTCGGGGCCATTGGGACGATGACGCTCGCGGTGATGACGCGGGCTTCGCTCGGCCATACCGGACGCGCGCTCATCGCCGGTCCCCGCACGACGACGATCTACGCGCTGATCACGCTCGCCGCCGTGTTGCGACTTCTCGCGCCGCTGTTCGGCGCGCATTATCTAGTGGCGTTGTCGTTCGCGGGCGCGGCATGGAGCGGAGCTTTCGGTATTTTCGCGCTGTTCTATTTTGGGCCGTTGACCGGGCCGCGCGCCAGCGAGGAGGTTTCGCCGCCCATTTGATTCACTTTGGCGCCCATGCCTTTTGCAATGTTGGGCGCAAGGATAATTTATTAATCCGTTCATAAGTAATTCGATATTTTGCTTGACCACGTCAATTGAAATTGATTCTTTGTCGGCATGAGAAAGGACGATGCGCGAAAGCTGGATCATAAGACACTGGAAGAGATGCGCATGCGCGCGGTGAAGGGCATTCAAGACGGCGAAAGTCCCGAGATCATCGCCCGTGTTCTTGGCGTCGACCGGTCGACCGTATACGGATGGCTGGCGCGATACAGGCGTGGCGGCTGGAATGGTTTGAAGGCGAAGCCCTTGTCTGGACGACCGCCCAAGCTGGACGGAAAGAAGCTGCGGTGGGTTTACGACACGGTGACGAGGAAGAACCCTCTGCAACTGAAGTTCGCGTTTGCGCTGTGGACGCGCGAGATGGTCGCGAAGCTGATCAAGGACAAGTTCGATATCGTTTTGAGCGCGGTGTCGGTGGGGCGGCTGTTGGCTCAACTCGGCATTACCTGCCAGAAGCCGTTGCATCGTGCGCAGGAACGTGACGAGGCTTTGGTTCAGCAATGGCTGAAGAAAGATTATCCGAAGATCAAGCAAATGGCTCAAAAACAAGGCGCCGAGATATATTTTGGCGATGCCGCTCACATCCGGTCCGATCATCATGCGGGCCGCACCTGGGGCAAGAAAGGCGAAACGCCGATTGTCGAAACGACGGGCGCCCGTCACGGCATGAGTCTGATTTCAGCCATCAGTTCACGCGGTCATATGCGCTTCATGATCAAGGAACAAGGCGGCGTCAACGCCGGTGTTTTCATCGAGTTCCTGAAGCGTTTGCTCGCCGGAGCCGAGCACACGATCTTTCTGATCGTCGATCGCGGACCTGCGCATATCGCTCGAAAAACCAGAGCGTTTGTCGAGAGCCTGAACGGATCGCTGCGACTTTTCTATCTTCCTCCCTATTCACCTGATCGCAATCCCGATGAGTTGGTGTGGAAACATCTGAAGGCCGACACTGTTGGCCGCATGGCGGTCACCAGCAAGGATGACTTCAAAGCCAAGGTCCGTTCGTCCATGCGCCAGCTTCAAAACAACCCGGAAAAAATCTCCTCCTTCTACCAAAAACCTTCTCTCAGATACGCCGCGTGAATGTCTAGTTAATTATGAACTGATTAATAACAGCGGATTTCATCAAAACAGGCGCGACGTCGCGGCATCCAGCGAAGAGGCGAAAAGAGCATGTCGGAGAGCCCCAAAAATCCCACCGGACCCGATTTTACGCAAGGCGTCGCCTATGCGGAACTCGCGGCTGCGGGAAAATTGAGCGGTCATGTCGGCGACACAGAAGTTCTGCTGGTGTTGTCGGGCGAAAAAATATTCGCCGTGGGCGCGCATTGCACCCATTACCACGCGCCTCTCGTCGACGGGCTGGCGGTTGATGGGAGTCTCCGCTGCCCCTGGCATCACGCGGTCTTCGATCTTTCCACCGGCGAAGCCCTGTCCGCGCCCGCCTTCGGCTCCCTGACTTGCTGGGAGGTCGAGCGGCGCGGCGACGAAATAGCGGTGCGGAAACGCCAGGCGCCGATTGAACGTGTTCGCGCCATTGCGCCGTCCGGTTCGAGCCCAAAAAATATTGTGATCGTCGGCGGCGGCGCGGCGGGCTTCGCCGCCGCCGAGCGACTGCGGCGCGAGGGATATGACGGCGAGATCGTCATGGTCAGCGACGACGCCGTGGCGCCGGTCGATCGACCGAACCTGTCGAAGGATTATCTCGCCGGAAGCGCTCCGGGGGATTGGCTGCCGCTGGATGTCGAGAGTTTCCACATCGAGCGCGACGTCAAGTTGCAGCTCGGAGCCCGCGCGATTGGTCTCGATCCGCGCGGGAAGGAAGTCACGCTCGCCAATGGCGCGAGGCTTTCCTATGACCGGTTGCTCCTTGCCACGGGCGCCGAGCCTGTCCGACTTTCCATTCGCGGCGCCGATCTGCCGCATGTTCACACCCTGCGGTCGCTGGCGGATTGTCAGGCGATCATCGATCGGCTTCCGACCGCTCGGCGCGCCGTGGTGCTTGGCGCCAGTTTCATCGGCCTCGAAGTCGCGGCGTCCCTTCGGGCGCGTGGCCTCGAGGTTCATGTCGCGGCGCCGGAGAAGCGGCCATTGGAGCGCGTGCTCGGTCCGGAGATTGGCGATTTCGTGCGCAGCCTTCATGAGAAGCAGGGCGTCGTGTTCCATCTTGAGGATGTCGCGACGGCCATCGACGAAGGTCGCGTGAGGCTCCGAAGCGGCGGCGAGTTGGAGGCGGACCTCGTTGTTTGCGGAGTGGGGGTGCGTCCGCGTCTCGAACTTGCGGAAGCGGCCGGCCTTACCCTCGACCGCGTCGTCGTCGTCGATGCATTTCTCGAGACTAGCGCTCCGGGCGTCTTCGCGGCTGGCGACATCGCGCGTTGGCCCGATCCACACAGCGGCCGGAACATACGGGTCGAACATTGGAATGTCGCGGAGCGACAGGGGCAGACGGTGGCGCTGAACATGCTCGGAGCGAGGGAAGCCTTCCGGGCCGCGCCATTCTTCTGGAGCCAGCATTACGACGTCGTTATCAATTATGTCGGCCATGCCGAGGCGTGGGACGAGATCGAAATCGAAGGAGATATTTCGGCGCGCGATTGCCTGTTGCGCTACAAGGAGAATGGCCGTGTTCTCGCCGTCGCCTCTATTTTCCGCGACATCGAAAGCCTGCGCGCGGAGATCGAAATGGAGCGGGGGCTATAGCATGTTCCGCGAAAGCCCCCCGCTTTTCGCGACGAGAACTTGCGCGAAATTCTAACTTCGTAGCGGCGCTATCTCTCCCGACGCGCATTCCGCTTTTCCAATCGAGCGCCGCTTCTTTCGATGGCGACGCCACGGCGATCCGCAGATGGTCGGGCGGGACCCTAAGTTGCGCCACGACTTCCTCGAAAACCGATCGCTGCTCCGGCTTCGAGGAAATTTAGCGCCTTGGGAACTGAGGAAGATTGGGCCGTTGCTGGGCGGCGCCGGGTAGCGGCGGCGGCGCGGGCATCCTGGGCCCGGTGGCGTCGGCTGACTCGGCGCTCGCGGCGAAGATTACGAGCGTGGGCCCTTCGGCGGTCTTCATGAAGACGTAATTGTAGTCGTTGAGAAACAGAAGGGTCGAAATGATCTGCTCGAGCGAGCCTTCGAAATGACCCGTAATGTGCTGGTCGAGTGGTGCGGAAAGCTGATATTGGAGTCCGACGGAGTTCTTCAATGCGGCGAGCAGCGCTTCGATTGACTCGTTCTTGACCTCGACCTGCAGGGCTTTGGCGTCGCCCGTAATCCGAACCTCCGCTCTCGCGGACGGCGAGGACGCAAGCATCGCGCAAAAGGCGACAGCGACGCAAGATGTGTTTGTGACCCCAAAAATTCGCATGAGTCTCCGAACCGCCGCTTTTGGTTTCAGCGAAGCGCATCCTGCCAGAACGATCTTCGCCATGCAAAACCAGCTCTTCCCAATTGCGGCGCTGTCGGGGACGTCATGGCCAAAGTCATGCATCTGGGAAGGATAAAACGGCGAAATCCAGATGGCCTCCACGCCGAGCCAGACAAGGTAGGCGAGCCGGTCGCGAAGGCCGTTGATGTCGCCGACGCCGTCGCTATTCGAATCCAGGGAGGAGCGCGGGCGCACTTGATAAATTGCACCCTTTCGTCACCATGGAAGCGTCATGACGCAAACCTCGACGCAAGGAAGGAGATTTCGCCCGTGGGCCGTCGCGCAGGTCATGTCGCAAGAATATATTTTATGAGTATAGCATAATCCGTTGATTCTCGCGCCAAAATGCGATGACCTTTCGTCACCGACATGGCGCGCTTATCCTGCGGACGGAATCATCCGGGCGACCGGAAATCGCGCCAGCTCAGAAATTTCGAGCGAATTGGCGCCGGAAAAAAGTCTGTCGACCTTTTCCACAATTCGCATCAGCAGATTATGCGTCGAACCCCGGACCACGAGACCAGCGGCGACGTCGCCGGCATCGCCGCGGCTTGTGCGGTCGCGGCGATTTCCGCCGTCGCTTTCGAGGCGGCCTTCGCCCCCGCCGTGATGCTGGGCGCGGCGGCGGCGCTCCTGCCGCGTCGTCTCATGCGGTTTCGACCGCGCCGGCGCGCGTGGGCGCCAGCCGATGTTGCGGCGCCGTTAGGCTCCGGCGATTCACGGTCGGTCGTTCGCGCGGAGATCGGGACGACGCCCCAAATCTCCCTCACGAAACTGAAATTGGGACGTTCAGCGGCCAAGGTCATCACCTTTCGCGTCATTTCCACCAGCCTCGATTTCGGGTGGAATTATCTGCTGCTCGGCGAAGTCGCGACGGCGGCGGGCCTGTCGGCGCTCTCGCTCGGCGTCGCCCCCTTGTTTTATTTCCTGCAGTGGCGGCGCGGTCGATCGCAATGCCTAATTTGCGCATGAAACGCTGATTGCCGACATGGACGAAATGATCGTCGACGAGGGCTTCAACGCCTATGCCGACCGAATAATTAGGCTCGTCGCAAAGCGGCGCCGGCGCGCCTATCTGCGCCGCGCGGAGGCGCAACGCCTCCGCGACCGAATGTTGCAGACGGCTCTCGGCCGCCGCCGCAAGGCCGATCAGCGCGCGGGCGTCGAGCCTCGACTGGTAAGACACGATGTCGATCACTTCCGGCGTTCCGCGCGTCAGCGTGCCGGTCTTGTCGAACACGATGGTGTCGACCTCGGCGAGACGCTCCATATGGCGACCGCTCTTGATGATGATGCCGCGCCGCGCCGCCCGCGTCATCGTCGATAGCATGGCGGTCGGCGCGGCGACGCGAATGCCGCTGCCGAAATCGACGATGACGAGGGACAGGAAACGGTCGAAGTCTCCGGTGAGCAGCGCCGAGCCGGTCGCCAGCGTCAGCGCGGGGACAACGAAGCGGTCGGCGAGTCGCTCGGCGTGGTTCTGCATGCGCGTGTCGCCGACGGGCGCGCTGTCGATCAGGCTGACGATCTTGCCGGCGGTGGTGTCGCGCCCGACGGCGCGGGCTCTGATCGAAATGCGCCGTTGAGCAGGCGCGACGGCGTTTGCCGGGGCGTGGCCGTTCGAGACCATTGCCGAAGGAAATTCTCGCGATCGCGCTCGACGAGCAGCTGGTTTCGAGACGGTTTCCGCCGAGCGCCGGTCGAAGGAGACCGGGCCGGTGCGTCGGACGCCTCGAACCGCGCCGCCGGAAGCGCCCCATGGAGCGCGACGTCGCGGTTTAGATCGCGTCCCTCGTCCTCGCCTCGATTCACTGCGGCTCCAAGCCTCCGCCTCAAACTTCCCGTTCCCAGTCATTAGTTCTACTGCGTCACGAAGCGGCCTGGGGCCGGGCCAGCGCCCGTCATTGCGAGCGCAGCGAAGCAATCCAGAGTCGCGCCTGCCACCCTGGATTGCCGCGCCTTCGGCTCGCAATGACGGCGTTGGTCAGCCCCGCTGGATTGCCGCCCGTCATTGCGAGCGCAGCGAAGCAATCCAGAGCCGGGTCAGCCCCCTGGATTGCCACGCCTTCGGCTTGCAATGACGGCGTGGGCCAATCCCGCTGGGTTGCCGCCCGTCATTGCGAGCGCAGCGAAGCAATCCAGAGCCGGGTCAGCCTCCTGGATTGCCACGCCTTCGGCTTGCAATGACGAAACCGCCGACAAATTCGTTCCGACGCAGTAGAATTTGAGCGAATTCCGTAAAAGTGATGGACGTTCGCGATCAAAATTCGCTTTAACCTTTTTATTTTGAGCGAGTTATTATCGTTCGAACGGAAGCCGGCTCTCGAAAGCGTAATTCTCATTTTTGTGACAGAACAATGACATGGCTTTGGCGCTGGCGCCGCGTCTTCGCATGGAAGATCCCCTTCGCCTTGGGTGAAAATCCGACCGCTGGCCTTGCGTGGGATGGTGGGGGAAGTAGGACTCGAACCTACGAAGGCATAGCCAGGGGATTTACAGTCCCCCCCCTTTGCCGCTCGGGACATTCCCCCACTGGTCCGGAGAGAGTTGGGCTCCAGACAAATGACCCCGCCGAAGCAGGGTCATGAGCAAGGCGCTTATGGGGAATTATGACGGTTCCTGTCAACCCCGAAAAACGCGGCGGCGACGTCTTCCCCGCAAGCGCGCCTGCTTCAGCCGCCGAAAGCTTCGAGGTTGCGACGCGCCGCCTCCGCCCGCAAGGAAAATGGGCGGGCGGTGAAGCGAGTCGCGTCGAGTATCGGCTGAGCCCCCCCGATTAGCCGAGGCGCCGCCTCATCCCGCAGGTCGGGGGATAACTCGGCCGCGACCTCGACAAAGCTAGGGCGGCGCGGCGGAAGCGGGACTTTCTGGCTGCCCGCGGGCGGTTCCATATAGGCGACGCGAACGCCGTTCGCGCCCGCGCTTTTGCGCGCTTCGGCGTCGCCCGCGAGGCGAGCAAGGGCAGGGGGAACTGGGGTCCGGTCCGGAGCGACGACGCGGGTCGGGGCCGGCGCAGCCTCCTCCGGACGGTTCAGCGCGCCAGCGACGGCGAGCCTCACATTTCGAGCGATTTCGTTCAGCGGATCGGGGGGCGCCGCCGGAGGCTGCGGCCTCGTTTTTCTCGAGGCGATCATGACGCCGTCGTCATGCTGGCAGTTGCGCATCCCGAGCGCAATCAGTTCCGAGCCGCTCAAAACTCTATATTGGCGCGTCAGATAACCGAGGCGCCCGCGCACGGCGGCGGGGTAGCTGTCGAACAACCGCTCGGATACGCCGAGATCGACCTCGTGGGTGATCGCATTGTAGGCTTGGTGGAATTTTACCTGCGCGTCGGGATAGACGCAGACATTGGGAAGGCTGAGCGCGAGCGTGCATGCCGAGCGGCATTCGTGAAGGCGCACCTCGCGGTTCTCGCGCCGGTAGATTTCCGTCTGCGCTTCATAATCGCTCACAAGACCGCCGACGTCCTTGTAGACGACGACCGCTTGTGGCGACGGGGGCGGCGTTAGATAACCCAAGACTCGAAACCCTTCACGCAAACAACGTTCACCGGAAATTCACCACCTTAAGGTGAACGATCCCTTAAAAGTCCGGTTTGCGGATCATGCCTTTCGAAACGACGCCTGGAGCAAAATCCGAAAAAGTTGATAGGCTTTTTCGATAAGAAATCGCTCTATCTTTGGAAATCGGGATTTTCGAGGCGACGACGCGGCTTTGGCCGCCATATTCGTTAAACGGTCAACCGCCGACGCCAACACGCAGTCCCGGAGCCGGCCGCTCTTGCAGCACTTCGCGGCGGAACCTGAACAGGGCCGCCGGGCGCCCCCCCGTATTCAGCGACATTTCTCCGGTCGGCTCGACGATCGCCGAACCCTCGACCAGACGCCGAAAATTTTGCTTGTGCAGATGGCGGCCGGAAATCGCCTCGACGGTTCGTTGTAATTCCGTCAGGGTGAAGAGCGCCGGCATCAATTCAAAAATGACCGGACGATATTTCATTTTGGCGCGCAGACGACCCATTGCTGTCGCCATGATCCGGCGGTGGTCATGCCGCATGGCGAGCCCCAACGGCGCGAGATTTTTTCTGCGTTTGGCAGCTTCGCGACCATCGCGCAGGGCTTCTTCGACCAGGCCGGCTTCGTAAAGGAGCTCGTAGCGCTCCAGCACATTCTCTTCGTTGAAATCGCGGGCTTGGGGCTTGAACAGAAGATTGAATCTTTCGCCGCGCGTCAGACCGGAGGAAGAAAATTCATTTGGAGCTTCTTCCACCCATTTGCGCAGCTCGGGAAAAATCGTCTTCTCGATTATTTCCGGGCGTCCCTCGCGATGATCTTCCCACGGGAAAAAAGAATACCAGGGTCTATAGCCGCCGATTCGCGCCGATCGTTCATCGACGAGGCGCGTCAAAGCGAGATAGCCGACCGAGACGATATGAGGGTCGCGATCGCCAAGTCGGGCGTGGCGTCCGCGATCTCCGAAAGTGTAAAGCTGCTCGACATAGCCGAGCGGCGCGCCGGTCTGTCGGGCCACGAAATCGCGCAGGGCGATTTCGAAAGTGCGATGCCGCAGCGGGTCGAATTCGCCGGAAGGCAACGACGCCAGCGCATCCGGAGAGCCGGGGACGGTCAGGATGAGAGGTTCGTCGTCATGCGCGGCGACAATCGCCGCGGTGAGGCCGATGGCGAGCGGCAGCCCGGGGCGCGACGAGGAATGTTTTTCTGCAAGGCTCACGACGCTTGGAATCCATGAAATTCCGCTGCAGGCAAGGCTTTCTATCGGAATGCGCCCACTGGCGCGAATTCTAGAAATAAGGGGATAGTCATTTTCGATGACAATTCGCCACAACTTTTTGACCTGGCGGGATTCCCTATTGCTCGGCGGATTCCGTCCGGCGGATGGTCGCGCTCCAAATATTTTATAATTGATCATGTTTTAGCGTTTGAGCGATCCGGTCCGAACGCGGCGCGGCCTGGCCAAGCGCCATCGCGAAAGGCGCGCCCTCGCAGCAATCCACGCCGCGCCCGATCGCCGTCACCGCCTCGACCATGCGGCCCCGCCGGTCGAGCAACCGGTCGGCCAGTTCGACCAGCCGCCGATTTGGCGTGGCAGTGGGGGAGGCCTGGCGCAGGCTCTGGGCGATTTCCATCTCGGAACGGCTCGGCTCCAGAGCGCAGGCGCCGATAAACGCCGCCGCGGGAGACCGGCTCACGCCGGCGTAGCAATGGATGACGAGCGGTTGCTCCCGATCCCAGTCCCGCAAAAACGCCAGCAGGCTTTCTACATGCCCCACGCCGGCCAGAATATGACCGTCGAGCGGCGCGTCGATGTCCGAGACGGACAGGCGCAAATGGCGCGGAGGCACGATCTCGCAAGGCCGAACCGAAGAGGCGCCGGCGGTCAGGATCGTCACCAGCGAACGAGCGCCGGTCGTTCTCACCGTATCCACCACCCGCCGTAAGGGGCAGACATAGAGCCAACCTGTTTTCATCCGCATTGCTCACCAAAAGGCTTCTCGTGAGGCCGGCGCTATCGCTCCCCACTGGCTCCCCGCGCCTCGCTAGAGCGAAATCCGAAAGAGTTGTTAGACTTTTTCGATTAGATTTTGCTCCAGCTTTTTGAATCTGGAGCGCTTTCCGACCAGACCATTCCGTCTGGTCGGAAAGCGCTCTAGCGCCCGCTCTCCAGCCGCCTGAAACGTTCGAGATAACGCCTTTGCGCTTCTTCGATCGGGAGCGGCGAAAGCTCCTGCGCGAAGTCTTGCGACCCCGCTGGGGCTCCAAAGATGCGCTTAGCTTCCCGCTCTGTAAAGCCGGCAAGTTTGGTGGCCTCCAAAAACGCCGCCCCGCGGTCGGATTTTTTGCAGAGCAGCAAGGTTTCTGGCGCGGGCGTGGGGGGCAGCGCGAAGCGGAGCAGGATGGCGTTGAGAATGCGGTTCTCGACCTCCTTGTAGGCGTCCCCTATCGCCGCTTTAAAGGGCGAGATCATGTCCCCGATCACATATTCCGGCGCGTCATGGAGCAGCATGAAGAGGCGATCCTCGCGGGAAAGCGAGGGCTCGATCGCCTCGGCGATTTTTTCCACAAGCAGACTGTGCTGCGCCACGGAAAAAATATGATCGCCTCGCGTTTGGCCGTTCCACCGCGCGACGCGCGCCAATCCGTGCGCAATGTCCTCGATCTCGACGTCGAGCGGCGACGGGTCCAGCAGGTCGAGCCGCCGTCCCGAGAGCATGCGTTGCCAGGCGCGCGGCGGAACGGATTTTGTGCGTGCGGTCAAATGAAGGGCCTCCCCAGCGACGCCTTAATAGACGGCGCGAGAGGAGGGGGAAAGGGCGGGATTGGCGAGAGGAGGCGGGCAATTGGCGAGATTTTGCGTTGGCAAATGCAATCGCAGGCCACAATCTCATTTTTTATTGCGTAAGCTGAGGCGGCAACAGGCTGGGAAACGTCAATGCGCAGGAGCCTCCTTTTTGCCGCGTTTTTTGCCGCGACGGGCCTCGCAACGAGCGCCTCGGCGCGGATAGCTCCGGAGCCGCGCGATTGCGTCCTGACGGTCGGACCAGCGCAGATGAGCTTCACCGCCTTTCAGGAGCAGAAGACGCACGAGACCTTTTGCCGTCACGTGCCGGACGCCGGCCGCACGATCATCATTCTGGACGCGCATCAGTCCGAGCTGCGCGGCATGACGGTGGAAATCCGCATCGTTCGTAATGTCGGCCAGCATGAATGGAACGACGATCTCGACGCCAACACCGAATTCACTCTGCCGGCCAGGAAATATCTCGCCAGCAACGGTACGGCGAGCTTCGAATACAGTTTTCCCAGGGATGGCGACTATATCGCGCTGGTGCGCGCCACCAGCGAGGACGGAAACAAGGAATATATCGGCCAATATTTCTTCTCGGTCGGCGAGACGATAGAGCGATTTCTGGCGGCGGCGGCAATGCTTGTGGCGCTGAGCTTCGTGTGCTTCGGCATCTGGGGCGGCAAGGCGAACAAACCGCCTCGCGGCCCGGCCGGGGTTGCGCAAAGACGCGTGGTTTAGAGCGCTTTCCGACCAGACGGCATCGTCTGGTCGATAAGAAATCGCCCCAGATTCAAGAAGCTGGAGCAAAATCTAATCGAAAAAGTCTATCAACTTTTTCGGATTTTGCTCCAGGCGCCCGTGGCTGCGATCGGCCGAATTCCGCTACATCTTAAGGCTGACCGATCGCCGTTCACCGAAATTCTGGTCAAATGGCCTAGCTTTGGCTTTTCAAGCGATTGTCTTGCCAAGGCGCCGCAGCTTCCCTATTCCCACCCCGTCCGCATCCGTGCGGATCGCACGCGACTTACGCCGGCTCGCATCGGCGATTGAGCGCCAAAGGAGTGTAATAAAATGATCTCAGTCACTTTCCCCGACGGAGCCTCCCGTCAGTTCGAGCCCGGCGTGACCGGCCTCGACATCGCCAAGAACATCTCGCCATCGCTGGCCAAGCGCAGCGTCGCCATGACCATCGACGGGAGCCTGAGCGATCTTGCCAGCCGCCTCGACCGCGACGCCAAAATCGAATTCGTGAGCCGCGAAGACCCTCGCGCTCTGGAACTGATCCGGCACGACGCCGCCCATGTTCTGGCCGAGGCGGTGCAGGAGCTTTTCCCCGGCGCCCAGGTCACGATCGGTCCGGTGATAGAAAACGGATTCTATTACGATTTTTATCGGGAGACGCCATTCACCCCGGACGATCTTCCGGCGATCGAAAAGAAAATGCGCGAGATCGTCGCGCGCGACGAGCCGATCGTTAAGGAAGTCTGGACCCGCGAGCAGGCGACCGCCTTTTTCCACGCCAAGGGCGAGTCCTTCAAGGGCGAACTGATCGAGGCGATTCCCGCAGGCGAAAACCTGAACATCTACAAACAGGGCCATTGGCTCGATCTGTGCCGCGGCCCCCATATGCCTTCCACCGCCAAGATCGGCGGCGCTTTCAAATTAATGAAGGTGGCGGGCGCTTATTGGCGCGGCGATCACACCAAGCCAATGTTGTCGCGCATATACGGAACCGCTTTCGCCAGGCAGGAAGATCTCGACGCCTATTTGCACCAACTCGAAGAAGCGGAGCGCCGCGACCACCGTCGCCTCGGGCGCGAAATGGACCTGTTCCATTTTCAGGAGGAAGGCCCCGGCGCGATATTCTGGCACGCGAAAGGCTGGACCCTGTTCCAGAAACTCGTCGCCTATATGCGCAGACGCCAGGCGCTTCACTATAACGAGGTGAACACGCCTCAGGTGCTGGACCGCGCGCTATGGGAAACCTCGGGCCATTGGCAGACCTATCGCGAGAATATGTTTCTCACCAAGACCGAGGACGAGCGCGTCTTCGCGCTAAAGCCGATGAATTGTCCGGGTCATGTGCTGATCTTCAAGAATGGGCTGAAGTCCTATCGCGACCTGCCCGTGCGCATCGCCGAATTCGGCGTCGTGCATCGCTATGAGCCCTCGGGCGCGCTGCACGGCATGATGCGCGTGCGCGCCTTTACTCAGGACGACGCGCATATTTTTTGCTCCGAAGACCAGATCATGGACGAGGCGCTGAAGATCAACGACATGATCCTGTCGATCTACGGCGATTTCGGCTTTAGCGACGTGGTGGTGAAACTCTCGACGCGGCCCGAAAAGCGCGTTGGCTCCGACGAGGCCTGGGACAAAGCGGAAGCCGCCTTGCAAAAGGTTCTCGACGAATTGGCGCGGCGCGGATTGAAAACCTCGGTGCAGCCGGGGGAGGGCGCGTTCTATGGCCCCAAGCTCGAATACACATTGCGCGACGCCATCGGCCGCGAATGGCAATGCGGCACGACGCAGGTGGATTTCAACCTGCCGTCGCGTTTCGGGGCGTTCTACATCGGCGCGGACTCGGAAAAGAAGACGCCGGTGATGGTTCACAGGGCCATGTTCGGGTCGCTGGAGCGCTTTACCGGCATCCTCGTCGAGCACTATGCCGGCCATCTGCCCTTATGGCTTTCGCCCCTGCAAATCGCGGTTTGCACCATAACGCAGGAGGCGGACGACTACGCACTCGAAATCGCGAGCGCCGCGCGTAAACTCGGACTGCTTGTGGAGTTGGACCTTCGCAACGAGAAAATTACTTACAAAGTGCGCGAGCATTCCCTGGCGAAAATTCCAGTGCTGCTGGTCGCGGGCAAGAAGGAGGCGGCCGAGCGGACCATATCGATTCGTCGCCTGGGTTCGCAGGCGCAGACCTCGATGGCGTTGGACGAAGCTCTCGCCGCTCTCATTGCGGAAGCTACTCCGCCGGATCTCAAGCCATTGCATTAATGGTGTTTTCAGCGGGGAGGGAGCACGCCCTTCCCGCATCTTTCGACACAGAGGCGACCTATGGCCGCAGCCGTGGCGTTAAGGTTAATTGCAGGCTGCTTAACGCGATATTACCTCGGCGCCGCCAATGAAGACATCAAGTCGTTGGTAAGGTTGGCGTATTTGGCAACAATCTGATTTGACGCCGATTTTTTGGTCGGGCGAACCGCGGCGGCAAGTCCCCGTCGCTGCGAAAGTCACGAAATTAAAGCTGCAAAGTCTATGGTTAACACGCCCTCGACGCGCGAAAGCCCGCTCGATCGGCATTTACAAAAATTTAAGCATGATTATCCTCGACCCGTGGTTGGCGGTCCTGAATTCACAACGGCGAGGTTGATGATGACTTCGGTTTCTGGCGAAAGCCTACCCAGGTTAAAGGGTGGGGAAAATTTTGATGGCGATGAAGTGGTTGGCATGATCCTGCACGAAGCTGGCGTGCTTCCACAGCTCAAAGTCACTTATGAGCCGGCCATCAAGACCGTTTGGCTGAAGCTTTGTCCACAGCCGAAGCCGGTCTTCACCTATGACCTGCTTCAAAGCCTGAATGCAGCTCAGAGGGCGATTTGGCGGCTGTGGGGCGCCCCCGAGAATTATGCTTCATCGCCGGTGCGTTACGTGGTGCTGTGCGGCGAAGGTCCTATTCTTACGCTCGGCGGAGACTTGGACTTTTACCTCGATTGTTTGGCTCGGGGGGATCGCGCGGCCCTCAGTGAATACGCTCGCGCCTCGGTGGAGGCTGTTTGCTGGAGCGCATCCAGCCTGCGCGGCGCCGCGATCTCGCTGGCTGTCGTTCAGGGTAAAGCTTTCGGTGGCGGCATAGACGCGCCTTGTTCCTGCAATTTAGTCGTCGCGGAGTCACAGAGCACGTTTAGCTATCCGGAGGTGAAATTCAATCATTTTCCGATTACCGCGGTAGGGGTTTTGACCCGGCGCGTAGGGCAAAGAGCGGCGAAAAAAATTCTCACCTCCGCAAAAGAATTCACAGCGGAGCAGTTCGAAGCCATGGGCGCCTTGGATGCTGTCGTCTCGGCTGGAGAGGGTAACAACTGGATAAGGAATTATGCCGCTGAAACATTGCCGATGCATTCCGCCCGCCTTTCTCTGTATGTGGCCTTCCATCGCGCGGCGGGAAATTTTGAGGAAGATTTGAAACCGCTCGCTCAGATGTGGACAGATAGCATGATGCGTCTCAATCCCATGCAGATTTCAAGGCTTCAAAGATTGGCTCAGGCGCAAGAACGCATATTGCAATTTACCTTCGCGACGGCTCGAGCTTCTGAGGGGGCGGCGGCCGCGTATTGAGTTTTTTCAGACGCCGGAGCGACTGCTCCGGCGTCGGCTTCTCATCCTCGAAAAGCCCCTCTCGGCGCGCGAAGCTCGAAAAATTCCGAAGTTTCTACGCCTTTCGGGTTACGGCGTCTTTACTTTTAGCCGTTAGCGTCGCTGCCGAACGTCCTGTTCCCTGCGGCGATGGCTTAATAATGCGTAATGTCAACTCCGATCCTGCGACGCTGAGTTCTGGCTTTGGTTCGCTATGTGATCGCATTGATGTCCTAATTCGGGGAGATGGGGTCTCGGCACGAGATGTTCTTAGCTATAGAAACTTAGTAGCGTTTCTGTTTTCTTCTCCGTCATCGATAATAATGAGCATTATTTGTAGCTGCTTGCTCCCATTTATTTGCTGGCAAGAAAGCAATGATCCGATTTTCGTAAAACTTTCGGTTGTAGCTGTTTGGATTGGCGTGCTGCGACTTCTCACCATTGTGCGTTATCGCAGTGTAGACCACTCGGGCGACGATCAGGCGACGACCCGGCGCTGGGATCGTGAATTCATTCTAGGCGCGACAGCCATGAGTATGATTCTTGGCTCCGCAGGCTATTTTGCAATCGCCGAAACATCGAGCGCAGCCGCGCATTTGACCATCGTCGCCTATAACGTTGCGCTGGCCTCGGCTTATGTCGCAAGAAACGCGGCTCGCCCGAAATTCGTGCTGCTTCAACTTATATTGATTATGTCTCCATTCTGCCTAGCACTTGTTATGTCGAATAATATATTTTATATATACGTAGGCTTATCTGGAATATTATTCATAATAGGTAACATATCCGTCGTTATGAGCGTTCATCGTAACTTGGTTGCGTTGATAAAAGCAAATAAGACCGCAGATAATCTATCAAATAAGCTTCACCTCCAGAATCTAACCCTTGATGCGGCCATAAATACAATGCTGCATGGGTTGGCCATGTTTGATGAGAACCTACAATTGGCCGTCGCGAATGAGCGACATTATGCTTTGTTCTCCTTGAAGGAGCCTTCCGCTCTCAAAAGCTTCGCTGCAACCGAGCGCCACCTTGTCCGATCGCATCTGATTTCGCGAAATGACGCCGTATCCCTCTATAGCGCCTGTCGCCAAAGCCTCGCAGAGCGAAGAGCGTTGGAAGTCGAGCTTGTGACGTCCGAGGGATCAAATTTGATTATCAGCTTCACCCCCGCCGTCGAAGGGGGTGTTCTTATGTTAACCGAGGATGCGACCGAGCGAAGGAGCGCGGAGGCGAAGATCGAGAGGCTCGCGCGTTTCGACACGCTGACGGGTTTGCCGAACAGGCACGAGTTTGGGCAGCGCTTGTCCTGCGCCTTCGAGGCGCTCGCCAAGGGAGGGCCGTCTTTCGCGGTCTTTTATGTCGATCTGGATGGCTTCAAGAGAGTCAATGATACCTTGGGGCACGAAGTCGGGGATGAACTGCTCGTCGAAGTCTCCAAAAGAATGCACCGCAAGAGAGACGCCGAAGCCGTCATCAGCAGGCTCGCCGGAGATGAGTTCGCCGCAATTCACCTTATGAACAATCCAGAGACGATCGTTAACATTGCCCAGGAGATCGCGGCGGCTCTCAAGGAGCCGTTCTGTCTGAGAAATAACACGGTCAGGATCAGCGCCAGCATTGGCGTCGCCTTTGCCCCCGAGCATGGTTCGACGCCGGAAACCATCCTGCGGCACGCGGATATAGCGCTCTATCGAGCCAAGGCGAATGGCCGCGGCGTGACCGTGGTTTACGATGAAAGCATGGCTGCTGAGCTTACGGAGCGCCTAGTCCTCGAAACGGATCTGGCGGCCGCCGCCGCGGAGAGCGCTTTCGAGCTTCACTATCAACCCATCTGCGATCTGGCCACAGGCAAAGTGGTTTCCTATGAGGCGCTGATGCGCTGGCCTCACCCCACTCGAGGCTACGTGCCGCCGAATATATTCATTCCCATCGCCGAGCAGACAGGGCGCATCGAACAAATCGGCTGCTTCGCAATCCGTCAGGCTTGCGCGGATGTAGCCACCTGGCAAGAAGACATAAGCGTTTGCGTCAATGTTTCCGTGCTTCAATTTAGAAATCCGAACGTGCTGATCGAATGCGTCAAGAACGCCTTGGCCAGCAACCGCCTCGACCCACGACGACTGACGTTGGAAATCACCGAAAGTCTCTTCATCGACGAATTCGAGGCGACTTTGCGGACGATCGAGAGTCTCAAAGCATTGGGCATACGGTTTGCTCTTGATGATTTTGGAACGGGGTATTCCTCGCTCTCGAACCTTAGCCGCTTGCCTCTGTACATTGTCAAAATAGATCAGTCATTGTCTCGGGATATCAATTTCAACACAACGTCGTACGCCGTCGTGGAGGCGGTTTGCGCGCTCGCCAAGCGCATAGACCTGATCGTGGTGGTCGAAGGCATTGAGTCTCAAGCGCAGAAACTTGCGATCCAGTCGATAGGCGCCGATCGAGCGCAAGGATGGCTGTTTGGAAGACCAGAGCCGGCGCGACGCGTCTGGGAGCAGCACAAGCGGGCGGCCTGATCGGGAAAAGCAAAGAAGAACCCAGCGGCATAATTCTACTGCGTCACGAACGAATTCGCCGGCGGTTTCGTCATTGCGAGCGCAGCGAAGCAATGACGTGCGCGCGATCCAGCGGGCCGACCCACGCCGTCATTGCGAGCCGAAGGCGAAGCAATCCAGAGGGCTGGCGCGGCTTAAGGATTGCCTCCCACCACGCTTTCGGCTCGCGATGACGTTGTCCTTCACCGCTCCGGTTTCTGCTTCGTGACGCAGCGGAATTAGATGGCGTAACGGGCCGCCGCAGGGCTTCGGCTTTGCGGTGAGGTGTGTCAATCGGCGTCCAAAACCCGCTGTTTGGTCGTAGCGCGCAACGGTAGCGCTCGCAAGGCGGCCTTTGCGGTCGTGGCGGCAGCGTAAGGAGGGGAGATACAAGGGTTTCGGGCCGGGCGAGCACCAGCCTTCCCGAAGCGTTCGCCCCTCGCCGGGACGATGGATGAGGTCAGACCGCAAGGCGCTCAGTGGCTCACGACCACGCGCAATCAGATTGGCCGGCCTCATCCTCATCTGATCCCATCAAGTGGCGGCCCGCTGAGCTTCGGCGCCGGCCACGGACAGAAGAGTGAAGCGGCGAAGGGAAGAGCGTGAGGGGTTGACAACGAAAGGCCCGTTACAGAAGAGCGCCTTCCGTTCGAACGATAAGAAATCTCTCAAACTCAGAAGGTTGGAGCGATTTCTTATCGACCAGAGGATTCCGTCTGGTCGATAAGCGCTCTAGTTGCGGCGATGCGTGAAGGTGACGGTCAGGCTTGATCCCTGCGTCGATTTTTCCCAGCGTAATGCGCCGCCAAGGCTGGCGACGCTTTCTTCGATTAGGAGGAAGCCGAAGCCGGGCCGGACCGACTTCGGGTTGAAGCCGGCGCCATCGTTAGCGATCGAGAATTTGATGTCGTTTCCGAATATTTGCAGTTTCACATTTATATTGCCCGACTCTCCTTCCGGGTAAGCATGTTTGAGCGCGTTGATCGCTGTCTCCATGTAAATCAGTCCGAGATATCGGGCTCTCTGCTGGTCCAGACAGATGTCGCGATCCACTTCGGTTTCGATGGCGAGGCGACCGTCGAATGTTTTCATTATCGAGTTGGAAAGACTTTCGAAATAACTCGCCATCGAGATGGCCTCTTCAGCATCGTCCAACAGATTATGCAACTCGGCAGCGCTACGGAGCCGCAAAATCCACCGATGAAATTCTTCGGGGTTCTGGCTTGCGTCCGCTTCCTTCGCCGCGAGAATTATAAAGGCCTGGAACTCGTTTTTCACTCTGTGGCGTAATTCGTCATGACGCCTAATCGCTTCGTGCAATTGCTTTTCATTTAACGTCAGTTGCGCATTCAACCAAGACGTTTTGGAAGCCTCTGGTTTTGAATCATCTTCTATGATCCATGCGCCTCCAGCGACTTTCGCGGCAAGAGCCCCAGCCTTGGTCGCTCTTTCAAACATGGATTTCAAAATCCAAGAGCAAAGAAATACGAATGCCGCGAATTCACACAGAAGTCCAATGTCGCGTGGATCCTCGATACGGAGATCAAATTTAGGCGGAATAAAGAAATAAAGACTGGCGATGCAGGCTATCAGCAGCGCGAAGCTTGCGGCCTCAAATCCAAAAAACAGCGCGCTTACGACGATCGGCGCGGACATGGAAAAGTAAGCATGTTCGCGGGGATCGGTGTCGAGCGCGAGATTGGCCCCAATGCTTGCAGCCGTCAGCAATACCGCCGAAATGAAGCGCGACGGGCGAGAAAATCTCGACGAAAGCGATGGCCGGCCGCCAACCGAACTCCAGTGATCGTGGCCAGGGAGTGCGGCCGCCTGGGGTTTCGAATACAGGCTCAAGGCCACGGTGGTAAGGATATAGGAGAGAATAGAATAGGGTATGGCGGCAACCGCGACGCCCATCTTCACGAGAATGATCCCGGTGAAAAAGCCGCCTTCTATAGCAAAGGCGAACATCTCCCGCGGTAGAACCAGATATTCATTCATGCCCCCGGATGGCTTGAACAAGATTACCCTCCCGGCGAGTTGATGGTATGGCGCATCCCCATCTCAGGCACAGGCCGCCTTATCCTAAGGATAACCATTTAACCAAAAGTTGCAAAAGAATAAAAACGAGCCATGCGGCGCTCGCGCGATCGATCGTCGAGACAATATGTCCTTCGTGGCCTTATTACCTGTCGGGGACGACGTAAGTCACATGGCCCATCTTACGCCCGGCCCTGATCTCCGCTTTCCCGTAAAGGTGAAGGCAGGCTCCGTCCTCTTCCAGGATCTCGCGCCACCGTTTGGCCTCCTCGCCGATCAGGTTCCTCATGATCGCTGTTCCGATGCGCCGGGCGTCGCCCAGCGGCCACCCCGCGACCGCGCGCATATGTTGTTCGAATTGAGAGGTTAGGGCGGCGTCGATGGTCCAGTGGCCGGAGTTGTGCACCCGTGGCGCTATCTCGTTGACCACCAGCTTTTCCTCGTCCCCGGCTTTCTCCTTCACCAAAAACATTTCCACCGCCAGCACGCCGACGTAATCGGCCGCCTCGGCTATTTTCCGCGCGATCTGCGCGGCTTGCGCGGCTGTCTCGGGTCGGAGGCTCGCAGGAACCGTTGTGGTCGCAAGAATGTGGTGCTCGTGGGCGTTCTCGCAAATGTCGTAAGCCCGAAAGGCTCCGTCGACGGAGCGCGCCGCCACCACCGAGATTTCCTTTGCGAAAGGGACAAAACCTTCCAGTATGCAAGGGACGCCGCCCAGCGCCCGGAAGGTGGTCGCGAGATCGGCGCCGCCCTGGAGCAACGCCTGCCCCTTGCCGTCATAGCCAAAACGGCGGGTTTTCAAGATCGATGGGCGCCCGAGACGCGCGACGGCGCGGGCGAGTGCTCCCGCGTCGGCGACATCGGCGAATTCGGCGGTTTCAATACCGAGACTCTGGACGAATTGTTTCTCCGCCAGCCGGTCTTGGGTGAGCGCGAGAACCTTTGGGTTCGGTCTCACCGGTTTCCGCGCGGCGAGAAAATCGGCCGTGGCGGCGGGCACGTTCTCGAATTCATAGGTCACGACGTCCACTCGCTCGGCGAAATGGCTCAGCGCGCTTTCGTCTTCATAAGCGGCTATGGTCTGGCCCGCACAGACGTCAAATGCGGGTTCGTTCGCGGTCGGGGAATAAATATGGCTCTTGAGACCGAGCCGAGCGCCGGCCATGGCGAGCATTCGCGCCAACTGGCCGCCCCCCAGGATACCGATGGTCGCGCCAGGCTCCAGCATGGGTCATCCCTTATCGCTTGGCGTTAGCGCCACATTGTCGGTTTGCCGGGAGCGAAATTCCAATAGACGCTTCTTTAGGTCGGAGTCGTGTCCGGCCAGAATCGCGGCCGCCAGAAGCGCGGCGTTGATTGCGCCGGCCTTACCGATGGCGAGGGCGCCGACGGGGACGCCTCCCGGCATTTGCACAATAGAAAGCAGCGAATCCATTCCAGACAAAGCCGCGGACTCCACTGGCACGCCGAGCACGGGCAAGGCGGTCATGGCGGCGGTCATCCCTGGCAGATGCGCCGCGCCTCCAGCGCCGGCGATGATGATCTCGAAGCCTTCGCTCTCCGCGCCTTTCGCGAATGCGACCAGGCGATCGGGGGTGCGGTGCGCCGAAACGATGCGAGCCTGGTGGCCAATGCCGAGGGCGTCAAGCGTCTCCGCGCAGTGGCGCATTGTCGCCCAATCGGATTGCGATCCCATGATGACAGCGACTGGCTTTGCGGACTTCGTCACGGCGTTTCCGGCAGGCTGGGAAATTGAGAGTGTGCGCCATAGCCGAAGCGGCTGCCTCATGCAAGCCGCGATTCCCCGCGGGCGCGGCTTGCCTTATTCGGCTAATTCGGCCCGCCGCCGCCCTTAATGGGTGAAATGGGACAGGCGCCAGAGAGCGCCAATCAGGCTGATGGCAGCGAGGCCCGTCAGGAGGCCGATCCATTTCAGCAGTCGGGGAGAGAATATCGTGTAAGACGCGGCGTCGTGGGTCGTTGCAAGCAGCGCCTCCACATTTTGAAGGCCGCGCACATTGCGATGCGCGCGGAAATTCGCTTGGCTGGAGCTGTAGGAATGGTTGATGGAAATGGCGAAGCGCGGCATGGAGATACCCTCTCTTGCTGATCCAACGTCTGGCGCTCGTTTCAAAACGAGCCGATGCAGACGTTCCAGCGCCACCGCTTCAATCATCGCGCCATCCCGTTCTGGCGCAACAGCCTCGGGAGTCGCCCCGCCTTTCCGATCTCGGGGCTCAGGCGATAATGTCCGGGGTGATTTCGTCTTCGAGGCGTTGGAGGCGGTCGCGCAGCAAGAGCTTGCGTTTTTTCAGCCGCTGGATTTGAAGTTGGTCCGCCCCTCCGACCGCCAGCAGCGCGTCGATCGCCGCCTGCAAGTCATGGTGTTCGAGGCGGAGATGCTCCAACTCGGCGCGCAGCGCGGCGTTTTCGGCTTCGTCCCGATTGTCGTTCATCAATTGTCGCCTGCGCAATCGCTTGCGCCAAGCGATTGCGCGTCAATTAAAAGGAATCGTTAGTCTCATTATTGCGTTCGAGAGGCTTCGCCAGCAAGACCGAATCATTGGCGCCGGCTCAATCCTGGCTATAGGCGTCGCGCATTTCCGCGATGCGTTCGAGTTTCTGGTTAAAGATTGTCCAATCGTCGCGTTCGGCTATGGCGCTCCATATCGCCTCCACCTCGTCGATGAGCATGGCGCAGGGTTCGGAGCGCGAAAAATAGGGGTGGTCAAGCCGGGGGGTCTCGCTCGGCGCGTAGCCCTCCAATGCCTCGCGGAATTGCAAGAACTCGGCTGTTTCATAATAGGACGCCGCCGGACCGCTCCGCGCGCGCGGTTCGCTCGCGAGACCTCCTCGCCAATCGAAGATGGCCTGTTCCAGCGGCGCTTGCGACGCGATCAGAAAATTGGTGAAGGCCGACGCTAGGTTGGCGTCGCGATCCGCGCCTTGCGAAGCAAGCCCCAGGCGCCGCGCCAGAATGTCGTGAAACGCCGCGCGGGCGAGGCCTGGAAAGGCGTCGATGGCTGCTTGAGCCGGCGCCAGTCCGGTCATCGGCAGCAGGCATTCCGCGAGCCGAGCCAGATTCCAACCGATTGCGCCAGCTTGCCGCCCGAAGGCGTAAAGCCCTGTTTGGTCGAAATAAGCGGCGGTGAAACGGACGTCCCAGCGGCTCGCGAAGCGCCAGGGGCCATAGTCGAAACTCTCACCGGTAATATTGATATTGTCGGAATTGAGCACGCCGTGGACGAACCCCGCCGCCATGTAGCTCGCGGCAAGGCGGGCGACGCGCGCCGTAACCGTCTGTAGGAACGAAACCGCGCGACGCTCGGCGGGCTCCGCGACGATCCCGGGAAAATAATGGGTTATGCAGTAATCGAGGAGCCGCTCGATGGCGGGCTTGTCGTTGAGATAGGCCAGTCGCTGAAAGGTCCCGATACGGATGTGCGAGTGGGAGAGCCGCACCAGGACGCTCGATCGCGTCGGCGAGGGCTCGTCGGCGCGAATGAGTTGCTCGCCGGTCTCGATCAGGCTGAAGCTCTTGGACGTGTCCACTCCGATGGCCTCGAGCATCTGTGTGGCCAGAATCTCGCGAACGCCGCCCTTCAACGTCAGGCGACCGTCGCCGCGCCGCGACCAGGGCGTTTGTCCGCTGCCTTTGGAGCCGAGATCGAGCAGCCGCCCATCCGTCAAATCCCGCAGTTGGGCGAAGAGAAAACCTCGCCCGTCTCCTAGATCCGAATTGTAGGTTTGGAATTGATGGCCATGATAGCGAAGCGCGAGAGGTTTGGAGAAGGAGCCGGGCAGGGGCTCGAATTCGCCGAAGTGAGCGATCCATTCCTCGTCGGTCAGCCTGTCGAGCCCCACCCGCGCGGCCCAGCGTTGGTCGCGGAAACGCAGAATGTGTTGGGGGAAGACCGCAGGCTCGACTTCGTCGAAAAAACCCTCGCCAAGGGAACCGTGCAGAGTTTCGGCGCGATAGCGCTCGGATAGGGGCATGAAGCAAAGCCTGGATTAGACCAGAGACCGCAGGCGCTTCGCGCGCCAATAGCCGGTGGCGAGAGTGGTTTGGCGGGCGCCAAAAAACCGAAAGGCGGAGATTTCTCCCCGCCCTGGGTCGCGCCGAGGTTGGAATCGAAATTATAGCCGCGGCGCGGCATTCTTGGAGCGCTTTCCGTTCGAACGATAAGAATTCGCTCAAAATCAACGGGCTGGAGCGAATTCCGATCGCATGGGCATATCCGCTTTTCGCGGAAAGCGCTCTGGAGCAAAATCCGAAAAAGTTGATAGACTTTTTCGATTGGATTTTGCTCCCGCTTTTTGAAACTGGAGCGATTTCTTAATCTACCAGACGATTCCGTCTGGTCGGAAAGCGCTCTAAGTTCCGCGGATATGATTCCGCGTCCGGGTGGAAATCAATGCAGCGTTTCGGGTTGCTTTAACTTGGAAAGCTCATCTTTTATGTGGAGCTTCTTTCGCTTCAATTCGTGCAATTTTTGTTCGTCGGTGCGCGGATGAAGTTGTTCCCTCTCGATTTCCTTCTCTAGCGCCTCATGGCGACGCCGAAGCTCAACGATATGGCTCTGTAAGGACATCAGGAACCTCCCTGCTAGACCGGACTTGTCCTTTCCGGCCTGTCTAGTGTGACACAATTATTGCGGCCAGCAAGCTCAAGTTTTGGCCGGGGGCTGGCGTTTTTTGGCGCCTTAAAGACGCTTTTTTAAATCTTCTTTAACGAAAGGCGTTCGCAAACCGTTCTTGGACGGACGCTTTTTTTTCGCAGGGCGCGTCGGGGCTAAAAACGCTTGCGCAACGAACTGGGAGCCATTATACGCCCCTTCACACGAGACGCCGGCAAGGCGCTCGGGCGCGTAGCTCAGCGGGAGAGCACTTCGTTGACATCGAAGGGGTCACAGGTTCAATCCCTGTCGCGCCCACCATTAAAACCATTATAAAAGCTCAAAATTTTCGTGGGTCGAGCGCGAGGGAGTTGGCGTTGTCGACCAAAGCGCCTCCTGATCGATAAATCGAGGCGCGCGCTGACCGCGGGATTCCCATCCGAATGATTTTTCGTCCTCGGGCGGCTAGTTTGCGCGTCCAAGCAGACCGCGCGGGCGGCGATCCTTGTTAGAAAGAGGAGGCCGAAACCAGCGTTTCACGTCAGTGAGCGCGCGTTTCGCATTCATAACGCGTTTCGTGGCGGCTGACGCCGTAGCCTTCGTCCAGAGCAACGTCCACTTCCCGGCAGGAGACGCTCGCGGCCACATTGCGGGTCGATTCGGAATTTTGATTTGCGTCTCCCCGCACGGTCTGGCGGGCCTCCGCCGAGGCCAGCGACGCGTCGAGCGCGGCCGCGCAATCGGCGCAGGAGACAAAGGCGAATATCATTGCGGGAAGCCCATATTTCATTTCGTGCGACTCTATTTGCAGAAAGCGCGAAACGCGCCCCCAGGGTAAAATCCGAAAAAGTTGATAGACTTTTTCGACTATATTTTGCTCCAGCTTTTGAATCTGGAGCGATTTCTTATCGACCAGACGATTCCGTCTGGTCGGAAAGCGCTCCAGGGCGCGGCGTAGCCGAGTTTTAGGCGACTGGGCGCGGGGTTCACAAGCAAAATTTATCGCAAAAATCTCTAAAAAAACAAAAACATTGTATGAGGAATTGCTTAACGGTTGGCTCTCGTCTCCATCCGCGAAACTTGCGTCGGCCTCCTTGACCTTCATAAAAGCAGCGAACCCGTCGGCGGACCGAATCGCTCCGGAATTCTCGCGCAAAGGCGGAGCCGAACGCCTCCGTTTTGACGAAAACTCAGCGCTGCCGGGCGGTTGGAGCCGGGGAGCGGATTGGCCCGCGACTCGTTTGATAGGGAGATTGGCGATATGGCGCAAAAAGGCGCTGGATTTGGCGGCGGCTCGGGCGAAGACAAGTCCGTGGCGCCCGTCGAGCTGCGGAAGGCGCTGGAGGAGCGCTATCTGCGCTACGCCCTCTCGACGATCACCGATCGCGCTTTGCCGGATTCTCGCGATGGCTTGAAGCCGGTGCATCGGCGGATTTTATACGGGATGCACGTGCTGCGTCTCGATCCCGCCTCGGCCTTCAAAAAATGCGCGAAGATCGTCGGCGACGTGATGGGTTCGTTCCATCCTCATGGCGATCAGGCCATCTACGACGCGCTGGTGCGGCTCGCGCAGGATTTTTCGTCACGCTATCCGCTGGTCGACGGCCAGGGCAATTTTGGCAATATCGACGGCGATTCGGCGGCGGCCTATCGCTACACAGAAGCGCGAATGACCGCCGTAGCCCGGCTTTTGCTCGAGGGGATCGAGGACGACGCGATCGATTTCAAGCCCAATTATTCGGGCGAGGAAAAAGAGCCCGTCGTCATTCCCGCCGCGCTGCCCAATCTGCTGGCCAATGGCTCGCAGGGGATCGCGGTCGGCATGGCCACCTCGGCGCCGCCGCACAATCTGGCGGAGCTGTGCGACGCGGCGCTTTATTTGATCGCGCACCGCGACGCGACGGCGGAACAATTGCTGACTTTCGTTCAGGGGCCGGATTTTCCGACCGGCGGGGTCGTGGTCGATAAGCGGGAAGACATCGTCGAGACCTATCGCACGGGCCGGGGTTCTTTTCGGCTGCGCGCCCGCTGGATCAAGGAAGAATTGCCGCGGGGGGGCTGGGTCGCGGTCGTGACCGAAATTCCATACGGGGTGCAGAAGTCGCGCCTGATCGAGCGGCTGGCCGAACTCGTCATGGAGCGGAAACTGCCTTTGGTCGCCGACGTTCGCGACGAATCCGCCGAGGACGTTCGTATCGTTCTGGAGCCTCGGGCGAGAAACGTGGACCCGGCTCTGATGATGGAGACGGTGTTCAAACTCTCCGAACTGGAGACCCGCTTCTCCGTCAACATGAACGTGCTGGTCGGGGGCGTGACGCCCCGCGTCGTGTCCCTGGACGAGGCGCTGCGGCAATGGCTCGATCACCGGCGCGAGGTGCTGCTGCGCCGGTCGCGCCATCGGCTGGCGGCGATATTGCGGCGGCTCGAGCAACTCGAGGGCATGATCGTCGTCTTCCTCAATCTCGACGAGGTGATCCGCATCATCCGCGAGGAAGACGACGCCAAGAGCGCCTTGAAAGCCGCCTTTGACCTGACGGACCTTCAGACCGACTACATCCTCGACACCCGTTTGCGCGCCCTGAGAAAACTCGAGGAAATGGAGCTGCGCAAGGAGCACGCCCAACTGGTGACGGAGCGCGCCGAGGTCGAAGCCTTGCTTGGCGACGAGTCGAAGCAGTGGCGCGCCATCACGGGTCAGATACGCGAGCTAAAAAAGACCTTCGGGCCGCAGACGGCGCTAGGCCGCAGGCGCACCACCTTCGAGGATGCTCCCGCCCCCGCCGACGTCGATCTGACCGAGGCGATGATCGAGCGCGAACCGATCACCGTGGTCGTTTCGCAAAAGGGCTGGATTCGCTCCCTCAAGGGACACGCCCCCGATGTTTCGGGGTTGGCCTATAAGGGCGACGACGCCTTGCTGACCGCGTTTTTCGCCCAGACCACCTCGAAAATTCTCGCTTTCGCCTCCAATGGCAAGGTCTTCACTCTCGACGCCGCCAAGCTTCCGGGAGGGCGCGGGCATGGCGAGCCGATCAGGTTGCTGGCCGATATCGACGATGACGCGAGCCTGGTGCGGGTGATGGCGCATACGCCCGGCGCCTCGCTGCTGCTTGTCGGCGACGATGGACGCGGCTTTGTCGCCGGCGAGGACGATCTCGTCGCGACCACCCGAAAGGGCCGGGCCGCCCTTAACCTCGACGCGCCGGCGCGGCTGAAAATCGTCGCGGCGGCCGAGGGAGATCATGTGGCGATCATCGGCGAAAACCGCAAGCTGCTGGTGTTTCCGCTAGAGGAAGCGCCGCGCATGGCGCGCGGCAAAGGGGTGCGGATGCAGCGCTACAAGGATGGCGGCGTCGCCGACGCCAGGGTTTTCGCCCTCGCCGGAGGGCTGAGTTGGACCGATTCCTCCGGGCGCGTGTTCAATGTTGGGAAAGCCGAATTGAAGGAATGGATGGGCCACAGAGCCGAGGCCGGACGCCTGCCGCCGAGAGGCTTCCCGAAGAACAATAAATTCGGCTGACCGGCGCCGCCCTCCATCCAACCAGAGCAAAATACGAAAAAGTTGATAGACTTTTTCGATTAGATTTTGCTCCAGCTTTTTGAATTTGGAGCGATTTCTTAATCTACCAGACGATTCCGTCTGGTCGGAAAGCGCTTTACGGGGACAGTCGACAGAATTGCAAACTTCTCCCGCGGGGCGACAGAGTGGACGGTCGCCGTAACCCTCCATTCGCCAGCGGGACCGGACCCGGCGGCCGGTTCGGCCTTGGGCGGAGCTTGCGTAAGATGCGAGGGGCTATGACAAAAAAGCGCGGGCGAGGCTTTCCATTAAGCGGACTGGCGACGTAATTCCCCGCGATTCAATAGGATGCCGTCCAGTAACCTGTCATCCTGACCTGCCGTTAGCCATCCTGGCCGCTACTCCTGTGGTTGGTTGAATCCGACTGGGATTTTCCTCCCATATATACGACGAGGGTTGGTCCTTTTCGGGCTCCTCGAGTCGCAGGCGCAGCGTTTCGTGGAACTGAATGGTTGGCGACAGCGCTGGCGCTTTCACGAATCACGCGCATTGAGCAAATTCCTAATGCTTTCACGGGCACCCGACCAAACCAGAGCGGTTCGTGAGTTGGCGCGAGCGAGCAGAGCAGTCGCGAATGCGTGTTGCCGAAGCGTCGCAGCGGCAGTAGCAATAACTCAAGTCCGAGCGGCCGGAGATCGGGCGCATGGCTGGCTGCGCCAATCACAAGGGGCGTGGTCTCGTCGACGACGGCGAGGAGAGTTGCCGCCACATGGCGTCGGTCGCTCTCTTGCCAGAGCTCGAGAAAAGACTTCCCCCGTTGTTCGCTCAGCCAGAGCGCGTTCAGGCGAGTGCCGCATGACGCAATCGGATACGCGCGTTGTGGGTCGACTTCAATGATGAACACGTCCGCCAGCAGTTCTCTGATCGCGAGCGGATCGATGTCCGAGTGGTCAGGCGCTGAACGCTCTCCCCTCGTGCGCGTCCAATAGGCGTAAAGCTCTCTCGTGACAGACTGTTTCATGGGACCATCAAGCAGGTTGAGTTGGGCGGTTGCTGCGCCGCAACAGCACGGTGAACCGACTTCAGCGAATTTTACGGTTGGGAGGCGTCAAAGTTTTCAGTCGAATTTATCGACCAAAATTCTGTCGGGGATGGGCGCTCCTGAAAGCGCGACCATCGAGCAAGCCTTTTAAGCTAAGAAATTCGAAAACATTGCCGCAGACGACAGAGGACACGCCAAAGGCAGCCTCGACCGTTTCATGCAATCGTCGCCAATCAACGGGTTTCACCAGAAGGCTTGTGGCTTTCCCATTGGCCGCGGCTTGTTTTAAAATAGGGGGGAGATCTGCTGATATATACACAAAGAGTGTTACATAAAGTTGTGTAATTGAGCGTGCATGCTCCAAAAATTGGAGCTCATTTATGGGCTCCTTGCGCCAATTACTCAAGACAACATCAAACTGCATGAGATTTAGCTGACTCCATCCGGGCTCCGAATCGCATGTTGCAAAAACATAGTTTAATCCAAGCTCTTGCAGCATTATTTTTAAGATCACGCTAAAACTCTGGTTCGATCCGATAATCGGCGCAGATTTAGATAGGCGGTTCATAGTTAGCTCCTCACGCGAGATGCTCGTTACGGACGCCGCACAAGCGCCAGCAGCGTAAACTAGGTTACAAAAGTGCTAATCAGATGCAAGACTATCTAAAGTAAACGTCTGACCAAAATATTTAATTGAACGATAAAATTTAAGCTGTTGGCAGACCATCGCGGAGCGAATTATGGTGGCGGTCCACATAATTGCGAGCCTCACCCGCAGGACAATAGAGTGGGCTGTCGCGGTAACTCGCCGGCGATAACTCGCCGGCGGTAACTCGCCGGCGGTAACTCGCAATGACGAGCGGAGCCTTGCCGTCATTGCGAGCGCAGCGAAGCAATCCAGGGCGGGGGCAACCCTCTGGATTGCTTTGTCGGCTTCGCCTCCTCGCAATAATGGAATCGCGGTGACGGTCCTTTAAGCCCACTTTCGGCGTTTGGCGCGTTTTTGGGTTGGTCAGAATCATGCATTATCAGCGTCATGACGCTTAATCTCGCGCTCTCTCGGCTTCACCCGTTGGGTGATCAATCAGCGGTTGCAGACCAAGGTCTTCCGCCCGGCGTGAACGTGGCTCGTTTCACTGGGCCATTTCGTGTCGAATGGGACGCTGGGGCGGCGATGACGCCGCTTGGGCGGTCGCCGTTTTTCAATTGAAAGCCTTTCCCCCGAGCTTGGAGTGGACTGTCGCCCTGACAGGCCGGAAAACGAAAATTGCAGGTCCAATATCCCCTCGGAGCCTCGTCCTGGCGCCTATGCCCGTCATCCCCCCGCGTGCGGGCCGCAATTCCGGCCTTCGCCCCTCGCGAACCGCCGGTCGCGATCCATCCGCCCCTTCGCCGCTCGATCCGCGCCATGCTGCCGCCGCAATAGCGCGCTTGCGCGGTGTGGCGGCGGCGTGCGACAACCGCGCGCCTTGGCCTCCGTCATGGCTTCGCCCTTGGCGCGCTTTGGCGGCCGCGACGATCGCCACGAAGCCGGACAGAGGCGCCGAAAATTCATCGTTCGAGACAAACGTCAACAGTCATGCGATAGCCGCGCCATGTCAGCCAAGCACCCCATCATTTCCATCACCGGCTCGTCGGGAGCAGGCACGAGTTCGGTCAAGGCGACATTCGAGCAGATTTTTCGCCGCGAACGCATCGAAGTCGCCTACGTGGAGGGCGACTCCTTCCATCGCTACGACCGGGACGAAATGAAGCACGCGATGCAGGAGGCGCAGGCCCGGAACAATTATCACTTCAGTCATTTTGGTCCCGAGGCCAATCTCCTTTCCGATCTGGAGGGAATGTTTCGGGAATATGGCGAGACGGGTTCGGGTCGTTGTCGCCATTATGTCCACGATGAGAACGAGGCGGCGATTTATGGCGCGCCTCCGGGCACTTTCACGCCCTGGGAAGAGTTGCCGCCCAATACCGATCTGCTGTTCTACGAAGGGCTTCACGGGGCTGTCGTCACCGACGAAGTGAATGTCGCGCGCCACGCCGACCTCAAGATCGGCGTCGTGCCCGTCATTAACCTCGAGTGGACCCAAAAGCTGCTGCGGGACCGGCAGTCGCGCGGATACACCACCGAGGCCGTGACCGAGACGATTCTGCGTCGCATGCACGACTATGTGTATTACATCTGCCCGCAGTTTTCGGAAACGGACATTAATTTTCAGCGCGCGCCGACGGTCGACACCTCCAATCCCTTCGTCGCCCGTTCGATACCCACGCCGGACGAATCCATCGTGGTGATCCGCTTCCGCGACCCGCGAGGGGTGGACTTTCCCTATCTCGTGACGATGATCGCCGGCAGTTGGATGTCTCGCGCCAATTCGATCGTCATTCCCGGAAACAAGCTCGACCTCGCGATGCAGCTCGTTCTGACGCCGAGGATTCTCGATCTGGTAACGCGCCGCAAGAGCGTCAGTTAAGGAAGTATCGATGTCCAGTCAGTCTGTGGAAACCAGCCGGGAAGACGCCAACGCCGTTCGCGCCCTGGCGATGGACGCGGTGGAGAGATGCAAGTCCGGCCATCCCGGGATGCCTATGGGCATGGCGGATGTCGCAAGCGTCCTGTTTCGCGCTTTTTTGAAGTTCGACGCGGCGGAGCCTCATTGGCCCGATCGCGACCGTTTTGTGCTTTCGGCCGGACATGGCTCGATGCTGCTTTACGCTCTGGGCTACCTCGTCGGCTATCCGGGGCTCGATCTCGAGGATTTGAAGAACTTCCGGCAACTCGGCTCTAAAACGGCCGGCCATCCCGAATATGGTCATGCGCCCGGCGTCGAGACCACGACGGGGCCGTTGGGGCAGGGGCTCGCAACGGCGGTCGGCATGGCCTTGGCGGAGCGCCTGCAAGCCGCGCGTTTTAGCGACGATCTCGTGGACCATTTCACTTACGTCATCGCCGGCGACGGTTGCCTGATGGAGGGAGTGAGCCACGAAGCCATCGATCTTGCCGGACATTTGCGGCTCGGCAAATTGATCCTTTTCTGGGACGACAATGAAATATCCATCGACGGCCCGACCAGCCTCGCCACCTCCACCGACCAGGGGGCGCGTTTCGCCGCTTCGGGATGGCATGTCCAGAAAATCGACGGCCATGATTTCGCGCGGATAGCCGAGGCGATCGCGGCGGCCAAGGCGGACCCACGCCCCTCCATGATCGCCTGCAAGACGATCATCGGCTTTGGCGCTCCAAACAAGCAGGGCAAGGAGAGCGCCCACGGCGCGCCGCTTGGGCCGGATGAAGTCGCCGCCGCGCGGGCGGCGCTCGGCTGGGGCAGCCAGCCCTTCGAAATCCCTGCTAAAATATTGGCGGAGTGGCGCAGGGCCGGCCAGCGCGGGGCGCCTGCCCGCGCCGCCTGGGAGCAACGCCTCGAAGCCTCCACGAAACGCGCGGATTTCGAGCATTTCATGCGGGGCGACGTCGCCAGTGACACGGCGGCGGCTCTCAAGGCTTTCCGGGAGGAGCTCGCGCGCGACAAGCCGAAGGTCGCGACACGCAAATCCTCGGAGATGACGCTTGGCGTCATCAATGGCGCCACCCGCGCGACCATCGGCGGTTCGGCCGATCTGACCCATTCGAACTACACCATCACCAAAGGCATGGGTTCGGTGACGCGCGAGAATTTCAGCGGTCGCTATGTCCATTACGGCGTGCGCGAGTTCGGCATGGCGGCCGCGATGAACGGCATCGCCCTGCATGGCGGTTTCGTCCCCTATGGCGGCACATTCCTGGTGTTTTCCGATTATGCGCGCGCCGCCATCCGGCTCGCGGCGCTGATGAAATTGCGGGTGATCTACGTGTTCACCCACGATTCCATAGGGCTTGGCGAGGACGGCCCCACCCATCAGCCGGTCGAGCATCTGGCCAGCCTGCGGGCCATGCCCAATCTCAATGTGTTCCGTCCCGCCGATGCGATCGAAATCGCGGAATGCTGGGAACTCGCCCTTGCGGCGAAGGCGACGCCTTCGGCGCTCAGCCTTTCGCGCCAGAACCTTCCCACGCTCGACCGGCCGGTGTCCGAGAATCTTTCCGCGCGCGGCGCCTATGTCCTGCGCGAGCCGGACGCCGGGCGCGACGTCACTTTGCTGGCCACCGGCTCCGAGGTGTCGATCGCCCTGGAGGCAGCTAAATTGCTGGAGTTGCTGGGCAAGCGCGCGGCGGTCGTCTCAATGCCGAGTTTCGAGCTTTTCGCGGCTCAATCGCCGGAATATCGCTCCTCGGTGCTGGGCTCGGCGCCGCGTGTCGGCGTGGAGGCCGCGGTCCAATTCGGTTGGGAGCGCTGGCTCGGCGACAATGGCGCCTTCGTCGGCATGACCGGCTTTGGAGCGAGCGGAGCGGCGGACGCGCTTTACGAGCATTTCAACATAACGCCGCAGACTGTGGCGCAGACGGCGGCCGCGCTACTTTAAGAACGGGCCGAACGGAAAAGGACGAGGGAATCATGGCGCTTGTTACATTGCGACAATTGCTCGATCACGCCGCCGAACACGACTACGGCGTGCCTGCTTTCAACATCAACAACATGGAGCAGGGGCTCGCGGTTCTCGAAGCGGCCTCTTCGGTCGACGCGCCGGTCATCATTCAGGCCAGCCGCGGCGCTCGCTCCTACGCCAACGACGTCATGCTCGCCAAGATGATCGAAGCCTTGGTCATCATGTATCCCGATATTCCGATCGTGATGCATCAGGACCACGGCAACAGTGAAGCGACTTGCGCCAGCGCCATCCGTTTCGGCTTTTCCTCGGTGATGATGGACGGTTCGCTCGAAGCCGACGGCAAGACTCCGGCGAGCTATGACTACAATGTGGCGGTCACGAGAAGGGTGGTCGATTTCGCCCATTGGGTCGGCGCCTCGGTCGAGGGAGAACTGGGCGTGCTCGGTTCTCTCGAGACAGGAGAGGGCGAGAAAGAGGACGGGCACGGCGCCGAGGGCAAGCTCGGCCACGACCAATTGTTGACTGACCCCACGCAGGCGGTTGATTTCGTCGCCAAGACGAAGGTCGACGCCCTCGCCATCGCGATGGGCACGTCCCACGGCGCCTATAAATTCACGCGCAAGCCCGATGGCGCGATCCTGGCGATGAATGTCGTCGAGGAAATTCACCGCCGCCTGCCCAACACGCATCTCGTCATGCATGGCTCGTCGTCGGTGCCGCAGGAGTTGCAGGACGCCTTCAACGCCGCCGGCGGCGAGATGCCGCAGACCTGGGGCGTGCCGGTTGCGGAGATTCAACGTGGCATTAAATTTGGCGTGCGGAAAATCAACATCGACACGGATTGCCGTATCGCCATGACGGCGGCGATACGGGCGACGCTCGGCAAAAACAAGGGCGAGTTCGACCCGCGCAAATATCTCAAGCCCGCGCAAGAGGCGATGGTCAAGGTCTGCAAGCAGCGTTACGAAGAGTTCAACACGGCCGGGCAGGCGTTTAAAATCAAGCCGATCCCGCTTGCGGAAATGGCGAAGCGCTATGCTTCGGGCAAGCTCGATCCGCGCATCGCGGGCAAGTGAGAAACGCGCGATTCCGCGGTCTCATGGACCGCGGCGCGGCTAGAGCAAAATCCGAAAAAGTTGATCGGCTTTTTCGATTAGATTTTGCTCCAGCTTTTTAAATCTGGAGCGATTCCTTATCGACCAGACGATTTCGTCTGGTCGATAAGCGCTCTAAGCCGGAGCTGGTTTTGGATAATACGCTCGTCATCGCGCCCTCCATCCTTTCCGCCGATTTCTCCAAGCTCGGGCAGGAAGTGCGCGATGTCGCGGCCGCCGGCGCGGACTGGATTCATCTCGACGTCATGGACGGCCATTTCGTGCCGAACATCACCTTCGGGCCGGGCGTGGTGAAAGCGTTGCGTTCGCATTCCGCTTTGCCATTCGACGTCCATTTGATGGTCGAGCCGGTCGATCCTTACATCGCCAGCTTCGCCGAAGCCGGGGCGGACATCATCACCGTCCACGCCGAGGCGGGTCCCCATCTTCACCGCTCATTACAAACGATCCGCGCCTTGGGCAAAAAAGCCGGCGTCTCGCTTAATCCGGCCACTCCGGAGAACGTCATCGACTATGTGCTGGACGAAGTGGATCTCATCCTGGCGATGAGCGTGAACCCAGGCTTCGGGGGGCAAAGTTTCATCGTCTCGCAACTCAACAAAATTCGCGCCATCCGCGAAAAAATAGGGCGGCGCCCAATTCGTTTGCAGGTCGACGGCGGGGTCTCGATCCAGACCATCGCCAGCATCGTCGAGGCGGGAGCGGACACATTGGTGGCCGGATCGGCGGTTTTTCGCGGCGGGGATAGCGCCCATTATGCGACAAATATCGAGGAACTGCGTCGCGCCGCAAGCTCCGCTGGCGCGATCGAGGTCTGATCTTTCGCGGCGGAAAGCCGCGCCCGATTTCTTGTAACACGCCTGTCACATTGCTGGAGGACACCCATCCTACGAACGGCGGTTATTGGGTTGCCGTCAAAGCGGAAGTCTCGGCATGCATGGCGGAATTGCAATGGACAGGTCCCTGCCGGATTTGCGCGATCTCCTTGGTCAATTGAGCCAGTTGCGCGAAACGGTCGCGCGGGACGGCGAGGCGTTGCGGTCGAACTGGGGCGTATCGGCCGACAATGGGGCCGCTCTCGCCGACATGGGTAATCTCTCGGACTATCTCGCGCTGCGGCGCCACGACCTCTGCGATGTCCAGCGCAGGCTGGCGACCTATGGATTGTCGTCCTTAGGGCGCAGCGAGGCCAGGACTCTCACGGCGTTGGACGCCTTGATTGCGACGCTGAGCAGGCTTTGCGGAGACCTCGACGCTCCTTATCCTCCTAGCGAGCTCATGCTGGCCGGAGAGACGGCGCTCCGCGAATCCTGCGACATATTGTTTGGGCCGCGCAGGGAAGGGGCGCCTCACGCGCGCGTGATGGCCACATTGCCGACCGAGGCCGCGACCAATCCCGAGTTGGTGGAGCGTCTCCTTCTTTCGGGAATGGATTGCGCCCGCATCAATTGCGCTCACGACAACGCCGGCGCCTGGGCGAAAATGATCGCGCATATTCGCGCGGCCGAACGGAAATTGCTGCGTTCCTGTCGCGTGTTGATGGATATAGCCGGGCCAAAATGCCGCATCGCCGCGCTCAGGACCCCCGAAAAATTCCGCGCGCATCGGGGCGACCGTTTTCTGCTCGCCGAGAAAGTCGATCCCGCGGCCAGGGGGCCAATTTGTATCGCGCCGAACTTCCCGCAAATCGTCGAGCAGCTCGAACCCGGCGCCGAAGTTTGGATTAACGACGGGAAAATCGGAACGCGCGTGGTCGCGAAAGCGAAAGGACAGGTGGAACTCGAAGTGTTCAGCGCTCGGGCTAAGGGCGAGCGGTTGAAGCTGGAAAAGGGATTGAACTTTCCAACCACGGAATTGAATCTGGCTCCATTGACGTCTAAGGATTTCGTCGATCTCGATTTCGTCGCGCTCAACGCCGATCTGATAGGCTTCTCTTTCGTTCAACATCCTTCCGATATCGAGTTGCTTCAGGATCATCTTGCGGCGCGGCGCAAGGAGCTGGCGTCACAGGCGATTATTCTGAAAATCGAAACGCCTCTGGCATTGCGCAATTTGCCGAGGCTCGTTTTTCAATCGGCGCTCCACAATCCCACCGGCGTGATGATCGCGCGCGGCGATCTCGCCGTGGAGCTGGGCTTCGCGCGGCTATCCGAAATTCAGGAGGAGATTCTTTGGCTTTGTGAAGCCGCTCATATCCCCGTCATCTGGGCGACGCAGGTTCTGGATAATTTCGTCCGCGAGGGCGTGGCGAGTCGCGCCGAGACGACCGACGCGGCGATGGCTCGGGGAGCGGATTGCGTCATGCTGAACAAAGGACCGTATCTGGCCGAGGGGGTGGTTTTTTTGAGCGATGTGCTGAGCCGGATGGATCGCCACTATGCAAAAAAATTCGCACGCTATACGCCTCTGCACGCGTGGGATTTTTGCCGGGGGGCGTGAGCCGGCGGCTCCTGATCCGCTCGGGGCAGATGGGTGTTGCGGAGCGGCCCCGCTCGCATTAAGGGTAGCGCCGTGCTTCACGACTCGGAGCTATTGGGGCGTCGCCAAGTGGTAAGGCAGCGGATTTTGATTCCGCCATACGGAGGTTCGAATCCTCCCGCCCCAGCCACGCATTCCCTGAATCCGCAGACTTTGCCGATAACGCCGGTGAGGCCGGCATTACGCGGGGCTTTTTCGACTCTCAATATTGACTCTTTTCGATGTCCAACGCTAGCCCCGCACAGAGCGGCATTTATCTCGGCAGTGCATATAGTTGAGCCCTATGGAGAGAGGTCAACGTTCGACGTCGATCCGGGGTCAAGCCGCGTGCCGCTTCACAAAAAGACGCCGGCGCGCTTCATGGTGGAAGTCGAATCGAATTCTTAAAGTCGAGCAATCGGATTTCTCGGCTTCTCTGATCCGGGGTAAACCTTATTAGCTCAATCTCGAGATTTTGGCGTTGCCAGAACCCGATTGAGTCACGATACTCGGCATCGAAGGAACGGTCTGTAATCCTCGAAGCGGGAACGAAAAGGATTTCCTCATGCGTCCGATTGCCAAGGCTTTGATTTTCGCAGGGGCGGCCATTGCTCTGACAGGATGCCAATCGACTCAGGATTCGCTGGCGAGCGCCCAATATGTTTGTCAGTCCGCGGGACTGAGGCCGGGGACGCACCGTTACGCCCGGTGCGTGAATGCGAACTACCAGCAGAGCCAGCAACAATCGAACCAGGCCGCCGCCGCCGTCGCGACAGGCGTTGCCGCGGGCGTCGTCGGAGGCGCACTCGTCGGAGCCGCCGTGGCCAGCCCGCCTTATTACGGTGGGCCTTATTACGGCTCCCCCTATGGATTCGGGCCTTATTGAGCTCTGCTAAACTCTAGAGCAAAATCCGAAAAAGTTGATAGACTTTTTCGGTTAGATTTTGCTCCAACTTTTTGAATCTGGAGCGATTTCTTATCGACCAGACGATTTCGTATGGTCGATAAGCGCTCTAGGCATTCCGTCATGCAATCACGGTGGATGCATGAGCCTGATCAAATCAGCCGTTGGGCGCGCTGACGCCGTCTGCGGCCAGGGGATGGAACGTCTCGAACGGCTATGGGAGGAAGCGCGCCCGATCTGACGAGGCCGGGGGGACTATAATCCCTTGCCGGCGCTCGTTGACGAAGCGGCGGGCGCGTCTTGGCGGATATATCACTAACGCCAGTGATGGTGATGATGGTGGTGATGATGATGCCATCGCCGTCGATAATAACCGTTGCCGTAACCATATCCGCCGTTATAGGGATTTGAGTAGCCCCAAAGAGGGTGGTAGTAGCCGTAATTAGGTTGGTAATAATATTGGGCTGTCTGGATCTTCGATGTGCCGTCCGGCGCCGCTGGCGTGGACTGTATTTGCGTTGCGCGAAGATGCGGCCTCTGTTTCGCTTCCATTTCTTTCAGCACAGTCGCCGCATTGGGAACAGGCTGAAGCAGTTCCGTATAGGAACGAGGATTCATGACCTCGTCGAGGGCTTTGGCCACGACAGGCGTGGCGGCGGCCAGTGGCGCAAGAGCTGAAATTGCTCCCACAAAGCCGACTGTCTTCTTGTCCATCCGGAGTCTCTCGTTGTGGTACGGGTTCGATGGCGGAGCCATCTCCACCATCTTATATCGGATGCGCCACACGATCAACGAGCCCAAAAACGGCGCGCCGGCGCCGATGTCCACGAATACAGAGTGTTGGCGACGTCGCTTGACGCGGAGCTTGCGGTCTTTGGCGTCACCTTTGCCAAATCGCGGAGGGCGCGCGACGCCGCGCGTCTCGGGTAGAGCGCAATAGGCAAGTCCCCACCGCCGTCTCGGCGGCTTCGCGCCCGCCCTTGTGGCGGCCCGACGCCGTTGGCCACGACGGCGACGATTCCGTGACGCCCGCCGGGGCCGAACCGACCCGAGCAGGTTGCCACATAGTCCTGATTATCCCGCCGCCCGCCCGTCGCCGAGCGAAAGGCGACTTCCATGGGCGGATTATAATCGTAGCGGGCGAGCAGGGCGTTTCTTCCGGCGCGTTAGATGCGCGCTCCCGAGGCGGCGCCCCAGGTCGTGCGCCAGCGTGATTTGACGAACAACAGGCCGAGCAGCCCAAGGAGCGCAAGAAGACCAAAAAATGAGAAGCCCGCCGGGAAGCCGCCGGTCGCGCCCTTGGAGAAGGCCAAGGTCTTTGCGAGGAGAAAGCCGCCGAAACCGCCAGCTGCGCCGACGAGTCCGGTCATTACGCCGATCTCGTTGCGGAAACGCTGCGGCAAGAGCTGAAACACGGCTCCGTTGCCCATGCCTAAGCTCAGCACTCCGACCGAGAACAGGCCGACCGCAGCCCAGGCGATCGGCGGTAGCTGGGCGAGGGTCCATCCGGCGGCGCCGGCGGGCGCCGGCCCCTCGGGCATCGCCGCCACGCCGAAATAGCATAGCGACACGACGCCGAAAAGAATGGAGAGCGTCCTGATGCCGCCGATGCGGTCGGCGATATAGCCGCCGATGGGGCGGAAACCCGATCCGAGCGCCACGATTAGCGCGACGACGAGGCCAGCGGCGACGCCGGTCGCGTGATATTGGACGGTGAAATAGAGCGGCAGCGCGGAGGCCAGTCCGACGAAGCCGCCGAAGGTGATGAAGTAAAAGAACATGAACCAGCGGCTATCGCCGTCGAGAAGAATCCGCCCGTATTCGACGGGGCGGTTGCTGGCGCGCGTCGCGGGCGCGTCCTTCGCGGCGACGGCATAGACGGCCAAGACGATCGCCATCATGACCATCAATAGGCCGTAAACCGCGCGCCAGCCCCAATTTTCGGCGATCGAAGGCGCGAGCAGCGTGTCGAGCACGACGCCCATGTTCCCGGCGCCTGCGACGCCCATTACGACGCCTTGATATTGCGGCGGATACCAGCGGCTCGCCTGTGGCAGCGCGACCGCGAAGGCCGCGCCGGCGACGCCCAACGAGAGTCCGAAGAGCGAGATAGACAGCGGATTGGAAAGCCCGAATACATAAACGAGGGTGACGGCGAACAATACGACGATCTGCGCCATGACCCCCGTGATCTTGGCGCCGATCGCATCGGCGATCAGGCCGAGCGGCATTCGGAAGAAGGCGCCGCCGAGCACCGGGATGGCGACGAGCGACAGCTTATCCTCGACCGAAAGTTGCATGTCCTTGGCGATGTAGATCATCAGCGGCCCTAGCGAAACCCAAGTCATGAAGCTGATGTCGAAATAGAGAAAGGCCGCGAGCAGAGTCGGCCAATGGCCAACGTTCTTGAAGCGTTCGCATTTCATGCGTGGAGACTCCCTTGGGGTGAGGTGACGGGGATGGGGCGTCATTCCGCCGGTTCGAGCGCGTGAACGAGCGGCGCGCATCGCCGCGCAGGCCCGCGCTCAGCCCGGTCCTTCACGATGCGTTGGATTTCGGGGCGGCAGGAGCCGCAGCCGGTTCCGGCCTTGGTGAGTTGGCCGATGGCGTTGGCGTCCGCCCCGTCATGAGCAACCAAGGCCGCTTCGATCTCCCTCGCGCCGACACCGTGGCAAACGCAGATCGTGCGGCCGCGATCCAGGACGCCCGCCGGCGCTCGGCCCGCGAGCAGCGCTCGGGCGTCGCGAGGCTCTGACTTCTCGAATTCGGCGCAAAGAAGGGCGCGGGAGGCGAGGACAGGCTCACGCGCGACAAAAAGCAGTCCTGTTGGACGACTGTCTTTCATGACGAGCCAGCGGTGTGCGCCGGCGCGGGAATCGTGCATCTGAGCGATCACGGCTCCGCGCGCCTCGTCGAGATCGAGAAAGGCGCATGCGAAGGCGTCCCAATCGGTTGGCTCCTGCTTGCCGGCGAACTCGATGCGCCAGCCAAAGCTCGTGCGCGCGACCGCCCAATAGTCGGCGGCGATCTCCTTCGGCCTCTCGCGCGCCAATGCGAAAGCGAACCACGCGGCGGGCCAGGGGTCGATCCGCGCCGCGGAGGCCTTCGAGTCGGGCTGACCGGAGATCGGATCGACATGCGCGGCCACAAGCGTATCGACGCGCGCGCTGGAGGCGTTCTGGTCGGTCCAATGTATTGGCGCAAACAGCACGCCTTTTTGCTGACGCTCCGTGACCAGCGCGCGCAGGACGACAGCGCCGTGCCCATTAGACACGCGCGCCAGCCCTGCGTGCTCGACGCCGACGCGCGCGGCGTCTTCGGGATGAACCTCGACGAAAGGCTCGGCGAAATGCTGCGAAAGCTTCGGCGCGACGCCGGTGCGCGTCATCGTGTGCCATTGGTCGCGCACACGCCCGGTGTTGAACAAAAAAGGGGTTTTGGCGGTTATACGGCTTTGGGGCGCGCGATAGGGGGTGGCGACGAAGTTCGCCCGGCCGTCATGGGTGAAGTAGCCGCCGTTGGCGAAGAACCGTTTTGGGGCCACGGAAGAGGGATCGCCCTTGCGCCAGGGCCATTGGAATGGCTGCAATCGTTCATAGGCGGCGGCGCCGAGGGCTCCACAGGCGGAGATGTCGAAATCCCGCTCGCCGCCGTTGAGATGGCCGGAGAGCGCCGCATATTCGGCGAACACGTCGGCGGGGCCGGCATAGTCGAACCCTTCCGCGCCCATCGCGCGCGCCACCCCGCACAAAATCCACCAATCCGGCATGGCCTCGCCCGCGGCGGGCCGTAAAGCGCGCTGACGGGAGATGCGACGCTCCGAATTGGTGACGACGCCGTCCTTTTCGCCCCACGGCCGGGCCGGCAGCAGCACGCGGGCGAGGGCGGTTGTGTCCGTCCGCGCCATCACGTCGGAGACCACGACGAAGGGACAGAGCTTGAGCGCGCGCTTCGCTTTGTCCGCCTCGGGCAGGCTGTCGACGGGATTGGTGCCGATGATCCACAGCGCCTTGATTCGACCGTCGGCGACTGCATCGAAAAGCTCGACCGCCTTCAACCCCGGCGTCGCAGCCACGCGGTCGACTCCCCAGAAGCGGCGCACGATCTCGCGGTGATGCGGGTTTTCGAGCTCCATATGGCAAGCGAGTTGGTTGGAAAGGCCGCCAACCTCGCGTCCGCCCATCGCGTTGGGCTGACCCGTGACCGAGAACGGTCCCGCGCCCGGTCGCCCGAGACGGCCAGTAAAGAGATGGCAGTTGATGATGGCGTTGACCTTATCGGTTCCCGCCGCGGACTGATTGACGCCTTGCGAATAGATCGTAAACGTGCGGTCCGTCGCGGCGAAATCTTCGTAGAACTCCCTGATCAGATCCTCGTCCAGTCCCGTCGCCGCGGCGACCTTCGCGGGACCCCAGTCGCGCGCCGCTGCGAGCGCGTCGTCTACGCCGCCCGTGTGTTGTGCGACATAGGCCGCGTCGCGGCGGCCGGCGCGCTCCAGGAAGCGCAAAAGGCCAAGAAAAAGCGCCACGTCGGAGCCCGGCTTCAGCGACAATTGCAAATCGGCAAGCTCGCTGGTCGCCGTGCGGCGTGGATCGATATTCACGACGCGCATGTGAGGCCGCGCCGTCTTGGCCCGCTCCAGGCGCTGAAACAGCACCGGATGGCACCAGGCGAGATTGGAGCCGACCAGAACGACGAGATCGGCTTGCTCGATGTCCTCGTAGACGTTTGGCACCACGTCGGCGCCAAAGGCGCGCTTGTGGCCCGCGACGGAGGACGCCATGCATAGACGAGAATTGGTGTCGATATTGGCCGATCCGATAAAACCCTTCATGAGCTTGTTGGCGACGTAATAATCTTCAGTCAGCATCTGGCCCGAGACATAGAAGGCGACCGAATCCGGGCCATGCTCCTCGATCGTCTCACGAAAGCGCCGGGCGACGAGACCGATTGCGTCGCTCCATGACGCGCGCGCGCCATCGATCGTTGGATGCAACAGTCGTCCTTCGAGCGTTAGAGTCTCGGCGAGCGTCGCGCCCTTGACGCAAAGGCGACCGAAATTCGCGGGATGGTTTGGATCGCCCGCGATCTCGACCGCGCCTGAAGGCAGGATCCGCGCTTCGACGCCGCAGCCGGTTCCGCAGTAAGGACAAGTTGTGTGGACAATTCGCGGGGCGACGCTCATGGGATCACCGCTTGGGCCATATCGAGGAAGATGCGCCCCTTTTCTACCTTCACGTCGAAGCGCCGCGCACAGCCGCCGTCAGCGCCCGTGGCCTCGCCATTTTCGAGATCGATGATCCAATTGTGCAGCGGGCAAGCAACCTTGCGGCCATGCACGATGCCCTCGCTCAAAGGGCCGCCGCGATGGGGGCAGCGATTCTCCAACGCGAAGATCTCGTCGCTTGCAGTGCGAAACACCGCGATGTCCCGGCGCGGCGTCTTTACGAGACGTGCGCCGCGTGAAGGAATTTTCTCGATTGGACCGATGTCGAACCAGGTCGGGGAGATCACATTCATGGGAGCGCTCCTCATTCGGCCGCGACGGCGAGGTCAACCGGCGCTTCAATGGACGCAACCACGGCGAGCGGCATGAATTCATTGGCGCCGAAGCCTGCCGCGCGTTCGGCCCAGGGATCCTTGCGCATGGCGCGCTGCGACACCAGGAAGCGTTCGACCAGCGCCTTCCGTGCTTCGTGATCGTGCATGATCACGTTACGCACGCGTTCGAGACCCACTTTCTCGATCCATTTGTAGAGTCGATCGAGATAGGCGGCCTCCTCGCGATAGAGCTGCATGATCGCCGCGACATGCTCGAGCGTTTCTTCTTCGGTTTCGACGTGACCCAAGAGATCGGTGGCGCGCACATGCAGACCGGCCGCGCCAGCGACATGGATGTCGTAGCCCGAGTCGACGCAGACGACGCCGATGTCCTTGACCGTCGCCTCGGCGCAATTTCGGGGGCAACCCGAGACCGCGAGCTTTACTTTCGCCGGCGTCCAGGAACCGCAGAGCAGTCGCTCCAGCTTGACGCCGAGCCCGGTCGAATCCTGCGTGCCGAAGCGGCACCATTCCTTGCCGACGCAGGTCTTCACCGTGCGCAGCCCCTTGGCGTAGGCGTGACCCGAGACGAGGCCGGCGGCGTTGAGATGCGCCCAAACCGCTGGCAGGTCCCCCTTCTTGACGCCGAGGAGATCGATGCGTTGACCGCCGGTGACCTTCACGGTTGGAATTTTGAACCTGTCGGCGACGTCGGCGATGGCGCGCAATTCATTCGGCGTCGTCAGCCCGCCCCACATGCGCGGCACGACGGAGAACGTGCCGTCGTTCTGGATATTGGCGTGGACGCGCTCATTGATAAAGCGCGACTGCGCGTCGTCTTTATATTCGAGCGGGAATGCGCAGATTAGATAGTAATTGAGCGCTGGCCGGCAGGCTGGGCAGCCGCAGGAGGTTTTCCAGCCGAGTTCCTGCATGACGGCCGGCATGGAGTCGAGACCACGCGAGACAATGAGCGCGCGCACCTCCTCATGCGTGAGGTCGCTGCATTTGCACATCGGCTTGCGTTTCGAGGCTTGATAGGCCACGCCGAGCTTAATCGCGATCAGCGCTTCGACCTTGGAAGTGCATTGGCCGCACGAGGCCGATGCCTTGGTCTGCGCGCGCACTTCATCGATTGATGAAAGACCGTTCTTCGTGATCGCGGAGACGATGGTTCCCTTGCATACGCCGTTGCAACCGCAGATCTCCGCATCATCCGGCAAGGCTGCAACGGCCGCCATAGGGTCGAGGGGGGCGCCTCCCTGATAAACCTGACCGAAGATCAGCGTGTCGCGCATGGCGCTGATGTTGGTCTCCTTCTTGAGGAGATCGAAGAGCCAGGGGCCGTCTTCCGTCTCGCCATAGAGCACGGCGCCTTTGACACGGTCGTCCTTCAGCACAATGCGTTTATAGATCCCGCGCGAGGGATCGCGCAGGACGATCTCGTCGCTGTCGTCGCCTTCCGAAAAGTCTCCGGCGGAGAAGAGGTCGATGCCCGATACTTTGAGCTTGGTGGAAGTGACAGAACCTGTGTAAACCGTGTCCGTTTCGCCGTGAAGCTGCGCGGCGACGACCTTGGCCATCTCGAACAACGGCGCCACGAGTCCATAACAGAGGCCGCGATGCTCGACGCATTCTCCGACCGCATAGACGTCCGGATCGCTCGTGCGCATACGATCGTCGACCTTGATGCCGCGCTCGACGGCGAGCCCCGTCGGCTTCGCGAGCCTGGCGTTGGGGCGGATGCCGACCGCCATGACCACCATGTCGGCGGGGATTTCGCGGCCGTCGTCGAGTAGCACGCCGGTCACGCGCCGCTCGCCCAGAATGGCCTTTGTGTTGGCGCTCGTCAGCACCTTGACGCCGCGCTGCTCGATGGCCTTTTTCAGCAAGTATCCGGCGGAAGGATCAAGCTGACGCTCCATCAGCGTGGGCATGAGGTGGATGACGGTGACTTCCATTCCTTTGGCTTTGAGGCCGGCCGCTGCTTCCAGGCCGAGCAGCCCGCCGCCGACGACGACGGCGGGTCCGCCTTTCTCCGCGGCTCGCAGCATGGCGTCCACGTCGTCGAGGTCGCGGAAGGTCACGACGCCCGGCAGGGTTACGCCATGGACGGGAATGGCGATCGGCGTCGAACCGGTGGCGATCAGAAGTTTGTCGTAGGTTTCGACGCGGCCTGACGCCGTCGAGATTGTCTTGGCGTCGCGGTCGATCGCGATCACCTTCTCGCCCTTGCGCAGGGTCACGCCGCGCTTGCGATACCAAGCCTCATCATGGATGACGATCTCTTGGTAGGTTTTCTCCCCCGCGAGCACCGGAGAGAGCATGATGCGATTGTAATTTGTGCGTGGCTCGGCGCCGAAGACAGTGACATCGAAGACATCTGACCCACGCTCGAACAATTCCTCGAGCACCCGGCCGGCCGCCATGCCGTTGCCGATTACGACGAGTTTCGGCTTCTCGCGAGAGCCCTGCTGTTGCGACATCGAACGCTCCATATACGCAACCTCGAAGGTTCCGTTCACGGCGCGATTGACGTCGGCTCATCTTCGGAGAATGGCCAGACGACCGCGTTGGCGCATTTCCTCACCGTGAGGGTTATGCGCGCTGCCCGCGAATAAGAAGTCCGACACTGGACTCCTTCCGGGAACCGGAGGTCGCCGTTGACCGGTAACAAGGAAGCAAAAGGCGCGCCATGTGACGCGGGAGTGCGCGAATATGAGGGATGATGTTCGGATCGCGCGTAAAACCTGAAGTGTTGGGAGTTATGCGAAGAGTGATTGAGGAAGTTCGACGCTTTCCGAGCGCAAGCACGGCGCCGTCCTTTCGGGCAATAAGATCATCATTTGCGAGCGTATCGCGTAAATATTTTGCGTTTTCATATTTTCGCGCCAATCGGAAAAGCAGCGAGATAGCCGGAGACATCGCCGGACTCGAAGGCCGGCCCGGCAAAGGCGCCGATCGCCGCCGCCGACGGAAGCGTTCGGCCGACGGCCGCGTCATGGAGATCTGCGCGCATGACGGCTTGGGCCTCGGTCAGGGCCTCGGTTGAAAAGCGCGCCTGCCGCCAGCGGACCATCTGCGCGTAAGCCCATGCGGCCTGACGGGGATCCGGTCGGCAGGAGCCTTCCTCTCCGATGATGAGGTAGTCCGGTGCGCGCCGATATTCGCCTGGCATGTTGATGCGAAGATACCCTTCGAGGGTTCCAGCGATCAGCGCGGCGTCGACGCCCACACGGTCCACTTTCGCGAGAAGCGCGGCGACTTCCGCGTGATTTTCCGCTTGCTTTACGAATTCCGCGGCGGCGATGACCGCACGGACGAGAGCGAGCGCGGGTAGCGGATCGGCGTCGACGCCGCTTTTGCGCAGCGCCAAAACTTTTTCCGGCGCGCGCGCGAATATCTCGCGACCAAAATGCAGCATCGCGGCGAGACCCGCGTCGACAGCGACGGAGTTCCAGGGCGCGCCGACACAAAACCCATCCACAAGGCCTTCGCGCAGGCTTTCGACCATGAAAGGGGGCGGCAGCACGACAAGCCGCAAATCGTGGTCGGGATCAATTCCGCCTTCGGCCATCCAATAGCGCAACTGATAATTGTGGGTCGAGAAAGGGAAGGTCATGCCGAAGGTCAAGGGCTCGAGACCTTGCGCCTCCCGCAGCTTCACGAGCGCGCCTAACGCTTTCGCACTGACTGCCGGGTTTTCGAGGCTTGCGTCGGCGACATCGCGCAACGCCTCGAACAGCGCCGGCGACACGGTGATTGCGTTGCCATTCAACGCGAGGTTCACCGGCGCCGCGAGCGGAACCCTGACATGGCCGAGACCCAGATGCGACGCGATCGCCATGGGCGTCAGCAAATGCGCGGCGTCGAAGAGGCCGACGGCGAGCTTGTCGCGAATATTGGACCAGGACGCCTCGCGGACGAGTTCGACGTCAAGCCCTTCGGCTTTCGTGAAGCCCTTGTCGACCGCGACGATCAGCGCGGCGGCGTCGACGAGAGGCATGAAACCGATCCGCATGGGTCTCGCTTCGTTCATTTCAGCAGTTCCGCGGCGGTTACGATCGCCCGTGCGATCTCCGCGATCTTCTTGTTTTCTCGCATGGCGGCGCTACGCATCGCCGCATAGGCTTGGTCTTCCGTCAAGTTCTTGCTCTTCATCAGTATGCCCTTGGCGCGATCGATCGACTTTCTGCCCTCGAGATCGGATTTCACGCGCGCGAGTTCGTCTTGCAATCGGGAGAAAGCTTTGAAACGCGATATGCAGAGGTCCAGGATGGATTTGATCCGCTCCTTCCTGAGCCCGTCGACGATATAGGCGGAAACGCCGGCGTCTACGGAGGCCTCGATCGAGGCGGCGTCGCTCTGGTCGACGAACATCGCCACGGGCCGGCGTACGGCGCGACTGACCTGGAACATTTGCTCGAGAATATCTCGCGACGGGTTCTCGATGTCGATCAAGATCACGTCAGGGTCTATCGCGTAGATGCGCTTCAGAAGGTTGTGCATCTCGCCGAGCCGTTCAACATCCTCAAAGCCGGCGTCGCGCAATCCCTCCTCCAGGATCGCCGCGCGGATCGGGCTTTCGTCGACGATGACGATCTTCAAACTTCTGCTTCCGGTCGGTTGGAGACTGGAGGAAAACGCTCTTCCGGCGTCTTGTGATTCGGGGATGGAGGGCGCGTTGTCGCGCCAGTTCGCGTGCGTGCATCCTGCCGTTGGAGGAGGCGATAGGCAACTGCGAACGCCCAAGCTGGCGCGCACGCCTCGACTCCTTCTCGGATCGATCAGATTTTAACGATCGCCGGCTCCGAGAGGCCCCAGTTGAAGTGATAGTTCACGCCGACGCGGACAATGTCGCCGTTGAAGCGCCCTTGATAAGAGGCGCTTGAGAAAAGCCCTTTCACTCCATAGACCGCCTGCAGCGGAAGCATCGTCGCCGTCCCAAGGTCATAGTAAATATATTCGAGCTTGGCGCTCCATTTTGGCAGGAACATCCACTCGACGCCGGCTCCAGCCGTCCATCCGGTCCGCATGTCCTGATAGCCGAATGCGCTCCCGCCCGCATTGAGCGCGGGCTTAAGGGATGGGCTGAACCAGGCCGCGCTCAGATCGGCTTCGCCATAAGCGAGACCGCCTGTTCCAAAAGCCATCAATGTCGGCGTGACCAGGAAGCCGGCGCGACCACGAACCGTCCCGAAACTGTGCTGGCTGCGCTGGCCCTGGACGTAAACGAGGGGCGAGCCGGCCACCCGGTTCGCTTGGGTCACGCCGACCGCGACGCCCTCGATGTCGGTTTCGATAGCGGCGACCAGCCTGTCGTCGATGCGATAATTATAGCCGATCTCTCCGCCGCCCATGAAGCCATTGCTGCTCAGATTGAACCCTGACGGCAGGACGCCCGCCGCGGAAAGCGCGACGAAACCGCCGCCTGAGCCGACATAGTTGAAGGTCGTCGCGTTATCGGCGCTCCAAGCATGGCCCGCATCGAGGCCGAGATAGAGGCCGTTCCAGCTTCCTTCCCGCGATGGACTGGCCTCCGGCGGACTTTTCCGCGCGGGAAGGCCAGATCCCACAACCGGCGCCGGCGCATCGCCGACCTTCCAGCGCAGCGCCATCGTTGCTTGCCAGGCCTTTGCGAGCTGCGGGCCGTTGAGATTCTGGTAGACCGGCATTCCGGCCTCGATCAACATGCTCACCGCCGGAACGCCGACGAGCTTGCCGTCGAGCGACGCGCCGCCAAACAATTCGATGCGCTTGCCGCCATAGAGGTTCGGATCGGCGGCCTGAATCCTCCCCACGATCAACGGATCGGCGCCGACGATGTGGTCCTGAATGTTGCCGGTGATGCGAAACGTGGTCGTGAAGCCCGGCAACCAAGCGTAGCCGGCCCAGCCGTTGGCTTCCTGATAATTGCCCCACATATATCCCTCTGGATTGACGCCCAGCGGCAGGCGCGCGCGATAGGAAAGACCCCAGGACCATGGTCCCAGCGCACCGCCATAGAGCACGCCCGGCATGACGTCGAAGGTTCCGGTTCCCGTCTGCATGATGTAGAAGGCTCGACCCGTTGACCAGGTTCCGGTCGGTTGGAGATTGGTCGCGAGATTGTGGTCGCTCCCGGTCGGGAAGGACATGCCGAGATTGAGCTGAACACGATGGATCGGATCCTGATAGACCCGCCAAATTCCGGCGAGCTGCGTGTCTTGGAGACTTTCGGTCCCCACATTGCTCATCCCGCGCGGAATTATTCCCGAAGTCCCATTGAACGTCATGAGATCGACGTGCTTTTCGATCCAGCCGGCATTTAGCACCACCGAGATGTCTTTGGTGACGCCATAGCCCAGCGTCGCCGATTGGAGCTCATCCAACCGTCGCTGTGGAACCAGGCGCACCGGAACCAAAGGACTCCAGTACCAAGGCGTGGTCGCAACGATCTGTTGCGACGACACGGCTCTGGTCCCGATCAGCGAGTTCGCGCTTCCGACAAATTGCGGCGACAGCGTCAGCAGGAGATTGCCGGCCCCCGGAAGCGTGTCGCCGAACACGCCGAGCGGGACCGGCGCGAGAGCCGGCTGCGTCGGCGTATCGACCGTGGAAAGATCGCCCGCATGAGCAGCCGCAACGCCCATCGGCGTCGCCATTGCCGCGGACAGTAGCCAATGGAGCCGCTTGCGCCGATAGCGGACGGGGGAAAATTCAGCTGCGATCCGTCGCATGTCGTTCACTCCGGCGCCGGCGAGGAGGTGGTGTCGCACGGCTTGAAAACGAAAAAGCCGCTGTCCGAATGCCTCCGCTTTGCGTGCGGCGACTTTCGGAACAGCGGCGTTGCTGCAAGGCCCGCCATTGGGCCCATGACGTCATCCCTGACGTTTCGGCTAACGATCAAGCACGAATGGCGCCAAGAGCGATATTCTCGCTCATATTATAAAAACATATAGCTGCGTAATGGCGTCGGGCTCCGCGACCGACATCTCCTGCATAGGACGAAGGCGCCATGCGAAAGGATAAGGCGCGGCCGAGCAACCCCGGCATGGCGGCGTAAGACATCTTATGGCGTCTTGCGCCGGTCAATGATATCCTATAATCTCGATATATGGAAAATTATGAAGCAATCGCGGCGCTCGCCGCGCTAGCCCAACCGACCCGCCTGGAGACATTCCGACTCCTGGTGACCCGGGAGCCGGAAGGCGTGCCCGCGGGAGAAATCGCACGCCTGCTGGCCGTGCCCCAAAACACAATGTCGGCTCATTTGGCGGTGTTGGCGCGCGCCGGCTTAGTCAAAGGCGAACGCCGGAGCCGTTCAATCATCTTCCGCGCCGACCTTTCGCGACTGAGTGAACTGACGCTTTTTCTCCTCGAGGATTGCTGCGGTGGGCGCGCCGAAACTTGCGCGCCGCTCGTCGCCGACATCGCCACCTGCTGCGAAGCAAAGGCTCACGTCGATGACTGACCGCCTATACAACGCCCTGTTTCTATGCACCGGCAACAGCGCCCGCTCGATCATGGCCGAAAGCATTCTCCGCAAGGACGGCGCTGGCCGCTTCAATGTCTTTTCGGCGGGGAGCCAACCGAAGGGCGCAGTCAACCCTTATGCTATCAAGACTCTTGAGGCTTACGGTTATCCGACGGATGGTTTTCGCTCGAAGAACTGGGAGGAGTTTGCGACTCCTGACGCGCCGACGCTGGATTTTGTGTTCACGGTCTGTGACAACGCGGCGGGAGAAGTTTGCCCCGTATGGCCGGGGCAGCCGATGACGGGGCATTGGGGTATCGAAGACCCGGCGGCGGTCGAAGGCTCGGACGTCGAAAAGCGCCGCGCGTTCAATCTCGCGTTCCGCTACTTGAAGACCAGAATTTCGTTGCTGCTTGCGACGCCGATCGCCCGTCTCGACAAAATGGCGCTCAAAAACCGCTTGCGCGAAATCGGCCAATCGGAAGGCGCGACCGACAAAGCGGAATCTCGATCGTGACAATCGTCGGCTATCATAACGCTGCTTGCGGCGCCTCGCGCAATATGGGGGCCATGGGTCTGCAAAGCGGCGAGGAGCAGCCTTTGGGGTGGATCGTTAGCTCGAACTGGCGACGCTCGTCGCCGAACCCGCCTGATCATTCGAGAAAGAGTAGCGGCCATGAGTGAAGCGACAGCCAGCCAGAAGGCGCCCGAAATCAGCACGCCCCCCGCCATGGGCCTCTTCGAGCGGTTTTTGACGCTCTGGGTGGCGCTGTGCATCGTCGCAGGCGTCGTCCTGGGCCAAGCCCTGCCTGCCGTCTTTCATGCAATCGGCGGCGCGACGGTCGCCGAGGTCAATCTGCCGGTCGCCGTGCTGATCTGGCTCATGATCATCCCGATGCTGCTCAAGATCGACCTCGGCGCCCTCGGGCAGGTCAAGGAGCATTGGCGCGGGATCGCCGTGACGGTCGGGATTAACTGGCTGGTGAAGCCCTTCTCCATGGCGCTGCTCGGCTGGGTTTTTATTTCGCACCTCTTCAGGCCCTTCCTGCCTGCCGACCAAATCGACAGCTATATCGCGGGCCTGATCCTGCTGGCCGCCGCGCCCTGCACGGCCATGGTCTTCGTCTGGTCGAACCTCGTGGATGGCGAGCCGCATTTCACGCTGTCGCAGGTCGCCCTCAATGACAGCATCATGGTGGTCGCCTTCGCGCCGATTGTCGCCCTGCTGCTCGGTCTCTCGTCCATTACCGTGCCATGGAACACGCTGCTGCTGTCGGTCGTGCTTTACATCGTCGTGCCGGTGATAATCGCGCAACTCTGGCGGCGCGCGCTGCTGGCGCAAGGCGGGCAGGACGCCTTGAAGAAGACGCTCAATAGGCTCGGCCCGCTGTCGCTTTCCGCCCTGCTGCTGACGCTCGTCATCCTGTTCGGCTTGCAAGGCGAACAAATTATTCGCCAGCCGCTCGTCATCGGCCTGCTGGCGGCGCCGATCCTGATTCAGGTCTATTTCAATGCAAGCCTGGCCTATCTGCTCAATCGCGCCCTCGGCGTAGAATGGCGCATCGCCGGTCCTTCGGCGCTGATCGGCGCGAGCAACTTCTTTGAGCTCGCCGTCGCGACGGCAATCGCGCTGTTCGGCTTCCAGTCCGGCGCCGCGCTCGCGACGGTCGTCGGCGTCCTTGTCGAGGTGCCGGTCATGCTCTCTGTGGTCCATATCGTCCGCCGGTCGAGAAAATGGTACGAACGCGCCAAAATTGCGTGAGCCCGTAAAGAAGAAAACGCATTTGGACGAGACTGTTGTCTCGATTGCAATCGCCGCCAAGCAGCTGGCGGAGGTTCTCTATGTCGGGTCCGGTTTCGCGCCGGACCTGGCGCCGAGAGAATAAGCGGAAGCATCAAATGAACAAATTGGAACTGGCGAAGGCCAAGACCGCCGCCGCTTACAATGCGGCGGCGGATTATTTCGACCATCCGGTCAGTTCCTTCTGGCATCGCTTCGGGCGTCGCACGGTCGATCGTCTCGGGCTGTGCGCGGGCGAAACCGTCCTCGACGTTTGCTGTGGGAGCGGCGGCTCGGCTTTGCCCGCCGGCGAAGCTGTCGGGCCGGAAGGAAAGGTCATCGCGGTCGATCTGGCCGAGCGGCTCGTCGCCTTGGGGGAAGCAAAGGCCCACGAGAAGGGTCTTGGAAATATTCGGTTCGAGGTGGGCGACATGCTGGCTCTCGGCTACCCCGATGCGAGTTTCGACGTCGTGGTCTGCGTCTTCGGGATTTTCTTTGTCCCCGACATGGTTGCGGCCACCAAGGAGCTGTGGCGAATGGTGCGCCCGAATGGGCGGCTCGCCATCACGACATGGGGACCGGATTTATTCGAGCCGGCAAATACGGCTTTCTGGAGCGCGATCGGCGAGGAACGCCCCGACCTCCTGAACGGCTTCAATCCCTGGGAGCGGATTTCCACGCCTTCGGGCCTGCGCGAGATGCTCTCCGAAGCTGGGATCGTGGATGCGGAAATCGTCGAGGAAGCCGAAAGTCATCCCATCAACGCGCCCGAAGATTGGTGGCTGGTCGCCATGGGCAGCGGCTATCGCGGAACGCTCGCGCAGTTGGATCTTCCAACGCTCGGGCGGGTCCGAGATCGGAATCTCGCCCTGTTGGGGCCGTGCGACGCCATCGCCGCGAACGTCATCTATAGTGTTGCTATAAAGTAGAGTCGCGCAACATCCATGAATTCACATCCTTGAATTCATGGCGCGCCTGCGGAGCAGGGGGATGTCGTCGTGGTCGAAGACGCCCAAGGCCGCGTCGGCCCCCCCTGATCGCGCCACCGGCTCCGAAGCCTCCCCCGTAAGTCGATGGAGTGGACTGTCGCCGTAATCCCCGTAACCCTGTAACTCCATGTCCTCGAGTTGTGGCTCGATCATTCGCCTCGCCGGTCAAACACTATCTCGTCTAGAGGTTTAATTCTTTTAATGGGCTTATGAAATTTTCGAATTTTACGGCTTGGGCGCCGATCTTTAAAGCTTCCCTGCGGCATAGCACCGCAGCAAAAAGCCAGGATAGAGCCGTCGGCTAGTATTCGAGCCGTATCGCTCCGCCTCTGCAAGCAATAATAAAAAACGAGGAGTTTCGCCATGACCGTCAACGTGCCCGCTGACCGCCCGCCGATCGATCCGCATCCGCTCAGCCCCTATGTCGCATGGGCGGGAAATCGCAACCGGGAGCCGATCCTATCCGTCTTCAAGGAGATTTTTCCAGCAAGCGGAAACGTGATGGAGCTCGCGAGCGGCTCCGGCAATCACGTCAATTACTTCGCGCCGCATTTTCCTGGCGTGACCTTCCAACCTTCCGACTATGACGTCGGGGTGTTCGACGCGATCAAGAAGAAGCGGGCAGACCACGGCAATGGCAATATCGCCGATCCGATCAAGATTGACCTCACGGCTCCGGAGACATGGCCCAGCGCCGACGACCGGCTCTATGACGCGATTTTCGTCGTCAATCTGTTCCAGGTGGCGCCCGTCTCCATCTGCGACGGCATCGCTCAGGTAGCCGATCGAGTCCTCACCAAAGATGGTTTCGTCGCGATCTATGGCCCGTTCAAGGTCGGCGGCCAATACACGACAGAGTCAAACGCGGCATTCGATCAGGAAATTCTCGCGCCCAAAGTTGCCGAATGGGGCCTCAAGGACGTGAAGGATCTCGAGAAGGCCGCCAACGTCCATAATATCGCTTTGAAGAAAATCTTGGACATGCCGGCGAACAACTTCATCCTCCTCTTCGGACGGGCGTAACGAAACGGCCGCCGGGGAGGTTCGAGAGCGTCATGAAGAAGAAAAAAGCGCCGCCTAACGGCGCGGCGGTCGTGATTGGCGTCGGCGCCGAGACAGGTCTCGGCGCCGCGCTGGCGAGACGTTTCGCGCAAGAGGGCCTGCGCGTCACCATTGCAAGTCGCACGCCCGAGCGGCTGCGCGTCGTCGCGGAGCAAATCGCGGCGGCCGGCGGCGCGGTCTCCGCCAAAGTCGCCGACGCCGCCAATGAGGCGGACGTCGCCACCCTCTTCGAGGATGCGGACGGGGACGGCGGCGTGGAGCTTGTGGCCTACAATGTCGGCAGCAATGTCGCCGCCTCCGCCTTGGAGACGACGCCGGAACTCTTTGAGCGCCTCTGGCGCCAAAACGCCTTCGGCGGCTTCGTCGTCGGCCGGGAGGCGGCGCGCCGCATGGCTCCGCGTGGGAAGGGGACGGTCCTTTTCACCGGCGCCACCGCCTCATTGAGAACCCGCCCGCCCTTCCTCGCTTTCGGCGCCGCCAAAGCCGGATTGCGCGCCGTGGCGCAGGGGCTGGCGCGCGAATTCGGCCCGCAGGGCGTTCATTGCGCCCATGTGGTCATTGACGGCGTGATCGAGGGCGACTATGCCGCGACCAATTTCGCCGAATATGTCCGCTCCAAGGGCGCCGACGGTTTGCTCGCCGTCGACGCCATCGCGGACGCCTATTGGACTCTACATAGCCAGCCGCGCAGCGCCTGGACGCATGAACTGGATCTAAGGCCATTCAAGGAGCCCTTCTGACGACGCGGCTCTGAAGGCAAGGAGACACAAATGACGGCTCAAAAAAAATGGCGCCTCATCGGCGACTATTTCGAGAATTGCAACTGCAACGTCGTCTGCCCCTGCGTGTTCTCGACCAAGGCCATGGCCGAGCAGCCGTCGCAGGGCTTCTGTGACGTCGTGATGGCTTTTCATATCGAAAAGGGCAGCTACGGCGACGTTGCGCTCGATGGGCTCAATGTGGCGCTTGCGGCCCATACGCCCGGCCCTATGGCCGAGGGCGACTGGACTCTCGCGGTCTATGTCGATGAACGCGCGAGCGACGCACAAACCGCCGCGATCGGGGCGATCTTCGGCGGCGCCGAAGGCGGGCCGATGGCGGCCTTCGCACCGCTGGTCGGAACGCATCTCGGGGTGAAGAAGGCCGCGATCAAATATGCGATCGACGGAAAGTCGCGCTCCGTTGAAATCCCGGGGGTGCTGGCCATGGCCGTGGACCCGCTGACCGGCATGCATCCGAGCGGCGAAATTTGGGCGATGAGCGGCCATCCCGTCGCCCCGGAAAAAATCGCTCTCGCTGTCGGCCGCGAGGGCAACAGCTTCGTCGACCACGGCATGAACTGGAACAATTCCGGTCGAAACGGCCATTACGCGCCCATTGAATGGGCGAACTGACGGCGGCTCAAGCAGTGAAAATGGAAGACTCCCGGATAGACCCCATTTCGGCGCAACGAAACGTCATTTTGGGCATTCTCATCGCGCTCTGCGCGGGGGCCTGGGCGTGGCTCGTCTGGCAGAGGGCGGGGATGCACCAGCACCTCGAGCCGCCCATGGCCTTGCCAACCATGGGGATGCAGGCGCCGCCGTTCGTCGCGATGTGGATGGCGATGACCGTCGCCATGATGTTTCCCACCGCCGCGCCGATGTTGCTCACCTTTCACAATATGCAGAAAAATAAGCGTCAGCGAGGCCAAGCTTTTGTCGCGACCTGGGCGTTCCTGGCCGGATATATGATTGTCTGGATGCTGTCGGGCGTCGCCGCTTACCTTGGCGCTGTCGCCTTCGAGGCCCTCGCCGCTCGCGCGGCATTCTCGGCGGAGACGACGTTACGTTTCGGCGGCGCGATCCTTGTTGCGGCGGGCCTTTACCAGTTGACCCCCATCAAGGATTTGTGCCTGTCCAAGTGCCGGACGCCGCTCAGCTTCATCATGACGTCCTGGCGCGACGGCGTGAAGGGCGCCGTGCAGATGGGCGTGCTTCACGGCGTTTATTGCCTGGGGTGCTGTTGGCTCCTGTGCGCCATCATGTTCCCGCTAGGCATGATCAACCTGGCCATCCTGGCGACGTTGACCGTCGTTGTTTTTGCGGAAAAAACATTGCCTCGGGTGCGGCCATTGGCTCGGGCCACAGCGGTTATTTTGTCGGTCGGCGGCGGTCTGGTGATTATAGCGCCGGAAGTGCTTTCAGCCCTCGCGGGATTATGAGAGCTGAAGCTGGAATCTTCCTCCAAGCCCCTATCGTTTTTTCGCCGCGTTCCAAGCCCGCCACGAACGAAGCTCGAAGACCTATCGAGAGTTTACGGTGATGACAGGGGGGCGGCGACAGTTCACTCGATGTGGTTTGCAGGCGAGCTTTTCAATTAAGTTCACTGTCGCCGTACCCCTGTCGCCGTAACCCAAGCGCACCATTGGTCAAAGACTGAACCCGCTTGGGGCGCAAGTCGCGGCAAAAACGCGGTTCAGAAAGTCGTCAACGAATTCAACCTGATCTTGCACGGCGCCGGCCGGGGAGCGTGGTATGGTCTCGCCTGACATGGTCACGCCAACCAACTCCGCCTCACCTGTCCGCGTTTGCGGCGCGGCGCGCTCTGGCAAGTCTTATTGCGCCACAGCGCGAAGAGTATTCTGGCGTAAAAACCGGCCATTCGTTCCAGCGCGTCATTCGGCGATTCCACCATTGACAACGCCGACACCGCGCGGCGATCGCCAGGCTTGTCCTGGCCAAAGGGGTCAGGTTTCCGGCGCTCGTCGAGATTTACCGCCGTGAAATGTTCGATTCGCTTCTCGAGCAAATCAAAAAGCTGGCGTCGTCCGCGCGAGCGAGAGGGGAATTGAGCAACGACAGGCTGATCGAATATCCTCAACTCCTTAGCGCGCCGATTTGGTTCGGCGTCATTCGTCACGGTCTTCTCGACAGGGCTCATCCGCTGGATATCGGCGATCTGTTCGAGGCGCATCTCGACATGATTTCCGATCGGAAAGAGATTTAACGGATCGCTTCCCGCATCCGCCCGGCTTCGTCTCCATTTATTCGTTTTCGGGTTTAATGCGCCGCTCCGCGGCCCTTGGCGCCCTTGCGTTGCGTCCGCATGGTCAGGCCATGTTGGCGCCTGTGCGTGACCGCTCCGCTAGCGCGCAGGCCGGGAGGCAGCGGCTGGGGATTGAGCGCCAACGCTTCCGGCGCGAACGCGCCTAACCCCGCTGCGGCGGCGAGACCGGCCAATATCGCCCGGCGGGAGAAGTGAACGTCGTTCATTAGGGCGTCTCCTTTTGTCATGTGCGTCGAACCACGATGGCGTGCGGAAGATAGGTAGATCAGCGCGAGGCCGTTTCACCCGCCGGACGAGACGCGTTAAATGCGATGCGAGCGCGGATGGTGCGACGGGCCGTTTACTTTCCAACCTTTCGTGGAAGCCTTCGGCGCCAAACTCTATCCGATCCTCACTGTTTCCGATCCATCGGATTGAGTAGTTTCCGAGTCTCGCCGTGAAGGCTCTCTACCGTGTACGATATACATAACTGAATTGGAGAATAGCCATGAAGCCCATTATTGCCAGCGCGCTCCTCGCCTTGGGCGTCGCTTTCGCCGCGCCCGCCGGAGCCACGCCATTCACCCCATCGTCGCAAGTAATCGCAGGGCAAACCGACGAAGCGATCTTACGGGTAAAATGGAAACATGGCCACTATGGCGGGGGGTATGGCAATCGCGGACGCCATGGCGGCTGGGGTGGAGGCTACGGCGGCGGGCGGGGTCACGGCTACGGTGGCGGCGGCTGGGGCGGCGGCGATTGGGGGCGTGGCTACGGCGGCGGTGGCTGGGGTGACGATCATCGCCACTGAGGTTTCTGAAATGACTCGGCGGTCCCTGCTTGGCTAGCGTTGTGTTTGATGCGTTCAGCGGACAGTACATGGTCGTCCTTCGGGACGGCCTTTTTGCTGTTATCGTCTCGCGCATCGCGGATGAGGGCGCTCACAGGGGGCGCCCCGCCGCATAATGGGCGGCGCGTGGAATGAGCGCGCTTCTCAGCCTGCCGGCGGATACGATCCGGCCGCGGTCATGCCGGGCGGTTACCGCGAACGCCGCGCCAGTCGGCGCCGAGCCAAATCGCAACTCATTGATTTTATTGGCGCGCCCAAGGGGATTCGAACCCCTGTTTTCGCCGTGAAAGGGCGACGTCCTAGGCCTCTAGACGATGGGCGCGAGGCTTCGCCGCGAGGCGTCGAAGCGGGGTGATCTATAGAGGGGCCGGGGGCGGATGACAAGGGTCTCGGAGTTCGGTTTGCGCAACTTGCCGGAAATGCCCTAAACCGGGGAAAACGCGCCGCCTTCCACCAAAGGGGCGGCCCCCGAAAGCGGCCATGCTCACCATCAACGATCTCACTTACCGGCTCGGCGAGCGCATCCTCTTCGACAAGGCGGGCGTCGCCCTGCCGACGCGGGGACGCGCCGGATTCGTCGGGCGCAACGGCGCCGGAAAAACCACGCTGTTCCGGCTGATCGCCGGCGAAATCGCGCCCGAAAGCGGAACCATTTCCATACCGGCGCGGGCGCGGTTGGGGCGGGTCGAGCAAGAGGCTCCGGGAGGCCCGACGAGGTTGATCGACTTCGTTCTCGCCGCCGATCTGGAGCGCGCCTCTTTGCTGGGGCGCGCCGGGACGGAAACCGATCCCCATGAAATCGCGGAAATCCAGACCCGTCTCGCCGATATCGAAGCCCATGCCGCGCCCGCGCGCGCGGCGGCGATCCTGCACGGGCTTGGTTTCGATTCGCAGGCCCAGCAGCGCCCGCTCGCGGAGTTTTCGGGCGGCTGGCGGATGCGCGTCGCGCTCGCCGCGGTGTTGTTCGCGCGGCCCGATCTGTTGCTCCTCGACGAGCCCACCAATTATCTCGACCTTGAAGGCACGCTTTGGCTGGTCGATTATCTTTCGCGCTATCCGGCGTCGGTGATCGTCATCAGCCACGACCGCGACCTTCTGGACGACGTCGCGACGCATATTCTGCACCTTGAGCGCGGAAAGCTGCAGCTCTACAAGGGAAATTACTCCTCTTTCGAAAAGCAGCGGCGCGAGGCCCAGGAACTCGCCGCCAAGGCCGGCAAGAAGCAGGAGGAGCAGCGCAAGCATCTGCAGGCTTTCGTCGACCGCTTCCGCGCCAAGGCGACCAAGGCGCGGCAGGCGCAATCGCGCATGAAGCTCCTGGCCAAAATGCAGGAGGTCGTGGCGATCGTCGACGAGGCCGTGCTGCCGATCCATCTGCCTTCGCCGCAAAGGCCGCTGTCGCCGCCCATCATCTCGCTTGAAAACGCCAGCGTCGGCTATGGCGAACGGGTGGTGCTGTCGCGCCTCTCGCTCAGTCTCACCGAAGAGGATCGCATCGGCCTTCTTGGCGCCAATGGCAACGGCAAATCGACTTTCGCCAAGCTGCTCGGGGGACGGCTGGAGCCGCTCGCCGGCAAGGCGGTTCGCGCGCCCAAGCTGGAGGTTGGCTTCTTCGCCCAACATCAGGTCGACGATCTCAACCTCAACGATACGCCCTATAGCGTGTTCTCCCGGCTGATGCCTGACGCGCCCGAGGCGCGGGTGCGCGCGATGGCGGCGCGAACGGGGTTTTCCGGCGCGCGCGCCGACACCAGGGTCGAGCGGCTCTCGGGCGGTGAAAAGGCGCGGCTGCTGCTCGGCGTCGCTTCGTTCCACGCCCCGCATCTGCTGATTTTGGACGAGCCGACGAACCATCTCGACATCGACAGCCGCGCCGCGCTCATCACCGCGATCAACGAATACGAGGGCGCCGTGGTGATGGTTTCGCACGACCGCTATCTGCTGGAGGCCTGCGCGGACCGGCTGTGGGTGGTCGAGGACGGCCGCGTGCGCAATTTCGACGGCGATATGGGCGAATATGCGCGCTACGTGCTCGCGAAATCCCGCGAGGAAGAACGCGCAACGCCCGCCCCGGCGCGGGAGAAACCCGAAAAGGCGCCGCCCGCGAAGCCCCGGCGCGACGCCGGCTTCATGCGCCGCCAACTCGCGGCCGCCGAGGAGAAGATGAACAAATACACCGAACTGCTCGCGCGGGTGGATACGGCGCTATCGGACCCGAACGCCTTCGCGCGCAATCCGCAGGAGGCCGCGCGCCTCGCCACGCAACGCGAGGAGCTTGCGAAGGCGCTGGCCGGGGCGGAGGAGCAATGGCTGGAGCTTGCGGCGGATGCGCAGGAGACGTAAGAGCCGCGGCGGGGCAGGGGAGAGAAGCCCGATGTGTTCAGGGCGATGCGCCCAAATCTCTTCACTGCGTAATTCTATCGCGCGCCGCTGATTGCGCCGCTGGTTCCGAGCCCGGCGGCGGCAACCCTAGCTCTGCTCTGGGGCTGCTTTTCGACAAAGGCGGAGTTCTCATCGTCTTTCTCGGAGTTCTGTATTTTGGCGCGCTCATAGGATCCCTGATCGGCCGGGCAGTCTTTTATCCGTTACTCATGCTCATTTCTCGTTTTGGTTGTCTGAGCTTTTCGACCTGTCTCGCGGCGGGCGCTCTTTGCAGCGCGACGCCGATCACCGTGTTGGCGTGGTCGGTCAACGCCGAACCCGGGGCGTAATTGTGGGTGCGCTAATATTTGGGGGCTTTGGCGTCATGGCCGCGGCAACCTGTTGGCTCCGCGCAGCGCTTACCGATTGAAAAGCCAGAACAGGACGCTCAGGGCGACGCTGACGAGCAAGGACGTGGCGATGGGGATGTAAATCCTTACATTGCCGCGCTCGTACACAATGTCGCCGGGCAGATGGCCAAGCCCAAACCTCTCGCCGACGAGCCACAAGAGGCCGATGACGACGAGGACGATTCCGACGAGGATGAGAAGCCTGGGCATGGGGTGTGGCTCTATCGGCGTGGAGTTATATAAAGTCGCTACCGCTGCTCACACATCCAGATTCGCCACGCTCAGCGCGTTCTCGTTAATGAAATCCCGGCGCGGCTCCACCACGTCGCCCATCAGCTTGACGAAGATGTCGTCGGCCTCGACCAGATCCTTGATCTTCACCTGAAGCAATGAGCGCGCGTCGCGGTCTAGCGTGGTTTCCCACAGTTGTTCGGCGTTCATTTCGCCAAGGCCTTTGTAGCGCTGAATGGCGAGGCCCTTGCGCCCCTGCGCGTTCATCGCTTCATAGAGCGCGATCGGGCCGGAGACGGCGGCTTCGTCGCCGCGCCGCGCCAGAGTCGCTTGGCCCGCGAAAATGTCGTGCAGCTCCTGCGCGCGTTCGTTCAGCTTGCGGGCTTCGCTGGACGCGAGCAACGTCGCGTCGAGCAGCGCGACATGCTCCACGCCGCGCAGCGTGCGGCGAAACAGATAGCCGCCTTCGCGCGGCGAACCGCGCCAGCCGCGTTCGGTTTCCTCCGCGATGACGTCGAGGCGCCGCGCCACTTCGTCGGCGAGATTTTGCGCTTCCTCTTCGTTGTGGGGCAGGGGCTGCAACGCGCCCGTCATCGCCGCCTGTTCGACCACGGCGGTGTCGTAACGTGAGTGCAGACTCAAGGCGAGATGACGGAAGGCGCGCGCGTCTTCCAGCACCTTGCGCAGATCGGCCCCGGCGCGGTCCTCGCCCGAAGGGCTGCGCAGCACGGCGCCGTCGAGCAGCGCGTCGATGAGATAATCCTCCAGCGCGCGTTCGTCCTTCAGATATTGCGTGGATTTGCCCTTCGTCACTTTATAGAGCGGCGCCTGCGCGATATAGACATGGCCGCGCGCGATCAACTCGGGCATCTGCCGGTAGAAGAAGGTCAGGATCAACGTTCTGATATGGGCGCCGTCGACGTCGGCGTCGGTCATGATGATGATCTTGTGGTAGCGCAGCTTCTCGATATTGAACTCGTCGCGCCCGATGCCGGCGCCGAGCGCGGTGATCAAAGTGCCGATTTGCTCGGAGGCCAGCATTTTGTCGAAGCGAGCGCGCTCGACGTTGAGAATCTTGCCGCGCAGCGGCAGCACGGCCTGATACTCGCGATTGCGGCCCTGTTTGGCGGTGCCGCCGGCCGAGTCGCCCTCGACGATGAAAAGTTCGGATTTGGCCGGGTCGCGCTCCTGGCAGTCGGCGAGTTTGCCGGGAAGATTGGCGACGTCGAGCGCGCCCTTGCGCCTTGTGAGATCGCGCGCCTTGCGCGCGGCCTCGCGCGCCGCCGCCGCTTCGGCGGCCTTGGAGACCACCGTCTTGGCGTCGCCCGGGTGCTCCTCGAGCCATTGTCCGAGCATTTCGTTGACCACGTTCTCGACCGCGGGGCGCACCTCGGATGAAACCAGCTTGTCCTTGGTCTGCGATGAGAATTTGGGATCGGGAACCTTCACCGAAACGACGCAGGTGAGGCCCTCGCGGCAGTCGTCGCCAGTAAGGTCGACCTTCTCGCGCTTGGCGATGCCGGAGCTTTCGGCGTAGCCGGTGATCTGGCGCGTGAGCGCGGCGCGAAAGCCCGCGAGATGCGTGCCGCCGTCGCGCTGGGGAATGTTGTTGGTGAAGACCAGCACATTCTCGTGGTAGCTGTCGTTCCACCATAGCGCGACCTCCACCGCGATATGGTCGCGCTTGCCCGCGATCATGATGGGGGCGGCGATCAGCGGGCCTTTGGCGCGGTCGAGATAGCGCACGAATTCTTCGAGGCCGCCCTCGTAGAAAAGTTCCTGCTGCTTCACTTCCGCGTGGCGGGCGTCGGTGAGAACGATCCTTACGCCGGAGTTCAGGAAGGCCAGTTCGCGCAGCCGGTGCTCGATGGTCGCATAGTCGAATTCGACCATGGTGAAGGTCGCGGGGGAGGGCTGGAAAGTGACTTCCGTGCCGCGCTTGGGCTTGCCATGCTCGATCGGCGCGGGGCCGGTCACAATCAGCGGGCTCACGGCGTCGCCATTGGCGAACTCGATGAAATGCTCTTTGCCGTCGCGCCAGATGCGCAACTTCAGCCATATGGAAAGCGCATTGACGACGGAGACGCCGACGCCGTGCAGACCGCCGGAAACCTTGTAGGAGTTCTGGTCGAATTTACCGCCGGCGTGCAGTTGGGTCATGATGACCTGCGCCGCCGAGACGCCCTCTTCGTCGTGGATGCCGGTGGGGATGCCGCGGCCGTTGTCGGTCACGGTGCACGAGCCGTCGGCGTTGAGGGTGACGGTCACCAGCGTGGCGTGGCCCGCCAGCGCCTCGTCGATGGCGTTGTCCACCACCTCGTAGACCATATGGTGGAGGCCGGAGCCGTCGTCGGTGTCGCCGATATACATGCCGGGGCGTTTGCGCACCGCGTCGAGCCCGCGCAGAACCTTGATCGAGCCGGCGCCGTAGTCTTCGGCTTCGCCATTGTTATTGCTGTCTTTATCGGTCATTTTGTCCGGTCTTTTCAGGGCGTCGCCATGGGCGTCGGTCGGAGGTGGCGGGCTGCCTTGGCCTCTCGATTCGTTGGGCGTCATTCTACTCTAGAAAGCGCCCGGATTGCACGATTTATGGCGCTCCGATCAGCCCGGCGGTTCATCGATTCCGTTGAAAAATCCAGAATATTGCCAAGCGCGGCGGAAAAGCGCGGCGTGGCGCGACGGCTTCGAGTTTGAGCCGCAAAGCGAAGACGAGCCGGAAACTTACCCCAGCGCCTGTTCAAGCGCTTCCAAAAACGCTTCGCCATAGAGCGCGAGCTTGCGTTCGCCGACTCCATGGACGCGGCGCATATCGTCCAGCGTGGCGGGGCGTTTCTCGGTCATGTCGATCAGTGTTCGGTCTGCGAAGATCATGAAGGCGGGAACATTTTGCTCGCGCGCAAGATCGAGCCGCTTTCGCTTGAGCGCCGTCAGCACGCCATCCGCGGCTTCTTCGCCAGCGGGGAAGGGGCGGCGGGCGGGCTTGCGCTCGCGCGGCCTCGCCGGATCGTTGCGCAGCGCGATGGTTTCACGGCCGAATAAAATTTCCTCGCCCGTTCGAGACAGCGCAAAACCACCATGTTCCGTGACGAGCAGCGCGCCGGCCGCGACAAGCTGGCGAATGATGGAGGCCCACGCCGCTTTCGAATGTTCCTTGCCAGCGCCGAAGGTTTTGATCGAGTCATGGCCGTTGCGCAACACCGCCGCGCTGGCCTCGCCGGTGAGGATGTCGGCGAGATAGCCTGCGCCAAAACGCTGGCCGGTGCGCATCGCCGCGGACAGGACCTTTTGCGCCTCGATCGCGCCGTCGCGAACGGCGATCTTTCCGAGGCAATAATCGCAGCGTCCGCATTGCGGACTGTCTTCGTCAAAATAGGCCAGCAGCGTCTGGCGCCTGCAGCGCGGCGACTCGCAAAGCATGGTCAACGCCGTAAGGCGCGCATGATCGACGCGGCGGCGTTCTTCCGGCTGTTCCTTCTGGTCGATCTGGCGGCGACGGAACGCCATGTCCTCGAGACTATAGAGCGTCAGCGTATCGGCGGGCAAACCGTCGCGGCCAGCGCGTCCGATCTCCTGATAATAAGCCTCGACGGAAGAGGGCATGTCCGCGTGGGCGACGAAACGCACATCCGGCTTGTTGACGCCCATGCCAAAGGCGATGGTCGCCACGGCCACGACGCCGTCTTCGCGCAGGAAGCGGTCCTGATTGCGTCCGCGCGCGGCATGATCGAGACCGGCGTGATAGGCGATGGCGTCATGGCCTTCGGAGGAGAGGAATTCCGCAAGCTGGTCGGTCTGCTTGCGCGAACCGCAATAGACGATGCCGCTCTCGCCCCTATGTCGCGCAAGAAACCGCGACAATTGTTGGCGAGGCTGTTCTTTAACCGCGAAATTCAATTCGATATTGGGCCGATCGAAACTGTGCAGGAAGATTTGCGGCTCTTTGTCGAATAATCGCCGGGCGATGTCCGCGCGCGTCGCCTTGTCGGCGGTGGCGGTAAAGGCGATCACTTGCACGCCGCCCAGCATTCGCGCGGCGCGACCGAGTTCGCGATATTCGGGTCGAAAATCATGACCCCATTCGGAGACGCAATGCGCCTCGTCGATAGCGAGACGCGAGAGCGTGGCGCCGCGCAGTTCGTCGATGCAGCCGTCCATCATCAGCCGCTCGGGCGAAACGAACAGCAGCCGAAGTTCTCCGCCGCGCAAGGCGCGCCGCGTCAGCGCATTCTCGCCGGCGTCGTTTTGCGAATTGAGCGTCGCGGCCGCGACTCCCAGAGCCTGCATCTGCTGCACTTGATCCCGCATCAGGGCTATCAACGGCGAGACGACGATGGTTAGTCCCCCGCCAAGGAGGGCCGGCAATTGGTAGCACATGGATTTCCCGCTGCCAGTCGGCATTACCGCCAGCACGGGGCCGCCATTCAACACCGCGCCGACGATCTCGGCTTGGCCGGGCCGAAAATCGTCATAGCCGAATACGGATTTGAGCAGCGCTCGCGCGTTGGGCGGGAGTTCGGGCATGGCGCGTTCCTTGCGGCGGTTCGTAACGGTCGTTCTTGCCCCGCGCTGGTTAGCACGCCGCCCCGGCCTTGTCCTTGAGGGAAGGCGAACATCGGTTTTTGATCCCCGACTTCAATGGCGCGGTCTTTATCCTCGAATTGGAGGGTGCGCCGCCGGTCGAGGCCGACTCCGGAGCGCTCGGCGATGCGGCCAAGGATGCGGCGCTAGATCGAGAGAGTCTTCGCCACGCATTCGCGGGATAACCGTTCATGCTCGCGGACATCGATAGCGAATCGACTTGTCCTGTCTCGATAAATCCAAAACGAACAAACGGCGCCGCCGCAACGCTGGACACGATGGCGGACGACGCCGCGAAACATGATCAATTCGATCGGGTCGCGACATACAACGAAGAACCGCAACGGCGGCGATCTTCGCGTGCGTGTGGCGCGGCGCCCTGCGTCTCGGCCCGCGGATCGCGTTTATTTCAACCTGTAGGCGGCGTGACAGGCGGCGCAGTTTTGCGTCACTTTCGCCAAAGCGATCAGCGCCGGTTTTGGGTCGCCGCCGGGAGGCATTTTCGCGGCTTCCACCGCGAAGTCGCTGGCGGCCTCGTGCATCGCGAAGCCCATTGCCCGCATTTGTTCTGGCATGAATTCGCCCATCATGGCGGCCATGTGGCTCATATGGCTGGACTCGCTATCCGCCTTGGCGCCCGGCTTCTGGCAAGCGGCCGCCGCTGGCGACTCCAGGCCAAGGCGCTCTTTGGCGATTTGGCCCGCCTTCGGGCCGTCTCCTGCGCCGAGCGCGGAGACGATATCCCCCAGCGCCTCGAAGTGAGACCTCATGTTCATGAGCAAGTGCCGGCGCATGTGATCGGGAAAATCGAGCGGTCGACGCGTGTCTGGGGCCATGGACATATGGTCCTGCTGTTGCGCGGCGACGCCTACGGCTCCGAGAACCAGAATGCCGGCGGAGGCGATTATCGTGGTTGCTTTCATGCTCGTTTCTTTCCGCTCGCGGCCTTCGCGGCTTTTCGCATGTGGAGCGCGGGGCGAGCGTCTGTTGGGTTTTCGGCTTTCCGGACTTTACATTTCAAGAAGCAAGCGGCTGTCGCGCTTATGCCTCGGATGGAATCGTCCGAGGCATAAGAATTCGCGCGAGATCAAAATGCTGGAGCGAATTCCGATTGCGAAAGCCTATCAACTTTTGCGGAATTCGCTAAGCATTGCGGGATGAGGGGAATCGTCGCAGGCGCGGCGCGATTTCCAAGATTCCAAGAAAAGGGCGGAGCGTTGGAGATCAAGGCGGCGGCGTTGCGGTTAAATGATTGGTTGCGGACCCGGCGCGATAGGCTCATCGCCGACCCGCGCTTTCAGCAATGGAGCCTCCGCAATCCCCTCACGCGCGCGATCGCGCGGCGGCGGGGGCGCGCCATGCTCGATCTTTGCGCCGGTTTCGTATATTCGCAGGTGCTATTGGCATGTGTGCGCCTGCGGCTGTTCGAAATACTCAAGGACGGGCCGCTGACGAGCGAACATCTCGCCCCGAGGCTCGATTTGCCGCTGGATTCGGTCCGGCGACTCCTCGACGCGGCGGCTTCCTTGGGCCTCGCGGAGCGCCGGGGAACTGATCGTTATGGCCTCGGGCAGCTCGGCGCCGCCTTGATCGGCAACGCCCCGGCCTTGGCCTTGATCGAGCATCAGCCGATGCTTTACGCGGACCTTTCCGATCCCGTGGCGTTGCTGCGCGGCGCGCGAAAGGCGAGCCTCGCGGATTACTGGCCCTATTCCACGGCGGATCGTCCCGGCGCCCTCGGCGGCGAAGCGGTCGCCGCCTACAGCGCGTTAATGGCGGCGTCTCAGCCCATGGTGGCGGAGGAGGCGCTTGCGGTCTATCCTATCCATCGGCATAGCCGGCTCATGGACGTCGGCGGCGGCGAAGGCGTGTTTTTGGCGCGGGCGGCGGCGCGGGCGCCTGATCTTGAACTCGCGCTGTTCGATCTTCCGGCCGTCGCGGAACGCGCGAAAGCGCGGCTGAACGAGGCGGGCATGTTGTCGCGAGCCCAGATTTTCGGGGGAGATTTCTTGAGGGACGCCTTGCCACTTGGCGCCGACGTGATTTCCCTGGTGCGCATTGTTCACGACCACGACGACGCGAGCGCCCTGACCTTGCTGCGCAAGGTCCGACGCGCGCTGCCCGCTGGCGGAACGCTGCTGGTGATCGAGGCGATTTCCGGGCAAAAAGCAGTGGAGCCGCTCGACGCCTATTATGGATTTTACACCTTGGCGATGGGGCGGGGCGAGCCGAGGACTTTTGCAGAAATCCGGGAACTCTTGCTTGCGGCCGGATTCTTCGACGCGAGATTGCTGAAGACGCGAATGCCGGTGGTCGCGAGCGTTATCGTGGCCAAAAATTAAAGACGGGTGGCTTCGTCGATCTGACCTGGCGCGAATGGCTTGGCGAATTCTCCCGCGAACCCCCCCCGGAAATGGCGGACGACGGTCGCGGGCGTCGATCCGATCACCACATTGGTTCCAATGGGCGGCAAGGATTCCGTTTCGATGCCGACGCCGGAGACGGAAATATCGACAATTTTGACGATCTGCTCGCGCCCCTCGGGCAGTCTTAGATTTGCTCGGCGCATCAAGGGCACGATACGCTCATGACGGCGATCCTCGGGCAGGCCGACATCGTGGCGGTTGGCGAACCAGGTCAGTTGGTCGGCGAGTTTGTCGCGCTTGAGCGCCGGCAGATTCATTGAGATCGCGAAGCCGGTCGTTTCCTGGCGGGTCGCCACGCCGGCGAAGCGACCGAGTTCATCCAGGTAAACGATGACCTTCTCGCCGATATGAGCCTTCACGGGAGCGAAAAGCAACATGTCTCCGGGCGACATTTCCACCGTTTGACATGGAAATTCGCTCTTTGATTCAAGCATGTATCTTCCAAAAAGAGTGACGGGGACACGCTGAAATCTACGATTCTCGGCGTCATCAAAATGGTTTTGCAACTGGAGTGTCATGATCGCCATCAAAGATTTGGGAAAATCTCGTCTGGCCGTCAATTTAGAAGTATCGGCTTAACAACGGATTACGCTAACTACGAAAGGCCGCTGTGAAACTGAGACTTTCCTCCCTGATACACCACAAGCCTGGGTGCGATGCTCCTCGGGTTTGAACTGGACAAGGCCGGAGCGCGCTTTAAGCCCGGCGCCGGCGTTTCGTTGGGCCTGATTACGCGCATCGAAACGAGGTCGAGGCCGGGCGTCGTGACTTTCCCGAACCAGTCTTTCTGTTCGCATGGAGCAAGCGAGCCGAGGAGTCGAGAATGGGTTTTGCCGAAGTGCCGGAGCGGGAGCAACAGCAGTTCGAAAGTCATGTCTTGCCTTGGCGCGTCAAGCGGAGAGCGTGACCTCGCCCCCGCGACGATGGGCGTCGCTCCGTCGACCACTGTCAGCAGGGCCGCCGCTACGCTTCGGCGATCTTCCGGTGTCCATAAGCCAAGAAAGGACTCGCCTTTCTGTTCCGACATCCGCAGGGCGTTGACGCGCGTTCCGCAAAGCCTGATCGGAAAGAGGCACGCGGAGTCGACCTCAATGATAAAGCTGTCGGCGAGGACGTGTCTGATCGCGGCTGGGTCTATATCGCTTCGGTCCGGGGCGGCGCGCGCGCCGCGCAAACCGTTCCAATAGGCGAATAGATCCTTGCTGACCGGGTGTCTCATCATGGGCCCTGCTGCGCTTTTTGAAGCGGTTGTGCGCCGCTTCGGCACGCGAAGGGAGGTGTCCCCGCGCTCTGCCAGGTTAATTGCAGCCCATGTGCCAGCCCCCCCCCCCGGTTAACCGTTTTGAAAGCGTTTGATTGCGCCGGAAGCGATGGCGTGACATTCTGAGATTGTTCCCGAGAGCTTCGGTGCAATGCTCCGATGGCCGGGGTTTCTCGAGGAACGCGCTAAAAATGTTCAGTAAAAAGCCGTCCTCTCAACAAAGCCCGGAGGCTTGACCACACGCCTGAAGAGAAAGGATGCGTCCGCTCCAGCGCAGACGCTCTTTTGGCGGAGAACCAAACCACAGCATGGAACGCGCTCGCGAGACCGGAAGGGAAAGCGGGTGCGTCCCGGGAGGGTGCGGAAAATCAGGCCTCTTGTGCTAAATTGGATCAGGGACCCCACGATCGGTGGGTCGATCCGTTAAAGATGTGATTGGGAGACGGCGTGAACCGGGAGAGGATTGTTAATCTACCGGGCGTCGTCAGCGCCCTCGTCATTATTCTGGTCGCCATCCAGGTTGCGTCGGACCTTTTCCCGCGATCGATCGGCGCGCCGTTGATGATATATGGCTCCTTCATCCCCGCCCGCGTCAGTTTTCTTTTCGCTCCCAATAGTGTGCTTAACGCGCTCACCGCGCTTGAACTCGACGGCGACGATCTGGCTTCCTTCCTGAATACGACGCAGAACGCCTGGTGGACGCCGCTCAGCTACGCCTTTCTTCATGCCAACTGGACTCATCTCGGCGTCAACTGCCTGACTCTCACGGCTTTTGGCGCGCCCGTCGCCAGACGGCTGGGCTCCCTGCGCTTCCTCGCTTTTTTTGCCGTCACCGCGATAGCGGGCGCGCTCGTCCATCTTGCCGCGCACCCCTTCGATCTCGTCCCGGTCATTGGCGCCTCGGCCGCCATTTCGGGCGCGATGGGCGGGATCGTTCGTTTCGCTTTTTCAAGCGGCGAAGTTCTAGGCGAGCCGGAATACGACGCCAGACCCCGCGACCGAAGGCCGCGCCAGTCTCTTTCCCTGGGGCGCGTGTTTTCCAACCAGCGCGCCACTTTATTCGTTCTGACCTGGCTAGGGGCCAATCTCCTGTTCGGGCTTGTCCCTCAAGCGTCGGGCGGCGTCGGCGTCATTGCGTGGGAAGCGCATATCGGCGGGTTTGTCGCCGGGCTGCTGTTCTTTGGCCTGTTCGATATGGCGGGAAAGCGGAGCCGCGATTAGCATTCGTCGCTAAACTCGGCGATTGGCGTATGTTGGAAGATGTTGGGGAGCGCCCGTTTGGCGGCGGCCCGTCCAAGGGTTATCAACTGATCGGCCTTGTGAAAGTCGAACATTCCAACGTCGTCGAGTCGCGCGTTGATCGTCGCGTCGGGCGGATCGCCAGCCAACCGCGAGCGCAATATGCGATCCTGGATGATGTTGAAGGCGTCGATCATCGCGGTCGCGACATTGGGAGCGTCGCCGGCTCTCCTTTCGAAATAGCGCGGCAGGAGTCTGTCTTCGATTCCGGTGCTGGAGCGACCGGCGAAGGGCCCTTTGGCGCCGGCTTCGGTCGGCTGCGCCGCCGCCGACTGGTTGGGGATCACCTTCGAACGATACATCGTGTCGGCGGTGATGTTCACGGCGATGACGAAATCCGCGCCCAACGCCCGGCAAACAGTCACGGGCACTGGATTTACCAGAGCGCCGTCGAACAAAAAATGGTCGCCGATGCGCATGGGCTCAAAGACGCCTGGCAGCGCATAGGATGCGCGGATCGCGAGCGCCAGCGGACCACGCTGGAGCCACAATTCATGACCCGTGCCGACTTCGGTCGCGACCGCCGCAAAAGGGATCGGCAAGTCCTCGATCTTGATGCTCTCCAACTCGCGCTCCAAGGCCGTTTTCAATCTGTCGCCGTTAATCAGGCTCATGCCGGAGAAGGAGAGATCCATCATCGCGAAAACGCGCCGCTTGGTCAGCGAACGGGCAAAGGTCTCGATTTGATCGAGTTTGTTCGCGGCGTAGCAGCCGCCCACCACCGCGCCGATCGAGGTCCCGGCCACCACATCGGGCTTGATCCCATTATCCGCGAGTTCGCGCAAAACCCCAATGTGGGACCAGCCGCGCGCGGCGCCGGCGCCAAGAGCGAGACCGATTTTCGGCCTTGGGCCTTTCTTTACGTCGGTCTGTTTGTCGCGCGGCTCCTGGGGCGTTGAATACATGACGGCTCCACGGTCGCCTGACATATCGAAACTCTTCCGCATTAACGAAAACATGGCGCTGCTCCTGCGCGCTTCTCCCGCCTTCAAACGAGCTGTTCTCCGCCCTTGCAAGTCTATTTGGGAAGCAAGCGTGCTCTTCGAAAGTGGCGGATTTATTAAAGAAAGGAGAGCTTAAGCCGTTAATGCAAAAAAATCAGGCGCCGGAAGGGGCCTCTTTCCAGTTTGCGGTAAAAACAAGATTTGCGGCCGGTGTGGCACGCCTTGCCGTCGCCGCCGGGCTCCACTTCGAGCAGCAAGGCGTCCTGATCGCAATCGACGCCGATGGAGACGACCCGCTGGACCTGACCGGAAGTGTCCCCTTTTCGCCAGAGGGACTGGCGCGACCGGGACCAATAGTGGGCCTCTCCGGTCTCGATGGTTTTGTCGAGCGCCAACTGGTTCATATAGGCGACCATCAAAACTTCTTTTGTGGCCGCCTCGACGGCGACGCAAACGACCAATCCATTGGCGTCGAAGCGGGGCGCGAATTCCGCGCCCTCTTCCAGCGCATGCTTGTGATCGTGCGACATTGGCGTCGAGGCCTTCAGCGCGCGCCGCGCAGCAGCGTGTAAAAATGCGCCTGCTCGCTGGGGTCATCCTTGAAGGCGCCGGAAAATTGCACCGTGACGGTGGATGCGCCTTGTTTCAGCACCCCGCGCATCGACATACACATGTGCTCCGCCTCCACCAGCACGGCGACGCCGCGGGGGTTGAGTTCGGTTTCGATGGTCGAGGCGATCTGGGCCGTCATGGCTTCCTGCGTCTGGAGGCGCTTGGCGAAAACATCCACCAGTCTCGCGAGCTTCGAGAGCCCGACCACGCCGTCGGTCGGGTAATAGGCGATATGCGCCTTGCCGACGAAGGGAACCATATGATGCTCGCAGTGTGAGAAGAAGGGGATGTCGCGCACGAGCACGAGATCGTCATATCCTTCGACCTCAGCGAAGACGCGCTCCAGAACCTCCTTGGGATCCTGGCCATAGCCGCTGAACAGCTCTTCATAGGCTTTGACCACCCGCGCCGGGGTTTCAAGCAGGCCTTCCCGCTCGGGATTATCGCCCGCCCAGCGCAGCAGCGTGCGCACGGCCTCCTCGGCCTCTTGTCGGCTCGGCTTGCCAGCGGTGGCGGCGAGGACTCTTTGAGGTCGAGAGATCAAGGACTTAACCACGTCATCCATGTGGCGCCTCCGATGCGGCGACAGGGCGCCCAGGCCTCGCGGCTGGGAGGCTGACCGGGCCGCATACGCCAGTGAGAAGATCCGTCGCGCATGTCACGACGGCAGGCGGACTCAAATCTCCACGCTCGGTTCCCATGCCGCCAGTCCATGAGGCGGCGACCCGGAACTTCGGGATTGCCACGAAATGTTGGAAAACGGACGACACGGACTACCCTTCGCGCGAAAATTCTCAGCTTTGGGGCGCAGGTCGCAACTCTTGCGCCGGCGTCGCCACGAGCCACAGCGCTCTCGCGTGGACCGTCTCGTCCCTATATAATAGGCGCCAAAGATAAACGTAAGCCCCCCGCGCCCGGTCTCTCCTCCCATGCTCGACTCCGTATACAACAAGCGCATTCTGGAACTCGCGGCCGACATTCCGCGCCTTGGCCGCCTTGCCAGCCCGCAGGCCAGCGCGACAGCCTATTCGCGGCTTTGCGGCTCGACGATAACCATCGACCTGACGCTCGAAGAGGGCCGGGTCGCCGATTATGCCCAAGAGCTGAAAGCCTGCGCGCTTGGCCAGGCCTCCGCCTCCGTCATGGCGCGCAATATCCTCGGCTCCACCCCGGAAGAATTGCGGGAACTGCGCGAGACGATGCGCAAAATGCTCAAGGAGAACGGCCCTCCGCCCAACGGTCGATGGGCCGATCTAGCGGTGCTGGAGCCCGTTCGCGACTATAAGGCCCGCCACGCCTCGACGCTGCTGCCATTTGACGCAGTGGTGGACGCACTCGGAAAGATCGAAGCGGCTTCGCTGGCCGGATCGAAGACAGACGCCTAATCTGGCGCCATGATCATTCCCGCGATTCGCATTCTCGGTGTCGACCCTGGCCTGCGCAACACCGGCTGGGGCATCGTCGACGCGCAGGGCGCACGGCTTTCCTTTGTCGCCTCCGGCTGCATCCACTCCGATGTCGCCGCTGCGATGGGAGCGCGGCTTCGCCAGTTACATGAGGGGCTTCGCGACGTCATCGAGCGGCACGCCCCCGACGAGGCCGCAGTGGAGGAGACATTCGTCAATCGCGATCCGCAATCGGCGCTCAAGCTCGGGCAGGCGCGCGGGGTGGCGCTGACGGTTCCGGCTCTCGCCGGGCTGGAGGTGGAGGAATATGCCGCCAATCTCGTCAAAAAAACCGTGGTCGGCAACGGCCACGCCGACAAGGCGCAGATCGCCATGATGGTGCGCGTGCTGCTGCCGGCGAGTTTCGCGGCCAGCAAGGACGCAGCCGACGCGCTTGCGGTGGCGATCTGCCATGCCCAGCATCGCGGCGCGCGGCTCCTGGCGCGGAAGCTCGCGTGAGGCGGCGATGATCGGAAAACTCAGAGGCGTGGTGGACAGTTTTGGCGAGGACCACGTCATCATCGATGTGAATGGCGTCGGCTATGTGGTCGCCTGCTCGGGGCGCACCCTGCAAAATTTGCCACGCGCCGGCGAGGCGGTCGCGCTCGCGATAGAGACCCAAGTGCGCGAGGATTCCATCCGTCTGTTCGGCTTTCCGCAGGAGACGGAGCGGGACTGGTTCCGCCTGCTGCAGAATGTGCAGGGCGTCGGCGCCAAGGTCGCGCTGGCGATATTGTCGATCTTCTCGCCGGGCGAACTCGCCAGCGCGATCGCGACACAAGACAAGGCGATGGTGTCGCGCGCCGCGGGCGTGGGGCCGAAACTGGCGGCGCGCATCGTCGCCGAGTTGAAGGACAAGGCTCCGGCCTTTGGCGCCGCCGACGTGGTCGCGGCGCGACTCGCGGGGGAGGAATCCGCCGTCGAGCCCGGCGCGGCGCGGGACGCTATCTCCGCGCTGTGCAATCTCGGATACGCCCGTCCGCAGGCGGTGGCGGCCATAGCCGCCGGCGTCAAGGCGCTGGGGGAGGGCGCCGACGCCTCTGCGCTGATTCGGCGGGGCCTGAAGGAACTGGCTAAGTAAATATGCAAGCTCTAATTTTTTTTTGTCGGGGGCTATAACTTTTGCTATCGTTCTCCAGATCGTTTTTTCATTCGATCCAGGCGCGAACAAAAGGATTTGAGGATGCGGGCCATGAGGCTTGTCGCTGTGACGACATTGGGATTAATGGCGGGGGCATGCGCGACAGTGAGTCCGGCGGAACAACGTCATGCCGACGAGGCGCGATGCCAGTCCTATGGCTTCAGGCGCGGCAGCGACGCTTTCGCCAAATGTATGCTGGACGTCGCCCTCGATCGCTCGGCCGATCGGCGCGCCGACCTCTACAGCCTCAATTCTTTTGGGCCTGGTCCCGGCTGGGGTCCCGGCTGGGGTTGGTAAGGCGCCGCCCCGAAGTTTTGGTTCGCGGCGCGCTGGCCGGATACCGCGACGCCGAAGCTTTAATTGGCGAGGCCGGATTGGGCGTCAAGCAACGTCTCCGCAGCCGTTTGCGTCATGCCAAATCTGCTGGAGCGCTTTTCGACCAGATGGAATCTTCTGGTCGGCAAACGCTCTAACGCGCGTCGGGCGCGGAGATCGTCGGCCTCGACATCGAAGGCGGCGGTGATTTCCTTGCGGCCAACGGCTGGAGACGAAAACGAAACAAGCCTATCGACGAGCATGGCTTGGAGGCGATGGCGCAGCGGAGCGGTGTAAGCAGCTAATTATTACACAAAATCAATATCCTATGCTACACCCGCCAACCCAAGATCGAGATGCGGCTCAATAAGGCGGGTTAGCGCCAGTTCTCGAAGGAGAGAGGGGCCCAGCCCTCAAGCTCGGCTTCAATGGCGAAGGCCACGCCACGGGAAATGAGCGAACTTCTGTCGTCGACGCCCGCCACGCGCCCGCCGCCTGATGCGCAAAGCTCGGCGAGTGGCGCTCCTGCTCTGACCGCAAGGCCCTTGCGCGCCATTCCCTTGATGCGCCCCGCTATGGGAGCCGCGATCGGAAAACTATTGATGAAGCCCAAAGTATCTCCTGCCTCCACGGCGGAGCCGATGGTCTGGTTGGCGCGAAAGACTCCCGAGAAATCCGCCAAGACCTTGCGCGTTTCCTCCCTGGAGGTCTCGGGGAAACGTGACGTCGTCCCGTGGCGGATGATGGCTCCGGGATCCGGTCCCTCGGTTTGGATCACGAGATGGCAATCGCGTCCCGCGACAAAATCGGCGCCAATGCCGATTGTGAGCTCCGCGAGATCGAGCAAAGGTCCCAACGGCGGCTCCTCTTCCTCCGCCGTCGCCACGATTACGTTCCAGGGCCAACGTCCGGCGACGTCCGAGAACCGCTGAGTAAGCACCGGAATGAATCTCCGCGATTGCAAACCAAGCAGGAATTCGGAGCTCGTATCGGCTCGTCGGGCGGTAAAGCCGTCCAGCGACGCCTGGACGTCGAACCATGCGTCCGAAAAGCTCATGCGCCGCCGCAACGTCTTTGGAGGGGATTCCTGATGAATCGCCACGGCGTAGCCTTCACTTGCCAGGCGCCGTGTCACCGCGGAGGCGCGCTCCCCGATCCCGCAGACAAGAACCGTCTTTTCATGCGTCGTCATAATCATCGCCTGCATTATTTTTTTGCCTGACATACGGCTTTTCCAGCCGTCCTGTTCCGTCCGCAAATAGGGGAGAGGGCTCCGGCGTCGCTTGGGGGGGGCGCGGGGGAATCGAGCGCGGTAGGCGCAACGCATTCAATATTCGTGCCGATTTTGCCTATTTGGAAGTCGAGGAGCATCACGCCGCGCCCGCGGCAGAGATATTCTGCGGCATTTGGATCTGCGGGTCAGACGGAGGGCGACAGTTCTGCGGCCTGTTTGAATAGCGCGAGCGTTTCCTGGGCTTCCTTTTCATCGAGCTTGGCGAGAGCGTAGCCAACGTGAACTATGACATAATCGCCAGGCGCGATGTTTTCGACGAGCGCAATCGAAACGGTCACGCTAACTCCGTCGAGACTGACCCGAGCCATTTCGTCTGTCAGAAGCTCGATCACCTTGGCTGGAATCGCGAGGCACATGGTTTGTCTCCCATTGCAATTCACTTACAGGATCCCTGCGCTTAAGCACAGTGGGTCTCGCGCTCCTTTGGTTTGGCGGGCCCGTGATATTGACAAGGCCCCAGCCTTGAATGACGACTATAGGCGCCGCCGCGCGTTCGGATCGGCGACGTAGGCGGGGATGGAGTTATGGCTTTGTTCGGCCTGAGATTGCCTCGCTTGGCGATAATGTTGACAGCCGGCGGGATGCTCCTGGTCGCTCTGGTCTTGACCGGTTTTTTTCTGTTCTCGCCGCACGCCGCTCTGCACATCGCGACCGGGCCCGCCGGGAGCCAAGCCGAACGCATCATTTCCACCTTCATTTCAACGACGGAAGCCGAGCATCCTCGCATCCATATCGGAGCCGTCGCCGTCGCCGACTTGGCTGCGAGTTCAAAGGCTTTGGAAAACGGCGATGTCGATATCGCGCTGGTGCGCAGCGACGTATCGCCTCCGACTAACGGTCAGTCGCTGGTGATTTTGCGCCGGGACGTGCTGGCGCTGGTTCTGCCCCCTGCTTCCCCGATAAAAAACATCGCGCGGCTTTCAGGCAAAACCGTCGTGATTCCGGTAGGCCCGGTCCAGGAGGAAAACGCGCGGGCTCTCGACTTGATACTCAATTATTTTAATGTCTCGCCGGGAGCGGTGAAGCGGATTTTTGTCCCGCTCCAGGAGATTGGGACGACCCTTCGCGAAAAGCGGGCCGTCGCCGTTTTCGCGGTTGGACCGATCGGACCAGGGCAGACGGTTGACGTCGTCAACGCGGTGGCGAAAGCGACGCGAGGGACCCCCGAAATTCTTGCGCTCGATCAGGGCGACGCCATCAGCAAGCGGTATCCTGGCTTGGAGGAGATCGACATTCCCAAGGGCGCGTTCAAAGCGCGACCGGCGACGCCGGATGACGATATCAAGGGAGTGGCGGTCAGCTATCGTTTCGTTGTCCCCATGAGAATGCTCAACGCCGTCGCCGGCGCATTGGCCCGCTCGATCCTGAAGACAAAACGAAAAATGATGGCGCTCACGCCGTTGGCGGGGGAAATCGAGGCGCCCGACCCTGAAGAAAAAAACCCAATCTTGCCAATCCATCCAGGTGTCTCCGCCTATTTGTCTAACGGCGACCAAAGCTTTTTCGACGAACTACAGACTTATCTTTACGCCATCGGCATACCGCTGAGTTTGATGGGGTCGCTGATCGCTGTGGCCTCGGGCCTGATTACAAACAGGCGCTTGGCGGCCGATCAGCAAAGAGTCTTCCGCTTGCTCGTAATCGCGGACGAAGCCGTAAAGGCGACGCCGCTCGAATTGGCGACCTTGGAGCGTGAGTTCCACGCCATCGTCTCAAGCTGCGTGAGCCAATTGTTGCAGGGGAGCGGAGGGGCGGATCACGCGCCGGTGTCAATAGCGATAGAACATGCAAGGCGTGCGCTCGACAGTCGGCGAACCCCAAACGCAAATCACGCTGGCGAGGCGCGGGAAGGGGCCGAGTTGGGAGCCGCGCCAGGATAAAGGCGTGAGCGTTTCTGACTTCCTTTAAATCGCTCGGGAGAAGACGTTCGCTTCTGCGTCGCGATTCAAGAACGGCCGGCTGAGCTTGCTGCTCCAGGAGATTTCCGCAATCTCGATATCTCGAGGAAAATGGGATATCACGACGCGCGCCGCGCAGGCGCTCCAGCAGCACATCATGAGGTTGGATGGAGGGACATTGGCGCCTGTCGCGCTGATTGGTTGGCTTTTTACTGGCTCGCGAGAAGCAGGCATGGCGCCGCAACTGGACCTGCCAATTTTCAGAGTATAGCATATTAGAATTAATTCGGGAGGGTTGAGATGAGAGCGGCTCTTATAGCGGCGAGCGGTCTGATCGTCTGTTGCTCGATCTTCCATTCCGCCCAGGCCCAGATGAGCGATCCCTCGGCGGGTTTTCGGCTTGCCGCGGAGTATTGCGCCACCTGCCACCAGATCGCGCCTGACGCGAGCGCGCAACGCCCGGAGAACAAGGCGCCGAGCTTCGTGGATGTGGGCCGCATGGCGTCGACCACGGAACTCTCGATAAAAGTATTTTTGCGTTCCTCGCATCCAACCATGCCGAACGTCATGCTGACGCCAGAGGAGACGGATGCAATCGCCGCCTACATCGTTAGCCTCGCTAAAAAATAGCGTGGCGACCGTCATCAAGGCCGCGGGCCTTAAGCGCCCGTTCGGTCGCGAGGCTCTTTCATACGCATTTTCATCGTCGCGGGCGCGGGCGTCTGTGCGGAAAGCGAGCTTGGAACATGTCGCGGTAATTCCGGTGCAGGGCTCAGGTCGCGTCATGATCCCATGAAAGAGGCGACGCCGGAGGCTTTCGAAAGCAATCCTCACGAGATGCACGCATTCTAAAACGTCCGCGGGCGCAATCTCCCGTCTTCGAGCCATAACGATGCGCACAGCGCTCTTGCGCCGTCGCAGAACCACATCGCCAAGCGTCGCGGGCGTGCGACGCTTGTAACCCAGAATACCGGCGCTCGACACGGAAGAGCGGTCACGCCGGGAAGAATTTCAGACCTTCGCCAATCACTGGCGATCGGCCGCGTATCCCTCGCAGCTTTCATCCAACTCCGCCAAGCCGCCCTCGAGAAAGGAAGCGAGCAAGGGGATGCCGAGCAGATATTTCGAGGTTGGGCCTTGGCGCCTTTGTCGGGCTTGAGCGACGGCTTCGTCCCATTCCTCGGCGCTAAAGTCTCCGCGGCCAACCCACGCAAGGGCCACAAGCTCGCATTGCTCGTCCTCGTCCATCGCGTCTATGTATTCGCGCAGCTCGCGATGGATCGTGGGATAGGCCGCCTCCGTCAACACACTGACGAATTTATCATCGGCGGCGTCGGAGGCGTCGGCCTCGATCCCTTCGTCCTCCGATTCCAATTCGCGCGCCTTGACGATGACGAAGCAAACTTTTTCGGTGTTTATGTCCGGCATGATCCGTCCCCTCGTTGCGCTTCTTCGCCCGCTCGAGCGGGAATTGCTCGCGCTTATTCGGATATAGTGGCGCGAAGGCGCGAATGCGATGTTTGAGGCCAAGCGAAGGATTGGCGTCGGGAAGCGAAGGAGAAAAACCCCTATCGCAACGATTTTAGCCGGCGCTCTTGAAAGGCGGCGGAGGTCGCGTCATTATGGGACAACCGATAGGGAAACGGCGGAATGCTTCAATCTGGCGCGCGCAAATTCAAGCGCTCGTAATAATTGGCGAATTTAGACAGCTTTGTGCTCCGAACAGCACCGTCAAGACAAAAATCGAAACGGCGCTGGGCGGCTGGCGCTCCGCGATAATGAAAGATGTATGTAATGAAACGGCTTGAATTCATTTGCGACGGGTGCGACTTCGTGGATCATATCGGGCTCGAAACCATTCACAGCCTGGATTATATTCTCAAGGGATGGGTGACGCATCGTATCGTCGCGCACGAAAACGGAAACCAGGCCTATGAGATTCTCGCCGATCTTTGCCCCAGCTGTTCGGAAAATCTGCGTCGCGCGATAAACCCATCGAATTGGCCCAGAATGCGAGCGACGCGCGTCGAGTCCTACGCCGAGGAGCTGCCCCAGCGGCGCAGCGCAATCGACGAAGCTTCGCGGGCGCCGGACATTGCTTCGCCAAGGCGAGCGGATTTTCCGCCCGCCGCTACGGGTAACGGTTCCGCCTCCCTGAGAGAGCGAAGCGTGCGTATGCAGAGCCGTTGAACGGCGTTGTTCCGAGGAAACTCGGGTCGTGGCTTCCTTAACTGGCAAGGTTGCGCCAGCGGTTATGCGGTGAGATAGCCGCCGAACCGCCTCTGTCGCAAAGTGGCGCATGGCGCCGCCGCCACGATTTTTCGCGAGCTAAAAGCGGCATATCGTTGGGGGCGCGCCCGACGTCTCGCGCCAAGGTCGAAGCGCTCGACCGTGCAATGCTATGATGTTGCTTTTTAAACCCCCTGGTAGGCCGGGAGGGACTCGAACCCCCAACCAGACCGTTATGAGCGGTCGGCTCTAACCAATTGAGCTACCGGCCCGGCCGCCCGTGGCAGGCAGGGAGACCGCTCTCCTACACCGCAACCGGCGTTCGCCGCAACTGTCCCGAGGCGCATTTGTTCGCCCTTCCCACTATCCTGCTCGGCGCCGCCACGGATCCATCGGCATGAAAGGCTGCTTGTCTAAAGCGGCGCAGGCCCTGTAAACCAGCGAGTTGGCGGACGCGAGCGCCCGCCCGCCCGGAGGCGGTCATGACCTATTGTTGCGGTATTCTGGTTCGCGAGGGGTTGGTGATGATCGCCGACACCAGAACCAATGCGGGATTGGACAACATTTCGACTTTCCGCAAGCTGCAACTATTCGAGCAGCCGGGCCGGCATGTGATGATGCTCGCCGCCTCGGGAAATCTTTCCGTCACGCAGGGCGCGGTCAATGTGCTCGTCGAGGGGCTCGAGAATTCCGAAACCGGCGAAGTCGAGCGCCTGGAGGAAGCGAAATCGATGGTGCAGGCGGCGCATCTGGTCGGGCGAGCCATTCGGCGTTCGCTCGAGCTTATGGGCGACGCCGTGAAGCAGGCCGGCGTCAGCTTTGATGTCGCATTGCTTTTTGGCGGGCAGATTGGCGCGGCTCCACCGCGTCTCTTCATGGTCTACACGGCGGGCAACGCGATCGAATGCACGCCCGACACGCCCTATTTGCAAATTGGCGAACACAAATACGGCAAGCCCATCCTCGATCGCGCCATCACTTACGAGACCGACATTTACGACGCGCTAAAGATTGGCCTGATCTCGATGGATTCGACCATCCGTTCCAATTTGTCGGTCGGTTTGCCGATCGACATCGCCTTGTTGCGCCGCGATGCGCTGAAGACCGAGGTCGCCGCTCGGATCGGCGCAAACGACACTTATTTCCGTGATTTGCGGGAGCGCTGGTCGGCGGCGTTGCGCGCGGCTCACATCGCCATTCCGCCGCCGCCTTATCGGGACCGGCAATGACCGAGTTTCGCTCCGCGGAGGACGAAGCCGCAATTGCGCTGGCCGCGCGGATATTGCGAGCGGGAGGGCTGGTCGCATTTCCCACCGAAACTGTTTACGGACTCGGCGCCGCCGCGGACTCGCCCCTCGCGGTCGCCAAAATCTATGCGGCTAAAGGGCGTCCTTCATTCAACCCCTTGATCGCGCATGTTGCGAGCCTGGACGCGGCGCGGCGAGAAGCGCTTCTGTCGGACACGGCGTTGCGGCTTGCCGAGAAGTTTTGGCCGGGTCCTTTGACGCTCGTCGCGCCGGTCTCGCCGCAGGGCGGCGTATGCGATCTGGCGCGCGCCGGACTTGCGAGCGTGGCCCTGCGCATCCCCAGCCATCCGCGCTCGCTCGCTTTGTTGCGCGCGTTCGGCGGCCCCGTCGCCGCGCCCTCGGCGAATATTTCCGGTCATGTCAGCCCGGTTACGGCCAGGCATGTCGAACAGGAACTCGGCGGGCGGATAGACCTCATCTTGGATGGAGGGCGGTCAATCGCGGGTCTCGAATCCACGATAGTTTCCTTCCTGACCGACGAACCGATGATTCTACGCCCCGGCGCAATCACCCGAGAGGCGCTCCAGAACGTGATTGGCGGGCGGTTGCGCGGCGCATCGGGCGATAGTCCGATCACGTCTCCCGGCATGACGGCGTCCCATTATGCGCCGCGCGCCAAACTGAGGCTGGACGCCCTGTCGCTCGAACCCGGCGAGGCGGGGATAGATTTCGCCGGCGCCATGCGCCGCGGCAATGCGCGGGGCGTGATTCTGGATCTCTCGCCGACGGGCGATCTCACGGAAGCGGCAGCGAATATTTATGTGTTTTTGCGCGAATTGGATGAACGAGGCATCGACCGCGCCGGCGTCGCTCCGATCCCCTCGGAGGGTCTTGGCGAGGCTATTCGCGATCGGCTACGGCGCGCCGCTGTTCGCTAGAGCAAAATCCGAAAAAGTCGATTGACTTTTGTGTTCAAAATTTTCTCCAACGATTTGATTCTGAGAGAGTTTTTATGGTTTGAACGATTCCGTTCGCAGGGAAAGAGTTCTAGGAGTCAGTAAGGGTAAGCGCAAGTGTTCACCCATACCAATTGCTGACCATCGGGAGTCTGCACCCAGACTTGCTGATCGCACGGGTCGTAATTGAAGCCAGGGTAATAGCCAGGGAGGTAGTAGGCTCCATAGCCGTATCCACCCCCTCCACTCCATCCGCCGCTTCGCCCACGGAAACCCTGGCCTGCAAAGCCGACATGAAAGCCGCCGCCATGAAAACCGCCGCCGTGGAACCCTTCGCCTCGCCCCAGCGCGATATTCGCGCTTGAGAAAAACAGGGCAGCCGCCATAGCCATAGCCATCGATGTCGGTAGGACTTTTGTTTGACATGCTGTCATGACGCCGGCCCCGTCCCGATCGAAGCTTCTTATCCGCGCTCGCCCCAACAGCGGCTCGCGCGCATCGGTCGTTTAAGGACTAACTTCGAGCGCGCCGGTCAGGTTTCAAGCGCGGCCAAAATTTAAGGCTCTTATTTTTACTGAGGCAAAAAGCAGAAACCGGAACGTCAAAAAGGGAACGTCATTGCGACCGCGAGCCGAAGGCGCGGCGGGAAGCAATCCAAGGGCGCCGCCAGTCCCTTTTTCCTGGTCATGCTCGCAAGAATGCTCGAAACGATCCAGCCTCCGCCTTGTGCCCTGGATTGCTTCGTCGGCTTCGCCTCCTCGCAATGACGAACCTGCCGGCGAATTCGTTCATGACGCAATAGAACTGCTGTCACGCGGCCAAGGAAGCGACGCTTGCCTCCCGCAACGTAAAATCCGCGGTAGCCGGCTTCGGTAGACTTTGCCACGACGCCGCTTCATAGCCGCGCGCGTGGAGTTCTCCTTTCCCCGCGGCGGACATTTCCACGACAAGCCGCGTCGTGGGGTTCAACACCGGCGGAACCGCCCAGCGGAAAACAGGCCAGCCGGGAGCGAAGCCGCGGATGCTCGCCTTGCGCGCCTCGTTGTTTTCAAACCCCATGCGTCCATTCCAGCCCGGCCTCGGAGATTGCCAATCATTAGCGACTGTCACAGGCCCGCGCAGCACCAGGGCTTCCCGTTCGGTGCGTTCGACCAGCGCCAGTTCGCGATCGGCCGCGCCGGTCAGCGTGAAAAGCGCTGGACGCGCCAGCGGTTCGCGGCTGAGCAATTCTATCGCTTCTTCAAAGCTCGCGCAGGTTTCGAACGCTCGGCGAAGCAGGTGGTCCGGCGGCCAGCCGTCTTCGCGCAGCAAAGCGTTGCCGATATTGATGGCGGCGTCGTAAGGCAGTCCGATCGGGCTTTGGGTGCGGCGTCGCATGGGAGCTTGGTTTATCACCGCGCAGAACCGGCCCGGCGCCATCGCGGTGAGAACCCCAACCGCGCCTGGCCAGGTCACGTTATAGAATTCGCCGGCCGGACCGGCCTGCCACGCCACTTCCACGCCCCGTCCCAATCCGGCGAACGGCCAGTCGAGGGATCGACGCAGAATAGGCGCGCCCTCAGGTCCGTTCGCGGCCGAGGTCGTACAGGCGAAGAGGTACGACATGTTCAGGGTCAGCGCGCCGGGAAACCCGAGAATTTCGGCGACGCGCTCGAGGTCGTCGACATAGGTCGAGACCGAACTGCGCAACCATCTGGCGGCGATGCGATCAATCGACGAAAGGCAGATATGCCTGCTCCAACGGGGCACTGGCGCAAGACAGGCCTCGCGCAAGCTCGCCGCCGCGTCGATCCGCGCGCGTGTGTGGGCGATTGGTCCGCCACGTCGTACGTCGAGCAAGGGGATGAGGTTCATGCGGTTCTCCTGTTAAGAAGCCGTCGTCGAACAGAAATAAATTTCACATCTTTTTGTCATAATCAGCAGAAATATTTTTGGAAGCTATGCTCGTTCTGCTTTGTCACAAAAAGAATCCGAGGACAGCATAGGCGTCATTGCGAGCCGGAGGCGAAGCAACCCATAAGTCGCGCCAGCCCCTGCATTGATTTGGAGTTCTTTTTGAGGGCCATGACTTTCGCCTTTACCGCTCCGGCTTCTGCTTTGTGACGCAGGAGGACCCGCGGTCGCTATTTCCTCGCGCCAACGGAATTTCTCGCGCTCATGGCTTCGTTCATTCCAAGCCCGGCCTTGTATGGTCTGCGAGCTGGGGTTTAGAATGCAAATATGGGAACGTGGAGTGGGACGAAAATCCTCGTGTGGACGCTGGCTTTCCTTGCCGGGAACGCCTCGATGTCCGTCGTTCGCGCGGAACAGCCCGAGGAGCCCCGCGACGGTGACGGAAGCGGCGAAAACTTCATCGACATTCCAGGCTTCGGCCGTCTCAAGACTCCTCCGGGCATCCTTGGTCTCCGACCCCAAGACCCGAGCTGGTCGAGCGGCGACGAGGACGAATCCGAGACGAATTCCGCTTCGGGAAAATTTCCGAAATCCTTGGCGCAACCTCCCGCGCCCGCAAAGCCCGCGCCTCGCCAGACGCCGAGGGAAGCGCGCGCCGAGGCGTTGAACGCGCTTTTCCAGCGTCTCGAGGAGGCGTCTGATCCAATCGAGGCTCAGGCGATAGCTAGTAAAATTTCCGAGCTTTTCGCAAATACCTCGTCCGACACGCTCGCTCTGCTCGGCTCTCGCGCCACCGCCGCGGAGATGGCGAACGCGCAACAGATCGCCGAAGCCCTGCTCGACGATGTGGTTGCGCTCGACCCCACGTGGTCCGAAGGCTTTGTGCGGCGCGCCCGAAGCAGGATTGCGCGCGGAGATCTGGAGGGCGCGATTGACGACCTCAGGACGGCGATCCAACTGGAGCCGAGGCGCTTCGACGCCCTGGCGGCGATTGGCGCCCTAAAGGAACAAGCGGGCGACAAGAAAGCCGCTCTCGAAGCCTATCGCCGGGCTCTAGCCTTGAATCCCATGCAGGAAGAGTGGCGCAAATCCGAAGAGCGTCTGCGTTTCGACGTCGAAGGACGCGACATATAGCGCGCTTTCCGTTCGAACGACAGGAAATCGCGCACAAACAACAGGTTGGAGCGAATTTGGATCGCCAAAGTCTATCAACTTTCGCGGACTTCGCTCTTGGCCCAGGGAAAGGCGAGTGAGCGGCGATGAAAGACCGTCTGTCGATGGAGGCTTTTGCTCAACTTTTTCACGAGGCGCGGACCCACAACGGATGGCTGAATAGGGAGGTTCCCGACACCCTCCTGCTGGAGGCCGTCGACATAGCGAAATGGGGGCCGACCAGCGCTAATTGCTCGCCTTTGCGGATCGTTTTCCTTCGCTCGCAAGAAGCGAAAGCCCGTCTTGCGCCCACGCTCCTTCCCGGAAATCTCGAAAAGACCTTATCGGCGCCGGCGACGGCGATCCTGGCTTACGATCTCGAATTCCATGAGAAACTGCCGCGACTCTATCCGGCTGCCGATGCGCGTTCCTGGTTCGCGGGCAATCCCGCCTTGATCGAGGAAACGGCGTTTCGTAACTCAACATTGCAGGCGGGTTACCTCATAATCGCCTTGCGTGCGCTTGGCTTGGACACCGGCCCGATGAGTGGTTTCGACAAGGAGGCCGTTGACGCCGAATTCTTTCCGGATGGTAAGGTGAAATCGAATTTCTTGTTGAATATCGGGTTCGGCGACGCGGCCAAGCTTTATCCGCGCGGTCCGCGGCTCGCCTTCGAGGAAATGGCCCGCATTATTTAGGCTGCGAGAGGCCCCATGGGCGCGCCGCGCTTATTGCTCCCTCCACCGAAGCGAGATCGGCCATCAGCGCTTCGACTGGCGGAAACGAAGACTCGAAACGCGGCATTTCCAAGCCCTTGCTCTTGACGACGATCCCCCGCCAAGCGCTTCCGCGAGGTTAGAGCGAGGATATTTCTTGCCCAAAGTCCTCAAAGCCGGGGACGTTGGATTTCGACTTTTGGCTCGCCCCCCCTTTGCACGGCTAATGCTACGAGAAGTCTCCGCGATAACGCGGACCTATTCGTGTCGGGGTCGTGCAATCCGACCACGCGAAGCGAGGCGACTTAATTCCGCGCGACGAGCACGGAACATTTTGCATGGCGAACAATGGTTTTCGCGTTCGAACCGAGGAGATATGTGGACATGCTCGGCCGATGCGATCCGATCACGATCAAATCGGCTCCCCATTCTTCGGCTTCCGCCAAAACCTCCACGTAAACAGATCCCATGCGCAACGCCGTGGAAACGAGCTCTTTGGGATATTCCAGGGACGCCGCTGTTTTGGCGAGCTCCGCTTCCGTATTCGATCGTAGCTGGGCGTCAAAATCCGCCGGCACATAGTCCATGAAGGTGAGCGGCGTCATGGCTTGTATGTTGACAAGCCGGATTTGGGCTTTCCCCATCTTCGCCAATTCGATCGCCGCCGCCTTGCCCTTCTCCGACATCTCGGGCTCGCTAAGGTCGATCGGAACGAGAATCTTGTGGTACAATGTCGTCTCCCGGCGGTGAACGGCTGTTCTCTGGACAATGGCGTCAAAGCCCTGTGCGCTCAACCTTTGTTGTTAGGTGGTCTCGCGCGGCCAATTGTCACGCGATGAAAGCTCGCCGTCAATCATGTCGCCGTGGCGGGCAAATCCACTTAAGGCGCGGCGCGCCAGCGCTTCCTCGATCCGCTGTTCAATTTCGCGACATGAGGCGTCCTCTCTGAAGATTGATTACGCCAAGGATCGATCGCATCTTGGACAAGCGCTGGCGCAACAGAGCCACTCCGGCGGAGCAGGGATATTTCGGCGACATCCAGGGCGATGCGGCTATTTCTAAAATGCGAAGCCGCCCGCAAATGACGAAGAGAGCCATTAATTCTACTGCGTCATGAACGAATTCGCCGGCAGGTTCGTCATTGCGAGGAGGCGAAGCCGACGAAGCAATCCAGGGCACAAGGCGGAAGCTGGATAGTTTCGAGCATTCTTGCGAGCATGAAAAGGAAAAGGGGACAGGCGGCGCCCTTTGGATTGCTTCCCGCCACTCCTTTGGCTCGCGGTCGCAATAACGTTCCCCGCTATCGCTCCAGTTTCCGGCTCGTGACGCAATAGAATTAAGCTCTATTTAAAAGTCAGCCACATCCTTTGTCGGAGGCGCCGTCGAACATAACCGGACGGTAGCGCAAGCATGTTGGGGCGGCGAGACGCGCGACAGCCGAGCCATGTCGTTCACACTCGGGAGTCCGCCTTCATGCGCAAGGCGTCTTCCACCGCGGCCAGGGCGGCGTCGATGGCCGCGGCGTTAGGTCCGCCAGCCTGAGCTAAATCCGGTCGCCCCCCGCCGCCCTTGCCGCCTAATTTCTCGCTGGCGGCCCTGACGAAATCGACGGCGTTGAATTTCTCCGTCAGGTCTTGGGTCACGCCGACGACGATTCCCGCCTTGCCATCCGCGGTGGCGTTGGCGATTGCGACAACGCCCGAAACCACGACCTTTTTTGCTTCGTCGACGAGGCTTTTGAGATCCTTGGCGTCGACCCCGTTCACGGACTTGGAGAAAAGCTTGATTCCCGCAACGTTCCGCACAGGTTGCGCATCGGAGGCTCCGGACCCACCGGTCATGGCCATTTTGCGCTTGGCGTCCGCGAGTTCGCGCTCGATGCGCTTATGCTGGTCGAGAAGCGCTGCAAGGCGTTCCGCGGCCATGTCGACGGGTGCGCGCAAAAGCCCGGCGAGGTCACGCAGCGACTTTGCCTGAGCGGAAAGCTCGAGCCGCGCGCCTTCGCCCGTGCGCGCCTCTATCCTTCGCACACCAGAAGAGACGGGGCTTTGCGAGACAATGCTGATAACGCCGATGTCCCCCGTTCTCGAAACATGGGTGCCCCCGCACAGTTCGACTGAAAATGCGCGCCTCGCGGAGCTATCCCGCCGCCCCATCGATACAACGCGCACCTCGTCCCCATATTTCTCGCCAAACAAAGCCCGTGCTCCCGACGATATCGCCTCCGCCTGATCCATCAGCCTGGTCTCGACCGTGCTGTTGTCCTGCACGATCTCGTTCGAGAGACGTTCGACCTCCAGGAGCTCACACTCGGTCAACGGCTTCGGGTGGGTGAAATCGAAACGGAGCCGGTCCGGCGCGACCAGGGACCCCTTTTGGGCTACATGGTCGCCCAAAACGCGTCGCAAGGCCTCATGAAGAATATGGGTCGCCGAATGATTGGACCTTGTGGCGCGCCGCCGCGCGTGGTCCACTTCAAGCTCCAGGGTCATTCCGACCGAAATCTCACCTTCCTCGACCACGCCCTCATGCACGATGAGATCGCCGAGCATTTTGCGCGTGGATTCGACGCGAAAACGCACATGCTTACTGCGAAGCTCCCCGACATCGCCGATCTGACCGCCGGATTCGCCGTAAAACGGGGTCTGATTGACGATCACCGAGCCGTGATCGCCGGCCTTTAGAAACTCGATTTGAGCCCCGCCGCGAGTCAGGGCGGCGACGATCCCTTCGCTTTTTTCAGCGTCGTATCCAAGGAATTCCGAGGCTCCGACGCGATCCTTGATTGCGAACCAGACGGCTTCGGTGGCGGTTTCGCCGCTCCCCGCCCAGGCTTTGCGGGCCTCGGCGCGCTGACGCCCCATTGCGGCGGCGAAACCTTCCTTATCGACGCTGATGTCGCGCGCCCGCAACGCGTCCTCGGTTAAATCCAGAGGGAAGCCATAGGTGTCATAGAGTTTGAAAGCTGTTTCTCCCGAGAGGCGCCCACCTTGGGGAAGAGACGCGGTTTCTTCGTCCAGGATGGCAAGCCCGCGTGAGAGCGTCGTGCGAAATCGGCTCTCCTCTGTCAGTAGAGTGTCGCGGATCAGGAGCTCGGCTCGTTGGAGTTCGGGGAAGGCGAGGCCCATTTGCGCCACGAGACGAGGGACAAGGCGCCACATCAGAGGCTCGGCGGAGCCGAGCAATTGCGCGTGGCGCATGGCCCGCCTCATGATGCGGCGGAGCACATAGCCGCGGCCTTCATTCGAGGGCGTCACGCCGTCGGCGACAAGGAAGGCGCTGGCGCGCAGATGGTCGGCGATAACCCGGTGGCTCGCGGCTTGTGGACCGCTGGCGCTGACATTTGTGAGTTCGGCCACGGCGCCGGTCAAATCGCGGAAGAGGTCTGTTTCGTAGTTGGAGGTCACGCCTTGCAGGATAGCCGCTACCCTCTCGAGGCCCATGCCCGTATCGATGGACGGTCGCGGCAGCGGCACGCGCTCCCCCGCGGCCACCTGTTCATATTGCATGAAGACCAGATTCCAGAACTCGAGGTAGCGATCCCCGTCCTGATCCGCGCTACCCGGCGGGCCTCCCGCGATCGTCTCCCCCTGATCGAAAAAAATCTCCGAGCAGGGGCCGCAGGGACCAAGCTCCCCCATGCTCCAAAAATTGTCGGCGCTGTTGATCCTGATGATACGATCGTCTGGAAGGCCGGCGATTTTCTTCCAAAGGCCGAAGGCTTCATCATCGTCATGATAGACCGTCACGAGCAGACGATTGATAGGGATATCGAATTCGCGAGCGATCAGGTTCCAAGCCAGTTCGATCGCGCCTTCCTTGAAATAATCGCCGAAAGAGAAATTACCCAACATTTCGAAAAATGTGTGATGTCTCGCGGTGTAGCCCACATTGTCGAGGTCGTTGTGCTTGCCGCCCGCCCGCACGCATTTTTGTGAACTTGTCGCGCGCGGATGACGCCGCTTCTCGACCCCGGTGAACGCGTTCTTGAACTGGACCATGCCCGCGTTGGTGAACATGAGCGTGGGGTCGTTGTGGGGCACGAGCGAGGAAGACGCCACTTTCTCGTGGTCATGGCGCGCGAAGTAATCGAGAAACGTGTCGCGGATCTGATTGACGCCGGTCATGGTCCTGCTGGCTCGCTATTGCTTCTTGCGAATTTTGTACGCCGCCGCGAAGGATCTCGCGGCCGAATTCGATTCTTGCGATATGCCAGTTAGGGGCCGTTTGGGCAATGAAAAACGCCCGGCGGGGTTGGATGATTTATCGATCTCCGCCGGCGTGCCTTTGGCGCGAGGCCTACGCGTCGTTGGCGTCCTCCTCGTCTCCGTTGGTCTCCAGAATGCGTTCCGCGATCAAACCCGAGTTCTCGCGGATAGCTTGCTCGATCCGCGCGGCGGCTTCCGGATTGGCTCTAAGGAAGGACTTGGCGTTCTCTCGTCCCTGTCCAAGTCTTTGACTATCATAAGAAAACCACGCCCCAGACTTCTCCACGACGCCGGCTTTGACGCCGAGATCCACCAATTCGCCGACCTTCGAGATGCCTTCTCCATACATGATATCGAATTCGACCTGCTTGAAGGGCGGAGCCACTTTGTTCTTTACAACCTTTACGCGGGTCTGGTTTCCGATCACCTCGTCGCGGTCCTTGATGGAGCCGATGCGGCGAATGTCGAGCCGCACGGAAGCATAAAATTTCAGCGCGTTGCCGCCCGTCGTCGTTTCTGGCGAGCCATACATCACGCCGATCTTCATGCGAATCTGGTTGATGAAGATGACGAGCGTGTTGGAGCGCGAGATAGAGGCCGTGAGCTTCCGTAGGGCCTGGCTCATGAGCCGCGCCTGTAGGCCAGGCTGGACGTCGCCCATTTCCCCCTCGATTTCGGCGCGGGGCGTCAGAGCGGCGACGGAATCGACAACCAGGACGTCGACGGCGCCGGAACGCACGAGAGTGTCGGTGATTTCGAGCGCCTGCTCGCCGGTATCGGGCTGGGAAATGAGGAGTTCGTCGAGTTGAACCCCCAGCTTGCGGGCATAGATAGGGTCAAGCGCATGTTCGGCGTCGACGAAAGCGCACACGCCGCCCGCCTTTTGCGCTTCGGCGATGACATGCAGGGTAAGGGTCGTTTTGCCGGAGGATTCTGGTCCATAAATCTCGACCACCCGGCCGCGCGGCAAACCGCCGACGCCCAAAGCGATGTCGAGCCCAAGCGAGCCGGTGGAGACCGTCTCGATCTCGACGGCCTTCTGGTTTTTCCCAAGCCGCATGATCGAACCCTTGCCGAAGGCGCGTTCGATCTGAGACAGTGCGGCGTCGAGCGCCTTGGTCTTGTCCACGGATGATCCTTCCACGAGACGGAGATTGGCTTGGCTCACAGCGAAATTCCTTCTGGCACGGGTTAGCCGGCGGGCGCAACGCCGAGACGCGAGGCTTTAGTTAAAAACACCGTCCGGCGCTTATTGTGCACGTTCTGTTCTTATCGCCAAGTTCTTTTTTTGTTCCCTCCGTTCACGGCAGCGCGGAGTGGGTGCCCCGGAATGGCCGAGTCTCAAAGAGGCCTGTCCGCGCGACATATGTGGAACGGCCCGCCAGGCAAGTGCTTTTTTCAGACATTTCATCCTGCGGGAACGGTGCGGTCATATGTCCGGCCTTTCAGCGCGGTCATGGACCGCTGGCCTTGATGAAATTCGCGATGCGAGGGGCTAATCAATCTGACGCGCTGTAAGCGCATTGTCGCGCCGGCCACTCTCGCCTCGGGATTTCGTCCCGTGGAGTCATCGTCTAATTATGCACCTCACCTCTGTCCGGCGTCTACGCCGGTCAGTCTGTCCTGGTCGTCTTTCGACTCAAGCGCTCGCCGCTCCGTTCGCCGCATCAGTATTCCGATATGTTCCGCCCTTGGTGAGCAGCGCCCAGATGATCCGCGCCATTTTGTTTGCGAGCGCGATCGCGACGACCTTGAAGGGCCTCCGCGCCAAAAGCCCGATTAGCCATTGCGGCGCTTTGTCGTTACCCTTCACGCGTCGCAAGATTGACGTTGCGCCACAAACGAGAAGCGAGCGGAGCGTCGGATTGCCCATTTTCGATATCCCGCCGAGCCGCTCCTTGCCGCCGCTCGAATGGGGCTTTGGCGTCAGTCCAAGCCAGGCGGCGAAGTGTCGGCCGGATTTGAACCCGTCGGGATCCGGAACCAGCGCTTTGACGGAAGCCGCCGTGATCGCTCCGACGCCCGGGATTGTGGTCAGCCGCCGCATGTCCTCGTCGCGCTTCGCCTCGGCGACGATCCCTCGTTCGAGCTTGTCGATCTGCCGCGTCAACGCCTCGATCTGATCGGCGATTTCGGCCAATGCCAAACGGGCGGCTTTTGGCAGGCGGACGTCCTCTTCGTCCCGCAAAATCTCGATCAGCGCGGCCACCTTCGACGTGCCAGTGGCCGCGATAACGCCCAGCTCCGACAGGTGAGCGCGAAGCGCGTTGATCGCCTGAGTTTGCTGGCGGACCAGAAGAGCGCGCGTCTTCAGCACCATAGCCGCCGCCTGCTGTTCGGCGGATTTGATCGGAACGAAGCGCATGGTCTTGCGCGTCACGGCTTCGCTGATCGCCTCGGCGTCGGCGGCGTCCGTCTTGCCCCGTTTCACGAACGGCTTCACATAAATCGGCGGGATCAAGCGCACGTCGTGACCAAGCGCCGCGATCTCGCGCGCCCAGTAATGCGAACCGCCGCAGGCCTCCAGCCCGACCAGACACGGAGGCAGCTTTTCGAAAAAGCGCAGCACTTCGGCTCGACGCAGTTTCCGGTTGAAAATCGGCGAGCCCTCGGCGTCGGCGCCATGGACCTGAAAAACGTTCTTGGCCAAATCCAGGCCGATAGTGCTAATCTGCTTCACGGAACGGCTCCCTACCTTGTGGCGTTGCCAGCAACGACCACGTTTTAGCACTTCAGATGCTGTCGGTAGCGGGGCCGTTCCACACCATCAATTGACGTCGCGCTCTCTGGAAATTATCCAAATTATTGAAATTGACGAGATTATTGCGGAGTCCTTATAAATTGTGGCGGTTCTTGTCCTCCTCTGCGGCGGGTGGGTTGACATTCATGCTTCGGTTTACCGTTCTCCGGTCGGGCCTGCCTATCTTGGTCCTCGCTGTGTTGTTGGCATCTATTTTTGCGGCGCGGGCGCCGGCGGAAGAGGGCGCGGCCTCGATGACGCCTATCGAGCAACTAGGCGCGCGGCTGTTTTCCGACGCCTCGCTTTCTGAACCGCGCGGCGTTTCCTGCGCCTCGTGTCACAACCCGGCGCGCGCTTTTTCCGGCGTCAACGGTTCGTCGATTGCGGCCGTGGCGCGCGGCGCGCCTGCGGGCGCTTTCGGGACGCGCAAGCCTCCAGCGCTGGCCTATGCCTCCTTCTCGCCGCCCTTTTCCTTCGTGGAAAAGAAGGACGAAGAGACTGGCAAGATCGAGAAGACGCCGGTGGGGGGACAGTTTCGCGACGGGCGGGCGCGTGGTCTCGCCGAGCAGGCGGCGGGTCCCTTGCTCAATCCGCTCGAGATGAACAATCCTTCCAAGGCGGCCGTCGTCGCCAAGGTCAAGGAAGGCGCCTACGCCGATCTGGCGCGAAGCGTGTTCGGCGGGAATGTTTTCGACAATTTCGACGCCGCCTTCGACAAGTTGATGCAGGCCATCGCCGCCTTCGAGGAAACGCCCGCGTTTCATCCGTTCTCCTCGCGCTTCGACGCGGTTCTGCGCGGAAAGGCGAAATTCACGCCGCTGGAGGCCCAGGGTTTCGCGCTTTTCAAGGATTCCCACAAGGGCAATTGTCTCGCCTGCCATGCCGGCGAGGCCAAATCGCATGAACCCAAGGACTGGCTGTTCACGGATTTCACCTTCGATACGCTTGGAGCCCCGCGCAACAAGGCGATTCCAGCCAACGCCAATGCCGATTATTTCGATCTCGGCCTGTGCAAGCGCGAGGGTCTGGCGGCGCTGGCGCCCGCGGCTTTCGACGTCGAGAGCCTCTGCGGCGCGTTCAAGGTTCCGACGCTGCGCAATGTGGCGCTGACCGCGCCCTATATGCACAATGGCGCTTTCGCGACCCTGCGCGACGCCGTGGCCTTCTATGCCACGCGCGACACCAATCCGGAGCGGTGGTACCCAAAGGCGCCGGACGGGAAGGTGGCGAAATTCGACGATCTGCCGGGAAAATTCAAAGACAACGTCAATGTGAAGGAAGTCCCCTACGACCGTAAGCCTGGCCAGAAGCCGCGGCTTTCGGACGATGAGATCGACGCGATCGTCGCCTTCCTGGAGACGCTCACCGACAAGCGGGCGGAGTGAGCGGGCTTAATAGCTATGGCGCCGATGGCGGCGGCGATGGCGATAATGCGGCTCGCCTCGAACGCCCCAGCTTGAGGCGATAGCGGGTCCCGCCGTCGCGCCGACGACGCCGCCCGCGACGAGGCCGACAGGTCCGGCCACGACCGCGCCGGAGACGGCGCCGAGCGTGCCGTCGAGCGCCCGCTCTGGCGTGCAGGCCGCAAGCGCGCTCCCCATTCCGGCGACAGCTATTCCAAACAGTATTTTTCTCATGAGAACCCCAAGCGAATCGGTTGGTTGAGAGTGTGGGTCGGAAGAGGGCCAAACTGTGGCCTGGCGCGCTTATCTCCGGATCGACTGCTCCGGGCGACAAGAAATAGCGCCCCTTCGAAAGGCCGGAACGAATTCCATTCGTAAAAGTCTATCGATTGTCGGAGAATTCTCTCCGGCCGACGCTCTCCGCAACGCCCGCTTTCGCGAGCGGTCTAGCCGTGATAGCGCTTTGCGCTTCCGAAATACCGAACCCTGTTGGAACAATGACGCAAGCGCAATTTCTCGATACGGCTTCGGACACGCTCGATCTCATGACCGCCATGGGGCAGGCGGCGCGCGGAAGCGCCCATCTGGCCGCGCTTGCTTCGTCGGCGACCAAAGACAAGGCTCTGCGGGCGGCGGCGGCGGCGATACGCGCCTCGAGCGCCGCTATTCTTGGCGCCAACGCCCAGGACGTCGCGCAGGCGAAAGCCGCGGGCGCTCCCGCTTCGTCAATCGACCGTCTGACTCTCGACGAGAAGCGGATCGAGGCGATGGCGCGCGGGGTCGAGGAGATCGCCGATTTGCCCGACCCCGTGGGCCGCGTTCTCGCGGAGTTCAAGCGTCCCAACGGTCTGCGCATCGAGCGGGTCGCGACGCCGCTCGGCGTCATTGGCGTTATCTATGAGAGCCGTCCCAATGTGACGGCGGACGCCGCCGCCTTGTGCCTCAAAGCCGGCAATGCGACGATCCTGCGCGGCGGCTCGGACAGTCTGCGGTCTTCGCGCGCGATTCATGGCTGCATTGTCGCGGGACTGGAAAAAGCTGGGCTCCCGACCGACGTCGTCTCGCTCGTGCCGACGAGCGATCGCGCGGCCGTCGGCGCGATGCTGGCGGGGCTCGACGGCAATATAGATGTGATTGTGCCGCGCGGGGGCAAAAGCCTCGTCGCCAGAGTTCAGCACGAGGCGCGCGTGCCCGTGTTCGCGCATCTCGAAGGCATCGTCCATGTCTTCGTGCACGCGGCTGCCGATCTCGACATGGCGAAGACCATAGTTCTGAACGCCAAAATGCGGCGCACGGGAATTTGTGGAGCCGCGGAAACGCTGCTGGTCGATCGAGCCTGCGCGGGCTCTCATCTTGCGCCGCTGGTCGAGATGCTGCTCGACGCGGGTTGCGCCGTGCGCGGCGACGACGCGACGCGAATGGTCGATCAGCGCGTGACCGCCGCGAGCGCGCAGGACTGGGACACGGAATATCTCGATGCGATCATCGCCGTGCGTATCGTGGATGGTCTCGAGGCCGCCATGGCGCACATCGCCAAACATGGTTCGCACCACACCGATTGCATTGTCACGCAGGACGCCGCCGCGGCGGAGCGGTTTCTGGCTGAGGTCGACTCCGCCATTGTCGTGCATAACGCCTCGACGCAATTCGCCGACGGCGGAGAATTCGGCTTCGGCGGCGAGATTGGCATCGCGACCGGCAAGATGCACGCGCGCGGACCGGTTGGGGTGGAGCAACTGACTTCGTTCAAATATCGCGTGCATGGAACTGGACAGGCGCGATCCTGAGCCGTCGCGTCATGACACCGCGTCTACCCCCACATGCTCCCGGAATGCGGATCGGTCTCTTCGGCGGCTCGTTCAATCCGCCGCACGAGGGCCATCTGCTCGTTTCGCGAACCGCGCTGACGCGCCTCCGCCTCCATCGGTTGTGGTGGCTTGTCACGCCCGGCAATCCTTTAAAGGATACGGGCGACTTGCCATCGATGGAGCGTCGAATGACGGCCTGCCGCGCGCTCGAAAGGGATCCCCGCGTGTCCATTTGCGGGATCGAGGCGCAAATCCGCACACGCTTCACCTATGACACGCTGCGCTTTCTGCGTTCCCGTTGTCCCGGCGTGCGCTTCGTCTGGATCATGGGAGCCGACAATCTCCTCACCTTCCATCGATGGCGGCATTGGCGCGACATCTTGCGCATCATGCCAATCGCGGTGATGGATCGTCCCGGCGCGACATGGAAAATCTCGGGAGCTTTGTCGGCGCATGTCGTGAGCGCGTCGCGATTGCCCGAGGACGAAGCCGGGTTGCTGGCAGGGCGCTCCCCGCCAGCCTTCGTTTTCCTGCACGGCAAACGGGAAGCTCAATCCTCCTCCGCGCTGCGGGCGGCGAAGAGGCCGTTCGTTTAGATGGCGTCGCGGCGGCCCGTTAAGCCATTTAGCGCTTAGGCGTTCCATGCCGGGCATTGAAGAATAAGCGCCGGCTCACGCCGAAGCGTTTCAGGCGCCTTGCGCGAACTTTTTATGGGCCTTGCGCGGAGCTTGATCGACGTTGCGGCGCTCGGAATTTCATCTCGCCTTGGTTGCAAGGAAATGAGAATGATCCATCGAGACGGTTTGACGAACCGGCCACACAAGATCCGAAAATCTCGATGGAGCGGGCGCGTCGATCGCCCTGAATAGCGACCATGTTGAGCAGCGAGAAATTTGAACGGTCGGATAAAAATTCGCCACTCGGCCTGGCCGTTATTACTCGAAAAGCCTTGAATGGCGAGAGCCTTGCGCCGCTAAAGGCTTACCTCATCGAACAGTTGTCTCGCGACCCCGATAACGCTTGCGCGTGGCTCGATCTGTCTATCGTCGAGCGCGTTAGCGGTCACCGTGAAAGCGCCGACAATTGGCAAAGGCAAGCGCTGCTTCGGCGCAGGTGCTTCAGTTATCCTTGCGCGGCGGCCAATCCATTGCGCTTGCTCGCCTTGCTGGCTCCCGGGGATTTCATGGCGAATACGCCGCTGGAGTTTCTGCTAGAGAGCCAAAGCGTCGCGCTCGAGACCCTTTTTATTCGTCCCGGCGATGGTGTTCCGCTACAATTGCCGGATCACGATGTGGCGTTCGTCGCCGTGGCCGAAAGCGAGGCCAATCGGGTCATTTTGGCAAGCATCGAGGCTAGGGCGCCATTGTGGCCACGGCCCCTGATAAACCGCCCTGGCAATATTGCTCGCCTGACGCGAGACGGCGCGTGGAGGCTCTTGCACGATGCCCCGGGAATTGCGTACCCGGTCAACAGACGGGCAAGGCTGAGCGACTTGCTCGACATCGCGAATGGGCGCGCGCCGCTATGCTCGCTTCTCGGAGATGGAAAATATCCGATCATCGTGCGGCCTGTCGGTTCACATGCAGGGGACCAACTCGAGCGGGTCGACGAAAATTCAGCTTTGGCGGCGTTTCTCAGCAAGCAGGAGGCCAGCGATTTTTACCTCGCGCCTTTTGTCGATTACAAAGGTGAAGACGGACTCTATCGTAAAATTCGCATGGCGCTGATCGACGGCGTTCCATATCCCGTCCACTTGGCGATCTCCAAAAACTGGATGGTGCATTATCTGAACGCGGACATGACGCGAAACGCCGAAAACCGTGCCGAAGAAGCGCGTTTCATGGCGGATTTCGATCGCGATTTCGCCCGGCGGCACGCGCCCGCGCTGGCGGCGATTTACCAGCGGACAGAGCTGGATTATCTGGTGATCGATTGCGCGGAGAGCCCTGACGGCGGATTGCTTGTCTTCGAGGTTGGAACCGCGATGATCGTGCACGCGCTCGATCCGGTTTCGCTCTTCCCCTATAAGCAGGAGCCGATGAAAAAGCTCTTCGCTGCCTTCGAAAAAATGCTGCGCCGCAGGGTGGCCGGCGAGACCCAGGTCATGAGGTGACTCGCGCTGGTCCAGCCACGCGGTCCCATTTGTCGAACATGACGTCGAGATCACAGGAAAGGGAGCCGAGAGACGCGGAGGTCGTCAATCCTCGTTCGAGCTTTCGCGCAACTTCCGTGACCAAAGGCATACTCAGACAAATCCGCAGCGCCGAACGATCGCCAATAGCCACGGGTTGACCCACATGGCATGGCGGAGAAGCTCCATCCGCCGTTCGCAGCGCGTGATAAATATCAAACGCGCGGGCAGGGGCGCCGTCGTCAGTGAAGACAGGGAATATCGTGGACGCTCGCGCGTCCGCGCGGGGCTCGTCGAGCAGATCGAGACGCGGCCTCACGGCGAGGCGCTGCTTCAACATTGCGCCGAACGCGTGGATGACGCTCAGTCGCCGAGCCTGCGGCAGGATCGAATAGGACTCGATTTCAGCGAGCGCGGCTTCCCAGCGCAAGGCAAGGCCAATATTCGCGGGAGTGAACAATTCCGTCGGGAGCGAGGCGTGAAGACCGCCAGGCCAGTCGAACCGCGCCGAATAATTGGCCAGACCTCTGGGCGGATAGAAAGTCTCGAGAGCGCCCATAAGCTGAGGGGGAATGAGCAATGCGCCGCAAAATGGTGGGCCGGCCGCGAATTTCGAACCTGTTATCAAAACCAGAAACCCGGCTTCGAGATCCGTCCTGATCGATTCGAACGGACAACGCAGTTGACATGCATCGACCACGACTGCGACACGATCGGGGTGGTTTCTCAAGAGCTCGGCGGCTGCGTCGCGGCTCGGGCCGCCTTGTCCGGTCTTGGAGACGTCAAGCACATGAAGCATGACCTTGTCGCCGGCGCGCAGCGCCGCCCGCGCGCGCGACAAGACTTCATCATCGACATTCCCGCCTGGCCGCGGTCCGCCTTGGCCGTCACGCAGGCCGACGCCGACCGATTTTATCGTGTCTCCTTCCCAACCCGCCAGTCTATCTCCCTTACGAAAGCCGCTATGAAACGCGGATGTTTCATTGAAGTGGCGACCTTCCGCCGCGGTCATCACGCCCGATCCCGTCTCTTCTGGCGCGATGACAATGTTGGTCAGGGAGCCGCGCAATAGGTGTCGCGCCACCGTAAGGGCGACGATTTCGGCGTCCGTGCCCGAAGCCGAAAAAACCACCTGCGCTCCTTGGATGCCCAGGGCCGAGGTCAGGCGTTCGCGGAGGGCCTCGAACCAGTCCGAAAGATTTCCGGCGCGGCTCCCGTTCGAGTTCATCCAGTCTTCGAATGCTCGCCTTGCCGCGACATAGCCGCGTTCCGAGATTGTCGTCGCCGTCGACGAAGAAAACCAGATTTCGCGACCGGCGGGAGCGAGCGAGGTTCCGTAGCGGTTGCGGCCGGTGATGGGGTCGCGCCAGATTCGTTCATCGCCGCCGCTTTGCAAAAACAATTCGAATTCAACCTTTGAGGCGCCGCCCTTGAACTCCGTGTCGTGAATAGAAACGATCGTTGTTTGCATCGGCCCTACGCTTGCTCGATCGTCCGCGGCTGAACGAGTGAGGTTGCATCGGTTAAATCGGGCCTGGCTTGTGCGTGGCTGGCGGATGGCGTGGCGCGGAAAAAATAAAACCGGACGGATGAGCCATCCGTCCGGCTATTGCTTCGGCTTTTCTTAAAGCGTCAGCGATCGAAGTTGAACATATCCATCATGTCGCCGATGGCGGGAGAGTTGACCGGAATGTAGGGGTTTCCGTCAGTGAGAGGATTGGGAAGATTATCCCGGCTCCGGTTGGTGAGCGGAGAAAGGCCCCAATTCGCTTCGATGAATTTCACGATCGATGCGTGGTCCGTATAGCTGTGGGAGATATGGCCGCCCATGCTGTATTTGGACACGACGATCATCGGAATACGCGTGCCGTCGCCGAAGAAGTCGACCGGCTGCACATATCCCGAGTCCCAATATCCGCCGCCCTCGTCGAAGGTGACGAAGATCGCGGTGTCCTTGCGCAGCTGAGGATTGGCCGATGTCATGTCGACGATCTTCTTCACGAAGCCCTCGAAGAGATTGAGCTTCGAAGACGAAGGATGGCCGTCGACAAGGCCGCTCGGCTTGACATAGGAAACCGACGGAAGCTTGCCGCTTTGAAGAGCGGCGTAGAAATCCGTGGTGTCCTTGATGTGAGCCGCGCGCTGATTTGCATCGGTCATGATCGAGGTCGAATACTGGGCCCAGTTGCAGATGTTGCAATAGACGTCAGCGGAGTTTTGCTGATATTTGTCGTTCAGATACCGATTCCAATGGTCGCCATAGTAGGCCCACGAAATGCTCCTCGCGTTCAGCGCGTCGCCAATGTGACGAACATTGGTCGGCGGAATGGTGAACACGTAGTTGTTCGCGTTCGTGTCGGTGTAGGCGTTGCCGCCGTCGCCGAAATAGCCCGGATTATAGTTGTTCACCAGATAATAATGGCCGTTGTCGCAACGGGGAGCCACCGGATTAGGCAAGGCGCTCAGATAGTTCAACACGGCGGGAACGCCAGGCTGAGTGGGATCGGAGCAATTGACATAGGAGCCGCCGCCATAGCTTGCGTTGGGAGCCGTGGCGGTAGGCGAGCCCGAGCCGCCGCCATAGCCGTCCTGGAAATAATAGTTGTTCGTGCCCAGCTGCGGATTCGGATTTTCGATTTCGCTGAGCGCACTCACGCCATTTGGGGGCGTTCCGGGGTTCGACGGATTGACCGGATTATTCGGAGGCGTCAGCGCGTTGCCGTTGCCGTCGCTGAACCAGAGCGCGTCGGCGTAGCCGATCATGACGTGGTTCGCGCCCGTGCCGCCGATCACCCCTTGATGGTAATTGTCGGCCAGGGTGAAGGTGTCCGCGAGATACTTCAAATAAGGCGCGTCGCCCTGCTGGACATTAAAGAAGCCCATGGACGTCGAACCTTCGCCGGTGGACGAATCGGTGAAAGGCGACGGAGGCGCCTTGCCGTTCGAACCCGCGCCGATGGTGGTCTCGACCCAGGGGAAGAGATCGGACATGCAGCCCCAACCATTCGAGCGATCCGCCGCGGCGGCGTCGCAATCGAGTTGCTGCCACATCTGATAGAAGCGATGGACCGGGCTCGCCGCATAGGCGTCGTATGGATAGGTGGTCGGATTGGTGAGCTGATAAGGCCCTGGCTGCAGATGGCTCGCATCGTGGTTGTTGTAGTTGATGCGGGCGTCCGGGACTTTTTTGGCCTGGCCGGTGCCGCCGGTCAGCAAATATTGATAATAGTCGTTGGGGAGACCGTTTTCGAGGCTTTCCGCCAGAGACAGCGTCGTGGGATTGACGCATGAGGTTCCGGTCGTGATCCCCGCGGCCTGACAGACGTATGGCGTCGAGGCGCCGCCGGTGAGGGCCGGAGGCAACACTGAGTAAGGCGCCTTGAACGGATTGAGGCGATAGACGTCGGTGTCCTCCGCCTGGTATTGCAGCGCGAGACCGTAGTTCGGGCCAGGTGTGCCGTCTTCGTTGACGATATGTTTCGACAACAGGTTAAGAACCTTGTCGTCTGAGTGCTTCGGCTTGTAGGTCGCGAACACGTGATCGAAGGAGCGGTTTTCGCCGATGATGACGATCACGTGTTTGATCGGCGTCCTCGTCGCCACCGCAGGGCCTCCGATTTCGATTGGCAGCTGCGCGATTTCGCCCTGCGCGAAGGCCAGGGTCGGCGCCGCGCTGTTGCCAAGAATGGCGGCAAGCCCGACGAGCGATGAGAACCGACGACATAGTTTTTTAAGGCTGACGCCTTTGGTTTGCATGGAATCCCCCTGCCAAAAACGGAACGGATCGCTCCGTCAAAGTGTTAGAAAGCTGCAGCGGGGCGGACCATGGCTTTCCCTTGTGATCGTTGGATGACGGAAACATGTATTTTGGCCGAGCGCGCGGCCGTCGGGCCGATCGCCTCGGGCGTCAACGGAAAAGAGCGGCGGGAGGGCGACAGGAAATTTTTAATATTACCAATAAGTTGATAATCTACATTGCAGTTTTCTTACGACGCGCCCTTGAGCTAACGCCTTCGAAACTTTTTTCCGAGCCGGGGTGCGTCCAGCTCAGATCGCACCATGCCGGATTGCGTTGATTGGCTTTAAGGCCAGGTCTTGCGCCTCTTTTGTTTGAAGGCGCGTTTCGGCGAGCTTCGCGCCGCCGCCGGGAGGCTGGGAAAGAGCGTAGTCGAAGGGTAGCTCGGCGACAAATTCGTCCTTCCGCATCGTGACCTTGAGCGACTGCGCCGCAACGACGGTCCAGCCCTCGAATTCGTCTCCTACTTTCAGCCATTTTCCCTCGCGCGTGGCGTTGCTGACGGCGAAGACGCGTTTCATCTTCTGGCCCTGCGAGACGATCGCCCTCAAGGAAAGGCCGGCGGGAAGGGAAGGCGCGCCGGCCGACTCGGGCGCGTCTTTGGCGCTGCCGGCCTTTGCGACGAAGGGGCGCCGCGTTTTCATGAATATCGGCCGCGTCCGGGTTTGCTCGTCGGCGGAGGCGGATTTCGCCTCTATGGTTGTCGCCGTATCGAGAACCGGCGCCCGCCAATCGCGCCCGATCTCCGGCGCGGGGATTTTCGGCGCGAGCGACGAAATAAAGAGCATCGTCGCTCCGCCCGCGTCGAAGAGAGCGAAAAAGCACAGGAAAACGAGATCGAGGCGCGATGGCGCCTCGGCTCTGCGGTCGGGTCTGATTTGTCTCATCGGCTGCTGGAAAATTGGAGCGGATCGCGTCAAAGCAACAATCGAGCTTCGCAGCTAATTTTGACAGCGAGGCGACGGTTCCAAAGGCAGTTCCCTCCGCGCGGCAAATGGCCTAATCAAATCCGCATGATTTCTCGTTTTGCTCCCAAGTCGGACGCGCAACCGCTCGTTCTCGTCAACGCCCGCCTGATCGACCCGGCGACGCAGACCGAGACGCGCGGCGGCGTGCTCCTTCGCGCCGGAATCATCGACGATATCGGCCCCGGCGTCACGGCGGACGCCGCGCCGAACCGCGCTCGCGTGATCGACTGCCGCGGCGACGTCGTGTGTCCCGGCCTCATCGACATGCAGGCCTTCGTTGGCGAGCCTGGCGCGGAACATCGCGAGACCATCGCCACCGCCACCGCGGCGGCGGCGGCGGGCGGGGTGACCACGATCCTCGCCACGCCGGCGACTTCGCCGGTGGTCGACGGTCCCGCGGTGGTCGATTTCGTTCTGCGCCGCGCCCGCGACACCGGTCGCGTGCGGGTGCTGCCGATGGCCGCTCTCACCAAGGGATGCGCCGGAGCCGAAATGGCCGAGTTGGGCCTGCTCCGGCAGGCGGGCGCGGTGGCGTTCTCGGATGGCGCTCACGCCATCGAAAACGCCCTGGTGATGCGTCGCGCGCTTACATACGCCCGCGATTTCGGCGCGCTCATCGTCCATTTCCCGCAGGACTGCGACCTCGCGGGCGAAGGGGTCATGAACGAGGGCGAAATGGCGTTGCGTCTCGGGCTCGCCGGCGTGCCGGCGGAGGCCGAAACCATCGTGCTGGACCGCGACCTGCGCCTCGTCGCGCTCACCGGCGGCCGCTATCACGCCAGCGTCGTCGCCGCGCCTCTGTCGCTGGAGGCGCTGAGGGCCGCGAAGGCGGGCGGCCTGCCCGTCACCTGCGGAACCTCGATCAATCACCTGACGCTCAACGAAAACGACATCGGCGACTATCGCACTTTTCTCAAGCTGCGCCCGCCGCTGCGCGCCGAGCCGGACAGGCTGGCGCTGGTTCGGGCGGTGGCGGAAGGGCTCGTCGACGTGATCGTCTCCGATCACGATCCGCAGGACGTCGAGACCAAGCGCTTGCCCTTCGGCGCGGCGGAATTCGGCGCCATCGGGCTCGAAACCATGCTGGCGGCGGGGCTCCGCCTCGTGCATTCGGGCGATGTGGCGCTGCCGCGTCTGCTCGCCGCCATGTCCTTCCGTCCGGCCGAAATTTTGGGGCTGGAGCAGGGGCGTCTGCAAAAGGGCGCGCCGGCCGACGTCATCCGCTTCGATCCCGACGAACCCTTCGTGGTCGATCCGGCGAAGCTCCATTCGCGCTGCCGCAACACGCCGTTCGACGAGGCGCTGCTGCAGGGCGTGGTGAAACTGACCGTGGTCGGCGGCGAGGTGGTTTGGGAGGGGTGAAGGGCGGAATGGAGCCGCGTTCGCCTTCTGCCGCTGCCCCCTTGAACTCTCCCCCCATTCCGCATAAACCCTCGCCGCGCGCGGCCATGGGGCGCCGGCGAGCAATTTTGGGATTGGACCTGAGACGATGGCCAAGGAAAAGTTCTCACGCAACAAGCCGCATTGCAACATCGGGACGATTGGTCACGTTGACCATGGCAAGACGTCCCTGACGGCGGCGATTACGAAGGTATTGGCGGAGACGGGCGGGGCGACGTTCACGGCCTATGACCAGATCGACAAGGCTCCCGAGGAGCGCGCGCGCGGCATCACCATTTCGACGGCTCACGTCGAATATGAGACGAAGAACCGCCATTACGCCCACGTCGACTGCCCCGGCCACGCCGACTATGTGAAGAACATGATCACGGGCGCGGCGCAGATGGACGGCGCGATCCTGGTGGTTTCGGCGGCGGACGGTCCGATGCCGCAGACCCGCGAGCACATTCTTCTGGCGCGTCAGGTCGGCGTTCCGGCTCTGGTTGTGTTTTTGAACAAGGTCGACATGGTCGACGATCCCGAGCTTCTGGAACTGGTCGAGCTGGAAGTGCGCGAGTTGCTTTCGAAGTATGAATTCCCTGGCGACGACATTCCGATTGTGAAGGGCTCGGCGCTTTGCGCTCTGGAGAACAAGAACCCTGAGATCGGCCACGACGCGATCCTGAATCTGATGGCGGAGGTGGACCGGTACATTCCGCAGCCGGAACGTCCGAAGGATCAGCCGTTCCTGATGCCGGTGGAGGACGTGTTCTCGATTTCGGGCCGCGGCACGGTGGTGACGGGCCGTATCGAGCGCGGGATCATCAAGGTCGGCGAGGAAGTCGAGATCGTGGGGATCAAGCCGACGGTGAAATCGACGGTGACTGGCGTGGAGATGTTCCGCAAGCTTCTGGATCAGGGCGAGGCGGGCGACAACGTGGGCTGCCTTCTGCGCGGCACGAAGCGCGAGGACGTAGAGCGCGGCCAGGTTCTGTGCAAGCCGGGTTCGGTGAAGCCGCACACGAAATTCAAGGCCGAGGCTTATATCCTGACGAAGGAAGAGGGCGGGCGTCATACGCCGTTCTTCACCAACTATCGTCCGCAGTTTTATTTCCGCACGACGGACGTGACGGGGATCGTGACCCTGCCGGAGGGCGTCGAGATGGTGATGCCTGGCGACAATGTGGCGATGGAAGTGGCGCTGATCGTGCCGATCGCGATGGAGGAGAAGCTGCGCTTCGCCATCCGCGAAGGCGGCCGAACCGTTGGAGCCGGCGTCGTCGCAAGCATCATCGAGTGATCCTCGACCGAGGTAGAGGATATCAGGCCGCCTTCTTCCGAAGGCGGCCTTGTTTTTTAGGGATCGCAATCGAATTTCCGGCCCCGCAAATGGCAGCGCGCCAGCGGCTGGCCATGGGTGTCGAAATCGGTGAGCAACCACTCGCCGTCCCGGCGCGCCAGCATTGCGAAGCCGAAGACATTGGTCAGGCCGACGCCGCGATCCACCTTCGCTTCGCCCATCGCGAGGCCATCGATATTTTGCGGCGCGAAAGCGTCGAGAATCACGCCGCCGTGACCCGCGACGATTTGCGCGGGACGATCATCGACGTAGCTCATCGCCTGAAAAGTGTGGATATGCCCCGAGAGCAGGAGCTGCGCGTTTGGCGGAATGACCCCCCGCGCCGCTGCGACCAGCGTCTTGTTGTCGCCCTCGTTCACGCCGTCCTTGACCCGAGCGGAGGCATGGAGCGGCTTGTGCATGGCGATCCACAGTGGACCCTCGACCTTCGCGAGATCGGCGAATTGTTGCTTGAACATCGGCGCAAGCCCGTCATCGACCGCGCGATCCTCCGCCCGCGTCACATCCAGCACGGCGAGGGTGAGTTGGCCGAGATCGATCGTATAGGGCGGCTCCTGCGACGCGCAGGCGCCTTCCGTGAATGGCAGCGGGCCGACGAGTCGGCTCCAGCCCGAACCTGATCTGTCGCAAATCTCGTGATTGCCGCGCACGAACACCCAGGGCGCGGCGCCAAGCAGCGCGCGGGCGGGCTCGAAAACGTCGGCCTTCCATGTTTCCCAATTGTCGCCATGAGGCGAGCCGGCGCAGCCCTTGGTGGAGCGGGGGCAGGGACGCTCGCGATAGATCAGGTCGCCGACATGGACGACCAGGTCCGGCTCCATTTCGGCCGCCACATCCGCGGCGAGCCTGAACGGCCAGCTCTTTATCGAGTTGCAGCCTTGCAAGCTCAGGGCATTGAGCCGGCATCCGGTGTCGCCGATCAACGCTATTTTGTTGACGCTGGACGGCGGCAAGGCGAACGGGCGCGCGGCGATCGACGCATTGACGGCGCCTTTGGGAATGGCAAGCGAGCAAACAAGAATGGGAAAATCCTTATTCGGCCGCGCTCTCTCGATCATCGCCGCCTCGCGGCCGTCGATTTCGGCTTTGGGGCAGGTCGTTTCGTTGGTCGCGGCGCGCGCCTCCAAACCGTCGCGCGCATATTGAGTCCATGCGTAAATTTCCGCCGCGTTGGCGGCGCATGCCGTCGAATTTGCGATCGCGACGAGCGCGCAGAGCCGCGCCATGCCCAACAAGGACCAGCCGCGGCGTATTATTCGGATCGGATAAGGGAAATCCATGGCGCCTCCTCGCGCGAAGCTTTTTGTGTCCGATTTTTAAACGGCCCTTCGGTTGCTCCCGATGGACTCAAGCCAACGGCGGCGCGACGACCGTCACATGGACAATCTCGGGCGGGCGTATGAAGCGCATCGGTATGATAGATTCGCCAAGTCCGCCGGAAACGATCAAATGACGGTCGTCCTCTTCGATATGTCCAATGAGGTGTTTCGAACGGTAGCGTAATTGGGCGAAGACCGGACCGGCGAGCGGGAGGTTGATCTGCTCGTTCAGGGACTCTCTGGAAAACGAAGGGTTCATAGGCAAGGATAATCGCCAGCGCGTCGTCCGAAATCTTCGCGAGCGTCGCCGGAAGATCGTCGTGTCCTCGCCATTGTCCGCCACCCATTGGAACCGCCATCTGGTCGCCAAGTCCCAGCAGCCAGAAGGGCGCTCCGCTTTTTTGAAGTCTTATCGCGTCGTTCTCGAGCAGATTGGCGCCCATCAGCCGAAGGGCTCGGCGGACGCCTCGGGCGTCGTCGGGCCGATCCTTGGGCAGGGGACCGCGCCGCCAATCGTGGTCGCCGAGAATGGCGTGGAGGCCGAGCGGCGAACGCAGTTGCGAAAGCGCTTCGCCCCATCGCTCTGGAGCCACCGAGGCGGCGGTCATGACTCCCGCGGAAAAATCGCCCAGCAATACGACGATGTCCGGCGCCAGGGCGTTGACGATCGCGACGATTTCCTTGATGCGCGAGACCGGCGTCCACGGTTCGCAAATGTGCGGATCGGAAATCGCCGCGATGCGCAAGCGAAGGGAGGGCGGCCAATTGGCGGGGCGAATCGCGCAATTGGCGAGGTGGAGAATGAAATCGGGCTCAATGATCCCGCTAGGGGCGCCGAGCCTCGCGCTTCCGGCGAAAAGCGCGCGAGCTCCTTGCGCAAGCGCCGTTCCGCGGCTGATCAGGCCAGATCTCCAGCGGCTTGCGGCGCAGGGAGGCCTCAGGCCGCGAGGCTTTCTTCTGCAAGGAACGCAGGGAGCTGATGTCTGTGAGTTGTGTCCGCCTCTTCGTTGAGATCTGTCGGGGAATTGACGATCCCGAGGGCGGCGGCGACGGCCGAAAGTCCAATTTCGCGATAAAGCCGCGCCATCAAATCGTGCTCGGGGCTCTCGGAGGACAACTGCTGAAACTCGGTGACGAACTGATGCGGCATGACTGCCCTCTACTCTGTTACGCGCTTAAGCTGGGATTAATCCGTGGCGCCAATTTGTCGCGATTGAGTTAAATCGGCGTTAAGCGATTCTGGCGGGGTCATTGTCGCGACATTCGTCGGGGGAGCTTTACGGGGCGGCGGGTGGCGGGATATTGTTTTATATTCGATTGGAACAACTAGCCCGATGCGCCGCCATTTTCCGCCAGAGCCCGTATCGCGGGCCGCCATCTGGAGCAGACGCCTTGGGTTGTTGGCCGCGACGTCGGCCGGCGTCACCGTGGCTCTCTCTCGCGCTCACCGATTGGATGCTCCCACGGCGCTGACCGCTCTGGGGGTCGCGATAGCCGTGGCCCTTGTTGCGATGTTTCTGTTCGGCGTCGCATGTGTCGGCATTTGGAGATGGGGCGGGCGTGGGCTTGGCGCCGCGATATACGGTTTCCTCTTCGCCGCGCTCACCCTGGCCTGGCCGTCTTACCTTGCGTTCGAGGCGCTGCGGTTGCCGGTTCTGGCGGATATTTCGACCGACGTCGAAGATCCGCCGGAGTTTTCGCACTCGCGTCTTGCGTTGAAGATCAGAGGGGGGTATTCGCCGCCCAACCTCGCCTTCGCCGAGCGCGGCGAGCAGGCGCTTTCCTATCCGGACGTGAAGCCGGTGGTCCTCGATGTCGATCTTGAGGAAGCGACCGCCCTCGTGCTCAAAGCCGCCGCCGCGCGTGGGTGGCGCTTGGTGGAGCAGCGGCCTCCGAGCGCCCGGTCCGGAGACGCGCACATTGATTTCACGGACAGAACGACCGTTCTGGGATTTGACGAAGACGTGACGATCCGGTTGCGGCCGCTCGCCGGCCAGACCCGCGTCGACGTGCGCGCGGCGTCCCGTTACGGGCGTCACGATTTCGGCGCGAACGCGCGGCGTATCGCGGGTTTCGCCGAGGAATTGCAATCTCAGGACGATCAGCGCTAGAGCAAAATCCGAAGAATTTGATAGACCTTTTCGATTGGATTTTGCTCCATCTTTTTGAATCTGGAGCGATTTCTTAATCGACCAGACGATTCCGTCTGGTCGATAAGCGCTCTGGGGCGCTTATCGTTCGAACGACAGGAAATCGCTCGAAATCAAAAGCGCGGATAGAATTCCGATCGCGAAAATCCGTCAACTTTTGCGAAAATTAGCCCTATGTCTTTTGCGGCCAGACAAAGCTGGAGCGGCCCTCGTTTTCGGTTCCGGTATAGGCTATGCTGGCGAAAGCAGTTTAAGGACGGCGGACATGACGGAACAGATCGAAACGGCCGCGCCGGTTCGGCAAGGCCCGCGACCCTTCACGATGGACGAAGAGCGCGCCGCCTATCGCGACATGCTCCTGATCCGGCGCTTCGAGGAAAAAGCCGGCCAGATGTATGGCATGGGACTGATCGCGGGTTTTTGTCACCTCTATATCGGGCAGGAGGCCGTGGTTGTAGGCGTCAAGATGGCGTCGCGGGAAGGGGACCAGTTCATCACCGGATACCGGGATCACGGCCATATGCTCGCTTGCGGCATGGACCCCAAGGGCGTGATGGCGGAGCTGACCGGACGTCGGGGCGGCGTTTCCAAAGGCAAGGGCGGCTCGATGCACATGTTCTCGCGGGAGAAGAATTTCTTCGGCGGGCACGGCATCGTGGGCGCTCCGGCCCCTCTCGGCGCCGGAATTGCTTTCGCGAATAATTATCGCCGTCAGGACCATGTTTCGCTGACTTTTTTTGGCGACGGCGCCGCCAATCAAGGGCAGGTTTACGAGAGTTTCAACATGGCCGAGCTATGGCGATTGCCCGTCGTCTTCATCGTCGAGAACAACCGCTACGCCATGGGCACCTCGGTCACGCGGTCATCGGCGCAATCGGATTTCGCCAAACGCGGCGTAGCCTTCAACATTCCCGGCGTGCAAATCGACGGAATGGACGTGCGCGCGGTGCGCGCGGCCGCCGACGAAGCCCTGGAATGGTGCCGCGCCGGCAAAGGGCCTTACCTGATCGAGGCTCAAACTTACCGTTACCGGGGCCACTCGATGTCCGACCCGGCGAAATATCGTTCCAAGGAAGAGGTCACGCGGATGCGTGAAGAACATGATCCGATCGAGCAGGTGAGGCTGCGCCTGCTGGCGGGCGGCGCCAGCGAGGACGAGCTCAAGAAGATAGATGCTCAGGCTCGCAAAATTGTCGCCGAAGCCGCCGATTTTGCTTCACAGGACCGCGAACCGGACCCGAGCGAGCTATGGACCGACGTGCTGGCTTGATGGGAGCGCGGAGTGTTGACCTATTTCAGGTGTTTGCGGGGTTGAGACGATGACCGTCAATGTTCTGATGCCCGCGCTCTCCCCGACGATGGAGCATGGTAAAATCACCAAATGGCTTAAAGCCGAAGGCGACAGCGTGAAAGCCGGCGACGTCGTGGCCGAGATCGAGACCGACAAGGCCACGATGGAAGTGGAAGTCGTCGACGAGGGCGTGCTTGCCCGCATTCTCGTTCCGGCCGGCGCCGAGAACGTCCCCGTCAACGCGCCCATCGCGGTGATCGCGGCCGAGGGAGAGGACGTCTCCACCATCGCGGCGCCCGCGCCCGCCGCCGGGACGGCGCCCGCCGCCGCGCCGCCCGCCGCCGCGCCGCCCGCCGCCGCGGCGAGCCCTTCCGCGACCGCTGTCGCCGCGCCCGTGGAGCCCGAGGTTCCGCAGGGAACGACCATGCTCGCGATGACCATGCGCGAGGCCCTGCGCGACGCTATGGCGGAGGAAATGCGTCGCGACCCGGATGTCTTCGTTCTGGGAGAGGAAGTCGCAGAATATCAGGGGGCCTATAAGGTCACGCAGGGATTGCTGCAGGAATTCGGCGCCCGCAGGGTGGTCGACGCGCCGATCACCGAATATGGCTTCGCGGGTCTGGGCGTCGGCGCGGCTTTCGCGGGTCTGAGGCCGATCGTCGAGTTCATGACTTTCAATTTCTCGATGCAGGCGATCGACCACATCGTCAATTCCGCGGCGAAGACGCTCTATATGTCGGGCGGGCAGATCAATTGTCCCATCGTGTTCCGCGGACCCAACGGCGCCGCCGCGAGAGTAGGCGCGCAGCATAGCCAAGATTACGCGGCCTGGTATTCCCAGATTCCTGGGTTGAAGGTGGTCGCGCCTTCCAACCCCGCCGACGCCAAGGGCTTGTTGAAGAGCGCCATTCGCGACAACAACCCGGTGGTCTTTCTGGAGAACGAGATTCTCTATGGAAAAACGGGCGAAGTGCCGGCCATCGACGACTTTCTGGTTCCGCTCGGAAAGGCTCGCGTGGCCCGCGCGGGCCGCGATGTAACGCTGGTCTCCTTCTCCATCGGCATGACCTATGCGCTCGCGGCGGCGGCGGAGTTATCGAAGGAAGGAATCGACGCGGAAGTCATTGATCTGCGCACGCTTCGCCCCATGGATGTCGGGTCGATTGTCGAATCCGTGAAAAAAACCCACCGCTGCGTCGCGATCGAAGAAGGCTGGCCGCAATGCGGCGTCACTTCCTATATAGCGGCGCGGGTGCAGGAGGAGGCTTTCGACTATCTCGACGCGCCCGTGCTGCGCGTGACCGGCAAGGACGCGCCCATGCCTTACGCCGCCAATCTCGAAAAACTGGCGTTGCCTTCCGTCGCCGAGGTGATCGCGGCGGCAAAGGCGGCGCTTTATCGCTAGACGCGGCTTTCGGCGCGACATGCTCAAGGCGTCCGAGAATCGGGAAACGAAAATGAAGCCCGCGCGACACGGAAATATGATTCTGCTCGCGGTCGCGATCGCCTGCGCGCTGCTGACCGCGCTTTTTTTATTTTCGCGGGACAGGGAATTCGCCGTGGAGGTTTTGCGGGCTTTGTTTGGTCTCGCGGGCGGCTCGACGGCGGGCGGGTGATCTGGTCGTCGAAACAATGGTGAAGACCGGCTGAGGAATCCTTTGAGGGAATGCGCTGATGACGACAGCGATTGAAACGGGCCGCATATTCGCCTCTCCACTTGCGCGCAGGCTCGCACGAGAGGCGGGGCTCGATGTTGGCGCGATCGAGGGGTCCGGGCCTCACGGCCGCGTCGTCGAGCGGGACGTGCGGGCCGCGCTCGCCTCCGGCGGCGTCAAGAAGGCAGGCGGCGCCATGTCCGCGGCGACCTTTGAGCCTCCCAAGGAGTCCTCGGCGCGCGCATTCTTCGCCAGCGACGCTTATGAGGAAATTCCTCACGATTCGATGCGAAAGGCCATCGCGCGTCGGCTGACGGAAGCCGCGCAAACCATCCCTCATTTTTATCTGACCTGCGATTGCGAGATCGATGCGCTTTTGCGGTTGCGCGAGGATTTCAATTCCGCCGCCCCGCTTGGCGCCGATGGCAAGGTGGAATGGAAGGCGTCCGTCAATGATTTTATCGTGAAGGCGCTAGCGATAGCGCTCCGCAACACACCGGACGCCAATGTGACTTATACGCCGCAGGCCATGCTGCGGCACAAGAGTTGCGATATCGGCGTCGCAGTGGCGATCCCTGGCGGGCTCGTGACTCCCATCATCCGCAACGCGGAAGCGAAAGCGGTTCGCCAGATTTCCGATGAAATCAAGGAGCTTTCCGCGAGAGCGAAAGACCGCCGACTGAAGCCCGCGGAATATGAGGGCGGGGTCAGCGCGGTTTCCAATCTCGGCATGTTTGGAATACGGAACTTCACGGCGATCATCAACCCGCCGCAATCGAGCATTCTCGCGGTCGGTCAGGGCGAGCAGCGCGTCGTGGTGAAGAACGGAGCGCCCGCCGTCGCCATCGTGATGACGGTCACGCTCTCCTGCGATCATCGCGCGATCGACGGGGCGCTCGGCGCTGAATTACTGGCGGCCTTCAAACGGAACATCGAACATCCGGCGGCGATGTTCGCCTGATCGGGGCTATTGCAAATCCACCGGCGCTTCGAACGCGCTCTTGTCGGTGACGATCGTCAGCGTGGCTCTGACGGTCTTCGGCGCGTCGCCCGTTCCATTGGTCGCGAGAGTGAGATCGAAAGCCTTGCCGTCCGCCGAGGGCGCGGCGTCGAGATACAAAGGATCTGGCGCCTCGGCGAAAACATCGCGCGCATTGTCCTTGCCGAGATAATCGAGCCTCCACGAGAGATTTTCTCCCCGACGGCGGGAGAGGGCGAAGAGTTCTTTCGCTTCCTCCTGGCTTATTTTCCGTGGAACCCGCGTAAGCGCGGCGGCGATGTCGCCGGCAAAGGGCGATGCGGCGTCGCGGGGGAGGGGCAAGGCAAGTCGCGCCCGCGCCGGTAGGCACATCTTGTCGCAGGCCGCGTAATCGAGCGAGAGGTCCATAACCACCGGCGCCGAGGGGTCGTTCGGCTTGACGCGCAAAGGAAAGACCACTTTCGAATCGTAGCCCGCGACGAAGCTGCCAGCTTCCTCGATGCGTTTTGGCGCGGGGTATAGCACCTCCACCGAAGCGACGTTTTTGGAGCGCGAGAAATCCAATTGAGGCGGGACGCCGGATTCGCCGGGCTGGCGCCAATAGGTGATGGTGTTCGGCTTGAGGTCGATTTCGAGCGCGGCGAGGTAGGTGCCATCCTGTTCGGTTCCACCCGCGAGCAGGCGGGCGGTGGAATTTGGGGATTTGACCTCTTCCGACGCGAAAATGGGCGTGTGCTCGGCGGAACTGGCGTAGGCCACGCCAAACAGGAGGCAGGCAAGCGCGAGGCCGAAAGCCTGGGGGAGACGGAATTCGACGCGCATTCAAAGGCCCTGATTAATTTTCATGGTGCGCCGCCGTCGCCGGAGAGAAGCCTTGTGAATGAAAGGCGGCGAGCGTAGCATGAAATTATGAGCGAGCCTAAAAAGAAGCAAGGTTCCGTGCGCCGCTCTGGCAAAAAGAGCGCGGAGCGAGAGGGGCATTTTCTGGAAGGCCAGGTGCTCGTCGCCATGCCCGGCATGGAGGATGAACGCTTCGCCCGTTCAGTCGTTTATATTTGCGCGCATTCCTCCGAAGGCGCGATGGGCATAATGCTCAACAAGGCCGCGCGCGTGCGCAATTTTCCCGACCTGCTGGAACAGTTGAAGGTCATCGCCCCCAAGGATCGGATCAGCCTGCCCGCCGCTGCAAAAGAGGTTCAGGTGCTCTCCGGCGGTCCGGTGCAGACGGATCGGGGTTTTGTTCTGCACTCGGCGGATTTCTTCATCGATAATTCGACCTTGCCCATCGACGATGGCGTGTCGCTGACGGCGACGGTGGACATTCTTCGGGCCATCGCGTCGGGGCAGGGGCCGGATCGCGCGGTGCTCGCGCTTGGCTACGCTTGCTGGGACGCGGGGCAGCTTGAAAACGAAATCCAGCATAATGGATGGCTGCATTGCCCGGCTGATCCCGCGATCCTGTTCGACCGCGACCTCGACACCAAATATTTGCGGGCGCTCCGCTCGCTCGGCATCGATCTCGCGAGCCTTTCCGCGACCGCCGGCCACGCTTGAGCGCTCCTTGCTTATGGCGCTGGGTTGCTGTGAAGCTGATGAATGACGTCGATTCTGGCCTCCATTTCTGGCGTGATCCTCACATTAATGGAGTCCATGTCTGTCTTCAGTTGCTCCATCGTCGTGGCGCCGATGATGTTGGAGGTGACGAAAGGCCTTGAAGTGACGAAGGCGATGGCGAATTGCGCCGGCTCGCATCCGAGTTCCCTGGCGAGGGAGAGATATTCGTCTATCGCTTTCTCGGCGCCGGGGGTTTCATATCTCTGGCCGCGCTGGAATAGCGTCGTGCGCGCGCCGGGGGGCCGCGCTCCCTTTTGATATTTGCCGGTCAGATAGCCTTGGGCCAGAGGCGAATAGGCGAGAAGTCCGACCTGCTCCCGATAGGCGAATTCGGCTAGGCCCATTTCGAAGGTGCGGTTCAGAAAGTGATAGGCGTTCTGGATCGAAGCGACGCGCGGCCCGTGACCCAGTTCGGAAGCCCGGAGAAAACGCCCGACCCCCCAAGGGGTCTCGTTGGACAGGCCGACATGCCGCACCTTGCCGGCCGTCACTAAATCCGCGAGCGCTTCCAGCGTTTCCTCGATGTTCACCTCGGGGCGGACGCTGGGCTGACGCCAGGTCGTTCCACCAGCGCCGAACAGAGGAACGGAGCGATCCGGCCAATGCAATTGATAGAGGTCGATGTAATCGGTCTGTAACCGCTTGAGCGATTGCTCGACCGCGTAATGGATGTTTTTCCTGTCGAGTCGGGTAGGCTCGTTGTTTTCGCGCAACCAGTTCATCTCGCCGCGTCCCGCCACCTTGGTCGCGAGGATCATTTTGTCGCGGTTTTTTCGCGCCTTGAACCACGAGCCGATGATGCGTTCGGTGGAGCCTTGGGTCCGTGGCGCCGGCGGGATCGAGTAAATCTCGGCCGTGTCGATGAAGTTTACGCCACGGTCGATCGCATAGTCGAGTTGTTCGTGGCCTTCGGCCTCGGTGTTTTGTTGGCCGAAGGTCATCGTTCCGAGGCAGATCGCGGATACGGAGATTCCCGTCCGTCCGAGTTCGCGGCGCTCCATTGCATCCCTCATGGTCCGGACAGGCCAGCCGGCGTTGTTACAGATAGTTGCTCGATTCCAGTTGTCTGCGCAGTTCGAAGCTCTGGAATTGCGCGAAAATCGGCGCGATCCACGCCTTTATGGCGGCGCGAACCACGATCGACATGTCGACTGGCGGAGAGCGTAAAAACTCGCTCAGAGAAAGCGTCGTATCGGAGAGCGCCCGAACGACCGGGGCAGGCAAGGGAGCTATGACGAACCTGCCCTGGGCGGGGTAGCGATGAAAGATTTCGATTTCTTCCGGCTCCAGTGGGCTCGCTCCCTCGTTGTGGACTATCATCATAGTCAGTTCCGGCCAATGCTCATGTAGCGCCCAGGCGCCCTCCAGGGACGCGCGGCCACCGTCGGCGTGATAGAGCACGACTGGCTCGACGTCTCGCCGAAGCGCCTCCTCGATGAAGCCGATATCCTGGACGGTTTCGAAAAAACGAGGAAAGGAGCGATGCCAGACATCCACGATCTTCGGCCTGTTGTCGTCCGCAAGCAGCCCGTCGAACAAAACGATCTGGCCTCTAATGTCCGACACATCGAGAACGCGCACGCGATCTGGAAAGTAGGGCGCGTAGCGAGGCTCGTGGGGATCTGTGTCGTATCCGGCTGGCTCTGTGTTGGTGAGGAGGTAATAATCCGTGAGAAGTCGAGCTGTCGTCGATACTCCGACTCGGGCGCTGGGCGAGCAGACGATAAAGACGTTGGCGCGCCGTTTCATTTGCCTGCTCGCCGGCGCTCCCAATCAAATTGCCGACGCCCTTTGGAAGGCTGTCGAGGGAATCTCATCTTTCCTTGCCGGCTTTGCCGGCCTTGGCGTCGCGCGGCGCGACGAGCCCGAGGAGTTGGACACGGTCGAACTCATCGGCGATCCGGTTAAGCCAGGTGCGGACATAGCCGCGCAGCACGAAGGATTGTCCCGCGGGCTCGCCTTCCGCGGTTCTGTCCGCCACAAAAGTAGAGAAGGGAACGCCGGCGATTTCCACCTGCTCGTAGGACATTTCGTTGAGTTTGGGGATCGTCATTTCCCCGCTCGTCATGACCTTTTCGAAATATTTCGTATGAGTTAGCGGGTCCCATTCGAAGAAGGTGGTGTCGTTGACGTGATTCTTGACGAGGAAATAATGAGCGTCTTCCACGAAGGGCGCGATCTCCTCGATTTCGTCGAGCGAGGCGATGGACGAGCCCAAAACATGGAAGATCAGGAAATTAAACTCTCCCGCATGAACCGCGTCCAGGAAGCCGGTGTCTTCCAGCGCCTGCAGCGCCAGGCTCAGTCCGCCGGCGCGCACGTCGATCACCGTTACTTTCACCTGGGCCGTGTTCAGCGTATCGAGAATACGCATCTGGTCGGACGTCGAGGTCAGATCGACCACGCTGGTCTGCTCGGGATGAAAGCGGTTAAGCGTGCCGCGCGGAAACTCGGTGTCGAAGCCTCGCGCAACGATGTTGTTGGAATTGAGATAATCCAGAACAGCACGCGCGATCGTGGTTTTTCCAACTCCGCCTTTGTCAGCGCCAACAAGTATTACTGATGGTTTCATGTCCGCTCTCGCTCCCTGCGTCGATGCAGGCGCATCTCCTGGTTGATCTGCCGATTCGGTCATATCGGTAGTCGGTCTCTTGAGTTTATCGATAGGTTTCTTGGCCATGGCGTGTCCATATAGCATCCGGCGGCGGCGCGCGCACCAATGTTTGTGTTTGCCGAAAAATTAAGAAAGCTGGTGAAAGCAGGAAGCTATGCTTGCAAGCAACATATTACAAATTATTTACGTATATTAAAATTAATATACGTTCGTTTAAGTGAATTGACATTCCCTAGCCGGCGGGTATGTAACCAGAGGCAATGCAGGCGGGGTTGGTCGGAAAGGCGGCTGATTTCGTATTGCGGCCGGGAGAGACGTATCGACCTTTTCAGGTCGTGGGGGGCGCGTATGCGTAGCGCGGAAGCAAGCCTGGAAAAGCCGGCGACTAAAGTCCGTGTCGAAGACCGGATCGGCGTCGTGCATGAAGTCGAACCGGTCGAAGGGTGGCGGCTGATGGAAATCCTTCGCGATTACGGCCTCGGTATGGAAAACACCTGTGGCGGGGCGCTCGCTTGCGCGGAATGCCACGTCCTCATCGACTCCGAATGGGTCGGCAAGATTCCAGCCCCCAGGGAGGACGAACTCGAAAAACTCGACGAGCTTCCGCTCGTGTTCGAGAACTCCCGACTCTCATGCCAAATCATCTGGTCCGACGAATACGACGGGCTGCGGTTGACGATAGCCAAGGGGGTCTGATGGCGCTCCTCAAGAACCCGAAAATCCTGGTCGCAAGCGATCTTCGTCTGGGTGAAGCGCTCTTTCTGGGTCCAGAGGGCTGGACTCCTGATTGCCTAGCGGCGACGGTGGCTCACGACGACGTCGAGGCGGCGGCGCTCGAAGCCCGCGGCAAAAGCGACGTCGCCGCTAATCGCGTAGTCGATGTTTATCTGACGGAGGTCGAGATAGGCCCCGACGGGAGCCCCGTTCCACTTCATTATCGCGAGAAAATGCGGATCAGGGGACCCAGCGTGCGACCGGATCTCGGCAAGCAGGCCTGGCTCGGCCAATCGGGAGACGTCAAATGACCGCGCATGATCCCAATCAGGCGAGGCGGCCCAATTCGCCGACGACGACTTATCTTTATGACAATTACGACGCCGCTTTCGTGCGCGAGCGCGTCTCTGAATTTCGCGAGCAGGTGCGCCGGCGTCTCGCGGGCGCCACGACGGAGGACGAGTTCCGTCCCTTCCGTTTGATGAACGGGCTTTACCTGCAGTTGCACGCTTATATGCTGCGCGTCGCCATTCCCTATGGCGTGTTGACGGCGCGTCAAATGCGCCGGCTGGCCGAGATCGCCGACAAATGGGACAAGGGCTACGGCCATTTCACGACGCGTCAAAACCTCCAGTTCAACTGGCCCAAGCTCGCCGATGTGCCGGATATTCTGGAGGCGTTGGCCGATGTCGAGATGCACGCCATTCAGACTTCCGGCAATTGCATCCGCAACGTCACCGCCGATCACTTCGCGGGAGTCGCCGCCGACGAGCATGAAGACCCACGCCCCACCGCCGAGTTTCTGCGGCAATGGTCTAGCCTGCATCCCGAATTCAGCTTCCTGCCACGCAAGTTCAAAATCGCGGTGAGCGGCGCCGACGAGGATCGCGCGGCGATCAAAGTGCATGACATCGGTCTGCGTATCGTGCGGGGTCCAGACAGCGAACCCGGTTATCAGGTCGTCGCCGGCGGCGGGCTGGGGCGCTCGCCATTCGTCGGAAAGCTAGTGCGGGAGTTTTTGCCGCGAGAGGATCTTCTCGCTTATCTCGAAGCGATTTTGCGTGTCTATAACCGCTTTGGCCGCCGCGACAACAAATACAAAGCCCGCATCAAGATACTGGTGCACGAAACCGGGCTCGACCAGATCAAGGCCGAGATAGAGAGCGAATTCGCGGCGATGGATCGTTCTCCATTCGCTCACGACGCCGAGGAATTCGCGCGAATCGCCAGTTATTTCGCGCCGCCGCCTTATGAAACTCTTCCGGCTCATTCGGCGACGCTCGAAGCCGCGAAGAAGGAAAATCGAGCCTTCGCCGCTTTCGCGGAGGTCAATATATCTCCACACAAGGTCGACGGCTACGCCATCGTCACCGTTTCCCTAAAGCCTATCGGCGGCATTCCGGGCGACGCCACCTCGGCGCAAATGCGCGCGCTGGCCGAAGCCAGCGAGAAATTCGGCTTCGGCGAATTGCGCGTCAGTCACGAGCAGAACATCATCCTGCCGCACGTGAAGAAAGACGACCTCCACGCGCTATGGAAGATGCTCGAGCCGGCGGGTCTCGCGACGGCCAACGCCGGATTGTTGACCGACATCATCTCGTGCCCCGGTCTCGATTATTGTTCGCTTGCGACCGCCCGTTCGATCCCGATCGCGCAGGCGATCTCGCGTCGTTTCCAGGACCCCGAGCGTCAGCGCCTGATTGGCAAGCTCGGGATAAAAATCTCGGGCTGCATCAACGCCTGCGGCCACCACCACGTCGGCGCGATCGGTATTCTGGGCCTCGAAAAGAAGGGTCGCGAATCCTATCAGATCACCCTCGGCGGCGATCCCTCGCTGTCTGCGTCGATTGGCGAACTGCTCGGACCCGGCGTCTCCGCCGATCAAGTGGCGGATGTGATCGAACACATCGTCGATTTCTATCTTTCCGAACGTCGGGGCGATGAGCGGTTCATCGACACCTGGCGGCGTCTCGGGCACGCCCGGTTCAAGGACGCGGTGCGACGGGAGGGCGAGTATGGCGCTGATATCTGAAGGCCGATTTATCGAGGACGAGTGGCGTCATCTCGCCGAAGAGGAGGACCTGCCGAAGTCGGGCAAGCTCATCGTCTCGCAGAAGAGACTGGGCGAGGCCGTCGCGTCCCGGCCGCTGGATCGGGCGCTCGGCGTCATCGTCGCCAACACCGCCAATCCGGCTGAACTCGCACCCTATTTCGCGCGGCTGTCGCTCATCGCCGTCGCTTTCCCCGCGTTCGCGGACGGGCGCGGCTTCTCGCTTGCGCGCCTCCTGCGTAGAGCCGGATTCGGCGGGGAACTTCGTGCGAGCGGGCGAATCGTCGCCGATCAAGCCATCCACGCGCGTCAATGCGGCTTCGACACGATCGAGATTCCGCACGATCTCGCCATGCGTCAGAACGAAGCGCAGTGGGCCAAGGCGCTCGCCGCCTACAGCGGAACCTATCAAGAAGGCTATGGAACGCGCGGCTCGATTCTGGAGCGGCGTCGAAAGGCTGGGTCATGAAGCCGACTTTGGCGGAAGTTTTGGAGCCGCGCCTGGCGCCGCTCGATCTGGATCATCGCCTGCAACTGCTGCGGGAGTTCGTGCCGGGCCGCATCGTGTTCACGACGAGTTTCGGCATGGAGGATCAATGGATCACCCATTCGATTTTCACGCAGGGGCTCGATATCGAGGTGGCGACGCTCGACACGGGCCGATTGTTTCCGCAAACTTATGATCTTTGGGAGCGCACCGAAGCGCGTTACGCCCGCCGCATCGCCGCCGTTTATCCGCAGGCCGGCCCGCTGCAGCAATGGGTGGCCGAGAACGGCGTCAACGGCTTCTATAAATCGATCGAAAACCGCAAGGCTTGCTGTCATTTGCGCAAGGTCGAGCCCTTGGGGCGGCTGCTGGCGGGCGCTTCCGCATGGGTGACGGGATTGCGGGCCGATCAATCGGCGGCTCGGGCGGATATTTCCTATGTGGAATTCGACGCGGCGCATAAGCTCCTGAAAGTGAATCCGCTGCTCGATTACAGCCGTGAGACGATCGTCGCTGAAACCGAAAGATTCAGCGTGCCAGTGAACGAGTTGCACGCTCAGGGCTTTCTTTCGATTGGCTGCGCGCCTTGTACGCGCGCGGCGGCACCCGGCGAGAGCGAGCGCGCCGGGCGCTGGTGGTGGGAAGAAGACGCAAAGAAGGAATGTGGCCTTCACGTCGACGAGAGCGGCATTCTGCGTCGTGGCCCTGCAACGAGAAGCGAGGCGGCGCAATGAATGCTCTGGCGATCCGGAAATTGGGCCATCTCGACCGACTGGAGGCCGAGAGCATCCACATCATGCGCGAGGTCGTCGCCGAGTGCGAACGGCCGGTGATGCTCTATTCGATCGGCAAGGACTCGGCGGTAATGCTGCACCTGGCCATGAAGGCCTTTTATCCGTCGAAGCCGCCGTTTCCGTTGCTCCATGTCGACACGACGTGGAAATTCCGGGAAATGATCGAGTTCCGCGACCGTCGCGCAAAAGAGCTGGGCGTCGACTTGCTGGTCTATTCCAATCCTCATGGGATCGAGATGGGCATCAGTCCGTTCGTGCATGGGTCGAAGCTGCATACGGAGATCATGAAGACCGAGGCCTTGAAGCAGGCGCTCGACAAATGGCGGTTCGACGCCGCTTTCGGCGGCGCGCGGCGCGACGAGGAGAAATCCCGCGCCAAGGAGCGCGTTCTGTCTTTCCGCACCGCGCAGCACCGTTGGGACCCGAAAAACCAGCGGCCCGAATTCTGGCGCCTCTACAACGCCCGTAAAGGGCCGGGCGAGAGCTTGCGCGTGTTTCCGCTCTCCAATTGGACTGAGGCGGACGTGTGGGACTATATCGCGCGGGAAAACATCCCCGTCGTGCCGCTTTACTTCGCGAAGGAGCGTCCTGTCGTGCGGCGCGAGGGAACGCTGATCATGGTCGACGACGAGCGCATGAAGCTCTTGCCGGGCGAAGCGATCGAACAAAAAATGGTGCGCTTTCGCACCCTCGGCTGCTATCCGCTCACCGGCGCGATCGAAAGCGAGGCCGCGAGTCTCGACGCGATCATCGACGAAATGCGCCACAGCCGCTCGTCGGAGCGGCAAGGCCGCCTGATCGACCACGACGGCTCCACCTCGATGGAACAGAAGAAGCAAGAGGGATATTTTTGATGCACGGCGCATCCGCAAATACGCCGCGCGAGGCGCCGCCCCACCGCCCCGTCGCCGATAAGCCACTGTTGCGTTTCATCACCTGCGGTTCGGTGGACGACGGCAAATCCACGCTTATCGGTCGGATGCTCTACGACGCCGGTCTTGCCCAGGACGATCTGCTGGAAGCGCTGGAAAGGGATTCAAAAAAGCACGGCACCCAGGGCGACGATCTCGATTTCGCGCTTCTCGTCGATGGTCTCGCCGCCGAGCGCGAGCAGGGCATCACCATCGACGTCGCCTATCGCTATTTCGCCACCGAAAAGCGAAAATTCATCGTCGCCGATACGCCGGGCCACGAGCAATACACCCGCAACATGGCCACCGGGGCCTCGACCGCCGAACTCGCGGTTTTGCTGGTGGATGCGCGCAAAGGCATTTTGCCCCAGACGCAACGTCACAGCGTCATCGTGTCGATGCTTGGCGTTCGCCATGTGGTCGTCGCGGTCAACAAGATGGACCTCGTCGACTATAGCGAGGACGTGTTCCGCAAGATCGAAAAGGACTTTGCGGAATTCGCCAAGCATCTGCGCTTTCTTTCGACCTATGTCGTGCCGCTGGTGGCGAAGGACGGCGACAATCTCGTCAAGTCCGGCGCGAAAATGGAATGGCACAAGGGGCCGCCGCTCTTGGCCTATCTTGAAAACGTCGCGGTGGAGGACGCCTCCATCGTCGCGCCGTTCCGCTATCCGGTGCAGTGGGTCAATCGCCCGAGCCACGATTTTCGCGGTTTTTCCGGCTTCGTTTGCGGCGGCAACGTGCGGCCCGGCGACGTTGTGCGCATCCTGCCGCTCGGCCGCGACACCCAGGTGGCGCGCGTCGTCACTTATGACGGCGATCTCGACAGCGCGGTTTCCGGCCAGTCGGTCACTCTGACCCTGACCGAGGAAATCGACATTTCGCGCGGCGATCTTCTGTGCTCGCCGGTTTCGCCCGCCAAGGTTGGCGACCGGCTCAAGGCGAAGCTGCTTTGGCTGGTGCGCGAGCCTCTCGCGCTCGAAAAGAGCTATCTGCTCAAGATTGGGACCAAAACGACGCCGGCCATCGTCAAGGCGGTCACGGCGCGGATAGAAATCGAAACCGGACTCGCCGCGCCGCTGCGGGAAGAAGGCGAAACGCTGGCCTTCAACGCCATTGGCGAAGCCGACCTTGCGCTTGATTCCGTCGTCGTCTGCGATCCTTACGTCGAAAATCGCGAAACCGGCGGCTTCATCCTGATCGACCGCATCACCAATGAGACGGTCGCGGTCGGCATGGTGGAAAGCGCGCAGTCGCCGGAACGCGGCGCGACGGCGCTGCTGGAGGCGAGCTACTCCTCGATGGAAGGGTTGCCAACGCTGCCGCCCTCCATGCTGTCGCGGCGGCGCGCGCTCGCCAAGGCGGCGTCATGGCGCGTCGTCGGCAGCGCGCTGACCTTCCTCATCGTTTATGGCTTCACGAGGGACGCGGGCCTGTCCTTGTCGATTGCGGCCGTCGAGGCGGTGGTGAAACTCGGCGCTTATTTCGCGCATGAGCGGATTTGGGCGCGCTCCGAGCAGGGCGCGAGTGACGGGGAAAACACGCCTTCCCTGCATGATGCGGGGTTGTAGTCTCAACCCCGCATCATTGCTTCGCTTCGCTCGCAATGACGCCGGCTTTTTGACGCAAGCGCGCCCGCGCCTCACGCTCCCTCAATGCGCCTCGTCCCAATTGCGCGCCGCCCGCGCGTCCACCTGCAAGGGCACGGAGAGCTGCACGGCGGGGTGCGGGGCGTCGACCATCACGCGCCTGACCACTTCGATCGTCGCATCGGCCTGATCGGCCGGCGCCTCGAACACCAATTCGTCATGCACCTGCAACAGCATTTGCGCCGCGAGCCCCGCTTCGGTCAGCGCCGCGTCCATGCGGACCATGGCCCGGCGGATAATGTCGGCGGCGGCGCCTTGGATCGGCGCATTGATCGCCGCCCGTTCGAAAAAGGCGCGCTCGGAGGCGTTGGACGACGCAATTTTGGGGAAATGGCACTTGCGCCCGAAGATGGTCGTCACCACGCCATTTTCGCGCACGGCTTTTCGGGTCGCGTCCATGTAGTCGCGAATGCCGGGAAAACGCTCGAAATATTTTTTGATATAGGCGCCGGCTTCCTCGCGCGGAATGCCGAGCTGATTGGCGAGGCCGAAAGCAGATATGCCGTAGATGATGCCGAAATTGATCGCCTTGGCCCTGCGACGCACTTCGGAGGGCATGTCCTTCACCGGCACGCCGAACATTTCGCTCGCGGTCATGGCGTGGATGTCGATTCCGTCGTCGAAAGCCTTTCTGAGCTGGGGAATATCGGCGACATGGGCCAGCAGCCGCAATTCGATCTGCGAATAATCCGCCGAAATCAGCACGCGGCTCGGCTCCGCGACGAAAGCCGTTCTGATCTTGCGTCCCATCTCGTTGCGCACGGGGATGTTTTGTAAATTGGGCTCGGAGGAGGAGAGACGGCCCGTCGTGGTCGCGGCGAGGGCGTAGGATGTATGCACGCGGTGCGTCCGAGGATTGACGAAGCCGGGCAGGGCGTCGGTATAGGTCGATTTGAGCTTGGAAAGCTGGCGCCACTCCAGAATCAGCGCCGCGAAGCCGTTTCCATTCTCCGCGAGTTCGTCGAGCACGCTGGCCGAGGTCGACCACGCGCCGGTCGCGGTTTTCTTCGCGCCGGGAAGCCCCATCTTGCCGAACAAAATATCGCCGAGCTGCTTTGGCGAACCGAGATTGAATTTCTCGCCGGCGGCCTCGTGGATTTCACTCTCCAGCCGCGTCATCGCTTGTGCGAACTCGCCCGAAAGTCGCGCGAGAATCGTCCGATCAATCGCGACGCCGCGCCGCTCCATCGCCGCCAGCGTCGCCACCATGGGCCGCTCCAGCGTTTCGTAGACGGTTGTCATGCCTTCGGCGGGCAGGCGCGGTTTCAGCGCGCGCCAGAGGCGCAGGCAGACGTCGGCGTCCTCCGCGGCGTATTCCGTCGCCTTGTCCAGCGAGACGCGGGCGAAGCCGATGAAATTTTTGCCCACGCCAGCGACTTCACCGAAGGCGATGTTCTTGTGGCCGAGATGTTTTTGCGCCAGTTCGTCCAGCCCGTGGTTGTTGCGGCCGGTGTCGAGCGCATAGGAAATCAGCATGGTGTCGTCGATCGGCGCGACCGAGACGCCATGGCGCGCCAACACCTGAAGATCGTATTTCATGTTGTGGGCGACCTTGAGAACCGAAGCGGCCTCGAACAGCGGCTTCAGTCGCGCGATCGCGTCGCGCAGGGGGATTTGTCCGGGCGCGAGGTCGCTTCCGCCGAACAAATCCTCGGCGCCGGGAGAGCGATGGCCGAGCGGAATGTAGCAGGCGCGATCGCGCTCCAGCGCCAGTGACACGCCCACGAGTTCGCAGCTCATGGCGTCGAGCGAGGTCGTCTCCGTGTCCAGCGCCACGAGGCCTCTGTCGAAAGCCTCGGCGATCCACTGGTCGAGCCGCTCCAATGTCTGGACGGCTTCGTATCTATCCCGGTCGATAGGCGAGGTTAGCGCTTCCTTGGCCCTCGCTTCGGCGAGGGCGGCGGGCGTGTGGGCGGTATGCCGTTTCGCCGACGCCGCTTCGGTGGGTGGCGGCTCGGCGAGTTCGGCTATCTCGCCATTACGCCCGCGCCAGCCCGCCGGGCCGGCATATTCGGGATCGGGCTCGATTTCGGAAGCATCCACGCCATAGGCTTCCGCTACGCGCCGCGTTATCGTGGAGAACTCCATCGCCTGCAAAAAGGCGACGAGCTTCTTTCCGTCGGGCTCGTGGAGCGCGAGATCCTCGAGCGGCGTCTCGACGTCGACGTCGCGCACCAGCTCCACCAGTTTCTTCGAGGTTTTGATGAGCTTGACGCTTTCCGGATCGGTGAGCGCTTCGCGGCGCTTGGGCTGCTTGATGTCTTTCGCGCGAGAGAGGAGCGTTTCTAGGTCGCCGTATTCGTTGATGAGTTGGGCGGCGGTCTTGACGCCAATGCCCTTGGCGCCGGGAACATTATCCGTGCTGTCGCCGGCGAGCGCCTGCACGTCCACCACTTTCGACGGGGGCACGCCGAAATAATCGATGACCTCTTTCTCGTCGATGAAGCGTTCCGCTCGCGCGCCGAATTTGCCTTGCTCGCCGGAGGCCGGGTCGTACATGGACACGCCTTCGCCGATGAGTTGCATCAGATCCTTGTCCGCGGAGATGATGAGAACCTCGGCGCCTTTTTCGCGCGCTTGCCGTGCATAGGTGGCGATGAGATCGTCGGCTTCGTAGCGGTCCTGTTCGATGGGCGTGAGGCCAAAGGCGCGCACGGCGGCGCGCATCAGCGGAAACTGCGGCACGAGGTCTTCCGGCGGGTCCGGTCTGTGCGCTTTGTATTCGGGGTAGATTTCCTTGCGGAACGATTTCTCCGATTTGTCGAAAACGATCGCGAGGTGAGTGGGCTTCACGCCCGCGGCGCCGTCTCGCACGAATTGCAGGAGTTTCGTGCAGAACAGCCGCACGGCCCCCGTCGGCAGCCGGTCGGAACGGTAATTATATTTCGCATCCTGGCGGATGGACTGAAAATAGGCGCGAAACACGAAAGAGGAGCCATCGACGAGAAAGACGTGGCTGCCGGGGCCAAGGGATTTTTTCTTGTGCGTCATGCCGTCTTTTATCAGTTTCGCGCGTCGTGGGCGATTGGCTGGACGCGAAATCCGGTGGGGTCACAAGCGCGCGACAAATTCGTCCACGGCCGAAAAAAAAGCCTCGCTTCCACCATTGCTGACGTAGGCCGCGCGAGCGAGCGCGTCTTCCCGCAATGGCGAATCCGCCTCCGCGAAAGACTCGATCGCCATCAGCCAGCCGGCGCCGTCAAGCGGATCGAGATAGACCGGGGCGTCGCCGCCGAACTCGCGGAAAACGTCGAGATCGGACGCGATGACCGGCACATTCGCCGCCAGCGCCTCCGCCACCGGCAGGCCGTATCCTTCCGCGAAGGAAGGCATCAGCAAGGCGCGCGCCCCGGCGAGAAGGCTCCTCAGCCCCGGCGTCGACAGGCCCGAGACCTCGACGACGGTGGCGGATAGCGCGGGCGAGCGGCTCACCATGTCGATCACATTTTGATTGAGCCAGCCGCGCTTGCCGACAATGACCAGTTTTGGCGCGGCCGCACCGCGCCGCTCGACCAAGCGGCGCCAAACGTTCAGCAGCATCATGTGATTTTTGCGCGGTTCGATGGTGCCGCACACGACAAAATAGTTTTTATCGCCGAGGCGTGGATCGGGTTGAATTCGCTGCTCGAAAACGGCCGCAGCCGGCAGAGGCGCGACGCAAATGGGCAATTCCGCCCGGCCTTGGGCGAGGGAGAAGGCGCGAAGGCGCTTCGCGAGAACTTCCGATCCCACGATCGCGCCGGCGCCGAACCGAACGATGGCCGAGAGACGGCGCGGTCCCTTTTTCGCCTCGTCCTTCCAGAAGAATTCGGGGTGGTCGATGGTCAAAAGATCATGCACGAAGAACGCAGGCCTTATGTCGGGCCTTTGAGTCAGCCATCCCGTGAACCAGGGCTTGTCCAGCAAGAACTGGCTGACATTGACATAGGCGGCGCCATGCGGGATCCGCTCCACCGTCGAACCCAAATTAAAAGCCCAGCGGCGGAGGTCGCGCCAGTTCTGTCTCGCGCGGTCGAACTGGGGTCGCGCGATCCGCCGCGCCTTCGACGAGTCCGTCGCGGGCTTTTCGAAGGCGCCGACCAGCCGTTCGAGGGCCGGATCGCGCGCCGGGTCGACCGACTCGCGCCAACAAGACTCGATTTCCTCGATCGCTTGCATGGCGAGATGGGCCGGCGCCACGCGTGGACCGACAAGAGAGCAGAACAATGCGTTTCGCTCCGGGCCGGCGCCGGCCAGGAAATGGCGGGCCAACGCAAAATCCACGCGGTCGATGCCATTGGGATTTGGATTGAGCGCGCGCGTGATCAGCCGGGTGATGTCATAGATCACCGGGCGGTCGAAGGCGCCCTGTGTCGTCGCGCGGGTCATTGTTCGGCCGAGCTGGTCATTTGCAACGGTTGCTTCCCGATTTTCCGCATCTCCAGCGATCAAGCGCGTCATTCGATTCGCGCACCGCGCGTTCGATCTCGAAGGAGAGACATTCACGATAGGCGAACACAGTCTCGATATAAATCCTGACCTCTTCCTCGCACGCGGCCTGCGCCGCTCCCTTCGCGGCGTGCGCGATGCACTCTGGCGCATGAGGCGGCGGGCAGAAGTCGAATCCAGGCGTGTGGTTTTCCTTTCGTTGCATTTGCGGGAACCCATCTTCCTGATTTTGCGGAAAATCCTGAGTTGCGCCGGCCTCGGGTTGAAGGTCGGCCGTCAAGGCGACAATCGCCGCAAGCTGGCGCAAGCGCGTTTCCAGGCGGGCGCGTTTTCCACGACTATGCGACTCGCGGCGCGAAAAACAAGGTGCGAGGAGTCTGGTCAAAAGGGCGCGACTCAATTGAGAATAGCTCCGTTTCCGCGAACGGTGGTATTTAACAAACTGTCGCGGCGGAGAGCCACAATCGAGTTTGCGGACCGTCCGAATTCTTTAGAATGCGGCAAAGAGATTCGATATTCGAATTTGGGCGGCGCGCATATGCGAAATCGGGCCGGCGAAGGGCGACGCGAGACTCTGGAAGAAAACCAAAAAGCGCGCGCATTTTCTGAAATACCTTTATAATATACCGTGAATTCAATAGGATATGAATTTTTTAAAAATGCGCTATTCGCCGCATTGCCAATGAATTTGAATCGGGTTACGCTACTGGCGATGCGGCAAGCATTCATGGTCTAAAAACAAACAACAGGGGGAAAACATGGCCAGTGTTCACAGCGGCGCGGAAATCGGCAAGACTCTGATGTACGTGGCGGGCATCGTCGCCTTCATTATCGTGATGCTCACCTGGGTTCCGGACTGGATTTCTCCGGAAGGCACCAACGGGACGGGCAACGGACGTCAGTCGCTCGGAAGCGAAGGCGTGGGCAAGACCAGCCGTATGATCCAGTAATCATCTTGAAAGCCGTCACGTCTGGAGCGGTGGCTCCGGCGTGACGCCTTTTCGCATGGCTCGGCGCGCGAAACTTCTCAAGCGTGGCGGGTCCGAAACAGGCCCCTCCCAGTCAAACGCGGGAGGGGCCTGTTCGGCTTTTTAGGATATCGCGGAAGCGGCGCAGGCGTCTCGGTTCGAACAATGCGCGATCAAACTCGTCATACTGTTCGCTCCCCGATTCGCCCTAATCCGGATTCCCGTGATTTTTCTTGGGCGGATCAATATCGAGCGCCTCTTCATCACACATAAGCTTCATCGCCTTGGCCACCGCCTGAACCCGATTATCGCCCGATTGCGCGTTGAGCAATTGTAGCGCAAGGCGCATCGCCGTTTGTTGTTCCGAGTCTTCGAGAAAATGTCGCTCGAAGATGGACATCACATGGGCGACGCCCTCTTCGGTGATGCTGCGTTTGTCCTCGGCGAAATAATTTTTCGAGGCGAAGCCGCCGGCGATGATTTCGTAGGATGGAAAATAGGCGACTCCCTCGAAACGCCGGGCGAGCTGGTCGCAGGCCACGCGCAAAACCGATTTCGAATACATGGTGGAAACGAGGACATGACGGGCCTCGGCGGTGGCGACGAGCGGCACCGGCGAAACGGTGAGAATCACGCGGGCCGCTGGATTCACTCCCCGCAAGCCCTCCAGAAAGGCGCTCATGTCGTCAACGACGTCATCCACCGTGAGATTTATGAATTCATATTTCTCCCCCGAAAATTCGCCGCCCACGACGCCGGGGCAAACAGGATAGACCGCGCCGTCGGCGCGCATGCGCCAGCTTTCCGTCAGGCCGAGCGTGAAGATGAAAACATCGAGATTTTCGAAGGCGTCGCGAACGGCTTTAAAATGGCGGGCTCGGTCGATTTCAAATTCGCGCAGGGAATTGAATCCCCGCGGCTGGATATTGGGCCGGAAAGGGTCGAGAAAAACCGTTTCGCTCTCACGCCAGACGTCTTCTCGCGGAGTGAAGCGGCCGTAGGCTCGCTCGAACAATTGAAGCAGTTGTCGACTGGTGTAAATATTCCCGTAGCGCGCGCTATAGACCCCGTAATTCAGCACGCTTCGCGCGTTCGGGCCCACGATGGCGTGAGCGGGCTCCGTCACGAGATAAGCGCACCCCTTCGCCCTGAGAAAACGGCCGATGTGCTGGGCGAAACAACTTCCGGCCGTCACCACTCTAGCGCTGGCGCCGAAGCGAAATGGCGCCTCGACCATGGGATCGAGGTCGCCGGGGGAAACGCGGCTCACGGCGCGCCGCCAATTCGCATAGTCGGGCAAGCGGCTGTAGGGATGCGAAGCCATGCGATCAAACGCCCGGATTGAGTTGGCTGGAGAGCAGCGACAAGGCCTCGGTCACCATTCGTTCGCCAAAAAGCGTATTGGCGTGAGTTGCGTCCTTACCCCATGCAAGCGGCGCCAGCATTCCGGCCTCGGTTATAAATTCGCTGGGGACAGGCGCGTAAATGACGCCAAGCCGCGCGCAAGACTCTCGATAAAGCTCACACTGGACGCGCCACATCTTATAACGCAGGGAGTCTGAGGAAAGCCGGCTGGCGTCGACCATCGTGTGCAGGAACTCGCCCGGATTGGCGAGAACCTGGGCTCCCGGCAAAGGGGGCGGAGGTTCGACTTGCGCCAGTGGAAGACTCGTCGCGTCGCGAAATGCGCGCAGCGTATCGAGAGACTCCGTCATGGCTTCCCGCAAGGTTTCTCTCACCACGGCTTCGGGAAGCAAAGTCGCGTCGGCGTCGATCGGCAGTTCGGGCGCGGAGCCCAGAATGAAATCGAAACGCTCTTGCATCTGAATGATCGCCAAGGCGCTGTGCTCGTTGCCGCCCGACGACAGCAAGACGAACCGCGCGTCGTCCTCGGCTATTTTATGCGGAATGCGGGGATTCAGCGTCCCATTCAAAATAGCCGGGGACAGTTCGTCGCCGTAGAAATAATAGAAGCTTCCCTTCAGCGCCTGGCCGTGAAATCGCTCGCCGCGCTCCATCATCGCATAACAGCCGTGCGCCAGGGCGACGATATGGCTATGGCCGAAGCCAACGAATGAAATCATGCTATTGGGCGCCCGCCGCGCTGTCGGTCTCGTTTTCGCCGCTGGATTCGATCTCGACGGCGACTTCGAGCCCAATGGGTTCCCCCTTATGGATTTTGCCGGTGATCTGCCGGGCCACGCCCAACACCCGGTAGCAGGCGCCCGCGATCGCGACGCGGCGGCCAATGATTTCCGGCGTTTCCCCCGACATAGGGAAGGGAGCGGCGACGGCGATCATTTCACGACCCTTGTATCCGTATGGATAAAAGGCCTCGAGCGCCAGAATTGTGTCGTCCCGCATGAATCTTTCTCGCTTCGAGAGTCTCAAGATAGTGGTCGCCGCCTCCGCGCGAAAGCGCCGCCGCCGAGCGAGACTTGGAGTAAGCGGCTTTTTGATGGCAAGGCGCGGACGACGCGGCTGCTTTCGTTCCGCTTCGTTCAAGGCGCGCCCCAGAACTCCGGCCACGCCTGAGAGAGTCTGCCGCCAAGCCTCACCGGAGCGATTTTCCGCGCGAGCCCGTCGGCGCCGATCTCCACCGCGACCCCGCACAGGGTCGCCTCGCCCTGAGCGGGTTCGAAACGCGCCCCTGGCGTCTTGCGGGTGAAACGGCGCAAAGGCTCCTCTTTTTCCATGCCGATAACCGAGTCGTAGTCGCCGGTCATTCCAGCGTCGGAAATATAGCCGGCGCCATTGGCCAGAATCTGGCTGTCGGCCGTCGGCACATGAGTATGCGTGCCAGCGACGAGCGAGGCGCGGCCGTCTACGAAATGCGCCATAGCCATTTTCTCGCTCGTCGTTTCCGCGTGCATGTCGATCATGATCGCGTCGCAGGCGACGCCGAGCGGACAGGCCCCCAGTTCGCGTTCTATCGCGGCGAAAGGGTCGTCGAGTTGATCCATGAAAACCCGGCCCTGAACATTGACGACCAGAACCTGCTGGCCTCGCGCCGCGCGGTAGACATTGGCTCCGCGTCCGGGAGTTCCGGACGGATAATTGATGGGCCGTAGCAGGCGCGGCTGCCGCTCGATGAAAACCAGCGCTTCCCGTTGGTCGAAGGCGTGATTGCCGAGCGTGACGCAATCCGCTCCCGCCTGGAGCAACTCGTCGCAAATAGCCTCGGTGATGCCGAAGCCGCCGGCGGCGTTCTCGCCATTCACAATGACGAAGTCGAGCGCCCAGGCCTCGCGCAGACGCGGCAGGCGCGATTGCACCGCGGCCCGGCCAGCGCGGCCCACGACGTCGCCGACGAATAACAGACGCAAAGGGGAGCTAGTATCTTGGCTCATGAATTTTCCAGAACTCCTCTCAGCCCCATAGCGCGCGCAGCCGTCGCGGGCAATTTTGCGGCCCAGGGATTGCTCAACGGTCCGTCATTCCTTAGGTGGATGCACCTGCTATACTCCAAAAGGCAAATATGAGCGCCGCCTTTGATGACTGACGCCGCCGGCCCCACCGCCCAAAAGACGGGCGCCTCGATGGATCGACCCTTCGTGCTGTTCGAAGACGGCCGCGACGGCGGCCGTTCCCTCCTTTTCGATGCGCCGGAAGAGATCATCGTCGCCAGGGACGCCGACGAGGTGGCGGAGGCGTTTTCGCGGATGGAGGCCGCGTCGCGGCGGGGTTCGCATCTTGCCGGCTACGCCAGTTACGAACTCGGCTACGCGCTGGAGCCGAAATTCCACGCCCAAACCACGCCGGCGTCGCCGACGCCGTTGTTGCTGTTTGGCGCCTTCGCCGAACCAAAGCCCTTTACCGCCCCGACTGGCGACGAAAGCGCGGAGTCGATCATCTCCCTCACGCCCGCCTGGAGCCGCGAGCAATACGCCGAGCGTTTCAAGAAGTGCCGCGACTTTATTTTCGCGGGCGACGTCTATCAGATCAATCTGACCTTCCCCCTTTATGGGCGCTATGAAGGCGATCCAATGGCGCTTTATCAGGCGCTCCGCAAACGCCAGCCGGTCGCCTATGGCGGCGTCGTGGCGCTCGGCGAGGAGACGGTCGTTTCATTGTCGCCGGAGGTTTTTTTCGAGGCGAGAGGCCGCGACATTCGCGCCCGGCCGATGAAGGGCACGGCGCAGAGGGGGTTCATGCCGCTGGAGGACATGGCGCGCGCCAAATATCTGGTGGAAGACGAGAAATCGCGCGCCGAAAATCTGATGATCGTCGATCTGCTGCGCAATGATCTGTCGCGCCTCGCGGAAGTCGGCTCGGTGAGGGTGGCGGATCTCTTCACGGTGCAGACTTATCCAACCCTGCACCAGATGACCTCCGGCATCGAAGCGCGATTGCGGGAAGGCGTTACGCTGAAGGATCTCTTCACCGGGCTTTTCCCCTGCGGTTCGGTGACCGGCGCCCCGAAAATAAGGGCGATGGAAATCATCCGCGACCTCGAATGCGCGGCGCGCGGCGTCTATTGCGGATCGCTCGGCGTGATCGCCCCCGATGGCGACATCCGCTTCAACGTGGCGATTCGCACGCTGACGATTTTTCCGGATCACAGGCTGATCTGCAACGTCGGTTCCGCCGTTGTCGCGGATTCGAAGGCTCGCGAAGAGTACGACGAATGTCTGATAAAGGCGCGATTCCTGACGGGCGACTGAGCGGTTTCGGACTTATCGAAACGCTTTTGTGGACGCCGGCCGAATGTTTTTTTCTCCTTGATTCGCATCTCGCGCGGCTTCGGCGGTCGGCGACGGAACTCGGGTTTCCCTGCGATATCGACAGCGCGAGAGCCGCGCTCGAAGAGGCGGTGCAGGTTTCGCCGCCGCCGACGAGACTGCGCGTGCGGTTCGTTCTGCATCCCGGCGGCGCGTTCGAGACCAGCGTCTTTGAGATCGAGCCGATTCCGCCGCGGACTGTGTGGCGCGTCGCCGTGGCGAAAGAGCGGTTCAATTCGAACGAACCGCTGCTGCGCCATAAGACGACTCGGCGGGAAATTTACGAGGGCGAACTCGCCGCCTCCGGCGCCGACGAGGTTCTGTTTCTGAACGAGCGGGACGAAGTCTGCGAGGGCGCGCGCGCCAATGTTTTTCTTGAGCGCGCCGGAATGCTCCTGACCCCGCCGGGTTCAAGTGGGCTCCTGCCTGGGACGCTGCGCGCCAGCCTCTTGCGCGAGGGCAGGGCGAGGGAGGCCGTGCTGCGGATCTCCGATTTTATCGGCGTCGATTTCCTCATGGGCAATTCGGTGCGGGGCTTGGTCCGCGCGAGGCTTGCGGGCGCACAATTTAAAGCTTAGCTCAGATGTCACGCACCCACAAAGATGGTTGCGCCCCGCTGTTTATGTGAACGTCTGTGGTATTATGGGTATTATGGTGGCACGCCCGTCTTTCCCCTTTAAAAATAGCCGATACAACTCATAATCGCCCGCCTCGAAAAACACGGTTGCGCGACAATTGCCACGCTGGGCGACATGATGCGGAAGGCCGGGGACAACGATACGGGCGTTGCGGGTCATATGCTCTCGGTAGCATCGAACAGATACAAGGTAAATACGGTCGTGTCACCGTAATTCGATGCGGGCCATATACTCTCGGTAGCATCGAGCAGATATAAGGTAAATACGGGCGTGTCACCGTAATTGCGTAATTGCCGTAATTGTGTCACCGTAATTCGTAATTCTTAGATGGGCTCATCCCAGGGTCTTCGGGGCGAAGCGAGCTGGGACTTGCGCCTTCCCGGCGGCACTCTGTAGATTCGGACTGGTCATCGAGAGCAGGGGAATCGTGCCCCAAGCTGCAAGCCGGAGATTATCCTGCACCTTTTGACCTTCGTCGATGAAGGCTGCAGGGAGAGCGTGGTGGCTAATCGTCAAATCCAGGGGCATCGGTGGCGACAAGATCCAACATTGAGTGGCTGAGCGCTCTACGCGAGGGAGGACAAAGTCAGGAGAAGGCTATCAAGGAGCTGCGGCAATTGTTGAGGCGCGCCATTTCGAATTTCCTGTCGCGGAAAAGCGCTTCCAACGCGCGCATGATCTATGTTGGACACGACGATCTGACGGAAGAATGCGCGCAAGAGTCCGTTCTCCTCATTCAGTCCAAGCTGGATCAATTCCGTGGCGACAGCCAATTCACCACATGGGCCTATTCGATTGCCATCCGCGTCACCCTCAGCGAGCTGCGGCGACACCGTTGGCAAGCAACGGCAATCGAAGAGGCGGGCCTCGGCAACGCCATGCCGCCTTGGCCGATCGACAATCCCGGGCCTGAGCGTAGCCTCGAGCAACGGCAAGCCTGGTCATTGCTGAGCGAGCTGATCGAAACCTCGCTGACCCCTTTGCAACGCAAGGCATTAATTGCGCATGCGTTCCAGGACATGCCGCTGGATCTTGTCGCTGAATGGCTGGGAACCAATCGAAACAGCCTCTATAAGCTCATCCACGATGCGCGCAAGCGGCTCAAGGCGGCCCTCCTGTCGAAGGGCGTCACACATCGCGAGCTCATCGCCATTTTCGATACGCCTCGGCCCGAGCGACCCTATCTAGAGGATGGTAAGAATCCTTTGTTTCACGGCGTCTAATGGTCAGCGACGAGAAGCGAGCATGAAACGGAAAGAGTTCGGACGCCTGATCGACACCATCTTCGCGGCGAAAGCCGGCGAGGAGATGTCGTGCAGCGATTATTTCGATCGTTTGCCGGGCTATGCCGAGCTGGAAGCCGCGGGTGATGACGCCGCGGCGCGCCTTCCCGAAGTGCGTCATCACATGCACCAGTGCCCCGAGTGCGAAGAGGTTTACCTCGGTCTTCTCGAAGTCGTGCTGTCCGAAAAAAAATCCGACGTCTCGAAGTAAGAATCCTCTCGCCCGCGCCTCTAAAGGACGTGTGAAGGAAACCGGTCGCGATAGATGATCGATGGGCCTACAGGAGGAATATGCATGTCTAGTCTTTACGAGCGTCTCGGTGGTGAAAAGGCGGTGGATGCCGCGGTCGATCTTTTTTATCGCAGGGTTCTCGCCGACGGGCGCATCGCGCGCTTCTTCGAGGGCGTGAACATGGAAGACCAGCTCGCAAAGCAAAAAGCTTTTTTGACCATGGCGTTCGGCGGACCCAACAAATACACCGGCACAGACATGCGCAAAGCGCATGAGAAGCTCGTCGCGAAGGGCCTCAATGATATGCATGTCGATGCAGTCGTCGAAAATCTATCGACAACGCTTCGCCAACTCGGCGTCGCTGAAATGGAAGTGCAAGAAGTCGCGGCACTGGCCAATTCCGTTCGCAACGATGTCCTGAATCGCTGAGGCCATACGAATGACGCTGCTGACTTATCGAGAAGCAGCCATAGAGATCGAGCCGGGGGAGGACGTCCTTTCCGCGCTGCTGCGCGCGGAAATCGACGCGCCTCACTCGTGCCGGTCCGGAGTCTGCCAAAGCTGCATGCATCGCGCGGTCGAAGGAAAACCTCCGGCCGCCGCGCAGCAGGGGCTCAGCGAAGCGCAGAAGGCGCTGGGTTATTTTCTGGCCTGCGTCTGCGTGCCCGATACGCCCCTGACCGTCGTTCCGGCGCAAGAAGCCGAGAGCCGAGCGGAGGCCGTCGTTCACTCGATAGATCGACTTTCGGGCGAAGTAGTGCGGCTGCGCCTGGAACACGACGCGGACTTCGCCTATCGCCCGGGACAATTTCTCGAGCTCATCGCCGGCGACGGACTCGGACGGCATTACTCGATCGCAAGCCTGCCAGAGGAAGATCCCTTCGTCGAGCTCCACATTCGTCTTCACCCGGGCGGAAGGATGAGCAGATTCATCGCCGAAGAGCTTGCGCCCCGCCGTCGGCTTCATATCGCGGGTCCTTTAGGAACGTGCATTTACGAAGGCGTCGATCCGGATCAGCCGATGACGCTGATCGGATCGGGCACAGGCTTGGCGCCTCTGATCGGCGTGCTACGGGACGCTCTGAGGCGCGGGCACCGCGGGCCGATCCGGCTCTATCACGGGGCACGAGAGCGCGACGGACTGTATCTGCACGATCATTTAGCGGCGCTAACGGAGAAGCACGCGAACCTCAGCTACGTCTCCCGCGTGCTTAGCGATCCCGGCCCTCAGGGCGGCGACGTGGCCACGGCGGCGCTGGAGTATGAGGACGCGCTCCCCCACACCGCGTTCTTCCTCTGCGGAGGAGAGAAATTGGTGGGCCGTCTCAAACGCGATCTTTATCTGAAGGGAGCCAGCCTCAAGCAGATGCGTTCCGACACGTTTCTTCCCGCCAGCGCGAGCCGTTGAGGGAAATCGGCTTGCCGCCGCGCCCTTTCGACGCGTTGGTGGTTGACCAGGAATTACGGGAATTACGAATTACGGAATTACGGTGACACGCCCGTCTTACCCCTTTAAATTGCCGATACAACTTATAATCGCCCGCCTCGAAAAACACGGTTGCGCGACGATTGTCACGCTGGGTGACATGATGCGAGATATAAGGTAAATACGGGCGTGTCACCCTAATTTGACACCGCCAAGTTTAGACGCTCAGCCTGAACTTCCGGGAGTCCCGGATGCTGCCGGTCGTCCGGGCCTATCGACATCAAATGAATGTGCGGCTCGCCGTCTCTTTGAACAAGGCTCCCAGGGAACGACACCTCCATGCGAGGCTCGTCAAAATAGGCAAGGCGATCTTTCTTGCGGACAGCCTCAATGCGGAAAGCCGTCTCGCAAATCAGTCCCTCGACCTTCCTCGTCGCGAGTGCGTCGCGAATGGCGACGCATTCCAGAGCGTCGGACCGAAAAATTTCCTCCCATGCATTGCTGTCGAAACTGACCCGCATCTGGATGATTCCGAATATAAGATAAAGGACATTATCAGACATTTTATGCCCCTTGAAAGGGACGGGTTGGTTCACGTAGACTACATATGAATCTGATCGCACCATGCCTTACGAGTAACGCCTGCCATGCCCGCGCCTTTCACAGTTCGTCTCGACGAGTCGACGCTGACCGCGCTCGACCACCTCGCCGAAAAAACCGACCGCTCCCGCAACTGGCTCGTCACCCGCGCCGTCGAGGATTTTGTCGCGCTCAACGCGTGGCAGCTCGGCAAGACCGAAGCCGGGCTCGCCGCCGCCGAGATCGGTGACTTCGCCAGCGATGACGAGCTGGCGCGCGTTAGGAAGAAGTTCGCACTCAAATCATGAGAGTGCGGTGGACAACTCCGGCGCTGCGCGACCTTGAAGCCATCGGCGACTATATCAAGCAGGACAGTTCCCCCGCCGCCGCCGCGCGCATCGTCACCGCCATATTCGATCAAGCCGACAATCTCGCGGCCTTCCCGCATATCGGGCGCGCAGGGCGCATTCCCGGCACGCGCGAGCTGGTCGTCGTCGATACGCCTTTCATCGCGCCTTACCGCGTGCGTGACGCGGACGTCGAGATTCTCGCGGTCTTCCACGGCGCACGCCAATGGCCGCACAAATTCGACTGACGATTGCGCCAATGATGCGGAAGTCTGGTCGGCCTACTGCCTCACGGCTCAAGAGTCAGTTCTTGGAATTACGGTAATTACGGTGACACGCCCGTCTTTCCCCTTTAAATAGCCGATACAACTCATAATCGCCCGCCTCGGAAAACACGGTTGCGCGACGATTGCCACGCTGGGTGACATGACGCGGAAGGCCGGGGACAACGATAGGGGCGATGGGGGTCATATGCTCTCGGTAGCATCGAACAGATACAAGGTAAATACGGGCGTGTCACCGTAATTCGTCTTTCCCCTTTAAAAATAGCCGATACAACTCATAATCGCCCGCCTCGAAAAACACGGTTGCGCGACAATTGCCACGCTGGGCGACATGATGCGGAAGGCCGGGGACAACGATACGGGCGTTGCGGGTCATATGCTCTCGGTAGCATCGAACAGATACAAGGTAAATACGGTCGTGTCACCGTAATTCGATGCGGGCCATATACTCTCGGTAGCATCGAGCAGATATAAGGTAAATACGGGCGTGTCACCGTAATTCCCGTAATTAAAGGTAAATACGGGCGTGTCACTGTAATTGCGTAATTGTGTCACCGTAATTGAATTGTAATTGTAATTCCACGTTTACATTCTGGAAGCGAATGGCACGTATAAGGTTAAGACGACGCTCAGAGCCGAGATCGACAAGGAAATTTGGGCGGGTCTCTATTCAGACGTCTCCCACCCGTTTCCCAAGCCCAAGAGCGGACGCATTGTGGTGAAAGTCATTAATCACCCCGCCGATGAGGTGATTAATGTTTGTGATTTAGGAGGTGCAGATGTGTATAGCGGTCATCGAAAGCAAGTGGGGCGACGCCGATAATAAGTCGATTAGAGGTATTTACGACCTTCTGTCCGACATTCATTTTGGTGATCATCATGGATATCATTATGAGACAATAAATAGCAAAGCTGCTTTCGACGATGGTTTTATACGCTGCGGCCTGCAACACTACTACATTTCAATAAATAGCCACGGCTCTGATGATGGACTATGTTTGCATAACGATGATAGAATATCACGTAATGAAATCCGAAAATGCCTCCAGAAGGTTAAGGAAAATTACTATCTTTTTGGAATCCACTTTGGAGCCTGTCAGTTTCTGGATGAGGAAAAGGTTAGATATTTCTACGATAAACCAATTAATGTGGCCTGGGTTTCAGGCTACAGCGAGGAGATTGACTGGGTTGACTCGACAGCCTTTGACTTTTTATTTTTCAACAGAATATTGAAGTATCATGGCGAAGCAAAAGACAAGGATGAACCTTTTACAATAATAGAGAATGTTACAAAAAGCATTAAAAAGGACTGCTCTGGCTTAATAAGGCGGCTTGGATTTCAAATATATATGGGGATTCCCCAATCTAAAGATTGGGGCCGTAATCATGATAACGTAATAAAGATCTGTGGCTAACACGATGGACGTCGCGTATTACGGTGACACGCCCGTTTTTATCCTTTAAATAGCCGATACAACTCATAATCGCCCGCCTCGAAAAACACGGTTGCGCGACAATTGCCACGCTGGGCGACATGATGCGGAAGGCCGGGGACAACGATACGGGCGTTGCGGGTCATATGCTCTCGGTAGCATCGAACAGATACAAGAACAGATACAAGGTAAATACGGGCGTGTCACCGTAATTCTGGTAATTCCGGCGTGTCACCGTAATTCCGTAATTCGTAATTCGTGTCACCGTAATTCGAACTGTCTTACCTCGGCTTCGGTCCCCAGAGTTACCTGCAGTATTGTTCGAACGACACCCGTAACTTAGAGACGTCCTCTTGACTTACAAAAATGTAAGGGACCGGAGCCTGCAAGTAATTAACACCATCGATCTGCCGTTTTTGATATTGATCCATGACAATCGCAGCGTTGTGCATCGTGTCGAAATCATAAGAAACACATGGGTTCAGATTTTCATTAAACCGGGCACCGCCAACAAATATCGGTCGTCGTGCGCCAAGCATAACTAAGACGCTTGGAACAGGAGCCTCGAAGAAATATCTATTTGCTCCTAATTCTATCAGATTCTTCATAAAAAACGTTTCTGGAAGACGATTAATAAATTCTGTTAAAACCATAGCCGGCGTATAATAGAGAGTTCTCGTAGCCGAAAAGGCAAATGTCGGAACATCCATTCCAAGGATATGAGCAAGTCCACGTATCCCCTCGATCGACTTTGTTGACACAATCATGTGCCCAGTATCAGCGACTAGGCTTGGCCTCTCATTTTCAACAACATTCGCGATCAATTTTCGATTAAATACGGTCTTTACTATGGATTGTCGCCACCATCCAAACTCAGCAAAAGGATAGCTCGCACCTTTTGCATGCATAAATAAAACGTAGTCATACTCTGCAAGAATATCCATGCAAATGCTAAGGGCGAGTTGGAAGGGGGCAGCATCAGAATTTACGTGAAATCTTCTATTAACTCTTTGAATTGCAATTAAATGAGACAAATCATTATAGTTATCTTCAACGTTAGCAGCAGCGTCCCACCCTACTACAACAATTTTATCGTCATCCACGAACTCCATGTCTAAAATTTCACGATACCAGTTCAACCAACGGCGGGAGCTCTCCTCTTCGTCTCGCGCCCAAGCTGCAAAAATCACAAGCAGACGCATGCATCTCCTCCACGAAAAACAAAATCTTTTAGCCGGCATTCACGAGCGATGCTGGATTTTCGGTGACGGCGTGCATCAAGCGGCGGATTTTTTCTCGGACGCGACTGCGATTTCGTCGCGGAATACTACACCGCTGACGACTTTCGGCAACTGATTTTGTCCTTGCAGGCATCGCCAGCTCTTCGCCGCCGTCCATCACCATATTACGGTGACACGCCCGTCTTTCTTCTTTAAATAGGCGATACAACTTATAATCGCCCGCCTCGAAAAACACGGTTGCGCGACGATTGTCACGCTGGGTGACATGATGCGGAAGAGGCTTATCCCGTTGTCCCAGGTTGCTCGCCCCAGCATTTTCGGCCGGCTGACAGCGATGCCGCCGCAATTACGGTGACACGCCCGTCTTTCCCCTTTAAATAGCCGATACAACTCATAATCGCCCGCCTCGGAAAACACGGTTGCGCGACGATTGCCACGCTGGGTGACATGATGCGGAAGGCCGGGGACAACGATAGGGGCGATGCGGGTTGTATATTCTCGGCAGCATCGAACGGATATAAGGTAAACAGGGGCGCGTCACCGTAATTGCGTCACCGTAATTGGCGCATGTCACCGTAATTCTGGCTAGGCGCGGCGCTTCCAAGCCCCTTCGAAACCGTCCCGCCGGCGCAGTGACGGCGGGCGAAATCGACGTTTCGGCCAAAACACCAAGGTTCACAAATCCCTCAATCTCGATTAGGGTCCGCGCCAACCGGGCGTTTCGCGGCGCAAAACCGGCGTTAGGCCGCGCGAGGCGCTGCAAAGAAGGAACCACATGGCCAAGGAAGAACTGCTTGAATTTCCTGGAATCGTGACGGAGTTGCTGCCGAGCGCGATGTTTCGGGTCAAGCTCGAAAACGATCACGAAATCATCGCCCATACCGCCGGCAAGATGCGCAAGAATCGTATTCGCGTGCTCGAAGGCGACAAGGTGCTGGTCGAGATGACGCCCTACGACCTCACCAAGGGTCGCATCACCTATCGATTCCGCTGATAGACGCCGGCGGAGCGCCCTTCGTGACAGCCGAACCCGCCTCGAACAGCGAAACTTGCGCTCAGAGGCCAAAGCTCATTCTGGCCTCGGCGTCGCCTCGGCGACTTGCATTGCTGCAACAGGCGGGCCTCGACGCCGACGCCTTGCTTCCCGCCGACATCGACGAAACGCCGCAGCGGTTTGAACTGCCGCGCAGCCTTGCCGTGCGCCTCGCCAGCGAAAAGGCCGCCGCCGCGACGAAAATCAGGAAATTGCAGCCGGATCTGGACGGGGCCTATCTGATCGCCGCCGACACGGTCGTCGCCGTGGGCCGCCGGATTCTGCCGAAATGCGAAACTCTCGAGGAAGCGGAGGATTGCCTTCAGCTTCTCTCGGGGCGCCAGCACAGGGTTTATACGGCGGTCAGTTTGATTACGCCGCGCGGCGCCGAGCGCCGGCGCCTCGTGGAGGCGCGGCTGCGTTTCAAGCGGCTCGGCAGCGCGGAAATACGAGCCTATCTCGCCGCCGGCGAATGGCGCGGCAAGGCGGGCGGCTACGCCATTCAGGGTTTCGCCGGGGTCTTTGTGGTCAAGCTGATCGGGTCATATACAGCGGTGGTCGGCCTTCCGCTCTACGAGACTGTGAGTCTCCTCGCCGGAGAGGGCTATCCCACGCTCGACCCTTGGTTCGAGCGGGCGTAAGCGGCGCTTATGCCCCGATATATTTTCGCGCATAGCGCGGCCCGAGCCTGGTCAAAATCTCATAGCCGATCGTGCCCGCGCGCGCCGCGAGCTCGTCGACGCAAATCTCATCGCCGAGAATTTCGATCCATTCGCCGCGCCTCGCGGCTCCCGGCGGGGCGTCGGTGACGTCGAGAACGATGAAATCCATCGACACCCGGCCGACAGCCGGGCAGCGCACGCCGGCGAGCAGCGCCTGCGCCGGCGGTTTGCCCGTCGCGCTCGAGGCGCCGACCGGAAAACCATCGGCGTATCCGACGCCGACGGTGGCGAGGCGGCTGGGGCGGGCCGCCGTCCAGGTCGCGTCATATCCAACCGTCTCGCCCGCCGCGATGTCGCGGGTTGCGAGGATGCGCGCCTGCAACCGCGCGACGGCTCTCATTGGGTTGGTCTGATGTGGCGTGGGATTGCCGCCAAAAAGCGCATAGCCCGGCCTTGTCAGGTCGAGATGCGGCTTTTGCGGCAGGAAAACTCCCGAGGAGTTGCAGATCGAGCCGGGAACGTCGGGGAAATGCGCTCGCGCGGCGGCAAGGGCGGCGATTTGTCGCCCGTTAAGCGGATCTTCCGGCGCTTGCGAGGCGACGAAATGGCTCATGACGAGGCAGGGCCTTATCGCGGCGGCGGCGACGCCGGCTTGCGCTGGGGCAAGCCCCATACGGTTCATGCCGGTGTCGATGTGCAGCGCCGCGTCGCGCCCTGTCGGCGCCCATTCCATGATTTCGGCCATCGAATTCAGCACGGGAATGAGCCCCGCCGCCACGATCCGAGAGCCGGAGCCGGGCGTAAGCCCGTCCAAAACAAATATCGCCGCGCCATCGGAGACCGCGCGGGCGCGTTCGCCTTCGGCCGCGGTGGCGACGAAAAAAGTTTTGCAGCCCTCGGCGAGGAGGGACCGCATAATGGGCTCCAGCCCCAGGCCATAAGCGTCGGCTTTAATGACGGCCGAGCATTCCGCGCCGATGGAGAGTTTGGCGAGCAGCCGCCAATTTTGCCGGAGCGCCCCGAGATCGGCGGTGAGCAGCGCGTTTTCGACAATCCGGGGTCGGTCTGTCGCGGGCGAGGGAATGGCGGACATGGAACAGACCGATGGGTGATTCGACGAATAAAGCATATTAGTGCGGCAATGCTGCGGCGCCCAAATTCCGTTCGGCGCCCTACGGCGGAAGGCGAAATATTCTGCTCTAGCGCTTTCCGACCAGACGGAATCGTCTGGTCGATAAGAAATCGCTCAAGATTGAAAAAGCTGGAGCAAAATCTAATCGAAAAAGTCTATCAACTTTTTCGGATTTTGCTCTAAGCAAGGCGTCGCCAAACACACTGGAGATCGAGCATGTTCGAGCGGCTGCGCCAAATACCCTCCGGCGTCTGGGCGCTTGGCTTCGTGTCTCTGCTGATGGACGTCTCCTCGGAGATGATCCACGCGCTTTTGCCGGTCTATCTCGTCACAGCCCTTGGCGCCTCCATGATCGAGGTTGGCGCGATCGAGGGAATCGCGGAGGCCACGGCCTCCATCGTCAAAATTTTCTCGGGCGCAGTATCGGATTGGCTTGGCAAGAGAAAGCTGCTCGCAGGGCTCGGCTATGGTCTCGCGGCGCTGACAAAGCCGGCGTTTCCGCTGGCGGGGAGCATCGACCTCTTGATCGCGGCCCGCTTTATCGACCGCGTGGGCAAGGGCATACGCGGCGCGCCGCGCGACGCCCTGGTCGCCGACATCGCGCCGCCAGAGCTGCGCGGCGCGGCCTTTGGCCTGCGCCAGTCGCTCGATACGGTCGGCGCCTTTGTCGGCCCCGCGCTGGCGATCGGCCTCATGTGGCTCACGGCGAATGATTTCAAAACAGTGTTCTGGGTCGCGGTAATCCCGGCCTTTCTCGCGGTGGCCGTGCTGATCGCAGGGGTGAGCGAACCGGCCCGGGTCCATGGCGCGCGCAAGCCGCGTTTTCCGCTGCATATCGACGAACTGCGCCGACTCGGCGGCGCCTATTGGCTAATCGTCATGATCGCGACGACTTTCTCCCTGGCCAAATTCAGCGAGGCTTTTCTGATCCTTCGCGCCCGCGACGCCGGCTTGCCCATCGCGCTGGCGCCGCTGGTGCTGGTGGGGATGAACCTCGTTTACGCGGCGTCGGCTTATCCCGCCGGCGTGTTCTCCGATCGGCGCGAGCGGCTGACCCCGCTCGCTCTAGGCCTCGTCCTGCTGATCGCCGCCGACGCCGTGCTCGCAAGTCTTGGCGGTCTGGAAGGGGTGGCCCTTGGCGTCGCGCTATGGGGGCTGCACATGGGCCTGACTCAGGGGATGCTCGCGACGCTCGTCGCCGACGTCGCGGCGCCCCAGCTTCGCGGCACCGCCTTCGGGATGTTCAATCTCACGGGCGGCGTCGCCACGCTGGCGTCGAGCCTCGTCGCGGGAGCGTTGTGGGAGGCCCAGGGGGCGCCGATGGCCTTTTGGGCCAGCGCCGCCTGCGCGGCGCTGGCGCTGATCGGTTTGACCCTAGCGAAATGGCGGATGCCGGCGCTCGGAGCGGGGAATGGGGGGTGAGCGCGGACCGCGCTTTCTCTTAATTGGAGCGTCCAAAGAAAACTTCCTTCGCAGTTGCGGCGCCGGGGCGATTGATTTAACTACTGTGACAAGACAAGCCCGACTGTTGGAAGGGATGGGTCATGGCGCATGCCGAACTGGAAGCTATGGCGGAAAAGCGGCCACTTTCGCCGCATCTGACCATTTACAAGCTCATGCTGACGATGACGATGTCGATGGCGCATCGCATTTCTGGCGTGGCGCTATATCTCGGGTCCGCCGCGATGGCGATCTATCTGCTGGCGCTCGCGTTCGGGCCGGGCGCGTTCGCGGCCTTCTCCTGGATCGCCAATGGCTTCATCGGCCATGTCTTCATGCTGCTCTATAGCTGGGCGCTGTTCCACCACCTTCTCGGCGGGGTCCGCCACGCGCTTTGGGACCGCGGCCTCTACATGGACCCGAAAGGCCGCGAATTGCTCGCCCAGGCCACGCTCGGCGGGGGCGTCGCCCTCACGCTGCTGACCTGGGTTCTGACAACCCTCGCCGGTTGAGCCAAGGCGTCTGGAGAACAAACCCATGACCTCTCGCACGCAATTCTTGAGCGGCAGAACCGGGCGCGGCGCCGCCTATGTCGCCGATCGCTCGGGCGCGCCGCACGACAAATTCATGCGGCTTTCCGCCTGCGCTCTGGGGCCGCTCGGCCTCGTCGTCGGCTGGTGTCTGGTTTCGGTTTCGGGGAAATCCTACGAGGCGGCCCGCGCCGAAATCGGCCGGCCCCTGCCGGCGCTCGCCATGATCGCCTTCATCGCCATCGCGTCCATGCACATGCGCCTGGGCGCCGAGTCGATCATCATGGACTATGTCCACGACGAGGCGCTAAAGGAAAAGGCGCTTCTCGCCAACAAATGGGCGTCGCTCGCCATCGCGGCTCTTTGGACGCTCGCGATTCTCCTCATCGCGGCGCCGAAGTAGCGCCGCGTTCTTTCACTCACTCTCGCTCAAAGAAGGCGTTGTGATGGTTGCAAACGGCGGAGTGGCGACAAGCGCCAGCATCAATGGCCGAGCATATGAAATCATCGACCACAGTTTCGACGTCGTGGTCGTTGGAGCCGGCGGCGCGGGTCTTCGCGCGGCGGTGGGCTGCGCAAAGGCGGGGCTGCGCGCGGCCTGCGTGACCAAGGTCTTTCCGACCCGCTCGCATACGGTGGCGGCGCAGGGCGGCGTCGCCGCGGCGTTGGGCAACATGGGGCCGGATGACTGGAAATGGCACATGTACGACACCGTCAAGGGCTCCGACTGGCTTGGGGACCAGGACGCGATCGAATATCTCTGCCGGAACGCTCCCCAAGCCGTCTATGAACTCGAACATTGGGGCGTGCCGTTCTCCCGCACGACCGAGGGGCGCATCTATCAGCGGCCCTTTGGCGGGATGACGACGGACTTCGGCAAGGGGCCGCCCGCGCAGCGCACCTGCGCCGCCGCCGACCGCACCGGCCACGCGATGCTGCATACGCTCTATGGCCAGGCGCTCAAGCACAACACCGAATTCTTCGTGGAGTTTTTCGCGCTCGACCTGATCATGGACGCCGAAGGTCGTTGCCGCGGCGTCGTCTGTCTCAAGATGGACGACGGCGCGATCCATCGCTTTCGCGCCGGGCTGACGGTTTTGGCCACGGGCGGGTACGGCCGCGTCTATCTCTCCGCGACATCCGCGCATACTTGCACAGGCGACGGAAACGCCATGATTCTCCGCGCGGGACTCCCTTTGCAGGATATGGAGTTCGTGCAGTTTCACCCGACCGGAATTTACGGCGCGGGCTGCCTCATCACCGAGGGCGCGCGCGGCGAGGGCGGCTATCTGACCAACAGCGAGGGCGAGCGCTTCATGGAGCGCTACGCGCCGAGCGTCAAAGACCTCGCGCCGCGCGACATGGTCTCGCGCGCGATCACGATGGAAGTGCGCGAGGGCAGGGGCGTCGGCAAGCACAAGGATCACGCCCATCTGCATCTAGAACATCTCGACCCGGCGATTCTCCACGAGCGCTTGCCGGGAATTTCCGAAAGCGCCAAGATCTTCGCGGGCGTCGACGTGACGCGCGAGCCGATCCCGATCATTCCGACCGCCCATTACAACATGGGCGGCATTCCGACGAATTATCACGGCGAAGTTCTGATGAAGAAAAACGGCGACGCCGACACGGTGGCGCCCGGCCTGATGGCGCTCGGCGAAGCCGCCTGCGTTTCCGTGCATGGCGCCAACCGGCTCGGTTCGAATTCGCTGATCGACTTGATCGTGTTCGGCCGCGCGGCGGGCCTTCGCGCGGCGGAATTGGTCAAGCCGGGCGAGACTTTGCCGGAACTGCCCGCCGGCAGCGCCGACGCGGCCCTGTCTCGTCTCGATCGCCTGCGTTACGCCAATGGCGGGACGTCGACGGCCGTGTTGCGCGAAAAGATGCAACGGGCCATGCAGACCCATTGCACGGTCTATCGCACCGGCGAAGCTCTGGCGGAGGGCGTCGAACAAATCAATGCGGTGTGGCGCGAGAGCGCGGATGTGAGGGTTTCGGATCGCTCTCTGATCTGGAATTCCGATCTCATCGAGACGCTGGAGTTCGAAAACCTGATCGCGCAGGCGGCGGTGACCATCGTTTCGGCGGAGAACCGCAAGGAATCGCGCGGGGCCCATGCGCGCGAGGATTTCACGAATCGCGACGACGCCAACTGGATGAAGCATACGCTGGCGACGATCGATGCGGACAAGAAGTCGGTTTCGATAGATTACCGCCCGGTGCACAGCTACACCATGACGGACGAAGTGAAATACATCGAGCCGAAGGCAAGGGTGTATTAAGCCGGCCGAGGAAGAGCACGAAAATGGTCGAATTCACGCTTCCCCAAAACTCCAAGCCCGTCACGGGTAAGACCTGGCCGCGCCCGGATAGCGCCCGCGTGAGGGAGTTCCAAATCTACCGCTGGAATCCGGACGACGGGCAGAACCCGCGCATCGACACCTTTTTCGTGGACCTTCACGACTGCGGGCCAATGGTTCTCGACGCGATCATCTGGATCAAGAACAAGGTCGATCCGACTCTGACCTTCCGCCGCTCCTGCCGCGAAGGCATATGCGGCTCCTGCGCCATGAATATCGCCGGGACCAACACACTGGCCTGCACCAAGGGCATGGACGACATCGAGGGCGTGATAAAACTCTATCCGCTTCCTCATATGTCCGTAGTCAAGGATCTCGTTCCGGATTTAACCAATTTCTACCTCCAGCACGCGGCTATCGAGCCCTGGCTGCAAGCGGGCCAGAACCCGGAGAAGGAGCGCCTCCAATCGCCGCAGCAGCGGGCGAAACTCGACGGACTTTACGAATGTATTCTCTGCGCCTGCTGTTCGACGTCATGTCCGAGCTATTGGTGGAATTCCGACCGCTATCTCGGCCCGGCCGCCCTGTTGCAGGCGAAACGCTGGATTTCCGATTCGCGCGACGAGGCCGGCGAGGAGAGGCTCGGTTATGTCGACGACGCATTCCGGCTCTATCGCTGCCACACCATCATGAATTGCACCAAAGCCTGTCCGAAGGGACTGGAGCCGGCGAAGGCGATCGCGGAACTCAAGAACATGGCGATAGCTCGGCTGGACTGAACGCCCGGCCTCCCAGCGATGGAGCGAGGCGGTTGCCTTCGTTTCGTCCAAGAGGCACATTAGGACGAGTCCATATCCCTTCAATGGAGAGCTGCGCGATGCGTTTTCGTGAAAGTCTGTTCATTGCCGTTCTGTTGACCGGCGCATTAGCGACTCCGCTCGCGTTCGCCGAGGAGTTGAGCATCGATTCTCAGTCGCTCGACACATCGGGCGACGCCGCCAAGCCCAAGAAAAAGAGAGCGTCCAAGCCGAAGCAGCAGCCGGCGTCGGCGCCCGCCGCCAAAGCGACCGGAACGCCGGGCGGCGATCGCCAGTTTGGCGAACTCGAAGGATGGTCTCCCGGCAAGGCGCCGCCGAAGAAGAAAGAAGACGACGCCAAGCCCAGCGAACCCGTGAAAATGCCGGTCGGCGTTTCGCCCTCCGGAGGCATGTCGGTCGGCTTGCCGTTTTAATCATCCGATTCAAAAATTGACCCCGGCCGCCTTGCGGCGGGCGGACGGAGAACATCATGGCGTATAAGGTCGCGGTCGTCGGCGCCACAGGAAATGTGGGCCGCGAAATGCTGGATATTTTGGCCGAACGGCGTTTTCCGGTGTCGGAGGTGGTTCCGCTCGCCTCCTCGCGTTCGATTGGCCAGGAAGTCTCTTTCGGCGACAAGACGCTGAAGTGCCGCCATCTCGACAGCTACGACTTTTCCGGCGTCGATATTTGCCTGATGTCGGCCGGCGGCGATGTCTCGCGGGAATGGTCGCCAAGAATTGGCGCGAAAGGCTGCGTGGTGATCGATAATTCGAGCGCCTTCCGCATGGACCCTCAAGTGCCTCTGGTCGTGCCGGAAGTCAACGCGGCCGCTGTCGCGGGCTTTACTCAAAAATATATCATCGCCAATCCAAATTGCTCGACCGCGCAGCTCGTCGTGGCTTTGAAGCCATTGCATGACGCCGCAAAGATATTGCGCGTTGTCGTCTCGACCTATCAATCGGTTTCTGGCGCCGGAAAAGAAGCGATGGACGAACTTTTCGCCCAGACGCGCGCCATTTTCGTCTCCGACGTCGTTCAAACCAAGAAATTCCCCAAGCGGATCGCGTTTAACCTCATTCCGCAAATCGACATCTTCATGGAGGACGGCTTCACCAAGGAAGAATGGAAGATGGTGGCCGAAACCAAGAAGATACTCGATCCCAAAATCAAGCTGGTGGCGACCTGCGTCCGCGTGCCGGTCTTCATCAGCCATTCCGAGTCCGTGAACGTCGAATTCGAGCGGCCAATTTCACCCGAGGAAGCGCGGGAAATTCTGCGCGAGGCTCCAGGGGTTTTGGTGATCGACAAGCACGAACCCGGCGGATACATCACGCCTCACGAAGCGGCGGGAGAAGACGCGACTTACGTCTCGCGCATCCGCGCCGATCCGACGGTCGACAATGGCCTGGTGTTCTGGTGCGTAGCCGACAATCTCCGCAAAGGCGCCGCATTGAACGCCGTTCAGATCGCGGAAGTATTGTTAAATCGCAAGCTGCTGGGACCGAAGGCGGGCGCTTCGTAGCGGCGGACATCCCGAATGATCAGCTCTTGCGCCAGGGTTTGACCTCGGTGAGAGACCATTCGGCGGTCTTTTCGCGGCAGGCGGCGCCTTGCAGACGCTCCTGCATTTGATTCGTCGAGACGTCCGCGACGAACGCTCTGCATATCTTGCCGTCCATGGGATAGGCGGGACCGACCGGGATGAAGCTCCCCTTCGCTCCCGTTTGCGCATTGTCCCAGTTCACGCTGCCTCCCGCGCCCTGCGGGTCGAGCGCCGTGCCGAGCGCCGCCAAGGCGCGGCGACGGTCTTCGACCTCGAGGCCGGAGGCAAGTTCAGGCGGCGGCTTATGAATGGAGCCGGTCACGTCGTCGGAACTCGCGCGCCAGGCATCTGACCCCGGCACCACGATGGAGCAGGCTCCGAGCGCGCTCATCCACAAAAAAATTCCGATTGCCGCGACAGCGCGAGGCGTTTGAGGAATTTTGGCGGGCGCGCTATGTGTGGCGACGGTTCGACGCAAAGCTCACCCTTAAAGACCTGACCTGCTTCGATGCAGGCGCTACGGGAGGATTTTCTCTTGAACGCGTTAACGACCGGTGACTTCGTGGACGCCGCCGAGCCTTTCGCGCTGTTTGGCGAATGGTTCGATGATGCCAAGGTAAATGAAATCAACGATCCAGAGGCCATGGTGCTGGCGACAGCAGACACTTCCGGGCTGCCCGACGCCCGTATGGTTCTGTTGAAGGGGTGGAGCGAATCGGGCTTCATCTTCTACACGAATGCCGAAAGCGCGAAAGGTTCGCAACTCGCGGCCAATATGCAGGCCGCCGCCTTGTTTCATTGGAAGTCGCTTCGCCGCCAGGCGCGTTTGCGTGGGCCTGTCGTTCCTGTGACGGACGCCGAATCGGACGCCTATTTCGCGAGCCGCCCTCGCGACAGCCGCATCGGCGCCTGGGCCAGTCAGCAATCGAGGCCGCTGGGGAGCCGATTTGCGCTGGAAAAAGCGGTGGCGCATTACGCAATGAAATTCGCGGTGGGAGACATCCCCCGGCCCGCCTATTGGCGCGGCTATCGAATAGTTCCTTTGGCGATGGAATTTTGGGCCGATAAGCCCTTCCGCCTTCACGATCGCGTTCGATTCACGCGCGAGGCCGAAGGAGCGCAATGGTCGAAGCAGCGGCTTTATCCATGAACGACGGGGCCCGGCTCTTCCGGTGTGTTTGCGCGGTCGCGATCTTGTCGGCGCTTTTGTCCGCGCCCGGAGCCGAGGCTCAGACCAACCGCTCCAAAACGCATAAATCAGCGAGCCGCAAGGATGTGCGGAACAAGAAATCCGCCCCGAAGCCGGAATCGAAAAAGCAAGAGCCGGTTACGCCGGCGGAGCCGCCGCCCGCTCCCTACGACGCGCAATTGACCAGGCTTGCAGAGGTGCTCGGGGGATTGTCGTTCCTAAGAGACCTTTGCGGCGACGGAGATGGCGACGATTGGCGGGCCAAAATGGCGCAGCTTCGCGACGCCGCGACCCCTTCGGGCCTTCGGCGGCAAAATCTAACCGCCGCCTTCAACCGAGGTTTTCACGGCTATGAGATTACTTATCGCTCCTGCACGCCCAATGCGCGGGTATTGATCTCCCGTTATCTTGCCGAGGCCGAAAAGCTCTCGCAGGAAGTCGTCACGCGTTACGGCAATCCATAGCAATCTCGCGAGTACGAATTAACCCTCTGGAAAGACGTGTCTCGCGCAGGCGCGAGACCTTGTCTAGAGTGCTCGGCATGATGCAATTCAGTCCTTTATCGCTCGAAGACGCGGGCGCGGACCAGCGCCGCGCGGCGCTGGTCTATGTCACCGAAGCCTTCGCGGAGGCTATTCTCGCGGGGATCGACAGCGACAATTTCGCCTCCGCGGCGCTGTCCACGGCGTTGCGCGAACTTGTCGCCAGTCACGGCGAGGAAAGCGTCGCTTGTTTCGCGGAAAGCCTTCCCGCCCGCGTGCGGACCGGCGAATTTTCAACCGGCGCGAAACATTGAGGGACAAGTGTTTAACTCTGCTGCCTCATGCAGGAGTTCGGCGGCGGGTTCGTCATTGTGAGAAACGAAGCGACGCGGCAATCCAGAGGCCGTAAGGCGAAGGCTGGATCATTTCGAGCATTCTTGCGAGCATGACCAGGCAAAAGGCACGGGCGGCGCTCCAGGGTTGCTTTGTTCGCGATGACGGTCCCCTTCACCACTCCCGTGTCTGCTTTGTAACGTAGCAAAATCAAGATGTTAATTTTGTCTCTTGAGCGCACGCCGACGATCTGCGAGGGCCGGGCTTTTTGCCGCACTGCGGGCCAAAACGGGATTTTGAACTTGCCGTGCCGAACAAATGGGCGGATAGCCCTTGTCGCAGAATTAAGACAATAAGCCGGCCTCTTCGGAACAAGCCATGACCCGCACGCTTATGTGTCTCGCACGCCACGGCGAGACGAACTGGAATCTCGAACGACGTTTTCAAGGGCAACTCAACATAGCGTTGAATTTGAAGGGGCGATTACAAGCGGAGGCCTTGGGGCGCGAACTCGCCGACGCTCATTTCGATCATATTTATAGTAGCGATCTGCAAAGGGCGGTGGCGACTGCCGCGCCTCACGCCGCCCGGCGCGGAATGGAAATCGTCAAGAGGCCGGAGCTGCGCGAAAAGCACGACGGCGTCTGGCATGGCCTCAGCCACCCCGAGGTCGCCTCGCAATTTCCCCAGGACTATCAGCACTATCTCGTCCGCCGCGCCGATTATGCGGCGCCCGGCGGCGAGACTCTCATGCGCTTCGCCGCCAGAGTCAGGTTCGCGCTGACCAAAATCGCGGAGGCGCATAGCGGCGAAACCGTGCTCGTCGTGGCTCACGCCGGAACGCTGGATATCGCCTGGCGCATGGCGACCGGCAAGCGCCTGGACGAAACGCGGGAATATCCCGTCCTGAACGCCGCGCCGAACTGGGTCGCCTATGAGGATGGCCAGTGGTCCCTGGTCGATTGGGCGCGAGCGCGCGATCGCAATCCCGTGGTTGCGCCCTATGACGGGATCGAACTGCCGCGGCGCGAGGCGACGCGCGTTCTGCTCGTCAATCCGCGTTGCGAGACCCTGCTGCTGCGTTTTTCAAGCCGTATCCTGCCGGATGTCGCGGCGCTTGGGTATTCCCACTTCTGGGGCCAGCCGGGCGGGGCGCTGGAGAACGGCGAAACTTTCGAAGCCTGCGCTCGGCGCGAGATCGCCGAAGAGACCGGGCTAAGGGAATTCACCCTTGGCGCGCCCATCGCCTCGCGCGAATTTCCGCTGCGTCTCGAGAGCGGTTGGAGCCACGCCGTCGAGCAATACTACCTCGTGCGTTGCGAGGATTTCGAGCCCAATTTGGAGATGCTGACGTTTGACGAGAAGGGCTATGTCGAGGGCTGGAAATGGTGGCGCCCGGAAGAAATCGCCGCCTCCACGGAGCTGATTTATCCCGAGGCGCTCTCCCACATGCTTTCGAGGGCCGGATTGCTGTGACGGGGCGGGGGGCGTCCGTGAACGTCGCGATCTATCGAAACAACGTCCGCGTCGCGCCGCGGGCCGTCGTTCGATAGGCGGCCCCGAGGCGAAAAGATTCGGACGTCCTATCCGTTAACGCGGCAGAACGGCCCAATAATCGAGGTCGAGGAGCACGGAGGGGTCGGGCTTGCCGTCGGGGCCGTTCAGCGGGAATTCGACGCAGGGCTTGTCCTTGGTCGCGACGAGGCGCAGGCGCAGAGCCCCGATATCGCTTCTGCCCGGAATCTCGGCCTTGTCGAGCACTTCGCTCCAGGCGAAGACGGTTCCGCCCGCGAAGAGCGGGTTGACATGGCGGCCGCCATTGACCGCCGCGATGTGGAACACGTTTTCCAGCCCGTTGAAGGACAGCGCGCGGGCGAGCGAAATCACATGGCCGCCATAGATGATGCGCTTTCCGAAGCGGCCCTGGGCTTCGTAATACTGATTGAAGTGGACCTTCGAGTTGTTCTGATAAAGCCGCGTCGCGAGCTGGTGCTCGGCCTCCTCGACGGTCATGCCGTCGATATGGTCGATCTTTTCGCCCTTTTCGTAATCGCCCCATAAATAGGGGGAACCGGCGAGAATCTTGTCGTAAGCGGCGACGTCGATCTTCGGAACGGCCTTGCCGAGATCGGCGGGAGAAACGGATTTCGGCAGGGCAGGGACCACCTCGGGGCCGACGGGCGCGTTCTTGTCGCGCTTCTTCACCATCACCCAGCGGGCGTAATCCAGCACGATCTCGCCGTTTTGGTTCCGGCCGGTCGAGCGCACATAGACGACGCCGGTCTCCTTGTTGGAGTTTTCTTTCAGGCCGATGACCTCGGATGTCGCGGTCAGTGTGTCGCCAGGATAGACCGGGGCGAGAAATTTGAAATCCGCGTAGCCCAGATTGGCGATGGCGTTCAGCGACACATCGGGGACGGTTTTGCCCAGCACGAAGTGAAACACCAGAATATCGTCGATCGGCGCCTCGCGATAACCGATCGTCTGCGCGAAGGCGCTGGATGATTGGACGGCGAATCGGGGCAGATACAAAGAGGTATAGACGGCGACGTCGCCCGTCGTCACCGTGCGCGGCGCGGCGTGACGGATCACCTGGCCGAGCGAGAAATCCTCAAAGAAATTTCCGATGTTCGATTTGGTCTTGGACATGGTTCTTCGCTTCATTCTAACGGTTGGTGGGCGCCAGCCGGGCGGCCAGCGCCTGTTCGATTCGGGCGGCGTCGCCCGCAATGAAGAGTTTCTTGACGCGGCTGGTCTGGCCGGCGACGAGAGTGACGGCGCGCCTCGGCGTGTCGAGCGTTTTCGCCACCAGTTCCACGAGGGCGGCGTTGGCGCGACCGTCTTCCGGCGCCGCCCGCACTCTGGCCTTCACGACGCTGCGTCCATCCGAGAGCTTTTCAACTCCTTCAAGCGCATCGCGCCCGCCCTTGGGCGTCAGACGCAGCCACAGCGCCACGCCGCCCGGCTCGGCGATCCAGGCTGCGTCGGGATCAGCCAAAGGCGAAACTGTGAGAGATGGCGTTGCTGAGGAATTGCAGGCCCAGAATCACGATCATGGGCGAAAAATCCAGCCCGCCGACCGAAGGAATGATCCTGCGGATCGGTTCGTAAACCGGCTCGGTCATCGCCGCCAGCGCGCGCCTGATCGTATAAACCGCCTGGGACCGCGTGTTGATGACGTCGAAAGCGATCAACCAAGACATAACGAAGGAGGCGATGACGATCCACCAGTAAAGGTCGATGATTGTCAGGAGCAGGTTGATGACGGCGTAGGACATTGCGAGATTCCAGTCGTTACGGTTTAACGCAGTGTCTAGCCCTAAGCCGGGCGCGCCGCAATCCTGGTCGGGTGGGGCGTTTCCCTGCGTCCAGACGCGGGGATGACACGGCGCTCGACGACGAGGTTCGTCGAAACAATTGACATGGAAGAGACCGCCGTGTAGTCACCCCTCTCGGAACGGGGCTGTAGCTCAGATGGGAGAGCGCTGCAATCGCACTGCAGAGGTCGGGGGTTCGAATCCCCCCAGCTCCACCAAGCCCGGTCGGACATCATTGCGAGCCTTAAGCTCTAAAAAACCATAGCCTTGCTGCTTGTTCTCGGCATGCATCCATATATTTTTCGGGGCATGGCGAAGGTGGCTGACAAACGCAATCCGATGTAACGCAATGGCGCCTGCAGATAGCCATCATCGCCACCTTTGGACAAGGGTGCGTCCAATTCGCCCATGGAGCGCCAAATAGGAAAATGGCGGTATTGAGCCGCAACTTTTGGACCCCGAATGGAACGCCAAATTCGATATCGCTGAAAGCGCCCCGAGCCGCGCCGCCGCCCGTCACCGGGGAATCGGGGGGCGTGAGCGCGGCCTATAATTTCCAATTCTGGTTGTCGTCCATGGATTCAGGCGTCGCCCATGGATTTTGCTCCAGCTTTTTGAATCTGGAGCGATTTCTTAATCCACCAGACGATTCCGTCTGGTCGATAAGCGCGCTAGTCTCAGGGGCTTCCCGCGCAGACTTCGCTTAGTCTTCGGCCGTCGCCTCAGGTGGCGACGCGGCGCGCAATTCGGCGCGGGCGCATAAGGCGATAACCGAGGAGAAGCCCCGTTATCGCGGCGTAGACCAGCGGTTCCGCCGGCCAGGATTTGACCACCAGCAGAAAATGCGCGGCCGCCACGATCGCAACCGGATAAACCAGGCGATGCAGCCGCCGCCATGCCGCGCCGCCCATGCGCCGGATCGACCAGTCGTTCGATGTGATTGCGAGGGGAATCATCAACGCGAAGCCGAGCATTCCGATCGTGACATAAGGACGCTTCAAAATGTCGGCGACGAGGGCGCGGCCATCCAGCCCCATATCGATGCCGATGTAGACCGCGAGATGGAGCGCCGCGTAATAAAACGCCAGCACTCCGAATGCGCGGCGGAAGCGGAACAGGTCGATGCGCGCCAACTCGCGCAACGGCGTGACGGCGAGAGCGGCGAGCAAAAATCTCAGCGCCCATAGTCCTAGACCGTGCTCCAGAGCCCGCACGGGTTCGGGGCCAAGCCTGTCTTCGAGACCAAGGTGAAGCAAATCGACCGCCGGCATGGCGCCGAACAGATAAACGGCGAATTTCGGCGTCCGGCGCAAGGCCGCGTTCAAGGAAAGAAAATCGGGCGTCTCCATCAAAACAACTTTTCGAGGTCCATGCCCGCGTAAAGGCTTGCCACCTCTTCGGCATAGCCGTTGAACATGAGGGTCGGTCGGCGCCTGGCGAATAATCCGCCTTCTCCGATCCTGCGTTCCGTCGCTTGGCTCCAGCGAGGATGGTCCACGGCGGGGTTTACGTTGGAATAGAAGCCATATTCGCGCGGCGCCTGTTGGTTCCAGGAGGTCCGCGGCTGATTTTCCACGAGACGAATGCGCACGATGGATTTGATGCTTTTGAAGCCGTATTTCCAGGGAACGACGAGACGCAGGGGGGCGCCGTTTTGTTTCGGCAAGACTTCCCCATAGAGACCGACGGCGAGAATAGTCAGCGGATGCAACGCCTCGTCGAGGCGCAAACCTTCGACATAAGGCCAGTCCAGAAGCTGCAAGAGTCCCCTTTGTCCCGACATTTCCTTAGGACGCACGACGGTTTCGAACGCCACGTATTTCGCGCTGCCGAGAGGTTCGACCCTTTCGATGACTTCGGCGAGGGGGAAGCCCACCCAGGGTATGACCATCGACCAGCCCTCGACGCAGCGCATCCTGTAGATCCGTTCTTCAAGGGCATAAGGCTTGATGAAGTCTTCAAGATTGAATTGTCCCGGCTTGGCGACGAGCCCATCGACGCTCACGCGCCAGGGATTTGTCGTCAAAGCGCCGGCGTTGGCGGCGGGGTCGGACTTGCCGGGGCCGAATTCATAGAAATTGTTGTAGGTCGTGACGTCTTTAAGCGGGGTCGGCGTTTCTTGCGTTGAATAGGCGCTGTTCGAACTCTGCAACCCGGCCTCCGCGACTCCGCCCGAAATCGTCAACGCCGTCGCGCCCATCAGAAACTCCCGGCGGCGCAAATAGGCCGTATAGGGCGTGATCTCCGACGAAGGAACGCCTTTCCCTTTGCGTATCAGCATGGCGCCCTTGATCCCCCTATTTCGATATTCGGATAACGATATGTCCTTCGCTTGGTCGGACGCGAACGTTACAGCCGCGCGCAGCCGCGTCGCACAATACGAATCTCTGACTTAAGCATGGAAAGCGCTTGCAAAATCCCATGGGGGACCCCCTCTTGAGAGGCTGATAGCGAGACTTTGGGGAGCGCCAAACCCAAGAATCATCGTTCACGGTCCGTAAAGCCGCTTTCGAAGCGCAGCCTGTTAAGTCGCACTTTTGAAACAAAGGTCAATTCCCGGCGTCGATCCGGCGGCTGCGCCGTAGGGCAAATGGAATATGAGAGGTTTCGGCCGATTCCTCTCGAAGAAAAACCAAGGCGACGCCAAAGAGTCCGACCGCGAGCGAAACCGGAGCCGCGCCGAACTTGATCCACGGCGGAGGATTGGCCAAATTGCGGGCCGCCCGTTAGAATCGCTTCTTTGCGCGAGTCCGTCCGCGATTTGGGGGCGCCGATGAAACGTATCGTTATTCTGATCGATGGAACCTGGAACGACGAAAGCAACGCCTCCGAGGACACGAATGTCGCGAAACTGTCCTGGGACGGGTTGCCGCAAGATCGATATCTGATCAAATCCTCCGCTTCAGACGGAGTCCGGCAACTCGTGAAATATCACAAGGGCGTCGGCAGCGACTCCGATATCGTCAAGAAGTGGCTGGGCGGAGCGATTGGTCTTGGCCTCAAGAGCATCGTTGCGGACGCTTATCGGACCTTGGTCGAGCATTACGAGTCGGGGGACGAAATTTATCTCTTCGGCTTTTCGCGCGGCGCCTATGCCGTGCGGGCGCTCGCTGGACTGATCGGAGCCTCGGGCGTCAGACGCAAGGAAAGCACGGTCGGATTTGACGTCCTATGGGATCATTTTCGCGTGAAGCCCGCAATCCGGGCCGAGGCGGAGGCGGCCGGCGGAGCGGCGCCATTCTCCGCGAGCGCTTCCGACAAGACCTCGCTGCGAAATTTCGCAACGGCCCGGTCGAACGGCGAACTTCACTCAAGCCGCGCGATCAAATGCGTAGGGGTATGGGATACGGTGGGATCATACGGCGTTCCCGCCGGCTTCGGTCTCGCTCCATTGGCCCGAATTTTCACCGCGCTCACGCTCGGCTTTCACGACACTTCCTTTGGCAAGCACATCGAAGTCGGTCTCCACGCCGTGGCCATTGACGAACAGCGCCGGGAGTTCGTTCCGACCCTGTGGACCGCTCCGAAAGGCCAGCTCCGCGAAAATCACGTCGAGCAGACTTGGTTCGCGGGAGTTCACTGCAATATTGGCGGCGGTTACCCTGACCCAGGTCTTTCCGATCTTGCGCTGATATGGATGATCGCCCGTGTTCAGGCCCTGACAGGCCTCGAGTTCGACGATAAAAATCTGCGGGCGGTCTTGAAGCCGGCGATTGACGGCGAAATCTACGATTCCTCGGCTGGATATGTCGTGAGTGAATGTCTCCCCGCGCACCGGATCATGCTCTCCCCCGACGCGCTCGATTACGGAATATTCTACAATTCGACGGACCCGAAAAAGGAAAACATCAATGAGCGGGTTCATTGGAGCGCGGTGAAAAAGCGCGGACGTCCATGTAAGATCAATGGCGTCGATCACACGCCCTATAAGCCGGTGAATTTTCCGCCCGATATCAAGCCGGAAAAAATCGCCGAGATAACGCCGGAAGAACAAACGCTGCTCGCGGGCGTGGCTCTGGTCTGATCCATGCCAGCGAACAGCGACTGGGCGATCTGGCGGCTCTTCGGAACGGTCGTCGAAGGGCTTAGTTCTAACGCGTCACGAAGCGGCCCGGGGCGGGGCCAGCGCCCGTCATTGCGACCGCGAGCCGAAGGCGTGGGGGGAAGCAATCCTTAAGCCGCGCCAGCCCCCTGGATTGCAGCCCGTCATTGCGAGCGTAGCGAAGCACTCCAGAGCCGGGGCACCCCCTGGATTGCTTCGTCGCTGCGCTCCTCGCAATGACGGCGTTGGTCGGCCCGCTGGATTGCCGCCCGTCATTGCGACCGCGAGCCGAAGGCGGGGGGGGGAAGCAATCCTTAAGCCGCGCCAGCCCCCCCTGGATCGCCACGCCTACGGCTCGCAATGACGAAACCGCCGACAAATTCGTTCATGACGCAGTAGAATTAGAGCAAGATCCGAAAAAGTTGATAGACTTTTTCGACAAGATTTTGCTCCAGCTTTTTGAATCTAGAGCGATTTCTTAATCGACCAGACGATTCCGTCTGGTCGGAAACCGCTCTAGCGCGTCAAGCCGGGAGCGCCTTCGATCAGACTGTTCTTGAACGCGGTCCACAACTCCTGGACATGTTTGTTTGGCGCTACATGCCGGCAAAGCGAGCCGTGACCGGTGTCGGGATTGCTGTCGAGCTGAATGTGGCCTTCCAGAAAATGACGAAACGCGCCGAGAAGCTCGGTGTCCCAATGGCGAGCGAGAAGGAAGTGGCGGAATACCGCTTCGAGCCCGCCGTCTTCGTAGCTCGCCAGGCTTGAGGCTCTGGAGACGTCGTTGATCGCCCTGACCTTTTCGAGATAGGCCGTTCCGATGGCTTGCAGACGACGGCGTCGCGTTTCTTCAATCGGCGTCAACTCGAGCGTCCGCCGCATGAACTCGTCATGATCCAAGCGCTCTCCAACTTCGACGACGCCCGGATATGGCGACAGATTGTCGGTGTTGCGTTCGCCGAGATCCAGTTCCTCGAGACATTTGTCGTCCGGATAAAGTCCGCGCGCGATGCCCACGTTTTCGCAGAACTGAACAGAGAAATAATAATAGACCCAAGCGACGTTGGTGATGTCTTCCTCGGTGAGGCCACGCCAATTCAGATCGCAGATGTCCTCGATGACTTTCTTATAGTCGAGATTATCTGCACCGTGCATCATCGTAACCGTGTCGTCACGGGGACGTTCAAGTATAAGCGCCTCGTTAGCCATGACAGTCGCTCCAGTGTGTAGAAAAGTTTAAAAGTTCAGCATTTCTAAAATCATAATTGCACAGTGACACTATGATTCAAAGCACGAAATGTCGTCAACCTTACCATGATTGAAATTATATAAATGTACATGTTCGTTTCATAATGGTTATGTCGATGTATCAAAATTGATTAGCCTGTTTCATTTCGATAAACTATTATAGAATTTGACCGTTTTGATACGATCTGGCTGCTGCTTTCGGATTTTTGGTGTTATTATTCAAGACAAGAGAAAGCGGTCGGCGTCGCACCGACCGAATTTGAAACATGACGCCGCATTGTTTCTCCCGCGCACTGGTGCGCCTCGCGCTCGCGTCGGCGCGACCCCGACCGTCGATTTGCGTTGATCGCAACGGGGAGGCAGCCCACCTATCCGCGACAGGTGGGCTTCAGGTTGACGGAGCGCCCCACGATGAATGGAGGCTTCGATGCCGAAGGGTCTGATAAAAGTCGTGCTGCTGGGCTGCCTGGGGCTATTTGTTGCCGCCACCCTCATCGGCTACGTGTGGTCTAACTGACCCCTCGCGATAGCCGAAACAAATGCCGCGCTCCAGACAACGAAGCGACTGGAGCGCTATCTCGAACGCCCAAAGGCCTCATGAGCCAAGCGGCGTATCACGAGATCTTTCTCCCATCCCGGACGATTTCCTGATGATCGAGGACAGTTCCTCTAGTTCTTCAGTCAGCATCTTTAGATTGTCGCTCGCGTGGTTGGCGAGGATATTGGTGAAATCCCCCGGAGACCTCACGCTGGACAATTTGACCGCGAAATTCAGGGCCGCGCTGACGTTGGCGCCGGAGAACTCGATCATTTTCGAGCTGAGTTCCTGACCTATCTGAAGAGGATTGAAGAAGGGCGTCTTGGGAGATTCGAAACTTTGGGATTCCATCTGTCTTGGCCTTTCGGTGAAGGGCGAGTTAGTGTTTTTGGCTGGCTCCCGCCGCATATAAAAACTCCGGGAAATATCGAAAGTTCCATTCTGGCGGGTGTCGCCAAGCGTATCGGTTGGCCTAAGCTGGCGCCGCATCGCAAGAGAAAGGCTAAGTCCATGGTTAACGATAAAGAGAATCCGAACCTCAAAAACAATCGTTACATATTCGCCGGCAGCGGCGCCGTTCTTGGCGGCCTTGCCGGAGCGGGATTTGGGGGGCCGATTGGAGTCGTTGTCGGAGCCGTGTTGGGCGGATTGCTGGGATTCAATATTTTGAAGAAAATTTGATTGTCGCCGATTTTACGGCTTCGAAAAACAAGCGGCGCGCCCGAGGGAACGCGCCGCTTTGCTTTCATCGTCTTGGCTTTTTGGCCCTTACTGAGGATCGACGGACGCAGGAGCTTCGTTAGCCGGTTCGGCTGCCTTGGCTTTCGGAGCCGGCTTCTTTTTGGGTTTGGGCGGAGCCTTCTTAACCGCCGGCTTAGCATGCGTCTTGGCGGCGGGCTTGGCCGCGCTTTCGCTGTCGGCGCCGGCTGGGGAAGAGGCTTCGCTAGGCGCGCTCGGGGCAGGGGTCGCCTGCGCCGAATCGGCGCCGCCCGGCGCCGTCGTGGTGGAGCCGGCATCCGAGGCTGCCGGCGCAGCGGAGCCGGTTTCGGGCGCAGCGGAGCCGGTTTCGGGCGCAGCGGACGCTGCGGGCGTCGCAACGCCGCCATCCGTTGAATCTTTCGACACCGAAGCGTCGGCGTTAGAGTCGCCGTTAGATTGAGCCGGCGCCTCCGACTGCATTTCTTTCGCGGGCGCTTCGGCCTCCGCTGGCGAGTCCTTTGCGGGCGCGGTTGCGTTCAAGTCGGCGGCGGGGCGCTCGCGATGCAAGAGATCGTTTAGCGCGCCAACTTTTGCGTTTACGAATGCGCGAAAGTTATCTGCTTGATCCGCCGGTGTATTGTAAATACCCGCGCCATAGCCGATCGCGCCAGCGATTGCGGCGGTGAACAGCGTTGAAAAAATTCTTCGCAGCATCTCTCGTCTCTCCTGCTTAAACGAAAAACCCCAAGTTCAATCACGAACTGGGGTTTCTAACGCCTTTCCGAGTCGCAATTAGGCTATCATTGAGGCAATGTTAAGTCGATTGACTCGTCTTTGTTCCGGTGGCGGAGGCGACCATCGCGCGTCGTCATGGCGGAGACGATAGTTTCCGCGGGGAGCATCCTCCGCCGATCTTTGGTTGTTTTTTCGGGGGTCGCCGATGGCGTTCTGTAAGAGTGCAGCCATTGCGAATCATTTCATCGACGTAAGATCGAACGACAATCAAGGATCCTTGCAGTGAACGCTAGGTTTGCCAAAGCAGCGCTCGCGGCTAGAGCAAAATCCGAAGAAGTTGATAGACTTTTTCGACAAGATTTTGCTCCATCTTTTTGATTCTGGAGCGATTTCTTAATATACGAGACGATTCCGTCTGGTCGAAAAGCGCTAGTCTCGCAATCGGGGCATCGACATCATTGGCGCTATCGTCATTGGCGCTATCGTCATTGGCGCTATCGTCAGTCGCTATATTTGGCGCTCGCGTCACTCGCGATCGCGCAGGTCGAATCTAATAAAGCCTCCTCGCATGCAAGGCTTTTCCTTGAATGCGACCTTCCGAAAGAAAAGCGGACTCCGCACGACGTGTCCGGGTTCTGGCGACAATTTCCAAAACTCCAGAGCAAGCGCTCAGATTGCACCCAAAGCAGACTAAACCGGGGGGCGCAATTTGGCATTGATACGTCATTACAATCGGTTATCCCGTTCACCCGCCGGGCCCGGGATCGGCGCCCGACGGGCTAGACGAGAGCTGCTTTTTTCACACGAACATCCCGAAAATACCGGAGAGCACCGTGAAGACGACCACGGTCGCGATAACGATGCCGGGATCGCTCGATGCCCACAACGCCAGCACGAGGCCGAGAACGGCTCCGCCGCCGGCGCAAATCATAACGTTAGGGGTGAGATCGAAATTCATCTTGCTCATCCCGGTGTATTTATCGACGTCTTTTTCGTGAGAGCCGTTGAAGTCGTTTATGGCCATGGGATTCGCCTCCAATTGAATTCGTTCGGTCGTCGAACTCCAATCACCGTCTCCCAAGACAGTGCGGCAAACTAGTGAGATTCTGGCCAATTAGCGATTAAATCACGCCTGCGAACGCAGTTCTAACAAAGGTTGCCGTAGCTTGGCGGGAGATTTCTTCCCGGAGGGATTAAGTAACGACGACGGCGCCGCGCGAGATGGATCATCGCAATGCTTGGCGAAAAACGCATGAAAAATGGCGACCGGAGCGCTCCCCGCGAGCGGGTCACTTCTCTATCTCACTTTTAAACGTCCCATGTTTCCCAACTAATAGGCCCGGTTCATTCCGGGCCTTTTTTTATGGGGATTGCGATTCTTCGTGAAACGGAAAATAAAAAAAGCCGTCAGCGTATGATGGCGCTGACGGCTTTGAAGCCTGTCGTCGTTCGCGGCAAAGGCCCGGAGGGACCAAAGTCCCGCAAGCGTCGGGTGACCTCGTTTCGTGATTAAAGGCGCGTGAGCGTCACGGCGCAGATGATCGCGGATGCGGCCATGCAGATCGGAATGAGCCAGCCTGTCAGTTCCATTTTTCCCTCCGTTGGCGGCGCCGTTTAAAGGCGTCCCTTTTTTATCTGTCTTATGACAGGGCGTAGGGTCTTCGAAGGGGTAGGTTTTGTCAAGCGCCCAGTCTCAAACTAAGCTGTTTTAGACCGCTTTTCGAGGAATTTTTCGTTGGAAGCTCGGGTGGTTAGCGCTGCGACTGGGACAGTCGCTGGCTTCAGGGCGCGCTGGCCCTTCAAAAAAGGGCAAGCGACAGTTCATCGGTTCAAACGGCGCGTTCTCGCGCCAGGGCGGAATGCCGCAGCGAATTTTCCCAATGGGTGGGTTCGTCCCAAGGACGAAAAATCCATCCGGGCCGCTGGCGGGCGAGAAATTGACGTCACAGCTTTGCCGCCCGACGTCGTTTGCCAAATCTCGAAAAGTCCTGGACCGTCATGGCGAAAAGGCAATGAAATAGTTCCAGCTGGGGGGTCGGACTTCGCCGGCCGAACGCCAGGGCGCGCCCGACGAGCCACGCGATGCGCTCTTCAATCCGGCTCCGGACGACCAGTTGCGCCAACCGTGCGGCGACCGTCCGCCCACGATCCGCGTCCAGTCGGGCCGTTCGCCTGTATTGTAAGGCCTCTCGCACCCTAAACCGCGAGGTCGGCGCTCTCCTCATTTATCGCCTCCGGCGCCGGCGAGGCCAGACTGGCTGCGCTTGTCGCCACCGGATTCGTGCTCGCGTAAGCGCGAGGATGCGGGGACGGTAGTCTGGGTCGAGAACGCGCCAGCTCCACGACCTGAAAAACTGTTCCACAATTAGGGCAAACGGGCGGCGCGCGATTGAGGTCGAGAAATGGCGCATTGCAGGCGAGGCATCGACGCTTTGCGCCGAGTTCGGATTTTGCCACTATGTTTGATCCCTTCCGAGATACGCCCGTCACCCACGATACGCGGCGCGAACTGTCATGCGATCGAGCCTCAGCTCTTCTTTTTTTGATTTCCGATCGGCTCCAAGGAGCCTTTGCTCAAGCCGAGCGGAACCGCCGCCGACTCCGGCTTTTTCTTCGGCTTTCGCACTTCTCGATTACCGCGCCTTTGCGATTTGGCCATGATGTCCTCCTCCGCTACGCCGACCACATTCGCGATCGGAAAAAAGAAAAGCCCCGTCTCGATGAGAGTCGGGGCCTCCAAGGCGCAAAATGCGCTTCCTTGGACCGAACGTCACGCCATCGTTAGCTCTGGTTCGTCATTACATCCATGCTCGATCAGGCTAATCGATGCGGGTCATCGGGGACTGACGGAATTCCGTCGTGTCCAGCCGGTTCATCAGTCCAGAATCTTGAGGTTGTCAGCCGACATCTTGCCGCTCTTGCGGTCGGCGACGAGTTCGAAACTCACCTTTTCGCCCTCGCGCAAATCGCTGTGGCCGGCGCGCTCGACCGCGCTGATATGAACGAAGGCGTCATTGCCGCCGTCATCCGGCGCAATGAATCCAAAACCTTTTTGGGCGTTGAACCATTTCACGGTTCCCGTGGTCATAGAGTAGTCTTTCACGAATAGAGTGCTGCTCACCCGCTAATGCGGGTCGTCGAAATTGCATTTTCAGGGGAGAGGAGTTTCGGCGAGGCGCTTCTTACGGCGCAATGCCAAGTCATCTAACCGTCCATCGACAACCTTTAAATGGCGCACTCCAACCAACATTGCAAGGGCGCCGGGCTGTTTCTTCAGGGCGGGATCATGAATCGTTAACATTTTAGGAGGGCGGCAACATATTAGTTCTACTGCGTCATGAACGAATTTGTTGGCGGTTTCGTCATTGCGAGCCGAAGGCGTGGCAATCCAGGGGGCTGGCGCGGCTTAAGGATTGCTTCCCGCCACGCCTTCGGCTCGCGCGGTCGCAATGATGGGCGCTGGCCCGGCCCCAGGCCGCTTCGTGACGCAGTAGAATTAGGAGGGCGGTGCGGAAGTCTGGGTTGATGGCGGCTTTGAGGCGCTTTCGTTTGAGCATGTCGAGCGCGGGGTGTCGCATGATGGCTCTAACACGCCCCGTACGCAAAAGATAACTTCCGATTTGAGCGCGCTATCACCGGCTGGCGCGACTGGGTCGTTGTTGATTTGAGACGCAAAGGATAATACGCTCATGTCATATGATTCGATCGACGCAGGTGCAGAAGGCCGAACGATTGAGGGCGGCGCAGCGCTTGCTGGCGAACAATATCAGCATGGCGGAGGCGGCCTTGGCGCTGTCGCGCGAAAACGGCTTGTCGTTGCGGCAGGCCTATCGCTATCTCGAAGCGGCCCGCAAGAAGGAGCCGCCTCTCTCCGCGCCGCGGCCGTCTGTCACGATCTCTTTGAAAATGCCCGCCGATCTCGCTCAAAGACTTCAGGCGCACGCCGGCGCTTCCAATCTCACAGCGAGCGAGGTGATGCGTCGGGCGGTGACGGCGTTTCTAGCGTCCGCCGACGCAGATGGCTGAGCGGCGACAAAAGCGCGACATTCAACTCGAATTCGCGTTCGATCGCCTGGTCGCCGTCAAGCTCGAGCAAGTTTACGAAATTCTCGTTTCCGATCGGGTGCGGGTCGTGCGCGCCGGCGCGGATGTGACGGGAGGCGAAGATGAAAACCGCCGCGATTTACGCCAGGGTGTCGTCGGACAAGCAGAGGGAAGAAAACACGATCGCCAGCCAGACGAGCGCGCTGATCGCCTTCGCGCGCGAGCAGAACTGCGACGTGCCGACGGAATGGGTGATCGAAGACGACGGCTATAGCGGCGCGAGCCTGTTGCGCCCTGGGCTCGAGCGGCTGCGCGATCTTGCTGCGGAAGGGCTGATCCAGGCGGTGCTGATCTATGCTCCCGATCGTCTCAGCCGGCGCTATGCGCATCAAATTCTGCTCATCGAAGAGTTTGCGCGCGCCGGCGTCGAAGTCCTGTTCATCCGGTCGAAACGGGCGACCACTCCGGAGGACGAGCTGCTGCTGCAATTTCAAGGCATGATCGCCGAATATGAGCGCGCGCAAATCCTGGAGCGGTCACGGCGGGGGAAGCGGCATCGCGCGCGGCAAGGCCAAATCAGCGTGCTCGCCGGCGCGCCGTATGGCTATCGCTATAGGCGCAAGACCGACCATTCCGCCGCCTATTATGAGATCGACGAAGAGCAGGCGCGCATCGTGCGGTGGGCCTATGAACTTTACACCGTCCAAAACTTGAGCATCGGCGCGGTCACCCGTCGTCTCAACGAGCGCCAAATCCCGACCGCGAAAGGGACAGGACGATGGGAGCGTTCGACGGTCTGGGCGATGTTGCGCAATCCCGCCTATATCGGGAAGGCTTGCTTTGGAAAGACGCGGGCCGCGCCGCGTCAGCGCATAACGCGGCCGTTGCGATTGCGCGGCGGCGTCGCGACGCGCAACAGCGCCAATCATGAGCTTCCGCGCGCCGAGTGGATCGAGATCCCCGTGCCGCCGATCATCTGCGAAGAGACCTACGCCTTGGCCGCGGAGCGCTTGCAGTCCAACAAGAAGCACGCGCCGCGCCGCACGGTTACGCCAAGCGTCGTGCAAGGCTTGGTGAGCTGCGCCAAGTGCGGTTACGGTCTCTATCGGACGTCTACAAGGTCGAGCGCCCGAACCATTTATTACTATCGCTGCCTCGGTTCGGACGGCTGGCGCCGGCTCGGCGGACCGGTTTGCGACTGTCGCCCGGTTCGTCAGGATTTGCTGGACGAAGTGGTATGGAAAGAAATTGCGCGCTTGCTCGAAGAGCCAAGTCTCATACAGGAAGAGCTCGATCGCCGGCTCGAGGCCGCACGAAAGGCCGATCCTACCCAGCGCCGGGAAGAAGCGCTGCGTCGCGATCTCGCGCGTTGTCGAAAGAGCATCGAGCGCCTGCTCACGGCCTATCAAGAAAGCCTTCTCTCGCTTGAAGAGCTGCGCAACCGAATGCCGGATTTGCGGGGACGCGAACAGGCTTGCCTCGCGGAACTGCAAGCGATCGAAGACCAATCCAAGGAGCGCGAAATCTGCCTGCGCCTCGCCGAGTCCGTCACGGATTTTCTAGGGCGCCTGCGGTCGTCGGCCCAAACCCTCGATGTTGGCGAGCGTCAGCGCGTCCTGCGTCTTCTCGTCAAGGAAATCCTCGTCGGAGACGACAAGATCCTCATCCGCCACTCCATCCCGTTGCCATCCAACCCTCCGGGCGGAAGGTCCAGCACACCAACCAAAGCACCCGCAAAGCCCGCGCCGCCAGAAAGTTATCTTTTGCGTACAGGGCGTAATGACTCCGCCCTGAGCGTTTCTTCCCTTAAGTTAAATAAGACGCGTATTTTGGTGGGCTTCATTGGTCGCCGCTATTCTCCGAGCAATCCAGGGGCGCGCCTCGACTCTGGATTGCTTCGCTTTGCTCGCGATGACGGCGAGGGGGTTGCTCCCCACTGTGTTTTTTGGGGTTTGCTACGCCAGAGCCGAGCAACTGAAGCAACTTGCGTCTCCCTTCCCGACACACGCTTGGAATGTGGATAGCCGATGGCCCGCAAGGCCGTTTAGAGGGGCTCCGACCTCGGTTGGACAGGGGCGCGTTTTTTGTTTGCTGGTGATCTCGCCACCGCTTCGCAGGAGCCCCATATCCAAGACTGTTTCTAGCGAAGACGATGGGGAGCGACATGGCCAACAGGGAACAGCACAGCAATCGGCAAACCAAAAAGCCGAAGAAGGTCAAGCCGCAAAGCGCTCCTGCTACGCCGGCTTCGGTCTGGGCCAGTATCGAGAAGGGGCGCGCCGGTCCCGACACCAAGAAGTGATGATTGAAGTAGTCGCGGAAACGGCCCGAGCGCGGGTGTAGCGACGGGCCGCGTTCCCTGGACCGGTCCCACCGCATCATTAAACCTCTACTGAGCTGAGTCACTGGAACTGGGGGTATAGGCGTTTGAGCTTGATGCGCGCATGTTCTGTTGTGAATTGCCAGTCTGCTTGCACGCAGCGCTTGTTGCGGTTGACCTGCCAGGCGGCGAGCTCCCTGATCAACGTCTCCTTGTCGGGGATGCGGCGATCAAGACATTGGCTCGCAAGAACGCCGAGATCGGGTTCCGCGAGGTCGAGCCAACTGCCGTGCTTTGGCGTGTAACGCCATGTATGGATGCCCCCGTTCGCGCAAGAAGTTTTTTGAGCGGCTCGACCACGTGATCGGGTGCGGTCATGTATCAGGCCTTTTGATGCGGCCCGATATGGCCGCTGGCCGGTATGGAGATACGCGGACCAGGCGCAAATCATTCGAACGAGCTTTGAACTCTATGGCATTAATTGCGTTTCCGGGTCCGGATCTGACCGATCATTTGACCTTACCGTTCGTCGACCTCGTCACACGCCTGACGTTCCCAAGCCACGGCGTCCGATCATCGATCAGGACGCCGCAACCACAGGAATTCGGAAATCTTCTCCCTTCGCCAGCATGGCCCAGACTGAGCGCGCCATTTTGTTGGCGAGCGCAATCGCCACCAGCATCTTTGGTTTGCGCGCCAACATGCGCTGTAGCCAGCTTCCCTCCGGCGCACCCTTCCGCGATGCCGAGCGAACGACGGCCATCGCGCCGATGATCAGCAGGCGACGAATGTCGCGCTGGCCCATCTTCGAGATTTTCCCAAGAACCTGTTTGCCTCCGGTCGAATGTTGCCGGGGGACAAGCCCGAGCCAGGCGGCGAAATCGCGACCTCGTTTGAAGACATCCATCGGCGGCGCGAAGGTTGCGATCGCCAGGGCCGTGATTGGGCCGACGCCCGGCATCGTCCGCAGACGCCGTGTCGTTTCTCCGCATGCGGCTTGGTGAACCGTCACCTTCTCAAGTTCGGAGATCCTTTTCGACAGCCCTTCGATCTGATCAAGGAAGACACGCGCCAGTTCCACGACGAGAAGCGGAAGCGATGTCGGTTGATCCTCGACCGCCTCTTTAAGAACTTTCACATTCGCCGGTCCCTGCGCGGCGACGACGCCGTGCTCCGACAAATGACCGCGGAGCGCGTTAGTCAGTTGCGTGCGCTGCCGGACCAAAAGATCTCGCGTCCGGAAAAGCATGGCGCGCGCCTGCTGTTCCTCGGTCTTGACCGCAACAAAGCGCATCGTCGGCCGGCTCGCCGCCTCGGCAATCGCTTCCGAATCAGCCGCGTCGTTCTTTTGGCGCTTGACGAAGGGCTTGACGTATATTGGTGGGATCAATCGAACCTCGTGGCCGAGGTCGCGGATGGCTCGCCCCCAGTGGCGCGCGCTCCCGCAGGCCTCCATGGCGACGATGCAGCGCGGCTGCTCGGCAAAGAAACCCAGAACTTTTTCTCGGGAAAGCTTCTTGCGGAACGCCACGCAGCCGTCGGCGAGGGCGCCATGCGCCTGGAAGGACCGCTTTGCAAGATCAAGACCGATGATGCTAACCTTTTCCATGGATGCTCTCTCCGTTCGTGGGATGGGAAAACATCACCACTTTGGCACATCGCGATGCCGTCAGGAGGGGGCATCCACTCCATCATTCGAAGCGCTCGACGAGGCGTCGCGCCTCGGCGGCGGGGAACGCCGCGTAGAGCGAGGCCGGCGTGTGCGTCGAAAGATTGTCCTGCACCAACACGATCTTGGTCGCGCCAGGAAAATGAACGTCGGATAAATCCTTGAGCGCGTGAGCGTAATCGATTGCGGCGTGGCGGTCGGTGACCTTGACATGACGCCAGCCTTCCAGCGGCGCGAACATCATGAACAGATTGGCGACGCCATTGCGCTCGTATTCGTAATCGTGACGCGCCTTGCGTCCGGGCGCGGCGGGAATTGGGGTGCGCGTCTCCTTGATCATCTGCTTCGAAGTCTCGTCGAGACACACCAGTGGGCGCTGCGGATCATGGGAGCGCTGATAGACGTCCAGCACGTCTTCCATGGCGGCGACGAAGGCCGCACTGGCCTCAGGCGCGATCACTGAACCGCGCCGGGATTGCCGGAGGCCATTTCGTTTGAGTCACGCCGCCAAGGCGCGTCCCTCGATTTGCGCATAGTAGCGCGCTTCGGCTTCTGCCGGCGGAATGTTTCCGATCGGCTCGAGCAGTCTGCGATTGTTGAACCAGTCGACCCATTCGAGCGTGGCGAACTCGATCGCCTCGAAGTTTCGCCACGGCCCCTTTCGCCAGATCAGCTCGGCCTTGTAGAGTCCGTTGATCGTCTCGGCGAGCGCGTTGTCGTAGCTGTCTCCGACGCTGCCGACCGAGGGCTCGACGCCGGCCTCGGCGAGGCGCTCTGTGTATTTTATAGAGACGTATTGAACGCCGCGGTCGCTATGATGGACGAGGCCACCGCCGTGAACCGGCCGACGATCATGCAGCGCCTGCTCGAGCGCGTCGAGCACGAAGCCCGCATGCGCCGTGCGCGAGGCGCGCCAGCCGACGATCCGCCGAGCGAAGGCGTCGATCACGAAAGCCACATAGACGAAGCCTTGCCAAGTCGAAACATAAGTGAAATCGGAGAGCCACAGCGCATTCGGCCGCTTGGCCCGAAATTGCCGGTTCACCTTGTCGAGCGGGCATGGAGCCTTGCGGTCGCTCACCGTCGTTTTGACCGGCCTCCCACGCACGATCCCTTGCAACCCCATGCTCCGCATAAGCCGCGCCACCGTACAGCGCGCGACCTTTTCGCCCTCGCGGTCCAACTGCTTCCACACCTTGCGCACGCCATAGACCTGGAAGTTCTCGTCGTAGACGCGCCGTATCTCCTTGCGAAGGTTCACATCCCGACGCGCCCGGGCCGACGCTTTCGCGGGGTCGCGCCGGCGCGCCGCATGCGCCCAATAGGTGGAAGGGGCAATCGGCAAGAGCTTGCAGATCGGCTCGACCCCATGCTTGTCCCGCTGATCGTCGATGAAGGCGATCATTGTTTCGAGCGGCGGTCGAGCTCCGCCGCCGCAAAATAAGCCGACGCCTTTCGCAGGATCTCATTGGCCTGCCGCAGCTCGCGGTTCTCGCGCTCCAGCGCCTTGATCCGCTCGCGTTCATCCGTCGTCGCGCCAGGGCGGGCGCCCGAGTCGCGCTCTGCCTGGCGGACCCAGTTCCGCAACGTCTCGCCCGTGCAGCCAATCTTCGCCGCGATCGAGGCGATCGCCGCCCATTGCGAGGCATGATCGCCGCGGTGCTCGAGCACCATCCGAACTGCCCGTTCCCGAACCTCAGGTGAAAATCTGTTCGATGTCTTCTTCTTCGTATCCATGGCTCCATCCTCTCAAGGGTTGGAGCCTCCGGCAATCCCGGCGCGGTTCACACCACCAAAATCAATGACGGGTGTCACTAGTGGCCGCCGTCATTGCTTTTGACGGTGAGTTCTGAATCTCTGTCGCTGCGCATCAGCGATGGAGGTGATTCGTGGCCGGGAAAGAGATCGCCGTCAAGAAATACGTGGTTCGCTTGAGCGCGGAGGAGCGTGAGAAACTCTCGGAGTTCATCCGCTCCGGGCATCGTTCGGCGCAGTTGTCGACGAAGGCGCGCATCCTGCTGAAGGCCGATGTGTCGGACGCCGGCGAAGGCTGGAGCGACAGCGAGATTTCCGCCGCTTTGGACACCAGCGTCGCTAACGTCGAGCGGACGCGCCGCCAATTGGTGGAGGAAGGGTTCGAGGCGGTATTGACGCGCAAATACAATCCGCGCTCTGCGCCGCGTCGAATTTTCGATGGCGTAGCGGAAGCCAAGCTGATTGCGCTGGCCTGCGGGCCGGCGCCGGCGGGTTACGCCCGATGGACGCTGAGCCTGCTCGAACAGAAGGTCGTCGAGCTGAATATCGTCGCCAAGGCCAGCGACAACACGATCGGACGCACGCTCAAAAAAACATTCTCAAGCCGCATCTTAAGCAGCAATGGGTGATCCCGCCGCACGCCAACGCGGGCTTCGTCGCCGCGATGGAAGACGTGCTGGAGGTCTATCAACGGCCGCATGATCGGCAGCATCCCGTAGTGTGCCTCGACGAGACGACAAAGCAAATGATCGCCGAGACGCGCGCGCCCATTCCCGCCGCGCCCGGACGCAAGGCGCGCCACGATTACGAATACGAGCGCAATGGCGTGGCCAGCCTGTTCATGATGTTCGCGCCGCTGGAAGGCTGGCGCTGCGTCAAGGTCGCCGACCGCCACGCCGCCATTGACTACGCGCATGTCCTCAAAGAACTATCCGATACGCATTTCCCTGACGCGACGAAGATCGTGCTGGTGCAGGACAACCTCTCGACGCACGTGCCGGCATCGCTCTACGCCGCCTTTCCCGCCGCCGAGGCGCGACGGCTCGTCGAGCGCTTCGAATGGCATTTCACGCCCAAGCATGGAAGCTGGCTCGACATGGCAGAGTCTGAGCTCGCCGTCCTTGCAACTCAATGCCTCGATCGCCGCATCCCCGACAAGGCGACACTGATTGCGGAAGTCGCCGCATGGCAAAACAATCGCAACAAGCGCTGCATGAAAGCCGACTGGCAGTTCACGACCGAAGACGCCCGCGTTAAGCTGAAAACCCTATACCCTCAGTTCGAATGACTCGGGCCACTAGTGGATGTATGCGTAGACCGGATATGCGCGCATCAAACGTCGGCCGAGACCCCAATCGCCCCATCTGTTCTGAAATGGCGCGCCCGAGAGGCGATGATGAGAGCTATATCTACGCCATAGCCCTCTTTTGAACGGAGTTCGAATCCCTCCCGTCCCGCCGCCGGACCTTTTTGGAGCGATTGACGACGGTGGCGTGTCTTGCCGGGCGAACAGCGGGCCACGACCGACGATGATGAGCACTATGTCTACGCCATAGCCCTCTGAAATATGGTCCTCACCTCATGACCGAAATCGCGAGAACAAAGCCCGCGATACTGGCGAGACCGGCCGCCAACTGAAACGTCCGATTCTCCGCCATCCAATTCAGCGCCGTTCGTACTCGGCCGCCGTGCATCTCCCACCAGGTGGTGTTTGTCTTCAACTGGCGTGAATGCGCCCGTTCCGCCAGATTGGCGATGACATCGACCTTGCGAAGGGTCGACTGATGCAGGCCCACGAAATTGCGCTTTTCGAACGCTTCGGCCTCATGATGGCCGGTAAGGAAGTCGCGTGGCTTAATTGAATTTTTCGCTAACAGCGTCTCGAGCCGAGGCTGACCAATATACCCGACACCGTAAATGTCGATTAAGAGCCGAGCGAGGTCGATCTTTTTGCCGTCTTCGATCACTACAGGTGTGCCCCCAAGAACCCTGAAACGGTGCTCAAGCGCAGCGAAGCCGTATTTGATGTCCCGCATGTTCCAGTGCAGGTACCTCATGCCCTTGTGGCCACCGACGTGACGATAGAATGCATCCAGCATCTGCCGCTCAAGATCGTCGTAGTGGGCTTCGATTCGATCGAATGCGGTTTCACGTTCCTCCGCAACCTGATGAATGGAGAAAGAGAGTGTCTGCCCGGAATCAAGCTGCCGTACGGCAATCGACGTGATGCGCGGCGAGGCGCCATTGGGCCGATCGTAGAAGCTTTCGCAAGAATAATGGATAACCCACGTATTCGCGGCATCCGTGAATACTGATTCGAGCCTGGCTCGACCACTCTTCTGCTTGCCCGGGTCCGGTGCCGTCATCGCCGTTCAGTCCGCCCACATTTCGTCATTCACCCCAGAGCGCTGATGCACTTACGGCGCATTGGCCGGCCGATCGTATGTCGCCGAGAAGATGGTATCGGCCAGCCATCGCTTGAATTCGGGGTTGTCGCTGAACTGCTTGAACAGTTCCGTGTCGTCCTTCATCAATCCTATAATGACGCTACCGAGCGCTTTGTCATGCTCGATACGGGCATTCTGCTTGTCCGAGTTCTGCTTCGCATTCTGATAGGCCGCGTTCGCGGCCACCTTGTTCGGAATCTCGTTTGCGATCAGTTGCCGGATGCGGTCGCCGTCCTCCCAGGCGATGTTCCCGAACAGATCGTTGAAACCGCGGATGATATTGGAGAGCCGGTCGAGTTCAGGGTCGGCCTTGTGACCGCCGCCATCGGTGGGGACGGGATCGATCTCGACATCTTGATCCGCCAATTGCACCCGCTGCGCGGCCTGCTTCTCGACCCGGTAGCTGTCCATGTCGATTGCTTCGAGAATGCCTTTCGAGAGGTCTTCCTCGCGCGGCGCCGGCAGCTTTGGCGCCAGGAAGTTGAGGAAAATCGAGAGCTTCTCCCAATCCGCATTCGTGAAGGGAAGAATGGCCGAGATAAAGGCGTAGGTCCGGGCGAAGGCTTTCGCCTTGCCCTTGAAATCAACCTGCCCGTCCTCGTCCAGGTCCGCATTGTAGACGGCGACGCACGCATCCAGGATAGGGTCGAGCCGATCCCGGTCTGCGCCGCCTAGATAGAGCTCGACAAGCTGATCGATCTGGCTGGTCTGGTAGACCTGATAGCCATCCAGAACCGTCATCAGGTCATGCAGCCGGTTGGGGTCGGTTTCGTCGCTGAGAATGGTCGTCCGGTAGAAGGTCTCGAACGAGGCGCGGATCGTCTCGGTATCGTTCATGAAGTCGAGCACGAAGGCGTCATGCTTTTGCGGATGCGCTCGGTTGAGACGCGATAGCGTCTGCACCGCCTTGATGCCCGACAGCGCCTTGTCGACATACATCGTGTGCAGCAATGGCTGGTCATAGCCGGTCTGGAACTTGTCGGCGCAGATCAGAAACCGGTAGGGGTCCTTCTCGATCTGGTCGACGATATCCTTGGAGGGAAACCCGTTCAGGCTAGCCTCGGTCACCTTGGCGCCGCCGAACTCGTGTTCGCCCGAAAAGGCGACGATCGCCCGGTAAGGGCTCTTGCGTTCGATGAGATAGACGCTGACCGCCTGAAAATACTGGATGGCGCGCTCGACGCCCGAGGTCACCACCATCGCGCGGGCCTGGCCGCCGATCTTGTTCAGCGCTAACACCTGCTCGTGGAAATGATCGACCATGATTTCGGCCTTGAGCCGGATGGCGTGGTCATTGCTCTCGACATAGCGCCTCAGCTTCTTGGTCGCGCGCTTGGTGTCGAATTCCGGGTCCGCCTCGACCGTCTTGACCAGCCGGTAGTAACTGTTGACCGGCGTGTAATAGCGCAGCACGTCCAGGATGAATCCCTCCTGAATCGCCTGCTTCATCGTGTAGCTGTGGAACGGGCGGTGCTTGACCGCATCGCCTTCCGGGAAGGCTTCGCCGAATATCTCGAGGGTCTTGTTCTTCGGCGTCGCGGTGAATGCGAAATAGCTCGCGTTCGGGAGCATCTTCCGGCTCTCCATGATCGCGTTGATCTTGTCCTCGATCGTCTCGTCCTCGTCGCCATCCTCCGCCCCGGTCAAAGCCGCGTTCAAAGCGGCGGCGGCCTTGCCGCCCTGGCTGGAATGCGCCTCGTCGATGATGATCGCGAAGCGCCGATTTTTATGCTGCGCGCCGATGTCGTCGAGAATGAAAGGGAATTTCTGAACCGTCGTGATGATGATCTTCTTGCCGTCGGCGATGAAGCGCAGCAGGTCGCCGGAATGTTCGGCGTGGCCGACGGTGGCGCCGACCTGCGCGAACTGCTTGATGGCACCGCGGATCTGCTGATCGAGAATGCGCCGGTCGGTGACCACGATCACCGAGTCGAACACCTGGCCGCCGTCATTGGCGAGCCGCACCAACTGGTGCGCCAGCCAGGCGATCGAGTTCGACTTACCTGATCCCGCCGAATGCTGGATCAGCACGCGCCGGCCCGCGCCCTTCGACCGTGCGTCGGCCAGCAGCTTGCGGACAACATCGAGTTGATGGAAACGCGGGAACAGTTGGTCGCGCTTCACGCGGCCGGACTTCGGGTCCCGCCGCTCGACGATCTGGGCGTAGTTCTCGATGATGTCGGTCAGGCCGAGCGGCGTGAGGATGTCCTTCCAGAGATAATCCGTCTTCAGCCCGCCGGGGTTCGGCGGATTGCCTGCGCCGTCGTTGTATCCCCTGTTGAACGGCAGGAACCATGACGCCTTGCCCTTCAAGTGGGTGCAGAACATCGCCTGCGCGTCATCCACCGCGAAGTGGACCATGCAGCGGCCAAATTCGAACAGCTTCTCGCGTGGATCACGATCGCGCTTGTATTGCTCGACCGCGTCTTCGACGGTCTGCTTCGTCAGGCTGTTCTTCAGCTCGAACGTCGCCACGGGCAGGCCGTTGATGAACAGCGCCAGATCGAGGGCGTGAGCGGTGTCGTCCCCGCTGTAGCGAAGCTGGCGGGTGACGGAGAAGCGGTTCAGCGCGAAGCGCGCGGCGGCCTTGGCGTTGCCGGGAGACGGCGTGCCGTAGAACAGATCGACATCGTGCTGGCCGTGCTTGACCCCGTGGCGCAACACATCGATGACGCCGCGCTTGGCCGTCTCGCCTTGCAGCCGCGCCAGGAATTTCTGGCGCGTCGGGCTGTCGTTGTCGAGATCGAGCGCCGCCAGCAGGGGCGGCTGGGTCGCGGCGACGAAGGCGCGCAACTGGACAAGATCGACGGTCCAGGCCCGGTCATAGGCCTGCGGGTCGCCCAGCAACCAGTTGTGCAGGCCGACAAACGGCTCCGGCTCCTCGGAGAATCCGCCGCCGGCCGGCGCGCCAGAGTCCTCGATCCGGCGTCCCGTCATGTCGGCCACGATCAGGGCTTCCAGGCCTTTCTCCGAGGTGTCGGTTGTCATGCCGCCGTAAGCCACCCGTTCGCGCGAAGGGTGTCGAAGGCGATGCCGATCTGACGCCGCGAGAAGCGTTTCTTGCGCTCGTTCCAGGCATAGACTTTCGTCGCCGCGGCTTCCGCATCGATCGCGTTCTCACGCGTCGCGACCCAATGGACGGTGGCCAGCAATTCAAGCCCGAACGGCGTCTCGAACCCTTCGACCAACTTGCCCACCCGATCGAACCGGCCGACCGTCTCGCGCTTGTCGTTCAGGAACGTCTCGGCGTCCTGCACCGCGCCGGGGACGAGTTCTATCTGCTTGTCCGGCGCGTCGCCGCCATCGGCATAGCCTGAGACGAGATGCCCTTCGACCGCGTGCAGCACATGCCGGAGATTTTCGGCGTAGGGGCCATAGGGGGCTTTGGCGTATTTTAGGCGGAGCGGCTCGCCGGCTTCCTGCATGAAATACATCAGCTTGTGTATTTCGAGCAGCGTGACGAACGGGTCCATCAATCCACCGAGATAGCGATGACTCAGCAGCACGAGGCTGGCCTTGCCGGCGTCCATGTCCGAGGCGTCAACGTTCATTGGCAAAACCGCAGCACGGGGTGGTCGCTCTGCCGCGCCGCGTATTCGAGCGCGGCGGTGATGTCGCCTTCTTCCAACAACGGATAATCCGCCAGGATTTCCGCGCGGTCGGCGCCGGCGGCCAGCAGGTCCAGCACATCGCGCACGCGGATGCGCAGGCCGCGCAGGCAGGGCCGGCCGCCGCATTGGCCGGGATCGATTGTGATCCGATGGGTTTCGCTCATCCTTAGTCTCCTGATTGGGACATCATTGCGGTTTTGGTCAGCATAGCATTGTGGGCCGGAACGGGCATGGTCAGGCGGCGACCTCCTCGTTCTCGGTGTCGTTGGGGACTTCGTCGAGGTCATCGACCTCAGCCAGATCGTCGATGGGTTCAAGTTCGGCGGTTTCGGGCAGGTTGGCCGCGGCGGCGCGGACATCGAGCTTGCCGGTGACGACGTCGGCAATCAGGCGGGTGCGGAATTCTTGGATCAGGGCGATTTCGCGCTGAATCCTCTCCACTACACCCCGAAGGCAAGCCGTCTCGGCCTCAAGGAAAGCGGCAATCCTGCGCTGCTCGGCAAGGTCGGGAGCGAGGAGGACGATCTCCTTGATTGCCCCGTGCGAAAGCCCGTATCGCGTCACACCATTCGCGGCGATGGCGAATTGCCGACGCACATGGGGGCTGAGCAATTGCCAGAACAGAAATGCGCCATCGGTCCTTGTGCCCGAGGGCCGGAGAAGGGCGAGGTGGTATCCACAGACAAGATCGTCAGCTTCGGTTCGAACCAGGGCGGGAACACCGATATCCCTCCAGTCCTCCGAATCTTTTGTGATGATGACATCATCAATCCGAAGCCTGAAACGCTCGATCTCCGTTGGAGAGGCCGTCGCCGGCATGAACGGGATGTCAGCCCGGATGACACCGTTCTTATAGACATCCACGTAGTTGCAGAGTCGAACCGGACGCTCGTCCTCGAATGACTTTTTGTCGACGTTGCTGACACGCATTTCGGCGAGGTTGCGAAGTCGCGTTACCTCCCACCCCTCGGGCACATCGCCGAGCCAGGGGATGCCGGAGGGTTTGAGTTTGGCGTTTGGGTCGAGGCCTCGGGTGACGGCGCGGTGGATGATCGCCTGCTTCTGCTCGTTCAGCAGCGCGATGATCTTCTTCTTGGCGCGGACCAGCTTCGCCGTCTGCGCCCCATGCCAATCCAGAAACCGAGCCAGGAGTCCTTGCTCGACTTTGGGTGGTAGCGGCAGATCAACGAGGCTGAAGTTAGACATGTTCAGGTCTTGCCCATCGCGGATAAAGTTCGATGTGGCTTGTAGTGCCTGAACGTAATCGTGCGATTTTAGAAGGTATTGGAAGAACCCAACGTTGAACCGCGCCGGGATTGCCGGAGGCCATTTCGTTTGAGTCACGCCGCCAAGGCGCGTCCCTCGATTTGCGCATAGTAGCGCGCTTCGGCTTCTGCCGGCGGAATGTTTCCGATCGGCTCGAGCAGTCTGCGATTGTTGAACCAGTCGACCCATTCGAGCGTGGCGAACTCGATCGCCTCGAAGTTTCGCCACGGCCCCTTTCGCCAGATCAGCTCGGCCTTGTAGAGTCCGTTGATCGTCTCGGCGAGCGCGTTGTCGTAGCTGTCTCCGACGCTGCCGACCGAGGGCTCGACGCCGGCCTCGGCGAGGCGCTCTGTGTATTTTATAGAGACGTATTGAACGCCGCGGTCGCTATGATGGACGAGGCCACCGCCGTGAACCGGCCGACGATCATGCAGCGCCTGCTCGAGCGCGTCGAGCACGAAGCCCGCATGCGCCGTGCGCGAGGCGCGCCAGCCGACGATCCGCCGAGCGAAGGCGTCGATCACGAAAGCCACATAGACGAAGCCTTGCCAAGTCGAAACATAAGTGAAATCGGAGAGCCACAGCGCATTCGGCCGCTTGGCCCGAAATTGCCGGTTCACCTTGTCGAGCGGGCATGGAGCCTTGCGGTCGCTCACCGTCGTTTTGACCGGCCTCCCACGCACGATCCCTTGCAACCCCATGCTCCGCATAAGCCGCGCCACCGTACAGCGCGCGACCTTTTCGCCCTCGCGGTCCAACTGCTTCCACACCTTGCGCACGCCATAGACCTGGAAGTTCTCGTCGTAGACGCGCCGTATCTCCTTGCGAAGGTTCACATCCCGACGCGCCCGGGCCGACGCTTTCGCGGGGTCGCGCCGGCGCGCCGCATGCGCCCAATAGGTGGAAGGGGCAATCGGCAAGAGCTTGCAGATCGGCTCGACCCCATGCTTGTCCCGCTGATCGTCGATGAAGGCGATCATTGTTTCGAGCGGCGGTCGAGCTCCGCCGCCGCAAAATAAGCCGACGCCTTTCGCAGGATCTCATTGGCCTGCCGCAGCTCGCGGTTCTCGCGCTCCAGCGCCTTGATCCGCTCGCGTTCATCCGTCGTCGCGCCAGGGCGGGCGCCCGAGTCGCGCTCTGCCTGGCGGACCCAGTTCCGCAACGTCTCGCCCGTGCAGCCAATCTTCGCCGCGATCGAGGCGATCGCCGCCCATTGCGAGGCATGATCGCCGCGGTGCTCGAGCACCATCCGAACTGCCCGTTCCCGAACCTCAGGTGAAAATCTGTTCGATGTCTTCTTCTTCGTATCCATGGCTCCATCCTCTCAAGGGTTGGAGCCTCCGGCAATCCCGGCGCGGTTCAACGTCGACTCGAGCACCTGGCTTGAGGACGACGTATGAGGAACGGATGCAACCGGTCTCCCAAGCACGCTCAAGCCCCCCCTGAAAGCTCCTCATGCTAATGACGAAGTCGTCCTTCTCGACGTGTCTACGCTTCTCGAGATTCTGGGTAATTTTAACAACTCGCCTCCCAACACGGCGTTCGAAGTCTTTCTGACGGATGACACCGTAGGCCTGGGTGGCCGCCAGTTGCTGATCCTGCTCGCGCGCCAACTCTTTGCGCGCGGAGAACAGTTGCTTGCTTGAGACGACTTCCCAGTGCGCTGGTAGACCTCGCAACCAAGGTATGTGCCAATGGCCCCGAGTGGTCGCTTCGGTCATTGGACGCTCTGCATTATGTTGGCCATCAGCCCTTCGGTTTCGCGCTCCAGCGCCAGAATGTCGGCGCGGATGGCCTCCAGCGGGCGCAAGGGCTGCGGCTTATAGAAATAGCGGGTGAAGCTGATCTCGTAGCCGATGGTGGTCTTGGCCTCGTCGATCCAGGCGTCCGGCGCGTGCGGCAGCACCTCGCGGCGGATGAAGGCCTCGACGCCGCCGGGCTCCTTGAGCGGCACCGTTTCAGTGTCGCGCAACTCGCTGTCCGGCTCGTATTCCACGACGCAGCTTTTGCCGTCGATCGTCACCGGGAACAGGCCGCGCAACGGATCGGCGGTCACTTTGCCGGGCTTGTGAATGCGGCGGATGACCGGAGCGCCGTCCTCGGCGATGCGGCCTTCCTCCTTCAACGCCTTGATCTCCTTCGGCGCATAGGCGCGCGCGGGGTCGATGCCGGCAGCGCGCAGAGGCCGCTCGACCGTCACCTTGGAATAGCCGAACTCGGCATTGTCGAAGATGCGCGATTGCTCCGTCTCCTCGAACGCCAGGAAGGTCTCGACGATGCGCTCGATATCCGCCTCGGCCAGCTCGCAGTTCTTCTTGCCGAGGTTCTTGCGCAACGGCTTGAACCATGGGGTCGCGTCGATCAACTGCACACGCCCGCGCCGGTGGCCCGGCTTGCGGTTGGTCAGCACCCAGACATAGGTGGCGATGCCGGTGTTGTAGAACATGTTCAGCGGCAGGGCGACGATGGCTTCCAGCCAGTCGTTCTCGATGATCCAGCGCCGCACATTGCTTTCGCCGCCGCCGGCGTCGCCCGTAAACAGCGACGAGCCGTTGTGCACTTCCGCGATGCGGGAGCCGAGCGGCGTATTATGCTTCATCTTCGAGAGCATGTTCGCCAGGAACAGCATCTGCCCGTCGCTCGACCGGGTGACAAGGCTGTATTCTGCGTCGCCCGCGTGCTCGATCACGAAGCGCGGATCGCGCATGCCGCTTTTGCCGCCCATGCGCTCCTGATCGCTTTTCCAGCTCTTGCCATAGGGCGGATTGGACAGCATGAAATCGAATTCGCGCGACGGGAACGCGTCGTTAGCCAGCGTCGACCACTCCGGGCCGCCGACGATGTTGTCGGCCTCCTCGCCCTCGCCCTTGAGCAACAGATCAGCCTTGGCGATGGCGTAGGTCTCGCCGTTGATCTCCTGCCCGAACAGATGGGTGGAGACCTGCTTGCCGTGCTGCTCGGCCAGTTCGTTCAGCGTTTCTTCGGCCACCGTCAGCATGCCGCCGGTGCCACAGGCGCCGTCATAGAGCAGGTAGGTGCCGGAGGTGATCTGGTCGGCGATGGGCGCGAAGATCAGCTTCGCCATCAGCTTCACGGCGTCGCGCGGCGTCCAGTGCTCGCCGGCTTCCTCGTTGTTCGCCTCGTTGAAGCGGCGCACGAGTTCCTCGAAAATCGTGCCCATGGCGTGGTTGTCGAGGCCCGGATGCTTCACCGAACCGTCGCCGTTGAGCACCGGCTTGGGGCCGAGATTGACCGAGGAATCGAGGAATTTCTCGATCAGCGTGCCCAGCACGTCGGCCTTGGACAGCTTCGGGATCTGATTGCGGAACTCGAAATTGTCGAGAATCTCCTGCACATTCGGTGAGAAGCCGTCGAGATAGGCTTCGAAGTCGGCTTTCAGTTGGGCCTGCGACGCGCGGTTGCGGAGATCGCGCATGTTGAAGCGCGAGGTGTTGTAGAACGCCTGTCCGGCCGCCTGGCGAAGAGCGGCGTCCTGGTTGGTGATGCTCGCCTTGTCGAGGTTGTCTTTCATCGACAGAACGGCGGACTTCGTGGGTTCGAGCACCGCGTCGAGGCGGCGCAAAACCATCATCGGCAGGATCACGTCGCGATATTTGCCGCGCACATAGAGATCGCGTAGCGCGTCGTCGGCGATGCCCCAGATGAAGTTTGTGATCCAGTTGAGATCGCCGTTGCTCATGCCCGTTTCGTTCCCCCGCGGTCGTCGGCGCGTCCGGTGGGGGCGCCGCCGGAATGCGATCCCGCTGCCGCCGTCGCGCTGTTCAGCCGTTCGTATTCCTCCACCGAGACGACCACCACAACGCCGCGCCCGTGCTTTTCGATCAGCACCGGTTCCGCACGCGCGGTGTCGATCATCAACCCAAAGGCGTTCTTCGCCTCGCGCGCCGACATGGTTTTCATGGCCGAATCCTGTGGCGATCCATTGCGCCATTTAGGGCGAAACGGCTCTTTTGAGCAATCGGCAATCGGCGGTGATTTCGGAGCAGCCGGGCGTAGGCAGAGAGATGGCAAGATAAAGGGCCGCACATTGCGGCTGTGGGCGGTTGCTTGTTTTCAATGGGTTACGGGGCGATTTTGCGAGGTGCGGAAAATCGCCGAACATTTTCGCGATACGAGTTCCCAAATGATTACAGTTGCTTGACGCGAGGTGCGATCCGCCTTTGATACGCTCAGCTACGCCACGCTTCGCTTTCAGATAATCGGGTGAAAATAGATGGACAATTAGCTAGATCCGCGTCATGATATTTGGGTGTAAATGGATAACCGAACGGCATGACGCTCGACACCACCACGCTTCGGATCACCCCTGAAATCCTGTCGCTGATCGCCGAGATCGACGAGTTCAAGGGGGCGTGGCGAGCAATCGGCCGGATCGCGCCGGAGCGGCTGTCCGGCCTGCGCCGTGTCGCCACCATCGAGAGCATTGGCTCCTCGACCCGCATCGAGGGCGCTCGGCTCAGCGACCGGCAGGTCGAGGCGCTGCTGGCGAACATCCGCATCGGGTCGTTCGCCACGCGCGACGAGCAGGAGGTCGCTGGCTACGCCGAGGTTATGGAGACAATCTTCGGCGCCTATGACGCCATCACGCTAACGGAAAACCATATCCGCCAGCTCCACCGCGACCTGCTGGCCCATTCGACCACGGACGAAAGGCATCGCGGCTCATACAAGACGCTTCCCAACCACGTCGAAGCCTTCGACGAGAACGGCAAGAGCCTTGGCGTGGTGTTCGAGACCGCTACGCCCTTCGACACGCCGCGCCGGATGGCCGAACTGGTCGAGTGGGCGGCCGGGAAGGAGAAGGACCGGAGCCTTCACCCGCTGCTCGTCATCGGGGTGTTCGTCGTGGTGTTCCTGGAGATCCACCCCTTCCAGGACGGCAACGGCCGGCTGTCGCGCATCCTGACCACGCTGATGCTGCTGCGAGCCGGTTATGCCTATGTGCCTTACAGCTCATTGGAAAGCGTGATCGAGCAGAGCAAGGAAGGCTATTACCTGTCGCTCAGGCGGACGCAGGGGACGATCCGCGCCGAGGCGCCGGACTGGAATCCCTGGACGGAGTTTTTCCTCCGCGCCTTGCAGCGCCAGAAGCAGCGCCTTGAAAAGAAGATGGAGCGCGAGCGGATCATGCTCGCCGCACAGCCGGAATTGTCGGTGCTGATCCTGGAGGTGGCGCGCGAGCATGGCCGTGTGACGGTGGCCGAGGCGGTGAGGGTCAGCGGCGCCAGCCGCAACACGATCAAGGATCATCTGAAGGCGCTGGTCGAGCAAGGTCATCTGGTCTTGCGCGGGGCTGGTCGGGGGGCGTGGTATGGTCTTGCCTGAGACAGTTACGTCCGTGGAGCACATGCCGCCCCGCCACAGGCTTGCCGCGCCATGCTCCCGCAAGTATTTTTACGCTCTGGCGCGCGGAGGTTTCCAGCGTAGAAAAAGGCTATTCTTTCAGGGGCCTTGTTCGGCGATTCTGGCGCAATGGCCAGACCTCGCAAGGAACGCCCCCCAACCGCAACCGAGCAGCTTGAAGCGTTGCTCGGCTATCCTTGGCCGTTTCCGGGCCGGCCGCCGAAGCATGACCTCTCGACCTGGAGCGTCACCGACGACTGGCCGGAGCATGTGCCCGTCACCAATGCGGAGGTTGCGCTATTCGAGCAATGGTTCGGCGATCTCTTCGATGAGCTGTTCGGGCCGTGCCGATAAACTGAGAAGGAGACATACGCCATGACCGCGCCGCTCTCTATCTGCGCGTCTCGACGGTGCGGCAGGCAGAGCATGATGTCTCGATCCCCGACCAGCGCAAGCAGGGCGAGACCTGGTGCGCCTCGCGCGGTTACCAGCTTGTCGATACCTTTGTGGAGGCTGGCGCTTCCGCCACGAACGACCGCCGGCCGGAGTTCCAGCGCATGATCGAGGCGGGGACCAGCAAGCCCGCGCCGTTCGATATTGTCGTGGTTCACAGCTTCTCGCGCTTCTTCCGCGACCACTTCGAGATGGAGTTCTACGTCAGGAAGCTCGCCAGGAACGGCGTGAAGCTCATCTCAATCACCCAGGAGATGGGCGACGACCCGATGCACGTCATGATGCGCCAGATCATGGCGCTGTTCGACGAATACCAGTCCAAGGAGAACGTCAAGCACGTCCTGCGGGCGATGAACGAGAACGCCCGTCAGGGCTTCTGGAACGGCGCGCTGCCGCCGATCGGCTTTCGGATCGTCGCCGCCGAGCAGCGGGGATCGAAGACCAAGAAGAAGCTGGAGATCGACCCACTGCAAGCTGACACGGTGCGGCTGATCTACCGCCTGTTCCTTGAAGGCGACGGAACGTCCGGCCCGATGGGTGTTAAGACAATCGCCTGTCATCTCAACGAACGGCGCATTTTCACCCGTGACGGCGGGCGCTGGGGCCTCGCGCAAATCCACGCCATCCTGACCCGCACGACCTATATCGGCGAGCACAGGTTCAACACCCGCTCGCACAAGGACCGGGACAGGAAGCCCGCAAGCGAGGTGGCGATCATGGCCTGTCCGCCACTGATCGACCGGGAAACCTTCGACGCCGTGCAGGCCCGTCTCAAGGCCCGCGATCCCCGAATGACGCCGGCGCGCGTCACCAGCGGCCCGACCCTCCTTACCGGCGTCTGCTTCTGCGCCAAATGCGGGGGCGCGATGACGCTCAGGACTGGCAAGGGCAGCGCGGGCGGCGCATATCGCTACTATACCTGCTCGACCAAGGCCCGGCAGGGCAAGACCGGCTGCGAAGGCCGCTCGATCCCGGATGGACCGGCTCGATCAACTGGTCACGAGCCACCTGGAGGACCGCCTGCTTCGACCCGAGCGTTTAGAAACCATCCTCGCCAGCGTCCTTGACCGCCGCCATGAGCGCGCCGAGCGCCGTCGCGAGCACCTGGCCGAACTCAACAAGCGCATCACCGAGACCGACCAGCGGCTCAACCGGCTCTTTGACGCCATCGAATCCGGCGTCGCCGATCTCGACGCTCCCGGCCTGAAAGAGCGCATCGCCGGCCTCAAGGCGATTCGGGAACCGGCCAGCGTGGACGCGGAGCGCGCCCAGGCCGCCCTCGACAATGCCGGCAATCAGGCTGTCAGCCGCGATATGGTCAGAACCTTCGCCCGCGCGGCCCGCCAGCGCATGCGGCTCGAAAACGGCGGCTACCGCCGTGACCACCTGCGGGCGCTGGCCCAGCGCGTCGAAGTCGCGGACCAGGAGGTCAGCATAATGGGATCGAAGTCGGAACTCCTGCGCACCCTGGTCACCGCTTCAGGCGGGAAATCAGTCGCATTTGGAGTTCAGAGTTCTGTTCTGAAATGGCGCGCCCGAGAGGATTCGAACCTCTGACCTCTGCCTTCGGAGGGCAGCGCTCTATCCAGCTGAGCTACGGGCGCCTGAAGCGATGTTTCCGTTATCTATCTTAACCTGGCGGCTTCCGCAACGCGCCTCGCGGGCCATTTCAATCGAGAAAGCGAAACTGCGTCGCGCCGCGTGACGGGCGTGCGCGTCTTTGATACAAGCGACTATGAAATCAGGACCAATATCCACCCGCCACAGCGGCTCCGCCACGGCGGGCGAGTCGTCCAGCCACGATGCGAGCGCGACGGAAACCTCCTCGCGCGTCTCCGCGGCGCTCGTCACCGAGGACGAGGCCGGGATGCGGCTCGACCGCTGGTTCAAGCGGCGTTTTCCGGCGCTTGCGCTGTCCCATCTGGCGAAAATCTGCCGAAAGGGCGAGGTGAGGGTGGACGGCAAGCGGGTGGAGACCTCCACCCGGCTGGAGCAGGGCCAGACCGTGCGGATTCCTCCGCTGCGGATGGAGACGCAACCGGCTACCGCGATTCGGCGCCCCAGCGCGGACGACGCCGTGGCCATTGCCCGCATGACATTGTTCGAGGACGAAGACGTGCTGGTGCTGAACAAGCCCTTTGGTCTCGCCGTGCAGGGGGGCTCGGGCACGACGCGCCATATCGACGGGATGCTGGAGGCCCTCGCCAAGGGTGATCGCCGGCCGGCGCTGGTTCATCGCCTTGATCGCGACACCTGCGGCGTGCTTCTCGTCGCCAAGAATCGGCGCGCCGCCGCCGATCTTGGCGAAATATTCCGTTCGCGTCAGGCCAAAAAAATCTACTGGGCCATAGTGGAAGGCGTGCCGAAGCCGACGCAGGGCCGCATATCGCTTTATCTCGCCAAGGGTTCGGGCATGGGCGACGCGCGGGCGCCGCGCAGGCCGGGGGCGGGCTCGACCCGCGATCTGGAAAAGATGCGGGTCGCCAGGCATGGCGAGGCCGAGGCGCAACATTCGCTGACCTATTACGCGACCCTCGACAAGGCCGCCCCGCGCTGCGCCTGGCTGTCGATGAAGCCGCTGACCGGCCGCACCCATCAGTTGCGCGCCCATGCCGAGGCGATCGGTTGCCCCATATTCGGCGATCCCAAATATGGCCATCGTCCCGAGGACGAGGTGCGGCGCCGCGATCCTCTGCGGGCCATGCCCGAGGAGTTGGAGAGAAAGCTGCATCTGCTGGCGCGCCGGCTGGTCCTGCCACATCCAAAAGGCGGGACCATCGACGTCGCCGCGCCCCTGCCGCCCCATATGAAAGCGACCTTTGAATTTTTCGGCTTCGACGAGAAGCAATACGATCCTATCGAGGAAGCGCCCGAAGAGTAAGCGCCCGTCCTCGTGCGCGCCGATCCCCAAAAGGTGTGGGCCAAGCTCAATGGCGTGATCGCGGAGATGCGCGGAAGCGCGGCAGGAGGATTTGCTGGCGCGGATATGCGACAGCGCCTTGATCGAGCCGCCGGCCGCCGGCGGCGCGGAGCAAGGCGAACGCTCCGAGACTTGAGCGCGGAACCACGGGAGCAAAGGGGATGAAAGACAAACCGGAAGGCCTCGAGCAGGCGTTTTTCGTGGACGAAGGCGAGCGGGATCCGCTGCGTCTGGTGGCGCGGGAAAGCCGCCCCAAGCGCCTCATGCGCTTTTACAAGCAGGCCACGGTCGCGCCAGTCGAGGCCGGCTTCGCCGTGTTGCTTGACGGCAAGCTGGTGCGCACCCCGGCGAAGCGCCCTCTGGTCGCGCCGCATGAAGGCCTCGCGCAGGCCATCGCCGCCGAATGGGCCGCGCAGGAAGAATTTCTCAACCCGCTGACCATGCCTTTGACCAAGCTTGGCAATAGCGCCATCGACGGCGTGGCCTCCCAAATGGCCGAGGTCGTGCAAGACGTTGCGAAATACGCCGAATCCGATCTGATCTGCTACCGGGCGGGCGAGCCCGAGGGGCTGGTCGCGGCCCAGAGCGAAGCCTGGGACCCTTTCCTGCGTTTCGCGAGGGAGGAATTGGGGGCGCGGCTGATTCTCTTCGAGGGCGTCGTTTTCCGTCCGCAGCCGGCCGAGGCTCTGGAGGCCGTCGCCAGGGCGATCGGCGCTTTTGTCGGCGAAGGGCAGGGGGCGCCTTTCCGCCTCGCGGCGCTCCACACGATGACGACATTGACGGGCTCCTGCGTGGTCTCGCTGAGCGTGGCCCAGCGAAAAACGGAAGCGGAGGCGGCTTTTTCGGCGACCCATGTCGATGAAGATTACCAGATGCGCCTGTGGGGGGCCGACGAGGAAGCTCTGGCGCGGCGGGCCGGGAGACGGCGCGAAATGCTATCGGCGGCCAGGATGGCGTTGCTCTGCGCGGGGCTTTGAAGCCGTGGGCGCCCGATTCCTCGGCGTTTGGGCGGTATTTGGGGGCGCCGCAACATTTCGCTCCGAAAATCGGCGCTTGTCTCTTGCTTTGGCGGGAACGCTTTGTTACGGAACGCTTGGCCGGGCGACGGAAAGCCGCCTATGACATGCTCTCGCGGCTCCAACCGCCGGCCCGCCGCGACGCCCGCGCCCCAGACTTATCGGACACGAAAAATGCCGACCCTGCTCGAACAATATCTGCCGCTCGTGATCTTCGCGGCGCTGTCGGCGATCATCGCCGGCGCTCTGCTGGTCGCGCCGTTCCTTCTGGCGTTCAAGGCTCCGGACCCCGAAAAACTCTCGGCCTATGAGTGCGGGTTCAACCCCTTCAACGACGCGCGCATGAAATTCGACGTGCGCTTCTACCTCGTTTCTCTTTTGTTCATTGTGTTCGACCTGGAAGTGGCGTTCCTCTTTCCCTGGGCCGTGGCCTTCAAGGAGGCGGGAGTTTTCGGTTTCTGGGCCATGATGGTCTTCCTTGGCGTGCTGACCGTCGGCTTCGTCTACGAATGGCGGAAAGGAGCGCTCGAATGGGATTGATCGGCAATCAGGGCTCGACGCTGGTCGCTCCACAGCCGAAGGGCCTCGTCGACCCCCGCACGGGGAAGCCGGTTGGCTCGACCGACCCTTATTTCGTGAATCTGAACGACGAGCTTGCCGACAAAGGTTTTCTCGTCACGGCCACCGACGATCTCATCAACTGGGCGCGCACCGGCTCGCTGATGTGGATGACGTTCGGTCTCGCCTGCTGCGCCGTCGAGATGATCCAGGCGGCCATGCCGCGTTACGATCTCGAGCGGTTTGGCTTCGCCCCGCGCGCCAGTCCGCGTCAATCCGACGTCATCATCATCGCCGGAACGCTGACTAACAAGATGGCGCCCGCGCTGCGCAAGGTCTACGACCAGATGCCGGAGCCGCGTTACGTCATTTCGATGGGTTCCTGCGCCAATGGCGGCGGCTATTATCACTACTCCTATTCGGTCGTGCGCGGCTGCGACCGAATCATACCGGTCGACGTTTACGTTCCCGGATGTCCGCCCTCCGCCGAGGCCCTGGTTTACGGCGTGCTGCTGCTGCAAAAGAAAATTCGTCGCACCGGAACGATCGAGCGATAAGACGAACCGGCGGGGTCAAACATCGAGGGTCCGCCAGCCGAAGGCGGCTGGCGCTTTGGGAAGGTTGCGAGATGCTTGCTCAACTCAATGATCTTGCGGCGAAAATCACCGCCGCCCAGCCCGGCGCCATCATCGAAACGAATCTCGCTTATGGGGAGTTGACGCTGACGATCGCGCGCGACCGCTGGCTCGACGTCGTGAAAACGCTGCGTGACGGACCGGATTTTTTGTTCGTCAATTTCATCGACGTGACGGCGGCTGATTATCCCGAGCGCGAGCAGCGTTTCGATGTCGTCGCCCATCTCCTGAGCCCGAAGCATAATCTCCGCGTCCGCCTGAAGACGCTCACCGACGAGGAGACTCCGGTCGCCTCCCTGACCGCGCTTTATCCCGCGGCCGACTGGTACGAACGCGAGACCTACGACCTTTTCGGGGTGACTTTTTCCGGCCATCCCGATCTGCGCCGAATCATGACCGATTATGGCTTCGACGGCCATCCGTTGCGCAAGGACTTCCCGATGACGGGCTTCGTCGAGGTTCGCTACGACGACGAGCAGAAGCGGGTCGTCTACGATCCGGTTCGTCTCGTGCAGGAATACCGCCAATTCGACTTCCTCTCGCCGTGGGAGGGCGTCCAATACGACCTTCCGGGAGACGAGAAGGCGAAGGGGCAGCATTAAATAAATCACGCGCTGACCGGTCGGAGGCCCGACCCGGTCGAGGGACGCAGGAATGAACGATCAGCCGCTACGCAATTTTTCGCTCAACTTCGGCCCGCAACATCCCGCGGCGCATGGGGTGTTGCGTCTCATTCTCGAGCTCGACGGAGAAGTCGTCGAGCGCGTCGACCCTCATATCGGATTCCTCCATCGCGGCACGGAAAAGCTGATGGAGGCGCGCACTTATCTGCAGAACGTGCCTTATTTCGATCGGCTAGACTATTGCGCGCCGATGAATCAGGAACATGCGTTCTGCCTCGCCATCGAGCGCCTGCTTGGCGTGCAGGTTCCGCGCCGCGGCCAACTCATCCGCGTGCTCTACGCCGAGATCGGGCGGTTGTTGTCCCATCTTCTCAACGTGACGTCGCAGGCCATGGACGTCGGCGCGCTCACTCCGCCGCTGTGGGGTTACGAGGAACGCGAGAAGCTGATGGTGTTTTACGAGCGCGCCTGCGGCGCCCGTATGCACGCCAATTATTTCAGGCCCGGCGGCGTCGCGCGCGATCTGCCCGACCAATTGGTCGAGGACATCGGCGCTTTTTGCGATCCCTTCCTGAAAGTGTGCGACGACCTCGAAGCTCTGTTCATCGAGAACCGCATTTTCAAGCAGCGCAACGTCGGGATCGGCGTGATTTCGGTCGAGGAAGCCTGGGCCTATGGCTTTTCGGGGGTCATGGTGCGCGGCTCGGGCGCCGCGTGGGACTTGCGCAAGGCGCAGCCCTACGAATGCTATGAAGAGATGGAGTTCGACATTCCGGTCGGCAAACATGGCGACTGTTACGACCGCGCCGTGGTCCGCATGGAGGAGATGCGCCAATCGACATCGATCATGCGGCAATGCGTCAACAAGCTGCTGAGCGCCGAAAATCGTGGCCCGGTGTCGGTTGTGAACCATAAAATATCCGCTCCGTCGCGCGGAGAAATGAAGCGCTCCATGGAGGCGCTGATTCATCACTTCAAACTCTTCACCGAGGGTTTCAAGGTTCCGGCCGGCGAGGTCTATGCCGCCGTGGAGGCGCCCAAGGGCGAGTTCGGCGTGTATCTCGTTTCGGACGGCGGCGACAAACCCTATCGCTGCAAAATCCGCGCGCCGGGCTTTGCTCATTTGCAGGCGATGGATTTCCTTTGCCGCAATCATATGCTCGCCGACGTGTCGGCCATTCTTGGTTCGATCGACATCGTGTTCGGGGACGTCGACCGATGATGGGCCCAGCTGGATGGGTCGACACTATCCAGTCGCGGGGCGACGTGGATTTAGCGATAACATCGGTTCGTCTCGGAAAAGGCGAGTATTCGCTTTCGGGCGCCGACTTATCAACCGGAGAGGAATAATGTCCGTCCGCCGTCTCGCCGAAAAGCAGCCGGAAAGTTTCGAGTTCACGCCGCAGAACAAGGCGTGGCTGGAAAAACAGATCGCCAAATATCCCGACGGGCGTCAGGCCTCGGCCGTCGTGCCCGCGCTGTGGCAGGCGCAAAAGCAGAACGACTATTGGCTGCCGCGCGCCGCGATCGAGAAAGTCGCCGACACGCTCGGAATGCCTCATATCCGCGTGCTCGAAATCGCGACTTTCTACACGATGTTCAATCTTGAACCGGTCGGAAAGTTTTACGTGCAGTTGTGCGGCACCACGCCCTGCATGTTGCGCGGTTCGGACGATATCATCAAGGTTCTGGAGCGCAAGGTCGGTCCGCAGAGACAAGTCAGGGTGGATGGCCTGTTCTCATGGGCCGAGGTCGAGTGCCTTGGCGCCTGTTGCAACGCGCCGATGGTGCAGATCAACGACGACTATTACGAAGATCTGACTCCCGAAAACTTCGAAAAGCTGCTGGATGATCTCGCCGCCGGCCGTTCGGTGAAAACGGGGTCGCAAACCGGCCGCTCCGGCTCCGAGCCCGAAGGCGTCTTGACCAGCCTGACCTCGCTCTATGGCGAGGGATCGAAATAAACGGAATTCAAAGCGAGACGGGACGAACAATGCTCTCCGACGCAGACCGGATTTTCACCAATCTTTACGGCCTAGGCGACCGTTCGCTCGCCGGCGCAAAAAAGCGCGGCCAGTGGGACAACACCAAGGCTCTGCTCGATCGCGGGCGCGACGTGATCATCGCCGAGGTGAAGGGGTCAGGGCTGCGCGGACGCGGCGGCGCGGGATTTTCGACCGGCATGAAGTGGTCTTTCATGCCGAAGGAAGTGGACCCCGCAAGGCCCCACTATCTCGTCATCAACGCCGACGAATCCGAACCCGGCACATGCAAGGACCGGGAGATCATGCGCAACGATCCGCATACGCTGGTCGAAGGCGCGCTGGTCGCTTCATTCGCCATGGGGGCCCACGCCTGCTATATCTACATTCGCGGCGAATTCATCGCGGAGCGCATCGCGCTTCAGGCCGCCGTCGACGAGGCCTATGAGGCGGGTCTGATCGGCAAGAATAATATTCATGGCTACCCTTTCGATCTATACGTTCATCACGGCGCAGGGGCCTATATCTGCGGCGAGGAAACCGCGCTGATCGAGAGTATCGAGGGCAAGAAGGGAATGCCGCGGCTAAAGCCGCCATTCCCGGCCAATGTGGGACTCTATGGCTGCCCCACCACCGTGAACAATGTCGAATCCATCGCCGTGGTTCCGACCATTTTGCGGCGAGGCGCGTCCTGGTTCGCGGGCATCGGTCGTCCGAATAACACCGGCACGAAGCTGTTCAGTATTTCGGGTCACGTAAACAAGCCCTGCAATGTCGAGGAAGCGATGTCGATCTCCTTCCGCGAATTGATCGAACGGCACTGCGGCGGCGTCCGCGGCGGTTGGGACAATCTGCTCGCCGTCATTCCCGGCGGCTCCTCGGTGCGTTGCGTTCCGGCGCATCAGATCATAGACTGCCCGATGGATTTCGACAGCCTCGTCGCTCTGGGTTCCGGCCTCGGCACGGCGGCGGTGATGGTCATGGATAAGTCGACCGACATCATCCGCGCCATCGCGCGTCTTTCCTATTTTTACAAGCATGAGAGTTGCGGCCAATGCACGCCATGCCGCGAAGGCACGGGATGGATGTGGCGCGTAATGGAGCGAATGGTCGAGGGGCGCGCCCATAAGCGCGAGATCGATCTCCTGTTCGACGTCTCAAAGAAGATAGAGGGCCATACGATATGCGCCCTTGGCGATGCGGCGGCGTGGCCTGTTCAAGGACTGATAACGCATTTCCGTGACGTGATCGAGCAGCGCATCGACCAGTATACGGCCAACCCGCATTCCGAACCCATTCGGGTCGCGGCGGAATGAGCAGGATGCGCGCAGGCGATAGCGTCGATTTGGAGAACGCGAAGTGACAAAGATTCTCGTCGATGGCGTGGAGGTAGACGTCCCGCCGGAGTTCACTCTGCTCCAGGCCTGCGAGGAGGCTGGCGCCGAGGTGCCTCGTTTTTGCTATCACGAGCGCCTGTCAATCGCCGGCAATTGCCGCATGTGCCTTGTCGAGGTCAAAGGCGGCCCGCCGAAGCCTCAGGCCTCCTGCGCCATGGCGGTGAAGGATCTGAGGCCGGGTCCGGCCGGCGCTCCGCCGGAAGTTTTCACCAAATCGCCGATGGTGAAAAAAGCCCGCGAGGGCGTGATGGAATTTCTCCTGGTCAACCATCCGCTCGATTGCCCGATTTGCGATCAGGGCGGCGAGTGCGATCTTCAGGATCAGGCGCTCGCGTTCGGCGGCGATTCCTCGCGCTTTATCGAAAACAAGAGGGCGGTGGAGAACAAATATATCGGGCCGCTCGTCAAGACCGAGATGACCCGCTGCATCCACTGCACGCGCTGCGTCCGTTTCACCGCCGAAGTGGCTGGAACGGGCGAGATGGGCGCCATCGGCCGCGGCGAGGATATGGAGATCACGACCTATCTTCAGAGCGCGATGAGCTCCGAATTGCAGGGCAATGTCGCCGACCTCTGTCCGGTCGGGGCCTTGTTGCCCAAGCCCCAGAATTTCCGCGCGCGTCCATGGGAATACCAGAAGACCGAAAGCGTGGACGTCCAGGACGCGCTGGGTTCGGCGATCCGGGTCGATACTCGTGGACGGGAAGTCATCCGCATTCTGCCCCGCGTCAACGACGCAGTGAACGAGGAGTGGATCTCGGACAAAACCCGGCAGGTCGTTGACGGGCTGGCGCGGCAGCGCCTCGATCGCCCCTTTATTCGGGAAAGCGGCCGCTTGCGTCCCGCCTCCTGGCAGGAGGCGCTCGGCGCGGTGGCGGCGAAAGCAAAATCCACTGCCGGCGCCAAGATGGGCGCGCTGGTTGGCGATCTGGCCGCGCTCGAAGAGATTTTCGCCCTGAAACTTCTCGCCGAAAAGCTCGGAATCCTCCATCTCGATTGCCGGCAGGATGGTTCCCGGGTTGATCCATCGTTCGGGCGCGCTTCTTATCTCTTCAACGCCACCGTGGCGGGAATTGAAGACGCCGACGCGCTTTTGATTGTCGGCTCCAATCCGCGCAAGGAAGCCCCGGTTCTCAACGCCCGTATCCGAAAGCGCTGGCTGAAGGGCGGATTCAATATTTCGCTCGTCGGCGAAAGAGCCGATCTGACTTACGATTATCAATACCTGGGCGCGGGCCCGGACTCTCTGCTGCAATTCATCCAGCGCGAACAGGAGCCGGCAAAAAAGCGCCTTGTCCTGATCGGGCAGGGGGCTCTCGCCCGGCCCGACGGGGATGCGATTCTCGCCCTGGCGGCTCAGGCGGCGCAAAGGCGCGGCGGAATCAGCGAAGGATGGAACGGTTTCTCTGTGCTCCACGCCGCCGCGTCGCGCGTGGGCGCGCTCGATCTCGGCTTTGTTCCTGGGCGGGGCGGTCTGCCCGCGCATGAATTCGTGAAAAGAGGGGCGCTGGATCTCGTCTTCAACCTTGGAGCGGATGAGATCGAGATCGAACCCGGCGCATTTGTCGTCTACATCGGCTCGCATGGGGATCGTGGCGCGCATCGCGCCGACGTCATCCTGCCCGGGAGCGCCTATACGGAAAAATCGGGGCTCTTCGTCAACACCGAGGGCAGGGTGCAGGTGGCTTCGCGCGCGGCCTTCCCGCCGGGCGAAGCCCGCGAGGATTGGGCGATTTTCCGGGCGCTTTCGGGCGCTCTGGGCGACGCCTTGCCCTTCGATTCGCTGACGCAACTGAGAAAAGCGCTGTTCGAGCGCCATCCGCATCTGCAACGGCTGGACGCGATCGAAAGCGGCGACGCCGGGTCTATCGCCAAACTGGCCCAGCATTCCGCGGTGGCGATGAAGGATCCGTTCGTGTCGATTATCGCCGATTTTTATCTCACCAATCCGATCGCGCGGGCTTCGGCCGTCATGGCGGAATGTTCAGCGCTGGCCCAGAGCCGGCTGCGTCAGGCCGCGGAATAGGAGCATCGACGTGGGCGACCTCTGGAACACCATCGTTTCCTTTGTCACGGAAAACCCGATTGTGCTCGCTCTCTACAAGAGCGTGCTCATCGCCGTCGTGCTTTTGATCTATGTCGCCTATGTCATTCTTGCGGATCGCAAGATCTGGGCGGCGGTTCAGTTGCGGCGCGGCCCCAATGTCGTCGGACCCTGGGGCCTGTGGCAAAGCTTCGCGGACTTCATCAAATTCGCGCTAAAGGAGCCAATCATTCCCGACACCGCGAACAAGAGCGTGTTTTTGTTCGCGCCCTTCCTGATGGCGACGCTTTCGATCGCGGCATGGGCGGTGGTGCCGGTCTCGTCCGATGGTTGGGTCGTCGCTAACATCAATGTGGGAATTCTTTATATCTTCGCCTTGTCGTCACTCGGCGTCTATGGCGTGATCATGGGTGGTTGGGCTTCGAATTCCAAATATCCGTTCCTGTCCGCCCTTCGTTCCGCGGCGCAGATGGTGTCTTACGAAGTCTCCATCGGCTTCGTCATCATCACGGTTCTGCTGTGCGCGGGCTCGCTCAACCTCACCGACATCGTGAACGCCCAAAACACGAAATATGGCATGCTGGGCTGGTATTGGCTGCGTCTGCTTCCGATGTTCGTGATCTTTTTCGTTTCCGCGCTCGCCGAAACCAACCGCCCGCCTTTCGACCTCGTCGAGGCGGAATCGGAGCTCGTCGCCGGATTTATGATCGAATATTCCGCGACGCCCTACGTGCTTTTCATGCTGGCGGAATACGTGGCCATCGTGACGATGTGCGCGCTCCTGACAATCCTCTTCTTCGGCGGCTGGCTTCCTCCCGTGAATGTCGCGCCTTTCACTTGGATTCCGGGCGTCGTCTGGTTCGCGCTGAAAGTCAGCTTCTTCTTTTTCTTCTTCGCGATGGTGAAGGCCTTCGTTCCCCGCTACCGCTACGATCAGCTTATGCGGCTGGGCTGGAAGGTCTTCCTCCCGCTCTCTCTGGCCATGGTCGTTATCGTCGCGGCCACGGTGGAATTCTGGCCCAGCGCCGCTCTGGCGAATTGAGGTGCGCGTGATGAGAATGGACACTGCTGCAAAGTCGCTCTTCCTCACCGAGTTCGTGGGCGCTTTCCTTCTGTCGATGCGCTATTTCTTCAAACCGAAGGCGACTCTCAACTATCCTCATGAAAAAAACCCTCAGTCGCCGCGCTACCGGGGCGAACACGCGCTTCGGCGCTACCCCAATGGGGAGGAGCGTTGCATTGCGTGCAAGCTTTGCGAGGCGATTTGCCCCGCGCAAGCTATAACCATCGAGGCCGGACCTCGGCGCAATGACGGCATCCGCCGCACCACGCGCTACGACATAGACATGGTGAAGTGTATCTATTGCGGCTTCTGCCAGGAGGCTTGCCCAGTCGACGCCATCGTCGAAGGACCAAACCAGGAATTCGCGACGGAGACGCGCGAAGAGCTGTACTACAACAAGGAGCGTTTGCTCGAGAATGGCGCGCGGTGGGAAAGGGAAATCGCCCGCAACATCGCGCTCGACGCCCCCTACCGCTGACCCACGCAAGGCGAGGCAGCAATTCCTGCGCCGCCTGCGCGACGCGACCCTAAAAAGGACGAAGCCGTGGCCGCTGTTTTTTTCTACCTCTTCTCGGTCGTGCTGATCGCCTCGGCCTTTGTGGTGATCACCGCGCGCAACCCCGTGCACTCAGTATTGTTCCTCATCCTGGCGTTTTGTAACGGGGCCGGCCTGTTCTTGCTGCAGGGCGCGGAATTCTTGGCAATGATTCTAATCGTCGTTTACGTCGGCGCCGTCGCGGTTCTATTCCTGTTCGTCGTCATGATGCTCGATGTGGATTTCGCCGAATTGAAGCAAGGATTCCAGAAATATCTGCCCGCCGGCGCCGCCGTGGGCGCCGTGGTTCTCTTCGAGCTCGCTTTTGTCGCCGTCAATTGGCAATCGGCGCCCACCGCCCATGAGGCGGCTGCGGTTCCGATTTTGGCGCAAGTGACGAATACGGCCGCGCTGGGCGAGGTGCTGTACACCAAATATGTCATCTTCTCTCAGGTTTCGGCGCTGGTTTTGCTGACAGCCATGATCGGAGCGATCGTTCTCACCCTCCGGCACCGTCCGAACGTCAAGCGCCAGAATATCGAGGAACAGAATTCGCGTACCGCCAAGTCGGTGGTCGAACTCAAAAAAGTGCCATCGCGGGCGGGCGTGTAAAGGAAACGATCATGGTGACTATCGGCCTCACGCATTATCTTGTCGTCGCCGCTATCCTGTTCACGCTGGGGATCGCGGGGATTATTCTCAACCGCAAGAACATCATCGTGATATTGATGTCGGTCGAGTTGATCCTTCTCTCCGTCAATCTCAATTTCGTGGCGTTTTCCGCGGAATTGTCCGATCTGACGGGACAGGTTTTCGCCCTGTTTGTTCTGACGGTCGCAGCGGCCGAGGCGGCTATCGGCCTCGCCATCCTCGTCACCTTCTATCGTAATCGCGGCTCTATCGCGGTCGACGACATCAACAGCTTGAAGGGCTGATCCCGCGATGATTCAGGCAATCGTCTTTCTTCCTCTCCTAGGCTTTCTCATCGCCGGCGCACTAGGCCGTTCGATTGGCGTGCGTGCGTCGGAATTCGTCACCACGAGTCTTCTTTTCGCCGCCGCCGCGATGTCCTGGGTGGTGTTTTTCAACATCGGTCTCGGCGAGGGTCACGCGAGCGTTCCCCTGCTTGGGAATTGGTTCACCTCCGGCGCGCTGAAGGTGGATTGGTCACTGCGGCTGGATACGCTGACGGCCGTCATGCTGGTGGTCGTGAACACCGTGTCGAGCCTCGTGCATCTTTATTCGATCGGCTACATGCACGAGGATCCGCACCGGCCCCGCTTTTTCGCTTATTTGTCGCTGTTCACCTTTGCGATGCTGATGCTGGTGACCGCGGACAATTTGCTGCAGATGTTTTTCGGTTGGGAGGGCGTCGGACTCGCCTCCTATCTTCTCATCGGTTTCTGGTACGAAAAGCCATCGGCCTGCGCGGCGGCGATCAAGGCGTTTGTCGTCAACCGCGTCGGCGATTTCGGCTTCGCGCTAGGAATTTTTCTCGTATTTCGGCTGACCCAGTCGGTGACTTTTGACGAGGTCTTCGCCAATGTCCCGGGCCTCGAGGGCAATGTCATTCACGTCTTCGGACTCGACGTCGATTCGCTTACAGTCGCCGCGCTGTTGCTCTTCATGGGCGCGATGGGCAAATCGGCGCAGTTCTTCCTGCATACATGGCTACCCGACGCGATGGAGGGCCCGACTCCCGTTTCCGCGTTGATTCACGCAGCGACCATGGTCACGGCGGGAGTTTTCATGGTTGCGCGTCTGTCGCCTATATTTGAATACGCCCCCGACGCGCTGACCTTCGTCACCGTCATCGGCGCCACGACGGCTTTTTTCGCCGCTACCGTCGGACTGGTCCAGAACGACATAAAGCGCGTCATCGCTTATTCGACCTGTTCTCAACTCGGTTACATGTTCGTCGCCGAAGGGGTCGGCGGCTATTCATTGGGAGTCTTTCACCTCTTCACTCACGCCTTCTTCAAGGCCCTTCTTTTCCTTGGCGCCGGCTCCGTGATCCATGCGATGCACCATGAACAGGATATGCGGAACATGGGTGGCCTTAGAAAGGACATTCCGTTCACTTTCGCCATGATGACGATTGGAACCCTGTCGCTCACCGGCTTTGGCATTCCCCATACGGAGCTTGGTTTCGCCGGTTTCTTTTCGAAAGACGCCATCATCGAGGCGGCTTTCGCGGCCAGCGCGCATTCGAAGGCGGCGATGTACGGCTTTATCGCGACGGTCGTGGCGGCGGGGCTAACCTCCTTCTACTCGTGGCGACTCGTTTTCATGACGTTCTTCGGAACGCGCGCGGTGCCGGCGGAGGATCCGCACGCTCATGACCCTCATGCGCATGTTCTGTTCCACGAACATCCAGAAGAAGCGGAACCGCACCACGAAGAACACGCCGAACATGGTCATGGCGGCCATGCACCACATGAGTCTCCGCTCGTCATGCTGGTTCCTCTTGCGGTTTTGGCGACGGGCGCAGTGGTCGCGGGCTTCATGTTGGAGCGCTATTTCGCGGGGCACGCCTATGGCGAATTCTGGAAAGAGGCGCTGTTCACGCGCGAGCGCAATCATCTCCTCCATGCAATGCACGAGATACCCAGTTGGGTGTCGTTCATGCCATTCGGCATGATGGTGGGGGGATTCCTTGTGTCTCTGTATGTATACATCCTCAAGCCAGGGACAGCTCAAGCGCTCGCAGCGGCCTTTCCGAGGCTGTATCAATTCCTGCTCAACAAGTGGTATTTCGACGAGCTTTATGACTATCTGTTGGTGAGGCCGACCTTCGCACTCGGAAGGTTGCTATGGAAGGGCGGCGACGGCCGCATCATCGACGGGCTTGGCCCGGATGGGGTCGCTGCTCGCGTAACGGATGGTTCGCGTCTAGTGGTGCGTCTCCAGACCGGGTACATCTATCATTACGCATTCGCCATGCTGATCGGCGTCGCGGCCGTTATCAGCTGGTTCGTCGCCGGAGGCACACGCTAATGTTCGGTTTTGGAATTCTCTCCGGCCTGACCTTCCTTCCGCTGGTTGGAGCGGCGTTCATCCTGACGCAGCGAGGCGACAACGAGTCGTCGTTGCGGAATATTCGTTGGGCGGCGTTGCTGACGACCGTCGCGGTCTTTGTCTTGTCCATGGTCGGATGGCAGCGTTTCGATCCTTCGAGCGCTGCGTTCCAGCTTGTCGAGGAAAAGAGCTGGTTCGGCTCGGGCTTGGTTTACAAGCTCGGCGTTGACGGGTTCTCGATGCCGTTCGTCCTGTTGACGACTTTCCTCATGCCTTTCTCGATACTGGCGTCGTGGGAGTCTGTCACCAAACGCGTCGCGGAATATATGGTGGCGTTTCTGGTGTTGGAGGCGCTCATGATCGGCGTCTTCTGCGCGCTTGATCTGGTCCTGTTCTACCTGTTTTTCGAAGGCGGCCTCATTCCGATGTTCCTGATCATCGGCATATGGGGTGGCAAACGTCGCGTCTATGCCAGCTTCAAGTTCTTCCTTTATACGCTGGTTGGCTCCTTGCTGATGCTGATCGCCATTCTGGCGATGTACAACCAAGCCGGCACAACCGACATCTCGGTGCTGCTGACGACGCATTTCCCGCCGCGGATGCAGACATGGCTCTGGCTTGCCTTTTTTGCCTCTTTCGCAGTGAAATTGCCGATGTGGCCGTTTCACACCTGGTTGCCGGACGCGCACGTCGAAGCGCCGACGGCGGGCTCGGTCATACTGGCCGCGATCCTGCTCAAAATGGGCGGTTATGGTTTCATCCGCTTCTCACTGCCGATGTTCCCGGACGCCTCGGTCCAGTTTACTCCCTTGGTCTATGCCCTGTCGGTCATTGCGATCGTCTACACATCGCTCGTCGCCCTCGTGCAGGACGACATCAAGAAGCTGATCGCCTATTCGTCCGTGGCGCACATGGGCTTCGTCACCATGGGGTTGTTCACGATGAATCCCCAGGGCGTTCAAGGCGCGATGTTTCTGATGATATCGCATGGCTTCGTGTCGGGGGCGTTGTTCCTTTGCGTCGGAGTCATCTATGATCGGATGCACACCCGCGAAATCGCCGCCTACGGGGGGCTCGTCAACCGTATGCCAATCTATGCGTTCGCGTTCATGGTTTTTACGATGGCGAATGTCGGCCTGCCCGGCACGTCGGGTTTCGTTGGCGAGTTTCTGACGCTTGTCGGCGCTTTCAACGCCAACAGTTGGGTTGCGCTGTTCGCGACGACTGGCGTCATCCTTTCCGCCGCTTATGCGCTGTATCTTTATCGGCGGGTCGTTTTTGGAGCGCTGGAAAAGGCCAGTCTTGCGAGTATCACCGATCTTTCGGCGCGAGAGGTTGCGATCTTTGCTCCTCTGATCGCATTGACGATTTTCTATGGCGTGAGACCGGAGCCCGTTTTGGACGCTTCCGCGGCCTCGGTCGTCAATCTGCTCCAGTCCCACTCGGCGCTTCTCGACGCGGTGAAACTCGCCGCCGCCAGCCACTGACGGATCAACAAATATGCCTTTTTTTACGCAGCTAGCGCACCACTTCCTGCCGGAAGTCATTCTCGCCGCCGGCGTCCTGGCGCTTATCCTGATAGGCGCATGGCGGGGCGAACGCGCCAATGCCTTGGTGTCAGAGTCCGCCGTGGGCGTGATGGGGCTGGCCTTGCTGGCCATCGTGCTGTCCAGCCATTCCGACGCGAGTGTTTTCGACGGCGCCTATGTCGACGACGCCTTCTCTCGCTTCGTGAAAGTGGTGACGCTCGTCGCGTCGATGGTTACAATCCTTTTATCGACGGACTTCATGCGTCGCGCGCATCTGGACAAGTTCGAGTACCCTATCCTCATTCTGCTCGCGACCCTGGGAATGCTTCTGCTGATTTCGGCGGACAATCTCATCGCTCTTTATCTCGGGCTGGAGCTCATGTCGCTCGCGCTTTACGTCGTCGCGGCCTTTGCGCGCGACGATGTTCGCGCCTCGGAGGCGGGCCTGAAATATTTCGTTCTCGGCGCGCTTTCCTCTGGCATGATGCTCTATGGCGCGTCCTTGCTCTATGGCTTCGCGGGAACGATTTCCTTCACCGGCATTGCAGCGGTGGTCTCCGGCTCCGCTCCGATTGGGGTGGTGTTCGGGTTGGTTTTCGTGCTCGCGGGACTGGCCTTCAAAATGTCCGCGGCCCCTTTCCATATGTGGACGCCCGACGTTTACGAAGGCGCGCCGACTCCTGTGAGCGCTTTCTTCGCCTCTTCGGCCAAGGTGGCCGCGGTAGCGATCATGGTTCGTGTGACATTGACGGCGTTCCCCGCCATGACGAGCCAGTGGCGGCAGATTGTGGTCTTTCTGGCCATCGTCTCGACCTTGCTGGGCGCTTTCGCCGCGATCGGACAGACCAATATCAAGCGCCTGATGGCCTATTCATCCATCGGCCACATGGGTTTCGTGCTGATCGGCCTCGCCGCCGCCAGCGAGGAGGGCGTCAGGGGCATAGCGATCTACCTCGTCATGTATTCGGCGATGACCTTGGGGGCTTTCGCTGCGATCCTAACCATGCGCGTCGACGGCAAGCCCGTCGAGAATATCAGCGATCTCGCCGGTCTTTCCCGGAGCAGGAGCGCGACCGCCTTTTTCCTGGCGATGTTGATGTTCTCTCTCGCGGGCATTCCTCCTCTCGGCGGCTTCTTCGCTAAATATTACGTGCTGCTGCCGGCGGTTCAGGCCGGACTTTATCCGCTCGCCGTGATTGGCGTTCTCGCCAGCGCCGTGGGCGCCTTCTATTATTTGCGGATCGTGAAGGTGATGTATTTCGACGAACCCGCGCCGGTTTTCGATCCCTCTTCAAGAACCGTTGGGGGAATTCTAGCGCTTTCCACGATCTTTCTGCTCTTCTTCTGGGTGTATCCGGCTCCGCTGATGGATGCGGCTTCCGCCGCCGCGAAGTCGCTGTTTTGATATCGCCATGAGCTGGGAGCTTGGCGAAGAAGCGCGTGCGCGCGGAGTCGGGCTGCTTGCTCTCGACGAAGTGGATTCCACCAATGAAGAGGGCAAGCGGCTGGCGGCCTCGGGAGAAGGCGGCCCGCTTTGGGTGGTGGCGCGGCGTCAGACGAGGGGCAGGGGCCGGCTCGGTCGGAGCTGGATCTCATCGGAAGGAAATCTGCACGCGAGCCTTGTTTATTCCGAGGGCGTGGAACCCTCGAAGGCGCCGCAATTGGGCTTCGTCGCGGGCCTCGCGGCGGTAGCCGCCTTGAGAGGACTGACAGAGCTGGGTAAGCGGATTGCGCTCAAATGGCCCAATGACCTTCTGCTCGACGGCGCAAAGCTGGGCGGCGTCCTCCTCGAAGGGGCGTCGATTCCGACGGGCGATCTTCGCTGGTCCAGCCAACTCGTCACCATCATTGGCGTGGGCGTGAATTGCGTGAGCGCCCCAGAAAATTTGCCATATCCCGCCCAGGCGCTGCAAGCTGTCGAGCCCCAAGCGCCTTCCGCCGAAGCGCTGTTCAAAAGTCTTTCCGAGAAATTCGTCGCATTTCTGGATCTCTGGGCCGGCGGTGAGGGATTTGGCGCCATTCGCGAGATGTGGCTTGAGGACGCCGCCGGTGTTGGCGGCGAGATCAGAATCGGCGGCGCGCGAGGCGAGAGCCTGCGCGGACGGTTCAAGACTATAGATGCTTCGGGTCGGCTGATCTTGGAGACCAAAGACGGCCAATGCGTCATCGACGCTGGCGACGTCTTCTTGGGGCAGGCGGGCTGTTCTCAGTCATCGGGTGGGATTTCATGACGACGGACGAGAGCGACTTCGTTTTCGCGCCTCTCGGCGGTTTAGGCGAAATTGGAATGAATGCGGCGCTCTATGGCTACGGCTCGCCGCGCGCGCGCAAATGGTTGATGGTGGACTGCGGTCTGACTTTTCCGGGGCCGGAGCTTCCCGGCGTCGATCTGGTTCTGCCCGATGTCTCATTTGTGGAGAAGATCCGGCGCGACCTCATGGGGCTCATGATCACCCATGCGCACGAGGACCATATCGGCGCGCTGGCGGCGCTATGGCCAAAGCTGCGGTGTCCGGTCTTCGCGACGCCGTTCGCCGCGGGCCTCATTGAAACCCGTCGCCTGTCGGAGCCGGGCGCCCCGAAGATAGAGATTACGCGCGTCGGTCCGGGCTCGGTGGTCAATCTTGGGCCGTTCAGCATTGAATATATCGCGGTCGCCCATTCGATTCCCGAGGCCTGCGCTCTGGCGATCCGTACCCCGGCGGGGCTGGCGCTCCACACGGGCGACTGGAAGATCGACCCTGATCCGGTGGTCGGCCACAGGATCGATGAAGCGCGGCTGCGCGCCATTGGCGACGAGGGCGTCACGGCGCTGATCTGCGACTCCACCAATATTTTGCGGGATGGCGACAGTTTTTCGGAAAGCGATGTCGCTCGGACTCTACGCGCCTTGGTGGCCGAAGCGACCGGGCGCGTTCTCGTGACGACCTTCGCCTCCAATATCGCGCGGATTCGTTCGATCGCCGAGGCGGCGCAAGCTTGCGGGAGGAGCGTGATCGTCGCTGGGCGCGCGCTTGACCGCGCCATCGAATGCGCGCGCGAATGCGGCTATCTCGACGGTGTTCCGGCATTCCTCTCGCTCGATCATCTCGCGGCTTTGCCGCGCAACAAAGTGGTCGTCGTCGCGACGGGCAGTCAAGGCGAGGCGCGGGCGGCGATGGCGCGGGCGGCGGAAGGCGAGCATCCCGCCATTAAACTCGTTTCGGGAGACCGGGTCATATTTTCCTCTCGCGCGATTCCGGGAAACCTCCGCGAGGTTCAGCGCGTCATCAACAAGCTTTGCGATCTCGGCGTCGAGGTCATCACCGACCATGATCATTTGGTGCATTGTTCGGGGCATCCTCGCCGAGGCGAAGTGGCTCGGATGTATGAGTGGATTCGTCCGCAGGCTGCGATTCCGGCGCATGGAGAAGCCCATCACCTCACCTTTCACGCCGCCTTCGCCCGCGCTCATGGGGTGAGGCAAGTCGTTTCGGCGCGCAATGGCGACGTGGTTCGCCTCGCTCCCGGCGCGCCCGCGGTGATCGGAAAGGCTCCCGCAGGGAGAGTCCTCAAGGATGGGGACGTTCTGATCTCCGAAAATGAAGGGGCCGTGCGCGAGCGGGTGAAGCTTGCATTCGCGGGCGTCGTTTCAATCGCCGTGTGTATTGGCAAGCAAGGCGACATGGTCGGCGACCCCGACATCGTTTTCGCAGGGCTCCCCAAGCGCGGGAAAGACAACGCCGACATGGCGGACGTAATCGACGAGGCGGTGTTCAAAACTTTCGACGGTCTTTCCCGACCGCGCCGCCGCGACTTCGATTCCGTCGCCACCGCGATCGAGAAGGCCGTGCGCGCCGCCATCTTCGCGTGTTGGGGCAAGAAGCCGCTGGTCCATGTGCTCGTCGTGGGCGCCTGAGTTCGTTCGGGGTTTTTCCCGCGTTCAGGCCGGCTTGAGACCACCACGGGAGGCCGCGCGCGCGGGCAGCGTTCTCTCTTTTCGACCAAGGATATCGATCATCCTCTACGGTCGTCAAATCGTTCGCCAACCCCCCTGTGAGAGTCACCTGAGTCAACGGGATAAGCCTCATCCAGGGGGCTGGCGCGGCTTAAGGATTGCTTCGCTGCGCTCGCAATGACGGGCGCTGGCCCGGCCCCAGGCCGCTTCGTGACGCAGTAGAATTAGAGCAAAATCCGAAAAAGTTGATAGACTTTTTCGATTGGATTTTGCTCCCGCTTTTTGAATCTGGAGCGATTTCTTAATCGACCAGACGATTCCGTCTGGTCGGAAAGCGCTCTAATTCTACTGCGTCCTGAACGAATTTGTCGGCGGTTTCGTCATTGCGAGCCGAAGGCGTGGCAATCCAGGGGGCTGGCGCGGCTTAAGGATTGTTTCGCTGCGCTCGCAATGACGGGCGCTGGCCCGGCCCCAGGCCGCTTCGTGACGCAGTAGAATTATCGACCAGACGATTCCGTCTGGTCGATAAGCGCGCTAGCGACTGGCGAGCACCGTCACATTGACGCGGCCCGAGCCGCTTTGAATGAGGCCGAGTTGCGCCGCCGCGCCGCGGGAGACGTCGAGGCTGCGGCCTGTCCAGGCCGCGGGGCCGCGGTCGTTGACGCGCACGACGCATGTTCGTCCGGCATGGCTCAGAAGCAGCCGAGTCCCAAGGGGCAGGGTCCGGTGCGCCGCGGTTAGGCCCCATTTGTTGAAGCGCTCCCCGCTCGCGGTATGGGAATTCGGTTCATAGGCGCGCGAACCGCCTCCATACCACGACGTTAAGGCCGAGAAACTTCGGCCGTGCGAGGCATTCCCGGCCCCCGATCCATAGACCCAGTGGCGTTGTGTCCGCGCGTGGCGCCGTCCGCGGCTTGCGCTGGAGGCGGAAACTTGACTCGATTTGTTTGCGAAAACGCTGTCGAGAAAGTCGCTGACGACATCGGCTCGTGCTTGAGCCGGCATGGCCATAAGTCCAATCATGAAAGCAAAACGTATTACTCTCTTCATGCTTTACCCTTTTCAACATTACGCGTTTAATTCTCCATAGTTATGGAGACGCTGTGGCGGATGTGTCATGCTCCGTTGGTTGATGTTGCATGCTTTGATTATAAATTAAATGTGACGAAATAATGGGAGCAAAAAATATCATATTTCGCAGCGATATATGGAGTCTCGAATGCGATAAGCTGCAATTTATGTGTCGACATAGGCTATTTTTGGAGACGTTATTCAAGGGCATCCGTCGTTGATCGGTAATTCATGGAACGCTCTCAACCAGACTGGTTTATTTTAGCGCAAAGTATGCGTCAATAATAGTTGAATAAATCTATACTAAGCTGGTAAGTATTGGGTCGGCCTAAAACTTGGCGTTTTGGGTTGACGAATGTCGTGGGGGCGCGCTCTTAAAGCCGTCGAGTAGACCGATCGAGCGGAAAGGAGAGAGGATGACGACCACCTCGAAAGCAGCCGTTATTGGCGTTCTCACAGCCTCGGATCGCGCGAGCGCCGGGGTCTACGCGGACGAGAGCGGTCCCGCCATCGAGACCTATTTTCGCAGGGTGCTGACCACGCCTTTCCACATGCAGCGACGGGTCATCCCGGACGGATTCGAAAGCGTGCGGGACGCCCTGATCGATCTTGCGGATAATGTCGGATGCGATCTAATTGTCACCACGGGGGGCACGGGGCCGTCTCCTCGCGATTTGACGCCCGAGGCGACTCTGGCCGCCGCTCCGAGAGAGCTGCCGGGCTTCGGCGAATTGATGCGGAAGGTCTCGCTGGAGCAGGTTCCCACGGCGATACTTTCGCGCCAGCTCGCCGCGCATCGGGACAAATGTCTGATCATTAATCTGCCCGGAAAGCCGTCGGCGATCGAGCTTTGCCTGAACGCCGTGATGCCTGCGGTTCCCTATTGTCTGGACCTGCTCGGGGCGGCCTGGATCGACACCGATCCGTCGCATGTAAAGACCTTCCGGCCCAAACCGAAATGAAGCATGGCGCGGCCGCGCCCAATGCCGAGGCGCGGCGAGGAAACCTGCCCGAGCAGATGGGTTTACTCCCCCTCCACGCGACAATGGGGCCGCTTCTCTTCCGGGGCGACCGATTGTATAGATTTTTTGCGACGCGCTCCGAATCGGCAAGAAGCGGCGTGCGAACTCACTCTTGCGCGACCGTAAGCCGGGATAGAGGTCGGAAACCATGAATGACTTACGGTTGACTGTGGTCGGCGCCGCCGGCCGTATGGGCCGGATGCTGGTGCAAACGATACCTGACACTCTGGGCGTGCGCCTGGCCGGAGCGCTGGAAGTTTCGGGCTCCGCGAATGTCGGCGTCGACTCCGGATTGCTGGTGGGCGCCGCCGCGAATGGCGTGGTCGTAAGCGACGATCCGCGCGCTGTTCTCGCCGAGAGCGACGTTCTCATAGATTTCTCGTCGCCAGAGTCCACCATGAAACTTTCGGCGCTCTGCGCGGAAATGGGCGTCGCGCATGTAATCGGAACGACGGGTCTTCCCCCTCGGTGTCTTGCTTCCATCGCAGAAGCCGCGAATAAAATCGCGATCGTTCGCTCGGGCAATATGAGCCTGGGCGTGAACCTTCTCGCTGTGCTGGTGAAAAGGGCGGCGCGGGCGCTTGGCCCCGCCTGGGACGCCGAAATCGTTGAAATGCACCACGCGAAGAAGGTCGACGCCCCTTCCGGCACCGCGCTGTTGCTCGGCGAGGCCGTTGCGCGGGGCAGGGGCATTGAGCTTGGGGCGCATAGCGCGCGAGGCCGCGACGGCGTCACCGGCCCACGCAAGCCGGGGGACATCGGCTTTGCTAGCCTGCGCGGCGGCAGCGTGATCGGCGATCACACGGTGATCTTCGCGGGCGCGGGAGAACGCATCGAGTTTTCGCATCGGGCCGAGGAGCGCGGCATTTTTGCGCGGGGCGCGCTCGCCGCCGCGCTATGGACCCGGGGCCGCCCGCCCGGACTATATTCCATGGCCGATGTTCTCGGCCTCTCCGACGACTGACGCAATGAGGATCCCGCAGGCATGAATCGCACCCTCGTCCTCGTTCGTCATGGCCAAAGCGAATGGAATGCCGAGAATCTCTTCACGGGCTGGAAAAATCCCGATCTCACGCCGCTGGGCGTCGAAGAAGCGCGTCGCGCCGGGCGTGAGTTGCGCAAACGCGACATCCTGTTCAGCGCCGCCTTTACTTCCGCGCTTCTGCGCGCCCAGCATACGCTGGAGCTCATCCTGGAGGAGTTAGGCCAATCCAACGTGCCGACGATCAAGGATCGGGCGCTCAACGAACGCCATTACGGAGATCTTTCGGGGCTGAACAAGGACGAGGCGCGGGATAAATGGGGCGAGGAGCAGGTGCGCCTTTGGCGCCGCTCCTACGACATAGCGCCGCCCGGCGGCGAAAGCCTCAAGGACACCGTGGCGAGGGTCATCCCGTTCTATTGTCAACGCATACTTCCGCCGGTGTTGCGCGGCGAGCGCGTGCTGGTCGCGGCCCATGGCAATTCGTTGCGCGCTCTCGCGATGGTGCTGGACCAGATGACGCCGGAGAGCATCCCGAGCCTGGAGCTCGCGACCGGGGTGCCGGTCATCTACACGCTGAACGCGGATTCAACCGTGGCGTCGAAGGCCGTGCTGGACTAAAACCGCTCGATCCTAAGCGAAAGGGACTCCGTCACGACCTCCGCGCCCGAACTTCCCGCCGGCGTCGAGCTTCGCCGCGGCTTTTTCGATCCGGCGGCTCGGGAAACCCTCGCGCGTGAAATTTCAGAGATTATCGCGCGCGCGCCGCTCTTCACCTCCACCATGCCCAGGACCGGCGCCCCGATGTCGGTGCGTATGACGAATTGCGGGCCGCTCGGCTGGATGAGCGACAAAGAGAAGGGCTATCGCTACGAGCCCCGACATCCCCTCACGGGCGAGCCTTGGCCGCCAATTCCCCCAATTCTCCTGGAGGCGTGGGAGCGTCTCGCCGACTATCCAAAGCCGCCGGAGGCCTGCCTGATCAATGTCTATGGCCCCCAGTCCCGAATGGGGCTCCACCAAGACCGCGACGAGAAGGATTTTTCGGCGCCGATCGTCTCTTTTTCCCTCGGCGCGGATTGTCTATTCCGAATCGGCGGCGCGAAGCGCGGCGACCCCACGATTTCTTTCGTTCTCTCTTCAGGCGACGCCTTGACGCTTGGAGGGGAGTCGCGGACGCGCTTTCATGGCGTCGACCGCATCCTGCCGAAGTTCGCAGCCAACCACGGCTTTATCGACCTTCCCGCCGGCGTCGCGCGCATAAATCTGACGTTGCGCCGTGTCGGCTGATTGGGCGCGCCCGAAGACCAGCTTTATCGCTGGGGGATATTGTGTCTTGGACCGCGCCGATATAGTTTTGGCCCTTGTGAGGGCTGGTTCAGTGCGCAGCAGAAATCTTGCCGCCCGAAATTATAACGACGGTCGCCGTTGTGACGGCCGCGACGAGGAAAGGTAACGAGGATGAAGTCTATTTCGCTGATGACGTTCCTGGCTGGCGCCGCATTCGTCGCCATGGCCGGCACGGCTTCCGCCGCTGGCGACGCGGCCGCTGGCGAGAAGGTTTTCGCCAAATGTAAGGCGTGCCATCGGATCGGCGAAGGCGCCAAGAACGCCATCGCGCCGGAATTGAACGGAATCGACGGCCGCAAGGCTGGCTCCGTCGAGGGCTATAACTACTCGGACGCGATGAAGGGTTCCGGAATCACCTGGGACGCCGCCTCGTTCAAGGAATTCATCAAGAGCCCGAAGGCGAAGGTGCCCGGCACTAAGATGGTGTTCCAGGGTCTCGCCAGCGAGCCCGACGAGGACAATGTATGGGCCTATATCTCCCAATTCGACGCCGACGGAAAAAAGAAGTAATTCTTCCAAATCCGCTGGAATACGGAGGCGGCCCTCGCGGGCCGCTTTTTCTTTGCGCCACGCAGCTTGAGGCTTTAATTCTATGACGTCACATATCGGCAACCTGGGAGATCAGGGGCGTCATTGCGAGCGAAGCGAAGTAATCCAGCGGGACGGATCGACTTTGGCTCGTCATGCCCGCGAAAGGCGCGCCGAAGAAGCGTCCCACGACGTCCTGGATTGCTTCGCTTGCAATGACGACTCTCCTTTCCTGAGATTCGTCTTGTGACTCAGCAGAATTAGGAGCTTTGTCGCGAGCGACTGGACGAGCCAAATTGACACGCAAGCCCGACGAAATTTCATCCGATCTCATGGCGCCGCTGGAAACGCTCCCGGTGTTTTTCGACCTTAAGGGACGGAAAGCGATCGTCGTCGGCGGTTCGGAGGGCGCCGCCTGGAAGGCCGACCTCGCCGCCGCCGCTGGCGCCGAGGTTGCCGTGTTCTGCCTCGAACCCTGCAAGAAAATGCGCGATATCGAGGGAGCGCGGGCCAACGTCCGACTTGTTCCACGAGATCCCGCGCCCGCCGACTTTGAAGACGCGGCAATGGTTCTTGGCGCGGTGTTCGACGACGCCAAGGCTGAAGAAATTCGCCGCATGGCGAAGGCCGCCGGCGTGCCGATAAATCTCGCCGACCGTCCCGCGACGAGCGATTTTATCATGGGCGCCATCGTCAATCGCTCGCCGCTTGTCATTGGCGTATCGACGGGCGGCGCGTCGCCGGTGTTCGCCCAAGCGGTGAGGGGAAGGATCGAAGCGCTGGCGCCCGCCGCCTTTGCGGCATGGGCCTGCGCGGCGAAAGCGTGGCGGCCGCAAGTGTTGGCCTCGGGCCTGGATTTTTTGGCGCGTCGCGATTTCTGGCGTCGTTTCGCCCGCCTGGCTTTCGATCAAATCGCGCGCGAGCCAAAGGAAGAAGACCGCGATGCGCTGCTCGCGGAGACCCGCGCGGATTTTGACGCGCCGTCGCGCGGACGGGTGACGCTGGTCGGAGCCGGCCCCGGAGACCCGGAACTCTTGACGCTGAAAGGCTTGCGCGTGCTGGCGGGAGCCGACGTCGTGCTGTTCGACGACCTCGTTCCGGCGAGCGTTCTCGATTTCGCGCGGCGCGAGGCGACGCGCATCAACGTCGGAAAGCGTGGCTACGCGCCCTCGGTTCAACAGCAAGAGATAACTTCTTTGCTGGTGAAACTCGCCAGCGAAGGCAAGAACGTGGTGCGCCTGAAGGGCGGCGACCCCATGATTTTTGGGCGCGCCAATGAGGAAATCAGCGCCATCCGGGCGGCGGGTTTCGACGTCGAGGTCGTGCCGGGCGTCACGGCGGCGCTGGCGGGGGCGGCGGCGCTGGGCGCCTCCCTGACTAGTCGCGAGACCGCGCGCCGGGTGCAATTCATCACCGCGCATAGCAGGGACGGCGCCTTTCCGGATGATTTCGATTGGGGCGCGCTTGTCGACCCGGGCGCGACGACCGCTGTCTACATGGGTAATCGCACTTTGCCGGAATTGTCGAAACGGCTCGTCGCCGAGGGCGCCGATCCGACCACGCCCGCCTTTTTGATCGAGCGCGCGAGCACGTCGCGACAACGAATAATACGTGGAACAATCGCCGACTTGCCCGGCAAGGTGGCGCAGGAGAGCCTCGATGGGCCCGTGCTCCTGCTGATCGGATACGCGCTGGCGGGGCAGGGCGACTAGTGCTTTCCGACCGGACGGAATCGTCTGGTCGATTAAGAAATCGCTCCAGATTCAAAAAGCTGGAGCAAAATCTAGTCGAAAAAATCTATCAACTTTTTCGGATTTTGCTCTAGAACTTATGCAGCAGCAGCAGCAATTCATTCTCCCCCGGCGTTGCGGCGACGAAGGGCTTAACGCCCAATTCGCGCTCGAGCGATAGAGCGACATCGGCGGATAGCGCGAGCTGCGGGATCGCGCGCAATGCTTCCGCCACGCCCGCCTTGCGCGCAAGCTCCCCAAAAATCTCCGCGCTCCGGCGGGAGTAATGCAATACGGCGGCGATCCCGCCATTGGCGATAGCCCTGATTGCTTCCGGCCGAAGCGCCTGCGTCGCCTTGGCCTCGTAAGTCTCCAGGACAATGACGTCATGCCCCGCGGCGCGCAGACCTTTTTCAAGATCGTCCTTGCGGTCGCGTCCGGCAAGATAGAGAAAGCGAGCGGGCGTTCTATAGCGAGCTTTGACGAGGGCCAGCAGCGCGGCGGATCTTCCCGCGAGAAGATAGGTCCGCCAACCCTGTTTTTCGGCGGCCTTCGCCGTGCGCGCGCCGACGGCGTGGAGCGGCGTCTCCCGCAGATTTTGGTTAGGAGGCAGATGCTCGACGCCCTTGGCGCTGGTGGCGAGAACGGCGTCGAAAGACTCGTTGGGCAACGACGCTTCGCAATGCGCGAACTCCAGCACCGGCGATAGCAGCGCGTCGAAACCCATCTCCCGCAACCTCGCCGCAGTGCGCGCGGCGTCCTCGCGCGCACGAAGGACGAGGACGGGTTTCAAGCCAGCCCCGCGACGCCATGCGGCAGGCGGCGCAGAATGTCGTGGCCCGCGTGATAGCCGATCAAGGCGGCGTCGACCGGATGTCCGCTGCGGCGCGCCGCGAAAACCTCGCCGCCGTCGCTGCGCAAAACTTCGCCGGAAAAGATCAACTCCTTGCCGTCCAGTCGCGCATAGGCCGCAATGGGAGTGCGGCAGGAGCCGTCGAGCACGGCGAGGAAGGACCGTTCGGCGGAGAGGGCGAAGCCGGTCGCCTCGTCCAACACAGGACTGAGCGCGGCGCGAGTCCGGGCGTCGTCGGCCCGGCAGGTGATCCCGATCGCGCCCTGGCCAGCGGCAGGGAGAAAATGTTCGATCGGCAGTAGTTCAGTGGCGCGCGCCGCGAGACCGAGCCGTTTGAGGCCGGCGAGCGCGAGCAGGGTTCCGTCGAACTCTCCGGTCTCGATTTTTCTCAGCCGGGTCTCGACATTGCCGCGCAGAAGTTCGGTTTTTACATCGGGCCTAAGGCGCTTGACCTGAGCCGCGCGCCGAAGCGAAGCCGTGCCGACGGTCGAGCCCTGCGGAAGATCGGCCAGTTTCAGCCCGCCGCGCCCGATAAAAACATCGCGAACGTCCTCGCGCGCAAGATATCCGGCGACGATGATTTCGGTCGGCAGGTGGGTTGGTAAATCCTTGGAGGAGTGCACGGCGAGATCAATCGCGCCCGCGATCAGCGCCGCGTCCAGTTCTTTTGTGAAGAGTCCCTTGCCGCCGGCTTCGGCGAGCGCGCGATCCTGAATGACGTCGCCCGTGGTGCGGATCACATCGATCACGATGTTATCCTCGGCGATTCCGAGCGCCCGCGCCAAAACGGCGCGGGTCTGATGCGTTTGCGCCAGCGCCAGCGGGCTGCCGCGCGTGCCTATGCGAAGATGAGGGGTGGTCATGCAACATCCGTTTTGGCGACCCGATAGGGCGCGACTATAGGAGTAACGACGCTCTCGGCAAGCGATAAGAAGGCGCGACTTTTGCGTCGTGACGACAGGCTAAAGGAAATCATGTGACGGAAACCCATGCCATTGCGACCCGCGCGGACCCCTACCGCTGGACCGCGCTCGCGCTCGCGACCTCGGCGCAGGTTTTGGGCTGTTTTCTCATGCAGGGACTCGGGGCGCTCGGCCCGCAAATGCAGCAAGCAATCGGACTGAGCGCCGCCGAACTGGGCCTGATGGTTTCGGCGGCGCAGCTTGCGCCGATCGGGGGGCTGCTTGTCGCCGGCGCCCTGCTCGACCGCTTCGGCGAACGCCTGATCGTAGGCCTCGGCGCAACCATGGTCGCGGCCTCTATTTTCGCGGCCTCGCGGGCGGGGAGTTACGGCGCGCTGCTGTTTTTTCTCGTCGTCGCCAGCATCGGTTACTCCACCGTGCAACCCGGCGGCGGCAAGGCGGTGGCGTCATGGTTCGCGCCCAACCAGCGCGGTCTCGCCATGGGCATAAGGCAGGCGGGACTGCCGCTGGGAGCGGCGCTGGCGACCTTGCTTCTGCCCAAGGCGGCCGAACTTCATGGTTGGCGGGGCGCATTCGTTCTTGGCGCGTTCGCTGCGCTTTTGGGTGGTCTCATCTTCGCCGCCTTTTACCGGGCGCCCTTGGACGGCGTGGCGCCCCGTCGCGTATTTGCATCCTTGACCGAGCGGCGGGCCTTGTTCCGCCTGCCCGGAATGGCGCGCATCGTCTGGCCCGGCGTCACGCTGGTTTCGCTTCAATTCGCTTTTAGCGTCTATCTTCCCCTCGACTTTCGCGACCGCTTTGGCCTGCCGACGGAAGTTGCAATCGAAATGCTTTTCGCGGCCCAGGCCGCCGGCGCCTTTGGCCGCGTCGCACTGGCCTATTGGAGCGATCACTGCGCCAGCGGGCGCTATCTGCCCCTGCAAATCAGCATGGTTGCTTTGATTGCCGGAATCGGCGCCGATATGATGCTCGACGCGCCATCCCCGGCCCTTTTGCTGGCGCTGGCTCTGTGGCTCGGATTCTTTGGCTTCGGCTGGTATGGCCCTTGGATCGCCTTGGTCAGCGAAACCGCGCCGCCAGGCCGGATCGGCTTCATGATCGGTCTCGCCATGGCCATCAACCAGATCGCGGTCGTTCTCGCGCCGCCTGCCTTCGGTTGGCTGCGCGACGTCTCTGGAACCTTTGTTTACGGCTGGCTGGCCTTGCTGGTGGCGACCCTGATCGCTCTGGCGGGGACGAGGCGTGGCTGAACGCCCGCCCTATTTCCCTCCTTCTTTGCCCGGACTATAGGTTGTGACGGAACCGCGCAGGCGCCGAGTCGGGCCTTTCCAAGCGCGAGGGGGGACCCGGATGCGCGTTTTGGGCATTGAAACGACCTGCGACGAAACGGCGGCCGCCGTGGTGGAGGAACGCCTCGGCGAGGCGGGCGGGAAAATCCTCTCAAACGAGGTTATGAGCCAGATAGCTCGGCACGCCGCTTATGGCGGCGTGGTGCCGGAGATCGCCGCGCGCGCGCATATCGAGGTGCTGGATCGTCTGATCGCCCGCGCGCTCACCGACGCGCAAATCGATATAAACGACGTCGACGCCGTGGCGGCCGCGGCCGGCCCGGGCTTGATCGGCGGTATCTTGATTGGTCTTACCGCGGGCAAGGCGCTGGCGCTCGCCGCCGGGAAACCGTTCATCGCGGTCAATCATCTCGAAGCCCATGCGCTGACCGCGCGACTGACCGAGGGGACGGAGTTCCCATATCTGGCGCTGATCGTCTCGGGCGGCCATACCCAACTCGTCGCCATTCGGGGCGTGGGAGATTATCAACGCCTCGGCTCCACGATCGACGACGCCATTGGCGAAGCTTTCGATAAGGTGGGCAAAATGTTGGGCCTGCCTTATCCGGGCGGACCTCATATCGAGGTGCTCGCCGGCGAAGGCGACCCGCTGCGATTCAACCTTCCGCGCCCGATGCTGGGCCGTCCTGGCGCGGACTTTTCGCTCTCGGGGCTCAAGACCGCAGTGCGGCAGGAACTCCTGCGCCTCGGCGAGGAGCCGACGGAGGCCGACAAAAAAGATCTCGCGGCTTCGTTTCAGGCAGCGGTGGTGGATGTCGTCGTCGATCGCGCGCGTTCCGCGCTTCGGCTGCTGGCGGACGAGGATTGTCGGCCGAACGCGCTGGTGATCGGCGGCGGCGTCGGCGCCAATGGCGCGATAAGACGGGCGCTGACGCGCTTTTGCGCGGAGGCTGGATTGCGTTTCGTTTCGCCCGCGCCGGAACTCTGCTCGGACAATGGCGCGATGATCGCATGGGCTGGGCTTGAGCGTTTCAAACGGGGCCTCGTGGACGACCTGGGCTTCGCTCCGCGCCCGCGCTGGCCGCTGGACGCGAATTTCAGCGCCGCGCATCACGGCAAGGCGTGAGCGATGCGCCCGCTTTTCGCCGCCGCTTTTGCGGCGTTCGCCATGACGCCGCAGCCACAGGCTTTCGGGCCGCTTTCAAGAGAGCCCTCTGTCGCGGGCGTGCGGGCCTATTATGGGCCAGGCGAAGAGATCGGCTCGATCGACGCGCGACTGATCGACATGGCCAGAACGTCGATCGATATGGCCGCCTATGTTTTGAGCGACCGGGCCGTGGTGAGCGCTCTCAGTCGCGCCGCCACGCGGGGCGTTCATGTGCGCATATATCTGGACGGCGAGGAGATGACTCATTCCGAAAGCGCGGTCTCGGCTATTGCCTCGACGCCCAATGTCGAATTGAGGCAAAAACACCGTTCGCGCGACCTCATGCACATGAAATCTTTCGCGGTCGATCGGCGTATATTAAGGAGCGGGTCCGCCAATTTCAGCGTCTCCGGCGAGGAATATCAGGACAACGACCTCATCGTCATCGAAAGCCCGGAGTTGGCGCAAGGCTTCGAGGAAAACTTCGAGCGGTTGTGGATGCGCGTCGACAATCAGAGGATTGGAGCCAGATGAGTCGCACTTCGGTTTTCGTGCTCGGCGCCGGCGCTTGGGGCGTCGCCCTCGCGAATGTGGCCGCGACCGGCCGCGACCGGGTGGCCCTGTGGGGACATGACTCCACCCATATCGCGGCGCTGACGCGCGACCGCGAGAACCGGCGCCATTTGCCGGGTCTCCCACTGGCGCCCGCCGTTGCGCCCACCGACGATCTTTCGGGATTGTCTGAGGCCGAAATCGTTCTTGGCGTCGTTCCGGCGCAGGCGATGCGGGCGGTGGCGCGGCGCGCGCGCCCCTTTCTTCGCAAAGGCGCCGCCTTTGTGAGTTGCGCCAAGGGCATGGAGCGCGACACGCACAAATTCATGAGTGAGGCCGTCATCGAAGAAGCGCCTCGCGTGGCGCTCGCAGTTCTGTCCGGGCCGAGCTTTGCGACCGACGTCTGCAAAGGACTGCCGACGGCGGTGACGCTGGCGGCGACCGAGGAAAGCTTGGCGCAACATCTCTGCGAGCAACTCTCCACCAAGACTTTCCGGCTTTACCGCACCACCGACCTCCGGGGCGTGGAAATTGGCGGGGCGGCCAAGAACGTGCTCGCCATCGCCTGTGGCATGGCGGCGGGGCGGGCGCTGGGCGCGAGCGCGCAGGCGGCCCTGATCGCCCGAGGCTTCGCGGAGCTTCGCAGACTCGGCGACGCTTGGGGCGCCCGTCAGGAAACCCTGATGGGGCTGTCGGGTCTGGGGGATCTGATTCTTACCTGCGGGTCCGCTCAATCCCGAAATTTCGCGCTCGGCTACGCTTTGGGCAGCGGGGAAACGCCGCAGGAAGCCGGTCACGGCAAGCTCGCGGAAGGCGCCTACACCGCTTCCGCCCTGGTCGACGCAGCGCGAGAGCGCCAGATCGAAATGCCGATAGCCGAGGCGGTCGCGGCGATCCTCTCGCACCGGCTGAGCGTCGAGGGCGCCATCGATTCACTGCTGATGCGGCCGCTTCGCGCGGAAGCTTGATCCGGTGGCTACCGACTTTCTCCGAGCTTGTTATATTCGCCAAGAACAAGAGCCGGCGGGGGACAGCCGCCGGAAGCGAGGAGACAAACCGATGAAACTTCGCGCCTATTTTGTCGTATGCCTAGCTGCGTCGACAATTTTTCTCGGAATCGTCAGCGGGGTCGGGAAGGCCGCCGCCCGCGGCGCCCTGGGCTATGACCAAGACCAATGCGTCCTGAAGATCGGGCCTGATTTCTTCTATTTCTCCGGTTATCAGTTTGGCGCGCAGCGGCGGAAATTCTGCGAGGACGCGCCCAGCCTTGGCGAAACCACTTTCGTTTTCGATTACGGCCAAGACGAACTGCGGCAGATGAAGACCGATTTCCGCATCATGCGCGAGGGCGCAGAATCGGCTGACGGGTCCCCGGTAGATGGCCAGACAATGGCTTATCTGCCGCCGCAAATTTATCCGCAGGGCACATTTAATTTCGTGCATCGGTTCGACGATCCCGGCAATTATATCGGCGTGGTGACGGTCGAGGGTTTAAGCGGCGAGCGCTGGGTCGCGCGCTTTCCTTTCTCTGTCGGCGGCGCGCCCACCAGGACGCTTCCCTTCGTATTGCTGGCGCTCGCGGGGGCGCTGGCGCTGGCGCTTTTCTTCGCCGGCCGCGACAGCAAGTCGGCGTGACCATACATTGGCGGCGAGTCGGCGCGAAGGCGCTTCCGACCGCCGCTTCATGCGAGAGATAATGAGCGCAAAAAGCGAAGCCAAAATCGGCGGGTGTCGAGAAAGCGTAGCTCTTGTCGCGGAGCGAGATGTCGTCATCGGCGATCGTGGGCCAATGGCCACGTCGACCGAGCCCTGGTTGCGACTCTCCTCAATTGAGGATTTTCGTCCCGGTCGATGGGTCGAAATACGCTACGCCATCAGCCTCTATGACGATCCGGTTCGGCCGATCCTGCGCTTCTGGTTAGGCGACGGCGGACATAAGGACGTGCTCGCTCCCGCGCCCTGCGAGGGCGTCGCAGTCTGGATTGGTCGCGCTCCGCCAGATCTTTCGGCTGTCTGGATCAGCCCGACGGATCGGATAGGGCGATTCGATTTTCGAATTGTCTCCATAGGTCCGGTCGCGCTGGGCGTCTCGCTTCGTAAGGCGCTGGCTTCCCCGAAGAGAATGTTTTTCTCTTTGTCGGCGCGGATGGTCGGGCTGCACGAAGAGGCCGATCTCAATTTGCGTTTTGCGCTGGGACGGGAGAGCCTCTCCGCCTATCCGCATTGGCTTAGGCAAAGGGGCGCGAGGCCCGATGAGGCAATCGACGCGCCACGCGGCGATTGGCCAAGCGGTCCTGTCGTCACTCTTGTTCTAGATGTCGAGGGCGCGGCTCCGGATGCGACGGAGACCAGCATTCGCGCGATCCGCGCCCAGACTTATCCCCGCTGGCGCGTTTCGCTCAAAGGGGCGGGCGGCCAGGACCTGGGCGGGCTTGCGGGCCAAGGTTTCATGGATGCCAGGGCAGGGGAGCCCGACCTATCGGGCGACCTGGTTTGCAGCCTGCGCGCGGGCGACGAAATCCTCCCGCATGGTCTGGCCTGTCTCGTGGAGCATTTCGCGAGAAATCCGCAGGAAGGCATTGTCTACTCGGATCACTCGGAAATCGCGCCCGACGGCGGGATTACGCCCTGCTTCAAGCCGGCGTGGAGCCCCGTGCTGTTCGCCTTTTCGCGCTATGTGGGCCGTTCGGCCGTGTTCCGCGGCTCCTTGCTGGAGCGCCGCTCTGACTTGTTGCTGAAGGCGCCGGAGGATTTGCTCCGCTCCTTGCTGGATGGGGCGGAAATATCATCGGTCGGCCGCGTCGCGCGGACCCTTTTTCGCTTGTCGTCGTCCCACTCGCGTCAAGCATTGGCGTCATCGACCTTGCCCAATGGTTCAAGGCCGCGCGTCAGCGTGATCGTGCCGACCAAGGATCGCGCCGATTTGCTCCGTCCCTGTCTCGACTCCCTGCTTAATCGAACGTCCTATCCCAACCTCGAGGTGCTGGTCGTGGACAACGACAGCGTGGAGCCCGCCACGCATCGACTGCTTGAGGAGACGATAAGTCGCGATCGGCGGGTGAGGGCGCTGCCCGCGCCGGGTCCCTTCAACTTTTCGGCGATATGCAATCGCGCCGCTGAACAAGCCGAGGGCGAGTATCTGTTATTTTTGAATAACGACACGACTGTCCTCTCTCCTGGCTGGATCGAATCGATGCTGGAATTCGCCGCGCGTCCAGACATCGGCGCGGTGGGCGCGAAGCTGCTGTTTCCTGACTTCAGAGTGCAGCATGTCGGCGTCGTGCTTGGCATGGGCGGCGTGGCGGGACATTTTGGCGCTGAACTGTCTCGCGAGGAGCCGGGCTGGCAAGGCATGAACCTTTTCCCCCACGAAGTTTCCGCCGTCACGGGAGCCTGTATTTTGGTGGAACGGCGAAAGTTCGAGGCGGTTTCGGGCTTCGACGCAACAAATTTACCGATAGAGCTCAATGACATTGACCTCTGCTTGCGTCTTTCCGAGGCCGGCTGGCGGGCTATTTGCGACACGCGCGCGGTTCTCCTGCACCATCAATCCGCAAGCCGGGGCGGAGCCACTTTCCGCCTGCAAAAGACCTACGCCGGAGAACGATCTTATTTTATCGACAAATGGCGAGGAAAAATTCGAAACGATCCTTATTTTAATCCGGCAATGTCGTTATATGCCAATGCGCCGGCGTTGGCGTGAGAAGTCTCCCGCGTTCACCATGGCGTCATGGTTCGGCCGGAGATTGGTCGCCGCTTCGATTCAGATGGGGCGCGCACCAACAAAGCAGCAGTAAAAATGGCTGGCGGAGTCGCGACCGCGGCGGAAAGTCGACTTAAGGGGCCGACAGCGGTTTCAACGGGCGATAGCCGCCAGCGTTAGCTTTCGGGGCGAATGACGGAAATTAAGCAGATCAGCCGAAAAATCGGGAATTGGACGACCAGCCTTCGGAACATCGTGAGCCGGGGGGACGTCGTGAATTTGTCCAAATCGCTGCCCGCGGTCATTCGCGCCCGCCTCCCTTCCGTCGGGGGAGGGGCCTCGCCCGCGGGTCAGAGGCTTCAACCTGCGGCCTCGGGCATGGGGATCGGCGCAAAAACCCTCATTTTCTTCGTGCTTCTCCCGACGCTCCTCATGTTTCTTTACTCGCTGTTGTGGGAATCAAAAGGTTACGTTGTTGAGATGCGCCTGACCGTGCGCGCCCCGCCCGAGCAGAAAGTCACCGCGACGACGGGCGAGGCTCCGACGATGTCGTCGTTGCTGAGCAAATTCTCGGGCGGCTCCAAAAGCACCGTTCAGGACACCTTTATTGTCCTCAATTACCTCAAGAGCCGGGCGCTGATCGCGGATATCGGCGGCCGCGCTTATTTCGAGCGCATCTATTCGGGTGACGACATCGATTATTTCTCGCGGCTCGACCGTGGGGAGAACATGGAGGACCTTTGGAAATATTGGAACAAGCACTTGTCCGCCAGCGTCGAAACCATTTCAGGCATATTGACCATTCAGGTCGACGCCTACAGTCCCGAAAGCGCGCTTCATCTCGCCAGGGACCTGGTGAGGCTCAGCGAGAATCTGGTCAACGAGATCACGCTGCGTGGACGCAAGGACGCCTTGCAACGGGCGGATCTGGAGGTTTCCGTCAGCAGCCAACGATTGGCCGACGCACGCGAGAAGTTGCTGCAGTTCCGCAACGCCAATCTTTTGATCGACCCAACCTCCAAGGCTACAAGCATTGGGGAGGTGATCGCAAAGCTCACGCTGGAAAAAATCGACCTTGAAAGCGCTCTGGCGACCTTCAACGGATCGCTCTCGGGCGACTCGCCGAGCGAGCGCATCCAGCGTTCGAAACTGGCGACAATCAACAAGCAAATCGCCGAGGCCCGCGCCAAACTCACCAATGACAAAACAAATGACGCCCTCTCGGCTCAGATCGCCGGCTATGAACGGTTGAAGCTTGAAGAGCAGTTCGCGCAGACGCTCTATGCGATAGCGCAGACTTCATATCAGAAGGCCCGGCAGGAACTCGAAAAGCAGGTTCTCTATCTTGTCGTGGTGGTCGCTCCGACATTGCCGGAAGCGCCAACGACTCCGAGAGTCTTTGTCTCCACGGCGCTGCTTTTCATCGAACTTGCCGTCGTTTGGGCGATTTTCATGCTCGCGGGCGCCGCGTTTTCCGATCAATTGGTCTGAGTGTCTCGCGGCGCCAGTTCCTCCGCTTCGCCCTCGACGGCGGAAACGATGGATTCCTTTGTCGTCTCGTAAAGAGCGAGGTCGTGCTCCAGGAGGTCCGCGGCCAATCCGATACGCGATAAAACTCCCGCCAATTCCTTTACCGCGCCAAAGGTCTCGCGCGCTTCCTCGCGAATGAGTTCCGCGCCCAAGGCTTCATTGAGCAGGCTGGTGAAAAGAGCGTAGGACGCCGTCGTTCCGACGACATCCATCGACGCGAGATTCTCCAACGCGAGCGATACATGCGGCCAATCCGGTTGCTCGTCCGCGCCGCATCCAAAAGTTTTCACCATCGGGCTGGCGAACGCCATTCGTTGAGCGTCGGTGCAACTGCGAAAGGCGGAAAGCACCGCCTTGGGATCATCGACCCTGAGGTCGCGGGCGAAATCGATGAGCGGTTCAATGCCCGTCACGAAGGTTTTGAGTAGATGATTGGAGTTTGGGCGCGAAAGCAGCTTCAACACAAGAAGTCGCTCGGCCATTTCCTCAATCGGATCGCGCAACATTGCGGCGAGCACATAACCCGCGTTGCGCAAATGCTGCGCATGGCGGTTGAAGTTCGATCGCCCCGTGAAAAACAGCGAGGGAGAGGATTTGTTGTTGATCAGCACGTTTATGGTTTCAGGCGAATAATGTTCCACGCAACTGTAAGCGAGAGCAAAGCGCCGCGTCGCTGCATTCACCAAATGGCGCTGCGGCATCACAGAGCAATCGAACAAGAAAACTTTGCGTTCGATGAAGCGGCCCGGCCGAGCGCGTCGGAAGATTGGCAGTCGCCGCTCCGCTTCGAACAATTCGACATCGTCCATCCGCTCCAGATCGGGAACAATCAAATTGGTGATTTCGAACCCGACGATTCCGGTCGCATGAAGGCCAATATCCTTGACTTCGCCGCGAAAAATATCGGCTTCGAGTTCGAACTCTTCCTGATCCTGAATTTTAACAAGAACCCTTGGCGTCATCGACGGATCCTCTGGCGCTAGCCAGCCGACGATTCTATGTCCTTCGTCCGCGTCGATGTGGAAAAACATGGCCTCTTGTTTTCTGTCGCCGTCTTGTGAAGCAGGATCCTGCGCGCGGCGGATAATTTATCACGAAAGGCGGCGAAAACGACTACCGGAACATCGTGTGGGTGGTAAAACCTCGTTGAGGCGCGATTTCGTTATCTCGCGCGAGTCGGCGCTTGGCGAGCCGGGGCGAAAAGCGGATTGGTGAAGATGGCTTCGGACAAGACCGAGACGACTTTTCAGACTGTTCGCAGGCATCTGCGTAATGGTTACATCATTTTGTCCGAAAGAGGCGTCGTCGCTCTTTACGGCGCGGCGATGCGTGAACTCGCCAAGATCGTGGACTCGCCGGTGGGCGCGTTTCTCGCGCCGAAAGACATTTTTAGGGATGGCCCCGAACTTGTCAGGACTCAAGGCTTGCGCGTCGCAATCGGCGCGGTGCTGCGGCAAATCGCGGCGGAACACGATCCGCCGCTGGGCAAGAGCCGCAATCCTGTGAACGCGGCGGCGAGAGCCTTGGCCATTCGCTATCACTACACATACGAACTGCTCAAGCCGGATGGCGTCGCGCCTTCGCGACGCCCGGTGAACGACGTCGATTACGCGCTCGAGACGCCCTTCGCCTTCAAGCCCAAGCCCCAATTCAACGGCCCCATCGCGGCGGTGATACACGTCTTTTATCCCGAGGTCTTGCCGCTTATTTTGGACAAGCTGACAAATATTCCCTGCGGGGTCGATTTGTTTCTCTCGAGCGACAGCGAGGAAAAAACCGCCCGCGTTTCCGCCGATACGGCCAATTGGGCCAAGGGGAGCGTCGAGATCCGGCTTTTTCCCAACAGAGGCCGCGATATCGGCGCGAAATTTGTCGGTTTCCGCGACATTTACGATCGTTACGCGATTTTCCTCCACCTCCACACCAAGCGCTCGCCCCATGGCGGCGAGCCGCTGGCCCGCTGGCGGGATTATCTCATCGACAATTTGTTTGGATCGCCCGAGATCGCGGCCTCCAATCTCAGCCTGTTCGACGATCCGCGCCTCGGCATCGTTTTTCCTCAGCACCTTTTCGAACTGCGTGGCGTGTTGAATTGGGGTTATGATTATGATCTCGCTCGCGGTTTGATGCGCCGCATGGGCGTCTCCATCGACAAGAACCTCGTGCTGGAGTTTCCTTCCGGCTCCATGTTCTGGGGTCGCAGCGCGGCGATCAAGCCGCTGTTGGAGATAGGTCTTGAATATTCGGATTTTCCAGAGGAGCGCGGCCAGATCGACGGCACGCTCGCCCATGCGATCGAGCGCTGCGTGCTTATGGCGGCCGAGTCGGCAGGGTTCGAATGGCTGAAGGTTGTTCGTCGCGACCTTTACCCTATGCAAAGGACTGTTCTCCCCGTGGGGCGTCCCGCCGACATCCTTCAGCACAGGCTCAAGGTCTACCAGCCCTGTCTCGCTAGCGTCGACATCGAATTGCCGCCATTCGCGCGCCTCGTGAAGGAAACCCGGCCGATACCGGTCTATCCCTCGCGCAGCGCGAGGCCGCGGCTAAACCTCATCGTTCCCACGATCAACCCCAAGCAAACTTTCGGCGGCGTGGCGACCGCCCTCGATTTGTTCAGGAAAATCGCCGATTCGTTGGGCGAGGATTTCGATCGCAGAATCATCGTCACCGATGCGGAAATCGAATCCGCGGCCTATGCGAATTTTCCCGGTTTTGTCCCCGCGCCCTTCGCCGCGAGCGTCGACGAGTTGCAGCATGCGATCGTCGACGCCAGCGAGCGCGAGGGCGGACGGCTCGATTTGCGCGACAGCGATCTTTTTATCGCCACCGCGTGGTGGACAGCGGAGTTTTCGCTGGCCTTCGAGAGCGAGCGTCGAAGATTTTTCGGGGGACGGCGGCCTTTCGTTTACGTCATTCAGGACGACGAACCCAATTTCTATGGCTGGAGCAGCAAATTCGTCATGGCCGAGGCGACCTATCGGCATCCCGAAGACACCATCGCCGTCATCAATTCGGAAGAACTTTTCGACGTCATGACGGCGAAGCACAGCTTCCGGGCCGCTTTCTGCCTGCCATACCAGACTAATGAAAAAGTGGCGTCGATGTTGCGTCCGACCCCGAAGGAGCGGATCATCCTCGTCTATGGCCGACCCGCGGTCATGCGCAACGCCTTTGAATTGATCTGCGCCAGCCTCTGCCGCTGGCAGCAGCGCGACCCGATTCGCGCGAGCCGCTGGCGGATCGTGTTTCTGGGAGAGGAATTCGAGGCGGCGCTGGTTTATCCTGTGCAAAACGCCGTGATCGGCGGCAAGGCGACGCTGGAAGGTTACGCCGATCATCTCAATCGTTCCTCGGTCGGGATCTCTCTGATGGTTTCGCCGCATCCGAGCTATCCGCCGCTTGAGATGGCCGAGGCTGGCCTTCTGACCATCGCTAATGATTTCGCCGGCAAAAGACTCGGAAATAGGTGCGGGGACATCATGTCCCTCGATCGATTGGACATAAGCTCCTTGGCCGACGCCATCGAAAGCGCGGTCGAGAAAATGGAGCCGCTCATTGGCAAGCCCTCGGCGCGCGGCACGCTTCATTCGCCTCAAACCGGTCGTTATCCGCCCGGAGATCCCCAAGAGATTGCGAAACTCGTGCGGCTCTCCGCTGGCCTGTCGACGGAGAAGGCTTAGTCGGGTGCGAGGGGCAATGCTTGGTTAAGAAATTTTATGTCTTATCGTTGTTGGAATAGGCCACTATGGTGAAAGCCTGGTCAGCGCGAGGTCATCTTGGTAGGTGTATTTCTCATTCCAGCAAGGTGGAGGAAGCGTCCGGAGACGCTGGACACGAAAGGAGGACCGCATTGGCGGACAATACCCTGAATAACAGTCTGTTAGCCCGGCCCGAACGCATTTTGCTCCAGCGCCTCGTGCGTTTGCTGCCCCGAACGGCGAAGCCGTCGGATCTCACATTTCTGTCCGTCGGCGGAGGTCTGATTGCGGGGGGCGGCTTAATTCTTTGCAATGTGTCGCCGCTTTTCCTCCCCGTCGCTATCAGCGGCATTGTCATCAACTGGTTTGGCGACTCGATCGACAGTTTGCTCGCCCGGGTGCGTCGGCTGGAGCAGCGACCGCATCGTTTTCTTTTCGAACATTCATGCGATCTGTTCGCGCAAACGGCGATGGTTGTCGGTCTTGGCCTGTCTCCCTATTTGACGATGACATCGGCCCTGATGCTGCTTTCACTCTATTTATTGATGAGCTCGTACACCTATCTTCGGATCACGGTCGAAGGCGTGCACCGACTCTCCTACGCCGGGCTGGGCGCGACGGAATTTCGCGCCATGTTGGCGCTCTGGCCGGCGCTGGTGCAGGTTGCGGGTTGGCAGGTCGAGGAGAGTTATGTCCTGGGTCTGAGCGCCGTGGACTGGGTGGTCGTGTCTTTTTCCGTCTGCGTGTTCGCCGCTTTTATTATCGTGGTGCGCCATGATCTTAAACGCATCGATGCCGAGGAAAGGCGCGTTCGGCAAATTTTCTCCTGCAATCTCGCTGCTCGTTCCCTGGAAGCAACCGGAGAAGCCGACGCTACGGCCTCTCCGTCCAGCGCGGTCGCCAAGGAGGCGTGAGCGCGGCCATTCGAAAGGCGGAATAAGCACCCTTGCTCTTGGATGGCGTCTGACATATAGAACCCCCATTCCACAGGCGAAAGTCTAAACGGCGGCTGTTTCAAGACGTCGTTCCGGTGGCCGAGAATTCGGCCGCAAAACTCTTTCGCCGAGGTTCAACCGGAGAAAGAAATGTCGATACCCGATTTCACCATGCGCGGTCTCCTCGAAGCAGGCGCCCATTTCGGCCATCAGTCCCATCGCTGGAACCCCAAGATGGCGCCCTTTATCTTCGGCGCCCGCAATAACATTCATATCATCGATCTCGCGCAGACGGTTCCGCTTCTGCACCAGGCGCTCAAAGTCGTTTCCGACACCGTGGCGAAGGGCGGCCGCGTCCTGCTCGTCGGCACGAAGCGGCAGGCGCAGGAGCAAATCGCGGAAGCGGCGAAACGTAGCGCGCAATATTACATCAACTCCCGCTGGCTCGGCGGCACGCTGACTAATTGGAAGACGATTTCGGGCTCCATTCAACGGCTGCGCAAGCTCGAAGAGATGCTGGGCGCCGGGGCCTCGGGCGTGACCAAGAAAGAGCGGCTGTTGCTCACCCGCGAGCGCGACAAGCTGAACACGGCGCTCGGCGGCATTAAGGACATGGGCGGCACGCCCGATCTGATTTTCGTCATCGACACCAACAAGGAAGCCCTCGCCATCAAAGAGGCGAACCGGCTCAAGATCCCCGTGGTCGCCATTCTCGACACCAATTGCGATCCCGATGGCGTCACTTATCCTATTCCGGGCAACGATGACGCTGGCCGAGCCATTGCTCTTTATTGCGATCTGGTGGCCCGGGCCGCGATCGATGGCATTTCCCGCAGCCAAGGAGCGGCGGGAGTCGATTTTGGCGAGGCGGAGGCGCCTCCGGTCGAGGTCGCGCTCCAGGGTGAAGCCGCCTCGGAAACCCCGGCCGAGGCCTTCGAACTGCTCGCGGCTCCCCGCGGCGCTCCCGACGATTTCGCGAAGCTCCCCGGCGTTGGGCCGCAAATCGTCAAGAAGCTGAACGACGGCGGCGTGTTCCATTATTGGCAAATCGCCGCGCTGACGCCCGAGGACGCGACCAAGTTGGACGCCGATCTCAAGCTCGGCGGGCGCATCGCTCGCGACAGTTGGGTGGAGCACGCGCGCACTCTCGTTTCCGCCTGATCGGCGTTTCCGGGCGTGGACTTGCGCCCTGACGAAAACCAGTCGAGCGCCGGTCCTGCTTGGGCCGGCGCTCTTTTCAAAAAAGTCCGCCGAGGACGGCCAGCTCTCGTTGCGCCGCCTCTTGAATATGCGCCGCGCGAAGCGATGCGTTCGCAAGCTAGGCGCCTAGCAAATAAAGGAATTTGACCATGGCCACGATTACCGCCGCCCTTGTCAAGGAACTGCGCGACAGCACCGGCGCCGGCATGATGGATTGCAAAACCGCGCTGGCGGAGTGCAGCGGCGAAATGGAAGCCGCCATCGACTGGCTGCGCAAGAAGGGACTGTCCAAGGCCGCCAAGAAAGCCGGTCGCGTCGCCGCCGAAGGGCTTGTCGCCGCTCTTTTTGGCGACAAGTCTGGCGTCGTTGTCGAAATCAACTCGGAAACGGATTTCGTCGCGCGCAACGAAGAGTTCCAGAAGCTGGTCCGCAACGTCTCCGGGGTCGCTCTATCCAGCGGTAAAACCGATGTCGAGGCCTTGGGCAAGGAGGCCTATCCGACAGGCGGCTCCGTTTCGGAGGCCATCACCACAGCGATTGCGAATATCGGCGAGAACCTCACGCTGCGCCGGGTGGGGGGCCTGACTGTGACCGACGGCGTGGTCAGCCGTTATGTTCACGGCCAGATCTCCGACGGTCTCGGCAAGATCGCCGTTATCGTCGCGCTCGAATCGAAGGGCGACAAGGAAGTGCTTGCCACGCTGGCCCGCCAACTCGCCATGCATGTCGCCTCCGCAAATCCTCTGGCGATGGCCGCCGGAGAACTCGATCCCGCCACGGTGGAACGCGAAAAGAATCTGCTCGCCGAGAAAAACGCCGGTAAACCAGCGAATGTGCTGGAGAAGATCGTCGAATCCGGCCTGAAGACCTATTACAAGGAGGTTCTTCTGCCCGATCAAGTTTCGAACCACCCCGACCATGGCGGAAAAACCGTCGCTCAGGCGGTCAAGGAGACGGAAGGCAAGGCCGGAGCGCCTATCGCGATCAAGGGTTTCCTTCGCTATGCGCTGGGCGAGGGCATCGAAAAGGCGTCAGGCGATTTCGCCGCGGAAGTGGCCGCCGCCGTCAAGGGTTGAGCCAGCGCTCTTTCAGCCCATGGGGCAACCGTCGACTCGCCCGGAGCCGCTTGCGGCCCGGGCGTTTCGTTTTGTATGAGAAGAGGGGGCGAGCTTTATCGCGCTCGATTGAACGAGGACGGCATGACGAAGGCAACGCCCGCGAACCAATGGAAGCGAGTGATCGTCAAACTGTCCGGCGAGGCGCTGATGGGAGATAGCCAGCACGGCCTCGACGCGCCGGTTCTGGCGCGCATCGCCCGCGATCTGGCCAATGCGGCGGCGACGGGCGTCGAGATCGGGGTTGTCGTCGGCGGCGGAAATTTCTTCCGCGGCATTCAGGGAGCCGACAAGGGAATCGAACGCGCGCGCGCCGATGCGATCGGAATGTTGGCGACCATCATGAACGGGCTCGCCCTTGAACAGGCGATCGAGGCGCAGGGGCGGCAAGCGCGGACGCTGTCGGCCGTTCCGATGCCGTCGATTTGCGAATCATATTCGCGTCGCGCCGCGTTACACCATCTCGCCAAGGGCAGGGTGGTGATTTGCGCGGGCGGAACCGGAAACCCTTTCTTTACGACGGACACCGGAGCTGTTCTTCGCGCCGCCGAATTATCGGCCGATGCGGTGCTCAAGGCGACGCAAGTCGACGGCGTCTACACCGCGGACCCCAAGCTGGATCCCTCGGCGCGACGCTATGACACGCTGACCCATGACGAAGCGATCGCCAAGAATCTCGCCGTGATGGACACGGCGGCCTTCGCGCTCGCCAGAGAGAACGGTCTCCCAATCGTCGTTTTCTCGATTCGAGAGGAGGGGGCCATCGCCGCCACCTTGCGCGGAGCCGGGCGGGCCACTTATGTGGCGCCATAGTGATGGGGGCTTTCCTTCCCGAAGGGGTTTAGTTCTACTGCGTCATGAACGAATTTATCGGCGGTTTCGTCATTGCGAGCCGAAGGCGTGGCAATCCAGGGGGGGCTGGCGAGGCTTAAGGATTGCTTCGGCTCGCGCTCGCAATGTCGGGCGCTGGCCCGGCCCCAGGCCGCTTCGTGACGCAGTAGAATTAGGATCTCGAAATTTTGTGAATCTAGCGCGCAAATCGTCTAATGTCCGTCGCTAATCGAAACCAGACGCCTTGGGTTGTTCTTATCATGAGTCAGACGTTCGACCTCGCAGAGCTGAAGCGCAGAATGCAAAGCGCGGTAGCTACATTGAAACATGAATTCGGCGGGCTTCGCACCGGCCGCGCCTCGGCCTCGCTGGTGGAGCCGATTCACGTCGACGCCTACGGCCAATCGACGCCGCTGAACCAGGTGGCCACGATCAGCGTCCCGGAAGCGCGGCTCATTTCCATCCAAGTGTGGGACAAGGCCCTCGTCGGCGCGGTCGAGCGAGCCATTCGCGACTCGAATCTGGGGTTGAGCCCCAACACCGAGGGCCAAACGCTCCGGCTCCGCACTCCCGAGCTGAATGAGCAGCGACGCAAGGAACTTGTGAAAGTCGCGCATAAATACGCCGAGGAGAGCAGAGTGTCTGTGCGGCATGTTCGGAGAGATGGCCTCGACGTGCTCAAACGGCTGTTGAAGGATCACGCCATTCCCGAAGACGACGAAAAGCGCCACGAGGCCGAGGTTCAAAAAGCCACCGACGAGGTTATTCAAGAAATAGACGCCTTGCTCGCGGCCAAGGAAAAGGAAATCATGCAGATCTGACCCCTGCGGCGGACCGGGGGAAACGCGCGCTTTGTCGCGGCCGGCGACTCCTTCCCATCAATGGTTGCGCTTCAGATGCGACACTGAAAACACGGTTTGGGACACGCAAATGGCGGATGGCGATTTCCTGGCGTTGGGCGGCCCTTCGGTTGATGGGGAAGCGGCTCTGCGCCCCGTACCGCGCCACGTAGCGCTCATCATGGACGGCAATGGGCGTTGGGCCGCCAAGCGTGGACTGCCGCGATTCGAGGGTCACCGACGAGGCGTGGAGGCGTTGCGCCGGGCTGTTCGGGCCGCGATCGAAATGGAAATCGAATACCTTACGGTCTATTCCTTTTCCGTGGAGAACTGGTCGCGCCCTCGTGAGGAGGTCCAGAGCCTCATGGGGCTTTTGCACCGCTTCATCCGCAACGACCTCGCCGAACTCGACGCGAATAACGTTCGCGTGCAGGTCATCGGCGCGCGAGACGATCTCGTGGCCGAAGTGGCGGCCCTGCTTCGCGAGGCGGAACAGATGACCGAGGAGAACACCGGGCTTACCCTGGTCGTGGCGTTCAATTATGGCGCAAGGCAGGAAATTGCCGCCGCGGCTCGCGCCATCGCCGAAGCGGTGGTGGCGGGGCGTCTTTCGCCCGACGAGATCGACGCCGATACAATCTCGGCGCGTCTGCACACCGCCGATATCCCCGATCCGGACCTGATCATCCGCACCTCCGGGGAACAGCGCTTGTCCAATTTCCTGCTGTGGCAGGCCGCCTACGCGGAATTTTCCTTTCTGCCCATCAACTGGCCGGATTTCGACGAGGCTGCGTTCAGATCCGCGATCGACGATTACGCCCATCGAGATCGCCGGTTTGGTCGGGTTGAGCCCGTCACGTGCAATGCAAAGACCGGTTCATGAACGAGCCGGATCTGGTCGAAGGCGGAACGTCGGCGCCAAAATCCCGCCAGGAAAAATGGCCGCGGACAAAAAAATCCGGCGGTTTCGCGGATCTCGGGCCTCGGGTCGCTTCCGCCGTGGTGCTGGTCGCACTCGCCATCGGAACCTTGGTCGTCGGCGGCGACCTGTTTGTCGTTTTTTGGCTGACGGCGGCCGTCGCGATCAACTGGGAATGGCAAGGGCTTATCGGCGGCGAGCGCCGGTTGGCCCGCGTCGCGGTCGGCGGCGCGGGAGTAGCCGCCGCGGCCGCATTGGCTAATGGCGGAGCGACGCTCGCGGCTTTGGCCGTCATTCCCTGCGCGGCGGCGCTGGCGGGCGTGCTGGGCGGTCGGGGGGTGCGGCTTTGGGCGGCGTCCGGCGTCGTTTACGCCGGATCGCTCTTGGTGGCGGTGAGTGTCCTGCGCGATTCGACCGAGGCGGGTCCGCTTTCGATCGCATGGCTTTTCGCCGTGGTCTGGGGCACCGATGTTTTCGCCTATTTCGGCGGTCGCCTGATTGGTGGCCCCAAGCTTTGGCCGCGCGTTTCCGCCGGGAAAACCTGGTCTGGAACCGTGACCGGCGCATTAAGCGGCGCCCTGCTTGGGCTGGCCGCGGCGCATTTGGCGGCTCCCGGCGCTTTCAGAAGCCTGCCTGTGTTTCTGGTCAGCATCGCGGCTTCGGCGATGGCGCAGATCGGCGATCTCGCCGAAAGCTCGATTAAACGCCGGTTCGGGGTCAAGGACTCGAGCCATTTGATTCCCGGCCACGGCGGCGTCATGGACCGGCTCGACGGATTTATTTTCGCGAGCGTTTTCGCCGCCCTCCTTGGGGCGGCGCATGGCCTCGCCTCGATCGCCGCTGGCGTCTTTTTTTGGTGAGGAACCATGAACCCGAATGACAAATCGGCCGACGGTCGCGCGCGGTCGCCCCGGCGCCTCGTAATTCTCGGAGCAACGGGCTCCATCGGCAAATCGACGATCGACCTCATCGAGCGCAATCCCGAGAGTTTTTCGGTCGTCGCCCTGGCCGGCGGCCGCGACCACGCCGCGCTTGCGCGAGTGGCGCGGGCGCTCAAGCCCGAATTCGTCGCGATCCGAGACGAAGCGGCCTATTCCGCGCTGAAACAAGCCTTGGAGGGCACGAATATCCAGGTCGCCGCCGGCCGCGAGGCCGTGATCGAGGCCGCCGTGCGCGACGCCGATCTGGTCATCAGCGCCATCGTCGGCGCGGCGGGCGTCGAACCCACTCACGCCGCGCTGGAGGCGGGCCGCGACGTCGCCCTCGCGAACAAGGAATGTCTGGTCTGCGCGGGCGTCCCCTTCATGCGCACGGCCGAGCGGCTCGGGGTTCGTCTTCTCCCGATGGACAGCGAACACAACGCCATTTTTCAGGCGCTAGGGGGAGCCGATCCCGCGACGATCGAACGCATGATCATCACCGCTTCGGGTGGACCCTTTCGCACCTGGTCAAAGGAAGCCATCGAGAAGGCGACCGTCGCCGAGGCGCTCAACCACCCGAACTGGTCGATGGGTCCCAAAATCACGATCGATTCCGCCACCATGATGAACAAGGGGCTCGAACTGATTGAAGCGCATCATCTCTTCGGCGTTCCAGCCCATAAGCTTGATGTCGTGGTGCATCCCCAGTCGATCGTTCACGGTCTGGTCAGCTTCGCCGACGGCGCGGTCACGGCGGGGATGGGGGCTCCGGACATGCGGGTGCCGATCGCTCACTGTTTGGGGTTTCCCAATCGAATGACCGCGCCGACGCCGCGGCTGGACCTGGCCGCGATAGGATCGCTGACTTTCGAGCGGCCGGATTACGAGCGCTTTCCCGCGCTCAGGCTCGCGCTCGATGCGCTCGCCGCCGGATGCGGCCTGCCGACGGTTCTCAACGCCGCCAATGAAATTGCCGTAGAAGCCTTTCTCGCCGGCAAAATACCCTTCGGCGGGATCGCTCGTCACGTGGCGGGGGCGCTCGAGGCGGCGACGGCCGATGGAACCGCCAGGGAGCCCGCCAATGTGGCGGAAGCGCTCGGCGTTGACCATATTGTGAGAGAAAGGTCGCGGGCGGTCTTGGCCGCGTGACCGGCTTCGGGCATGTTAACGGATAAGTAACCATTGGGTTCGCGGAGCGCGAACTCGGAAATGGTCTTTGCGTCAGCGTGCAAGGGGTTGAAATCTGATGGATTTCCTCATGAATCTCCTGATCTATATCGTGCCGTTCGTCATCGTCCTGAGCATAATCGTATTCGTGCACGAATACGGCCACTTCATCGTCGGGCGCCTCTGCGGCATTAAGGTTGACGCGTTTTCGCTCGGCTTCGGTCCCGAACTCTTCGCCTTCGACGACCGCAAGGGTACGAGATGGCGAATCGCCGCCATTCCGCTGGGCGGTTACGTCAAATTCCACGGAGACGCCAATGGCGCCAGCATGAGCGACGCCGAGGCGATCGCCACGATGCCGGCCGAGGAGCGCTCGGTCACCTTCTTTGGGCAACCGGTCTGGAAACGGGCGGCGACCGTTTTCGCCGGCCCGGCGTTCAATTTCCTGCTTGCCATCGCCATCTTCTTTGGCCTGTTCGTCGCTTTCGGCCAGCCGGTTTTCGTCGATGGCGAGCCGGTGCTGACGCCGCGAATCTCGGCGGTGGACCCAGGGCGGGCAGGGGCTCGCGGAGGCTTTCTTCCGGGGGATCTGGTCCAGTCGATTGACGGTCAAGCCATCGACAGCTTCGCCAAATTGCAACAAATCGTGTCCGGCTCGGCCGGCAGGGACCTTCATATCCAGCTTTTGCGGGACGGCCAGGAAAAGACGCTGACCGCGACGCCGGACCTCGTCGAGGCCGACACCCCCAAAGGCAAAATGAAGATCGGGCGCCTGGGGCTGAAATCCAGCGAGGATTTCCGCGACTTGGTGTTGCGGCCCTGTTCGGTTCCGGAAGCCTTGTTGCTCGCCGTCGACGAGACCTGGTCGATCGTGGAAAAAACGGGCCGCTTCTTCGGCGCCCTTCTTTCTGGTCACGAAAACGCTAGTCAACTGTCCGGCCCGATCGGAATCGCCCAGGCTTCTGGCCAAATCGCCAAGAAAATCCCCAAACTTGGCGTCTGGCCGATGATCAACTGGATCGCGCTGCTTTCCGTTTCGGTGGGATTGCTAAACTTGATGCCGGTTCCGCTCCTCGACGGCGGTCACCTCATGTTTTTCGTCATCGAGGCCCTGCGGGGCAGGGCGCTCAACCAACGCGTGCAGGAATACGCCTTCCGAGTCGGACTCGCCATGGTCGGATCGCTGATGCTCTTCGCCACTTACAACGACTTGGCGCGAAGCCTGCGTCGTCTCGTTGGGGCCGGCTCGTAAAATCGCGCTATGGTTGCATCCGTTCCGCCTCACGCGGAATGGATGCAGCAAACCGGACGTTTTCCCTTTTACTGTTTTATAGCTAACGAATTGGTCTGCTAACCAAGCGTTCTTAACACAGTGTTCTCCATGAATTGTGGCTCTTTCGCCACGCGATCGACAAATTGATGTATCAAGACTTCTTGTGCATTTGCAGCGTTCGTTAAACCTTGTAGAAGGGTTAAACGGATCCGGCGGAAGGCGCGTGTGCGGCGCGCCGTGCGTGAGAGGCCCGCGCCGCGCGGCGGAGAGCGGCGGAAGTTGCGACGAGGACTTAAGTTACATGCTGTCGACCAGAGCTTTTTGCAGACGAATTTCCTTGGTGGTCGCTATCCTTGCCGCGTTTATCGGGTCGACCACCTTTGCGGCGGCGGCGGACAATATCGATGTTGTCGGCGCATCGGGCGCCGATGCTGACGCAATTCGCGCTTATTTCGCGGGCACCAGCGAGGCCGAAGTGCAGGCGGGCCTCGAGGCTTTGCGGTCCAGCGGGCGTTTCTCCAATGTCTCGGTCAGCCGCAGCAGCGGACATGTGGTGATCCACGTGACCCAGGGCACGCAGATCAATCGGGTCGCGTTCGAGGGCAACAGCAAAATCAAGACGGAGAACCTCGAGGGCGAGATTCGCACCAAGGCTCATGGCTCCTTCAACCCGCAAACCGCCGATCAAGACGTTACGCGTATGATGGAGATTTACAAGCGCTCCGGTCGCGCCGCGGCGAAAGTCACCTATCGCACCGTGTCCTTGCCAAACGGCAAAGTCGATGTGGTCTTCACCATCGTGGAAGGCGACAAGACGGGCATAAAGGAAATCAAGTTCATCGGGAATGAGGTCTATTCCACCAGCCGTCTCGTCGGCCTGATGGAGACGACCGAAATGAATTACCTGTCTTTCATCAAGACGAGCGATGTCTACGACCCCGATCGCGTCGCCACTGACCTTGAACTGATCCGGCGATTTTACCTCAAGAACGGTTACGCCGATTTCCACGTCGTGAATTCGGAGGCGATCTACGACGCGGCGCAGGGCGGCTACATCCTTCAAATCACGGTGTCGGAAGGGCCGCAATATCGAGTCTCCAGCGTCGACATCGAGTCGCATCTTCCCGACATCGACCCCCAGACGCTCCGCCCACTGGTTCGACTAGCCCCTGGCGACGTCTATAACGGCGACGCCGTGGAAAAGACGGTCGACACCCTGACCCGCGAGATCGCCCGCAAAGGTTACGCCTTCACTCAGGCCCGCCCTCGCGGTCAGCGTAATCCCGCCGACCGGACCGTCGCGATCAGATTCGTTCTGGACGAGGGGCCGCGTGTTTACATCGAGAGAATCAACATCCACGGCAACAACAAGACCCGTGAATATGTGATTCGGCGCGAGTTCGACATCGGCGAGGGCGACGCCTACAATCGGGTTCTCATCGAGCGGGCCGAAAGGCATCTCAATGGCCTCGGCTATTTCAAGAAGGTGAAAATCACCAATGAACCGGGTTCGTCGTCCGACCAGGTGATCGTTAACGTGGACGTCGAGGAGCAGCCAACCGGCAGCTTCAACGTCTCGGGCGGTTATTCGACCGTCGAAGGATTCCTGGGCGAGGTGTCGGTTTCGGATAGTAACTTCATGGGTCGCGGCGAGGCTGTTCGCTTGTCCGTCAATGAGGGCCAGTATTCCCGTGGCGTGAATTTCAGCTTCACCGAGCCCTATTTCCTCGACCAGCGCATGTCCGCAGGCTTCGATCTCTTCGCGAAAAGGAGCGACGCCTGGAACTACAACTATTACAGCACCACTTCTTACGGCGGCACGCTGCGCCTCGGCATTCCGATCACCGAGGAGTTGACGCTGCAACCGCACTACTCGGTTTATAGCACGACGATCTCCATCCCTAACGACACGCAGCACCCCTACAACGACTGTCAGGAACCCATTCCCTACTATACTCCTGGCTTTGGCTATTGGCTTGCGCCGACCCCGTCCAGCCTGAACCTGATCTACAACTGCATGAGCAACGGAGAGGCCTCGCTGGCCATCAAACAGTCCCAGGGCTCGCTCATCACTTCCTTGGCCGGCTATACGTTCAACTTCAGCAACATCGACAACCCGAAGAATCCGCGCAACGGATTGACCGCCAACTTGACTCAAGATTTCGCGGGACTGGGCGGCGACGCACGCTATGTGCGCACCACTGGCGAGGCCCGTTATTTCTATGAGTTTCCCTACGTGAGCGATGTCATCGGCATTGGGCGTCTGCAGGCCGGCGTTCTGATTCCCCTGGCCGGCTACGATCTGAGGGTGTTCGACAACTTCAACCTCGGGCCGAGCCTCATTCGCGGCTTTGCTCCCGGTGGTCTCGGACCGCGCGACATCTCAAACTGGACCAGCACCGTCGGCAACTCGGTGGGCGGCACCAAATATATCGGCGGCACTGTCGAGGTTCAGTTCCCGATCTGGGGGCTTCCGAAGGATATCGGCCTGCGCGGCGCGGTTTTCAGCGACGCGGGCTCTCTGTGGGACTATCGCGGTCCGCAGAATTTCAGCAAATATCTCTACGGCGTCTCCAACCTGCCTTGCACTTATGCCTTTACGCCGCCGGCATACGGACAGGGTAACTGCATCCTGCTGTCGGGACAGGAATTCAGCATCCGCGCTTCGGTGGGCGCTGGCCTGTTGTGGCAGTCGCCTCTGGGTCCGATCCGCTTCGACTATGCGGTGGCGGTCGCGAAGGGTCCCTACGACATCACCCAGCGCTTCCGCTTCTCGGGCGGCACCAGCTTCTAGCCGGCGGCGTAACGAATTCGGACGGCGGTTGCGGGGCCGCCGTCCAGAGTCTTCTCCGATTGCGCCGCGTGTCGTCACCCGACAACGCCCGAATATATCGGTTCGGGCAAATCGCGATCGAGGCGGCTTGCGCGGTCTGCGCTTTGCTGTCATCGAAATGGGGCTGATCCAGCGCTTCATCGATTTGGGGCAGGGCGCGCCAAGTGACCGGAACCGATTTTTTCGATACGTTTCGTCTTCTTTCCGTCGCGGATATCGCCAGGAGGACCGCCGCCAGATTGGCGGGCGCGGAGGATGTCGCGGGCGACACTCTGATTGGCGGAGTCGCATCGCTCGCGGACGCTGGCGGAGGCGATCTCACCTTTTACGACAATAGGCGATATCGCGACGCTCTTCCGCTGTGCAGGGCAGCCGCCTGCTTTTTGAGAGAAGAAGCATTGCCGCTGCTGCCTCGAGGCGTGATCGGCCTTGTAACCGAAAAGCCGCTGCACGCCATGACACTCGCGATGGCCGAGCTTTTTCCACAAGCGACAGCGCCGACCTCGCTTTTCGGCGCCGCAGGCGTTTCGCCAAACGCCATCATTCATCCCGACGCGCGGTTGGAGCCCGGCGTGATCGTCGATCCAGACGCGACCATCGGGCCTCGTGCCGAAATAGGGTCGAAGACCATCATTGGTTCGCACGCGGTCATCGGTCCCCATGTCAAGATTGGCCGCGGCTGCCGCATCGGCGCCCATGTCAGCGTCAGCCATGCCTTCATCGGCGATCGGGTTATCGTCCATCCTGGCGCTCGGCTGGGGCAGGACGGCTTTGGCTTTACGCCCTCGCGCAAGGGTTACCTCAAGATTCCGCAACTTGGTCGGGTGATTGTCCAGGACGACGTAGAAATTGGCGCGAATACGACCATCGATCGCGGAACCCTAAGGGACACAGTGATCGGCGAGGGCTCGAAAATCGACAATCTGGTTCAGATCGCCCATAACGTGATTATAGGCAGGGGCTGTGTAATCGCTGCGCAAGCGGGGATTGCGGGCTCTTCGGAAATTGGCGATTTTGCCCAGATAGGTGGCCAGTCGGCTATCGCCGGACATTTGACCATCGGCGAAGGGGCCGCCGTGGCGGCGAAATCGGGCGTAATGAGGGACGTGCCTGCGTTTTCTCGCTTTGGGGGCGCTCCGGCTCGCCCATTGCGTGGGTTTTTGCGAGGCGAGGCCCTATTGGCGAGACTCAGTCGCCGCATGTCGGATAAGAACAGCAATAAAAATTGAGGCGCGGCTGATTATTGCGCGCCCGAGGGAGCGAAATATGGACGACACTTCCGGAGCGACGGTCGAAACCCTGGATATTCTCCAGATCCTCGACTACTTGCCCCATCGCTATCCGTTTCTGCTGATCGATCGGGTGGTCGGCGTCCGGGGCGACGATTTCGGCATTGGCATCAAGAATGTCACCATGAACGAGCCCCAGTTTCAGGGGCATTTCCCTCAGGCGCCGGTGATGCCGGGGGTCTTGATGATCGAAGCCATGGCGCAGACCGCCGGAGTCATCGCGATGCACGCGCAAAAAGCCGCGCAACGCCCGAAGACGGTTTATTTCGTCACCATCGACAAGGTGAAATTTCGCAAGCCGGTCGGCCCCGGCGACCGCTTGGAGCTTCATATGACCAAGACCGCGCATAAACGGAATATCTATTGGTACGAGGGCCGCGCGCTGGTCGATGGCGCTCTGGTTTGCGAGGCGCAGATCAGCGCGATGCTCGGCGCCTGAGGAATCGCCGCCGATCTTGCGATAGGGACGGGCAAACAGGCATGGAGGCGCGGGTCCATCCTTCCTCGATCATTGAAAGCGGCGCCCGCCTTGGCCGTGATGTCGTGGTCGGTCCATTTTGTTGCATAGGAGCGGAAGTGGAACTCCGCGACGGCGTCGAGGTCGCTTCCCATGCGATTGTGACGGGGAAGACGCGAATTGGACCCGGAACGAAAATATTTTCCTTCGCCTCGATCGGCTCCCCGGCGCAGGATTTGAAAGAGACCGCAAAATCCGGTCGGCTGATCGTCGGGGCCGGTTGCGTCATCCGCGAGGGCGCGACCCTCAACGTCGGGACCGGCGCGGGCGGAGGAGAAACGCGCATCGGCGACAATTGCGCCCTGCTGGCCTATTGTCATGTGGCGCACGACTGCAAGCTTGGCGCTGGCGTCGTCCTTTCCAACAATGTTCTGCTGGGGGGGCATGTCGAAATCGGCGATCATGTCATGATTGGCGGCGCGAGCGCGGTGCATCAACATGCTCGCATCGGGGCTCACGCTTTCGTCGCCGGAATGGCGGGCGTGGAGGGCGATGTGGCGCCATTCGCGCTGGCGGCGGGAAATCGCGCGCATCTCTTCGGCCTCAATCTGATTGGCTTGCGGCGCCGGGGATTTTCCCCGGAGCGGATCGCGAAACTGAAAGACGCCTATCGCCATCTCTTCGGCAAGGGAGAGTCGAGGGGGGGAGAATCGCTCGCGGAACGCTTGACGACACTCGGCAAGCCCCGCCAAGACGACGCCGACATCGAGGTGCTGCTCGATTTCCTGCGCCGACCCTCTAGCCGCCCGCTCTGCGCGCCCCGCGCGGGCCGAGCTTCCGCCTCTTGACCCATATATTTCTCATCGCTGGAGAAACATCGGGCGATCGCCTCGGCGCGCTGTTGATGGGTTCTCTCCGCAGCCTCGATGATGTGTCCTTTTCGGGGGTAGGGGGCGAGGAGATGGCGCGAGAAGGGTTGGACTCGCTCTTTCCTTTCGGCGACCTCGCAGTGATGGGTCTTCTCCCGGTTTTGGCGCGTTTGCCGCGCCTTATCGCGCGCATCGACGAAACCGCGCGGGCGATCATCGCAAATCCCCCCGATTGCCTGGTGTTGATCGATGCGCCGGACTTCACCCACCGCGTCGCCCGGCGGGTTCGGGCGGCGCTGCCGGATATTCCCATCGTCGATTATGTGTGTCCGACCGTTTGGGCCTGGCGTCCGGGGCGCGCCCGGCGCATGCACGCTTATATCGACCACGTCCTCGCCGTGTTGCCTTTCGAACCAGAGGTTCTGGCGCGCCTCGAGGGTCCGCCCTGCGATTATGTCGGTCACCCGCTGATCGAAAAGCTCGAACTCCTCACGGCGACCGAGGCGGAAAAATCCCCCAACGGCCCCCTGCTGATTTTGCCGGGATCGCGCCGCGCGGAAATCCAACGAATGATGCCAGTCTACGGGGAAACGGTCGCCATTCTCGCGCGGGAGTTTCCAACGCTCGAAATGGCTCTTCCGGTCGTGCCTCATGTCGAGGCGACCGTTTCCAAAGAGCTGTCGAAATGGGACGTGAAGCCGCGCCTCCTGACCCAGCGGGAGAAGTATGCCGCGTTTCGTTCCGCCCGCGCGGCGCTCGTCACCTCCGGAGTCGCGACGCTGGAACTGGCTCTCGCCAATGTGCCGATGGCGGTCGCCTATAAAGTCGCGCCTCTCGAGAGTTTGCTCGGATTTCTGGTCAAGGTCGATTCCATCGTTTTGCCCAATCTGATCGTCGGTTTTCGCGCCGCGCCCGAATTTTTGCAGAAGGCCGCGACGCCGCTCGCCCTCGCGGAGACGGTGGCGGGGCTAATGAGGGATGGCCCGGCGCGCTCGTCGCAACTTTCCGCTTTTAAGGAGCTGCGGAGAAAGATCGACTTGAAGGGAGCCGCGCCGAGCCTCCGCGCGGCCGAAATAATTCTCCGCTACGCCGAGCGACCCGATCGCAAATAGTTGCCGATAAGGCTTGGCGCCGGCAAATTTTGAATTATTCTAAGTCGTGACGCTCCGACGCGCCGCGCGGTGGGCGGCGGGCGTCCGAGTTCGGATTTTCCAACAGGGAGCATCAGACAAATGGGCACGCTCAAGGGTAGCAAGACCGAAGGGAATTTGAAGGCCGCGTTCGCTGGGGAATCGCAGGCCAACCGTCGTTATCTTTATTTCGCTCAAAAGGCCGACGTCGAAGGCTATAACGACGTCGCGGCGGTGTTTCGCTCCACCGCCGAGGGCGAAACCGGCCACGCTCATGGCCATCTTGAATTCCTCGAATCCGTTGGCGATCCCGCCACCGGCCTGCCGATTGGCAAGACCTCCGACAATCTGAAGGCCGCCGTCGCCGGCGAAACCCACGAATACACCGATATGTATCCGGGCATGGCGCGCTCCGCCCGCGAGGAAGGCTTCGAGGAAATCGCCGATTGGTTCGAGACCCTCGCCAAGGCCGAGCGTTCGCACGCCGGCCGATTCCAGCGCGCGCTCGACGAATTGAAATAAGGTTCCTCAGGGGCTTGAACAAAGTCCTTCGATCCGCTCCCTCTCCCTTCGTTGGGGAGGGGGCGTTCCATAAATCTTCGCGCCCTAGCCGCGCGGCTTTTCCCGCCGCAAAAGGGCAGGAAGAATCACCTCAGCCGAAACGACAGGTCCACGATGCGGGAAGGCAGCCTGGAAGCCCCGACGCGGCATCCAATCGACTGGCAAAGCGCGGATTTCTACGACGAAGCCAAACTCGACGCGGAAATGCGCCGCGTTCTCGATATCTGTCACGGCTGCCGTCGCTGCTTCAATCTTTGCGACAGTTTTCCGCGACTTTTCGACATGGTGGACAATTCCAAAAGCGGCGAACTCGATACGGTCGACAGCAAGGACCTCAAACAGGTCGTGGACGCTTGCACGCTTTGCGACATGTGTTTCATGACCAAATGTCCTTACGTGCCGCCGCATGAGTTCAATCTGGATTTTCCTCATCTGATGCTGCGCTATCGCGCCGTCGAGGCGAATCGCGACGGCGTGAGCTTCAAGGACCGGGCGCTGACCGCGACCGACTTCAATGGCTCGGTCGCGGGCGCGGTCTCGGGTCTGGCCAATTGGGCGACGGACGTCGGCAACAAGGCGGCTCGCGGCGTGATGAGCAGCCTGCTGGGCGTCAATCCCGAGGCGGCGCTGCCGAAATTCGCCAGCAAGACGCTCGAAAAGGAGGCCAAGGATAGCCCTGTTCCGCGAGCGGAGAACGGTCCCGCCAAAACCCGCAAGGCGGTGATCTACGCCACCTGTTACGGCAATTTCAACGACACCTCCATCGGCAAGGCGGCGCTCGCCGTGCTCGCTAGGAACGGGGTCGAGACAAAGGTATTGCATCCCCACTGTTGCGGCATGCCGAAGCTCGAACAGGGATTGATCGGCGAGGTGGCGGACGCGGCGAAACTGGTCGCGGAAGCCTTCGCGCCTTATATCGCCGATGGTTACGATATAGTGGCGCTGGTTCCTTCCTGCGCGCTGATGCTCAAATTCGAATGGCCGCTCATTCTGCCCCACGACGAGAATGTGAAGCGTCTGGCTGCGGCGACTTTCGATGTTTCGGAATATGTGGTGGACATCGCACGCAAGGAGGGACTGGCCGATGGCGCCAAGCCTCTCGACGGGGGCGTCGCCTTCCATGTCTCATGCCACTCCCGCGCGCAGAACATGGGCCAGAAAGGCGCGGAGCTTCTGCGGCTGGTTCCGGAAATCGACCTCGCCGTGATCGAGCGCTGCTCCGGTCATGGCGGCGCCTGGGGCTGCAAGGGCTCCAATTTCGAAACCGCGCTGAAAGTCGGCAAGCCCGCCGCGCGGCAGGTCGCGGGGGCGGGCAAGAAATACATGGTTTCAGAATGCCCGCTGGCGGGGATGCACCTCGCCCAGGGCGTGGAGCGCATGGCTGGAGATGCGAACAAGCCGGAGCTGGTGGCGCATCCGATCGAATTGCTGGCGCGCGCTTATGGCGAGGCGGGGTAGGGGCTGTTTGGAGCGAGAAATGTCCATGAAGCGCGAAATTACCGCCGCCGACATCCTTCCCTGGGCGGAATACGCCCGCGCCCGCGCGGAGCACCGCCGCCGCACAAGCGCAATCAAGCGAAACCGGCGCGTCGAAGTCGGCCCTTACGTCACGTTCTATTTCGAGAGCTTCGATACGATGTGGCTTCAAGTGCAGGAAATGCTGCACATCGAGAAGGGCGGCGAAGAGCAGTTAAAGGATGAGCTCGCCGCCTATAATCCTCTGATTCCCAAGGAACGCGAACTGGTCGCGACCTTCATGATCGAGATCGACGACCCGCTGCGCCGCGCCCGTGTTCTCGCCGCGGTTGGCGGCATCGAGGAAACCGCCTTCCTCCAGATTGGCGGCGACAAGATCGCGGCCAGGCCGGAGGCTGACCAGGACAGAACCAGCGCCGAGGGCAAGGCGAGCTCGGTGCAATTCGTGCATTTCCACTTCAGCGACGCGCAAATCGAGGCCTTCCGCCAGCCGGGCGCGCAGGTGATCTTGGGATTCTCGCATCCGGCGTACAGCCATATGGCCGTTTTGGGAGAGAATGCCCGCGAGGCGCTCGCGGGGGATTTTGGGTGAGGGAAGGGAGCAAGCCCGCTCCGGAGCTTCGTCTCGAGCGTCCTATGATCGCGGTCGACGAAGTCATTCCCAGGTCGTTTCGCCGCCGGTCGCGAAGACCAACGTCGCCGCCTGCGGCCGCGCGAGATGGAAGATCAAGAACGAAAGCTTCAACGTACCGAAAAACCACCGCTACGAGCTTGAGCGCAACTTCGGACACGGCGAGAAATATCTGGCCATGACGCTCGCCGCGCTCAACATGCTCGCCTTCGCCTGGCGCGCCGTGCTCGACCTTCTGAAGCCGCCCTGGCGCAGGGCCAGAGAAGCGGCGGAAAAGCGAATGAGCTTCTTCGCTTATCGCGCAAGCCCGACGAGCTTCGTCGTCTTCCCCGCCTGGTCCGATCTCCTCGAAGCCCTCGCCACCTTCACAATCCCGCCCGGCCTCCTCGCAACCCCAAAAATCGAATAGCGGCCAACCGACCGAGACTTTCAGAAATGCCGGGGCAAGATTGACGACCTAGCTTGTTTCGCCTATGATTTTTGCGATGGGGATGGAGTTCCCCGACAACTGCCGAGACGGCTGATGACTCCTACGAACTCGCCTCCGCGCTCATACTGGACGCGGACGCTGAGAGTAGGAGGTTTCGTTTTGAATCAGGATCTTGCCGTCTTCATCGCGCCATTCGCCCTCGTTCTCGGCTGCGGACTCCTCGCATTAGGGGGGCTCTACTTTTTCAACATTTGCTACGTTGCGAGTGTGAAGCAAGCCGCAGCGGCCTTAGTCGCGGGCGCGATCATCCTCGTCGTTTTGGAAATCATCTTGTACGGCAGCGCCGTCTCTTTCTTCAAAGAACAACAGGTTCGGACTTCAGCCTGCGAGCTCGAAGGCGAATCCGCGCATCCCGAAGCACGACGCGGCGCCGATCCCACCATCATCCACAACGCCATCACCGCCTGCATGAAAGAGGCGGGATACGTTTGGGACGGCAATCACAGGCACTGTAAGGACGCGCCGGTCGCGACAAATCCTTTTTGCTATCTGCCGACCAGCTCCTTCGACCGCACAATCACAAATATCCAGATGAGCTTTGAATAGCTCCACTGCGTAAAGGAAAGAATGCATGACTGGCATATGGGCGCTCATGGCGTTATGGTTCACGCTTGCACTCGTAGCAAGCTTGATCGCCATAAGGTTTCGCATCTCTACCGCATTGGCGGAGATCGTCGTCGGAACACTGGCTCAGCTGATTTTTAGCGCCACGGTCGGCGCCGAGATCATGGGCGTCAATGAACCGTGGGTGAAGGTTCTCGCAGGCGTAGGCGCCATTCTTCTGACATTTCTCGCCGGCGCCGAACTCGATCCGGATGTCTTCAAGCTCAAGTGGAAGGAAGCCGTGGCGATCGGCGCCGCGAGCTTCCTGCTTCCGTCCATCGGCTGCACGGTGGCGGGCCATTATTTGCTCGGCTGGGAGCTGATGCCGAGCGTTCTCGCCGGCATAGCGCTGGCGGCGACTTCGGTGGCGGTTGTTTACACCGTCATGATGGAGTTCGGCTTCAATCGGACCGAATATGGCAAGACGATCCTTGCCGCCTGTTTCGTCACCGATCTTGGCACCGTGGTGACGCTTGGCCTCGTTTTCGCGCCTTTCACGATAAAGACCGCGCTGTTCGCCGCCGCCGCATTGGCGGCCTTCGTGGTTCTTCCCAAGATCACGCCGCGCCTGTTTGCTCGCGTCGGCGGCCGCCCATCCGAACCGGAAGCAAAATTTTTGCTTGTCTGTTTGCTGGGAATGGGCGCCCTTGCGACTTGGGCCGATAGCGAGGCGGTGCTTCCCGCCTATCTTATCGGCATGGCGCTCGCGGGAAGCGTCGGCAGGGATCATGTGTTGGTCAGGCGTTTGCGGACCGTCACCATCGGATTCCTGACGCCTTTTTATTTCACGCGCGCGGGCTATCTGGTGTCGCTCCCCGCCGTCATCGCGGCGCCATTGGGCGTCATTATTTTTCTCGTCGTCGAGATATCGACGAAGATCGTCAGCGTTTATCCGGTCGCGAAATATTACGGTTCTTCGCAAAAAGAATCCATGTACACCACGTTGATAATGTCGTCCGGGCTCACTTTTGGGACGATTGCGTCGCTGTTTGGTCTGTCGCACGGGATAATCGATAAAAGCCAATATTCGACGTTGGTCGCAGCGATCATCGGGACGGCAATCATACCGACGATGATCGCCAACACGTTCTTTTTGCCTCGCCACCTTCTACCAGACGCGCAACGGGAAGGCCTGCCGGCCGAACACGCCCCGGCGGCGACGCCTTCGCAGGCCGTGAAAGAAACCGCATAGGAACGAGAGGGTTCGATGTTTGCCAAAATCCTGCACGCCAGCGATGGCTCGGAGCACGCATTCCACGCGTTAACCTTGGCTCTTGGCCTCGCCAAGAAAAATAATTCGGAACTCCACATCGTTTGTGTGGAGGAGCTCCCCTATCAGGCGGATTTCATCGAAGACGTTCGCGAAATGACAAAAGCCGCGGCCCGTCGATATGAGGTCGTTCTCCAGCGCGCACGCAAATTGGCGGACGATAGCGGCGTGAGTCTTCATACCCATGTTTTGGCCGGCCACCCGGTGGGGGACGTCATCGAACTTGCCTCTGAACTCAAAGCGGATTTGCTCGTCATCGGAGCCAGGGGTCATACGGAGTTTTATGAACGGTTGATTGGGAGCCGGGCGGATCGGCTCGTGCAACTCGCTCAATGTCCGGTTTTGGTGGCGAAGTGAACGCCTTACAAACAGCAATCCGCGCCAGTTCGCCCTTACCGCGGCTGGCAACGATTGCTCGGCTCCATCGGCGTCGAGCCTCCTCAGTCGCACTGATTTCGGCGTCAGGGAGTCGTGTCGGAAACGAGCGGCGACCCTCGAATAGGAATTAGGACATGGCGAAAATAGCTTCCTTGCGCACGCTCGAAATACTCGATTCACGCGGCAACCCGATGGTGAGGTTGCATATGGCGCTGGACGACGGCGCGACAGCGTCATTGTCGGCGCCGTCGGGCGCGTCGACCAGCGAGCACGAAGCAGTCGAACTCAGGGGTTAGGGGTCCGGCGGATTATGGTGAAAGTCTCCTTAATTGAAGGTCTTGCCGACGGGTCAATAGAGTGAAGCGTCACCGTAACCCAAACCGCAAAAGCCGGGCTGAAAATTCACTTCAGCCGAGGGCGTTCCTATCGCATCCAAAACTCATCGCGGATCTTGGGTTTGCGGCACACCCTTTGCTCTTGCCGCGCTTTCGGGCTAAGGAGGACCCGGATGGCCGGGATCGGCCGGCCTTTCGCGATTTTGGCTCGTCAGGATTTGGGAATGCTGCAACCGCTTAGCCCTTTTGTATCCGCCGGACTTGTGTTCGCTTTCACTTTCGCGGCGGCGCTGGCCGGCGGGCTGTTGCATAGGCGCTTGCCCAACCATCATTTGAACCCGGACACATCCGACACCATCGAGCTCGTGATGGGGCTCATCGCCACTCTTTCGGCGATGGTGCTCGGGCTGCTCACTGCGACGGCGCAGAACACTTACTCGGCGCAAGGAAGCGAGCTCGAGGCGATCGCCGCCGATATCGTCGAGCTCGACCGGCTGCTTGCCTATTACGGGCCGGAGGCGAGCGAAGCGCGCGGTAATCTCGCCGCGATGACGTCGGCGCTGGCGGCGCGGATGGAAAGCAAGACAGCCTTACCGAGACGTGGCTCGCCTTCCGAGATGAAGGCGTTCTTTGCCAGCATTGGCAAACTGAAGCCGCAAACGGACGAGCAGCATTTCGTGCAGAGCCAAGCCTTTTCGATTGGCGCCTCGATCCGACACGCCCGCGCCGTGATGGACGGCCAAGACGGGAGTTCGATCGCCTGGCCTTTCCTAGCGGCGCTCGTGTTCTGGCTGGCGGTGCTGTTTTTCGGGTTTGGGCTTTTCGTGCAACTCAACGCGACGGTCGTTGGCGGATTCCTGGCTGGATCGCTTTCGGTTGCGAGCGCGATTTTTTTGATTCTCGAGCTCGCTCACCCCAACCACGGGTTAATGGCGCTTTCAAACGCGCCACTGCGGGCGGCGCTCGAAGAGATGGGTCCCCCCGCTTCGCCCTGATGGAAAGATCCCGCAACCAGCGGTGGTTGCGGCGACAGTCTACTTAATTGAAAGCCTCACCCGCGCGTCAATAGAGTGGACTTTAACCGTAATCCTGCCACCGTAACCCCACATCATATGGGCGTTTTGGGAGATAATATCCGCGAGGCGCTCGCGGGGCTTTCGACCGGTCCGCCTGAAAGGATCGATCGCCCCGCGTCGCCGCGAGCGTTCTATCGCCTGTCGCGGAAACCACCGTCGTAGCCGCCCCGCCCGTAATCGCCCCTCCCGCCATAGCCATAGGAGCGGCCGCCGCCGTAATAGCCGCCATAACCATAGCCATAGCCGCAGTCGTTGAAGTAGCAGGGCTGGTTCATCGTGGCGCCGACGATCCCGCCGATAACCCCGGCCGCCCCCCCGCCGTCGTCGTCGCCATAATAGCGCCCGCCGCGATATTCGACGTTCTCCATCTGGCTCGACGAGGCGACAGGCGCGCCGGCCAGCCCGAGCGGGCTTGCCGCGACCGGCGTGGCGGTCGCCGCCGCCAGGGCAAGCGCCGCGAATATGCAGGGAAATTTCATCCAGAACTCCTTTGAAGCCGATCGTGGGACATGGGTTGAGACGCCAGCGGCGCTAGAAGAGCGCTTTCCGATCAGACGGAATCGTCTGGTAGATTAAGAAATCGCTCCAGATTCAAAAAGCTAGAGCAAAATCTAATCGAAAAAGTCTAACAACTTTTTCGGATTTTGCTCTAGCGCCGATGACGCTCGCGCAATTTGTCGAATTGCGCTTTCTGCACGGCGTCGAGCGAGTTGTAGAAGGCGATGAGCTTTGGGTTTTCCGTCTTGACCATTTCGAGCCTGTCCTCGAGGAAACGCTGATGATAATTCAGCCGCGCCTCGAAGCTCGAAAGATCCGGTTTCTCGCCGCAAATGCGCTTCTTGGCGGCGTCGAAAGCGTGGGCTCTGGCATCCTCGAAATCCTTTAGCAACGCCTTTTGGGCATCGTTGAGCTTCAAATGCTTGGCGAGCGCCTCTGACATTTTGCCTTCGCGCTCGATCTTGCCCGTCTCCTCGGAACAAAAATGTTCGACCGAGCGCGTCGGGTGAGGCTCGGTTTCCAGCGCCAAAGCGAGACGCGGCGTTAGGGCCGCCAACGCGACAGCAAAAAATACCAATTTCAATTTCCGCATAGTGTCCTCCGAGCCACGCGGGAAGCGCGTCGCGCTTTTCTTGCGAAGCCGATAATGTTTAACCGGTTTACGACTTAACGGCGGGTGAACGGCTTTAGTTTGGGCAGAAATAGCGCCGCCGAGCGCTTTTCGGGACGCCGCAGCAGCGCTTCCCGATCAAAAAAACCATTCGCCCGCCTCGTGGCGTGCACGATGGGTCAAATGGCGCTCTTTTCGTTGCCTCGCAAGCGTGGTAAGCGCATGGCATCACTCATGCGCGTCACAAGACCGGCTGCGCCAAAACGCGCCAGAACAGCCGGCGGAGCACAGGTTTCGCGCCATTTGGCATAGAGGAAAATAATGAGCCAGTCCGGTTTCTTCTCCACCCCGCTCGCGCAATCCGATCCAGAGCTTTTCAAGGCTGTCGAACTCGAACTCGGCCGCCAGCGCCACGAGATCGAGCTGATCGCCTCCGAAAACATCGTTTCGCGCGCGGTGATGGAGGCGCAGGGCTCGGTCCTCACCAACAAATACGCCGAAGGCTATCCGGGCAAGCGCTATTACGGCGGCTGCCAATATGTCGACATCGCTGAAAATCTCGCGATCGACCGCGCCAAGAAGCTCTTCAACTGCGGCTTCGCCAATGTGCAGCCGAATTCCGGCTCGCAGGCGAACCAGGCCGTGTTCCTGGCGCTGGCGACGCCCGGCGACACCTTCATGGGTCTCGACCTCGCCGCCGGCGGCCATCTGACCCACGGCTCGCCCGTGAATCTCTCGGGCAAATGGTTCAAGCCGATCCCCTATACCGTCCGCAAGGACGACCAGCGCATCGACATGGAGCAAGTCGAGAAGCTCGCCAAAGAGCACAAGCCCAAGATCATCATCGCCGGCGGCTCGGGCTATTCGCGTATTTGGGACTTCGCGGCCTTCCGCAAGATCTGCGACGAAGTTGGCGCTTATTTCATGGTCGACATGGCGCATTTCGCCGGTCTGGTCGCCGCCGGACTGCATCCGTCGCCGTTCCCGCACGCCCATGTCGTCACTACAACCACCCACAAGACTCTGCGCGGCCCGCGCGGCGGCATGGTGCTGACCAATGACGAAGACATCGCCAAGAAGATCAATTCGGCGGTGTTCCCCGGCCTGCAGGGTGGTCCGCTCATGCATGTCATCGCCGGCAAGGCGGTCGCTTTCGGCGAGGCTTTGAGGCCGGAGTTCAAGGCCTATCAGCAGCAGGTCAAGGACAACGCCCAAACGCTCGCGAAGACACTGGTCGACGCCGGCCTCGCCATCGTTTCGGGCGGCACCGAAAATCACTTGATGCTGGTCGACCTGCGCCCCAAGAAAATCACCGGTAAGGCGGCTGAAGCCGCGCTCGGTCGCGCCCACATCACCTGCAACAAGAACGGCATTCCCTTCGACCCCGAGAAGCCCTTCGTTACTTCCGGCATTCGTCTCGGTTCGCCAGCCGCGACTTCGCGCGGCTTCAAGACGGAGGAGTTCAAGCAGGTCGGCGGCATGATCGTCGAAGTGCTGGACGGCCTTTCCGCCAAGGGCGAAGAGGGCAATGCGGCCAATGAGGCGGCGGTGAAGGAAAAAGTTCACGCGCTCACGGCGAAGTTCCCGATCTACTAAGATAGGGTCTAGCATCTTTTGAGCGCCCCCTTTCCCTGTCGGGAGAGGGGGCGTATTCAATAAAGGCCCCGGAAATGCGCTGTCCCTATTGCGGTTCCGCCGATACGCAGGTGAAGGACTCGCGTCCCGCCGAGGACAATTCCTGCATCCGGCGCCGGCGCGTCTGCCCCGTGTGTGGCGGCAGGTTTACGACCTTTGAGCGCGTGCAACTCCGCGAATTGATCGTCATCAAGAAATCCGGCCGACGCGCGCCATTCGACCGAGATAAATTGATGCGCTCGCTGGAAGTCGCCTTGCGCAAACGGCCGGTAGATCCCGAGCGCGTCGAGCAGATGGTCAATGGCGTGGTGCGCCAGCTAGAGAGCTTCGGCGATCCCGACGTTCACAGCAGCCAGATTGGCGAACTCGTCATCGAGGGCTTGCGCTCGCTCGATCCCGTGGCCTATGTCCGTTTTGCTTCCGTGTATCGCGACTTCCGCGAGGCGAAGGACTTCAACACCTTGATCGACGAACTGGTGAGCGCCGAAACCGAGGCTCCCGAAAGGGAGTCGGCGCAAGACGCGTCGCCGGAACCAGCGCGGACCGGGAAGGCGCCGGAACGGGCATGACCACAGACACGGACGCGCTTTATATGGCCGCGGCCCTGGCGCTTGGAAGGCGCAACATGGGTCGCGCCGCGCCCAATCCAGCGGTCGGCGCTCTCGTGGTTCGTGAAGGCGTCGTGGTCGGGCGGGGCTATACGGGAATCGGCGGGCGGCCTCATGCCGAGACCATGGCGCTCGCGCAGGCCGGCGAAGCGGCGCGCGGCTCGACCCTTTATGTGACGCTGGAGCCCTGTTCTCACCACGGCGAAACGCCACCTTGCGCGAATGCGATCGTCGCCGCCGGCGTGGCGCGCGTGGTCACGGCTCTCGACGACCCCGATCCACGCGTCGCGGGGCGCGGCCACGCCCTCTTGCGGGAAGCCGGAATCGCGGTGACGCCTCATGTTCTGGAGCGGCGGGCGAGACGCGACCATCTGGGACATATTCTCCGAGTGACGCGTAAGCGGCCGATGGTCACGCTCAAACTCGCGCGAACGTCCGACGGTTACGCCGCCGGGGCGCTGCACGATCCGCGCCTTCATATTACGGGGCCGCTCGCGGACGCCCACACCCACATGCAGCGCGCCCTGCACGACGTCGTGATGGTTGGCGCGGGAACCGCCCGGGAGGACGACCCGCTCATGACCATTCGCCTGCCTGGCATGGAAGCCGAACAGCGACTGCGGGTGGTTCTCGACACGCGCCTTTCGCTGTCCGCCCGCTCGCGCCTCGCCGCTACGGCGAGGCAAATTCCGACGCTTGTGATCGTGGGGCAGGGAGTCGATCCACGGGCCATCGAGAGTTTCGAGAAAACGACGGGCGCCGAAGTCGCGCCGGTCGCGACCGATCTGCTCGGCCGGGTGGATCTCGAGGACGCGCTCGCGGTTCTCGCGCGCAGAGGCGTCACCAGAGTCTTCTCCGAAGGCGGGCCGCGCGTGGCCGAAAGTCTCATTACCGGCGGCTTTGCCGACGAAGTAGCGCTGCACACTGGCGGCAAGCCTTTCGCGGGGGAGGGGCGCCTCGCCCTGAGGCCGGCGGCGGGGGCGGTGTTGGAGGACGAGCATCTTTACCGCCTGGTCGAAACCATTCAATTTGGCCCCGACCAGATGACGCGGCGGGAAAGGATCGCCTGAGATGTTCACGGGCATCGTCACCGACATGGGCGAAGTTGTCTCCGCCGAAGAGCGCGGCGCGCTGCGGCGCTTGCGCATTGTTTGCGCCTATCCGGCGGAGAGCATCGCGCTTGGCGCTTCCATCGCCTGTTCCGGCCCCTGCCTGACCGTGGTCGCGGTCGCGCAAGACAAGGGCCGCACGGTCTTCGACATCGACGCGGCGGCCGAGACGCTGGCCCGAACCACCGTCGGGCAATGGTCCGTGGGATCGAAGGTGAATCTCGAGCGCGCGTTGAAGGTCGGCGACGAGCTTGGCGGGCATATCGTCGCCGGCCACGTCGACGGCGTCGCCAAAATTCTCACGCGAGATGATTTCGACGGCATGGCGCGCTTCACGATCGAGGCGCCGCATGACCTCGCCCGCTTCATCGCGCCAAAGGGCTCGGTGACCCTCGATGGCGTTTCCCTAACGGTGAACGAAGTCGACGGCGATCAATTCTCGGTGCTCGTCATTCCGCACACGCTGGCCGTGACGACGATCGGGGCCACCAAGCCGGGCGACTGGTTCAATCTCGAGGTCGATCTGATGGCCCGCTATGCGGCGCGGCTTGTCGAGGCGCGTTAAGCGGCGTCGTCCGAGAGCGGATGCAGATCGCGCACCATCGCGCGCATACGTTCGTCGAGCACATGGGTGTAAATCTGCGTCGTCGAGATGTCGGCGTGGCCAAGAAGCTCCTGAACGACGCGCAGATCGGCGCCGTTCTGCAACAAATGGCTCGCGAAGGCGTGGCGCAAGGCGTGAGGATGGATGTCGCTCGCGGCGACGCCCGCCGCCGCCGCCGCGACCTTCAAATCGCGCGCGAAGGCCTGGCGGGTGAGATGGCCACTGTCGCCGTCCGAGGGAAAAAGGAAAGGAGTCGCCGCGAGGGCGGGGCTTTTCGCCTCAAGCAGTTTCCGATACTGCCTGATGGCCTCTTTCGCGCGCGCGGTGAGGGGAACGAGCCTTTCGCGGCCGCCTTTCCCTTTTATCGTGATGAATGGATCGCGCGCCCGCTCGGCGCTTCTGGGCAGGGATACGAGTTCGCTGACGCGCAAGCCGGTGGCGTAGAGCGTCTCCAACAGGGCGTACATGCGGGCCCTGCGCAGTCGCTCGCCGAGCGGATGATCTTCGTCGTCGAGTCCTTGCTGCGTCACGCTCAGCAACCGGTCGATCTCCGCCACGGACAGCACTCCGGGCGCGTTCTTGGCCCGACGCGGCCCCTCCAGCGACGTCGCGGGATCGTCGGCGCGACGTCGTTCGACATAGAGAAATTTGTGAAATTGGCGCAACGCCGAGATCCGTCGCGCGACGGTCGCGCTCGACATGCCGCGCCGCGAGAGCGCCCCTATATAGCCCCGCAAATCTTCCGTAGTCGCATTCGCCGGTTCGAGACCCAAACTGGCAAGATGGTCGATATAATCATCGAGGTCGCGACGGTAGGCCGCCTGCGTATTGAGCGCGGCTCCGCGCTCCGCCGCCAGCATTTCGAGGAAACAGTCCAGGCTGCGGAGGGCGGTCTGTCGCGTTTTCACTTGTTGAGGCGAGCGGGAGAAATGGTCTGGGTCATTTCGCGAGGCTGCGGCGTCACGAAAGTGACGAGCGCCAGCATGGCGCCGTAAGCGATCGCCGCGAGGATGCCGACAGTGATGAGGAATCGAATGAGGCTAGGCACGTGATCGGCCTCTCCATAAACGAAAATTGCGCCGCCGTTGCTATCGCGCGAAGCGTCGATGATTGCAACTGCTGAAGAGACGCGCCGCCTCCTCGGTCCTCCTCGATCCTGTTCAACGCACGACGACCCGCGTCCCCACGCTCACGCGGTCGTAAAGATCGGTGACATCCTCGTTCATCATGCGGATACAGCCAGAAGAGACATTTTGGCCGATGGTGTAAGGCTCGTTTGTGCCGTGAATACGATAAAGCGACGACCCTAAATACAAGGCTCGCGCGCCCAGGGGATTGTCGGGGCCGCCAGGCATGAAGCGTGGTAGATCAGGCCGTCGCGCGAGCATTTCCGCTGGCGGAGTCCAATCCGGCCATTCCGCCTTGCGGCTTATCGTCTTGACTCCGGACCATTCGAATCCCGGACGCCCGACGCCGATGCCGTAACGGATCGCTCGGCCGCCACCCTTCACATAGTAAAGAAACTTGCTGTTGGCGTCGACCACGACCGAGCCCGGCGCTTCGCCAGAATACTCGACTTCCTGGCGTCTGTAGATCGGATCGACTTCGCGCCGCATCTCAATTTGGCCTGGCGTCGCCGTCGCCATTCGCCGCGCCGGCGGGGGATTCTGGTAGGCCGAGCGCGAGGTGGGGTTTCCTCCCGTGGCGAGCATTTCGAGAAATCCGCCCCCAAGCGCGTTCTGGGAGGAGCCATTCGCGTCCACCGGAGAATACAAGTCCTGGTTTGGATTGTTCGGGCCATTGCCCTGCGCCGCAAAGGATCCGGCCTGCGCCCGATCCAGTAGGGCCGCTTGAGCCGCGATAGTCGTCGCCGCAAAGGCGATAGCAGAAAATAAGCGTTTCTCACGCATGAGGCGCACCACGTTGACGCAAGTGATCGAAATTCGCGGCAGCGATTACCGGCGAATGCTGGAATGATAATATGAAAACTATTATCGTAAATCCAAAGCATTCGCTGTGGTTATTAAACGGAAAATTGGTATATTTACTTAGTAAGCGCTTTAAAAATATTCATAATTAATGTTAGATAAAGGGCGTAACCGCCGCACAGGAAATTCGCGCTGGCGCTGGATCTCGCGGCCGATTCTTGACTCGCTCCGACGCCGCGAGTCTTAGTCGGTGCAAATCCGCAGCTTCAGGCTCCCATCCCATGACCAAATCTTCCCTATCCGCGCCGGATCGCGAGCAACTGTTCAAGCAGGCGGTGCAACTCTATCGACAGGGGAACGTCGCGGAGGCGGAGAGCCTGTGCAGGAGGATCGTCGCCAACGAACCGGCTCATTATCCCTCTTTGCATCTCCTTGGCGTTCTTTGCCTCAGACAGGGCCGCGCCCCAGAGGCGCTTCAATCCTTGGCGCAGGCGCTGAATTCGCGCCCCATCAATCCCGCCCCGATTTACGCCGATCTCGGTGCGGCCCAAGCGGCTTTGGGGCGCCGGGAAGAGGCGCTTCGCAGCTACGGCCAATCCATCGCTCTTTCTCCCGATCAACCCGAAATCCTTCACAGGCGCGGCAATCTCCTCGCGGCCATGGGCCGACCGGGAGAGGCGATCGAGGATTTCGATAAGGCGTTGGCTCTAAAACCCAAATTCCTCGACGCGCTCAACAATCGCGGCAATGCGCTGATGAGCCTCAACAGGCCCGCCGAGGCTCTGGCGAGTTACGACGAGGCGCTAAAACTAAAAAGGGACTTTCCCGCCGCCCTTTATAATCGAGGCGCTTCTCTCGTCGCGCTGGGTCGAGGGGAAGAAGCTGTGGCGAGCTACGATCGGGCGCTCGCGCTACGGCCCGATAACGTCGCGGCATTGTTGAATCGCGGCAATGCGTTGTTTCTTCTCGGCCGATGCGAGGAGGCGGTGAAAAGCTATGAAGCGGCTCTCGCCCTCGAGCCGGCCATGCCCGAGGCCCTTTATGGCCGCGCCAACGCACTCGAAAAACTGAACAGAAAAAAAGAAGCGCTCGCAAGTCTCGACAAGGCGCTCGAAGCGAGGCCGAATTACCTGGAAGCGCTGTATAATCGGGGCAATCTCCTCATGACGCTCGGGCGTCCGGAAGCGGCTATCGAAAGTTACGACAGGGCGCTGCGAATTCATCCGACATTTCTGGAGGCCTTCAACAATCGCGGCAATGCGCTCATGGACATCAATCGCCCGAGCGAGGCCTTGGAGAGTTACGAAAAAGCGCTCGCGCTGAAAGCGAATTATGCGGAAGCGCTCACCAATCGCGCGAATGCGCTCCTGGCCCTGGGCCGGTCTGACGAGGCGCTTCCGAGCGCCCAACAAGCTCTCGCGATAAAGCCGGATTATCCAGAGGCACTCAACAGTCTCGGCAACGTCTTGCGCGACTTATCCCGCGGCGCCGAAGCGCTCGCATGCTTCGACCGCGTATTGGCCTTGCGGCCCAATTATGTCGAAGCGCTCAGCAATCGCGGCAACGTCCTGTTGCAACTCAAGCGGCCGTTCGAAGCATTGGCGAGTTTCGATCGCGCGCTCGCCATCAGAGCGGATTATCCCGAGGCTCTGAACAATCGCGGCAACGCCCTACGAAGTTTGGGGCGCTTCGATGAAGCTCTCGAAAGCCTCGGCCGCGCGCTCGCCTTACGACCGAATTATCCCGAAGCGCTCAACAACCGCGGCAATGTTTTGACCGATCTCAACCGTCCCGCCGAGGCGCTGGAAAGTTACGACGCCGCGGTCAAGCTGAGGCCGGATTTCGCGCAGGCGCTTGAAAACAAGGGAGGCATTCTGCTTCAGCTTGGCCGTTTTGACGAAGGCGCCGCCTCGTTGAGGGAAGCAATCCGGGCAGCGCCGCTAAGGGCTTCGCCATTTTATAAGCTCGCTTCGTCGAAACGCTGGAAGGAGGGCGATCCGGACATAGCGGCGATGGAGGATTTGGCGCGGGTCAAGGACACTCTTCCACCAGATGACAAGATCTATCTGCAATTCGCGCTGGCCAAGGTCTACGACAATATCAAAGATCGCGAGCGCTGTTTCGCGAGCCTCGTCGAAGGCAATGCGCTAAAGCGCGCAAGAATTTCCTATGACGAAGCCGCGACGCTCGCCATGTTCGAGCGCATCGGCGAAGTGTTCAACGAGAAATTCATGGAAGATAGGCGCGGGGCTGGCGATCCTTCGCCGCAGCCGATTTTTATCCTCGGAATGCCGCGCTCGGGCACGACGCTGATCGAGCAGATATTGTCGAGTCATCCCGCCGTGTTCGGCGCGGGAGAAGCGGATGATTTCAGCCGCTTGGTCATGGCGTTTCGCCATAATGTCGGCACAGGCTATCCCGAGACCTTCGAGCAAGTGGGAAGAGAGGAGCTGAAGGCGCTGGGCGGGAAATATCTGGAGAGGATTCGACGCTTGGCGCCGACGGGGGTTCAGCGCATCACGGACAAGACGCCGGACAATTTCCGGTTCGTCGGTCTCATCCGCCTGGCATTGCCCAACGCGCGCATCATTCACGTGCGCCGGGATGCCCTGGATACGTGCTTTTCCTGCTTCTCCCAGCTTTTCGCGAGCGAACTCGGTTATATCTACAACCTTACCGAACTGGGCCATTATTATCGCGCCTATGAGAAATTGACCGCGCATTGGCGCGCCGTTCTGCCAAAAGGCGCCCTGCTCGAAGTGCGGTATGAGGAGGTGGTCGCGGATATCGAAGGCCAGGCGAGAAACATCCTCGGTTATTGCGGACTGGATTGGGATCCTCGTTGCCTGAACTTTCAGCAAAAAGAGAGGTTGGTGCGAACGGCGAGCCTCGTCCAGGTGCGACAGCCGCTCTACAGCAGCTCCATTGGTCGTTGGCGCGCTTATGAACCCTTCCTTGGTCCCTTGATCGACGCGCTCGGGGACGACCACGACTGAACACCCTACATGTCTGCCGGAAAGGATCGAACTCATTACGATGATGCGGAAAGGGAACGGCGAGACGGCAAGGATCCGGGGTTCGCGGCGCGCTAGTCGGCGCGTAAGGAGCGGCGGTTATGCACTGGTCGTGGTGATCTGGGGACTTGGGGTCATCACTCTGCTGATCGTCTCCTTCATGACCACGGCCCGGTTGCGCCTCCAGGCGGCGAACAACGTCACCGGCGCGGCTCAGGCGGACCAAATCGCCGAAGCGGCGATAAATATCGAGATTCTATCCCTCGCGAAGGAGAAGCAGGGGACCTCTCAGCCCCCGGTTCAAGCGACTGGAGCGCTGCCCACCCCGAAGGGGCCTCCACAACGCATCATTCACGCGGGAGAACCGAAATTCTGCCTTCTCGGTGGGGCCGCGGTGGCGCTGGCGACGGAAGACGAGGGTGGCAAAGTCGACCTTAACGGCGCGAATCAAGCTCTAATCAAAGCCATGCTCGTGGGGTTTGGTCTTGGCATGAACGACGCCGATTCCGCCGCTAACGCCATCATTGCGTTCCGCACCCCTCCAGGCGGGTCACCGAATGGCCAAAATAGCGATGGCCTCGTCGGTTCAAAGGCAAAGCAGGGCTTGTTTCAGACAATATTCGAACTCGATCAGGTCGATGGGCTGGAGCCCTCATTGGTTCGGGATCTTTTCCCCTTTGTCTCCGTTCATGGTCGTCGCCCGCGCGTGGACTCGGAAACAGCGCCGCCCGCGCTCTTCGCCGCGCTGATCGGCGCGAAACCCGAAGACGTGCAGGCGTTGCGCGCAGCGCCCTTTCCAAACAACCTCGATCGCTCGGACCCTCGCTTTCCTACCGCCTTCAAGCAGAACGGGGACAGCGGGGTCTTTCTGATCCACGCGGAAAGCCGGCTCCAAATGGGGCAAACCAGCGTCCGAGAAGCCATCGTCGATTTCAACGGCGACAATGGCGCGCTTTTCGCCATTCGAGAAACGCGACGGGGCTCGGCGCGGTTTCTGGAACAATTGCGCGTCGCCCAACAACTCGGCGGCGTCGCATCCGATTGTTCCGCTGGACTCTAGAAATGGGAGTTCGCGTTGTCGTCTTCGGCGCGGATTTCGTGACGAAACACCAGCGGCATTTGCGACAGAACAAAGAGAAAGGTCAGCGGCAAGATGCCGAAGACCTTGAAATTCACCCAGGCGTCGGTGGACAGAATGCGGCGTAGCACCTCGTTGAGGCCCGCGAGAAAAAAGAAGAAAAAGCCCCAGCGCCAGGTGAGTTTGCGCCAACCGGCTTCATCAATGTGAAAGGCGGCGTCGAAAACAATCGGCAGGAGCAATTTGTCGAACCAGAGGGCGCCGATCAACGCGGCTCCAAACAGAAAGTAAAGGATTGTCACTTTTAGCTTTATGAAGGTTTCGTCCTGCAGTAGAAAGGTCATGGCGCCGAAAATTAGCACCAATATGGCCGTGACGACCGGCATGACCGGCAGGCGTTTGGTCACGCTCCAGGAAACGCCGAGCGTCGCCAGCACGCCAACCATCAGGGCGCCGGTCGCGGCGAATATCCCGAATTTCTGGTTGGCGATGAAGAATAGGGCGAGGGGACCAAGCTCCAGCGCCAGTTTCAAACCGGGACCGAGGCTTCGGCGGCTGTCGGCGCGGTTGTCTTCCGATTTTTTGTCCAGTGCGGTTTCCTGCGTCATTTCGTTGTCTCCGCCGCGGTTGTCGCGGGGTCGGATTCCTCGGGGTCGAGCCCCGCTATGGCGCGCGCGAAATCGCGAGCGGTGAATGGCTCCAGATCGTCGGCGCTTTCGCCTACGCCCACATAATAGATGGGAAGGGCGAATTTTTCCGCGATGGCGACGAGTATGCCGCCGCGCGCCGTGCCGTCCAGCTTCGTCATCACGAGGCCGGTGACCCCGGCGGTCTTGCCGAAAACATCGACCTGAGTCAGCGCGTTCTGCCCTACGGTCGCGTCGAGCACAAGAAGCGTCGCATGGGGCGCTTCCGGATCGGCTTTCTTCATAACGCGTACGATTTTCTCGAGTTCCGCCATGAGTTCGGCTCGGTTCTGCAAGCGCCCCGCCGTGTCCATCAGCAGCACATCGGCGTTCCGTTCCCGCGCCGTCTTGATGGCGTCGAAGGCGAGGCCGGCGGCGTCGGCTCCCTCTTTGCCGGCCACGACAGTGGCGTCGAGCCTATGCCCCCATATCCGCAACTGTTCGACGGCGGCGGCGCGAAAAGTGTCGCCTGCGCCCAAAACGACGCTTTTGCCCTCGCCGCGCCATTTGGAGGCGAGTTTCGCGATGGTGGTGGTCTTGCCCGAACCATTCACGCCGACCACGAGCACCACGAAGGGGCGCTTCGATTCGTCGATCTCGAAGGGCAGGGCCACCGGTTCGAGAATCTTTTGGACTTCGCCGGCCAGGATGGCGCGAACCTCGTCGGGTTCGATGCTCCTCTCGTAACGAGCGGCGCCCACGGCTTTGGTGACGCGCTGAGCCGCCGCGACGCCAAGGTCGGCGCGAAGCAGCACGTCCTCCAATTCCTCGAGCGTAAGCGTGTCTAGCTTGCGCTTGGTGAAAACCTCGGCGATACCTTTGGCGATCGCCTGGGACGAGCGGAAGAGCCCGCCGAAGAGTCGTTCGCGCCAGCTTCGCTTTCGCTCCGGCGCTTCCTCGGCCTCGGCCTCGACCTCAGTCGCGGGCGTCGGTCCGCCGCGACCAAAAAGGCGCGCGAACATTCCTCGCTTCTCTCTAGTCCCGTCTGCGTTACTCATGGTTTCCTCATTGCGGCTGACCCGTACACCAGACTGCACTAAAGAACCAGCGCGGGCGAGTCAGGCCAACCGCAGGCCGCGCCCGCGTTGGGAAGACCAAAGGTCAAGCTCCTTTAGATTTACCCCGGAAACCCGTCGCCAGAACGTAAAGCTCCGCGGAGCCGGCGCGGCTTGCCGCCGGCTTCACATGGCGCACGACGGCAAATTCGCGTTTTAACCGCGCAAGCAACTGGCCCTCGGCGCCGCCCTGGAACACCTTGGCGACAAAAAAGCCGCCGGGAGCCAGCGCCTCGCTTGCAAAATCCGCAGCGAGTTCCGCCAGCGCGACGATCTTGAGGTGATCGGTCGCCTTATGACCAGTCGTATTGGCCGCCATGTCGGACATTACGCCATCCGCCTCGCCGCCGAGCATGGCCTTGATGAATTCGGGCGCATCCTCGTCGTTAAAGTCCTTCACTGCGAAGGAAACGCCGGGAACGGGCTCCATGTCGAGCAAATCCACTCCGACGACCTTGCCCTTGCCGTCCGCCGCCTTGACTTGCTTGGCGGCGATCTGCGACCAGCCTCCCGGCGCGGCGCCAAGATCGACGATCCGCATCCCCGACTTGAGGAGATGGTAGCGTTCGTCCATCTCCAGAAGCTTATACGCCGCGCGGGAGCGATATCCCTCCCGCTTCGCGCGCGCGACATAGGGATCGTTGAGTTGGCGCGCGAGCCAAAGTGAGGACGAAAGCGATCTTTTGCGCGCCGTTTTCACTCGCACTTTGAGCGAGCGTCCGCCCGCGCGTCCGTCGCCGCCCGCGTCTTTCGTCATGCGAGAACCTTCTCGCAAGGCGCAAACAGTCCCTCCGCATTCGCCTCCATGACGAGATGGCGCTTGTGGAATGCGGCCAGCGTCGCCCGGTGGCCGATGGAGACGATCGTCGTTTGCGGCAGAAGTTCCCGCAGCATGTCGTAAAGTTTCTCTTCCAGGGCCTCGTCGACCGCCGAAGTCGCTTCATCGAGGAAAAGCCAGTCCGGTTTTTCCAACAGGGCGCGGGCGATGGCCACGCGCTGCTGCTCGCCGCCCGAAAGCCGCTGCCCCCAACTGTTTTCCTCGTCGAGTCGCGAAACGAACGGCGAGAGCTGCGCCGCCCTCAGCGCCGACTCCATCTCTGCGGTCGAGAAGGAATGGGGCTCGCGCGGATAAGCGACGGCGGCGCGCAGCGAGCCGATCGGAATATAGGGTCTCTGCGGCAGAAGCATCACGCGCTCGTCGCGCGGTCGCGCGATGGAGCCCCGGCGGTAGGGCCAAATGCCGGCGACGGCTCGAAAAAGCGTCGATTTCCCGGATCCGGAGGGGCCAGACAAAAGCGTGGTCTGCCCCTGCGCGAGGTCGAGAGTCTTGGCCTCGACGATAGCGCGCCCGTCGGGAAGCGACAGCACGACGTTCCTCATGGAGATGGGCGATCCGGACGCCCCCAGCGTCACCGCCGCGTCCGCGCGCCTGGAATCGGCGATGTCGATGGCTTCGTCGAAGGAACTCAGACGATCCAGCACCGCTTTAAAGCTCGCGAGCGAAGTATAGTAGGAAACGAAGAAATTGAGCGCACCCTCGACGCTGGCGAAAGCTCTCGCCGTCTGGCTCATGATTCCGAGCTGAATTTTCCCCGCGAAATAGAATGGCGCCGTGAGGACATAGGGGATGATCGGCGAAATCTGGCCGTAGCCGGAAGTGAAGGCGAGCAGTTGCTTGCGCTTGTTCACCAGGGCGATAAAGTTTTCGATGATCGCGGTGAACCGTTGGATGAGCGAGGCCTGTTCCGCGGGTTCGCCGGAGAGCAGCGCCACCTGCTCGCTATATTCCCGAAGGCGCGCCAGCGAGAAGCGGAAGTTCGCTTCCAGCATTTGACGTTGGAAATATAAACCGGTCAAGGAGCGCCCGATGACGAAAGTTATCAAAGTTCCGACGGTGGCGTAGATCAGCGCGACCCAGAACAGGAATCCCGGAACATGAATGTCGGTTCCCGGAAGCGGGTAATTGCCGGAGAGATCCCACAGAACGATCGAGAAAGAAACGAGCGAGCTTAGCGTGGAGATCAGCAGGATCGAATAGGCGTATATTCCGTTGCCGTCGGCGTCGCCCTCGATGAAGCTGCGAATATCTTCCGAAATGCGCTGGTCGGGATTATCGGTCTGGCCGCCTTCGAGCATCATTCGATAATGGCTGTGGCGGCTGAGCCAGTGGGATACGTAATGCTGGGTCAGCCAGCGTCGCCAGCGAATGAGCAGCATGGATTGCATCACATATTCGATCACCGCGCTGGTGACATAAATAAAGGCCCAGGGTGTAAACACCATCAGCAACTGGCGCCAGAACTCGGGCTGGTTCTTCTCCTGAATCGCGTTGAACCAGTCCCGGTTGAAGAACGACAGCCGGACGGAGATGCCGACCTGACCCTGGTTAATCAGGACCAAAAGCACGATCATCGTTATGGCGAGCGCGCGCTCGCGCCCCCGCCACACCCGGACGCCCAAGAATTCGGATTCCGACTCATGTCGAGAGTCGAAAAAGAGATCGGCTATGCGCATCGCGCGGCCCACGACCGGCACATGCGAGACGGCGAAGACGAGGATGGAGAATATGGCGACCGTCAGCGCCATGCTCTCAGGCAGGGTGTACTCCTTCAGCGCTTCCGGCCATAATTCCTCCACTTCGGCGAGGCGCGTAAAGCCGAAGACTATGACCTCGGAGGAGAATATTCCGACAAAGATCTTCAAGAAGCTCGATATGCGAGCCGAGCGCCAGGTCGTGTAGGCGCAGATCAAGGCTCCCGCCGAGAGCAGCAGCGTCTCCGGGTCTCCCTTGTGCAACCCCGTGATGAACGCGAAAAGAACAAAGACGCCGACCGCCGCGCCGAGTTTCTGCATATCAATCCCCAATTCGGGCGCCGCCCGAGAGCGTTTCGCGCGGTTTCCGGAAGAAGCCGCCTTCCCTGTCTCGCGATAGCGCGAGTTGAACGCGGGGAAAAGCCGTTTTACGGCGATTTCCCGATGAAAGCGCTCGGAAAGACGGCAATGCAGGGAATATCGAGCTAATCCTCTTCCTCGACCATCGCTTCGCCGTTAATTACCGCGACTAAAACCGGCGACGCCTTGAAAGTGAGAACTTTCCTCGGAGTTATGGGCGCTTCCACCCCTGTCTTGGGATTGCGGCCGACGCGGGCGCGTTTGCTGCGAATGTTGAATGTGCCAAAGGAGCGCAGCTTCACTTGTTCACCGCGCACCAAAGCCTCGCAGATTTCCTCGAACGCGGTGTCGAGAATTTTCCGAGCCTCCGCGCGCGACAAGGTCGGACAACACCCATACACCGCCTCGCGCAGGGCCGCGCGAGTCAGCGTATTCCCTTGATTTTCTTCTTTCATTGTCATTTTGAAATAGCGACTGGCGGCCTTACCAGCCCCTGGCCTTCAAATTGGTGAGACACAATACCCCCCCCCGCGTGGCAAGCATGCTAGAGCGAATTCCGCAAAAGTCGGTCGACCTTTGCGATCAGCATTCGCTCCAACCTTTTGATTTTGAGCGATTTCATAAGCTTCAAACGCTTCCGTTCGAACGGAAAGCGCTCCTAGTCATGGCATTCGCCGACGGCCGATTTCGCCGCAAGCTTATTGGCCAGTCAGCCTAATAATAAATCCGGAAAATGCAAGGCCGGCCTAAACTTCTAAAATTGTTCCTACTTTTGGCGACGCGCACGCCTAGAGCAAAATCCGAAAAAGTTGATAGACTTTTTCGATTAGATTTTGCTCCAGCTTTTTCAATCTTGAGCGATTTCTTATCGACCAGACGATTCCGTCTGGTCGGAAAGCGCTCTAGCGCCCGGCGCGGATAGCTGGCTTGACAGTTTAGACTAAGAAGCGCGGGGTTCGATGTTCGCCTCGCGCGCCAGTAACGCTCAAGTAGACAACGCGACTTTATGCTTCGCGACCGGAATCATCGAGCGGATCTTCTTTATGCGCTCGAGATCGACGTGCGAGGATACTAAGCCTGGCCCCTCGGATGCTTTCGCGACGACATGGCCCCAGGGATCGGCGATCAGCGAATTGCCATAGGTGAAACGGGTCTCGTGTCCCGCTTTGTGAGCGCCGGTCTGAGCGGGCGCGCAGAGATAGGTTTGGGTTTCGATCGCGCGGGCGCGGCAAAGCACCTCCCAATGGTCCTTGCCCGTGACGAGAGTGAAGGCGGAAGGCAGTGCGATCAAATCGACGCCTTTGTCGGCGAGCGCCTGAAAGAGGTAGGGGAAGCGCAAATCGTAGCATATCGCGCAGCCGATCCTCACGCCTTCGCAGTCATAGGTCACGACCTCGCCGCCAGGCTTGAAGGCCGCGCTCTCGTGATATTTAGCGCCATCGGGAGCCGTGATGTCGAACATATGGATTTTGCGATAGCGTGCGACTTCTTTGCCCTCCCGGTTGAAGGCCACGCTGGTGTTGTGGATGCGCTCGTCGTCCGGAATTTTTTCGAGTATGGAGCCGGCGTGTATGAAAACGCGGTGCTCGCGGGCAAGATCCTGACACATCGCATAGGCCGGCCCGCCGGGCAACTCTTCCGCCGCGGCCATTTTTTCCGCTCGGGTGCCGCCGATGAAGTCGAACACCTCCGGCAGACAAATCCAGTCAGGACGCTCCTGTGCGATAGCCTGCTCGATCAGCGCCTTGGCGTTCGCCAGATTGGCGGCCTTGTCGCTGATTGAATTCATCTGGACCAATGTGACTTTCATGCGGCGCGCTCGGAAGGTTGGTGAGACCAGGGTTGAGTTTCGCTCCCACAGAGGACGGGAACGCCTCGATTCCAAAACGATACTAGACCCTCGCCGCCAGTCCCGCTAGAGCGCTTTTCGTTCGAACGGACTCGTTCGAACGAAAAGAAATTCCTCACAATCAGAGAGTTGGAGCCAATCCCGATCGCAAAGGTCGATCGACTTTCGCGGAATTCGCTAGCGCGCTTATCGCTTGGATGCAATCATCCGAGCGATAAGAAGTCACGGCCGATCGAAATGCTGGAACCAACGCCGATCGCGTGAAATCCCCGCGACCTCGAGTCTAAGCGACGTCACGCGACCACCGCAACACCGGCTTTCGCGCCGCCAGGGTCTCGTCGAGACGGCGTCGTGGCGCGTAACGCGGGGCGCCGTGGAACAGTTCCGCATCCCCGCTCAACGCCAATTCGCCGAGTCGCCGCAACGTGGCGACGAATTTGTCGAGCGAAGCCTTGGACTCGGACTCGGTAGGCTCGATCAACATGGCGCCATGCGCCACCAGAGGGAAGTAGATCGTCATGGGATGGTAGCCTTCGTCTATCATCGCCTTGGCGAAGTCGAGCGTAGTCACCCCGCTCCCGGCGAGCCAGGCGTCGTCGAACAAGACCTCATGCATGCAATTGCGATCGCCATAAGGCGCGGTCATCATGTCGCGCAGCTTCACGCGCACGTAATTCGCCGCGAGCACGGCGTCCTGAGAGGCTTGCGCGAGCCCGTCGGCGCCGTGGGAGAGCATATAGGCAAGAGCGCGCACAAACATGCCCATTTGGCCGTGGAAGGCCGTGATCCGGCCCAGACTCGTCGTCCCTTCGATATCCTCCTTCAGGCGCAGGCCGTCGGCGGTCTTCACGAGCGCCGGAGCCGGCGCAAAGGGCGCGAGGCGCGCGGAAAGAACGACCGGCCCCGCGCCCGGTCCGCCGCCGCCGTGAGGCGTCGAAAAAGTTTTGTGCAGATTAATGTGCATGGCGTCCACGCCAAAGTCGCCGGGCCGCGCGACGCCGGCGATGGCGTTGAAATTGGCGCCGTCGCAATAGAAATAGCCTCCCGCCTCGCGAACCAATTCGGCGATCTTCGCGATGTCCCGCTCGAATAATCCAGCGGTGTTTGGATTGGTGAGCATGATCGCGGCGATGTCCGGCCCGAGGACCGACGCCACATCCTCCGCGTGGACGATTCCGTCCACTCCAGCCGAAACCGCGCGCACCTCGAAACCGAGGAGCGCCGCGCTCGCGGGATTGGTGCCGTGCGCTGATTGCGGCACGAGAACAATTTTGCGAGTCGCGGACTCGCCCCGCGCGGCGATCGCGCTTTTGATCGCCATGAGCCCGCAGATTTCGCCATGCGCGCCCGCCTTCGGCGAAAGCGCGACCGCCTCCATATTGGTGAGCGTCAGCAGCCAATGGCTAAGCTGCTCCATGACCTCCAGCGCTCCCTGCACGGTGGATTGCGGCTGCAAGGGATGGATGTCGGCGAAGCCGGGGAGCCGCGCCATTTTTTCGTTAAGGCGCGGATTGTGCTTCATCGTGCAGGAGCCGAGCGGATAGAGCCCCGCGTCGATGGAATAGTTCTTTCTGGACAGGCGCACGTAATGGCGGAGCGTTTCCGGTTCGGAGAGTCCGGGCAGGCCAATCGGGTCGCTGCGCTCCAATCCGCCGAGGCAGGATTGGAAGGCTTCCGGCTCTTCGATGTCGACGCCGCTTTTTTCCGCTTGGCCAATTTCGAACAGCAGGGGCTCTTCCATCTCCAGCGCATGATCGCCGGTGAAGGTCGCCCGCGTTTCCGCCATCGCCGCTTTGGTGTGATCAAGCATCAGAGAACTCCCTTCAATTCCGCCGCCAAGGCCGCGCGATCCTCATGGGTGTTGATTTCAGTGTTCGCGATCAGAAGCAGATCGTCGAGACCGGCGCGAGGGGCCAGACGCGAGACCGGAACGCCTGCGAGAATTCCACGGCGCGCGAGCGTCTCCGCCAACTCCGCCGCGTCACCCTTCACCCGCACGGTGAACTCGTTGAAGAACGTCTTGTTGAGCGGCTGCGCTTCGGGAATGTCCTTCAACATGTCCCTCAAGGCGACCGCGTTAGCGTGATTGACTCTCGCGAGCCGACGCAATCCAGCTTCTCCGAGCAAGGTCATGTGAATACTGAAGGCGAGGGCGCAAAGACCGGAATTGGTGCATATGTTCGACGTCGCCTTGTCGCGGCGAATATGTTGCTCGCGCGCCGACAGCGTGAGCACGAATCCCCGCCTGCCTTCTGAATCCACCGTTACGCCGCAAAGCCTTCCCGGCATCTGCCGCAAAAATTCCTTTCTCGTGGCGAAGAGGCCGACATAGGGGCCGCCGAAACTCAGCGCATTGCCGATCGACTGGCCTTCGCCAACAACGATATCGGCGCCCATCGCGCCGGGCGAAGTCAGGAGGCCAAGCGAAACCGCCTCCGTGAAGACCGCGATCAGCAGCGCGCCATGGCGATGGCAGGCTTCCGCGATGGAACGAAGGTCGCGCGGATTGCCGAAGAAATCTGGCGTCTGCACGATCACGCAGGAAATGCCGTCGTCGATGCGCCCGACAAGATCCTCGCTGGCGAAGACATCCGGCGGGGACGATATAACCTCATCTTCCGCGAGCCGCGCCACGGTGCGGGCGACCTCCGCGTAATGCGGGTGCAGACCGCCGGAGAGGAGCGCCTTGCGTCGTTTGGTGATGCGATGCGCCATCAGCATCGCCTCGGCGCAGCCGGTGGAGCCATCGTACATCGAGGCGTTGGCGACCTCCATGCCGGTCAGGGCGGCGACCTGGGTCTGAAACTCGAACAGATATTGCAGCGTGCCCTGCGAAATTTCGGGCTGATAGGGCGTATAGCTGGTCAGGAACTCCGAACGCTGGATCAGATGATCCACACTCGCCGGCACGTGATGCTTGTAGGCGCCGGCGCCGACAAAGAACGGAACCTCTCCGGCGGAAATATTCTTCGCGGCGAGGCGCGCGAGATGTCGCTCCACCTCGAGCTCCGATTTTCCCCGCGGCAGATCGAACTCGCTCAAGGGTCCGCCGGGCGCGTCCGCGAACAATTCCGCGATGTCGGCGACGCCTGCCGCCGCGCGCATCGCCGCGCGGTCGGACTCGGTCAGAGGATGATAGCGCATCTCGATTTTCTCCTCGCGTCATAGACTCCGCACATGGGCTTCGTAAGCGGCCTCATCCATGAGACCCGAAAGCTCGCTTTCGTCCACCAGGCGCAGCTTTACGAACCAGCCTGCGCCGAGAGGATCCTCGTTGACCTTCGCGGGATTGTCTTCGAGGATGGCATTGACCTCCACGACTTCGCCCGAGACGGGCGAGAAAAGCTCGCTCGCCGCTTTCACGCTTTCGACCGTCGCCAATTGCTCGCCCTTGGCGATTCTTTTGCCGATCTCCGGCAGTTCGATGAACACGATGTCGCCGAGTTGCGATTGCGCGTAATCGGTGACGCCGACAATTCCCGTTTCGCCGTCGACGCGGACATATTCGTGATCGGTGGTGAAGCGAATATCTGCCATCATTGGTCCTTTCGGTGGTGAACATAACGGTGGGGGACGAAGGGCAATTCGGCGACGACGAGTTCGACCCGCTTGCCGCGCAGATCCGCGCCGAGCGTCGTTCCCGGAGCCGCGAAGCGCCGCTCGACATATCCCATCGCGATCGGGCGCGAGAGCGTGGGCGAAAATCCGCCCGAGGTGACGTGGCCGACTTCGGCCCCGTTGGCGTCGACGATCGCGGCGCCCTCGCGGACGGGAGCCTTGCCTTGCGGCAGCAGGCCGACGCGCTTGCGCGCCGGGCCGGATTCAAGGGCCGTGCGGATACGCTCGAAGCCGGGAAAGCCGCCCTCCAAGCGCCGCCGTTTGGCGATCGAAAAATTCAGGCCTGCTTCCACCGGATCAACGCCGGCGTCGAGATCGTGGCCGTAAAGGCAGAGGCCCGCTTCGAGACGAAGCGAGTCTCGCGCTCCAAGCCCGACCGGCGCGACATCGGAGTTTTCGAGCAGCCGCGACGCAAAGCCTTCGGCTTTCTCCGCCGGGAGGGAAATTTCGAATCCATCTTCCCCGGTATAGCCTGAACGCGTGACGAAGAAGGCCGAACCCTCGTAGTCAAAGGCGCCCCATGCCATGAAACTCAATTCCTCCACGCCCGGCAGAAGCGCGCTCAGCGCATCGACGGCGTGCGGCCCCTGAAGCGCCAGCATTGCGCGATTCTTTTGAACATTGAGAGAAAGTCCCGGCGCTTTTTGCGCGAGAAGCGCGAAATCGTCTGCTTTGGTCGCCGCGTTGACGATGAGAAACAGCCGCTCGTCGCGGCCGGGAAGCCGCGTGACGATCAGATCGTCCAATATCCCGCCGGATTCGTTCAGCAACTGAGTGTAGCGGCTGCTTTCGGCTTCGAGCCCCAAAATATCGGCGGGACAGAGCGTCTCCAAAAGTCGCGCGGCGCCGGCGCCGGCGAGAATGGCCTGGCCCATATGCGAAATGTCGAACAGGCCCGCCTTGGCGCGCGTGTGGAGATGCTCCGCTACGATGCCGCTGGCGTATTGCAGCGGCATCTCGTAGCCGGCGAAGGGAACCATGCGCGCGCCGAGGCGGCGATGCAGTCCGTCGAGCGGAGTACGCGAGAGAGAAAATGCGGGGGCGGGGGTGCTCAAGGACGGCGCTCCGGAACGGACATAAACGAACGCGCGGCTACGACATCAATCGCCCGCGCGCCCCCTCTGTCCGAGATACCTGAGAGATTCCCCGCGATGCGAGTTTCGCCCTTCGGTGGGCGCAAACGGAAACCGCCGCGCCACTTTCCAGAGTTTAGATATTTCGCGCGGTTCTTTTGCCTGAGCGTTTCCGGGGCGGTTGCGCCTTCGGCTCCGACCTTGCGGCCGGCCTCTCCCGCGTGAAATCAATGTTACGAGTCAAAAGATGAGCCCCGCCGGCCTTTCCGTCAAGCGGAATAATACATCCTCGCAGCCCTAACCCCCCTTATTCATGCAGACCGTGTGAAAACCCGCGTTGAAATTTTCGCGCCTGGATTCCGCTGGCGGCGACGACCTGGTAGAATCGCGTCATGGCGCACATATCCGGAATCGACCGTTCGCAAACCCTTTTGTTTCCCGAGGCGATCGACGATTACGTCGGCCCCGACAATCCCGTCCGCTTCATCGACGCCTTCGTGGACGGGCTCGATCTCGCGGCGGCCGGGTTCGCGCGTGTCGCGCCGGAGAAGACGGGACGGCCCGGCTACGCGCCCGGCGATCTGCTGAAGCTCTACATCTACGGCTATCTCAACCGCGTTCGTTCGAGCCGACGGCTGGAAGCCGAATGCCATCGCAACGTCGAAGTCATATGGCTGCTGCGTACCTTGAAGCCCGACTTCAAAACCATCGCCGACTTTCGCGCCGACAATCGCAAGGCCTTTCGCGCGGTGTTCCGCCAGTTCGTGGTTCTCTGCCGTAAGCTCGATCTGTTCGGGCGCGAGTTGCTTGGCGTCGATGGCACGCGGATCAAGGCGGTCAACAACAAGGACCGCAACTACACGAAAAACTCGCTGGAGAAGTTCATCAAGAACGTGGACGAGCGTCTCGACGAATATCTGAAACGCCTCGACGAAGGCGACGTGACGGAATCCGGAACCGGCGGCTCGCGCACGAAGAACCTCGCCGAAAAGATCGAGGCGCTGCGCGCGAAACGCGAACGCTACAAGGATTTGCTGGCGGGTCTGGAAGCCAGCGGCGAGGACCAGATATCGCTGACCGATCCCGACAGCCGCGCCATGGCGAAGCACACGAAGGTCGCCGTCGGCTACAACGTCCAGATCGCGGTGGACGCGAAGAACAAGCTGATCGTCGAACAGGAAGTGACGAACCAGGTCCTCGACATGGGCCTTTTGACACAAACAGCCGGGGCCGCGCGCGAGACGCTCGAAGTCGAGAAGATCGATGTCGTCGCCGACAGGGGCTATTTCAAGATCGAGGACATCGAGGCCTGCGAGAAGGCGGGAATGACGCCGCACGTGCCGAAGCCACAACGCGGATATGCCGCTCGCAATGGCCTCTTTCGCAAGGACGAGTTCCGGTACGACGCGGAAAAGGATGCCTACATATGTCCGGCGGGACAGGTTCTTGCGACGCGTTATGAAAGCCGGCAGCGGGACCTGAAGAGGTTCAACTATTGCAACCGCGCGGCGTGCCTTGCCTGCCCGCTCAAATCGCGCTGCACGACCGACTGGCGCAAGGTCTCCCGTCTGGAAAACGAGGCGGTTCTGGACCGCGTGGCGGAGCGATTGAAGGCGCGGCCGGAGATTTTGAACACGCGCCGCGAGATCGTCGAACATCCCTTCGGCACGATCAAGCAATGGATGAACCAGGGCGCATTCCTGATGAAAGGCCTCGAAAAGGTCCGCGCCGAGTTCAGCCTGACGGCGCTCGTCTACAATTTGCGAAGGGCGCTGAACATCCTCGGGATAGAGGTGCTGATGAAGGCCGTGCGGGCCTGAGGGAGGGCTATTTCCGACCTATGGCGGCCGAAGGGCCCGCCCGGACGCCACAGGACCCCCTCGGCGAGCGTCGGGAGCGGAATTTTCGGCGCTATGGCGAAAACCCGCCATAGCTCGACGCCGGACGCTCGGTCACGCTGGCGGCGAGGTCTTTTCACACGGTCTGCATGATGTGCAAGACGGTTGGTGATTTCGACGCGGGGCTTTGGGGAGACGCGGTTCGCCGTCCGGCCTTTTGACCGCTTCGGGTTCCGCCGCTTCGCTCACGCGCTGGAGGAGAGGGAGGGGCGAACAGGCAAGGCCCCGTCGGCTAGGGACCGAGGCAAGGAGGCAAGAAAGGGCTGCGGGCAGGCTGGCGAAGAGCGCGGCTTCGGGATGGCGGGCGGCGAAGGCCAGGCGCACGGTGCGGGCGGTTTCCAGCGCGCGACCCCGCCAACTCCGCAAGCGCTTCTCTTTGCTCGTGCGACGCCACAATAGGAGTCCGGCCCGACATGACGCCCTCCGTCACCACGAATCAGTCAAGCCTGTATCCGTTGGCGGAATTCGGGAATCCTGCTTAGTTCTACTGCGTCACGAAGCGGCCTGGGGCCGGGTCAGCGCCCGTCATTGCGAGCGCAGCGAAGCAATCCTTAAGCCGCGCCAGTCCCGCTGGATTGTTTCGCCTTGGCTCGCAATGACGAACGCGGGTTCTCGAGCGCCACGTCACGTCTGCCCCGGCTTGAGCCGGTAGAAGATGTGATGGCCGATCACATCCATCTTCGTCAGGCTGCGCGCCCAGCGCGGCTTGACGTAGTTGGCGTGATAATGCGTCGAGCGGCCGACGTCGGAAATATAGGTCTGGCCGCCAAGCACTTCGTCGGCGATGCGGAGGGCCGTCGTCCATGAGTCGCGCTCTGTTATGCGCAGCGACTTGCCCTCGCAAGCGAAGGAAAACTGGCATCCCCGGTAGTGACGGCGATTCTGGTAGACGACGCCGCAGATGTTTTTCGGATAGAGGCCGCTCGAAACGCGATTGAGCACGACCTGCGCCACGGCGGCCTGTCCGGCTTCGGGCTCGCTGCGGGCCTCGAAATAGACCGCTTCCGCCAGGCATCGCTTTTCGCTGTTCATCCTGTCGGCGTCGATCATCGAGGCGTAGTCGGGGCGCTCATTGCCCTTGCCATTGGACAATGCGAGCGTCGCGCGCGGGAAGGACGCCACTTCGATCGGCACGGCGTCGGGTTGCGCCGGGGTGGAGGAGCCGAGCGCCACGGCGCGTGGCGTTTGCGGGGTCGCGCCATGGGCGGCGCGCTGCTTCAACGCCTCGACGGAAGCGGGCGTCGCGGCGGAGGCGGCCTGAGCGGGCATCGCCGCCGAGGCGCCTTTTTGCGTCGTCGTCTGGATGTTTTCCGGCGGGTTCCAAGCCTCCGACGGCTCCTCTTCGCCGGGCAGGGCGCCGCGAGGGGCCAAGATCACCTGGGTCGTGTTCCCGGAAATGCCGAAGACGAGATCGGGCGCGGCGCCGGGCAGGCGGGTCTCGAAAGAAGGCCGGATCGCGACGACCGGATCGCCTTTGCGGGTGCGGTCGATTTGGGGAAAACTGGTCGCGTTTGGCTTTATTTCGATGAGGGGTTCGCGTTCGTCGGGGAGGGTGTGAAGGTCGAACGGACCGCCCTCGGTGAGGCGGGCGAGTTCGACGGGCGGGCGAGTTCGACCGCTTCCGAAATCTCCCGAAAGCGCCGTCGCCAATGTCGCGCCAGAAACGCCGCCGGCGCGCGCCGTGATCGGCGCTTCATTCCATCCTGTCGCGGAATCCTGTCCTGCGGAAGCCGTGAAGGAAACCAAGAGCCCGAAACCCAGACACCAGGGCGCGATGACATCCACAGACCAGTTTGTCGTCTTCGACCGTCGACGCATACTTATCGCTCACGCATGAACGCCACGCTTTGCAACAAGCGTTGGCGCAAGCGCCGCCGCCATCCCAAAAGCAAGCCTTAAAATCCGTTATCGCGCATTAGGCTTGCTGGTCTGTTACGCCCCCTCGGGCGTTGTCGTCCCGGAATGGCGCAGAGGTTTTTCCTATTCGCCGATGACGTGAAGGGCGATTTCTCGCCGGCGCGGCCCGCGCCTGTGCTCGCATAAATACACGCCCTGCCATGTTCCAACAGCGAGAACGCCCCCAACCAGAGGGATCGAGAGATGTGTCTGGGTCAGCGCGGCCCGGATATGGGCCGGCATGTCGTCGGGGCCTTCGCTGTTGTGGGCGTAGAGCGCAGGGTCCTCGGGCGCGAGACGGGCGAAAAAGCCTTCCAGATCGCGGAGCACGGAAGGATCGGCGTTCTCCTGAATGAGCAAGGAAGCCGAAGTATGGCGACAGAACAGGGTCGTCAGGCCCGTTTGCATGTTCTGCTCGCGAGCGAAAGCCTGCACGTCGGCGGTGATCTCGTAAAAGCCCTGGCCCTGGGTTGGCACGCGAAGGGTTCTGGCCGCCTGGCGCATTGGAGTCCTTGGGATGTGGCGATGGGAGAGACGGCTTTGGTTGGGGGACGTTCATTCCGGATAATGGGTGAGGCGGGGAGGGTCCACCCGAAAAAATAAATCTCTCGATGCAACTCTATTGAGATAGTAGACTTATAGACTAAAGGGCGTTAAAAAGAGTGCGCGTTGGGGAGTAGGGCGATGCCGGACCATTTTCAATCTGTGAACCTGCTCTACACTCTCTCTGGCTTTGTCGTGGGCGGCCTCGTCGGATTCACGGGCGTTGGGGGCGGCGCTCTGATGACCCCGATCCTTTTGCTTTTCTTTGGCGTCGCCCCCGGCACGGCGGTGGGGACGGACCTTCTTTACGCCGCCGCCACCAAAAGCGGCGGCACTCTGGTGCACGCGTTCAACGGCAATGTCGACTGGAAGATCACGAGAAGACTCGCGGCCGGCAGCGTGCCGGCGACGATCGTCTCGATTCTTTTGCTTTGGCGTCTGGGCGGAGCCAGCCAACACGCGGCCAACGGACTCATTACATCGGCGCTCGGATTAGCGCTGCTACTCACCGCGATTGCGATTCTGTTTCGCGGCGCGACGCTCGGATATATCGCGCGCCACACCGACGGACTGACCGACGCTCAAAGCCGCAACCTTACCGTGGCCCTCGGCGTTTTTCTCGGGACACTCGTCACGATTTCCTCCGTGGGAGCGGGGGCCATCGGCATGACCGTGCTTCTCGCGCTTTATCCGCGCACGCCCACGGTCAGGCTGGTTGGTTCCGACATCGCCCACGCCGTCCCACTTACGCTCGTCGCGGGTCTTGGCCACTGGTTCATGGGCGGCGTCGACTGGAACATGCTCGCATCGCTGCTTATTGGCTCTCTTCCCGGCATCGCTGTCGGCAGTCATCTTGCCGCGCGTGTGCCCGATCGTTTCCTGCGGCCCGTGCTTGCGAGTGTGTTGGCGATCGTCGGCGCCAAGCTCACCATTTGAAATATGTGCCGTGCAGGCTCCGAAAAAATCAAGCATTTCTCGATCATGGTCATTTTACAGTCATGTTCGCGGACTAGATACCAAACAGAACCAGTGAGACGCATTGCTGCGGTCAAAGGTTCCAAAGCGCCGGGCCGGATGTACGCCCGGCGTCTTTTTTTGGGCCGACGCGCCGCCTCAACCGAGTTTAGCCAGGCCGGGGAAGGTCTGCATTAGCCAGAACGACATGTTCTGAATGCCGCCGGACAAAAAAATCACTCCGGTGAGAACCAGAAGTCCGCCGACGATCCTCTCGATTTTTACGAAGTGGCGCTTGAAACGGGAGATAAATCCGAGAAAAGGCTCCATCGCCAAAGCCGCCGCGAGGAAGGGGATTCCCAGTCCGAGAGAATAGACGGCCAGCAATTGCGCGCCGCGCCAAACCGTGTCCTCGGCGCTCGCGATCGCCAGAATCGCCGCCAAGATCGGACCGATGCAGGGCGTCCATCCAAAGGCGAATGCAAGACCCATGACATAGGCGCCAAGCAAACCCATCGGCTTTTGAACTTCCGCGCGTTTTTCTCGATAAAGCAAACCAATTTTGAAGACGCCGATGAAGTGCAGGCCCATCGCGATGATCACCGCGCCCGCGAGATAAGACAGGATTTCCTGATTTGCGCGCAGCTCCTGGCCGAAGAAATTCGCGCTGGCGCCAAGGGCTGTGAACACGGTTCCAAAACCCAGAACGAACAGAACCGCCGCCAGAAAGATGTCGCGCCGGGCCTTTGGTCGCGCCTCCGCGGAAAGATCCTCGAGAGTAACGCCGGCGATGAATGTCAAATATGGCGGCACCAACGGCAACACGCAGGGCGAAAGGAAAGACAGCAATCCTGCCGCCGCCGCCGCCGGAAAAGTCACGTCTGCCGCCATTGTCTTCCTCATTTCACGGGATGTCGCATGACGTGCACGGTGGCAGTCGCCGTTCGCTTTGTCCAGCAAATACAATCCGACAGTGGGATCGGCCAGTCCTTGCTCTCATTAATTCAACCGCGTCGTAAAGCAGAAACTGGAGCAGTGGAAGAGAACGTCATTGCGGGCGCGGCGAAGCAATCCAGGGGCGCCGCCAAACCCTTTTGCATTGCCGTGCTCGTAAGAATACTCGACACGAACCAGCCTCCGAACTCGTCTAAGAAGTAGCAGAATTAAGGGGGGTGGGGGGAGTCGTTAACCAAGAGGAAAATCGCGAGGGCTATTCTGTTTCCACGGCGCCGCCCAGCGGAGTTTCGAACATGCATAGCCTATCGCAATGGAACAAGCGGAACGATGAGCGGCCAAAGGCGGAACGTATGGGCGCGTCGAGAGCCGGAGCAACATTCGTTAACGCCCGCTTCATGGAGAGCGGTTTTCCCGCGAAGGCGCCGATCACTCCCTTTGCCCGGCCTCCCTATGTAACCAGCGGCCAATTGCTGCGCATCTCGCTCCTCGTGCTGGCGTCGCTCATATATTCGGATCCATCGCCTTTCATGCCCGCCCGCTTTTTTCCATCGGCGGCGAAACTAGCCGCGAAGGGCGTCGACGCGACGCCCGCCAGCAACACCGGCTCTGCGAGAGCGGGACGTTAATGCTATATTAACTATTTGGTCGCAGCCTAAGGTTGTCCCGCCGATGCGGGATCTTTGGGTGATCCTCACCCATCCATCCGACGCCTCCCTGTCGAGAAGCCTCGAGAGCCGCTTAACAGCGGCTCTTTTTTCGTGAGCGGCGTCGAATCCCTTCCGCTAAATTTCTACAACCTGGCGTCCATTGATCAAGGCCGCGAAGGTTGGTCGCGCGCGGCCCCGTCTTGCCTTAAGCGGGATTCGAATTAAGGTTAAAAAAAGGCTAAGCAGGCGACGCCCCGATAAATACGATAGATTGCGCCTTGTCGAAATCTCGGGGCGGGGCCCGGGGTTGAGTTCTGTTCCGCGGGTATGACATGCGTGTGAATGACAAAATTACCGAGGCGAGCCAGCCAGTGTCCTTTGCGGAGAAGCTTGCGTGCTCGGAAGCTTTCGGCGTTCTGTTTCGGGAAGGGATGTCGTTGGTCGAAGAGGCCGCCGCCTATCTCGATGGAGCCGGCCGCGAAGAGGCCAAAGCTCTGCCCCGCGCCGAAGCCCTGGCCTATGCCGCTGAGAGCATGAGACTGACGACCCGGCTCATGCAGATCGCCTCCTGGTTGCTCTTGCAGCGAGCCGTCAATCAAGGCGAAATGACCCGGACCCAGGCCGCCAGCGACCGCAACAGAGTGAAGCTTTCCCAACAGGAACTGGCCTCCAGCCCGGACGCTTTCCAGCGCTTGCCCCAAAAGCTGCGCGATCTATCGATTCATTCGCTCCGGCTGCAGGCGCGCATCATCCATCTCGATATGCTTATTTACGCGCCGATCGCAAAAGCTGAGCCTGCTCCGGTTGGACGTCCGATCGAAGACCAGATCAACAAGCTCCGCGAAGCCTTCACCCAAGGTCGCTGAGCCGTCCCGTAAAGCGGCAAGATTGAAAAGATGAAGCTCCCGAATTCGCGCCGGGAGCTTTTTTGCTTTCTTACTTCTTCGCGAAGGTAAGACCGCCGAAGCGCGAATTAAACTTCGAAAGCCGGCCGCCGCGGTCGAGGAGCTGCTGGGAGCCGCCGGTCCAGGCCGGATGGGTCTTGGGGTCGATGTCCAGGTTCATCGTGTCCCCGTCATTGCCCCAGGTGGAACGGGTGACATACTCGGTTCCGTCCGTCATCACGACCTTGATCATGTGGTAATTGGGGTGAATGTCCTTTTTCATCTCGGTTGACCTCATAAAAGCTAATACGGACGCCGCCCGCGACAAGCGTCGCGGGCAAGCGACCGTATCGGAATGGTGATTTGGCTGGCTATTAGCCCATCATCGGCCATTCGGCAAGCCGGCGCGCCAAGGTTCTGACGGCCGAAAAAGCAAGTCGAACGTCGCCGTCAGGCGGCTAGGAGGCGATGCACCTCGTTCACGAGGTCGCGCAGGTGAAAGGGCTTTGAGAGTATCTTGGCCTGGCTGGGGGCCTGGTTGTCCGGGTTCAACGCCACCGCGGCGAAGCCGGTGATGAACATCACCTTTATATCGGGGTCGAGTTCGGTCGCGCGACGCGCGAGTTCGATCCCGTCCATCTCGGGCATCACGATGTCGGTCAGCAGAAGCTCGAAAGGTTCGACGCGAAGCTGATCATAGGCAGCGAGCCCATTGTCGAAGGACGTCACGGCGAAGCCGGCGTGCTGCAACGCCTTGACAAGAAAACGGCGCATGTCGTTGTCGTCTTCGGCGAGCAAAATCTTGGCGGCGGCCTGGTCGTTCATGACGCTCCTCTTCTCCCTTTTTCGCTACTAAAGCGGATTTTTAGTAAAAATCGGGTGAAAGCCGCATCATTCGCATTTAAGATTCTGGCCCGCGTCGGACAGTCCCCGCCCGAATTCGCACGCCGCGCCTATTCGCCGGAAAGCGGTTGCGCAAAGGACCAAATTCTGGCTCCATAGCGACCGAACCCAAGAATGGCGTTGGCCCAGAAACTAAAATAGCACAAGGCTGCGATGCATGGAATCAGGGTTCCGGCAACAGATACAAGCGCCCGATTTTTCCGGGGAAGCGATCGAGCCCGAGCTCGCCGCGCCGCTTGAAATTTTAGCTCCGGCGAGTTTGGCCTGTCCGCTGGTGTTTTCCTCCCCTCACTCCGGCGCGATATATCCGGCTCGCTTTCTCGAACGGGCGCGGCTCGACGCCGCCAGCCTGCGCAGGTCCGAGGACGCTTATGTCGACAGCCTTTTCGGCCGCGCTCGCGAGATAGGGGCCCCGATGCTGCGAGCGCACTTTCCCAGAGCCTATCTGGACGTCAATCGCGAGCCTTACGAACTCGACCAGCGGATGTTCGACGAGCCGCTGCCGGAATTCGCCAACACCAGATCGTTGCGCGTCGCCGCCGGGCTGGGGACGATCCCGCGCGTCGTGACGGACGCTCGAGAGATTTACGAAGGCAAGCTAAGCCTCTCGGAGGGGCTGCGTCGCATCGAGAAGCTCTACAAGCCCTACCACGCCGCGCTGGCCCAATTGATGGAACAAGCGCGCGAGACTTTTGGCTTCGCGCTCCTGATCGACTGCCACTCCATGCCCTCGATTTCGGCGCGAGATCCCGGCGCCGCGCGATCCGAGAAGCGGCGCGTCGATTTCGTGCTCGGCGACCGTTTTGGCGCGAGTTGCGACGCCGGATTCGTCGATTCGATCGAACAGCGTCTGCGGGGTTTCGGCTACAATGTTCACCGCAACCGCCCCTACGCCGGCGGTTTCATCACCGAACATTACGGGCGGCCGGGTGGCGGATGGCACGCGATGCAGATAGAGGTCGCGCGCGGCCTTTACATGAACGAAGCCACATTGGAGCGTAACAAGCGTTTCGATCTCGTCGCACGGCATCTCGGCGAGGCCTTGGGGGAACTCGCGCGGGAGATCCTGCGCACGCGCTGCTCGCCGGCGCTCGACGCGCGCGCCGCCGCCGAGTGAATTCTCCCCTCTGGAGATCAGACAGTGACAGCGGTTGACTTCGAGAAATTCGTCGAACATCTCGCGGAAGTCTCCGCGGAAGCCATAATGCCGTTCTTCCGCACGGCTTTGGCTGCGGAGGATAAGGCGCGCGGCGGCGCTTTCGATCCGGTGACGGAAGCCGACCGGGGCGCCGAAGCCGCCATGCGCCGTCTCATTCAGGAAACCTTCCCGAGCCACGGGCTTATCGGCGAGGAGTTCGGCTCGCTACATGACGACGCCGAATATGTCTGGGTGCTCGATCCCATCGACGGCACCAAGAGCTTCATCTGCGGCTTTCCCACCTGGGGCACGCTGATCGGCCTCTCCCATCGCGGCGCGCCGGTCTATGGCCTCATGAACCAGCCTTTCACCCGGGAGCGATTTTCGGGCGATGGGCGCGCGGCTTTCTGGCGCGGTCCGGCCCGCCACGGCAATGGCGTGGAGAAGCGGCCCTTGAAGACCCGCCCTTGCGCCGATCTTTCCCATGCGACGCTGATGACCACCTCGCCACTGCTGATCGACGCCGGTTTGCGGGAGAATTTCAGCCGCGTCGAGAACGAAGTCCGACTGTCCCGCTATGGCGGCGATTGCTACGCCTATTGCGCGCTCGCCGCCGGCCACGTCGATCTCGTGATCGAAACCAATCTCAACCCTTACGACATCGTGGCGCTCATTCCGATCGTGGAGGGCGCCGGCGGAATCGTCTCCACCTGGGGCGGAGAAAGCGCGGCCAAAGGCGGCGCGATTATCGCCGCGGGCGACCGGCGCGTTTACGAGGCCGCGCTGGCCGCGCTGGCCTGATTTCGTCAGTCGATCGAGGAAATCCGAATTGCCGCCGTGACGTCGGCATAGGCGATTTTGATCCCCGCCTTCTGGACCGCCGCCTCGTCAGGATACCAGGCGGACTCATGGTCAAACCCACCGTACTTATTGAAAACCATGACATATTTGGCCTTGTAATCCACCTTGCGGCGCAAGCCCTTGCCTAGAGCAAAATCCGAAAAACTTGATAGACTTTTTCGATCGGATTTTGCTCCAGCTCTTTGAATCTGGGGCGATTTCTTATCGACCAGACGATTCCGTCTGGTCGGAAAGCGCTAGCTGGTCTATCGGGCGCAGCTTGCCGTCCCAATCGATGAAAAAGTCTATGGGCGATCCCTCCGCCGCCGACATTGTGCGTTCCCCGACAATGAATTTCCATTCGCGCCCAGGGAGCGCATTTTCCGCGCCAGCGTTACGCTGACCGAACCTCAGCCCCAAACGGTCCAATGTGCGGAGCGTCGCGCCGTGACGGGCGCGGATCGCCAGATGCAAGGCGTCTCCGGCGCGGATGTTTCATTGGGATTGATTCACGTAATGGCGCTGCGCCGCCATCGACAACAGCATGACGCCGCCATCGGATGTGAGGCGACCGCCATCAAAAGCAGCCGTGACTTTACGGCTGGAAACGAAAACGGCAGGAGATTATCGTCGGTCATGGCCGGCGTGGCTGGCGCGAAACGCGCGGAGGGCTGGAGTAAGCAGCCGAATCCTACGCCATATCATGACCTTACGCCACGCTCGCCAGCCTCAAATCGCCGGACGATGAATAAGACCGGTTAGTGACTCTGATAGGGCGCATATTGCGGAGGCCTTTTTTTCCTCATAGCGACTTGCTTCCGCGACATTCCTGATTGCCGCATTAATTCTACCGCGTCACGAAGCGCCCTGGGACCGGTCCAGCCCCAGGGCGCTTCGTGACGCAGTAGAACTAGCAAGGGATCAGCAAGGGACAGGCGCCAAAATGGGGATATCGGGACGTGGAAACGGCTAGGGTTGATTACGCTGGAGTCGCGTACAACCACTTGATTTATCGTATGGTTTCGTGGGGACAGAATGGTGCCCGGGGGCGGAATCGAACCACCGACACTGCGATTTTCAGTCGCATGCTCTACCAACTGAGCTACCCGGGCGCGTGCGTCTGCGACGCAACGAGCCCGGCTTATAGAAAGCGGTCGGCGACTTGTCCAGACCCCCAAGCGCATTCTTTTTCGCATTCGCATCGAACACCGACAGCTTGCTCCCCGCTTCCGCTTCGCCTAAACCGGCGGCGACCGATGGGAGGATTTCATGACGAAGATCAAGCGCATTGGCGCCGGCCCGCGCATGAGCAAGGCCGTGGCGCATGGCGACACTATTTTCACGGCGGGACAAGTCGCCGAAAAGACCAAGGGCGGCTCGGTAAAAGATCAGACCCAGGAAATTTTGGCGACGATCGATTCCATTCTGGCCGAGGCCGGCAGCGAAAAGGCGAAAATTCTGTCGGCCACGATCTATCTCTCCGATATGTCGACCTTTGCCGAGATGAACGGAGTTTGGGATCTCTGGGTCGACAAGGTCAGTCCGCCCGCTCGCGCGACTGTCGAAGCCAAGCTTGTCGCGCCCGAATATAAGGTCGAGATCGCCGTCGTCGCCGCGGTGTGAGGCGCGTTCAGGGAGCCGCTGTTCGCCCTGATCCCGACAACGGATTGTCGGGATCGTAGGCGTAGCGGATCGTTTCGAAGCGCATGGCGCGGGCGTCGATCAACAGCAGTCGTCCGACGAGACCCTCGCCAAAGCCGACGATCTCTCGAACCACTTCGAGCGCCATCATGGCGCCCAGCACGCCGGTCAAGGCGCCGAGCACGCCCGCTTCCTCGCAGGCGGGAACGCTGCCTGGCGGGGGCGGGGAGGGGAACAGACAGCGATAGGTTGGATTGGGCCGGCCGTCGCCATCGGTTTCGAATGGCCGAAGCGTTGTCAGCGACGCGTCGAACCCCCCGACCGCCGCCGTGACCAGCGGCTTCTTCTCATGGAAACATGCGTCCGAGACAATGTAGCGCGTGGCGAAATTATCCGAGCCATCGGCGACGATGTCGTAGCCCCCGACAAGCCCGCGCGCGTTGTCGGCGTCGATGCGCAAGCGATGGGTCTTCACCGTCACGTTGGGATTGAGCCTCGCTATCGCCCCTGCGGCGCTCTCGACCTTGGGCTGGCCGATTTCCGCGACGCCGTGAATGACCTGACGCTGCAGATTCGACAAGGACACGTCGTCGTCGTCGACGATGCCGAGAGTCCCCAGGCCCGCCGCCGCGAGATATTGCAAAAGCGGCGCTCCCAATCCGCCCGCGCCGATAACCAGGACGCGCGCTCCGCGCAGCTTCTGCTGTCCCGGCCCGCCGATTTCGCGCAATACGAGGTGGCGGGCGTATCGTTCTATCTCTTCGGCGGTGAGGATCATCCCCCCTGTTTAGCGGGAATCCGAACCAAGTGGAATCCCTGCGGAGCGAGGCGTTTTATTGCGCGATGCCATTGAGAGCCGTGGCCGCCCGCAAAAAGCGCGCGGGATCGACCGGCTCGCCGTCGATGCGAACCTCGTAATGCAGATGAGGGCCCGTTGAGCGTCCGGTCGATCCAACGCGCCCGACGACGGCGCCGGGCGAGATCTGTTGTCCGGGGGAAACCGCGATGGAGGAGAGATGGGCGTAACGCGTGGCGAGGCCTCCGCCGTGGTCGACTTCGACCATGTTGCCATAGCCGCCGATGGGGCCGGCGGAGGTGACGACGCCGGCGGCGGTCGCGCGAGCGGGCGTTCCATATTCCTCGCGAAGATCGACGCCGCTGTGCAGCGCCGGCCGGCCGAGGAACGGATCGGTGCGGTATCCGAAGGTGGACGTTATCTGCAATTCCCCGTTCAGGGGCTTGCGCAGCGGCACGCTCGGCAATGCGCGCCGCAGGCCATCCAGCGTGTCGACGGCGGTTTGCGCGGTGGCGAGTTCGCGTTCGAACATTCCGGCTCTTGGGTCGGCGGGAACGAAAGGTCCGCCGACCGCGGTCGCTGCGTTGCGCGCTTTGGTCTTGCTCAGGTAGCGTTCGACCGGCAGGCCCGCGACGTCGAAGGCTCTGCGCAACCGTCCGGCCGCGTCCAGCGCCGGCTTCACGATGCCGGAAAGCCGTGTCGCTTGTTCCCTTTCAACGAGGTCGAGAGAGCTTGCAAGGCTTGCGAGGCGCGTCGGCATCGGCAAAGCCGGATCCGCCGCGTCGGCGAGGGTGGAGTTGGCGCGGGCGAAGGTTGGAAGCGCGTTCACCGTGTCCGAAGCGTCGTCCTGACCGGTTCGCGGCGCCGTCTTACCGGGTTCGGCTTCGTGGCCAAGGCGCAAATCCATGCCCTCGGGGTGGGGCTTTCCGCCAAACATTGGTTGATGGTCTTCGGAGAAAGCTTTCGATGGCGCGGTCAGGATCGAGCCGGCTGGCGACGAAGTAAAAGGCGCAACGAGCGTCGCGCCGCCGCTGGCGGCGCCTTTTTTGGCGACAGCTTCGATGGAATGAGCGCTTGGGGCGGCGGTCACGCTCGAGTCGCGGGTCGTGTGTTCGACGAGTTGCGCGACGACCGCCGCGCGCGTCTCCAGCATCGCCTGCCGGATGACCAGATTCTGCACTTTGCCTTCGACGGTGTCCTGGTCGATAAATTGCCGGCTGGTCACTTGGTCGAGCTTCAGCCGGGCCGCGGCGAGGCGGTCCTCGTAAGCGTATTGCATCTGGGTTTGGCGCTCGATCAGATTCGCGACCAGATCGTCGCGAAAGATCATGTAGCCGCCGGCGCCGATGACGACGGCGCCGACAAATAGAGCAAGGATTCCACCAAAAAGCGCCAGCGGCGACACATCGAATCGGCGGCGATACTGGCCGCGGCTCACATGCACTACGAAGTCCGAGGAGGCTTCGACAAATTGGTAAGACCGATCACGCAGCGCCATAACATGGTTCCTGACGGCTTGTTCCAGCCGGCGTCGCCAACACCGATTGAGCCGGGACAGCCCCCGCGCGCGCAAACGACCTGGTGTCCTTCGTAAGTGCGCGGGCAGACGCCCCCACGCAGAGTAGTAGACATTATTAAGGTTAACGCTTCCCCAAGGCGCGAACCGATCTGAAAACGTCGTTTCTTTTCGCGGTCGTCACTCGCGGCTTGATCGAGCGAGGCAACGCATGTTATCTGGCCCCGCGCCACGATGCGGCCCAACAGGTCGCCCGCCGGAGAGGTGGCAGAGTGGTTGAATGCACCGCACTCGAAATGCGGCATACGGGCAACCGTATCGGGGGTTCAAATCCCTCCCTCTCCGCCATCGCCTGGATTTCCGAACAAAACGTCGGAAATCGGGCGGTTGCGCGCGACGATTAAGTTCCGCCAACGAGCCAGCGAAGGATTAGCCCGCCCTCGCCGGCGGGCAGGAAGCGAGCGATGAGCGACGCCTATGGACTGATTCTCGCTGGCGGCTTGGCGCGGCGGCTTGGTGGAATCGACAAAGGACTGATCGAGGTTGGGTCGCAGGCCATTCTTACCCGGCTCATGCGGAGACTGGCGCCCCAATGCGCCGGATTGGTCTTGAACGCCAATGGCGATCCGGCGCGCTTCGCCTCGTTCGGATTGCCCGTGGCTTCCGACAGCGTTCCGGGCTTCGCGGGCCCGCTCGCGGGGGTCCTGGCCGGGCTGGAGCATGTCGCAGCCAAAGCGCCGGATATTCATTATCTCGTCAGCGTTCCCGCCGACACGCCCTTCATTCCGCAAGATCTCGTCGCTCGCCTGCGCGCCGCCGTCGCGGCGGGCGCCAGGATCGCGGTCGCAAGCTCCGGCGGACGCCACCATCACGCGGTGGCGGTGTGGCCGGTTTCCTTGCGCGACGATTTGCGCCGGGCCTTGATCGAGCAAGATGTGCGCAAAGTCTCGGGTTTTATTGAGCGCTACGCCAGCGCCGCCATAGAATGGCCGAGCGCGCCCTACGACCCATTCTTCAACGTCAATCGCCCGGAGGACGTGGCGGAAGCAGAAAGAATCGTGGCTCAAACATAGCCGGGGTCGATCGCGGGTCTCGGCTCCAGCCATGGCGGCGTCGGCAGATTTTGCTGGCGCAGGAAAGCTGGATTGAACAGTTTGGAGGCGTAGCGACCGCCGCCGTCGCAAAGGATCGTCACGATCGTATGGCCGGGGCCAAGCTCCCGGGCGAGGCGGATCGCGCCCGCGACATTGACGCCGGACGAGCCGCCGAGAAGCAGTCCTTCGTCTTGAGCGAGGTCGAAAAGAATCGGCAGCGCCTCTTCGTCGGGAATCTGACAGGGGAAATCGACCGGCGCGCCGACGAGGTTTTCTGTCACGCGACCCTGGCCGATGCCCTCGGTGATCGAGCTGCCGGACGCTTTCAGTTCGCCGTGGGCGTACCATGAATAAAGCGCCGCGCCCATCGGGTCCGCGAGGCCGATCGCGATGTTCTTGTCGCGCTCTTTCAGCGCCAATCCCACGCCGGCGAGCGTGCCGCCAGTGCCGCAGGCGCAGATGAAGCCGTGAACCTCTCCCTTGAGCTCGTCGTAAATTTCCGGTCCGGTGGTTTCGATATGCGCCTGCCGGTTCGCGAGATTATCGAATTGATTGGCCCAGATCGCGCCTTGGGGATGCTGCGTCGCCAGCCGTTCGGCGAGGCGGCCGGAAAGCTTCACATAATTATTGGGATTGGCGTATGGCACAGCCGGCGTCTCGACCAGCCGCGCGCCCTGGAGTCGTAAAGTGTCTTTCTTTTCCTTGGCCTGCGTTTCCGGGATAACGATGACGGTGGAATAGCCGAGGGCGTTGGCGACAAGCGCGAGACCAATGCCGGTGTTGCCCGCGGTGCCCTCCACGATCAAACCTCCAGGCTTCAGTTCTCCGCGTTTGATCGCGTCCCGCACAATATAGAGAGCGGCGCGGTCCTTCACCGAGCCGCCGGGATTCATGAATTCCGCCTTTCCGAGAATACGGCAACCGGTCGCCTTCGACGCCGCGCGCAATTCGATCAGCGGGGTCTTGCCGATAGCGTCGATGACATTGGCGGCGATGGTCATTCGGGTCCTCTCGAAAGCGGTGTGACGGAGGGGCGAGGAAGCAATGATCGTTCCGCGCTCGCCCGCGAGAGCTTTAGGCGAGAGCCTCGCTCGACTCAAAGCGAAATGTGGCGGCGTGGCGAGCGCGCTCTCCTGGCGCCAGCAGCCGCATCGAGGGCTTTTCCGCGAGTTCGCCGAAAAAATCTTCCGGATCGCCAAATCCGGTCCAGGGCTCGATGCAAAGGTAAGGGGCTGGCGGCAGCGACCAGAAAGCGATGTGCGGGAAGTCTTCCAGCTGGACTTCGAGCCGCGCCCCGGCGCCGTTGTCGAAGGCGAGGGCGCGGCTGTTGACGTCGCGGAAACAAAGGGCGTCGTTCTTCATCAGTTCCGCCGCGAGCAAAAGCGTGTCGCCGCGCAGAGGGACAGGGCGCGTCCGCTTCGAGAACAGGCCTCCCGGCGCGATGACGGGAACCTCGCCGCGCTCCGGCTTTTCGAAAACGATGCTGTGAGTCGCCTTCGACCCCGCCATCGGCCAGTTGAACGCGGGATGCAGACCGCAGGCGTAGGGCAGGGGCTTTGATCCGTTATTCATGACCACAAGGGCGTTTTCGAGTCCGCTTTCGAGAAGACGGAATTCGACCAACAGTTCGAATTCGAACGGATAGAGCCTCAAGGTCTCTTCGTCGGCGTCGAGCGCGAGGCGCACGAAATCGTCCGAGCGGTCCCTGATCGAAAATTGCTTTTTCCATGCGAAGCCGTGCAAGGTAAGCGGATAGGTCTTTCCATTAACGCGCGCCGTTCCGTCGCGGGTCCAGCCGACCACCGGGAAAAGAATCGGCGCGCTTTGATCCCAGATCGAAGGATCCTTGCGCCAGACGAGGTCGGTCCCCCGCGCGCGCCATGACATAAGTTCCGCGCCGAAGCTGTCGATTTCGGCGCTGTCGCCGACGGTGTTCCTTAGAAGAATCGTCTCGTTCATTGGGCAAGGATTGCGGGCGGCCGGACGTCAAGCAAGCCTTATTGAGATTTTATTGTGATTTTGTTGACCCGACGGCTCGGCGCCGGGAAACTGCGGCGGACGCCCTTTTAGAGAGATGTGAATGGATTTTGGACAGGCCGAGGCTTTTCTGGGGGTGGAGCGGTCGATCCTTGGGCGGCGGTGGGCGTTGCGGCTCGACATGGCGGGCGAGGCCCGCGCCGAGGCCATTGCACAGGCTCACGGTTTCGAGGACGTGCTGGCCCGCGTGCTCGCCGGCCGGGGGGCGACCAGCGAAACGGCGGCCGCCTGGCTTGAGCCGACTTTGCGCGATTTGATTCCGGACCCTTCGACCCTTCTCGATATGGACCATGCGGTCGAGCGCATCGTTTCGGCCATCGAGCGAGGCGAGAGGATCGCCATTTTCGGCGACTACGACGTCGACGGCGCCTGCTCCGCCGCGCTGCTGGCTGAGTTCCTGATCGAGGCCGGCGCGCCGGCTCCCTTTATCCATATCCCGGACCGCATTCTGGAGGGCTACGGTCCGAATATCGATGCGATCCGGGATTTGCGGGCGCGGGGGGCGGCGCTTCTCGTGACAGTGGATTGCGGGACCACCAGCCACGAGGCGGTGGCGGAGGCGGCGGCTTTGGGGATGGACGTCGTAGTCTTCGACCATCATCAGGCGCCGGAAACCTTGCCGGCCGCCTGCGTGGTCAATCCCAACCGGCTGGACGATCTTTCGGGGCAGGGCGGACTCTGCGCCGCTGGGGTCGTTTTCCTGTCCCTCGTCGCGCTGAACCGGGAGCTGCGCCGCAGGGATCATTGGACGTCGGCGCGTCCTGCCCCCGACCTTCTCGCCGCGCTGGACCTCGTGGCCCTGGCGACGGTGGCCGACGTCGCGCCCCTGAAGGGGCTGAACCGCGCCTTCGTGACCAAGGGTCTGGCGGTCATGCAGAGCGCCCGGCGAACTGGCCTAGTGGCGCTCATCGAGGCCGCCCGATTGGATGGTCCAATAAGGCCATATCATCTCGGCTTCGCCCTCGGACCAAGGATCAACGCCGGCGGACGGATAGGCGACGCCAGCCTCGGTTCGCGCCTGCTGATGATGCGCGACCCTGAGGAAGCGGCATCGACCGCGCGCAAGCTCGACCATCTGAATAGTGAAAGACAGGTGCTGGAGAGGAGCCTGCTGGAATGCGCGATGGCTGAGGCGGAGGAAGCGCTCCGGCAATCAAATCGCCTTTCTTGTTTGGTTGTTGCAGGAGACGACTGGCATCCAGGGGTCGTTGGCCTGATCGCTTCACGGTTAAAGGATAAGTTTAACATTCCGTCATTTGTTATTGCTTTTAATGGTGAAAATGGAACAGGTTCAGGTAGAACTTTAAGTGGTGTCGATCTAGGTTCGGCGGTGCGTCGCGCGGTGGATGCAGGCATCGCTATCAAGGGAGGCGGCCACGCCATGGCCGCCGGAGTCACCATCGCGCGCTCAAAGTTCCACAGGTTTCGTGATTTCATGAATGAGACCATGGAAGTTGAAGTCGCCGCCGCGCGGGTGAGAGAGGCGTTGTCGATCGACGCCCCTCTGACCGCTCGCGGAGCTCGGCTCGAACTTTTGAAGCGGGTGGAAATGGCTGGTCCGTACGGGCAGGGAAACGCCGAGCCGATCTTCGCCCTTCCGGCACATCGGATCGCCCACGCGGTCGTCGTGGGTCAGGATCATGTCCGGGCTCGGCTTCAATCGAGCGATGGAGCGCAGTTGGAGGCGATCTGCTTTCGTGCGCTGGCTTCGCCACTGGGCGAGGCCATTCTGAAGGGGCGCGGGGAGCCTTTTCACGTGGCGGCGCGCCTCTCGGTCGGGGCGTTCCGCGGCCGGGAGCGAGTCGACGCCCAGATCGTCGATTTGGCGCCCGCGCTAGACAAGTGATAGAGGCGAGGCGGCGGCGCGAAAGCCAAGGCTCACTGCTTAATCGGGGCTATGGCTTAGTTCTACTGCGTCACGAAGCGCCCTGGGCCGGGCCAACGCCCGTCATTGCGAGCGCGCGAGCCGAAGCAATCCTTAAGCCGCGCCAGCCCCCCTGGATTGCTTCGCTGCGCTCGCAATGACGGCGTGGGTCAGCCCCCTGGATTGCTTCCCGCCACGCCTTCGGCTCGCAATGACGGCCGTGGACCGCCCGCTGGATCGCCGCCCGTCATTGCGACTGCAGCGAAGCAATCCAGAGCCGGGGCCGCCCCCCTGGATTGCCACGCCTTCGGCTCGCAATGACGAAACCGCCGATAAATTCGTTCATGACGCAGTAGAATTAGTCGCTGGACGAACTCGTGGCGTCGCAGCTTCGCCCTAGCCGTATTTTCGTCGCAATCAGGAGGTCTCTTCAGATCAAAGCGATTGGAAGGCTTTCGCTTCGTCAAGGGCCATTCCAAATTCGTTCCGATAATTGGACAGCGTTAACGTCGGCGTAATGAATTTTTGGCGACAATGAGTCGTTGATTGCGGGGACTTGCGGAACCCGCATGGCGCTACTCCGTCGTGCTTCTCGGCAAGGACCTTTCGATGCGACCCACCTTTGTTGGAAATATGTGCGCGTTCATGAGTTTCCAGGGTCCGTTGAAGAGTTCGCAACTGTTTCTGCGTGGTTCCATCCTATTTTTTTCAGTCGCGGCGCTCGCGGGTTGCGCGGGGGCGCCTGTAAATCAACGCTACTCCAGCCGAGAAACCGGGGCGGTCGATCCCCGCTATGGCGTGCGCCCAAGCCCGAGAGTGATTGCCGATGGCGAGGAAGTGCCACAGGGCGGCGGTCGATATCAGGTCGGAAAACCATACAAGATCGCGGGTAAGACCTATTATCCCAGCGAGAGGCCCTATGCCGCCACCGGAATGGCCTCGTGGTACGGATCTGATTTCCATGGCCGCAGGACAGCCAATGGCGAAGTCTTCGATCGGAACTCTCTTAGCGCCGCGCATCCGACCATGCCGTTGCCGAGCTATGCGCGGGTCACCAATCTGCGCAATTCGCACTCCATCATAGTGAGAGTGAACGACCGCGGACCCTACCACGGGGGCCGGGTGATGGATGTATCGCAGCGGGTCGCCGAAGCGCTTGATTTCCACAGGGCCGGCACAGCTCATGTCAAGGTGGAGTGGATCGGCCGCGCCGATCTGTCCGGTTCGGACGACGCGATGCTGATGGCCTCGCTGCGGACTGATGGAACAGCCGCGGCGCTTCCAGGCCTCGAACCGCCGCCCGTCATGGTCGCTGAACAACCGGCGCCGACGCCAGCCCGTGTCGCTTACGCGGAACCGCCCCGGCGGCCGTCCGATGTCGAGGATCTGCGCGAAGTTCCGATACCGGCTGCCCGAACCGCGGCGGAGACGCAGGAAACCGAGGGCTCGCGCGAAGCTAGAACCTTGTTGGAACAGGCCTCGAGCACGGATAAGCCGGCGCCGCTGGATGAGGCGGAAGAACAAGGAATCGACGTCACGCCCGTGAAGTCGATTCGCAAGAGCCGCTCGGCGTTCCCGCCCTTGCCGCCATCCCGCCCCAGCCAACTCGGCTCCGCCGTCGGCAAGCAAGCGATGAAATAACCGGACCGGCCCAGCGTCGCCGTTTGGCCCGTGTCTTGCGATGAATCGAGACGATTGCTATCTGTTTCACGCCGCGTCATTCTTGATGGAAGTCACGCCGAGCGGAATCCAGCACGTGTCAAAACGCATCCCGAGATATCTGAGCCTGTTTTTTGCTCTCTTGACCTTGTTTCCCGGAAATCTCCGCGCGCAAGGTTTTCAGACAACCTTCCCCAACGCCATTCTCCTGGATGCGGGCACCGGAGCCGTCCTCTTCGAGAAAGGCGCCGACGAGCAAGTGACGCCGGCTTCCACGGTCAAGATCATGACGGCGGAACTCGTTTTTCAGGAGCTTGCGGCCGGTCGTCTAAAGCTTGACGATGAATTTACAGTGTCCGAGCACGCCTGGCGCGACGGCGGCGTCAAGTCCGGCGGTTCGTCGATGTTCCTCCAGGTGAATTCGCGTGCCCGGGTCCAGGATCTCATCCGGGGTTTGGTGATCGACTCCGGAAACGACGCGGCGATCACGCTCGCGGAGGGCTTGGCTGGCGCCGAAGAAGCTTTCGTCATGCGCATGAACAAGCGCGCCGCGGAACTCGGCCTAACAAAATCTACTTTCGGCAATCCTTGGGGACAAGCGGGGCCGGATCAGAAGGTCACCCCGCGCGACATGGCGCATTTGGCCGGCTACGTCATCAAGACCTACCCCGATTACTATCGCTATTTCGGGGAGAAGGAATTCACCTGGAACAAGATCAAGCAGCCGAACCGCAATCCGCTCCTCAATATGAGCATAGGCGCGGACGGTCTGAAAACCGGCAATATCGACGAGAAAAGCGGTTTCGGAATAGTAGCCTCGGCGGTGGAGGAAGGCCGCAGGCTGATCCTCGCCGCCTATGGCGCACGCACCGCCAAGGAGCGTGCGGACGAAGCTCGCAAGCTGCTGCAGTGGGGCTTTCGTAACTTCGAGGAGAAGGCCCTATTCAAGGCCGGCGAAACGATTGGAACGGCGCAAGTCTATGGCGGCGCGAAGGGCAGCGTGGCGCTCGCCGCGACACAGGATCTCACCGCGCTGTTACAGCGCGGCAGCACCGAGAAACTGACCGGAAGGATTGTCTACGAAGGGCCTCTCATGGCTCCGGTCGAAGCGGGGACGACGGTGGGCCGTGTCGAAATCAGGCGTGGTCCGCTGGTCGTGCTCGATCAACCCTTGGTCGCCGCGGAAACCGTGGGGGAAGGATCTCTGACGCGCCGGGCTTTCGACGCCGCCTATGAATATGCGGCGGCGGCCATCCATTCCCGTTTCGCAAAAAAGCAATGAACCAAGTCGCGGCGGTTTTGGTCGGCCAATCCGCGCGACCAAAAGGGCGGCTCATAACTTTCGAAGGAGGGGAGGGCGCGGGCAAGTCCACGCAGATCAGGCTTCTCTCGCAGCGGTTGGCGCAGACGGGCGTGGAGGTTGTGGCGACTCGCGAACCGGGAGGAACGCCGCGCGCGGAGAAGCTGCGCGATTTCATCCTGTCTGGCCGCGCCTCCAGCCTCGGGCCGCTCGGCGAGGCCGTTCTATTCGCCGCCGCCCGCATCGATCACTTTGACGCGCTTATCGCTCCGGCCATCGAGCGCGGCGCGATTGTTCTGAGCGACCGTTTTTCGGACTCTACGAGAGCCTATCAAGGCGTGATGGGCGAAGCCGAGCCCCGGAAGATCGCATTGCTCGAAAAAGTGGCGCTGGGAGATTTGCGGCCCGATTTGACGATAGTGCTCGACATCCCCGCCAAGGTAGGCCTCGAGCGCGCGTTCGCCCGCCGCGGAGATCATTTGGCCCCGGATCGTTTCGAGCGGGAAGATATCTCCTTTCACGAGGGGTTGAGGCGCGCGTTCCTGAACATTGCCGCGAGCGAACCGGATCGTTGCTGCGTCGTGGACGCGCTGGCGCCGCAAGAGGAGGTCGCGCAAGCGATCTGGCAATTAGTCGAGGCCCGATTTTTGGGGGCTAACGAGGCGCATGCCGCATGAGTAAAGAGGCGGGCCCGCCCGAGAGCGACCGTTTTGAAGGCGCTCCACATCCACGCGAACAAATTGCGTTTTTCGGGCACGGCGCCGCCGAGCTGGAGCTCCTTGACGCCTACCGCCGCAACAGAATGGCGCAGGCCTGGATTTTGGGTGGGGTTGAAGGCATAGGCAAGGCGACCCTGGCTTGGCGCCTCGCGCGCTTTCTTCTGGCGCATCCAGACCCTTCGTCGGCGGAAGCGCAGCAGGCGCAAAGCCTCGCGGTGTCCGCCGAGAGCCCGGCGGCGCGCTACATCGCCTCCCTGGCGCTGGCCGATATTTTCTTGCTTCGGCGCGGCTGGAATGAAAAAACCAAGCGTCATTTCACCGAGATTCGCATCGACGACGTGCGCGAGATCATTCAGGCGTTGCATCGCGGTTCGGGAACAGGAGGCTGGCGCATCGCCATCGTCGATTGCGCTGACGATCTCAACCGCTCAAGCGCCAACGCGCTGCTGAAACTGATAGAAGAGCCGCCCGAGCGCACTTTGTTCCTTCTGGTCGCCCATCAGCCCGGACGAATTCTTCCCACTATCCGCTCCCGTTGTCGCCGGTTGACGCTCCAGCCGATGCAACCGCGAGACATCGCGAAAGCGGTGAACACGCTGGGGGCGCCCTGGTCGGAAAGGCCCGATACGCTGATCGCTGAGGCGGCGGAGCGGGCGCGGGGGTCGGTGCGGGAGGCGCTTCGTCTGCTGGATAGCGACGGAGTGGCGTTCGATCGCAGCGTGAACGCTCTGTTCGACCGACTGCCGCAAGTGGACTGGGGCGCCGTTCACGCTCTTGCGGATCGGCTCGCCGGCCGCGACAACGAGAGCGCCTACGAGACCTTCATCGGGGCCTTGAACCGCTTTCTAGACGCCCGCGTGCGGGGGCAAGCGGGACGCGGGGCAGGGGCTATCATCGGCTATGCCGACGCCTGGGAGGAGATAGGCCGGGCGGCGCGCGAGACCGAGGTTTTCAACTTCGACAAAAAGGCCCTGGTGCTGGGGATTTTCGCGCGACTGGAGCGAGCGGCGCGGGGGTGACGCGGGAAGCAAAACGATTTGCGTAAATCGGGAATGCTATCGCCGTCGTCGTTGCGGTTAGGCGCCGGGGAATATTTCATTGGCCAGCCATTTGGAGCGCCAGATGCGCCTGCATTGCGCGCGGCGAATTGCTTGAGCGGTTTTGTTCCCAGGCGTCGATCTCCTCGGCCGGCATGGGGCGACCCAGCAAAAAGCCCTGCACCCTATCGCAACCGATCTGCTGCAGGAACGCAAGTTGCCGGGGCGTCTCGATACCTTCGGCGATTGTCGTGTAACCGAGCGCATGCGCCATTCCCACCAGCGCTTTAATGATCGCCTCGCTTTTCGCATTCTCGCCGATATCGGCGATCAAGGACTGATCGATCTTCAAAGCGTCGAACGGAAGGCGCGCAAGCTGCGACAGATTGGAAAAGCCGATCCCGAAATCGTCGATTGAAATTTTGACGCCGGCGCTTTGCAAGCGGTCTATACGGTGGACCGCGATCAAATAATCCGACATCGCCATGGACTCAGTAATTTCGATCTCCACGAGAGTGGGATCGACCTCGTGCTGCTTCAGTATATCCAGAATATCCAGCACCAGATTCGAGCAGCCGAACTGAATCGCCGAGACATTGATGGCGACGTTTCTGCGCGCTCCTGAAGCGACCCACGACCTGATTTGCCGGGCGGCCAGCTTCACGATGACGAGGCCCAACGCCGGCATCAGTCCTGTTTGTTCGGCGATGGCGATAAACACTCCCGGCGCGACAAGCCCGCGCGTGGGATGGTTCCAGCGCACCAGCGCCTCCAGGCCGACGCATTCGAACGTCAGGGCGTCGAGCTTGGGCTGAAAGTGAAGTACAAATTCCTCGTTTTCGATCGCCGCGCGCAAATCGGTCTCGATCCTGTCGCGCTCCATGAGGACGCTCCGAAGGGCGGGATTAAAAAAATTACAGCAGTTCTTGCCCGCCTTCTTGGCTTCGTACATCGCGAGATCCGCGAAGTTCAGAAGCTCCGCGGTATCGCTCGAATCGAAAGGAATGCGCGCGATGCCGATGCTCGCGCCGACCTTGAGCTGATTGCCCTGAATCAAAAAAGGTTCGTCGAGCGACGCAATGATCGCCGTGGCGAGACGCTTCAGTTCTTCCACATCGGCTATGCCGGGAAGCAGCGCCACGAACTCGTCGCCCGCGAAGCGCGCAAAGGCGATGTCCGTCGGACGTCTGTCGCACAATTCTCCGAATGGCGTCGTGCAAGTGTCGAGTTGCTCGGGGCTTCGATCAAGTCCTTTATAGATGATCCTGAGACTGACCTGTTTGAGCAGTTCGTCGCCGGCTTCGTGGCCCAACGTATCGTTGACCCTCTTGAAGCCATCGAGATCGATGAACATCACCGCGCTTTTCTCGGCCACCCCGCCCCCGAAATTCCAGTCGGCGGTCATTTTATCGAGCATATGCGTAATGACGGCGCGATTAGGCAGGCCAGTGACCGCGTCATTATAGGCCAGAATATTCATGCGCAGTATGTTGGAGTTCAGCCTCTTCACCATTTTGCGAAAACTATCGGCCAGTCCGCCAACCTCGCAAGAGCAATCGACGTCAACCGGACTGTCGAGATCCCCCGATGCGATCGATTCGGTGCTGCGTTGCAAGGCGCCGATCTGTCCGGTGAGCTTTTTCGCCGCCAGATAGGTGAATATTGTCGGGAACAGCGCCGCTAGAACCGAGACCGCCGCGATCAGCGCGATTGGTCCGCGCATGTAACCCATGCCAATCCAGATAGAAATCGGGATCGAAACGCAAAGTATCGAAAGCACGGCGCACATCGACGCAAAACGGATCGGGATGCTGTTCAACCCTCTTCCTTTTGCCTCGGAGCGCTTCCCGATCCACTGCGCCAAAGGCGCCACCGTCGCATCGCCCGACGAATATTTCCATTGCGATCGGCCAATTTCGCCAATGCCAGCTTCTTCCGTGGCGGAATGAGAGACTCGCGCCGACGCCGTGGCGTGATCGCGTAATGCTGTAGCGGGCAACAGCTTTCTCCCCTGCTGGTGGTTTGTTTACAATTTCAGCTTATCGGAGGGGAATTAAAAATGTATTATGAATTACTTGTAGCTAATCGTGTAATAAACACTTCTTTTGAGGCCGCATGTAATTATTATGCTCGGTTAATGACTTACGATATTGGGGCTCAAAGTCGGTCTGTACATGTTCCGTGCGTCGGAGCCAGCCAGTCGCGGCAGGTAACTATCCGGATTTATTGCGTGATATTGCATCGCGCTCGCGCAAGGGCGGTTCGACGGCAGTCGTAATTTGCACGGCGCCAGGCTAGAGCAAAATCCGAAAAAGTTGATAGACTTTTTCGATTAGATTTTGCTCTAGCTTTTTGAATCTGGAGCGATTTCTTATCGACCAGACGATTCCGTCTGGTCGGAAAGCGCTCTAGACGGTCGGATCGCGGGCCGCGCGCGCCGAGTGGAAGGACGCCGTTGCGGGAATGAGCGACACACTGTCGGCCCCCATTGGAGAAGCAACGATGCCCAGCCACGCCGTCCCGTCCTTTGGCTTCCCGCCAGTGGCGCGCGTCGATGCGCGGGTGCTGATCCTCGGTTCGCTTCCGGGGCGGATGTCGCTGGAGATGCGGCAATATTACGCCCAGCCGCGCAACGTCTTCTGGCCATTGATGGGCAGGCTGTTCGACGCTGGGCTGGAGCACCCTTACGAAGAACGATTGCGCAGGCTAAAGGAGAACCGTGTCGCGCTCTGGGACGTTTGCGCCAGCGCGAAGAGGCCGGGGAGTCTCGACCATAAAATCGAGACATCGAGCGTGACGCCGAACGATTTCGCCTCGTTTTTCGAAAGGCATCGCGGGATAGAGCTGGTCTGTTTCAACGGCGCGACCGCGCAACGGCTTTTCACGGACCTCGTCGCGCCGGGCCTGAGCAAGCGGATTCCGACGCTGCGGCTCCCCTCGACCAGCCCGGCGCACGCGAGCCTCGACTTCGAGCGCAAGCTGGCGGCCTGGGAGGCGATTGGAGAAGTGTCGCGGGGGTAGGGCGCGGTGGGCGGTTCAAATGTTCAGGTCAAAATACAAATCACGCCACGCAGGATTGAACTTCTCGATGCGCTCCAGTTTCCATGCGCGATTCCATTTCTTGAGCTGCTTTTCGCGTGCGATGGCTTCGGTTACATCACCGTAGGATTCAAACCATACGAGCATATGAACGTCATGACGGGAGGTGAATCCCTGAACGGCCTTGGTTTTGTGTTCGTGAACGCGCCGCGAAAGATCATTGGTCACGCCAACGTAAAGCGTGCCGTTGCGGCGGCTGGCGAGGAGGTAGACCCAATAGGTTCGCTCCACCTATTCGCCTCCAGGCCTTTCATTCCCGCGAGCGCGGGAATGACAGGCGGCGGGAATGACTGAATTTAAGCCTCCCGCTCCAGCAGCACATGCTTCTTCTTGCCAAGTGAAAGTTTTACTACTCCATTCTTCTCAAAATACTTGTTATCAATAACAAGATTTGGGTCAGTTACAACAACATCGTTGATGTACAACCCGCTGTTCTTAATTTGACGACGGGCTTCGCTTGTCGAGGTGACAAGTCCAGCCATTACATTTGCTGTCAAAATGCCGACCCCGACCTCAATCATAGCCGCGCTCACCGGGATCTTGGGCAGGGATTGCATCAACGTGAGTTCGGCCGGATTTCCGACCAGCTGAAGCTGGTCCGCCGGAGCGAACATGATTCGCGAACCTTTTGCGGCCTGTTCGGCAGCCTCGCGGCCATGCACGAGCGCGGTCGCCTCGGTCGCCAGCGTCTCCTTGGCCACGTTGATCTCCGCGCCCTCGAGCGCGCCCAGCCGCGCGATCTCGTCCAGGGGGAGAAAGGTGAAGAGTTTTAAAAAGCGAACGACGTCGGCGTCCTCGGTGTTGCGCCAATATTGCCAGTAATCGTATGGCGAGAGCCGATCGGCGTTGAGCCAGACCGCGCCCGCCGCCGTTTTGCCCATTTTGGCGCCGGAGGAGGTCGTCAGAAGCGGCGAGGTGAGGCCATAGAGCTGTGGGCGGCCCATGCGCCGACCAAGATCGACGCCCATGACGATGTTGCCCCATTGATCGGAGCCGCCCATTTGCAGCACGGCGCCATGGCGCTTGCTAATCTCTGCGAAGTCATAGGACTGCAGGCACATGTAATTGAATTCGATGAACGACAGTTCGTGCTCGCGCTCAAGCCGAAGCTTGACGCTGTCCATGGTCAGCATGCGGTTGACCGAGAAATGCCGGCCGACGTCGCGTAGAAATTCGATGTAATTGAGCCCCGCGAGCCAATCGGCGTTATCGAGCAGGAGCGCGTCGTTCGCGCCTTCGCCAAAGTGCAGGAACTTCTCGAATATGGCTTTGATGGAAGCCTTGTTGGCGTCGATCTGCTCGATGGCGAGGAGCTTGCGGCTCTCGTCCTTGCCGGAGGGGTCGCCGACGCGCGTGGTGCCGCCGCCGACGAGGGGCAGGGGTCTGCCGCCGGTGCGTTGCAGCCAGGAGAGCATCATGATCGGCAGCAGCGAGCCGACGTGGAGCGATGGCGCTGTGCAGTCGAAGCCGATATAGGCCGAAAGACCGCCTTTCTTCGCCTCGGCGTCCAGACCGGCGAAGTCGGTGCATTGATGCACGAAGCCGCGCGCGATGAGCGTGGCGAGAAATTCGGATTTGGGAACGAAATCGTCGGACATGCGCGGGTGTTAGCGGTTGGAGACCGCTCGCGCAAGGCGCTTCCTTGCCGCTGGCGCTTTGGCTCTGCTATGAGCCGCAAGCCCTTCGCCTCCGCTCAAGGACCGAGATGCTCTTTTACGAACCGCTGTTCCTGTTCCTTTTCGCGCCGGCGGTCTATCTGGTCTATCTCGCGGCGAGCGGGCGCCGCCTTTGGCGCATGATCGCGCTGCTCCTCGCCAGCGTGGCCTTCTATGCCTGGAGCGAGCCGGTCTTCGTGTTCGTGGTCTTCGCCTCGGTCGCGCTCGATCTTTTTGCCGCCCGGCGGGTTTTCGAGTCCCCGCAAGCAAGCCGGACCCGCTCGCTATGGTTGGCGCTTGGCGTCTTCGGAAATCTAGCCATTCTGGTCTATTACAAATACGCCGGGTTTCTACTCGAAAACATCGATGCGCTCGGGCTTGTTCATCTGTCGATCCCCAAGATCGCGCTGCCCATCGGTGTTTCTTTCATCGTTTTCGAGAAGATCACCTATCTCGTTGACGTCCATCGCGGCGTGACGACGCCCGCGCGGAGCGTTTCGCTCTATGCGCTTTACGTCTTCTTTTTTCCCAAGCTCCTGGCGGGTCCGATCATCAAATATCACGACATCGCCGGCCAGATGGAATCCTGTCCGCCGCCTCACGCCGACGATTTCGTGGCCGGATTCTCCCGCTTCATGCTCGGCGTGATCAAGAAGCTGCTGCTCGCGGACGCGCTCGCGGGCGGAGCGGACCTCGTCTTCGCCCACAACGCCTCCGAACTCGGCTTCGTGGAGGCCTGGGCTGGCGTGATCTTTTTCACGTTCCAGATTTATTTCGATTTTTCCGGCTATTCCGACATGGCGATAGGCCTTGCGCGCATGTTCGGCTTCCATCTGCATGAAAATTTCAACGAACCTTACATCGCGAGAAGCATTACCGAGTTCTGGCGGCGCTGGCACATGTCGCTGACCGGCTGGATTCGCGAGTATCTTTATTTTCCCCTCGGGGGAAACCGCCTCGGCGCCTTGCGCACTCATTTGAACCTTTGGCTTTGTTTCCTCGCCTCGGGGATTTGGCATGGCGCGGCCTGGACCTATGTCGCCTGGGGCGCCTACAACGGGCTCTTTCTGGTTCTCGATCGCGTCTTTCTGTTGCGCGCGCTGGAGCGTCTGCCCGGCTGGATGGCGAATCTCGCGACTTTCCTGATCGTCATGGTCGGCTGGACCATCTTTCGCGCCAATTCGCTGGACCAGGCGGGGGACATGCTGACCTTGATGGTTCAGCCCCGCGCCGTCGCGCCCGGCGATCCGATGGTTCCCTCCTATTACTGGCTCGCCGCGCTGATCGCGGCCTCGATTTGCGTCGCGCAGCGGGCCGCGCTTTACGTCGAGGGATTCAGTTGGCGCTTGCTGGCGCGGCGTTTCGCGCCCGCCGCCAATGCGCTGCTCGCCCTGCTTTTCGCCGCGGCGCTGGCGAAAGGCGTCGCGGACCCCTTCAAACCATTCATCTACTTCAGGTTCTAGCCGATGGCTCTGGCGTTTTCCCGCCGTCTTTTCGAACGTCTGCCGATCTTTGCCTGCGCGGGATTCATCGGCTTTTTATTTTTGGCGAATCTTTGGAACTTCGCCGTCGAGCGCGACTGGCCGAAACTGCGCATCCGCAGCGCCGAGCCGCTCAACGGCGTCCCGAAGATCGAGCCGGCGCCGTGGACCTTGCAGGCCTTTCTCTCGGGCGAAATGCAGCGCGCCGTCTCGACCAACATAGGTCGAACGTCGCCGGTCTTTCCGATTTCGGTGCGGCTGAAAAACCAATTCATGTATTCGCTATTTCGCGCTTCCGGCGCGGCGAACATTGTCGTCGGCCGCGACGAGCAGCTTTTCAGCCTGGGCTATGTCGAGGAATTTTGCGCGCGCGGCGGAGCGCCGGACCCGAAAAGCCTCGACGAATGGGCCGATAGGGTCGGCGAAATCTCTGCCTCCGCCAAGGCATGGGACAAGGGGTTTGTCTATTTGATTTCCCCATCGAAAGCCGCTCACGCGCCCCAATACCTGCCAGTTGGGCGCGGTTGCCCGGCGCTCGCGGAGAATATCGCGGACGGCAAGCTGGCGCCGTTTCGGTCGGCGCTGGAAAAGCGCGCCGTGACTTATGTCGACGGCGCGCAACTGCTCGCGCGAGCGCAGAGCGCCTATCCGATCGACCTGTTTCCGCGAGGCGGCATTCATTGGAATCTCCTCGGCGCCGCCCTCACGCTGCGGGAGGCGAGCCGCTCGATGGAGCAGGAGGGGCGCGCGCCTATAGGCAAATATGATTTTGACTGGCGCGAGGACGATGTGGCCAGGGGAACCGACCGCGATCTTCTCGACCTGCTCAATCTCTTCTGGCCCAACGACCGCTACCCGACGGCCGCGATTTCCCGAAAGGGAGGCGAGGCTCCGGCCTGTTCCAGGAAGCCGCGCCTTCTGATGGTCGGGGACAGTTTTCTGCGCGAATTGATCGTGGCGGCGGCGCAAGCGCCCTGTCCGCCGGAAATCGACTACTGGTTTTACATGAGAGACGATTCCGGCGCGGTGACGCTGTCGCGCTTTCTGACCGCGCCGGGCGAGATCGGCAATGGCGCGCGACTTTCCGCCGACCTCGCGCTACTCGCCGCGAGCTTCGCCCAGGCCGACGCCGTCGTGCTCGAAGAGAACGAGTCGAATATCGGATATAATCGGCAGGTCGGGAATCTGCTGGAATCGGTGCGCGCCATCGGCTCGAAGCCCTTAGGCGGCGCCCGCTGACTCCTGCGCCCAGAACCCCGCGGCGCGGGCGATCCGGGCGTATTCGGCCCGGACCTCGTGAGCCCCATAGGCGCGCTCGAGCCTTCGCACAGTGAAGTGGCCGCGCGCCAAGGACTGGAAATGTTCGGTGAAGGCGGCGTTGATCGCGGCTCCGGTAATGGCGCCGACGATGGGCGCGGCCTGAGCGGCGGTCTTTTGCGAAACCACGACGCCGAAACGGCCGGCGATGGCTCCGATCAATCGGGCAAGGGCGGGCGCGGACTCGGAGACGGCTCCTCTTTGCGAGACATAGGCGGTCGCGTCGGAGACGGATTTGGCGAACAGCCCGCGAAGAGCGAGATAACCGCCCTCCATCATTTTTTCTTCCTCGCCATGTCCGCCGAGGGCGAAAACCTCGAGACAAGCGATCGCCGCCGCCGGGTCGCGAAGATCCTCGCCCTCGGCCCGCGCGATATCGGCGATGGCGCGCAACATGATCGCCGTCGAGATCGGCAGTTCTATGGGTAAAGCGGAAAGCCCCATCGCTCCGCCCATCGCGCCGCAGATCATCGCCAGCCGCCGGTGGCGCGCGCCGCTGTCGGATATGGGTTTGCCCCTGAGGCTGACCAGCGCGACGGCGAGCGCTCCCTCCAGGGCTCTTTTCGCGGCCGTCGTGCCAATCCGCTGGAATTTTTCCGGCAAAATCCGCCCCGCAAAGCCCATCTGGCCTCCGAGGAGGTTCGATAGGCTCCTCGCGAAGCTCGCTTTCTCCAGCGCGGCCACGGCCGCCTCAAGCGCGGCCCGATCGGTCTGGCTGAAGCGGGTGACGGGAACGGGCAGGGTGTTGGCCAAGGGCGCGGACTCCGAGCGGTAAATCCTCGCTCCAAAGATCGGACGAACAAACCCGCCTTGCAAGTGGGCGCGTTAATTCTACTGCATCAAAAACGAATTTGCTGGCAGGTTCGTCATTGCGAGGAACCAGGCGACGAAGAAATCCAGCGGCCATTAGGCGGAGGCCGGATGGTTTCGCGCGTTCTTGCGAGCATGAAAAGGCAAAAAGGTAATGGCGTCGCCCCTGGATTGCGCCGGTCTGCTCGCAATGAGGGGGGGCGTGCAGCGATGTTCCCTTTTACCGCTCGGGTTTCTGCTTCGTGACGGGGTGGAATTAAGAAGTCGTTGGCGAATTTGCGCCTTGATTTATGCTCCCGGCGTTAGGGCGAAATCCGAAAAAATTGATAGACTTTTTCGATTATATTTTGCTCTAGCTTTCTGAATCTGGAGCGATTTCTTGTCGATCAGACGATTCCGTCTGGTCGGAAAGCGCATCTAGATGCGGGTTTCCGGCGCGAGCAAGGCAGGGAGGCGAAAATGCGGCCATTATATCGTCACACCCAAACGGGCTATCTATTGATCTTCGTTACGATTCCGCTCGCCGTCGCGATGGTGGTCGCCGGCCGCCTGACCGGGACCTGGGTTCTTCAGCTGATTCCGATCGTTGCATTGGCGCCGACGATCTGGGTTTTTTCTTCCTTGACCGTCGAAGTCACGCCGACCGAACTTATCTGGTTTTTCGGACCCGGCGTGCTGCGCAAGTCGATTCCCCGCGCCGACATCGTCAAGGCGACGCCTGTGCGCAACAAATGGTGGCATGGCTGGGGAATCCACCTCACGCCGCGCGGTTGGCTCTATAATGTGAGCGGCCTCGAGGCGGTCGAAATCGAGCTTGCGACGGGAAAATTCCTGCGCATCGGCTCCGACGAATCCGACCGGCTCGCGCATGCGCTCGAATAAGCGCGCGACCCGATCAGCCCTGAAAGCCAAAGGCGATCCACTCTCGCGCTTTTTGCTTCGCTTCGTTCGATTCCAGTTCGAATTTTTCCATCGCCCTGTCGAATTCGGCGAGGGACGCGCAAGGCGTCAAAACCTCGACCTGAAGCATCTCCGCCGGCGTCTCGACGACGATTGTCGCGATGCGTTTACGGCCTTCGAGAACACGCTTTGCGAAAGCATACGCCATACTCGACACTTTCCCCGCAACGTCGGCCCCGACGGCGCGACGCCGGGGCCAGAATCAGAGTTCGAGGAATAGGCGAGATATGTAAATAAATTCTTGCCACCCGGCTCCCGCCATGCGCGCGGATCGAGAGGGGCGAAAAACCGCTTCGTGGCGGGAAGGAAAAGGCCTATCCGCGGAATCTCGGAATTACCGTGACAATACAACCAACTGAACGCCATACCTGCGAGTCATAGAGTGGACTGTCGCCGTAATTCCCATTGGCAAAAGGCAATATGCGTCGCAACCGGTCGATCTGCTCCTCGCCAAACATGGCGATCTCGTCGAAATCCTCCATCCGGCGCAGCAGGCCGACGAGAACCGTCACGCAAAATCCTGTATAGCTCTAGTTCGCATGATTGACGTCATTGATGAGAAAACGCCGACTTTTCTTCTTATTTCAACGTCAATTGCGGACGCGAAACCGCAGATTTTTCACGGTTTACGTCAACCCGACCCGGCCGGAGCCACTCTCTCGCGATGCGCCCCTCCCGTCTCACTCCGACACACGCGGATGCCTCGCCTCTTTCGCCAGTTGCGTCAAACGCCAAGCCGCGAGAGTTGCTGTTAGCGATTTGTGGCGCCCGGCGTATCCGCGCCAAACCAGAGATCCTTCACCTGATCGAAATGGACGCTGGCGTCATATTCCTCGACTTTGAGACCCAAACTCCCCGCCGACAGCCGCCCGGTGGCCGCCATCACGCCATAGGAGGCGACGACCCGGTCGCGTTGGGCGAGGACTAGGCCGATCCTCGCGCCGAGGAGTTCATATTGAGCGTTGAGAATATCCAGCGTGGTTCTCTGCCCCGCTTTGGCCTCTTCCCTTACGCCCATCAGCGCGCGTTCCGCCGCCTTGACCTGCGCCTGAGCGGCAGTGACCTGGATTTTGGCGGCTTGCAGGCTCCCCCAATTGGCGCGCATGAGAGACATGAGTTCGGCGCGGGCGACGTCGACGTCGAATTTCTTCTGCCCCGCGGTTTCTTTCGCCTGGCGGACGCGCGCGGAAGTCTCGCCGCCGGAATACAAGGGTATGGAGAGTTTGCCCAACACTTGCGCGCCCACGGCGCGATTGCCTCGCCCGTCTATGTCGGACTGATTGTAGACATTGCCCACGAGCGAAAACGTTGGCATGAAGTCGGCCTCGGCGACAAGCACCTGGAGATCGGCCGCGTCCGCATCATGGAGCGCGGCGCGTGCGATCGGATGCTCGACCAGCGCAATACGTTCCGCCTCTTCCCGCGTTTCTGGAAGCAGATTGTCGATGGGGGACGCGGGAACCAGCTTGTTTGGCTCGTCGCCGACGACCTTTTTATATGTGCCGATGCTGGCTTCCACCGTCGCCCGAGCGGCTGCGGCCTGCGCGCGTCCCGCTGAGAGGCGGGCTTCGGCCTGCGCAATGTCCGTCAAGGTGATTTGCCCCGCGGCGTATCTCTCCTTGACCTGACGAAGCTGTTCGCCGAGCACCGACACATTGCTCTGATGGAGCTGAAAAATCGCGGTGTCTCGCATGACGTTCATATATGCGGAAACGACATCCAGCAGCACGTGCGACTCGGTCAGGCGCAGCCTCTGCCGCGCGGCGAAGACAGTGGCCTCCGCGGCGTGCGTCGAGTTGATGGCCTTCAGCCCATCGAACAACGGCTGTTCGACGCTCAGGATCGCGGAACGCGGAGTCCCCCGGTTGTTCTGGATCGATTGTGTGAACACCGGGTCGAGATAGTCGCCGTTGTTGATATCGGTCGCGTTGTTGACCGAGCGGCGCCGCTCCGACCCCAGGAATGTGTCGGTTTTGACCTGCGGACGTAGTTGGGACAGCGCGCGGGGAATATTTTCATCCTGCGCGCGAACCCCTGCGCGATCGGAGTTCAGCACCGGATTGGCGCGGTAGGCTTTCGTCAGCGCCCCGTTCAGGGTTTCCGCGCCCAGCGGCGCGGGTGCGGCGAAAACCAGCGTCGCCATCATAATCCGCCGTTTCAACAACTCGCCCCCCCGAGGTCGACGGGTTCCGTTTTACGATTTTGCTTCGCTCCTTCAAAGAGGGTGTAGAGAGCCGGGAGCACGATCAGGGTCAGGAGCGTGGCGCTGATCAGGCCGCCGATGACAACTGTCGCGATCGGCTTCTGCACCTCTGCGCCGGTTCCGGTGGCGATCGCCATCGGAACAAAGCCGAGCGAAGCAACGAGAGCGGTCATGACCACCGGTCGCAGGCGGGTCATGGCGCCTTCGACGATCGCGTCTCGCGCCGGCCGTCCTGCGTCCATCAATTGCCGTATGTACGTGCGCATGACGAGGCCATTGAGCACCGCGACGCCCGAAAGGGCGATGAAGCCTACCGCCGCGGACACGGACAAGGGCATGCCGCGCAGCCACAGGGCGGCCACGCCGCCCGACAACGCCAAAGGCACGGCGCTGAACACGAGCAGGGCGTCGGTGAAGCCGCCGAGCGCAGAGAATAGCAAGAGAAAAATCATGAAAAAGCAGATCGGCACCACCAACGTCAAACGCTCGCGCGCCTCGACCAGATTTTGGAACTGACCTCCCCAGGTCAGCCAATAGCCCGGGGGCACGCGCACCTTGGCGTCGATTTTCTTCCGCGCCTCGTCGACGACCGACGCGATGTCGCGACCGCGCACATTGGCCGTGACCACGACGCGCCGTTTGCCGTTCTCTCGCGAAATCTGGTTCTGCCCCTCGACAAAAGAGAAATTCGCCACCTGCTTGAGCAGGATCGTGCCCGACTGGCCTTTTTCATCAGGCGGAAGCGATAAAGGGATATTCCCCAGACGGCGGGGATCTTCCCTGATTTCATCCGCCAGACGCACCATTATCGGAAAGCGACGGTCGCCCTCGAACACGACCCCGGCCTGCTGGCCGCCGATGGCGGTTCCGATCACGTCCTGAACCTCGGAGAAGCCTAGTCCCAGCCGCGCCAGCTCCTTCTTATCGACATTGATCTCGAGGAAGGGAAGTCCGCCGATCTGCTCGACCTTGACGTCCTTTGCGCCCTGGATGCCCCGCAATATGGATGCAATCTGGTTGGCGCTCTTGAGCATGACGTCAAAATCCTCGCCGAAGGTCTTGATCGCTATATCGCCGCGCACGCCGGCGAGCAGCTCGTTGAAGCGGTTCTGGATCGGCTGCGAGAATTCATAGGCGTTGCCGGGCAGCGCATCCACTTTGGCCTGAATGCGGCGAATGAGCTCCTGCTTGGGAAGATGAGGATCCGGCCATTCCGCCTCCGGCTTCAGCATGATGTAGGTGTCGGTCAAATTCGGCGGCATGGGGTCGGTCGCCGCCTCGGCGGTGCCGGTCTTGGAGAAGACATAGGAGACCTCCGGCGCCTGAAGAATCGCCTTCTCGATCTGCAACTGCATCGCCTGCGACTGCGTGAGCGACGTGCTGGGGATGCGGTAGGCCTGCATGGCGAGGTTCTTCTCGTCCAGGGTAGGGATGAACTCCTGGCCGAGGCTGCCGAACAGCAACAGGGACGCGAGGAATACCGCCGTCGCGGCGCCGATGGTCAGAATGGGAGCGGCGATGGCGCGCTCGAGCAAAGGACGATAGCCGCGCTTCAGCGCCGCCATGAAAAAATTCTCGCTTTCCTTGACCTGGCCGGAAATCAGAACCGAGGTCATCGCCGGAACGAAGCTCAAGGAAAGGACGAAGGCGCAGGCCAGGGCGATGATGACGGTCAAAGCCATGGGCTGGAACATCTTGCCTTCCACGCCGGTGAAGGTCAGCAGCGGCATGTAGACCAGAATGATGATGGCTTGCCCGTAGACGGTGGGGTTTATCATCTCCTCGGCCGATCCAATGATGGTGCTCAGCCTCTCGCCGATGGACAGATTCTCTCCGAGCGCATGGCGACGCTCGGCGAGCCGGCGCAGGCTGTTCTCCGCGATGATGACCGCGCCGTCGGCGATAAGCCCGAAATCCAGAGCGCCGAGACTCATCAGATTGGCGCTGATATGGCCCTGGACCATTACGGAAATCAGCAGGAGCATAGTGACGGGAATGACCAGCGCTGTAATCAGCGCCGCGCGGAAATTGCCCAGCATGGCGAACAGAACCACGATGACGAGGGCCGCGCCCTCGGCGAGGTTTTTCGTCACCGTCTTGATCGTGGCGTCGACCAGCAATGTGCGGTTCAATATCGCCCGCGCTTCTATGCCGGGCGGCAATGATTTGCCGATCTCCTTCAGCCTCGCGTCGATCGCCTTGGAGACGATGCGGCTATTGTCGCCGATCAGCATCAGCGCGGTGCCGATCACGACTTCCTTGCCGTCCATGCTCGCGCTGCCGGTGCGCAGTTCACGGCCGACGCTGACCTGGGCGATGTCCTTGATCCGCACCGGCACTCCGCCGCGGCTGGCGACCGGAACCGACATTATGTCGGAAAAATCCTCGAGGCGGCCGCGGCTGCGAACCACATAGCCTTCCCCATTGCTTTCGATATAGCCGGCGCCGCGGCTCAAATTATTGCGCTCCAGGATCGAGGCGACGTTCGCAAAGGAAAGGCCGAGCGCATAGAGTTTCGCTGGGTCGGGATGGACGCCGTAGGTCTTGACGTAGCCTCCCAGCGAATCGACGCCCGCGATCCCGGGAACGACGCGCAATTGCGGCCGGATGATCCAGTCCTGCACGGTGCGAAGATAGGCGGACTTCTCGAGGTCGCTGCGCAGGACCTGCCCTTCGGGCGTAAGATAGGAGCCGTCCCTCTGCCAGCCGGGCTCGCCGTCGCGTCCCGCCTTGGGCTCGTTGAAGGTCACGCTCCACATATAGATTTCGCTCAGACCTGTGGCCACGGGGCCCATGCGGACATCGACGCCGGCCGGAAAATCCGCCTTGGCCTGCGCGAGCCGCTCCGTCACCTGCTGGCGGGCGAAGTAGATGTCCACCTTGTCGGAGAAAACAGCCGTGATCTGGGCGAAGGCGTTCCGGGACAGGGAGCGGGTGTATTCGAGCCCCGGAATGCCGGCGAGAGCGTTCTCGATCGTAAAGGTGACCTGCTTCTCCATCTCGATCGGCGAGAGAGAAGGGGCCGATGCGTTGATCTGGACCTGATTGTTGGTAATGTCCGGCACGGCGTCGATCGGGAGGCGGGTGAGCGACCACGCGCCAAAACCGCAAGCGACGAAGACCGCGACCAGCACGAACCAGGGGCGGTGGACCGAAAAGGCGATTATCTCCCTGATCATTTAAGCACACCATCCATTCGGTCGCTCCGAAGCCCTCGCCAACGCCACATTCGGCTCAATCGCCCGTGTCCAGCGAGCTTTTTCCCAGTTCGGCCTTCAAGGCGAAGGTCCCCCCGACCGCGATCGTCTCTCCCGGCTCGATTCCCGAAATGATCTCCGTCACCTCTTCGTCGGAGGCGCCGACGTCGACTTTTCGCCTGACGAAACCGTCCTGGACACGAACGAAGACCGAGGGTTCGCCGTCGATCGTCTGGATCGCGGCCCGTGGAACCGCCATGCGCACGTGAGCCTTGGCCAGATCGATTTTGGCGGTGAGCATCGCCCCTGGGCGCAAGGCGCCGTCGGCGTTATCGAAACTCGCCAGGACCGAACCCGATTGCGTGCCCTGATCCAGCATCCGAGGCGAGTAGGTCACCAGCCCGTTGCGGCCGGCTCCGTCTGCGGTCACTATGCGAACAGATTGATTTTCATTGATGTTCACAAGATCGGCCTGGCCGACCGAAAGCTCGGCCTCGACGACGCTCAAATCGGCGAGCCTGAACAGCTCCTTTTCCTGGCCTTCTCCGCCGACCGGCTGGCCCAGACTGACCCGACGATCGACGACTCTGCCCGCCATAGGCGCGCGAATTTCCTTGCGGCGCAGTTGGGCGACCGGTTGCTTTGGCAATGTGGCGATCTCATCCTCGCTGAGGTCCAGCGCCGCGAGTTTCTGGCGGGCGACGTCGACCCGCAGCTTGGCCTCCGAGAAGGTCGTCTTGGCCCGCAAGAACAGCTGTTCGGCGGTGATTTTTTTCTCGAACAGGCCTTTTTCGCGTTGGAACAGCTCGTTTTGCAGATTGTAGTTCATGAGCGCGGCGAGATATTCGCTCTTGGCGTCGGCGACTTCGCGGCTGTCGAGAATGGCGACGACTTCGTCTTTCTGCACCATGTCGCCGAGCTTCTTGCGCAGTTCGGCCACGGTTCCCGCGATCTTCGCCGCGACCCGGCCGACGCGATCGGGGTCGGACGAAACCAGCGCCGGAACGGTCATTCGCTTGGTTAACGCGCCGCCTGCGACAGGGGCCGTTTCAACGCCGGCGGCGCTGATCTGCTCGGGCGACAGCTTGATGAGCCCCTCGACCGGCTTTTCTGAATTCTGCCCCGCCGGCGCCACGGCTCGGGAGGAGAACAACGACCTCAAAGGCGCGGATATCTGCGGAAACCATGAGCCCGCGAAGAGGCTTGCGGCGATCGCCGCGGGGACGAGCAGTTTGCGCGTCCAGGATGCAAGAGGGCTCATTCTATGCTCGTCTCTTTGGGTATATCCGCCGTGAAGGAAATCCATGCTTATGCTCTCGCAGCGCGGCCCTGCGCCTATCCGTTCGAAGGGAAGCCTTCGAGCAATCGGAAATCGCCCCAGATTAAGCTTTTGTCGCGCATTCCAAATCGCAAGGCTCTGCCGCTTCAGCGGCTATGCGTTGTCTGGCCGATCCTCCCCGGCGGGGTTGGGTTGCGCGCCAGCGCGCGGTTGACGAGCACATCCTGAAGCAGCTCACTCTCGTCGGTATCCTGGCTTGCTAGAGCGCTTATCGACCAGACGGAACCGTCTGGTCGATAAGAAATCGCTCCTGATTCAAAAGATAGAGCGAAATCTAATCGAAAAAGTCTATCAACTTTTTCGGATTTTGCTCTAGTTCTTCTGCGTCACGAAGCGGCCTGGGGCCGGGCCAGCGCCCGTCATTGCGAGCGCAGCGAAGCAATCCTTAAGCAACGCCAGCCCCGCTGGATCGCCACGCCTTCGGCTCCCAATGACGAGACCGCCGATAAATTCGTTCATGACGCAGCAGAACTAGGAGCACTCCGTCAGCGGGGCGCCGACCACCAGCTTTATTGTCGAAGCTAGGCTTTATTGTCGACGCTAGCATGTCAGGCCTTGTCGCCAAAATAGGGTTTGAACCGGCCCGGGTTTGCCGGAGGCTATCGTCTGTCATGGCGGGCGGAGCTGCCGTTGACGGCGCGGCGGATCGGTGTAAGCAACAAAATCCTACGCTATATCAATGCCATATGCTGCGATCGCCAGCCCACAATCCGGCTCTTCGCGAATAAGACGGGTTAACGCCATTCGCTTGCGTTAAATTGCTTCATCACGATCTCCTCCAGATGTTGTCCCCAAAGTCGATTGGTAAAGCCTGTAGGATGGCCGTCTCCGACGATGACCAGGCGGCTTGCCGGATAATGGGCCACGTCGAAGTTTATCTCCGAGACAGTCAGTCCCCCGTCCTGCAGTTTGCGCATGACGTCCGCGTTGCTGTAACCGGGATCGAGATGATAACGCGGTCCAGCCAGATCATCTGGCAGATAGAGGATCAAGATCGGGACATTGTATTTTTCACGCGCGAGCTTCCCCGCCTTTACGAGGATCGCGGCATAGAGGTCGATATCGGCCGCATCCACGGCGGACATGCGCGCACCGAAGAAATATTGGAACATTTCGGTGGAGCGAAGGAGCGAGCGTAGCGCTCCCGAGAATCCGGCAACCTGATCGGCGCAGGATCCGCGATAGACAGGCTCTCCATTGACCAAGACGTAGCTCGGCGCGTACCAGGAATTTCCATCTTTGCAGGACGTTCTGGCTGCATGCCAGGGAGACGTGAGCATAATGAACAGGCGCGGGTCTTGCTTGAGCAGCGAGTCATGGGCGTCGGTCTCGAGCGCGCGGAGGAATTGCTGTGGGCCGTAAGCTGTCACCGCGAGATTGAGGACACGAAATTTGCGGCCGGTGAGATCGGCGAAAATTTGCGGCAAGGTGTCGGCGTCGTTCACGCCGGCGCCGAAGGTGAAGGAATCTCCGAAGAAGGCGACGGTCGGACCGTTGGTCGCGGAAACGACCTTGCGATTGAGATTTTCGTCGATCGTATTGGTCACGTCGTAAATCACATCGCCATTAGCGGCGACTTTTTTCTCGTGAATGACACCGGGACGCAGCGGACTCCAGCCAAGGTCGCCTTTTAGCCCCCAGGAGCCTTTTTCCTTATATGTCGTGGCGAAGCCCCCAAGCCGCGAGATCGCCATTTCGATGCCGCCCAGGCCAAGCGCCAGCGTGGCGCAGACAAGAGCAATATCGCGCGCGCGCCCGCGAAAAATAACTACGAAATAGGCAAAGGTCAGAAACGACGCGCCAAACGCCAGAAAGATGGCGTAGCGCAGCGGCTGAAGGAAGATGAAGCCCAACCAGATGAGCGCAACTGCTATGAGCGTGACAATGATTGCTTTGACAGGAGTGGCTATTTGCATTGTGCCTCACGCCAACAAGAGCAGTCCCACATGGCGACCCGATTTCCATTTCGCCAGCATGAGACGTTTTGAAGTGTTTTCGAGCGAAGCGGGAGCCGGTTCGCGTGAAGAAAACACGAAAAAACGAATGATTTCAGTGTATTTCCGGCTCAATCTTGACTGGAAATACTCCGGGATGGTTTCATTTGCGGCTTGCGGCCTTGACCCACTTCGCAAACCCGCAAGGTTTCGAGCGCTGGTTGAAGAGAACGACAAATAACCAGAAGTCAACGGTTTCGATCCTGTGTCCCAGAGTCGTTTCTCGATCCCCAAGGCCGCAGCTTCCATCCAGCGCAACACGGTGGATCGCTCAGGAAAGGCCGGCCTAATCGAGTTCAAAGGCGGTCTCATAGCTGGTGGCGAGACCAGGATCCTGTTCGCTTTTACGCATCACGCAGTTTCCGACCGCCAGGAAGTCGAGATTGGAGCCCATGAAACAGCGAAATGCGTCTTCCGGCGTTAGCGCCATTGGCTCGCCGCGCACATTGAAACTCGTATTGACCAACAGCGGACAGCCAGTCAGCTCCTCGAAGCGCCTGATCAGGCGGTGATAGCGGGGATTGGTGTCTTCATGGACGGTCTGCACGCGCGCGGAGTAGTCGACGTGTGTCACAGCGGGAATCTCGGATCGCGCGACATTTAGCTTGTCGATCCCGAACATCGCCTTTTGCTCGGCGGTCATTTCGCGCCGGCGCTCCGCTTTCACGCCGGCAACGAGCAACATATAGGGAGAATCGCATTCCATCTCGAACCATTCCGCGACCTTCTCGCGCAACACGGAGGGCGCGAAGGGTCGGAAGCTCTCCCGAAACTTCACTTTCAGATTGAGAGTCTTTTGCATCTGTGGCGAGCGCGGATCCGCGAGAATAGAGCTTGCGCCGAGCGCGCGCGGACCAAATTCCATCCTGCCCTGGCGCCAGCCGACCGCTTGTTGCGCGGCGAGCGCCCGCGCGGTTTCCTCGATCAGCGCATCGTCGGACACGACCGTGAATTTCGCGCCGACGGCGGCAAGCCGTCGTTCCGTTTCCTCGTCGTCATAGGCGGGTCCGAGGTAGGAGCCCTTCATTGCGTCGCGCGACCGCGCGATCTCGCGAGGCTGACCCTCGTGGCCGTGATATGCGGCCAAAGCGGCTCCCAGCGCGCCACCGGCGTCTCCCGCGGCGGGCTGGATGAAGATGTTCTCGAAACAGCCGTCGCGAAGCAGTTTTCCATTGGCGACGCAATTGAGCGCGACGCCGCCAGCGAGGCAGAGATTTTTCTCGCCCGTCTCCTTGGCTATGGATCGCGCGAGACGCAGGATGATTTCCTCGACCACTGCCTGCACCGACGCAGCGAGGTCCATATGTCTCTGTTCCAGAGATTGTTCGGGCTTGCGGGCAGGCCCGCCGAATAGTTCGTCAAATTTGCGCCCGGTCATTTTTAGGCCGGTGCAATAATCGAAATAATCCATATTCAGACGAAACGAGCCGTCTGGTTTCACATCGATGATCTTGTCGAGGATAAGCGGCGCGTATTTCGGCTCGCCATAGGGGGCGAGCCCCATGACCTTGTATTCGCCCGAATTAACCTTGAACCCCGTGTAATAGGTGAACGCCGAATAAAGCAGGCCCAGAGAATGCGGGAAATGGATTTCCTTCTCAATTTTCAGATTCTTGTCATCGCCGAGCGCGAGTGAAGTCGTCACCCATTCGCCCACGCCGTCCATGGTCAACACGGCGGCGCGCTCAAACGCCGAAGGGTAGAAGGCGGATGCGGCGTGGGAGAGATGGTGTTCGGAAAAAAGCAGTTTCTCCTTCTCCGCTAGAGCCGGGTGGATTTTTTCCAGTTCGGCCCGAAGCAGATCGCGCTGGAAGAGCTTTTCGCTCATCCACAATGGCATGGCCTTGCGAAATGAGCTGAAACCTTTCGGTGCGAAGACGAGATAGGTTTCCAGAAGCCGTTCGAATTTCACGAAGGGCTTTTCATAATAGGCGACGCGATGGACGCTTTCGCCCGAAATCCCAGCTTCCTGCAAGCAATAACGAACCGCCGCGCTTGGAAACCGCGGATCGTGTTTTTTTCGGGTGAAACGCTCCTCCTGCGCGGCCGCGACGATCTCGCCATCGCGAAGCAACGCCGCCGCGCTATCGTGGTAGAAAGCGGAAATGCCGAGAACAATCATTGTGGCGTCTTTAGAAGAGCGTATATATAAAAGGCGCGACGACGGAGCCTTGACTGACAATCAACAACCCGCCGAAAGCAGCGAAAAGAAGAATCAATGGAATAAGCCAAAATTTCTTTCGCATGGCGAGATATGCCAAAAGCTCACTCAAGAATGACATCCGTCACCTCTATCATTTTGGATTTGTTGCAGACCTTGCGGCGCATCTTGCCCGGCTCTTGTTTGTGCGGCCAGAAAGATCAAAACTGGTGCTTCATCGAGCTTTTCGTCGAAGTCGCCGCATCGTGGCGAATCCAGTAGCTTGGCTGGTCGCTTCGCCGCAGGCTAAGGAGATCGTGACCGAGTATGCGCATTATATAGCCGACCGGGGTAACGGCTCCGTAGAACAGCAGAGCCATCAGCAGCGGCGACAAGATCGCATGCAGCGCGACGCCGAGTTTGAACCACAGGCGATTCATCTGCGTCAACCGCCCTTGCGCATAAACGGCGAGGTAAAGAAAGACAATGGCTGGGCACAGCGCCCATAAGTGGGACGTTTCACCGCGCGAAAGCCATGGCCAAACAGCGACGAGCAGAAACACCGCCGCGAATACCAGTCCAAAATTGCGATTGGAGCCTTGGGTTGCGGGACGATGGGATTGAAGAGGCTCGTGACTTGACACTTGATGCTGGCCCATCCTTACCCGTGGAAAGTCTCTTGCGTCGGACCTGGCGGCGATCCAGTCGCGATCATCCAGTTGGGCGCTCCCTCTGCTTAAAGATTCGGCGGCTTTACGTCAACGACGCCCCAGCGCCCCTCCAGGGCTCGGAATTCGGGTTAGCGGCGGTTAACGGATTGCCAAAAGTATGATTCTTTTTGGGCGGACTTTTGATTGGGGATCCGTCGCCATGAGCTTCGCCTTTGCTGTGTTCAAGGAAAAGTCGCGGCTTAAGTCTCTTCTCGACCATCGAAGATCCGCGCGACCCTGGCGCGCCGCCCATCCGCTACAGGAAGTGCTTCCGCGGGCGCGATGGCCGATTGCGACCATTACGGCTCCATCGCGGCCTGGGGCCGGGCCAGCGCCGTCATTGCGAGCGCAGCGAAGCAATCCAGAGCAACGCCAGCCCCCTGGATTGCCACGCCTTCAGCTCGCAATGACGAAACCGCCGACAAATTCGTTCATGACGCAGTAGAATTAAGAGGTCTGTCCGTAATTCGTAATTCACCGAAATTGAGTGTCCGCGGTCGTCACGCTATGCAATTCAAACCGACGCGCCCGCCCGCCGCCATCCCCACGCTGCCAGAGCCGCCAGCCCAAGGCAAACCAAAACGCTCCAAGCAGCAAGGCTGAAACCGAACACCAGCAACGCCGGCGCGTCGCAGCGCACCGGCTTCACCCGCTTTAGCTGCGCCATGAAATCGTCCGCCGAGAGCGCGCCCGTCGGCGCGCCGGAACATTCCGTCGGACCAGGCCACACGTGGAGCTCGACGCCGACATGATAAGCAGCGATTGCCGCGCCCGCCAAAAACACCAGCGAGAGCCCGAGGAGGCCCCAACGCGCCAGCCTCTTCGCGCCTCTCCAGGCCGAAAGGGCCGTCAGCGCCGCGAGGCCAATGCCGACATAATAAGGCTTGCGCCCAAGCAAGCACAGCTCGCACGGGATATAACCCATCGCCTCGATCGTCCATGCGCCGGCGATGGTCGCCGCCGCCACGACCAGGATGAAAAGAGCGGAAGCGCCGGGGGCGCCTCCGCGTGTGATCGCGGCGAACCGGGACATCAAAACAACTTCACCGCGACGACGAAGCCGCCGACCACGATAGCGACCATGGAGCCCATGAACAGGCCGAAGTGACTCTCCAGCTTCGCGCGGATTGGGTCGCCGAAGTGATTGAGCGCCGCCGCTATGACGAGAAAGCGCCCGCCACGCGTAATGATCGACAGCAGGATGAAGAGCGGGAAATTATAGGCGAACAAACCCGAGAAGATCGTCACCAGCTTGAAGGGAATGGGGGTGAAGCCCTTCACCAGTATGAAGATCGCGCCCCATTTGGCGTAGAATTCGCGCATGGCGTCCATCTTGGCTTCATAGCCATAAAGATGGATGAGCCACTGGCCCACGGTGTCGTAGAGCAGCGCGCCGATTGCGTAGCCGAGCGCCCCGCCCACGACCGAGGCCACAGTGCAAATAAGCGCGTAACGCCAGGAGTTTTTCGGCTCGGCCAGCGACATCGGCACGAGAATCACGTCCGGTGGAACCGGAAAAAACGAACTTTCGGCGAAGGCGATCAGCGCGAGCGCAAGCTGAGCGTGCCGGCTCGCCGCCAGCGACATGGTCCAATGGTAAAGTTTTTTGAACATCGCCCACCGATAGCACCGGCCATGAAACTAAGAAAGCGAGCCGGGGCGCGAAATGTTTAACGCATGGAAACTTGACGGCGGGTTGACGGCGGCGTTTTCAAAGCTAATATCCGCGCCGCGCGACGGCTGCAGCCTGTCCGCGCCCCTGTGGCGGAATTGGTAGACGCGCTCGACTCAAAATCGAGTTCCGCAAGGAGTGCTGGTTCGACTCCGGCCAGGGGCACCACTCACCTTTTTTCACAACCTGTCAAAGAATGTCAAAAAGGCGCTAAATCAGGGTGTTAGGCGAAACAGCGCGTATCATGAGCCGTCAGAAAATTGCGTCAAACGTCATCCAGTTGTAAGGTTTTTTATAAGGTTGGCGCGAAACGGATTTGTAAGGTTGGCTAGACGGCGTAACAAATTGACCGCAAAGCAGGTTCACGGGCTGACGAAGCCCGCCCTTCATTCCGATGGCGACGGACTTTACCTGCAGATTTCGAAAACCGGCGCCAAGTCGTGGATCATGAGGTATATGATCGACGGCGCGATAAAGACGATGGGCCTGGGGCCATACCCCACGATAAGCCTCGCCGCCGCCCGCGAGCGCGCCGATTGCGCTCGCCGGGTTCGCGCGGATGGGGTCGACCCCCTCGCGCAACGGCGCGCGGAACAGTGCGCCGCGAAGGTCGCCTCCGCCCGCGAGAAGACATTCACAGACGTCGCGGACGAATATGTCGCGGCTCACAAAGCCGGCTGGCGTTCCGAAAAGACACTTTATATATGGCGGCATTCTCTATGTTATTACGCGGGCGCGGCCTTTGGATCGGCGCCGATCGCGGAAGTTAGCCGAGAGCGGATCGTCGCGATGCTGGAGCCTATCTGGACCGTCAAGCCTGAGACGGCTGGGCGTGTCCGGCGCCACGTCGAATCGGTCCTCGCCTACGCCATCGCGCGCGGTTATCGCTCGGGGGATAACCCCGCCCTGTGGCGTGGCGCCCTGCAGTTTGCGTTGCCGGCGCTGTCTAAGGTTCAGACCGTAAGACACCACCCAGCTTTGCCGTACAAGGACGCGCCGTCGTTCATGCAGGCCCTCGCGAAGGAAGAAGGCGCCGCCGCCCGAGCATTGCAATTTGCGATCCTCACTGCGTCCCGGACCGGCGAGGTTCTCGGCGCCGCGTGGAGCGAGATCAATCTATCCGAGCAGATATGGACGATTCCCGGCGAGAGGATGAAGACGGGCGCGCTGCACCGAGTTCCGTTGTCGCCGCCCGCGATTGAGATTCTCGGCGAGGCGGCGGCGCGGCGCGAGTCGGACTTCGTTTTTCCAGGGCAGGGGAGAGGGAAGCCGCTGTCGAACATGGCTTTCTTGATGTTGCTAAGACGCATGAAACGTTCCGACATTACCGCGCACGGCTTCAGGAGTACATTCAGAGACTGGGCGGGGGACGCCACGAGCTATCCGCGAGAACTCATCGAATCAGCCCTGGCTCATATGATCGGGAATGAGGTCGAACGCGCCTACCGGCGAGGGGACGGCCTCGAAAAGCGGCGCCTGTTGATGTACGACTGGGGGAATTTTCTGAATAAAAATAAAAAAGATTGACAATTGGTAAAGATAGCGCATTCTGTATTCATTCCCCGGCCTCATTCATGAGGTCGGCGCGCTGAGGCGCGGGTGCCGCTGTGCGGCACGGTTCCGCTATAGAGCAAAGCCGCTGACAGACGGCCATGTGGGGCTGGGAACCCCACCACGCTTGGGAGGCGGGAGCGGAGTCTGCTGGCAGGCTACGTATGTGTCCGTACGGCAATGCGTCGGCCACCACAGACGAATCCTGTCGCCCACCCAGCACGATGTGATTACAGATGATTCCATCTCTGCACGACGCCGCGGATAGCTCTGCGACAACGGCGATGTATGTAACTCAACGCGAGCTTTCGAAGATCCTTGCTATCTCACAATCGACGTTAGAACGGCGGGAAAAAGAAGGACTTCCGGTACACCGATTCGGATGCTTTATGAAAAGGTATATCGTGTCCGAAGTGCGAGACTGGCTCGTCGTTCACGCCCAGCGTCTCGAAGCCGCAGGCGCCAAGCGGCGGGGGCGCCCAAAGAAAAACACGGATAACAATCACATCAATCGCTAAAGCGACGCCCGGCGGTGAAGCACCGGGCGGCGCTCGCTAGATAGACCGTGTCTCTGTGACGAGGATCAGCAGATACGGTCTTATTTAGCGTAAATTGCGAAATTTTGCAAGCTGCGCGCCGTTTTTTACCGCCGAGCGTCTCCTCGAACCGAACGGAGACAGAAAATGGCTGATTATTATGATGACAACGCCGCTGCGCCTGGCCGCCGGAATGGATGGACACCGCAGATAAAAATCAGGGGGTCGAGCTTCCTTTCGGCGCAAGACAGCATCATTGACGCCCTTTCGCACGCGCCGAATATCTTTATTTCCCCCGACGACTCCCCTGTCTTGCTTGAGGTCAAGGACGGTACTGTGACGCGGGTGAAGGCTCATGACATGATCCGCTACAGCGGCTCGATTTATCGGCTGGTGAAGGAGAAAAAAGCTAAAGATAACGTCATCCTCGAACCCTTGGACCTTCCTCTGGCCGCCGCCGCGGCTTTGTTGACTGCCCCCCTCCTTGGCCGTGGATTCCGCCCCTTGTCCGTCGTCTCCGACCGGCCCGTCCTGCTCAAGAGCGGCGATATTGTCTACCGTCCGGGCTACACTATGGTCGAAGGAGAAGGTGTTGAAATTGTGAAGAGCGGCGTCGACTGGGACTCGCTGATAAAACCGAGTCCGACTTACGAGGACGCGCTTGCCGCCATCGACTTCCTTTGGGAGTTTATCAAAGAATTCAACTTCGTAGCCGACGTTGATCGTTCTGTCGCCTCGGCGGTGTTCCTCACCGCCGCAATCTGGAAATCGGCGCCATGGCTGCGCCCCGCGCCGTTTTTTGGATTCTCGGCGACGCAAAAGGGGACCGGCAAATCTTTGCTCGCGAGCGTAGTTGCTTCGCCGATCATGTCTTTCTCGCAGGAAAAGCCGCTGATTATAGCGCACGGATTTTCCGACGAAGAATTTATGAAGCGCTACGCGGGGGCCGCAATTAAAGGGCAAGAAGCCGTTATTGTGGACAATGTCATCAGGCGCTTGAACGGCGGTGATTTGGCAATAAAAGCGACTGAAAAGCGCTCGTCAGACCGCGAACTTGGATTCACTATAAACCACGTCACCCGACAGATGTTGACCGTCGTTACAGGCAATAACTTGACCGTAGATGAGGATATGCACCGCAGGACTCTGCGGTCCAGGCAGGAGGCGCTCCAAAGACTTGATTCGCGCGTCTTTTCGAGGTCGCCGACTGAACTCATGCTTGAAGCGCAAAAGCTGAGACCCGAAATCGTCGCGGCCGCCCTGACGATCGCTTCGGCGACTATCCGACTCGCGCCGCCTCTGCAAAATCAAATGAGCAGTTTCGAAGACTGGTCCGCTGTCGTCCCGCGCGCGCTGGTCTGGCTTGGACGCGAAAACCCCTTGCTGGCGCTGAAGGTTCATGCGTCCGACGACGAAGAATCGTCGAGATTCCGGGCGTTCGTGCTCTCCGCAGCGGACTGGTTCGCACGCAAAGGTGGCAAACACTTCGCGGGGGGCTTTTCTGCCCATGATTTGGCTACGACGGCGATGGCTATGGATGGCGACAACGCGCCGATTGAAACGGATTTATATCAGGCTTGCGCGACCGTGGCGCCGTCCTCTTCATTTTTTGGGAGATTTGCCAGGGTCGATGCGACCAAGCTAGGGTATTTTCTGCGCGGGATCGCCGGGAAACCGCACGTCACGGACAGTGGACGCCTCATCCGGATCGTCTCCGCAGGGCGGGACGCCTCGTCATCCCGACGTGTCGCCCTCTACTCCGTTGAAATCGACGGGAACCATGTGACGCCCGGCTCTCCGCCGCCCGCAACCAACGTCTTCAAGGCGCCACCGCCGAACCACATCTGCGAAATATGCGGAGATCCAGCGTCGTCAGGTCGCGGCGCACCTGGGTCTCCGCACGGCGTGGTGAGGTGGTTCTGCAGGGAACACATCGACAGTTGGAAGTTAACTCCGCTCCGCGACTCTCCTGCTACGTCTCCGTCCGCGCCTGATCTCTCCCTTACGCCATCTGAGTCAGGCAACGAAGACGACGACGAAGAATATGAGTGGGAGTCCGCTGACGACGACAGCGGCGAGTAACGCGCCGTCGTCGGTCGGCATTTCGGGCGCCTTCGTTGGGCGCCCGTTTTTTATGCGTATTACTGTTCACGGTTTACCCCCGTAGGATGAAAACGGAAAACAGGCATCCTGCAAGCATCCTACGGGGGAATAACTCCATATTTTTACTGCGCTTTCGACCGTTACGTAGGATCGGGACCATTTTTCCTCGCCTCTTCACGCGCGCGTTTAATAGAAAGACGCGCGCGTGAAGAGGCGAGGTTTTTTCCTCTTCATCCTACGTAACGTCAAAAACACCTTTCTTTTCATATGCTTATTCCCCCGTAGGATGCTTGCAGGATGCCTGTTTTCCGTTTTCATCCTACGGGGGTAAACCGTGAACATCCTTGCCCTTTCCTGGCTGTTTCCTCGCGCCTCATCGGCCGTGTCAATTCATTTTCAATAGGTTATCCTCGCGGGGCCTTCGACCCCGCTGCTTTTTTAGAGCGGGGAAAAAACGCGCGTTCTTTCCCGCCGGGCCGGGGCCGAAGCCCCCTCGCCACTTTCTTTCCCGCTCTAAAAGAATCAGGCGCGCCGTAGGCGCGCCGATGATAAACGGAATCTCGGTCGGCGGATCAAACGGGCGGTGATGCGCCCTTGTCCAATGAAGACGGCCATCTTGGCGACTCGTGAAGCCAGTCGTCGATGGGGTCTATCTTGCTATCGAGCAGCAAGTCGTTGGCGTCGCTTCCGAACGTGGGCGGATACAGAATCAAAGGATCCCGACCAGTCGCCGCAGCAATTCTGTGCGCCATTTCCAGTCGCGCGCCGTCCTTTTCACGCTGCTTGGCTTCGCTGCTCTCATTTTCGCCCGCGATGAAGACAGCTTGCACACCAAGAATCGCAGCTCGCGCCGGAGATTCCGCGTTGTTCGTCCACGATCGGGAGCCGACCCCGCCCGTCGAGATCACGGTCGGCAATCGGAGGCCATTTTCCCTCTCGATAGCCAGGACAGATAAGGCGGATATCCCAGACTCCGCAATGACGACACGCGAAATGTCCTCGCCAACAAACAACGCGGGGAATCCAAGATCGGACCCCCTGGTTACGCCTTTTTCTAGAACCGTGGAGTCATCAAACCGGCGAAGCTGCGCGGACCGCATATTGCCATCGGCATCGAAGCCGCAGAACGCGACTTGATGGGTCGTATAAGAAAGGAATCCACACTGCTCTGCGAATTCGACAATCTCGACTGGAATCCCTCTTTTTTCAATGAGATATTGCCTGCCCGCTTCGCGCTGAGATGGTGTCGCGGCGACAGGCGGAACGAACGGCGGCTGCGGCGCGGGCGTCTCCGGCTCCGGCGCGGGCCGCGATGCTGGCGGCGGAGACCGGCCCGGCGAAGGCGAAATATAACCGGATGGGTAGACGCCAAACGCCGCCGCTACGTCTAGCAAATCATGTAATCCAGCCTCGTATTTCGCGAGAGTGACGTTATTGCCTACACACTCGCCGGATTTGGTGAAAGTCATCCAGTCGCCATTTGCTTTACGTTCGCAGCGATATATTTCATCATTACCCGTTTTTGCGAAGAATTTATGGGGCTGTTTGCGAGTGATTACATATCCGCGCGCGTTTTGTAACCAGTGCTCGGGGGAAGTCTGTTTGATACGTTCAAATTCGGACGAAGATATACTGGGACGCTTCGGTTTGGCCGGTTCCGGGGATGGGGCGGGAGTCGTTGCGAACGGGGACGGAAACCCAAATTCGCGGCGAATTTCATTGAAGGCGGCGCCGCGCTCGGTCGCAGATGCGCCCTGCCGCCTCAATGAATCAGTTCGCGCCGTCTCATATTCCTGTTTGATTGTGTGAGCGAGCGCATTTCGTTCGGCCCCGCGTCCAGTCCATCCTCCGCCGTTCAGTTCGCGCTCTCGGCGCTCCTTGTAGGCCAGTTCAATCTCTGCTCGTTCGCGCTCGCCAGCCGACGCGATCTGCCGTCCGTGCAATTCTTGAAGTTTGTCGAGAGCCTGCGCCGCCGCGTCGCGCGTTGCGTTCTCGTCGCCTTTCTTCATCGCGTCCCGGATTTTTCCGATCAATACAAGGCGATCTTTTGCGTGCAACTTCAAAAGGTCCACAATTGGCATAAGATAGCGAGTATTGACGGGTGCGGTTTGCTCCTGCTTTTCTGTGGGCGTTGTTCCTGAGGCCATGGCGATACCCTCATCCTTTCGAGATTGCGCGCCGCCGCTGTCGGACGACGCCAGCGCCCGATTCCATTCATCAAAATTGGGCCAGTCCGGCCATTCCGATCGGAACGTCTTCCGTTCCGTTGAGATCTCGGCCTTTAACTCGGCGGACTGCCTCTTGTGCGCGTCGGCCAGAACCGCACGTAATGCATTCAGGGCCGATCCTTTGCCTTTCCACGACCGCCCGGCGATTTCCGCGCGCTCCGCGTCCTGAGCCAATTTTAGCTCCGCCTCTCGCTTGGCGACGCGTTCGTCAAGTTCGCCACGCGCCGCCCGTTTTTTTGCGTTGTAAGCCTCGCGTTCCTCGATATATCTGGCTGCCTCGTCATCGACCGGAGCCGCCGCGCGCGGTCGCCGCGCAGCCTCTTCTATGACCGGTGCGAGCGGCGCTGGCGCTGGCTCAAACGGCCCGAGCCTCTTTTCGAGATGGTGAAACGACGCTTCGCGCGCCACGCTCGACGCCTTGACGGTGCGCCCGCCCATCCGAATAACTGCGCCGCCGCCGCATGGCTCGTAACTTGCGTCGTGAGAATAGGCCAACATCATGTGGACTTCATCCCATGACGAAGCGCGCGCGATTGTCTGCCCGACGCCACTTTCTTGCGCGATACGTTGAGACGATTTCTTGCCGCTGCGGATCTCCGAACCCCGTGCGCGGTAGCTTATTGGCGGCGGTGCATCATCATCGACCGTTTCCGTGCGCCTTTTCGTGCGAACCACGCGACCGTCTTCGACTGCATAACGCGCGTTGCGCTCCGGCTGCCATCCCTGCTCAGTTTCAATGCGCGCGATGGCTCTCAGCGCCATGTGATGGTCGAGCCCGCGATAGGGTCTTACGGCGCGACCGAGCGTGTCGTCGAAACGGTTGATCGCAACATGAACGTGGATGTTGTCAGTATTTCCATGCGCCCCCCAGATTACGGCATTGTTACCGTAGCCCATATCGTCGGTGAACATCTTCACCGCTTGCGCGACCTGCTCTTTAGACGGACGTTCTTCGGCGCGCCATGAGATGACATAGTGGACTACAGGGTTTGGCGATCTGGCGCACGCCTGCGCCAACGCCTGCATTTCCGCGATGCACCCGCTTTCAGACTTGGATATTGTGTTGACGGCGCCGCCGCAAATGAGTTTGTCCGCCGGGTCGTTGGGGCGCCCGGAGAGGATATATGTGCAAAGCGCGCCGACGGCGGCGGTCTTGCCTCGCCCGTCGGGCGGGCGGCGCGGAATACGTTTGACGATCATGCTTTATCCTCATTGTCGCCCCCGGCGGCGATGCGGTCGATAGCGCGAGCCAGGGCGCCGAGCGCGCGTAGATACTCTTGTGATCGGGCGCCAGACCTTGCTTCCAGATTTTTCAGCAAACCTCCGATCTGCCGCAACTGCGCGACCGTCTTGAGGTCGGCGCGCGCGGCGATCTTGGCGCCGAAGTATCTCCTGCGAACGCACTCCGACACACTGATGCCCCCCGCCTGCGCGTCCTCCTCGATCCGCGCCTTTTCGCTCGGCGGGAGCCTCAAGGAAAGAGTCGCTGAGTGCTTCTTTGGTCGGCGAGGCGGGCGGGGCGGTTGCCTCTTTGTATGAGTGGTTGCCTTGTCTTTCATTGGTTGCCGTCACCGTAAATGGGTTGCCAATGCCCGGCGGAGCCGGGCGCGGTGAAGCGAGACGGGCCGCGCCCCGTCGAGTTTCGCCGAGGGGGTCGAGGGGGCTCGCCCCTCGCCGGAAGCAGTGGACACGTGGGGTGAGGCGGAGCCGACCCCCCTGTCCACGGCATATGTAAGAGACGGCGCAGCCGTGTCTTACATATGACTTCCGGCCAACGATGAGCTAGACTACACCACGGTCGCCAACCATGCAATATGGATGGCAACCTACTGAAAACAAGATGGCAACCAAAAAAGAATAGGCAACCTTTCCTGGACGGCAAACAGCGCACAGAATGAAGGATGGCTAGGCGCATGGAATAAAGCAGACGACGCCGCATGAAGTTGTTGACATCGCGTAGCGAAGATATATATTTATGATGACGGCATACCACATAGGAGATACCCATGGCGAAGACGACGATAAAGGCGACATACGACATCGAAGAATCGGCACGGATTGGGCGCGAATCATTAGAGCGGCTGAAGCGTGAAAAACGACCCGGAGAGGGCGCACGCGGCGGAAAAATGGATGTGCTCGCGGCGTTGAAGGACGAGATGGCGGAAATGCTGCGGCAGGGTTACACCGCATCGCAAATCGCCGATGCGCTGTCTGAAGGCGGCCTTTTCACGGCGCAACCCAAGACCATTGCCGAGGTTGCGGGGGTGACGAGAAAGGGCGCTGCTCGACGCACGGGAACACAACGTAGGCGTGGTGACAAGCCGCACGAAGAAGTTGTGGAAATAGAGAATGTCCGAGCGATTAACTCACCTGTCGTGACTGTCGGGACGCATGAACAGGGGCGGGAAATGACGTCAGGCAAGGGCGCGTTTGAAATCAAACAGGACACGGATGACCTCTAAGGAAGGAGTAGGCATATGAGCGCCGGTAAGATTATAGTTGTGTCTGGGGCTAAAGGCGGCGTCGGCAAGTCGGTCGTCTCTCTTGGCGTCGTCGACGCTCTGCTTTCGCGGGGCGATTCGATCACGCTGATAGAGAGCGACGACAATAATCCGGACGTGGCGAAAACGCTTGGCGGAGAGGATCGCGTTTCGATCGAAGTCGCCAGCATAGACGACGAGTCGGGCTTCGTTCGCGCCGCCAATGCGATTGAGTGCGCCGCCAATAGCTCGACTGTCGTCATAAACACGCCTGCGCGTTGTCTGACTTCGCTACTGGCGCACTGGTCAATTTTAGCGGATGTCGCCGCCGCCACGGCGCGCGAAATCGTCGTGCTCTTCCCGATCAACCGGCAACGCGACTCGGTCGAGTTACTCAGGCAACAAATCGACGGGGCGCAAGGTTCGCCGGTCGTCGCGATCGTGAACTCCTACTTCGGTCCGCCGGAGAAATTCAGCCTGTTCAACAGCAGCCGCACGAAAAACGACTGTGCGGCTGTCGTCGTATGGCCAGAACTGAACGACGCAATCGCCGACCGCTTGACTAACGAACGCAAACGCCTCGACGTGGCGGCGGCGGCGGACGGCGGCTTCACTATTGCGGAAAGGTCTGCGCTCCGGCGTTACAGAGAGGGCGTCGCCGCAGCGCTAGTTCAGGCGGGGGTAATCCGATGACGGCGGACGTGGACGTGCGCGAGATAATCCGCGCGGCGACGGGTCGAGACGCGACGGACGCGGAAATCGCACGCGCCCTCTCTCTGGCGGCGGCGATCGACGTGCCGCCGCGCGATCCGATGTTTGCCGCAGTCGTCGCGATGGACGCCATTCACGGAAGCGTATCGCGCCGCGTCGCGGAGATCGACGAACACTTCGCGGCGGCGGCGGTCAAGATCGTCGAAGCCGGCGTCAGACGGTCGGGGGGGCGCTGGGTGGCGGCGGCCTCGATCCTGGGCGCGCTCGCGTTGACTGGATGGTGGTGGGTCTCTCACGATGGCCTGGCGACCTACGGGTTGGCGCGCGCGGGGTCGATCCACTCCCTGGCTTACTGCTCGAATCCAGGATGGGCCATTGAAGGCGATTTTTGCTACCCTTTTCGGGACCAGGCCAGCGGAAAGCAATGGGGGTGGCGTATCCGTTGAGGACCCCGCGAAATGTTGTCTCCGGCCTTCCGCATCATGTCGCCCGGCGTGGCAATCGTCGCGCACCCGTGTTTTTCGAGGCGGGCGATTATGAGTTGTATCGGCTATTTAAAGGGGAAAGACGGGCGTGTCACCGTAATTTCAGGCCGAGCGCGGTATCTCGTAGCTTGTTTCGGTCGATCTGGAGCGGGCGGAAAAGCTTTTGTTGGCGAGCTGATGGGCCGAGCGGAGTCTCCGTCGCCGACCGGCAGTCAGACGATTACATACCCGCCCGACGCCGAAACGGACCTGGGAGAAGGTTGTTCGGCACGCTGGCGCCATAAAGCAAGGTTCCGCGAATCCGAGTAGTGTCTCAGTTTGATGGCAATTAAATTTCTCAGGGTGTTCCCCTTGAAGATCGCCATCGCCATATTGACTTTCTGCGAATCTCGCCAGTGGTCGAATCATGTGCTATGCTGGCGAAAAGCGCATAAAGAACGCTTTATATCGAGGGGAGCCAATGCCGAAAGTCCCACAGGGTCAGAAGCGCCCAGCCGATGCGATCGGCTGGGCCGTCATGGTTGCGAAGATCGCGACCGGGGAACTGACCGATGAACTGAAAGAACCATCTGGCAAGGTCCGGTCTGGGAAAGCTGGGGCGCAAGCGCGCGTAGACGCGCTCACCAAGGAGGAACGGTCCGCGATCGCCAAAAAGGCGACGGCGCGCCGTTGGGGCTGATGGCCATTAGGCTTGATACCGCAGCAAAGTATATCTGCGAAAGGAGCGGATGGAGCATCTCTAACCTTCCTTTGCAGAAGTTATTATATCTGGCCCAAGTGGAGTATGCTGGCTTAAATGATGGGGACAAGTTAGCGGACACTTCGTTTGAGGCATGGGATTACGGCCCCGTATCTCCAAATTTGTACCACAAAGTAAAAATGTTTGGCGCGGACTCTGTTTCTGACGTTTTCTTTGATGCTCTTAGGCTAAGAGCGGGTAGCGAAAGGAAACGTGTGCTTGACGCAATTTGTGATAGGTATCTCAATGTTAAGCCTGGGAAGCTAGTGAACCTAACTCATTGGTCTCATGGCGCGTGGGCGAAGAAATATGAGCAAGGACAGCGAAACATCGCCATCACAGACAGAGATATTGCAGAGGAATACGCCAACAGAAGGGAGTTTAGAGGCGAGTGGAGTAGCATTGACGTCGCCTGATAGTGACAATAATATTTTAGCAAAGCGCGTATACGACCTAGAACAAGAAAATTTGTCATTAAAGACAAAGATTAAACGCGAGAGGTTTTTTTTCGTGTTTTGTGGCAATATAGCTTCTCTTGTCGGAGTTGGGATATTAGCGCCGTGGTATGTGTTTTTTACTGTTCTTATCGCCAGCATAATGATCCAAATGGTTCTTGCTCAACATTGGGATGTTCCATTGATCGCTGCTCCATTGGAGAGATGGTTGCGGATTCTAGAGCATCGGTTTGCGAAATCCCCACTTCCTGTGAGTGAGGATGAGGAAGGAGAAGAATTACGGTGACACGCCCATATTTGCCTTATATCTGTTCGATGCTACCGAGAGCATTTGACCCGCTTCGCCTGGAACCGCCATCGTCGCCCTCGCTCTTTGTCTTCCGCCCTTGCTCGCCGCCGCCATTGGCCTGATGCGCATCGCATTCGAAAGCCGGGGGCGATGATTGCTTGATTTAATTGGCGCGCCAAGCAGATTCGAACCACTGTTTTGCCGGGAAAGGCCGCGCGCCGGCGTCTGATTTTTTGTCTTTTCAATTGTGAAGCGCTGCTGACCCGGACATAACCAAAATTCTCGCGGAAATGACCGGGTGCTAAATTGCGCACCGCATCTTCAGTTCTGTAGGAGAACGACTCGCCAAGGCATGTTCCCTAAATGGCGGGACGCACCCCGCTCGTTTTCCGCAAATCGCCATAATGATTTTGCAGATTTCGAGACGGCGATTTTGCACAGGGAGAAAACAATGAGCAAAAAAACCGCTGGACTGGTCGGCGCAATCTCGGCTTTGCCGCTTTCGGCGGTGGCGCCGGCGGCCCATGCGCACACGCTCGACGAATTGATGACGCCCCGCTCCTATACGGAGCTTCTGCAACCCATCCCCAATGCCGCCGCCCTTTTGGGTGAAGCCAGGGCGGGGGAAAAGTCTGCTCTCGAGCCGCGCATCCAGACCGCGCAATATTACTGGGCGCCTTATGGCGGCTATTATTACCCCTATTATTATTATCCTTACCGCCGTTGGCATCATCATCATCATCATCACTGGAATGGCGGATGGGGCGGATGGGGCGGCGGCTGGCGTTACCGCCGCTGGCATCATCATCATCACTGGAATGGCGGATGGCGGTAGGAAGACGCCTTCAGCCTATCGGCTGGATATGATTGTCGCCCGCACCGCCCAATAACGGATGACGCGCCGCGCCGAAACAGAGGACGGATCGTCTGCGCTTGGCATGAAAGCGCCAGGACGGCGGCATAGCCTCGGCGAGGCCGGGACATGCCGCCGTCGAGCATCTGTCCAGATGAACTCGACGAATTAGCGATCAATGAGTTATAGCTATGCGGGAAGCGCCCGACCGATCGGCGAATTTCACGAAAACATATCGAAAAGTTCAGAATTAAGTTCATCACCCAAAACGCGGTCGAGCATGAACGCATCAGAGATAGACGACGCCATATCCGCTCTCGCCGGGCGGCCGTTCGACCCGGAGGAGTTTCCTTACGCCTTCCTGCAAGCCTTTGGGAACAAGGAAACGACCCTCATACGCCTGCGCAAGGGCGAGACGAACAAATCCGATCTGGGCGGCGTCCTTCAAACCAACAACATCCACATCGCCGTTTGCGAGCCCGGCGACGTTTCGAAGACCTTCGCCGCGTTGAGGGCGAGCCCGGCGACGGCCAGGGCCAAGGCGAAATTCGTTCTGGCGACCGATGGCGCGACGTTCGAGGCCGAGGATCTGGCGAGCGGCGAGACCGTCGCCAGCGCCTATGCCGACTTTCCTAACCGGTTAGGTTTTTTCCTGCCCTTGGCCGGCATCGCCAATGTCGCGCAAATCCGTGAGAACTCTTTCGATATCCGCGCGACTAACCGCCTGAACAAGCTCTATATGGAGCTATTGAAAGACAATCCGGACTGGGGCGCGGCCGCGCGCCGCCATGACATGGACCATTTCATGGCGCGGCTGATCTTCTGCTTCTTCGCCGAAGACACGGATATTTTCAGCAAGCCCGGGCTGTTCACGGCGGCGATCGAGCAGATGACCGCGCGGGACTCGTCCAACACCCATGAAGTGATCGGCGAACTGTTTCGCACCATGAACACGAAGCGCGAACATCGCGCGGAAGCGAACATTCCTCACTGGATCGATAAATTATCTTTACCCTATGTGAACGGCGGGTTGTTCTCTGGCAGTCTCGCCGTGCCGCGCTTCAGCAGGATCGCGCGTTCCTACTTTTTTCAGATCGGCGGCCTCGACTGGACGAAGATCAACCCCGACATTTTCGGTTCGATGATCCAGGCGGTGGCGGACGATAATGAGCGCGGCGCGCTCGGCATGCACTACACCAGCGTGCCGAACATCATGAAGGTGCTCAATCCGCTGTTCCTCGACGATCTGAGGGCGCGGCTTGAGGAAGCTGGCGACAACAGCCGGATGTTGCTGAACCTGCGCAAGCGCATGTCGAAGATCCGCGTATTCGATCCGGCCTGCGGCAGCGGCAATTTCCTTGTCATCGCCTACAAGGAGATGCGGGCCATCGAGTCCGAGATCAACCGGCGACGCGGCGAGCCGGATCGGCGCACGGACATTCCGCTGACCAATTTCAGGGGCATCGAGCTGCGAAGCTTCCCGGCCGAGATCGCGCGCCTCGCCCTGATCATCGCCGAATTTCAGTGCGACGCGCTCTATCGCGGCCAGAAGGAGGCGCTCCAGGATTTCCTGCCGCTCGCCACCGAAAATTGGATCACCTGCGGCAACGCGCTGCGGCTCGATTGGTTGAGCATCTGCCCGCCAACGGGAACGGGCGTGAAGCACCACGCCGACGACCTGTTCCACACGCCGCTCAATCAGGCGCAGATCGATTTTGAGAATGAAGGCGGCGAGACGTATATTTGCGGGAATCCGCCTTATCGCGGCAGCCAATGGCAGACCGACGAACAGAAGTCAGACCTGAAAAACATTTTTGACGCGCGCACGACGAACTGGAAGTCGCTCGACTATGTGGCTGGCTGGTTTATGAAGGCGGCAGACTACGGAGCGGTGACGCCTACGGTCGCTGCTTTTGTGTCCACCAATTCCATTTGCCAAGGCCGGCAGGTCGAAACCCTCTGGTCGTTGATCTTCAAGAGTGGGCATGAAGTCGCCTTCGCCCATACGTCCTTCAAATGGGCCAACCTTGCGAGCTACAACGCTGGCGTCACCGTTGTGATTGTCGGCCTATCAAATCATGCAGGCCGGACGAGGCTGCTTTTCTCGGATGTGGACGGCAGGGGCACGACCGTTAAGGCAGTTGAGAACATCAACGCATACTTGGTGCCAGGTCCGAATGTCATCGTCGGACAGCTTTCGCGTCCTCTCAATGACCTTTACGAGATGAACTTCGGCAACATGCCCAATGACGGCGGGTATCTGTTGCTCGATACGAATGAAGCAGCGGCAGCGGTGAACGATCACGCGGTGTCACTGGCCTTCATTCGCCCATTTGTCGGTTCGCAAGAGTTCGTCCGTGGAATAGAGCGCAAGTGCATTTGGGTTGCTAACGAGGATTACCGGTCGGCCAACGATAACGCTTGGCTTCGTGATCGTTTCGAGGCGGTAAGGGCGCAGCGAGCCAAATCGGATCGCGCCACCACCAAGGCGCTCGCCGCCACGCCCTACAGATTTGGTGAAGTTCGCCAGTCTGGGGGTGAACGATCCATCGTTGTCCCCCGAGTCAGTTCAGAGAACCGTGAGTATCTGCCTGTCGGGCTTGTGACGGGAGGAACGATAGTCGGCGATCGCAACTTCGCACTATACGACGCTCCCCTCTGGAACATGGCGCTGATCGCCTCGCGCCTCCATTGGGTGTGGATTGGAACCGTTTGCGTCCGTATGCGCACCGATTTCTCTTATTCCAACACTCTCGGCTGGAACACCTTTCCCGTCCCGACATTGACCGAAAAGAACAAAACCGATCTGACCCGCTGCGCCGAGGACATTCTACTCACGCGCGAGGCGCATTTTCCGAAAACCATCGCCGATCTTTATGACCCAGACCACATGCCCGCCGATCTGCGCGAGGCGCACGAGCGCAACGACGAGGTGCTGGAGCGCATCTATATCGGTCGCCGCTTCCGCAATGACACGGAGCGGTTGGAGAAGCTGTTTGAACTCTATACGAAGATGACCGCTTCGCGTCGCGCAACGGCAAAAAAAGAATAGAGTGTGGCGGCATGAGCGAGTTCAATAGACATTTTGGAGCAAATCTGATGGATACGACTAACATCATTCTGACATCGACCGTGATCGCGACGTTTTTAGCCTCAACAATCAATGCGGTTGTAGGCCACTACGCTAAGCAACGGGACTTCAAGAACGACTATTACAAAGATATCATTAAACGCCGACTCAAAGCGTATAAACAAGTGAATGCACTCGTTGTCAAATTAAAAACCGCGATTCTCGAAGAAGACAATAAGCCATATCATTTCCTGTTTTCCGACGAGGAAGGGAAACTAACCGATTATCTCAAATCATACGCCGACATATATCCGCATCAGCTATTGATTAGCGAAACTCTTTTTGAAAAGCTACGTGAACTACAGGACATAATGTTTGGCTACAAGGAAGGAATGAGCATCATAGAGTTTGGTAAACAGAATTATCAGTGCATCTCCGACTTGCGGCACAGCATTGAGGTGACAATCGCTACAGATATGCTCTCGCTCTATGATATTGAAGGGTTCCTTAAGCAAAAACAGTCGTCAAGCTCCGCCTATAGGGTGTTGCCCTTCAAAGCCGATTAGTTTTATCGCCCGCTCTGTTCATACTTGCGCCTACGCAGCGCCTCTTGATGAACGTCCAGAACTTGGTTCACCATCCTAGAAACGGGAGAATTTATGCTTAGGCTGTTTCGTTTTGCCCCTGTGGCGAGTTTATTGGTCGGTTGCGCTAGCACAGCCGACCACGTTCCGGCGCAACGCGTCACTCTAAGTGTCTGTCCGAGCAGAAGTTGAGTCGAATGAGTCTTTTATGATTCGATGTGGCGGCCTGATTCTCGAAGGGGTCGCCGATGTGGACGAACGAAAATCGCGCGCGCTACGACCGTAGCGGTCTGCGTTATCCCAGCGACGTCACGGACGCGGAGTGGGCATTGATCGCCCCCTTGATCCCGCCGGCAAAGCGCGGCGGCGGCAAGCGCAGGGTGGACATGCGGCAGGTCGTGAACGGACTCATGTATGTTCTCTCGACGGGCTGTCAGTGGCGCGCGATCCCGAAGGATTTGCCGCCCAAGAGCACAGTTTACGGCTATTTCGACCTTTGGACCTATGACGGCACGCTCGATCGTCTCCACCACGCGCTTTACGTGAAGTGTCGCGAGGCCGCCGGGCGTGACGCCAGCCCGACCGCCGCCGTCATCGACAGCCAGAGCGTGAAAGCGGCGGAAAAAGGGGGCGCTGCATTGATCCGCACGGCTATGATGCGGGCAAGAAGATCAACGGCAAGAAGCGGCATATTCTCGTCGACACGATAGGCCTGCTGCTTCATGCGATCGTTCATCCGGCCGACATTCAGGATCGAGACGGCGGCGTTCTTGTTCTGCGCACAATGTTTGGGAGATTTCCGTTTCTGCAAAAGCTGTTCGCCGATGGCGGATATCAGGGACCAATCTTTTGCGAGGCGCAGAAGAAAGCTTTGCCAAGCCTCGTGACGGAAATCGTCAAGCGTTCTGACACAGCGAAAGGCTTCGAGGTCTTGCCAAGGCGGTGGGTCGTCGAACGAACTTTTTCCTGGCTCGGTCGGTGTCGAAGATTGGCTAAGGCAAGGCGGCCAAATAAGTGAATCAGGTCGGGAGGACTCAGACGCGCCGGGTGCCTGATTTCCGGCCTACAAGGCTGGCAACGTGTCCCGGAAAGTTGAAGCACTTATTTGGCTGGGTCTCCTAAGGATTGGGAATGCCTCAACCGAAAGGCGCTCGCATTTCTGCGCATCGCCTCAATCCGCCTCATGCTCAGAAAGCTATGCAATCCAACATGATGTTCGCGGACAGACTCTTACCGCCCAGCAGATGACTGTAGCAAAAGAGGTCGCCAGCCATGATTTAAAAGATCCAAGTTCGGCACAATTTCGCAATCTGTATGGCTTCCGGTATCAAGGACAAGATTTAACGATGGTTTGCGGAGAGATGAACGCCAAGAATTCATATGGGGGATACGGTGGGTTCACATATTTTTTTACCAAGCTTTCTGTCGCAAACGAGCCGCTTATGACTCATATTGACGAATACGGCGACCTAGAGACTGCTAAGTATGTATGCACCAAAAGCTGAACGCCGTGTCGCCGCACTGTTCAGCTTTGGTGTATTGAAGACGCGAAGCGCGAAGGTAGCGCTATGCTAACATCCAAATGGGCCGAAGGCGAATGCATGACTATTGACCAGAAATCCGTTCCTTCCGTTTCAGTCTCCTACGCCAGCAACCGCAGATCGACCAAGGTCAACGAGTTCGGCATGCGGTCGATGCAGGAGCGCGCCTACGAGAAGCGGGGCGAGCAATATCTGCTGATCAAATCGCCGCCCGCCTCGGGCAAGAGCCGGGCGCTGATGTTTATCGCCCTCGACAAGCTCGCCAATCAGGGCGTCAAACAGGCGATCATCGTCGTGCCGGAGAAATCCATTGGCGCGAGCTTCCACGACGAGCCGTTGAGCCAGGGCGGCTTTTGGGCCGACTGGCGTGTCGAGCCGAAATGGAACCTGTGCGACGCCCCCGGCAACGATAATGGCGGCAAGGTCAACGCGCTGGGCGCTTTCCTCAAAAGCGGCGACAAGGCGCTGGTCTGCACCCATGCGACCTTCCGCTTCGCCGTGGAGAGGTTCGGGGTGGAAGCCTTCGACGGCCGCCTCATCGCCGTCGACGAGTTTCACCACGTCTCCGCCAACCCCGGCAACAAGCTCGGGCTGCATCTTGGCCAATTCATCGCCCGCGACCGCGTGCATATCGTGGCGATGACCGGCTCCTATTTCCGCGGCGACGCCGACGCCGTCCTCGCTCCGGAGGACGAGGCGAAGTTCGATACCTTCACCTACACCTATTATGAGCAGCTCAATGGCTACGAACATCTGAAGCGGCTCGACATCGGCTATTTCTTCTACGCCGGCTCTTATGCCGACGACATCATGAAAGTCATCGACCCGGCCGAGAAAACCATCGTCCACATTCCGAGCGTCAATTCGCGCGAGAGCACCAGGGACAAGATCAGGGAAGTCGAGCACATTATCGAAGAGTTGGGCGAATGGCAGGGCGTCGACCCCGTGACCGGCTTCCAGTTGGTGAAAACCCCAGCGGGCCGTATCCTCCGGATCGCCGATCTGGTCGACGACGATCCGGCCAAGCGCGACCGGGTCTCCGCTGCGTTGAAGGATTCGAGCCAGAAGAACAACCGGGACTATGTGGACATCATCATCGCCCTTGGCATGGCGAAGGAAGGCTTCGACTGGATCTGGTGCCAACACGCGCTGACGGTCGGCTATCGCTCCAGCCTCACCGAAATCGTGCAAATCATCGGACGCGTCACCCGCGACGCGCCGAACAAGATCCGCGCGCGCTTCACCAATCTGATCGCCCAGCCGGACGCTTCCGAGGAGTTCGTCACCGAGGCCGTGAACGACACGTTGAAGGCCATCGCCGCCAGCCTGCTGATGGAGCAGGTGCTCGCCCCGCGCTTCGAGTTCAAGCCGAAGAATCCGCGGAGCGGGCCGACAGCGGGCTTCGACTATGGCGCGGGCGGCTACGATCCGAACAAGTGCAATGTCGGCTTCAACGAGGAGTCTGGCAAGTTCGAGATCGAGATCAAGGGGCTCGTCGCGCCCAAGAGCGAGGAGGCGCAGCGCATCTGCCGGCAGGACTTGAACGAGGTGATCGCGGCCTTCGTGCAGGACAAGACGACGATCGCTCGCGGCCTGTTCGATGGCGAGCACGCTGGCGGCGAAACCATAGCGGAAGAACTGACACAGCTTCGCATGGGCAAGATCGTCAAGGACAAGTTCCCCGACCTGGATGAAGAGGATCGGGAGGCGGTGCGTCAACACGCCGTCGCCGCCCTCAACTTTACCCAGAAGGCCAAGGAAGAGGCCACCGCTGGCGGAGACGGCGAAGCAGGCGCCAATACCGCCTTTGTCGACGGCGTTCGTAAGTTCGCGATCGACATGCGCAAGATGGACATCGACATGATCGACCACATCAACCCGTTCGGCGAAGCCTACGCCATCCTCGCCAAGACCATGAGCGAGGAAAGCCTGAAACAGGTCGCGGCCGTGATCGGGGCCAGGCGGGTGAACCTCACCATGGATAAGGCGCGCGAACTTGCCAAACTAGCCTTGAAGTTCAAGCAGGAGCGGGGCCGACTGCCTTCGATCACGTCGCCCGACGTCTGGGAAAAACGGATGGCCGAGGGCGTGGCCTATCTTCAGCGCATGAAGGCGGAGGCGGCGCGTGTCTAAGTTCACCGATGACGATAGCGCGCTTCTCGAAGAGCTTGGCGTCGACGCCGGGACGAAGAAGGACGCGAACCGGACGCCCCGAGAGGAACGGATTATCGCCGGCTTCGAGGAAATTCAGCGTTTCGTGGAGCAGCATGGGCGCGCGCCGCAGCATGGCGAGGGGTGCGACATTTTCGAGCGGCTTTACGCCGTGCGCCTCGATCGCATTCGCGAGCAGGAGGATTGCTTCGCCCTGGTTGAACCGCTCGATCGCCAGGGACTTTTGGCGGGGGCGGGGCTTTCTCTCGCCAGCGATCCAGACGAACTCGACGACGCCGGGCTCTTGGCGCAGCTCGGGGTGGAAGGCGTCGCGCCGGCGGACATCACCCAACTTCGGCATGTGCGTTCCGCCGCCGAGAAGCGTGTGGCGGAGGAGATCGCCAATCGCCAGAAGTGCGTGGATTTCGACCGTTTCAGGCCGCTTTTCGAGGCGGTCCAGAAAGAGATCGGCGCCGGCCTGCGACAGACAAGGCGGTTCGAGCGCAAGTCCGAAATCGCTCATGGCCGCTTCTATATCCTTGGCGGCCAGAAAGCCTATGTCGCGGCGATGGAAGAGCCTTTCACCAACGAGCACGGCAACATCGACGCCCGGCTTCGCGTGATTTTCGACAATGGGACCGAGAGCAATTTGCTCATGCGGTCGCTTCAAAAGGCGCTCCAGCAGGACCCGGCTGGCCGCCGTATCGTCGAGCCGTCGGCAGGTCCATTATTCGGCGAACGGAGCGAAGAAGGAGACGAGGCGAGCGGCGTCATTTATGTGCTGCGAAGCAAGTCGGATCACCCCTCTGTCGTCGCTCATCGCGACGTGCTGCACAAGATCGGCGTCACCGGCGGCGGCGTCGAGCGCCGCATCGCCAACGCGCGCCTGGACCCGACCTTTCTCATGGCCGATGTCGAGATTGTCGCGACCTACGAACTTTACAACATCGATCGCGTGAGACTCGAAAATGTGATTCACCGCGTCTTTGGCGCCTCTAAGCTCGATATCGAAATCAAGGACCGTTTCGGGCGGACTGTTACGCCAAGGGAATGGTTCCTGGCTCCGTTATTCGCCATCGACGAGGTCGTTGAGCGGATCAAGGACGGCACGATTTCCGACTACGTCTACAATCATAAAACAGCTTCGCTGGCGCGATTGGGCGGATAGGAACTCTGGGGCCATCCCAGCCGTCGATACAATGGATCAATCCCAGCAAACTTCGTAACGCGAAACAGGATTTCAGTCACCGCATTGGAGGTTCTTGGCGCAGGCGGAGATTATCGAGCGTCTGAGTAAACGCGTCGCCGCGATCGAAGCCAACCCCTGATTCGTCGACGACCCCCCTGGACAACCGCATCGCCTAAAGCTTCCCGTTAAGGCGGGCTGACTGGCGGCAAATCTTTGTTAACCACGATGGGATTTATTGTTCGCGCACCGGCCCCGGTCTTTTGTCAGGCCCTCGCATGACTCGAAAACGAACATAAGGCCTCAAGATGAAAAATACTCACATCAGCCAAGGCATGAGAGCGGTCGCTGTAGCGGCGGCGCTGACGGCGACGGCGCCGCTCTTTGGCTGCAACTCTCCTACGGGGCGCGTCGTTGACGGCGCGGCGGTGGGCGGCCTCGACGCGCTGGCGTCTGGCGGCAATACGACCGCGCCGCTCGCCGGCGGGGCTCCTGGCTCGACGGCGGGCGGGCTCGCGGGTGCGGCGACCGGGCCGGCGCAGCCTACGACGCTTTCCAGCGGGGCTCCTGGCGCGGCGGCGAGAGGGCTGGCGGGTGCGGCGACCGCGCCGGCGCAGCCTGCGACGCCTCCCTATTACCGCTGACAGAGGGGCGAAGAACAAGCCTGGAGCCCGTCAGATCGTCGTCGGCATTTTCGTCGCGACGGTCGGGGCTCCGCGGGCCGATTGTAAGGTTTTATGTAAGGCTGTATTCTCATGCTGAATCATAACAAATTGAAATAAAAGGAAGAACTAGAGCGCTTCGACGCTGGCCAGGGGCACCAAAAATATCAGCATAATCCAATAATATCATAATGTTCGGCGCGACCAGCGCGGCTTGGTCCACAAACTCGGCTCGCCAAGCTTAATGCCCGGTTAGTCGATACATTCTCCATCTCTGTGTGACGAAAGCCGCGCGAACCTGCGCCTGCGCCCTGTCGGTTTCGGCGTGAAGGCGACTGAAGCTTGGCCAGTGCATGTGCTTCGGCTTCACGAACGGGAGCGGCGCTGTGATGTCCGCATCGCGGGTAATGCGCTTTCTTGTCATTGAGGCGCGCGACTGCGCCCGACCCCGGGCGTTTTGGTTCTGGCTGGCGTAGGCAAGCCCGAGGCGGCGCCGACACAGGAAATACCGCCCTGCTGCGTAAAGCTTCGCGGCGCGCCGAGATCGTGTCCCCAGCAGTGGTGTAGCTGGGGCGGAGCAAGCCGCTCGCGACGCGCGCTTTTCATAGCGCCACAGTGAGCGAGCGCCTTGCGGGGGTCGCCGGCGGTTCTCCGGTAGCATCGGTTTGCGAATCTAACGCAACCGAGCCACTACGTTGTTGCGCGGCGCGGCTAGAGCAAAATCCGAAAAAGTTGTTAGACTTTTTCGATTAGATTTTGCTCCAGCTTTTTGAATCTGGAGCGATTTCTTAATCTACCAGACGATTCCGTCTGGTCGGAAAGCGTTCTAGGCGCAAGGGCGCGCTCGCCAACAAGCTCGCCCGGATCATCTGGGCGGTGGCGACGACCGGCGAAACATTCCGCGAGGAATCATTCGCGCGGGCGTGAACCGATCGCGCGAAGAGTCGTGAGGAAGCGAGAGTAGCCTATTCGAGTTTGGCAGACGCGCAAATGACGTGATGAACGACAACGGTCGCCAACCGAAGGCCAGGAACACCCGGCCAAGCTGTCACGAGCATAAAGCTCGCCGCAATGATCCGGATCCCGCGCCATCGAAATTCATCAGGGCCAGCGGCCATGCGCCGCCCCGAAAGGCCGTCCACATATGACGGGGAGGGAGTTGGCGCGACTCTGGGGTCGCAGTGACAGTCCATTTAATTGAAAGCCCGGCCCGCGAGTCATAGGGTGGATTGTCGCCTTCTAGCCATTGAGCGCCTTCTCGCCTGCACCGGCCGCGTTCACTCCGCCACCATCCTTGCCCTTGCCCTCAGCTTCTCCGTCTCGCTTTTAAGCTGACCGCAGGCGGCCAGAATGTCCCTGCCGCGCGGCGTTCGCACCGGGCTGGCGTAGCCGGCGTTGAACACGATGTCGGAGAAGCGCTCGATGGTGTCCCAGTCGGAACATTCGTAGGGCGCGCCGGGCCAAGGATTGAAGGGAATGAGATTGATCTTGGCCGGCACGCCCTTGAGCAGCCGCACCAATTCCCTCGCCTCGGCGGGAGAGTCGTTGACGCCCTTCAGCATCACATATTCGAAGGTAATTCGCCGCGCATTGGAGGCGCCGGGATAATCGCGGCAGGCCCGCAACAGCTCGGCGATGGGATATTTCTTGTTCAGCGGCACCAGCTCGTTGCGTAATTCGTCCCGCACCGCATGGAGCGAAATCGCCAGCATCGGCCCGCATTCCTCGCCAAGCCTGCCGATTTGGGGCACGACGCCGGAGGTCGAGACGGTGATGCGGCGCCTGGAGAGCGACAATCCGTCTCCATCGGCCATGATCTCGATGGCGGCCTCGACATTTTCGAGATTGTAGAGGGGTTCTCCCATGCCCATGAACACGATGTTCGAAACCGCGCGCATGCCTTCGCCGCCAGGCACGAGTCCATCGGTGGGGCGCTCCAGGCCCGGAAAATCGCCGAGCCGACGGCGCGCGACCATGAGCTGCCCGACAATCTCTCTGCTCGTCAGATTACGCACCAGTCTTTGCGTGCCGGTGTGGCAGAAGCTGCAATTTAGCGTGCAGCCGACCTGCGAGGAGACGCAGAGCGTGCCCCGGTCGCTTTCGGGGATGTAGACGCATTCGATCTCGGCGGGCTTCTCGCTAACGTTCGTGGGCGCAAGCCTCAGCAGCCATTTGCGCGTTCCGTCGCTGGAGACCTGCTCCTCGACGATCTCGGGAAGCTCGAGCGAAAAGGCGACGTCCAGCCGCTCGCGCATGGCTTTGGAGACGTTGAGCATCGAGGAGAAATCGGCGGCGCCTCGGAAGTAAATCCAGTGCCAGAGCTGCGAGACGCGCATCCGCAATTCGCGCTCCGGCAACTCCATCAGGCGCAAGGCTTTCGCCAACTCGGCGCGGGTGAGCCCGGCGAGCGAGGGTTTGGCGGCGGCGTGAACGAGCGCGGGCTCGGCCGGCGCGGGGGAAGGGGGCATTTGGACCTCGGGTTTAGGGAGGCCACTATAGCATGGGGCCGCGCCGGCTTCACCCACTTGCCGAGTCGCCATAAGAAATCGCTCCAGCCGCGACAGGGTTGTGCGGAATTTGGATTTGAACGGAGGCTGTTCGGCCAGATCTGTTATTCTTGCAATTTATCCATGCCGCGTAGCGACTTGGCGTGTTTTGGCCGCATCAAGGACGCAGGCCTTGCGCCATTTTTCAACTTGTCCAGTTTCCGTTAAAACTCACGCTTCTCTCGACTGGTGTCTCTCATGCGCGCGGCGCTGCCCAAAATCCTCATCGCCACCTTCGGCTCGCTCGGCGATCTGCATCCCTTCATTGCGCTCGGCGAAGCCTTGCAGCGCGAGGGATTTTCGGTCGTCGTCGCCACCTCGTCCGATTATCGCGAGGCAGTGGAGAGCGCGGGGCTTGGATTTACTCCCGTTTCGCCCGATCTGGCGGAGGTGACGGATCGCCTTGGCCTCGATCTTGGCGGGCTGGCGCGGCGCATGAGCGAGGACGACGGCTTTCTGTTCAAGGATGTGATCTTCCCGCATCTGCGCGAGGCCTATGACCAGTTTCTCGCGGCGAGCGAGGACGCCGTGGCGATCGTCGCGCACAGCATCGCCTTCGCGGCCCATGCCGTCGCGGAAAGGCGCGGCCTGCCGCTCGTCGTCGTCACGCTGTCGCCGGTGCTGCTCTATTCGGGCTATGATCCGCCGCTGGGATCGCGCGCGCCTTTTATCGCGAAACCCCGCGCGCGGCTGGCGCTGGCCTATAACCGGGCGCTGCTCGGCGTTTTAGGGCGGCTCGCCGAGCTTTGGGCGGCTCCCCTGAGGCGGTTCCGGCGCGGTCTCGGCCTGCCGACGCGCGGTCCTTTCGCGCTGTTCCACGGAGCCGCGCCGGGCGTTGCGACAATCGCGCTGCATTCGAGCCTGCTTGCTCCGCCTCGTCCGGATCATCCGCCGGATTTGCTGATCGCCGGCCATACCTTTCACGATCGCAACGCGCCGATTGACGAAGGCGAGGCGAAGGCGCTCGAAGCCTTTCTGGCGCAAGGCTCTCCGCCGGTCGTGTTCACCCTGGGCAGTTTTGTCGCGCACGGCCACGCCGGGCACTATTTCGCCTGTATGCAAGCAGCGGCGACCCTCGGGATGCGCGCGGTTCTGCTGGTCCATGCGGACGATTTGGCCCGACTGCGCGCAACCGCGCCCGCAAGCGTCCACGTGGCGTCCTATGTGCCGCATTCCCTGCTGTTTCCGCGCGCTCTCGCGGTGGCGCATCACGGAGGGATCGGAACCAGCGGACAGGCGCTGCGCGCCGGCAAGCCGCAGCTCGTCACGCCATTTTTGGGCGATCAGCAGGACAATGCGGTGCGTCTCGCAAGGCTCGGGCTGGCGCGCGTGCTGCCGGGGCGGGACGTCGCCGCGGCGAGGCTGACGCGAGAGCTGCGCCTGTTGCTGGATGAGCCGGAATATGCGCTTCGCGCGCGGCAACTGGCCGGCCGGGTCGCGCGGGAGGACGGCGCCGCCGCCGCGGCCCGGAGAATCGCGCGGCTCTTATGACGCGCCTTTTCGACGCGTCATAAGCGAGCGTTATCGTCCTATCCGCGGAAACGAATAGACCCTCGATTTCCTGTCGCTATTTACAGGCTTCGCGAGCGCCGGACGGGTTCCCCGGCGGTGAAGCGAAAAGCGCCTTCCGACGCAAAGATTGTACTTCAAAAGGGAAGATAACGGCCATGGCGAAAATAGTTTGCGTGCTGTACGACGATCCGGTCGACGGCTATCCGAAAACTTATGCGCGCGACGAGGTGGCGCAGCCCAGAATCTACCCCGACGGACAGACGCTGCCCACGCCGAGGGCCGTGGACTTCAAGCCGGGCGCGCTGCTCGGTAGCGTGTCGGGCGAACTGGGGCTGCGCAAATTCCTGGAGTCGAACGGCCATACACTGGTGGTGACTTCCAGCAAGGACGGCGCCGACAGCGTGCTCGACCGCGAGCTGCACGACGCCGATATCGTCATTTCGCAACCTTTCTGGCCGGCCTATATGACCCGCGAGCGGATTGCGAAAGCCTCCAAACTGAAGCTGATCGTCACGGCTGGCATCGGTTCCGATCACACCGATCTGCAAGCGGCCATGGACCGCGACATCACCGTCGCCGAAGTCACCTTCTGCAACAGCATCAGCGTCGCCGAGCATGTGGTCATGATGATCCTCGGTCTCGTGCGCAATTACATTCCATCGTACCAATGGGTCGTGAAGGGCGGCTGGAATATCGCCGATTGCGTCGCCCGTTCCTACGATCTGGAGGCCATGCAGGTCGGCACGGTCGCCGCCGGCCGCATTGGTCTCGCCGTGTTGCGGCGCCTGAAGCCCTTCGATGTCGGTCTGCATTATTTCGATCGCCACCGCCTGCCGGAATCGGTCGAAAAAGAGCTGAACTTGACGTTTCATGCGAGCGTGGAAAGCATGGTCGAGGCTTGCGACGTGGTCACGATCAATTGCCCGTTGCATCCCGAAACCGAGCATCTTTTCAATGATGCGATGCTCGCGAGGATGAAACGCGGTTCCTATATCGTCAACACGGCGCGCGGCAAAATCTGTGACCGCGACGCGATCGTGCGCGCGCTGGAAAGCGGGCGACTGGCCGGATACGCGGGCGATGTCTGGTTCCCGCAGCCGGCGCCCGCCGACCATCCCTGGAGAACCATGCCGCATCACGGCATGACGCCGCACATTTCGGGAACCAGCCTGACCGCGCAGACTCGCTACGCCGCCGGCACGCGGGAGATTCTCGAATGCTGGTTCGAAAACCGTCCGATCCGCGACGAATATCTCGTCGTGAAGGGCGGCAAGCTCGCGGGCGTCGGCGCGCATTCCTATAGCGAAGGCGATGCGACCGGCGGTTCGGAGGAAGCCGCGCGCTTCAGGAAGAAATAAGAGGTCGCCCAAAGGCGGCGACGTCGGGAGCCGGCGCCGACATTCGGCGCCGGGCCAGAGCGCTTTCCGACCAGACGGAATCGTCTGGTCGATAAGAAATCGCTCCAGATTCAAAAAGCTGGAGCAAAATCTGATCGAAAAAGTCGATAGACTTTTTCGGATTTTGCTCTGGCCGCGGCGCGGTCCGATGGATTTTGCCTTCGCGGAGAAGCCAGGAAATGACGCGGGAACAGTTGACCGAAAAGATTCGCGACATCAAACGCGAGAGGGGCTGGACATGGCGATTCATCGCGCGGGAAATCGGCGGCATGTCCGAAATTTTGATCGTCGGCGCCTTGCTGGGTCAGGGGAAACTGGTAAAGCCGCTGGCGCGCAAGGCGGCCAGGCTGTTCGGCCTCGCGGAGAGCGAGGAGCGGATGCTGAACGAAACGCCCTGTCGCGGAACCTCCATGCCGCCGACGGATCCGCTGCTTTATCGGTTTCACGAACTGACGATGGTGAATGGCCCGGCCTTGAAGGCCATTATCGAAGAAGAGTTTGGCGACGGCATCATGTCGGCGATCGATTTCGACATGGAAATATCGCGCCTCGCGAATCGTGGGGGCGATCGGGTCAAGATCGTCATGTCGGGAAAGTTTCTCCCCTATAAATATTATGGCGCGACGGAGGAAACTCCCGAATACGGATTCAGGGAGGGGTGAAGCCGGTAAAGCGATTAACTTGAAAACCAGAGCGTCGTTCGATTCACGGAATCCAGGATGTTTATTCGACAGCTCGACTATCTGGTGACGCTGGCGCGGGAGCGGCACTTCGCTCGCGCGGCGGAGGCCTGTAACGTCTCGCAACCCGCGCTTTCGGCCGCGATACGGCACCTCGAAGAGGAACTGGGCGTCGCCATCGTCGAGAGAGGGCATCGGTTCGTCGGTTTCACGGAGGACGGCGAAAGGATTTTGGGCTGGGCGCGGCAAGCCATCGCGGCATGGGATAGTCTGCGACAGGAAGCCTCGATTTCCCGCACGCGGCTCTCCGGAACCCTGCGTCTGGGCGCGATCCCGACAACCATGCCGATCGTGTCGCTGCTCACGGGGCCGTATTGGGACGCCTATCCCGATATACGCCAGATGGTGCGGTCTCTGAGCAACGAAGAGATTATTCGCAGACTGGATAATTTCGAGCTCGATATCGGTCTGACCTATCTCGAAGACCAGAACCTGGAGCGATTCCGGGTCTTACCCCTCTACAGGGAGCGATATGTGCTTCTCGCGCGCGACGCCGCGTCGTTCGGCGACTCCACGTCGATAACATGGCGGGACTCCGCCGCGTTGCCTTTGTGTCTTCTGACGCGGAATATGCAAAACCGCCGCATCATCGACGCGGCGTTTCGAAGAGCCGATGTCGAACCGCGCGTCGTTGTGGAAACCGACTCCGTATTCGCCCTTTATTCCAATGTTCGCCACGCCGGAATGCACAGCATTTTGCCGCACAGCCTGCTTGCCCTGTTCGAGATGCGGGAAGAACTGACCGCCATACCGTTAACGCCGGAATTGAACCGGAGTATTGGACTTGTCACCCCCGACAACGATCCGGCCTCGCCCCTCGTTTCCGCGGTCTGGTCGATTTCCAAACAACTTGACCTCGGGACGCGCTTCGGTTTTCCGGCGCGATCCGCTTTGTAGATCAATCGGATGACAGCGGTCTTTCTCACGGCTCTTCTCGTCCCGCCTTCAGCGCGTCCGCCAGCCGCATCCGCGCCGAACCCGGTTTCAGCGGCTTCTGCTGGCTCTCATGCGGCGCCCAGCCGGAGAGCCAGATGATTTCGAAGCTCGCCCGAACGCGTCCGTCGGGGTCGGAGAATTTTTCGGCGTAGATTTCGGCGGCGCGCAGGAAAACCGAGCGGCGCAACGGTCGGCGCGAGCGCTGCGCCAGCGCATTGGCGGCGCCCATCGCCCGCAGTTCGTTGCAAAGCGCGAACATCGAATCATAGCGCAGCGTGAACACGTCGGCGTCGGTCACGGGGAGGGCGAAGCCGGCGCGCTGCAACAGCGAGCCGAGATCGCGCACCTCCACGAAAGGCGAGACGCGCGGGCTGGCGCCGTTCAGAATCTCGGCTTCCGCCTGCGCCAGGGCGGCGCGCAATTCGATGAGGCTTGATCCGCCCGCCATGCAGGCGAGGAAGAGGCCATCGGGAGCGAGGCAGCGCTTCACCTGAGCGAAAACACCGGGAAGATCGTTGACCCAATGCAGGGCCAAACCCGAAACGATCAGATCGAAGGACCGTGGCGCGAAGGGCAGCGCCTCCTCGTCGGCAAAAATGCGCGGACCTTTTTCGCCCGAGCCGAAAGCCGCCGCCGCCCGCAGCGCCGCCCGCCCGCGCCCGGCCAGGACGTCGGCGAAATGCGGCGTCGGGGTCGCGAGATCGAGCGCGCGGGGAAATTCCCTGTGGATCGAAAGTAGACGGTCGCGCAAATCCTCGGCGGCGCGTTGCACGAGAAAATCGGGGCCGCCCTTGTCGAGTGCGCGCGAAAGGCGGTCGCGCGCCAAGGCGCGGTCGAAGATGAGGGGGGGCGACTCGGTCATTCCCATCAGCTTCTAGCGCGCCTGTTTTTTTCCGCCACTCTCGGCGTCCCGATCTGGAAAATATTCTCCCGTGGTATCGAGGAGGCGGCATTTCCCGGTGGTCCAGAAAAATGTGTAAGCCACGCAGGGTTGCTCGCGTCTGCAGATTTCCGCGCACTCGTCGGGTCCTTCAACCAACGCGGTCTTGAAGCCGGCGCCGGGGAAAGCTCTTCCATTATAGTGCTCCATCGTCACGCGGGACGTCGCGAGTTTCGGGGGCGGCGAGCCCTCGACCACGCCGGAAATCGCCCTTGGCTCGAGTCTCAAACGGCCGAGACCGGATTTGGGAAAGCAGATATGGTTCCACTTGTCGTAGCTATAGCCCCGGCAGGCGGGATTGTCGCGGCAGACGGCGGCGCAATCCTCAACGCTTGGACTGGAGCGCTTCTCCAGGTCGACCCCTTGAATGTCGCCGCTGTCGAAGGTGGTGAATTTGATCGCCTGACGCTTTTGCGGCTGCTCTGGCGCGGCGGGTTCGAGCGCCAATCCGACCGCGGTCTTCGCGGAGGCGGGCGCCGCGCCCTGAAGACTTTCGAGCCGGGCGTTGGCCGCATCCAGGGCCGCCTGAATTTTCGCCGCCTTTTCACTGGCGCTCTTCATGGCGGCGTTTTTTTCCTCGATCTGGGTGTTCCAATGGCGCAGCTCTTCTATCGTCTGGTCGCGGGCCTTAAGATCGTCCTTGGCGGAGGCGAGTTCCGCGCTGGCCTTTTGCAATTCGCCGCTGCTCAGAGCGAGCTGTTGTCTCGTCTGCTCCGCGGTCTCGGCCGTTTCCGAGCTGGGTCCAGCTATGGTTCTGTATCCGAGGCCTCCCGCCAGCGCGGACGCGAGGCAAGCCGCGACGAACCATTTGGGCGCGCGCGGCGCGGCTTCCTTGGCGTAAGCCTGTCGCGACGCGGCTTCGGCCAGAGCGTCGCGGGCTCGTTTGGCCTCCAGTAACGCCGCGTCGCTGGTTTCGATCGCTTTTTGGGCTCGTGTCGAAGCCTCGTCGCGCGCTTCCTTCGCGGATTGCAATTCCTTCACGGCCGCGTCGCGCTCGGCGGTGAGCCGCTGCACGGCTCCGGAATCGAGCCACTCCGGCGAGGCCAATGCGCTCGCTACATTTGGGCGTGCGTCATATGAGGCGTTCTCGAGGTCCGAGATCCATTTCTCGAAGCTGGTCGAGCACGCGTCGAGAATGTTGTTCTTCGATTCGTCGAACAGCTTTGGCGCATCGGAAAGCGCCTTGCGCGCCGCGGCCATTTCTTGCTCGAAACGACCCCGTTCTCTTTTTTCGATTTCGCCGCGGAGCGTTCTCGCGTGCGGATCGTCGGCGAAGCGCTGTGTCCACGTCAGCAATTCACGGTCGCTTGCGCCGCCAAGGGCCTCGGCGAGCGCGGACAGCCCCGGCCGGCCCAGGCGGGAGCCGAGCTTTTCAATCAGGCCGCGCCAGCCGGGATGGTCGCTCTCGCCTCGCCAGCCCGAAAGATCGGGGGAGGCGCTCGATTGAAACTGAAGCGGGGTCTTGCACTCATCCAGCTTGCAGGCGAGAAGTTTTTCGTTTGATTGGGCGACCGAGGCTTCGCCGTTGACGCGCACGGAGTTGACCGAGTTCCTCGTCCAACAAACGACGACGACTTTCGATCCGCTCAACTGTTTGCCGATCTCGTTGTCGTCCCAATTCTCGTTGGGCGTTGGCCGCCATACATTGAGCCCGAGAGTGTTCAGCTTCTCTACGAGCAGGGCGGCGCGCTCTTCGTCCTCGCGGGCGCAACTCATGAAAACGTCAGACAAGACAAACTCCTCGCCGTGGGCTTTGGTCGATTTATCGACCGCCGCTTCACCGTGGGGGCGGCGCCCCGTTCGCGCATTCGCGCCCGATTCAGTTCCTTTTCGGCTCTGGAAAAGGGCAGGGGGCGATGAGCGGGAAGAACGGTTCCCAGAGACAATTCCGGCCGACTGTGGCGAAACAGTAACAGCTAACGAATTCTTAGGGATATCCACTAACCGAAAGTCGAGGAACCTTTCGACAAAAATGCGGCGAAAGATAGAATGATTTTTGTCACGATCCATTTGGCCTTTTAGCGCCAAGCGTAAGGGTGAAGCCCATGGGCCTGTTTTTGCTGTTTGGGCGCGCTGCGCGCGCGCGCATGTTGAATGCTCTCGCCGTCAGCGCGGTTGTTTGCCTCGGCGCCGTCTATGCGCCGCAAGAGGCGGCGGCGCGGAACATGGTTTCTTTTTCTCCTTCGGTTCAGCCCGGGACGATCGTGATCAGCGCCCGCCAGCGCAAGTTGTTTCTCGTGGTAGGGCAAGGCGTCGCAATAAGCTATCCGGTCGCGGTTCCAAAAGCCGGAAAGGAATGGTCGGGCTACGCCGCCATCGAGGGAAAATATGTCAACCCCGATTGGGTTCCGCCGGCCGTCGTCAAGCATGACCATCCCGAGCTTCCCGGCTTCATCAGAGGCGGCTCTCCCCATAATCCAATGGGTGCGCGCGCTTTGACCCTCGATCGCTTCCAGGTCGCGATTCACGGCACAACCAACAAGATGCGCTCCTCCATCGGCACCGCCGCCTCCTATGGTTGCATAAGGATGCTCAACGAGGACGTGGCCGATCTTTATAATCGCGTGGGCGTCGGTTCTCCCGTTATCATGGAGCCCTGAGCTCTCCACCCGAGAAGTTCTGCTTTTTGGCGCGGCCCGTTGGGCCGCGTTTTTTATAGGGCGCCGACCAATAAGGACTTATCCAGAGATTTTTGCCCCCAACGCCCCTCGCAAATTGTGGAATGAGTTCAAGGACTCTAGACCGCGGGGCGAGAATCTTTCACTGTCCAGCGGAGGCAAAGAGGCCACGCCGTGGTCCGCGCAAGGTGAAACTGGCCGGGAGTCAGTGGGATCGGCTATAAGGAAATATGTCGATTCGATCCGGCCGCCCGTAACTCAAGCGCCTGGGCGCCATGCGTCGCAACGCCGCTTAAAGTTCCACGCCGCGTGTTGGGGCGTTCATTAAAGGTTAGCTAATGCTGATCGTATCGGAAAAAGAAAAAGATCGCGCGGAACATCCGGTTGACGTCGTGGAACAACTCGCCTCGACGAACGACTGGTCGTTCGACCGCGACGACGAGGATGAAATCTGCATCTCGGTCGCTGGCCGTTGGACCGACTATCATGTCGCGTTCACCTGGCTGGCCGACCTCGAAACCCTGCATGTCAGCTGCGCTTTCGATCTTAAGACTCCAGACCGCCGGCGCGCCGAAATCGCGAGCCTTATCGCAGCGATCAACGAGCAACTCTGGACAGGCCACTTCGACCTTTGGCCCAAGGAAGGGGTTGTCATGCATCGGCATGGTTTGTTGCTGGTCGGGGGCGCGCAGCCGTCAGGACAACAATGCGCCGCGCTTCTCGATAGCGCGCTCGCGGCGTGCGAGCGCTATTACCAAGCCTTTCAATTCGTGCTTTGGTCAGGCAAAAGCGCGAGGGAAGCGTTAGAGGCGGCAACCTTCGAGACGAAAGGCGAGGCGTGAGCGCAATATCTCCGGGCGATCTGTCAAAGCTTTCTATCGCCTTCATTGGCGCCGGAAAAATGGGTTCGGCGCTCCTCGCCGGATTTAGCGGCGGCGCCAAGGTTCAGGTCATCGAGCCGCATCCCTCGGCGGAGCTTGAACGCCTTTGCCGCGAGAAGAGTTTTGAACTCAGAGCCTCGGCGGCCGCGCGGGACGCGCCGGCGGACGTTCTGCTTCTCGCGATAAAGCCGCAGATGCTCGAATCGGTTGCGCCGGCGATAAAACCGCTGACCGGACCAGGAACGCTTGTCATATCCATTCTCGCCGGCAAAAGGGTCGCCGATCTTACCCGCCGTTTGTCCGCCGGCGCCTTCGTCCGCGCGATGCCCAACACGCCGGCGGCGATCGGTCGCGGCGTGTCGGGAGCTTTCGCGAACGAGACGACCAGCGAGGAACAACGCGCGATCGCTCAGGCCTTGCTCTCGGGCGCGGGCTCCGTCGAATGGGTCGAAGAAGAAAACTTAATCGACGCCGTGACGGCGGTTTCCGGCTGCGGGCCCGCCTATGTTTTCTACCTTACGGAGTGCATGGCGGCGGCAGGAGTCGAGGCCGGACTGCCAGAGGAATTGTCCATGCGTCTCGCGCGAGCGACAGTTTCTGGGGCGGGGGAATTGATGCGCCGCTTTGAACAAATCACGCCTATGGTTTTGCGTGAAAACGTCACTTCGCCCGGCGGCGCCACGGCTGCGGCTTTGGGGGTGTTGATGGCCGATGATGGCATGAAGTCCTTACTGAAGCGCACGGTGGAGGCCGCGCGCCGCAGGGCTGGAGAGCTTTCGGGTTGAGGCCCGGCGTGTTGGCGCGACATGCTCTCCCGGTTTCATTCGAAAGACTTGGCCGCGCGCGGGCGCGAGCCTATGTAAGCGATGATCAGACCTCACAGTCGGCCCCTTGGGCAGACGATTTCAGGAGATAAATCATGACAAGCGGCCGCGGGACTGCTTCAGGCGAAGGACATGGCGGCGGCTCCCCGAGAGCGCCGGGCGCGGGAACGCGCGAAGCCATTGTTGACGCGCTCCTGAGACTGGCGGCGAGGCGCGATTTCGGTGAAACCACCATATCCGACATCGCGAGGGAGGCGGGCGTATCGCTTGCCGACTTCCGCGACGCGTTCCCCTCGAAAGGCGCGGTCCTAGGAGCATTCTTGCGACGGATCGATCGTAGCGTGCTGGATAATCTTTCCCATGCCTACGACGACGAGCCGTCGCGAGAAAGATTGTATCATGTCCTTTCGCATCGCCTCGACGCGCTGGAGCCGTATCGTGACGCCGTGCTGAACATCGTCGAATGGGCCGCCAAGGATCCGTTGGCCTCGACCGCGATCAATCGGGAAATCGTAAATTCGATGCGTTTCATGCTCGAGGCCGCTGATATCGACAGCGAGGGGCCTGTCGGCGCGCTGAAACTGCAAGGATTGGCGCACGCCTGGAAGAGGGTTCTCGAAGCTTGGCGCGAAGACCGGAGCGGGGAACATTTCCGCGCGCTCTCGACGCTAGACCGGGAATTGAGCCGCGGCGAGAAATTCGTCGACCGCGCCGAAGACATCGCGCGCATGACCGAGCCGTTTTTTTCGCTGGCGCACAGGCTTTTCGATGGGGTTCGGGGGCGTTCTGGACGCTCGTCGCAGCGCCATCACGAAGCCGACGACGATCATCATCATGCGAGCGCGTGAAAGGCCTGACCGCCGGGCTTAATTTTTGAATGCGGGGTGCCGCACCTCGTCGCCGACCTTCAGTCCGATGTCATGGGCGACGCCCGCGTTGAATTCTATTACCGCATATGCGGGCGCCCCGGAGGAAATTATCGCCTCGGAAAGGGGAGTGGTGTTTTCCGCCACTCCCGTGACCCGGCCCCGGTGTGACACAAAGACCATGTCGAGGGGGATATAGGTGTTCTTCATCCACATGCTGACCGGCTGTTCGACATGGAAGTCGAACAGCATACCTTGGTCGCGCGGCATGGAGCGCCGCTCCATTAGCCCTCTCTCCCTTTCGCGCGGCGTGCGGGCCACCTCAATCTGGAAGTGATGCGGACCCGAGGCCGTCACAACTTCGAGGGGTTCAAGCTCAGTTTCCGCGCCGAGAGAAGGGGAGAGGCCGACAAGCGACAGTCCCAAGGCCAAAGCTGTCAGGGACCGGCGAAGGAAAAGATTGGGCGATCGCTTCATTCTGCTCATGCGCGTGAATTTTGATTCCAAAAAATATTGGACCAATGCGGTCCTTCGCGGTCCTCAATGGGACGCCGGCCCTTTGGTTTCCAGTGGACGGATTTCGGCGGCCATGAGGCCCTTGGGGCCGTCGCCATAACGGACAAGAACGCTGTCGCCGGGCTTAAGTTCAGCGAGACCAAACCGTCTGACGGTTTCCATGTGCAGGAATATGTCCGCCGTGCCTTCTCCCCGCGTGAGAAACCCGAATCCCTTCACGCGATTGAACCATTTCACTATGGCTATTTCATAACCGCCCGTGGGCACGACTTGCGTATGCGTTCGACCCGCCGCGGATTGCGAAGGATGGACCGCGGTCGATTCGTCCATCGTGACGATGCGAAAAACCTGCATTCCCTTCGCGCGGCGCTGCGCTTCGCAAACCACTCGGGCGCCTTCCTGGGCGGTCTGGTATCCCGAGCGTCGGAGCGTCGTGACATGAAGAAGGACGTCGGCGGCGCCGTCATCCGGCACTATGAAACCGTAACCTTTCGCGACATCGAACCATTTAATCGAGCCAGAGATCTCGACAAGATCAAGTTCAGCCTCCTCGCCTTCCGCACTCGCGGACGGCAAACCAAACTCGTTCTGAAAATCTGATTTAACACCCAACTGACCAACCCCCCTGCTGATTCAGTGCAAGACGACAGGATTAAAAGGGACGCCGCGCCTCGACCGAATCGGCGCCGCGCCCATGAATCACTGGCGCAAACATATCATTCACGACGGTTACTCCAACCGGCTTTTTTTACCTTTTGCGCTTTGCTGTGGACAGCGCCGCCGCCTCTGGAGCGCTTGTCGCGCGTCAATAGAATCGAGGGCCTTCCTTTGCTCGATATCAATAAATCGCAAGATGAGACCCCCGGCAGGGGACGCCCCTCGACCTGGAGGCGTCGATGCGATAATAGGCTGTTCCATACTCCGGGGGGCTGGTGGATTGCGCTTTGCCCCAACTGTCAATAAAAGGCGGCGCAATAGACGGTCGTGATAGATCTATCCGACTGAAATTCTTGTGCTCGGCCGAGCTGGGACGCCGGGCGGACGAATCTAATTTTGGAGCTTCTAATGTCTGTTCAGACGAAGGCCGGGCCGTCTATTAACGTCGCGGCGCTCGCGGCGGCGCGGGCGGACGAGCGGTATTCCCTGCATTCCCAGCACCTCAACGAAATGTGGGTACGCGTCCTGAAGACGATCGGATACGACGTCGGTTTCAGCCGCGGCGTGGGCCCTTATCTCTATGATCGCGCCGGCGTTCGCTATCTCGATCTTTTGAGCGGTTGGGGCGTTTTCGCGCTGGGCCGCAACCACCCCAAGGTGCGCGACGCGCTGGTCGGCGTGCTCGACGCCGAACTGCCCAATCTGGTCCAGTTGGACGTCTCCGTGCTCGCTGGCGTTTTGGCGGAGCGGCTGTTGGGCCGAGCGCCTTGGCTGGACAAGGTTTTCTTCGCGAATTCCGGCGCCGAGTCCGTGGAGGCGGCGATCAAATTCGCGCGCGCGGCGACCGGGCGCGCCGGCTTATTGCATTGCTCGCATTCGTTTCACGGTCTGACCTACGGCTCGCTCGCCGTGAATGGCGACGCCATCTTCAAAAAGGGCTTCGGCCCGATGTTGTCCGATGCGCGCGAAGTCCCCTTCGACGATCTTCCGGCGCTGGAAGAGGCCTTGAGCCGCCGCGACATAGCCGCCTTTTTCGTGGAGCCGATCCAGGGCAAGGGCGTTAACATACCGGCCGACGATTATTTGCGCGGCGTCGCCGAGTTGTGCCGCAAATACGGAACCCTGTTCGTCGCCGACGAAGTTCAAACGGGGATCGGTCGCACCGGCGCGTTCCTGGCGATCGACCATTACGGCGTAGAGCCCGACATGGTGATCCTCGCGAAAGCGCTTTCGGGCGGGCATGTCCCGGTCGGCGCCGTGCTCACTCGCAAATGGGTGTTCGATAAAGTCTTCGACCGCATGGACCGCGCCGTGGTGCATGGCTCCACCTTCTCGAAGAACGACATGGCGATGGCCGCGGGCATCGCGACGCTGGAGGTTCTCGATCAGGAGAAAGTAATTGAGAACGCCGCCGCTCAGGGCCATAGGCTGCTCGAATCCTTCAAAAGGATGGCGAAGGACTTCGAACTCGTCGCCGATGTGCGCGGCAAGGGCCTAATGATCGGGATAGAGTTCGGTCCGCCGAAATCGTTCAAATTGAAGACCGCGTGGAATCTGCTGGAAACCGTGAATTCCGGCCTGTTCTGCCAACTCGTCAGCATTCCTCTGTTCCGCGATCACAAGGTGCTCACCCAGGTCGCGGGGCACGGAAATCATACGATCAAACTTCTTCCCGCCTTGACCATCTGCGACGCGGATTGCGACTGGATAGAATCATCCTTCGCCGCCGTGATCGCCGACGCGCACCAGGCGCCGTCGGCGGTTTGGTCTCTTGGCAAGACTCTTGCCGAGCACGCCATAAAGGCGCGGCTCGGCGCCTGAGAGTTCCCGCGCGAAGCCGGGCGGGAACTCTTGTTAAGCGTCTTCTCGCGCTGCTTACCGCCACCGGGAAAAGGTGGCGCAAACGGACCATTATTTGCCCTTCTGTCGTCGGAGCGCCGCAAGGCGTCTCAAAAAGACGCGATTCCTGCCGCTTGAGCGGGGATGCGCCCCGATATGAAGGAAAGGGCATGAAAATGCGTTTCAGATCGAAACTCCCGATCGCGGTCGCAGCGAGCGCGGCGACCGCGGCAGCCTTTCGGGCTGACGCCTCGGTCGCGGGCGGCGGAGGATACGGCTACGGCATTTTTGGCGGCGCCGGCGCGCGCCCGTTCAGCAACAGCGGCTACAGCCCCTACCTTCGCCAACACTGGGTTGGAACCACAGGCCGCGACGGCGGTTATAGCGTTCATGGCGGCTACGGTGGCTGAAGGAAAGGGCATGAAAATGCGTTTCAGATCGACACTCCTGACCGTCATCGCAGCGGGCGCGGCGATTGCGGCGGCCTTTGGGGCTGACGTCGCTTTCGCGGGCGGCCGTGGTGGAGGGCACGGCTACGGATTTGGAGGAGGCCGGCATGGCGGCGGCTATTTAGGCAACGGCTCTTCTGGCGGCGCCGGCGGGCATTGGGTCAGCGGCAGCGACTACGGACCCGGCCTTGGTCAACATTGGGTTGGTGCCGGCGGTCGTGGTGGCGTTTACGGCGGATATGGCGGCTACGGTGGATATGGGGGGTATGGAGGCGCCGGTCGTTACGGCTACAACCATGATCATGGCTATGGCGGCTACGGCGGTTATGGCGGCTACGGTGGTTATGGCGGCTACGGCGGATATGGCGCGGGCTACTGGGGCGGCTATTTTGGCGGCGGTGGCGTCTACTATGGCGATGCAGGCTATTATGGCGACAATGGCTATTATGACGACTACGCCACCGGCGTCCCGGCCGCCTATACGGCGGTGAACGCCTATGGGCCGAATTATTACGCTGGGCCGACGAACTACGGATATGGGCAGACCTATGTGACGCCCACGACGGTCTATCCTCCGGCGGCTCGCACGGCCTATGAGCCGGTCGTGACCTATCGCGCCAATCCGCATATCATTGAGGCGCCCACGACGCAGTATCGCAAGGAGCATAAGCGCTGCCACTGCACGACTTACTGAAACGCCATGCTTGTCGCGAATAGCCCCGGCCCAACCGCCGGGGCTTTTTAATGAACGACGGCGACGAAAGCGGTCGCTGGTCGACGCTGCTTCGCCTTTGTTTCGTCCGTTGATGACTTCAACGGCGCTTTAGATAAATTGGCGGCGAGGCGTCGTAGCGGCTTGAAGAATGGAAAGCGCGCGCGCAGGCGACCCGCTCCGGTCGGTGGACTGAAGCGCGCGCCTGGATTTTATGGATAGCGTTAATTAGGGCTGAACTTCCCGCGAGTAATCGTCGATAAGCTGACGGGAGATGGCGCCGGGGGTGAACTTGTAAGGCCCGGCTTCGGACACGGGAGTGACTTCGGCGCCCGTGCCGCAAATGAAACATTCGTCCATGCCGGCGAGTTCTTCCGGCATGATGCGCCGTTCGATCACGGCGAGGCCGCGCCTTTTCGCGAGATCGATCACGGTGCGCCGCGTAATGCCGTCGAGAAAGCAATCGGCGAGGGGCGTGTGAAGTTCGCCGTCCTTGGCGAAGAAAATATTCGCGCCGGTGCATTCCGCGACGCGGCCCTGCCAATCGAACATGAGCGCGTCGGCGTAGCCGCGCCGCTCCGCCCGATGCTTGGAGATCGTGCAGATCATGTAAAGGCCGGCGGCCTTGGCCAGGGACGGCGCCGTGGCCGGATCGGGCCGACGATAGTCGGCGATGTCGAGACGGATGCCTTTCATCTTGGTCTCGACATCGAACATACTCGGCCAATCCCACACCGCGATCGCGACGTTAATGGTGGAGTTCTGCGCCGCGACGGCCATCATCTCGCTGCCGCGCCACGCCACTGGCCTCACGTAACAATTCGTGAAGCCATTGGCCTTGACAGTGGCGTCTTTCGCGGCGCTGATCTCGTCGACGCTATAGGGAATTTCGAAGTCGAGTATTTGAGCCGAACGGCGGAAACGCTCGGCATGTTCGCGCGATTTGAAGATTACGCCATTATAGGCCCGTTCGCCCTCGAAGACGGCGGAGGCGTAATGCAACCCGTGCGACAGCACGTGCAGCTTCGCTTCCCGCCAGGGAACGAGCGCGCCATTATACCAGATAAAGCCATCGCGCTGATCGAAGGGCGGCGTCGACATGTCGGTCTCCGGGGAGGCGAGCGGCGACCGGAAGCGTCGACGCACGGTAAGCCATTTCACTAGCTATCGCCAATAATTATGTCAATATAGCTGACATATATTTGCCGTCGACGGACAGCTCGGGGACAGGCGCCCCGGCCCGGTTTTCGCCGCTGTTTCGGCGCTTTGAGCGAGGAGAATGCATCTGTCGGCGCGAGCAAAGGCGAAACAGGCCCGAAATCCAGGCTCCCGCGTCGTCGCAGCGGATCCGCCGCGGCGGGAGAACGACTCGCCCGTGGAAACGGAGGAAGCGGTCATCGAAATGATGGAGCTGTTTTTCTTCGCCTATCGGGATTTCGTGAAGGACGCCGACCGGCTGTTGGAAAACTACGACTTTGGTCGCGCGCACCACCGGGTGCTGCATTTCGTGAACCGGCGCCCAGGGTTGGCGATCGCCGCTTTGCTCGACATACTCAAAATCACCAAACAGAGCCTCAATCGCGTGTTAAAGCCGCTGCTCGAAGGAGGGTTTATCGAAGCTCGCCCCGGCGCGTCGGATCGCCGCCAGAGGTTGCTCTTTACGACCGATAGGGGACGGGCGCTCGCCAATGAGTTGGCTTGCCTTCAGTCGGCCCGTTTCGTGCGCGTGCTCGACAGCCTTGTCCCGGAAGCGCGTCGGGCGGCGACGGAATTTCTGTTCGCGATGATCGAGGAGGAGGACCGGAATGACGTTCGCGTTCATTTGGAGCGAGCGGGGCAGGGGTCCGCCAAGACGGGGTCGGCGTTCATTCGGGCTAAGAGGACCGGATGACGAGGGAAACCGATCGCCGCGGAGCCGCTCATATTCTCGTCGTCGACGACGACCGGCGGATACGCGGCCTGCTCTCCCGCTTCCTCGTCGGCGAAGGCTATCTTGTCTGCGCCGTCGCCAGCGCCGCCGAAGCGATGGATCGGCTCCGGGTTCTGGTTTACGATCTCATCGTCCTGGATGTGATGATGCCGGGCGAGAGCGGACTCAATTTCGCCGCGCGTCTGCGGGCGATCGAGACCTCGGTCGCCTCGACGCCGATCCTGATGCTGACGGCGCTTTCCGAAACCAGCAACAGGGTCGAGGGGCTGGAGGCGGGCGTCGACGACTATCTCGGCAAGCCGTTCGAACCACGGGAACTGGCGCTGCGCATCGCCAGCATTTTGCGCCGCACCCGAGGAGGCGCGCGCGACGCGGTGGAGGCAGGATTAACCCGGTTCGAGGATTTCTGTTTCGAAGCTGAAAAAGGCGTGCTCCGGCAAGGAGATCGTTTGATACACTTGACGACGCGAGAACGCGACATTCTGCGCGTGCTGGCGGAAGGGGGCGTGGTTTCGCGCCGCACGTTGGCCTTGCGAGGGCAATCCGACGCCAACGAAAGAAGCGTGGATGTCGAGATCGCGCGTCTGCGAAGAAAAATGGAAGGCGCCGCCCATTGCCTTCAAACGGTGCGCGGACAAGGTTATCGGCTTATCGCCGAGAATGTTAAGCAGGGCGTAACAGAGCACAGGGCATTGCGATGAGCATGGATATACTTGAAGCCTTCTCCGCGCCACGGCGCCTTTGGCGCGGCTTCGCCGGTTGGCTGCATCAGCGTATGCCCAAGGGGCTCTATGCCCGCGCTTTGCTAATTGTTATTCTGCCAATCGTGTTGCTCCAATCCGCCGTGGCTTATGTCTACATGGAGCGTCACTGGGAGGCGATCACCGATCGTCTTTCGGCCTCGGTGGCGCGCGACGTGGCCGCGCTCGCGGACATCTACGCCAGTTTTCCGCAGGACAAGAGCCACGAAATACTTTCGCGGATCGCCATCCTGGACCTAAATATGCAGGTGATGGTGCTCGAGAAACAGGCTTTGCCCGCCGCGGCGCCGAAGCCTTTTTTCTCGCTCCTTGACCACACTCTGACGAGGGAACTCAAGCGGCGGCTGAAAAATCCGTTCTGGATCGACACCACGGAACCTGGCAATGTCGTGGAGATAAGGGTTGCGCTCGACGACGCCACGCTGCAGATCCTGACTTCCAGAACACAGGCCTACGCCACAAATTCATATATTTTCTTCATCTGGACCACGGTCGCCTCGGTCGTGATCGTCGCCATCGCGACATCCTTCCTGCGTAATCAGGTGCGCCCCATTCTGCGCCTCGCGAGAGCCGCCGAGGAATTCGGCAAGGGCCGGAATCCGGCCTTCAGACCAACCGGAGCGCGGGAGGTTCGTCAGGCAGGGGCGGCCTTCGTGGAGATGAAGCGCCGGGTGGAGCGCGCGATCGAGCAGCGCACCACCATGTTGAACGGGGTCAGTCACGACCTTCGCACCATTATCACCCGCTTCAAGCTATCCCTCGCGCTCATGGGGCAGGGCAATGAAGCCCTCGAAATGCGCAAGGACGTCGACGAAATGGAGCGCATTGTGGAGGCCTATCTCGCCTTCGCGAGAGGCGACGGCGGCGAGGCTCCAGCGCAGACCGACATAGGTGCGATCCTCAAGGACTTGCAAGCCGACACCGAAAAACTCAGGATCGACGCGCGGCTCGAGGCCAGGGGCAATCCAGTCATCGTCGCCCGTCCGGGCGCGGTCAGGCGATTATTCGCCAATTTGATCGGCAATGCGCAACGTTATGGAAAGCGGATCGACATCTCTCTGGCCAATGACGGCAAGATATTGACTGTGACGATCGACGACGACGGCCCCGGAATTCCGGTGGATCGTCTGGAGGACGCCTTCCGGCCGTTCTACCGCCTCGATGAATCCCGCAATCAAGATCACGGCAATTCCGGCCTGGGCCTCGCCATTGCGAGAGACATCGCCCGCGCCCACGGCGGCGAGATCGATTTGGCGCGCGGCCCGCTCGGCGGGCTGCGAGCCACGGTGACGCTGCCGGTATAATGATTGAGCGGGGCGTCTTTCCCTTGTGAGCCGCGCGCGAGCATGGTAGGCCAAGCCTTGGATCGGGAGCGGGCGCGCGGCGTGGCGCGCCATCGTCGGACGGGGTATAGCGCAGCCCGGTAGCGCGGAAGTTTTGGGTACTTCAGGTCGCAGGTTCGAATCCTGCTGCCCCGACCAGCCCGATAGCGCTCGCAACCGCGAGCAAAAGCGTAACTTGATAAAGACCGAGGCCACATGACCGCACGAATTTATTGCCCCGCGGCGAGCGCAACCCAATCGGCGCCCGGCGCCGGCAAATCCTGGGCGCTTCGCTATGACTCGGAGTCGGCGCGATCAATCGATCCGCTCATGGGCTGGACTTCATCCTCGGACATGAAGACCCAGATCAGGCTGACCTTCGACACCAAGGAGGAGGCGATCGCTTACGCCGAGCGTAACGGCATCCCCTATCGCGTCGAAGACCCCAAACCGTCTAGCGCGAAGCGCCGGATTGCGTCCTATTCCGACAATTTCAAAACCACCCGCATCGGCCTTTGGACCCATTGACCAAAGGCGGTCATTCGACCCCGTAGCTCAGCTGGATAGAGCAACTGCCTTCTAAGCAGTAGGTCGCAGGTTCGAATCCTGCCGGGGTCGCCAAGCTCACGCGCTTCGAGGCGGAGCGGGGTGGGGTGTTTGATCCTTCCCGCTCAGTATTTCGAGGGTGGCGGCGTCCCTGACGCTCGCGCAGCAGCGCTCAATGGCCTGGGTGAGAATCGTCTCGTTTGGCGCTGCGGCGGAAAACAGCGTCACGCTTGACCTGAATTTCAGCCAGTCCGGATAGCCAAAGATCCGCTGGATCGGTTTTTCGCTCTCAACGACCAAGCCCACGCAATCGAGCAGCCTGCCGGCAAGAATCGGGTGGGCCAGATAGGCGCGCGCCTCCGCCAAGGAATGGATGGCGTATTTCTCAGACATCGGCGAAAAACCGAGGCCCAAAATCTGCGGGAAGATAAACCACATCCAATGACCGGATTTTTGGCCAGCCCGGAGTTCTCGATAGGCGCAGTCGATGACTGGCGCTTGGGCGCGCAAAAAACGGGCAAGGTCGAACGGGTCACCCTTTCTCACCACTAGCGCTTTCCGACCAGACGGAATCGTCTGGTCGACAAGAAATCGCTCCAGGTTCAAAAGCTGGAGCAAAATCTAATCGAAAAAGTCTATCAACTTTTTCGGATTTTGCTCTAGCGAGCTCTCCGTCTCGCCTCGCGAGTTTTTGCGGAAAAAAGCGCATTGGGCCTGAAGATGAATCTCATATCGCGCCTGCTCTCGCCCCTTTCAACCGAAGGGGGATAGGGCGCGGACGTGGGTCGCCGCGCATGGCGACTTCATAGAGACTCAAGAGCCAAGCCCTTGCTTTGTCGGGCGCCGAATGGCGGTAGCCCAATCTCTACAGACTAAATAGGTCCGAAGACTCGATCAGCCCATTCCGTTAATAACGATGTTAATAACGGGATGCTGACGTTTCGTTATTAACGAATTTATATTGAATATTGAATACCTCCGTTAATAACGATCGTTACTAACAAGTGTTAGTAACGATCGTTATTAACGGATCTTGCGCGGTGAAATTAGGCCTGTTATCACGGTCCAACATGGGGGCTGAAGGATGGCGTTGAGCAACAGCGAGCGACAGGCGAAATGGCGGGCCAATTTGAAAGCCAAAGCCGCCTTGGGCGGAGCGCGCTTGCCCGAGGTCTTTCGCGAGCACATGCGCTCGCTACTGTTGCGAGACCCGGATTTATGCGAGGGATTTAGCGAGGAGGAGCGTGGGGTCTGGATCGAGGCCGCCGAGACGCTCCTTGGCCAAAGTGACGAGCAGTTGCTCGAATTATTGGCCGCTCTCATCCAAGCTTGGCACCGAGATGAGTGCGTTGCAATATCGAATGCGCGAAGGCGAAACGCCATCTCCAGCTTGAACCAGGCGCGCAAACGCTGATCGATAGGGCGGTTTGGCGTCCATCGTCGCGTCGGCGCAACGCCGACTCTCGTGGAGATTGCGGCTGCTTCAAAATTGGCGCCATTGCTTCCAAGGCTGCGTTCGCGCTCCAGCGGAGGGCGCCAGGCGGTTCAAGCGAGGATAATTATCGGAAAACCGCTGATATGACGCGATCAGGGCTCGTAATTTTCCCCCAGTGCAGACATAATGCAACTGATTCTAGAAGCTTCGACTCCGTAGCTCAGCTGGATAGAGCAACTGCCTTCGAAGCAGTAGGTCGCAGGTTCGAATCCTGCCGGGGTCGCCAACCCTACGCGTGTCCATAGCGGACACATGGGGCATGTTCGAAAGCATCTCTCGCCCATGTCGGGGGACGCTGGCCGCAAAAGCGGAAAGGCTCTGGTTCTACTTAGTCACGATGTTCAGGGATTCGCGGTTGGCCGAGATTTGCTGTTCTAATGTTTCGTTTTGAATCGCGAATAGCGGCGAAGATGCAGCGTGATGGGCAATCCAGCGAAGCGCGTTTTTTGAGTATGTCGATACCCTGTCGGTGATTCTGAGCCGTGACGACCGGGTGCAACCGCTCAAGGATTATCACGCCGGTTTGCCGATGGCTGCGGCGAGCGCATGAGCGTCGAGCCGGTGGCTGCCGTGGCGGCCCCGTCGCGCGTCTCGGCGAAACACCATTCTCTGTTGCATCTAAGTTTGATCGGGAACCTCGCCAGTTCGGACGCTCAGGCTTCGGAAAGCTCCATGTTTCATCACCTTCGCCGCATCGCTCTTGGACAATGGGCTCGTTTTGGGCTCATGGATTTCGCCTCGTCGCAAGAGCGGCTCGATGAAGAAGCCATGCGCGATATCGATGAATTGGCATGGAACCAAACGAGCGTTTGGATGGGGAGGAAGATCGACAGGAGTTGGCTTCTCGAATTTTTCGATTTTTTGCATCCTCATCCCTGCCTCTACATCATCAAAATCGAGGGGAACACAGTCACCGTTGTCGACAAGCCTGCTGTCGCCATCCCGCCAAGCGAGCAACAGCATTATCAGAGGTTGCGACGATCCTATTCGGAGCGCATCCATTGCTACCGGATCTTTCTCGAAAAGGTCATCGAACGATCAAAGCTTGATTTGCATCTGACACTTGCGATGAATATGGACGACATCGGTCTCGATTGCGAAACCGCTCCTTTGTTTGCATTCCAGAAGAGAACGGGCAGTTTGAATTTGCTCCTGCCCGACGTCCATTTCCTCTATTCCAATTGGTATTGGGGCTCTCGCGACGTCGTTTCTTATGAAGAAAAAAAGATCGCCGCCTGTTTCGCAGGCTCCTCGACGGGCGGCTCCAATGGTTTTTATCGGCTCAACGAAGAGGTTATCGGTCAGAGTCTAAACCCCCGTTTGCGCGCGGCGGCGCATTTTGCCAGGAGCGATCTCGTCGATTTTCGCATCACCAAGGCCGTGCAGTGCGAAAGCCCCGACATCAGAGCCTGGGTGGAGGCTCAGTCGTTCTTCGCAAAACCAATGGGTTATCGCGAGCAGTTCCAGAATCGATTTCTCATCTCGATGGATGGCAATGGCGCCGCCTGGTCTCGTTATGCGATCGGCCTCAAGAGCAATTCGGCGATCATCAAATATGACTCGCCCTTCGTATTGTATTATTTTTCCAAGTTGGAGGCGGGGAGGGAGTTTCTTTCGGTATCGAGCGAGGTCGAGGTCGAACGGATCGTGGAACGCGAACGCGCATATCCCGGAAGCTACCGCGAAGTGGCGGAGTCTGGACAGCGTTTTTTCTCGCGTTATTTGCGAAGAGACCGGGTCATGGCCTATATGGCCGCGCTTTTGCGACAATACGCGGAGTTCTACGCTTCGCTTTCCTGATGACGCGCTAATCGTCGCATGGCGGCGAGGGAGGGGTTGGCCGTAAGCTCCCTGCCGAAAATGGAAAGAGGTTTGGGCGCGGCCGGCGCCTCATCGCAAACATCACGCTTCCGCCCGTGGCGCCGTCGGCATCGAGCGGGAGATCGGGGGTTCTGTTCAAACCGGTCAGGCGGTGGAAGCTCCTTGGCGATTGTCTTCCCTGGCGGATGATCGTGGGTTAGATTGAAGGCTTTACACGCCAGAAACAAACGGATAATCGAAAGCCGAGCCAGTTTATGACATTTTTATGACGACGTCTCAGCGAAAGGCCGCGAATGCTTGGGTGGTTTCAGGCGCTCATGCCGAAGGAAGAGCGCTTCTTCGATATGTTCGAACGGCACGCGGCGACGCTGCTGGGGGGCGCCCATGCTTTACGAGCCTTGCTCGACGGCGGAGATGAGGTGGCGGAACGTTCTCGAGAAATCAAACGGTTCGAAAATCAGGCCGACGAGATCACGCGCGAGGTTCTTCTCGCCGTAAGGCGCACCTTCATAACGCCCTTCGACCGTAGCGATATTCACGACCTCATCACGGCGATGGACGACACCATCGACCAGATGCACCAGACCGCGAAGGCGACCCTGCTATACGAGACGCGCGAGTTCGAGCCGTCCATGCGCCGGATGGGCGACATCATCGTGCAATCCGCCGAGCTGACGCGGAAGGCGATCCCGCTGTTGCGGGCGATCAACCCCAACGCCGCGAAACTCACTGCTTTCAGCGAGGAAATCACCCGGATCGAAGACGAGGCGGACGCTATTTACGATCAGGGATTGAAGTCGCTTTTCAATGAGCATCGGCGCTCCGATCCAATGGCTTACATCGTCGGAGCCGAGCTTTACGGGCATCTGGAGAAAGTCGTCGACGGTTTCGAGGACGTGGCCAATCGCGTGAGCGGCATTGTCATAGAGCATATTTAGGGGGCGCGGCGGTTTTGCACGATTTTTCCCTTGCGCTCGTCGGACTCGTCGCTGTCGCGCTGGCCTTCGACTTTCTCAACGGCTTGCACGACGCGGCGAATTCCATCGCGACGATCGTTTCGACGCGGGTGCTGAGGCCTCAATACGCCGTGCTCTGGGCCTCGTTTTTCAACTTCATCGCCTTCATGTTTTTTGGCCTTCATGTCGCGAAGACCGTGGGGGCGGGAATAGTCTCGCCGGCGATCATCGACGACTATGTGATTTTCGCCGCGCTGATGGGCGCGATCAGTTGGAATTTGATCACCTGGGCGCTTGGAATACCCTCCTCGAGCTCTCATGCCCTCATCGGCGGTCTTGTCGGCGCCGGAGGCGCCAAGGGCGGGTCGGCGGCGATTATCTGGAGCGGACTTCTCAAGACAAGCTCGGCGATCGTGCTTTCCCCCGCGCTGGGTTTTTTTCTGGCGCTCGCGCTGGTGCTGGCCGTGACCTGGCTCTGCGCGCGGAGGACGCCCGTCGCCGTCGACGCCACGTTTCGCTGGCTGCAATTTTTTTCCGCTTCGCTCTACTCGCTTGGTCATGGCGGAAACGACGCCCAAAAGACCATGGGCGTAATCGCGGTGCTGCTTTACGCGCACGCAGGCCAGCAGGGCGAGTTCGTCGTCCCGGGTTGGGTCGTGATTTCCTGTCAGGTCGCGATGGCGCTGGGGACGCTCCTGGGCGGCTGGCGCATCGTGCATACGATGGGTTCGAGAATCACGCGTCTCACGCCTTTGCAAGGGTTTTGCGCGGAGACTGGCGGAGCCGCCACCTTGTTTTTGGCGACCGGCCTTGGCGTGCCGGTTTCGACGACTCACACAATCACGGGAGCGATCGTCGGCGTCGGAGCCGCGCGGCGCGTTTCGGCGGTGCGATGGAACATAGCGCGCGACATCGTGGTGGCGTGGGTCGTCACCCTGCCTATGGCGGCGCTCATTTCGGCTCTTTGCTATGTCCTAGCGAGGTGGCTATCGTGAGATATCCGAAGGTAACGAAGAAAAAGCCGGTAACGGGCGACGAGCCTCGTCAGCAATATGCGGCCTTGCCGTGGCGCATCGGGGCCGGGGTGGAGATTTTGCTCGCCTCGTCGCGGGATACGAGGCGCTGGGTGATACCGAAAGGCTGGCCGATGAAGGGACGCAAGCCTCACGCGACGGCGGCGCTCGAAGCGTTGCAAGAGGCGGGCCTGATCGGCAGGATCGAGAAAACCAAGATCGGCTCATTTCACTATCACAAACGGCTGAAAAACGGGGCGGCGATACTCTGCCGGGTGGATGTGTTTCCCCTGCATGTGCTGCGGCAGCGTAAGCGCTGGCCGGAGAAAGGGCAGCGCGTGACCCAGTGGTTCACATTCACGGACGCCGCCGAGGAAGTGAGTGAGCCGGAACTCAAAGCGTTGATCCTTGCCTTTGGCAGAGGCCATTTGGCGCCGAAGTGACCGTTTCGAATCAAATCCCGGTTTTCTTCATCGCCTCGAAGCCCGCCGCCAGATCCGCCTGCAAATCCTCCACGTCTTCCAAACCGATGGAGAAGCGTAGCGTCGGCCCTTCCGGCGCCCATTGCGTCGCCGTTCGCGCGCGGCGGCAGTCGAAGGGAATGACGAGACTTTCATAGCCGCCCCATGAATAGCCGATGCCGAAAAGCTCTAGCCGGTTCAGAAAGGCGGATAGGGCTTGCTTGGGCGCAGGTCGGAGTATGACCGAGAACAGGCCCGCGGCGCCTCCGAAATCCCGTTTCCAGAGCGCGTGATCGGGGTGCGAGGGCAGGGCGGGATGGAGCACGCGCGACACTTCCTCGCGCTCCTGAAGCCATTTGGCGAGCGCCAGTCCAGCGCGTTCCTGCTCGCGCATCCGCAGTTCCATGGTGCGCAATCCGCGCAAGGCGAGATAGGCGTCGTCGCCTCCGGGGCACATGGCCAACGCGTCGTAGGTCGCGCGAAGCCGTTTGGCCCATGCCTTGTTGGCCGAAACAAGCCCCATCAGCAGATCGGCGTGGCCAGAGAGATATTTGGTCGCCGCCTCGACGCAAAGATCGACGCCATGCTCGTGCGCGGGGAAAAAAATCGGGGTCGCCCAGGTGTTGTCGAGAATGACGCAAACGCCATGAGTCGCGGCGACTTTGGCGATCGCCGGGACGTCCTGAATCTCCATGCTGAGAGAACCCGGAGACTCGGTTACGATCGCGCTGGTGTTGGGGCGGATCAGAGCCGAAATGTCTGCCCCGGCGCGGGGATCGTAATATTGCGTCTCGACCCCGAAGCGCTTGAGCAGGCCGTCGCAAAATATTCGGGTCGGCTCGTACGCGGAATCGGTCACCAGCAGATGGTCGCCGGCCTTGGCGGCCGTCATCAGCGCGAGAGCGATGGCCGCGAGCCCCGAAGAGGCGGCGACGCTGAGCTCCGCCCCCGCGATCTCTGTCCAGGCTTCCTCCAGCGCTCGCGTGGTCGGGGTGCCTTTGGTCGCGTAAGTGTAAGGTTGGGCGTGACTATGAAACGCTTCCGCGGTCTCGAACAAAACCGTCGATCCCCGGTAGACCGGCGTATTCACGAATCCATATTGATCGAAAGGTTTGCGGCCGGCGTGCGCCAGGCGGGTGCGAAGACTGTTTTTCCGCCTTGTTTCCCACGTAGTCTTCGTCATTGCTCCTCCCCGGGGCGTTTCGTGTCACATTAACCTGCCGGTGCAGCCAATCCGAGACATACATCGTCAATGGCGCTTATGAATTTTCGCAAACGACACGGCAAGTGCTGTCGCTGTCCTTCGGGCGTCGCGCGGCCGTGGGCCTTCCGGCTGTCGCGCCGTCGCGCACTTGGGGCGTGGCCTGCTTCGCATTGGTGGAGACGATCGCTTAGTTTTCCCTAATCTTTCGCCCAAAATGATTATTTAGGCGCCTTGTCACGTTGAACGCCGAGGAGCTTGACCTTTCCGCGGCCAATGCGGACGCCGCGTTGCAATCCGACAATCCCGACGTGCGTCGGCTGCTGGGACAGGACGGCGATTTTGGCGAGGGTCCGGGGCTCTCCTCCGATTGGGCCTATCGCGTGATCGAGGCTGTGGGGAACTACGGCGAGATTTTCGAACGCAATCTCGGCCAAAGGTCGCCCTTGGGGAGGGAGCGTCGCCAGAACGCGCTCTGGTCCAAGGGAGGGCTCATGTATCCGCCTCCGGTAAGGTAAGGGGCTGGTCCGCCCTCATCCGCGCCCACCATTCCTCCAGGGCTGCAAGCGAAGGCTCCACGAATTCGGAAAGCCGCCCCGCGAAGACGCCCCATTCGTCGAGGAAATCGGGAGAGACCGAGACGATCACCGGCGTTTTGGCCGAAATGGCGCATCGAAAGGCGTCGCTCAATCCGCCTCGGGCGGCTTCCTGCTTGGCGAATTTGCTCAGTACGATGATGTCCACGCCCCGCCTCGCGGCGCGCTCGACGGCGGCGCAGGCGAGCGCCAGTTCGCCAGAGTCGAGATTGCAGGCGACAGAACCCCGTCCGAGATCCTGAGAAATGGGGAACAGTTCGCCGCTTTCCAGATCGCGCAGCACGATGCGCTTTCGCCCTGTGTTTCCATCGGCCACGCGGGTTTGCACCACCCCCGCGACGGCGTGGCCCCGGCCTTTCAATTCCGTAGCGAAGGCGTCCATCAAAGCCTGGACGGACTCGCTTGCATCGGCGCGGATCGCGGCGATGCGGGGTTGCAGGGGGGCGTTGTCCTCAAACATCACGAAATGGCCTCGCCAACTCTCGTCAAAGCTCTATGATAGAAGTTCCCGGGCATTCGTCTCCATCCCCGTTTCACTGCGCTGGCGCGCTTCGCGCGGGTTAAAGTGAAGCACGCCGATCTTGCATTATCGGCGCAGCCGCCCGATCTGCTATAGCAGTCCCAGCAAACGATGAAACGCCGTGAACGACAAACAAGATAATCGGCCTCTCGCTCGAACGGGCTCCAACGCCGCGGTGGACGCCTTTTTGAGGGAGGCGAAATCTCTGGCGCCGAGGCGGGAGGGGGGCGGGCGTGGGCGCTTGGTGTTCGCGCTCGACGCCACCATGAGCCGGCAATCGACCTGGGATCTCGCCCAATCGATTCAGGGCGAAATGTTCGCGGCCACCTCCGCGCAGGGCGGGCTGGAGGTCCAGCTCGCTTATTTTCGTGGGTTGTCAGAGTGCCGGGCTTCCAGTTTCGTCTCGGGCGGCCAGGGGCTCGCGGCCTTGATGTCGAGGATTTCCTGTCAGGCGGGCCGCACGCAAATCGGCAAGCTTTTGCATCATGTCCGAGATGAAACCAGGGCGCGGCCGGTGGCGGCCTTCATCTTCATCGGCGACGCGATGGAGGAGAACAGCGACGATCTCGCCGGCGTCGCGGGAGAGCTTGGGTTGCTGGGCGTGAAAGCCTTCATGTTTCAGGAAGGCGAAGATCCTGCCGCGCGTTTGGCCTATCGCGAAATAGCGCGGCTGAGCGGCGGAGCCTATGCGGCGTTCGACGCCGGCGCGCCGCGGCGTTTGGCGGAACTTCTGCGCGCTGTCGCCGCTTACGCCGTGGGAGGTCGGTTGGAGCTCGAGAAGAGGGCGGAGCGGGGAGAAGACGCCGCCCGCTTGCTTTTGTCCCAGATTTAGGCTGCGCTTGGTTTAAATCGAACGGGCCATCGATCCATAGCCACAGGCCGGCGCCCGTTTCGCGAATCACGAAGAGGGTCGCGGCGACAAAGGGAACCGTTCATGCCCGTGCTTGTTGGATTTCTAGTGGTTTTCTTGACGATCTATCTGCTGCGGGGTTTCACGCGAGCGTCGCCCTCGGTGCTCGCGCGGTTCATCAAGGGCTTTGGCGGTTTTCTAGCGCTCGCCGTGGGCGCCTTCCTGTTTCTTAGAGGCGCTATTGGTCTGGCCCTCGCGGCTTGGGGCCTTGGCCTCTGGATGATGGGCCTCGGCGGCTTTTCCATGAGCGGCTTCCGTCCCACCGGCGCGGGAGGCGCCGGCGTCTCGCGCGTTCGCTCCGCCATGATCGAAATGGAGCTCGACCGCGCCACCGGCGCCATACGCGGGGTCATTCTCGCCGGCCCTCGGGAGGGCAAGCGGCTTGATTCCTTGACGCGTCCGCAACTGCTCGAGCTCTATGGCGTATGTCTCTCGGACGATCCCGAGGGGGCGCGCTTGCTAGAGGCGTATCTCGACCGCAGGTTTGCCGGATGGCGTGGCGCAGGACAAAGTGAGCAGAACGCGCGGAGAGGCGCTTCGGGCGGAATAGGCGATAGCCGTCGAGGCTCGATTACCGAGGATGAGGCGTATGAGATATTGGGCCTCAAGAAGGGCGCGCCCGCGAGCGAGATAGCGCGGGCGCATCGTGACCTCATGAAGAAGTTGCATCCAGATCACGGCGGAACGACGGACCTCGCCGCTCGCGTCAACGAGGCGAAGGATGTCCTCATGCGACGCCACCACGGGTGAGCCTCGGGCGGCGCGCTTTCTGCGATAGACGTCAAACCAACCGCGGTCGGCGCGTTCGGAAGCGAAGGTCATGGCCGCGACTCGTTAGTTCTTGGTGGCAAAGCAGGAGAAGCCCGACCGTTTCAGCATTTTGCACGCGGTTTCGGCGGATTGCTCCTCGAGCCCAGCGAAGCGCGCGCGATAAAGCGTCTCGCGACCTTTCTGGACCTTCTCCGTGAAGCCCTTCGCGTTGGCGGGAAGCGCGCGGCTTTGCGTGCGCGCCCGACTCAAGAGTTCGCTGGCCTTGTCCGCGTCGTCCGTCGCGCCGAGTTGGATCATCCAGCCGGAATGCGAGGGGCGCGACAGATCCCCTTTCGCCATCTGCGAACGCTCGCCGTCGGCGTGCTTCACGGAAGACGGCGTGGTGGCGGCGACCGTTTCACGACGATTGGTCTTGCCTCCGGCGGCATGGGAGGTCGAACCGTCGGCCACGGCGGTGGCATGTTCGGCGCGACGCGACTTGCGATCGGTCTTTGTCGCGGCGGCGTCATCGCGCTTTTGAACCCCCGACACGTACGCCGGCCGCGCTTTATCCTCGCGTTGGGGCGCGGGTATCGGAGCCGGCGGAGCAGGGGGCGCGGCCAGCGCGATTTTCTGCGCGCGGCGTTGACGCGGGGCGGAAGCGGAATCCTCTTCGTCGGCCGTGTTGTCCGCATCGACGCTCGCAGGCTCGGGGCGCGCTACTGGCTGAGGCTCGACGACAGCCGGGCGGAGCGCCGCGGGCGCGGTCTCCGCAAGCTCGACGCCCTCGGCGGGCGTTTCCTCGGTGATGGCGCGCGCCGTGCGTGCGCCATCACCCTCGTCGATGTGATCCTCGATCAGGTTCGCCATGAGGCGATCGCGCGCGCCGGCGGTCTTTCCGCCCAGCACCACCGCGACGATATGATGGCCGTCTCGATGCACCGAGGTCAGCAGATTGAAGCCGGAGGCCTGGGTATAGCCGGTCTTGATGCCGTCCATGCCCTCGACGCGGCCGAGCAAATGGTTGTGATTGCGGAGCACCGCGCCGTTGTAGGCGAAGGAATGGATGGAAAAATACCGATAGTAGCGCGGGAAGCGATCCTGGATCGCACGACCCAGCACGGCGAGATCGTGCGCGGTCGTGATTTGTTCGGGGTTGGGTAGGCCCGACGCATTGGCGAAATGGGTGCCGTGCATACCGAGGGAATGCGCCTTGCTCGTCATCATCTGTGCGAAGCTGTCTTCATCCCCGCCGATGTTTTCGGCGATCGCAACCGCGATGTCGTTGGCCGATTTGGTGACGACCGCCTTGATGGCGCTTTCGACGTCGATCGTTTCGCCCGGAGCCAAACCGAGCTTCGAAGGCGCCTGCGCGGCCGCGTGAGAGGAAATCATCAAGGGAGAGTCGAGCCGCAGACGGCCCTTCTCTATCTGCTCGAACAGCAGATAAAGCGTCATCACCTTGGTGACGGACGCCGGATGACGCGGCTGGTTTTCGTTTAGCGAATAGAGCGTGCGGCCGCTGTTGCCGTCCACCACGATGGCCGCGACGCCGGGGGGCGTGGTCATCTCGCCTGCTCCGGACTGGCCCGCCGCATAATGGCTATGTCGATGCCGGCCGCGACGTCCGAAAAGCGCATGTCGCGCGCCTTGATGATGTCGATAGTGAGCGTGATAGGTCACCGCATGGCGATGATGAGAGTGATGACGAGAATGACGCCGAGCCTCGGCCGGCAAGGCGAAAGCAACGATGAGGAGCATGCTGGCCAAAAGCGCGAGCCAGCCGGATTTCCAACGCCGTAAACGCACGCTCGAATCTGATGTAAACATTGTACTCGCCCGCAATCTTCGCACCCACTTTAGTCTTGCCGACGTTCGCCGCTTTGCTTGAGCGTCACCAAAACATCACAGTTAACCACAATAGGGGAACTGGGTTACCCGCCGGTTAAGCGCGAAGGGAGAATTTCCATTTGTTTTGCACCGCAACATAGCTCTTGACAGTTTATGTTGCGGTGCGATATAAAGGGGACGTTAACAGAGCGCGCCTCGCCGCCGCCAAATGGTGGTGTTTTTTCCTGCGGCGCGCCGCAAATCAAGGACGTTCCCCATGGTCGCCACTTTCGAAAGCGTGCAGTTGTTCGGTAAAGAGCAGATGGCAGCATTCACCACCGCGACGGACGCTATCGCCAAGGGTTGGCAAGGCATCGCCACCGAGACGACTGACTATTCGAAGAAATCCTTTGAAAAGACCCGTCAATTGACCGAAAAGCTGATTGGCGTGAAGAAGCTGGAGGACGCGATTGCTCTTCAGTCCGAATTCGCCAAGACGTCCTACGAGGAATTCATCGCCGAATCCACCAAGATCGGCGAGCTTTATACCGCGCTTGCGAAGGAAGTGTTCAAGCCGATGGAGACGGCCGCCAAGGTCTTCACCCCTTCCGCCTAATTCGCGGATTTGGCGTCGCTTCGAGCCTGGCCACGACTTTAGTCCGGCCGGGCTTTTTGCTGTTTGGGCCTCGTGTCGCCGCTTCGTCTCGACAGTCGCATCGGGCGGGTATATTGCGGTTCGCCAGCGGCGCGCTGTTTCGCGGGAGAAGACGATCTTCCGTCCTCCGCGGCCCGCGTCGGTCTGGAGATTGGTGACTTGTCGGATTATTTAAGTTCGCCGCTGTCCGCGGAAGCGCTCGAGCAGATCTATTATCTTCATGACGGCGTCGGCGTCATCGGTCCGATAACGGGCGCCAAGCTGAAGGAAATGGTTGAAAATGGCGCCGTTTTCCGCAGCGCCAACGTCAGTCTTGTGGGCGCGCCGAACTGGACGCCGATTGAGCAGACCGGATTTTCAGCCTTTTTCAAGGGAGTCGCCGAAGTAGCAGCCAGCGTCCCGTCTTCTGGCGCAAGGAGGCGCGAACCGCGCTTCGCGGGCTTTTGGATCAGATTGGGCGCTTACGCCATTGATTACGCTTTGACGGTGGCCTTGGTCGGCGTCGCCGGCGTGTTTTTCGCGATCATTTCCGTTTCGCTGTTCGGATCGGCGAGAACGGAGGCGTTTCTCGACGACAATTCATCGATCGTGAACATTATCGGCGCCGTCATCGCGCTGACCTATTACGCTTATTTCTCCGCCGGCCCCTGGCAGGCCACGCCCGGAAAGCGCATCTGCGGCATTTATGTCATCAGAACCGACGGGCGACGGCTCGACGCGCCCTTCGCCATTCTGCGCAATTTTGGCTATCTGGTTTCCGCCCTGCCGCTGTTTCTCGGCTTCTTGATGATCTTCTGGACCGACGAGCACAAGGCGCTTCACGATATGATTTTGGGAACGCGGGTGGTCTACGGAAAGCTGTGATCTTCCACGAACCCGACTCGCGGGAGCCGTAGGCGTTGGTCTAGACTGGGGTCATGCTCGACGCCGATCCCGGGTTCATCCACCTCCATGTCCATACCGCCTTCTCGCTGCGAGAAGGCGCCTTGCCTCTAGGCCAGTTGCTCAAGCTCGCCGAGCATGACGCGCAGCCCGCCATTGGCGTCGCCGACACCAATAATCTATTCGCCGCGCTGGAATTGTCCGACAAGGCGGCCAAGGCGGGAATCCAGAGTATTCCGGGCGTGCAGCTCGCGGTTGATTTCGGCGACGGTAAGACCCAGCAACGCGAAAGCGGCTTTGGGTCCATCGTGCTCCTGGCCAAGACCGAGGCCGGATACAAGAATCTGATGTGGCTATGTTCGCGGGCCTATCTCGCGGCCGAACCCGGCGCGCCGCCTTGTGTGTCGATCGCCGATTTCGAGAGAGAGAGCGGAGATCTCATCGCCCTCACCGGCGGTCCCGAAGGGGCCTTGGACGCGCTTCTGGCGAAATCCCAGCCCGACGTCGCGGCGGCGCGACTAGCGTCGCTGGAGCGGTTCTTCTCAGATAGGCTTTACATCGAGATTCAGCGTCACAAACTGGCTCAGGAACGGGAAATCGAGGCCCAACTTCTCGATTTCGCATACCGGCGCGGGCTTCCCATCGTGGCGACGAATGAGCCCTTCTTCGCCACGCCCGGCGATTTTGAAGCGCATGACGCGCTCTTGTGCATCGCCGAAGGAACCCTGACCAGCGTCGTGGAGCGTCGCCGACTGACGCCCACCCACTATTTCAAGACCCGCCGCGAGATGTTGGAGCTTTTCGCCGATCTGCCCGAGGCGACGCAAAACAGCGTCGAGATCGCCCGGCGCTGTTCCTTCCGACCTCGCGCGAGGGGGCCGATCATGCCTCGCTTCATCCGCGAGGCGACGCAGGGCGTGGCGACGACGCTCGACGAGATCGAGGCGAGAGAACTGCGCCGCCAGGCGGAGGAGGGGCTCGAGGCGCGTCTTGCCGCCACGGGTCCGGCGCCTGGCCTTGCGCGCGAGGACTATCTGAAGCGGTTGGAGCTGGAGCTCGGCGTCATCGTGAAGATGCGCTTTCCCGGCTATTTTCTCATCGTCTCGGACTTCATCAAACACGCGAAGTCCAAGGACATCCCGGTGGGGCCGGGGCGAGGCTCGGGCGCGGGATCCCTTGTGGCCTATGCCCTCACCATCACCGACCTCGATCCTTTGCGGTTTGGACTCTTCTTCGAGCGCTTTCTCAACCCCGAGCGAAATTCGATGCCGGATTTCGACATCGATTTTTGTCAGACCCGTCGGGGCGAGGTGATCGAATATGTGCGGGAGCGCTATGGCGCCGAGCATGTGGCGCAGATCATCACCTTCGGCTCTTTCCTCGCGCGGGGCGTGTTGCGCAGCGTCGGGCGCGTGCTGGAGATGCCGCTGGGGCAGGTGGACAAGCTGGCCAAGCTGGTGCCCCAAAACCCGGCGAAACCCGTGACGCTCGCCGAGGCGCTGGCGAGCGAGCAGAAGCTGCGCGAGGCCGCTGCCGAGGACCAGCGGGTGGCGCGGCTGTTCAAGATCGCGGGGGCGCTGGAAGGGCTCTATTCAAACGCCTCCACACATGCCGCCGGCATCGTGATCGCGGATCAACCATTACATGAAGTAATGCCGCTATATCGCGATCCCAAATCGGAAATGCCAGTCACCCAGTTTAACATGAAGTGGGTCGAACCTGGAGGATTGGTCAAGTTCGACTTCCTCGGTTTGAAGACCCTGACCGTGCTCTCCGCCGCCTCCGCCCTGGTGCGCCGGCGCAACCCGGAATTCGATCTCGCCAAGGTCCCTCTGGACGACGCCGAAACCTATGCAATGCTCGGGCGAGGCGAGACCGTGGGCGTGTTCCAGCTGGAAAGCGCGGGTATGCGCAAGGCTCTGGTCGAGATGCACGCCGACCGGTTCGAGGACATCATCGCTTTGGTCGCGCTCTACCGGCCGGGACCGATGGCCAATATCCCGACCTATTGCGCGGTCAAGCTCGGCGACGAGGAGCCGGACTATCTCCACCCCCTGATCGAGCCGATCCTGAAAGAGACTTTTGGGGTCATCATCTATCAGGAGCAGGTCATGCAGATCGCGCAGGTTCTGTCCGGATACTCGCTCGGCGAGGCCGACAATCTGCGCCGCGCCATGGGCAAGAAGATCAAGGCGGAGATGGACGCCCAGCGCGACCGTTTCGTGAGCGGCGCGTTGGCGCGGGGGCTGACCCGCGAGAAGGCGAACGAGATTTTCGACCTTTTGGCCAAATTCGCCGATTACGGCTTCAACAAGAGCCACGCGGCGGCTTACGCCCTGATCGCCTATCAGACCGCCTGGTTCAAGGCGCATTATCCGGTCGAGTTCATCGCCGCCTCGATGACTTTCGATATGAGCAACACCGACAAACTGGCCGAATTCCGCCAGGAGGCGCAGCGTCTCGGCATTGGTGTCGAACCGCCTTCGATCTCGCGCTCGGGCGCCAATTTCGATGTTGCGCCGGGCCGCGACGGCAAGCTCGCGATCCGCTATGCGCTGGCGGCGATCAAGGGCGTCGGCGACGGGCAGGCCGCCTCAATCGTCGCGGCGCGGGGCGAAAAGCCTTTCGTCAGCTTCGCGGACTTCGCACGGCGGGTAAATCCCCGCGAAATTAACAAGAAGGTGCTGGAAAACCTCGCCTGCTGCGGCGCCTTCGACGATTTGGAGCCAAACCGCGCCAGAGTGTTCGGGGCGATCGAGACAATCCTCGCCAGCGCCAACCGTCAGGCCGACGAGCGCTCCCTGGGCCAAAACGCGCTATTTGGCCCCGGGCAAGGGGAGGAGCTTTCGCTGCCGACCGCCACGCCCTGGACCGCGGCTGAACTGCTAAGGCGCGAATTCGAGGCGGCGGGTTTCTTCCTCTCGGGGCATCCCCTGGACGCCTATCGCAGCGTGATGGGCCGGATGCGACTGCAATGCTGGCGCGAATTCGTCGCCTCGGCGAAGCGGGGCGCTTCCGCCGGCCGTCTCGCCGCCATAGTTCTCGACCGCGCCGAGCGCCGCACCAAATCGGGCTCGAAAATGGGCATTGTGCAACTGTCGGACGAGTCCGGACAATATGAGGCGATCCTGTTTCAGGAGGGCCTGACCCAGTATCGCGATCTGCTGGAGAAGGGTTCCGCGGTTCTGCTCACGCTCTCGGCCAATGTTGAAGGCGACGACGTGCGCGCCCGCATCGTGACCGCCGAACCGCTCGCGGCGGCGGCGGCCAGAGCGCAGAAAGGTTTGCGCATCTTTTTGCGCGACGCCACGCCGCTGAACGCGATCAAGACGGGTCTCTCGGGCAGGGGAGAGGGCGAGGTTTTGCTGGTGGTCATGCGCGAGGTCTCCGGCGAGGAGGTCGAAATCAAGCTTCCCGGCGGCTATCCGGTCGGCGCGCAAGTCGCGGGCGCGCTGAGAGCCATCCCCGGCGTGGTCGCGATCGAGCACATTTAGGGCTGATCCTATCGCCGTCATTTCCGCGCGACCGAGAACGACAAGCCGTGCGTCGCGGAGATCAAAAATAACGCGAAATTGGCCATGATCCATAACTATCTGTAAATCAATGTTTATCTGAATTATCAATAGAGACCGATTGATGTGATTTATAAATTAACCTTGGATGTGATTTATTAACCATATCAAACAAGGTATTGATTTTAATGCCTAAAAAGCAGATTGGAGTGGCGAAGGGGCATTGCGAGGAGCTTTGCGCCCAAGCAATCCAATGGGCCTGGATGGGCCTGGCGTGGCTCATGCGTCGCTTCGCTTGCAATGACGGCTGCGTCGCCTGTGGCTCACGGTCGCCATGACCATTGTCCTGTCCTCGGATTGTTCTTGTCACCCACAAGAATTGGGCGATCCATAAAATTCTCCGCAGCCAAGCGCTTGTGTTAATTTGTGTTAATATGCCGTCCGAAGCCGAGTCCCTGCGGCTGGCGTCTGAGCCGGCCACGCTTAGATAAAAGTTCAATCATGCCGATCGTGCTCGATCTCCTGAACGACGACCCCCGCAAGCGCGGCGAGGCGGAAGGCCGCGCCGCGCGTCATCCCGAAAAGGCGCATCGGCCCGACCAGGCGATTGCGCGTAAGCCGGCCTGGATAAGGGTGAAGGCTCCGGGGTCGGCGTTATGGCGAGAGACCGGCGAATTGCTGAAGGCAAGCGGTTTGGTCACGGTCTGCCAGGAGGCCGCTTGTCCCAACATCGGCGAATGCTGGGAGAAGAAGCACGCGACTTTCATGATCATGGGCGAGACCTGCACCCGCGCCTGCGCCTTCTGCAATGTGGCGACCGGTATGCCGGCGGCGCTCGATCCCACCGAACCGGATAAGGTGGCCGAGGCGACGCGGGCGCTCGGTCTCAGCCATGTCGTCGTGACCTCCGTCGATCGCGACGATCTTCCCGATGGTGGGGCCGCGCATTTCGCGCGCACGGTCGAGGCGGTCCGCTCCAAATGCCCATCGACGACGATTGAAATTCTTACGCCCGACTTTTTACGAAAAGACGGCGCGCTTGAAACCGTCGTCGTATCGCGGCCGGATGTCTTCAACCACAATCTCGAAACCGTGCCGGGGCTCTATCCGACCGTGCGTCCAGGCGCGCGTTATTTCCATTCCCTGCGGCTGCTGCAACGGGTGAAGGAACTGAACCCCGATATCGTGACCAAATCGGGCCTGATGGTTGGTTTGGGGGAAAAACGCAACGAAGTTGCTCAGGTGATGGACGATCTGCGCACCGCCGACGTCGATTTCCTGACGATCGGGCAATATCTCCAACCCACGCGCAAACATCACGAGGTAGTTGAATTCATTACGCCAGAAGCCTTCAAAGCATACGAAACTTTTGCCTATGCAAAGGGTTTCGAGATGGTGGCGGCCTCTCCGCTCACCCGCTCGTCTCACCACGCGGGCGCCGATTTCGAAAGGTTGAGGCGGAAACGGGCACGGTCGAAGTCTTGGGCGTCGTCAAGCTGATTGGAGGCTAGAGCATCGCCGCAGACTAGAGCCCTTTCCGACCAAACGGAATCGTCTGGTCGATAAGAAATTGCTCCAGATTCAACATCGATGCCGAGTCTGACCAGTGCAATGCGCCAAGCTACGCGCGACATTAGGTGACGATTGAATTGCAATTACGCCGAAATGACGTGGAGCTTAATGCAATCATATTTTTGTCTTGATCATCCAGTTCTACTGCGTCACGAAGCGGCCTGGGGCCGGGCCAACGCCCGTCATTGCGAGCGCAGCGAAGCAATCCTTAAGCAACGCCAGCCCCCTGGATTGCCACGCCTTGGGCTCGCAATGACGAGACCGTCGATAAATTCCTTCATGACGCAGTAGAACTAGTTGGTCTTACATTAAAAAAAAATTCAAGGACTTCGAGTCATTTGCGAGCAGCCTGCGGAAGTCGGTCTTCTGGAGATGATTGGACTGATGTGAGGAGACAAAAGCAATGAAAAGCCTTTTGTTGCGAGTTTCTGACAGACGAGGCCGGCGCCATGGCGATTGAATATGGCTTGATCGTCTCTCTGGTCTCCATCGGGGTTATCGCCGCGATGAGAACAGTCGGCGGCGGCCGGAACACAGTCTACCGCCGGGTGGCGAACAACCCCATCTGAAACTCGACAATCGCCAAGCGCCGGGATTCGGCTTGCGCGGCGCACCCTCCGTTTGGGGTGATGTCTTTTTGAAAGTCGTCAAGAACATGGCGCGCCGCGCGCCGAGAAAGATGCAGGCGTCGAATACAATGCGCATTCTGATGGTCGAAGACGAAGTGGAACTCGCCCGGCTTATCGCCGACCATTTGGCGCGTTGCGGTTTCGAGGTCAGACTGGCGCCGACCTTGAAAGAGGCGAGGGAGGCGGTCGCGACTGGCTCCTATTCTCTGGCGTTGTTGGACAGGCGTTTGCCGGACGGAGACAGCGTGGAGCTGATTCCGGATATACGTCGTGCGCATTCCGGCGTTCGCGTCATCATGTTGACGGCGCTGGACGCGGTGGCCGACAAGATCATGGGGCTGGACGCGGGGGCTGACGACTATTTGACGAAGCCTTTCGACATCAATGAACTCATGGCGCGGATCAGAGCCAACTTGCGGCGCAGCGGGGAGAGCGCTGGGGAGCCGCCGATCACGGTCGGAGCGCTGTCCTTCGATTTGCGTTCGCGTGGAGTCTGTGTCAACAGCCGCCCCTTGGTGCTTCATCGGCGCGAGCTTGCGCTGCTCGACTCTCTTATCCGCCGCGATGGCCGTGCGACGCCGCGCGAAACGCTGTTGGAGGAGGTCTATACCGGAGAGGAGGAGGGGTTTCGGTCGAACGCCCTCGACGCTCTGGTGTCCAGACTGAGAAAGCATCTGAACGAGAGCGACGCTGGCGTGGTCATCCAACCGATTCGAGGTATCGGTTATATGCTCGCCAAAGCGCAGTCGTGAGGGGCTTTTCGCTAACTTCGCGGCTGGTCGGTTATTTGCTGATTGGGTAGTTGCCGCCCTGTTCGCCAAATTGGCGTATTTCCTGAGTCCGCCGATCTCCACCTAGAACGGAGGCTCTGGCCGAGGGACAGGAATTGTCCTAATAAAACGTCATGAAAAGCTTCCGTAATCGCCGACAGGTCGCCCATAGCGCCGTGGAGATGTTCGCTCTTGTGAGCGACGTCGAATCCTATCCCAAATTCGTTCCGCTCTGCGAAGGCATGCGTGTGCGCCGCCGCACGCAGGCGGACGAGGGGATAGAAGTCATCGTCGCCGAGATGCAGGTGGGTTTTCGCGCCATTTGCGAGCGCTACACCAGCCGCGTGACGTGCAACAGGCCGAAGCTGGAAATCGTCGTCGAATATATCGATGGGCCATTTAAAAAACTCGATAACCGGTGGGTCTTTCGCGACGAGCCGCCGGGGCCGGACGGCAAGCCGCGCTCGGTCGTGGAGTTCTTCATCTCCTACGAGTTCAGGAATTTCGCGCTGGGCGCGATCATGGGCGCGATGTTCGACACCGCCTTCCACAAATATTCGGACGCCTTCGTGAAACGGGCCGATCAGGTCTATGGGCGGGGCTGAGCCGCCTCCAGCAGCATGTTCAGCGCCTGAATCACGGACGCCATTCGTATTTCCCCACGTGTCATCGAGCCGAAGCGCCGCTCGACGTGTTTGGTCGAGCCGCGCCGCCGCGCGCAGGCGAAATGCACGAGGCCGACCGGCTTCCGCGCGCTGCCGCCGCCGGGGCCAGCCACGCCGGTAATGGAAACCGCGATCTCCGCGCACGAGTTTCTCAACGCGCCCTCGACCATTTCCATCGCCGTCTCGGCGCTCACGGCTCCGTGCGCTGCGAGCGTAGGGGCCGTCACCCCGAGCATTTCCTGCTTGGCCGCGTTGGAATAGGTGACGAAGCCGCGATCGAAGATATCGGACGAGCCGGGAATGTCGGTGATAGCGCCGGCGACAAGCCCGCCGGTGCAGGATTCGGCGGTGGCGACGAGCAGCTTTTGCGCACGACATTGCGCGAGCAACGCCGTGACGAGGGCCTGGATTTCGGCGTGCCTCATAGGTCAGAACCTCGCGTTATCCCGGTAGCCTCACCGTCGCGATGGCGAGCGCCGCCATGCCTTCCTGCCGGCCGGTGAAGCCGAGCTTTTCCGAGGTGGTCGCCTTGATCGCGACGCGATCCAGCTCGACCTCCATGATCTTGGCTAGGCTGGCGCGGATGGCGTCGCGATGCGGGCCGATCTTGGGCTGTTCGCAAACGATGGTGGCGTCGACATGCGCGATCATGCCGCCGCGCTCGCGCACGCGCTTGCAGGCGTGGGCGAGGAAGATCGACGAGGCCGCGCCCTTCCATTGCGGATCGGAGGGCGGGAAATGCGAGCCAATGTCGCCGTCGGCGATGGCCCCTAAAATCGCGTCGGTGACGGCGTGCATCAACACGTCGGCGTCGGAATGGCCCGCGAGGCCGTGGCGGTGCGGAATGGCGACGCCGCCGAGCCAGACCTTGTCGCCTTCCGAAAAGGCGTGGACGTCATAGCCCTGGCCGGTGCGCACGTCGGGAAGGGCGTTCAGCAGCAGGGACGTCGCGCGCAAAAAGTCCTCCTGGGTGGTGAGTTTGACATTGGCCGGATCGCCCTCGGAAATGTGAACGGGATGACCGGCGCGCTCCGCCACCATCGCGTCGTCGGTGAACTCGAGCGAATTCGACGCGGCGGCGCGATGGGCTTCCAGGATCAGGTCAAATGCGAAGGATTGTGGCGTCTGCACCGCGCGCAGGCGGGCGCGTTCCGGCGTCGCCGTGACCTTGCCGGAAGCGTCGATTTCCTTGACGGTATCGCTGAGCGGCACGCCCGGCGCCGCCGCGCCATGGTCCAGCGCCGCGTCTATCGCTCTCGCGACCAGGGCCGCGCCGACGAATGGGCGTGCGGCGTCGTGGATCAGCACGATCCTGGGCGGCTTGGCGAGGGCGGCGAGCGCCTCCAGCCCATTGCGCACGCTTTGCTGCCGCGAGGCGCCCCCGATCGAGGGTTCAAGCAGACGCTCGCGCGTTTCCAAGGAAAGTTCGGCGACGCTGGCGTCGTAAAGCTCGCGGTCGTCGGCGTGAATCACGGTCGCGATAACGGCTTGCGGCGCGGCGGCGCGAAGCGCTTCCAGCGTATGGGCGATCACGCTGCGGCCGACAAGGCGGCGATATTGTTTCGGCGGGCCGTCGCCGGCGCGCGAACCGCGCCCGCCGGCGACAACGAGAAAAGCGATTGAAGAAGTCGCGGTCATCCGGCTGCTGTGAAGTTTTTTCGTTCCCGCGTCAATCGCGGGCGTCAAAACGAGCCAGTGTACACACAACCTGCTTTGCTGGCGCTCAGTGAATTTGCGTCCTTCGACATCGTCCGCATAGACAAAATGTTGCAAGCGCGAAAAGACTTGCTTATGATATAAGCACGATGATCGATGCCGAAGATTTAGGCGAGTTTCATGGCGCAACCATCCAGGTAGGAGGGCTGACGCTGCGTGGCCGCGCCCTTCTCGCGCCCATGGCGGGCGCGACCGACGCTGGAATGCGCCGCATCGCCCAGTGTTTCGGCGCATCCGCCACCGTCAGCGAGATGATTACCGCGGCTGGCGTCGCGCGCGACGACAGGGAGACTCGGCTGCGCCTGTCCGGCGAGGGCTCTGGCGTTCGCGTCGTGCAAATCGCCGCCCGCGACCCCGATGGGGTCTCTCTGGCGGCGCGAAAAGCGGTCGACAGCGGGGCGCGGTGGATCGACATCAATATGGGTTGCCCCTGCAAGAGAGTGACGGGCGGGCTCGCTGGTTCCGCTCTCATGCGAGATCTGGACCACGCCTCCCGGCTCATCGCCGCCGCCGTCGCGGCGACGGCGACGCCCGTAAGCGTCAAAATGAGGCTCGGCTGGGACGACGCCTCGCGTAACGCGCCGGAGCTTGCGGCGAGAGCCCAGACCGAAGGAGCGGCGCTGGTGACGGTCCACGGCCGCACGCGCCAGCAGTTTTATAACGGGCGGGCCGATTGGGAGGCCATCGCCGCCGTCAAGCGGGCCGTAAGGATTCCGGTCATCGCCAACGGCGATTGCGACAGTCCGCAGGCCGCGAAGGAGATGCTTCGCCTCTCGGGCGCGGACGCCGTGATGATCGGTCGCGCGGCGGTCGGACGCCCCTGGCTGATTGGCGATGTCGCGCATTATCTCGCCACGGGACGACTGCGATCGCAGCCGTCGCGCCGGCGGCGGGGCGAAATCGCGCTGGAGCATCTGGAGAGCCTGCTCGTCGCGATGGGGCAGGGCGCGGGCCTTCGCCATGCGCGCAAGCATTTGGCGGCCTACGCGGACCATGCTGGAGTAGTCGCCGGTTCAAAGCTCCGCGGAGCGCTCGTGACGGCGGAGGAGCCGGGGGAAGTTCGGCGCCTCATCCGCGAACTCTTTGAAACCTCCGAATGCGAGGCGGCCGCATGACAGAGCACGGCCGCGCTAAATTTCATCCCCGCGCCAAGACGCCCTTGCCGGCGCTGGGAGACGAAAGCCGATCCAGCATTCTCGAGACCTTGCCTCAGGCGATCCTCGCAATCGACCGGGAGGGCGCCATCGCCGACGCTAACGCCGCCGCCGAAGCCTTTTTTGAAAGCGGCAAATCCCTGCTCGTCGGCCAAAAGCTCGAACGACTGCTGCCGTTTGGGTCCGCTCTGATTTCGCTGATCGACCAGGTGCGGGAGCGCGGCTCGGCGATCAACGAATACAAGGTCGACCTTGGCCGGCCGGGTCCGAACGGCGACCGGCGCATGGACGTGCATTGCGCGCGTTTGCCTCACGTGGATGGCGGCGTTCTGATTGTGCTGCAAGAACGTACAATTGCCGATAAAATAGACAGGCAGCTCACACATCGCGGAGCCGCGCGCTCGGTTTCTGGGCTGGCGTCTATGCTGGCCCATGAAATAAAGAACCCCTTGTCTGGAATTCGCGGCGCCGCACAATTGCTCGAAGCGGGTTTGGGGGACGAGGATCGCGCCCTCACGCGATTGATTTGCGAGGAAACGGATCGCATCGTCCGTCTGGTGGACCGCATGGAGGTCTTTTCCGATCAGCGCCCGCTGAAACGCGAAAAGGTCAATATCCATACGGTTCTCGACCATGTGAAGCAGGTCGCGCGCAGCGGCTTCGCGCGTCACATCCGTTTCGTTGAAAACTACGATCCTTCGCTTCCCGCCGTCGCGGGCAACAGAGATCAACTGATCCAGGTCTTTTTGAATCTTGTGAAGAACGCGGCGGAAGCGATCGGCGACGCCGTCGACGGGGAAATCGAGCTTTCGACGGCCTTTCGTCCTGGCGTCAGCCTCAGGTCCCATGGTTCCGGGCGCCCGATCGGCGTGCCGCTGGAGTTCTGCGTCCGGGACAATGGCCCGGGAGTGCCCGATGATATCGCGGGCCATTTGTTCGAACCCTTTGTCACGACCAAATCTTCCGGAACTGGACTTGGTCTTGCACTCGTAGCCAAGATCGTCAACGACCATGGTGGCGTCATCGAATGCGAATCGCACCCAAGAAGAACGGCCTTTCGAATATTAATGCCCACCTACCGCTAATGGCGGGATATACGGAAAGCCATGTGATCTCAATGACATTGAGAATATTATCGGAGAGTTTTCTTAAACAGTGCATGAGCGCGGAAGGTTGGAGGCGACGCCAATGACTCGAGGCGAAATTTTGGTGGCCGACGACGACGCCGCAATTCGTACTGTCGTGGCGCAGGCGCTTTCGCGCGCGGGATATGAGGTGCGCACGACCGGCGTCGCGGCGACGCTTTGGCGTTGGGTGCAGTCGGGCGAGGGCGATCTTGTCGTCACCGATGTCGTGATGCCGGACGAGAACGCGTTCGAGCTGCTGCCGCGCATCAAGAAATTGAGGCCCGAGCTGCCCATCATCGTCATGAGCGCGCAGAACACCTTCATGACGGCGATCCGCGCCTCCGAGCGCGGGGCCTATGATTATTTGCCAAAGCCTTTCGATCTCAAGGAGTTAGTGGGGATAGTCGGTCGCGCCATGTCGGAACCGCGCAAGAGCGCCGACGGCCCGCCGCCCGAGGAAATGGAAGGAATGCCGCTGGTGGGGCGGTCTGCCGCGATGCAGGAAATCTATCGGTCGCTGGCCCGCCTCATGCAGACCGATCTCACGGTTTTAATCAACGGCGAGTCGGGGACCGGCAAGGAGTTGGTCGCGAGAGCGCTGCACGATTATGGCAAGCGCAAGAAAGGCCCCTTCGTCGCCATCAATATGGCCGCGATCCCTCGCGATCTGATCGAGAGCGAACTCTTCGGTCATGAGAAGGGCGCTTTCACCGGGGCCGCCCAGCGTTCCGCCGGCCGGTTCGAGCAAGCCGAGGGCGGCACGCTATTCTTGGATGAAATCGGCGACATGCCGATGGAAGCCCAGACACGCCTCTTGCGGGTGTTGCAGCAGGGCGAATACACGACGGTCGGCGGTCGCACGCCAATCAAGACCAATGTGCGCATCGTCGCCGCGACCAACAAGGATTTGCGCACGCTGATCGCCCAGGGCTTGTTCCGGGAAGATCTTTATTTCCGGCTCAATGTCGTGCCGCTGCGTTTGCCGCCGCTACGCGAACGGGCCGAGGATATTCCAGACCTCGTCAATCATTTTTTCAAGGTCGCGGTCAGCGAGGGGCTGCCGCAGAAATATATCGAGCAGGCGGCGCTCGACCGCATGAAGCGCTATCGCTGGCCGGGCAATATTCGGGAGCTGGAAAATCTGATCCGCCGCCTCGCGGCTCTTCATCCTCAAGAGGTCGTCACCGAGCAGCTGATCGAGAGCGAACTCGAACAAGACAGCGGTCCTCGGGGCTCCGAGCGCATGCTGTTCGCGGGCGTTGCCAATGCTCAGGGACAGGCGTCGGAACAAAGCCGCGAACTCGAAAACGGTCTGACCCTTTCGGGGTCCGTCGAGCAACATTTGGCGAAGCTGTTTCGCGATTGCGGCGATCAATTGCCGCCGCCCGGTCTCTATCATCGCATCATCCGGGAAATCGAAATTCCGCTCCTATCGGCCGCACTGGCGGCGACGCGCGGCAATCAGATCAAGGCGGCGGAGCTTCTGGGCCTCAACCGCAACACGTTGAGGAAAAAGGTCAATGATCTCGACATAAGGCTGATGCGCTCCCCGAGATAGGATCGCGCCACGGCTTAGAGCAAAATCCGAAAGAGTTGATAGACTTTTTCGATTATATTTTGCTCCAGCTTTTTGAATCTGGAGCGATTTCTTAATCTACCAGACGATTCCGTCCGGTCGGAAAGCGCTTGATGAACGCCCGAACGGGCGTTCGCGTCCCGGTTCAGGGGCGCGGCGCGATTGCGGGCAGTGGGCGTCGGGCTTATAGAAGCTTATGTCCAGCGCAGGAGAACAGTCGAGCGGCGCTCCGCCGACGCGCAAGAAACGGTCCCTCCGGCCGTGGCTCGGGCCGATTGTCGTCGTCGTCGCGGTCGCCTGCGCGCTAGCGACATTCCTCGTGATGGCCGAGTTCGGCCCGCTCGCGCCGACCGCCGATACTCTTTTGGCCCTTTACATTGTCGACGGCGCCGCGCTCGTCGTCCTTGCCGCGATGGTGTTCAGCCAGTCCTGGACGCTATTCAAGGCGTGGCGGGCGGGCGAGGCCGCCGCGCGGCTGCACATGCGGACTGTCGGTTTTTTTTCCGTGGTCGCGCTGGTGCCGGCGCTGGTGCTGGCTGTCGTTGGCTCTGTGAGCCTCGATCGCGCGCTGAACCCGGCCATCATGGCCAATCTCAAAGGGTTCGTGCACAATACGGCCGAAGCGGCGAGAGTCTTTCGCGAGACGCAATGCGGCGCGTTGCTGCAAGAGGCGCAACTCACGGCGTCCGACCTCGACGACGCCAGCGGCCTCTTCATTGTCGACCGGGTGAGATTTCACCAGTATTTCGCAAAGAGGGCGCGGTTCCTCGGCTTTTCGGCGGCCGCGTTGCTCAAGCCAACTGGCGAAATTCTCGATCGCGTCGACATCTCCGGGGCCGCCTCGGCGATCATCATCGCCCCACCGCAAACCGAATTCGACAACGCCAGAAAAGGCGAGCGACTATGCCTCTTGATCGACGACGACAAGACCTTCGTCGCGATCCGAGCCCTGAATTCCTTTCCCGACACCTTTCTCTATGTTACGCGCGCGATCGACCCTTTCGCGGTGGAGTTTCCGCAGCAGGCCGAGATCCTGATCAATAATTACGATGCGTTCGAGGCCTTCGGCGTGCGGGTCAAACGGGCCTTCGTGACGATGTACGCGCTGCTAACCACAATGATGCTGCTTGCGTCGGTCTGGGTCGGTCTCGATTTCGCAAATCGCCTCGTCGCTCCTATCCGCACCCTGATCGCCGCGACCGATCAGGTCTCGGCGGGCAATCTGAACGTGCAGGTCGACGTCGACCGCTCTCATGGCGAAATGGCGCGCCTCGGCGACGTCTTCAACAAAATGACCACGGAGCTGAATCTCCAGCAGAGCAGGCTGCTGGAGGCCAATCGCATCAACGACGAACGCCGCGAATTCACCGAGGCGGTGCTGGCGGGCGTTCCCGCCGCCGTTCTGGGCGTCGACTCCCAGGGAACGATCAACGTCGTCAATCGCTCGGCGGAAGAACTTTTGCGCGGCGCCGGGGTCGGCGCTCGAGCCCATGAGGCGATGCCGGAAATCATCCCCCTTTTGAAAGACGCGACCGAGGTGTTTCCGCGCGCCATTCAAAGCCAACTCACGATCAAACGCGGCGTTAGCGAACGAACCTATAATGTTAGGGTAACGTCGGCGCGGAGCGTCGAGGAACAACTCAATTTCGTCGTCACGCTGGACGACATCACCGATCTCGTGGCGGCGCAGCGTAGTTCGGCCTGGGCGGACGTCGCCCGGCGCATCGCCCATGAAATCAAGAATCCCCTGACTCCGATTCAATTGTCGGCCGAGCGGCTCAAGCGTAAATACGGCAGGCTCATTGTCCAGGACCGCGATATTTTCGATCAATGCACCGACACGATCGTGCGTCAGGTCGACGACATCAAGCGAATGGTCGACGAATTCTCCTCCTTCGCGCGGATGCCGAAGGCGCGTCTCGTGCCGGACGATCTTTGCGAATGCGTTCGACAGGTTGGATTCTTGATGCGCGTCGGCAACTCCGACGTGGACATCGCGGAAGACCTGCCGAAGTCGGGCCTTTATGCGATGTTCGATCGTCGGCTTATGTCGCAGGCGCTCCAGAACATCGTTAAGAATGCGATCGAAGGCATAGCCGCCCAGCATGAAAAGCAGCAAGAAAAGGGTGAGCAGATCGAAAAAGGGCTGGTGCGTATTTCATTGCGTCTGCATGAGAACATGGTGGAGCTTGACGTTATAGACAATGGCAAGGGTTTTCCCGCGGCGAACCGGCAACGGCTGCTCGAGCCCTATATGACGACTCGGGCGGAAGGGACTGGGCTTGGTTTGCCGATTGTCGCCAAAATCATTGAGGATCACGGGGGAAGGCTGGAGTTGCTGGATGCGCCGAATGGCAGGGGCGCTTGCGTGCGGCTGATGGTGCCCGCAGTGGCTAAACCGGCAGGGCGGGACGTCGTCGCGCCCAGCGAAGCGACGGCGGTCGAGAGCGAAAAGAGTGGGGCGTAATGGCGAGCGATATTCTTATCGTCGACGACGAAGAAGACATCAGGGAGCTTGTGGCCGGCATTTTGAGCGACGAGGGCCACGGCGCCCGCACGGCGAAGGATGCCGACGAAGCTCTCGTCGCCATCGCCGCCCGCCGCCCGCATCTGGTCTTTCTCGACATTTGGCTTCAGGGCTCGCGCCTTGACGGTCTCCAGGTGCTCGAGGCGATCCAGAAACAGCACGCCAGTCTGCCGGTGGTGATGATTTCGGGTCACGGCAACATCGAGACAGCGGTGACCGCTATCCGCATGGGCGCTTACGACTTTATCGAGAAGCCATTTAAGGCGGACCGGCTGATTTTGGTGGCCGAACGCGCTCTGGAGGCTTTTCAACTGCGCAGAGAACTTTCGGCTCTACGTCAGCGCGCGGGCGCGCAGGACCGTATCGTCGGCAGTTCGCTCGCCGCCCACCAATTGCAGCAAACGATCGCGAAGGTCGCCCCGGTCAATTCGCGGGTGTTCATCACCGGCTCTCCCGGCGTCGGCAAGGAACTGGCCGCGCGCTGCATTCACGAGGCTTCAGTGCGCGCGGGCGCGCCTTTCGTTGTCATAAACGCCGCGACGATCACTCCGGAAAACATGGAGATGGAGCTTTTCGGCCTGGAGGGGCCAAATGGCGTGCAGAAGACCGGGGCGCTCGAGGAGGCTCATGGCGGCACGCTCTTTCTCGATGAAATCGCCGACATGCCCAAGGATACGCAGGCCAAATTTCTGCGCGTGCTTGTCGATCAGAGTTTCCAGCGCGTGGGCGGAATGCAGCGGGTCGAGGTCGATGTGCGCATCATCTCCTCTTCCGCGCGGGATCTAGGCTTCGCGATGGAGGAAGGAACGCTGCGCGAGGATCTTTTTCACCGACTGGCCGTCGTACCGCTTCGCGTTCCTTCCTTGGCCGAGAGACGCGAGGATATTCCGGAGTTGATCGAATATTTCATGGAAAGCATGTCGGCGGCGTCGGGCATGCCGCGTCGGCGGATCAGCGAGGATGCGCTCGCCGTTCTGCAACTGCATGACTGGCCAGGCAATATCCGCCAGTTGCGCAATAATGTCGAACGGCTCATGATTCTTAATTTCGGCGATTCGACGACGGAGATCACCGCCGAAATGCTGCCGCCCGATGTGGGAGAACTCGTGCCCTCCACCCCGGCGGGCGTGCGGGGGGAAAAACTGATGAGCCTGCCGCTGCGCGAGGCGCGAGAAGTGTTCGAGCGCGAATATTTGATCGCGCAGCTCAACCGCTTTTCGGGAAATATTTCTCGAACCGCAGAATTCATTGGAATGGAGCGCTCCGCGCTGCACAGAAAGCTCAAGTCGCTTTCCATAGAGTAAATCCCGCTGCGCGGGAGGGCTGATGCGCCAAATTCCCCGGCGTATCGCCCCGTCAAGCGGCGAGCGACGTCGAGCCTTTCGGCAAGAAAGCTCGACGACCGCCTTGCGCCGGGACGGCGCTCGCGCTCTAATAGAAAAACATGACTTAGAATCGAGGCAACGAACTCGAGGCGGCGGGCGAATGGTCGCCGCTCAACAAAGAAGAACGGGACAGCCGATGTCGGAGCGCGCGCAGAACCTGCAGGACACTTTTCTGAATTTCGTAAGAAAAAACAAAGTTCCTCTCACAATCTTCCTGGTCAACGGCGTTAAACTTCAGGGAATTGTCACCTGGTTCGACAATTTCTGCCTTCTGCTTCGGCGCGATGGGCACTCCCAACTCGTCTATAAACATGCGATCTCCACCATAATGCCAGCTCATCCGATCCATATGTTCGAGCCGGGGGGGGAAGAGGGCGAGGCCGCGGTGGAAAAGCGTTGAGCCTTCAACCCGAGGTTCCCAACCCTATGTTATGTGTCTTCGGCGCATAGCCGTGCCATTCGCGACGGGCGCGCCAGCGACAAAGGAAAGGCCTGGGAAGGGGTGAGCATAGAAAAAATAGTTCGATCAAAGGCTTCCGGAAAAAACCAAAGTTCCCGGACCAAAGCGTTAGTGATTGGCCCTTATTCCACTCGCCCGACACAGGAAGTCTATGTTCGCGATCCTAACGCCAGACTGGCGGAGGCGGCGGGCCTTGCTCTCGCCATAGACCTGGATATTCGCGGACAGATTCTCGTCAGCCTCAACGAGGTTCGTCCGGCGACCTTCATGGGCAAAGGCAAGGTCGAGGAAATCGCGGAGATCGTGAAGGCGGAGGAAATCGGGCTTGTCACGATGGACTGCCCGCTTTCTCCAGTCCAGCAACGCAATCTGGAGAAGGCCTGGGACACCAAGGTCATCGACCGGACCGGCTTGATTTTGGAGATTTTCGGTCGGCGCGCGCGCACCCGGGAAGGCGCCTTGCAGGTCGAACTCGCGCATCTCGAATATCAAAAGTCGCGACTGGTGCGGAGTTGGACCCACCTTGAGCGTCAGCGCGGCGGCTTCGGCTTTCTCGGCGGCCCTGGCGAGACCCAGATCGAGACCGACCGGCGCTTGATCGAGGAACGGATGCGCCGGATCGAGCATGAGCTTGATAAGGTCAAGCGCACCCGGGCCTTGCATCGCAAGGTGAGGCGAGACGTTCCCTATCCGTTAGTCGCTTTGGTCGGCTACACCAACGCGGGTAAATCGACCCTTTTCAATCGCCTGACCAACGCCGGCGTGTTCGCGGAGAACCTTCTGTTCGCGACCCTAGATCCGACCCTGAGGCAGATAAAGCTTCCGCACGGCGCCAAGGCGCTGCTCTCGGACACGGTGGGGTTCATCTCGGATCTGCCGACGATGCTGATCTCGGCCTTCCGCGCCACTCTTGAGGAGGTGACGCAGGCCGACGTCATTCTGCATGTTCGCGACATTTCGCACGAGGACTGGGAAGCGCAGGGTCGCGACGTCGAAAAAATTCTGGAGGAATTGGGACTGACGGGCTCGCACCGCAAGCCGATGATCGATGTATGGAACAAGATTGACGCGCTCGAGCCAGCGCGTCTGGAAAGCCTTCGGCTATCGGCCCGGAGGGAGCCCGGCGCGGAGCGCCCGGCGCTGGTTTCCGCCTTGACGGGGGAGGGGCTGGACGCGTTGCTCGATCGCGTGGAAAAACTGCTCGTGGGCGGGCGAGTGACTCTGGCTTTGACGCTCAACCGGGCCGATGGGGAAGGTCTGGCGTGGGCTTACGCCCATGCGGAAATATTACAGCGGGAGCCGACGCCGGAAGGCGATCTAAAATTGCTGGTCCGTGTCGCTCCCGAGCGCTACGGCGAATTGGCGAGGCGCTTTCCCGCGGCGACAATCGCCGGGTAGAGCCACTTCGCTTTCTCGGAGCCTATCCTGGAGCAAAATCCGCAAAAGTTGAGAGACTTTTTCGATTAGATTTTGCTCCAGCTTTTTGAATCTGGAGCGATTTCTTAATCGACCCGACGATTCCGTCCGGTTGGAAAGCGCCATCTAGCCGATCCACCTTGGCAGCATACGCCTTAGCGTGTCGTCCTTGAGACGGAAATGATGGGTGAGCGCCGCTCCAGCGTGCAGGAGGGCGATCAGGATGAGGCCATTCGCCAACCATTCGTGGATTTCCTTGGCGGTGTGCTCCAGAGCCTTGTCCTTGATCCAAGGCGAGGGGACCGTGGCGAGGCCAAAGAGCGGCAGCGGCTTGCCTTCGGCGAACAGCGTGATGACGCCTGCCGCGGGCGCGGCCAAAAGCAATATGTAGAGGAGAGTCTGAGCCAGGTTCGCGGCGCGAACGCCCCAGACGCCCGCTGACGTCAGTTGCTTTGGAGGCGGTGGCGAGACAAGGCGCCAAATGAGCCGAAGGAGAAGCAATGTCAGAATGATCTGACCGGAACTCACATGCGCGAAATCCACCAGGCGGCGAGGTTCGCCGCGGGCGAAGTCGTCGCGGGTCTGACCAAGCGTCCAGGCTATGGCCACGAGCAGCGCCGACATCCAATGGAAAAACTGGGCTGTCGCGCTGTATCTGTCGAAAGTCCGCTCTGAGTTCATGCCTCGATCTCTTCTTCAATTGAGTAATTTACGCGCGCTTCCCGGATTGCTTGGCCTCGACCCAAAGCGCCTCCATTTCCTCCAGGGTCGCCTCCACGGGCGTTTTTCCCTCGGCAGCGAGCCGGGTTTCGATGTGGCGAAATCGCCGTTCGAATTTAGCGTTCGCGCCGCGAAGCGCCTGCTCGGGGTCAACTTTCAGGTGTCGCGCGAGATTGGCGACGACGAAAAGCAAGTCGCCGACTTCTTCCGTAAGTTCGGCTGTAGGCGCGGCTCCGGCCTCGAAGGGCAGTTCCGCCTCCACTTCCGCCGTCTCCTCGCGCAGCTTTTCTAGCACGAGCCGCGTATCCTTCCAATCGAACCCGACTTTGGCCGCCTTTTGTTGCAGCTTTACGGCGCGAGTGAGCGCGGGGAGGGGAAGGGGCACGCCATCGAGCGTGCCTTTCTCCGCCGCCGTTTCCTCGCCATCGACCGTCTTTTGGGCGACGCGCTCCGCCTTTTCGCGCGCCTTGATGTCGCTCCACTTGGCGACCACGGTCTCGGCGGTCAGGGACTCTTTCGTCTGGAAGACGTGAGGATGTCTTCGCACCAGCTTTTCGCAGATCGTTTGGGCTACGTCGTCGAAGCCAAATAATCCCGCTTCTTGGGCCATTCGGGCATGGAACGCTACCTGGAGCAGGAGATCGCCCAACTCCTCCTTGAGATCCTCCATGTCGCCACGCTCGATCGCATCGGCGACTTCGTAAGCTTCCTCGATGGTGAAGGGCGCTATGGACGAGAAGTTCTGCTCCAAATCCCAAGGGCAGCCGGTTCCCGGCGTGCGGAGACGGGCCATGATCTCGATTAAACGATTGATGCTCATGAAGAAGTCCTGTTCCGACGCCGCTCGAGCAAAATCCGAAAAAGTTGATAGAGTTTTTCTGATTTTGCTCCAGCTTTTTGAATCTGGAGCGATTTCTTAATCGACCAGACGATTCCGTCTGGTCGGAAAGCGCTCGAGCAAAATCCAAAAAACTTGATAGACTTTTTTGATAAGAATTCGCTTCAATCTTTTGATTTTAAATTATTTCTTATCGTTCGAACGGAAAGGGCTCTAACGGCTATAAGAAACGCCGCGAAGCCTGTTCGGCCTCGCGGCGTAAAATTTGGTCTGGATCTGTCTAATCGATCGTGATCGACAGCGCCTCGCGGCCTTTCTGAGTGTCCACGACCTGCATCGTGACCGGTTGCCCCTCGGCAAGGGTGCTCACGCCAGAAGGGGTGAGGATCGAAATATGGACGAAGACGTCCTTGCCCCCATCGTTGGATTGCACGAAACCATATCCCTTGGTCTCGTCGAACCATTTCACTTTTCCGGCGACAGTCACGGCGGTGGACGGGTCCGGAGCCTGACGGCGGGGTGGACGAGGAGCGTCGAAGCCGCCGCCGCCAAAGCCGCCGCTGCGCGGTGGCGGAGGCGCGCGCTCGGTCGCTCCTGCGAGATCGACTTCCAGCACACGCGCGACCTGCTGACCCTTCACGGAATTGGTCACTTGGACCTTCAGCTTCGCGCCTGGAGGTAGAGCGTCATAGCCGGCTGACTGCACGGCGCCGATATGGAGAAAGGCGTCGCCCGTGCCATTGGCGAGTTCCACGAAGCCGAAGCCCTTGTCGGACTTGAACCATTTGACGACCGCGTCAATCGCCGGCTCGCTGCTGGCCATTGCTGGCGGCATATCGGAAAACCCGCCGCCGAAGGGGCTCCTTTGCTGCCGGGCCGGTCTCGGGGAATCGTAATTATACGGGCCGTCGTCGTCGAAACCGCGTTTCCTCGGCCCCCGGAAATCCTTACCTTTGCTCATGTCTACCTGCTCGTCTCCGCCAAAAACGGCAAGACCGCTATGCCATATGCAATACGCCCAAGCGCAGACCTTCGGCACGCGGCGGCGTCCGAATTAATCTGATGGGGATGTGCCTGTTGAATGCCATATTGTCCCGCGCGTCGATACTTCTATCAGAAGTCCCCGCCTTTTGGCCAGAGATTTTCTCGCCTAACGTAGTCATTCATCGAAAAAATTGACCAAGCCGACGTGCGACGCCGGCGAAATCCTCAAGAAGCGGTGAAGCTGCGCTATACTAGAGGTCGAGGCGGTCGCCGGAAGCAATTCGCGCGCGGATGGCGGTCGACGGCTCGAACCGGCGTCGCGCACGCCGATAAAGTTTTTTTTAGCGCCACTTGAGCTTTCGGCGGCCTGGGCAGGAGCATCGCGTTGTCCACATATCGCGCCATTGGTCTTATGTCTGGAACCTCGATGGACGGGGTTGACGCAGCCCTTATCGAAACGGATGGCGAAGCGACGGTCAGTTTCGGTCCCGCCGCGGCGTTTCCCTATTCGGACGCCGATCGCGCCCTTTTGCGCGGCGCCTTGGCCGAGGCCGCGACCTTGGAGGATCGCGACGCCCGGCCAGGCGTGCTCGCCTTCGCCGAACGAATGGTCACCGATCGGCACGCTGACGCGGTCGAGAGCCTCATACGCGACCATTCGATCGATCCCGCGAGCATCTCCGTCGTTGGCTTTCACGGCCAAACTGTGTTGCACCGCCCAAAACAACGTTTGACGATCCAGATCGGCGATGGACCCAATTTGGCCGCCCGGCTCGGCATGGATGTCGTTTACGATTTTCGGGCGGCCGATATCGCCGCCGGCGGAGAGGGGGCCCCCATCGTCCCGGTTTTTCATCGCGCTCTGGTTGTGGCGGGCGGACTGCGCGGCGAGGTCGCTTTGTTGAATATCGGCGGCGTCGCCAATGTCAGCTTCATTTCCGAATCCGGCGAACCCATCGCCTGCGACACCGGACCGGGCAATGCTCTGATCGACGATTTGATGTTCCAGCGCACCGGCGCGCCGATCGACCGCGATGGTCATACGGCCGCGCGGGGCCGTGTCAACGAAGCCGCCTTGTTGCGGTTATTAGCTCATCCATTTTTTGAAGTATCGCCTCCAAAGTCTTTAGACAGAAACTCTTTTTCACTTGATATAATACGTAATCTCTCAACTGAGGACGCCGCCGCCACGCTGACCGCTTTCACGGCTGCATCAGTGCTCAGGCTGTTTCCTCACTTGCCGAAGGAGCCCCAGCTCCTGATCGTTTGCGGCGGCGGCGCCCGCAATCCGATCCTTGTTCGGGAGTTGGTCACGCGCCTTCCTTGCAAGGTGACGACGGCCGACGTCGTCGGATGGTCGTCGGATTTTCTCGAGGCCCAGGCGTTCGGATTTCTCGCGGTGCGTGTATTGGAAGGAAAGGCCTTGACCTATCCGACGACGACGGGCGTCCCCGAGCCAATGAGGGGCGGTGTGTTGGCGAAAGGGAGAGTGTGAACTCAGCCCAGGTAGAAATCGGCTTGAAGCTACGCCCTCAATGGAGGCAGACGGAAGCGCCATGAAAGAAGAGATAAAAAATACTGCATCGCAACATGAGGTCTGGGCTTCCAGGAGGCGGTTCATCCTTGGCGCGGCCGGAGGGGCCGTCGTCGGCGCGGGGGCCGTCGTCGTGGCTCAGTTTTGGGCGCGAAAGGATATGTCGGCGCGTCTCTTCAATCCTTTCCGGCTGGCGGATTTCGCACTCGCGGCGGTGCCTGGCCTAACGAGAGCGGACGGGTCCGCGACGCCAGGCTTTTCCAGCGCCGATCTGGCCGGCCGTCGTTCCATATTGAATTTCTGGGCGAGCTGGTGTCCGAGTTGCCGCGAAGAGCATGAACTGCTGGTCGATTTGGCCGCACGCGATCTCGCGCCAATCTATGGCGCTGACGTCAAGGACGAGCCGGAACATGCGCGAGACTTCCTGGCGCGACATGGCGATCCTTTTCGCGCGGTTGGCGCCGACAGCCATGCCTATCTGCAACGGGCGCTGGGCGCGCGCGGCGTCCCGGCCACCTTTGTCATCGCGCCGGGGCCTACCATTGAGGTTTCGATTCTCGGCCCCCTCGACCGAGAAGCGATAGAGGAGCAGATCATCCCCGCGCTGACGAAGACGGGTTAGCGCCTCAATCGCTGCGCGCCGGAATGGAAATCCGCGGCGGATTGCCCAGCCGCCTGTCGAGATAGGCGTCGACTTCCGCGATCAGGGGGTCGATCTTGTCCTCGAAAAAGTGATTTGCGCCTTTCACCACGGCGTGCTCGATAGCGATCCCTTTTTGAGTTTTCAGCTTTTCGATCACGCCGGTGACTTCTTTGAGCGGGGCCACGCGATCTTGATCGCCGTGAATGAACAGACCTGACGAAGGGCAGGGGGCGAGGAACGAATAGTCGAAGCGATTGGCGGGAGGCGCGACCGACACGAAACCCTCGATTTCGGGTCGCCGCATCAGTAGCTGCATCCCGATCCAGGAACCGAAGGAAACCCCCGCGATCCAGCAGGCGCGCGCTTCCGGGTTCACGGCCTGCGCCCAGTCGAGCGCCGCCGCAGCGTCGGAAAGCTCCCCCGCGCCGTGGTCGAAAGAGCCTTGGCTGCGGCCTACGCCCCGGAAGTTGAAGCGAAGCACCGAAAAGCCGCGCTCCGCGAAAGCGTAGTAAAGGTGATAGACGATTTGGTTATTCATCGTCCCGCCGAACTGCGGATGCGGATGCAGCACGATGGCGATGGGCGCGCCGCGGGTCGCGGACTGGTGGAAGCGGCCTTCGAGCCTGCCTGCCGGTCCGGTGAAGATGACTTCGGGCATCGGGTTCCCCTTGAGGAATGCCGGCCGGTTGGCCGCCTCCCTGAAACTGATGTTTTTTCGCGACTTATAGAAAAACCGCGTCACGCGGTGGTGAAAATTTTCGCGCGCCTATGCTTCTAACATCATGACAGCCCAAAAAGGCAAGGATTTTCGACGGGAACGGCGCGCGACGGCGGCTCTGCCCCGACCGGGCTCGAGCCTCATCGCCTCCTGCGACGGATAACCGGGGCCTGCTTAGGAAAGGATCGTTCAAGCGAGAGCCTGACGATCCCACCTTCTCAAATATCGCGAACCGAGAGGGCGGCGACCTTTTTGTTCAGTTCGGCGACGACATCGGCGTCGGGATTTAGTTTCCCCAGAACGCCCACCGCGGAGGAGAGGTTCTTCGTGATCACATCGTGGATATGCTCCAGCAACGCTTCGGTGTTGGCGGCGCTTTCCTCGGCGCGCGATGCACGCCCTTCAGCGCGGGCGATGCGTTCTTCGGCGCGCTGCGCTCTGATTTCCGATTTTTTCAATGCTGCTTCAACGCGGGAAAGGCGCTCCTCGGACCGCGATGCGCGCGTCTCCGCCTTCCGCACTTCTTCTTCCGCTCTTTCAGAGCGTTCTTCGGCGCGAGACACGCGTTCCTCGGCGCGAGCCGCGCGCTGCTCGGCCGCGGTCAATTTGAACTGAAGCTCCCGCGCGACTTGTTCGGTCTCGCGCACCAGGCCCTCGTAGTCCGCCGCTTTACTCTCGACGGAGACAAGCTCGCCGCGAAGTTGCTGGATGGTCGAAAGAGCCCAGGATTCGATATCTCTGGCGCGCTTTTCCATCAGATCCAGCGCTCCCGCGACTTTGGAGATGAGTTCGAGCGCGGCGGGCAGATCGGGTCGGGAGGCGGCGCAATCTTCTTGGCGGTTCTTTTCCAAACTCGCGTATAATTTCCGCTGCAAGTCCTGCAAGTTAATCGGGTCCGCCGTTTTTTGTTCATCGCGGACGAATTCGAATTTATTTGCCAGCATTTGATCCTCCAGCACGAACGTGGAAGCTTACTCGAGCGTCTTGATTTTGACCGATTTCCTATCGCTCGAACGGAATGCGCTTTAAGGCCGCTCATCCGACCTTGGCGCTTGGAACTGGACGGACGCCGCTCCCCGCGACGCCGCCGATCCTGACACCCCACACTGGCGCGCAAAAATCAGATAACCCTTAGACTTAAAATATGATTCCACACTGATTCGCAACCGGTTCCAGTTGCGGTCAACACTAATAAATAGCTAACCAATTTTAACGAACGCCGAGACGCTTGCGCGTTGCGAGCGCACGAAAACGTTTGGCTAACGGACCTATTCGGCGACCTCCGGCGTCGTCGGAGCCAGCGCGCTTTTTTGCGAACAATCTTATTGCGCCGCATAGCCGCAATTTATAAGCTATAAAAATAGTCGTCTTTAGCAGTCGGCGCCCTCTTCAGGTGAATGCCCATGCTTTTGTCTTGTTCCCGGGCAGCGCTCATCGCCGCCTTTTTTTTCACCACGGCATCGTTGGGCGAAGCGAAGGATGCGTGGTCCGATTGTCGCGGCGGGAACGTGGAAGGGCGAATTTCCGGTTGCTCATCGGTGATCGAAAAGATTTCGCAAGAGTCGAAACACAACAAACTCGCGGCCTATGCGAATCGCGCTGGCGCCTATCGATTGAAAGGCGATTGGGACAACGCGATCTCGGATTACAGCAAGGCTCTCGAATTCGATCCAGGCTCCAGCGCGATTTTAAGCCAGCGCGCGGGGGCGTACAGGGCGAAAGGCGATTACGCAAACGCTCTCAAAGACTATGACGCGGCGATCGCCTCGCACCCTAAGGACGCCTCCGCGTATCTCGGTCGTGGCGAGTTGTTCAGCCTTAAAGGGGACCTCGATCGCGCGATCGCCGACTACGGCGAGGCGTTGAAATTGGCGCCAAGGGATGTCGGGGTCCTGGTGGCGCGAGCCATCGCCTGGAGGCAAAAGGGCGATTTGGAAAAAGAACTCGCCGATCTCGACGAGGCGGTGAAATACGACAAACATTCCACGGCCGCGCTGAGCGCCCGGGGCGCGTTCTTCCAATCCAAAAAGGATTACGTCCGCGCGGAGGCCGATTTAACCGAAGTCGCCAGGTTGGACCCCAAATCAGCCCAAGCCCAAAATAATTTGGGTTTGGCCTTGCATGGGAAGGGCGATTACGATCGCGCCATCGCCGCGTTCGACGCCGCCATAAAGCTTGACCCGACTTACGCCTCGGCTTTCGTCAACCGCGCCAACGCCTATCGGGGCAAGCACGATCTCGATCACGCCAAGCTGGACTATGAAGCGGCTCTAAAGCTCAAGCCGGATCTCGCTTCGGCGCGTAAAGGGGCGGACGAAGTCGAGAAGCTGTTGGCGAAGAAAGGCGCTTCGCCGACAGCGCACTAATTCTACTGCGTCACGAAGCGGCCTGGGGCCGGGCCAGCGCCCGTCATTGGGAGCGAGACGAAGCAATCCCAGAGCCACGCCAGCCCCGCTGGATTGCCACGCCTCCGGCTCGCAATGACGGCGTGGGTCGGCCCGCTGGATCGCGGCCCGTCATTGCGAGCGCAGCGAAGCAATCCAGAGCAACGCCAGCCCCCCTGGATTGCTTCGCCTTCGGCTCGCAATGACGGCGTGGGTCGGCCCGCTGGATCGCGGCCCGTCATTGCGAGCGCAGCGAAGCAATCCAGAGCAACGCCAGCCCCCCTGGATTGCCACGCCTTCGGCTCGCAATGACGAAACCGCCAACAGATTCGTTCATGACGCAGTAGAACTAAGAAAAAGTCGCCGTCGTCTTTGTTATGTGAGGAGATAAAGAGCAGGCGGCCCGGTTACAGCGCCCTGGCCGCGGCGAGAACCGCTTCGGCGTGTCCGGGGACTTTAACTTTTCTCCATATTTTAGCGATCTTTCCATCCGACCCGATAAGAAAGGTCGTGCGCTCTACGCCCATATATTTGCGGCCATACATGCTTTTCTCAACCCAGACGCCATATGCCGTCAGAGCTTCCTTGGTCTCGTCGGCGGCAAGGGGTATCGCGAGTTCGTATTTCGCGCGGAATTTGTCGTGACTTTTCGGCGAGTCGGGAGACATGCCCAAAATCGTGGTTCCCACTTTCGCGAATTCTTCGCGCAAGCCGTTGAATTCGATCGCCTCCTTCGTGCAACCGGAGGTGTCGTCCTTGGGATAAAAATAAAGCGCCAGTTTTTTCCCCTGGAAGTCGGCGAGAGACACGGTTTCGCCGGCGGCGCCCGGAAGCTTGAAAAACGGCGCCGCGTCGCCTTCGTTGAGAGCGGCCGTCGTTGTGGTGGTCATTGCGCTTTCCCTTCCCGAGGAGACGTCCTATCGTATTTCCAGTTTGCAAAGCCGCGCGCTTAAGGCAAGCGCCAAAGCTAGGCCGAGGAAGCCCGATTTTTTGCGTCGGGCTCATTTGCGCCATCGTTTTGGCCCAGCCGTCGCGGAAGAAGATATACTGCAAGGCGCGGCAAGGGATTTATAGCGGGGACGATTGATAGAACAGCAAGCCGGCGGCGAAGACGAGAGACCCGCGCGAATCGGGGTGACCGGGTTGCGGTTGCGAAGGCCGCATCTCTCGCTTGGGGCTCGGCGGATCGTTCGCGGGGCTCGTAACGTTGGAATTGGCGTTCTGCTCGCGCTGAGCATGACCGTCGGCGTATTTCTGGTCGCTCTTTGTCGCGGTCCTATTGGCTTCGACTGGCTGGCGCCGACGATCGTCAATTCTCTCGACGAGCTTTACGGCGGTCGCTACGCTTTCGGGCTGCGCGGCGTCGCGATCGCGAATACCGATCACGGACCGACGCTAACCATCGAGGGGCTTTCGGTAAAATCCGACGGCCGCCTTATCGTCGTTGCTCCCCGCGCCGTGATTTCGGTTGATTTGCGCTCATTGCTCGCCGGGCGGATCAAGCCGCACCGATTGGAGATGCTCGATCTCGAGTTGCGTCTCTCGCTCATGGCCGACGGAAAGGTGACGATTTCCGCCGGAACGTCCCCGCAAGAGGCGGTTCCGCTCGCGCCTCCGGCGCCCGATCAGGCAACCACGCCCTCGTCCAATCTGCCGCCGGAGGGGGCCAAGCTGCTGGCGCGCGCGGGAGGGGCGTTGAGACTGCTGAGCGATTTGGCGACGAGCCCCGATAGCGTCATCGGCGCCGTCGACAGGGTGGGGGTTTCTCACGGCCGTCTCGTGATCGACGACCGCACGGTCGGTCGGGTCATCAGCTACGACAATCTCACGCTGAGCCTGGACAAAAGCCCTGGCGGCATGAAGTTCAACCTGGGGGCCACTACGGCGGGGCGCCTTTGGGCCATCACGGCTTCGGCTCACGGGCTGCCGGGGTCACGGCGGGACTTCGACGCGGAAGCGCAAGGATTCACCCTGGACGACATCATGTTGCTGGGCGGTCTGCGCAAACTGCCCTTCGACACGGATGCGCATCTGTCGACGAAATTACATTTCGCCCTTGGCGCCGACGGGCGCGTCGCCGAAGCCAGCGGCGCCGTGCGTCTGGGGAACGGCTATTTCCGGTTGGACGAGCCTGACTTCGAGCCCGTGATGATCGACGAAGTCTCGGTCGCGGCGCATTGGGACAAGGCCGGCCGCCAGTTCATCATATCCCCGGTCCAGATCAAGACCGGCTCGCTCGATATGACGCTCGAGGGCGACATAGCGCCGCCGCCGCCAGAGACCTCGCTGATCGAGGCCGGCGCCGCGTCCGATCTCTGGGTCGCCTCTTTGCGTCTCGCCAAACCGGCGATGGTCGGCCCGGAGAGGGCGGGACAGCAACCGCTTCGCCTCGACCGTTCGAACATCCGCCTGCAACTCTCGCTCGCAGGGAAAAAATTTGAAGCGAGGGACTTCGAACTCTCCGCGCCCGACGTCAACGTGACCGGCTCCGCCACGATAGAATGGGCGAGTAATCCTCATGTCGCCTATGAGCTTTCCTTCGAGAACTCTCAGATTGCGGCTCTGATTCGGCTCCTGCCGACGCATTCGGCGGCGCCGGTCAGATATTGGCTAACCGACCATGAGCCGAGCGGCGTCATCAAGCGAGGAGAGTTCAAGGCGGATTTCACTCAAGCCGACCTGGTGGCCATGCGTTACGAACTGCCTCCGCCAGACGAGGCGATTCATGGCGAAGCCGACATCGTGAATATGACCCTTGTCGATCTCATCCCCGGCCTGCCTCCGTTAAGCGGACTGTCGACCCATTTACGCCTGACCGGGCGGACAATGAATCTCGATGGCGCGACCGGCGTCCTGGACACGCCACAGAACCGCCGCATCAACATAAGCGAGGGGCGTTTTTCCATTATCGACACCGCCCTGAAGCCGTCTCCCGCGGAGATGGAGATGCGCCTGGCCGGCAGCGTCGAAGCCGTGGCGGAAATTCTAGTCATCCCCAGTCTTTCGCCTTATGTCGGCCTGCCGGTCGAGCCCGCGCAATTGAAGGGACAGATCGAAGGGCGGCTGCACGCGAATCTCGAAGTCGGAGACAAGGCGCGGCCCAATCGCACGGTGGTGGCGGTGGAGGCCAACACCACCAATCTCTCCATCGAGCATTTTCTTGGCTCCGAACGGCTCGAAGGCGCGGCGCTGAACATTGTCGAGGATCGGGCGACAGGTTTGAAGATAAACGGCGTGGGCAAAGTTTTTGGCGGACCGGCGACACTCGACGTCAAGCGCGCTCCCGGCGAGGGGAGCAGGACCGAGGCGCAACTCAACGTCATTCTCGACGACGCCGCGCGCAGCAAGGCGGGGTTCGCGCTTCCAGGGGTTTCGGGACCCGTTGCGGCGCAGGTGAAGACGACCCTTCCCTTCAACGACGCGGAAACGCCTGTGGAGCTCGATCTTTCGCGCGCGTCCCTCGAAAATATCCTGCCCGGCGTCGTGAAGCCCCCTGGAAAGCCCGCGAAAGCGCAATTCACGTTGATGAAGCGGCCCGATGGCGTCACCCTCGAACATTTCGCGCTGGACGCCGGCGCGTCACAACTCGCCGGCGTGGTCGAACTGTCCAAGGAGGGCGCTTTCCGGTCGGCCAAGTTTTCACAGTTTCGGCTTTCCCCGGGAGACGACGCCCGCGTCGAGATTCAGCGCGGGCCGGAGGCGCTCAAGTTCACGGTTCACGGGGTCAATCTGGACGCGCGGCCGATGCTGCGGGGGCTGACTTCGACCGCGGCCGACAAGCCGGGGCAGGGTGGCGGCAAGTCAACGATTTCGTTCGACGATCTCGATCTCGATTTGAAATCGCCTATCGTTTCCGGCTTCGGCAAGCAAATCCTCTCCAATGTCGAATTCAAATGGGAGCGGCGCGGGGGAAAGCCAAGGGTTTTCTCGCTTTCCGGTCATTTTGGGCGGGAGCCGATGGCGGTCATGCTGACGCGCGCCGACGGCGGAGCGCCGCGGATCGAAATCTCCAGCGCCGATGGGGGCGCGCTGCTGTCCTTCCTCGACCTTTACGGCCGCATGGACTCGGGCGTGCTAAACGCCAGGATTTCACTGGGGCAGGGCCGTTCCGACGGCGTGGTGCATGTGCGGGACTTTTATCTAAAGAACGAACCCGCCATGCGTCAGTTGATGGCGCAGGGCGTATCGAGAGCCGACGACAAGGGCGGCTATAAATTCGATCCAGAGTCGGTTCGCGTCGCGCGCCTTCAGGCCGATTTCGGTTGGTCGCAGGGCAGGCTGTCGCTTCAAGACGGCATCATGTCGGGGCCGGAGATGGGTTTGAGTTTCGACGGCTATGTCGATCTCGCGCGAGAGACAGTCGATATTGGCGGTTCCTATGTCCCCGCCTACGGATTGAACAATCTCGTTTCCAACATTCCTGTTTTTGGGCAAATCCTCACCGGCGGCGCGCATGAGGGCGTATTCGCCCTCAATTACCGGGTCACCGGTGCGCTTGGGGCGCCGACCGTCCGCGTCAATCCGCTTTCGGCCCTGACACCTGGACTCTTTCGCAAGATCATGGGCGTCATGGACGACACCGCGCGCCCGCAAGAACCGGTTCGCTGACTATGCGCTTTTCCGGCGCGTGAAAGCGGGTTAAACCCCGCGCATGACGCAGCGCCCCACTTACATGATCACGACCGCCATTCCTTACGCGAATGGCGCGCCCCACATCGGCCATGCCTATGAACGCATCGCGACCGACGCTTTCGCGCGTTGGAAGCGCCTCGAAGGGTTCGATGTCCTGTTCGTCACCGGAATGGACGAGCACGGCCAGAAGATGCAACGGACGGCGGAGCGGGAGGGCCTGACGCCACAGGGACTCGCCGATCGCACCGCCGCGCAGTTTCAGCGGATGGGCGAGGTTCTCGACGCCCGCGCCGACGACATCGTGCGCACGACGCAGGAACGCCACCAGCAGACCGTGCTCGAAATCTGGCGGCGCATGGAGAAGAACGGCGACATTTATCTGTCCAAATACGCCGGATGGTATTCCGTCCGCGACGAAGCCTATTTCGACGAGGGCGAACTGACCGAGCGCGACGGCAAGAAATTTTCGCCCACCGGCGCGCCGGTCGAGTGGGTTGAGGAGGAAAGCTGGTTCTTTAGGCTCTCGGCCTATGCCGAGAAGCTGCTCGCCCATTACGAAGCAAACCCGGATTTCATCACGCCCGAACATTACAAGAATGAGATCGTCGCCTTCGTCAAACGCGGCCTCGCCGACCTTTCCGTCTCGCGCACGACATTCGACTGGGGCATTCCAATTCCGCCGAGCCCCCAAACCAGCGCGAGCCATGTCATGTATGTCTGGGTCGACGCGCTGACCAATTACATCACCTCCACTGGTTGGCTTACGGGACAGGGCGACCGCGTCCGCTTCTGGCCGGCCGACGCGCATGTGATCGGCAAGGACATCACCCGCTTTCACGCCATTTATTGGCCGGCCTTCCTGCTTTCGGCCAATGCGCCCTTGCCGAAGCAGATCGTGGTGCATGGTTTTCTGTTCAGCCGCGGCGAGAAGATGTCGAAATCCGTCGGCAATGTGGTCGATCCCATCGAACTCGCCGAGCGTTATGGCGTCGATCAGCTGCGCTATTTCTTCTTGCGCGAAATTCCCTTCGGTCAGGATGGCAATTACTCGCATGAAGCCATCGTCAATCGCATCAATGCGGATCTCGCCAACGACCTCGGCAATCTGGCGCAGCGTTCGCTTTCGATGATCGCCAAGAATTGCGGGGGGGTGGTTCCGCGCCTTCATGCCACCGCGGACGAAGACGCCCGGATTCTGAACGAGTCAGGCGGCGTGATAGAAATTGCGAAGCGCGCCATGGACGTCTATCGGCCCGACCATGCGCTCGCCGAGATTTTCCGGGTCGTCGCCGAGGCCAATCGCTATTTCGCGAGTCAGGAGCCCTGGGCCAAGAAAAAGACCGACCCCCAGCGCATGGAAACCATTCTTTACGTGACTGCCGAGACCTTGCGGCGCTTGGCGATTCCTCTCCAGGCGTTCGTTCCGGCGGGGGCGGGCGCCTTGCTCGACCTGCTCGGCGTTCCCGAGGACATGCGAGAATTCGTGCACGCCAGCGCGGACCATGCGCTGAAGTCCGGCGCCCCTCTGCCTCCTCCAACTCCCGTTTTCCCGAGGTTCGTGGAAGAGGAAGTCGCGCCAAATTCCTGATGTGGCAGTAAGCGTTTAGCCGCCGAAAACGAGACGCGCGTCCAAGGCGAACGTTAACCATTGCGCTTGATGCGAACCGGGAGGTTCGGGGAAGGATTGCCAAAATCAAAGGTTAATTGTCTATTAATACCCGTAAATTCGCTACGGGTAGAGTTTTTTCGTGTCGAACCGTTTGGCGTCGGCGTTTGTGTTTTCGGGGCTGCTGGCGTTTCCAGGGGCGGTGCAGTGCAGTGCTCTACTCATGCCGGAGGATGAAGGCCAACTCCTCGTCACCACGACATTCGCCGACGCCAGCGACGCATACGACGGGCAGGGAAGGCTGATAAAAACGCCCTCGTACAAAAAGTTCGAAACGCAAGCTTACGTCGAATATGGCGCCGCCTCTTGGCTCACCGTGGTTGCGGAAGCCAGCGGAATGAATTTCCAGGGGTCTAACGGACAGGCTTCGCTGGCGGCTCCCAACGCCCCGCATTACAGCGGTTTGGGTCTTGGCGGCCTTGGCGCCCGCGTTCCGATTGGCGATTTTGGCGGCTTCTTCGTCTCGCTTCAGGCCAGCGCGCGGGCGGCGTCGTCTCAGGCCGCGCAGACATTTTTGGATATGAAGGAGCGCGAGCAGTTCGACGTCCGCCTCCAGGTCTTTCGTGGCGTCCAAATTGCCGACTTCAATGGCTTTTTCGACGCCCAGTTCGGTTACCGCACCAAGGGACAGAATGGAGACGAAGCTCGTATCGACCTGACCGCCGGTTTGCATTTGCGGCCTGATTTCATGGTGATGGCGCAGAGCTTCACCGCAATCTCATTGTGGCCGAGCGCCGGAAACAGCATCGCCGTACAGAAGTTCGAGATCAGCGGGGTCTATAACATCGATCCCACTTTTTCCGTTCAACTCGGTTTCATCGATTCTCCCATTGGGATCAATTCACCCGCCGAACGGGGGATCGTCACCTCGCTATGGACGCGGTTTTAACGGAGGGCCGCCTGGAGCGCGCACATACTGGAGCGCGCACATATACGATTCGCATAATCGATATTATGGAACCTAACTCAAGTCCGCCGCGTCGGCTATGAAAAGATCGTCAGTCTTGGCGCGGAAATTAGAAAAATTCCCTAAACCCATCAGAACTGGATCGTCATCCCGTCGAAGGCAGGCGTAACGTTGGGCGGGCAAATCGCTGCGAGAGCGTCGTAATCGAGGTCGACGTGCAGGTCGGTGAGGACGGCTCGTCGAGGCTTCAGGCGCTCGATCCATTCGAACGCCTGTCCGACGGAGAGATGCGAACCGTGGCGTTGATGGCGGAGCGCGTCGATGATCCAGAGGTCCAGTCCCTCGAGATATTGTTGGCTTTCCGGCGGTATGGCGTTGAGATCGGGCGTATAGGCCATGTTCCCGATCCGGAACCCGAGGGCGTCCATTTCGCCATGCTCCAGCCGGAAGGGCGTCGCTTCGATCGTTCCTCCTGGACCCTCCAGCAAGGTCGGTCTGCCGAGATGGAGCCGGTGTTCGGTGAGCAGCGGCGGATAGAAGCTGCCGGGCGGCGTCGCAAAGATATAGTCGAACTTGTTGGTCATCATTCGGGAGGTCGCTTCGTCCATATAGGTCGGAATGCGCCTGCCGTTGAGAATGACGAGCCCGCGCACGTCGTCGACGCCATGGGTGTGGTCGGCGTGGGGATGGGTGTAGAGAATGGCGTCGAGGCGTTTCACGCCCGCGTCGATCAATTGCTCGCGCAGGTCGGGAGAGGTGTCTACGAGCACATTCGTGCGTTGGCCGGCGTTTTCCTGTGCGACCAGTATCGAGCAGCGCCGGCGCCGGTTTTTAGGATTCGCGGGATTGCATTTGCCCCACCCCTGCCCGACTCGCGGCACGCCGCCCGAGGAGCTACAGCCGAGAATGGTGACGGAGCGCGTCACGCCGCCATCTCCGCCGCTCCGAGCGGCGGCATTCTTGAAAACAGCCGCAGCGCGTTGGCGGTGGTCGCGGCGGCGAAATCAGCCTCGCTCAGGCCCTTGAGGCCGGCCAGCACTCTGGCTGTGTCCACGACGAAGGAGGGTTCGTTGCGCTTGCCGCGATGAGGAACGGGAGCCAGAAACGGCGCATCGGTTTCGACGAGAATGCGCTCAAGCGGAATCGCGGCGGCGATGTCCCGCAGGTTTTGCGAATTCTTAAAGGTGACGACGCCGGAGAAAGAGATGTATAGCCCCAGTTCCATCGCGGTTTCTGCAAGCTCCCGCGAGGCGGTAAAACAGTGAAGCAGGGCGGTAAAGGTCCCCTTCCCCATTTCATCGCGCAGAATCGCGGCGCAATCCTCGTCCGCGTCCCTCGTGTGAATGACGAGCGGAAGGCCGGCGATTCGCGCCGCCGCTATGTGGTTGCGAAAGACACGGGCCGCGGTTTCTTTCGGCGCGTGATTGTAATGATAGTCCAGGCCCGCCTCGCCGAAAGCGACGCATTTCGGATGCTTGGCCAGCTCCACAAGTTGCTCGGGGCTCGCCTCGGGCTCGTCCAGCGCGTGATTGGGATGCGTGCCGACGGTGCAGAATACATTGTCGTAGCGCTCGGCTATGGCCGCGATAAACCCGAATTTCGCCACATGAGTGGAAATCGTGATCATGCGCCCGACGCCGGCGGCGTGGGCCCTGGCCACGATCTCCGGCTGTTCGGGCGCGAAGTCGGGAAAGTCAAGATGGCAGTGAGTGTCGATAAGCATGACCGCCATTTATGATGAGAACGGACAAAGGAAAAGACGGCGATGCTTCGCCCACCCCCTTAGATGGCGGACCGCTGGCGAAAAAGCCAGTGTTTTTCGAAGGCGAACCGCGCCGTGTTTCTTGTTGATCCCTTTGACGGGTCAAGGAATCCGCGCCGGCGAGCCCCAAGTGACGCCTTCCGTTTGACCAGCTTTTTCAATCTGGCGCGATTTCTTAATCAACCAGACGCTTCCGACTGGTCGGAAAGCTCTAGCGAGGCGCTTCAAACACCTTTCCGCGATAGACGACGCGTTCGAGCTTCAGATCGCCCTTTGGATCGAAGGCGTCGGCGCGCAGCTTCAGTTCTCCGTTCTCGAATTCGAGTCCGAGCATCGCGTAAGCCGCGGAGATCATGCGCGCGGCGGACCCGGTGTACCAGGACCAACCGCCTCGGCCCTCATAACCCTCTCCTTCATAGACATCGGCCGGCTGTTGATGCGGCGTCAGGCCATAAATGTCAGCCTTTGCGGGCGTATCGAATTTCGAGAGCGGAGAAATCGCCGCCCAGCATTGATAAGCCTTAGCGAAAAGCTCTGAAGCCGCCTCTGTATCGCCCCGCTCGCGCGCCCTGGCGCCGAGCATCGCCAAGGCGTCAACGAACCATGACACGCCGTGCGAATATTGTCCGCCGTTTTCGCGCACACCGGGTGGATAATCGGCGCTTCGGCCGGGATAAGGACGGGATTGTTCGGTATAGGCGGGCGTGACGAGCAAGATGCGATCCGGCCGGCCCAGAACCCCGAGCGCGTTCTCGATCGTCTCGCGACCGCGCGCATCGTCGACCGCGCGCGACAGCACAGGCCACGAAGAGGTCATGGCGCTCATGGGAGAGACTTCGCCGCCGTCGTCGGCGAAAGCGCGAAGGTAGCGATCCTTGCGCCAGCAGCGATCCAGCGCCTCGCGCAGTTTGTCCACCTGCTGCCGATAGCGGGCGGCTCGTTTGGCGTCTCCCTTAGCCTCGAAGAGCGGAGCTATATCCAGTAATATTCCATGCAGGAAAAAGCCCATCCAGGCGCTTTCGCCCCGCCCGCGCGCGCCGACCTGATCCATGCCGTCGTCCCAGTCGCCGGTTCCCATCAAGGGGAGGCCATGTTCGCCAAATCGCGCAAGCGTGTAGTCGATGGCGCGGGCGCAATGACCGAGCAGCGTATCCTTGTCGCGGGAGGTGAGCGGAACGGTGGCTTCACCTTCCCGATCCTTGGGCAGCAGTGGCGCTTCTAGGAAAGGCGCCACGCAATCGAGGATCGACGTGTCGCCAGTTCCGTTCACATAGCGAATCGTGACGTAGGGTAGCCACAGATGCGGGTCGGAGGCGTGGGTTCGATCGCCAAGGCCGGTGCCGCCGTTCGGCGCCCGGTGCCACCATTTCACCGCGTCGCCTTCAAGAAACTGATGCGCGGCGTGCAGCAAGATTTGCGACCGCGCGCGCGCCGGCTCCAGGTGGATCAATGGGATGACATCCTGCAACTGGTCGCGGTAGCCGGTGGCGCCGGACCGTTGCGCCGGGCCGGTGCGGCCCCATAGGCGAGAGGCCAATAATTGGTATGGAAGCCAGTCGTTGACCAAGCGATCGAACTCCGCCTTGTTGGTCTTGATGCGGAGCGTCGAGGTTTCGGTTCGCCAAAAGGCTTTGCTTTCCTCGATAGCCGCCTGGGCGTATCCCGGATCGCGGGCGAGCGCGGCCAGTCTCTCGGCGTTTTCCAGCGAGTCGGTCTGACCGTGAGCCAGCACGACCAGAGCTTCGCCACCCGCCTCGATGTCGATCGAACCGCAAAAAGCCGCGACTTTGCGCTGATGTTCGGGCGCCCCCGCATCGGGGTGGCCGTGTTCGACCATATAGGGCAAGGCGGGGTTGCGGCCCTCGTGTCCAAGGAAGCGCCGCCGCGAAGTCTCGGCGAATTCCGCGTCCAGCGAGGTGGCGACGAAGGCCCAACCCTGGACGAAGTAATTGCATGGATTGCGGAAATAAAGCGCCTTCAACCCTTCTTCGGTCTTGGTTTCGATATTGCCGAGGCTTTCGTTCGGCGTTTCGCCCAGAACGATTTCCATCGTGGGCACGATCTGGAGCAGGCGCTCATGGTCCGACTTGTTACGGATGCGCAGCAGTTTGAATTCGATAGGCTGGGATTTCGAGACGAAGACGGTCAATTCCAGTTCGAGCTGATCCCGCGTCGCGCGGTAGATCGCCACGCCAGGCTCATAGGCGACCTGATATTCCGCGTCGCGGCGCCGAAGCGGCACGAATGTGGCCGTGAAGGCGTCTTTGCGGGCGAGATCGTATACGTAAATCGCCTGCCCCGCCGGGGCCATTCGCCCCTCGCCCATTCGGAACGGCGTGAAGCTGTTGAGCCTCGAATTGTAACTGAACGAAAAAATATCGCCATCGTTGGTGAGAACCGCGCCAATTCCATGGCTGTTGGCGATGACATGCGAGAAAGGCCGGGGCGTGCCCGGAACGGTGGTCAAGCGTCTACCGTCGTCCGAGAAGGAGAATCTGTGTTCGGCCGGCGTGGGCGGAGGCAGCAGGTTGCGACGGCGCGACAGCGCGCGGTTCAGAATTTCGGGGTCGATGGCCGCGACGCCCAAATTGCGCGCCACCATTTCGGTGGCCGTCCCCATATCGCGAGCCCAGCCGTCGATGATGATGATTTCGGCGGCCTCGCCTGCTTTGATCTCCAGCTCGATTTTCAGGCTGGCGCAGGGCTCGAAGCCATAAAGCAGCCCCTCGTCCTCGGGGTCGCGCGGTTCGACGAGGCCAAGAAGACTGTCGGGCGCATTGGTGGGTCCAAGGCCATAGAAGCGGGATTTCACGTCTTCATAGCCCAGAAGACGCATTTTTGTTCCAGGAGCCGGACCGATGGCGTGAACGCCGATTTCGGGGGAAAGACGCCTGTCGGTCGGTCTGCGGGCACCCCCCTTGAGCAGCCGGTTTTGCGCGAAGACGGCGTTGAGCGAGCGCACGAACCACGTGCCGATGTGAATGGCGTTGTAGGCGGCGTCGCGCAGTTCGACGCCGGTTTCGTTCATCACCCATTCGCGCAAGGAGGCGATGGTCACTTTGCGGTCGCGCTGCTCGAGATTGACGAGGCGCAGCCTTGTTAGTTCGATCGTCTCGTTGGGCGCGAGCGTGACTTTCGCCTCGACGTCGAATCCCTGTTGGCTACAGGCGAAAAAGAGACAATTCTCGCCCTCGCGGGTGAGGGTCGCCTTGCTGGCGACGCCGCATGTGGGCGCCTGGCCAAGCGACCAAAGAGGCCCATCGCCTTCGCGCAGGAAGATAAATCGGCCGCGGGGATGCGCGTGATCGTCGGGGCGGCGGGTGATATCTATCGGCGGTCCTCCGCGCGCCACGCCTTCGATGCGCGCCGCTCCCTGCCCGTCTTCGAACCACTCGGCCGTAATGAGGCCATTGGTCAATTGCAGCGGTTTCGAGCCGGGCGCGCCACCGGGGCCAGTCACGCCCGGCAAAACGAACTTGCCCGCGCGCGCGAGCTGAATGAGGAGGAAGATGATCAGCGCCAAGGCCAGCGCCCCAGCGTAAACGAGATATCCGCTAATGAGATATGTGTAGGAAGGCGGCCGTAAACGGGTCATCTGTTCGGCGGCGGACCAGGCTTTGTCCCATTCCGCGTCGCGCGGAATATAAAAAGGCAGCAGCAACGGCGCCCAGGTGCCGAAACGACGGATCCCTTCCGGAATCGCTCGGCTGATTTGCGCCTTGCCCAGAAAGCGCGCGGCCTTCTCGTCCGCGATGTCGCCGCCGATGAAGGATAGATTGACCAGCGTGGCGACGCGTAGGCCCATATGGTCGAACCAGATCAGAATCCGCAGACTGTCGAAGGCCAAGAGCGCAGTGAAGATATCGAGGCTCCAGCTGCGGAATTCATTGTCCGGCAGAACCGAATACATCCAGGTGGCGACGGCGGTTCGCACCAGCCCATCCTGGTTGTACCAGGATGGATCGGGCGCGGCCTTGAGGAAGGAATAGATCACCGGCGCCATCCAGAGGCCCCAGCGCAGCACGCGGACAGCGTTCTCGACCAGGAGATCGAGCCCTTCGAAACTGGCGAGCTGACGAAGCGGCTTCAGACTGCGTTGCACCAGCGCGGTGAGGAAAAACAGATTTATGGAGAACAAGGGCGCCGCGAACACCCATTGAACGACGCCAGAAAGGGATTCGTCGTAAAAAACACGGACGCCGCCATCGGCGAAACCAAGGTCGGTGGCGCCCCATTTCGAAAACAAGGGACGAATGATGTAAGCGTTGATTGGCCTTCCGTCCGCCTTGTAGTCGAGCGAGACATAGGCGAAGTATTTGGAGACGATCGTCGACAACTGGCCTCTATCCAAATACCATGCGACCGCGCCGGCGACGAGTCCTCCAAGCAAGGCGCCGAGAGCATAGACGCGCCAGCTCCGCAAATGTTGACGGCGTCCGTGCCGCAACTCATAAGCGTCGATGGCCGCGTCGACGCAAGCGAAAGTCAAGACGCCCACGACGCAGCCGAACAGAAAGCGATCGAGAGCCGTGGCGTCCGGCAGATGGATCGCGAACGCCAGCCAGACCCCAAGGCCGCTGATCACGCCGCGCAAATAATTGGCGCGAATCGCGTATTGATGCTCGAGCCGCCCGAAAAATGGCGAGGTCGAATCCGTGCTTTCGACGATTGCGCGCGCCAGCGGAAACAACAAGGCTCCAGCCAGCGCGGCGCCGAGCGGTCCTGTTCCGACGAGGAGCGCGTTCGCGGGCGGAAAGCCGATCACGAGATTGGCCGCGAGCAGCAACCCCATGAAAACGAGGCCATAAACGAAGCCTTTCTCGGCGCCGCTCTTCCAATCGCCCAGCACGATGACCGACAGCGACGCCGAACCGCGCAACAGTCCGGCGAGGGATTGGGTGACGAGATAGGTTTCGCCCCAAAGCCCCGCCTGAGCAACCGCCGCGGTGAGCGCGGCCGCGATCTGGGAGAGCGGCGTCGGCAGATGGGGGCTCAGATAAAACGCGACCGAACTCGCAATGTTTGGCGTCGTCGCCGCGAACAGCGCGGAAATAAACAGCATGCCGTGCGGCCGCCACTCGCGCGGCAGAAAACGCCCCAAAGCCAGCGGCGTTCCGACGACCGCCGCCTCGTTGAGAACGAACAGGATGAAACACCGCCCCGCGATGGTCCTGGCCAGTTCGGGCGCGTCAAACCCGAAGAAAATTAGGCGCCCCAATTCCGGCGCGACAGGCGAGCCGAGGGAGATCAGAAGCGAAAAAATAAAGGGCAGAAGAAACAATGCGCCCCGGAGCGCGAGGGGCGTGCGTCCCTTGAGAGCGATCGCGCCCACAAGGTAAAGAAATGAAGCGGTTCCCGCCCCTGTCGACGTGAGCCGGAAGAGTTCCGCTAATGAGGTCGGAGCGCGCCACAGCACGCCCGATGGGTCGCAAAGGGCGGCGAAGAGAGCGACGGCGAAAAAGTCGACGATCGCCTCCGCCATGCGGAAATAATGACGTTCGCCAACCCGCGAATCACGCGGCTGGAGCAGATATAACGCCAGCGCCCCCAGGGCTCCCGCCCACAGCGCGTGGCCGCCGCCCTTCGCCGCCCCGAAACAAGCGGCCGTCGCGAGGCCAGCGCCCAGCAAGGATCGTTCCAGCGTGCGCCCGACAGAGCGGGCTCCGACTTCGATGGCCGCCATTGCGTTCCCTCGCGCGCCGCGATTGATTGATCGGGCTTTGTTTCTATTGCCCCGATTCACCGGCTTCGGCTTTCAATTGCCGGAACGAGGACGAAAAGTCGACCCCCCTTCCCGTCTCCGACCGCCCGCGCGAACGGGTCTTCGCAGACGCATCGGAACCGTCTATAGTGAATGAAGCGTAATTTAGGCGTCGTCAGCGGGCGGAAATCTTGACCAGCATTGATGAAACCGGACGCGATCGCGGCGCTTCGGCGGACCCAGCGAAGGTTGTCGTTAGCGCGATCAAGGAGAAGCGCTCCGCTGCCGCGTCGGGCGCGGGCTCGCCGTCTTTGTCCGGGGCCGCGTCGCCGAGCCTCGAGAAGCGAGTCACGAGCCTGTCCAAGGCGCTTGCCCGCGCTCGGGTCGAAAACGCGGAACAATCGGCGGCTCTATCCGAGTTGCGCGGAGCGGAAATCGCTCGGCTCGAAATTTTGCGGGAGCAACTCGAGCCGGTGGTGGCTCAGTTGCCGCGAGACTGCGATCTCTTCGACATCGCCATATCTCCCGGCGGGAGGCCCCGACTCTTCATCGATCAGATCGGTTTCGTCGAAATGGGGCGGGACCGCCGAAATTACAGCTTTCTGCAGGACACCCGGCACGGCCGCATTTCGATTTGCGAAAGCGACAAGCTCGACACGCTGGTGGACGCGATCACCGCCTATATCGCGCACCGGCTGGTCGAGCGCGAGAAGGCCTTGTCGGTCGATTACGCCAGCGGCAGCGCCACGCCCGCCGCCGCCGCGCGAGCCGCCGCGCAGTCGGCCGGCCTGGGGCCGAGGCGCGCCACGGTTTCGCTGCGCGCCATGCAGGTCTTTTTGTTTCTGATCGAATTATTGGGATCGGCGACCTTCTTCGGCCTTGTCGGACTCTTGGCTGTTTGGCTCTACCGCAACATGCAGGGACATTGACGCGCCGTCGCGCGGGGGAGCTTTAAAGGCTCAGTAATCCCTGGTTTACGATCTCGCATCCCTCCCGATCAAAGCCGCGCGTTTGCAGTTTTATGTCCAGGCGATCGCCCTCCCGCGCGAGGCGGTAGAGATTATAGGCCGCGCCTGGATAATGCGCGCCCGGCCGAGCCGACGCGGAGGCGACGCCGACGACCGGGGTTTTTTGCCCATCAGGCCCCTGAAGGTAATGGAGGCTCTGCCGGTGGTTGTGCCCGTGAAGCACCAGTTCGGCGCCCTCGCCGGCGATGATGGACTCGAAATCGGCCGCGTCGTCGAGCCCTCTTAGCGCCCTCGCACCTTCGCGATGCGGCGGGTGATGCAACAGGACGACCCGAGCCAAGTCCTCTTGTCTCGTTTGCCGCAATAGTTCTTTCAGCCGGGCGCATTGGGCCGGCCCCAATCTCCCGGAGGCGACGAAGGGCGCCGTCGGCACGCCCGAGGAAAGTCCGATCAGGGCTATTCCTTCCCGCCGGCGCAGGTAAGGGAAGTCGGACGAACCGTCGTCGCCCTTGGTCCAGGGGGCGAACGCCCCTGTGAGGACCGGCATGGACGTCGGAACATAGGCGTCGTGATTGCCGGGCGAAAAGCTGACTGATTCGGGACGTCCGAGCCGGCTCAGCCATTGTCGGGCCAGCGCGAACTCGCCATGAAGGCCGATATTCACGATGTCGCCCGTCATGGCGACATGATCGGGCCGATGAGCGAGCAGATCGTCCACCAGTTTTGCCAGCAACTCCATGTCGTGCTGGGCGGCGCGCTTGCGCAGCCAGTTCACATAGCCGGTGACCCGCTTTCCGATCAGTTCCGCGAGATGGGGACGCGGGATCGGTCCGATGTGGGCGTCCGAGAGATGGGCGAGAAGAAAACTCAAAACGTCAGGCTCCGCCGATCAGAACGCCAGCGGCGAGGACGACAACTCCGCCGAGCACGATCTGGAACACCGCCTGAAGGAAAGGCGTGTCCATATAACGGGCGCGCACCCAGGCGATCGCCCAAAGTTCGAAAAACACCACCACCGAGGCGATGCCAGTGGCGACCTGGAAATGGTTGGGGACCGAGTCCGGGACGAGATAGGGCAGCGAATGTCCAAGGCCGCCGAGAGTCGTCATCAATCCGCATACGCCGCCGCGCAAATAGGGCGAGCCGCGTCCGGTCAGGGAGCCATCGTCGGAAAGCGCCTCCGCGAAACCCATGCTGATTCCGGCGCCGATTGAAGCCGCGAGACCGACGAGCAAGGTCTGGAAATTGTTCTGCGTCGCGAAAGCCGCCGCGAACAGGGGCGCGAGCGTGGAGACGGAACCGTCCATCAACCCCGCGAGGCCCGGCTGCACATATTGCAGCACGAACATGCGGTGGCGGGTTTCCTCCTCTTCCTCGACCGCGGTCTTGGTCAGCATCGTTGCACCGATGCGCTCCGCCGCTCTTTCGTGACCGGTCTCCATCGCGGCGAGGTCGCCAAGCAATTTTCTGACGCCGATGTCGGTGGTGCGGTCGCGCGCCTTCTCGTAAAAGCGGCGGCTCTCGAACTCCATCGTCTCCGCCTGCTTGCGGATCGTGTCGAGCGGCAAGTTTTTGGTCAGCCAGACGGGTCGGCGGCGCAAAAAGCCTTTGACATCCTCTCTGCGGATAGGCGGCAGATGCTCCCCGAAGCGCTTGCGATATTCTTCGAGCAGAAGATGGCGATGACGCGTCTCCTCTTGAGACATCTGCTCGAAAAATTTCGCGGAAGTTGGATAGCGTTCGGCCAGATCCTCCGCGAAACTCATGTAGATACGGCCGTCTTCCTCCTCGGAGGCGATGGCCAAAGCGAGAATCTCACGTTCGGTGAGTTCCGAAAATGCTTTCACGCGAACATGCTCCATTGGACAGGCAGGCGTTTTTTTTAGAGTGTCGCGCCGTTTTTTGCCATAGATAGGACAGAGTTTAATTGCGGCGAAGATCATTATGGAAAACGACGAAGGCTGGCGGACGAAACTTGTCACTCGTGTCATAACCCTGGGCGGGCTGTTCCACCGCTCGATGACGCTCGGCGTCAGGGGGCTGATTCTGGACGCCGAAAGGCGCGTGCTGCTGGTGCGGCACACCTATGTCGGAGGGTATTATTTACCCGGCGGCGGCGTCGAGCCGGGGGAGACGCTGGAAGAGGCGCTCGCGCGGGAGCTTCGCGAAGAGGGCAACATCATTGTCGACGAGCCCCCTGCCCTGCACGGCGTCTATCTCAATCGCTCGGCCTCGCGGCGCGATCATGTGGCGCTTTTCGTGGTAAGGCGATTTCGTCAAACAGCCCCCTACGCGCCCAATCGGGAAATCGCGGAAGCGCGATTCTTTTCTTTGGCCGACCTGCCTGAGGGCGCGACCAGGGCGACGAGGGCCAGATTGTCGGAGATTCTGCAAGACGGCCCTCCCTCGCCCTATTGGTGAGGAAGAGTTGATTTCGTCAGGATAGCGAGGTCGCTCCATCCATAGGATATATCGGCCAACGTCAGCCCCAGGACGGTCCAGGTTCCATCGATTCCCGTTCTCTTCGCGCCCAGCTTTTTATAAAAGCGTCGCGCGTCCACATTGTCCCGGAACACCCAGACGGAGGCGCGGGAATAGCCAAATCCCAGCAAATGGGTCGCCATCAGTCGCGTCAGTTCGCGTCCAATCCCACGCCCTTGGGCTCTTCGTAACAGATAGAGCGAGGAGAATTCCACCGCAAAGCCCGCCTCTTCGAGACGAGGACTCCTTTGCCTCCCGCAGGCGGAGAAACCAAGCGGCGCCTCGTCAGCGCCAACGACGAGGAAAGCCGCGTCCTCGACGCCCCTTTTGCAGTCATCGAGAGTTTCCCTTAAGCGGGAGGTGTGTTCGGCGACGCTCATACGGTCAAGCGCGTCCCGCGGCATCAGAGAGGCGTATGATTCGCGCCACGCCTCTACGAGGACCCGCGCGATGGCCTCCGCGTCCCCAACCGTCGCCCGCCGAATCTTCTCCGCAGTCACCAGTTATCTCCTCGAAACCAAAGGGAAAGAGCGAGCCTCCACGCCCTTTGCGCTGCGCTTCGCTCGTGCTATCGCGCATGAATGATCGATCTCGCCTTGCGTTTCGCGCCTATGTCGCCGGCCGACGAAGCCGCCATCGAGAAGCTCGATGAGCGCGCCTTCGGCCCCGGCCGTTTCGCGCGCACCGCCTATCGTTTGAGAGAGGGCGTCCCGCCAGACCTGTCGCTTTCCTTCGTCGCTAGAGTAGGCACGCTTTTAGTGGGCGCCAATCGCATGACGCCGATCCTGGTTGGCGCGTCCCCCGCCCTTCTGCTCGGACCGCTAACGGTCGAACCGGCGTTTCGTTCTCAAGGCGTTGGCGAAGCGCTGATGAAAAAGTCGCTCGACTCCGCGCGCGCCTCTGGCCACGAGCTGGTGCTGCTTGTCGGCGACGAGGAATATTACGCTCGCGTCGGCTTCAAGCGCGGGCCGCGCGGAAAAGTCGTCATGCCGGGGCCGGTCGATCCTGATCGCCTGCTCTACTGCGAGTTGCGCGAAGGAGCGTTCGAAAAAGTCAGCGGGAAAATGCGGCGGCTTTAGCCGACCGCGGTCATGTCGCCACGGAAGCACGCCTTGTTGGAAGAATCCTTGTCTTTATTGTCTCGTTACGATGCGCTGGCGGAAGCGCGCGTCTTCGAGCGCGACCCAGCGCAGCTTGAAGCGTTGCAGCGGCTCGACACTCTGAGCAAGGAACTCGCCCGTCCAGCGCCCGTTCGCGCCGCGCTTGGGGTGCTGTCGCTGTTTCGAACCAGGGCGCCCGCCAAACCGCCGCGCGGCGTTTATCTGTGGGGCCAGGTTGGGCGTGGAAAAACCACCTTGATGGACCTTTTTTTCGAGTCCGCCCCGCCAAAAGCCAAGCGTCGCGTGCATTTCCATTCCTTCATGCAGGAGGCGCACGATCGTCTTCATCGCGCCCGCCAGGCGGGCGATGGCGGGGAGGAGCCCGTGACCAAAGTCGCCAGGGATCTGGCTGTTGAAGCAAACTTGCTTTGCTTCGACGAGTTTTCGGTTACGGACATCGCCGACGCGATGATATTGGCGCGGTTATTTTCGGCGCTCTTCGCCGCGGGCGTCGTGGTTGTAGCGACATCCAACGTCGAACCGCGCCGCCTTTACGAGGGCGGGCGCAACCGCGACTTGTTCCTGCCCTTTATCGGTTTTCTGCTTGCGCATATGGAAGTGGTTCGTCTGGACGCAGGCGCGGATTTCAGGATGCAAAAAACCCCGGTTCCGGAGGTTTTTTTCAAGGTTTCCGATCCTCAATCAAAAGCCGTCGCGCAGGCGTTGTTCAGCGACTTCATGGGAAGCGCCGTCGCTCCGGTTCATGTTTCGATAAAAGGCCGCAACATCCTGGTCCCCTCCGCGAACGGTCGCGCCGCGCGTTTCTCCTTCGCCGAAATTTGCGGCCGTCCTTTGGGGCCGCCCGATTATCTCGCCTTGTCCAAAAACTTCGACACCATCATCGTCGAAGACGTGCCGGTCATGAACCTCGATCGTCGCAACGAAGCCCGGCGGTTCATCATGCTGGTGGACGTGCTTTACGACGCCAAGGCGAGGTTGATGATGAGCGCGCAGGCGGAAGCCCGAGAGCTTTTCGCCGCCGCCGAAGGTTTCGAAGCGGTGGAGTTTCCGCGCGCCATCTCGAGGCTTATGGAAATGCGCTCGCGACAATATCAGGAGGAATGGCTGGCGCGCCGATGATGGCCGTTAGAATTTGAGGCGCCGACTCGCCCATTTATGGGCGAAGCGCATTCTCGCGGCGCGGACGGTCTGGGCGAACTCCGTTTTTCGAAGATTGAAGCGGTCATTGGGGAGGAGCGCCATGAAGCGTTCGGAAATTTCGAAAATCAGTAGGTCGGGCTTCGCTTTCTCCACGAGTTCCCAATCGATATTCGCCGACCAGACGAATTCGAGTTCGCGTAGGGTCTCGGCGAGCAGGCCTGTCAGCAAATGCGTGCGAGGCGTCGAGAAGGAATCGCCGAAGAGCAAGGCTTTCTGTCGATTTTTCGCGGTCGGATTGATGAATTTCGCATGTGCGCCGACATGGATCGAGGCGCCGTATTCGGCCTGGTCCAGGAAATGCGCGATCGAATTGGCGTAAATCCGAATTGCGTCGCGCGCCCATTCCCGCTCCTCGATCATTTCCCATCGGGGTGGATCAAGCTTGCCGCCGAGGTCCATCAAGGCCTGAAACTGGCGGCCCGGCCGGTCATCGAGATCGGCTACCGGGGTTAGATCGAGCGCCTTGCACAATTCATGGTAGCTTAGCAGGCAACCCTCGACGTTCCAGTGGGTGTCGGTGAGCCAATAGAGATGTCGCGCGCCAGCCGCGGCGCGCATGGGTTCGACAAGATCGACAAAGTGATCCGCGATCCCCGATCGCAAACACATTTCCCGCAGGCGGATCGCGGGCGCGAGGTCGGGCTCCACTAGCCTTGTCGCTTGCTTGTCCCCATAGATCGTCAGTTTTTCCGGCACGATCAGATGGGCGTATCCGACCCCCAAGGCGCGCGCTCGTTCGACCCGACGGATGATGAGATCGCGCCAGGAGGCCAGCTTCTCATCAGGCAGGCCGCCGCCCTCGCGCTGGTAGAGCGTGGTGACGAAATTCGTGCCTGCGGTCAGGAACAACCAGCCGTCCAGACCTTCATGCACCATGAGTTGCGGCGGGATCATGCCTTGGTCCGCTTGCGTCCGATCAGGATGGTCGCCGCGGCCAGATCGAACTGCTTTTCCATTGGCAGCTCCCGCGCCCAAGACTTCTGGAGCAAGGCGGCGGGATGCGTGATGAGGTCGCTGACGCGTTCGCGCAAGAATTGCCTGCGCGCCGCCGGCGGAAGGGCGTTCGCCCAATCGCGCAACTGCCAGGCGATGGCCCAGACGGGGTGCGTGGGCGGCGTCACTTCCTGTCGCTCAACGGCGATATAAGGTTCGAATAGTGTCCGCAGGCCCTCATGCGTCATATTGAAATAGTGATGGGGATATCCATGCAGCGGCTGAAGAAATGGGACGCAGCATTTCAGCCAGCCGCCCGGCTTTAGCACCCGCGCCAATTCGGCGGCGCAGCGGAATGGGTTCTTCACATGCTCCAAGACCGCGATCGAGATCACGCCGTCGAAGGAATCGTCACGGAACGGCAATTCCTCTCCGACCCCGAGAACGTCGGTCGTCGCATAGTCGACGATTTCATAATTCACGACGTTGGAATAATAGATCGGCCTGTTTCCGGCGCCCACATCCAGGAAAAGCCCCTCCTCCGCCGCTTGAATCATCTGCACGGTTTCGTCGTCGTAGCCGTTTTCACTGACGCGGTCGGTTTCGCAAATATCATATGTCTTGAGAAGGTCGGGGGTGAGATAGACGGCGCGTCCCTCGGCATCCATGGTGAGCGGAGGACGCGACAGAAGTGGAGAGAGGCGCCGCATTTTCTCGGCTCGCGCGCCTGGAATGGCTTTTGCCGCGGATTGTCGGCGGGCGGCCGGAACATATTGGCGACGCCCTTCCGCGCGGCCGAATTTTCGAAAATGCGTCAGGCCGGATTTAAGCTTGCGCGCCAGAACAGCCGCCGCGACGTCCGGGTTGGCGGCGAGATAGCCCTCTTCATCGAAAGTCTGGTCTGTCGGCGTTTCCTGAAGATGGATCTCCTGCACGCGAGCCTTCCGGGAAGTGAGAGGGAAATGGCGGAACGCGTCCTGTATAGCCACATAGGCGGGCTAGTTGAAGCCACTCGACGGAGCGAGAACCCTGCCCGCAAGGAATGCCACACGCTATCGCCACGCGTTTGCGACATGCGTGATGGACGACGATTGCGATCGCCAGTTCGCACGCCAGGGCGCTTCACGCCGTCACTTCGTTTCCGCGTAACCCCGACGGAAAATGCGGAGCAATTGACCAGTCCGCAACGTTGGCGCGCGATCCTGTCCAGAGCCCTTCGATGTTTTCCCGAACCGGGGATGCTTCCGTCTGCCGCCTCCTCCTCGGTCCAGATTCAAAAAGCTGGAGCAAAATCTAGTCGAAAAAGTCTAACAACTTTTTCGGATTTTGCTCTAACGCAACCGGAAGCTGCAAAAAAGTGCGGGATGAGCGCCAATTAGCCTTCAACGACTGCTTCGAGGTTGAGTTTACGGAAGCAAATCAGCTGCGTCCCTCCCAAGTCCAAGAAAAGAGAATAATGCCAAGAAAAGCAAGAAGCGGCGAGAGGCCCAGCCCCAGCGGCGAGGTTTCCACGCCTTTGAGAGTGCTTGCGGAACTCTGCCTGAGGCCGATCCAATCGGCGCCGCCGAAAAGGTTGGCGTCGCGCATTTCGACGATGCGGGGAATATGAACTTCGCCGGAAGGCGTCGCGAGTCTCCTCACCGTGCCGCCGGTGGCTTCGGTTAGAGGCTTGAGCTTTTCCGTCGTGGAGGCAATCTCTCGAAACTCGCGCGGATTCTCCGGGCCGATATTCACCAGCGCGGAAAGCCCCTTGCTTTCGACGCGATAGAGGCCGGTTTCCTTTGCAACGAGGCTGGCGCGCGCAAGGCCAGGCTCCCGCGCTTCCATAGCGAGCGTGTCGCGGGCGCCGGAGGGCGCGATGACTTCGACGGAAGGCGTTTGTTCGCCGAGACTCTGGCGCTCCACCATGATTTCATGGCCATGCGCGACGGCGCGGAGCGCTTCTTCCTCGAGGTCCGGCTCCTTCATCAACCAATGCGCCAGTCGGCGCATCAGGTCCACATGCGGTCCGCCGCCCTCGTAACCTCGCGCCCATAACCATAACTGATCCGTCAGCAACAGCGCGACCCGGCCCTTGCCCTCATGCGAGAGCACGAGCAACGGCTTGTCGTTCGCTCCTGTCAGTATGGGGTCGCCTTTGAGAACCGAGGCGTCCACCTGCCGGAACCATTCGCCCCAGGCGGGCGGCGTCGCGCGAGAACCTTCGAGGCCCCGCGTCACCGGATGTTTCTCGCCCTCCTTGCTGACCCTTGCCCGAAACGCCTGCTCGTAGAGCGCGCCGCTCGGGCGAGCGGGCAGGATATTGGACAGCGGCGAATAATAAAGCCCGCCAAGAGTGGCGTAATCAGGACCGACCGCGGCGAGGAACGCGCCGCCTTTTTCGACAAAAGCCGCGATATTGTCGAAATAAACGCTCGGCAGCAGCGTCTGGTTTGAATAGCGGTCGAAAATGATCAGGTCGAAGTCGTTGATCTTGCGGCCGAAGAGATCGGCCGTAGGAAAAGCGATGAGCGAAAGTTCCGAGGCCGGCGCGCCATCGACCTTTTCCGGCGGGCGCAAGATAGTGAAATGCACGAGTTCGACATTGGCGTCCGCGCGCAAGAGATTGCGCCAGCTGCGCTCGCCCGGATGAGGCTCGCCGGACACCAGCAGCACTTTCAGACGATCGCGCACGCCTTCCACGACGACGATCGCCTTATTGTCGATGTCGGTGAGTTCACCTTCGACGACCGGCGTCTCCACCTCGACGACGTTAGGGCCGCCATGCTCGATATGCACCGGAATCTCAACGATTTCTCCGACCGGCGCGCGGCGCGCGGCGACTGTTTCTCCATCTCGCCTCACCTCGATCGGCGCGGAATTGGACCCGCCGGCGGAGTCGACGACCTTGATGCGTAAAATCTGGTCCTTGCCGACGACGCCAAATCGCGGAGCCTCGATGAGCTCGATACGGCGATCCCTCTCGTTTTCCTTTCCGGTGATAAGGGCGTGCACCGGCGCCTTGAAGCCGAGCGCCGCCGCTTGAGACGGGATGTCGTGCACGAGTCCGTCCGTGACCAGAATCGCGGCGCCGATACGGTCGGGAGGGACATCCTTCAAAGCTTCGGTCAAAGCCGAAAACAACAACGTCCCTTCCGTCGCAGTCCCAACCGTGACGAAGCGGGTTTCCACATCAGGGAATTTTTTCAAAGCCTCTTCGAGATTTCTGCGGGCTTCTTCGGCCTGCTCGTTGCGATGGCCGATGTTCTGGCTGTCGCTGTGGTCCAGAACCACGGCGACCACGGATTTTTGCGGCTCACGCTGCTCGCGCAGGAGAGCGGGGTCGAGCATCGCGGCGAGCAGCAAGGCCAATCCCGCCGCGCGAAAGCCCGCTCCCTTTTGGCCGAGACGAATGGCGAGGGCCAATACCGCCAGGACAATGACGGCGAGCAGGCCGAGCGCGGGCCAGGGCAGCAGAGGGGAAAAAGCGAGCTGAAGATCGTTCATGTCGCTTCACTGCCCCAAGCGTTGCAGGAGATCGCGGACGTGCACCTGGTCGGATTTATAATTGCCCGTGAGGGTGTACATCACAAGGTTCACCCCTCCGCGCAGAGCCATTTCGCGCTGGCGACCACCGCCCGGCGTCAACGGGTACAACGGCTGCCCACTTATATCCTGCGCCCAGGCCGCCGCGAGGTCGTTGGAGGCGATGACGACGGCCGAGACATTGTCGGTGGCCCGCACCGGCCGCGCCGCGCCGCCGGGAGGCTCGGGAGGCAAGGCTTCCACCCAGGTGTCGCCATTGGCGTAGCGTCCAACGAAACCGTCCAAGAGGTAGAACGTTTTCGTGATCACATGGTCGCGCGGCGCGACTTCCAGCGCGGGCAAATCGAGGCCCTTGGCCATTTCCCTCAGCCAAAGCGTTTCCGGGGTCGGCGCGGCGTTGGCGTGGGCCGTCAGGGCGTCGCGCGTGTCGAAGACGACGGTGCCGCCTTGTCTCATATAAGCCGCGACGCGCGCCACGGTCTTGGCGTCGGGCTGGGGCGCTGCGGCGTTTATGGGCCAATAGAGCATCGGAAAAAACGCAAGCTCGTCCCGTGCGACGTCCACGCCCATGGGCTCGCCGGGCGAGAAGGACGTGCGTTGGTCGAGCGTGCGCGATAGCGCCTCCAGGCCGAGCCGGCTGGTTTCGTCGATGCGCGCGTCGCCGGCGATCACATAGGCGAGCCTTGTTTTCAGAGCGGCGTCGCGCTCGCGCTGAGCGGTTGCGGCCTTTTGCGGCTCGGCCCGCGCCTGCGGCGGCTGGCTCGCGGCGACGGCGACGAATGCGACCGCCAAGGCGGCGGCGAGACGCAGGCGGCCAGAAAGCCGCATCAGCACGAGCCAGTCGATCACGAGACCGAGAAAAACCAGGCCGAGGAGAATGGGACGCAGGTCCCGCGCTCCTCCAACCAAATCGAACGGATGAGGCGTCAATCCGAGAGTGGCGAAATCGAGCGCCTGCAAGATGTCGTCGTCCGCGACGGTCTGCAAGGCGACGGCGCTTCCCGGCGACCCATAAAATCCTGGGGGATGTTCGCTGCTGGCGCCGCCGTGGAAATCGGCGCCGATCGCCTTCGCCGTCGGCGCGGGAGCGCCGAGCGCGCCAAAGCCGTCGAGCGTGCGTAACGGAGGAAGCATGGCTTGATTGCCGGACCCGTCGCCGCCAACCCCGGTCGCGTCCTCGCCCGAAAGCGCGCAGAGGCGCTTCAGCATTTCCACGAAAACGCCCGAGATCGGAAGATTCGACCAGGTCGTGTCGGCGCTCACATGGAACAGAACGATAAGGCCCTTGCCGCGTCGCTCGAAGGTGACGAGCGGCGTCCCGTCGGCGAGTTGCGCCCAGGTTTGCGCCGAGAGGCCCGGATCTGGCTCGGCGAGCATTTGTCGCGTAATGGTGACTTCGCTCGGCGCCGGCAAGCCGAAAAAGGGACTCGCCGGCTCGAATTCGGCGAGGCGCTTTGGCGTCTCCCAGGACATCGCTCCTCCCAGCACACGGCCATTGCGCCGCAGCCTCACCGGCGTCAGCTCGTCATTGGCGTTGGCCAAGCGCGGCCCGGCGAAACGGAGCAATAGGCCGCCCTGCTCGACAAAATTGGCCGCGGCCTCGAAGGCCTCGCCAGGCGCGATATTGACGTCGGCGAGCACAAGCACATTGGGGCGATCGGCGAGAGCCGCCAAAATCGGATCACTTTCGGCTGGGGGAGGATTGAGCACCTGGGCGAAAGGGGCGAGCGCCTTGGCGAGGTAGTGATCGGCGGAAAGCAAGGGCTGGCTTTCCCCGCTCCCGCTCACGATGGCGACGCGGCGCACCCGCGCCCTTGCGTCCAACAGCCCGACGGCGCCGGCGGAGTTTTCGCCAACGATGCGCAGAAGACTCGCGTCGTTGCGCAATTCCACCGGCAGGTCGAATTTGGCGCTGGTTTTATCGCTTGACCCTTCGAACGCGAAAGGCGTCGTCATGATGACCCGTCCTTTCTCGTCCAGCGCCTCGACCTGACCGTTCAAAGCCGCGCCCGCTTTCAATACGGAAACTTCCAGACCGCGCGCGTCATTGACGACGCCCTTGAGCGCCAGCGTCGGTCGTCGGCTCGAAAATATTTCGAGGCTGGCTCCGCCTCTGGTCGCCTCGTTCAATTCCTTCGCGAAGGCCTTGGCCTCGCCCTGCTCCAATCCATCGCTTATCCAGACTAGGCGCGCTTCGCGGTGGTCCGCGACGAAGGCCTTGATCTGGGTTGCCGCCGCGCCTCGTTCGGCAAGCCAGGGCTTTGGGCGCGCCGCCCGCAATTCATCCGCGGCTTTCGGCGCTTCCGTCAACTGGGGGGCGATGGCGCCCTGCGAAACCAGCATCAGCGCCGCCGGAGTCCCGTCGCGGTTCGCCTCCATCAGGAAACGTTCGGCGACGGCGACGCGCTTGTCCCAGTCGGGAGCTCCCGCCCAGCCGTCGTCGATGGCGAGCAGCATCGGTCCCGCGGATGGCGTGACGGCCGAGGGATTCCACGTCGGTCCCGCCAGCGCGAGCGAGATGAGCGCGGCGATCGCGAGACGCAGCAGCAATAATGGCCAGGGAGTCCTTGCCGGCGTTCTTTCCTGGGGGGCGAGTTGGCGCAGCAGGCGCACCGGAGGAAAATGAAGTTTGCGGGGCGCAGGCGGTGTGACGCGCAGCAGCCAGTAGATCACCGGCAAAGCCAGCAGGCCGAGTAACGCCAGCGGCGCCGCGAAGGCTAGGCCTGTCATCGCGCCTCCATTCCCTCGCCAAGGCCCATCAGCATGGCCAGCGCCGCTTCGGCGGCCGGGCGGTCGGTGTGATGCCGCAAAAACAGGAAGCCGGCGCGTTTGGCGGCCTCACGCAGCGCCCCTTCATGCTGGTCGAGCCGCCGGGCAAAGGCGGAGCGCAGGCTCGCCGCGTCGCCGGCATGAAAGGAAGCGCCGCCGTCGGTGTCGAGAAACAAGGTTTCGCCCATGAAGGGAAAGCTTTCCTCGGCGGGGTCGAGCACCATGAGCATCGCGCCGCGCCCGCCCGCGTTGGTAAATTCCTGCAGACGCGCCGAAAGGGCGGCGATGTCGCAAAGGAAATCCGAAATCAGCAGGAGTCTCGCCCGAGACGGGAGCGCCGCCTCCGGAGGAATGTCGAGCGCGCGATCCGTTGGAGATTGCCCGGCGAGCGCTTCGGCGAGCCGTTCGACGATATTGCGGGCGGAAAAAGCGGGCGTCAGGCCGAGCGCCCCGACCCGCTCGCCGCCCTGAACCAGAACCTCGGCCACGGCGAGCCCGATCACGGCGGCGCGGTCGATTTTATAGTCGCCGCCGAGGGACGATTTGAACGCCATCGAGGGAGAGCCGTCCATCCACACGAAATAGTTTTGCGCGCCCTGCCATTCCCGTTCGCGCACGAATAATTGATCGCCGCGCGCCGAGCGCCGCCAATCCACCTTATGCGCGGATTCTCCGGTGGCGAAAGGGCGATATTGCCAAAAATCCTCGCCGACCCCCGCGCGCCGGCGTCCGTGAACGCCATGCGCGACGCTTCCCGCGATTTCATGCGCTTTCGCGATCAAGCGCGGCAGCTTCGTCGCCATATTCGCCGCTTCGGCGTCCGGCGAGGCTTGCCCGCGCCGGGTCAGCGGGTCGAACCAGTGGGTTTCGATGTCGGACCCGGCCATTTCAGCCCAGCCGCTCGATCAGCTTGCCGATCAAGCTTTCCAGCGTCATGTCGCGGCGCGCGGCGAAGGTCAGCGCCATGCGGTGGCGCAGGACCGGCGCCGCCAGCGCCGCCACGTCGTCGATGGAGGGCGCCAGCCTGCCGTTGACGAGCGCCCGCGCCCTTGCCGCCAACATCAGCGCCTGCGCTGCGCGCGGTCCGGCGCCCCAGGAGAGATGAGGCGCTATGTTCGGATCGCCCTCCCCCGGCCGCGCGGCGCGCACGAGATCGAGAATTGAATCGACAATTTTTTCGCCGACGGGCAGGCGGCGCACCAGACGCTGAACGCCGAGCAATTCGTCGGCGGTCAATGCCTGTCGCGGCGTCGCCTGGCGCTCTCCCGTGGTCTCCAGCAATATCCGCCGTTCGCTGTCGCGGTCGGGGTAAGCCACGTCGATCTGGAGCAGGAAACGGTCGAGTTGCGCCTCGGGCAGCGGGTAGGTTCCCTCCTGCTCTAGCGGGTTCTGAGTCGCCAGCACATGGAAGGGGCGCGGGAGATCGTGGGAATGTCCCGCGACGCTGACATGATATTCCTGCATCGCCTGCAGCAGAGCGGATTGGGTGCGCGGCGAGGCGCGGTTGATTTCGTCCGCCATCAGAAGCTGCGTGAACACCGGCCCCTGGATGAAACGAAAGGCTCGGGTTTTGTCCGCCCCCTCCTCCAGCACTTCCGAGCCGAGAATATCGGCGGGCAGAAGGTCGGGCGTGAATTGGACCCGCTTGGTGTCGAGGCCCAGAACCTTGCCGAGCGTTTCGACCAGCTTGGTTTTGGCGAGGCCCGGCACGCCGACGAGAAGGCCGTGGCCGCCCGCGAGCAGCGTGACGAGCGCCTGTTCGACAACGTCCTCCTGGCCGAAAATCACGCCCGCGACCGCCTCGCGCGCGCGGCGAATCTCGTCGAGCGCACGGTCGGCGCTGGCGATCACTGCGGCGTCGAGGGCGATGGGCGTTTGGTCCTGGGTCATGGAGGCTTGGGCTCTGGCTGGAGGATTGCGGGCGGAATCGCGGGAGAGCGCGATCCGGCGGTCTGGGGAATAGCTTAGAACGCCTGACGCGTTTGTCGATCATTAACAGGCAAGCGCCCCGCCCGGCCAATCTCCCGTGCAAAGGCGCGGGAATTGTGGCGAGGGCGGCGCCGCGGCCGAGCTTTAGAGAACGGGATTTGGAGAAGGGGCGTTATGGAACCTTGCAAAACCCCTGACTTCTGAAACCGCGACGCTATTGCTCCATTGACGGGGTGGGCCATTTCGCGCTGGCGGCCGCTCGCCGCGTTCCGCATCGCCAACTGTCGGACTTTGACCGCCAGATCGCGCATTGCCAAAGCCCCCGCCTGCGCTCCCGCGCCAAAGCGTGTATATAACAACCAAAACCCGCCCCCGCGCCGTCGCCGGCGCAAGCTGGAGGCCTTTCGCCCATGTGGCGCGCCGTCATCGAGACCACCCTGCTCTTTTCCGCTCCCTTCGTGCTTTACGCGGTGTTTCATCTCGCGCAATTGCGCTGGCCTTTTGTCGCGGAGTTCTGGCACAGGGGCGTCGTCTCCACGCTCACCATCGCCGGCCTCCTCGTCGCCGTCGCAGGCATGTTGCTGCTGGCGCTCGGTCCCCGCGATCAGGGGACCTATGTGCCGGCGCATATCGAAAATGGCCGCCTTGTTCCGGGTCGGTTCGAATGAACGACCCCGCCCGAATTCTGACGGACGCCAAGCTCGTCAGGCTTTTCGCCGCCATCGAGGCGACCGGCTGCGAGGCCAGAGTCGTCGGCGGGGCGGTGCGCGACGCTCTGCTGGGGCTAACCCCTCACGAAATCGACATTGCGACCACGGCTCTCCCCGACGCCGTGGTCGAGGCTGCCGAAAGCGCCGGCCTCGATTCCGCGCCCACGGGCGTCGCCCACGGCACGGTTACGGTCATTGTCGAGGGGACGCCTTACGAGGTCACCACCCTGCGTCACGACGTGGAAACTTTTGGCCGCGCCGCCAGGGTGCGATTCGGAGCCGATTTCGAGGAAGACGCGCGGCGCCGCGATTTCACCGTCAACGCCCTCTCGCTTTCGCCAGATGGGCGCCTTTACGACTATACCGGAGGCGTGGCGGATCTGGCGGCGCGCAAAATCCGCTTCATTGGCGATCCCGACCAGCGCATCGCCGAGGATTATCTGAGGATTTTGCGCTTTTTTCGCTTTCACGCCTCCCTTGGCGAAGGCCCGCTCGATCCCGACGGATTTCGCGCGGCCATTCGCGCGCGAGACCGCCTCGTCATGTTGTCGCGCGAGCGAATCCGCGCGGAATTGCTGAAATTTCTCGTCGCGAGGCGCGTGGTCGAAACCGCGCGGGAGATGTCGCGCGCGGGTTTCACCGAAGCGCTGCTGGGCATGGCCTACCCTGCCCGGCTGGAGCGTTTCGCGAATTTCGAGGAAGCTTGCGGGCGCCCGTCCGACCCAGTTGCGCGACTTTCGGCCTTCACGGTTCTCGTGAGGGAGGACGCCGATCGCCTGCGCGAGCGGCTGCGTCTTTCCAACGCCGAATATGCGCGCCTCGCCCTCAACGCCAAGCTATCCGAAAGCCTGCACGGGCGGGAAGAAATTTTTTCGGCGCAGGAACTCAACGAGCTTCTCTTCCTGCATGGGCGCGCTGCCGCAATTGACGCGCTGGCTTTAACTCACGCCGATTGCGCTGCTCCGGCCGGGGACGGCGGCTGGCGCGCCGCGGCGCAATTTCTCGAAGACGCCGAGGCTCCGCCTTTACCCGTCAAGGGAGCCGATCTCATCGCGCTCGGGGTTCCGCCAGGTCGTTCGCTTGGCGCCGCGCTCAAGCTCTTTCAGGCGAAGTGGATCAGGGCGGGGTTCCCGCGCGATCCCCACAAGGTCAAGCAATTGCTCGAAGACGCCGCGAAAAGCGCGGATTAGGCGGAGGCGGGCGGTCGGTCCGCTTTAATAATTCCTTCAAGAGCCCCGTGCATGTTGCGACTCCCTTTATGGTGAAAATGGCGTTAGGCTGTCAGTGAAGGCCTGCGTGGGGAGGCGTGTATGGGCGTGCGAACCAGGGAACCCGGCGATATCGCGAAACGTGTCGCTCATAGAGCGCGTCTCGGGAGCCCCGGCGGTCGCAGCGACGGGTGGCGCCGTGAAACCTTCACCATGCCGAGAGTCGACGCCCGCCAGAAGGCGCGCGAGTGGTTCGAGCTCTACCCCAAGGCGGCTTACATGACCGAAATCGAGTTCTGGCGCGAACTCGAGGATGGACGCATAGAATTCACCATCAGAAGGCTCCCGTCGGCGGACTGAACCGCGTCGCTATTCCGGCAGGACGTCCGGGGTGCGCCAGGACAGATGCTGTCCGCTGTCGACGGCGATCATCTGGCCGGTGACGTTTCGCGCCGCGGCGAGATACATCACCGCATCGACGACGCCTGACAATTCCGTCGGCCGTTGCAATGGCGTGCCCGCGACCTCCGCTTCAAAGCCTTTTTCCCCATAAAAAGCGTTGGGCAGAACGGGTCCGGGGCCGACCGCGTTGACCCGGATATTGGGCGCGAAAGCCTGCGCCATCGTGCGCGTGGCCGTCCACAGCGCGGATTTCGTCAGCGTGTAGGTGAAGTAGCGCGGCGTCAGGCGCCAGACGCGCTGGTCAATGACATTTATGATGGCTCCCTCGGTCCCGGCCGGCAGCCTGTTCGCGAATTTCCGGCACAGTAAAAGCGGCGCGCGCAAATTGATCGCCATTTGCCTCTCGTAGACTTCGAGCGAAAAATCGGCGGCGTTGTCGAGTTCGAACACGGAAGCATTGTTCACCAGAGCCGAGAGCGGGCCGAATGGTTCTTCCGCTCTTGCCACGAGCTCCTCGGTCTCGCTGGCGACCGCGAGATCGGCGCCGATCGCCGCCGCCTGGGCGCCGAGTTCGTTCAGAGCCTGCGCGGCAAGTTGCGCCTCCTGAAGCGACCGCCGCGAGGCGTGGATCACCACGGGTCTGCCGGCTCTTGCGAAACCATGCGCGATGGCGAGACCGATCCGCCTCGCGGCGCCCGTGACCAAAACCGGCCCCTTCGGCTGGCTCATAACCGACCTTCCTTCGCGGGATTACCACTTCCAGTGGGAAGCTACGACCTCTCCAGTGCGATGATCGCGGGAGTTCGCTTCATTGACGTATTATTATCCAATATCAATCAACTTTAAAAGCGAAATATCTAATTTGTAAACAATTATGGCAAGTATACATACAACTAAATCTTTGAAAGCCAAAATGACGCCAAATTTCATTCATTAAGCTTGCTGAGTTCATACCTTTCGGCGCGGACCCAAGACCATTCAAGAAAGGTCTTGTTAAGCTGAATGATTTTAATTCGATTTATCGAGATGACCGGTCTCGGCGTGAGTTTGATGGCCTCGCGGGAGCGGCGAGGCGCGTATCCGGAGTTGAACGAATGAGACATTATTATCTAGCGACCCTGCTCGCTCCCTTCGCTTTCTTGGCGACGCCAGCCCTTGCCGCGGATTTGCCGCGCCGCGCGGCGCCGCCTCCGCAGGATTATTACTCCCCCGCCCCTGTCGCAAACTGGCAGGGATTCTACCTAGGCCTTAATGGCGGCGTCGGTTTCGGCTCGTTTACCGATGGCGGCAGCCAGTTGATCGGCAGCCCCACCGGGGGGCTCATCGGCTTCACCGGCGGCTTCAACTATATGGCCGCTCCCAATCTGCTGGTCGGTCTTGAGGCCGACTTTGACTTTACCGGCATGAAAACATCGAACATGCCCTATGCCGGCGTCTTCACCAACGGCCGCGTCGACGATCTGCTCACGATACGCGGGCGAGTCGGCTATACCTTCGATCGCGCACTGGTTTATATCACCGGCGGCTTCGCCGGCAGCAACAATACCGTGTCGGTCGGCAATTTCTGGACTGGCTTTGCGGGACAACAGTCGACCTTCCAAACCGGTTGGGCCTTGGGCGCGGGTCTGGAATTCATGGTGACGAACAATCTGTCCGTGAAGGGCGAATATTTGTTCACTTCGGTCGGCTCGGATCGCTATTTCGACTTTTCGCCGGCGGTCCTTCAGACAGCCGTCAACAATTCACAAGTCAAGGTCGGCGTGAACTATCACTTCTGAGCAAACGCCATAAATTGCCCCCGCTACGCCCGGGTCGCTTCGTAAGAGGGCGCAGAGCGGCTGAATTTTTCCAGCCATTCGACCATCGCGGGATGGCTTTCGCGCCACGCCCCTTTGAAGCGCAGGTCGAGATAGCCCAAGGCGCAGGCGATGGAGATATGGCCAATGTCAATCGGTCCCCGCGGCGGAGACGCCTCCAGCGCGGCCAGAGCCCGATCGACCTTGCTCTGCTGCAATTCCAGCGAGGGAGCGTGGCGCATCGACTCCGGACGCGTGACTTGTTCGTAGCGAATCAGCAGAGCGGCGTCGCTAATCCCGTCGCCGAGCGCCTGCAAGCGCAGGGCGGGAAAGCGGCGCGCCGGGTCGGACGGGAATAGCTTGCCGCCGCCAGCGAGCCCGTCGAGATACTCGGCGATGACGCGGCTGTCGTATAAGGACGAGCCGTCTTCCAGCACTAGCGCGGGTATTTTGCCGAGCGGGTTCTGCACGCGTATGCTGTCCGTTGGATCGGCAAGATCGGCGCCGGCGATCTCGATGCGGTCCGTCAGACCGAGAATGTCCGCTGCGATACGGACCTTGCGCGCATAGGGCGACGCCGGCGAAGATCGGAGAATGAGCATGTCCAAGCTCCTTGAACTCTGTGCGCGCTTATAGCAACTCGTTTCCGGTTTGGAAAAGACTTAACCTGGGCTTGCGCTCATGCGATTTGGGCTGAAGAGGAGATCACGCCGATGAAAGGCCAGTTGAAATTTCACAAGCCCGAGCGTGATCGGAAATCGCTATACGCGGCGATTGTGGGGCTATTGATTAGCCTTTATGGCCTCAATATGAGCGACGAATTCATGGGCAATGTGGTATTTTTCTTTGGCGCGGCCTGCGCCGTCATCGGCGTTGTCTATTGGATATTCCAACCGCGGCACGGCATGCTTTGACTTTTGCGCGCCCCTTCACTCTCCCGCCAAGGTCTCGACCAGAAACTCGGCCCCCTGCCCTTGCGCCAGACGCGACGTCAGGAACGAAACGATGGAGCGGGCCTCTTCCTCGAAGACATAGGGCGGGTTGACGACAATGAGACCTGTTCGGTTGAGGCGTTCGCAGCTTCCGCCGACGCACAGCTCAAGCCGCAGCACCCGCTTGGTTTCGGTTCGTTTCAGCTCCGCGACGAAGGGCCGCCCGAGCGACGGCTCTTTGACGGGATACCAAAGCGCGTAAACCCCTGACGGCCATTTGCGATGGGCGTTGAAGAAGGCGTCGAGCAGCGCGCGAAATTCGTCCGTGCGTTCGAACGGCGGATCAATCAACACCAGGCCGCGCCGCTCCGCCGGCGGCGCGAAGGCGCCGACTCCGGTGTAGCCGTCGAGGTGAATGGTCTTCACGCGCTTGTCCCGCGAAAACCGTTTGCTCAGGGCGTCGAAGGCGTCCTTGCGAAGTTCGCAGAAGATGGCGCGATCGTTTGCGCGCATGAAACGCTGAGCGATGAGGGGCGAGCCGGGATAAAGCGCCGGCCGACCATCGACAAAAGGTCCAACGCAATCGAGATAGGGTGCGAGCAAAGCCTTCGTCTCATGGGGCGCGTCCGCGAGATCGGCGAGCCGCCCTATCCCCGAGCGCCACTCTCCCGTGCGCGCGGCTTCGTCGCCGCAGAGATCATAGGCGCCCTCGCCCGCATGAGTGTCGATGATTCTGAAAGGGGTTTCCTTCCGGCAAAGATACAAAAGCAGACGCGCGAGAAGCGCGTGCTTGAAGACATCGGCGAAATTGCCGGCGTGAAAAGCGTGGCGGTAGTTCACGGGGCGTCGATCAGAGAGGCGCGGGAACGCGGACTTCGCGAGCGTGGCAGCCCTGCCGCGCCACTTCGGGGCAGGAGCGAAAATTCCGCAGATCCTTTGACAGGCAGATACGCATCTCCTGCAAAACGCCGTCTTTGCAGCCGACGCTCATCATGCCAGGCCGAAGATTTGGGTTCGCCTCCATGAAGGCGCGTTCGATATCCAAGGTCGCGAGAGTTTGGTCGGCGGCGACCTGTTCGAAAATTCTCGGAGTCGCGACCCTGGATCGCGCCCTTGCGACCGAATCGAAATAGTCACCGGGGCTAAGGCCCGTGCAGGTTCCGTGCTTGCGCCATTCATAGCGCGCCAGCCCCTCGTCGGGATACAGGCCTTTCGCGCGTTCCAGCGCCATTCGCGAGATTGTGGTCGAACCGCCGCAATTGGCGGGAAATCCGCGCTCATATTGCGGCCAAAGCCCGTGAACGACGAAACCCAGACCAGAGCCGGGCTCGCATTGCCGGCTCGCGCCCTGCTTCAGTTCGCAAAAGCCCGGCGACCAGGACAAGGCGAGGACATAGAAATCGAATTCTCCCGAAGGCGCGGGAAGGCCGAAACGGGGCGCCGGCGAGGCGTCCGCCGATGGCGAAGTTTGGGGTTTGGCCTGATCGGCGCAGCGATCGAGAAGACAGCCGTCGTCGAGAGCGGCGGCGGGGGTCGCGAAAGCGAGCGCGAGAAGCGCCAATACGAAGGCTCTCATCCTAAAAAGCTCCCAGACGTCTCAGGGTCCCGCTGCTTTGCACGCGGGAGAGAAGGCGTGGTTGCGGTCAAGGCCGGTAACGCACCAAGCGACGCCAGAGCCAAGGCCGATGAAACCAAGAGATTCGCCTATCTCATAGGCGACCTCTCGCTGCTTCCCATCGTTCAGGAGCGCCTGGGCCCGGCAATATCTGCGCGGTATATAACTGAGGCCATCGGTGCGAAAGCCGATTTCGCGAGGTTCGCCGAACCCTTCGATGACAAGGCCGCTGCGCCAATAATTGGTCTCGCGGGCTTCGAATTCGTATTGAATTCGCCACAGAACCGAACTGTCATCGCAGGACGGTATGTCGCCGTTGTAAGGGAACATCCACGTCTCGGCTGGCGGCGTATCAGCCAGTCCCGGCTCTTTGGCCCATGAAATCTCGATCATCAGACTAGCGTAAGCCAATGCGATGGCGAAAATCGCGCGATTCGTCATGCTTTCCTCCGAGGCCGAATCCCGGCGAAGCATGAGGCCATCAAATGCGTTCGCGTCAAGAGCGGGCTTTTTACCTCGCGCAGACTTTGAGTTATATTCGGTTCATGCTCGATCAACTTCCATCGCGTCGCTATCGCTATTTTCGCTTGGCGGCGCTTTGGTTAGCGCTTCTCTTCACGATTGGGTCGGGCGCGGCCCAGGCGCAAAATTTCTTTTCGGATTTATTCGGCGGCATTTTTGGCGGCGCGCCGCACCGCTCTTCTCAGCGCGCCGCGCCGAATTATCGTCCTCCACGCCAAAATATTCCCGAGCGCCGGACGGCGCCCCCGAGCGAAGCCCACTTCCACGCCTTGCGCCAGCAGAAGGCCCCGCGCAGGAGCGCCGCGCAAGAGACGCCGCATCACGAATCCAAAGCGCCGAGCGAAGCAACGTTTTTTGTCGCCGTTCTGGGCGACACTCTGAGCCAAAATCTCTCGGACGGTTTGGAGGAAGCATTCGAGGACACCCCACAGATCGGTATCGTGCACAAGGGCAAGGAGAGTTCCGGGCTAGTGCGAAACGATTATTACGACTGGGTGAAGGCGGCTCACGACCTGGCCGGGGGGAGCCAGAAAATCGATGTCGCGGTCGTCTTCGTCGGCAGCAACGACCGCCAGCCTATCAGTGACGCGGGTCAATCCCCCGAACCGCTCTCGGCGCGGTGGCGCGAATTATACGCCGCGCGGGTGGACAGCATCATTCAGAGTTTCAAGGAGAAGAAAATTCCTCTCGTCTGGGTTGGGCTTCCGGTGATGAAAGCCGAGAAGTTTTCCGCGGACATGGCGCAGATCAACGAGATTTTTCGGGTCCGAGCGGCGGCGGATGGCGCGACTTTCGTCGATCTTTGGGACAAGTTCGCGGACGATCGGGGGCAATACAGCGCCTATGGGCCCGACATAAGCGGTCAATCGGTTAAATTGCGCAACTCGGACGGCGTGCATTTCACCGGCGCGGGCGCGCGCAAACTGGCGCTTTTCGTGGAAGGCGAGATCAAGCGGATTTTCGATCTTCGGGGACAGGTCAAGCAGCAGGAAGAAAACCAGTCTCCCAAATCGGCGGAGCCTCATCCTGCATCAGCCCTCTTGCCGGCCTCGCCGCCGCCGCCTGTCGTTTTTCCCTCTCCCGCGGGCGAACCGCGTCCCGCCGCTCCGACGCTTCCGCTAGACCGCCCCGCCATAGGACCGGCGCAACCCTTGACTGGCGCTTCCGCTCCTGTCGTCGATGAACTTGCCCACCGAGACAAGCAGCGCGCCGTTCAATCCGGTTCCGATTCTCCAGAGCGCGCCGTCGTGCAGCATATATTCGTCGAGGGTGGGTCTCAGCCCCATCGCGCCGGTCGGGCGGACGATCTTGCATGGCCCGAGGAGCAGCAGGGTTCGTCGATAGGGAAACAGAATTAAGGCGAAAACAGATCAAAACATAGATAAAAGGGGAACAAACGCTCACGCTGGCGCATTTCTCCCGAAAAATCGCCGAATTGGCGAAAGGAGCGCGCGGCCGCATCGAGGATCTCCCTCTTGACCGGCCGGCGGATCGAAAGGCCGAGCGTTCCGCCACATTGGCGCGACTGTGATCGCTCTTTGAATAAAAGAGCCCCGGAAAACCGGCCGGGGCTTTTGCTCATTGCGGCGCCTGATCGGTGGTTATGGGAGCGTCAAGTTGAGGACACTCCATGACGACGTTGTTGACGTAGTTCATGCCAATCTGCAGAGGCAGCCAGACGCCTATCAACGTCCAGGCAAGCTTTTTCTGCTTCTGCCCATAAAAATAGGCGCCAATGACAGGTATGACGAGCAGTGCGAACGACCAGGGACCACCGACTATATGCTCGCAATACCAGGACACGTTATTATCCGTCGGCATGTTTCCTCACCTTGGCAGCGTTGTTTCGCCCATTAAAAATTCGTCAACGGCGTGAGCGCATTGACGGCCTTCGCGGATCGCCCAGACGACCAGCGACTGACCGCGTCGCATGTCGCCGCAGGCGAACACCTTATCCCGCGAAGATTTGTAGAACCGCGTATCCGCCTCAACGTTCCCGCGCGGGTCTAGTTTCACGTCGAGTTTTTCCAGCAGACCCTCGCGAATCGGAGACACGAAGCCCATCGCGAGCAAAACCAAGTCCGCCTTCAAGGAAAACTCGCTGCCCGGGATATCCTGCATCTTGTCGTCGACTCGAATACAACGCAGTTCCTTGACGGCTCCGTCGGAGCCCGTGAATTCGCATGTTCTGACCGCGAACTCGCGTTCCGCGCCCTCCTCGTGGGACGAGGAGGTGCGAAGCTTGAGCGGCCAGTCCGGCCAGGTACGCAACTTGTCTTCCTTCTCGGGCGGACGCGCCATGATTTCGAGCTGAACGATCGAAAGAGCGCCGTGGCGGCGCGACGTGCCGATGCAGTCTGAGCCCGTATCGCCGCCGCCGATGACGATGACGTTTTTGCCCGTCGCGAAAATGGGCGCGTTACTGGTCACAGGCTCGCCAGAAACGCGCCGATTTTGTTGTGGGAGGAAGTCCATCGCGAAATGAATTCCATTCAGATCGCGGCCCCGTATCGGCAGATCGCGCGGCGCCTCGGCTCCGCCGGCCAAGATGACCGCGTCATAGGCGGAGGAGAGCTCCGTCACGTTCTTATCGACGCCGACATTGACATTGTAATGGAAGGTCACACCCTCCGCCTCCATCTGAACGACGCGGCGGTCGATATGGTGTTTCTCCATTTTGAAATCGGGAATGCCGTAGCGCAGCAGCCCACCGGCCTTGGCGTTTTTCTCGAACACATGCACGCGATGCCCGGCGCGCGCGAGTTGCTGCGCGGCGGCGAGTCCGGCGGGACCGGAGCCAACGACCGCGACAAGTTTGTCGGTGTGATGACGCGGCGGCTCGGGAGTGATCCACCCTTCCCGAAAGCCGCGGTCCACAATGGCGCATTCGATGGATTTTATCGTCACCGGCTGATCGCCGAGGTTGAGAGTGCAGGCGGCTTCGCAAGGCGCCGGGCAGATGCGGCCGGTGAATTCCGGAAAATTGTTGGTGGAGTGAAGATTGGCGAGCGCGCGCCTCCAGTCTCCCTCGTAAACAAGGTCGTTCCAGTCCGGTATCTGATTATTGACCGGGCATCCATTGTGACAAAACGGAATGCCGCAATTCATGCAGCGCGCCGCCTGGTTGCGCGTCGCCTCCTCCGAGAGGGGAATCACGAATTCATTGTAATGGCGAATGCGATCCGCGGCCGGTTTGTATTTCCGGTCCTGTCGGTCGATCTCGAGAAAACCAGTAACCTTGCCCATCGCGCTCGCTGCTCGTCCTTGGTCCCGGTTCGGCGCGTCATTGGCGCGACAACCAGGGTTATAAATTCAGTCTCATTCCCGTGAAAGCGTCGATTCTCGCCGATTAACGCACGATTTCTCCCTTGCGTCGCGAAAACTCCCCTCGACGCGGGAACGTCGTTACTCGCCCGCGGCCTTCAGCTTTTGCTTCGTTTCGCCCTTGGCCAGAAGCTCGGTAAGGACGCGCCGGTACTCGACCGGCATGACCTTGCGGAACTTCGGCTTATAGGCTTCCCAGTTCTCCAATATCTGGCGCGCTCTCGCCGACTCCGTGTATCGCGCGTGATTGCTGACGAGCTGCCTCAGACGCTCGACGTCGAACCGGGTCATGTCGCCCATGATGTCGACGCGTCCGTGCGTCTCGAGATCGCCAGATTGGTGGAAGCTCTCCGTCATGGCGGCTTCCTCCTCGCAGAGGGGCTCCAGATCCACCATCGCGAGATTGCAGCGCGACGAGAAACTATCGTCCTCGTCCAGCACATAGGCGATGCCGCCCGACATGCCTGCGGCGAAGTTGCGGCCTGTCTGGCCAAGGACCACGACGACGCCGCCGGTCATGTATTCGCAGCCGTGATCGCCCACGCCTTCAACCACGGCTATCGCCCCGGAGTTGCGCACCGCAAAGCGCTCGCCCGCGACGCCGCGGAAGTAGCATTCGCCTGCGATGGCCCCGTACAGCACGGTGTTGCCGACGATAATGGACTGATCCGCCGTGATGCCTTTGGCCTCGCGCGGCGGATAGATGATGATCTTGCCGCCCGAGAGGCCTTTGCCGACATAGTCGTTAGCTTCGCCTTCGAGACGCAGACTCACGCCCCGCGCAAGAAAAGCGCCAAAACTCTGGCCCGCAGTGCCGGCGGCCCGAATGTCTATGGTGTCCTCCGGCAGACCGGCGTGCCCATAGACCCGAGCGATTTCGCCTGAAAGCATCGCGCCGGTGGCGCGGTCGACATTGCGGATCGGGGTGTCGATGGTCACTTTCGCGCCGCGGTCGATGGCCGGCTGGGCGCGGTCGATCAAGGTCCGATCCAGAACTTTGTCGAGGCCGTGATCCTGGCGCAGGCTGTGCCTTATCGCCGCTCCCTGCCCCGCCGGCTTGTGGAACAGCTTGCTGAAATCCAGCCCTTGCGCCTTCCAGTGACTGAGCGCCTTCTCCTTGTCGAGCATCTGGGTCTGTCCGATCATCTCCTCGAAGGTGCGATAACCCATGGCGGCCATCAACTCGCGTACTTCCTCGGCGACAAAGAAGAAGAAGTTGATGACATGTTCGGGCTGGCCGACGAAACGTTTGCGCAATACCGGATCCTGCGTCGCGACGCCCACGGGACAGGTGTTGAGGTGACATTTGCGCATCATGATGCAGCCGGCCGCTATCAAGGGCGCGGTCGCAAAGCCGAATTCGTCCGCCCCGAGCAAGGCTCCGACGACGACGTCGCGTCCGGTGCGCAGACCGCCATCCACCTGAACCGCGATGCGCGAGCGCAAATTGTTCAGCACCAGGGTTTGGTGCGTTTCTGCGAGGCCGATCTCCCAGGGGCTGCCGGCGTGTTTGATCGAGGTCAAGGGCGAAGCGCCAGTGCCGCCGTCATAACCGGAAATCGTCACATGGTCCGCCCTGCCCTTCGAAACCCCGGCCGCCACCGTGCCCACACCGATTTCGGCCACGAGCTTCACCGAAACGTCGGCGCGCGGATTGACGTTCTTGAGGTCGAAGATGAGCTGCGCCAAATCCTCGATCGAGTAGATATCGTGATGCGGCGGCGGCGAAATCAGACCGACGCCGGGCGTGGAGTGGCGCACCTTCGCGATCACCGCGTCGACCTTGTCGCCGGGCAATTGGCCGCCCTCGCCAGGCTTGGCCCCCTGAGCCATCTTAATCTGGATCATGTCGGCGTTGACGAGATATTCCGTCGTGACGCCAAAGCGGCCTGAAGCCACCTGTTTGATCGCCGAGCGCTTGCTGTCCCCATTGGGCTCCGGCTTGAAGCGATTGGGCTCCTCGCCACCCTCGCCCGTGTTGGACTTCCCGCCGATCCGGTTCATTGCAATCGCGAGCGTGGTGTGCGCCTCACGCGAAATCGACCCGAAGGACATCGCCCCCGTGGCGAAGCGCTTCACGATCTCCTTCGCTGGCTCCACCTCGTCGAGCGGAACCGGCTTCCGTCCGTCATCCTCAGCTCCCTTGATGCGGAACAGGCCGCGTAGATTGAGCAGGTTCTCGTTCTGCTCGTTCAATATTTTAGCGAAAGCGCGATATTGCTCGCGGGAGTCGCCCCGCACCGCATGTTGCAGCAGCGAGACAGTTTGCGGCGTCCAACTGTGGGCCTCGCCGCGAATGCGATAGGCGTAGTCGCCGCCCACATCCAGAGCATCGCGGTAAACCGGGGCGTCGCCAAAGGCGATACGGTGGCGACGCACGGTCTCTCGTGCGATTTCCTCGAGGCCGACGCCTTCCACCCGGGTCGTGGAGCCGACGAAATACTGATCCACGAAAGCCTGCGAAAGCCCCACAGCGTCGAATATTTGCGCGCCGCAATAGGATTGGTAGGTCGAAATGCCCATCTTCGACATGACCTTGAGCAGGCCTTTGTCGACCGCCTTGATATAGCGCTTGATCGCCGTTTCCGCGCTCTCCTCGGCCGGGAATTGGGACGCCGAGGCGGTGAGCGCTTCGAAAACGAGATAGGGGTTGATCGCTTCCGCCCCATAGCCGGCGAGACAAGCGAAATGGTGCACTTCGCGCGCCTCGCCAGTCTCAACGACGAGACCGACTGAGGTTCGCAGTCCCTTGCGGATCAGATGATGGTGCACGGCGGCGGTTGCGAGCAGCGCGGGAATCGGCACGCGATCCGGACCGACCATGCGGTCCGACAGGATGATGATGTTGTAGCGGCCGCTCACCGCCGCTTCGGCCCGCTCGCACAAACGCTTCAGAGCGTCCGCGAGACCCTTTGCGCCTTTTTCAGTCGGATAAGTGAAATCGAGCGTCTTGGTGTCGAAACTGTCCTCGATATGGCCGATGCTGCGGATTTTTTCCAGATCAGCGTTGGTGAGAATCGGCTGGCGAACCTCCAGCCGCTTCTTTTTCGCCGAACCCTCGTGGTCGAGAATATTGGGGCGCGGGCCGATGAAGGACACCAGACTCATGACCAACTCCTCGCGGATCGGGTCGATCGGCGGGTTGGTCACCTGAGCGAAGTTCTGCTTGAAATAGGTGTAGAGCAGCTTTTCTTTATTGGAGAGCGGCGAAATAGGCGTGTCCGTGCCCATCGAGCCCACCGCTTCCTGACCGGTGACGGCCATCGGGAAAACGAGCAGGTCCAGTTCTTCCTGGGTGTAGCCGAAGGCCTGCTGACGGTCGAGAAGCGAGACGTCCGCCCGTGAAACGCGCGGCTCGACCGGCTTGAGGTCCTCGAGCACGATCTGCGTGCGCTCAAGCCACTCGCGGTAGGGGTGGGAGGCGGTCAGCATGGATTTGATTTCGTCGTCGGAGACGATGCGGCCCTTCTCGAGATCGACGAGCAGCATTTTGCCGGGCTGCAGGCGCCATTTGCTAATTATTTTTTCCTGCGGAATCGGCAGCACGCCCATCTCGGAGGCCATCACCACCAAACCGTCGTCGGTGACGAGATAGCGCGCGGGACGCAGACCGTTGCGGTCAAGCGTCGCGCCGATCTGGCGTCCGTCGGTGAAGGCCATCGCGGCGGGGCCGTCCCAAGGCTCCATCAGGGCGGCGTGATATTCATAAAAAGCCTTGCGATGCTCGTCCATGAGCGGGTTTCCCGACCAGGCTTCGGGAATGAGCATCATCACGGCATGGGCGAGCGAATAGCCGCCGCGCACCAGAAATTCGAGCGCGTTGTCGAAGCAGGCGGTGTCGGACTGGCCCTCGTAGGAGATGGGCCAAAGCTTGCTGATGTCGTCGCCGAAAAGGGGCGAGGCGACGGAAGCCTGCCGCGCCGCCATCCAGTTCAGATTGCCGCGCAAGGTGTTGATTTCGCCGTTGTGGGCGACGAAACGATAGGGGTGCGCCAGACGCCAGGAGGGGAAGGTGTTGGTGGCGAAGCGCTGATGCACGAGCGCCAGCGCCGAAACGAAGCGCTCGTCCTTGAGATCGAGGAAATATTCCGCAAGCTGGTTCACCAGCACCATGCCCTTGTAAACAATGGTGCGGGACGACATCGAAACGGAATAATGCTCGCGCCCCTGCGGCCCCAAGGCATAGATTTCGCCAGAGGAGGTCTTGCGGGCCAGATAGAGCCGCCGTTCGAAGTCGACGTCGTCCGTCACAGCGGGGCCGCGGCCGACGAATATTTGCGCGTGGAACGGTTCGACCGCCCGCACGGCCTCGCCAAGATCGCTCGAATCGACAGGAAGATTTCGCCAGCCGAGAATCGTGAGGCCCTCGGTCTTGACCGCCGACTCGATGATGACCCGCGCTTTCGCCCTGATGTCGGCGTCCCTCGGCAGGAAGAACTGGCCAATGGCGTATTCGCCGGCGGCGGGCAGAGCAAAACCGAGCTTTTCGGTCTCTTCGAGGAAAAACTGATGGGGGATCTGGATAAGAATGCCGCAGCCGTCGCCGAGCTTCGGATCGGCGCCCACCGCGCCGCGATGATCGAGGTTGAGCAGGATCTGCAGGCCCATCTTCACAATTTCGTGGCTTTTCGCATTGTGAAGATTGGCGACGAAGCCGACGCCGCAGGAGTCGTGCTCCTTCGCTGGATCGTAAAGTCCCTCCGCCTTGGGCAATAGAGGGTCGCGTCCGTCGATAGCAGTCATGTCAGCGTCTCCCATGCGGAGGCCGGCGTCGCGGCGCTTTTCGTCAAAAGCCATTATTCCACCCTGCCCCCAAGCATCTTCCGCGGCGTCCGTGAGAAGCCGCGCCCGTTCCGCGCGCTCAAAAAAAGAGCCTAGGCGCGTTCCTTTTCACGCGACCGCCTCGCCTTCGCGGTCGGCGTCCCCCATCGCGCTTCCCGGCGCGGCCGAAGTTCGCCAACCCCTCGCTCCCAACGAAGGATCGACAGACAAATGTGACAGGGCCTTGCGCACCTGAATGGTCAGAATGGCTGACCATTCACGAAGGCGTATTCTTGCCAGATTTACGGACGTCGCACAAGCAAGCCGAAAGCCGAACAAATCCGGGCGTTTCGCCAGAAAAGAAGACGTTTCGACTTCTTTTTAGGCGAAGAGAGGTTAGGCGCGCGCCGTAACGATGAAAAAAGTTTCCGCGCTCGCATGTCTCGCCCTGCGCAAGACCCTCGCTTTGGGCGATGCGCCGTCCCGTGGTCTTTTTCTGTGTTAACCTTCTGTGTTCACCTTCTGTGTTCACCATAGCAAAAACCCCGCCGGGAAGCGGCGGGGTTCGTCATTCGATATAGTGCGGGAGCCGAGTTGACCCCTTACGCGGCCTGAACCTCGACCGACCTCGCCTCAACGGGCTGCGCAGCAGCGGCCCTCGGCGTTCCGATGTCGATCCGGCGCGGCTTCTTCGCTTCCGGAATCTCGCGCACGAGTTCGACATGGAGCAGGCCATTCTCCAAGCTCGCCCCTGTCACGAGGACGTGATCTGCGAGTTGGAAGCGCCGCTCGAAGGCCCGCGCGGCGATGCCCTGATGCAGGAACTCGCGGGCGGAATCCGCCGGGGTCGGTTTCTGGGCGCCACGAATCGTCAGGGTGTTCTCCCTGGTTTCAATCGAGAGATCCTCCTGGGCGAAGCCGGCGACGGCGAGAGTTATTTTATAGGCGTTCTCCCCGGTGCGCACGATATTGTAGGGTGGATAATTCGGCGCTGGCTCGAAACTGCCGCTCTGGGCCAGACTGTCCAGAAGCCGATCGAATCCGACGGTCTGACGGAACAGCGGAGAAAGATCGAAAGCACGCATCGCATAGCCCTCCATTTGAAGCGACATGACTTGGGTTTTCACGGCTTATCCCCCGGAGTTTTTGAGGGTTTCGCCTGAAAGCGCGTCCGTTGCGGCCCGCGCAGAGAATGATGTGGGAAGCCTTTTTGCTCCCGCAAGAGGTTCCCAACGTTCGGGGCGCGAATTAAGTGAAGCCTGTGATAGAAGGAGAGCCCCATCCCCGGCGGATGGGCCGAGAGCGCTTTCCGACCAGACGGGGTCGTCTGGTCGATAAGAAATCGCTCCAGATTCAAAAAACTTGAGCAAAATCTGATCGAAAAAGTCTATCAACTCTTTCGGATTTTGCTCTAGCGGGAAACCCCGCGCCGTCGGAGCCTTAAGAATGATCGAACTGGTCGCCACGCCGGATAATCCAATACCTCCGGGGGCGAAGCGCCACGCCCTGACCGCCGCTGACGGCGCTTCGCTGCGTATGGCCCGTTTCACGCCGCCGCGGACGGCGCGGGGAACGCTCGCTTTGTTTCAGGGTCGCGCCGAGTTCATTGAAAAATATTTCGAGACGGTCGCCGACCTGCTCCAACGCGGCTTCGAGGTCGTGACGCTCGACTGGCGCGGCCAAGGCGGCTCAGAGCGGGAACTCGACAATCCGCGCAAGGGGCACGTCGACGATTTCGCTCAATATCAGCGCGACCTCGACGCTTTTCTGCTCAAAATGACCCTGCTCGGCTGTCCACGGCCCTGGTTCGCGCTCGCCCATTCCATGGGCGGCGCCATATTGCTGGAGAACGCTCACGGCGGCGGCGGCGAGTTCGCCCGCCTCGTCGTAACCGCGCCGATGATCGACTTTTACGGACTCCGTTTCCCGGTCGTCTCGCGCCTTCTCGCCAATTCGCTGGATATGTTGGGGCTCGGCGCCATGTTCATCCCCGGAGGCGGAGAGTCCACGCTTTCGCTGGGCGGCGCCGAAGCCGCCCTCACTTCCGGGCCGGGAAAATCGTCCCTGGTCGGCCTGACCTTCGAAGGCAACAAGCTTACCTCCGACCCCAAGCGCTTCGCGCGCAACGCGGGGGTGCTGGCGAAGGAACCTGGCCTTGGGGTCGGCGACCCGACCATCGGTTGGGTCAACGCCGCCTTTCGCCAAATGGCCCGCTTCGAGGATCCCGACTATCCCCGGCGCTGGAAGACGCCGTCGTTGCTGATCGCCTGCGGACGGGATGAAATCGTCTCGACGCCAGCGGTCGGGCGTTTCGCGCAGAGGCTCGACATCGCGACGCTTGTCAATATTCCCGGCGCACGCCACGAAGCGATGATGGAGCGGGACGAATTGCGGAGCTTGTTTTGGGCGGCTTTCGACGCTTTCATTCCAGGACATCTCGGACAGGACGACCGTATCCGCCTCGCGGGATGAGGGCGTCGTCCGGATCGATCCCGCTCTTGCCTTTCCAGGAGAGCGCCTTTGCGGCAAGAGCCTCGAACAAAGTTAAACCTCTAGGTTAAATATGAAGTTCAAAATCATGTTTATACATGAGATAAGCCATTCAGTTAAAGCTCTGCCTAGGGCCGCCTCCCATTCCAGCGCGGCATTGTGACGTGGCCTCCGAGGGCTTCAAATTGCAGCATTTGGTCGAGCCGCTCCAGCCAGACCAGCCGAGACGCAGTCGCTTTCCGACCATTCTTGGCGTCGTTCTGCTGGGCCACGTCGTCATCCTGACCGCGCTGGTGATTCTAGACATGATTTTCACGCCACCGGACATGCGGGCCACGGAGACCCCGGTCGAGGTGATCGTCGAGCCGCCGCCGCCGCCGGCGCCCCCTCCAAAGCCGGAGCCCGAGCCGCAGCCGAAGGAGGAGGCGAAGCCCGAGGAGAAAAAGCCCGATCCTGCGCAATCCTCCTATTACGAAAAGCCAGCGACCGACGCGCCGCGCGCGCAGAACGAGGAAACAGTCGAGCGGCCGGCGAAGGACAAGGAGACGAAGGCGCAGCGCAAGGCGCCGCCTCCACGGACAGCGCAAAAGCCGGCGCCGCGAAAACAGCCGAGCCTGGACGAAGCGGCGGCGGCGAAAGAGATTTCTGAAAAAACCGCCGCCCTGAAACCGGCCGAGGAGAAGCCCGACGCCGAGACTGTGGAACAGGCGGACGTCAAGCAGGAGCAGATCCCGGAAAAGGAATCCCTAGCCGAGACGCAGGGAGAGACCAAAAAGGGGGTCAAAAGCCTCGCCGAGGAGCTGACCGCGCCCGACCCCGCCCCGCAATATATGTTCAGCGGAGCGGCCAAGGCCGCTCCGGTTTCGGGCGGCAAGGCCGACAGAACTTATCTTTCGATTCTCTGGGGTCTGATCGTGCCCGGCGTCCGCATCCCTGAGAATATCGAGGCCGCCCATCAGCACCGGGAGGGAATCGCTGTCTTCACGGTCGACATAAAAGGCAATCTGTCGCGCATCGAAATACGGAAATCCAGCGGCCTACCCGAGCTCGACGCCGCCGCGATCGAGGCCGTGCGCCGCGCGGCGCCATTCCCCCCGCCCCCGCGAGGGTTGGTCTATCCGATCAACTTTCAGTTTACGAGCAATTGAGCCTCATTGCGGAACGCAGCAAGAACGTCTATGCTTTCGTTCATGATTTGTTTATGAGCGGCCACCATAGTTCGGCCCCAAGGCGCCGGGAACCGAACCGCCAGCCGCTCAGGAGGCCAAGAAAAATGTTGACGCGAAAGCAAAGCGATCTCCTGCGTTTCATTAATGAACGATTGAAAGAGACAGGCGTCCCGCCTTCTTTCGACGAGATGAAGGACGCCCTTGATCTGCGCTCGAAATCCGGCATTCATCGCCTCATCCTCGCGCTGGAGGAGCGCGGTTTCATCCGCCGACTGCCCAACCGGGCCCGCGCGCTGGAAGTGCTGCGGCTGCCCGAATCCTCGACCCCTTCGGCGCCACCCGGTCGGGGGCGCAAATTCTCTCCTAGCGTCATCGAGGGCAATCTCGGGCGCGTGCGGCCGCTGCACGAGCGCGAGGAGGACAATGAAATTCAGCAGGTCGCCATTCCGGTGATGGGCCGCATCGCCGCCGGCACGCCGATCTCCGCCATTCAATCGCGCAGCCACACCATCAGCCTGCCGCCCGATCTGCTCTCCAACGGCGAGCATTTCGCGCTGGAGGTGCGCGGCGACTCGATGATCGAGGCCGGAATTTTCGACGGCGACACCGTGGTCATAAAGAAGCAGGACTTCGCCGACAGCGGCAATATCGTGGTGGCTTTGATCGATGACGAAGAGGCGACGTTGAAGCGTCTGCGCAAGCGCGGGGCCTCCATAGCTCTGGAAGCGGCCAATCCCGCTTACGAGACTCGCATCTTCGGGCCAAATCGCGTGCGGATTCAGGGCAAGCTCGTCAGTCTCGTGCGGCGCTACTGAACGCCCCGGCCCTTTTGGGCCGAGCGCTATTCCTCGATCGCGCCAGGCTCCTCCATGCCGCCGGCGGTTTCGTCACCGGCGTCCGGTGGAGCAAAGGCCTTGCGGCCGGGCGGAGGCCGCGACCAGGGCCGATCCTCGCCGCGCGTGCGCGCCGTGATCCATTCGACGCCCGAAGTTTTGAGCCGCAACGCCACGGCGCCCGTTTCCTGAAGCTTTCGGCGATCTATGACGATCCGCGCGCCGCAACCCCGTGGGGCGTAAAGCGGCGTCACCACGATCGCCGCCTTGGCGCAATCCTCCAGCAGCGCCCCCGGCTTCTCGACGAGGGCGACGAAGCCGCCATCGATCGCGCGCGTCACGCAGCCTAAATTGTCGCAGGAAACGCCGCCGCGCGCTTCGCCCGCTGGACGGGCGTCGGCGTCGGCGCGCAGCCATTGCTCGGCGGCGAAAACGCCCGGATTTGTTCCAATCAGGGTGAGATTGCCATCCGGCGAGCGGACCGCCGCGGATTCTCCGCTTGGCGCGACCGCAAGATCGAATTCCGGCCCGTTGGAGGCTCCGAGCAGGCCGACCAGCGCCAGCGGCAGCGCGAAAGCGCGCAACGCCCAACTCCGCCACAGGACGACGAACAGCAGCGCGAGCGCGAGGAAGAAGATCGCCCAGGGCGCGAAGCTCCTGACCGGCAGGCTGGCGCCGGGCGCGGCGCCGATGAGTTTGGCGATGGCCACGACGAGATCGATGCCGAGACCCAGATAGCCCCAGACGAAACCGTCGAGACCCAGGGGGTAGAGCAAGGCGCCGAGCAGCGCGCCCGGCACGGCGAAAAACTCGATGATGGCAAGAGTGAGCGGATTCCCGACCAGCACATAGGGGCTGATTTCGTGGAAGTCGTTGGCCATGAAAGAGGCGGTGGCGGAGGTGGCGCAAAAAGTGGCGAAAAGCGCCGCGCCGGGTCCGAGCAAGACGCCGCGGCGAAGGCGGGCGAACCAGAATTCCCGTTGGGGTCGGGACGGCAGCGCCGATGTATTCGCGAATCCTCTCCGATCGAGGTAGCGGACATCGTTGCGGACCTCGTAGAGGGCGATCAACGCGGCGACGGCCGCGAAGGAGAGCTGAAAACTTGCGCCGAGCAGCGCCTCGGGTTCGAAAGCCACGATGAAAAACGCCGCCCAGGCGAGGTTGCGCATCGAAAAAGCTGGCCGGTCGAACATGACCGCGATCAGCATCGTCAGGGTCATGACCAGCGCCCGCTCGGCGCCGACGCGCGAGCCCGTGCCGATGTCGTAGATCACGGCGCCAAGGATCGCGAGCGCCGCCGCCCATTTTTTTACCGGGTAGTTGAGCGCCAGCGTTTGCGAAAGCGACAGGGCGCGGCGCAGGCCGACGAAGAAAATTCCCGCCACCAGCGACATTTGTATGCCGGAGATGGTGACGATGTGGAAGATTCCGGCGCGCCGGATCAATTCCTTGGCGTTTTCCGACAGAAAATCGCGCTTGCCCGTCACCATCGCCGCCGCGATGGCGCCGTCGTCGCCCTGCAACACTTTATAGACTCGGAGGGCGAGAGCGTTCCGCGCCCGGTCGACCGCCGCGAAAAAGCGCAACGAAAGCGGGGCGGGATCGGGCGGCGGCATGATTTCTATACGTCCGAGAACACTGCCTACCGCGCCAATCCGCATGAAATAGGCGTCGCGCGCGAAGTCGTAGGAGCCGGGCAGCGAGGCGTGAGCGGGCGGCAGCAGGCGCGCCTTGACCGCGAGGAAGTCGCCCGCCTTGAAATTAGGTTCTCCGCGCGTCGTCAGACGAACGCGCGCCGGAACGACGTCTCCCGCAAGACCCTCGGCGCTGGAGACCCTCAGCACGAAGCGCGCACCCGTCCGGCGATAATCCAATTCCTCGACAAAGCCGGTGAGTTGGCCGACGCCGATGCGCGTCAGAATGGGCGCGTCGACCCGCGCAGCGCGCCAGACCGAGGAAAAAAAGCCGCCGCTGACGCAGGCCAAGAGCAGCAGCGGGATATGAAAACCAGGGACCGCGCGCGTGCGCCACGCGGCGACAACAAAGACAAGGAAAAGCGCCAGCGCGAAGGGAAGCGACGGTTCATGGTCCGCGGCGAAATATAGTAGCGCCCCGGTACCCGCCGCGACAGGCGTCCAGAGAAAGGGCCGCCGCAGCGCGGTCTCTTTCTCATAGGCGACGCTCAGGGCCGTTTGCAAACGCGCCGCGATCGCGGAGATGATTGGCCCACGGCCCTCTCCGCCCAAAACTTCCTGCGCGGCTTTGGCTATCTGTTGCATCAATTCGGAGACGAAACCGCCTGTATCGTTATTTTCATGATTTCCTTCCCTTTGCGATGAAGGCTACGGCGAACGGGGATGTCGAGATCGAGGCCGCGAATTCGATATCGAAGACTGTCGATAGCGAAGACTAGAGCAAAATCCGAAAAAGTTGATAGACTTTTTCGACTAGATTTTGCTCCAGCTTTTGAATCTGGAGCGATTTCATAATCGACCAGACGATTCCGTCCGGTCGGAAAGCGCTAGGCTTCGCTCGGTAAAATTCCAAGCGCTGGCGAAGGCGGCCGATTTCGATAGGTTTCCGACATTTCCGTCGACGCGGCGAGGCAAAGCTTGCAGCTCCTGGCTCGAAAAGCTCAGCCTATCATGTTAAAAGGCGGCGCGCCGGCGTCCGCTGGCCTTTCGCTGTCCCTCTCCCGATCCAGTCTGGTCAATAAATGTCGCAACAGATCGTCACGCGCTTCGCCCCCTCTCCCACCGGCTTTCTTCATATTGGCGGCGCGCGCACGGCGCTCTTCAACTGGCTTTACGCCCGCAAGCACGGCGGTAAAATGCTGTTGCGGATCGAGGACACCGACCGCGAGCGCTCGACCAAGGAAGCGATGGAGGCGATTCTCGACGGCCTGCGCTGGCTCGGGCTCCATTGGGACGGCGAAGTGGTTTACCAGTTCACGCGCGCGCAACGTCATCGCGAGGTCGCCGAAGAACTCCTCGCCAAAGGCGCCGCCTATCGCTGCTATGCCTCGGCTAGGGAGCTCGACGAGATGCGAGAGAAGGCCAAGGCGGAAGGCCGGCCGCCGCGTTACGACGGCCGATGGCGCGACCGCGATCCTTCCGAAGCGCCGCTTGACGTCAAGCCGGTCATCCGCCTCAAGGCGCCGCGCGACGGCGAAACCGTCATCGAGGACGCCGTCCAGGGACGGGTGGTTTTCCCTAACAAGGACATCGACGATTTCGTGCTGCTACGCTCCGACGGCGCGCCGACCTATATGCTCGCGGTCGTGGTCGACGATCACGACATGGGAGTCACCCAAATCATTCGTGGCGACGACCATCTCACCAACGCCGCCCGCCAGAAGCACATTTACGAAGCGATGGGTTGGTCGACGCCCGCCTTCGCCCACATACCGCTGATTCACGGCGCCGACGGCGCGAAACTCTCGAAACGCCACGGCGCGCTTGGCGTCGACGCCTATCGCGAGATGGGCTATCTGCCCGCGGCCCTGCGGAATTATCTAGCGAGGCTTGGCTGGAGCCAGGGCGACAAGGAGTTTTTCACCGGCGCGGAGCTTATCGAGGCGTTCGATCTGGCGCAGGTTCACCGCTCGCCGGCGCGCTTCGATTTCGTGAAACTGGAGAACATGAACGGCCACTACATGAGGGCGACGCCAGACGAGGAGTTAATCGAGATTCTTATCGACTCCCTTCCCTATCTCAAGGGAGGGGCGGGGGTCGCCGAGCGGTTGGACGAGCGCAAAAAAGCGCAGCTGCTCGCCTCCATGTCGGGGCTCAAGGCGCGGGCGAAAACCCTCAACGAGCTTCTGGACGGAGCGAAATTCCTGTTCGCGGATCGGCCGCTTCCCATGGAGGCCAAGGCCGAGCAGCTTCTTGGACAGGGCGGCCGCGAACGCCTCGCCGCGCTGACCCCGCGCCTCGCCGCGCTGCCGGCCTGGACGGCGGCGGCGACGGAGAGCGTCGTGCGCGAGACGGCCGAATCTCTTTCGCTCAAGCTCGGAGACCTCGCTCAGCCCTTACGCGCCGCCCTCACCGGCCGGACCACATCGCCGGGAATTTTTGAGGTGATGGAAGTCCTTGGGCGCGAAGAGAGCCTCGCCCGTCTCGCCGATCAGGCGACCGCGCGCTAAATGGCGTTTGGAACAATGCGTTAAGCGGCGGTCGTCGTTTCGCCTCTTTCGACCTTCAGCGTCGCTTGACAAGGCGTGGCGTTGTTATAGCGTTTTGCAATGCACAATCCGCTTGCCGAGTCCAAGTTGAAATCTTTTCTTAGACATGCGCGTTCCGCCGGGCGCGACCTGCGCGGCGGTGATCGCATGAGCGAAGGCGATGGCGGCGTCTTTCAAGGAAGGTGAAGCGATGACCGAATCCAAGGGTTCCATTACGGTTGGCGGCAAGACGGTTGACCTCCCGATCAAGAAGGGCGCCGTCGGGCCCGATGTGATCGACATCCGTTCGCTTTATAGCTCTACGGGGATGTTCACTTACGATCCGGGCTTTACCTCGACGGCGAGCTGCGAATCGAAAATCACCTATATCGACGGCGACGCCGGGATTCTGCTCTATCGAGGCTATCCGATCCAGCAGATCGCCGAGCACGGCGACTTCCTGGAGACATGCTATCTGCTGCTCTATGGCGAATTGCCGACCGGGAACCAGAAGGCGGATTTCGATTATCGGATCACGCGGCACACCATGATCCACGAGCAGATGGCTCGCTTTTTCCAGGCGTTCCGTCGCGACGCTCACCCGATGGCGGTCATGGTGGCGGCGGTGGGCGCGCTCTCCGCCTTTTATCACGATTCGACCAATATCGCCGACCCAACTCAGCGGCTCGTCGCCTCTACGCGCATGATCGCCAAGATCCCGACGCTGGCGGCGATGGCCTATAAATATTCGATCGGTCAGCCCTTCATCTATCCCAAGAACGACCTCGACTACACCTCGAACTTCCTGCGCATGTGCTTCGCGGTGCCCTGCGAGGATTACAAGGTCAATCCGGTGCTCTCCCGCGCGCTCGACCGCATTTTCATCCTGCACGCCGATCACGAGCAGAACGCCTCCACCTCCACGGTGCGACTCTCCGGCTCCTCGGGCGCCAATCCCTTCGCCTGCATCGCGGCGGGCATCGCCTCGCTGTGGGGGCCGGCGCATGGCGGCGCCAATGAAGCGGTGCTGAAGATGCTGGAGGAGATCGGAACGCCCGAGCGCATTCCGCATTTCATCGCGCGAGCCAAGGACAAGGACGACCCCTTCCGCCTGATGGGCTTCGGCCATCGCGTCTACAAAAACTACGACCCTCGCGCCAAAATCATGCAAATGACGACGCGCGAAGTGCTCAATGAGCTGGGTGTGAAGGACAGGCTGCTCGACGTGGCGTTGGAGTTGGAGCGCATTGCGCTGCACGACGAATATTTCATCGAGAAGAAGCTTTATCCCAACATCGACTTCTACTCTGGCATCACGCTGAAGGCGATGAACTTCCCGACCACCATGTTCACCGTGCTCTTCGCCGTGGCGCGCACCGTGGGCTGGATCGCTCAGTGGAAGGAGATGATCGAGGATCCCGGCTCCAAGATCGGCCGGCCGCGCCAGCTCTACACCGGCGAGCCGCAGCGCGAATATGTGCCGATGTCGAAGCGAGTATGAGAGGCGTCGCGCCTCTCGCCCCGGGCGGCTGGAGGGGATAAAGTCAGGCTTTGGATTCTGGCCCCTCCCCAATGACCCCGCAAGACTTCATCCCTAAAAGGCCCGCCGCCACGGTTCATAAGGCGTCATTGCGAGCGAAGCGAAGCAATCCAGGAGTCGCGGGCGGCCCCTGGATTGCTTCGTCGGCTGCGCTTCCTCGCAAACACGACGTGGTGGGAAGTCGCTATATCGTGACGGCAAAAGTTGCCAAGCGGCGGATTTTTAGTTGGCTTGCGGAAGCCGTTGAACCCGATAGCGCAGCCATCGCCCGCGACGATGACGCCAGCTTCGGAATCCTCCACTCGCATTTTCACGAAGCCTGGTCGCCGCGGCTCGGCGCATGGCTCGGCGCATGGCTCGGCGTCGGTGCCGCCCCCCGCTACGCCTCGACCGCCACTTTCGAAACCTTCCCCTTCTCCGAAGGCCTCACGCCCAACATCCCGGCCAGCGACGACGCCCGGCGCGCCCCACCCGACCCTCGCTGACGCGAGGGCCACTCTCCCCGCAAGGGGCAGGGATTTGGGTCCCAGGATTCAGGCCGAACCGCTGGCGCTCAATCTGGAGTGGGCGGCGCGGGAATGACATGCTATGCGCATATCGTGTTATAATGACGGTCCGATCAATTCGTAAAAGATTTAACGTCATGAAAGGGCTGTCATTCCCGCGCGAGCGGGAATCCAGACTCAAGGAAGCGGCGTTCAGGCCTTTGCCACTGGATTCCCGCTCGCGCGGGAATGACGGCGACTTTTGCTTGAATCGCTCCGCAATGGCGCGAAGGAGCCTCGCCATCAATGTATCCGTGGGCAAGCACTGGGAAGAATTCATCGACGCGCTGGTGAAATCCGGCCGCTACGCCTCGGCGACCGAAATCATTCGCGAAGGCCTGCGTCTGGTCGAGGAGCGCGAGGCCAAATTCAAAAGCCTGCGCGAGACGATTCAAGCGTCGCTGGCCGAGGGGGGCGAAAACTCGATCGCCGACGCCCGCGCCCGCATCGAACAGAAGCATCGGGAGCTTGAGGCCCGAGGCCGTTGAAGCGTCCGCTCATTCTGTCGGACGCCGCTCTGCGTGATCTCGACGATATTTTCGAATATATCGCCGAGCAATTCGCGGAAAATGCGCGCACCCGGGAATTTGTCGACGCTATCGTCACCCAGATCGAAAAAATCGCGACCCCGCCTTTGACCGTCGGCCGGCCTCGCGACAATCTTTCACCGGGGCTGAGAAGCTTCCCGTCCAGAGGTTATTTGTTGTTCATGCGATACGAGGAAGAACGGCTGCTGATCGTCAATATTCTGCATTCGCGCCGCGACACGGACGCCGCCTTCTCTCCAGACGGCGAACCTCTCCAATGACCGGCGCCGGAACAGACCACACGAAGCCCAAGCTCGAAGGCGGACCCGCCATCATTCTGGTGCGGCCGCAGCTTGCGGTGAACATCGGCATGTGCGCGCGGGCGATGGCCAATTTCGGCCTCTCCGACCTGCGTCTGGTCGCCCCGCGCGAGGGCTGGCCGCGCACGGGGGCCTATCGCAAGGGCGCTTACGCCGCCGCCGCCGGCGCCGTGCATCTCCTGGAGAGCGCCAAGGTTTATCCTGACGTTCCCGCCGCCATCGCCGACCTTTCCTTCTGCTATGCCGCCACCGCGCGCGGGCGCGGGCAGATGAAGCCGGTGCATATCCCATCGCAGGCGATGCCGGTCATGGCGGGGCGGATCGCGGCCGGCGAAAGGCGCGGCGTGATGTTCGGCCCCGAGCGCACGGGGCTGGACAATGACGACGTGGCGCTGGCCGACGCGATACTCACCTTTCCCGTCAATCCCGCCTATGCCTCGCTCAATCTCGCGCAGGCGGTGCTGCTGACGGGCTATGAATGGTTCCGCGCCGCGCATGGCGACGCCCTGCCTTTCGACACCAGCGAACGCTCGCCGCCAGCGACGCGCGAGATGACCGCCGCCTTTTTCGAGTTTCTGGAGGAGCAGCTCGACGCGCGCGAGTTTTTCCGGCCCAAGACCAAGAAGCCGGTCATGGCGCGTAATCTGCGCAACATGTTCCACCGCATGAGCCTGACCGAACAGGATGTCCGCACGCTGTGGGGCGTGGTGGTGCGGCTGGTGGAAGGCCCGCGCCGCGAGCCCAACGCCCGCCGGCGCAGGAAACTCGAAGAGATGCAGGCGCGGGAAGAAGCCGCCGAGGCCGAGCGCCGCCGCGTTCCCAAGGGCGAGCCGCCGGAAGCGCCGGAGTGACGCGAGAGGCGTGGACGCGCGGATCGAGGCTTGACACATCTTGTCCAGGCGAGAACAATACGGGAACATAACACCCGAGAACTCCCGTGATCGTTCCCCTGCCCCGCTACGCCGAGCTTGCGGCGACAACCAATTTCTCCTTTCTGCGCGGCGCCTCGCACCCGGAGGAAATGGCGGCGCGGGCGCTGGAGCTCGGTCATTGCGGCTTAGGGATAGCCGACCGCAATTCCGTGGCGGGCGTAGTGCGGGCCTATTCCTATCTGCGTGCGCATGGCGTCGCGCCCGGTCGCTTCCAACTCGCCATCGGCGCGCGGCTGGTCTTCGCCGACAAGACTCCGGACATGCTTTGCTACCCAAAGGACCGCGCCGCCTATGGCCGCCTCTGTCTCATGCTCACGCGCGGCAATATGCGCGCGCAAAAGGGCGACTGCGCGCTGGCCGCCGAGGATCTCATTGAATTTGGCGAGGGCCAGCAACTCATCGCGCTGGGCGAGACGCCGCCGCCGACCGCGCTCTACACCGCCTTCAAGGGCAGGCTGTGGCTCGCCGCCACGGCGCTCTATGACGCCGGCATGCGCGCGAAGCTGCGGCGCCGCATCGCGCAGGCGAAAAAACTCGGCCTGCCGCTCATCGCTGTCAACGACGCGCATTATCACGCGCCCCAGCGGCGCCCCCTCGCCGACGCGCTGGCCTGCATAAGGGAGGGCGCAACGCTGGAGGAGGCCGGCTTCCTGCTCGCCGCCAACTCCGAGCGTCATCTGAAATGCGCGGAGGAGATGAGCCGGCTTTTCAGCGAGGCGCCGGGAGCCGTGGACGAAAGCGCGCGCTTTCTGGAGCAGCTCGATTTTCGTCTGTCGGACCTCGCTTACGATTATCCCAGCGAATTGCGTCAAGGTTTCGCGAGCGAACAGGCCGCGCTGGAGGCTTTCGCTTTCGAGGGCGCCCGGAGGCGTTATCCGCGAGGCGTCCCGGCGCCGGTGCGGGAGCTTTTGGAGCGCGAATTAAAGCTCATCGGTCAACTGAACTACGCCGCATATTTCCTGACCGTGCATGACATCGTGCGTTTCGCCCATTTGCAGGGGATTCTCGCGCAGGGGCGCGGCTCGGCGGCCAATAGCGCGGTGTGTTTTTGTCTCGGCGTCACCGAAGTCGATCCAACCAAACACGATCTTCTGTTCGAACGCTTCATCTCCGCGGAACGCAATGAGCCGCCCGACATCGACGTCGATTTCGAGCATGAGCGGCGCGAGGAGGTCATCCAATATATCTATCAGCGTTTTGGGCGCGCCCATGCGGGCCTCGCCGCCGCCGTCGTGACCTACCGCTCGCGCTCGGCCATGCGCGAGATCGGCAAGGTCTTCGGCCTGTCCAACGATCTTCTGGCGCGATTATCGGCCTTGTCCTCGGGCGGCTCCACGCCCGAGCAGCGCCGCGCCGACATGATCCGCATGGGCCTCGACCCCAACGAACCGCGCTTCGCCTCGGCTTTGGCCCTTGCGCGGGAACTCGCGGGCTTTCCGCGCCATCTCACCCAACATTCGGGAGGCTTCGTCATCACCAAGGCGCGGCTCGACGAAGTCGTTCCCGTCGCGCCGGCCGCGATGGAGGGCCGCACCACGATCATGTGGGACAAGGACGATCTCGACGCCTTGGGAATCCTCAAGATCGACGTGCTGGCGCTCGGAATGCTCACCTGTCTGCGCAAGGGGCTCGATCTGCTGGCGGCGCATTACGGGATCGGCCATCGCCTTTCGACGATCCCGGCCGAGGACGAGCGCGTCTACGCCATGATCAGCCGCGCCGACACGGTGGGCGTGTTCCAGATCGAGAGCCGCGCTCAAATGTCGATGCTGCCGCGGCTGAAACCGCAATGCTTTTATGATCTCGTGATCGAAGTGGCGATCGTGCGGCCGGGGCCGATCCAGGGCGACATGGTCCATCCCTATTTGCGCCGCCGCATGAACAAGGAAAAAGTCGTCTATCCCTCGGCGGAACTGGAGAAGGTGCTGGGCAAGACCCTTGGCGTGCCGCTGTTTCAGGAGCAGGCGATGAAGATCGCCATCGTCGCGGCGGGCTTTTCTCCCGCCGAAGCGGATCAACTCCGCCGCGCGATGGCCACTTTCAAACGGGCGGGATTGGTGAGCGCCTTTCGCGACAAGATGATCCTCGGCATGACCGCGCGCGGCTATCCGCTGGATTTCGCGGAGCGCTGCTTCCGCCAGATCGAGGGCTTCGGCACTTACGGTTTTCCCGAGAGCCACGCCGCCTCCTTCGCGCTGCTGGTCTATGCCTCTTCATGGCTCAAATGCCGCTATCCCGACGTTTTCGCCTGCGCGCTGCTCAATTCGCAGCCGATGGGCTTTTACGCGCCGGCGCAGATTCTGCGCGACGCGCGCGAGCATGGGATCGACGCGCGCGAGGTCGACGTCAACGCTTCTCAATGGGATTGCTCTCTCGAACCATCGCCAGGGTCCAGGCGGCTGCACCAACGCCATGAGTCTATGGCCTCGGACATTTTGGGCAATTCCGCGCTGCGATTGGGCTTTCGCATGATCAAGGGCGTCGCCGAAGCCGACATGCGCCGGCTCGTCGACCGTCGCGGCGCGGGCTATGACTCGGTGCGCGACCTGTGGCTGCGCACGGGCCTATCGCCTTCAGCGCTCGAAAAACTCGCCGAGGCCGACGCTTTCGCCAGCCTTGGCCTCGCGAGGCGCGAGGCGCTGTGGGCCGTCGCCGGCTTAAACCGCGCCGGCGACAAGGACGATCTGCCCTTGTTGAGCGCGCTCGCCTTTTCGCCGCTGGAGCCCGACGCCGATCTCCCGCCCATGCCGCCCGGCGAGGAAGTGATGGCGGATTATCGCGCGCTGTCGCTTTCGTTGAAGGGGCACCCGGTCGCGTTTTTGCGCTGGACTTTGGCGGCAAGAGGGGTTGCGCCCTGTTCGGAACTATCGCGCCAGGGACCGCTGGCGCCGCGCACCACTGTCGCGGGGCTGGTGTTGATGCGGCAACGCCCCGGCACGGCCAAGGGTGTGATCTTCATGACCATCGAGGACGAGACCGGCGCCGCCAATATCATCGTCTGGCCAAAGCTCTTCGAAAAATATCGGCCTGAAGTGCTCGGCGCGCGTCTTGTCGCCGTGACTGGCGATGTGCAGCGGCAATCCGGGGTCGTGCATCTTGTCGCGAACAGGATCGAGGATATGTCGTCCGATTTGCGCAAAATCGAAAAAGCGCGGGCGGCGACGCCGAAGGCGCGCAATTTTCATTAAAGCTTTCAGCGCCGAGAATAGAAAATGCTCCCCGGAAGAAGCGCACCGGGCGGCGCGAATGGCGACTTTCCAAAGACCGCTTATATAACCGAGTGCGCTGCACCCGACGACTCCTGCACGACGGCGAAGAAGCGCGTCGCCAAATCGTCGCCAGGGCGCTTATCGAACTTGATGAACGAGAGGAAATAACCATGAGCGATCTTGTTGTTATTGCATTTCCAAGCGAAGCGAAGGCCGAGGAAGTTCGCCAGAAAGTTCTTAATCTGCAAAAGGAATATCTGATTGAGCTTAGCGACGCCGCCATCGCGGTGCGGCAGGCCGACGGCAGCGTGAGGCTCAATCAAATGCTGAACACCACGGCGGTCGGCGCGGCTTCCGGCGCCTTGTGGGGCACATTGATCGGCCTGATCTTCCTCATGCCTCTGGCTGGCGCGGCGCTCGGCGCGGCTTCCGGCGCGGTCAGCGGCTGGTTGACCGACGTTGGCGTCAACGACAGCTTCATGAAGGAGGTGGCGGGCAGTCTCGAGCCCGGCAACGCGGCGCTCTTTCTGCTGATCCGCAAATTCACGGCGGATAAGGTGCTGGAGGACCTTAAGGGCGTCGGCGGCAAAGTGATGCGGACATCCTTCGACCACACCAAAGAAGAGCAACTTCGCGCCGCGCTCGCCGCCGCCAGCAACGCCGCGCCCGCCGCCTGATCGACGGCCGCTCCGGGAAACCGTCGCTTGCAAAAAAGAGCGACGGTTTGCTTGGACGAAACTCCTCCGGCAAGATTTAGCGTTGGAACCAAGGGCGGTCGCGGCGCGATTCGGAAGGCGAGATGAGCGGAAACTCCCCAAGCTTCGATGCGTCCTCACCCCCTGCTCCCGGCGTCGTGACCGATGTCTCCCCCTTGACTCGCCGTCTGATCGCCCCGAATCCGGGCGCTTTCACCTTTACCGGCACTTGTTCTTATCTGGTCGGGCGCGGCGAAGTCGCGATAATCGATCCGGGGCCTGCGGTTACTGAGCATGTCGACGCGCTGATCGAGGCCGTCGCGGGGGAGAAAATCGTCGCGATTCTGGTCACCCACACACATCGCGACCATTCTCCCGCCGCGAAGATCCTACGCGAGAGAACGGGCGCGCTTATCGTTGGTTGCGCGCCCTATACCCCGTCCGCCGCCGCTATCGAGCAGGGCACCTCGGGTCTCGACGCCTCTCACGACCGCGCCTACGCCCCCGACCGCATCATGAGCGATGGCGAAATCCTGTCGATCGGCGAGGCGACGATCGAGGCGATCGCGACGCCCGGCCACACCGCGAATCATATTTGTTTTGCGCTTGAGCAAGAGCGCACGGTTTTCACTGGCGATCATGTGATGGCTTGGGCGACGACCGTCGTCGCGCCGCCCGATGGGTCGATGCGGGATTATATGGAATCGGTCGAGAAAATGCGTTTGCGCGACGACGCGCTGCTCTGGCCGGGGCACGGCGGCCCGGTGCGAGAGCCACGACGATATTTGCGCGCGCTGGTTCATCACCGGCGGCAGCGGGAGGCGGCGATTTTGCACTGCCTCGACGATGGCGATGCGACCATTCCGCAAATGGTGGCGCACATTTACGATGGCGTCGATCCGCTCCTGCATGGCGCGGCCGCGCTCACCGTTTTCGCCCATATCGAGGATCTTATCGCGCGTGGAATGGTGGAGCCGCTGGGCTCGGTCGATATTATGGGGCGTTTCGCAAAAGCTGGCTGATCGATTTTTAGCGCCCAGGCGGTCCATTGTCCGCCGTTTGCGTCTGGATCACCACTTCGTTTTTGTGCACGCGCCCCAGAAGGGCGCGCGCCTCCTCGTCCACGATATCGGCGTCGACGGCTTCGCCGCGCATCAGCGCAATGCGCTTTTCCCACTGCATGCGTTCGAGCTTGAGGAGATCCCGATCCAGACGAAGCTGGGCGAGACGCTGCTCGTACTCCTCGCCCGTCTTCAATCCGCGCTGACCATGTAGCCCATGCCATACGAAGTAGCTGGCGATGAGGCCCGCCAGACCATAAAGGCTGAGCGGCATCACCAGGGAACGAAGCGTGGCGCGTAATCGATACATGCGGTGAGACTAGACAACACACGGTATAAGCGGCGTTAACGCTGTCCCTTGTCTAGCCAAAAAAGTCAGCGCCTGCCCCCCCTGGCGACGCGCTCGATCTCCGCCCTCACCAGCCGTTCAACGAGAACAGGCAGGTTATCGTCCAGCCACGCCTTCAGCATGGGACGCAATAATTCGCGCGCATATTCATGCAACAGTCCGGAATCATTTATGAGCATGCTTGCCGCCAGCGTTTGGAATTGCGCCGCGATCGAGGCGGCCGCGTCCGGCGAAACGAGCGGCGCCGGAGTTTCCTCCTCTCGAAAGGCTCTCGTCCTTTCGACAAAACGATCCTGGCCGAAGGCGGAGTCGTCAGGTTCTTCCTCGAGTCGATAGCCCACGTCGGGGTCTCCAGTCTCGCTTGTATAGGCGGAATGCTCCTCAGGAGAGTGCGCCGTCACTTCCTCGGCGTAAAATTCCCTGAATTCGGACGCCTCGACCTGACCTTCCTCCTCGAAGCCCAACTCCGGTTCCTCGGGCGCGGCGGCAGGCGCTGGCGCGATACTCTCGTGTCGTTGTTCGGCGACGGGTCTGGCGTGGCGGTCCGTCGTGTCGCGACGTCCGGGCGCAATGCCATCCTCGTCCGCGATTATCCGCCGAATGGAAGCAAGAATTTCCTCCATCGAGGGTTCATGCGCTCGGCGTTCTTCTTCCAGCGACGATTGAGGATTTTGGGCGTTCAGAGCGCTCATAGGGCGTGTTTCTTTTCTGTATTATGGCGTCCGGAGGAGCCCGGACAGGAAACTCAAATCAACTATCCTGTGGCCTTGGGCGCGGTGCGAATCAACCTCGCTTTGGCGAAGTCCACACCTTTTGCCTTCGCCTGTCACGCGGCGCGAACAGAATCATGATCCCTCATCTTCCGTCGGGAGTGTCGACGCCGAACCATTGTTCCCTGACCTGATTGAAGTGGACCGATGGATCATATTGCGCCACATCCAGATTCAACTGCTGCGCGGAGAGTCTGCCAATGGCCGCGAGCGCCGCATATGACGCAACGACCCTATCGCGTTGAGCAACCACGACATTGACTCGCGCGTTGAGCAGGGCGAGCTGGGCGTTCAAGACGTCTAACGTCGTGCGCTGACCGACGTTGGCTTCCTGGCGCACGCCCAGGAGCGCGATTTCCGCCGCCTTCACGGTCGCTTGATTCGAGATGATGGAGGCTCTCGCCGTATCGAGCTGCGCCAAAGCGGTAATGACGCTGACCCGAATATTGTCGCGTTGCAAATCCGCGGAAAGTCTCGCCTGTCCTAATTGCTCCTTGGCTTGACGAATCGAGGCGTATTCGGACCCGCCTTGGTAAAGCGGGATATTCAGTTGTCCGGTTGCTTGCGCCGAAAACTGCCGCGAGCCGGGAAAGCCGAGGAAGGAATCGTATGAGGGTCCGACCTGCGCATTCACCGAAACGGTCGGCGTCAGCGCGCTTTCAGCGACCTTGACGGCAAGCGTGGCGACGTCGACTTGATGTTGAGCCGAGACATTCGCCGGATTCTCGATCAGCGCGATCGATATCGCCTCATTGAGCGACTTTGGCAGCAGCTTCTCGACGGTTTGGGCGGGTTCGAGCCGCTTGGGCTCGACGCCGACGACCTGCCGATAGCTCGCAATGCTGATTTTCAACAGTCCTTCGGCGGCAAAGACGTCAGAATGCGCTTGCGCGAGGGAGGCTTCCGCCTGAGCCACGTCGGTCCGCGTCACTTCGCCGACGTCGAAACGGTCCTTGGTCAAGCGCAACTGCTGCGCCAGGACCGTGACATTGCTCTTTCGAAGCGCGAGGATCGCCGTGTCCCTCAACACATTCATGTAATTGGTGGCGGCGTTTTGCAGCACGCTTTGCTCCGTTTGCGACAGGGAGGCCCGCGCGGAAAGCACGGACGACTCGGCCTGTCTGACGGAATTAGCGGTGCGCCCGCCGTCGAATATCGTCTGCGAGACGTTCACGCTCGCCGCGCGCGGCGCGCCGAGGAACTGGTCCGAATAATACTGGCGCTGGCCAGTCGTCGTGGAGCGGCCGGCGGGAATGCGCACCGACGAATATTCCGGTCCCGCATTCGCCGAAATGCTGGCTTTGGGCCGCATGCCCGCGAGAGCCTTTGGCGTGTCCTCGTCGCGGGCGCGCACGGTGGCGCGACTTTGATTGAGGTCTGGATTACCGTCATAGGCGCGCGCGAGCGCTGAATCCATGGTTTCGGCGCGAGCGCTGACGCCCGCTCCGCCCCCGGCGAAGATCAAGACCAGATTAACGAATCCCGCCGCGCGCGCTATCCCCAATGCTAAGCCCTGGGCCGCATGGCGCCGATGCAAAAGCGAATTTTTGGCAAGCCCGTGCATCGCAAACCCAGATAAAGCAACAACTCGAGGCAATCGCCCGCATTAAGCGGACGCAGGACCAAAACGCGCCAAGCGCTCGCGAAAAATCACGACTTCGCTCCGCCCCCGACATGTCCCCGGCGGCGCCGACAAAATCAAACGCAATTCACGCAACGCGTTACAGGGCCTCTGTCGCTATGAGGCGACTGAGCCGCACGATGGGGCTTTTTTCCGCGGCGAGGCGCGCGGAATAAGTCAGAACACGAATGTCGGCTCCTTCGCGAACGCCGGCAAGCCCGGCGCCGTCGCGTCGAACAACGGACGCACCCCCGACGGCTTTCCCTCGGAGCGCTCGAATCTGACGACTTTCATTCCGCTGCCGTCGTTGAGACGCATGAATGCAAGAAGATGGCCATTCGGCGTGAGTTGCCGCAAAAGCTCGTCGAGCTTGGCCTCGACGGCCCCCTGGATCAAGATTACGTCGAAAGGCGCCCCGCCTGGCGCCCCCTTCTCCAATGGGCCGCACTCCACCCGGACGTTCGATGCGCCGATCCTCGTGAGGTTTTCTCGCGCCTCGGCGGCGAGTTCCTTATCGCTCTCCAGGGTGGTCACTTCGGCCGCCAATCCAGACAGCAGCGCCGCCGAATAACCCGCTCCTCCCGCGATCTCCAGAACCCGATAATTTGGCTGAATTTCAGCGCTTTGAAGAAAACGCGCGAGAACAAGAGGCGCGGGAAGCGCGCGCGAACCCGCCCCCGACGCAGCTTTGGCGGGGATGGCCAGATCCGAATAGGCCAGGGCCGCAAGCGAGGACGGAAGGAATATTTCGCGCGGCACTTCCAGAAAGCGGTTGAGCACAGGCAAATCGACCACGTCGTAGGGACGCAACTGACGGTCGACCATTGTCCGGCGCAGATCGGCGGTTTCCTTCCCTGGTTCTTGGGCCGCCGGAGGCGCGGCATTGTGAATCGTGGTCACCGCGTCGTCTGTCGCTGCAAGCGCCATTCTGTTTCCCGGCAAGCCGCCGGCCTCTTCATAGATTGATAAATCCGCGATTCGTCCGCGGGCGAGCGTGACGGCTTTATAATTTCCGCCGCAAATTATGTCCATGCCTCGGCGATTTCCCTGCAGGGCGGAGCCCTGAATTGTTAATGCGCTGAGGCGGGCAAGGGATTCCACGGGCCTGGACGGGGAGGCCCTTGGATGAGGGCGAATTTTCTGGACCACGTCAAGGAGATTGATAACGGCCGTATTCCGGGGATGACGAGCGAGGACGAGGTTTTGCTGACGGTTCTCGTCGGCCTGTTGCGCCGGATCGAGCATTTCGACGAGATCGCCATGTTTGGCCCGCAATCATCTCGCAAAGCGGCTCGGAGCCACACCCCGTTAATCTCGTTTCGGAGCCCGGGCGGTTTCCGGCAGACCTTTCAGACGAGGCGCAATTCCCCTTCGAGCTTTTCGGCCTTCTCGCCCCGTTCCGCCATTTCCCGCATCTGTTCCAGCGTTGTTTGATCGAGAATGCCGGCGATCGCCTCCCGCGCTTTCAGCATCACGAGACGCACGGCGCAATGGACTTCGTCCTCGCAATCGTCGCATCGCCGGTAAACCGTTTTACTGGCGCATTGAATCGGCGCCAGGGGGCCATCGAGCGAGCGAATGATATTGCCCACGCCTATTTCCGACGCCGGCCGCGCGAGTGTGTAGCCGCCGCCCTTCCCTTTTTTCGAGTGGACAAATCCCGCATTGCGCAATTCCCCGAGGATGGCGTCGAGAAATTTCTTGGGGATTTGGTTCGCGCCCGCGATGTCGGCGACCAACGCGGTTTGGCCCGGAGCCAATCCGGCGAGATAGACCAGAGCCTTGAGTCCGTATTTGGCTTTCTTGGTCAGCATTTCGTAACCTTCTTAATCGGCTGCCGACAATGCGCCGGCCCAGCTTGCAGGGAGCAACCAAGCACGGTTCGTTATTACAGATGCGAGAGATATTCCCTAACCCGATAGCGCCGCAAGGCCGTGCGCGGGCTCGGTCATTATTGTTAAAAAACTACAGATATCATAGACTATGTTCCCAAGCCCGACGCCAGAGCGCTCATCAGTCGAACGAAATCGTTCGACTGATGAGAAATCTCTCAAAATCAATAGGCGCCGGCCGGACTCGGCGATGGACGCTCTCGACCAAGATTTTAACGATTGGGAAGCAGGTGCAAAAAGCATGGCTTGGGCTTTTGCGTCGAGATATCGCTTGTCGTGGGCGAGCATTCCCTAACCCGGTTTGAGGGGGCGCGATGCAGGTCGCCACAACGCCCGCGGTCATGGACTTCAACCCAGCGGCGGACGACACTGATCCACATGTTTGGTGTCGTTTTCCCGGACATGGCCGCCTGACGATTTCCGCCGACCTCTTGTGTCTGTTACGCCACTGCGCAAGGTCGTATCCCGGTTCGCGATCCATCGTCTCGCAGCCACGACCGCCCTGCCCTTGCCGAAGCGGATCGACAAAGGGTCTCGCTCCGTGCCCATCGCCTCGGCGGCGGGTCCATCAGGGAGCCCAAGTCTAGGGTTTGAAATGAGCCAAGATCGCCCAAGGAGTCTAAACTGGAGCGATCCAACAGGGAGAAGAAGCTGTGTCGCAAAGCCCGATCTATATGCCCCCCGCCAAACCTGGCCGCGGTCGCATCTACGACTCGATCACCCAGACCATAGGCGACACCCCGATCGTGCGCCTGGAGCGGCTCGCTCGGGAAAAGGGCGTCAAGGCCAATCTTCTGGCCAAGCTTGAGTTTTTCAATCCTATTTCGAGCGTCAAGGACCGCATCGGCGTCAGCATGGTCGACGCTCTTGAACAAGCCGGCAAGATCGAGCCGGGTAAAACCGTGCTCATCGAAGCCACCTCGGGGAATACCGGAATCGCGCTGGCTTTCGTCGCGGCCTCCAGAGGCTATCGACTCATCCTTGTCATGCCGGAGTCGATGTCCATCGAGCGGCGCAAGATGTTGGCGCTGCTCGGAGCCGAACTCGTGCTCACCCCGGCGGCGCAGGGCATGAAGGGCGCCGTCGCCAAGGCGAACGAACTCAAGGAGGAAAACCCCGGCTCGGTCATTCCTCAGCAGTTCGAGAATCCCGCCAATCCGGATATTCACTTTCGCGCCACGGCCGAGGAAATCTGGAACGACACCAATGGCGCGGTGGACTATTTCGTCTCGGGGGTGGGTACGGGCGGCACGATCACCGGCGTTGGCCGCGCCCTCAAGCCGCGCAAACCAGGTTTGCGCGTGGTCGCCGTCGAGCCCGAGGACTCGGCGGTTCTCTCGGGGCGGCCGCCCGGACCTCACAAAATCCAAGGCATCGGCGCCGGCTTCGTGCCGTCGGTGCTGGACCGCGGCGTGATCGACGAGATCGTCACCATCGGCAATCAGACCGCTTTCGAAACCGCCCGCCATCTTGCGAAGATCGAGGGTATTCCGGTCGGCATCTCTTCTGGCGCGGCGGTCGCGGCGGCGCTGGAAATCGCCGCGCGCCCCGAGGCTGAGGGAAAGAACATAGTTCTCATCATACCTTCCTTCGCCGAACGCTATCTGTCGACCGCTCTGTTCGAAGGGCTGTAAAAGGCGGCGGCTGGCGCTTCGGGGCGCCAGCCGCCAAGCCTTTCCATAACGCCGCCAACCCCAACATTATCTTTACTTGTTGTTGAGTTTGGGCGCCGCCGAAGCCTTGGACTTTTCGTGATGGTGACGGCTATAGGCGCCGACAATATAGCCGACCACGGTGATGACGGCGTAGACCAGTATCAAGAAGCCGCCCCGCTCATTGGCCTTGGACGCTTTCTCCAGCAAGCCGGTCACATCCGTGACGTCGACATATTTGTCCACGACGACGCCGCAGACGACCGCGAGAATGGGCACGGTCCAGGAAGGAACCCTGAAATAGCCGAAAGCGGCCGCGACCAGGAAAGCGACAAGCCCCACGAGATGGACGAACTGCAAAAAGATCGACTGCGACAGCAGGCCAAGCAGCCGGAAGAACTTAACCATGGGTCACCCCTTGAGGTAGAGAACCGAGACCTTGAGCCTCATAATTACACATTTGGAAGATGATGCGCGAGGGCTTCGAGCACGGCCATGCGGACGGCCACCCCCATCTCGACCTGTTCCCGGATCAGGGAGTTGGGCCCGTCGGCCACCTTCGAATCGATCTCGACGCCCCTGTTCATCGGGCCAGGATGCATCACCAGCGCGCCAGGCGCCGCACGGGCGAGTTTCTCTTCGTCCAGGCCGAAAAAGTGGAAATATTCGCGGGAGCTGGGAACAAGAGAGCCACTCATCCGCTCGCGCTGGAGCCGGAGCATCATGACGATGTCCGCACCTTCGATCCCTCGCTCCATATTGTTGAAGACCTCGACTCCGAGCCGCTCCAAGCCCCGAGGAGCGAGCGTCGACGGTCCGACAGCTCGAAGGCGCGCGCCTAACGCTCCGAGCAACAGGAAATTGGAGCGCGCGACGCGAGAGTGGAGCACATCGCCGCAAATAGCCACGGTCAAACCTTCGATCCGCCCCTTGTTGCGGCGTATGGTCAGGGCGTCCAGCAAGGCTTGGGTCGGGTGTTCATGCGCTCCGTCACCCGCGTTCACGACGGAACAGTCGACTTTGCGGGCGAGTAGATGCGCCGCGCCCGCCTGAGCGTGACGAACGACGATGATGTCGGGGCGCATCGCGTTCAGCGTCATCGCGGTATCCAGCAGGGTCTCGCCCTTTTTTTCGGAAGACTGGGCAACCGACATATTCATGACATCGGCGCCCAGACGTTTTCCGGCGATCTCGAAAGACGCCTGGGTCCGGGTCGAAGCCTCGTAGAACAGGTTGATTTGGGTCCGCCCGCGAAGCTTGGAGCTTTTTTTCTCGACCTGCCGCGAAACCTCGATCGCATCCTCCGCCAGGTCGAGCAGCGAAAGGATGTCCAAACGCGACAATCCTTCAATGCCAAGCAAATGACGGTGAGGGTAGCAAGCAGTGGAAAAGTTGGACGCCATTGGGCCTGATAGCATCTTCCACCGCGCCGTTAAATCGGCTTTTTTAAATCGGCTTTTTCTCTTCACGTCGAGCGCGGACTCGGCGCTCAGGCCGCAGGCGCCGCCTCCATGCGAGGCGCGAGACGCGGAACCCTCATCAGATCGGTTAACTCGTTCTCCATCGCCGGCGCTCCAAATATCGGGCCTCGAGCCTCTTTGCCTCCAAGTCTGCGGATGGCGTCCAATTGATCCTCGCGCTCGACGCCTTCCGCCGTGATCTCCAGCTGCAAGGCTCGTGCGAGTTCGCAGGAAATCCGGGCCACCGAGGAGAACAGGGAGCCGGTCCCTAATTCCTGCACCAGGCGCTTGTCGATGCAGAACCGCGTGAGCGGGAGTTCGACCAGATTCACCACGGAGCCATAACCGGCGTCCAGATCCATTAAGGTCGCCGAGACGCCCATGCCACGAAGAAGGCGAAGCTGGCGCATCGCTTCCAGGGACTCGACGATGAGCTTGGCCTGCGTCAGCTCCACTTCGAGCCGCCGTGGATCGAAATTCCAGGCGTTAAGGATTTTCTCCACGCTCCGGGCAAATCCGGTCCCGCGCAATTGTAAGTGGGAGACCGGCAAGGAGAGCCGTAAACCCTCAGGCCAGCGAGTGGCGGCGGCGACAGCTTTTTCGAAAAGAATGGCTCCCGCCATGTCCGCCAATCCGCCGCGCTCCAGCATCGGAACAATCTGCGCCGAAGGCAGGAGGCCCCTGGTCGGATGCCGCCAGCGCAGCGTCGCCCGGAAGCCGGTTGTGCGCAGTGTGGTCAAATTTGCGGATGGTTGAAAAACAAGATCCACGTCACCTTGCTTCAGGGCTTGTTCGAATTCTATTTCGAGTGTCGCGCGTTCGGCGACCAAGGCGAATTGTTCGCGAAACATCGCGTAATCGCAGCGGCCGGAATTTTTCGCCGCGTAGAGCGCGCTATCGGCGTTGCGCAGGAGCGCGAATCCGTCCACCCCGTCGGAAGGCGCCAGAGCCACGCCAACGCTGATCGTGACCTTGCGGCGGACTCCCTCGATGACAAAAGGCTCCTTGAACACTCTGACTATTCGTTCCGCCACGGCTTTCGCCTGGGCGTCGCTTGAGATGTCCGTGGCGATCAAGGCGAATTCGTCGCCTCCGAAACGCGCCAAGACGTCCCCGCTTCGGGTGCATCGGCTCAAGCGCCGCGACGCCTCGATCAGCACCTGGTCGCCGGCGGCGTGACCCATGGCGTCGTTGACTTTCTTGAAGCCATCGAGATCGAAGCACATGACCGCGAAGCTTTCTCCGGCCCGATCGAGACGCGCCAGCGCCTGCGCCATCTCCTCACGAAAAAACTTGCGGTTCGGAAGCTTCGTGAGTTCATCCTTGAGGACGTTGCTCTCGACCTCCAAAAGCGCGGCGCAACGCCTGGCTCTCATGGCCGAATCGATTGCGTTGGCGGCGGAGATTACGACGGCGTAAAAGGCGATCAGCGTCGCCAGCGGCCCCAACGCCTTTGTTTGCGCCTCGGCCAAGGCGATGAGCGTTCCGATCACGATTGGCGTCAAAAAGGCGTTCATCGCCGCCGGAACGGCCGAAAACGCCGTCGCGCCGACAAACATCATTCCGCTGGATAGGCATACGACAATAAGCCTTTCGTTGGCTCCGGCGCACCCAAGAAACAAGATCGGAAACAATCCCCACAGAAAGCCGTAACCTATCGCGTAGACGGCGATCTTTTTGATTTGGCTCCCAGCCGCTTCGGCGAAGCCTCCCCTTCCCTCGTTCATGGTTTGGGCCGCGATGACAACGCTCAGCGCGATGGCGGTCGCGCCCCAGGCGAGGGCAAGGCCGGACCAGCTTTGGCCGAAGGAAACGGACATCCAGACGACCGCGTTCAGGCAACTCGCCAGCATCATCAAAGGCGTTTGCTTGCCGATGGCGTCAGCCTGTTCGAGCTGAATGCGATTCAGAATCGACATGGAGGGCCGCGCAAGGCCGAAGGCGCGCGGATCATCGTTCAACACCCGACCGGCCACCCTTAACAACAAAAGACGCAAGCTCGAAAAAAACGATTTTCTTACATGAACTTGGTTATCGGCATCGCGAAATTGAATCACCATTTTTGGTCCCAACCGCTTGGAAATTTAACGACTTGCGGCCAAATGGTCGCTTTGCGGCCTTTAACAAATGTAAACAAGACGGTTAAAATTCATATTGTTTGTGTTTGGGTTTCCGAAAACTGAACAGTTAAGTTTCGGCATTCTCTCGCAACGCGGAGCAAGTTCGAGAGCAAAGCGCTTGACATATACTCTTAACGAGCATATGTCATGGAGCGACGTCGGTTCATAACGAGGTCGCTCATTAAGCGGAGGGCGCGGCGCGGCGTTTCAGAGCGGTTGACCTATTCTCATAACGAGTAAAAGGCCCCCGCAATCGAGTTCAGGAGTGCGCGATGACCACGCTGACCCAGACGAAAGAGAGATTTTCCGCTTCCGCCGGGTCGGCGGTGGCCAGTCTTCGCGACGGCCGGGGCGCGTTTGACATACTTCCCACGCCCAATCTCGAATGGAGCCCGGAAGTAGAGGCCGCGACCGCGCATCTTTACGAGCGGGTGGCGAAGGTCATTCCTCCCGTCGAATGGCCGTTTCACGCGCCCTATATCAAGGCGATCAACGACCTCAAGCGTGTGCGCGACGCCGTTATTCTCGCGCATAATTACCAAACCCCCGAGATTTATCATTGCGTCGCCGATTATGTGGGCGACAGTCTCCAGCTCGCGAAACTCGCGGCCGCCTCGCCGGCCAAGGTGATCGTTCAGGGCGGCGTGCATTTCATGGCCGAGACGTCGAAAATTCTCAGCCCTGAAAAGACCGTGCTCATTCCCGATCTGGAAGCGGGCTGCTCCTTGGCGGCGTCCATCACCGGCGCCGATATCCGCGCCCTCCGCAGGGAATATCCGGGCGTGCCGATAGTCGCTTATGTCAATACTTCGGCCGAAGTGAAGGCGGAGGTGGATATCTGCTGCACATCGTCGAACGCCCTTAAGATTGTCGAAAGCCTTGGCTCCGACCGCGTCATCATGACGCCCGATCGCTATTTGGCCGAGAATGTCGCCGCCCAGACCAAGGTGAAGATTATCGCCTGGCGCGGCGCCTGCGAGGTGCATGAACGCTTCACGGCCGAGGAACTCGAAAGCTATCGCGCCGATCATCCCGGCGTGAAGATTATCGCCCATCCGGAGTGCCCGCGCGAAGTCGTGGAAGCTTCCGACTTCGCCGGATCGACGGCGGCCATGATCGACTACGTCCGCACGAAGAAGCCGGCGCGCGTCCTGCTCGTTACGGAATGCTCGATGGCCGACAACGTAGCCGCGGAGACGACGGGGACAGAATTCATTCGCCCCTGCAACTTCTGTCCGCACATGAAGCGCATAACTTTGCCCAAAATCCTCGACAGCCTCGTTCATATGCGCGAAGAGGTCAAAGTCGACCCGCTGCTGGCGGCGCGCGCGCGCGTCAGTGTTCAACGCATGATCGACGCGGGGTGACGTCCTGGCGACTCTTGGCTCCAAATTCGCCAAGATGGGCGTAGAGTTGGAGCCTTGCCTCGGGAGGTCGGCCATGACCGTAAATTCGCGCCTTGAAGCCGTCATCGAGGAAATCGACTCCGCCAATGCGGACGATCCTCGTAGAGTCGACTTGAATGGTCGGAACATCGCATTCGAACGGCTTTACTCGGAACGCATGACCGAACGGCTGGAGAAAACCTATCCCGAGGCCTCGGAGTTGCTCCGGATCGCGGCGCGCGCGCAGCATCTGCGCCGGTGGGAGATCGCCCGTTCCGATTATCCGCAAGGGCGGCGCGGCTATAACGACTGGCGCAAGCAGTGCAGGCTCCATCACGCGCGGCTCGCGGGGGAGATCATGCTCCGGAATGGCTTCGACGACGCGGAAATCCAGCACGTCGGCGTTCTGATCCGAAAGGAGCAGCTGAAAAAAAACCCCGAGTCGCAAGCCCTGGAGAATGTCGCGGCGCTCGTCTTTCTCGATCATTATTTCGACGGCTTCCTGGCCAAATACGCAGGCTACGAAGACGAAAAGATCGTCGACATTCTCGGCAAGACCCTATGCAAAATGTCGCCGCGCGGCCACAAAGCGGCGCTGGAGCTCGACATGCCGGTACGCGCGCGCGCGCTTGTCGCCGCAGCGATAGAAAAAGAGGCGGGCGCGCTGAGCCGCCTCGCCATCGTCGCGGTCGACTAAGCGCATGAGCAAAACCTCGGCGCCAATTCTCATTGTCGGCGGCGGTCTCGCCGGGGTGTTTTGCGCCTTGAAGCTCGCGCCGACGCCGGTCGCAATTCTCGCCCCCTCTGGCGTGGGCGGCGCGTCGTCCTGGGCGCAAGGCGGCGTCGCGGCGGCGGTTTCCGAGGGGGATACGCCGGACGCGCACGCCGCCGATACGGTTGCGGCCGGCGCCGGGCTCGTCGACAAATCCATCGCTCTCGGCGTCGCGAAAGAAGCGCGCGCCCGCATCGATGATTTGGCGCGTTACGGCGCGCCTTTCGACCGCGACGCGCAAGGCGTTTTGCAGCCCTCGCGCGAAGCGGCGCACTCCCACCGCCGCATCGTCAGGGTGAAAGGCGACGTCGCCGGTCGCGCGATCATGGATACGCTGGCGAGGCAGGTTCGCGAGACCCCTTCGATAGACGTTATCGAGGGAATACACGCCTACGATCTCGTCATGATTCATGGCGGCGTCGCAGGCGTTCGCGGCTATGATTACGAAGGCCGCGAGCATTTCATTCCCTGCCGCGCGCTCGTGCTCGCCACGGGAGGAATCGGCCATCTCTACCGCGTCACCACCAATCCGCTGGACGCCTGCGGCGTCGGTTTGGCCATGGCGGCGCGCGCCGGAGCGCAAATCGCCGATGCCGAATTCGTGCAGTTCCACCCCACGGCGATAGATATTGGCGCGGACCCGGCCCCGCTCGCCACAGAGTCGCTTCGTGGCGAGGGCGCGCTCATCGTCGACACGGCCGGCCGCCGTTTTTTGAAGGACGTCGACCCGGCCGCCGAACTCGCCCCTCGCGACATCGTCGCTCGCGGGGTTTTCAACAGCATCGCGTCGGGGAAAGGCGCCTTCCTCGACGCCCGCGCCGCGGTGGGCGCCGATTTTCCGACTCGATTCCCGACCGTCTACGCGAGTTGCCTCGCCGCCGGGATCGATCCGGTGAAGGATCTCATCCCTATCGCGCCGGCCGCGCATTACCACATGGGCGGCATAGCGACGGACGCGAATGGCCGAACCTCCATTTCGGGACTTTGGGCCGCGGGCGAAGTGGGCTGCACCGGGTTGCACGGCGCCAATCGTCTCGCCTCCAATTCGCTCCTGGAGGCGATGGTCATAGGCGCAAGAGCCGCTTCGGACATCATGAGAAGCGGCGCGCTGGAACGTCCCATAAGCGCGGACCTCGGCGATCCGCCACGTTTCAGGCAGGACAAAAACGAAATCGCCATTATTGAGGAGTTGCGCAATACGATGTCCGCCCATGTCGGCGTCGTGCGCGACGGCGCGGGATTGGCTTTGGGTCTGCGCCGGATCGCGCTTTTGCAGGAGCAAACCAAAAGCTCGAAGGCGCGAAACATGCTGACGGCGGCGCTGCTCGTCGCGAGCGCCGCTTATGCCCGGCGCGAGAGCCGTGGCGCGCATTACCGCTCCGATTTTCCGGCGGCCTCGCCCGCGCCAGCCCGACGCTCGCGCCTCACGCTGAAAGAGGCGCAAGACATCGCAAATCAGGCCCGAATATGACCAGTTTACCGACCCTGCCCGCCCTGATGCTGGAAAGCGCCGTGCGCGCGGCCTTGCTGGAAGACCTCGGCCGGGCGGGAGACGTCACCACGCAGGCGACGATCCCTGCATCTGCGCGCGCTACGGCGAGGATCGCGGCGCGCGAGGCCGGCGTCATCGCCGGTCTGCTGCTGGCGCGAGAGGCGTTTCGCCAGATCGACCCGCTCGTGAATTTCACCGCTTGCGTCGAAGACGGCGCGCGCGCGCCGGCGGGCTCGGCAATCGCCGTAATTGAAGGGCCGGCGCGCGCGATTCTCTCGGCGGAGCGGGTCGCGCTTAATTTTCTTGGCAGACTCTCCGGCGTCGCGACGCAGACCTCGCTCTATGCGCGAAAGATCGCGCACACCAAGGCGAGGGTCTGCGACACGCGCAAAACGACACCCCTGCTCCGCGCATTCGAAAAATACGCCGTGCGCTGCGGCGGCGGCGCCAACCATCGCTTTGGTCTCGACGACGCCGTCCTCATCAAGGACAATCACATCGCCGTCGCCGGCGGCGTGGCGGCCGCGCTCCGCGCCGTGAAATCATTTGCCGGCCATATGGTGAAAATTGAAATCGAAGTCGACGCCATCGAGCAGCTTCGGGAAGTTTTGCGCGAGGGCGCCGACGCCGTGCTCCTCGACAATATGAATCCCCAGAAGTTGCGCGAAGCCGTGGTCCTGATCGACGGGCGCATGATCGCGGAGGCCTCGGGCGGCGTCACGCTCGACACCGTCGCCGCCATCGCCGAAACCGGCGTGGACCTCATATCCGTGGGCGCCCTCACCCATTCCGCGCGCGTTCTGGATCTCGGCCTGGATATAGAGATGGATGCGACGGGCGACTCAGCCGAGGACTGACAGGCGCCCGAGCTTGACCTTTTTGCGCTCCAGCATTTCGGAAAAGCGCGCCGAGAGCAGAAAAGCCAATTCTTGCTCCCGCGTGACCGTCACCGGGTCCAGCTCCCGCAAATCCTCGTCGACGTGGCCGGGGTGGCACATGATCAAATGCCGTCGCCCCCGCGCGCTCAGGAAACCGGAGAACTGCCGACCGTAATCATGCCCCGGATTGAAGTCCGAGAAGCCGGAGAAACCGTCGTTCGCCAAAAAGCCGCGCCGACGCGCGGCGCGGCGAAAGCCGGTGGAGAGGCCGCGGACGATCAGCGCCTTTTTTACCGGACCACCGCGCCAGAGAATGCGATGCAAGGCGTCGCCGCTATCGCGCAGCCAGCAATTTCCCTCCAGATGTCGCTCTGCCAAAGCGTCGAGCAGCGCATCCCGGATTCCGGGCAGAGCCTGGACATGCTGATGGCCGTCCACGAAATCCGGCGGTCGCTCCATCACCGCTTCGAAGCGGTCGAGCTGCCGGTCTATTTCGGCGCGGATTTCCTTCATCGGAAGTTTGCCGCGCATCGCGCCGCGAATGACGGCGGAGATGTCGGGAAAGCGACCATCGGGTGCGAAAACGGGCATGACCGAGAGCGGCGCGCCGATGGTAAGATTGAAATGAAGGCCGATATCGGCGTCGAAGCGTTCACGCAAAAGCTCGTTACCCAGCGCGGGCCAGCGCGGGCCATTGGTCAGACAAGACACGGCGGAAAGGCGCCCCGCATGCAACGCTTCGAGAATGCCGGCGCTGACGCCATAGGATAGAGCATAGTCGTCCGCGCAAAGGGTTATGGTTCTGGTATTGGCCATTGCGGCGCGCAGCCTCTTGTTTCGCACGCCCTCTTTGCGGCAAGCCCGCCCCGAGGTCAATCGCGCGAGCGCGAGGGAAAAGTATCCGCGCTCGCGGCGCGCGTGTATAATCTTCTTGCGCCAACGGGGTTCAACGGCGGCGCTAAAAGGTTTTTCATTGGCTAGAAAGCGTCAAATCGAATCCGAACCGCGCCCATTCCCCTCGCGCGAGGACATTCTGGCTTTCCTCTCGCGCGAGAAGGAGGCTATGGCCAAGTCGGGGCACGGCGGCAAGATCGGCAAGCGGGAGATCGCCCACGCCTTCGGAATCAAAGGCGCCGACAAGATCGAACTCAAACGCCTGCTCAACGAGCTCGCGGCCGAGGGAGCGATCGAGAAACGCGGCAGGAGCATGACGAAGCCTGGCGCATTGCCGGCGGTCGCGCTGGTCGACGTCATCGGCCGCGACGCCGACGGCGAGCTTATCGCAACGCCCGTGGAATGGGATGAGGACGAGTTCGGCCCCGCCCCGCGAATCCTCATTCGCGCGCCGCGCCGCGCCCGGCCTGGCGAGCCGCTTCCCGGCGTCGGCGACCGCGCTCTGGCGCGCACCGAGCCCGATAACGACGCCGGCCCCAAAGACCCGCCTTACCTCGGTCGCGTCGTCAAGCTTCTGGCCCGCGCCCGCCACCGCCTGATCGGCGTCTTGCGCCTCGACGAAACAGGCTCCGGGCGGGTCGAGCCGATAGACAAGAAACAGGCCGGCCGCGATCTGTTCGTCGCCAGGGAGGACCGCGGCGACGCCAATGACGGCGACCTCGTCTCGGTCGATCTGGCCGGCAGGACCCGGCTCGGAAGCGCCCGCGTGCGGGTGCGCGAGAGTCTTGGCTCCGTCAAAAACGAAAAGGCCGTCAGCCTCATCGCGCTGCGCGCGCATGACATTCCCGACGTCTTTCGCGCCGAAGCGCTCGAAGAGGCGGCGAAAGTCCATCAAATTTCGCATGGCGCTCATCACGAGGATTGGCGCAACCTGCGTCTCGTGACCATCGACCCGCCGGACGCCAAGGATCACGACGACGCGGTTCACGCCGCGCCGGACGATGCGCCCGACAACCCCGGCGGCCATATCGTGACCGTCGCCATCGCGGACGTCGCCTGGTATGTGCGGCCCCACACCGCGCTCGATCGCGACGCTCTGGAGCGTGGGAATTCGGTGTATTTCCCGGACCGGGTCGTGCCTATGCTTCCCGAGCGCATATCCAACGATCTGTGCTCGCTGCGCGCGTTGGAGGACAGGCCGGCGCTGGCGGTTCGGATACGCATCAGCGGCGACGGGCGAAAGCTCGGCCACCGCTTTCATCGCGTGATGATGCGTTCGGCGGCCAAGCTGAATTACGCCCAGGCTCAGGCCGCGATCGATGGCCAGCCGGACCAAATAACGGCTCCTCTGCTTGATTCCGTCCTGCGTCCGCTTTGGGCGGCCTATGAGGCCACCAAGCACGCGAGGAGCCGACGCGGGCCTTTGGATCTCGATTTGCCGGAGCGCAAGATATTGCTCAAGCCCGATGGCTCCTTCGACCGCGTCGTCATTCCGCAAAGGCTCGATGCTCATCGGCTGATCGAGGAGTTCATGATCCTCGCCAATGTCGCCGCCGCCGAAACGCTGGAGGAGAGCCGTCAGAGGCTGATTTACCGCGCCCATGACGAGCCGAGCCGCGAAAAGCTCTCGGCGCTCTCGGAGTTTCTCGGCACCATCGGCGTGAAGTTCGCCAAGGGCCAGACCGTGCGGGCGGCGAATTTCAACGCCATCCTCGCCAAGGTGAAGGGGATGGAGCACGAGAATCTCGTCAATGAGATTATCTTGCGCACCCAGGCCCAGGCCGAATACACTCATGAGAACTACGGGCATTTTGGATTGAATCTGCGGCGTTACGCCCATTTCACTTCGCCCATTCGCCGCTACGCCGACCTTATAGTGCATCGTGCGCTGATCGCCGCGCTCAAACTGGGTCCGGGCGCGATGCCGGACATTTTGGTCAGCGAACTGGCCGAGATCGCGGCGCGCATTTCGGCGGCCGAACGGCGCGCGATGGCGGCCGAACGCGAAACCGTCGACCGCCTGGTGGCCGCTCATCTCGCCGACCGGATCGGCGCGATCTTTCCGGCGCGAATATCGGGCGTGACCCGCTCGGGCCTGTTCGTCCGATTGCTGGAAACCGGCGCCGACGGCTTTGTCCCGGCGGCCACGCTTGGGCGCGACTATTTCAGCTTCGACGAGGCTGCTCACGCTTTGACGTCGAAGCGCAGCGGGGAAACCTATCGTCTCGCGGACCATATCGAGGTCCGTTTGGTGGAGGCGGCGCCAATCGCGGGAGCCTTGCGGTTCGAGGTCGCGTCGAGCGCGACGGGAGCCGCGGCGAAAGCCAAGCTCGGCCAAAGGGCGAAGGCGCGCGGTCCGAAGCAGCCGCGTCGATGGCGATGATTTTGTCTATCTGGCGCCAATGGCCGAGGCGACATAAAAACATCGCCAAAGTCCTGCCCGGAGGCGGTCTGACCGTTTCGTTCGCGCGAAAAATGCGCTAGGCCTCTTCGCGCCGGTCAAAGCTCATATTCGGAAGTTTGTGGACCGGCTTTTCCGCGGCTGCGGAGATCGTGCTCTATCGACGCGGCGTTCGGCCTCGCGTCGAGGAGCAGAACGCCGGCGGGTGAGCGCGCCGGCGGGACGACAACTCGAAAGGCCTTGAAATGCCGTCTTATCTTGATTTGGCAGTTATCGCCGTGGTGTTGACCTCCGCCATGCTCGCCTTGCTGCGGGGTTTCACCCGAGAGGTGCTGGCGATATTGTCATGGGTGGCGGCGGCCGCTGCGGCATATTATTTCCATCCCCTGGCTCTGCCTTACGTGCGGCCCCACGTGCCGAAGGAAAACATCGCTCAGGGCGTCTCCATAGCGGCCGTCTTCTTCATTGCGCTGATATTGGTCTCGATCGTCACGGTGAAGATTTCGGACCTCATTCTCGATTCGAAGATCGGCGCGCTCGACAGAACGCTTGGGTTTGTTTTCGGGGCCGTTCGCGGATTTCTCCTCGCCGTTGTGGCGTTCGTTTTCTATGGTTGGCTCGCGCCCGACGCCAATCAGCCCGAATGGGTCAAGAACGCTCGCCTGAAGCCCATTCTCGAAGCCAGCGGCGAAAAGCTCCACGATCTGGTGCCGCAGGACATCGACGCGATGATCGCCAGCATAAAGGCCAAGAAATCCGCGCCCAGCAACGAGGAGCCGCCGGCGGAAAGCGACGCCGAGAGCGGCAAGACGCCGGAGCCCTCCGCTGCTCCGGCGGGCGAAAAGAAAACGGAAGCGCCGGCCGCCCGCGACGCCGCCGCCCAAGCGAACGGGCCTACGGATCAACAACGTCTCGACGCGCTGCTTTCCGGCGGCAAGAACACGCGTAAGGCAAGATAGGGCTGGAGTTCGTCATCGTCCGGCGTAATGGAGAGGACTGGAGCAATGAGCGGTTCGCCTGAAAACGAGTTGGGACTGTCGAGCCATCCCGTCGATTTGGAGGAGGACCGGCTTCGCGAATATTGCGGGGTGTTCGGCATCTTCGATCATCCGGACGCCTCCGTTTACACCGCGCTTGGCCTGCACGCCCTTCAGCATCGAGGCCAGGAAGCCGCCGGCCTCGTCTCGTACGACGGGTCGCGATTCCACGCCGAGCGGCGCCTCGGTCTAGTCGGGGATCATTTCTCCAAGGAAAGCACGATTAAGCGCCTGCCAGGCGGCGCCGCGATCGGCCATGTTCGCTACGCCACCACCGGCGAAACAATTTTGCGCAATGTTCAGCCATTGTTCGCGGAACTGAATACGGGCGGCTTCGCCGTTGGTCACAACGGCAATTTGACCAATGCGCTCACTTTGAGAAAAGAGTTGATACACGCCGGAGCGATTTTCCAGTCCACATCCGACACCGAAGTGATTCTTCACCTCGTCGCGCGCAGCCGCAAAGAGCAGATGATCGACCGCTTCATAGAGGCGCTGCGACAGATCGAAGGGGCGTACGCCCTGGTCGTGCTCACGAACCACAAGTTGATCGGCGCCCGCGACCCGCTGGGAATTCGTCCTCTCGTAATCGGCGAGCTGGAGGGAAAATATATTCTGGCGTCGGAAACCTGCGCGCTCGACATCTTGGGCGCACGCTTCGTGCGCGACGTCGAAAACGGCGAGATCGTCGTGATTTCGGACGAGGGGTTGCAGAGCATAAAACCCTTCCCCAAACAGACCATGCGACCCTGCATATTCGAGTATATCTACTTCGCGCGCCCGGACTCGATCGTGCATGGGCGTCCGGTCTATCAGGTGCGCAAGGCGATGGGGGCGCAACTCGCCAAGGAGCGAAAGATCGACGCCGATGTCGTGATCCCCGTCCCCGACTCGGGCGTGCCCGCCGCGCTCGGCTATTCGCAAACGGCGGGAATACCCTACGAGCTCGGCATTATCCGCAACCATTATGTGGGGCGGACCTTCATTCAGCCGACCCAATCGGTGCGCGAAATTGGCGTGCGCCTGAAACACAGCGCGAATCGCTGCGTGGTGGCGGGCAAGCGAGTGATCCTGATCGACGACTCGATCGTTCGTGGCACGACCTCCATAAAAATCGTGCAGATGATGCGCGACGCCGGCGCCACCGAGGTTCACTTTCTGATCTCCTCGCCGCCGATCACCAATCCTGATTATTACGGCATCGATACGCCGCAGAAGGAAAAGCTGCTGGCTGCGACCCACGGCCTCGACGAAATGCGTCAATGGATCGGGAGCGACTCGCTGGCCTTCCTTTCCATCGACGGCATTTACCGCGCAATGGGCGAACCCGGCCGCAATCAAAAGCAGCCGCAATTCACAGACCATTGCTTCACCGGCGATTATCCCACGCCTTTGACCGATCTCATGGCTGAGAACCGGGCGCAACTGTCGCTCCTGGCCGAAGCGAGCTGACCGGCGCCGCCCCTGGGCTCGCTCATCCAAGGCTTTGAAATGGCCGCACACACACGAATCGCACTCATCACCGGCGCCTCGCGCGGCATCGGGCGGGCTCTGGCGGTCGCCTTGGCCAGGCAAAACGTCCATGTGGTCGCCCTAGCGCGCACCCAGGGGGCGCTGGAGGAACTCGACGATGAAATCCGCGCCTTTGGCGGAAAAACGACGCTGGTTCCCTGCGATCTCGCCGATCACGACGCTCTCGACCGGCTTGGCGCGATCCTGTTCGATCGATACGGCCGGCTCGATATTCTGGTCGGCAACGGCGGGATTCTGGGCCCTTTGTCCCCGCTCGCCCATGTATCTCCCAAGGATTGGGGGAAAGTGCTCTCCATCAACGTCACCGCCAACTGGCGGTTGATACGCTCCCTCGATCCCCTGCTGCGCGCGTCGGCGAGCGGTCGCGTGTTGTTCATTACCTCCAGCATCGCGCATCGGGCGCATATGAAACCCTATTGGGGATCCTATGCGGCGTCCAAGGCCGCGCTGGAGACGATCGCCCTGACCTATGCCGAGGAAACCAGAACGATCGGCTCGATGACTGTCATGTTGGCCAATCCCGGGCCGTTGCGGACGCGAATGCGCGCGCAAGCAATGCCGGGGGAAGACCCCTCGATCCTCAGGCCACCGGAGGATTTCGTCGAAAAAATATTGCCGCTCTGCTCGCCGGAATGGCGAGAGAGCGGGAAACTATACGACTTTCCCAGCGATCGGCTGCTGGAGTTCTCGGCTCCGACGTAAGCGCCCGCCCGTCAGCCGATTGGCGACATCAGCCCTGAACATGGTGATGTTTGTGGCGCTTCACATGGGGCTTGAAGAGCGGGATAGGAGTTTCCGGAGCATAGGCCAGGGAGAGATTCTCCACGCCCACCGTGAAGCCAAGCCCCGCGCCCGCTTCGATCTCGAGGGGCTGTAGAGAAAACGTGTTGTCGGAGCCGCCGACGAGGAGCGCTCCGCCGCCGCCGACGCCCACTCTGGCCGAGGCGCTGGGTCCGGCGTAATCCCCCGCCAGCGCCCCCGGTCCGATTTTATCCGTGGTCGCCACGACGCCCCAAGCGACTTCGCCCGGCCCGTTGACGGTGATATTAGCGCCGACCTTGGTCAGCTTACCGACGTAATGGGTGGGATGCGCGCCTTCGTCGTCATCCTGAAAGAGGCAGTCCAGCGTCTGGTTCTCGACGAGAATGGAGATGTTGTTCCCGGAGAGGCGGCATTGCAACACGCCGGTTCTGTCGCCGGCCGAAGCCGCCGCCGGCGCAAACGCCGCCACTAAAACGGCCCCGTAAAGCGCACGCCGCGCGCTCGCCCATCCGAGCCTTAAAAAAACTCGCATTTCAGCCCTCTCCTTTTTGTTCCGCGCCCGTCACCGACAATTCTGACCGCACGCTGGCGCGAGCGTCGCCGCGCCATCAACGATAAAGTTATGGCCCGATTGAAGGAAAACAAGGACAGGCTCGGGCGAAGTCAGCCAGGGTGATGTGGCTCGACGGCGCGGCCAGGGCGGCCGTCAAAGGCGATATTCTTGATCGCTTCGGGAAAATCAGGCAAAAGTCCGCCTGCCGCGCCATCTCTGGTCCGGTCATTGGTTTTCCATACGAAAGATCGCCATGTCTGATACTTTGCGTGTCGGCGTCGCCGGAGTCGGCACGGTCGGCGCGGCCGTTGCGCGCCTACTCACGCGGCAAGGAGAGGCCCTAGCCTCCCGGACGGGCCGAAACATCGTGGTAACAGCCTATTCGGCGCGAAACCCCGGAAAAGAGCGCGACGCCGATCTTTCGGGCCGCGAATTTTTCAGCGACCCCGCGGCGCTCGCCGCCTCGCCTCAAATCGATCTGTTCGTGGAGCTGATCGGCGGCGCCGAGGGGCCGGCTCGCGAGAGCGTGGAGACCGCGCTTTCGCACGGCAAGTCGGTCGTGACCGCCAACAAGGCGCTATTGGCCGCTCATGGGTTGGCTCTTGCCGCGCTGGCCGAGGAAAAACGTGTCGCGCTGGCTTTTGAGGCTTCGGTCGCCGGGGGCATACCAATCGTAAAGACGTTGCGCGAGGGACTCGCCGGCAACTCGATCCAACGAGTCTATGGCATCCTCAACGGCACTTGCAATTACATCCTCTCGCGAATGGAGCGGGAGGGCTTGTCATTCGGGCAATGCCTCAAAGAGGCGCAAAGGCTTGGATACGCCGAGGCCGATCCCACCTTCGACATCGGCGGTTTCGACACGGCCCATAAGCTCTCGATTCTCGCGGCGCTGGCCTTCGGCGTGAAAATCGCACCCGATGCGATCGACATCGAAGGCATCGAGCGCGTCACCCTCGCCGATATCGAGGCCGCGGCGGAACTCGGCTTCCGCATCAAGCTGTTGGGAGTGGCGCAGCGCACGCCGGACGGGGTTGAGCAAAGAGTGCATCCGACGATGGTGCGCAAGTCGAGCCCCATCGCCGAGGTCATGGGCGTTCTGAACGCCGTGACCATCGACGCGGACGCGGTGCATGAACTCACGCTCGTCGGTCCGGGAGCGGGCGGAGACGCTACGGCTTCGGCCGTGGTCGCCGACATCGCGGACATCGCGAGGGGGGTGAGATCCGCGCCATTCGGCGTGCCCACCATGGCGCTATCGGCGCTGGTCCGCGCTCCCATGCGGCGACATGAGGGCGGCTATTACATCCGGCTGGCGGTGCCGGACGTGCCCGGCGCTTTCGCCGGCATCGCGACGCGCATGGCCGAACGCGGCATTTCGCTGGAAAGCATCATGCAGCATGGCGGTCGCCGCGGCTCCGACCGGGAAGACGGCGCGCCCGTGGGCGTCATTCTCATCACTCACGCCACCAGCGAACATCTGGTGCGAGAGGCGCTGGACGCCATCTACCGCGACGGAAAAATCAAAGCGCCGGCTCAGGTCATTCGCATAGAGCGGGAATAGCTCCCCGCTCTCGGTAAGCAATTCCGGGAGAGAAGCTTGGTTCGAAAAACCTTCGTCGACGAGCCCTCCATCGAACGCTTTCTGGCCCTCGCGCTGGCGCGCGTCACGGAGCGCGGCGCGGTGGCGGCCGCTCGTCTTCGTGGACGAGGCGACGAAATGGCGGCGGACCGCGCGGCGGCGCGGGCCATGAGAGCGGAACTGGACCGTCTGCCGATCCTGGCGTCAGTCGTGATCGGGGAGAGCGAACATGGCTCCCCGCCCTCGCCACTAGGTCTCGGCCAAAGCGTGGGCGCCGGTAAAGGCCCCCTGCTGGATCTCGCCGTCGCGCCTCTCGAAGGCTCGACGCTGTGCGCGAAGGACATGCCTGGCGCCATTTCGGCAATCGCGATGGCGAAGGCCGGTTCCCTTCTTCGCACGCCCGAAGTCTATATGGACAAAATCGCCATAGGTCCGGGCTATCCGGCCGGCCTCGTCGATCTCGACCGCGAACCGCGAGAGAATATCGAGGCGCTGGCGCACGCGAAAAACGTCAAATGCGGCGACATCACGGTTTGCGTCCTCGATCGCCCGCGCCATACCGAGCTGATTGAAAAATGCCGTGCGGCGGGGGCGAGCGTAAGATTGATTTCCGATGGCGACGTCGCCGGCGTCATTCTCACCGCTCAGTCGCGACAAACCGGGGTCGATATCTTCCTAGGGCGCGGCGGCGCCCGCGAGGGCGTATTGGCGGCCGGAGCGCTGCGCTGCGTCGGCGGGCAGATGCAGGGGCGACTGGCATTCAATTCGAGCGCGGAACTGGCCCGCGTCGAAGCGGCCGGGATCGAGAACCCATACAAAAAATACGACATGACCGACCTCGCCAGCGGCGACGTGATTGTCTGCGCCACCGGCGTCACCGAAGGCCCGCTTCTGGAAGGCGTGGGCTTTGGAAAAGCGATGATCGCCACTGAAACCGTGGTCTATCACTCCTACACCGGCACGGTGCGGCGCATTCGCGCCGAACACCGCGCCGACAGGCTTCAGGATTGACGAATTACGGAGGCGATTAGTTCTACTGCGTCACGAAGCGGCCTGGGGCCGGGCCAGCGCCCGTCATTGCGAGCGCAGCGAAACAATCCTTAAGCCGCGCCAGCCCCCTGGATTGCCACGCCTTCGGCTCGCAATGACGAAACCGCCGACAAATTCGTTCATGACGCAGTAGGATTAGGCAGCGGGCTTAAAATTGCCGACCCGACTCGAGTTGCATCTTGGCGTCGGCGGGCTTTTTTGGGGCGGCGTCAGATCGGGCGGCGGCTGTGTTGCGCAGGCTGCCAGGGCGCGAAGCAATAAGAGCGCGACGGAGCTAGGTTTTTTATTCAAGTCCCTCCAGCGAGGCTTGGGAAAGGCGGCTAATCAGCCCATTTCGCTGCTTTTTCAGCTTTGTTTTAACATGATGTCCTTGGCTGCTCCTGCCCAAATGCGCGCCATGGATTGCTCCGTGTGAGCCGCTTTTCACATCTTTGTCGCCGGGACGGTTGCAATTCGCCCGCGCTCTGTGAGACAGCTTTGTTGGTTATCGAGGAGGCGCGGTCCTTGGCCGCCGCCCTTGCGCCAAAGCCCGAAAGGCCCCATGACCCCCGCCGCCCAAGTTTCCGCCGCGATTGAGATTCTGGAAAAGCTCGCCGACAATCGGCGTCCCGCCGGAGACGTTATCAAGGAATGGGGATTGTCCCATCGTTTCGCTGGGTCCAAGGACCGCGCCGCGATCTCCAGCCTCGTTTTCGACGCCCTGAGAAAACGCGCTTCAGCAGCTTTTCTCATGGGCGAGAGCAGCGCCCGCGCGATCATGATCGGCGCCTTGCGCGAGGCGCGCGGCTTGACCGTCGACCTCATCGCCGCCCTGTTTTCAGGTGAAGGCCATGCCCCTGCCCCGCTGACCTTGCAGGAGCGCGAGCGGCTGGAGCGCCAAACGATCGAAGACGCCCCCGCCCATGTGCGCGGAGACTACCCGGAATGGCTGAGCCAAAAGTTCGAAGAATCGCTCGGGACGGCGGCCGCTGCCGAGGGCGCGGCGCTCGCCACGAGAGCGCCGGTGGATTTGCGCGTCAATCTTCTCAAGGGGTCGCGCGGTCAGGCGCTGGAGAAGCTCGCCCATCTCGATCCGAAACCGACGCCTCTTTCCCCTCTGGGGCTTCGCATATTTCCCGGCTCCGACGGGCGCGGCCCGGCTTTGGCGGCGGAAACCACCTATGTGAAGGGTCTCGTCGAGACGCAGGACGAGGGCTCGCAACTCGCGTCTCTCCTCTGCGGCGCCGAGCCGGGGAACCAAATCCTCGATCTTTGCGCCGGGGGCGGCGGCAAGACGCTGGCCTTGGCCGCGCAGACGCATAACCGCGGCCAGATATACGCCTATGACGGCGACGGCCGCCGGCTCATGCCGATTCATGAGCGGCTGGAGCGCGCCGGAGCCCGCAATGTTCAGGTGCGCGCGCCGCGCGGCAAGGCCGATGTGCTCGCCGATCTCGAGGGTCGCTGCGACATCGTGCTCATCGACGCGCCCTGCACCGGAACCGGAACCTGGCGTCGGCATCCCGACGCAAAATGGCGGCTCGCCTCCGGCGCGCTGGAGCAACGGCAGAAAGACCAGCGCGAATTGCTCGAGAAGGCAGTTCGTTTCGTGAAACCGAAAGGCCGCATCGTCTATGTGACCTGCTCGCTGCTTAAGGAAGAGAACGAGGACCAGGTGAGCGAGTTTCTGCGCGCGCATCCGGCCTTTTCCGCCCTGCCCGCGGACGAGATCGCGGCGAAAGCTGGCCTCCAGGAACTCTCGCGCTTCGGCTCGCCTCACGGGATCGGGCTGCGTTTCTCGCCGCTCGTCTCGGGCACGGACGGCTTTTTCGTCGCCGCGTTGCAAAAAGGCGATGTTGTCTAGCGCCGCGCCTTCTCTTAAGTCAGGCTCGAAATTCCGACGCCCGCCGAGGGCGCCACATTGGGACGCGCCATGAACGCCGACGACTTTCATCACCAGATCGCCGATCGCCACGACAAGACGCTGATCGTCGACTTCGGCTCGCAAGTGACCCAATTGATCGCCCGGCGCGTGCGCGAGGCGGGCGTCTATTGCGAGATCGCACCCTTCCAAAGCGCCGAAAAGGCATTTTTGGAGATAAGGCCCAAGGCGGTGATCCTTTCCGGCGGCCCCTGCTCCGTCACGGACGAAGGCTCGCCCCGCGCGCCCAAGGCGATCTTCGACTCCGGCGTCCCCATTCTCGCCATCTGCTACGGCGAGCAGCTTCTCGCCGAACAACTCGGCGGCAAGGTCGAGGCCGGCCACCATCGCGAATTTGGCCGCGCCGATGTCGAAGCGATAGCGGCGAGCGCCCTCTTCGACGGCGTTTGGCGACAGGGCAAAAAATATCCGGTGTGGATGAGCCACGGCGATCGCGTCACCCGCCTGCCCGAGGGCTTCAAGGTCATCGCGAAATCGGAAAACGCGCCGATGGCCGCCATCGCCGACGAGGCGCGGCGCTATTACGGCGTGCAATTCCACCTCGAAGTCGTGCACACGCCCGACGGCGCGAAGCTCATTTCCAATTTCGTCCATAAGGTCGCCGGGCTGAAATCCGACTGGACCATGGCCGCCTTCCGCCAGGAGGCGGTCAAGGCCATTCGCGCGCAGGTCGGCGACGGGCGTGTGCTGTGCGGGCTTTCGGGCGGCGTCGACAGCGCCGTCGCCGCCGTGCTGATCCACGAGGCCATCGGCGACGCGCTCACCTGCGTCTTCGTCGACCACGGCATGCTTAGACAGGGCGAGGCCGAGGAAGTCGTCACGCTGTTTCGCGACCACTACAACATCCCGCTGCATCACGTCGAGGCGCAGGATCTGTTCATTGACGCGCTGGAAGACGTCGAAGACCCCGAGACGAAGCGCAAGACCATTGGCCGCCTGTTCATCGAAACCTTCGAGGCCGAGGCGCAAAAGATCGCGCGGGACAAGCGCGGCGCGCCGAAGTTTCTGGCGCAGGGCACGCTCTACCCCGACGTGATCGAAAGCGTCTCCTTCACCGGCGGGCCTTCGGTGACGATCAAATCGCATCACAATGTCGGCGGCCTGCCCGAGCGCATGAACATGGCGCTGGTCGAGCCATTGCGCGAACTTTTCAAGGATGAAGTGCGCGCGCTCGGCCGCGAACTCGGCCTGCCCGAGGCCTTCGTCGGACGCCATCCCTTTCCGGGGCCGGGCCTCGCCATCCGCTGCCCCGGCAAGATCACGCGCGAAAAACTCGACATTCTGCGCAAGGCCGACGCGGTCTATCTCGACGAAATCCGCAAGGCGGGATTGTACGACGAAATCTGGCAGGCCTTCGCGGCGCTGCTGCCGGTGCGCAGCGTCGGCGTGATGGGCGACGGCCGCACGTACGATTACGTCTGCGCCCTGCGCGCCGTGACCAGCACCGACGGCATGACGGCGGATTTCTATCCCTTCGACATGGGCTTTTTGGGGCGGACCGCGACGCGCATCATCAATGAGGTGAAGGGCGTGAACCGGGTGGTTTACGATGTGACCAGCAAGCCGCCGGGGACGATCGAGTGGGAATGATTCTAGCCATTCCTGGGGTATCCCGCAGCACCCCAGAAACCGACATTGTCGATTTCCGCCGCGATTTGACCCGGGATTTCCATTGAGAACTGACCCGGGTTGAAGATGGCTTGCGGGTCAGTCGTTCGTCAAGTTTTGGGCTTCTCCTTGGCTGGTTTGTCCGCCTTTGCCGAGCTGTCCTTGAATCGGAAGCTGTCGTTTCCGGTTTCGAGGATATGGCGGCGGTGAGTGAGGCGATCGAGCAGGGCCGTCGTCATCTTGGCGTCTCCGACGACGGCGGCCCATTCGCCGAAGCTGAGGTTCGTCGTGATGATGACGCTGGTTCGCTCGTAGAGCTTGCTCAGCAGGTGGAACAGCAGCGCCCCGCCGGCGGAACTCAGTGACTGCCGCCGTGCTCGCCGTGGATTGAAAATGAGGGGATGATTGAGGAATCGCTCTGGCGAGCAGCCTGAATAGTTGGTTGCGCGGGCAGGTGTAATCCTCTCACTTCGCCTTCCCCTTCACCGCTCTTGTCCCCGGCTTGCCCATGGTCGACCTTGGCGCCGGCCTCCCCAGCGGGCGCGCCTCGCCGCCGCCGAAGTTGTGCGGCCCCATATCGGCGTCGGTGGGTTTTCGCGCCCGCGTGCCCGCGATCTCGCCGCCCCCGTCGCGCCTCGCGCTCGAAATATATTTCAGCGGCCCCGCCTCGGCCAAAAGCTCCGCCTTTTGCAGGCGCTGGATTTCGTCGCGCAGCCTTGCCGCCTCCTCGAAGGCGAGATCGGCGGCCGCCGCCTTCATCCGCTTTTCCAGATCGGCCAGCACGGCCTGGAAATTATGCCCCGGCGCGAGATCGACGCCGGTCTCGACGGTGAGGTGGTCCTGCTCGGCGACCGAACCCAGAATGTCGGCGATGCCGCGCTTGATCGAGGCGGGCGTAATGCCATGCTCGGCGTTATAGGCTTGCTGCTTCGCTCGACGCCGGTTGGTTTCGTCCATCGCCCGCTGCATCGAGCCGGTGATCTTGTCGGCGTAGAGGATCACCCGCCCGTCGACATTGCGCGCGGCGCGACCAATGGTCTGGATCAGCGAGGTTTCGGAACGCAGAAAACCTTCCTTGTCGGCGTCGAGTATCGCCACGAGGCCGCATTCGGGAATATCCAGCCCTTCGCGCAAAAGATTGATGCCGACAAGAACATCGAAGGCGCCGAGACGAAGATCGCGAATGATTTCTATGCGCTCGATGGTGTCGATGTCGGAGTGCATATAGCGCACCCTGACGCCATTCTCGTGCAGATATTCGGTGAGATCCTCGGCCATGCGCTTGGTCAGCACGGTGACGAGGGAGCGATAGCCCGTGAGCGAGGTCGCTCGCGCCTCGTGCAAGAGATCGTCGACCTGCGCGCGCGCCGGACGTATCTCCACCGGCGGGTCGATCAGGCCCGTCGGGCGAATGACCTGCTCGACGAAGACGCCGCCGGTCTGCTCCATCTCCCATTTGCCGGGCGTCGCGGAAACGCTGACGGTCTGCGGCCGCATCGCGTCCCACTCCTCGAAACGCAGCGGGCGGTTGTCCATGCAGGACGGCAGGCGGAAGCCATATTCGGCCAGCGTCGCCTTGCGGCGGAAATCGCCTTTATACATGCCGCCGATCTGCGGCACTGACACATGGCTTTCGTCGGCGAAGACCAGCGCGTTGTCGGGCAGATATTCGAACAAGGTGGGCGGCGGTTCGCCGGGCTTTCTGCCGGTGAGATAACGCGAGTAATTCTCGATGCCGGCGCAAGAGCCGGTCGCCTCCATCATTTCGAGGTCGAAGCGCGTGCGCTGCTCCAGCCTTTGCGCCTCGACGATACGGCCGACGCGATTCAATTCGTCGAGCCGCGCGCGCAGTTCTTCCTTGATGCTCTTGATCGACTGCAACAGCGTCGGGCGCGGCGTCACATAATGCGAATTTGCGTAGACCTTCACGAATTCGAGATCGACGGTCTTCTTGCCGGTGAGAGGATCGAACTCGTAAATCCCCTCCACTTCGTCGCCGAAGAAATTGATTCGCCAGCCGCGATCCTCGTAGTGCGCGGGGAAAACGTCCACGGTGTCGCCGCGCACGCGAAAAGTCCCACGGATGAAATCCGCCTGCACGCGGCGGTATTGCAAAGCCACGAGGTCGGCGATCAACTGGCGCTGTTCGAGCTTTTCGCCGAGCGTGACGCCGAAAGTCATCGCGGTGTAGGTCTCGACCGAGCCGATGCCGTAGATGCAGGAAACCGAAGCGACGATGATGACGTCGTCGCGCTCCAGCAGCGCGCGCGTCGCGGCGTGGCGCATGCGGTCGATCTGCTCGTTCACCGAGGATTCTTTCTCGATATAGGTGTCCGAGCGCGGCACATAGGCCTCGGGTTGGTAATAGTCGTAATAAGAGACGAAATATTCGACCGCGTTGTTGGGAAAGAAGCTCTTGAACTCGCCATAGAGCTGAGCGGCGAGCGTTTTGTTCGGCGCGAGGATCAGCGCCGGACGCTGCATCCGCGAAATCACCTGGGCCATTGTGAAGGTCTTGCCGGAGCCCGTGACTCCGAGCAGCACCTGATCGCGCTCCAGCGCCTCCACGCCCTTCACCAACTCGTCTATGGCGTGAGGCTGATCGCCGCAGGGCTCATAATCCGACACCAGTTCGAACTTGACCCCGCCCTCGGATTTCCGCGGCCGCTCCGGGCGATGCGGCTTCCAGGCCGCCTTGTCGCGCAGATTGGGATCGCCATGCCGCAACAATTGATCCAGACTGTCGATGGTGGCCTGCACGCCGCCGAAGGCGCCCGGCGTCGCGGCGTCGGGCGTCGCAACCTGATCGAGGCCGTATTTGCGCATCTCCTCGACGTCCAGCGCCTCGACGGCGCCGGGATCGTAAGGGGCTTGCGTCGCCTCCTCGAAGCCCGGCGCGACCAGCGCAGGATTGAGCAAAGCGGCGAGATGGGGGGCGAGCGGCGCAAGCTCCGGCTTAGCCGCCTTGGCGCGCGTGGCCCGCGCGGGGGATCGGGAGCGTTTCTTGTCGGACGAGGGCATGGCTTCATTCTGGCCGCCGGTCCCGGACGGGGCCGCTGGGCCAATATGGAGCGCCTTCGTCCCCGATGGAAGAGCCGCCGCGAGGAAAGACAAGCGCGCGCCGGAGCCGATTGTGCTATGATAATCATAAGCGAGACGACCCGCGCCTCTCCGATCGCGGCAGAGAAAGGACGACCGCCGAATGAATCGCAAAAAACCAAATTGGAGCAAACTGTTTATAGATTCGATGCAGCTTGGCGTGCAAGCGAATCAGGTGATCGCCTTGCGTTGGGCCACGTTCGCCCGCGGCGGTCCCGATGCGCAATCCGAGGGCAAGATGATGATCGACGAGAAAATCAAGGCGGTGATCGAGGCCAACATGGCGGCTGCGCAAAGCATGATGATGGGGCAGCCGCACCTCGCCCAGCGCCGCGCGATGAGCGTCTATCGCAAGCGGGTTCATAAGAATCTCCACCGGCTTTCGAAGAAGACATAAGCCTCCTGGCGCGAGACACGGCGTGGTGCGACACTGCGTCTATGACAGCCCAAAAGCTCCCGACCTTTTTCATTCCGCATGGGGGCGGACCCTGGCCCTTCATGGACCGCGCCTTCGGCCCTCCCGGCATGTGGGACGGACTGCGCGCCTTCCTCACGGGCCTCGCCGCGAGCCTTCCCGCGCGGCCCAAGGCGATTCTAACCGTTTCCGCCCATTGGGAGACGCCGCGCCCGACCGTGAACGTCGACGCCGCGCCCGGAATGCTGTTCGATTATTACGGCTTTCCCGAACACACCTACCGGCTCGGCTATCCCGCGCCAGGCGCGCCCCAACTCGCGACGCGGGCGCGCGCCCTGCTCTCGGCCGCCGGCCTGTCCTGCGACGAGGCCCGAGGACGCGGCTTTGACCACGGCGTGTTCATTCCCTTCATGCTGATCTATCCGCAAGCCGACATGCCGATCCTGCAAATGTCGTTGCAAAAGGGCGCGAGCGTCGCGGAGCATCTCGCCATTGGCCGCGCGCTGGCCCCGCTGCGCGAGCAAGGCGCGCTGATCGTCGGCAGCGGCATGAGCTATCACAATCTGCGCGAGTTCTTCTCGCCCGACGAAGCCGCGCGAAAACCGGCGGCGCAATTCGACGGTTGGCTGACGCAGGCGATAGAGGCCGCCGACCCGCGGGCGCGCGAGGCGGCGCTGATCGACTGGCGCAAGGCGCCCGGCGCGAAAGAAAGCCACCCCACCCCCGAACATCTGGAGCCGCTGTTCGTCGCCGCCGGCGCGGCGGGGGATGATGTGGGGCTGAGGGTTTTTAGCGCCGAGCTTGCGGGCAAGCCGGTGTCGGGGTTCAGGTTTGGGTGAGCGACATTGCGAGCGCGCCATGGGGAGGGCGCCCGGACGAGTTGATGTACCGGCTACAGGATGGTTCTACGAACGGCTCCGGGTTGCGCGGCGTCTCAATGTTTTTCGTCTTCATCTTGCCGTTTCGGCGGCTTCGGCGCGAGACCGTCTACGAGAGGCGGAATGTCGTCGCGTTGGTGTCGCTTCAAATCGTCGAGGGCGGCCTGTAACGCAAGCCGAATATCACCGGGTGTGTCGTGCAAAATTTTGGTGATTTGAATCTCTTGGGCAACAAGGACGCCGCTAATTTTTTTGACTATGGGAGAATCGTTTGAATAGCTGGACGAAATCGCGCCGGAATAAAAAGTTGCAAGCAGCGCCAAAAATTTGAACGTCAAACCCTTTACGGTTTGAACGCCACGCACCCCCGCCTTATGCGACACAAGCCCATCGCGTTCGAGGGCGGCGAGGAGCGCCAAAATCAGATCGCGATCACGGTCTGAAATTAAATTGTGAGCGCTTGCGCCAGCGACAATTTTCGACGCGGGATCGAACAATTCCCGTCGCGCTAAAAAGGCGCCGGTTTGATCGTCGAGGTCTCGCGCCGTCGGAAAACCGCGCACCCACGGCGCCGCCGTTCGGATGAGATCGGCGAAAGCGCGTCTAACTTCGGGATCGAGCGGCGTCGTGTTGGTGTTTTTCGCCTGACGAATGTCATTGTCGAGATCGAGAAAGGAGCCAAGCTCCACCGTGGCGTCGTAGACGCTGGCGATAAATGCCGGGATTTCGTCGATGTCTCTGGAAACTTCTTCATGGAAGCGTGCAATCGCCGCCTCCAGACCGGACCATCCATGCCGATCGTCTATGCCGGCGCAAAGCTTCGCAAACGCCTCGGCCTTGCGCTGTAGCGCCTGATACAATTGGCGCGTTACGGGCTCGCGAGCCGCCGCGATATCGGACTCGTCTCCCTTCGGATCGATATGGAAGCGGTCATCGCGCAAAGTCCAACGATTGCCGAGCGGCGCTTCGATCAAAGTGGACAGCGTTTTGGTCCACGGCGGTTTGAGCTTTTCCAGCTCGGCCGAGATCCACGCATTCGCCGCCGCCGGGCCTTCTTCCCATTTTTCCAGCGGGACGGTGGCGTAGAGGAGTTCGATTTCTTCGCGGACGGGGCCGCCTTTCAGGCGGTCCTCGTACCAATCTATCCAGACGTCCCAGCCATCCGCGCCGGGCAGCGCCGCGCGCATCCGCTCCCAATTCCCCGCGACCCAGTCCGGCGCGACGCCATCGGGCCAGAGCGGCTGCTCCGCAAGCTCGCGCACGGAGGTTCCGGCGCGGATCGACGTGGCGTCATTTGAAACGGCGGACCATATGTAGGCGGCGGCGACGGCGGCGGCGGCGACGGCGGAGGCGACGGCGGCGGCGGCGCCGGCGGCGGCGAAGCCGTGGGCGGCGCCGGCGGCGGGGTGGGCGGCGGCGTAGGCGGCGTGGGCGGCGGCGTAGATGGAGTCGACGGCGGCGGCGTGGGCGTAGGCCTCGTCGGCGGCGGCGTGGGCGTAGGCCTCGTCGGCGGCGGCGGCGCGGATGGCGCGGGCCTCGGCAGCGGCGCGGGCGTCGGAGGCGGCGGCGGCGCGGTCGAGGCCGTCGTCGGCAGCGGCGGCGGCGATGGCTGCTGCGCGGGCGTAGGCGGCGCGGGTGTAGGCGGCGGCGGCGTCGGCGCGGGCGGCGGCGTCGGCGTCGGCGCGGGCGGCGGCGGCGCGAAGTTCGTTAGCGCGGGTTGGATATTTGCCGGCAACCCACGTAAATGCGCTAGTGCGAAACAGCACCGCGAAGAATGCCGCAAATCGTCGCTGCCCCTCGCCGCCGCCGTGTTCCGGGACGTCCAGGGCCGCCCAAGGCAACACCCGCAGCGCCGCCCGCGCCGCGATGAGCGCGCAAACTTCGCTGGGCTGCGTCTCAAGCCACCGCCTGAGACCCTCCTCATCTTTAAACCGAGGCGCCGCTCCCCCTGCCCCCGCTTTATCCGCCACGCTAAAATGCTCCTATGAAAATCGCTTTCACGCGCCCAAGCTAACACGCTCAAACCCCGCCGCAAGAGCGCATCCCGCCCCACGCGAACCGGGTGTTCCCGGTTTGCACATCAAATGCCGAAGTCGGCGACTGCCGACTTCGGCGCCGGGAGGGCGGCCCCGCCGCAGGGCGTTCGAAAGGACGCCCGTCAAGAATGACGGGCTATGGCGGGGTCGGGCGGGGGTAGCGCGACTTGGTTGAATCTCGTCGTGGATTAGCGGCGCGGAAAGAACCCCCACCCGTCGCTTCGCGCCACCCTCCCCGCAAGGGGGAGGGAATCGAGCCCGGTTGATTCGACTTCAACAACCGTGAGCGGGTGGCCGCCTCGCCTCTTCCGCCCCAGTTAAACCCTAATGGCGGGCGAAATTGCCGGCTTCAGCTCGCGGCGGAGAATTAATTCTACTGCGTCATGAGCGAATTTGTCGGCGGTTTCGTCATTGCGAGCCGAAGGCGTGGCGATCCAGGGGGCGTTGCTCTAGATTGCTTCGGCTCGCGCTCGCAATGACGGGCGCTGGCCCGGCCCCAGGCCGCTTCGTGACGCAGGAGAATTAAAATGGTCATCGGGATTACGCATGTTCAACCGATCGTCTCGCTGATCGCGGGCGTGCTCATCCTGATCATGCCGAGACTGCTGAACTATATCGTCGCGATCTTCCTGATCGTCTCGGGGATTCTCGGCCTCGGCGTGCTGCATTGAGGCCGGAGGCGAGGAAAGGACCGGCCCTCACTCCGCCTCGACAGGCTCCGTCTCGACCGCCACGGCTTCCGCCAACTCGCCGGCCTCGATGAGCTTGGCGCGCGCGTCGGCGGCCTCGCGCTGACGATTCCACATCGAGGCGTATTCGCCCTTCTGATCCAAAAGCTGTTGATGCGTGCCGCGTTCGGTGATGCGGCCGTGGTCGAGGAAGATGATCTCGTCCGCATCCACCACGGTCGAAAGGCGATGCGCGATCACCAGCGTCGTGCGGCCTTTCGCGACACGGCGCAACGCTTCCTGAATCTCGTGCTCGGTGAAACTGTCGAGCGCCGATGTCGCCTCGTCGAGAATGAGGATCGGCGGGCCTTTGAGAATGGTGCGCGCGATGGCGACGCGCTGCTTCTCGCCGCCCGAGAGCTTCAGCCCGCGCTCGCCCACCTGCGCCTCGTAGCCGCCGGGGACGGTGGCGATGAAATTGTCGATCCGCGCCAGACGCGCGGCCTCGCGCACTTCCTCTTCGCTGGCGTCCCAGCGCCCATAGCGGATGTTGTAACCAATGCTGTCGTTGAACAGCACGGTATCCTGCGGCACCATGCCGATCGCCGCGCGCAGACTCTTTTGCGTGACCGCGAGAATGTCCTGGCCGTCGATCGAGATGCGCCCGCCCTGCGCCTCATAGAAACGGAACAGCAGCCGCGAGATCGTCGATTTGCCGGCGCCTGACGGGCCGACTATGGCGAGGGTCTTGCCGGGCTTCACCTCGAAGCTCACGCCCTGAAGAATCGGCCGCTTTTCGTCGTAATAAAAGCGCACGTCGTCGAAGACGACGCGCCCCTCGCGCACGCTGAGCGGCGGCGCCCCGGGCCGGTCTGCGATTTCGGGGTGTTGGCCCAGAATAGAGAACATGCGCTCGATGTCCACCACCGCCTGCCGCACCTCGCGGTAGAATGTGCCCATGAAGTTCAGCGGCTGATAGAGCTGGATCATCATGGCGTTGATGAGCACGAAATCGCCGACCGAGGATTTTCCCGCGCGGATATCATAGACGCACATGACCATCACGACAGTGAGGCCGATGGTGAAAATCGCCGCCTGCCCCGCGTTAAGAATGGCGAGCGACGTATATGAGTCGATGCTCGCCCGCCGATAACGCTCCATCGATTTGTCGTAGCGTTCGGCCTCGCGCTGTTCAGCGCAAAAATATTTTACGGTCTCGTAATTCAACAGACTGTCAATCGCCTTCACATTGGCGTCGACGTCGCTTTCGTTCATGGAGCGACGAATGCCGATGCGCCAATTGGTGGCGATGGTCGTGTAAGCGAGATAAGCCACGATGGTGATCGTCGTGACGGCCGCGTAGCTCCAGTCGAACTGCACGACGAACACCGCGAGAACAAGCAGGAACTCGACTATCGTCGGCGCGCCGGAGGACATCACGAGGCGCGCGAGCGTTTCGATGGCGTCGCGGCCGCGCTCCAGCACGCGGGTCAGGCCGCCGGTTTTGCGGCCGATGTGAAAACGCATCGACAATTCATGCATATGCACGAAGACGTCATTGGCCAGTCGTTTGACCGCGTGCATGGCGACAGCAGCAAAGAGCGCGTCGCGCGCCTGCGAGAGCAGCGCATAGACGATGCGCAACGCGCCATAGAGGATGGTGAAACCAACCGCGCCGCCGACAATGGCGGGGACCGCTTGCGCGCCATGTTGCTCCAGCGCGTCGGCCCCCCATTTAAACGCATAGGGCACCCCGGTGTTCACCAGCTTGCCGACAATAAGCAAAGCGAAGCTGAACAGAACCCGGCGTTCGAGGTCGGGGCGCCCTTTCGGCCAAATATAGGGCCAAAGATGCGTGATCGTCCCGACGAGACTGGCGTCTTTCAACTCCGCCTCGGACGAGGAGGCGCCGCCGCGATTGCCGGAGGCGCGACTTCCCATTCTGAGCATGATTCATCCATTTCCAGCGATAGCCTCGCCGAGCGAGACTTCCGCGTCATATAGGGGTTTTATGCAGAGGACGCATCCCGCAACATAAAAAAGCAACGCTCGCCGCCTACGATTGGGCAAAGCATAGCGCGGGACGACAGGACGAATCATGACGACGATTAAAAATATATGCGTATACTGCGGTTCCTCCCCGGGTCACGATCCACTTTACGCCGCCGCGGCGGAGACTTTGGGCGTCGCGCTGGCGAAGGCCGGCATAGGCCTCGTTTTCGGCGGCGGCTCATGCGGACTTATGGGGACAATCGCCCGCGCCACGCTCGGCGCCGGAGGTCGCGCGGCCGGCATTATTCCCGGCTTTCTCGACGAGCGCGAAATCGCGCTGGAAGGGTTGACGGAGCTGCGCATCGTGCCGGACATGCACAGCAGAAAGCAGCAGATGTTCGAGCGCGCCGACGCCTTCGTCGCGCTGCCCGGCGGCATCGGCACGCTGGAGGAACTGGCGGAGCAGCTTACCTGGATTCAGCTCGGGCGCCATTCCAAGCCGCTCGTGATCGCCGACATTGGCGGCTTCTGGCGGCCTCTGTTGACGCTTTTCGCCCATATGCGCGAGGAGGGATTTATTCGCGCGGGCTACGAGATGCGCTATCTCGTCGCCGAGCGGGTGGAGGACGTGATCCCGATGATCCTCGCCACGGCGAAGCGCGCGCGCGAGGGCGCGGAGAAGGCTGCTGTCATCGAGCGGCTTTGAGCCGCTCGTCGTCTCGCGCGCCTTCGCGCAGCAGCTTGTAGACGATCGCTTCGACCAGCGCCTCGAAAGAAGCGTCGATCACATTGGCGGAAACGCCCACCGTGGACCAGCGCTCGCCTTTGCTGTCCGCGCATTCCACCAGCACGCGAGTCACCGCGTCGGTGCCGCCCTGAAAAACGCGCACGCGATAATCCACCAGCTTCACGTCCTCGATATAGCGCTGATAACTGCCAAGATCCTTGCGCAGCGCGAGATCGAGCGCGTTCACGGGGCCATTTCCCTCCGCCGCCGAAATGCGGGTCTCGCCATTGACGCGCAGCTTGACGATGGCTTCGGCGCCGGCGTCCTCCAGTCCGTCGTTGCGCGCGAAGCGACGGTCCACGGCGACGCTGTATCGTACGACATCGAAATAATGCGGCGACTCTCCCATGACGCGCTTGGCCAGCAAATAGAATGAAGCGTCGGCGCCCTCGAAGGCGTAGCCCTGCGCTTCCTTGTCCTTCACTTCCTCCAATAGACGCCCAAGGCGCGGATCGTCCTTGTCGAGGCTGACGCCAAGTCGGCTCAATTCGGACATGATGTTGGATTTTCCGGCCTGATCGGACACCAGCACGCGGCGCCGATTGCCGACGCTCTCCGGCGGCGCATGTTCATAGGTGCGCGAGTCCGTCAGCACGGCGGAAGCGTGAATGCCCGCCTTGGTCGCAAAGGCGCTGGCGCCGACATAAGGCGCATGGCGGTTGGGCGCACGGTTAAGCAATTCGTCGAGCGCATGGCTGACGCGGGTCAGATGCGTCAGCTTTTCATGGGTGACGCCAATTTCGAAATGCTCGCAAAACTCCGGCTTCAATAGCAGCGTCGGAATGATCGTGGTGAGGTTGGCGTTGCCGCAGCGCTCGCCGAGACCGTTCAGCGAGCCCTGAATCTGGCGCGCGCCGGCCCGCACCGCCGCAAGGGAATTCGCCACCGCCTGCCCGGTGTCGTCATGCGCGTGAATGCCGAGCCTCTCGCCTGGAATGACCTCCGCGACCCGCCCGACGATGCGCTCGACTTCATGCGGCAACGTGCCGCCATTGGTGTCGCAAAGCACGATCCAGCGCGCGCCAGACTCCAACGCGGCCTTGGCGCAAGCGAGCGCGTAAGACTCATTGGCCTTGAAGCCGTCGAAGAAATGCTCGCAATCGACCGCGGCCTCCTTGCCGCGCGCGACCGCCGCCGCCACGGACTGCCTGATGGCGTCGAGATTGTCCTCCTCGGTCGACCGCAGCGCGACGCGCACCTGATAGTCCCAAGCCTTGGCGACGAAGACGACCGCGTCGCTCCGGCAATCGAGCAGCGCCGCGACGCCCGGATCGTTTTCGATGGAACGACCCTGCCGTCGCGTCATGCCGAAGGCCGCGAAGCGCGCGCGGATATTGGGGCGCGTCGCGAAAAATTCCGTGTCCAGCGGATTGGCGCCGGGATATCCGCCCTCGATGTAATCAACCCCGAGATCGTCGAGCATCGCCGCGATCTGCCGCTTGTCGTCGAGCGAGAAATCGACGCCGGTGGTCTGCGCGCCGTCCCGCAAGGTGGTGTCGAACAGCGAAAGTCTTTGCCTCGTCATTTATGCGTTTCCTGTCGCGACGCGCGCGCCGGTCGGCGCAAGTTCCTTGGTCATAGTGGTGTCGCCGAGCCATTCTCCGCCAAGCGCGACCGTGTTGCGGCTCCGCGGGATATAGGCTCGGGCGAGGAAAAAGTCGCGCGCGGCGTCCGAGGCGTCAACGCTCAGCTTTTTGGCGCCGCGCGCGGCGGCGAGCTTTTCCAGCGCGTCGACGAGCGCGGAGGCGACGCCGCGCCGCGCGAATTCCGGGTGCACGTAAAGCATGTCGATATGCTCGTTTTCCTTGAGCGAGGCGAAGCCCGCGACCTCGCCTTGGAACGAGCCGATAATCGTGAGGTTCGCCGCGAGCCGTTTGGCGAGAGCGACTTCGTCATCCACGCTGTCGATCCAGGCGGCGAGTTGATCCTCGTCGTAATAATCCTCGGCGAGTTCTTTCACGCTGGCGCGAAACAGCTCCGCGAGACGCGGCGCGTCGGCGGGCAGAAACGGCCTCAATCCAGGAGCAGTTCGCGCCATGGACATGGTCAGACCACATCCCAGTAATAATGCAGCATGGCCAGCGCCGCGAGCGCCAGCACGAGCAGCTTGATGAACAGATAGCTCAGCCAATGCGCCGGAAACGGCAAGGATTTCTTCCAGTCGTCAGCCATGGTTGATCTCCTTCAGAGTAAAACCCCACCCGGCCGCGCCGGTCCACCCTCTCCGTAAAGGGGAGGGACGGGGCCGCATGATTGTTGTGGATCAATTCAGACGCATCGTAATGCAAAAACGATGCGGTCTTTAGTCGAGTCGCGGGGCTCCCATCCCTCCCCGCCATAGGGCCGCCCTATGGCGGGGAGGGTGGCGCGCGTAGCGCGACGGGTGGGGGCCGCGAGCGCAAGACTCACCGCCTGACCTCCCAAGTCGTCGTGCCGTCCTTATTGTCCTTGAGCGCGACGCCCATGGCGAGAAGCTCGTCGCGGATGCGGTCGGACTCGGCCCAGTTTTTCGCGGAGCGAGCGGCGTTGCGGGCGGTGATGTGAGCCTCAATCTTCGCGCTCACTTCGTTTCCAACGGTCGTAACATTCCAAGCGCGATCCGCAATGGACTCCAGCCCAAGAATTTGCAGACAAAACCTTAATCGTCCCGCAGATTCCATTATTGCTTCGGGAGTAGCGAACTTGGCGTGTCCCGACATTGAGAAACCAGCTATCACGCCAACGCTCGTTAGCTTGTGCATCTCCGCTATAGCATCCGACGTGTTCAGGTCGTCGGCGAGGGATTCTAGAAACGGTTCATGCACAACCACCACTTCATTGCGAACAACATATTTCTGCCAGCGTATGAGCGTCTTCTCCGCCTCCTCCAGCGCCTTCACGGTCCAGTCAATCGGCTGCCGGTAATGCGTGCGCAGCATCGCGAGGCGCAGCACTTCGCCCGGCCATTTGCGCCCGCCAAATTTCTCCGTATGCAGCAACTCATGGATCGTGACGAAATTCCCCAGGCTCTTGGACATTTTCTCGCCCTCGACCTGCAGGAATCCATTGTGCATCCAGACATTCGCCATGACGCCGGTATGAAAGGCGCAGCGCGATTGCGCGATTTCGTTTTCGTGATGGGGAAAGACAAGGTCGATGCCGCCGCCGTGGATATCGAAGGTCTCGCCGAGATGTTTCCAGCTCATCGCGGAACATTCGATATGCCAGCCCGGACGCCCCCTGCCCCACGGGCTGTCCCAGCCCGGCTCGTTTTCCTTCGAGGGCTTCCACAAAACAAAATCCATGTCGCCGCGCTTATAGGGCGCGACGTCGACACGCGCGCCGGCCAGCATTTCGTCGAGCGAGCGGCGCGATAGGCGACCGTAGTCTTTCATCGACGGCACGTCGAAAAGCACATGGCCATCGGCCGCATAGGCATGGCCTGACTCGATCAGCCGCGTGATGATGGCGATCATTTCGGCGATATGCTCGGTCGCGCGCGGCTGCACGGTCGGCTCAAGGCACCCCAACGCCTTCACGTCGGCCTGAAAGACCTCATTGGTCTTTTCGGTCAGTTCGCGAATGGAGATTCCCTGCTCGGCCGCCCGGGCGTTGATCTTGTCGTCGACGTCGGTGATGTTGCGCACATAGCGCACATGTTTTTCGCCATAGATATGCCGCAGCAACCGGTAAAGCACGTCGAAAACGATGATCGGCCGGGCGTTGCCAATATGGGCGTAATCATAGACGGTCGGACCGCATACATACATACGCAAGTTTTTTGGATCGAGCGGCGCGAAAATGTCCTTCGTGCGCGTAAGCGTGTTGTAAAGTTTCAGCGGGGGCGACATTGAATTCCCGAACCTTCCCGGCCGGGGCGTCGCTTCATGGGAGATGAGACGTGACGGCTCCGGCCAGCTTTTGGCTAGCTGATAATGATCCGACAAAGCGAGATGCGGAGGGCGAGCGTCATGCCAAAGAACATGCGCCGCATGGTCCGCGCCGTCAAGTAAAACTGCCGCACTGGGCGAAATTTTTGGGCGATTAAGAGTAATTTTACCGCATTGGCGTAGGTTGGAAGAAGAGCCAACCGACGCCTCGGGACAGTCATTAAGAGGCCATGAAATGTTGATGCGGCATACGAAGTTTGAACATTCGGTCTGGCCGAGCATTCTCGCGCCGCTGCTGGCCGGTCTTCTGGCGACCGCCCTATACAACGGCCATAGTCAGGCCGCGACCTCTCCCACCGGGTCGGCCCGCCAAGTCTATGTCGTGAGCGATAGTGATGGCTACGGGCTGACCGACTGCATCTCGCAAAAGCGCGAATGCGGCAAGGTTGTCGCGGATAGCTGGTGCGAGGCCCACGGCCACGGCCCCGCGCTGGCCTTCGGCGGCGCCGAGGATGTGACCGGCGCCCTGCCGGGCGCGCGGGCGCCAACGCCGCAATCGGGCGCCGCGCTGGTGACCTGCTCGGATTAAAGGCGGATCTACTTCAAATAATCCGCGCAGTGCTGCGGCTCCTGCCCTCCCCATGGCTCAAGAGAGATCGCGGAAGTCGAATTCTGCGGGCTTCCCTCTACGATCTTATCTGAATAAACCATATAGACCAATACGTTACGCTTTACGTCGCAGCCGCGCACGATCTGCATGCGCTTGAAAAACAATGAGCGCTTGGCGCTGAACACCTGATCGCCCTGCGAGAATTTCTCCTTGAATTTGATCGGGCCGAATTGACGGCAAGCAAGGGAGACATCGGATGTGTTCTCGGCAAGGCCCAGCATACCGCTCATGCCGCCTTTTTCATGAGCGGTGAAATAGCAGGCGACGCCGTCCACGACGGGGTCGTCGATTCCATAGGTCGCCAGCTTATCGTTAGGCGTCAGTAGCTTAAAGTCGGTCGACTGCTTGAATATCAAATCGGGACCGCCATCTGCGGCGAGCGCCGACGCCATTCCAAGAAACGCGAGCATCGTCGCGGCTCCCATGCGAAAATTCTTGACCTTCAACTTCATCCTCCAGCCTCCCTGCGCTTGCGCCAAGCAAGCAGCCAATTCGCAACTTGGACCTGATGCTGCTCTCTTCGGTCATTTCGCAGCAGACCAAATTGCGACCGCGACTTCGCCCGCAGCCGCCAATATTGGGGATCATCGACCTCTTTGAAAGGGCCAAGCCACAAGACAAGCTCGAAATTCGGCGTCCGGCGCCTTGCTGGCGACACGAAGCGGGTGAAATAATGGTTCATCCGACGCAATTTACTGACGCCGGGTCTATGATCTCCTATCCGAACCACGTCACTCACGAATGATTCGCGATTTCGGCCCGCGCCTCTTTTCACGACAGCCCAAAGAAGAAATGCGACGAATAAATTGCCGCCTTACGGCGAATATTGTCAACCGCTTCCGAATCATGACCGGGGCGCTTGGCGCCGTCATGACGTTTCTTATTCCCCCCGGCCCCGCCTTGGCGGAGAGCGCCTATTGCAGCGATCTGAGAGCCCAGATAGCGCGGACCAACTCTGGTTCGGCCGCCCATTCCCGCGCCGTGGCCGGCAAACTGGCGAACGAACTCAACCGGGCTTCCAACAATGCGCTCAGGCTCGGGTGCGACCGTCAGCAATTCCTGTTCTTCGGAGACCCGCCTCCGCCCCAATGCGCTCAACTCAACGCCCGCATCGCGCAATTGCGGGCGAATCTCGGCGCCTTGCAACAAGGCGGGAACGATGGAGCGCTGAAACAGTCGTTGATCGCCCGCTACGACTCACAATGCCGGGATGGGCCGGTTCAACCCTCGCAGCGTCCGGCCGCGCGTGGCTTCTTCGAAGAGTTTTTCGGCGCCGCGCCGCCAACCCAACTCGCGCCTCGATTGCGAGAGGTTCCCTTGGAAGATCGGTCCTACGGCGATTCGACGCCAACCACGGAAAATCACCCCGACGGCGAGGAAGTTTTCGACGACGGTCATCCGACCGGCGGAGCCGAAGCGATTTGCGTGCGGCAATGCGACGGCGGCTTTTTCCCGGTGAGCTATTCGGCCCGGCGCGATAATCTCGACGATCTGAACACGCTCTGCAAAGCCCTTTGCCCCGGCGCCGAAGCCTCTCTTTACACCAAATCGCTGTGGAAAGACCTCGACAGCGCCATCTCGATCGAAGGAGACAGCTACTCCGATCACCCAAACGCCTTCAAATTCCAGAAAACAAGCGACGCGTCATGCAGTTGCAAACCGCCGGGCCAGAATTGGGCGGAGGCGTTGGGCGAGGCCGAGCGCATTCTCGCCCAAACCAACAGCAAGGACACGGTGGTGACCGCGGAACAGGCCGAGCAGCTGTCCCGGCCCATGACGCAGGCGCCCGCGCGCGGCGGGCGACATTCCAGCCGTCGGGACACGCCGGCGCCTGGCGACAATTCTGCGGCGACGCCGACGCCCATGGGTGGCCCGGCGAGCGCGAACCAAGAACAGGGAGTAATGCGCGAGGTCACTGGACCCGACGGCGTCAAGCGCCGCGTGCGAGTGGTGGCGCCCGCGCTCTAAAGCGCTTTCCGACCGGACGGAATCGTCTGGTCGATTAAGAAATCGCTCCAGATTCAAAAAGCTGGAGCAAGATCTAATCGAAAAAGTCTATCAACTTTTTCGGATTTTGCTCTAGCCAGCCGCTTGATCGCGTTCGTTCAAATCGGAATCTGACGCGCGAAACGTCGCCGATCGAGCATGTTCCACTCCAAAACCCGCTGCGCGCTTTTTGGGAACATGCTTTATCCTTCGTAATAGTCCCTCACGAGGCGATCCAACAGTCGAACGCCCCAGCCCGATCCCCAACTCTGGTTAATGTCGCCCGCGGGCGAGCTCATGCCCGTGCCGGCGATATCGAGATGCGCCCAAGGGGTCTTCTCGACGAACCGCTGGAGAAACTGCGCCGCCGTGATCGATCCCGCGTGGCGTCCGCCGGTGTTTTTCATGTCGGCGAAACGGGAATCGATGAGCTTGTCGAAGGCCGGCCCCAACGGCATACGCCAGAGCTTTTCGCCCGTGGCTTCGCCGGCCTTGGCCAAGCGCTGGGCCAATTCGTCGTTATTGGAGAAAAGCCCGGCGTATTCCTGTCCGAGAGCGACCAAAATCGCCCCCGTCAGAGTCGCAAGGTCGATCATGAACGCCGGCTTGTATTGTTCCTTCACGTACCAAAGAGCATCGGCGAGCACGAGCCGTCCCTCCGCGTCCGTGTTAATGATCTCGATGGTCTGGCCCGACATCGATTTGACGATATCGCCGGGGCGCTGAGCTTCTCCGCTCGGCATGTTCTCGACCAGACCGAGCACGCCGATGACATTGGCCTTGGCTTTCCGGGAGGCCAGCGCGTGCAGAAGGCCCGTCACGGCGGCGGCGCCCGCCATGTCGCCCTTCATGTCCTCCATGGAGGCGGCCGGCTTGATCGAGATGCCCCCCGAATCGAAGACCACGCCCTTTCCGATGAAGGCGAGCGGCGCGGCGTCGGGCGCGCCGCCGTTCCAGCGCAGCACCACGACCTGACTCTCTTGCGCCGACCCCTGCCCGACCCCGAGCAGCGCGCGCATGCCAAGCTCCGACAATGCTTTTTCGTCGAGAATCTCGACTTCGACGCCGAGAGAGGCGAGTTTCGCGGCGCGCCGGGCGAATTCCACCGGGGTAAGGACATTGGCGGGTTCGTTGACTAGACTACGGGCGAGCAACACGCCTTCGGCGACCCCCGCGGCCTCCCCTTCGGCGCGCTTCGCGGCGGCCGCGTCGGCAACGGCGAGAGCGATTTCGGCGGGGCCTTCCTGCTCGGCGTCGTCTTTTTTCTTCTTCGTCTTGTATTGTTCAAATTTGTAGGACCGAAGCCAGGCGCCAAGAGCGAACTGGCCCGCCGCCGCGGCGGCGTCCGCGACCGTAAGGGGAAGATCGTAAACGACGATGGCGTTGGCGCCCGCGCCAAGCTTGCCGGCGGTTTGGCCGCCGAGAGCCAAAAACTCGTCGAAAGCTTTGGCTTTGTCCTTATCCGTCCCCTCGGGTTGAGCCGAGCCTATGCCCAAAACGAGCAGGCGCGATACGCTGGGAAGTCCCGCGGGAGCCAGGATTTCCAGAGATGTTCCCGATTTTCCCGTGAATTTCGAAAATGCGGCGGCGCGAGAAATCTGCGCGCTGGCCTCATGGAGCAACGCCTTCGTGGTTTCGCCGAAAGACAGCTCCGCTCCCGAGTAAACGACAAGCGTGCGCGGCTTGGCGCTCTCTTCGGGGGCGGCCAAACGGGTTTTAGCTTCGTCGAACGAAATCGACTCGAACTTGATATCAAGCGACATCAGGGGCCTCTCGGAAGGGATGGCGGCCGCCTGTTGGGGCCGTCGGGCGGGAAAAGGTCGCGCACTATCATCTTCGCGCGGTCCGGGGTCAATTCAATTCAAGGCGCTTTCACATCCATATGCGGACCGCCAACTAATTCTACTGCGTCATGAACGAATTTGTCGGCGGTTTCGTCATTGCGAGCCGAAGGCGTGGCAATCCAGGGGGCTGGCGCGGCTTAAGGATTGCTTCGCTGCGCTCGCAATGACGGCGCTGGCCCGGCCCCAGGCCGCTTCGTGACGCAGTAGAACTAAAAGCCGCGTTGGCGGCGCAAAGGATCGCCAAAAAGACGCCTTCGCCCCGCCGGGGTTGCATGGACCAATGGGAACGTCTAGAGCAAAATCCGAAAAAGTTGATAGACTTTTTCGATTAGATTTTGCTCCAGCTTTTTGAATCTGGAGCGATTTCTTAATCGACCAGACGATTCCGTCTGGTCGGAAAGCGCTCTAATTCTACTGCGTCCTGAACGAATTTGTCGGCGGTTTCGTCATTGCGAGCCGAAGGCGTGGCAATCCAGGGGGCTGGCGCGGCTTAAGGATTGCTTCGCTGCGCTCGCAATGACGGCGCTGGCCCGGCCCCAGGCCGCTTCGTGACGCAGTAGAACTAAAAGCCGCGTTGGCGGCGCAAAGGATCGCCAAAAAGACGCCTTCGCCCCGCCGGGGTTGCATGGACCAATGGGAACGTCTAGAGCAAAATCCGAAAAAGTTGATAGACTTTTTCGATTAGATTTTGCTCCAGCTTTTTGAATCTGGAGCGATTTCTTAATCGACCAGACGATTCCGTCTGGTCGGAAAGCGCTCTAATTCTACTGCGTCCTGAACGAATTTGTCGGCGGTTTCGTCATTGCGAGCCGAAGGCGTGGCAATCCAGGGGGCTGGCGCGGCTTAAGGATTGCTTCGCTGCGCTCGCAATGACGGGCTGCAATCCAGGGGGCCGACCCACGGCGTCATTGCGAGCCGAAGGCGTGGCAATCCAGGGGGCTGGCGCGGCTTAAGGATTGCTTCGCTGCGCTCGCAATGACGGCGCTGGCCCGGCCCCAGGCCGCTTCGTGACGCAGTAGAACTAAAAGCCGCGTTGGCGGCGCAAAGGATCGCCAAAAAGACGCCTTCGCCCCGCCGGGGTTGCATGGACCAATGGGAACGTCTAGAGCAAAATCCGAAAAAGTTGATAGACTTTTTCGATTAGATTTTGCTCCAGCTTTTTGAATTTGGAGCGATTTCTTAATCGACCAGACGACGCCGTCTGGTCGGAAAGCGCTCTAGCCATTCCAGAGAAGAATCTTCTGGGACGTGGACTAAACAGAAACACGATGGAGAAACATACGGTTATTTCGGCCTCTCGGCGCCGGGGGAGAGTTCGCCAATGATCGGCGCCACGCTCTCCCGCTATCTCGCATTGCGATTTTTTCGCGTTATCCTCGCGATTTTTCTGACTATTTTTTGCCTGATGTTCGTCATCGTGTTCGTGGAGTTGCTTCGCCGGGCGAGCGACAATCCCGAGGTCGGCGCCGGCGCCGTGGCGCTGTTGGCCTTGATGCGAGTGCCGTTTCAAACCGAAATGATCCTGCCGTTCGCCGTCCTGTTCGGCGCGATGGCGACCTTCGTCGACTTGACCCGAAAGCTCGAGTTGATCGTCGCGCGGGCCGCGGGCGTCTCGGTTTGGCAATTCCTCGCGCCGTTTCTTCTAACGGCCTTCATGATCGGCCTTCTGTCCGTGACAGTATACAATCCCGTGGCGGCGGTGCTGAAACAACGCTCCGATCAAATGGAGATCAACCTCTTCGGCGTGCAAGGCAGCGTGCGCATAGACCATGGCGTGTGGCGACGTTATCACGGCGTCGATGGTCTTACTGTGATCCACGCGATGAACTCCCTGCACGGAGGAAGGGAGATGACCGACGTGAGCGTCAATATTTATTCGCCCGAAGGCGGCTTTATCGAACGAGTCGAAGCGACCCGCGCCACTTTGCAGCCTGGAGCGTGGCTGCTGGAACAGGCTCGCGTGAGCGCTCCGGGCGAACCTGCCACGCTTGTTGGCAATTACCTGCTGGCCACGGATGTGACGCCGGAAGAACTTGCCGCGACGTCGGCGGCGCCCCAGGCCGTGCCGTTTTGGGACTTGCCCCGGATGGCGGCGACGACCCTCGACGCGGGACTGGACGCGCTCGGCTATGAATTGCAATTCCAAAAGCTGCTCGCGCGCCCGCTCCTTCTGGTCGCGATGGTTCTCGTCGCCGCATCCTTTTCATTAAGATTTTTTCGATTTGGCGGAATCGCCCGAACCCTTTCCGGTGGCGTTGCAGCCGGCTTCATGCTTTATATCATGACCGAAGTTTTATCTGACCTAGGCGGCGCGGGCACGATTAGTCCGGTCCTCGCCGCCTGGTCGCCTACGCTCGTCGGGAGCATGTTGGGTACCTTGTCGCTCTTGCATTCGGAGGATGGCTGATGAAACGCCATGGCGACCTCCACAGTATCGCGTTGCGTGCGGCGGCGGCCTCGGGGCGTAAACTCCAGAGCGTGAGCGCAATTGCGCTTGCGATTTTGCTCGTCTACGGCGCATTCCCTTCTTCCCAGGCGGCGGAGCAAAAGCCGGGCCAGCCCCCTGCTCGCATGGTGGTGGAGGCGAGCGAACTCGTTTACGACAAGGACAAGGACACCGTCTCCGCCCGGGGGAATGTCCAGATCTATTACAAGGGCCGCCTCCTCGAGGCCGACCATGTGATCTACGACCGCAAAACCGAACGGGTCTACGCCGAAGGTCACGCCCGCCTCACGGAAAGCGACGGGACGGTCGTCAGGGCCGAGCGATTTGATTTGACCGACGACTTCAAGGACGGTTTTATCGAAAGCCTGCAAGTCGACTCAACCAATAACACGCATTTCAGCGCGCCGCGCGCGGAGCGCACCGCGGGAGAAACCACCGTCTACGACCGCGGCGCCTACACCGCCTGCGAGGCCTGCAAGGACGACCCCTCTCGCCCGCGCACATGGCGGCTCAGAGCGAAGAGGATCATCCACGACAACATCGAGAAGATGATTTACTACGAGGACGCTAACCTAGAATTTCTCGATGTGCCGGTCGCTTACGTTCCATTCTGGTCCTCTCCCGACCCAACCAAGTCGAGACAGTCGGGCTTGTTGACGCCGGTGCTCGGTTACCGCTCGCAACTGGGATATGAATTTGGTCAGCCGATCTATTGGGCGCTGGCCCCAGACTACGACCTCACCATAACGCCATCCTATTTCACGGAGCAGGGGCCGTTCCTTTCCGGCGAATTTAGACAGCGCTTTGAAAACGGCTCCTACTGGATTCGGGCGGAAGGCACGCATGTCGCAAATCCCAGCGCCTTCGCTATCGCTCCCTACGGGGCCCAGGACCGGATTTGGCGTGGTTCCGCCCAAAGCACGGGTGAATTCTTCCTCAGCGACGAATGGCGCGTGGGTTGGGATGCAACCGCTTTGTCCGACCGCTTTTTCATGCAGGATTACAAGCAACATAATACGCTGTTTCAAAACTATTTTTTCCGCGAAGCCTCCTCGACGGCCTATCTGACCGGACAGGGCGACCGCAGTTGGTTCGATCTTCGCGGCTATTATTTCCAGGTGCTGTCCCCGAGCGACGTTCAATCGCAGCAGGCGGTCGCCCATCCGATCATCGACTATGACCGCGCTTTCGACATCGACCCGGCCAAGACTTATGGCGTGGGCGGCCAATTGACTGTCAACGCCAATTTTACCAGCGCGTCGGCGCAGAACGCGAATTATGAGTCAATTCAGCCGCGCACGCTCGACAGCATCTATGGCATATATGACGTCTGCCAGATTTACGCCCCCGCCATAGATCGCTCCCAAAGCGGCTGTCTGCTGCGCGGAATCGGCGGCGACTACGAATCCGCCACGGTGGAAACCTCATGGAAACGCAAGGTGGTCGATCCGCTCGGCGGGGTGTGGGAACCCTTCGCTTTCGCAAGGCTTTTCGGGTCTTATCTGAATTACGACACCCAGGGCGTGGCGCCGATGTACAACAGCACGTACATGCCGATCCTCAATGCGTCGCAAGGGTTATTCGTCAATGGCGCGGATAATACGATCCGCGGTCAGGCGACGCCGGGCGCAGGAGCGGAATGGCGCTACCCGCTGCTGGCCCGCAGCAGCCTGGGCGACATGGTGATCGAACCGATCGCGCAGATCGTCGCCCGGCCGAACCAATCGTCAATTCCGTCGCTCGTGAACATGGACGCGCAGAGCCTCGTTTTCGACGACACCAATTTGTTCGAATGGAGCAAATACTCGGGTTACGATCGATTTGAGACAGGCACGCGCCTGAACTATGGCGGTCAAGCGACCATGACCTTCAACAATGGCGTCTATGTCAATGGGCTCGTCGGTCAATCGCGCCAGCTCGCCGGCGCCAATCCTTATGCCGTCGCCGACGCGGCGAATGTCGGCCTCCAATCCGGCCTCAACACCCGCACATCGGATATCGTCGGCCGGCTGGCCATAGCGCCAACGGACAATGTGACCTTCGTGGCGAAAGGCCGATTCGACAGCGAAAGCCTGGCGGCGAGACGCATCGATCTCTTTACGTCCTACAAAATGCAACCCGTGACGCTCGAGTTGCACTATGCGAACTACACCGCGCAACCGCAGATCGGCTTCGACGTCCGGCGCCAGGGCATGGCCATCAACGGCCGCTATGACGTGACAAAAGACTATTTTCTGTCCGGCAACGTCACGTTCGACATGAGCCGGTATCTCTATAATTCCTTGACAACGGATCAGTTCGTCACGAGCTTGTTGACGGGCGTCAACACAGCCACTCTCACCGGCGCAAATCTGACCGGCACGGCGCCTGTGTTTTCAGTCGCGGCGATGGGATTTGGCGCCGGCTACCATGACGAATGCACCGAGTTGACGATCAATTACACCTCGATCTACGCGCCGCAGGCCTCGACTGGTTTGCCGGCGCGAAATCAAACAATCCTGCTATCCCTGAAACTACGCACCCTCGGCGAAATAAAAACCGGCGTCGGCTTGGGCTCAATGCTCGTCAACGACGGCATCCGCGCGCAACCATAAAACTGGCGGTCGTGGGAACCTACAAAGGAAATATCATGAAATTCAAAGAGCTGTCTCTGCCCCTCTGCGCGCTTGCGGCGTTTGGCTCATGGGCTATCCTCACCCCATCATCGTTGCGGGCCGAGCAATTCTCCGAAAGCCAAAAGACCGAGATCGGGAAAATCATCCACGAATATCTCGTCGCGAACCCGGAGGTCTTGAAGGAATCGATCGACGCGCTGAACAAAAAAGAAAAATTGGCCGAAGCCGCCGCGCGTGAGAAAACCCTGACCAACGACGCGGACAAGCTCTTCAACTCTTCAAACCAGTCCGTAATCGGAAATCCCGACGGCGACGTGACGCTAGTCGAGTTCTTCGATTACAATTGCGGTTACTGCAAACAGTCCCTGGCCAATGTCGGAAAGCTGATCGAAACCGACCCGAAGGTCAAAATCGTTCTAAAAGACTTCGCAATTCTCGGGCCGGACTCGCTTGAGGCCGCCGAGGTTGCGACTGCGGCGAGAGCCCAACTCAAGGGACAGAAATTCTGGGAGTTTCATCGCAGGCTGCTCGGCACTCGCGGGCACATCGGCAAGGCCCAGGCGATCGCCGTCGCCAAGGATTTGGGGGCCGATGTCGACCAGATCGAAAAAGACATCAAGAGCCCCGCGACTCATGAAAGCCTCGAGGAAGTCGACAAACTCGCCGAGAGCCTCCATTTCAGCGGCACGCCCTCATGGGTGATCGGAAAAGAAGCGATCGTCGGCGGCGTCTCCTTCGCGGAGCTCAAAAATAAAGTGGACAGTATCCGCAAATGCGGAAAATCGGCCTGCTGACAGCCGGCCCCACGCCAAATCAGCGCGCCGCCCCAATTTAACAGTCGCGCCAAGCGGGACGGTTCGCGGGCGGCGTCGCCTTAGCGCTTTCCAACGGGCGGAATCGTCTGGTCGATTAAGAAATCGCTCCAGATTCAAAAAGCTGGAGCAAAATCTAGTCGAAAAAGTCTATCAACTTTTTTTGATTTTGCTCTCGTCTCGCATGAGAGAAGTTCGTGGCTTTTCGACAATGGCAAAAATCTCTATTTTGCAGCGCCGGCCTGGTCGAACAGGAAGAAGCATCGCCTCCAACGCTTCCTTTGCGCGGACGATAGGTCTATGAAAATCGCATCGGCGCCCGGCGCCAGATTCCTGGTGCGGAAATGACAGCCGTCCACATCCTAAACGGTCCTAACCTCAATCTGCTTGGGAGCAGAGAGCCCGCAATCTATGGAAGCGCCACGCTCGAAGATATTCGCGCCGCGCTTGCTGAACGCTGCGCTAATCTGGGCGTCGAGCTTGTCTTCAAGCAGACGAACTTCGAAGGGGATCTCGTCACCTGGATTCAGGAGGCGGGAGCTGGCGGCGTTCCCGTGATTTTGAACGCGGGCGCGCTCACCCACAGCTCCATCGCCCTTTACGATGCAATCAAAGGGTCACAGGCGGAGGTTATCGAGGTTCATCTCTCCAATGTTCATGCGCGGGAGAGTTTCCGCCATCACTCTTACATCTCCCCCGTCGCGCGGGGCGTTATAGCGGGCTTCGGCCCTTTATCCTATCTGCTGGCCCTCGAGGCTCTTTTCGCCAACACAATAAGAAAGACCTGAGCATCCATGGCGCGCAAAACCCAGTCCAGCCGTTCAGCCGCAAGAACCGCGAAACCAGCTCTCAGGGCCGCGGCGCCCAAGAGGACGTCGGCGTCATCCGCGACGCCTCCAGAGCCCCAAGATCGGGAGTTGCTGCGACTCGTGGCGAGCTTGCTAGCTGAGAGCGATCTGACGGAAATCGAAATCGAAAAAGGGGGATTACGCATTCGCGCCGCACGGATCGTATCGGTCCCGGCGTATATCGCGGCGCCTCAGCATATTCAGGCCGCGCCAGCGCCCCTTTCGGCGCTCTCGCCGGCCCCCAAGCTTCAACAGCAAACCCCAGCGGCGCCCGAATCGGCCGGGCGCTCAGATTATGCCGATGCGATCAAGTCGCCGATGGTGGGCACCGCGTATCTGCGCCCCAATCCCGACGCTAAGGCCTTTGTGGAAATCGGTTCCCGCGTTTCGGCGGGCGACAAATTGCTGCTCATCGAGGCGATGAAAACCTTCAATGACATCGTCGCGCCAAAGGCAGGCGTCGTCACCGCAATCTTGGTCGAGGACGGCCAGCCCGTGGAATATGGCGAGCCCTTGCTCGTGATAGAATAAGCGACGCCGCAAATGATCGACAAAATCCTCATCGCGAACCGCGGCGAAATCGCGCTTCGAATCCTTCGCGCCGCGAAGGAACTCGGCATCGCCACGGTGGCGGTTCATTCGACCGCCGACGCCAATGCGATGCACGTAAAGCTGGCCGACGAGTCGGTTTGCATCGGGCCGCCGCCCGCACGTGAATCATACCTGAATATTCCGGCGCTTCTGTCGGCTTGCGAAATAACCGGGGCCGACGCGGTGCACCCCGGTTACGGCTTTCTGTCCGAAAATGCGCGTTTCGCCGAAATCCTCGAGGAACACGGCATAACTTTTATCGGCCCCAAGGCCGAACATATCCGCCTGATGGGCGACAAGATCGAGGCTAAGGCCACGGCTAAACGCTTGGGGATTCCTTGCGTTCCAGGCTCCCAGGGGGCGGTTTCGACAGAGCGGGAGGCGCTCGCCGCCGCGGAGAAAATCGGCTACCCGGTTCTCGTGAAGGCGGCCTCGGGCGGCGGCGGACGCGGCATGAAGGTCGCCCTGGACAAACAGGAGCTTGTCCACGCCATAACCTCCGCTCAGGTGGAAGCCAAAGCAGCTTTCGGCGACGACACGGTCTATCTGGAAAAATACCTCCAGAAGCCGCGTCACATCGAAATCCAGATCTTCGGGGACGGCAAGGGCGCCGCGATCCACCTTGGCGAACGCGATTGCTCGTTGCAACGGCGCCATCAAAAGGTCTGGGAGGAAAGCCCCTCCCCCGCGCTAAACGAGGCGCAACGCCAAGAGATCGGCGAAATATGCGCCAAGGCGATGCGCGAAATGCAATACTCCGGCGCCGGCACGATCGAATTCTTGTACGAGAACGGTTCGTTCTACTTCATCGAGATGAACACGCGAATCCAGGTCGAGCACCCCGTCACCGAAGCCATCACGGGCGTTGACCTCGTCGCCGAACAGATTCGGGTCGCCGCCGGTTCGCCGCTCTCGCTGAAGCAGGAAGAGATCCGCTTCTATGGGCACGCTATCGAGTGCCGCGTAAATGCCGAGCACCACGCCACCTTCCGGCCGTCTCCGGGTCGTATCGCCTATTATCACCCGCCCGGCGGAGTTGGGGTTCGCGTGGATTCCGCAGCCTATCAAGGTTACACAATCCCGCCGAATTACGATTCGCTGATCGGTAAATTGATCGTTCATGGGCGCAACCGCACCGAAGCCCTGATGCGCTTGCGGCGCTCGCTCGACGAATTCATCGTCGATGGCGTGGACACCACCCTGCCCTTGTTCCGCACGCTGGTGCGCAACGCCGACGTCCAGAATGGAATGTACGACATCCATTGGCTGGAGCATTTTCTGGCGACAGGCGGGATCGAGCCAGTTTTCTGAGTTTCTGGCCTTTGCGGGAGAAGAATGCTTCCCGCAAAGGCGAGTGACCGGCGTCGGTTAGTACCAGGGGCCGGGGCCATAATAATACGGACGCGGATAGGCGTAGACCACTGGCGCCGGAGCGATGACCGCGACAGGCGCCGGTCCGGCGGGACCGCCGACATTGTTGCCCTTCGCGGTCATGCATTGCGCATAGACCGTGTCGAAGCGCGACTGGATGGAACCGCCGGCCGCCCGCGCGTTGCCCGCGCCGAAAGCGCTCCCCGCAAGCAGGCCAGAGCCGGCCCCGATCGCCGCGCCGGTTCCGGCGCTATGAGCCGCCGCGCCGATGGCGGCGCCCGCCGCCGCTCCGAGTGCGGCGCCAACCACTGCCGAGCCGACGCCCGCGTCATTGGCGGCCTGTCCGGGGGATTGCCCGCCGATCGCGGCCTGGGCGGAACCCTGGCAATATTGGTCGTCTCTTTGGAAAGCGGCGTAGGACTTGCCTTTTCCGGGCATCGCCGCAACCTGCGGCACGGCCGGCCCCGCGCTCGCACAAGCGCCGAGCGACAGGCAGAGCGCGCCTATCGAAACCATTATCGTCGCCGATCTCGCCATCATATAGGAAACCCTTGTTGTGGTCATTCCCCAAGACCAATCCTGTCTGGCGCGCCCGCGAGCCGCCCTTTAGGTCATGTGCGCGTCGACTATCCCCAAGGATGGTTACGCGACGATGAATCGCCCCGCCGATTTTTGGACGCGTGACCCGATAGAACTTTGAATTGAGCCGTTTTTAGGAAATGACGCGAACTTTCGCCGGCCCTCTCGCCAAAAGCTCCAAATTCAGTAAAATTAGCTATGTCCCGCCCCAAACCCAGCTTCGAGATCACGCCGCAAATTTTGCTGCGCGCCTATTCGCTCGGCCTGTTTCCGATGGCGGAAAGCGCCGATGACGACGAGCTGTTTTGGGTGGAGCCCGAGGAGCGAGCCATTTTTCCGCTCGAAGAATTCAGGGTCTCCCGCTCGCTATCGAAGACCGTCCGGTCCGACCGATTCGAAGTCCGGGTGGATCATGACTTCGATGCTGTCATCGAGGCTTGCGCGGCGCCCGCGCCCGACCGGGAAAGCACCTGGATCAACGGCCAAATCCGGCGGCTCTATAGCGCCCTGTTCGACCTCGGGGTCGTCCATACCGTCGAATGCTGGCGCGAGGGGCGATTGGTCGGCGGACTTTACGGCGTGGCGCTTGGCGCGGCGTTTTTCGGCGAGAGCATGTTTCACCGCGAGACCGACGCCTCAAAGGTCGCTCTGACGCATCTCGTGGCCCGGCTGCGCGCCGGGGGTTACCGCCTGCTGGATACTCAATTCATGACGCCGCATCTTGCGTCTCTCGGCGCGAAGGAAATTTCCCGCGGGGAATATCGCGTCATGCTGGAACACGCGCTGACGCCGCCGGCGGCGGATTTCGGAGTCTGGCCACAATCGGAGCGCGTCGGTGGAGCAACCGCTCTGGCGGCCTTGAAAGCGTGAGAATGGGTCTCACGCCGCTCTCGCAAGCGCAAAACGCGGCAATATCTGCGCAAGCTGACGCCGCGCCGCTCCGGTGTGGACCTCGGTCAATCTGGAAAAGCCATACGCAATGGCGACGATTGAAGCGAGCACCACCGCCAATACGCCCCAATGGGCGGCAGTGGCGATCTGCTTCACCCAGGCCGGCCCCATAGACGAGTCCAGCGCGGCTCGAAACAGAATAAGCAAAGGCATATGCACGCTGTAGAGCGAAAATGAAAAATCGGCGAGGGTGCGGTGAAATTGCGGTCTCAGAAGATCCCAGCCAAGCTCGGAGGAATGCCGCACGGTCAGCATCATATTCGCGAGCATAATCGACGCCGTTAGATCGGCGACGTCCTGCAACCAAGGATGGGCGGCGAGAAGCGGCCCCCTGACCAGAAGTCTGATTGGAACCAGCGCGCCGAAATAAAGCGCAACCGCCAACCAACGCGACGTAATCAACGGACGTCGCGGAACGGCCGCCAGCGCGCCGCAGACCCAGAGCAGGAATCCGAACCTGAACCAGGGCGAGACGGCCCCAAAGAAAAGAAACGTGGCAAGACCGAGAGCGAAACCGCCATAACGCAGCCAAACTGGATAATTGCGGGCCAAGGGCAGCGCGAGGAGCGGAAAGCATATATAGTACCAAAATTCGCAAGCAAGCGACCACAGCGGGCTGTTGGTTCCATAGTAAACGCTGAAAATCTCCTGAAGATTTAAAATATTGGCGGCAAAGACCCCAGCGTCGAAATGACCCTGAAACAGGGGAAGATCATAGAACTCCCGATTGGGCAAATTGCGGCCGATACCGTCGGCGATGAATGTCAGAATAAGCGCCGGCACGGTGACGATATATATCCGTGCAAAACGATGTATAAAATAATCTCGCAAAAAATCCTTGCCTTTTCGGATATTGGCTAGCACCGCCCCGCCGACGAGATAGCCTGACATGACGAAAAAACCGAGCACGAGCTGATGACCGAACTCGAAGCTCATAAAAAACCACCAGACATAGACGGGCGGCGCATGGGGAGCGGTCATGATGTCGGCAAGGCTGACGAAAATATTCGTGGCGTGAACGCAAAGAACCACGAACGCGCCTATCCAGCGATAGGCCTCCAGCATTTGCGATAAAATGAAGGGCATTCGGTCCTCCGCCAAGGTGGTCTGGAAGCGGTCTATAGACGCTTCGGCGCCGCCAAGCCAAGCGAGCAAGCGCGGGAAAAGACCGAATAGTGGTCAAGCTTGCAATGGCCGCATGGCGCAAAAATCTCGCCAGATTGCGACCGATCCTATATAAGCGCCTGGAGGCAGGCCCCTCGAAGCGCTCTTACGCGGCTCGATCAAGTGGAGTTTAAGACAGTGGAACGTTGGAGCCCCAGCAGCTGGAGAAAGAAGCCGATCGAGCAATCTCCAGTCTATCGCGACCAGGAGGCGCTTGCCGACGTCGAGCGTCAACTTGCCGGTTTCCCGCCGCTCGTTTTCGCCGGAGAGGCAAGAAATCTTACTCGCGCTCTGGCCGACGTCGCGGCCGGCAAGGCTTTTCTGCTCCAGGGCGGCGATTGCGCGGAGTCCTTCTCGGAACACAGCGCCGACAATATCCGCGATTTCTTCCGCGTATTCCTGCAGATGGCGGTCGTGCTCAGCTTCGCCGCCGCCTCCCCGGTGGTGAAGGTTGGCCGCATCGCCGGGCAATTCGCGAAGCCTCGCTCCTCTCCCACCGAAAAACAGGGCGACAAGGAGCTGCCGAGTTACCGTGGCGACATCATCAACGACATCGAGTTCAGCGAAGCCGCCCGCGTGCCCAATCCCGAACGGCAATTGCTGGCCTATCGGCAGTCGGCGGCGACCTTGAACCTCATTCGAGCCTTCGCGGCGGGCGGCTTCGCCAATCTGGAGAACGCTCATCGCTGGATGCTCGGCTTCGTCAAGAACAGTCCTCAATCCGAGCGTTATCAGAAGCTCGCCGACCATATCACAGAGACGCTCGGCTTCATGCGGGCCATCGGGCTCGACCCGGAGCACCATCCCGAGTTGCGCCAGACGGATTTCTACACCTCTCACGAAGCTCTACTCCTTGGATATGAACAGGCCCTGACCCGGATCGATTCGACGACTGGAGACCATTACGCCACCTCCGGCCATATGCTCTGGGCCGGCGACCGCACCCGCCAGCCCGAGGGGGCGCATATCGAATATCTGCGCGGGGTCAAAAATCCTCTCGGCATTAAATGCGGACCGAGCCTCACGCCTGACGGCCTTTTGCAATTGATCGATCTCCTTAACCCGGAGAACGCTCCGGGTCGGCTCACGCTGATCTGCCGCTTCGGCGCCGACAAGGTCGAGGACAAACTGCCGGGCCTGATACGCGCGGTGGTTCGAGAAGGAAAGAGCGTGGTGTGGTCATGCGATCCCATGCACGGCAATACGATCAGCGCCGGCGGATACAAAACCCGGCCCTTCGACCGGATCATGACTGAAATCAGAAATTTCTTCTCCGTGCATCAGGGCGAAGGCACCTATGCAGGCGGCATCCACATGGAAATGACCGGCAGGGACGTCACCGAATGCACCGGCGGCGCGCGCGCCATTTCGGAACAGAATCTCAGGGACCGTTACCACACTTATTGCGATCCCCGACTCAATGCCGAGCAGGCGATCGAGGTGGCTTTTTTGGTCGCCGAACTGCTCAAGACCGAAAGGCTGGCCCGCGGCGCCAAGCAACAGGCGGCGGCGGAATAGGGCGACCTCTCTAGCCTAGAGCGCGAGGCGAGATGGCCTCGCGCCGATCTTTGTGCGCCATCAGCCGGCGGAAGTCGTCTCCTGCTCTTCCCTTACGGTCATGGCGTTGCCGTGCCAAACGAAATCGTCGAAGAGGCAGGCGTCCACGAACATCGCGGGCAACAGGGCGTCGCGAACCAGCAGCGCGAAAGGCGTCCGCCAGTCGAGCGCCCATCCGCAGATGCGCGCGAGCAGCATCTCCGCCGCATAGAGCGATATGAGAATCGCCCCCGCCGTCAAGGTCGCGTCTCCATCGAAAAGCAAGGCGGAATAGGCGCCGAGAAAGACCGGAGCGAAGCTGCCGTTCTGAAACTCGGGCAGGAAATAGCCGGGGAAAGTCACCCGCCGCAAACGCGCCCAACGCACATGACGCGAATAGACCTCATGCCCGGTGCGGGCGCCGAGAGGCTGCTCGAAGGGCATGTCGACGAGGCGAACTTTCATGCGCCGCGCCCGAATGATCTTCGTGGAGGCGGCGTCCTCGGCGATGTCGGAAGCGAGCGCGCGAATGCCGCCGGCGCCATCGAGCACTTCCCGCCGCCACATCATGTTTTTGCCTTGCGCGAAACCAATTCCAATCGCCTCGGCCCCATATTGCCACCGCGCCTGGAACGTGTTGAGAATTGCGCATTCGACATGGGCCCAGAAGCCATCGGGACGAGAGCCGATCGGCATCGAGACGACCATCGCGGTGTCTTCGCGGAACGCCGCCAGCATGGTCTGAATATAGTCGCGCGGCGGCAGGGCGTTTGAATCAGCCAACACCACGTAATTATAGTTCGCGGCGTCCCACCCTTTCACGCAGTTGTTCAGCTTTGGATTGGCGCTCACAAAGTCGTCGCCGATCAACAGGCGGCTCGGAATCGCGGGATATTCGGCGATGAGCCGTTCGACCAGCGATATGATCGAATCATGCGAGTTCTGAACGCAGAACAGCAACTCGTAACATGGGTAATCGAGCTCGAACGAGGCGCGAAGGGTTTCCTCGCTGAACGCCTCGATACCGCGCAAGGGACGAACGATGGAAACGGGCGGCGCGCTCTCCGGCGGAAGCAAATCACGGGTTCGCGCGCGGCATTTGCGAGCCGTGACGAAGATGGCGGAAAAATTAAGCACCAGAAGCGCCAAGCACCAAATGGCGCAGATATAAGCAACAATCGTCATCTGGACGTCCCGTCAGGCTTGGAGCAAAATCCGAACAAGTTGATAGACTTTTTCGATTTGATTTTGCTCCAGATTTTTGAAGCTGGAGCGATTTCTTAATCTACCAGACGATTCCGTCTGGTCGGAAAGCGCTCTAGTGTCTCGAGTCTTGCCGCGGTTGCGCTTCGAACGGCGACACGGGCGGTTCACATTCGGCCATTGCAAGTTGAAGGCGCCGCAATCCCGGAGGGTACGCGATCAATTGCCGATCCGGCGCGCAGCGGCGGCCACGGCTGTCGCCGGGTTCGGAGCGGCGCCGGCGCCGAAGTCCAGGACGCGGAAGCACTAATATTCCGCCTGACATTTGCCCGCCGTCTTGGCAAAAGGGTGTAGGAACAAAAGGCGGCGTCCGCCGCTGCAGCTCCGAAAACCCGTGTTGAAGCTCGCTCATGACAACTCCAATCGTAAGATTCGCCCCCTCGCCGACAGGCCGCATCCACATCGGCAACGCCCGCGTCGCGTTTTTCAACTATCTCTTTGCCGCGACGCACAATGGTAGATTCGTGCTGCGTTTCGATGACACCGATTTCCGCCGATCCACGGCGGCTTTCGCCGAGGGCATAGAGGTCGATCTCGCCTGGCTCGGGATCGCGCCACAACTGACGCTGCGCCAGTCGGATCGCTCCGCGATCTACGAGGCGGCGGCGGCGCGCCTGCGCGAGACGAACAGGCTTTACCCCTGTTACGAAACGCAGGAAGAACTGGAGAAGCGGCGCAAGCTTCAGCAGGCGCGCGGACTGCCTCCAGTCTACGACCGCGCGGCGTTGCGCGCCTCGACGGAGGATCGGGCGCGGTGGGAGGCCGAGGGACGGCGACCTCATTGGCGTTTTCTGCTCGAAAGAAAAACCGTGGAATGGAACGATCTCATCCGCGGCCCCTCCCATATCGATTGCGCCTCGCTTTCCGACCCGGTGCTGATCCGAGAGGACGGCGCTTTTCTCTATACGCTTCCCTCGATCGTAGACGATATCGAGCTCGAGATCAGCCACATCATCCGGGGAGAGGACCACGTCACCAACACGGCGGTGCAGATTCAGCTTTTCGACGCGCTGGCGCCAGAGCGGCCAACGCCGGTCTTCGCGCATCACAATCTCCTGATTTCCGGCGCGGGCGAAGGGCTGTCGAAGCGCACGGGCTCGCTCTCCATCGCCTCGCTTCGCGAGGAGGGTTACGAACCGCTCGCGGTTGCGGCTCTCGCGACATTGACCGGCTCTTCCGAAGCCGTTCGCGCCGTGCGTTCCCTGGACGAATTGGCCAGCCATTTCGATCTCGCCCACGTCTCCCGCAACCCGGCCCGATTCGACCCGGCCGATCTCGCCGCACTCACCCACCGAACGCTGTCGCTATTTCATTACGATGACGTGCGCGAGCGGCTCGCGGCTCACGACATCGTGGGCTTCAAGGCCGAGCCGTTCTGGCTGGCGGCGCGCTCCAATCTGTCGCGTTTCGACGACATTCTGGAATGGTGGCGCGTCGTGGAGGGCGAGGTCTCGCCGACTTGCGAAGACGAGGAGCTATTGGCCAAGGCGCTGGAGCTTTTACCCCCCGAGCCCTGGGATGGTTCGACCTGGAGCCAGTGGACCAGCGCGATCAAATCGGCGACGGGATACAAAGGCCGCGCCCTGTTCCACCCCCTGCGGCTAGCGCTCACGGGAAAGGAAACCGGCCCGGAACTCGCCGCCCTGCTGCCTCTTATCGGTCGCGCCAAGGCTTTGCAGCGTCTAGGCGCGAACGGCGGCGAGACCTGACAAGAGGTCGAGACAGGACGAGACCAAGGTCTCAATAAGCGTTCTTGCCCAGGACCAAGGCCATGGGCGTCATCAGCAGGATGCGCAGGTCGAGCAACATCGACCAGTTCTCGATATAGTATAGGTCGTGCGCGATGCGCCGCTCGAGTTTTTCCTCGGTGTCGGTCTCGCCGCGCCAGCCGTTGACCTGCGCCCAGCCGGTTATTCCCGGTTTGACCCGGTGACGCGCGAAATATCCGTCCACGACTTCGTCGTAAAGGCGGGCGCCGGCCTTCGATTGCAGGGCATGCGGGCGAGGCCCGACCAACGAAAGATCGCCCTTGATCGCGACATTCAAAAGCTGGGGCAATTCGTCGAGCGAGGCTCTGCGGATGAAGCGGCCAACACGGGTTACGCGCTTGTCGTCTCTCACCACCTGCTTCGAGCCGCCTGCATCCGCGCAATCCACATACATTGAGCGGAACTTGAAAATTTCGAACTTTTCGTTGTTGAACCCGTGGCGGGTTTGCCTGAACAGAACGGGTCCGCGCGAATCGAGCTTCACCGCGAGAGCGATGAGCGCCAGGAGCGGAGAAAGCGCCAGGAGGGCGAGCCCGGACAGGAGACGGTCCTCGATGGATTTCAACGCCACACTCCAATCCGACATCGGTTTGTCGAAGATGGGAAGAAACGGAACATCGCCGATGTAGTTGTAGGCGCGGGAACGCAACTTCAGTTTCGAACCCATCGCGGCGATACGCACGTCGATCGGCAGCACCCACAATTTTTTGAGGATTTGGAGAATGCGATCCTCCGCCGCGCTCGGCAGCGCGATAATCAAAAGATCGACGCGCTGGTCGCGGCAGAAGCTGACGAGATCGTCGAAGCGTCCGAGTTTGCAATAGGGTCCGATGGGCTCGGGGGAACGGACGCCGTCGCGGTCGTCGAACACCCCAAGAATCTGAATCGAAGCGCTCGCGGTCTTATCCAGGCGCGAGATCAACTCGTTGGTTGGCTCTCCTCCGCCCACGATCACCGCGCGGCGCGAGAGGCGCCCTTCCCTCGTCCAGCGCGCCAGCGCATTGGCGCCGAAGAAACGACCTGTTACGCAAACCGCCCAAGCGACCGCGAGCCAGGCGGCCAGCCACGTCTTCTCCCACGGCGAATAGGCGTCGACGAGGGCGCTGAAGGCGATCAATCCCGCAAACGACAACATAAGAGCAAGGCCGAGGTTCGCCGCCTGACGAACGACGGAGGCGAGAGCGCGTATCGTGTAGGCCCAACGCGCCCCGAGAATGGCCAGCGCCCCGGCGGCGACCCCGAACGAGTCCAAATAGGCGAATTGCATTGGCGCGCCGCTCGTGGAGCAGACTGCGTTAGTCACGACGCCCGCGCCCGCGATCGCAACAAAATCGAACAGAAGCACCGCCGAAATGATCGCCGGCTGCGAAACGAGACGATCCGGCGGCAAAACCGGCGCGCGCTGCATCTCCTTAGTCTCGGAAAATTCCGTCTCCAACAAAGGCGCAGGGCGCACGCTGGTCATGGATCTGCTACTCGAATGAAATGCTTTTCCGACCGGCGCGCTCCACGCCGATCTGGCCAAACGATTGCCTAAAGCCGTAAAAATATGATTACTCGCGCAAAATCTCCACTTAGATCGGCGGCGTTTCGGTCGCTGGCCTGAAACCCTTATCCAAAACTGGACCCACGGCGAATTGCTGATGTAACAAAGGCGCGGCTTCCGGCGGAAAATGGAGCGGTCGTGCCATCAGATGGGGAATCCGAGGAGTGGGCGCGCCTGATGCGGCAAGCCAAGCGCGGCGACGCTCACGCCTATCGGCGATTTCTCCTATCGGTCGCCCCGGTCTTGCGTTCGGTCGCCCGGCGCAATTGCGCCCGCATTGGGTTGGATGGCGGCGAGGCGGAGGATGTCGTTCAAGAGACTCTGCTTGCGGTCCACTTGAAGCGGCATACATGGGATCCAGACCGGCCAATCGCGCCCTGGATCATGGCGATCGCCCGGAACAAGCTGATCGACGTGCGCCGTCGCAAAGGCAATGACGCGAATCTGCCGATTGAAGAAATGCTCGACACTCTGACCGCCGACCGCGACGATCGATCCCTGGATCGGATGGACCTCGATCGCCTGCTTGAAAAGCTCGACGATCGGCAGCGCGAACTGGTGCGGGCGCTGTCCATTGAAGGGCGATCCGTGAAGGAAACCGCGGAACGGTTGGAAATGAGCGAAGGGGCCGTTCGGGTGGCGTTGCATAGAGCGATCAAGGCTCTTGCGTCCCTTTATCGGGGAGATGGCCAATGAAAACAGAGCAGTTGATCGATGTTCTCGTCGCGGACAATGCGACGCCGCAGGCGCGGTTTCCCTTGATCTACGCCGCGTCGCTGATTGTCGCAATTGGCGTCGCCGCCCTGATTTTTTTCGCCTCCATCGGCGTGAGGCCGGACTTGGCCGCGGCGGCGACCAGCCCGTGGGTGTGGTTGAAAATCGGGGTCAATCTCGCCCTTGCCGCGACAAGCGCGAAACTACTTCCCCGATTAGGCGAACCCGGCCAGTCGATGGGAGTTTGGGGACTGGCGCTTCTGATCGGCCCCGTTGTTCTGGCGGCAGGGGTCGGCGCGGAACTCGCCATGTCGCCGGCATCGAGCTGGTGGCCAAAGCTCGTGGGAACCCACGCCAAATACTGCCTGATGCTGATCCCGATGCTATCGGCGGGTCCGCTCGCATGTCTTTTCTTCGCATTGCGCGAGGGCGCTCCGACGAACGCGGGAGCCGCCGGAGCCGCGGCCGGACTTCTGGCAAGCAGCATGGGTGCGACTTTGTACGCCTTTCACTGCACCGACGACAGCCTGCTGTTCGTCGCGGTCTGGTATTCCATCGCCATCGCGTTAATCGTCGCGGCTGGCTACGCTCTCGGCCCCCGCCTGCTGCGTTGGTGACGCCGAACCGGGGCGCCCGCTCGACCCTCGCCTGACGGGCGCTCCTTCGTTCACGCTGCGGAACTGTTCCTGCCGCCATGAGCCGCGACGACATCGCGAGCGAGGCGTCCAGAGACCTCGGCCAGATGGTCGAAACGGGCTTCATAGAAACCAACGCCGGAGGTGGCCGATCGAAGCTCGACGATGAGATTATCCATTTCCGCCTCGGGAATGATCGTGTCGAGCCGATCCCAGCCCTCCCAGCCTTCGCGAGCGCCAAATCCGAGGATTTGTCCTCTGCGGCCGGAGACGATGCCGGTGGCGCGCGACATCCCCTCGCTGGGCGTGTAGATCGCAACCGCCAGCATGGGCTCCAGGAGCACGGAATCCGCCAGCGAGAGCGCCTCGCTCATGCCGATGCGCGCGGCTGTCCGGAAAGCCATGTCGGAGGAGTCGACGGTGTGATAGGAGCCGTCGGTCAGGACGGCCTCGACATCGACCACGGGGAAGCCCAAAGGCCCGTGGGCCAGCGCATCGACGCAGCCAGCCTCGACCGATGAAAAATATTGTCTCGGAACCGCCCCGCCATGCACGCGCTCCGAGAAGGCGAAACCCGCCCCGCGCGGTCGCGGCCCTATCTCCAACGCCACGTCGCCGAACTGGCCATGCCCGCCCGACTGCTTCTTGTGGCGGCCGCGCACCGAAACGGTTTCGCGGATCGTCTCCTTATAGGCCACCATCGGCTTATGGGCCTCGACGGCGACGCCGAAGCGCGCCGCGAGACGCTCCAGCGCCACGCGCAGGTGCATCTCCCCCTGCCCCATCAACTTGATCTCGGACATGGTCTGATCGTGGACGTAAATCAGCGCCGGATCCTCGTCCACCAGTTTGGCGACGGCGCTCGCCAGTTTCATCTCGTCCTTGCGATCCCTGACCTTTAGAGCAAGCGTATGCACCGGCGCCGGCGGCTGGGACGAAGAGCCCGCCACCTCCTTCGCGCCCCCGCGCGAATCGCCGCTCAAAGCGTCGCCGGTCGCCGCGTGTTCGAGGTGGCCGAAAGCAAGCGTGTCCCCTTCGGCGGCGTCGGTGCGTTTCGAAATGGTCCCTCCGAGGAGGCGGGAAAGGCCCGAAATTCTCTCTTCGCCGCCGGGCGAAAGCACCGCCTGGCCGTCGACGAAACTCCCCCGCAGCACGCGGGCCAGCGAAAGCTTGCCTCCATGCGTGGTGTGGATGGTGCGGAAAATGCGCGCCAGAGGCGGTCCCTTGTCGGCCACCCCGAGCCTTGCCCGCGTTTGCGCGACGCATGGCGCCTCGTGCCGCAGGGCTTTCAACAAACGTGTCACACCCGCGCCGCGCATCGCCGATCCGATGAACACGGGAACGACCTGGCCGGCTTGAAGCTCCTTGGCGAGATCGTCGAACACTTCGTCGCGGGGCGGTTCGATTTCGGAGATCAGCTCCTCCATCAGATGGTCGTCGTAATCCGCGAGGCGCTCCAGCATCGAATAGCGCTCTTCTTTTTCCACGGGCGCGTCCGTCGAAGGAATTTCGACGACTTCCGACGGTGCGTGTTCGCGATAGATGAAGGCGCGCTCGAGCGCGAGATCGATGAAGCCGATGGCGACGCCGTTTTTCCAGATCGGCAACTGCCGTAACAACAGCGGCGTGCGCGAGGCCGGCTGCAACATGGCGAGGGCTTCGCGCACCCCGAAGCTCGTGGCGTCCACTTTGTTGAGGAAAAGGAAGTGAGGAACCTTGAGTTCCTCGAGTTCGCGCAAGATGAGTTGAAGCGCGAAAACCTTGCGCGGATCGGCCTCGCAAACGACAATGGCCACATCGACGAGCGGCAACACGTCGCGCGCCTCGTGCGAGAACTCCAACGACCCCGGAAGATCGACGAATGTGTACTGGTCGCCGAGATAATCGGCATGACCGATATTGGCCTCGACGCTCATTTGATGCGCCTTGGCTTCCGGACTCAAATCCGCGACCGGAACGCCTTCGCGCACCGCGCCCGCCCGAAAGAGAAGAGCCTCGAATAGCTTGGTCTTTCCGCTTTGAAAGGGGCCGATCAGAGCGACGAGTCGCGGCCCCCCCATTCTTCTGCCCTGGTCATCCACATTCCCTCCCATGGCGTGCTCCTCTTCCCGGAGCCAGAGTTCCGACGCAGCCCGAGGCATGAGGCGGCGCCTCTGATGAGGCGCCTCGGTCGGCTCCGTTACAACGGATCGTCCCACCAGAGCGATTGAAGCGCAAGGCGAATCCGAAATTCATTGCGCCGCAACGCAGCAAAGCCAAGGATTACGCCGTCAATTGCTTCCATCGCTCGGAAAAGCGCGTTAGAAAGCCGCGAAGTCACTCTAGGAGCCAAGGTTTTATGCGTCCCAGCAAACGCGCTTACGACGAGATGCGGCCGGTCAGTTTCGAGCGCGGCGTCGCCCGCTACGCGGAAGGCTCCTGTCTGGTTAAATTCGGCTCGACCCATGTTCTGTGCGCGGCGACGCTGGAAGACAAGCCGCCGCCGTGGCTGCGGGGACAGGGCCGCGGATGGGTCACGGCCGAATATGCGATGCTCCCCCGCGCCACCCACACCCGAACCAAGCGCGAATCGACATCCGGCAAGCCATCGGGGCGCACGCAGGAAATCCAGAGACTGATTGGCCGGTCTCTGCGCGCCGTGACGAACCTGCCGCTCCTCGGGGAGCGCCAGATCATGATCGACTGCGATGTCATTCAGGCCGACGGCGGAACGCGCACCGCCGCCATCACCGGCTCGTGGCTTGCCTTGCGGGATTGCTTCGAATGGATGCGCTCCCGCTCCATCATCAAGGACAACCCGCTGCGGGATCACGTCGCCGCCGTCTCCTGCGGCATTTTCAACGGCAAGCCGGTCATCGATCTCGACTACGCCGAGGACTCCACCGCCCAGACCGACGCTAATTTCGTCATGACAGGCTCGGGGGGCCTCGTCGAGATTCAGGCGACCGCGGAAGTCTCTGTATTCTCCCCCGATGAGCTTCAGTCCTTGCTCGGGCTCGCGCAAAAGGGCGTGACCGATCTCGTCTCCTTGCAGAAGGCGGCGCTGGCGTGAGCGCGCGTAAAATCGAAGACCGCCTCGTCATCGCCTCGCATAATCCCGGAAAGCTCTGGGAGCTGAGGCAACTCCTCGGCCCTCATGGCGTGGACGCCGTGAGCGCGGGCGAACTCGGCCTGCCCGAACCCGAGGAAACGGAAACAACCTTTCGCGGCAACGCTCTGCTCAAGGCGAAAGCGGCCTCCACAGCCTCGAACCTGCCCGCTTTCGCCGACGATTCGGGCTTGTGCGTGGAAGCGCTCGATGGCGCTCCGGGGGTCTATTCCGCGCGTTGGGGAGGCGAGCATCGCGATTTTTGCGCGGCGATCGCCCGGGTCGAACGAGAATTGAAGGAGCGCGGCGCCGAGCCGCCCTATCGCGCATATTTCATCTGCGCCCTCGCCATCGTCTGGCCGGACGGCCACGTGGAAGAATTCGAAGGCCGCGTCGACGGCGCGCTGATTTTTCCGCCCCGCGGGACGAAAGGGTTCGGCTACGATCCGATATTTTTGCCGGACGGTCTCGACAAAACTTTCGGCGAAATGATGTCGGCGGAAAAACACGCCCTGCCAGGAGACGGTTCGATCGCGTTGTCGCATCGGGCGCGCGCGTTTCAAGCCTTGGCCAGCGCTTGCCTAAACCTCCGTCAGACCTGAGCTTTTTCTCAAAATTTATTGAAATTAATGAATTTTCGATCCGAAGATTGACCCCGCCCGCCAGAGCGATAATCTTTCGAGGCTTCGCTCAAGACGCCGGAGCGCTTCGCGGCGGAGGCCGGAGAGAAATTATGTTCGAGGATTTCAAGAAGTTCGCCCTTAAGGGCAATGTGGTCGATCTCGCCGTCGGCGTGATTATCGGCGTCGCCTTTGGAAAGATCGTCGACTCTCTGGTCAACGACATCATCATGCCTCTGATTGGCGCCATCACCGGGGGACTCGACTTTTCAAGTCACTATATCGCGCTGTCCAGCGCCATTCATTCCGAGATGACCTATGACGAGGCCAAAAAGGTCGGCGCGGTCATTGGCTATGGCCAGTTCCTGACCGTCCTTCTCAATTTCATCATCATCGCCTTCACTCTATTTATCGTGGTTCGGCAATTCGAACGCATGAAAAAACCCGCGCCGGACGCGCCGCCGCCGCCGCCCACCAAGAGCGAGGAACTGCTTGGAGAAATCCGGGACATAATGAAAACCAGATAAAGGCGCGAGTTGCGGCTTCGTGGTGACCTTTTGCGCAGGCCATGCCATAAAGGATCATGGTCGCGACGATTCGAAACGCATTTGATCCAGGCTTCGGCGTCTATGTTCATTGGCCGTTTTGCCTGTCGAAATGCCCCTACTGCGATTTCAATAGCCACGTCAGGCGTGGCGATGTCGACGAAGACCGCTTCGTCGACGCCTTTCGCGCGGAAATCGCCCATCGCGCCGCCTTGGTCCCTGGCCGCGAAGTCCGCTCGGTGTTTTTTGGAGGCGGCACGCCTTCGCTGATGTCGCCGAGCACGGTCGAGGCGATATTAAACGAAATCGCCAAGCGCTGGACGGTCGCCAAGGATGTCGAGGTCACGTTGGAGGCCAACCCCACCAGCGTCGAGGCCTCTCGATTCCGCAGCTTCAAGGCCGCCGGGGTCAATCGCGTTTCGCTCGGCATTCAAGCCTTGAGCGATTTCGACCTTAAGAATCTCGGGCGGCAACATTCGGTCGCCGAGGCGCTGGCGGCGCTGGGCATCGCCAATTCCGTTTTCTCGCGCACCTCTTTCGATCTGATCTACGCGCGTCCCCAACAAACGACGGCGAGCTGGCGCAAGGAGCTTGAGCTGGCTTTGGCCTATGCGCCGGAACATCTTTCGCTCTACCAGCTCACCATCGAGCCGGACACGATGTTCGAACGCATGTTCAATGCCGGCAAACTCGTCGTGCCGGACATGGACGCCCAACGGGCGCTATGGGACGTCACCCAGGAAGCCACGGCGCGGGCCGGGCTCCCTGCCTATGAAGTCTCGAACCACGCCCGTCCTGGCGCCGAGTGCCGGCATAATCTGGTTTATTGGCGCTATGGCGAATATGCGGGAATTGGACCAGGCGCGCATGGCCGTTTGAACACGCCTCGGGGACGACGGGCGCAAGCGGCCGAGCGCCACCCCGAGATGTGGCTGACCTGCGTGGAAACGGAAGGCCACGGCCTCGTCGAAGACGAGCTGCTGAACTCCGAGCAGCAGGGCGACGAGTTTTTGCTGATGGGCCTTCGCCTCAGAGAAGGCATTGATCCACAACGCTATTTCTTGCTCACGGGGAAGCAACTCGCCCAATCTCGCATCTCGGAGCTCATTGGCGACGGCCTCGTCGAATATACGCGCGACAACCGTTTGCGCGTCAGTTCCGAGGGGTTTCCGGTGCTTGACGCGGTGGTGGCCGACCTCGCGGCTTAAGTCCGCAGCTGTCGCTTGCGTTCGGCCGCGGCGCCGCCTACATAACAGAAGTGATTTGGCGCGGGGTGGAGCAGCCCGGTAGCTCGTCAGGCTCATAACCTGAAGGTCGTCAGTTCAAATCTGGCCCCCGCAACCAATCGAAGCAACCTCAAGGGTTACACCGGATTTTTCCCAGCAGCAGGCTGACCTGCTCTCTCAAAAAAGATTTTGTAGAGGTCTATGCCTGGCGCGATTTCCAACCAGACCGAATCGTCTGGCCAAAAAATCGGCCCAGATTCAAAAAGCTGGAGCAAAATCTAATCGAAAAAGTCTTTCAACTTTTTCGGAGTTTGCTCTAGCGACAATCATTTAGCCGTAACCCAAACCAGCGCGACAGATTGCAATTCATGACGACGCCCATCACCGTTCTCATTGTATCGAGGAATCGCCCTCTCTACCTTTGGGCTTGCCTGGATGCTCTCTACACGAGGACGCGATTTCCACGCCGATTCATCCTCGTCGATATGGCGTCCGACGATCCGTTGGTGGACAAGGTCATCTCCGGCTTCGAACGGCGCGGCATGTTCGCAAGGGTTTTGCGCGCGGAGAAAAACGATCCCCAAATCCTGGCGGAACTCGTATTTCGGGAACTCGACTCCTGGGGACAGTATTTTGGTTACGTGGAAAGCGACGTCCTAGTCGAGGATACGACTCCATGCTGGCTGGAGCGAATGGCGGCGCTGATGGACGCCAATCCTCGCCTCGCCATGCTGGGATCGGTCATTGATAAAAGAGATTTCGTGGATCCGTCGGCTGTCGAGGGCCTCAGGAATGGCGCCGATGAAGCCCAATGGCGCGCGCTGATTAAGGCCGATAGTCCGGAGCGCGACCAAGATCCTTCGACCGCCGGTGGAAAACCGCTTTTCTACCCGCACAATCCGCCTGGACGCCTCCTTCTGCTCCGCAGCGAAGCGATCAAGCAGGTGGGTGTCGCGCAGGACTCCGTGCTTGATAGGCTGTTACGCGCCGCGAATTACGAAACGGCGATCGCCACCCAAATACGCCACAGGCATTTGTCGCTCGTGCAGCTATTCGACTATCCTCAATACGATATGCTGGCGCGGAACGCTCTTATGTCGGAATACGACAAATTAGAGCGCGAGATTTGAAAGCCGCGCCTTAACGCGCTTTCAAAAACATGGCGATCCATTTCACTATTTGTTCGATTCTTTCCGCATGCAGATCGGGCGCGACCGGAAGCCCCAGAAATGTGGCGGCGGTCTTTTCAACATTGGGCAATGACGCGCGCGACATGAAATGAGGCTCTTTATGAACGCCTTCGCCGTACCAAAATCTGGTCCCTATGCCCCTTGCCTCGAGATACTCCGACAGCGCCCTCGTTTTAGCGCCTGTTCCGCAACGAAAAAGCGCATAACACGACGCTATTTCGGGCGCGCCGAGGAAACGCTCGCCGAGACCGGCTTCCGCGAAACATTCGCGATAATGAGCGGATACGGCGTTCAAAGCCCAGCTTTTCTCGTTCCATCCGTCCAGTTCGGCCAAACCGACCGCCGCATGATATTCGCTCATTTTGCCATTTATGCTGGCGGAACGACACAAGCGCGCGCCGAAAAACCCAAAATTCAAGGCCATCGCTATGCCTTGCGCCGCGTCCAGCTCGCTTGTTACGACACAACCACCCTCTCCGGCCGCGAAACTTTTCGTGGCGTGAAAGCTGATAGCCACCGGGATGTCGCCGAGAAAATCTCCCGGCGCCCGGCTCACGGCCTCGAAGCACGCGGCGCCATCGATCACGACATTTATTCCGGTTTCGTCCCTGAAGCGCCGCCATCTGGCTTGCGCGACTCCGCATCCAAAAGCGCCGACCGGAACAACCAGTCCAATTTTTTCGAGCAAGGGGTGGTGCAGAACATCCGCAGGCTCAAGCAGGAGATGGCCTTCGCCGAGATCGGCGAAAAGCGGCTGGTAACCACAAGCCTCGACGGCGATCGCGGTCGCCACGAAGGTGTAGCCGGGAACTAACGCCAGCGGCCTTTCCTTGCCCGCTCGGCCGACAGACCCAAGTATCGCTCCGATCAAGGCAGCCGTGCCTGAGGCCGTGGTTATGACATTCTCGCCGCGCAGAGAAAAACGCCTTCCCAACCTCTCCGCGAGCGCCAAGGCCAAGGGACCGAAATTCGCGTAGATGCGGTTGTCGTCAATTTGTCGAAGATAGGGGAGAAGTCTGTCGGCGTCGGGGAGGCGCGGTCGAAGCACGGGAGTCACCGCACAGGCGCCGCCGATAAATCGGGCGCCGGCCTCCTCTAGCCCTTTATATCCGGGATAGTCCTCACCTGATGACGTAACCGTTTCGCTGCTCCAGTTCATCATCTTTAGCCGCTTCCGTTCGCGCAGCGAGCTTTTGTCTTCATTCGCCTGGCAAATTCCATAATTAGAACGCGCTCCAAACCGCCCGGCGTTGAACGTGTCGCGTAAACGATTGTAAACCAAATCGCACCAATGTAAACGCGCCGGTCTTTCTCAGTTTAAAACTCTGAAGATAACGGAAGTGTTTACGCTTCACGAACGGGAGAAACGCCCCCCGCGAATTCGGAACATGAGACCCTGGACCGCCGAACGGTCCACCTCCGACCGGAACCACGCCACCCCTCGCATTCGCGATGACGAGGGATTAAAGGAGATTAGGATCAGCTCTCGAATAGATCATCGCCATTGCTGGAAAGGACGATCCAAATAATCGTCAACCGAAGGGCGATCGAACCGATTTAGATCACAGCCGGGCAGCGGCGAAAACAGTGTGATCGGAAAAGCATGTCCGCGAGGTTAGAGTGCTGCTGACGAAAAAGCGCAAGCCGGCGTTTCGCGCGGAGCGCGCTCTAACTCTTTAAATTGCTCGGACACCGCTCAAGCTGAGAAATCATGTCTAGAAACGAGAAGCGCCGACCGGGGAAGGCCGGCCGGCGCTTTTTAAAGCTTTTTTAGAATGCGCCGGTGTTGTGGCCGCCGCGTGGAACACCCCATCCGGTACACCAATCCCAAGGTGTCTTATAGGTATATTCTATATATTGGGGGTTGTAGCCGTTCCCTAGGCCGCCGGCGGCTCCCGCCGGACCACAGACTCCATTATTGATGTCCGTCGCATAGGTTCCTTCCAACTTTCCATTGAGGCCCAGCGTATAGATGTTGTTCACGCCATTGAAGCTGGCCGCATAGAAGAAACCGGCCCTATTGACGACTCCGGCGACGAATGGCGCGGCGGCGCTGGTTCCGCCGACGGACAGCCAGCCCGTCTGCGACCACGAATTATAGATCCACACGCCGTTCAGCGGATCCGCCACCGCCGCGAGGTCCGGAGTGCCTCGGTACGCGCCAATGAGCGTTGAAAGCGGCTGTTGATAGCTTGGAAGCGCCTCATAGACGCTCGGACCACCGCCCGTGCCCCAACCATAAGCCCAATCATTCCATGCGACCTGGCTTTGATAGGCTCCCGTGGCCTGATCGCGGCTGATCGTGGTGCCGCCCACGCTCAACACATTTGGAGAAGCGGCGGGATATTCAACGCCGGCGTTGTCGCCCGCGGACGCCAGATAGAGGACGCCCGCTCCCGTGAAGTTTGAATCATATGAGGATTCGCTGGCGATTTCAGGGGCGCCCCAACTGTTCGACACCTGACCTCCGCCCGCCGCCTGAACACAGGCCGTGGCGACCGCCTCGGCGTTGAACATGTCGGTGAATGACGACGACATCGCCTCGACGAGATAAATTTTGGCGCTCGGCGCGATTGAATGCGCCATCTGCACGTCGAGCGCAGATTCCACGTCCCAACCGTTGGTCGAATTGGTCGGCGCCGTTCCAGACCGCGCAGCGGGGCATGTCTTGTAGGGAGCGGCGGCGGGATTGGCGTAAACAACCTGGAAGTTGGCCGCCGCAAGTCCGAATTGCCCGATGAAGACGTTAAGATCCGCCTCAGCAGTCGGATAATTGAACGCGTCCACCACGGCGATCGCTCGGCTGCCTCCGCTGGGCAAAGCGGTTACCGAGTTAGGGTTGCATCCGTTCGTCTGCGCCGCCAGGCCATAAATGCACGCCAAAGAGGCGGGGGTTTCGCGAAGCGTTCCGGGCTTTGGCGGCCCCACTTGAGCAGCCACACCCGCCGGTATGGCGTGACCAGGATCGACGATCTTCAAGTTGGTGTGAAAATGGCCCGGCTTGATTTGCCCCGAGGCGGGGGTAAGGATCGCCGGAAGTCCGGGGCGCGGCTGAGTAAGCTGAGCGCCCGGCTGATTGACCAAATCCTGCGCAGCCAAAACGGCTCCGGAGCTGACAGACAAAAGAAGCGCAGCCAATAACGGCTGAGCTGCGAAGTGAGGTTGGCTTTGCTTTGACATGCCCTCTCCTGAAACCGAAATGTTTGGGGACTTTGCTTTCTCGCGAAAAGGCTCCGCGAGCGAAACTGCATTATCAACACTAACTTGGGGGGGCCACTGCACGACAACGCCCCGGAGGGGAGTGATAAGAAATCTTTCCTGTTTGTCAACGCATAAAACGACTTTGGCTAAGTTTAATGCTAGGCGCGCGGTCAATCGCATCGGGCATCACACTGAATCGTTTAGCGCATACGCGAAACCAAAGCGCGTCACATCGTCCACGGCCGAGGTGGTCGGCCCATTGCGGGGATGTTAGAGCGCTTATCGACCGGACGGAATCGTCTGGTCGATAAGAAATCGCGCCAGATTGAAAAAGCTGGAGCAAAATCCAATCGAAAAAGTCTATCAGCTTCTTCGGATTTTGCTCTAGTAGGCGTTTGGGGCTGATTGCGGAGCCTTTCCATCATGCGTGTGGCCAACTTCATATGCGCGGGCGCCCAGAAATCCGGGACCACCTGGCTTTTCTCACAAATCAGCCGGCACCCGCAGGTTTTCATGCGGGACAAGGAACTGAACTTTTTTTATCGGGATCTCCCGCTCTCCTGGTATGGCGAGCGATTCGCCAACGCGCGAGAAGATCAATTGTGCGGCGATATCTCTCCTAATTATGCCGCGTTCACCGGGCTCGCCGAAAGAATTCACGCCATATGTCCAAACGCGTTCATGCTTCACATTCTGCGAGACCCTGTCGCGCGAGCTTTCTCTCAGTGGAAAATGGCCCGTTATCTCGGTAATATTCCGCGTGAAGTTCCGTTCATTCAGGCCTTTCGCGAAGATATGCAATTCATGAGAAGGCGAGGCGAGTATTGCGTCATCCTTGAAGAATATGCTCAATTCTATCCTCTCGGGTTCCGCCTTGGCGTTTTTTGGTACGACGACATTGCACGGCGGCCAGCGGACCTATTCAAAGATATAACCACTTTTCTTGAAATCGATTCCCATTGGCGCCCGCCGGATTTGAGCGCGCTTGTCGCGCCCAGCCCTGAAATGGGAGAAATCGACCAGAGCGACGCCGCCGAAGTCGCCGCATATTACGAGCCCTTCGACAAAACGCTTTGCGCGCTTGTCGGATTATCCTCGCTCCCCTGGTCGCGCGGCTAAATCTCATCTCCTTTTTTTTTTCCAATTGCTCCCCCTTTGCTCGATTGACCACAACATTGCAGATTAGCTAGGGTTTTACACTCTGGTTAGGGGCGCGATTTCGGCGCAATGCTCCTTTTGGTTCGAGTAGGGCGATCATCCACGATGAATTCATGCGCAGACATTGCACCCGATCGGGTCGAAACAAATTTCGCGATCATAGTGCTTGGCATGCACCGCAGCGGAACGTCCTCCATCGCGGGCGCGCTGGTGACTTTGGGCGCGAAAGCCCCAAACACGCCTCTGCCGGCGGCGTCGGACAACGAGCGCGGATTTTTCGAGTCTTTGCAAATCATGCAACTCAACGATGAAATACTCCGCTCGGCGGGAACCACCTGGGACGATTGGAGAGCTTTCAATCCAGCTTGGTTTTCGAGCCCGGTCGCGAAGAGCTTCGAAGAAAGAGCGATCGCGGCTCTGAAAGGCGAGTTCGGCTCGGCTCCGCTCGCCGCGATCAAGGATCCGCGCTTATGCCGGTTGATGCCGTTTTGGTCCAACGCGATCAACGAAGCAGGTTATTCGCCACGCATCGTAATCCCCATCCGCTCTCCGCTGGAAGTGGCGAGGTCGCTTTGGCTGAGAAACGGCATACCGCTTTCGAAAGGCTTGTTGATGTGGTTGCGCCATGTTCTCGACGCCGAGGCGTCGAGCCGCGCCCATCCAACCGCATTTGTCGAATGGTCAGAATTTCTCGCCGACTGGCGTTTTTCATTGGCGCGAATCGGCGAGAGATTAGGGTTGGACTGGCCTCGGCTTTCCGATCAGTCGGCCGCCGAAATCGACCGCTTCATATCGCCAACCTTACGACACAACAGCGTCTCAATCGACGATCTCAAGGCCCATCGCTACGTCCACGACTGGGTTTTGAAAGTCTATGAGGCGTTGCTGACGCTCGCGGCGGATCCGTCATCGGAAGCGGCGCGCCACCAACTCGACGAGGTGAAATCCGAATTCGACGAGGCCTGCAAATTTTTTGGCGGAATCCTGTTGGACTTTGAAGAAAGCGCGCTTCGCGAACGCCAAGAAGCGGATTCGGCCCGTGGCGAGAGGGATCAAGCCCGGCAGGAGCGAGACCATCAGATCGAGGAAACCGCGAGGCGCGCTAGCGAACTCGCGGCGCTGATCCACCAACGCGATCAGTTAGGAGCGGAGGCATTGGCGCTTCGCCACGAAGTGGAGCGCCTTGCAGCCGAGCGAGACGAGTTGCGAAGACAACACGAAGCGATCGCTCATGCGCAGGCCGAGGCGCAAGCGCAGGCGGACGAGCAAACGCAAGCGCAGGCGGTCGAACAAGCGCAGGCGCAAGCGGAACCAGAGGAGATTGCCGATCCAGCGCAAAGTTGAGCCAAGAGCCGTGGTTTTCGAGGGTGGGTCGAACAGCCGACTACGACAACTCGTCGAGATTTCCAACCAAGCACGCGCGAAAGGGCTCGTCCGGCGCCTGAGCCGACTGACCAAAAAGTTGGGCCGCCGCCCTGATGAGCTATAAGACGGCCCATGAAAGACCTCAAACCCTCTCGTCGCGCCGCTGTCGCCCCCTTCATGGCGATGGACGTTTTGCGTAAAGCCAAGAAGCTCGAACACAGCGGGCGCCGCATCATCCACATGGAGTTGGGAGAACCGGGAACTCGCACGCCGACGCTTGTCAGGCAGGCGGCGGAGCGAGCCCTCGGGGACGGTGGCGTTGGCTATGGCGAGGCGCTCGGCGATGTGGCCTTGCGCGAGCGCATCGCCCGCCACTATGCCGAGCACGAAGGCGTCGATGTCTCTCCAGATCGGATCATCGTTACGACGGGGTCGTCTGGCGCCTTTGTCATGAGCTTCATCTGCGGCTTTGACGCGGGCGCGAAGATCGGTGTCTTTCAACCCGGCTATCCCGCCTACGCCAACATATTGGAGGCGCTTGGCCTTTCCAGCGTGACGATCGATCTTGGCGAGGAAACGGGATTCGCGCCCACGGTGGAGCTTGTCGAGGCCGCCTACCGCCGCGAAAGATTCAGCGGCCTGCTCCTGATGAGCCCCGCAAATCCCACTGGCGTCATGATCGCGCCCGGGGAACTGGAGCAAGTGTGCAGCTTTTGCGACGACGCGGGGATTTTACTGATAAGCGACGAAATCTATCATCGACTGGAGCACATAGGCCGAGCCGAGACCGCTGCGCGCTACTCGCGAAACGCGATCGTCATAAATTCATTCTCGAAATATTATGCGATGACGGGTTGGCGCCTTGGCTGGATCGTCGCGCCGCCCGCTTTGACGAGGCCGCTGGAACGCCTGCAACAATCGCTCGCCATTTGCGCTCCGGCACTTTCCCAGAAAGCCGCGATCGCGGCCTTCGACGCGACCGACGAACTCGAAGTCATCAAGGCAGGATATGCGAAAAGCCGCGAACTCCTGCTGACGCGCCTGCCCCGGATCGGTTTGCCGCGTTTCGCCCCGCCCGACGCAGCCTTTTACATCTATGCCGACATCGCTCATCTGACGGATGACTCCGTGAAGTTTTGCGAAGACGTTTTGGAAGAAGCCGGGGTCGCGCTGACCCCCGGCGTTGATTTCGACCGCGCCCGAGGTTCTCGGACGCTGCGCATTTCCTATGCGGGGTCGCCAGAAGATGTGGCGGCGGGGATCGAGCGGCTCGGCGATTGGCTGAGTCGCTCAAGATAGCCCAGCAAGGCGCCAAGCGAACCATGGAAAAAGTCGACGGACTTTTTCCATGGGGTTTCTCGCCAGCTTTTTGATCTGGCGCGCATCCTTAATCGCTCGGATGATTCCATCCGAGCGGAAAGCGCGCTAGTCCTCGCCGCTCAGCGTGGCTTTGGCGCGTTGCCACCATCCGCCCTTTTTGGGTTGTGCGGGATCCGCCCTCGTTATCACCACTTCGGTGGCCGGACGCGGCGCGGGTTCTGGAGTAGCCTCGGCGGACGGCTCCACGACTCCTTCCGTAGCCGCCGCGGCGGGCGCCGGCGTCACGCCTTCCTCAACGGGAGGCCGCGCCTCCACGAAGCCCTCGGCCGATGGCGGCGCCACAGGCTCCGCGCCCCGGCCCTCGGGCTCCGGGGCGAATTGAGGGATATGCGCTTCACTCGGAGAAACGAAATCCGAGCTGTATCGGGCGCCTTCGTCCACAGGGAACATTTCGGGTTCGCGGAATTCGGCCGCGAGCGGAGTCGAGCGTGTCCAACGGCCTGGACCGCGCCTGCCGCGGCCTTCGGGACGACGCGCTTCTTCCCGGGCGGGAGTGCCCTCGATGTTGGCCATGAAGGCCAGCGCATCATCCGACGGCTGCTCGGCGCCGGGTTGGGCCAACTCAGTGATGAGCGCGTTTCCGCCGCCCCTGCCCCGCCGCCGGCGCCGCCGGCGCGATCTCTGATAACCGTCCGCGTCGTCTTCCCCTTCGCCGGAAGGAGCCGCGGCTCCTTCCGTCTCCACGGCGTCCGCGCGGGCGGTCTGCCGCTCAAGACGCGCCGAAGGCCGCCTGCTTTCACGCGGAGCTTCAATGGGCGCGCTAACCATTTCCTCGGCCGCGAGTTCCTCCTCGGGAGCTTCCTCTTCGAGGAGATCGGGACTGATGGAATCGAGCCGAAGATGTTGCGGCGCGGTCGCCCGGACACCCGACGCGAGTTCGCCTCGCTCCAGAGCATGATAATTGGAGCCGGTCAGCGTATCGTCCGCGCCGACCGTGATGTGCACGCCAAAGCGCCTCTCCAGATCTTGCAAATGATTGCGTTTCTGGTTGAGAATATAAAGCGCGACGGCGGCGCGGGTGCGCAAGGTGATGTTGTGCTCCGAACTACGCACCAGCGCTTCCTCCAGCACGCGCAGCACGTGCAAGGCGATGGAAGCGGTCGAGCGCACCGCTCCCGAGCCCGTGCAATGCGGGCACGGAACGGTGGAGCCCTCCACGACGCCCGCCCGGATACGTTGACGAGACATTTCGAGCAGGCCGAAGTGGGAAATCCGTCCCACTTGAATCCGCGCTCGGTCGTTCTTCAAGGCGTCCTTGATGCGACGCTCCACCGCCCGATTATTGCGGCCTTCCTCCATGTCGATGAAATCGACCACGATCAGCCCGGCGAGATCACGCAAGCGCAATTGGCGGGCGACTTCGTCGGCCGCTTCCAGATTGGTGCGAAGCGCGGTGTCCTCGATATTGTGTTCGCGCGTCGAACGACCCGAGTTCACGTCGATCGCGACCAGAGCCTCGGTTTGATTGATCACCAGATAACCGCCCGACTTCAGCGTCACCTGATTTGAGAACATGGCGTCGAGCTGCGCCTCGACGCCGGAATCCGCGAAGATCGGAGCCGATTCGCGGTGCAGCTTCACGTTTTTGGCGTGGCTCGGCATCAGCATGCGCATGAAGTCGCGCGCCTCGCGATAGGCGTCGTCGCCCGAGACCACAACTTCGTCGACATCGCGACCATAAAGATCGCGGATGGCGCGCTTTATCAGAGAACCCTCCTCATAGACGAGGGTCGGCGCGGTCGACCGCAGGGTCAATTCACGAACATTTTCCCACATGCGGAGCAGATATTCGAAATCGCGCTTGACCTCCGCCTTGGTGCGCGTGGCGCCCGCCGTGCGAAGAATGACGCCCATGCCTTCGGGCACCTCGAGCTCCTGCACGATTTCCTTCAGCCGCTTGCGATCGGCCCCGTCGGTGATCTTTCGCGAGATGCCGCCCCCGCGCGCGGTGTTTGGCATCAACACCGAAAAGCGCCCGGCGAGCGAGAGATAGGTCGTGAGCGCCGCGCCCTTGTTGCCGCGTTCTTCTTTAACGACCTGCACCAAAAGAACCTGGCGGCGCTTGATCACCTCCTGAATTTTATACTGCTTTCGAGAGCGGGGCGCACGGAACGGCAGCTCCTCCATTGCGTCGCCGCCGATGTGCTCGACATGGTCGGCGTCGTCTTCATGGTCATGGTCGTGGTCGTGGTCGTGGTCATGGTCGTCGGGATGATCGTCGTCGCGAAAGGGCCTTTCGCGGCTCTCTTCACGCATCCTCTCCTGCTCTTCGTCACGCTCGTCCTGCCGGCGCGCTTTGATCTCGTGATCCTGCTCAAGCGGCTCGAACCCGACTTCGTCGGCTGAACTGACCTCCACCACACCGAAGCCGGAAGGATCGATTGAAATCAGCGGCTCGGCGCCGAGGATGGGCGCGGAAGCTTCGTCCTTCGCCTCAACCTCGCCGGCTGGCTCGATCGCTTCCTCTGGAACGTGCTGGATCGCGCCGCCCGCGCTTTCGGCGGACCGATTGTCCTCCGAAGCCGAAGCCGGCTCAGCCTCGAGACCTTTCGGCTCCACATGAGAAACAGCTTCGTTTCCGAAGCCATTCGGCTCCTCGGTTGGCGTCTCCAGGGACAGCAGATCGAAGCCCCCCGCCTCGGAAGCAAGCGCGGCGTGTCGTTCCTTGTCAAAGGCCTCCGCTTCGGCGGGCGCCGGCCCGACGATTACTCCGTCCTCGCGAGCGGAACGCTTCTCCGCCGCCTCCACATGGCGGCGACGCGACCGGCGAACGCGCCCTTGCGGCTGAGGACGATGCTCTTCTTCTTCGGCCTGCCGGTGAGCCCGGCTCTCTTCCTCGAGCAAAGCGAGCCGGTCGGCGACAGGAATTTGGTAATAATCTGGGTGAATCTCGGCGAAGGCGAGAAAGCCGTGTCGGTTGCCGCCATAGTCCACGAAAGCGGCCTGCAGCGAAGGTTCGACCCGGGTGACTTTGGCGAGGTAGATATTCCCTCGCAATGGCTTTTTGTCCGCCGCCTCGAAATCGAATTCCTGGACTTTGCTACCGCGTAACACCACCACCCGGGTTTCTTCCGGGTGGGAGGCGTCTATCAACATTTTGTTGGCCATGAGTGACTCTTTCGCGCGCGGCGCGCGGCAAAGCCGGCGGCATCCGTCCGGACTCGTCCTGAGGTCCGGCGGCCGCTGTTCGGCTAAGCCATGCCGCGTCTACGCGTGTGTCTGGAGAAGTAGGAGAAGTTGTGTGACTTCCTGAACGCAGGCCGGCGCGAGGGCCGGTCGACAGATTCCGCGGCTTGGACAAACGCGAACGGCGATCGCCGCATTCAACGCCAACCAAACCGACTGAACGACGAGCAGGGACGCAGATGCTCCGCAAGGCGACCGAGGCCTCAGGGCGCCCGAAACGCATCGCCGGAAATTCATCCGCCATGGGCTTAGCCATGAAGCCTGACCATGAGCTCGTCACAAAAAACCTTTCGGCGCCATTAAAAGGCACACAACTTTATACGGCCATCGCGTGACGCGCGGCCGAAGCACTCGGCTTTCCTCAGGTGGACGCTCAGCCATGGACAGGGCCGCGGCAATAGAGCTTGCGAATGCGCCAACCTTTTTCAGGAGCCGCCCTATACATAGCGTCTACCTGAGATTCTCGCAAGCGAATGAACAATGTCGACAGAATATGGGCGAAGGCGTAACAATTTCGTTAGAATTGTGGCGAAATCGGTCGCAAGGAGTTAATTCTACAGCGTCATGAACGAATTTGTCGGCGGTTTCGTCATTTTGAGTCGAAGGCGTGGCGATCCAGGGGGCTGGCGCGGCTTAAGGATTGCTTCGGCTCGCGCTCGCATTGACGGCGCTGGCCCGGCCCCAGGCCGCTTCGTGACGCAGTAGAATTAACCATCCGGCAACCGCCGACGTTCACAATCGCTTAACGCTCACGGCAGGCGCACGCCACGATACCACGCCACGATACATGGGGTTTTTTTCGATGACCAACCCATCGCGCCCTTTCCCCAGGGTCCTGGGCGATTTTACAGCGCTGACGGGCGTCTTCTTGGCGTGCGCGCTTTCCATCTCCGCTAGCCTGGCCGCGGAAGACGGCCATTCTTCATCCGCCAATCCGCCAAAAATCGAGGCAATCGCGGCGCGCCTGGAGCAACGGAACGATTCCGCGAGACTGCTTTTCGAAATATCCGGTCCTGTGAGGGCGGAAAACTTCGCCGTGTCGGCGCCGGACCGTATCATTATCGAACTGCCGGAAGTGGCCTTTCGCATCGATCCCGCCGTCGGTCGCCCGAACGCCTTGGCGAGGGGAGCGGCGAACGGCGAAATTATCGTTAAATCATATCGCTTCGGTCAATTCGCTCCGGGTCGGTCGCGCGTTGTCATCGACCTGGCCCGGCCGGCGAAAGTGGTGCGCGCGGAGAGCGTAAATCGCCCGGAGGGCGTCCGGCTCGAGATCGACCTCGCGCCCGTGGACGCCGCCAAATTCGCGGAGATGGCCGCCGAACACGCCCGATCCGCCGCGCCCGACCAGACCGAAAGGACAGCGGTCGCCGCGCCCGAACCGGACCGATCGTCATCCTCTTCCTCGCCACTCATCGTCATCGATCCCGGCCACGGCGGGGTCGATGACGGCGCGGCGAGCAAACATGGAGAACTGGAGAAAAAAATCGTTCTGGAATTCGCACTCGCGTTGAAGGCCAAGATCGAAGCCCAAGGGCGCTTTCGGGTCCTCCTCACGCGCGCCGACGACGTCTTCATCGCTCTCGACGACAGGGTGCGCTTCGCCCGCCAGCGCGGCGCGGCGTTATTCATATCAATTCACGCCGATACGCTTGGCGAAGCCAGCGTTCAGGGAGCGACGATCTATACCGTGGCGACAAAAGCCTCCGACGCGGAATCGGCCCGGATCGCGGAGAAGGAGAATTTCGCCGATCAGGCGGCCGGGCTCGAACAGAAAGCCGCCATCGAGGAAATCGGCGACATTTTGTTCGATTTGACGCGTCGGGAGACAAGAGCGCTCGGCCGGGATTTCGCCTCTAAGCTCATCGCCAAATGGCGCGACGCGGGCAGCCTAAACAAGAACCCCAGCCGCTCCGCCGGCTTCGTCGTGCTCAAAGCCCATGACGTGCCGTCCGTTCTCCTCGAACTTGGCTATCTTTCCTCCGCAAAGGATCTCGCCAATCTCACCTCCCCGCTGTGGCGCGACCACGCGGCTCAATCCACCGCGGAAGCCGTAGAGGCGTATTTCGAGGCGCGGAGTCGCGACGCTCATGTGGAGACCCACCCGGCCGACCCGGCGCCGCGCTCACAATAAAAACATAAAATTCGCGCTTCAATCGGTCCGCGGCCCCGCCAGGAGCCCTACCTCCGCGCGGGCGGACGCGAAGAGCGCGTTTTCCGCTGGGATGGACAGGTCCGAACGACGGGTGATCGCTCCAATTCGAATTGGAGCGATTCCTGATCGAACATGCGAATCCACATGATGGGAAACGCTCTAATTGACTGGCGCCGACGGCGCCGCGGATGCTAAATGAATCTCCAAGACTCAGTTGGCGTCCAATCAATGCCTTGCTCTTGTCAACCCCCGTTGTAATGGGGCTCGATCAAGCGCAAATAAAGGATCGAACGCCAAATCCGCGCTGTTTGCGACAACGGATAGGTTTAAAGGAAGGCGAAAGACTGTGGATTGGATCCAGTTTCCGCCGCTATGGGGATATCATTGATGCGATTGCTCGCGAGATTTCTCGGATTTGTCTTCGCGACGGGGACTATCGTCTTCCTCATCGGCGCTATCGTCGTCGCGGGGCTGGTCTATGTTTACTCCAAAGACCTGCCTGACACGGCGCAATTGCGAAACTACGAGCCGCCGGTCACCACCAGAATGCACGCGGGCGACGGATCGATCCTCGCCGAATATTCTCACGAACGGCGCCTGTTCCTGCCGAGCTCGGCTATTCCGCCCTTGGTCAAGCAGGCCTTTATTTCCGCGGAAGACAAGAACTTTTACACCCACAACGGCATCGACCCCGAGGGCGTGGGACGCGCGCTGACGGTATTGCTGCAGGGCGGCCGGCATGTCCAGGGCGCCTCGACGATCACGCAGCAGGTGGCCAAGAACTTCCTGGTCGGCAATGAGCGCAACATCGAGCGCAAGATCCGCGAGGCGCTGGTCTCGTTCCGAATCGAAGCCGCCTATTCCAAGGACCGGATTCTCGAACTCTACCTCAACGAGATTTTCCTGGGCCTCGGCAATTACGGCGTCGGCGCCGCCGCGCTGAATTATTTCAACAAGTCCGTCAACGAATTAACCATCGCGGAAGCGGCTTATCTCGCCGCTCTCCCCAAGGGTCCCAACAACTACCACCCGTTTCTGCATCGCGACCGTGCGATCGAGCGCCGCAATTACGTGATCGACCGTCTGGTGGCCGACGGCTTCGTTTCTGCGGCGGACGGAGCGAAAGCCAAGGCCGAGCCGCTTGGCGTCAATCCTCGCGTGCTGTCGCCGAATACATACGTCGCGGGCTATTTCGCCGAGGAAGTGCGACGCGAACTGCTCGAACGTTACGGCGAAAAGAAGCTCTACGAGGGCGGGCTCTCCGTGCGAACCACGCTCGATCCGAAGCTGCAGGCGCTGACCCGCAAGGCCCTCGCCGACGGTCTGGTTCGCTTCGACGAGGCGCATGGCTTCCGCGGCGCCATGAACCACATCGACATCTCCTCCGACTGGGGAACGCCGCTCGCCGCGATCCCCTCTCTCGGCGACGTCAAGCCTTGGCGTCTCGCGGTGGTTCTGGACGCGAACGACGCTCAGGCCCGAATCGGCTTGCAGCCGGCGCACGAAAAATCGGGCGAGGTCGCGAGAGAACGCGAAACCGGCGTGCTGACCGCGGAGGGCGTGCGCTGGGCGGGCCGTTCCGTGCGCGGCATTCTCACGCCGGGCGACGTCATTTACGTCGAACCGATGGGCGGACGGCCGGGTCAATACCGCCTGCGTCAAATTCCCGAAATCTCGGGCGCGATGGTGGCGATGGACCCCTATACCGGCCGCATTTTCTCGATGGTCGGCGGCTTCTCCTTCGATCAATCGGAATTCAACCGCGCCACTCAAGCCCTTCGTCAGCCGGGGTCTTCCTTCAAACCCTTCGTTTACGCGGCCGCGCTGGACGGCGGCTATACGCCCTCTTCGCAAATTCTCGACGAGCCAATCTCCATCGTGCAGGCGGACGGCTCGACCTGGAGCCCGGAAAACTTCGAGGGCGGCCACGGCACGGGCGGGCATCCGCTGCGTTACGGGGTCGAGCATTCCAAAAACATGATGACGGTGCGCCTGGCGAAGGACGTCGGGATGCCCATCATCGCCGAATTCGCGAAGCGTTTCCGCATTTACGACGACATGCCTCCCTATCTCGCCATGTCGCTCGGCGCCGGCGAAACGACCCTGATGCGCATGGTCACCGCCTATTCCATGCTGGCGAACGGCGGAAAACGCATTCAGGAGACCCTGATCGACCGCGTGCAGGATCGCTGGGGACACACGATCTACCGTCACGACGACCGGCAGTGCCTCGGCTGCGACGCGCCTAAGTGGGAAAACCAGAACGAACCCAAACTGATCGACAAGCGGGAACAGGTGATCGATCCGCTGACCGCTTACCAGATCACCTCGATCATGGAAGGCGTCATACAACGCGGCACCGGCGTCGCGGTCAAGGCGGTCGGCAAGCATCTCGCCGGCAAGACCGGCACCACGAACGAGGCGAAAGACCTGTGGTTCATCGGTTATTCGCCGGATCTCTGCGTCGGCGTCTTCATTGGCTACGACCGGCCTCGCTCGATGGGCGACCACGCCCAGGCCGCGCTTTACGCAGCGCCGATCTTCCGCGATTTCATGATGGTCGCGCTGAAGGATAAGCCGGACGTTCCTTTCCGCGTTCCGCCGGGCATCAAGCTGATATCGGTCGATCCTCATTCGGGCATGCGTTCGTCGGGCCAGAGCTCCATTCTCGAAGCCTTCAAGCCGGGCACCGCTCCACCTGATTCATATGGCGGCGGCGGCGGCGGCTCCCATGCCCGTAGCGACGCCCCGCAAAACATCGACCAGAAAGTCGGCGGCGGTCTTTATTGAGCGAATAATTTGGGGGCGAAGCCGCGCGGGCTTCGCCCCCTACTCTTTCGGCGCTCCGGCTGCTATCTTGCGTTGGCAAGCCGCCTGTGGAGCGTTTGGCGATGAAATGGGAAGATTTTCAGGCCTCTGACAATATCGAGGATCGCCGCGGCGATAACCAATACGCCGACGCCGGCGCCGGACCGCGCATGGGCGGAGCAGGCCATCTCGGCCTTGGCATGGTCATCATCCTTGGCCTGGTCGGCTATATGACCGGCATAAATCCGGCCGTTCTCATTGGCGGCGCGGAGATGTTGAACAACATGCGGAGCGGCGGTCAGGTCGTCAGCCAGCGCCAAAGCGCCCCGCGGCAAGCGACTACCGGCGCTCCCTCAGATCAACTCGGACAATTCGTCGCCAAGATTCTCGGCGAAAACGAGGAAGTATGGTCGCAGGTTCTGCCGGCGCAAAAGAACATCCAGTTCCGCCCGCCAAAGCTCGTCATGTTCAGCGGACAAACCGATTCCGCCTGCGGCGCCGCCGAATCCGCCATGGGGCCGTTCTACTGCCCCCTCGACCGCAAGATTTATCTCGACACCTCCTTCTTTCGCGACATGAAGACCCGCTTCGGCGGAGGCGGCGATTTCGCTTACGCCTATGTCATTTCGCATGAAATGGGGCATCATATCGAAAACCAACTCGGCATCCTGCCCAAGGTGCACGAGGCCCAGCAGCGCGCCGCGAGCCGGGCGCAGGCCAACGCCCTTTCCGTCCGGATCGAATTGATGGCGGATTGTCTTGCCGGCGTCTGGGCCGCGAACGGCAACGCCAAGCGGCAGTTTTTGGAAGCGGGCGACATCGAGAAGGCGGTCGCGACCGCTCAGGCGATCGGCGACGATCGTCTGCAAAGGGCGTCTCGCGGCGTCGTCGTGCCCGATTCCTTCACTCACGGCTCTTCCGCCCAGCGGGTGCAGTGGTTGCAGCGCGGGCTTCAGTCCGGTCAGATCGACAGCTGCAACACTTTCGCTCACAATTGAACTGGCCGCCGCCGCAAAGCCGGAGCTTAGACCATGTCATTGAAAAGGTTGCATGACTTTTTCAAGCAGGACAAGCCCCAACTCTTCTGAATTGGAGCGCTCATGGAGTTGAGAACCAGGCATTCAAAGGAGGCGGTGGATGCGCGAAATCGGAACCCGTGCGATCTTGTCGTCGTATCTGTGATGCACCACGGTGTTCGGAGGTAGACTTTTGTTCACGATCGAACCCAGCGGCAAAAAACAGCCGTCGCCAATCGTCAGTCCCTCACGGATCGCCACATGACCAGCCACGAAGCAGCGCTCGCCGATCCGCGTGCCGCCAGAGATGCCGACATCGCCCCCGATGAAGGTGTGATCGCCGATGACGCAATGATGCGCGATATAGCTCCCGCCCCAAACCACGACATTGGCGCCTATGCGCACATGGGGATCGATGAGGTTCGGACCAATAAAGCAATGCTCTCCGATTTCATTGCCGTAAAGCCTGCAGTCGGGATGAATGAATGAAATGAAGCGATAGCTGCGCGCTTTGCCTTCCAGAAAGCGATCGCGTCGCAACTCATTCATCAGACGGTAGCTGATGGGTCCCAAAAGCTCCACGCGCTCGGGTGGAAAGGTCGCCTCCAGCCGATCCCAGGGAACCAGCGGCAAGCCACAAAACCTATCCGTCGTCGCGTAAGGAGGATCGACCGTAAACCCCACCACGCGGTGCTCGGTGAACGTCTCCAGGTAGGTTTTAGCGACCTCGGCGGTCATGCTCGCGCCGAAAATAACTATATCCGCCATGTCCACTCCCTCAAGTCAGCCTCCAATCGCGCCAACGAATAGCATTGTGGGGATAATCGCGAGGGAAAAACCCGCGCGGACATCAGTGTTTCAAGAATTGTCGCCATCCGCAAGGCGCGAGGTCGTGGGCGCCAAAAGCCTCTTCCATGTTGAGGCGGCGAAAGAATCGGCTTGCTCGCCGGCTGGCGAAGTCGCCGCCGAGCAAGAGGCGACGACGACAAGCGCGATTGGCGCTCTTTTCTGGAAGGGAGCCGTCGCGCCAGCCGTTCAATGATCCAGGCGGCCGTCGTCGCTTATCGACAAACCCCGACATGCGCTTCGCAATCAAATAAATTCTTGTGATCGGCGAGGAATCGCTCCGGTTCAAGGAGCCGAAGAATCTCCTGATGGAAAAGGTCGATCAACCGCTTTAGGCGCATGGGCGAAAGGCGTCGATTCCCAACGCCGGGTCAACAGCATTTGCGCGCGCGCGCATTGAGGTCGCTGGCGCGAAGTTTTCGCGCCAGCGCCGCAAGTTCGACCCCTTCAGCCTTGACCAGCGCATCCTTGCGGGCGAGCAAACCGACGGGTTGCGAGAGAGCGGGCGCGAGACGCGTCAAGACGCTGTCCGGCGTCCTCCGCACGACCCGCGCGCGCGCCAGTCCCTCGAACGCCAGCGCGTCGCGCGCTTCCTCCACGAAGCCGGCGTCAATGGCGTGACCGGCCATGAAAACAAAAACGTCGGTCTGACGAGCCCTCGCCAACGCCGCGGCCAGGCCTTTGGCGGGCAGATCATGTTCCACCAAGATGCAGCCGGCGTCATCCGCGATGGCTTCAAGCCCCATTCGGGAAGGGCCTGCTAGCACGGCGTCGGCGATCAGGCCCTGAACTGTCCCTTCCACCAGGGATGTCAGGCTGCGCACGACGCTCTCTTGCCTCAAGGAACCGCCGTCGACGTCGTAGGCCAGAAGGATAACCGAGAGCATGTCGATTTTTCCGCGATGAATGACCGGGCGCGGCGCTTGACGCGCTGCGCCGCTTTTCGCAAAGGCTTAGCAAAGTCGCGCGGGAATCGAAAATCCCGCGCTCACCTAAATTCGCGGCGCCATAAGCGCGACAAAGGGCCGCCACCCCATTGCCGCGGACCCAACCATTTGCGACCATCGCCCCATGTTCCAGACGCCCTACCCTGTCGAAATTCTCACCACGGCCCAGATGGCCAAGGCGGACAGCCTGACCATCGCCGATGGCGTCGCAGGCATGTCCTTGATGGAAAAAGCCGCCGACGCCGTCACCCGCGCGGCGAACCTAATCTTGCAAAACAGCAGCGGGCGCAGGGTGTTGGTGTTGTGCGGACCAGGCAATAACGGCGGCGACGGCTATGTGGCGGCGCGCCTCTTGCGCAGCCCCAGGATCAAGGTCCGGGTCGCCGCCTTGACCCGGCGCGAACAACTGCGCGGCGACGCCCTTGCGGCCGCGAAGGCCTGGGATGGTCCCGTGGAGCCTGCGGAAACGGTCTGTTTTCAGGGCGTCGACCTGGTGATAGACGCGCTTTTTGGAGCTGGCCTTTCCCGAGACATCGAGGGAGCCGCCGCGGAATTGATCAACCGTCTCAACAAGTGGCGCCGCGAGTCGGGACAGAATGTCGTGGCGATCGACATGCCCTCAGGCATCGACGGCTCGACGGGCGCGGTGCGGGGCGTCGCCGTGGAGGCGGACGCGACGGTGACATTTTTCCGGCTCAAGAGCGGCCATCTCCTGCTGCCCGGCCGCGTTCACTGCGGCCAACTGAGTTGCGCGCATATCGGCATTCGTTCGCGGGTGCTGGAGGACATCTCGCCCAACACCTTCCTTAACGCGCCCGGTTATTGGCGGGACCAAATCCCCTTCCCCCGGATCGCCGGGCACAAATATACACGCGGACACGCCGTCGTGGTTTCGGGAGATCCCTCCCATACCGGCGCCGCGCGCCTTGCCGCCGCGGGAGCGCTGCGCGCCGGGGCCGGACTCGTCACGCTCGCGAGCCCGCCGGCGGCGATGGCGATCAACGCCAGCGCGCTGACGAGCGTCATGGTTCGGGAAGCGGACGAAGCGGCTGGCCTTGCGGCCTTGCTGAGCGACGCGCGCTTGAATTCGGTGGCCCTTGGCCCTGGCCTCGGCGTCGGCGCGGCGACACGGGCGCAGGTGAAGGCCGCGCTCTCGCCGGCGCCGAACCGGCGAAGCTTCGTGCTCGACGCGGACGCGCTGACGAGTTTCCAACCGGAGCCGGAAAGTCTTTGGCGCTTGATCGCGACCGCGCCCGGTCCGGTCGTCCTCACGCCTCATGCGGGAGAATTCGCCAGATTGTTCGGCGGGCGGGACCAACCGCCAGCGGGGGCACCTCTGTCGAAATTGGAAAGGGCGCGGGCCGCCGCGCGCGAGAGCGGCGCGATCCTGCTTTACAAGGGACCGGACACCGTGGTGGCCGCACCCGACGGACGGGCGACGATTCTTGCGGAAGCCTCCCCCTGGCTCGCCACCGCCGGCTCCGGCGACACGCTCACCGGGATTATCGCCGGGCTCCTCGCGCAGGGCATGGAGCCTCTGGCGGCGGCCTCCAGTGGAGCGTGGATGCACGCGCGGGCGGCGGCGATCTTCGGGCCGGGCCTGATCGCCGACGACATCGCCGCCACGCTTCCGGCGGTTTGGCGGGAATTGTCGGCGGTACCCGCCTAATCCTACTGCGTCATGAACGAATTTGTCGGCGGTTTCGTCATTGCGAGCCGAAGGCGTGGCGATCCAGGGGGGCTGGCGCGGCTTAAGGATTGCTTCGCTGCGCTCGCAATGACGGGGGCTGCAATCCAGGGGCCTGACCAACGCCGTCATTGCGAGGAGCGCAGCGACGAAGCAATCCAGGGGGGCTGGCGCGACTCTGGATTGCTTCGCTGCGCTCGCAATGACGGGCTGCAACCCAGGGGAGTGGCCAACGCCGTCATTGCGAGGAGCGCAGCGACGAAGCAATCCAGAGGGACTGGCGTGGCTCTGGATTGCTTCGCTGCGCTCGCAATGACGGGCTGCAATCCAGGGGGGTTGAACCACACCGTCATTGCGAGCCGAAGGCGAAGCAATCCAGCGGGCTGGCGGGACTCTGGATTGCCTCGCTGCGCTCGCAATGACGGGCGCGCGATCCAGCGGGCCGGCCCGCGCCGTCATTGCGAGCCGAAGGCGTGGCGATCCAGGGGGGCTGGCGCGGCTTAAGGATTGCTTCGCTGCGCTCGCAATGACGGGGGCTGCAATCCAGGGGCCTGACCAACGCCGTCATTGCGAGGAGCGCAGCGACGAAGCAATCCAGGGGGGCTGGCGCGACTCTGGATTGCTTCGCTGCGCTCGCAATGACGGGCTGCAACCCAGGGGAGTGGCCAACGCCGTCATTGCGAGGAGCGCAGCGACGAAGCAATCCAGAGGGACTGGCGTGGCTCTGGATTGCTTCGCTGCGCTCGCAATGACGGGCTGCAATCCAGGGGGGTTGAACCACACCGTCATTGCGAGCCGAAGGCGAAGCAATCCAGCGGGCTGGCGGGACTCTGGATTGCCTCGCTGCGCTCGCAATGACGGGCGCGCGATCCAGCGGGCCGGCCCGCGCCGTCATTGCGAGCCGAAGGCGTGGCGATCCAGGGGGGCTGGCGCGGCTTAAGGATTGCTTCGCTGCGCTCGCAATGACGGGGGCTGCAATCCAGGGGCCTGACCAACGCCGTCATTGCGAGGAGCGCAGCGACGAAGCAATCCAGGGGGGCTGGCGCGACTCTGGATTGCTTCGCTGCGCTCGCAATGACGGGCCGCAATCCGGGGGTGCGCCAACGCCGTCATTGCGTGCCGTGGGCGTGGCAATCCAGGGGGGCTGGCGCGGCTTAAGGATTGCGTCGCTGCGCTCGCAATGACGGGGGGTGGCCCGGCCCCAGGCCGCTTCGTGACTCGGTAGAACTAATCTGGTGGTTAAAATCCCACGCGTGAGGTCGAGTTTCAGGAACTGAGCGGCATGATGGCGACAGCGACGCCGCATTTCCAGACATCGGGCTTGGCCGGGCGGAGCTTTGCCGCCGGGCGGGGCGTTTATGTCGACGCCGAGAATTCCGACACATGCGGACTCCCCCGGAACACCGTGCGAAAATGCAAATTTTCCGCTTTTTCCCGTGTTCGATCGCCCGTCGCGACGTCGCGTCTTCCCCACGCCGAAGCCGGGACTGGCTGGCCGCAAAAAAAGCCGCCGGACTTGCCGGCGGCCCAGATCAAGGGACGGAATGTCGCGCGGACTAGAGCGCTTTCCGACCGGACGGAATCCTCTGGCCGATTAAGAAATCGCTCCAGATTCAAAAGGCTGGAACAAAATCAAATCGAAAAAGTCTCTCGACTTTTTCGATTTTGCTCTATGCCGACATCAGCATCCGCACTTGGCGTCGCACGCCTTTTTGGTCGCCTTCGGTCCCTCGAGCCGGCCCGCGGCTCCATAGGCCTGGCTCGCCTTGATGTATTCGTCCTCGCAGGCCCTCATGCAAAGGGCTTGCTTGTCGTCGTCATTGACGTTGCAACTGACCGATTGCAGAAGACCGTTCGCACGGAGTCCTTCTTCGCCAGACCACGACGTGGCTTCAAAGGCGAAGCTCGGCGCGGTTGCTGCCGCGATGATCAAACCCGCCGTCAAAAAAGCGCTGAATTTCATGTTTTTGTATCCTCCCAACGGGCCAAAAATACCTTTTTGGCGCCTTATGTAACCTTCGGTCACGCCACTGTTCGCGGCGTCAGCCCATGTGCGAGATGACTGGAGCCAGGGAAATCAGCGTGAAAACCGCAGCGATCGCCCCGATGACCCACACGAGACCTTTCATGCGGGTAAGGGCGTTGGCGTTGATGCTCATTTTGTCTCTTTTACGTGGACACGCCTGCTAGAATGTTTCCATAAGCCGCGCACAGGGGCGTCCAAAAAGCGGCAGCTTATTCGCCTTATATGGACCTGATTGGCATCGAGGGGGATAGGTCGTTTTGACGCAGCAAGCGCGATAATTCAAAAAAGTCCTCGCCGACAGGGTTTTGGCATGGCGATGAAACCGCGCGACCCGCAATTTTTCGTTGACAAATCAATCTTTCTTCATAATTTTTTGATTCGCGAAGCGGAAACTGGAGCGGTAAAGGGCAACGTCATTGCGAGCCGAAGACGAAGCAATCCAGCGCCGCCGCCAGCCGCTTCGCCTCGTCATGCTCGAAACCATCCAGCCTCCGCCCTACCGCCTCTGGATTGCTTCGTCTTCGGCTCGCAATGACGCCCCCCCCCCCCCCGCCCGCCCGCCAGACTCATTTATGACGCAGTAGAAAGACGCTGTATAAATAAGGGCTTGTCCTTTTAATTTTTAAGTGACTCAACCCTTACAGGAGATACTTGAGACGGTCCCGCGCCGATAATTGGTCAAGCCGTGGCGGCCGATTCGCGCGCTAAAACATCACTCGGCCCGCGACGGAAACCTGCCAGGCGCGACCCAATTGCGGACCGTTCAGGTCCTGAAAGACCGGGCCGCCCGCTTCGACGGCGAGAATGCTCATGCCCAGGCCGTAAGGTTTCCCCGAAATGGCCAGTCCTCCCAGCAGATCGATGTGTTTTCCGCCATAGTAAAGCGGATTGGCGGGAGTGGAGAGGCCGTTGATCAGCGAGTCCTGTCCGTGAATATGGTCCTGCGTAGCGGCGGCGACCCTGAAAGTCGTCGTCACGCCGGGCAGGAAACTATAACCGCCCCACCCCGTAAACTCACTCGATGCGCCGAACTGATAGCCCTCGCTGTTCTTATCGAGAGCGTAGCGGCCACGATACATCCAGCCCCATGACCACGGCCCGGTCTTGCCGGTGTAGGCGACGGTGGGAACAAGATCCACCGTTCCCGTTCCAATCTGCATCGCATAGGGAGCGCGCATGGTCATGTATGAGCCCATGGGGCTGAGCATCTGAATCGTCGATGTCTGCGTTCCCACCGGCAAGGCGAGCGCCAGTCCGGCTTGCAAGTGATTTATCTCGTCCTGATAAAGCCTCACATTCGCGCCCACCATCGCATCGTTGAAGCCTTCGGTGCTCCCCGAGCTTTGTCCGAGCACGCTGACGCCCGACATGCCCGAGAAGGTCGTCATCGTCATGGATTTCTGAGCGTAGCTTCCCATCACCATCACATTGATGGAATCCGTCAGACCATACATGCCGTTGAACATGTGCATCTGCGAGTCCATGCTCGAGGGGACGATACGCAGCATGACGGGCATCAGCATGGTCATCATGCCTCCCATTCCGCCCATGCGGCCCATTTTCATGGTCATAAACTGACCGGAGAAAATGCTCGAGGCGATAGTCTGCGGGGAAACTTGCGATGAGCCGATATAATTGCCGCTCATGTGCATGAAGCTCGGCGTGTAATTGAACATGCCTGTCCCGGCGGGGACCATATAGGCGCCTGTCACCCCGGCCGGAATGCGTTCGCCCGCCATGCCGATGGAGCCGTAGTCCGTGGACGCTCCGATCGGCATTGGAGCAAAAGCGCTGGAATGGTCCATCGGGGCGCCGAAAACGTTCTGATCGATCGCCAAGGCGGCGCCGGGAGCGGACATTACAACGAGGCTGAGCGTCAAAGCGCAGGCTCGGTTACGATGAGATTTCGTGACGAGCGCGATCATTGGCCATCTCCTTCGACGCAACCCTGCTCGCCGACCTGGAAAAAGGGCGGGAGAGCCTGGCGACGGCGCCTCGTTATGTAGATTAGTTATATTATGATTGATACGTGCAAGCTCTGGAAATCGTCAATGGGCGGTTCGCCGATTTTTTACGCAATGCAACTGTTTGCGCGCCAGTGTATCAAATTTTCCACAATATATATCGGAAGCTCGGACTTTGTTTGGACCTTCCGCAACGACGGCGACAACTGGGCGCATCCGATTCACTCGCACTTCGAAGAGTTCCAGATCATCGAGGTCAACGGAAAGCCGGTGGCGCCGGGCACGCTGCTCAAGTCCCGCAAGGACGTGGCTCAGCTTGGACCGGGCGACGAGGTGAAGCTTTTCGGCCGCTGGCGCGACTTCCTCGGCAAATACGTCATGCACTGCCACAACGTCGTGCATGAGGATCACGCCATGATGATCCGTTGGGACATCGTTCCGCGGGGGCAAGGCTTCTAAGCCGCCGCGAGCGCGAGGAACGCACGGAAGAGCTACGCCTCGCGGGGTCTTTTCCTCCCGCGAGGAGCAAAAACGGCGGAGCGCCGCCTGTCGAAAGGGACGGCGGACATATCCGTAAAGGGTCATTTTCAAATTGGGGGATAGACGATGAACGAGAGACGCAAGTTTCTCGCCGGTTTGTCTGTCGCGTTGCCGGCCATGGCCGTGAGCGCGCAGGCGGCGAAAGGCGAAACTTCCACTCACCACGACGGCCACGGCATGCCCGCCGACGCGAAGCTCATGGGCCGGAGCCAGTTTCCCGAAGCCGAGGTCGAGACGCACGAGGGCGAAAAGGTTCGCCTCTACGGCGATCTCGTGCGGGGCAAGGTCATCGTGCTCAATTTCATGAGCATCGCGAACGAAGAGCGCCTGCCGATCTCGGCCAAGCTCGCCGAGGTGGCCAAGATTCTTGGCGACCGGATGGAAAGCGAGGTTCGCATTCTGTCGATCTCCGGCGACCCCGAGAACGACACGCCGGAGCGCCTGCGCGAGTTCGCGGAGAAAATCGGCGCGCCGAAGGGCTGGTATTTCATGCGCGCGTCGCAGCACGGCGCCGCCGCGATCACCTCGCGCTTCTACCGCCACGGTCGCGACACCAGCCGCCCCGCGACCATCGACATCGTTCAGTATGGCAATGACGCGGTGGGCCTGTGGGGCGCGTTCCCCTCGAGCGTCGCCGCGGAAGACGCGGCCTCTCGCGTCAAGAGCGTGATGAACGGGAAGGCGCCCACGGGCGAACTCGTTCAGGCCGGGCCGCGCATCATCGGCGCCGCAGGACCCTCGTTCAACAATCGCGCCATCTGAACCCATCGGAGCAACGTCATGAAGCGCAAGTCTTTACGCATACTGACGATGGCCTCGACGGCGATCGTCCTCATCTCAAGCGCGGGCGCGGCGTTCGCGCAAGCTTCGCCGCCGACGAGCGGCTCGCCGCAACCGTGGCCGGGCACGGCGGGCTACATCTACAGCGTCTCGCCGGACGGCATGACCACCACGATCACGACGCCGCAAGGCCCGTTCCCGCCGGCCGATCCCTTCGCGGGAGGCAATCCGACCAATCTGCTGCCGACCGTTTATAAAAACGCGGTTTTGGCCAACGGCCAGCCGCTGGCGAACACGCTGTCTTCGACGCCGCAGAATCCTTATAATCTGCATCCCGACCCGGTGATCACGGCCATCGACCCCACGTCGCCCACCGACGATCTCGCGGCGATCTTCGCCTCCTGGCGCGGCGATGACGATGACGGGTCTTATTCCCCGCGCAACTTCAACAAGGCGCAGGTGCAGCGCGCGATCGACATTCTCGAAGGCAATCCGACGCCGAACCGCGTCTATAGCGGCATCCCGATGATCCACTACGACGGCCCGGACAAGTTGCAGGCCGTCACGCCGACCTACGACGCGAACGGCAATGTCACCGGCGGCAATGTCACCGTGCATCAGGTCTGGTTCGACACCCACATCGAGTCGGATACGGCCTTCATCGACCCGACGACGGTCCCCTCCGCGCCCTTCACGATCACCTTTGTGGTCGACACCTTGAACAAGGGCAAGGACGACTTCTCGCCGATGCAGATGTATCTCGATCCGACCTTCATCAGTTCGTCGACGGGATTGCCGCAGACGATCCCGTTCATCGTGCTCGACATGACGTTCTTCCCGATGCAGGAAGGCACGCGCACGATTTATCAGGTCGCGATGGCGCCGGGCAAGAACTTCAACCTGACCTACACTTGGGGCTGGCGCCGCCATCCGCCGCGCGTTCAAGTGATGGAGAACGCGAAGAAGCCGGTCGCGGGCGCGTCGACCTATGATTGGGAGGTTGAGACTTTCATTCCACAAACCTGCGCCGCGCCGCCCTGCACCAGCCCCAGCCCGCGATCGAGCCTGGCGGCCAAGCAATACGCGATCGGCAAGATCAGCGATCTCGCGCCGTCCAAGCGCATGTGGGCCGCGTTTTACAATCTGCTGCAGAACGGCTTCAACCCGACGGTCATCGCTCAGGCGGAACGGGCGTTCGAGCAGTGGGGCCAGCGTAACGCGCTGCCGGACGGCGTGACCGCCGATCCGACCGCCGACGTCACGCTGTTCTATGCCGACAACACGATCTATGGCCAGATGAACGGCTATGCCGTGAATCCGAACGCGCAGCCGACGTTGGAAAAATGGCATAAGCGGGGCGCGACCTACACGGTCAAGCTGCTCAACGGCGATTACTTCCCGCACGGCTACATCAGCGTCGACTTCGGCGGCTTCCGCGGCTGGGAGAACACGTTCCAGAACACGTTGCCCGTCGGCGGCGACGGCTCCTGGTTCACCTTCGGCCGCGCCTGGTGGGAGATGAACACGCCGACGCCGATCACCGTGACGGCGGCGACGCCCGCGTCGACCACGGCTTCGACGTCGCCCGCCATGACGCCGCCGCCGATCGATCCCGATATTTACAACCACAAGGATCTCTGGCTGGTGGAGGACGATCCGGAGGGCAAGGCGCGTCCGAAGCAATATCCGAAGGCGACCCTGCCGACCCCGACGGAGACGCTCGGCGAGCATACGGTCGTGCTCAATCTGAACTACGACCCGGCGCTGCACCTGCGTATGTATCAGTTCGATCCCTTCCACCACGAGCAGGCGATCTGGTCGTTGCACTGAGGCTGAAAAAACGCCGCCGCCGGAAGGGTCCGGCGGCGGACGCTCGCGTTTAGGGAGTTCGTCTTGGCTCGGTTATCGCTCGGCCGCCTGGCGCCGCTCGGCTTTCTTCTGGCGGTCGCCGTCGCGGCGCCGGGCGCCGCGCAGCAATCGAATGTCGTGAGCCGGCTGGCGAGCTACCAGGCGCCGGCGGTGGTTCTGACCGACAGCGCCGACAAGCGCACGCGGCTGGATGCGCTGCTGGCCGAGGACCATCCGGTCATTCTCCAATTCATCTTCACGAGTTGCACCACGGTCTGCGGCGTCGCGACCTCGACCGTCCTGGCGGCGAGACCGGACTTGGCCGCGCTGCGCGACGACTACGTGGCGCTGTCGATTTCGATCGACCCCGAATATGACACGCCCGAACGGCTGCGCGAATACGCGGGCTATTTTCCCCCCGATCCGCATTGGCGGCTGCTGACGGGCTCGCGCGACGACATCGCCCGCGTGCTGAAGGCTTTCGACGCGCAATTTTCGGACGGCACCAAAATGACCCATCAGGCCGCCACCTTTCTGCGCGCCGCGCCGGGACGGCCCTGGCTGCGGATCGAAGGCCTGATCGGCTGCAAGGAGCTTGTGGCGCAATACAAGGGACTTTTGAGTGACGTTTCGCATGTCGATTAGCGCGGTCGTGGCGCTGCGCGGTTTCGCCGCTTGCATCTGCCTCGCCGCCGTCCCTTCTCTCGCCGGGACCGCGTCCGAGGCGGAGCTTGGCAAGCAGCTCTATTTGACGGGGAGGCGCGCGGACGGGACCATGGCCTCCGCCAAGGCCGAGGGCGACGTTCCGCTCGCCGGGCCGCGGATCGCCTGCGCCGCCTGCCATCGGCCGAGCGGCTTCGGTTCGAGCGAGGGCGGCGTGTTCACGCCGCCGATCACCGGCCCCATCCTGTTCAACGAGCGCCAGCTCGATCGCGCCCGCTTCATGATGAACCGGTTCGGACAGGCCCAATCCAAACTGTTTCGCGCCCGCGTCTCCCAGCCGCGAATGCGGCCGGCCTATGCGCCCGAAACGCTGGCGCGCGCGCTCCGCGAAGGCGTCGACGCCGGCGGCCAGAAGCTCGACGCGGCCATGCCGCGCTACGATCTGTCCGACGCCGACGTCGCCAATCTCGCCGCCTACCTGCGTTCGCTCTCGGCGACGCCCGCGCCGGGCGTCACGACCGAGGAAATTCACCTCGCGACCGTGGTCGGTCCCCACGCGCCGGATTCGCGCCGCGCCGCCATGCTGGCGACGCTGCAAGCCTATGTCGATTGGACCAACAAGAACGTCGTCGGCGAGGAGAGCCGCCAGGGCTTCTCGCCCTATCACCGCAACGATCTTGTCGGCGGGCGGCGCCGGTGGAGCCTGCATGTGTGGGAGCTTCAGGGTCCGCCCGAGAGCTGGCCGGCGCAGCTCGAAGCCTATTACGGCCGGCAGCCCGTCTTCGCGCTGGTTTCGGGACTGGCCGAAGGACCCTGGCGCCCGATCGCGCAATTTTGCGACTCCCATCGCCTGCCCGCGCTGTTTCCGATCACCGATCAGCCCGCGCTCGACGACGCCGGCGCCGGCTACACATTTTATTTCTCGAAAGGCCGGCGTCTGGAAGCGGAAGGATTCGCGGCCTTTCTGGCGGCGAAATCCCCGCCCCTGCGCGCCGTTCTGCAAATCCAGGGCGACGGCGCCGAAGCGGCGGGGGCCGCGGCCGACTTCAAGCGCGCCTTGGGCGCGAAGGCCCCGACTGTCCAGCTTCTCGAAGCCGGCCTGGCGCAAGGCGCCGCCGCCGCCGCGTCCGGGACGCCGGATGCGATCGTGATCTGGCCTGGAGAGACGAGCGACGACGCGCTGGCCGGGCTGATCAAGGAGCTGCCGGCGATAGTCAAGGTCATGTTGCCCTCGGACCGCACGGCTTTCGCGACCCAGCGTCTCGCCAAGGACCAGGCGGCGCGCATCCTCCTCGCCGATCCCTACGAACTCGCCAACGCCGTGCATCCTCTCGCCTTCCGGGTGCGCGCCTGGATGCGCTCACGCGGATTGGCGATCGACGAGCCCCGATTGCAATTCCAGAGCTATTACGCCGCCACCCTGCTCGACGCGGCGCTCTCCCGCCTGCTGCGCGACTTTTATAGCGACTACCTCATCGAGGCGGTCGAGAGCGAAGCCGAGGGCGATCTCAATCCGGGCGTCTACCCGAGCCTCGCGCTCGGACCCGGACAGCGTTTCGGATCGAAGGGAATGTTCGTCGTGCGCGTCGACGACGCGGCGCCGGACGGCGTGGCGGCGGCGAGCGACTGGATCACGCCCTGATCCGCGCCGGCCAAGCCGCCGCCGCATTGGGGCGATTTCCGGCGCGGCGCGTTCCGATTGACTCCGGTCGCGCCCCACCGCGAAACCACCGCGCGCTTTTTGGAAATACGCGCTAGAGCAAACCCCGAAAAACGTGATCGACTTTTTCGATTAGATTTTGCTCCAGCTTTTTGAATCTTGAGCGATTTCTTAATTCTACTGCGTCGGAACGAATTTGTCGGCGGTTTCGTCATTGCGAGCCGAAGGCGTGGCGATCCAGCGGGCTGGCCAGCGCCCGTCATTGCTTCGCCTGCGGCTCGCAATGACGGGCGCTGGCCCGGCCCCAGGCCGCTTCGTGACGCAGTAGAATTAATCGACCAGACGATTCCGTCCGGTCGCAAAGCTCTCTATATCCGAAAGCGCAGCGACATGCCCGCTTGCCAGTTCTTCATGATCTGCGGGCCATTGAGGTTCTGATAGATCGGCAGGCCCGCCTCGATGGCGAGGGTTGCGTTTTCATAACCGATCGCCTCCCCGTTGAGCGCCGCGCCGCCGAAGATTTCGACCCGCTGGCCGCCGTAAAAATTGGGATTGGCGGGCACGGCGGGGCCGTTGATTTCGGGATCGGCGCCGCGGATCGGACCCTGCGTCGAACCGCTCACCCGGACCGTCGTGGTCAGATCGCTCGTCCAGGAATAGCCGCCCCAGCCGGTGAATTCGTGCAGGTCGCCCCACTGATAGCCTTCGAGATTGGGGCCGAGCGGCAGCCGCCCGCGATAGGCCGCGCCCCAGGACCACGGCCCCAGATAGCCTCTGTAGGCCACGCCCGGCAAAATATCGTAGGTTCCCGCGCCCGGCTCCATCCCATAGAACGCCCGGACCGAGGAGCGCAGCCCGCTGGGCAAAAGGAAATCCTGCAACGTGGCCGTGTCTGGCCCGGTGGGGAAGGAAAGGCCGAGGGAGACCTGGACGCTGTTGACCTCGTCCCGATAAACTCGATAGACGCCCGACAATGTGGAGTCCACAAGGCCCGCCGTTCCCGGATAGCTCGACCCGAGCGGCGTGAAGCCGGTGCTTCCCTTATAGGTTAACAGTTCGAGATTTTTCTCGACCATGCCGGTCGCCAGGACCATCGCGAAGTCCCTCGTCACGCCATAGGCGAGACTGACCGCCTGCGAGGCCGTCGCGATATTTTCGGGAAAATTGCGCAACTGCTGGCGCGCGAGATTGGGATTGAGAAAAAACGGAACCGTCGCGATGATGAATTGATTCGACACCGTGCGCGCGCCGATTTTAAAGCCCGATTGATGGGAGAAATTGGGCGCGATGGTTAAAGCGAGCCGGCCTTCGGCCGGCATGTCCGCCCCGAATACGCCCAGCGGCGCCGGCGGCGGCGCCTCGCTCACCGCGCCGACGGGGACGCCGCCCGCGCGGGCGTCGAGGACATTGCCCATCAACAATCCGGCGGCGGCCGAAATCATGCGCCGACGCCCGACGCGATCGCGGCGCCGGAAACGCGAGCCTGATCGGCGCGACGGCTCGCATTCGCTTTCCACGGACTCAAGGTCGAACTCCCACGCTTCGCGCATACCTTCCTAATTCGCGCCCAACCGCGAAAGGTTTCATCGTTCATGGAAAATCATCCAACTGATTTTTCTTGCCTATGAAGCGCCGCCCTTGGCCCTCGCGATGTCCGCGACGCGCGTGGACGGCCTCCCTCGTCCGATGATGATCGTCGTGAATTTTCGACACGCCGATTTGCGACGCGCAAGCGACGCTTCATGCGCGGGATCGTGAAGATGCGCGGCGCTGGTTGCGTTCTCTTCGATCCGATCGTCGGCGAAGCGTCGAAAAGACTCCGGCGCGAGGTCGAGCGCCTGCGCTGGAGCCGAGTGCGATGGCGAACGCGCATCCGCTTTCGGGAGAGTCGGCGCGAAGGTTACCGCCAACATATTGCGCGCGACGAACATGTTTCGACGAGAACATCCCGCACGAAAAAAGACGGCTTCCGCCCCGTCTCGCGATGGTCTAGTTTCTCGTCCGCTCCGGGCGCCGGCGTCTGGACCCCGCAAACACTTGTTGTCGTGGCGCATCAGATGAGCAATCGAACCGACACGGCGGCCAAGCACGCCAACGAGGAGCGCTGGCGGGCGCTGATGCGATCCGCGCAGAACGGCGACGGAAAGGCCTATGCCCAGCTTCTGTCCGAGCTTCTGCCCTTGCTGCGCCGCGTCGTGACCCATAAATGGCCAAGGACGCTCGACGCCGAGGATGTCGTTCAGGAGATTCTGGTGTCGGTCCACGCGGTTCGGCGCACCTATGACGCGAGCCGTCCCTTCACGCCCTGGCTGATGACGATCGCGGCCCGCCGCATGGCCGACGCGGCGCGCCGGAATTACGCAAGAAGCGCCAATGAAACGACGGTCGACGTCATGCCTGAAACCTTTTCGGCGGGCGACGCGAAGTTAGATCACGAAGCGCGCGACGAACAGGAGGATCTCCGCAAGGCGATGTCGACATTGCCGAACGGCCAGCGTCAAGCGATCGAATTGCTCAAGATACAGGGACTCTCGTTGCAAGAGGCCTCCGAGGTTACCGGCAAAAGCGTCACGTCGCTCAAGGTCAGCGCGCACAGAGCCGTCAAGGCGATGCGCCAAGCCTTGGAACGAAAGAACTAGAGAGCCATGCAAACCGAGGAACTCATCGGCGCCCTCGCCTCGAACTGCACGCCGGTTCGCCCGCTCCCGCATCCGGCGCTGCGGGCCGTCGCCTGGTTCGCCATTTCGCTCGCCTATGTCGCGATCGTCGTCGCGGCGATCGGCTTGCGCCCCGACATATCCGCGAAACTCGTCGATTTGAGATTCGCGACCGAGCTGGGCGCGGCGCTTCTGACCAGCATGATGGCCGCGGCGGGGGCGTTTTGCGCGGGATGTCCGGGCCGGCCCCCGTGGGAGCGCCTCGCGCCCTTCCCGTTTCTGGCGCTCTGGCTGGGGGCGATTGGAAAAGGTTGCTGGAGCGACTGGGCCGCCCTCGGCGTCGCCGGACTCGCCGTCCACCTGGATTTGATCTGCTTTCCGGCCATAGTGGCGATCAGCATTTTACCCGGCGCCCTGATTTTCGTCATGATCCGGCGCGGCGCGCCCATTGCTCCCGCCACCGCCACGGGCCTCGCCGCTCTCGCGGCGGCCGCGCTGGCGGCGGCGGCGCTGCTGCTTTTCCACGTCGAGGACGCCAGCATCATGGTGTTGATCTGGCAGTTCGGGTCGGTCGTCCTGCTGGCCGGCCTGGAGGCGCTGTTGGGACGCGTCCTTTTGCGCTGGCCGACGCTGCAAGAAGCGCTCGCGGCCGATCGGCGCATCCCGCCTTAACGCCCCCTTCCCGCACGCGAGACCGTCGCGCCCCGCGCGGCGCTCACTTTGCGAAGGATATTCCCGCGATAAGCCCGTCCTGGAACCATTGCGCGAGAAATCCGGCGACCCGCGCCGTTACGTCGCCGCCGTTGAGCTGAAACGCCAGCAGCGCGCAAATGTCCTCGAAAGGCTTGCCCTGCCTCGCCTCCAACAGGGCGAGACGCTCGTCCTCCGCGACGGCGCGAAAGAAACATTGATCCTCGTCGCGCCAGAAGATCACCGCTTCTTCCTGGTCTTGGGGCGCGGGCGGCGCTTCGTCCTCGTCGAGCGTAGCGGCGTGTATCGCCGCCGTTCCCTTGGCGAGATCGAGCAGCGCGAAGCTCGGATGAAAATCGAAGGCGACGCGCGGCCAGTCCGAGGGGCTCGTGTTTTGCAAGACGTCGATCGCGAGCGCGGGGGCGTCGGCGGCGTCGAAGGCGTCGGACAGCGCGCGTTCGAACCGCGCCAGATCGACGGCGTTGCGATGCTCCCGCCACGGCGCGGTCTCGCCCATGAAATCGGGCAGGCGCGCGCCATACCAGCGCGCGTTGCGCTGACGCGACGGCGCCGACAGAACATAGTCCTCGACCAATTGGCCGAAGGCCTCGTCGCCGAGGTAAGCGCGAAGAGCCGGGAAATCGTTGGAGAGGAATTCCGCCAGGCGCAGGCGATAGGCGTCGTGATAGACCGCGAACAAGGTCGCCTTGTCCGCGCGGGGGGAATTTTTGATCGAGCCGAGGATCGCGGCGCGGTCCCGCTCGTCGTCTCCAAGCACGCCCGCTTGAAACCTCGCCTGGATCTCCGCGAGCTTCACGCCGCGCTCCGCGAATTTTCGGCTCCGGCCCTGGCGGCGATTTCGCGCATCTGTTCGAGCCCCCCGAGCAGTTCCGAAAAGGGCGGAAAATTATCGTCGCGCTCGATCATCGCCGCGACATCGCCGAAGCGGCGGCAAGCCAGTTCGTAGAGCGCCCAAGCCTCCTCGCGCGCCGGCTGGTCGCGCGGTTTCATCTCGCCGGGCGCGCCGATTGCGGGACGCGCATGGTCGGACACCCAGGCCGGTTCGATGGGTTCGGCCAGCGCTTTCAACTCGCGCGGATAATCGACGTCGAGCGGATCGGTCGACGCCAGCGACCTCGAGACGCCAGGCATGACGATGGGATCGTCGGCGCGAACGCGGTCGAGCATGGCGAGGGGCCGCCCGCCCGGAACCATGTCATCCTCCGAAATGATCTCGAACCATTCGACATTCGCCTTTCCCTCCAGAATATCGGGGCAATAGGTCGAGCGAAGCCCCCGGCCCAAGCCGAGCGCGCGCGAGATGCTCATTCGCCCTCCAGCCAGCCACGAATGTCTTTATAAGGGATTGGTGGCGCGGGACGGAAAGCGCGACGCGATTTCCGTCCCGCGCCAAAGCCGTTACATTTCGGCGACGGAGCCGCCCTTGGCCTCGCAGGCCTTGGCGGACTTCTCCGGCAGCCAGCCCTGGCCCTTGCAGGCGTTCTGACCCTTGCAGGCGCTGTTCGCGGTCTTGCAGGCGTTGACGCCCGCGCAATGGACGGGCGCGCTCTTGGCGAAGGCCGGGGCGGCGGCCATGCCGCCCACCGCGAGAGCGATCGCCGCGGCGGCCACGGAAGCGCCGGACACGATATTGGTCTTCATATTGATCTCCTTGGAAACACGCTCTTGGGACGAGCGCCTCGCGACCCCGTTGCCGAAATCACGGAGCCCTGTTCGCTCCGGCGAACATAAAAGTTACCGAGGATCGTCATTTTTCGCCGACGGCGATCGATCCGCGCCGACGGCGCCATGATCCCGATGAAATTCGCGGCCGCCGGGCCGATGGCGAATTTCGCCGGGGCTCGGCGCGTTTCTTTCCCTTGAAGCCGCGATCGCGTCGGACCGCGATCCGAGGCTTGCCGCGCCGACCAGCGCGGGCGCGGCCTGGACGGGGCGCGCCGCGCCCGCTCAATCCGCCTCGGCCTTGCGCATCGTGAGCGTCGCATAGCCGAGCGCGCCGCGCCGCGCCGCGTCCCGCGCGAGACGCGCCAGCCGGTTGGCGTTCGCGAAATCAAAGCCTGGCCAGGAAATCTTTTGCAATCCGGCCAGAATTTCCGCGCCGAACAAACGGCCCCTCACCTCGTCGACGAGCGCGATCAAGGCTTCGCCGTGGGTCTCGACGCCGGTCGCCGCGAGCCCGGCGGCGCCGAAAATCTCGGTGAGCGCGTCGATCGGCTGGGCGTCGGCGACGCAGGCGATCCAGGACGCGAGACTGTCGAATTCCGCCGGCGGCGCTTGCAGGCGAACGATGTCGGCGAGGCCGAGGACGCCGCCGGGTTTGATCAAGCGCGCGATCTCGCGCGCCGCCCTCGCCTTGTCGGGGAAGAGGCAGAAGGCGCATTCGCAAATGATCGCGTCGAAGGAGGCGTCGGGAAAAGGCGTCGCATCGCCGTCGCCGCGTTGGAACAAAACCTTCGAGGCGAGCCCGCGCGCGTCGGCCCGCCCTCTCGCGGCTTCGACGTTGCCTTCGCTGAGATCGATCCCCAGCACGGCGCAACCGAAACGCTCGGCGAGATGCAGCGCGCTGGCTCCGCGCCCGCAGGCGAGATCGAGCACGCGCATTTTTGGCGTGAGTTCGAGCGCGCGGCCGAGTCTTTCGGTCAGGGCGAGGCCGCCGGGGTGAAAGCTCTCGCCGAGCAGCCAGCCCGCCGCTTCGGATTCCCAGGCCGCCGCGCAACAGCTCTTGATGAGGTCGTCGCGCCCCGCCTCGCGCGGCGTCACGTCCATTTCGGGAAGTCGAAAACGATCGGTCGCGGCTCGTAGCGTTTTCCCTCGCGCCGCGCGGCGCGGCGGGCGGGCTCCATGGCGTCGAGTTGCGCCCGCGCCTGCTCGCGATAGCCGACCGTGTTGTAGGCGCAAAACGGAACCTGGCCGCCGCCCGGCAGCAGAAACGCCTTGCAGCACTTCATCAGATTCTTCTGGTTGAAGGTCCAGGGATCCATGAAGTCCTGCAACATGATCATGAACATGTTCTTGGCGAGATCGCCGACGACCCCGAGGAGCCCAGGCGGCGGCGGCGCGTCGCGGTCAACGCCCGGGTGGACGCGCTGGAATATGAGGCGCGGCGGGGGCGGCTCTCGGCGGCGGCCTATGAGGCCGGGCGCCATGTCGACGCCGTGCTGGAGCGGGCGGCGGGGCGGCGCACCGGGCGCGAATTCGGCCAGCGCGACCCGGTGGGGCTGTCGGCTTTCTCGGCCGAGCACGCGCTGGCGGCGCGGCGCGAAGGCGATGAAGCCGTCCGGCATCCCGAAAGGCCGCGCGAAGGGCGCGTCGGCGACGGCCTCGCATCCGCCCGAGAGAGGACACCAAAGCCTGCGAACCGCGCGAATCTGGTACAGGCCGACGTAAAGCATGGCTCCCGCGCTCAGCGCGGCGAGGCTCATGGCGATGGCGCGATGTAATATTTCAAAGCCCTCCCTTTGGCGCAGTGATGTATTCGAAAGCGGATTGGAGAAAGTTACATCGCCGGCGGGCGGCCCCGCCCCCTCATGGCCTTGGCCCGCGCTCCCAGGCCGCCGCCAGCGTCTCCAGCGTGTCGCGGAACAGCGCCGCGACGCGGGCGGCGGCGCGCTCGCAGTCGCGGCCTTGGGGCGTGGGCTCGCGGTTCTTGCCTGTCAGCATGGCGTCGCGCCGCGCCACCTCGCGGAAGGAGAGCCCCGCGCCGAGCACCAGCGCCACCACCCGCGCCCCCGCCTCGCCGGCGTCCCGCCTCATGGCGTCCCGCAGCGCCGCCGCCGCCCGCGCGGCGTCGAGCCGCGCCGCCAGCGCGTGCTCGGCCGAGAAAGCCGACAGCCCCACCGGGTCGCGCTGGCCGAATTCGCGCCCGGTGCGCCGCCCCGCCGCCCGCTCCAGCACGGCGTCGACATGGCGCCCGGCCTCATAGGCCGCCGCCGAGAGCCGCCCCCGCCGCGCCTCATATTCCAGCGCGTCCACCCGGGCGTTGACCGCGACGCGCCGCCGCCGCCTGGGCTCCTCGGGGTCGTCGGCGAGCTTGTGGACGATCTCGATCTTGCCGCCGGCGCGCGGCCCCTTGCGCGGCGACTCGCCCGCCGGGCGGGAGGAAGGACGGCTGTTTTTTCGCGCGGCGCGCTTCATGCGGAGGACTCCGGGTTGGCGGTTGAAGGTCGAGCCCGCCCCGCCGTGGCGGAAAGGCGCGAGCCCGGGGGGCGACGACGGCCAGCGAGGGAAGGCGCGGCGATCCGGCGGGGCTGGCGCGGCCGTCATTGCGAGCCGATGGCGAAGCAATCCAGGGGGGTGGCCCGGCTCTCTCCGTCATTGCGAGGAGCGCAGCGACGAAGCAATCCAGGGGGCTGGCCCGGGCTCTCTCCGTCATTGCGAGGAGCGCAGCGACGAAGCAATCCAGGGGGGTGGCCCGGGCTCTCTCCGTCATTGCGAGGAGCGCAGCGACGAAGCAATCCAGGGGGGTGGCCCGGGCTCTCTCCGTCATTGCGAGGAGCGCAGCGACGAAGCAATCCAGGGGGGTGGCCCGGGCTCTCTCCGTCATTGCGAGGAGCGCAGCGACGAAGCAATCCAGGGGGGTGGCCCGGGCTCTCTCCGTCATTGCGAGGAGCGCAGCGACGAAGCAATCCAGGGGGGTTGCCCGGGCTCTGGATTGCTTCGCTCCGCTCGCAATGACGGAGAGGGGGCTGGCCCGGCTCGGGATTGCTTCGCGCCGCTCGCAATGACGGAGAGGCGGCGGGCCGGGCGCGCCGGGGCGGCGCGCCGGCCTCTGGCTTCTGGGTTCTGGCCTCTGGCTTCTGGGCCTTATCCTCGCCGGCGGAGGGGGGGTTACCCCCCCCGGCGAGGCGCGGGTTGCCCCCTTGGCGCCATTGGCGCGGCTCGGCGAGGGGGTGTCGGCCCGGCTGGCGGCCCATTCGCTCAGCGCGCGCTCGACCCGATCGACGCGGTGGCGCTCGTCGTCGAGCAGGCGGATGCGCTCATGGGGATCGGCGACGACGGCGAGACGCTGGTCGAGCCGGGCGAGATAGGTTTGGACGGCGGCTTTCATGATGCGGTTCGCGATGCTCCCAGATCGAGTCGATCAGGGAGAGTATGTTGTTTTTACATCACGTCAAGAGAAATGTGGTGTTTAAATCGCGTAACAGCCACGCTTGTTGTATATAAACATCGAAACCAAGAATCGCCCCCGCCGTCATCGCGAGCGCAAGCCGAAGGGGGCGGGAGGCAAGCCAGAGCCGGACAGCCCCGCTGGATCGCCGCCCGTCATTGCGAGCGCAGCGAAGCAATCCAGAGCCGGGACACCCCCCTGGATTGCTTCGTCGCTGCGCTCCTCGCAATGACGGCGTGGGCCACCCC
>PHSQ01000001.1:1207500-1248353 GCA_002862095.1 Methylocystis sp. KS32 | reverse complement strand
TCGCAATGACGGGCGCTGGCCCGGCCCCAGGCCGCTTCGTGACGCAGTAGAATTAGAGCAAAATCCGAAAAAGTTGATAGACTTTTTCGATTGGATTTTGCTCCCGCTTTTTCAACCTTCTGTAACGGGCGCGTCTAATGTTCCGGGCGCGTCTCCGGTTTCGACTCGGGTCGCGCGGGATGCGGCTTGCCGCTCACGGCGTCGACCAGAGTTCTCACGATCCGGCCATCCTTGCTTAGCAGGCTGATTTCATAAAGAAAGAGGTCGCCGCTGCGACACAATCTGGCCGAAAGCGGTTCGGCCTGGGCGAGTGTGCTCGCCGCCTGCATCGAGGGAAAGGGGTCCGCCAATTTGTGCTGCGCGATCTCGCGACGGGTCTGCGCGACCGAAAAACACTCGAGTTGCAGCTGAGGCCCCTCCTTCGCGAAGGACAAATAGGGGGCGATGAGCGTCGAAATAGCCAGCACGACGGCCCCCGCGGTGAATTTAGCTCCGCGCCACGCCATGAGCGCCTCCTCGACCGACTATCGAGTCAGTTATCTGAATGGGAAATGAACATTTTTCCGTTCCCGACAACGGATCGTCGGCGCGTTCCCGGCGCTCCGTCAGCCATGCTCTCTTTTTGGCTCTCTTTTTGGCCATCTCTTCGGCCACGGCCGGATGAAATCGGGCAAATCTTCCGTTTCAACATCGTCCTCGGCGGCTTCGACGCGACCGCGAACCGACGCCCCCGCGCGATGGACGCTCTCGGGATCGCCGCTGACCAGAGGATGCCAATCGGGCAGATCCTTGCCCTCGAGGCGCAAAAGATAAGCGCAACTTGGCGGCAACCAGCGGATTTTCTTCAATTTGGCGAGGGTCAGGCGAACGCAGTCGGGCACGATCTTTTTGCGCCCCGCATAATCGCCGCAGCGGCAGCTTGTCAGATCGAGAAGCTTGCAAGCGACGCTGGTGTGATGGATGGCGCCGGAGTCTTCGTCCTCGAGCTTCACCAGGCAGCATCTTCCGCATCCGTCGCACAGCCGCTCCCATTGGGCGCGGCTCAGCTCCGCGAGGGGCTTGGTCCAGAAAGGCGGCTCGGCTACCGCCAGAGTCTTTTCCCCGCTCCCCGACGTTCCGCCGCCATTGCCTCTCGTCATATAAAATCCTGTTTTCGGAGACAGAAACCATAATGGCAATGAACCCGCCGACCACCATCGTCAAGTCGGTTTAAAAAGTGCTAACTTGGGCGCGCGCGGCGCAAATTGAACCGCGGGAGTTCTTCAGCTTTGTGGAAGCGTCTTCGTTCCCTGCCGATCGTAAAGCGCGTATCGCGCATTCTGCTCGCGCTCGACTCGCTCATCGACTCCAGCATGTTCGACAGCGGGCGGAGGTCGCGCGAGGCTTACGAGAATTTCTCGGCTTTCATGTCGAGATTCCACGTCTCCGGCATTTCCTGGATCGGCGTGGAACTGGCCTGCGAGACGCTCACCCTCTCGCTCGGCGCGGGGATTGTCGCGATGGCGCTCGCTGGTCCGGCTTTCCGTATGACGAGCGACAAGGATTGGCTCAAGCGCGCCGATCTCGCGGTGACCTTCCTCGATCATTACGGCTCGGAGGTCGGCCAGCGCGGCATCAAGCACGACGACGCGGTGCCGCTCGAACAATATCCCGACTATCTCATCAAGGCCGTTCTCGCGACCGAAGACCGTCGCTTCTACGAGCACTTCGGAATCGACGTCATCGGCACGTTGCGCGCCTTGTCCGTCAACGCCCGTTCGTCTGGCGTGGTGCAGGGCGGATCGTCGATCACCCAGCAACTCGCGAAGAATCTTTTCCTCTCGAACGAGCGCACCATCACAAGAAAGATCAACGAGGCCTTTCTGGCGCTCTGGCTCGAGCATCATCTCACCAAGCGCGAAATCCTGAAGCTCTATCTCGATCGGGTCTACATGGGCGGCGGCACGTTCGGCATCCAGGCGGCCGCCGAATTTTATTTCGGAAAGTCGGTGAAAGACGTCACTCTCTCCGAGGCGGCCATGCTGGCCGGACTTTTCAAGGCGCCGACAAAATACGCGCCCCACGTCAATCTCCCGGCGGCGCGCGCCCGCGCCAACGACGTGCTGAATAATCTGGTCGACGCCGGCTTCATGACCAGCAGCCAGATCATTCCGGCCCAGCGCAATCCGGCGACGCCGGTGGCCAGCACGCAGGAGTCGAGCCCCGACTGGTATCTCGATTGGGCCTATGGCGAAGTGCAACGCCTCGCCGACGCCGGCAAGTTTGGCGACGATCGCGTGCTGACGGTCAAACTCGCGCTCGACTCCAATCTTCAGAAACACGCCGATTCCGTGGTCGAGGACATGTTGCGCGAGAATGGGCGCTCCTATCATGTGAAACAGGCCGCGCTCGTGGTGCTGGAGCCGGACGGCGCGCTGCGCGCGATCGTGGGCGGCCGGGACTATGGCGCCAGCCAATTCAATCGCGCGACCGAGGCGATGCGCCAACCGGGCTCTTCTTTCAAACCATATGTTTATTTGACGGCGCTGATGACGGGGAAATTCAAGCCCACCACCATCGTGGTCGATTCGCCCGTCTGCATCGGCAATTGGTGTCCGCACAATTACGGCGGCTCCTACAAGGGCGCCTTGCCTCTGGCCGACGCTCTGGCCCACTCCCTGAACACGGTCGCGGTGAAATTATCCATCGCCATCGGCAATGGATCGCCCAAAGCGGGACGGGCGAAAATCGTCGAGACCGCGCGCGCCCTCGGCATCACCGCGCCGCTGGAGGACACGCCGTCGCTGCCGATCGGCGCCGATGAAGTCAATCTGCTGGAGCACTCGGCCGCCTACGGCGCTTTCGTAAACGGCGGCAAGAGAGTGACGCCCTACGCCGCGGTGGAGATCAGAAACCGGCGCGGAGATCTGCTTTACCGCCACGATCGCGACGCCGCGCCGCAACAGCAGGCGGTTCCTTTCCAGAAGGTGGTCGAACTTGGCTCGATGATGCGCAAGGTCGTGGAGGAAGGCACCGGCAAGCGGGCGCAGCTCGGCGACGGAATCACCGTCATCGGCAAGACCGGCACGACCAACGGCTTCAAGGACGCGTGGTTCTGCGGCTATTCCGGCACGATGGGCGGCTGCGTATGGTATGGCAACGACGACGGCGAGCCGATGAACAATATGACGGGCGGAACCCTGCCCGCGCGCACCTGGCACGACATCATGGCCTATGGTCATCAGGGCGTGCAATTGAAGCCCATCGTCGGCATGGCGCAAGAAGCGCCGCCGCAGGCGAGCGGCGACGGCGCGGCGACGGCGGTCAAAACGCTTGACCTCGGGGTTCCGCAGCGGCCGGCCACCCTCACGAAAGGCGCTCTCGACGCCCTAGGCTCGATACAAAACAAGATCAAATCCCTGCCTATGGATAAGCACGGCGCGGTGGAGGAACTGTTTTCCGCGAGAAGCGCTTCCAGAGGTTTGAGACCGGCGAACGGCGCGATAGAATAACGCCGCGCTTGCGGGCGCCACCGCGATTCCAGAGCAGCATCTTGCGAGCACCCCTAATCATATATATTCGCGCTTTCGCAGCGGCGTTTTTGGGTTGGGCGCTCGGTCTGGCCTTGACCGCGGCCGCGCTCCATTCGGGCTATGGCTTCGGCGCGCTCCACGCGGGTCCATGGACCGCCTGGCCGCGGATCGGGGGGCCGGAGATCGATCCTTTCGCGCGCGCGGCCCTGGCGAGGCGAGGCGAGGCGCCGCTGGGCCGGGACCAGGGCCTGATGTTCCTCGCCGATTCGGATTCGGCGGGAGCGCCGCTCGACGGCGGCTGCGAATATCGCGTCAGCAGTCCTTTGCCCGCCGCTCGTTTCTGGACCATCGGTCTGGCGAGCCCCGCCGGCGAGCCGCTGGTTAATCCGACCAACCGGCATTACTACGCCTCGACCTATCTGCTCAGGAGGGAAGGCAGCTCCTTCGACATCGCCATCGCGCGCGAGGCCCGGCCCGGCAACTGGCTTTCGCCAGGCGACGCCAAGGTTTTTCGGATCGTGCTGAGGCTATACGAGACGCCGCTCGATCCGACCGGCAGCCTCGATTCGGGCGCCTTTCCGAGCATCGTCAAGGTGGGCTGCGCATGACGCTCAAGGATCGAGCCTTCGACCTCTTTCCTTGGGCGGCCGCGATGTTTCTGATCGCGGCGATCGTGCTCATCGTCTCCGTGCTGCTGATGCCGGCGGTCGCCCCGCGCGACGCTTATGCGCGTCTGCTGGAGGCCGCGAGGAACGCTCCGCCAAACGCGCACGGCGTTTTGCTGCTTCAGACGGCCGGCGGCGAGGAGGTCGCGCTGCCGTTCGAGGATCCCGCGATGGCGGAAGGCGCCTGCCTCTTCGACCTTTCGAATGGGCTTCTGCATTTACGCGCGAGCGTCGATTCTGAAAACGACGATTACCTCGGGATTTCCTTCCATGGCGCCGGCGGCGCGATATTTCACGCGATGACGGACCGCTCTTCCATTAACGGAAAAATCGACATCATCATTGGCGACGCGCGCCAAATCGGCGAACTGGAAGCCGATGACGCCGAAGAGCCGCCGCCGGAGGAAATCCGCCTTACCTCGCCGTCCCAGCGGGGTTTCGTCTTGATAAGATCGCTGGCGAAACGTCCTTCGGACATCGATCGCGCCCGCTCCAGCGTCGAGTCGGCGAGTTGCGAGGTCATCGCGCCCCCGCCGCCTTAATACGCGCTTGCCCGGATTGGGGCCTCCCCCGCGATTTTAGAGTTCATGGCTTATTTTTCATAATGTTTCGCTCATTCCAGCAAGGCGAATACACCGCGACGCGCCGCCGCGACGCGCCGCCTTGTCAAAAACGCCAAGCAGGTCGACGATGGCTCTCGCGGCGGAGGCGATTGGGCGCCTCCCGGTTGTTCTTCGAGAGCCGGGCGCTTCGCCGGTCGCGACGCGAGGAGCTTTGGTGAGATGAACGCTCGAAACAAACAAGCCCCGGACGTCCCCGCCCCGCGGTCGATTGTCTTCATAATTTGGGTGGCGACGACAATTCTGCTGTTGTCCTCGACGTTTGGCGCGCCGGCGCGAGCTTGGGCCGACAGCCCCGAAGCCTGGAAGGACCCCTATCCCCCCACGCCGACGGAAAACGACCCCGCCTTCGTCGGCGCGAAATGGCATGTCGGCTCCACGGTCGACGGCGAGCCCCTCGAATATCTCGCCGAGATCCCGGAGGGGGATTCGACAGCCTTGCCCGTCATTGTCGTCGGGGGAGCCAACGACGACAACCTTCATCTGTTCGGGCGTCTCCGCGGCGCCGCTATCGCCGTCTATATCGGTCCTAGCCCGCTGTCCGGCTCGGGCGGCGTTCACAACGCCTGGCTGCTCCCCAAGCCCGACAGCCCTTCCAGGCGCGAGTGTTCGCCGGCCTGTCCGTTCTGGATGTTCGTTCCCGCGGAGGCCATCCGCGACGTCCTCGCGGACCTCGCCAGGCATGTGCGTTTCGCGCACGACCGCGTCCAGATGTTCGGATACAGTTTAACGAGATACGACATCTATCGCGCGCTCGATCCGATCCTTCAGCCTTATTTCGCTGGCGTCGCCCACGGGATTTACGCGGAGTGGCAGCAGGCGACATGCCCGGACGCAGCCAAACCCACCGCTTCGCCTCCGCGCGTTTTTTTCTCCTGGGGGAAATGCGACCAATCCTTCTGCGTCACGATGGATTGCATGGACACGCTGAAAAGCAATGGTTACGCCATTGACCCGGAGAGCAAGGGAGATACGACGCTCGAAAGCTGCCCATGTCCCGAAACCGGCCGGCGTCCCCATCTTCTCGGCGCGAGCACGCAAGTTTGGGACGCGACCTACCAATGGCTGTTGTCCAACGTGCGAAAATAGGGCTCAAGGAAAGGCGGCGCTCCCGCCTTATTCTTTCGCAAAGGCCCGGGGAAGCGTCACCCGCGCGATCAGCCCGTTGGGTTCTCGGTCGAGCAGTTGCAGACTGCCGTCGAGTTCCTCGACCAGACCGACCACGATGGACAAACCAAGACCAAACCCGACCCGTTCGTTCATATTGCGGGCCGGCTCGCCGCGCACGAAAGGTTCAAGAACGCGGCTTTTCACATTCTCGGGAATGCCGGGACCGTCGTCTTCCACATCGACGCTAACGAGATCGGGCGACGGCTGGTCCAGGCTGACCACCACCGTTTTGGCGTGAGCCACCGCGTTTTCCACGAGGTTGCTGAAAATGCGCTGAATTTCGGTGAGCGAACCGGAGATTATCTGGTGTTCGCCTCCGCGATAGACGACGTCATGACCAAGATCCGCATATTGATCGCAAACCGTTTGCAGAACGCTGTCGAGGTCGATGAGACCGCGCTCGGGAGCGCGCCGGGCGTCCCGCAAATGTTGCAAATTCTTATATAGCATGGCGTCCATGAGGTCGGCGTCATGCAACATCTTCGACTTCAGCGCATCGTCCGCGATGAACTCCGACCTCAATCTGATCCTCGTGATGATCGTGCGAAGATCGTGGCTTATGGCGGCGAGGGCCTGGCTCCTCGCCGCGATCATGGCCTGAATTCGGCCTTGCATCCGATTGAGCGCTCGCGCGAGATCCCGAACCTCCCGCGAACCCGCCTCCTTTATGATCTGCTGCTTGTTGCTCTCGTCGGGAAATTGTTCGGCTTCTCGCGCCAGCCTGACAAGGGGAGCGACCACCGCATTGGAAATCCATACGGTCAGGATCGTGGCGCAGAGCAGAAAGAACAAAGCGGAGCGTTCCAGCAAGCGAACGGGCAGAGACGCCGCCGTGGAGGATCTTATGCTCGATAAGACGCCACGACTCGATGAGCGCCCTTCGGGCGCCCCGACAAACGCGTAGCCACCCTTGCGCAAAGCCACGCCTATATCGATCTGGTTCCTGCGGCCGGAAGCGGGAAAAGCGAAAAGCTTCGCGCCCTCCCATAATCCCGCCCCGAGATCGCCTGGATCGGCGCCTTCCGTCGCCCCCATGGGCGGGTGGTCGCGCAAGGAAAACCTCGCCCAGGAAGCGGCCTTGTTCGCGGCGGCCACTACCTCCGGCCGCTTTGGAATTTCGGCTGCGTCGATCGCCCAAAGCACGCTAGCCACAAAGTCGCGCGGCTCGACGAGCGGCCTGCGGGCCTCGGGGGCTCCAAAGTAATTGGCCGTGGTCAAGGCGAGATGGAACAATAGGATCGTGGCAAGAACAAGCAGGGCGATTTGACTCGCGAGGCGATCCGGCCACAGGCGGCTCCAGATGGGCGTCATGACCGGTTCACCTGGGACGACAGCATGTATCCTTCCGAACGCACGGTCTGAATCAGCTTCGGACTCTTCGCGTCGACCTCTAATTTTTGACGCAGCCTGCTGATTAAGGTGTCGATGCTGCGCTCGAAAGGTCCCGTCGTGGGGCCATGCGTCAGGCTGATCAGCTGGTCTCGGGTGAGCACGCGATTTGGATGCTCGCAAAGCGCGTGAAGGAGATCGAACTCCGCCCCCGTCATCGCGACTTTCGTTCCCGACGGCGCAATCGCCTCGCGCGCGGAAATATTCACGATCCAGCCCGAGAAGCGGTAAATCTGCATCTTCTCCCCGGCGCTCGCGCCGTCGGCGGCGTTCGAGCGGCGCAACACCGACTTGATGCGCGCCAGCAATTCTCTTGGGTTGAACGGCTTCGCGACATAATCGTCGGCGCCCATTTCGAGCCCTATGATCTTGTCGACGTCGTCGCTCTGGGCCGTGACAATGATGATCGGGAGATTTTTTTCGGCGCGCAGTCTGCGACAGATCGAAAGCCCATCCTCGCCCGGAAGATTGAGATCGAGAATCACCATGTCGAAACGACGCCTAGCCAAGGCCGCGTTCATTGCGACGCCGTCCATCACCACGGAGACATCGAATTGATTGGCGCCGAGATAGCGGGAAATCAGATCGCCGATTTCGGCGTCGTCTTCGACAAGGAGGATTGAAGCAGCGTCCGTCACGAATGAAGCCCTGGATTTTGAAAACGCCTGCGGAGCTTATTGCATCGTCCAGATAAAATAAAAGAAAGAGCCATAAACAAAAAGCGCAACGACCACCGCCAGATAATCGTTCATTGCTCTTCCCTTTTGGAAGGTCGGGGGCGGCAAGCCCCCGAAGCTAAATTTCAACAGAGTTTCGACGGCACGACCGGGTCACTCGCCCGCGTCCGCCTCGCTCTTCCAGTGATGTCCCCAGTGATCGCCGTGATGCTTTCCGATCGCATGCAGCAACATGCCGAAGCGGCGCTTCTGGGAGTCGTCCAGGCTGTCGTAGAGAGGCTTGGCGGCGTTCGACAGTTTCGACAACTCACCCGCGCATGTCTCCAACATCTTGGCGTGGCGTTGCAGCATCTCGATGACGTTGCGCTGGCCCTCTGGCTCCTTCGCATTCTCGCGCCATTCGGCCCAACGCGCCGCCCGAGCCTTGGCGTTGTCGCGAATCGCGGCCTCGACCGCGGGCCAGTTTTTCTCCTGCGCCGGAGTGAGCTTCAATCCAGCCTTTAGCCCGGCGATTTTCGCATCGGTGAAAGCAGCGCGGTCCTCTTCGGAGAATCTCGAATGCTCGTCCTCCTGCTGCGGAGCGGCCGGCGCGGCGTTGGCCAAGCCGGCGCCGAAGCCAGGCGCCAGCAGAATCGCGGCCGCAACAATCATGAAACGCTTTTTCACGGGTTTCCTCCATCGGGTGCTTAGGTCCGTTGCGAAGGAAACCTAGGACAGCGATGTTGCGCCGCTATGTCCGTTGCTCGCCCTATATGTCTCTAAGGTGTCCAATTGCGGCGATTAAGCGTTCCGGCCCCCCAAGCAAGACATTTCGGCGCGATCGCGCTTGTCGCCGACGGCGACATCGTCCAAGGAAAACGCGCGATCGCTGGAATTGTTGAGATTGTGATAGCCAATAGACGTCAGACGCCGCAAGCCCCGGTCTCATTTGGTCCTTTCAACCAGCTGGCTGTCGGCGCCTTGGAAAAACGCGCCAGCGTTCAGATTTGATGCCGCGCCTATGTGTGAATAGCGCTTACTCGCAGCTGTCCTTCCCGCCGCAGCACCCTCAAGGAGACCTCTTCGTCGTGGCGACCGATGGCGAGGTCGAGGCTCGAAGCGCCAAGACGAAGATGACGCAAGATGACTTCGTCAAGAAATGACGGGAGGCGCGGATTGATCAGCCGGATTTCGTTCATCTCCGGATTGAAGCTGAGACCGAGCGACGCCTGGAGCAGCGCGAAGGGCGTGGCGGAGGCCCAGGCTTGCGGCGCGCAAGCGACAGGATACAGCGTCGGGCCGCGGCCACGCCGGCGCTGGAAGCCGCAAAACAACTCCGGCAAGCGGCCGATGTCCATGTAGGTCGCCGCTTCGAACATGCCCTTGAACACGCGCTCGACCGAACGCTGCGCGCCATAACGGCCAAAGCCAAGCGCGATTATTGCGTTGTCATGCGGCCAAACCGAGCCGTTGTGATAGGACATGGGATTGTAGCGCCGTTCTTCCTGCGAGAGCGTGCGAACTCCCCACCCCGAAAAAAGCGATGGACGCATAAGACATTCTGTTACCGCAGCGGCGCGCACCCGCGAGGCGACGCCAGTGAAAAGAACCTGACCGGCATTCGACGTTCGGACTTTGCATTGCTTCTTCGCTCCATCGAGCGCAAGCGCATAGGTTCCTATCTCCGGACACCAGAACGCTTCCTCAAAACGGGCAGCAAGCTCGCTCGCTTGTCTATCGAGCGCATCGCCGAGCGCCTGATTTCCGAGGCGTCGCGCCATGCGCGCGGCCAGTTGCTTGGCCATGAACACATAGCCCTGCACTTCCGCGAGCGCGATCGGCCCCTTCGCCAATTGCCCGTCGGAATGGAAAACGGCGTCATGGGAATCCTTCCAACCCTGATTGGCTAGTCCCTGATCTGTTTGACGATGATATTCAACAAACCCGTCGCGATCCGCGTCTCCAGGACCATCGATCCACGCCAAAGCAGCGACAATTCGCGGCCATAATTCCATGATCGTATCACTGTCGCCAGTTCGCTCGAAATAGAGACCGGCGAGCATGACAAATAGCGGCGTTGAATCCACGCTTCCATAATATAATCCGAACGGAACCTCGCGCAGGATGGCCATTTCGCCAGACCGCATCTCGTGAAGAATTTTCCCCGGCTCCGCGTCGCTGATCGAATCAAAGTCCCTTGCCTGATAGGCCGCGAGGCGCTTCAGCACGCCGCGAGCAATGCTCGGATCGCACCACAGCATCTGAATTGCCGTGATGACCCCGTCGCGACCAAAAGTCGTCGAATACCACGGGATGCCGGCATAAGGATAAGGCCCTTGCGCGGTTTCCGTTATCAGCATTCGCAGATCGGCCGTCGAGCGGCACAGGATCTGATTGAAAAGGTCATTGGAGGTTTCCACCGTGGCCACATCCGCGGTCGCGTCCTTCGTTACGCGAGCCGCCGAGACTAGTCCCCTAAAGAAAGGAGCGGGCGGCTCTCTGCCGCGGCCATCGCAGCTGACGGTGGCGAACAGCGAGAGCCTCTCGCCGCGCGCCAAGTCAATAGCGTAGGACGCGACGCTGGAGTTAAGTTCGGTGGGTGGCGGATCGAATGTCAGCGTGCTGGCGCGCACGCGGCCATCGAGCCCCTCATAGCTCAACACAACTTTTTTTTCGTCAACCACTCTAGCAGTGGCGACGCCACGACGCTGGCGTCGAATGCCGCGCACTTCGAAGATGTCGGCGAAATCACCGCCGAAGGAGAACGACAGTCGCAACGACACAGGCAGGCCGTCATGATTCTGAACGCCAAACCGCTGATAGGCGGTTCCACGCCATAAGAACAAAGTCCGCGTGACGTGCAATACATCTTTGTGCAATACGAGCTTGCTGCCGAAATAGATATCCGGGTTCGTCAGATCGACGGTGAGGACGGAATTGTCGTCACGCACATTTGAGTCAAGCAACAACAATTGCCTGCCGTTGAGCAGGAATTCAAAATACGACAGATAACGCGTGTCGGCGTGGAAGATTCCATCGGAGCAACCGGCGCTAGCGCCGATGTCGCCATGGCTGTCAACCACGGCAAAGGTGTCGTCATGCTTCAAATTGCGCCTTAGTCGCATAGGGACGGTGGCCGGAATGTAAAAATCGGATTCCGGCGCTGGATCCATGCAGCCGATGATCGATGCCGAGGGGTCCGCTTTCAATGCGCCGCCCCCGGTGAGTTAAGTCTTCTCGGCGCGGCAAGGTCGATTTCACTGTCAAGAACCGCCTCCGGTATTGAAATTAGCAACGAACGATACAGCTTCACATAATTCTTCGCCATTACGGCGGCTGAAAAGCGTTCCTCGAAACGCCTGCGAACGCCGCGGCGGTCGAGCCCCAAAACCCCTGGCAGAGCCGCGATAGCCTGATCCATGCCATCGACGATCGCGCCGGTGACGCCCTCATCGATAATCTCGGGAACGGAACCACGTCGGAACGCCAGCACCGGAGTCCCGCAAGCCATTGCCTCGATCATGGTCAAGCCGAAAGGTTCAGGCCATTCGATCGGAAAAAGAACGGCAAGGGCCTCGCCAAGAAATTCACTCTTTTGCCGTTCGTTGATCTCGCCGATGAATTCGACTCCCGGACCGACCAGCAGTGGCGCGACGCATTCTCGAAAATAGCTCTCGTCGGCTTTGTCGACCTTCGCCGCGATCATGAGCGGGATTCCAAGGGTGCGGGCGATATGAATCGCTCGCTCGGGACCTTTCTCTGGCGAGATGCGTCCAAGAAAGGCAAGATAACCCCCGCGCGGGTGTAAGGTGGGGCTGTGCAATTCCAGCGGCAAGCCATGATAAATCGTCGCGGCGAACTCGACCTTGGGAAGAGGCAATCGTTGCGCCTCCGAGATCGACACTAACGGCATGTCATGGAAGGCGCTGTAAAATGACGGTAAATCGGGAAGATCCTGCCGTCCGTGCAATGTGGTCACTGTGCGCCGCGCGATCGAACGGAACAGTGGGAAGGGGAAAAAATCGACGTGAAAATGAAGGATATCGAACTCTTGGGCTTGCTGCCGGACGCGATCGAGCATGAGCATGTAGTGAGGAATCGTGTCGTGAACTTGCTTATCAAGTCGCAGCGCCATCGGCGCGCAAGGAACGAGATTAGCGGAGGTTAGGGAATCGCCGCTTGCGAACAGGGTCACGTCGTGACCCATCTGAACGAGTTCTTCGGTAAGGTAAGAAACAACCCGTTCCGTGCCGCCATACAGCCGCGGCGGAACGCTTTCAATAAGCGGCGCAATCTGGGCGATTTTCATGATCTCTGGCTCCCATTTTTCACTTAAATCTCGACACAAGCGAATGGTTTCGGAATGGAATTCGCGACTTCGTTCTCGACTAACTCGAACTCCTCGTCCCCCCGCCAAACTTTGTTCCAGCGATGAGCTTCCCCTTCGAATTCGATGCGCTTGCATAACCGGAAAAAGCGGCAAGCGGTCCGCGGCGCTGATTGGCGTTGCGACGCCGAGCGCGTCTCGCGCCCATGTCGTCCGCAAGTTGCTGACGGCATGAACTCAACGCCGCCAGAAAGCCGAGCATCCAGTTACATGCGTCATGCTGGCGAAGACGGCCCATTAGCGCTTGATGCCGCTCGACGCGCTCTTGCTTCGTCATCTCAATCGCCCTGCGCATCGCATGGGCGACCTCGTCGATGTCGTAAGGATTGACGATCAACGCTTCTTGAAGATCCTCGGCGGCGCCCGCGAATCGAGACAAAACCAGAACGCCGGGATCGGCCTCGTCCTGAGCGGCGACATACTCTTTCGCGACCAGATTCATGCCGTCGCGCAAAGGAGTGACGAGGCCAATCCTACTTGCGCGGTAAAGGCCCGCGAGAGTCTCGCGTCCGACCGCACGGTGAATATAACGCAAGGGCGTCCAGTCGAAATCGCCGTAGTGTCCATTGATTGCGCCCGACAACGCTTCAAGTTGGCGACGGATATCGATATAGGGCTCCAAATCGTCGCGGGTTGGGGACGCTATCTGTATCAAGCTCGCGGGCTTGCATCCATCGGGACACATTTCGAGCAGGCGTCCGAAGGCGCGGAATTTCTCCGGCAAACCCTTGCTATAATCCAGGCGATCGACGCCGATTACGGAACAACCGGGTTCGGCCTCCCGCCGGCTTCGTTGCAGTCTGTTGTCGGCCTCCGAGCTTTGCGCCATGGCGACAAATGAATCAACGTCGATTCCCACCGGAAAGACAGAAACCCTCAGACATTTTCCTGCGACGCGCAATGTGTCCGGGGCCGTCATTTCTCCTGCCATCGATTCGCATATGAAGCGACAAAAGTTCGCTTGGTCCGTAGTCGTCTGAAAGCCGACGAGATCGTAGTCGAGAAGAGAACTCATCAACCATTCGTGTTCGGGCGTCGCGGACAGAACCTCCGGCGGAGGAAACGGTATGTGAAGGAAGAAACCAATCTCATTGCCGACGCCCCGCGCCCGCAGGTCGGCGCCGAGAGGAATGAGATGATAGTCATGCACCCAGATGAGATCGCTCCGGTTTACGATCTCCGACAGCTTCTCGGCGAAACGAGCATTGACCCGTCGATAGCCTTCGGCGGCCTCCAGGGTAAAATGCGCGAGATCGAGGCGATAATGGTGAACCGGCCATAGCACCTCATTCGAAAATCCAAGGTAGTATTCCCTGTAATCGCGTTCCGTGAGCGGCATCGTCATAAGGGTGCAATGGTCGTGCGCCGCACGCGTCAGAGTGATGTCGGCCTCATCGGCGACTATCTCGCCATTCCAACCGAACCACATCCCGCCGTGCTTGCGGAGAGCGTCGAGAATCGAAACGGCCAAGCCGCCGGAAGCCTGTCCGCGCTCGGGATTGGCGACACGATTGGATACGATGACCAGCCGGCTCATATCGCTTTCTCCCATGACTGCGACAATCGAACCGCGCAGTTGATGATCCCAACCAAAGAGTAGGTTTGTGGATAGTTTCCCCATAATTCTCCGGTTTTAGGATCGACATCCTCCGACATCAGACCAAATCGGTTGCGAAGCGCGAGAAGCGCTTCGAAATGTTCGCGAGCCTCCTCGATGCGACCCATGCGGGCCAGGGCTTCGATCCGCCAGAAGGAACAGGAATTGAAAGCTGTTACGGGAACACCGAAATCATCGGCGGCCTCATACCGCATCATATGCGGCCCATGCGTCAGAACCGCTTCCAATTGCTTCATGGTGGAAACCATGCGTGGATCCGACGCATCTAGAAAACCGACGTCGATCATCAGGAGAACGCCGGCGTCGAGATACTCGCCATCGAAGTATTCAACGAAGGCTTCGCGCTTGTGACTCCACGCGCGTTCCAGGATTACCTGTTTGATGCGGTCCGCGCTTGCGCTCCAATCGTTGGCGCGATCGGCTTCGCCGATATACTGGGCGATCCGCGCCAATCTGTCCGCCGCCGCCCAGCACATCAGGCTCGAAGTGGTGTGGATCCGCGCGCGCGTCCGGAATTCCCACATTCCCGCGTCGGGTTGGTCATAGAGCCGCAAGACCTTGCGGCCCATATCCTCCAGACGCAAAAAATCGGCGCGGTTCGGAGGCGACAATAGTCGATGATCAAGGAACGCCTGCGCAACGCCGAGAATGACGTTTCCGTATGAGTCATATTGCAGGTGCTGATACGCTTGGTTTCCGACACGCACCGGGCCCATGCCACGATAGCCCGGCAACGCCGTCACAATTCTCTCGGTCAACTCCGCTTCGAGCCCGACGCCATAGACCGGCTGGATATCGTTGTCGTTCAACGAGGCGACGATATTCATCAGCCAGCGAAAATAATTCTCCATCTTGCGTACGGCCGCGAGACGATTTAGCGCGCGAACGACAAAATAGGCGTCGCGGACCCAGCAAAAGCGATAATCCCAATTGCGTTGTGTCCCCGGGCCCTCCGGTATGCTGGTGGTCAACGCCGCGACAATTGCTCCGGTTGGCTGGTAGGTGCAAAGTTTGAGAGTGAGGGCCGCCCGAATGACGGCGTCCTGCCATTCAACGGGAATCGCCAAGCGAAGCACCCAATGCCGCCAGTAGCTGAGCGTACGCTCCTCGAAGCTCACGGCGGTCTGCGTGATCCCTTCACGCAGCGTTTCATCTTGACCAAGTATGCACTCCAGCGGCCCACGTAGATTGAAGAATGTCTCGTCGCGAATGAAATCGACCGGCGCATTTGTCGTCAATCGCAGGGTCGTATTCGGGCCAACATAGCGGATATGGTGTGAGCCATAGGTGCAAACGGGGGCGGCGGCGCCAAACTCGAAGCGCGGGCGAACGCGAATCCTGACACGTGGACTGCCTGAGATCGGCGTTAGCCGGCGCACCAAGGTTTGCGGATGAAATATGCGGTCTCGCCAAAGGAACCGGGGAACAAAATCCGTAACCCGCACCGACCCGTTTTTGCCGTGCAACTCTGTCTCGAGCACCACCGTATTTGCGACGTAACGTTGGACGCTTTGAACGTGATCTTCCAATTCTATAGCGAAGACGCCATCGTTTGGCGCATCCTTCGGCGCGCCTAACAAGGTGTGAAAGACCGGATCTCCATCGAAGCGGGGAAGACAATACCAGACCACGCTGGCGTCGCCATCGATGAGCGCGGCGACAGCGCAGTTTCCGATAATGCCGAGTTGAAGATTGCTCATTTGACCCTCGATGTTCGCGCGGCCTCCAGGAGCCCCTCAAACCAGTTGCGCAGCTCAACAACATCTGCGGCGCGAAACTTTGCGCTGGTAGGACCTCCTCCAATTTTTATTGACACGCCGCCACCAGCATTGACGGCGGCGAATCCACTTTCGTCCGTCGCGTCGTCGCCTGCAAAGATGGGTATTCTGCCCTTGAAAGGGCGTTCGGCCAGAAACGCCTCGATCACGGCGGCCTTATCATTTCCATTGATCCTGATCTCGCAAACCATTTTCCCTTTAATCAAATGTAATTCAGGTTGATTGCGCACGATTGTCTCCGCGAGCGCGAGACATCGTGTTTCAAAATCTGGCCGAAGCCGGTAGTGCAGCGCCACCGCTCCGGTCTTTTTTTCGATTATGATACTCGGTTCCTCGTTAAAGGCCGCTTCGATATCGGTCGCGATCGCTTCCACGATGCGTTGGTCGATGACGGGCGAATGAAGCTGGCCTTCGGCGTCGCGACGTTGCAGGCCATGCACGCCAGCGACTGGCGTCACCAGTGGGTGCAACAGCCGATCGACAACGTCGATATCTCTTCCCGAAATCAGCGCGAACGCGCCGCCAACCTTCCCTTGCAATCGCTCGATAAATCGCAACGTTGACGCCTCGACTCGGACATCGTCCGGGCGATCCTGAATCTGCACCAGAGTGCCGTCGAAATCGAGAAAGACGCAGTATCGCTCTAGATCGTCAATTACTGGCAGCATAACGAGGCCTCCGGGGCGTTTCCGAATGACCCGTCGGAACGTCGTTGTTAAGCCGATCGCCGTGCGTCGCCCGGTTTCCGCTGATCCGCCAACTCCTCGCCTGGATTGGAGCCTTCGATAGACGAGCTTTGCGCCATGGAAGCCTCGGCGCGAAGCTCGTCGTGGCGGAGCATTTTTTGACTTCGACGCGGTTCGGCTTCGTCGCGCCCTTCTCGATTCTGGCGACCTTGATCTCGTCGACTTTGGGTCTGTCCTTGAGCGTTGCCTTCTCGTCCGGCCGCAACCCGATGCAGCCAATGGGTTCCGATCCCATGATCGCAAAAAACCAGCCATCGCTGCTTTTAATGACAAATCGCCGCGCGAAGATGGCGGTCGCTCGCCAGGATGAAGATCCCTGTCGTCTTTGTTCTCGCGCCATTTTTGTTGTCCTCGCGCCGACGAAATCCTTGACGGGCGCCATCGCCGCATGAGCGATCATAGCCAAGAGTGGGCGTGCTAAAATAGACTCGGAAACTACTCAGTTCTTTCGCTATATATGGCGTTGGATGGCGGGCGGCTACAAGTCGGTCGGCAAGAGTCGGCGCGACATGCGGGGCGCGCACTGCGTCGCAAAGCACAAACTGGAGCGGTCAAGGGGAACGTCATTGCGAGCGCAGCAAGGCTTAAGTCCCGCCAATCCCTTCTCCGTCATTGCGAGCGCAGCGAAGCAATCCAGAGCGGGGCCAGCCCCCTGGATTGCTTCGCCTTCGGCTCGCAATGACGGCGTTGGCGCGCGCCTCTGGATTGCCGCACGTCATTGCGAGCCAAAGGCGCGGCGGGAGGCAATGCAGAGTCTCGCCAATCCCCTCTCCGTCATTGCGAGCGCAGCGAAGCAATCCAGGAGTCGCGCCAGCCCCCTGGATTGCTTCGCCTTCGGCTCGCAATGACGGCGTTGGCGCGCGCCTCTGGATTGCCGCACGTCATTGCGAGCCAAAGGCGCGGCGGGAGGCAATGCAGAGTCTCGCCAATCCCCTCTCCGTCATTGCGAGCGCAGCGAAGCAATCCAGGAGTCGCGCCAGCCCCCTGGATTGCTTCGCCTTCGGCTCGCAATGACGGCGTTGGCGCGCGCCTCTGGATTGCCGCACGTCATTGCGAGCCAAAGGCGCGGCGGGAGGCAATGCAGAGTCTCGCCAATCCCCTCTCCGTCATTGCGAGCGCAGCGAAGCAATCCAGGAGTCGCGCCAGCCCCCTGGATTGCTTCGCCTTCGGCTCGCAATGACGGCGTTGGCGCGCGCCTCTGGATTGCCGCACGTCATTGCGAGCCAAAGGCGCGGCGGGAGGCAATGCAGAGTCTCGCCAATCCCCTCTCCGTCATTGCGAGCGCAGCGAAGCAATCCAGGAGTCGCGCCAGCCCCCTGGATTGCTTCGCCTTCGGCTCGCAATGACGGCGTTGGCGCGCGCCTCTGGATTGCCGCACGTCATTGCGGGCACGGCGATGCTCTCCATGCTGGCCGGGCACAAGCGCTACGCCCATATCGCGACGCGCTCCACCCCGCCTAGCGCCCGCCTGATGCAACCACACCGCGAAAAATCAAACCACGCGGAGAGGCACCCCGACAATTGCGGTTTTTGGGCTCAATCATCGACGGGTTCATGCCCCCAAAGCCGAAAGGAATGTATTTCCGCGCCTATATCAAGGCTATCCGGCGATGCGAGGGGTACGAAGACGCGATCAATCCGCGGCTTGTCACACTCCTGGGTCGTTTGAAATGACGGTAGCTTTGCAACATATTTCGATTGCCCGATTGCATCCGCCCCGCTTTTCTTGTCATTCTGGCGAACGCCTCAAACCGCCCCGCGCTTCCGTCTCGCCTTTCCAACCCATTGATCCGCCCGCCCATGCCGACCAAACCCGCCGCCGACCTGGAAGCCTTCATCGCGCGTTGGGCCGATGGCGAGGGCGGGCAAGAACGCGCCAATTATGCGCTTTTCCTTGCCGAGCTTTGCGACGTGCTGGAGGTTCCGCGCCCCGATCAAGCCTCGCACGACGCCGCGTCCAACGCCTACGCCTTCGAGCGCGCCGTCACCTTCCGCGAACCGGACGGCTCCACCGCGCGCGGGCGAATCGACCTCTATAAGCGCGGCTCTTTCGTGCTGGAGGCCAAGCAAAGCCGGCGGCCGGGCGGCGCGAAGGCGCTACCCGATCAAGCCGACCTGCTGGCGGCGGAGGAGGCGACCCCCACGCCGCGCGGAAAACGCAACGCCTCGCGCGCCTGGGACGCGCTGATGATGAACGCCCGCCGGCAGGCGGAAGACTACGCCAAGGCGCTGCCCTTGTCCGAGGGCTGGCCTCCCTTTCTCATTGTCTGCGACGTTGGCCATTGCTTCGAGATTTACGCCGACTTTTCGGGACAGGGCAAAAACTACGCGCAATTTCCCGACCGCCAAGGCTGAACCGCGCCGGGATTGCCGGAGGCCATTTCGTTTGAGTCACGCCGCCAAGGCGCGTCCCTCGATTTGCGCATAGTAGCGCGCTTCGGCTTCTGCCGGCGGAATGTTTCCGATCGGCTCGAGCAGTCTGCGATTGTTGAACCAGTCGACCCATTCGAGCGTGGCGAACTCGATCGCCTCGAAGTTTCGCCACGGCCCCTTTCGCCAGATCAGCTCGGCCTTGTAGAGTCCGTTGATCGTCTCGGCGAGCGCGTTGTCGTAGCTGTCTCCGACGCTGCCGACCGAGGGCTCGACGCCGGCCTCGGCGAGGCGCTCTGTGTATTTTATAGAGACGTATTGAACGCCGCGGTCGCTATGATGGACGAGGCCACCGCCGTGAACCGGCCGACGATCATGCAGCGCCTGCTCGAGCGCGTCGAGCACGAAGCCCGCATGCGCCGTGCGCGAGGCGCGCCAGCCGACGATCCGCCGAGCGAAGGCGTCGATCACGAAAGCCACATAGACGAAGCCTTGCCAAGTCGAAACATAAGTGAAATCGGAGAGCCACAGCGCATTCGGCCGCTTGGCCCGAAATTGCCGGTTCACCTTGTCGAGCGGGCATGGAGCCTTGCGGTCGCTCACCGTCGTTTTGACCGGCCTCCCACGCACGATCCCTTGCAACCCCATGCTCCGCATAAGCCGCGCCACCGTACAGCGCGCGACCTTTTCGCCCTCGCGGTCCAACTGCTTCCACACCTTGCGCACGCCATAGACCTGGAAGTTCTCGTCGTAGACGCGCCGTATCTCCTTGCGAAGGTTCACATCCCGACGCGCCCGGGCCGACGCTTTCGCGGGGTCGCGCCGGCGCGCCGCATGCGCCCAATAGGTGGAAGGGGCAATCGGCAAGAGCTTGCAGATCGGCTCGACCCCATGCTTGTCCCGCTGATCGTCGATGAAGGCGATCATTGTTTCGAGCGGCGGTCGAGCTCCGCCGCCGCAAAATAAGCCGACGCCTTTCGCAGGATCTCATTGGCCTGCCGCAGCTCGCGGTTCTCGCGCTCCAGCGCCTTGATCCGCTCGCGTTCATCCGTCGTCGCGCCAGGGCGGGCGCCCGAGTCGCGCTCTGCCTGGCGGACCCAGTTCCGCAACGTCTCGCCCGTGCAGCCAATCTTCGCCGCGATCGAGGCGATCGCCGCCCATTGCGAGGCATGATCGCCGCGGTGCTCGAGCACCATCCGAACTGCCCGTTCCCGAACCTCAGGTGAAAATCTGTTCGATGTCTTCTTCTTCGTATCCATGGCTCCATCCTCTCAAGGGTTGGAGCCTCCGGCAATCCCGGCGCGGTTCATAGCCTTCTTGGCTGCCGCTCTCGCTGCGTTCGCGTCCCCATTTTCGAGCGCCTTGCGGATTTTTCCAGCCAACAAAAGGCGATCTTCAGCGTGCAGTTTCAGCAAGTCGCCGACCGGCAAAAAAGCGCGAGAGTCCCTCGCTGCGGGGGCGGTTTGCTCATGCTTTTCTGTGGGCGTCCCAGAGGCCATGTCATCCTCTCGCGTTTGTTCTATAGCGCTAATTGTTTCAGACCGCGTTTCGGCGCCGGCGTGCAGTTTTTTCCAAGCGTTGAAGTCCGGGAAATCGGGATACTACTCGCGTAACGCCTCGCGCTCTCTTTTGATGCTGGCTTGCAACTCGTCGCGTTCGCGTTTGTGCTTTTCAGCAATGACTGCCTCAATAGCGTTGCGTTCGTTCCCCTTGCCTTCCCATGATCCTTGCAAAGCCGAGTCGCGCTCGGCGCGCTGCTGCACTTTTAGCGCCTCGCGCATAGCGTCGATTCTCGTGTCGAGTTTCGCTCGCGCGCGCCGTCGCGCGTCATTCACCACGGCCCTCTCTTCGTGATAGGCGGCGCCTTCCGCGTCGATTGGCTGTAGCGGAATCGTCGGCGCGGCGGCGACGACGGCGGAAATGGACGGATCGCAAGGCTGGAAGGGGCCGAGTCGCCTCGACAGCTTTTTGGGCGAGGCTCCAATAGTGCTCGCCTTGATCGTCGCGCCGTTCATTTTGATGACGGCGCCGCCGCCGTACAACTCATAGGTTGCGCAGTGGTAGGCAAAACTCGTGTGCAACTCGGCCCACGTCTTTGCGTCGCGGATTACCGCTGCAAGTTCTTCGTTTGCAATTCGCTGGTGTGATTTTACACCCTGCCGTAGCTCGGCTCCGCGCGCCCTGTAGTCCGGCAGGAACCGTTCACCGTCGGCTTCCGTGTTCGTCGCCGCACTGGCTTTCCTTTCGTGTATGCGTCCAAAATCGTCGACCATGTATTTGGAGTTGCGTTCATGAGACCACCCCTGCGCGTGTTCGACGTAAGCAATTGCGCGTTGCGCTGCCAAACGATCAAATCCCCTATTCGGTTTCACGACACGTTCCGACTCTGGGTGAATCCTGTTGATCGCTACGTGAACGTGCCGATTCGACGTGTTTCCGTGCATGCCCCAAACGATCTGGTGCCCGCGGAATCCGGTTTCACGAACGAACGTCTCGACGGCCTGGCGAGCCTGATCGACGGTTGGCGCTTCGCCTTGCTTCCAGCTAATTACCCAATGACTGACTGGCATTTTGCTTTTCGGCGCCGACATCGACAGCGCTGTCATTTCCGCAACGGCGGCCTTCGCTGAATCCGAATAGAGATTCATAAAGCCGCTCGCGACTAGCTTGTCGGTAGGATCGTCGAGGTCACCTGCGAAGATATAATTGACCAACGCTGCGATTTGCGTGGCTGCCGTCCGCCCGGCTGAATCTCTGTGGATCTTTTTGGCGATCATATCGAATCACCAACGCGATTGACGGCGGCGGCGACGGCGTTGAGCGCGGCGCGCGCCTCTGGTGTCCATGTTCCGGCTCCGCTGACGTGTTTCACGAGACCGCCCAAGCGGCGCAGTTCGCTGATCGTCTGATGATCGACACGCGCTTTTATCGCGACGCCAAAATAGCGGCGTCGAACGACCTCGCTCACGGAAAGGCCAGCCGCTGCCGCATCGGCGCGAATCTTGTCCAAGTCGGCAAGGGGAAGTCGCAAGGACATGATCGACGTGTGATGCTTGTCGCGGGCCTTCCGCGTGGGCGGTCTTCTTCGAGTGACGGTGTCCTTCGCCATGCGTGGTGTCCTCAATAAAGAAAGGTGTCCTTCGCGCCGAAGGCGCGGGCGAACGAGGTTTCCGAGATGGGCTTGCGCCCATTGAGGAAGCCGAGTGAGCGGGGTCGAGGGGGCCGCGCCCCCCGCCGGATGTGAGGTCGCTGACGAGGGCGGAGCCCGAGGAAGTGACCGTCCCATGGAATACATGAGCGGCTTGCCGCGAAATGTATTCCATGGGCCATCCGGCCTATTTTGGCCGACCACTATGGACAAGATACGCAAAAAATAAGTGAGCTAAACGCAAATATCAAGACGGACACCTTAAATTATACTGATAGATACATTGAGATAATTAAAAACACCTAGATATATGCTTTGGACACCTCATTGACGAAGTCGCGTTGCTAAACTACATTACAGAGAACGGCACGCCAACGGGAGATATGCATGACGACCAAACAGGAGAATTACGACATTGAAGAGTGGAGCCAACGCCTCTCCGCGGCGCTCGACAATATGAGGAAGAACGAAAAGCCGGGAGCCGTAGAGCGGGGCGGCAAGCGTGCAGTTTTGTCAGCCATGAAGGAGAAGATTCGCGAGGTGATGAACGCGGGATATTCAGCCGCGCAGATCGCCTATGTTCTCAAGCAAAACGGGCTGCCAGTGTTACCGAAGAGCATCACGGAAACGGCGCGCGGAGCGAAGCCGGTCGCGAAATCTGTCTCGAAAACAACGCGCGAACGTAAAAAGACGAAAGCGCCGCAGAGCGCTGTCGTGAACGATCAGCCGGTTACTGTGACGAGTGAGGCAGACAACACTCATGTGAACGCGGAGCCAATCGCGCCGCCGTCTCCGCCGCGCCCGCGCCAGACCGGATCATTTGAAATCATCCCAGACACGAGGCACGTTTGATATGAACACGAACAAGATCGTCATCATCAGCGGAGGAAAGGGAGGCGTTGGCAAGAGCACTGTGTCTCTTGGTGTCATTGACGCTTTGCTTACGCGCGGCGAACGAGTCACGCTTGTTGAATCGGACTCTACTAATCCCGATGCAGCCAAGGTCCTCAACGGAGCCCCGAATGCGGAGATTTGCACAGCGGCAATGGACGACGAATCTGGGTTCATCGAGGCGGCGAACGTGATTGAGAACGTGGACGGCTACATTGTCATTAACACGGCGGCGCGCGGGCTGGCGCCGCTGATCGATTACTGGTCGATAATTCGCGACGTCGCCGACGCAACGTCCCGCGAGATTATCGTGCTATTTCCGATTAATCGTCAGAGAGACAGTCTGGAACTTTTGCGCCGTCAAATCGATGGATCGCAAGGGGCGCCGGTCTACGCCGTAGTCAATACGTTTTTCGGTTCGCCTGAGAAATTTGCGCTTTTCAATGGAAGCAAGGTGAAATCGGACTGCTCGGCCGTGATTGTATGGCCGGAACTGAACGATCGCATTGCCGATCGGTTGACAAACGAGCGAATCCGCCTTGCCGACGCCGCCGCGCATTTTACAATTGCCGAACGGAGCGCTATCCGACGCTATCGCTCGGACGTGGGCGCGGCCCTGAACGGAATTATATAGAGACGGCAACATGAACACGAACGCGAGCGATACACGCGAGATCATGCGCCTGGTAACTGGGTGCGAGCCTGGCGACGACGATGTAGCTCGCGTGGCGGCGATCTGTCATGTGGCCGAAGTGCCACGCGGAGACCCAATGAGGGCCGTTGTTGTGGCGATATATGCCATCAACATCGACGCCTCGCGGCAAATTCGCGACGTCTCCCTTCAGGCGCAAACAGCCGTGACTGTGGCGCTGGTGGCTGCGGCGCTCGCCGCTGGGGCGGCGATCGTTTTTCTGGGACTCGCTATTCTACGTTAGAAGAAGACCGCCATCGCTCTGTTCAAATTTCGACAATGAGGCGCCCATCGAAGGCGCCGTTTTCCGACTGCCATCGGCCATAACCTCTCGGATTGCAGACAATCCGCGTCTCGCCGACGCGATAATCGAAGCTGTCGTGGGTGTGGCCATGAATCCAGACCGCGGGTCGCCCGCGCTCGATCGTCGCCGTTAGATCGCTCACGAAAGCGCCGCTCACCAGGTCGTTCTCGAAGCGCGGCGCGAGCGATCCGGGATGCGGAGCGTGATGGGTGACGACGACCGTCGGCCCGTCGAAAGACGTCGAAAGCGTCGCCTCGATGAAGACAAGATCGGCCTCGTGGCGCGCGAGGGCGTCGCCCGGCATGAAGGTTCGCGTGTCGCCAGCCTCTTCACGCAGGCGAATCGTATAGTGATCGCGTACGCCAACGGCGGCGTGGCTCATCGCCTCGTCGCGCAGGCCGTGGATCTGGTAATCGGTCCACAAGATGGCGCCCACGAAGCGCACGCCGTCGATCACGGCGGTTGCCCGGTCGAGCAGCACAACATTTCCGGAATGACGCGCAGCGGCGCGGCCCTCGCCAAGGCGGTCGCTGATCTCGCCCATGTAAAACTCATGATTGCCGGGCACATATAGAATGGGATGGCCGGCCAGTCCGTCCTGGCTGGCCATCCAGCCGATCGCTCGCCGCGGCGATTTATCGATGTCGCCGGCAAGGATCGCAACATCGAAGGGCGGCAGATCCGCTGGAACTTGCCAGCCCGTGGACTCGACATGCAAATCGGACAGCACGAGCAATCGCATGGCAAACCTCAATGCACGGCGACAGCGCGTTTGCGCGGGGTCGCGTCGGCGGCCCGTTTCACCAGACGCGCCAACTCGCGCGGCGACAAGCGTTCCTGCATAAAACGCGCGCGCAGATATTCGATGGCCTCCGGCTCAAGCGTGTCGCGCTCCTCCACGTCCTCGTCTTTCATCATCCATAACGACCCGGCGCGTTTGCGCTCATCCGCCTCGATGTCGGCGACGATCGAGGCGAACAGCGCGTCGAAATGCTCCGGCCCCGGCGTGGGGATTTTGTAGATCGACACGCGCGACAGGAATGGCGCGGGCAGGCCATGGAGGTCGTTCGCGCCGAAGATCCAAAGGACGCGCGACAGATCGACCGGCGCCATCAGCAACGGATCTTGCCAGGTCGCGGCGCTCGACGGCTCGAGCCAAGGCAAGACCAACGACGACGGACGATAGTGTTTCCAACGCACGCCGCCCTTCTCTATTTCGTCGAGGAACAACAAAGGGTTGGCATGATCGCAGGAGAGCAAAGCCCTGACGGGGGCGGCGAACTCCGCCGACGCCCATCCGCGCGCCGTGCCGGCAAGCGCGCGCACGTCATCTTGTCCGGCGCAATCGTGTCTCTCAAAATGCACGCCGAGCGCGGACGCGAGCCGGGTCGCGAACCTGGTCTTCCCGACGCCGGGCGGGCCGACGAGCAACATGGGGCGGAACGCGGCGCCGTCGCCGTTTTCCGCCGCCGCGCGCAGTTGCGCCAATAGATCAGCCAGGACAACCTGAAACCACGGGAACTCCGCGTAAAGCTCCGCGATCGCCTCGTCTGCCGCCGCCCCGTCGCGTGGACCAGCCAAAAGCCGGCCCCTCGACAGCTTGCGCGCGGCGTCGAGCACGACGTCGGCGGTCTCGCCCTTCGTCGGCGCTTTGAGTTTGCGAAAATCGAACACGCAGACCCGGCGCTGCGGCGGCCTGTTGGCGCGCCACACCTTCCTCGCCTCGCCGTTCTCGACGACATCGTCGTCGCGCTTGCCGGCGCGCTCCTCCTCCCCGAGAACCTCGTCGATCTTGGTGATCTCGCGTTCTTCCGCCTCGCGGCTTTTCTCCTTGACGGCGTCAAATTCCTTCCGCCAGTCTCGGCGAGACGACTGCTGGTCTGCATCGCTTGTCTTCGACCTCGCGCCGCAGTCCTCGCGGGGAGCCTGAGGCGAGCGCAGGCCACGCGCTGTCTGGGCCGCAACGCCATAAATTTTCAGTGCGAAATTGGCCTGTGCGTCGATGGCGGCCCGCGTCAGATCGGTGAAGTAGGTTTGGATCAAGTCGGCGGCGTCGCCCGCCTGTCTGTCGTTTTTTTCGTCGTCGGCCATCTCGATGCCTCCCTGTCTGGCAGGGGGCGGGCCGGAAGCGTCAGTCCCCTGAAGTCATTGAATAAAAAGCGCGCATGCAAAATATGACGCGCGGGCGCCGATTGGCGCCGCGTATCGCTTTGTGCGTCGAGTTTGCGAAAAGGTGTGTCATGGAGCGTCACGTATCACACAGGATTCCGCGCGGCAAGCGGCAGTCTGGCGACCGATCGAGTTGATTAGCCGCCAGTCGAGGCAAAACCATCGGGCGCGCCTGCCGCTTTGTCAGCCGGGTCCCGCCGCCGCGCCGGGCCTCCGGTCTGGGATGAAGATTTCACTTCATCGCCCTCTCGGGCTTGCCGGTCGTCGGAGCGGCGACGATACTCGCACTTCTTTGAGTCGGAGCTGCGTTTCGCGCCCCGATCACCCTCGCGCCTTCAGGTCCCGTCAAAAGTGAACCACCAGTCCCTTTCCGCCTTCATCTGGGCCGTAGCTGACCTTCTGCGCGGCGACTACAAACAGTCCGAATATGGCAAGGTCATCCTGCCCTTCACGGTCCTGCGCCGCCTCGACTGCGTGCTGGAGCCAACCAAGGCGGCGGTCCTGGCGGAATTAGCTGAAAAGACAAAGGCGGGGCTGACCCCCGACCCCTTCCTCCTGCGCAAGGCCGGGCAGAGTTTCTACAACACCTCGCCGCTCGATATGCGCAAGCTCATGGGCGACCAGGACCATATTCGCGAGAATCTGTTCGCCTATGTTCAAGGCTTCTCGCCCTCCGCGCGGGATATTTTCGAGCGCTTCGACTTCGCCGCCCAAATCGAGCGTCTCGCCAAGAACGGGCTGCTGTATCAGGTCGCCGAAAAATTCGCCGGGATCGACCTGCACCCCGAGGCTGTGGACAACCACGCCATGGGGCTCGTCTTTGAGGAATTGATCCGCAAGTTCGCGGAAATCTCGAACGAGACGGCCGGCGAGCACTTCACGCCGCGCGAGGTCATCCGGCTCATGGTCAATCTGATCTTCGTCGAGGACGACGAGGCGCTGACCAAGCCCGGCGTCGTGCGCACGATCTACGATCCCGCCGCCGGCACTGGCGGGATGCTTTCCATCGCCGACGAGCATCTTGAGGCAATGAACCCCAAGGCGCGGCGCACCATGTTCGGGCAGGAGTTGAACGACGAATCTTACGCCATCTGCAAGGCGGACATGCTCATCAAGGGACAGGATGTCGGCAATATCGTCGCCGGCAACACTCTGTCCGACGACGGCCATACAGGCCGCAAATTCGACTATATGCTCTCCAATCCGCCTTTCGGCGTCGAGTGGAAGAAGGTCGAGAAGGAAGTCCGCCGGGAACACGAAACCCAAGGCTTCAACGGCCGCTTCGGGCCAGGGCTGCCGCGCGTGTCGGACGGCTCCATGTTGTTTCTGATGCACCTCGTCTCGAAGATGCGGCCGGCGCAAGACGGCGGCAGCCGCTTCGGCATCGTGCTGAACGGCTCGCCGCTGTTCACGGGCGGCGCGGGATCGGGTGAGAGCGAAATCCGCCGTTATGTGCTGGAGAACGACCTTGTAGAGGCCATTATCGGTCTGCCGACCGACATGTTCTACAATACCGGCATTTCGACCTACGTCTGGATTATCTCAAACCGCAAGCCGGCGCATCGCAAGGGCAAGGTCCAGCTCATCGACGCCTCGTCCTTCTGGCGCAAGATGCGCAAGAGTCTCGGCTCCAAACGCAAAGAAATGAGCGAGGAGCAGATTGCAGATGTGACGCGGCTGTTCGGCAACTTTGTCGAGGCGCGGCTCGCGACGACGTTCGATGGCGAGGGCAAGGAAGTCTGCCGCCAGATCGTCCTTGCGGATGAGGAGCCGCCGCTGGCTCCCGATGGCGGCAAGGTCAAATTGGCGCCCCTCTCGCGCATCTTTCCCAATGAAGCCTTCGGCTACCGCACGATCACGGTGGAGCGGCCCTTGCGCGACGAAAAGGGCAAGATCGTTCTCGGGACCAAAGGCAAGCAGAAAGGCAAGCCGCAGGCCGACAGTTCCTTGCGCGACACGGAAAATGTGCCGCTGTCCGAAGACGTTGAAGCCTACTTTAAGCGCGAGGTTCTGCCCCACGCGCCCGATGCGTGGATCGACGCGGAAAAGACGAAGACCGGCTACGAGATACCCTTCAACCGGCACTTCTATGTATTTGAACCGCCGCGTCCGCTCAGCGAAATCGACGCCGAGCTCGCCGAAGTCACTGCCCGAATCAAGGCGATGATCGAGGGGCTGGCGGCATGAGCGGCGAAATCATCCTCTACAACACCGAAGACGGCCGAACCCGACTGCGGCTCGAAGTGACGGACGGAACCGTTTGGCTCAGCCAGGCTGAAATAGCGGAGCTGTTTCAGGCCACCAAGCAGAACATCAGCGTCCATATCCGAAATATTCTGGACGAGGGTGAATTGAGCCCCGAGGCAACTGTCAAAGAATCTTTGACAGTTCAGTCCGAGGGCGGACGGCGAGTCCAGCGGCGCATCACGGTCTACCGTCTGGAAATGATTCTCGCGGTCGGCTACCGCGTACGCAGCCCGCGCGGCAGTCAGTTTCGGCGCTGGGCGACGACTGTTTTGCGGGACTATCTGATCAAGGGCTTTGCGCTCGACGAACAACGTCTGAAAGAGCCCATTGGCGGGTTCGACTATTTCGACGAGTTGCTGGAGCGCATCCGGGAAATCCGGGCGTCGGAGAAACGCTTCTATCAGAAGGTTCGCGACCTGTTCGCCACGGCGGCGGACTACGACGGCGCCGACGAGACGGCGCGTAGGTTTTTCCAGACCATCCAGAACAAGATGCTCTGGGCGGTCGCCGGCCACACGGCCGCCGAGCTGATCCTTATGCGCGCCGATCCATCGAAGGCCAATATGGGCCTTACGTCCTGGGCGGGAAGCCGGGTGCGCAAGGGCGATGTGGTCATCGCCAAGAACTATCTGACCGAGGCCGAAGCGCGCGAACTCGATCGGCTAGTTTCGGCCTTTCTCGATCTCGGCGCCGACCGCGCCGAGCGCCGCCAGCAAACCACCATGGCGGAATGGTCCAGCTTTGTGGATCAATATTTGAGACTGGCGGACCGCGAGATTCTTACCCACGCTGGCGCGATCAGCCATGATCGGATGCTCAAAACCGTCGATGAACGCTACGGGACCTTCGACGCCGCGCGCAAAGAGGCTGAGCGCTGCGCCGCCGAAATCGATTACGAACAGGAAATCGACGCGGAATTACGACGGGCGGAAGCCGAGGCGGTTAAGGGGCGACGGCTCGTTCGGGGAAAGAGCGAGAAGGGCTCACGCCGCAAGGGAGACGGTAAATGAGCTTCCCGCGATATGAGGCGTATAAGGACAGTGGAGTTGATTGGCTGGGGGATGTCCCGGCATATTGGACGATGCCCCCACTATGGAGTCTGTTCCGCCGAGTGAAGCGGACCGGCTTTCCTGAGGAAGAGCTGTTATCTGTGTATCGAGACTACGGCGTGATCGTGAAATCATCGCGGGATGACAACTTCAACAAACCTTCCGATGACCTGGACTCTTATCAGCTTGTGGAGCCTGGGGACTTAGCAATTAATAAGATGAAGGCTTGGCAGGGTTCAGTTGGAATATCTGAACATCGGGGAATTGTCAGTCCAGCCTACTTTGTATACAAGGCGTTGCACACTCAGAGCCCTCGGTATCTCCATTACCTAATGCGCTCACCCCGATACACCGCGGCGTATCTAGCTCTATCAAAGGGTATCAGAGTAAATCAGTGGGACATTGATCCGCAGTATCATTCGCGGATGCCTGTCCTGCTGCCTTCGTTACCCGAACAATCCCGCATCGCCGCCTTCCTCGACCGCGAGACGGCGAAGATCGACGCGCTGGTGGCGGAGCAACAGCGGCTGATCGCGCTGCTCAAGGAGAAGCGGCAGGCCGTCATCTCCCACGCCGTCACCAAGGGCCTCAACCCCCACGCGCCGATGAAGGACAGCGGCGTCGAATGGCTTGGAGAGGTGCCGGCGCATTGGGAGGTCAAGCAACTCCGATATGTTGGCCTGGCGATGAATGGTCTGACCTACGATCCCGCGGATATTGTCGCTCGGGGAGACGGAACATTAGTGTTACGGTCCTCAAATGTGCAGGGTGGAGTAATCACACTTGAGGACAACGTATACGTTCGATCAAATATTCCCGAACGGCTTAGAACTCGTATCGGAGACATCCTCATATGTTCCAGAAACGGGAGCCGAGCACTAATTGGCAAGAACGCGCCCATAACGCGACAGTCAGAGGGAATGACTTTTGGCGCGTTCATGATGATATTTAGGAGCAAATTTCATAATTTTCTCAGGTTCGTTTTCAATTCAGAGTTGTTTGCGTATCAGTCTGCGCTGTTTCTGACTTCTACGATCAACCAGCTAACGATGGATAACTTATACAGTTTCAAAGTTCCTCTTCCCCTACAATCGGAACAGGATGCCATCGCCGCCTTCCTCGACCGCGAGACGGCGAAGATCGACACGCTCACCGACGCCGCCGAAAGGGCGATCGCCCTGCTGCAAGAACGCCGCAGCGCCCTGATCTCCGCCGCCGTCACCGGCAAAATCGACGTGCGCGGCCTTGCGCCCTTGGCTGCGGCGGCGGCATAATGGAAAAACTCTCTAACGGCGAGAACATGGACGAATCCCCGTGTGCGGCGGTTTATGGATGCGCTGACTGCTTGATGGAGGACGCCTGCGATTTGGAGTTGGCCATGATGCGCCCGCTGTTCAATCATTCGTTTGAGGACATCCAAAGGGAGGATGAATGGTCCGGTCCGCATGGCTTTCTCTTTGAGCCTATGACCTATCCGACGAAGCCCGAGCTTTCTCAACAATTCCTCGATGCAGCCAACCAGTTGGCAGACGCCATTGTAAACAAGGACGTCGCGGACTACACGCTGGTTTATCCGACCATGTTTCTTTATCGTCATTCGATTGAATTGATTTTGAAATGCGCGATGGGCGGCGATGCCGACGGCCATAAGCTGGATCAGCTCGCCGACACCTTCGCGCGGCGCTGCAAGGCGCAGTATGGGCAGGAGGTTCCTGCCTGGATAACCACGAGATTGAAAGAAATCGCCAAGGTCGACCCGAACTCGACGGCTTTCCGTTATGCTGAAAACTGGGACGCCAAATCAAAGCGAAAGGCGCCTCTCGACGACGAATTTCATGTCGACCTCCACCACCTTCGGCGCTCCATGGCCGTATTGCATACGGCTCTGAGCAGGGTGATCGGAAAGCTCCGGAGACAAGAGAACACGAGATCGCCAGATGGCGGGGCCGGCGCATGAACCTCCACAAAGAAATCAGTTTCGAGGACGAAGTCTGCGACAGCCTCGCGGCAAGCGGTTGGCTTTATGAGGCCGGCGCGGCGGGGCGATATGATCGCGCCCGCGCTCTGTTCGCCCCCGACCTCGTCGCCTGGATCGAGGCCACGAAGCCCAAGGCATGGGAGACACTGACCAAGAACCATGGCGCAGCGGCGGAGAGCGTGCTGCTGGATCGCCTCCGCAAGCAGCTCGACGACCGGGGCGCGCTCGACGTGTTGCGGCACGGTGTCGAATTGATCGGCCTGCGGGCGCCTCTCACCCTGGCTCAGTTCAGACCGGCGCTGGCGATGAACGCCGACATTCTCGCGTGCTACGCCGCCAACCGCCTGCGCGTTGTCCGACAGGTCCATTATTCGACGGCGAACGAGAACGCCATTGATCTCGTGCTGTTTCTGAACGGTCTGCCGGTCGCGACCGTCGAACTCAAGACGGATTTCACCCAGAGCGTTCAAGACGCCATCGACCAGTATCGCTTCGATCGTCACCCCAGACCCAAGGGCCAGAATGCGGAGCCGCTGCTCGCCTTCCCGAGCGGAGCGCTCGTCCACTTCGCGGTGAGCAACAGCGAAGTCCATATGACCACGCGGCTCGACGGCCCGCAGACGCGCTTTCTCCCCTTCAACAAGGGCGACCAAGGCGGCAAGGGCAATCCGCCGAACCCGAACGACCACCCCACAAGTTATCTCTGGGAGGAAATCTGGCGGCGGGATTCCTGGCTCGAAATCCTCGGCCGCTACATCGTTACGCAGCGCAACGAGAAGAAGCAGATCAAGTCGATCATCTTCCCGCGCTACCATCAACTCGATGCGACGCGGCGGCTCGTGCAGGCGGTCCTGACGGAAGGCGCCGGCGGCAAATATCTGATCCAGCACTCGGCGGGGTCGGGCAAAACCAACTCCATCGCGTGGTCTGCCCATTTCCTCGCGGACCTGCACGACGCCAAGAACGACAAACTGTTCTCGACCGTTATCGTCGTTTCCGACCGCAATGTGATCGACGGGCAACTGCAAGAAGCGCTGGCGGATTTCGAGCGCACCAAGGGCGTGGTGGCGACAATCAAGAGCGAGGGCGCCAGCAAAAGCGGCCAGCTCGCCGAGGCGCTGGCCCAGGGCAAGAAGATCATCGTCTGCACGATCCAGACCTTCCCGTTCGCGCTGGAAGCCGTGCGCGAGCAGGCCGCGACGCAGGGCAAGAGGTTCGCCGTCATCGCCGACGAGGCGCATTCCTCGCAAACCGGCGCAACGGCGGCGATGCTCAAGAAGGTGCTCTCGCAGGAAGAGATCGCGGCCCTTGAAGATGGTGGCGAAATCAGCGCCGAGGACGTGCTCGCCGCCCAGATGGCCGCCCGCGCTGCCGAACCCGGCATCACCTATGTCGCGTTCACGGCGACGCCAAAGACCAAGACGCTTGAGCTTTTCGGCCGCCGGCCGAGGCCGGGCGAACCCGCAGGACCGGATAACCTGCCACAAGCCTTCCATGTCTATTCAATGCGACAGGCGATCGAGGAAGGCTTCATCCTCGACGTGCTCAAGAACTATACGCCCTACCGGCTCGCCTTCCGCCTCGCCAGCGGCGGCAAGGAATGGGACGACAAAGAGGTTGAGCGCGATGCCGCGATGAAGGGCATCATGAGCTGGGTGCGGCTGCACCCCTACAACATCAGCCAGAAGGTCCAGATCGTCGTCGAACATTTCCGCGAGAACGTCGCGCCGCTACTCGACGGCAGGGCGAAGGCGATGGTGGTTTTGGCGAGCCGCAAGGAGGCCGTCCGCTGGCAGATCGCGATAACGAAATACATCAAGTCCAAGGGATATAGGATCGGCGCGCTGGTGGCCTTTTCCGGCGAGGTCAACGACCCGGAGTCCGGTCCCGATCCTTTCGCCGAAAACAGCAAGCAGTTGAACCCGGCGCTGAGCGGGCGGGACATCGCCGATGCGTTCAAGGGGCCGGACTATCAGCTGTTGCTCGTCGCCAATAAATTTCAGACTGGCTTCGACCAGCCTCTGCTCTGCGGCATGTATGTCGACCGGCGGCTTGCGGGCATTCAGGCCGTGCAGACGCTGTCCCGACTCAATCGAGCGCATGAGGGCAAGGACACGACCTACGTCCTCGACTTCATGAACAGCGCCGATGAAATTTTGAAAGCGTTCAAGACCTACTACGAGACAGCGGAACTTGAGGCCGTCACGGACCCGAACCTCGTCTATAACCTTCGGGCGAAACTCGACGCGACGGGCTACTACGATGACTTCGAGGTCGATCGCGTCGCGGTGGTCGAAATGAACCCGAAATCCCGACAGGGCGACCTCGTAGCGGCCATTAATCCGGTCGCCGACCGCTTGCTGAGGCGCTTCAAGAGCGCGCGCGAACGGATGATCGCCGCCCGCGAGCGCGGAGACGATAACGGCGCGAGACAGTCCCAGGACGAGATCGAGGCGCTCGTTCTGTTCAAGAACGACATGGGCGCGTTCCTGCGGATGTATAGCTTCCTGTCGCAAATGTTCGACTATGGCTCCACGGCCATAGAGAAGCGCTTCATCTTCTATCGGCGCCTGACGCCGCTGCTGGAGTTCGGCCGGGAGCGGGAGGGCGTGGATCTTAGTCAGGTTAAGCTGACCCATCATAGCTTGAAATCACAGGGCAAGCAGCCTTTGACACTGGGTGGCGGCGACGCTCCCAAGCTCGCGCCGCTCACGGAAGCGGGCTCCGGCGCGATCAACGAAAAGGAGAAAGCGCGACTGGCCGAGATCATCGAGCGCGTAAACGGCCTCTTTGATGGCGACCTGACCGACGACGATCAACTCGTCTACGTGAACAACGTCATCAAAGGGAAGCTGCTCGAATCGGATGAGCTGGTCACGCAGGCCGCTAACAACTCCAAGGCGCAGTTCGCCAATTCCCCCACGCTCGCGTCCGAGATCATGAGCGCGATCATGGACGCGCTTGCGGCGCACAACGCCATGAGCAAGCAGGCGCTGGAAAGCGAGCGCGTGCGTGAAGGACTGAAAGAAGTATTGCTTGGACCGGGGGAGCTTTATGAGGCGTTGCGGGCAAGATCAAGCCAGCCGCTCGAAGGCGATAGATGATTTACAATCACGAGTCGAATTGCGCAGCGTTCTCAATCGCGCCGCCTTTTCGGATGTTCCAGAGGCGAGCTTCCTTAAGAACAGGCGCACTTAATCTTGGACGGCCCTTAGTGGAACGTCGGTCCCGAGAAGTCGGGTGATTTCAGCGCCTGTCGACGCGCCCGCAGGCAGGCCAGCACGACCGCATTCATTTCTCGCTCGATGATCGGCGTCAGTTGTTGTACGCGCTTCAGAGTCGCGGCGAACTCTCTGCCAGACGCAATCTTGGCGTCGTCCGTCACGAGCGCGTGGATGCCCGCGAGCATGGCGCGCAGTTCGCTGAGTACATCCATCGAGCCGCAAGCCTTTTCGGGAAGGTGGACTTCTTCCCGCCCATTGAACAGCCCGTCGACGAATCCATCGATCTCCTGTTGGCGCATCAAGGCATGGGTGGCAAGCCCCTCCCGCGTCGGTTCGACTGGCGCTCTTAACAGACGGAAGGGTTCGGCGCGCTTCTGATGCCGCGTCAGGTTGTTCCAGAGCCCATTGACCAGAATGCCCAGCAGATCGTTCAATGCTTCCATGTTTTCGAATTCAGGCAACTCGCGTCCCCAGAGACTTTTGACGACCTCCAGCGGCGACGCGGACATTTCAGGTATTGCGATGTTGCCCATAAATCGGAACCGAACCACGTGATACGGCACGGGGCAGCGATACTTTTCCAGCAGGCTGCGCACCTTTTTTTCGTCTACCGACGGGAACTTGGGTGTCTTCGCCATTTGGGCCTCGAACACATCTCTGCCTGTGGTTTTACCGGCCGACGATCATCGGCCGCAAGCGGACTCTTGGGGCTCCGCATCAAACACCTGCACCGCGTTCGCCAGCCTCAACGTGAAGCAGTTATTTCACGGCAGCAGCAGCGCCTTAGGCGAGTCGCCGTTCAAGATTTTAGCCCGGAGGCAAGCGCTCGCTGAATAGCGGACGGCAGCCGAGCCTCGCAGGCTTCGCGCGCCTCGCGTCCGTCGGCGGCGGAACCCGTTCCGCCGTTGCCGGGCGTGGAATCGGGGAATACCTGAACAAACCAAGCCCACCGCCCATCTTGCGGCCCGCCTTTCAGCCTGTAGATGCGCGCGAGCGAGAGGCCCCAGTCGTCATCGAGGACATCGACGGAGCCGTCGAGCCGCTTGAAACAGGTGCGCCACCACTTGAGCGTCGGCGGGGCGTGATCTTCCGCCTCCGTCATGCCGGAGCCGCTGCAACGCAGGAGTTTCCGCAATATTCAGCCCATTCGTCCATCAACTCTCTTCGCTTGGCCAGGGCCGAGCCTCGCCGATAGGCCTGCTCGGTCTTGGATCCGACCGTATGAGCTAGTGGCCCGAGTCATTCGAACTGAGGGTATAGGGTTTTCAGCTTAACGCGGGCGTCTTCGGTCGTGAACTGCCAGTCGGCTTTCATGCAGCGCTTGTTGCGATTGTTTTGCCATGCGGCGACTTCCGCAATCAGTGTCGCCTTGTCGGGGATGCGGCGATCGAGGCATTGAGTTGCAAGGACGGCGAGCTCAGACTCTGCCATGTCGAGCCAGCTTCCATGCTTGGGCGTGAAATGCCATTCGAAGCGCTCGACGAGCCGTCGCGCCTCGGCGGCGGGAAAGGCGGCGTAGAGCGATGCCGGCACGTGCGTCGAGAGGTTGTCCTGCACCAGCACGATCTTCGTCGCGTCAGGGAAATGCGTATCGGATAGTTCTTTGAGGACATGCGCGTAGTCAATGGCGGCGTGGCGGTCGGCGACCTTGACGCAGCGCCAGCCTTCCAGCGGCGCGAACATCATGAACAGGCTGGCCACGCCATTGCGCTCGTATTCGTAATCGTGGCGCGCCTTGCGTCCGGGCGCGGCGGGAATGGGCGCGCGCGTCTCGGCGATCATTTGCTTTGTCGTCTCGTCGAGGCACACTACGGGATGCTGCCGATCATGCGGCCGTTGATAGACCTCCAGCACGTCTTCCATCGCGGCGACGAAGCCCGCGTTGGCGTGCGGCGGGATCACCCATTGCTGCTTAAGATGCGGCTTGAGAATGTTTTTTTGAGCGTGCGTCCGATCGTGTTGTCGCTGGCCTTGGCGACGATATTCAGCTCGACGACCTTCTGTTCGAGCAGGCTCAGCGTCCATCGGGCGTAACCCGCCGGCGCCGGCCCGCAGGCCAGCGCAATCAGCTTGGCTTCCGCTACGCCATCGAAAATTCGACGCGGCGCAGAGCGCGGATTGTATTTGCGCGTCAATACCGCCTCGAACCCTTCCTCCACCAATTGGCGGCGCGTCCGCTCGACGTTAGCGACGCTGGTGTCCAAAGCGGCGGAAATCTCGCTGTCGCTCCAGCCTTCGCCGGCGTCCGACACATCGGCCTTCAGCAGGATGCGCGCCTTCGTCGACAACTGCGCCGAACGATGCCCGGAGCGGATGAACTCCGAGAGTTTCTCACGCTCCTCCGCGCTCAAGCGAACCACGTATTTCTTGACGGCGATCTCTTTCCCGGCCACGAATCACCTCCATCGCTGATGCGCAGCGACAGAGATTCAGAACTCACCGTCAAAAGCAATGACGGCGGCCACTAGAGCGGCCTCCGCGACCTCTCGCGGAAAACCTGTGTGATCGCCCGCCCAGTCGCGGAAGGTTGACCGGAAACCGTGGGCGGTCACGCCGACTTTCATTCGCCTGAGCAGCATCTCGATAGCCATATTTGAAAGCGGCCGATTGCGGCGCTGCCCCTGAAAAACGAACTCGTCTGGCGCCTGCGCGGAAAGGCCCGCGACACGCCGAAGAATTTCCACAGCCCGATCCGAAAGTGGGACTTCGTGAGGCCGCCCGGCCTTCATCCGCGCCGCCGGAACGGTCCACAGCTTTTCCTGAAGCCTGACTTCGTCCCAGGTCATGCCGATGATCTCGCCGGACCTGGCGGCCGTCAAAATCAGGAACTCGAGGGCAATGGCGGCGACGGCCTCGCGCTCGCGCAACCGCGCGACAAAATCCGGCACGAGCCCATATTGCATAGCCTCATGATGGCCCCGATTACGGGGTGAGAATTTCGGGAGAATCAATTCGAGGTGGCCGGAAAAACGGGCGGGGTTCGCGCGGTCCATCGGGATATGCCCCTGGACGCGGGCCGCGTTGAGAATCGTCTCGATCCGCCCTCGCAATCGCCTTGCTGTTTCGTTTTTCGACAGCCAAATCGGGGCGAGGATGCGCTCGACGTCCTGCGTCGTAATCTCATCGACTCGCTTGTCTCTGATCTGCGCCGCGTAAACCGAAAGCGTCATCCGCCATTGGGCGCGATGCTTCTCATTTTTCCAGCCACCCTCTTTGGTGGCGATAAAGGCGTCGGCGAATGCTCCGAAGAGCGGAACGCCTGCGTCGATCTGCTGCGCGTCGTTCTCGGCGGCGTGTTGCTGGAGCGGGTCGTGACCTTCCCTCAAGGCCACCCTTACTGTTTCCGCTTGGGCGCGCGCTTGGGCAAGGGTGAGTCCGTGTGGGGGGCCGGCGCCGCCCAGGCCCATCTCTCTTTGCTTGCCGTTCACCCGAAAGATCATGACGAATTGCCGCGATCCCGATTCGCGAACTCGCAAATAGAGGTTCCCCCCGTCGCCATGCAGGCCAGGCGGCAGACCGACGATCTGTTTGGTGGTCAATTTATGAGCGACTTTCGCCATGTCTGATCTCCGCTTCCCGCTTGGGCGCCCAAGCGGCGACACGATCCTTGGCGATACTCCGGGATACGGCGGGGATCAAGGCTATTCGGTAAGCCTTGGAAAATCAGCGATTTACGGCTTCGAGCGATACTGTGGGATACCGGGAAAAAGGCGGCGATGGCGGAAGGGGTGGGATTCGAACCCACGGTGGAGTCGCCCCCACGGCGGTTTTCAAGACCGCTGCCTTAAACCACTCGGCCACCCTTCCTTCGGCCCCATGCGATATAACAGCTTTGGCCCTTGCGCCAGAGTTGATCTTTTAGGCGCGGGCGCCCACGCCGCCACGAGAGCAACGACGCCTGCCGCTTTATTTCGCCTATGGCGCCAATATGGACACAAAGACCATGACGCGGCGTTGTCCGCGCTCGCGCCCGCTGGGCCGCGGACTTTATATGAAAATTCAGCAGCCGGTTCTTCGCGAGCCCGCGGGCTCCGTCGGGGCGCTTGTCTGTGTCGGCCGCTCGCTGGAGCCGGGAGCGGCGCGTCCGGATATATGGACGACGTCATCGCGGCGGGGCGCAGCGTTCACGATGTCGCGCATCTCCCGCAGCGGAGCGCCTTCGGGATCCGCGTCTCGTTGTCGACATAGCAAAACAGCGACCCGCGCGTTCGATCCGATCCGCGCATGAAATCGACCGCCTCCCCCACGCCGGAGGAATCACAAATTCGCAGCGCCGGATATTGGGTCTTTCAGCAGTCTGTTCAGTCAGAACGACTCTAGCCCAAATTCCGCGAAAGTTGATAGGCTTTTGCAAAAATTCGCCTAGGCGACGCTCGGGCCGTTCCGTTCGTTCAGGCGATTTTTCGAGGGTTCCCTAACGCATCGCCGCTGAAATCGCCGAGAACCTTCTCCCTCGCCGCGAAATCGGCGAGGGAAACGCACGGCCTTTCGGCGATCAGTCTCCTAAGCTCGGCGGCCGCCGCTTGCGCGGCGCTCCTTATCTCGCTTGGGACGTAAGGTCGCGACAACACATGCGTGACTTCCAACAGCTTCAGTCGCAGAACCGCAGGTCCCGCGAGCCTCAAAACAACGGTGTCGTCGCATTTCACGGCGGCCAAAGCATCATCGAGGGTCATCTCGCCTCCAACGCGTCCTTCCCGCAAAATATTGTGGGATTCGAGTTATTCGATCATGACGCGCTTGGAGTTTGCGTCAGGCGCCTGACGCGGGGCTTGCCGAGGCTCAATCGGAGACGTTTCAGAGCGTCTGGTTGTAGGCGCCTACCTCGGGATTCTCTCGCAACACAGCGTCGAGCGAAGCAAACATTTCGCGCATACGAGCATCCGACGCCGGGCTCTCGACGACGACCACGAGTTCAGGCTTGTTGGAAGAGGCTCTCACTAGCCCCCAAGTCCCGTCGCCGACTGTCACCCGCACGCCATTGACGGTCACGAGGTCCATGATTGGCCCGCCTAAAAAAGCAACGCCCTTGTCCTTCATCTCCTTGAAACGCGCTGTCACCTTCTCCACGACCGCGTATTTGACCTCGTCCCCGCAATGCGGAGACATCGTGGGAGAACCCCAGGTCTTGGGCAGGTCGGCGTAAAGCTCCGCCATCGTTTTCGCGGGGTTGCGGTTCAGCATTTCCAGCACATGAATCGCGGTCAGCAAACCGTCGTCATAACCGCGGCCAATCGGGGCGTTGAAAAAGAAATGCCCGGACTTTTCGAAGCCAGCCAGAGCCTTGAGGTCGTTGACGCGGCGCTTGATATAGGAGTGGCCCGTCTTCCAATAGTCGGTCACGGCGCCTTGCGCGATCAACACGGGATCGTTGGCGAAAAGACCCGTGGATTTCACGTCGACGACGAAGCGAGCGCTGGGATAGATTTTCGAGAGATCTCGCGCCAGCATGACGCCGATTTTGTCGGCGAAAATCTCTTCGCCATTGTTGTCCACGACGCCACAGCGGTCCCCGTCGCCATCGAAACCAAGACCGACGTCCGCGCCCGTCTCGCGCACTTTCTCGGCGATCGCGTGGAGCATCTCCAAATCCTCTGGATTTGGATTGTAGCGGGGGAATGTATAGTCGAGTTCGATGTCGAGCGGCACGACTTCGCAGCCGAGACGCTCCAATAGTTTTGGCGCAAATGCGCCAGCGGTTCCATTGCCGCAGGCCGCCACGACTTTCAGCTTCCGGGTAAAGCGGACGCCCTCAGCCAGATCGTCGAGATAGCTGGCCCCAAAATTCTCGTGGAAACGATACGACCCGCCCCCCGCTTGCCGGAATTTCCCCGACAACACAATTTCCTTCAGGCGGGTCATCTCCTCCGGCCCGAAGGTCACCGGGCGCTGAGCGCCCATTTTTACTCCCGTCCAGCCATTGTCGTTATGCGACGCCGTAACCATAGCGACAGCGGGAACATTCAGTGCGAATTGCGCGAAATAGGCCATCGGCGACAAGGCGAGGCCAATGTCGTGGACATGGACTCCCGCCCCCATCAGCCCCGTTACCAACGCGAGCTTTATCGAGCTGGAGTAGGCGCGATAATCGTGCCCGGTAACGAGTTCCAGCGGCACGCCCATTTCATGCAGCAGCGTGCCGAGTCCAAGTCCCAGCGCCTGAACCCCCATCAGGTTAAGCTCCTTCTCGAACAGCCATCGCGCGTCGTATTCGCGAAAGCCCGTCGGCTTCACCAGCGGA
>PHSQ01000001.1:0-1202500 GCA_002862095.1 Methylocystis sp. KS32 | reverse complement strand
TTCGAGCCTTCCGGCGATCGGATATGTTTTCTCTTCACGATGACAGACAACACGCAACAAGATCGCAGCCCGGCCGAAGGCCGTCGCAAAACGCTCTTGCGCGAAACTATTATAAGGACGAAAACCTGCGCCGGCGACACGCCGTCTGGTGGAGCCAGACGGGATCGAACCGACGACCTCATGCTTGCAAAGCACGCGCTCTCCCAACTGAGCTATGGCCCCAAACCGGCCGCTTGACCGTTGAAGCGCCGCCTCAAAATTGGTGGGCCTGGGAAGACTTGAACTTCCGACCTCACGCTTATCAAGCGCGCGCTCTAACCAACTGAGCTACAAGCCCAAACCGATCGCTCAACCGGTTCTCGCCGCGCTCGAAAGCCCCACGGACCACAAGCGCGAACGATGCCGGACGGCTCGTCCTTATCAAGGAAGAAAGAGAAACGAAGACGGCGGTAGTCCCGCTTAATTGGCCTGACTGGCCGTTTGTTCCAAGAGATCCGATAGCCTTGGGCGTGAACCCAATACATAAGGGATCGTCCTTAGAAAGGAGGTGATCCAGCCGCAGGTTCCCCTACGGCTACCTTGTTACGACTTCACCCCAGTCGCTGACCCTACCGTGGTCGCCTGCCTCCTTGCGGTTAGCGAAACGCCTTCGGGTAAAGCCAACTCCCATGGTGTGACGGGCGGTGTGTACAAGGCCCGGGAACGTATTCACCGCAGCGTGCTGATCTGCGATTACTAGCGATTCCACCTTCATGCACTCGAGTTGCAGAGTGCAATCCGAACTGAGACGGCTTTTTGAGATTTGCTCCAGGTCGCCCCTTCGCTTCCCATTGTCACCGCCATTGTAGCACGTGTGTAGCCCAGCCTGTAAGGGCCATGAGGACTTGACGTCATCCCCACCTTCCTCGCGGCTTATCACCGGCAGTCCCCCTAGAGTGCCCAACTTAATGATGGCAACTAAGGGCGAGGGTTGCGCTCGTTGCGGGACTTAACCCAACATCTCACGACACGAGCTGACGACAGCCATGCAGCACCTGTGCACCGGCCCCTTGCGGGAAGAAAGCCATCTCTGGCGATCATACCGGGCATGTCAAAAGCTGGTAAGGTTCTGCGCGTTGCTTCGAATTAAACCACATGCTCCACCGCTTGTGCGGGCCCCCGTCAATTCCTTTGAGTTTTAATCTTGCGACCGTACTCCCCAGGCGGGATGCTTAAAGCGTTAGCTGCGCCACTGAAGAGCAAGCTCCCCAACGGCTAGCATCCATCGTTTACGGCGTGGACTACCAGGGTATCTAATCCTGTTTGCTCCCCACGCTTTCGCACCTCAGCGTCAGTTCCGGGCCAGTGAGCCGCCTTCGCCACTGGTGTTCTTGCGAATATCTACGAATTTCACCTCTACACTCGCAGTTCCACTCACCTCTCCCGGACTCGAGACCTCCAGTATCAAAGGCAGTTCCGAGGTTGAGCCCCGGCATTTCACCCCTGACTTAAAGATCCGCCTACGTGCGCTTTACGCCCAGTAAATCCGAACAACGCTAGCCCCCTTCGTATTACCGCGGCTGCTGGCACGAAGTTAGCCGGGGCTTCTTATCCAGGTACCGTCATTATCGTCCCTGGCGAAAGAGCTTTACAACCCTAAGGCCTTCATCACTCACGCGGCATGGCTGGATCAGGCTTGCGCCCATTGTCCAATATTCCCCACTGCTGCCTCCCGTAGGAGTTTGGGCCGTGTCTCAGTCCCAATGTGGCTGATCATCCTCTCAGACCAGCTACCGATCGTCGCCTTGGTGGGCCTTTACCCCACCAACTAGCTAATCGGACGCGGGCCGATCCTTCGGCGATAAATCTTTCTGCTCTCGCACTTATCCGGTATTAGCTCAAGTTTCCCTGAGTTATCCCGAACCAAAGGGTACGTTCCCACGCGTTACTCACCCGTCTGCCACTCCCCTTGCGGGGCGTTCGACTTGCATGTGTTAAGCCTGCCGCCAGCGTTCGTTCTGAGCCAGGATCAAACTCTCAAGTTGAAAGATTGATGCCCGACTGGTCACTGACTTTGCGCGACGGTTCGCCTCTCAGCAAACCGCCTCATTCGACGAGTCCCAAACACTGCTCAAATCCGCCTCACGGCAATTCAAGCCGGTGTTTGTCTACGTGACCGTCAGATAGTCTCTCTCGACCTAACCCCCACCTCTCGGTGACGATCATGTCCGCAAGGACTTCCGCCGTCCACGTTTCTCTTTCTTCCGATTCAATTGTCAAACAGCGCAGCGATAAACCCGCAGTTCCCCGCAGTGAAGACGCGAAATCATCCCGACAACCCCGCCAGGCGGCTAAGACAGTCAAAAGACGAAGACACGACATCAGGCGCTGCATCGCTCGTCAGCGCCGCCGTCGATGAACGCCTTATAGGACAAACCGCTTTTCCCTGTCAACTTCGATTTGTCACAAAAATCGAAAAAAAGCCGCCCTGGGAGATAATATGACGTTATATCAATGATATATAAAATCATCGACAGAGGCCGGGCCGGTCGACGGCGACATTCTGACCGTTTCCGGCGCGTAAGATTTAGCCAGCTTCAAACATGACCCGATCTGCGATAACTACTCCTTCGCGGGCCGCGCATCGCAGAGCAGGCTTCTTTGGGGAGGTTCAATGTCTACACTGAAGGAAGACAATCTGTTTACGGGGCCGATTGGACAGGAATACGACATGCTTCGCCTGATTTGCCCCAATGCGGCGATGCTCGCCCGAAAGCTTGGGGATTATGTCGGCGCCTGGAAGGGAGCGGAACTCCGAACCAATGGCTTGAGGGGATTTGAAATCGGCTGTGGCACTGGCGTCAGCACCTTGGCGCTTCTTTCTGGACGTCAAGACCTGCGACTCCTGGCGATCGACTCCTCCGCGAAGATGCTTGAACAGGCCCAAAGCAATCTCGCGAAATGGGAAAGCGCCGGACGAGTCGAATTTCTCGAGGCGGACGCGCTCGACACCCTGAAAACGCGGGTCCCCGCCAGTTTCGACCTCGTGGCGTCAAACTACGCCATTCACAATTTCCGCAATGACTACCGCAACGAAGTGATCGAACAGGCGTTTCGGGCGCTAAAGCCCGGTGGCCTGTTCCTGACCGGAGATCGCTTCGCGATCGACGACGTGGAGGCGCATCTCCGGCTCACCCAATCCGAAGTGCGGCACTGGTTTAAAACCTTCGCCGCGATGAACCGCTACGACCTATTGGAAGATTGGATCGTCCATTTGTTCAGCGACGAGTCTCCCAACCACATCATGTATTTTTCACCAACCCTCGCGCGCATGCGGGCGGTTGGGTTTGAACCCGTGCGGGTCGAGTTCCGCGAGGGCGTCGACACTTTGGTCGCGGCATTCAAACCAGCGCTGGCGCAATAAAGTTATTTTCGCTGCGTCGGATCAGGGAATGGCTCCAAGGGAGAAAACTCCTTCGGCGCGGCGCCGGTCAGGCTTCCAAGAAACGCGACAAGATCGCGAGCTTCGCGGTCCGAGAGATCGCGCCCGAGCTGAACCTTGCCCATGATGCGCACGGCGCGAGACAGTTCCGCGACCGAACCGTCGTGGAAATAGGGCGCGGTCTTCGAGACGTTGCGCAGCATGGGCGTCTTGAAGACGTAAAGATCGGCCTCGTCTTTCGTGACGTCGGCGCGTCCCCTGTCGGGGGGCGCCGAACCCGTCTCCTTCCAATAGTCTTCCACGACGCCAAACTTTTGGAACGAGCCGCCGCCGACCCCCGGCCCATTGTGGCAGGCGACGCAGCCGAGGCCTATAAACAGGCGCAGCCCGTTCTTTTCCTCGGTCGACAGGGATTTTTCGTCGCCCGCCAAAAAGGCGTCGAAACGGCCCGGCGTCAGCAAGCGTCGCTCGAAGGCGCCAATCGCCACGCCCCAGTTTTTTGCGGTGACAGGATCCTTTTCTCCAGGAAAAGCCGCCGTAAAAGCTTCGGTATAGCCCGGAATCGCCTTCAGCTTCCCCATCGGCTCCGCATAATCCGGATTACCGAAGCTTGCGGGACCAAGCAGCGACTTCTCCGCCTGATCCTCCAGCGACTCGCGATCGCCACGCCAATGTTGCTTGAATTGAAGGCCCGCGTTGTAGACCGAAGGCGCGTTTCTGGGATTGAGCTTGCCAAAGACGCCTATCGCCTTGGGCAAGCCGTCGCTCGCGGCAAGTTCGGCCTGATGGCAATGAGCGCAACTCACATTTCCGTCCTGCGAGACCCGGTTTTCGTAGAATAGGCGCCTCCCAAGCGCAATCCGAGCGCCTGTCGCTGCGTCCGGAATCGACGGGGGCGAAGGCAGCGCCGTCAAACCGGCGTTCTTTGCATCAGAGATCAACTGGGCCGCTGCCGGGCGAGGCTCGGCCGCTTGCGCGGAAACGAGGACAGAAACGCTGCTCGCCAACGCTACCGCGCCAGACAAGGCGGTTAGAGCCGATATCACGGCAAGACGCCCGTTCATGAGAAAACTCCTCGCCCATACAGAAAATTCGCTGGCCCTGCGCGGACGGCGGAAAAAAAGAAACCGGCTATGGCGCCTACGACCATTCGACGGTCGTTAGCTCCATGCCGGTTTAAACTTGATGAGGAACCCCAGCCACGTAGGGTTCGCCTATCCGCTCGTCAGATTTCGGCGGACTCGTAGGAAGTGATTTCCATGCCGACGCAAACTTCAACGATCACAGGGGTGGTCCAGGCCATTGTGTTTCCTCCAGTTGGAACGCTTAACGAGCGCCTCGCCCTGCTTGGTTTTTGGGAATTAGGCGCTTCGCCTCTCCGCAATGCGCAGGTTCGACCTCATCGGTTTCTCTATCATGGCTATGCTGGCCATGCAATTGCTGGTTTTTTGAATCCAAACGGCGTTAACTGCAGAAATTCGGCGTGAAGCGCTGTGCTCGCGACCATTATTCCGCTCCTTATCGTCGGCCTTCACGGGTTCGACGGAAGGCGACCGCGCCTTGTCCCTCGCCGCCCTGGTCGCCGTGTTCTCGCCAACCCTGCCGATTTCCGATCGGCGACTTCTGTTGACGTATCTGGACGGCGAGGCCGGCGCCCCTACCCCGGGAGCAAAGAAACTCATGGTCGCGCCTGAGGCGGCGACCCGCCGGATAAGCGGTGCGGACGTCGCCTATCATTCCCGTGAACTGGGCTTCGGCTCTAGAAAAACTCGCGATCAAGGACGGTAAAGGTCGTGAATTATACACGACCTTGATCGAGATCGGCGTCCCGCCGGGAGGCGCGGCGGAGTCCATTATAGTGGCCGCCGCCAAACTGGATTGATCGATTGATCCTGACGAGGCGAGGCAAAGGGCCGGCGGCGGCGCGCGTTGCGCATACGGCCCCAAAAATTGACGGCGGCGGTCACGCATCCAGGCTCTCATTTAAATGTCACGCCGCTTTGTCTCGACAGCGGGCGTCGCTGCTGATAGGCATAAACAAAAAAGAGGGGGGGTGCGCTGGATCGCGCGGCTGCGTTTTTCGGCGCGCCGTTATAGATGTCGCGCTAGACAGCGTGCCTTCGCTTCGAGATTCGGCGATACGGAAAGACCGACAGGGCAAGGAATGAGCAACGCAACGCTCGACGGAGCGCCAATCGCGCTCGAAGACGCCTATCAACACGCGGCGAGGATTCTCGCTTGCGCGAAATTTCCCGTAGTCGCGGGCTTGGGCTCCGATGCGGCGGGAGTGCGGGCGGCGATTCTGCTCGCGGAACGACTTCGCGGCGCATACGACCATTTGGCCTGCGACGACATCTTCGCCGATCTCGATGTCACCCGCTCATTCGGCATGTTCGTCACGACGCCGAACGAAGCGCGCGTGCGCTCGGACGTCGTGTTGCTGATTGGCCCTGGCCTGACCCAACATTGGCCGGCCCTGTTCGAGCGTCTTGCGCTCGATCGACCAGCGTATTTCAACAAGGACGCGCCACGCAAGCTTATCTGGCTCGGGCCAAAACGAAACGAAGCGAAGATCGAAGGGATCGATATCGAGACTCTCGCGGCGACGCCGCAGAATCTCCCCTTTGTTCTTGGCGCCTTGCGCGCGCGGGTCGGCGGCAGACCCATAAATTTGGATGGCGCAACGGCTAAGAAAGTCGAATCCTGCGCGCAAGCGCTGAAGGCGGCGCGTTTCGGCGCCGTCGTCTGGGCCGCGGCGGCGCTCGACGGCCTCACGGTTGAAATGCTTCAGGGCCTCGTAACCGAACTCAATGCGACGACGCGCTTCACCGGAACGCCGATCGGCGCGCGCAGCGGCGCCTCGGGCGCGGTTCAGGTCAGCGGGTGGATGACGGGGTTTCCGCCGCGCACCGGCTTCGGGCGCGGCTATCCCGAGCACGACCCCTGGCGTTTCGACGCGCGCCGACTCGTCGATAGCGGAGAAGCCGACGCGGCTCTCTGGATTTCCGCCTATGACGGCGAAGCACCGAGCTGGACGCGCGAAGATCTGCCCTTGATTACGCTTGCGCCCAAGGGCGCCGGCGCAAAGCGTGGACTCTACATCGAGGTCGGCCGCCCCGGTGAAACCCATGACGCGGTCGAGCTCGCGCAAGAGACCAGTTCATTCGTTCTGCGACGAGCAACGGCTCCGGCCGATACGCCCAGCGTCGCCGACGTGATCCGTGAGATCGGCGCCAGATTTTCGGAGGATGTGCCGTGTTGACCTGCCTGCGTGGCGGCCATGTGGTCGATCCCGTCAACGGGACCGACGCGATTGGCGATGTTTTTTTCGAGGACGGCCGGATAGTGGCGCGTCCACAGGGGCGCAAGCCCGATGCGGAATTCGACGCGAGCGGCCATGTCGTCATGGCCGGCGCGATCGACATTCATTCCCATATCGCCGGCGGCAGCGTGAACACGGCGCGCCTTCTGCTGCCCGAAGCCCATCGCGCGCACAAGGCGAGGCCGGTGGAAACGCCGCTCTCGACGGCGGGCTGGTCCACGTTTCAGACGGGTCGGCTTTACGCCCAGATGGGGTACACCACCGTCATCGAGCCTGCCATATCGCCGCATCACGCGCTGCACGCCCACCTCGAATTGTCGGATATACCGATCATCGACAAGGGCTTTCTCACCGTGCTCGGCAATGAGGACTTTGTCTTGTCCTCGTTGCGCGACAACGAGAGCCCAAACGTCATTGTCGATTATATCGGCGCGACGCTGGAGGCCACGCGCGCCATTGGAGTCAAATGCGTGAACGCCGGCGGCGTCGACGCCTTCAAAAAGAATGCGCGCGCCTTTTCACTCGACGATGTGGTGCCCGAATATGGCCTCACCTCGCGCGAGATTTTCCAGCGCCTGCAACGGGCCGTGGTCCAGAGCGGCATACGCCACCCGCTGCATCTCCATATGAACAATCTCGGCCTTCCGGGCAATGTGGAGACGGCGCTCGCCACCATCGACGCCTCGCAAGGCCTTCCACTCCATCTCGCCCATGTGCAGTTCTACGCCTATGGCAAGGAAGGCAAGAACGGCTTCTCTTCGGCGGCGGCGCAATTCGCGGAAAAGATCAACGCCAGCCCCAACGTCACCGTGGACGTCGGACAGGTGATGTTCGCGGACATCGTGACGATTTCGTCGGACGTGATGAAGCAGTTCAACAGCCTTCCGGGCGCGCGACCCAAGAAGGGCGTTATTTTCGACGGCGACGGCAACGGCGTCGGCGTGGTGCCTTATTCCTATCGCGTCTCGGACTTCTTCAACGCGGTGCAATGGGCGGCGGGACTGGAACTGTTCCTTCTCACCAACGACCCGATGAGGGTGTTCTTCACGACCGATCACCCGAATGGCGCGCCCTTTACAACCTATCCCGAGGTCTTCGCACTGCTGATGAGCGCGGACAAGCGCGCGCAATGGCTCTCCCGCCTGCCAGAAGACGTGGTGGCGCTCACCAACCTTCCCTCGATCAAGCGCGAATACACGATCTATGAAATCGCCACGATGACGCGCGCGGCGCCCCGTAAGCTCTATGGGTTCGAAGATCGTGGTTCCCTGGGGGCGGGTTCGGTCGCCGACGTCGCCGTGTACAAAAACGACGAGAGGGATCGCGCCGGCATGTTCCGCAACGCCTCTTACGTCTTCAAGGACGGCGAGCTTGTGGTGAAGGACGGCGCCGTGACGCGATACACCCGCGGCAAGACGCTGCGCGTCAAGCCGACATATGATAGTTCGATCAACAAGCGTCTGGACGGATATTACGACAAACTTTACGGCCTGCCGCGCGGAATTTTCGCGGTCGACGACGACGCCCTTCCGGCGCCAGAGGCTTTCGCGGAGGTTCCATGCCGCAGCTAGTTCGCAAAGGCGTTCGCATCGACGACAGTTTCGCGGAAGCCTTCCCGATGAGCGGGACGGGGCTGGTCATCACCGCGCCAAACAGGAAATGGGCGTTGACCGCGGCCCATACGATGACCGGCTTCGCCACCTCCGTGATCGGTTGCGGCTGCGAAGCGGGCGTCGATATGGAGCTCTCCGCAAGGGAAACGCCCGACGGGCGCCCCGGCGTGCGCATCTTGCTCTTCGCCATGTCATCGAAGGACGCCGAAAAGCAGCTCGTCAACCGTCTTGGCCAGTGTGTCCTGACCTGCCCCGGAACCGCGGTGTTCCGCGCCATTGATGGCGAGTTCGAAATCAAGGTTGGCGACGCCGTGCGGCAATTCGGCGACCGTTTTCAAATCGCCAAATCGCTCGATGGACGCCGCTATTGGCGCGTGCCGGTCATGGACGGCGAGTTTCTGGTCGAAAGCAAGGTCGGCCTCACCAAAAAATGCGTCGGCGGCGGCAATCTGCTTGTGATGGGCGCCGACTGGGAAAGCACGATGCGCGCCACCGAGGCCGGTGTCGAGGCGATCAGGGCCGTGCCGGGCGCGATCACGCCGTTTCCAGGCGGCATCGTGCGTTCGGGCTCGAAAGTGGGCTCCAAATATAAAGGCATGGGCGCCTCGACCAACGACGCCTATTGCCCGACGCTCAGCGGTCTGGGCGCCAGCGTTCTCGACCCCGATATTGGCTGCGTGCTCGAGATCGTCATAGACGGATTGACTGACGCCGCCGTCTCGACCGCCATGCGCGCCGGCCTCAAGGCGATCATCGCGCTCGGTCCGAAGAACGGCGCCAAACGCATTGGCGCCGGCAACTACGGCGGCAAGTTGGGCCCGTTCCATTATCATTTGAAGGATCTCCTGCCGTGAAGCCGCTTCTTTTCGCGCTCCGCCGGGAGCCGGAGCAAAGACTGGATCTCTCGAAACTGACCCCGGACCGCCTCGTTGGGCGCACGGTAAAAGAAATCGAGGCCATCGAGATCGGCACGACCAAGGTCGAAGCCAGGGTCGGCGAAATCTTCAAGGTGCGTTCGGGCGATCCCGCCAATCTGCATTTCGAAGGAGGTTCGGAACGGTTCGATCTCCTCGGCGCGAAGCTTCTTCCGGGCTTCTCGATCTATGTCGAGGGAGACGTGGGAGCACAGCTCGGGCGCAACGCTCTCGGCGGGCGAATCACCGTCGCCGGCGACGCGGGGCCCTATGCCGCGAGCGGCATGTCGGGTGGCCATATCGACATTGATGGCGACTGTGGCGATTTTCTCGGCGCTCCTCTGCCCGGCGAGATCGCCGGCATGGCCGGAGGGCGCATCGTCGTGCGCGGCGGCGTCGGCCAGAGAGCGGGAGACCGGCTCCGGCGCGGAATTATCCTGATCGAGGGCGACGCGGGTCCCGATCTCGGTTCGCGCGCCATCGCGGGGACGATCATCGCGCTCGGGGCGGTCGAAGGACGCGTCGGCTATCTCAATAAGCGCGCCTCCTTGATCCTGGCGCAGGCGGTCGATTTCGGCCCCACCTATGTGGATTGCGGCGCGCATAATTTCGCCTTCGCGCGGCTTTTCTCCCGGGCGCTCGTCGAGGACAGCCGCCGCGCCGCGCGCCTCCTGTCGCAAAAGCTGCGTCGCTATGCGGGCGACACTGCGGTCTATGGCAAAGGCGAGATATTGACGCCAGCCTGACGCGCTCTAGTCTTGCGTTAAAGCGCCGCTTTTGCGGCGCGCCAATGCGAGAGGCGCGCATGAACTTCGTCGAACTCGTCTTGACCGTATGCACTTTGGCGCAACCCGTGACCTGCGACGAGAAGAAACTGGTTTTCAGCTCGGAAAGCGGATCCTTGTTAGGCTGCCTGATGCAGGCGCAGCCCTTCATCGCCCAATGGTCGGGGGACCACCCGGCGCTCCGCGTATCGCGCTGGCGCTGCGTGCCCCCCGGGTCGGAAGCCGACAGAATCTGAGTCGCTGTTTTAAAAGCGGCGATTCCGCTCAGAAGCCCCTGCCGCGCGCGCTTTCGTGCCATCGGCGCAGCGTCAGGTAGGATAGCAAAGACAGCGCGCCATAGATGGCCACGCCGCTGAAGGACAGCAGCGCGAGAGCGGCGAACATGCGGGGGATGTCCAGCCTAAAGCCCGCTTCGACGATGCGGAAGGCCAATCCAGACCCCTGCCCCGCAGCCCCCGCCGCGAGCTCCGCGACGATGGCGCCGATGAGCGCCAACCCTCCGGCGATCCGAAGGCCCGCTAGAAACTGGGGGAGAGCGGCGGGGGCGCGCAGATAAATCAATCTCCGCCAGGCAGAGGCGCGATAAAGATCGAACAGATCGAGCAGGGCGTGGTCTACCGAGGCGAGGCCAAGGGCGGTATTGGAAAGGATCGGAAAGAAAGCCACGAGAAACGCGCAGACGAGCACGGCCTGTTGCGGAGCAAGATAAATCAGAAGCAAAGGCGCGATCGCGACGATCGGCGTCACTTGAAGAATAATCGCGTAGGGCGCGACGATGCGCGCGAGCCATTTGGACTGAGCCATCGCCAGGGCGAGCAGCACCCCGCAGACAGTCGCGATCAGGAAAGCCTGGACCGTTATGGACAAGGTGACGAGCAGCGAAGAGAACAACAGCGCCCGGTCATCGACCAACTTGCGCGCGATGACGCTTGGCGCCGGCAATTGGTAGGCGGGAATACCCCACTGCCAAACGGCCCATTCCCATAGAGCCAGAAAGGCCGCGAAGGCGAGGAGCGGCGGGGTCGCCGCGACCAGAGCTTCGCGCATCTTTTCGATCGCCACCCTCATGCTTTTTCTCCCATCGCGCGCAGCAGCGCCTTGGAGGCATGTCTGGACAAGTCGGAAAAGGTTGGACCCAGGCGGTATTCCGCATCTCGCGGCGCCCTTGGGTTTACTTGTATTTCCTCGACTATTTCACCGCCATCCGCCGCGAGCACCACGATCCGGTGTGAGAGAAAGACGCTCTCGGCGACGGAATGGGTGACGAACACAATGGTCATCCCAAGCGTGGATTTCAGCGCCAACAACTCGTCGTTCAGCTTGAACCTGGTCACTTCGTCGAGCGCGGCGAAGGGTTCGTCCATCAACAACAACGCCGGACGCGTGACGAGCGCCCGAGCGATGGCGCAGCGCATTTTCATTCCGCCCGATAATTCGCGCGGCAGGGACTGTCTAAAGTTCAAGAGACCGACCAGGGCCAGCGCCTCCTCGACCCGAGGCGCGGCTGCTTCGCGCGACAGGCCCGCAAGCTGTAGCGGCAAATGGACATTGGAAAAGACGTCCCTCCAGGGCAGAAGCGTGGGATCCTGGAATACGTAACCCAGTCCCTTTTGCAGCGCGGGGTCGGCCCAATGAATGGCGCCGCCCGAAGGCGCCGCCAATCCCGCGAGGAGACGCAGGGTCGTGGACTTGCCGCAACCGGACGGCCCCAACAAGGTCAAAATTTCGCCGGGGTGAACATCGAGATCCAGAGCGCGCAAAACTGGCGGATTTGAACCGAACCGCTTTTCCACTCCTCGCAGGGAGACGAGCGGCTTCATTTTGGACTTTCCTCCAGGCCGATTCCTTTGCCGACGAATCGCGACGTATAGCCGCTTTTATAGGGTAAACTAGGGGAGACGACCCCTGCTTTGACCATTTTGTCGAAAAAGCTTTTGACCCGCGCGTCGGTCATGACCCCTATGCCAAGGCTTTGCGCATCGCCCGAATCGACAATTCCGCGCTCCTTGAGTTGGGCGATGGAATAGGCGAGCAGGCCGTCCGTCATCTCTGGATTATCGCGCTTTATCGCCGCATTGGCCGCCCGGTTGTCGCCATGAAGATAATTGCGCCAGCCAATGATGGAGGCGTCGACGAAGCGTTGCACCAGATCTGGATTTTTGGCGATCGTGTCGGCGCGCGCCTCGATGGTGGTCGAATAGCTGTCGTAACCATAATCGGCGAGAAGAAAGATGTTCGGCTTGAATCCGCCCATACGCTCGACCTGATAGGGCTCGGAGGTCAGGAATCCCTGCTCAATCGATTTCGGATCCGCGATGAAAGGAGCCTGGTTGAAGCCGTAGGGCTTCACTTTCTCCTCGCGGAAGCCATAGGCCTGCTTCAACCACTGATAGACCGAAACAAACATATCGTTTGCGACGAAAGCAGTGGCTTTGGGCAGATCCTCGAAACGGTCCAACCCCATGCCCGGATGGGACATGAATATCACGGGGTCGATCTGGAACATGCTGGCCACGACGACCACGGGGATGTTCTGTTTAACCGCCTCGAAAGTCTGAATGAAATTGGCGCCCATTGCGAAGTCGACCCGCCCGGCCGCGAGAAGAAGACGCGCGTTAGTCTGCGGGCCGCCCTGCACGATCGTCACGTCGAGCCCGAACGCGCCGTATGTTCCATCGGCGACTGCCTGGTAAAACCCGCCGTGCTCGGCCTGAGCGCGCCAGTTGGTCGCGAAAGTCACCTTGTCGAGCGCGCTCGCGGGCATGACTGAGAAGAGCGCGAAAACCGCGACAAAAAAGGCGAAACGCAGCATCTCTGGACCTCCGGAAAGCGCTGCTTGTCCCCGCTTTTGGCGTAGTAGACAAGAGCCTAGTCCCCGCATTTCCAGGAAAATCCCTTTCTCCCGGACCAAGGCATGTCTTGACAAAAGAGCCCGCCCGCTTATGGTGCGCCCAAATTCGGACTTAGGTCTCGCTGCAATCGCAGCGGGTGGGGTCCGTGTCCCCTTTTCAATCGAATGGACGACCCCAATGGCCAAATCCGCCATGATCAAGATCAAGCTGCTGTCGACCGCCGACACCGGCTATTTTTACGTAACCAAGAAGAACGCCCGCACAAAGACCGAAAAACTGGCGTTCAACAAATACGATCCCGTCGCGAAAAAGCACGTGGAATTCAAGGAAACAAAGATCAAGTAATCCTGGCGAGTTCTGCGGAGAATAGCTGAGCCAACGGGGCTATGTCCGCAGACTTGACGCGCTTCAGCCGCGACGAAACCGCCGGCAGATAAATTTTACAGCGAAAATTAGGGGTAAAGGCGGCCGACTGGCGCGAGTTTCAAGGAGGCCACTCCAACTCACACCAGCCGGCCAACCCCACGGACCCAGGAGATGCGGCGGACCTGAGCACTCCGTAGGGCATTCGAAAGTTCCGCCCATACGCATCGAACACTATACGGACGTCTGGATCTTAATGTCCTTGGACGCCGCCAGACGCGCAACTCATTGGCTTGATGAGAATACATCCGCTGCACAGAATTGCAACTATCTGATATGAATTTCCACAGACCTAGATTATTGAGAGGAAAATGTTTTCGATGCGGCGCCTAAAAGCGCGGCGTCGCCGGATCGTTTTAGAGGTTTTGGCGGGCCCGACATCCGCCATGACACGAGGCGTCGGGCGCGAATGCGACGCGGAGGAAGTGTATGAACAAGGTGATGAGAGTTGCGGGTGCGGCGTTGATTCTGGCGCTGGGCGCTTGCGGCGGAACCCGGGAGCCGAATGACGCGGCTGGAGCGAAAGTGCTGCGCAACATGTTTGAGAGCGCCGCGGTGCCCGCTCGCATCGTCTCATTCAAGAAAACGCAAGGACGCGCCGCGCATATCGGCAACGATGACGTTTACGAATATTGGTACGAGTCCGAGATTCAATTCCCGGACGGCTATGACGCGAAATGCGCAAATGAAAAGGAGCGCGGAGCCTGCGCGCTTATGGGGCTAGCGACGGATCAAAGTTTCCAGAAGAACGAAATCCTCAAAAGCGAAGGCTCGCTGCATTTCTCCAAGACCGACCAAGGCTGGTTGGCGGAAGACAAAAACGCGTATTGAGGCAAGTCTCGGAGGAGAGACGAACCAGCCTCTCGTTTCCGGTGGGGCATCCACTTGACGCCGATCGTTTTCATACCTTCGAGACTCGGTTCAACGAGGCTGCCCGCGAAGGCGCTAGCCCAAATCGGAGGCAAGCCGATGATCGGGCATGTGGTGGCGCGAGGACTGGAGGCGGACATTGGCCCCGTCGTCGTCGCCACCGACGCGCCCCAAATCGCTGAAGCAGCGGACGCCGCGGGCGCGCGGGTGATCGTGACTCGAGAGAAGCATGCTTGCGGCTTGGATCGCATAGGGGAAGCTCTCAAAAGCATCGACCCCGAGCGCAAGCACGACGTCATTGTCGATCTTCAGGGCGACCTGCCATTTCTGCCCCCTGGCGCCTTGCAGACTGCTGTCGCACTGCTCGCGGACCCCGCCGTGGATATGGGAACGCTCGCGGTCGAGGCGACTCGCGGCGACGAGGATGATCCGGACGTCGTGAAACTGATAGGGTCTCTCATCGCCCCCAGGCGGTTTCGCGCGCTTTACTTCACGCGCGCTCGAGCTCCTTCGGGAGAGGGGCCTTTTTACCATCATCTCGGCGTTTACGCCTTCAAGAGGCCGATGTTCGAGCGCTTCGTCGACCTGCCGCGGTCCGAGCTTGAGCGGCGCGAGCGTCTCGAACAATTGCGGGCGCTGGAGGCTGGGATGCGGATCGATGCGGCGTTGGTGGACACTGCTGGTCCTTCGGTGGATACGGAAAGAGACCTTGAGGCGGCGCGGCGGATGGTTCCCGAAAAATAGGACGAACGGTGAAAAATTTCATTGCATATCAGGGCGAGCCCGGAGCAAATTCAGATATCGCCTGCCGTGACGTATACCCTAACCTCACGCCCCTCCCCTGCGCCAGTTTCGAAGACGCCTTCGCCGCCGTCACCGAAGGCGCCGCGTCTCTGGCTATGATCCCGATCGAAAATTCGATCGCCGGGCGCGTGGCGGATATCCATCATTTCCTGCCCAATTCTGGACTTCATATCGTCGACGAATATTTTTTGCCCATTCATTTCCAATTGATGGCCCCGCGCGGAGCGACCCTGAATGGTCTCAAGAACGTCTACAGCCATGTTCATGCGCTGGGACAATGCCGCAAGATTATCCACAATCTGCAACTCTCGGCGTTCACGGCGGGCGACACGGCGGGCGCCGCCAAAGAAGTCGCGGCGTGGAACGACCCCGAGAAAGCCGCGCTTGCGCCGGCGCTGGCCGCCGAGATCTATGGGCTCGACATTTTGGCCCGAAATGTCGAGGACGAGGCCCACAACACTACGCGTTTCATCATCCTTTCAAAAACCCGGCAATGGGCGCCAAAGGACACGCAGGCCACGATCACTACATTCATTTTTCGCGTTCGCAACGTGCCAGCGGCGCTATTCAAGGCGCTTGGCGGCTTCGCGACCAACGGCGTCAATATGACCAAACTGGAAAGCTATATGGTCGATGGAGAATTCGCCGCGACACGCTTTCTCGCCGACGTCGAAGGACACCCCGAACAGCCGGCGCCGGCGCGCGCGCTGGACGAATTGCGGTTTTTCTCGCGTGAGGTAGAGATATTGGGCGTCTATCCGGCGAACTCGTTCCGGGAAACAAACATTCACGCATTTGAGTTCGGCGACTAAAAAGCGCAAAGAGGACCTCATGGCCGTCGCTTACGATCCACAAAACATCTTCGCCCGAATCCTGCGCGGCGACATCCCTGCGCACAAAGTTTATGAAGACGATGTAGCGCTCGCGATCATGGATATCATGCCGCGAGCCGAAGGCCATGTGTTGGTGATCCCCAAGACCCCCGCTCGAGGCCTGCTGGACGTCGACGCGGAGACCCTCGCCCAGCTCATCAAGCGCGTGCAGCACGTCGCCAGAGCGGCGAAGGACGCGTTCCAAGCCCACGGCCTGACCTTGCAGCAATTCAACGAGAACGCTGGAGGGCAGGTTATTTTTCACCTGCACTTTCACATTTTGCCGCGCTGGGATGGCGTGGCTCTGCGCCCGCCGGGCTCCATGGCCGACAACGAAAAATTGAAAGAACAGTCCGAAAAGATTCGCGCCGCCCTCGGCCCCTTCAATGGCTAGATCGCGCCACGTTCGAGCGTCATCGCTCGAACGCGGAAAACGCAAACGATTCTAAAAGGTTTAAGCGAGCTTTGGGCGAACAACGGGCTTAAGCTTTTTCGCGAACCGCGCCTATTCGTCCCCAGCTTTCGCCGTCTTGAAGACGACGGGCCTGAGCAAGAAAGAAGGCACATGATCGCCCAGGCCGATAACTGGCGGGCCATCGTCCTCCTGATTGCGCGGACGGCGGTCCCGACGGTCGCTGTAGACATGGGGCCTGGCCGCCGTTCGCGCGGGCTCCACTTCAGGGTTTCGGCGAGCCGTAATCAGGGTGGCCGGTTCAGGGCTCCGGCGAGCCGGCCCCGAGGGCGCCGGCCTATCGTCACGCTCTTGAACCGCGGCGGATTTAGAACGGCTCCGCCCGCCTTTCTCGCCTCGGCGGGACCCTCTATCGGCGCTTCTGCGATCGCCAGCGCGGGATGTTTCGCGCGGAGGCGGCAATTCCGATAGCCCGGGTCCCTCCCACTCCACCTCCTTGCCGATCAGACTTTCTATCTGGTCGACATATTTTTTGTCGTCCGGCGTCACTAGCGTTATCGCGACCCCGGAGCGACCGGCGCGGCCAGTTCGCCCGATGCGATGGACATAGTCCTCGCTATGAGTCGGCACGTCGAAGTTGAAAACATGACTGACGTCGGGGATGTCGAGGCCGCGAGCCGCGACATCGGAACAAACCAGTAGTGAAACATCGCCGTTCTTGAAGGCGTCCAGCGACGCCATCCGCGCCATCTGGTCCATGTCCCCATGCAGCGCCCCGGCGGAGAAGCCGTGCTTCTCCAGCGAGCGATGCAATATCGCCACGTCGCGCTTGCGATTGCAGAAGATGATCGCGTTTTTCAGATTTTCCGCCGATCGGATCAGATTACGCAGGGTGTCGCGTTTCTCGGCGTGTCCATGAGAGGCCACCATCGCCTGCCGGATGGTGGAGGCGGTCGACGAAGCGCGCGCGACTTCGACTCGGACGGGATTGTGCAGGAATGCCTCGGTCAGCCGGGTGATTTCCGACGGCATCGTAGCGGAAAAGAAAAGGGTTTGGCGGGTGAAGGGCACCAATTTGCAGACCCGCTCGATGTCTGGGATGAACCCCATGTCCAGCATCCGGTCGGCCTCGTCGATCACGAGCACTTCTATGCCGGTCAAAAGCAGCTTGCCACGATCGAAAAAATCCAGCAGTCGGCCAGGCGTGGCGATTAGCACGTCCGCCCCACGCATGATCTTGGTTTCCTGGTCTGCGAAAGAAACCCCGCCGATCAGCAAAGCCACGTTAAGCTTGTGGTTGACCCCATATTTCGTGAAGGCTTCCTCGACCTGGGCGGCCAGTTCGCGAGTCGGCTCCAGTATCAAGGTGCGAGGCACTCGCGCGCGCGCTCGTCCCTGCTCGAGCTGGCAAAGCATCGGCAAGGTGAATGCGGCGGTCTTCCCCGTTCCGGTCTGAGCGATTCCGAGAATGTCCCGCCCCTGCAACGCGGGAGGGATGGCCTGCTCCTGGATAGGCGTCGGCTGCTGGTAGCCCGCGGCTTCCACGGCCATTAAAACCTTCTGTGACAGGCCGAGTTCGCTGAATTTCATTAAATGTCCTGATCACGGCGATAGTCTGAGTCGTAAGCGGCGAGCGTCGGCCGTGAAGGACGCGCGTCTTGCTCTCAAGGGGGCGGCTGCGAGAAGCGGGCGCCGCTCGGGCGGGTTCTTGCGCCAGCAGTTCGCTCCAACCGTTCCGGATTTGGCGGCGACCGCGAAATCCGCAATATGCTTGGCTGTCATGAGAGCCAAAGTCAATAAATTTGCGAAGAATCGCGCCGATTGCGGAAAAATAACGCAGTTAAGCTTACGAAGAAACCAGCTTTCGCGGTTGCGCCAGGGCTCTTCGATCCAAAACCGGATAGCTATTCCCCGCAGGCCGAAGAACCGGTCGAGGCTCCGGCGCCCTTAGGCATCGTTTCGGTCATGGTGACGATCTCCCCATCGGGTCCAATCATGCGGTAAGTCGTGACTATTTTCGCCATATTGGCGCAGGCCGCGTCACCCGACGGATTGGCTTTCGCGCGCTGGGGAATTGCCGCAGTGGCGGTTTGGTCGACGCTCCTCCAGCCATGGCGGGGTTCCGAGGCCATCGACGAATCCGGAGCCGAAACTATCCGCGCGAACTGCCTCATCCTATCATCCGATACGACAGTGTTTGAAAGCAGCCCCACGGCGCCGATGCTGAAAACCGCGAGAACGCCTGCGATTTTCGCCGTCATTTGGACCATCGAACCGTTCGCGTCGCGTTTGAAACGTCTGAAATCGAACATTGCCGGCCCCGGGATTTGCTTCCACTGGATATCGCAGGGGGGTAAACGCAGCGTTTACAGCCTAGCGACGCTCGATGCCTCCATTGAGCCCCGATATCTCCTGGACCGCCCAATCTGCAAATATATTCAAATACATCAGAGTCTTAATAAACGAAGAATAAAATTGCAACGAGGACCGGCGCGGCCGATTAAACGACAATTAAGGCGCCGGCGAACGACGATTTTCCCTTTATTTTAGTCTTAGGCCGTTTTGCCGCTTGCCAATGTCCCAACTTGGAAGAACATTATTTGAAGCACGGCGCGCCGACGGGCTCCGTTCACGCTTTTGCGACGGAAAAGACAGGCGCGGCACGAAAAATGTTTAACGCCTTACAGACCGGCCATGAGCGACCTATATCAGGAGGCGTGCGCTGCGTCGGAAGGGAAAGGCAAGCGGGAAGACTCGATGGTGAAGGCCCTTGGAGCAATATTTTGGATCAATGACGCGCCCCCGCTTTTTCAAGCCGAATGGCCGGAGACGGAGGTCCGTTGCGCCAAGGAGCCAAAGAAAGGGGATGGCGGGCCGGGCTCCGGCACCGCGATTATCACCCGCACGCAAACGCAAACGCGCCGTCCGCACATGTATCGCGTCTTGTTGCTAAACGACGACTATACAACACAAGAGTTCGTAATTGTGGTGCTACGAAAGTATTTCAACAAATCAGTTGAAGAAGCGACAAGAATAATGCTCCATGTTCATAATCATGGAGTCGGCGAATGCGGCGTATACACATACGAAGTCGCAGAAACTAAGGTCACGCAAGTCATGGATTTCGCCCGGAAGCATCAGCATCCGCTGCAATGCATAATGGAAAAGAAGTAGGGGTGAAAAAGAATGCCTGCATTCTCGCGCAATCTTAAACAGACTCTCGATAGAGCCTTGGCATCGGCGCGAGAGCGTCGGCACGAATACGCGACGCTCGAACATCTTCTGCTCAGCCTGATCGACGACAGCGACGCTAGCGCCGTTTTACGCGCCTGCTCCGTCGATCTCGACCTGCTCGCCAAGAATTTGCGCGAATATATCGACCGCGAACTGGACAATCTCGTCAATGACGATGCGGAAGAATGCAAGCCGACCGCTGGATTTCAGCGGGTGGTGCAGCGCGCCATCATCAGCGTGCAATCCTCGGGTCGCGAAGACGTCAGCGGAGCCAATGTGCTGGTGGCGCTTTTCGCGGAGCGCGAAAGTCACGCCGTCTATTTCTTGCAGGAGCAGGACATGACGCGCTACGACGCGGTGAATTACATCAGCCACGGCATAGCGAAACGAATCGGTCTCGCCGACCCGTCTCGCACACCTCGCGGCGCCGAGGAGGACTCCGACCGAAGCGAGGCTCGCGAGGGTCGGGAGGGAGAGGCGCGCAAGAAAGAAGGCGCGCTCGAAGCCTATTGCATCAACCTAAACAAAAAGGCGCGCGACGGCGGCATTGATCCTTTGATCGGACGGGAGCCCGAGGTTCTGAGGACGATTCAGGTTCTTTGCCGGCGGCAGAAAAACAACCCTTTGCTTGTCGGCGATCCCGGGGTGGGCAAGACGGCGATCGCCGAGGGTTTGGCGCGCAAAATCGTGCGCGGCGAAGTTCCCGATGTTCTCTCGGGCGCGACCGTGTTCGCGCTCGATATGGGCACTCTGCTGGCCGGAACCCGCTATCGCGGCGATTTTGAAGAACGACTCAAACAGGTCGTCAAGGAGATTGAGCTCCACAAGAACGCTATCCTCTTCATCGACGAAATCCACACCGTGATCGGAGCGGGCGCGACCTCGGGCGGAGCGATGGACGCCTCCAACTTACTCAAGCCGGCGCTGGCGCAAGGCGCGCTGCGCTGCATCGGCTCCACCACCTATAAGGAATACCGTCAATATTTCGAAAAGGACCGCGCGCTGGTGCGCCGGTTCCAGAAGATCGACGTCAACGAACCCTCGGTTCCGGACGCGATTGAAATCATCAAGGGTCTCAAACCCTATTTCGAGGAGTTCCATAAGATCCGCTACACCAACGAGGCGGTGAGAGCGGCGGTGGAGCTGTCCGCGCGCTATATTCACGACCGCAAGCTGCCGGACAAGGCGATAGACGTCATCGACGAAAGCGGCGCCGCCCAGATGCTTCTGGGGGAGTCCAAGCGCAAGAAGACCATCGGACTGAAGGAAATAGAAGCGACGATCGCGACGATGGCGCGCATACCGCCAAAGAGCGTATCGAAAGACGACACCGAAGTGCTGGCCCATCTCGACGAGACATTGAAGCGCGTCGTTTATGGGCAAGACAAGGCGGTCAACGCGCTGACCTCGGCGATCAAATTGGCCCGCGCCGGCTTGCGCGATCCCGAGAAACCCATCGGCTGTTACCTATTCTCGGGCCCCACGGGCGTCGGCAAGACCGAAGCCGCCCGTCAGCTTTCGGTTTCGCTCGGCATAGAGCTCGTCCGCTTCGACATGTCGGAATATATGGAGCGGCACACCGTCAGCCGTCTGATCGGCGCACCGCCCGGCTATGTCGGCTTCGATCAGGGAGGCTTGCTTACCGACGCCATCGACCAGCATCCGCATTGCGTGTTGCTGCTCGACGAGATCGAGAAGGCCCATCCAGACCTGTTCAATATCCTTCTGCAGGTGATGGATCACGGCAAACTCACGGACCATAACGGCAAAACCATCGACTTCCGTAATGTCATCCTGATCATGACCACCAACGCGGGAGCGGCCGATCTTGCACGGGCGCCAATCGGCTTCACCCGATCCAAGCACGACCGGGACGACAGCGAAGCGATCAACCGCCTTTTCGCGCCCGAGTTCCGCAACCGCCTCGATGCGATCGTGCCTTTCGGTCACTTGCCGACAGAGGTCATTGCGCGCGTGGTGGACAAATTCATCATGCAGCTCGAAACGCAATTGGCGGATCGCAACGTGACCATCGACCTCTCGGACGAGGCGCGCGCCTGGCTTGTCGAGCACGGCTATGACGAGGCGATGGGCGCACGGCCAATGGCGCGCGTCATTCACAATTATATCAAGACGCCTCTCGCCGATGAGGTTCTTTTCGGCCGCCTGAAGAACGGCGGCGCGGTGCATGTAGTCGTCGTCGGCGGAGAAAACGGCTCCAAGACCCTCGGATTCGTCTACCCGGAAGGCCCCGTGCTGCCGCGTCCCGAGCGCGACATCATTGAAGCAGGAAAAAAACGAACGCAGGAGAACGACCCTCGCGTTGAGCGCAAGGACAGTCCGCCTGAGGGGGAACATGGCGTCGACGCGGAAGCCTCGACCCCGCGGAGCGTTCCCGACGCGCCGCTACAAAGCTGACGCTTCGTCTCGGAGCCCTGTTTCGACGGCGCTCGCCTGGCGAGCGCCGTCGAAGCGCATTTAACGAAAATGCTTAGCCAAAATTAACCATATCGAACCAGACTTCCCCCGCAATGGTCGTTCGGCTCGCAGGCGGGGTGGATCTGCGCTTTAGCGCCGGGCGTCATCTTTAGGCGGAAAGGCCCCGGGCGAGTGAGAGAAAACGATTCAGATGCTTCGCCCATCGGGACCACCCCCTTGCGAATCGTCCATGTGTTGCGCGCTCCCGTCGGAGGACTTTTCCGCCACGTGAGCGATCTCGCGCATGAGCAGATCTCTCGCGGCCACCAGGTCGGCGTCATCGCGGATTCCCTCACCGGCGGCGCGCGCGGGGAGGAGTTGCTCGCCGCGCTGCACCCCAGCCTTGCCTTGGGCCTGATCCGCTTGCCAATCCAGCGTCATCCTCATGTGACGGATTTACGGGCTCTGACGACGGTGACGAAGCGGCTCGCCGCGACCAGGCCGGATGTCGTTCACGGACATGGCTCGAAGGGCGGTCTTTTGGCTCGCCTCGCTCCTTCATCCGCCGTGCGCGCCTACACGCCGCATGGCGGAAGCTTGAATTATCATCCCGGCTCCCTGGAGCATCGCGTTTTCATGCTCACGGAGCGCGTTCTAGCCCGGCGCACGGATCTGCTGCTGTTCGAAAGCGCCTTCATCGCGGATCGATTTCGCATCTTCGTCGGCGAACCGCGGGGTCTGGCTCGTATCGTTCAAAATGGCATCTCCCCGAGCGAACTGCAGCCCGTAGCCCTGGAAGAAAACGCTGCCGATCTTCTCTACGTCGGAGAGTTTCGCTTCGCCAAGGGACTCGACACACTCATCGACGCCTTGAAGTTATTGGAAATTAGTATGCAGCGTCGGCCTCGGCTCGTTCTCGTCGGAGACGGCGTCGAGAAAAGCGCGCTCATCCGCCGAGCGGAAACGCTCGGGGTCGCCGATCGATTATCCTTCAAGGCGCCGATGTCGGCGAGGGAGGCCTTCGCGCAGGGGCGCATTCTGGTCGTTCCGAGCCGTTCAGAGTCGCTGCCGTACATCGTCCTGGAAGCGGCGGGAGCGCATAAGCCAATTGTCGCGACGCGGGTCGGCGGCATGGCCGAGATTTTTGGGCCCTACGGAGATCGCCTCATTCCAAGCGGCGACCCAAACGCCCTAGTCGAAGCACTAAAGAGCGCACTCGAAGAACATCAAAATGTTCAGCAGCAAAGATCTGGTCAGCTCGCCAACTATGTGGCGGCGCGCTTTTCGCTTCAAGGGATGGTTGACGGCGTCATCGAAGGCTATCGGGCCGCGATAGCGGCGAGGAAGCGGCGATGACGGAAGCGGGCGCAAAACGCAACGCCGCACGGCGCGAAGTCTTTTCGTTTGACTATCAGAAGCTCGTCAACGCGTCCGTATGGATTTTCGTAGCCAGCGGATCCATCGCTATAATTGAACCCTCGCCTTACGACTTCGCTTCGCTCTTCGCGATACCGCTCTGGTTTCTCGGCGGCTTCACGCTACAAAGAAGCTTCGTGCTCTTCGCCGCCATAATGGTGTCCTACACGATTATCGGATTCCTCGCATTGGCGCCTTATTGGCACGTTGCGGATTCGGTGATGTACCAGTATCAGTCCGCCTATCTCACCTTGACGGCGCTCTTCTTCGCCGCCTTTGTCGGCGATCGGACGTTGGAGCGAGCCGAACTGATACTTTCCGGCTTTTCCGCGGGCGCTCTTATTGCAGCGAGCGCCGGCATCGTCGGCTATTTCGACATAGGCGGACTTGGCGCTACTTTCGCGACCTGGGGACGAGCGGCCGGCACATTCAAGGATCCCAATGTGCTGGGGTCGTTTTTGATTCTCGCCGTTCTGTATCTCGCCCAGAAGCTTATTTTCGGCGGGGCGCGCCACATCCTGGCGACGCAAGCCATGCTCGCGATCATCATGGCCGGCGTGTTCCTCTCCTTTTCGCGCGGTTCGTGGGGGGCGACGATTTTTTCCGTCGCTTTCATGACGATCGCCGCCTATGCGACCTCGGACGAGCCCCGCCTGAAGAGACGGATCGTCGTTTCCGCGGCCGTCGCGGTCGCCATGGGCGCGCTGGTGGTGCTGGCGCTGCTTTCGATCGAGTCGACTCGCGCCTTGTTTTTGCAACGGGCGTCGGTCACGCAGGATTACGACGAGGGCGCGACGGGCCGCTTCGGGAATCAGTTGCGCTCTCTTCCGATGCTGGTCGAGCGCTTCTGGGGATTTGGTCCGCTGCGCTTTCGCACGGTTTTCGATCTTGAGCCGCACAACTCCTATATCGGGGCCTTCGCCAACGACGGCTGGCTGGGCGGCTTTCTTTTCATCCTGCTGGTGATGACGACCTCGTTCGTCGGAATCCGCCTGATGTTCAAGCCCTCGCCTTTCCGGCGCCACGCGCAGGTCTTCGCGCCTACCCTCCTCGCCTTCTTTCTTCAGGCTTTCCAGATCGACATCGACCACTGGCGGCATGTGCTCATGATGCTGGGTGTCGTCTGGGGGCTCGAAGCCGCCAGGCAGAAATGGGAAACGCGCCGGAGCTTGCGCGAAGGCGCGGCGCCCGGATAAAGCCGCTTACTTGGAACGCGCCGCTTTTTCGCGAGCCTTATGCTCCGCGGTGTCGCTCGCAGGGCGACGCGCCATCGCCTCGGCGAGATAGCGCCCGGTGTGACTGCGTTTTTCCTTCGCGATCTCGGCGGGAGGGCCCGCGGCGACGATCTCGCCGCCGCCATCGCCCCCCTCAGGGCCAAGATCGATGACCCAGTCAGCTGTCTTGATCACTTCGAGATTGTGCTCGATGACCACCACGCTGTTGCCCTGCGCCACTAGTTCGTGCAGCACTTCCAGCAGCTTGGCGACGTCATGGAAATGCAGGCCCGTCGTCGGCTCGTCGAGGATATAAAGAGTGCGTCCGGTCGAACGCCGCGCCAATTCCTTGGCGAGCTTCACCCGTTGCGCCTCGCCGCCGGAAAGCGTCGTCGCCTGCTGGCCGACGCTGACATAATCGAGGCCCACGCGCTTTAGCGTCTCCAGCTTGTCGCGGATCGCCGGCGCGGCCTTGAAGAGTTCGGCCGCCTCTTCCACCGTCATGTCGAGCACGTCGGCGATGGATTTCTCCTTGTATTTCACCTCCAGCGTTTCGCGATCGTAGCGCTTCCCCTTGCAAACATCGCAGGTGACATAGACGTCGGGCAGGAAGTGCATTTCGATTTTTATGACGCCGTCGCCCTGACAGGCCTCGCAACGGCCGCCCTTGATGTTGAAGGAGAAACGTCCGGGCGCATAGCCACGCGCCTTGGCTTCCGGCAGACCTGCGAACCACTCCCTTATCGGCGTGAAGGCTCCGGTGTAAGTGGCGGGATTGGAGCGCGGCGTGCGGCCGATCGGCGATTGGTCGATGTCGATGATCTTGTCGATCTGCTCCAGCCCTTCGAGCCTTTCGAACGGCGCCGGCTGCTCATGGGCGCCGTTCAATTTCTTCGCAATGGCTTTGTAAAGCGTTTCGATGACAAGGGTCGATTTGCCTCCGCCGGATACGCCGGTGACGCAGGTGAAGAGCCCCAAGGGGATTTCGGCGTCGGCGTTCTTGAGATTATTGCCGCGCGCGCCAAACAGCTTGAGCCAGCGCCCAGGTTCGGGCTTGCGCAGTCTATGCGCCAATCTCACCTTTCGCTCGCCGGTGAGATATTGACCGGTAAGTGAGTTGGGATTGGCCATGATCTCGGCCGGCGTCCCTTGAGCGACGATCTTGCCGCCGTGGATGCCCGCGCCCGGCCCGACGTCGACGACATGGTCGGCGGCGAGGATGGCGTCTTCGTCATGTTCGACCACGATGACGCTGTTGCCGAGATCGCGCAACCTGCGCAATGTGTCGAGCAAGCGGTCGTTGTCGCGCTGATGCAGTCCGATGGACGGCTCGTCCAGCACATAGAGAACCCCGGTAAGGCCCGAACCGATCTGCGACGCCAGCCGAATGCGCTGGCTTTCGCCGCCCGACAGCGAACCGGAGTTGCGGGACAGGGTGAGATAATCCAGCCCGACGTCGATGAGGAAGGTCAGGCGATCGCGGATTTCCTTCAGGATGCGCGAGGCGATCTCGTTCTGTTTTCCGGTCAAAAGCGCGGGAAGCGCGGAAAACCATTCCGCGGCGGCGCGCACCGAGAGTTCGGACACCTCGCCAATATGCTTGTGGCCGATCTTGACCGCCAAGGCCTCGGGCTTCAGGCGAAAGCCATGACAGGCCCGGCACGGCGTAGCCGACATGAAGCGGCCGATTTCCTCGCGCGACCAATCGCTGTCCGTTTCGAGGTAACGTCGCTCGAGGTTGGGAATGACGCCTTCGAAAGGTTTTTTCACGTCATAGGCGCGGAAACTGTCGTCATAGGAGAAACGGATTTCTTCGTCGCCCGAACCATAGAGAATGGCGCGCTGAGCCGCTGGGGGCAGCGCGTGAAAGGGTGTGTCCATTCGAAACTTGTAATGCCGCCCCAAGGCTTCGAGCGTCTGCATGTAATAGGGGGAAGACGATTTGGCCCAAGGCGCGATCGCGCCCTTTTTCAAGGTAAGAGCGGGGTCCGGCACGATCAGTTCAGGGTCGATCTTCTGTTCATGGCCTATGCCGCCGCATTTTGGGCAGGCGCCGAAGGGATTGTTGAACGAAAAAAGACGCGGCTCGATCTCGGGTATCGTGAAGCCGGAAACCGGACAGGCGAATTTCGAGGAAAAGAGAATGTGCGCGGGCGCGTAATGCGAGGCGACCCGTAAATTGCCCGCCGTTAAAGGGAGGTCGGCGCCATTCGAAGCGGCGGCGGCGCCGTCGGCGAATTCGGCGACGGCCAATCCTTGAGACAATTCCAGCGCCGTCTCGAAACTGTCGGCGAGACGGGAAGCCATATCGGGCCGCACCACAATGCGGTCCACCACGACGTCGATGTCGTGCTTGAGCTTTTTGTCCAGCGCCGGGACATCGCCGATCTCGCAATAGACCCCGTCGACTTTCAGGCGCTGGAACCCCCGCCGGGTGTATTCCACGATCTCCTTTTTGTGCTCGCCTTTGCGCCCGCGCATGACAGGCGCCAGCAAGTAGAGCCGCGTTCCCGGCGGGAGAGCGAGCAACCGGTCGACCATCTGCGAGACGGTCTGACTTTCGATGGGCAGGCCGGTCGCTGGCGAAAAGGGCGTGCCGACGCGGGCCCAAAGCAGCCGCATATAGTCGTGAATTTCAGTCACCGTGCCCACGGTCGAACGCGGGTTTTTCGACGTCGTCTTCTGCTCGATCGAAATGGCGGGTGAAAGCCCATCGATCTGGTCGACGTCGGGCTTTTGCATCATCTCGAGAAACTGCCGCGCATAGGCCGACAGGGATTCAACATAGCGCCGCTGACCCTCGGCGTAGATGGTGTCGAAGGCGAGGGAGGACTTTCCAGAACCCGAGAGCCCCGTGAACACAACGAACTTGTCGCGCGGGATCACGAGGTCGACATTCTTCAGATTATGTTCGCGCGCGCCTCGGATGGAGATTGTTTTGAGGTCGGAGGGAGGGGCCTTTTTCTTAGGCGGAAAAGGCGGTTCCTTAATGATGGATTTTTTTGCGTTCGTGTTCGCCATGGAGGGATCGAACCTCTTTAGGTGCGCCGGCGTCCGGCCTTTGCGTTCTCCATGCCACGTCGCGATGCGCTAATCCACAATAAGTCGCAGGGATGGCGGGCGGGTCGGGCCGAACGCCGATCGGCGGCTTGCGTCGCTGCGTCGGGAGTGCTAGAACATACACAGAACGAGGCCCCTGCCTAAACCATCTGTGGACAAGTCACGGCTGCATCCGCGCAGGCGACCGCTTTGGGCTAAAGTGCCGTGAAAAATCGCAGTGGAGATGAGTTATGGCGGGCAGCGTCAACAAAGTGATCCTCGTCGGCAATCTTGGCCGAGATCCGGAAGTGCGCACGCTACCGTCCGGCGACCGTGTGGTGTCGTTCTCTCTTGCGACGACCGAGTCCTGGCGCGACAAGAATACAGGGGAGCGCAAGGACCGCACAGAATGGCATAATATATCGATATTTAACGAGAATTTGGGAAAAATAGCCGAGCAATATTGCCGCAAGGGGTCGAAAATCTATCTCGAGGGGCAATTAGCGACCCGCGAATACACGGACAAGGACGGCAATCAACGCAAGGTTACCGATATAGTCTTGCAACGCTTCCGCGGAGAGTTGACTTTACTCGACAGCAAAGGCGGACGCGACGGCGATTACGGCTCCCAAAGTTTCGGCGGCCGGGATAATGGCGACAGCTTCGGTCGATCCTCGCCCATGGAAAGATCTGTAGGCGAGCAGCGACAGAATCCGCCTGCGGGCAGCCGCTTGTCGGAACAGCTCGACGACGATATTCCGTTTTAAATCCGATGGTCCGGCGCGAGCGTCATTAAGTGTTGATCTCCCTTGCCAAAATCAAACGGCGCGACGTGATCGTCTGCGCGTCGATTTTTCTCGCGCTGGGGATGACCGAGCCGCCGGCCCTGGGCGCGATCTCCGCGCCCGCCGCGAACGCTTCGGCGACCGCCGTCGCGCCAAGCTTCTGGGATCCGGCTCACAACATTCCCAAGCCCGACCTGCGCGGCGTCAAGCAAGTGCGCTTCGTCACCGAAGACGACTATCCGCCCTTCAATTTCGCCCTTCCGGACGGCCAGCTCACGGGATTCAATGTCGAACTGGCGAGAGCGATTTGCGAAGAGCTTGAATTAAGCTGCACAATTCAACGTCGGCGATGGGATTTGTTGTTGCGGGCGCTCAATGACGGCAGCGCCGACGCCGTGATCGCCTCGCTATCGATCACCCCGGAAAATCGCGCGGCGGCCGATTTCACGGCGCCTTACTATATCATGCCAGGGCGTTTCGCGATGCGCGTGGATACGACATTGACAACGGCCTCGCCCGAAGCGCTCGAGGATCGACTGATCGCCGTTGTCGGCGGATCGAAGCACGAAGCCTATTTGAAGGCTTTATTCCCCAAATCGCGCCTGATGCCCTTCGAAAACGAAGATTTGGCGCGCGCCGCTCTCAAATCGGGGCGCGTGAACGCCTTGTTCGGCGACGCGACATCCTTGTCCTTTTGGCTCAATGGCGTCAACGCAGCAGGGTGTTGCGTCTTCAAGGGCGGCCCCTATGTAGACGTTCGCTTTTTTGGCGAGGGAGCGGGCATAGCCGTCAAGAAAGGGGCGGAGACCTTACGCAACGCATTTGATTACGCCCTAGCCCGCCTAGCTCAACGCGGGATTTATTCGGAACTCTACCTCAAGTATTTTCCAATCAGCCCATTCTGAGCCAGGAAAGCCCCCCCCCCCCCGGCGTCAAAGCAGCCCCGCGATTTCTCCATGAACGCGCTCAATCGCCGCCTGCAAATGGGCGAAAGCCGCGTCTATGTCCGACCCTCCGGCCCGCAACGACCCCTCATAGGCCTCCGCCGCCTCCGCCAATTGAAACGCTCCGACGGCCTTGGCCGATCCCTTGAGCGTATGCGCCAAGTCCGCGCGCCACTTGATGTCGCCGGTTTTGAAAGGAGCACTGAGTCGATTCGCGAATTGCCGGGCCTGTCGATCGAACAGACTCAGCAGCTCGGTTTCGAGGCCACTGTCTCCCAAGGTCTGTCTCGACAGGTGCACGAGGTCTATAACGGGGCCGCCACACCATTCCGTCGCCCCTCTCCGGACGTCGTCGAATTCTACCCGCTCGGCGGCGGCGAATTTTCCCATGATTTTCTCCAATCAGTCACACCGAGGGCTGCGAGATAGCTTCCGAGGCGTTTAGCCACTGGGCGAACCAGTGAAAGCCCCGCCTCCAAGGGAATCTCCCGCGCGCCACTGGCAGCGTTTCCCTGCGCCTGATTCTTTAGCTACTTCAGTCAGCGTGACGGGCAAGGGTGAAGGCCGCGTTAACGACGTTTATCTTTCGGAAGGAGGCGCTGGTTTCAATTGTGCATGAAGGGTTGTAAGATTTGGTTAATCTTTTGAAGTCGCGCGAGCGCGGCAAAATGAGCGGGCGCGGGTGAAGTTCCGCTCGGAGACGGTGAAATGGCGATATCGGGCAAGATCCAGGATGCGGCCGCCGCGGCTTTGTCGGCGATCGAAGAAGCTTTGGATCTAAACAAGCCGGAAAACCCGTCAGAAGACCCGAGCGCCGGCAAAGCCCCGGCGCCGGTTAGCGCGCCCGTAAATATTGCGGCGGCGATGAGCGCAACCGGCGCGCCCCGGCAGAAGCCGGGATCCGAAGTGGAGCCGACAAGAGACGCGGCCAACCCTACCCTTAATCTCCAATTGCCGCCGCGCGCGAAGCCGACCGAAAAGACGGCGCCAAAGGAAACACCCGAAGCGTCGCCGGAGACTCGCGCGGCGGAGAGTCCGGCGTCGCCCAAGCCCGCCCCGCAAGGACCCGCGACGAAGCAGCCTCCTTCCTCGCCCGCGGCCTCGCCCCAGCCAAAGCCAAAGCCAACTCCAGTCGCGCCCAAAACTCAACCGGCCAACGACGACCGGAAGACGATTGGAGAGTTGCGTCAGGCCCTTCAAATCGCCCCCAATCCCGCGATAATGGCGTTCACTCTGTTGTCAGTCGTCGCCTGGGCCATGCTTTGGACTCTCTTCGTATATTTCCATCAAGGAGATATTCTCGGCGAAGACAGATCGTTCTTGGCGCCGAAGCCCATTCTCACGATTCTTGCGCTCCTCGCCCCCATCGTTTTCATGTTCGTCACCGGGGTGATGGCGCGTCGCGCCCACGAGATGCGGCTGATCGCAAATGCGATGACGGAAGTCGCCATAAGGTTGATCGAACCCGAAACCATCGCGACCGAACAGGTTGTGGCGCTGTCGCAAGCGATCCGCCGCGAGTCGGCGTCGATGGGCGACGGCATAGAGCGAGCCTTGTCTCGCGCCGGCGAACTCGAGGTGATCGTCCGCACGGAAGTGACGAACCTGGAACGCTCCTATTCCGAAAACGAGCGACGTATCCGACTTCTGATCGACGAACTTGCTCGCGAACGCGAAGCGATCCTCGTCAATGCCGACAACGCCCGCACCGCGCTTTTTGGCGCGCGCGAGTCCCTCTCTCAGGAACTTTCGACCACCTCCACCCAAATCGCGGAGCAGGTGAGCGAGGCCGGCAACCGCGTAGCGGCGACGCTGGGCGCCAAGAGCGAAGAGGTCAAAATTGCGTTGGAGCGGGCGGGCGACGGCGTCGAACGCGTCCTCGCGGATCGCAGCGAGCATCTCTTAGGCAGGCTTTCCCAAACTGGCGACGAAGTGACCCGGAAAATAAGCGCGACCACCGAGGACGTCAGCGAGCGCTTCTCTGCTGGAGTGACGCAACTCGACCAGAAATTGCAGTCCGTTCGCGAAAATCTGACGAATGAATTCGGCTCCCGCAGCACAAATTTCGTGGAGCGTGTCGAGGCGCTAGGAGCAGAGCTTACCCGGAGCATCGGTGGGGAAAGCGATCGTCTCGAGGCGCGCCTCGCCGAGGCTGGCGGACGTCTCGAACAGACGCTCGCGGCTCGCGGCGGCGCGCTCGACGCCGCCTTGCAGCAGTCGACCGAGCGGTTAACGACGCAAGTGGCGCAGCATGTGGAAAGCGCCAAGGCGGTTTTCGAAACCGCGGAAAATCAGCTTGGCGGCCTGCTCGACGTGGCGCATCGCGTCGCGCGGGAGGATTTCGAGGCGCGTGGCCAGGCGATGCACGAGAGCTTGACGGCCCGCTTGTCGGAAAGCGCCGCCGCGCTCGGGGAACACGCCAGCGCGGTGCAAGAGCGTTTTGCCATGGTAGCCGGCGAAGCCGTCGCCGCAATCGGAACTCACGGCGACCGGCTGACCGAGACATTAGCGGAGCGGTTGGGCGCTTTCGAACAGACCGTTCTGGTGAAAGGGTCTGAAATCGCCGCCCGAGTGGTTGAACATGGCGCGGCGACGCGAGACGCGCTCACTGGAGAATTGGCTGCGTTCGAAGAAACGGTTTCGCGCGTCAGCGGCGAGGCGACCACTCACGTCGCAGAGCATAGCACTGCGCTCCAAACCGCGCTCATTGGAGGATTGTCGGCTTTCGAGGACGCGGTGCGGCGCGCAAGTTCAGACACTACCTCCTGCGTGGCGGAGCAGAGCGCGGCAGTGCAATCCACCATTGAAGGAGGCATAAGCTCTTTCGAGGGATCCGTATTGCGGGCAAGCGGCGATGCGGTGACACGAATGGCCGAACATGGCGACCGTATCGCGTCCGCTCTCACGGAAGGGCTTGCCGCTTTCGAGGACGGCTTCGGGCGCCACGGCGAGGAAATTGTCACCCGCGTGACCGAACAGAGCGACCGGGCCGGCGCGGTAATGACGGAGAGAGTCGCCGCCGTCGCCACGACTATGGTCGAGAAAGCCGAGGAAGCAGCCCAGCGACTCGTTGACCACAGCGACCGCGTAACCGCTTCGCTGACGGAAGGTCTCGCCGCCTTCGAAGACGGCTTCGGCAAACATGGAGAGGCGCTGGTCGCCCGGGTAGCAGAACATAGCGAGCGCGCGACGTCGGCGCTGACCGAGCGTCTGACCGCTTTCGAGAACATCGTTTCAGGAAAGAGCGCCGAAGTCGCCGACGTTGTCTCGAACCATGGCGAGCGCGTCGCCTCAACGCTCGCGGAAGGTCTCGCCGCCTTCGAAGACGGCTTCGGCAAACATGGAGAGGCGCTGGTCGCCCGGGTAGCAGAACATAGCGAGCGCGCGACGTCGGCGCTGACCGAGCGTCTGACCGCTTTCGAGAACATCGTTTCAGGAAAGAGCGCCGAAGTCGCCGACGTTGTCTCGAACCATGGCGAGCGCGTCGCCTCAACGCTCGCGGAAGGTCTCGCCGCCTTCGAAGACGGCTTCGGCAAACATGGAGAGGCGCTGGTCGCCCGGGTAGCAGAACATAGCGAGCGCGCGACGTCGGCGCTGACCGAGCGTCTGACCGCTTTCGAGAACATCGTTTCAGGAAAGAGCGCCGAAGTCGCCGACGTTGTCTCGAACCATGGCGAGCGCGTCGCCTCAACGCTCGCGGAAGGTCTCGCCGCCTTCGAAGACGGCTTCGGCAAACATGGAGAGGCGCTGGTCGCCCGGGTAGCAGAACATAGCGAGCGCGCGACGTCGGCGCTGACCGAGCGTCTGACCGCTTTCGAGAACATCGTTTCAGGAAAGAGCGCCGAAGTCGCCGACGTTGTCTCGAACCATGGCGAGCGCGTCGCCTCTACGCTCGCGGAAGGTCTCGCCGCCTTCGAAGACGGCTTTGGCAAACATGGAGAGGCGCTGGTCGCCCGGGTAGCAGAACATAGCGAGCGCGCGACGTCGGCGCTGACCGAGCGTCTGACCGCTTTCGAGAACATCGTTTCAGGAAAGAGCGCCGAAGTCGCCGACGTTGTCTCGAACCATGGCGAGCGCGTCGCCTCTACGCTCGCGGAAGGTCTCGCCGCCTTCGAAGAGAATTTCGGCAAACATAGCGAAGAGATCGCAAGCCGCGTCATGGAGCGCGGCGAGATCGCCGCAGTGAGTCTCTCCGAGCAGTTGGCTGCATTTGAAGCGTCGGTGTCCCACCACACCGAAGAGGCGGCTACGCGGCTCGCCAAACACGGGGACCGCATTACAAAAAATCTCGAGGAAGGTTTCGCCACGATCGATGGGGCGGTCGAGCGCCGGAGCGAGGAGATAGCGACCCGGGTCGTCGAACAAAGCCAGCGCGCAAGCGCCGCCGTCACCGAAGGCTTGGCCGCCTTCGAAGCCAGCGTTGCGCGGCATGGCGATAGTTTCGCTTCACGGGTCGCCAACCAAAGCGAGAAAATTGGAGCAACCCTCGCTGACCGGTTGGCTACCTTTGAAGAGACCGTGGTTCGCGCGAGCAGCGACGCAGCCACCAAGGTCGCCGAACAGGCGGATCAGATCAGTCTTGCCCTGACCGAAGGTCTCGCCGCCTTCGAGGATGGGTTCGGTCGCCATGGCGAAGCCATCGTCATGCGCGTCACCGAATCCGGCGAGCGCGCCACAGAGGTGGTGACCCAGCGTCTGGCGTCCTTCGAACAGGCGGTCGCGCGGAACAGCGACGCCGCGGCTGCGACCTTGCTGCAACGGGAAGAGGCGGCGCGTTCGCTCCTTACCTCTCGCCTGTCCGAATTCGAACAAGCGGTGGCGCAAGCTTCCCATACGGCTGCGGACACCGTCGGCGCCCACAGCGAGCGCGTAAGCGTCGCTCTGGCTGCCGGTCTCGACGCGCTCGACGCATCGGTTCGCCAGCATGGAGATGGCGTATTAGCAAAGGTTTCCGAACAAGCGGCCCGTCTGGACGACGTCCTCGGCGAACATGTAAGCGCATTCAGTCAAACGGGCGAGCGACTCTCCGAACTGCTGGAGGCGCAGAGAAGCGGGGTGAAGGAGGAACTCGCCGCTCATGGCGAGGAGCTCCGAGACTCCTTGCAGCAGACCGTCGCCGAAGCAACGAGCGCGCTTTCCGATCACTCGACCGCGATTCAGGATCGCTTCGCATCCACGGTTGGCGAAGCCGTCGTCGCCATCGCGGTGCAGGGAGAGCGGATCACTGAAACGCTCGCCGAGCGCCTCGCGAATTTCGAGAGCCTCGTCCTCGACAACGGCAGAGAGGTCGCGAATAGTCTCGCTGAGCGCGGCGATCACATTGCAAAAGAGCTGGGCGATCATCTCCAACTGTTCGAACGCGCGCTGCTGAGCCAAGGTTCGGCATTGACCGAACGAGTCGTCGAACACTCCCAGAATTTCACTGCCCAAGTCCGGCAAGGACTGAACGCCGTGGACGAAACCATAATGATGCATGGCGGGGCGCTCGCGGAGCGTCTTGAAACGCAGGCTCAGGAGACGACGGCGCGATTGGCGGACTGCTCGCAACACATTTCCGAAACGCTCGGGGATCGCCTCAACGCCATGGAACAGGCTTTGACCCGCCACGGCGACGAGCTTCTTTATAAAATTTCCTCGGAATCGGAACGTCTCGCCTCGAGAATCGGCGACAACTCCCGCCATTTCGGCGAAGAGCTGGACGAGAAACTTGGTGGCGTCGAGAACGCCATAGTCGTAAGGGGCGGGGAATTCATCGAGAAATTCTCGACCCAATCGGAGCGCCTCGCGGCGCAAATTGGCGACAACTCGAAACGCTTCGGCCAGGAACTCGAAGAAAAGCTTCAAGGCGTTGAGAACTCCATCCTGGTTCGCAGCGGCGCACTCATCGAACAACTGGATGAGCGCAACGCTCAGGTCGCGGACCGCATCAACGCCGGCGCCGAGAAGCTGGCGATCGAAGTGGGCCAGAAACTTGACGCAATCGAAAACGCCGTCTCGCAAAAAGGCGGCGCGCTGGTGAGCAAGCTTGACGAACGCGTTGAAACCATCTCGGGGATATTGGAGGAGAAGATCGGAGCGATTGAGTTCGCAACCGATGCGCGCACGCGCGATGCTAAAGATTCCATCGACGCGCTCGCGAACCGGATCGACCTTGGTCTGGCGGTTGGCCATCAGAAGCTTAATGACTCTCTCGCCAAACACGCCGCGGAAGTGGCGCGAGCCTTCAATGAAGGCGGCCAACGGACCACCCAAACCCTCGATGAGAAGCTGAAAGAACTCGACGAAGCCATCGTAGCGCGCTCCACCGCGCTCGCGGAGTCGCTCGCGGCCAAGACGCAAACGATAAACGAAACGCTGGGCGGTCGCGCGGAAGAAATCGCCGGCGTTCTCGACAGCCGCATCGGCGCCTTCGAGACCAATGTCGTGCAGCGCCTCAATGAGGTTACCGCGGGACTCAGCGAACGGGGCCGCCAGATCGTCGAAACGATTGGCGCCCGCGTTAGCGAAATCCATGAAACCCTGGCCGTGGCTCGACGCGAAATCGACACCGCCTTGCACGCCCGCACCGGCGATTTGGGCCAGACCCTGACGCAACGCGTCGACGAAATCAGCTCTTCGCTGGACAGTCGACTGACACAAATACATTCGACTCTCGGCGAGAGAGGCGCCGAGGTCACGCGCGAACTCGCCAGTGTCGGAGAACTGGTTACGCACGCCATTGAAAATCGCGGCGGCTCGATCGTGGAACATTTGAATCGAAAACGGGAAGAGTTGGTCGGCGCAATCGATCAATCCGCCGAACTGCTCGCGAAAGCTCTGAACGAGGGCGCTCAGAATTCCATATCCACGCTGATCGGCACCAATGACAAGCTGCGCTCCGAACTTCCAGCTTTGCTGGAGAGCCTCGGGCGCACGAACAGCTCCTTGCAAAACATCATCGACCAGGCTGGCGGCAATTTCGTCAGACTCGAGAACCAGCTTGGCGGACGATTGGATGAGTTCAAACAGGCGATCGAATCGGTTGCCGGTCAGATCGCCGCGATCGACGCCGTGGCCAGCAATGCGATTGGGGGCGCATCTTCCGTCGTCGGCCAGATCGAACAGCAGCATCGCTCGCTGGCGCAAAGCGCGGAGCAACTGACGCGCAGCCAAAGCGCGCTCGATGCGGTCTTCCAGGCGCGCCGAGAGTCGCTGACGGACCTCGTTTCGATGATCGACCAGAAGCAAGTCGAATTCCAGGGCGCGCTTGCCTCGTTTACGGGACTGATGGACCAGAGCCTCCAGGAGGTCGAATCAAGGGCCGAGGGTATCGGAGGCTTCTTGAAACAGACCACCGAGGATACAGCGCATCTCGTCGACGCGCGCTTCTCGGCGATTCGTTCGGCCGCGGAATCCGAGCAAGAAAAAACGGCGGCGGCTCTGCGCGCCGCCTACGAACAAGCAAATGACGAGCTCGCTGCGATTTTCGGACAAGCCGGCGACAAATTCAACGCAGCGGTAGTCGAGATTCGCGGACTCGCCCAGGAGATACATCGGGAACTGGAAACCACCCGCGCCGAGGTGCGGCGCGGAGCGCAGGACCTGCCACGCGAAACCGCGGAACAAGCGGCCGCCCTGCGCCGCGTGGTCGGCGATCAGGTGAAGGCCCTCAACGAGCTCACCGACATCGTCGCCCGCTCCAGCCGGGTCTATGACATATCGGAAACGAACGTAGGGAGCGCGCGCCGCAGCTTCGAAGCCTCGGCGCGGGCTACGACGGAAACCGCGCGCGGGGACGCAGGAAGGGAAGCCTCTCGCCAGAGGCCCGCCGCCGTAACGGCGGCGGCTCCTTCGCCCGCGAGGGCGCCGGCTGCGCGCCCCGAAACGGGAAATGGCGGCCAAGGCTGGCTTAGCGATCTGCTGGCGCGCGCTTCTCAGGACGATGGCGAGCAAGCGCCGGCGGACGGCCGGACGTCCCGGCCGCAGTCTTCCGGCGCGCTCGACAATCTCACCCTCGATATCGCCCGTATGGTCGATAACGCGGCGGTCACTGAAATGTGGAGACGTTTCCAGCGAGGGGAGCGCCAAGGCTTGTTCTCTCGCCGGCTCTATAACGCGCAGGGCCACCAGACTTTCGAAGAGATCCGTCGCCGGTACCGCGCCGACGCGGACTTTCGCGCCACGATCGATCATTACCTTCGCAACTTCGAAGAATTACTCAACGAGACCGGTCGCAACGACCGGGACGGCGGCAGGACTCTCGACCTGCTGACCGGCGAGGCGGGTAAAGTGTACACCATGCTAAGCCACGCGGCGGGGCGGTTCGAATAGCGCAGGCCAAGGAATTGAAGACCAGGCGCGCGAGCACGAATCGCGCAAGAGCGCCCAGCGCAGGCCTTTCCGGCGTGGCGCGCGGCGCCTGGTCGAATCCGCCTTCTGACAATTGCGGTAGCGTTCAAGAAAGCTTTGCGCGCGCGGAACGCGGCTTTGAAAAGCCATACAAAAACGCAGAGAATTCAAAGGCTCAAATTGGAGGCGCGGCGCATTCCCGCGCTCTCGTCAAAACGGCGGAGCGAAAGAGAAAAATCCTTGAATGGGCTAGTTCGACGCCTTCATAAAGGCGGGGTAAAGGCCAAGCGTTTGCTTCGAAACTCCACCGAGCCGCGCGCCAAGCCGCGCCGCTATTTGCATTCCTGTTGAACCCGAGCGAGCGCCTCCGAGAGCCCTTTCAGGGAATAGGTGTCCGTCGTCGAATTTCCCTTGGACGAGGACGCCTTCACCACGAGCTTGGACCCGCCTTTGAGCGACTCGACGAATTCCTTTTCCTTTGCGGTGTTTTTCACCCAGGCGTTGTTGCCTTTCGTCACCAGTTCGAACATGTCGCCGTCCACGTCGGCGATCGCATTGCCGTTGTCTTTGGTCGAATAGCCGAGATTGACCGCCACCTCGTTTTTCACTCCCTCCGCGGGACGGGTCGAGATGAACACATAAGCTTGGGTGTCCTTGACCTTCGCTTTGGGCTGCCGCTCCTTCGGAGAGCCGAGCGCGTAACAGGTTTTTCCCTGCACGGAAAAGGCGCTCCAGTCGCCAAAGGAGCCAAGCAACTCTGGTTTCACGGCGTCTTTGCCGCTCTTTTTGCCGCCCTTTTTGCCGTGCGAATCGGAAGTGCTGTCGTTCGCGGCGCCGGAATCCGCCGCCGCCGGCTTGCTCTTGGCTAAAGCCGGATGGCTTCCCCAAAGGAAAGCCACGCCAATGCTGGCGAGAATCACGCCGCAGCCAAGGCCGGGGCAGATGGATTTGACGAGTTTGGCGCGCATCATGAAAGCGACTGTAACGCTCGGCTGGAGTTCAAACAAGAGCCACAAGCAGCGGGAAAACAAGGCAAACGATGCTTTTTAGGCGTCTTTCTTGGCGGCCATCAGATAATTGACGCTGGTGTCGCGGCTTTTGACCCAGGAACGCGACAAGGGTTGAAAACTCATCCCGGCGCGGTCGATTTCCCGCAATCCCGCATGCCGAAGCCAGCCGGCCAATTCATCGGGGCGGACGAATTTGTCGTGATTGTGGGTGCCTCGGGGCACCCAACCCAGAACATATTCGGCCCCGATGATCGCAAGCGCGTAGCTTTTCGTCGTGCGGTCTATCGTCGCCAGAAACAAGAGCCCTCCGGGCTTCACCAAGCGAGAAAGCATGCCGATGAAAGCCTTCTGGCCTTCGACATGCTCGATCACTTCGAGCGCGGCGACGATATCGAACTGCTCTCCTGCGGCGGCCAGCGCCTCCGCGGTCGTGTTCCGGTAGTCGATGTCCAAGCCCGATTTCCCAGCGTGGCGGCGGGCCACTTCGATATTGTTGGGAGCCGGGTCCACCCCGGTGACCCGCGCCCCCAATTCGGCGAGCGACTCGCTCAATATTCCGCCGCCGCAGCCGATATCGGCCAATCTCAGCCCACCCAGGGGCTGCTTGGCGAAGCGGTCGCGATGAAGATAGCGCACCGCGAGATCGCTTATGTAGTCGACGCGAATTGGATTGATCTTATGCAAGATGCCCATCTTGCCGGAGGCGTCCCACCACAGTTCGCCAAGCCGGTTGAAGCGCTCGACGTCGCTCGGATTGACGCTGGCGGCGGCGGGACGGGAGTCGGTATGGGGCACGAGAACCTCTTGCTGGGGCGTTTCGCCTGGAAGGCGGGATCGCCCTCGGATCCCTTGGCGGGGACTGATCGCCAGTGATCGCAAAACCGCATGGGATGGACGATCAGACCCACCCCTGCGATCCCCGGCGCCCAATTGGCGAAGCCGCCGTTGACACTGACGGGCTCGCGGTAACATATAGCGCGGCCTTGGGCCAGAGGCGAGCGGCCGCGCAGCCCCGCGCCCTGGCTCGATCTCTTAACCTTCTCTTCGGTTTCCCAATGGCCCGTTTGGTGATGAAATTCGGCGGCACCTCCGTCGCCACGGTGGAGCGGATTCACAACGTCGCGCGCCACGTCAAACGGGAGGTGGACGCGGGCTATCAGGTCGCGGTCGTGGTTTCCGCCATGTCGGGCAAGACCAACGAACTCGTCGCCTGGTGCAAGGAGGCGGCCCCACTGCACGACATGCGCGAATACGACGCCGTGGTCGCTTCCGGAGAACAGGTAACGGCAGGGCTCCTCGCCATCGCCTTACAAAAAATCGGCGTCCCGGCGCGATCCTGGCTCGGGTGGCAGGCGCCGATCCTCACCGACGACGGGCACGGCGCCGCACGCATTCTAAGCATAGAGCCGACCGGCCTCCTCGACGGCATTTCCAAAGGCGAGGTCGCCGTGGTGGCCGGCTTTCAAGGCCTTCACGCCCCAAGCGGCAGAATCACAACCCTCGGGCGCGGCGGCTCCGATACGAGCGCGGTGGCGCTCGCCGCGGCGATCGAGGCCGACCGCTGCGATATTTATACGGATGTCGACGGCGTCTACACCACCGACCCTCGCGTGGTGCCGAAGGCCCGCCGCATGGATAAGGTCGCTTTCGAGGAAATGCTCGAAATGGCGTCGCTCGGCGCCAAGGTCTTGCAGGTCCGCTCCGTCGAGGTGGCGTTGGTTCACGACGTACCGACTTATGTGCGCTCTTCTTTCGACGATCCCGACAATCCGCGCGCCGGCACGCTCATTTGCAAAGAGGAGGACATTGTGGAAGCCCAAGTCGTCACAGGCATCGCCTTCTCGCGCGACGAAGCCCAGATCACCTTGCGGCGCGTCGCGGACAAACCGGGCGTGGCGGCGGGAGTCTTTATGCCTCTCGCGGAAGCGGGCATCAATGTGGACATGATTGTTCAAACCGTCTCCGAAGACAACATGACGGACATGACCTTCACGGTCGGCGCCGCGGATTACGACCGAGCCTGCGCCTTGCTGGAGAAAGCCAAGAGCGGGATCGGATACGCCTCCATGTCCGGCGCGACAGACGTCGCCAAGGTTTCGGCGATCGGCGTCGGTATGCGCAGCCATGCCGGGGTGGCCGCGCGCGGCTTCCGCGCTCTCGCCGACAAAGGAATCAATATCCGCGCCATCACCACATCGGAGATCAAATTCTCGGTGCTGATCGAAGCCGCTTACGCGGAACTCGCGGTGCGCACGCTGCATACGCTTTATGGACTCGACGCCGCCTGAACCAGCAATCGGCGTCCGCGAAGCGGACGGTCGCTTGATTTCGCGATCATTCCCGGCGACAACATCCTTGGCCGGTCGAACAAGGCGGCGGCGGGTTCGAGGAGAAATAACCGATGGAAGAATTGGTGCAGCGCATTTGCGCGTCGTTGGGCGTTGACGAAAACACCGCAAAAATCTCGATTGGCCATGTGCTTGGCTTTATACAGAAGGAATTTCCCGAGGGGCCGGTTAAAGAATTGCTCGCGAAGATTCCCGGCCTGCAAGAGGCGATCGACGCTGCGGCGGCCGCTCCCGGCGGCGGCGGACTCGATTCGCTGCTCGGCGGTCTTGGCGGCCTCATGGGCGGCGCCAAGGGCGACATCATGGCTCTCGCCGGCAAATTGTCTGGCCTTGGCCTGGACATGGGTCAAATGCAAAAGCTCGGCTCCGAGATTTTCGCCCATGCCGATGGCCTGATCGGCAAGGAGAATGTCGACAAGATCGTCGCCGCGATCCCCGCGCTGGCGCAGTTTCGCTGAAAACCAGCTTGGCCGAACGCGGAAATATCTGCTATTTTGCCTGCGGCGGTCAGTTCAAGACCGCCGCGACGCGGGCGTAGTTCAGTGGTAGAACGACAGCTTCCCAAGCTGTATGTCGAGGGTTCGATTCCCTTCGCCCGCTCCAATATCGCTTAGACCGCCTCTCCCCGCCGCCCGGGGTCATCATTGCGAGGAACTGAAGTGACGAAGCAATCCAGGGGTCGCTGGATCGCTTGCGGCATTCTCCTCGCGGGCACGGCAAGGCGGAAGGGACTGACGTCGCCCCTGGATTGCTTCGCCGCAATGGCGCCCCGCTTTACCGCTCCGGTTTCTGTGAAGCCGTAAAACTAAAACCCGAGACGCCGATCCACCCAGCCCGTCTCTCGAGACCGATTCCTTGACCTCGGTAATCCGATAGAGCGACAGAGATCGGCGTCGCTCGTTACAATCCCCTCATCCTTTCTTTACAAGCGACGACGCCGGACCTACACCATCGCCCCAAACTTTCTTGGGCGGCGAAAAACGCCGGCCCGTTGCTCGCGAGCGCCGGAAAGGCAAGGCAAGTGGAAGCCTCGGACGTCGGACATCGTTCACCGCCCTCCCCGCTCCGCGCGACGCGTTCGCGCGGCCTTTCCGGCCGTCTGCGGCCGCCCGGCGACAAATCGGTCTCGCATCGCGCGCTGATTCTCGGCCTCCTTTGCGTCGGCGAAACCCAAATCGAAGGCCTGCTCGAAGGAGACGACGTGCTTCGCACCGCAGCCGCCTGCCGCCAGCTTGGCGCGCGCGTGATTCGACATGGCGAAGGCGTCTGGAGCGTGAATGGGGCTGGCCTCGGCTCTTTGCTGACGCCCCGGGAAACCCTGGACTTTGGCAACGCCGGAACGGGGTCGCGGCTCATGATGGGCGTCGTCGGCGGCCATGCCGTCACCGCGCGCTTCGACGGCGACGCCTCGCTGCGCAAACGCCCCATGAAGCGCATTCTCGATCCGTTGCAGCTTCAAGGCGCGCGCATTCTCGAACAGGCCGAGGGCGGACGCTGCCCGATCGTTCTGCAAGGAACCAGCGAACCTCTGCCGATCGAATACAGGACGCCCGTCGCCTCGGCTCAGATCAAATCCGCCGTGCTGCTGGCGGGGCTAAACTCTCCCGGTCGCACCACCGTCATTGAAACGGAGGCCTCTCGCGACCACACCGAAAAAATGCTGCTGCATTTTGGCGCGCATGTAGTCAGCGACCCCTTTGGCGAACACGGCCGCAAGATCACGCTCGAAGGCCGGCCGGAGTTGCGCGCGAGCAAAGTGTCCGTTCCGGCCGACCCCTCGTCGGCGGCCTTTCCGCTTGCGGCGGCGGTCATCGCGGAAGGGTCCGAAATCGTCGTTGAAGGAGTGATGACCAATCCCCTGCGTTCGGGCCTGCTGACCACTCTTCTGGAGATGGGCGCGAGAATAGAGTTGGAGAATCGCCGCGTCGAGGGCGGCGAGGAGGTCGCCGACATCAAGGCGCGCTATTCCCCCCAACTGCGCGGCGTCGACGTTCCCGCCGCGCGCGCGCCGTCCATGATCGACGAATATCCGATCCTCGCCGTCATCGCCTCTTTCGCCTCGGGCGAAACGCGTATGCGCGGCCTTTCGGAATTGCGCGTGAAAGAATCGGACCGCCTCGCGGCGATCGCCGCTGGATTGGCGGCGAATGGCGTCGAATGGGCGATAGAGGGCGACGATCTTATCGTCAAAGGCGGCGCTGGCGAGGTTAAGGGCGGCGGGCTGGTGGAAACCCAGCTCGACCACCGTATCGCCATGAGCTTCCTCGTCATGGGCCTCGCCGCCCGAGAAGCCGTGACGGTCGACGATCAAAGCATGATCGCGACGAGTTTCCCGTCTTTCCGTCCTCTCATGGAAAAGCTCGGAGCGAAATTCGAGTGACCCGACTCGTCATCGCCATCGACGGACCGGCCGCTTCGGGCAAGGGCACGCTCGCGCGCAGATTGGCCACCCATTTCAACCTCCCCCATCTCGACACTGGGCTGCTCTACCGCGCCACCGCTAGCGCGCTTCTCGACGAAGGGCGACCGCTCGACGATGTGGAGGCGGCGGTGGTGGCGGCGCGCGGCCTGTCGCTGACGGATTTCGACGACCAAAGATTGCGCGCCCGCGAAATGGGGGAGGCCGCCTCGGTTGTCGCGGCCCTCCCCGAGGTGCGCGCGGAATTGATCGACCTCCAGCGCCGTTTCGCTCGAAATGGCGAAGGCGCGGTGCTCGACGGGCGGGACATTGGAACCGTGATTTGCCCCGACGCATCGGTGAAAATTTTCGTTACCGCGAGCGCCGAGAAACGCGCGCAGCGGCGCGCGCTGGAATTGGCCCGTCGGGGCGAAAGAGCCGATTATCAAAGTATTCTGGCGGATGTGAAAAAGCGCGACGAACGCGACAGCGCGCGTAGCGTCGCGCCGCTCAAGCCCGCCGGGGACGCCACAACGCTCGACACCAGCGAACTCGATATCGAAGGCGCCTTCCGCGCCGCCTTGGCGATCGTCGAGAAGGCGCGCCAGTGACCATGGCTCCGCGTCGCGTTTTTCGCTTCGCGCCCTCGCCCAACGGCTTCCTGCACCTGGGCCACGCCTATTCCGCCCTATTGAACTTCGACCTCGCCCGCCAATGCGGCGGCCGTTTTCTGTTGCGGATCGAGGATATCGATCAGACTCGCGCCAGACCCCGATATGAGGCGGGGATTTACGAAGACCTGGCGTGGCTCGGGCTCGATTGGGAGCGCCCAGTCCGGCGCCAATCGGAGCATTTCGCCGATTACGCCGGGGCCCTGGAGCATCTCGACTCGCTGGGGCTTCTCTATCCATGCGCATGCACGCGGGGAGACATAGCGCGCCACCTGTCGAAGGAGGACGCCCGCGATCCCGACGACGGGCCGCTTTATCCCGGAACATGCCGCGACAAGCCGCATCGGCCCGCGCGGGAGACCTTGCGCCAGGGCGGCGTCGCGCTGAGACTGGACATGAAAAAGGCGCTGGCGCGGTTGTCGTTGCTAGCCGATGGCGAAGCCATCCAGCCATCGCACCTCGCTTCTGGTTTGCTTCGCCGCGCTCGCAATGATGATCCTGGGGCGGAACCGCTCGTCTGGCGGGAGTTTGGCGTCGGCGACGTCCCCGCACAAGCCGAAAGCTGGGGAGATGTCGTATTGGCGCGCAAGGACACGCCCGCGAGCTATCATCTCGCGGTGGTGGTCGACGACGCGGCGCAGGGCGTCACCGATGTGGTGAGGGGCGAGGATTTGCGCCAGGCGACCGGGCTGCACCGACTGTTGCAACATCTTCTCGGCCTTCCCGCGCCGAATTACCGGCATCATGCTTTGGTGCTCGACGCGGAAGGGGAAAAGCTCTCGAAAAGCCGAGTGTCCAAAACCTTGGGCGATCTGCGCGCCGAGGGCGTCACGCCGGCGGCGGCGAGAGTGCTCGTGGGGTTGGGCGAGCATTGAGGCCCCTACACTTTGCCGCAAATTCATGGTGGAAGAATTCTCATGAAACAATCGTCTCCGGAAATTTCCGTCGTCGTGCCGAGCTTCAACGAGGCGCGCAATTTGCGGCCCCTGGTCGAAAGGCTGATTCCTGTGTTGGAGGATCTCGACGTGTCCTTCGAAGTGATCTTCGTCGATGACGGCTCCCGCGACGAAACGATGGATCTGCTGCGAGAGTTCAACGCCTCGGACCCACGCCTCGCCGCGATTTCCCTCAGCCGCAACTTCGGCAAGGAAATCGCCATTGCGGCGGGCCTCGACGAAGCGCGCGGCGAGGCGGTCGTCATCATGGACGCCGATCTCCAGCACCCGCCGGAAGTGATTCCGCGATTCGTCGAGAAATGGCGCGAAGGCTATAAAAATATCTATGGCGAGAGGCGTGACCGCGCCACCGACCCGAAACTGCGAACCCTGTTGACGCGGCTGTTCTACCGGCTCATCGACCATTTCGGCGACGTGGCCTTGCCGGAGGGGGCGGGCGATTTCCGCCTTCTCGACCGTCAAGCCGTCGACGCTCTCCTGCGGATGCGCGAGAAGGCGCGTTTCAACAAGGGCCTCTTCGCCTGGATCGGCTTCAAGACGATCGGCGTGCCCTTTATCGTGGAGGAACGCGCCTTCGGCGTCTCCACATTCAATCTGGCGAGATTGACGCGCTTCGCGCTGGACGGTCTGATGTCCTTTTCGTCGATCCCACTAAAGGTTTGGGCCTACGCGGGAATGGCGATGTCGGGGCTCGCGCTGGCGATGGCGGCGTGGTTCTTCGTCAAAACCATGATTCTCGGGGTCGACGTGCCAGGCTACGCCTCCCTCATCGTATCGATCGCCTTTTTCTCCGGCGTCCAGCTTCTGTCGCTTGGCGTGCTTGGCGAATATGTCGCCCGAATATTCGCCGAGGTGAAAGGCCGGCCGCTTTATCTCGTCGCGGAAAGGGTCGGCGGCGAGGAAAGCCCGCGAGCAAATAGTTAACATGAGCTTGCTAAAGACAAAGGAATGATTCGAAATCTGCTTTCGGTCGGAGGCTTCACCCTGCTCTCGCGGGTGAGCGGCTTTTTGAGCACGGCCGTGCAATCGGCGGTCATGGGAGCGGGCGAGGTCTCGGACGCGTTCTTCATCGCCCAGCGCCTGCCCAATAGCTTTCGCAGCATATTCGGCGAAGGCGCGTTCAACGCCGCCTACATTCCCTGCTATTCCCAAGCGCTCGAGAAGCAAGGCCCGGCGAGCGCAAGGAATTTCGCCTCGCAGATTTTCACCCTCATCGTCGTGTCCCAGATCGTAGTATTATTTCTGGCCTGGGCTTTCACTCCGCAATTCGTCTCGCTGGTGGCGCCAGGTTTAAGCGACAGGCCGGAAAAATTCGCGCTCACCGTCGAGCTTACGCGCATCACCTTTCCCTACTTGATGTTCATGGTCCTCTTCACCTTGCATCAGGGCACGTTGAACACGCATGGCTATTTCGCCCTCGCGGCCTTCGCGCCCGTTCTGATGAATCTCTGCGTCATCGCGGCGCTTTTGCTGGCCTTTCTCTTCCCCAACGCCGGCCTCGCCGCGAGCTGGGGCTTCGTCGTCTCGGGCGCGCTGCAACTCGGCCTGTTGATGTGGTCCGCGCACCGGCACGGCCTGCTTGAAAATTTCGCGCGGGTGCGCTGGTCGCGGGTGCGGGACTTTTTCTTCATGCTCGGTCCGGCCGTGATCGGCTCGGCCAGTCCGCAGATCGCGGTTTTCGCCGACACGATCCTCTCGTCCATGCTGCCGGACGGGGGCGTTTCGGCGATTTCTTACGCCGAGCGCTTGTATCAGCTTCCCAACGGCCTCATCGGCGTCGCGGCGGGGACGGTCTTGCTTCCCGAAATGAGCCGGCGCATCGCCGCCAATGACGAAGCCGGCGCGCTCGACGCCCAGAATCGGACCATGGCGCTCACCGTCGCCGCGGCGGCGCCGTTCTTTATCGCCTTCGTCACCATGCCGGAACTGATCGTCGCGGGCCTTTTCATGCACGGGAAATTCACGCTCGCCGATGTTTACGCCTCCGCGGACGTGCTTTCGGCCTATGGCGGCGGGCTACTGGCGCTGGTTCTGGTCGCCTCCGCCAAAGCTAGTTTTCAGGCGCGCGGCGACACCAAGACCCCGATGATCATCGCTCTCGGCGCGCTGGCGGTTAATGTCGCCCTCAAGGTCGCGCTGTTTCATCCGCTCGGAGCGGTCGGCCTCGCCACCGCGACCTCGGTCGGCTTCTGGATAAACCTCACTGCGCTCGTCGGCATTGCGTTGTCGCGCGGCTCGCTGCATTTCGACGCACTGTTCGGCAAGATGCTGGCCGCGACAGTCGCCGCCTCCCTGCCTCTGGCCGGCGTCGCCCTTTTTGGGCTGAAACCCGCGCTCGCGCTCGGCGCGCATTTCGGCGCGCTCGCCAACCTGGTCGCTCTCCTTGGGCTGGGAACGGCGGGCGCTTTTGTCTATGTCGGCGCTCTGGTCGCGCTTTTGCGGCTGATGGGCGTGAGGCTCGCCAGCCTGCGCGGCGGAAGGCCGCGCAAAGCCTGGTAGCGATCAAACCAACCGGCTCTGCGCCTTGGCGGCGGCGATGAAACTCGCAAACAAAGGATGCGGCTCGAAGGGCCTCGATTTCAGCTCGGGGTGATATTGGACGCCGATGAACCAGGGATGCTCGGGGATCTCCACCGTCTCCGGAAGCAGTCCGTCGGGCGAAGCGCCGGCGAAGATCATGCCCTTGGCCTCCAGACGGTCGCGATAGGCCCCGTTCACCTCGTAGCGATGGCGATGACGCTCGGAAATATCCTGCCTGCCGTAAATCTGGGCGATCCGCGAACCGGCGCGCAGATGAGCAGGATAGGCCCCGAGCCGCATGGTGCCGCCGAGATCGCCGCCCGCCCCCCGCTGCTCCAGTTCATTGCCGCGAAGCCATTCCGTCATCAGGCCTACGACGGGCTCGTCGCAGGGGCCGAACTCGGTCGAATTGGCCCCCGTGACGCCAGCTAATGAGCGAGCCGCCTCGATGACCGCCATTTGCATTCCGAAACAGATGCCGAAATAGGGAACTTTACGTTCTCGCGCGAAGCGGGACGCGAGCATTTTCCCTTCTGCGCCGCGCTGGCCGAAGCCGCCGGGCACCAATATTCCGTCGACGTCATCGAGATGAGCGGCGGGGTCGGCGCTCTCGAAAATTTCGGACTCGATCCATTCGAGATTGACCTTCACCCGATTGGCCAGACCGCCATGCGCGAGCGCCTCGGTCAGGCTCTTATAGGCGTCTTTCATGCCGGTGTATTTGCCGACGATCGCGATGGTGACTTCGCCTTCGGGATTGTTGATCCGTTCGGCCACCGCGTTCCAGCGGCTCATATCGGGCTTCGGCGCGGGCTCGATCCCGAAAGCGGCGAGCACTTGCGCATCCAATCCGGCCGCGTGGTAGAGCCGCGGCACGTCATAGATATTCGAGGCGTCGCGCGCCTCAATGACCGCATTCTCTTTGACATTGCAGAAGAGCGCCAGCTTCCGGCGCTCTTCTCGCGGAATTTCCTGATCGCAGCGGCACAATAAGATACCCGGCTGAATGCCGATCGAGCGAAGCTCCTTGACGGAATGTTGCGTCGGCTTGGTTTTGAGTTCGCCCGCGCTGGAGATATAGGGCAACAGCGTCAGATGGATATAGACGCAATGACTCTGCGGCAGATCATTGCCGAGTTGGCGGATGGCCTCGAAGAACGGCAGACCTTCGATGTCGCCTACCGTTCCGCCGATTTCGATGAGAACGAAGTCGACGTTTTCATTGCCCTCCAAGACAAAGTCCTTGATGGCGTTGGTGACGTGAGGGATGACCTGGATCGTCGCGCCAAGATAATCGCCGCGCCGCTCCTTGGCGATGATGTCCTGATAAATCCGCCCGGTGGTCACATTGTCCCGACGCGAAGCCGGACGCCCCGTGAATCGTTCGTAGTGACCGAGGTCGAGATCGGTCTCGGCGCCGTCGTCGGTGACGAAGACTTCGCCGTGCTGATAGGGGCTCATGGTCCCCGGATCGACATTGATATAGGGATCCAGCTTGCGAAGCCGCACGGTATAGCCGCGGGCCTGGAGCAGAGCGCCCAGAGCCGCCGAAGCGAGCCCTTTGCCGAGAGAGGAGACCACGCCGCCGGTTATGAAGATATAGCGAGCCATGGGGCTCCACGCCTAACGCCTAAAACCCGATTCGGATAGCGGGTTTTTAGGCTTTGCCCAGATTAATCCCACCAAGGGCCGCGCGAGAGCGGCCTCACTTGGTAGGCGCCACCCATACATTCGGCGCAGCCGGCACGGGTTTCGGCGCAGGCGCCTCTGATGGGGCGGAAGAGGCCGCTGGTTTTGCGGGCTCATCCGCCGGCTTCGCCGATTGCTCGGCAGGCGCCTGCGGCGCGGCCTCTGTCTTTGGAGCGGACCAGATCCCGTCGGTCGTCGGACGCAACGCGGGCTTTTCGTTCGCCGGCGTCTCGGGCGCAACCGAAGCAGGTGCAGGCGGCGCGGAGGGAACCACGACCGAAGGAGCCGTGGGCGCCTGCGAAGCGCCCTGGCGCTTTTGCTGAGCGCGCTTCAGCTGATCGAAGATGCTTCCTTTTTCTTCCTCCGCCGCTTTTTCCTTTTCCTTGGCGGCGTCGGGCGCGGCGCCGGGAGCCGGCTTGATTTCCTTGACTTCGAGCTTGTCTTGATCGACGGCGGTGGTCCAATCGTCGCCTCCGGCGGCCCGGCGCTCCCAGGCGGGGAGCACCGTGAGGGCGATGCTGGTCAGGAAGAAGATCGTGCCGAGAATCGCGGTGGCGCGGGTCAGGGCGTTGGCTTGCCCACGGCCGCTGAACAGGCCGCTTTGGCTAAGCCCGAGCGCGCTGCCCTCGGATTTCTGATACAGCACCAGCGCCACGAGCGCTATGACCACCATGAGGTGGATCGCGATGATGACATGCTGCATTGAAGAGTCCCTTCCCGGCGGAGCTCGGCGCTCGACGCGTTATTCGTTGATTGCGGGGCCTTCTACACGAAAGAATCGGCGCCGCAAAGGGGCTCTCGAATCGGCGTTCAGGTTACGGGCGCGGAAGATAACGCCAAGCGGCGGACTATTGATAGTCCGCCGCGAACAATCGACGTCGAATCAATAAATCTTGCCGTCCTGGCCTTTCCAGCCGCCAGAGCCCTCGTCGAGCCGGGTCTCGTCCTTGAATTCGATAACCTTGCCGGGTTCGATATATTGCTTTTCCTTGATCATCTTGTTCTGGATCGTGGTCGAATAATAGGTGCTCGGCGAACAGCCGGCGGCGACAATCGTGGCGCCGTCCGGTCCTTCGGTGGGCTTGCATTGCAAATTGGCGCCTTTGGGGAATTCGACCTTGGCGGTGAAGTAGAATTCGACGCCGGCATGACCGGCTCCCTCGACGTCCAACCGCCAGAAGCGGTCGACCTTGAAATCGACGATCTTGGCGTCGGGATCGTATTTGTCATGGATAAGGTTTTCGAAAACCTTCCTGACCTGATCGGGACCCGGCTCGCAGTTCAATAGGCAAAACGCATTGGCCGGCGCGCTCGTCCCCAAAGTCGCGGCGAACGCCGCCAGCGCGAAAAACTTCCATTTACCCATCGGTGCGTCTCCTGCTTGTGCGCGACGGCTTTTGCCTTTATCGGCGGCGCGATAGGCCGCCGGATCGTTGTCTCACGCCTTTTGCTGCATTTTGAAAGCTGCACGGCTCTCTAGCCAATCGCAAGGCCTTAGCGGAGGACCAATTGTCGCATCGGCCGCGCCGGCGCTTTTTTTGCGAGGTTGCGTCAGCAATGAACCGGCCTTATTGAGGCGGCGACGCGCCCGCAACGCCCAGCGAAGCAGTCGATTACCCCCAACAATCGAGAGGATTTAATGACAGTCTTCAAGCTCCTGCTCTTGCCCGGCGATGGAATCGGCCCGGAAATCACCGCCGAAGCCGCAAAGGTGATCGCCTTTTTGGGCGAGGCGGGCGTCGCGAAATTCGAAACGCAAACGGGGCTCGTGGGCGGCGCCGCCTATGACGTTCATGGGGTTGCGATCAGCGAAAGCGACATGGAGCTCGCGCAGGAGTGCGACGCGGTGCTGCTCGCCGCGGTCGGCGGGCCGAAGTGGGACGGCGTGCCCTACGACCTGCGGCCGGAAGCTGGTCTGCTGCGCCTGCGCAAGGATCTGGGTCTCTTCGCGAATTTGCGCCCTGCCATCTGTTATCCGGCGCTGGCGGAAGCTTCCTCGCTGAAGCGCGAACTGGTTGACGGCCTCGATATCATGATCGTTCGCGAATTGACCGGCGGCGTTTATTTTGGCGAACCGAAAGAGATCATCGATCTCGGCAATGGCCAAAAGCGCGGCGTCGACACGCAAGTTTACGACACCTATGAAATCGAGCGCATCGGCCGGGTCGCATTCGACCTTGCGCGCAAGCGCAACAATAAGGTGACCTCGTCCGAGAAGGCGAACGTCATGAAATCCGGCCTGCTGTGGCGCGAGGTCATCACCGCTTTGCACAAGCGCGAATATCCCGACGTGCAACTCGAACACATGCTGGCCGACGCGCTCGGCATGCAGCTCGTGCGCTGGCCGAAGCAGTTCGACGTGATCGTGACCGACAATCTGTTTGGCGACATGCTCTCCGACGTCGCATCCATGCTCACGGGCTCGCTCGGCATGTTGCCCTCCGCCTCGCTCGGCGCCGCCGACGCCAATGGAAAGCGCAAGGCGATGTACGAGCCCGCGCATGGCTCCGCGCCCGACATCGCCGGCAAGGGGATCGCCAACCCGATCGCCATGATCGGATCGCTGGGCATGGCCCTGCGCTATTCGTTCGATTTGCCGAAGGCGGCGGATGCGGTCGAGGCCGCTATCGCCGCCGTGCTGGCGCAAGGTCTGCGCACGCCCGATATCAAGGGTTCGGCTGCAGCCACGGTGTCGACCGGCCAGATGGGCGACGCGATCGTGAAGGAACTGGCCGAGATCTTGAAGTAACCAGCTCGACGGCGGATGGGCCGGCCAACGCCGACCCGCTCCGCCTCCGAATTCACCATCCCGCGACGCGCTTGCAAGCCGCGCCCGCGTCCCCGAAAGCGTAGTGGTCTCCGCAGGCATAGGCGACCGGCGGCTCCCCCGTCTGCTGAAACATGTCGTAGCCCTCTTTGAGATTGCGCCAAAAACTGGCCCATTGCGCGCCATCGGCGTTTTCGGTCGCGAGAAAAGAGAGCAAAGCTCCGCCGCCGCTACTGCTTTCTCGGGCGATGGCGGCGTCGGTCATTCGGAACGGAAAGATATGGACCGGCACCTCGTGTTGCCCGCCGGCCAACGCCGCCGCGACGAATCCGTAAATCTCATCTATCCCCTTGTCGGTCATGGCGAAGCACCCGACTGACTTACAAGCGCCATGCACCATCACCAAACCGCCGGTCCGCCCGTTCTGGCGGTCGTATGCATTCGGATAGCCGACGTTGAAGGCCCGGTGGTAGTTTGACTTCGGATTCAGCTGCCGAGCTGAAACCGAGTAAAAGCCTTCGGGCGATTGATAATCCGCTTCTTTCAGCTTGGGGCCAAGGCGGCCCGACCATTTGCAGATCGGGAATGACCGATAGAGCATGTAACGGCCATTATGCTTGAGCCAAAGCTCTAGTTCGCCCTCCTTCTTGAAGATGCGAATATAGACCGGCGCACCCATGTTGAAACGCGCCGGCGGCTGATCGGGCTGATTAAAACTGCCCTCTGGGGCCGGGCGCAACGCGGGCTCCGAATGCGCCGCGATTTGCTGAACAGGAGCGGAATTCACCTCAGCTGGCGCCTGCGGTTGCGGCGCGGTCGTAACGGAAGGCGATTCGAGCTTCGCTTCTTGAGTCGGCGCGGGAGCGGCTTCAAGCGCGGCAATGATGCGCGGGCGCGTGGGAGGCAGGGGAGCATTGACCGGGACTTGCGCCGATGCGGCGAGACCGGCCAACGCCGCCTGCGGCGAGACGGCTTGCGCATCCGCGAGTTCTGTCGGACGAACCGGCGGCGCGGGGATATCGCGGTCTAGGGTGGCGGCGAGATCGGGGGGGCGTCTGGGCGGCAAGGGCGCGTCTCGCGCGACCAGCGCCGGCTCCCGCAGCATTGGCTCGGGATTTTCCGTAAGCGTCATCGTATCGCTTGGCGCGCCGCCGCTGGCGGGAGGCGGCTGGGGCGCCGCAGGCGACAGACGCCCGCGCAACCCGCGAAGGAAAGGCGCCGCCAGACCGCTTCCGATCTGACCGGAGCTAGCCGCCTCGAGTCTTGACTGTTCGACGATCTTGACTGGCGCTTTCAGGGGTTCGGAAGCCGTGAGCGCAGGCGCTTGCGCAAAAAAACGAATGACGACGCCGACAGCGAACATGGTCGCAGCCGCCAGAACAGCCAGCAATACCCTTCTACGCACCGGCGTCATTCAAGGCTCGTCCGAAGTCTTTGAAAATGGAAAACCGACGAGAAACCGCTTTTAAGGCAAGCAATGGGTAAACGACAAGATTTACGCGAGGCGGGATGGACAAGAATCATACGCCAGCCCTTGCGCCTCAATGCCCATCGAAAGCCACCAGGGTTCGCACTGGCACCCCCATCGATTCGATTTTCCTTTTCCCACCCAAATCGGGAAGATCGATGACAAAACAGGCCGCGACCACCTCGGCTCCAATTTTTTGAAGCAGCCGAATCGCTCCCTGCGCCGTTCCGCCCGTCGCGATCAGATCGTCGACGAGGATAACCCGTTCGCCGGGGCTTACGGCGTCTTCGTGCATTTCCATCTCGTCGACGCCGTATTCGAGCTCATAGGAAATCGCCACCGTTTTATGCGGCAGCTTGCCTTTCTTGCGGATGGGAACGAATCCGGCCGACAATTGGTGAGCGACCGCGCCGCCTAATATGAATCCGCGCGCCTCCATGCCGGCGACCTTGTCCATTTTCGATCCGGACCAGGGCTGCACCAATTCGTCCACCGCGCGGCGGAACGCCCTGGCGTCGCCGAGCAAAGTCGTGATGTCGCGGAAGAGAATCCCCTTTTTGGGATAGTCCGGAATCGTGCGGATGGCGTCGACGAGCGACATGAGCAGGAACCTATGAAAAACCATCGGTTCAGCTTCATAGCGCATTTGCGTCAGAAATACACCAGCGAGGCTTCAGTCGCTGTTCCGCGCGTTCAGTCGCGACATCACGGCGTCGAGCTTTTTCATCAGTTCGGGGTCTCGCGCCTCGGGCGCGGTGAGAATCGCGTTATCCAACGCGCAATCGGATTTTACGGGACAAGTCTCATGCTCCCCGGGGAAGTCCTTGAGAAGGCGGAAAAGCAGCCGGCTCGCCTGTTCGGCGTTTTTGCGCACCACCTCGATCACGGAAGCGACGTCCACATCGTCGTGCTCGGGATGCCAACAATCGAAATCCGTCACCATCGCCACGGTCGCATAGGAAATCTCCGCCTCTCGCGCGAGCTTTGCTTCCGGCAAGGCGGTCATGCCGATCACGTCATACCCCGCCGCCTTGAAAGTGAGAGACTCGGCGTATGTCGAGAATTGTGGCCCCTCGATACAAACATAGACCCCCCCTTGAACGCAGGGGATCCGCTCGGCCTTGGCGGCTTCGAAGATGTGCGCGGACAACTTTGGGGCGACAGGATGGGCGAGCGAAACATGTGCGACGCAGCCATTGCCGAAAAACGAGGACTCCCGGTTGAAGGTCCGATCGACGAATTGATCCACCAAAACGAAGAGACCGGGATAAAGCTCCGATTTGAAGGATCCACACGCCGAGATCGAAACGATGTCGGTGACGCCCGCCCGCTTCAGCGCGTCGATGTTGGCGCGGTAGTTTATGCCCGAAGGCGACAGCGCGTGATCGCGGCCGTGACGCGGAAGAAACACCGCCCTGGTTCCTCCAATCTCCCCGAATTTCAGCGCGTCCGATGGCGGCCCCCACGGGGTATCGACGCGAACCTCCCGAATGTTTTGCAGCCCCGAAAGATTATACACTCCCGATCCCCCGATGATCCCCACAATCGCCGCCGTCATGCCCCGCCTCCATCGCTCGCCCGTTATTTCGTCACCAAATATAAATAGATCATTTTGTCGCCGCGCGATGGCGTCACAACCCAATCGGCGGTGGAAAGCCTCCAAATTTTGCTTTCTCTCATCACCTTGAACACATTGCGCTTGGGGGTCGAACAAGTAAAAACGAGCGGCGACGGGGTTGCGCCAAAGAATACCCTGTGTTAGGGGACGCGGCCATTGGAGCGAGGGCGTTGCAGCCTTGGCTCCGCACCCTGACATCACCGTCGCCCGACGCCCTAGCTTTTGTCACCGCCGCGCGCAGCGGCGTCGCCGGGAGCATCCAAGCGACGCCGATCCGAGAGCAAAAGCAAGTGACTCAAGACGGAGTCGATCTTTCCGGCGTAGCAGGCCGTTACGCATACGCCCTCTACGAATTGGCGTCCGAGCAGCGCGCGACCGAGGAAACGTCACGCTCACTCGCCGCATTCCAGCGCCTTTTGGGCGACAGCGCCGATCTGCGTCGCCTTGTCGAAAGTCCGGTGTTCACCGCCGTCGAGCAGGTCCGCGCCTTGGACGCCGTTTTGAAGAGCGCCGAAATCGGAGGCCTCGCGGCCAATTTCATCCGGCTGATTGCGGCGAAACGTCGCCTCTTCGCTCTTCCCGATATGATTTCCGCTTATCAGCGTCTCGACGAAAAGGCCAAGGGCTTGGTGCGCGCCGAAGCGATCGTCGCGACTCCGCTGCGCCCCGAGCACGAAAGCGCGCTCAGGCAAGCTCTCTCCGCCGCGACCGGCGGAAAAACGATCAATCTCAATGTGAAGACGGATGCGTCGATTGTCGGCGGCATCATCGTCAAACTCGGTTCGCGCATGGTCGACGCCTCGGTCAAGACCAAGCTCAATTCAATTCGCACACGCATGAAAGAGGTCGGCTGATGGTGGATATCCGCGCCGCAGAAATTTCCGCGATCCTCAAGAACGAGATCGCCAATTTCGGCAATGAAGCCCTGGTGACCGAAGTCGGTCAGGTATTGTCCGTCGGCGACGGCATCGCGCGCGTCTATGGTCTCGACAATGTTCAGGCCGGCGAGATGGTCGAATTCGAAAACGGCGTGCGGGGCATGGCCCTGAACCTCGAGGCCGACAATGTCGGCGTCGTTATTTTCGGTTCCGACCGCGACATCAAGGAAGGCCAGACCGTCAAGCGCACGGGGGCCATCGTCGACGTCCCGGTCGGCCGAGAACTGCTTGGACGCGTCGTTGACGCGCTCGGCAATCCGATCGACGGAAAAGGCCCGATCAAGGCCACCCAGCGCGCCCGCGTCGACGTCAAGGCCCCTGGCATCATTCCGCGCAAATCGGTCCATGAGCCGATGGCCACCGGCCTCAAGTCCGTGGACGCTCTGATCCCGATCGGCCGCGGCCAGCGCGAGCTGATCATCGGCGATCGTCAGACCGGCAAGACCGCGATCGCGCTCGATACAATACTCAATCAGAAATCGCTGAACGACGGCGAAGACGAAAAGGCGAAACTCTACTGCGTTTACGTCGCCGTCGGTCAGAAGCGCTCCACGGTCGCTCAATTCGTGAAGGTTTTGGAAGAGCGCGGCGCTCTCGAATATTCGATCGTGGTGGCGGCGACCGCTTCCGATCCCGCGCCGATGCAATTTCTGGCTCCCTTCGCAGGCTGCGCCATGGGCGAGTTTTTCCGCGACAACGGCAGCCATGCGGTCATCATCTACGACGATCTTTCAAAGCAGGCCGTCGCTTATCGCCAGATGTCGCTGCTGCTGCGCCGTCCGCCGGGACGCGAGGCTTATCCCGGCGACGTGTTCTATCTGCACTCTCGCCTCCTCGAGCGCGCCGCGAAGCTCAGCGACGAGCGCGGGGCCGGATCACTCACCGCGCTGCCGATCATTGAGACGCAGGCGAACGACGTTTCGGCCTATATTCCGACCAACGTCATCTCCATCACCGACGGCCAGATCTTCCTCGAAACCGATCTTTTCTACCAGGGCATCCGCCCGGCGGTGAACGTCGGTCTCTCCGTGTCCCGCGTCGGCTCCTCGGCGCAGACCAAGGCGACGAAGAAGGTCGCGGGCAAGATCAAAGGCGAGCTCGCGCAATATCGCGAAATGGCCGCCTTCGCCCAGTTCGGCTCCGACCTCGACGCGGTCACGCAACGTCTGCTCAACCGCGGCGCTCGTCTTACCGAACTGCTGAAGCAGCCGCAGTTTTCTCCCCTGAAAATGGAAGAGCAGACCTGCGTGATTTACGCCGGCGTCAACGGCTATCTCGACCCGCTTCCGGTAGGCCGCGTGCGCGCCTTCGAGGACGGCTTGCTCGCGCTGCTGCGCAGCTCCCACGCCTCTCTTCTCGAGACGATCCGCTCGTCGAAAGACCTCTCGGACGACTCGGCGGCGAAGCTCAAGAGCGTCGTCGAGGATTTCGCCAAGACTTTCGCCTGATGCGGTCGCGCCGACCGACGGCGCGGGTGTCCACAGAAAGATCTCGCGAGGCCTGAAGCCCGCGAGACTCCCCCGAAGTCTCGCGCTCCCCTGAGCCGGGAAAACCTGAGCAAGAAGCTAGCCCATGGCCTCGCTAAAGGATCTTCGAAACCGCATTTCTTCCGTCAAGGCGACGCAGAAGATCACCAAAGCCATGCAGATGGTCGCGGCGGCGAAACTGCGCCGCGCCCAGATCGCGGCGGAAGCCGCGCGCCCCTATGCGGAGCGCATGGAGGCCGTGCTCGCCAATCTCGCGGGAAGCGTCACGGCCGGCGGTCCTCTCCTGCTCTCGGGCAACGGTAGGGACGATGTTCATCTGCTTGTCGTCGCAACCGCCGAACGCGGCCTGTGCGGCGCGTTCAACTCGTCCATCGTTCGTCTTGCGCGCGAGCGTATCGCGCATTTGCAGGGTCAGGGCAAAACGGTCAAAATCCTCTGCGTTGGCAAGAAGGGTTACGATCAACTCCGCCGCCAGCACGAGAACGAAATCATCGAACTGATCGAGTTGCGCGGCCTGCGTCAGATCGGCTTCGATAACGCCGACCCCATCGGGAAGAAGATCATTCAGCTATTCGATGACGGCGCATTCGACGTGGCGACGTTGTTTTTCGCGCAATTCAGGTCGGTCATCGCGCAAGTCCCAACCGCCATTCAACTCATTCCGGCGCAAATTCCGATCAACGAAAACCAGCCGGCCGCGACCGGTGCTCAACCGTCTTACGAGTATGAGCCGAGTCAGGATGAAATTCTATCCGAACTCCTGCCCCGCAACATCTCGGTCCAGGTTTTCCGCGCGCTGCTGGAAAACGCCGCCTCCGAGCAAGGGGCGCGGATGAGCGCCATGGACAATGCGACGCGCAACGCTGGCGATATGATCCGCAAGCAAACGATGCAATATAATCGTTCGCGGCAGGCGATGATCACCAAGGAACTGATCGAAATCATTTCGGGCGCCGAAGCGCTCTGACGAAAAAAAGCGAGGACGTAGCATGGCATCGGGCAACAAAGCCACGGGGCGCATCACTCAGGTCATCGGCGCTGTCGTCGACGTAAAATTCGATGGGCAACTGCCACAAATCTTGAACGCGCTGGAAACCAACAACCAGGGCAATCGCCTCGTTCTCGAAGTGGCGCAGCATCTTGGCGAGAATTCCGTGCGCGCTATCGCCATGGACACATCCGAGGGCCTGACGCGCGGTCAGGAAGTCGTCGACACCGGCGCTCCGATTTCCGTTCCCGTAGGCGATGAAACGCTGGGCCGGATCATCAACGTCATCGGCGAGCCGGTCGACGAAGCCGGCCCGCTCAACACGCCTTCTCGTCGCGCGATCCATCAGCCCGCTCCTTCCTACGCCGAGCAGGCGACGGAAGCCCACATTCTCGTCACCGGCATCAAGGTGGTGGATCTTCTGGCGCCTTACGCAAAGGGCGGTAAGATCGGCCTGTTCGGGGGGGCGGGCGTCGGCAAGACGGTCTTGATCATGGAACTCATCAATAACGTCGCCAAGGCGCACGGCGGCTACTCTGTCTTTGCCGGCGTTGGCGAACGCACGCGCGAAGGCAACGACCTCTATCACGAAATGATCGAAGGTGGCGTCAATAAGAAGGGTGGCGGACCAGGCTCCAAATGCGCGCTGGTTTACGGCCAGATGAACGAGCCGCCGGGCGCGCGCATGCGCGTCGCTCTCTCGGGCTTGACGGTCGCGGAGGATTTTCGCGATCGCGGCCAAGACGTTCTGTTCTTCGTCGACAACATCTTCCGCTTCACCCAGGCGGGCTCGGAAGTGTCGGCTCTGCTCGGCCGCATTCCTTCGGCGGTGGGCTATCAGCCGACCCTCGCGACGGACATGGGCGCCTTGCAGGAGCGTATCACCACGACCACGAAGGGCTCGATTACCTCGGTTCAGGCTATTTACGTTCCCGCCGACGACTTGACCGACCCGGCCCCCGCCACCTCCTTCGCGCATCTCGACGCCACCACTGTTTTGTCGCGCTCGATCGCCGAAAAGGGCATCTATCCCGCCGTCGATCCGCTCGATTCCACCTCTCGTATGCTCTCCCCGGCCATTGTCGGCGAGGAACACTACGACGTGGCTCGCAAGGTTCAATCGACGTTGCAGCGCTATAAAGCGCTTCAGGACATCATCGCCATCCTCGGCATGGACGAGTTGTCCGAGGAGGACAAGCTGTCGGTCGCCCGCGCCCGCAAGATCGAACGCTTCCTATCGCAACCCTTCCATGTCGCGGAAGTCTTCACGGGCTCCCCCGGCAAACTGGTGTCGCTCGCCGACACGATCAAGGGCTTCAAAGGCCTTGTGAGCGGCGATTACGATCACCTCCCCGAAGCGGCCTTCTATATGGTCGGCTCCATCGAGGAAGCGATCGAGAAAGCCGCGAAGCTGGCCAAGGAAGCCGCCTAAGACCGCCCACTGTCTCGGTGCGGCGTCGTCGGCCGAGACATATGAACAGCGCCGCCGGAGACAGACATGACTGAATTTCACTTTGAACTCGTCTCTCCCGAGAAGTTGCTGTTTTCGGGAGAGGTGGAGTCCGTCGTGGCGCCCGGCGCGGACGGACAATTCACGGTTCTTAAGGATCACGCGCCGGTGATGACGACCCTCCGGCCCGGGATCGTCCTGATCAACACCGCTAACACAACAGAAAGACTCTTCGTTCGCGGCGGCTTTGCCGATGTCGGAGCGGGAGGTTTCACGATTCTCGCCGAACAAGTGATTTCAGTGTCCGAAGTGGACGTGGCCAAGCTCGACTCGGACATCAAGGACGCGCGCGAGGATGTGGCGGACGCCAAGACCGACGAGGCGCGGATCGCCGCCAACGACAAGCTGGCGCAACTCCAAGAGCTTCGCACGGTCGTGGGCTAGACGTGGCCAAGAACCACCATTGAGAACGAAAACGCGCCTTTAGGGCGCGTTTTTTGTTCGAAATGGCGTCTTCCGGGGCGAAAGCACATAAAAGCGCGTCTTCGCCGCTCGATGAGCTTTAATTATCCAGGAAGCTACGAAGCTTGCGGCTACGGCTCGGATGTTTGAGCTTGCGCAACGCCTTGGCCTCGATCTGTCGAATACGCTCGCGCGTGACCGAGAACTGCTGGCCGACCTCTTCCAAAGTGTGATCGGTATTCATGCCTATCCCGAAGCGCATACGGAGGACACGCTCTTCGCGAGGGGTCAAGGAAGCGAGCACGCGGGTGGTCGTTTCGCGCAGATTTGACTGTATCGCCGCCTCGATCGGCAAAACGGCGTTCTTGTCTTCGATGAAATCGCCGAGGTGAGAGTCCTCCTCGTCGCCAATCGGCGTTTCGAGCGAAATCGGCTCCTTGGCGATCTTGAGCACCTTGCGCACTTTTTCCAGCGGCATGGCGAGCTTTTCGGAAAGTTCCTCGGGCGTAGGCTCGCGCCCAATCTCATGCAGCATTTGGCGCGAGGTGCGGACGATCTTGTTGATCGTTTCGATCATATGGACCGGGATACGGATCGTGCGCGCCTGATCCGCGATCGATCGGGTGATCGCCTGCCTGATCCACCAGGTCGCATAGGTGGAAAATTTATAGCCACGCCGATACTCGAATTTGTCAACCGCCTTCATCAGGCCGATATTGCCTTCCTGAATGAGATCAAGAAATTGCAATCCGCGGTTGGTGTATTTTTTCGCGATCGAAATAACGAGGCGCAGATTGGCCTCGACCATCTCCTTCTTGGCCTGACGCGCTTCCCGCTCGCCCTTTTGAACCATGTGCACGATTTTGCGGAACTCGGAAATCTCCAGTCCGGTTTCGGTGGCCAGGGCATGAATGTCCGCGCGCAAGTCCTTGACGCGGTCTTTTTCCTCGGCGACGAACTCTCTCCAGCCGCGCGAACCGAGTTTTGCAACCCTCGCGATCCATTTGGGATCGAGTTCGGACCCATGGAACTTGTCGAAAAAGTCGTCACGCGCGACACCATGCGAATCCGCGAGACGCAACAGTTTCGTCTCAAAGCCGATCAACCGCTTGTTGATGTCGTAGAGTTGCTCCACCAGCGCTTCGATACGATTCTGGTTGAGGGAGAGCGACTTTACATCCGCCACGATCTCTTTTTTGAGGCTCTTGTATTTGCGCTCCTGCGCGGGCGTCAGAGTTTCGTTCTTGAGGCGGTTTTCGACGTTCTGATCCTGCAGACGCCGGAGCTTCTTGTAAGCGTCAGCGATTCGCGCGAAAGTCTCGAGCACCTTCGGCTTCAACTCGGCCTCCATGGCGGAGAGAGAGACCGAATTCTCCAGATCGTCTTCTTCTTCGAAGGTTTCCTCGGCCGCGGGCGCTTCATCGGAGAGACCGGCTGGAGGCGTGCGCGGAGCCGTGGCCGGAGCCAGTCCGACGCTCTCTGTCGGAGCCTTGCTCGCCGCTTTGCCGTCAGGTCCCGCGTAAGTCGCCTCCAAATCGATGATGTCGCGCAGTAAAACCTTGCCCGCTTCCAATTCCTCCCGCCAAATGATGATGGCCTGGAAGGTTAATGGGCTTTCGCAAAGGCCGGCGATCATTGCCTCTCGGCCTGCCTCTATGCGTTTCGCTATGGCGATTTCGCCTTCGCGAGACAGGAGTTCGACCGAGCCCATCTCACGAAGATACATACGCACCGGATCATCGGTGCGATCGGTGGGCTCGCTGGTCCGCGTGGCGACTACAGCGGTGCGCGCCGCCTCGACGAGGTCTCCCCCTTCGGCTTCCTCTTCCTCCTGCGGCCCGCCCTCTTCCTCGGTTTCCTCGACGTCGTCTCCCTCGGAGACAGTAATGCCCATTTCCGACAGCATCGCGTAGACGTCTTCAATCTGGTCCGAGGAGACCTCCTCGGAGGGAAGAACCGCGTTCAATTCTCTATAAGTGACGAAGCCGCGCTTCTTGGCGAGCTTGATCATCCGCTTGACGGCGGCGTCATTCAGATCGAGAAGCGGTCCATCCATCGTTTCCGTTACGACGGCTCCTTCTCCTTCGACCTTTTCCTCGTCTTTCTTGGCCATTCACACTCGCTCCGATACTTTCCACGCAAACGCCCGCTTCAATTCGAGCGGTCGCGCCGGACGGTATTCCTGACAAGGCCGTCCCGGACGCCGCCTCTGGTGGCTTCGTCCGGGACGGCCGGAATTCGGTTGGAGATGAGCCCGACTGGCTCATCAATCCGCTATCGTTCAACTAACGTCGGCGAATCAAGCTGTAAGACAGTGGCTAACGACGGATTAAAACGCTCTTAACCATCGCCGCGCACCCCGCCTTAAAGAACGCGGCTTGCACGACCGGACATAATTCCAAACCCTTCCATGGCGGCTTCGGTTCCTTCGAGCGTTGATAATTCTTTCTGGATTCCCGCGAGCCTCGCGGCTTCCTCTTCGCTCGGATCCTGCGCCAGACGCCCCATTATGTCGCGCAACTCTCTATTTAACGCCCAAACCCTGCGATGCAAGCTCAAAACTTGACGCAAGGTCACGGCGGCGTCGGCCGCCGCCGCCTCGGGCTGGATGCTCCATAGTTTCGCATGGGCGTCCATGCCCTTAAGACGGGCGAGAAAGTCGTCGAGCCCCGCCTCCACGATCGCTTCCGCCAATGCGGCGGGGGCATTGTCTTGATTCTCGGCGCCTCCCAATCTCTCGCTCGAGACGCTGCGCACCAAAACATCCCTGAGGCCGTTCGCCTCTGCCGATTCGAACTCCAGAGCGGCCAAATCCTCGATATGATCCGCGAGCAAGGCGGGATGATTGATCAGAATAAGCAAAATCAGGCATTCGCGTGGCGAAACGTCCGACCTCGCGCCATTGAAAAGAGGGGAATTCGCCAGGGAGGCGCCGATCCGCAACGGTCCCGAGGCGGACGCGCCGCGCTCGCGCGAGGCTCCGCCCCACCCTCTCCGGGCATAGCCTCCCCGCGACCCCAAGGCGCGATCCTCGCGGCCGACGCCGCCAAGGCCGCGAAATAATCGAAAAAGGCGGTTGGAGAAATCCTGCCCATAGTGCCGTCGCAGGATGGGGTCCGCGATCAGGCCCGCCAAGTCGTGCAGACGGCGCTCCAGGGCGGCGCGACGCTCGGGAGTGTCGAGGAGTTGGCTCTCGGTTTCTCGCCGCCAAAGCAGTTCGACGAGCGGCAATGGCGCGCCGAGAGCCTCGACCAAGGCGCCGCGGCCGTGCGAGCGCAATAATTCGTCGGGGTCCTGGCCTCCCGGCAACAGCACGAAACTCAACGTTTTGCCGGGCGCGACGAGAGGGAGCGCGGTGTCGATGGCGCGATAAGCCGCCTTAAGGCCGGCCTTGTCGCCATCGAAACAAAGGATCGGCTCCTCCGCCATTTGCCACAAAAGAGCGCATTGTTCGGCGGTTAGAGCCGTGCCGAGCGGCGCGACGGTGTGAAGGAAGCCGGCCTCGGTCATCGCGATCACGTCGACATATCCCTCGACGACGATGATCGTTCCGGCCTCGTGCGCGGCCTTGCGGGCGTTATGCAGATTGTAAAGCGTAGCGCCCTTGCGGAAAAGTGTGGTCTCGGGAGAATTGAGATATTTGGCTTGGGCGTCCTTCTCCAGCGCCCGCCCGCCGAAAGCGATGACCTTGCCGGCGCGATCGTGGATCGGAAACATCACGCGATTGCGGAAGCGGTCGTAGGGCACGGCGATATCATCGCCGTGGATCAGCAGCCCGGCCTCGATCATCTGCTCGATGCTCGCGCCTTTGGCGGCGAGCGCGTCGCGCAGCCCATGACGATCGGGCGGCGCATAGCCGACGCCGAAAAGCGCCTGCAACTCCAATGGAATCTTGCGGCGCGCCAGATAGTCGCGCGCCTCCTTGCCCTTCGTGTCCTTGAGTTGCTTCCTGAAATAGTCGGCGGCCCATTGCGTGACTTCCGTCAAGGAAGCGCGATTGCGGTCGCTTTCCCGCTGTTGGGGAGTCTCGAGCGGCAGAGGCACGCCGGCCATGGCGGCGAGCCGCTCCACGGCCTCGGGAAAGGAAATCCCCTCCGTCTCCATCAGGAAACCGATGGCGTCGCCGTGCTTGCCCGAGGAGAAGTCGTGAAAGAATCCCTTCTGGTCGTTGACGTAAAAAGAGGGCGTCTTTTCCGCGTTGAAGGGCGAGAGCCCACGCCACTCACGCCCCTCTTTCTTGAGCTTGACCTTTTGGCGCACCACCTCCGACACGGGAATCCGCGCGCGGATTTCGTCGAGAAAGGATGGTGAAAACCGCATTTGGCCCCTTGTCGCTCGGTGGTCCTCACTGACGCCGCCGGCTTCGCCCCGGCATATGTGACGCAAGATGCGCCCGTTTACCAGCAGGCGAATCTTTAGCGTCGCGCCGAGAAACTTGACGCGGCCGCGTCCTCCATTCAAGAAATCACGCCACGGACCGCGCTAAACACAAATATTTTCAAGGATCGCCCTATGATCGCCAGTCCCTGTATCGGCGTTTGCCAGATCGAGCCCAGCAGCGGCATTTGTCTTGGCTGCGCGCGAACGCTCGATGAGATCGCCGGCTGGCGCGGCGCCTCCGACGAAGAGCGTAAACGCATCATGGCCAAACTCCCGGCCAGAAAGGCGCGCCTGCCGAGGCCGGCGGAGCGAAGGCGGCCCGCCACGCGGCGGAGCTGACGCCTCGAGGAACAAGGATGGCGCATTCACATTATTTCCGCCAGAATGGCGAGGATCAAGGAATGTGAACAAGAGCGACGGCGAAATCGCAGCCGATCACGACTGGACCGAGATCGAACCGATCGACTGGACCAGGGCCGAGGTCGTGACGCCGCAACGAAAACAGGCGATCTCCATCCGCCTCGACCAAGACCTCATCGGCTTTTTCAAGGCCGAGGGCCCTGGCTACCAGCGCCGCATCAACGCGGTCCTGCGCGCCTGTGTGAAAGAGCGCATGGCGCGCTGACCTCACGCCTCCGCCGCTTTGAGACCGCGTTCGAGATCGGCGACAATGTCGTCGATATGTTCGAGGCCAATGGAGAGCCGGACATAGCCCTCGGTCACGCCGCTCGCGAGCTGAGCCTGCGGCGAAAGCTGGGAATGCGTCGTCGTCGCCGGATGGATCGCGAGGCTGCGCGCGTCGCCGATATTGGCGACGTGATAGAACATCGTCAGCGCGTCGATGAAGCGGCATCCCGCCTCCAGACCGCCCTTGAGCTCGAAGCCGAGCAGCGCCCCATAACCGCCCTTGAGATATTTGTCCGCCCGCGCACGCGTTTCTCCGCTCTGCTGAGAAGGGTGGATGACCTTCGCGACTTCAGGGCGCTTGGCGAGAAAATCGGCGGCGGCGGTCGCGTTCTGGACATGGCGCTCCATGCGCAGGGTCAGCGTCTCAATACCCTGAAGCGTAAGGAAGGCGTTGAAGGGCGACATCGCCGAGCCGAGGTCTCGCAGCAAGGTCGTGCGCGCCTTGATGACATAGGCGATCGGCCCCAGCGGCTTGACCGCCTCGACCCATACCGCCCCATGGTAGGACGGATCGGGCGTGTTGAGCGCGGGCTGGCGCTGGGGGAATTTTTCCCAATCGAAATTGCCGCCGTCGATGATCGCCCCGCCGATCGAGGTGCCGTGACCGCCCAGAAATTTGGTGGTGGAATAGATCACCACCGCGGCGCCGTGGTCGAACGGTCGCGCGAGAATGGGCGCCGACGTATTGTCCATGATAAGGGGAACGCCGAACTCGCGGCCTATGGCGGCGACCTCCGCGATCGGGAACACGGCCAGCTTCGGATTGGGTAGAGTTTCGGCGTAATAGGCTCTGGTTCTGTCGTCCGTGGCGCGACGGAAATTTTCGGGATCGGCCGGATCGACGAAGCGGACCTCTATGCCCTGATCCTTGAGCGTATTGGCGAAGAGATTATAGGTGCCGCCATAGAGATCGGTGGAGGAGACGATATTGTCGCCGACGCGGGCGAGGTTCTGCACCGCGAAGGCCGAAGCCGCCTGGCCGGAGGCGAGCGCCAAGGCGGCCGCCCCGCCCTCGAGCGCGGCGAGACGCGCCTCAAGCACGCCCGTGGTCGGATTTCCGATCCGCGTGTAAATCTGGCCCATCTCCTTGAGGGCAAAGAGGTTCGCCGCGTGTTCCGTGTCGTGAAACTGGTAGCTGGTGGTCTGATAGATCGGAACCGCGACGGCCCCGTTGGATGCGTCCGCGCGCCAGCCAGCGTGCAATTGCAGCGTTTCCGGATGTTTCGATTCAACTGACATTTGGGGCTCTCTTCATTGGCGCTTGCGGGCGCGGGCGTGGTTGCGCCTCGCCTAATTTAGCGGCAGCCGCGCGCGCGATAAAGTCTAAGACTGGCTTTGCGCCGCGCAGGCGAGGGCGAAAGCATATTCGAGAGCGATCTCGTCGAGCCGCTCGAAACGGCCGGAGGCGCCGGCGTGGCCCGCGCCCATTTGCGTATGTAACAAAATCGGGCCGCCGGCGGTCATGGTGGCGCGCAGGCGCTGCACCCATTTGAGCGGCTCCCAATAGGTCACTCTGGGGTCGGTCAGGCCAGCGAGCGCAAGAATCGGCGGGTAGTTTTGGGCGCTCACATTGTCGTAAGGCGAATAGGACGCGAGCCGGTCATAGGCTGCGGCGTCGGAGATCGGATTGCCCCACTCCAGCCATTCGGGAGGCGTCAGCGGCAAGTCGTCGCGAAGCATCGTATTCAACACATCGACGAAGGGGACGCCCGCGACCACGCCGGCGAAAAGCTCCGGCGCCAAATTGGCGGCCGCGCCCATCAGCATCCCCCCGGCGCTCGCCCCTTGCGCGACTATGCCGCCTTTGCGCGTGTAGCCCGTCGCGATCAGATGACGGGCGCATGCGATAAAGTCGCCAAAACTATTGGTCTTGAATTCGAGTTTGCCCTTTTCGTACCAGTTCCAACCCTTGTCCGTGCCCCCGCGTGTATGGGCAAAGGCATAAACGAGGCCCCGATCGACGAGAGACAGGACAGTGGAGTCGAAGGCGGCGGACAAGGCGTGACCATAGGCTCCATAGCCATAGAGAAGCAACGGCCCGCCCGCGCCGGGCGAGAAATCCGCCCGATGCAACAAGGTGATCGGCACGCTTTCGCCATCTTCCGCCGTCGCGAAAAGTCGGCGCGTCACGTAATTCCTGGGGTCGTGGCCGCTCGGTATCTCCTCCCGCTTGCGCAGCACGCGCTCTCGCGAGATCATATCGTAGTCATAGGTCTCGGCAGGAGTCGTCATCGACGAATAGGTGAAACGCAGCGTCGTCGTGCCGAATTCGAGGCCCGGCTGAAGATAAATCGCATAGGCCTCTTCATCGAAGGCGATGGCGTGCTCCTCGCCGCTCGAGAGCTCTCGTATGACAAGGCGCGGCAGCGAATTCTCTCTTTCGACCCACGCCAGATGGCGCGCGTAAACGGTGCAGATCACGATCATGCGGCCCGGTCGGTGCGCAACCACCGGGCGCCAATCGCCCCGCGACGCCGAGGCCAAAGGCGCGGTCACGATTTCGAAATCGCTAGCGCCGTCCGCATTGGCGTGGATATAGAGAACATCGCCATGCGGTTCGACGTCGTAGCGCAGGCGCGGCTCCCGCGGCGCCACGCAGCGCGGCTTTATCGAAGCGTCGCGAAGGTCGATCAGATGGCATTCGCTCGCGTCGTGGCCGTGGATCGAAACCACGGCGAAACGCCCGCAGCGACTCTCGCGCAGGGAAACGAACCACGAGGCGTCGTTCTCCGCCAGAACAAGTCCGTCCGTCGAGGGATCGGTTCCCACAACATGGCGGTAGACCTCGGCGGTTCGATGATTTTCGTCGACGCGGACGTAATAAAAACTGCTTGAGTCCCTGCTCCAGACGACGGTTCCGTCGGTCTCGCGCACGATGTCCGGCCGGTCGGCGCCCTTGCTCAGGGCGCGGGTGCGAATTGAATAAAGTTCCGAGCCCTTGTCGTCGACGCTCCAGCCAAGCTGAGCATGATCGGGCGAATGAGCGGTGTCGCCGATTTCGAAAAATTCGACGTCTCGCGCGAGTTCGTCTCCATCAAGAAGAATTTCCGTCGCGCCTCCGCCACGAGGCGTGCGGCAGTAGAGCGGATGTTCGCCCCCGTCGCGATAGCGCTCGAAGTAGGCAAAGGGCCCGTCCGGCCACGGCGGCTCCGAGTCGTCTTCCTTGATCCGTCCACGCATTTCCACGATGAGCGCCGCGCGCAGGCTCTTCAATGGCGTCAAAACCGCGTCGCAATAGGCGTTCTCGGCTCTGAGCAGTTGTGCGATTTCTTCCGGCAGCGCTTTGGGATCGCGCAGCACGTCCCGCCAATTCTCCGCGGCGAGCCAGTGATAGGGGTCTTCAAGCTTCCGCTCGTGATACGAGCGCTGCGTCGGTCTGCGTTCCGCTCTTGGCGGCGTCGCGCCCAAGGCGTTCAAGCAAGGCGCTTTCTCGGCAGTCTTGTCGCGGCGGCTCATTTCGTCCCTGTGGATCGGACTCCGCGCGCCTTCATTGATGTTCCGTCGGTCGCAACGGTTAAAAAGCTTCCCGCTCTCCGCCGGACCTCAAAAACGCCAATGCGCGGGGTTTATTTCGAGGCCTTCGCCCCAGTCGTCTCGGCGAGCCTGTGGATCGCTTCGAGAACCAGCGGATTCAATCCGGCGCCGCCATGAGCGACATGGTCGATGATATTGGCGCGCATGCGCGGATCCCAGAATTTCTGGATGTGATCCACGATCCCCGCGGTCCTGTCGACCGACTTTTGGGAGCCGAAAAAATCGCCGATCTGATTAGCCATTTTCACAAGTGTATCGACCGAGCTATGCGACGACATGTAGGGGCGCCTGTTCGAGAATGCGGGATGGGTGGGTGAAGACTTCAAAGTCGCGCCCTCGCATTACCGCGACAAGCGTCATGCCGCAAGCGTCCGCCGTCCGCACTGCGAGCGCCGTCGGCGCGGAAATCGCCGCGATCATCGACGCGCCAATGCGCGACGCCTTCTGCACGAGTTCGACGGAGACCCGACTGGTCATCAGCACGACCCCCGAACTTCCCGCGACACCGTGTCGCGCCAACGCGCCGGCAAGCTTATCGAGCGCGTTGTGCCGGCCGACGTCCTCCCGCAAGAACAACTCACCGGTTACAGGACTCCAAAAAGCCGCCGCATGAACCGCGCGGGTTTGCCGATTTAACCTCTGCTCGCCGGGAAGGCGGTCCATCGCCGCCGTCAATTCCGCCGCCGAAACACGAAGAGAGCCTTTGACCGGCGAGGCTTGACGGGCGGCCTGCTCCAGACTCTCGATTCCGCAGAGCCCGCATCCCGTTGGCCCCGCCATGGAGCGCCTGCGGTCGGCATAATCCCGCTGCCTGTCGCCGGGGAGCCAGCTTCGAAGCTCGACGCCAAGCTCGCTGGCGACGACCTCGACGTCGAGGTTTCCGGCGTCGATCAGTCCCTCGGTAATTGCGAAGCCCACAGCGAAGTCTTCCAGATCGGCGGGCGTCGCCATCATCACGGCATGAGTGGTCCCCCCGAAGGTAAACGCAATCGGCGTTTCCTCGGGGATCACCCTCGACGCTGGCGCGGTCGTTTCGTCGCGGCGCGCCAGACAAGGAACCTTCACCACCGGCTCCGGGACGGCCTGATTCATTCCGCGGCGTCGATGGCGCCCGCTATGCGACGGCTCGCTTCCGACAATTCCTGATACTTTTGCTGCCATTCGGTCGGGCCGTTCGACGGCGAAACCTGTACTGCTGTGACCTTGTATTCCGGGCAATTGGTGGCCCAGTCGGAATTGTCGGTCGTGATCACATTCGCCTGCGTCACCGGATGATGGAAGGTGGTGTAGACCACGCCAGGAGCGACGCGATCAGTGATCCTGGCTCGGAGCGAAGCATCGCCGGCGCGGCTTTGCACCCGCACCCAATCACCATCCTTCACGCCACGATTCTCCGCGTCATGCGGATGAATTTCGAGCACGTCCTCGGGATGCCAATTGCTGTTTTCGGTGCGCCGCGTTTGAGCGCCGACATTATATTGCGACAGTATACGGCCGGTGGTCAGCAGCAGCGGGAACCTCGGTCCAGTCTTTTCATCCGTCGGCACATATTCGGTGATGACGAATTTCCCCTTGCCTCGCGAGAAACCGTTGATGTGCATGATCGGCACGCCATGCGGATTTTCGTCGTTGCAGGGCCATTGCACCGAGCCTTCCTCGGCGAGCTTGTCGAAGGATACGCCCCGGAAACTGGGCGTCGTCCTCGCGATTTCGTCCATGATCTGGCTGGGATGGGTGTAGGTCCAGTTGAGGCCCATGGCGTTGGCGATCAACTGGGTGATCTCCCAATCGCCATAGCCGTTCTTCGGGCTCATGACCTTGCGAACCAACTGAACGCGACGCTCCGCGTTGGTGAAGGTGCCGTCCTTCTCCAGGAAGCTCGCTCCCGGCAGGAACACATGGGCGTAGTTGGCTGTCTCCACCAGGAACAAGTCCTGCACGACGATCAACTCCATCGCGGCGAGACCGGCGGAGACATGTTTGGTGTCGGGATCCGACTGAAGAATGTCCTCGCCCTGCACATAGAGGCCTTTGAAGGTTCCGTCCACAGCGGCGTCGAACATATTATTGATGCGTAGACCAGGCTCGGGGTCCAACGTGACGCCCCATTCCGCCTCGAACGCCGCGCGAGCTTTCTCGCCGGATATATGCTGATAACCCGGCAGTTCGTGCGGGAAGGAACCCATGTCGCAGGAGCCCTGGACATTATTCTGGCCGCGCAGCGGATTCACGCCGACGCCACGCCGGCCAAGATTGCCGGTCGCCATCGCCAGATTGGCGATGCCCATCACGGTGGTGGAGCCTTGGCTGTGTTCGGTAACGCCGAGACCGTAATAGATCGCGGCATTGCCGCCCGTGGCGTAGAGGCGCGCGGCGGCGCGCAACTCCGCCGCCGGCACGCCCGTGAGCTTCTCGGTCGCTTCGGGACTGTTGCGCTCCTCGGCGACGAAAGAAGCCCAATCCTGGTACTCGTCCCAGTCGCAGCGTTCGCGAACATAGGCTTCGTTGGCGAGACCTTCCGTGACGATGACATGAGCCATGGCGGTGACCACGGCGACGTTGGCGCCGGGCTTGAGAGCCAGGTGATAATCGGCCTTGATATGAGGCGAGCGAACCAGGTCGATACGGCGAGGGTCGATGACGATCAGCTTGGCTCCCTCGCGCAGGCGTTTCTTCATGCGCGAGCCAAACACCGGATGAGCGTCAGTCGGATTGGCCCCGATGACAACGATGACGTCGGAGTCGTCGACCGAGTCGAAATCCTGCGTCCCCGCCGAGGTGCCGAAGGCCTGGTTAAGGCCATAGCCGGTCGGCGAATGGCAAACGCGAGCGCAGGTGTCGGTATTGTTGTTGCCGAAACCGGCGCGAGCAAGCTTCTGAACGAGGTAGCTCTCCTCGTTGGTGCAACGCGACGACGTAATGACGCCGACCGATTTCTTGCCGTATTTATCCTGGATTTCCTTGAAGCGGCGAGCGGTGAAGCCGATCGCCTCCTCCCATGAAACGACCCGCCATGGCTCAAGGATCGAGTCGCGGATCATGGGATTCAAAATGCGCTCGCGGTGCAGCGCATAACCGTAAGCGAAGCGGCCCTTGATGCAGCTATGGCCGTGATTGGCTTTGCCGTCCTTCCAGGGGACCATGCGCACGACTTCCTCGCCGCGCATCTCCGCCTTGAATGTGCAACCCACGCCGCAATAGGCGCAAGTGGTTATTTCCGAATGTTCCGGCTGACCAATTTCGATCACGGATTTTTCGGTCAGGGTCGCCGTGGGACAGGCCTGGACGCAAGCGCCGCAGGAGACGCATTCCGACTCCATGAAGGCTTCGTCCATGCCGGCCGCCACACGACTGCCGAAGCCGCGGCCGCTGATCGTCAGAGCGAAGGTTCCCTGCACTTCCTCGCATGCGCGGACGCAACGATTACAGACGATGCACTTCGACGGATCGTAGGTGAAATAAGGGTTCGACTCGTCCTTTGGCATCCAATTGAAATTGGCCGAGCCGTTGTTGCGGGCGAAAACGTGGTTGACGCCGTCATAGCCGTAACGCACGTCCCGCAGACCGACCGCGCCGGCCATGTCCTGCAACTCGCAATCCCCGTTGGCGGCGCATGTGAGACAGTCCAGCGGGTGATCTGAAATATATAGCTCCATGACGCCGCGACGGATGGCCTTCAGGCGAGGAGTCTGGGTGTGGACCGCAATGCCGGGCGCGACCGGGGTCGTGCAGGAAGCCGGCGTGCCGTTGCGTCCATCAACCTCGATCACGCAGAGACGGCAAGAACCGAAGGCCTTGATGCTGTCCGTAGCGCAAAGCTTCGGGATTTCCGTCCCGACCTCCATCGCCGCGCGCATGATCGACGTGCCCTCGGGCACGGTGACGGTCTGCCCGTCGATCGTTAGCGTCACCAGCTTCGACGACTTCGATTCGGGAGTTCCGAAATCGATTTCCTTGATCAGGCTCATGGTCAATACCTCACTCGGCGGCGGCTTCAAGGGCCGGCTTTTGGAAGTCTTCGGGGAAATGACGCAACGCGCTTTCCACTGGATAGGGCGCAAACCCTCCCAGGGCGCATAGGGAACCAAACTTCATCGTGTTGCACAAGTCCTTGAGCAACTCGATGTTAGCCGCAGCGTTCTCGCCCGCGCGGATCTTGTCGATAGTCTCCACCCCGCGCGTCGATCCGATGCGACAGGGCGTGCATTTGCCGCAGCTTTCTATGGCGCAGAACTCCATGCCGAAGCGGGCCATCCAGGACATATCGACCGTGTCGTCGAAAACGACGAGGCCTCCATGTCCAATCAGGCTGTCCACCTTGACATAGGCTTCGTAGTCGAAGCGCGTATCGAAAAGAGAAACGGGAAGATAGGCGCCAAGCGGACCGCCGACCTGCACGGCGCGAACCGGACGCCCGGACAACGTGCCGCCGCCAATGTCATTGACGATCTCGTCAAGGGTCAAGCCGAAAGGGACCTCGCAAAGGCCGGCGTATTTGACATTACCCGCGATCTGCAACGGGATAGTGCCGCGCGAACGATCCATGCCCAAGGCGTGATAGGCGGCCCCGCCGTCCGCGAGAATCATCGGCGCGGTCGCCATCGAGAGCACGTTATTGACCACCGTCGGCTTACCGAACAAACCGGCATGAGCCGGCAGCGGCGGCTTCGCGCGCACGATTCCGCGCTTCCCTTCGAGACTCTCGAGCAGCGAGGTTTCCTCGCCGCAGACATACGCGCCGGCGCCTATGCGCAACTCGATGTCGAAGGAAAGATTAGACCCGCGAATATTCTTACCGAGCACCCCGGCGGCCTTGGCGGCGGCGAGCGATTCATTGAAGATTTCCGCGACGACGGGATATTCCGACCGCAGGTAGACGTATCCCTTGTCCGAGCCGATGGCGAAGGCGCAAATCGTCATGCCCTCGATCAGCGAGAAAGGATCGCCCTCCATGATCATTCGGTCGGCGAAAGTGCCGGAATCGCCTTCGTCCGCATTGACGACTACATAGCGCTTGTCGGCGGGACAATCGGCGACCGTCTTCCATTTGACGCCGGTCGGAAAACCCGCCCCGCCTCTGCCACGCAGGCCCGAAGCCGCAATTTCGGCGATCGTGGCTTCCGGACCGATCTGGAACGCCCGATCGAGCCCCTTGTATCCACCATGCGCGATATATTCCGCACAGGACACAGGGTCGATAACGCCGCAACGCTGGAAGGTGACGCGGCGCTGGCGCGCAAAATAAGGATGCTCTTCGACCTTCCCAATGCCGAGAGGATGCGCCCCGCCGGAGAGAAAGCCGGCGTCGAATAGCGACCCGACGTCGCCCGGCTTGACAGGACCATAGCCTATGCGGCCCGCAGGGGTCTCAACCTCGATCAACGGCTCCAACCACAACATCCCACGAGAGCCATTGCGAATGATTTCAATGTTAATCCCGCGCGACGCAGCTTCCTTCTGGACAGCGGCGACGACGCGCTTGGCGCCCATCGCGATAGCGGCCATGTCGCGGGGTATGTAGATCTTGGTCATGCGCTTTTTGCCTCTTGCGCGAGTTCGTCAAGCATCGCGCCGTCGACGCGCCCGATTGGTTCGCCATCGTACATAGCGGACGGGCTGTGGGAGCACAGCCCCAAGCAGTAAACGGCCTCCACGGTGAGCGAACCATCAGGAGTGGTCTTACCCCACTCCAGCTTGAGGCGGGCGAGGAAATCCAGCGCCATTTTCTCCGCGCCCATGGATTGGCACGATTCGGCGCGGCAAATCTTCAGGACGTGACGGCCGTGAGGCTCGCGATTGAAATCATGGTAAAACGTGACGACGCCATGCATTTCAGCGCGCGAAATATTCAGCGCGTCCGCCATCTGCGGCACAGCCGCCTCAGGCACGTATCCGAATTCTTTTTTCAATGCGTGGAGAATTGGCAATGCGGGCCCCTCCAGCCCGAGATGGGCGGAGATGATCTCCCGCGCCCGGGCCGCGTCCCACGGTGCTGCTGCGGACATTTCTTTCCCTCGACGATCTTGGCCTTGGCGGTTGCGAAATCCACCCTTTTTGCTTATTCTTGCGACAGTGCCGCAAAAGCGCCCGCCGATCAATAGAGTTAAATCGTCGAATGATAGGCGATCCCTATCGTGATTTCCGGGCAAGCGACGGAGCGAGCTTTCTCGCTTCGGCCAGTAGGGCGGCCACCTGCGGTATCACCGGGTCCCGATGAGGAACCACCAACCCTATTTCGTGCACGGCTTCTGGCTCCACGATCGGGATCGAGCGAAGCATTCCGCCGACATCAAAGGTTTCGGCCAATTTTTCCGGCATGATCGTAGCCCAATGTCCCGCCTTCACCTGCTCGAAGAGCAGTATGACGGAGTTGGACTCCATCGCCGCCTCCAGCGCGACTCCCGCCTCGCCGACGAGCGACTCGACGATCCGCCGATTTTGCATGTCTGGAGTCAGCAGACAGAGAGGGATTTTCCCCACTTCGGCCCAGGTGACCGACTCGCGCTCGCCAAGCGGATTGCGCGCCACCGTCAGCAAGCGATAGCGCTCCATATAGAGAGGCTCCGTGCGGACCCGCCCCAGGGGTTCGTTGTCGAGATAGGTGAGGCCGGCGTCGATATCGAGATTGTCCATCATCGTCAGAATTTCCGACGAGGACGCTGACAGCACCTTGAAACTCACGCCGGGATGTTTCTCGAGATAGGGGCCCGTCAAAGCGGAGAGGATGCCGACCGCTGTCGGAATGGCGGCGATTTTCAACTGTCCTGAGAGGCCTTCGCGCAGGTTTCGCACTTCGAGCCTCATGGCTCGCGCGTCGGCGACAATCCGCTTAGCCCAAATCAGAACGCGCTCGCCTTCCGCGGTAAGTCCGTGAAAGCGCGAGGAGCGGTTGACCAGCAGAACTCCCAGCGTGTCCTCGAGCTGCTTTATTCCGGCGGAAAGAGTAGGCTGGGTGACCCCGCAAAGCTCCGCCGCGCGCGAAAAACTCCGCTCCTTAGCCAAGGTTATAAAAAATTCCAGTTTATCGATCACCAGACCTTCGCCTCGAAGCCGCGGCTTTCCGCCCCCGCCCCAAATAGCATAGGATCAGGCGAAACAGGCCCAAAATCGCTTTTCCGGGGCGGAAAATCTGGGGGCGGGCACGTCTTTGCCGCATTCTCGATCCAGTTTGAACCTAGGGGCTTTGCCGACTATTCTGGCCACAAGGCGATGGACCTCCCAAAATAATCGCCAGGAAGAGAAGACACTGGATGCGTCCATTGGTTGACCGAGTTTTTGCCCGAGCCGTCATGGCGGGCGCCGCAGTTTTGGCCTCCTTCGCCGTTCCCGCACGGGCCACGCCCTCGATAGTCGTGGACGCCGCCACCGGCCAGGTTCTGGAACAGGAACAGGCGACAGCGGTCTGGTATCCGGCTTCGGTGACAAAACTAATGACGGTTTATGTGGCGCTCGACGCCGTGCGCCATAATCGCCTGACCTTGGACACGCCTTTGGTCGTCTCGGCCCGCGCTGCGAAAATGGCTCCGTCGAAAATGGGCTTTCGCCCCGGTTCGGAAGTGACGCTCCGCAATGCTCTGATCATGCTGATGGTGAAATCGGCCAACGATATCGCGGTCACGGTCGCGGAGGGCGTTTCCGGCTCGGTGGAAGCTTTCGCGGACGAAATGAATAGCGCTTCGGCCGCGCTCGGGATGAGAGAATCCCATTGGGCCAACCCCAATGGCCTGCCGGACGAGCGGCATGTCACTTCGGCGCGCGACCTTGCGATATTGGCCCGCGCTCTGCTGCAACAATTCCCCGAATCGGCCGGACTCTTCGACGTCGGCGCGATGCAGATTGGCAATCAGATCATCCCAAATCACAATGGCATGCTCGGGCGCTATCCGGGGGCGGACGGGATGAAAACGGGCTTCACCTGCGCGGCCGGCTATAATCTCGTGGCGTCGGCCACGCATGGCGGCCAAAAATTGATCGCCGTGGTCCTGGGCGCGCCCTCCCCCGGCGCCCGCACGGCCAAAGCCGCCTCCCTGCTGGACCGAGCGTTCCAGACCGGCTCGCCCATGGGCTCCATCGAATCGCTGCCGAGTTTCGGCCCGGGCGGCGTCGCGCCGGACATGCGAGATTCGGTTTGCCGCCATCGCGCCAAGGCCAATGAAGATTTCCTGGCCGAAGTCGAAGATTTGACCATCCCGATAACGGCTCCGCCGACGGGAAACCCTGTCGTCGACGCCTTGGCGGGCGGCCAGCAGCGTGTGAGCGTGAAAGATCTTGCCCGTCTGCCGCGCCCTCAATTCGAGCCTGTGCCTGTCTATGTCGGCCGCGCGCCGGGATACCAGGGGCCGGTCGCGCGGGCGCGGCCCCCTGGGGTCCCGATTGGCGCGGACTCGGAGGTTACGGCCTATTCCTCCGAAAAAGGCGAAAACGTTGGAGCCTCGCCGATATCGCGGCCGGCCGCCGACGCGAAGCCGCTGCGCGGTTTTGGCAAAGGGAAAAAGGCGCGGGCCGCCGCGACGCCAAAGACCAATCAACAGGCGATCGGGGCGGAAGAACTCGCGAAGACTCCGGCGGCGAGTAAGCCTTTGGGGAATAGCGTTTCGGCCAAGAGCAAAACCGCGTCCAAAGCGGGGGCGCCGAGACCTGGCAAACACGCCGCGAAGACGAATCGCGCAAATGCTGGAAAGCAACCCGCCAAGCAGAAGCACGCGGCCAAAAAACATCACACTGCGGGAGCGGCGACGAACGAAGGCGAAGCCGCCAAAAGCCCCGCCGGAGCCGGCGACGCCCAATGAGTTACACGGAATCTCCTCTCTCGCGGCGCCCACCCCCTCCGCTTCCCCTGACCGTGCTCACGGGGTTCCTCGGCGCGGGCAAGACAACCCTTCTCAACCGACTGTTATCTTCACCGGAACTCGCCGACACTCTGGTCCTCATCAACGAATTCGGCGAAGTCGGCCTGGATCACCTTTTCGTCGAAAAAATCGACGGAGACATGATCGTCATGAGTTCGGGCTGCGTCTGCTGCACGATTCGGGGCGACCTTGTTGCAACACTCGAGGATTTGCTGCGCAAACGCGACAACGGCCGCATCGCGCCTTTTCGCCGCGTCGTGCTCGAGACCACGGGCCTCGCGGACCCGGCCCCCATCCTGCACGCGATAATGTATCATCCCTATCTCATGCTGCGCTATCGACTCGACGGCGTCGTCACACTGATCGACGCCGTTAACGGCGCGGCGACGCTCGACGCCCATGAAGAAGCCGTCAAACAGGCGGCCGTCGCGGATCGTCTTGTCGTGACCAAATCCGACCTTCCCGAAGGCGTTGTCCGCCTCTCCGGACTCGTCGCGCGGCTGAAACGGCTCAACCCTGGGGCGCGCATTCTTATCGCCGCCGAGGGCGAAGCCACGCCAGCCGCAATTCTGGATTGCGGCCTCTACGACCCCACGGGAAAAATTCCCCGTGTCGCCGAATGGCTGAACGCGGAAAGCATCGAGGACGCCGGTCGCGGGCATGGACATCATCACGCGCATGAGCATGACGCGAACCGCCACGACGCCCATATCCGCGCCTTCTGCCTCACCAATGACGCGCCGCTCTCGCCGGCGGCCTTCGATATGTTTTTGGACCTGTTGCGGCAGGCGCACGGCCCGCGTCTGCTGCGCGTCAAAGGCATTGTGGCGCTGAGCGACGAGCCCGCCCGACCAGTGGTCATTCATGGCGTGCAGCATGTGTTCCACCCGCCGCATCGGCTGGAATCATGGCCCAGCGCCGATCGTCGCACCCGCATCGTATTTATCGTCAAGGATTTGGACGAGAGTTTCGTTACGGGACTCTACGCGGCTTTCGCGGGAACGCCAGCCGAAGGAAAACCCGACGCCGCCGCGCTGACGGATAATCCGCTGGCGCCGAAAAGAGGCGGGCTGCTCGCGTAGATCGGATGATTCAAAAGCTCTGCGTCTTCAGGAGACGCCGAGCTTTTTCTGGAGATTGGTCGAAGACGTCGTGTATTGGAAAAGCAGCTTCCTTTCCGGGTAAACATAGCGATGCGCCCGCTGGGCGGCGAGAGCGCCCTCATGGAAGCCGCACAAAATCAGCTTTAGCTTTCCGGGGTAAGTATTGATGTCCCCAATGGCGAAAATGCCCGGATGATTGGTCTCGAATTTCTCGGTGTCGACCGGAATCAAATTTTCGTGAAGGTTGAGCCCCCAATTCGCGACGGGACCCAGCTTCATCGTTAAGCCGAAGAACGGCATCAGTCGCTCGCAAGGCAGTTGCGTCTCGCTTCCGTCATTGCCTTTGAGCATCGCCGAAGCCAACTCGCCGTCGGCGCCCTTAACGTCCGTAACCTGCCCGAGCTTGAATGAAATCTTTCCTGCCGCAACCAAATCCTGCATGGCTTTGACTGAATGCGGAGCGGCCCGGAAAGCGTCGCGCCGATGCACCAGCGTCAGGCTCTTGGCCACGGGTTGCAGGTTCAGCGTCCAGTCCAGGGCGGAGTCGCCCCCGCCCACGATCACGACATCCTTGCCGCGAAAATCCTCGACTCGCCGCACTGCGTAGAACACCGATTTTTGCTCAAAGGCCTCGATGCCGGCGATCGGCGGTTTCTTCGGCTGGAACGATCCGCCGCCCGCCGCAACGATGACGACCTTGGTTTTGAAGGTCTTCCCCGCATCCGTTCCGACGATGAACGACGGCTTTTCCGCCGTGCCCTTCGACTCCAAGGTCTCCACCATCTCGTTAAAATGGAAGGTGGGATGGAAGGGCTCGATTTGCTTGAGGAGATCGTCCGTAAGCCCCAGGCCCGTGACCACGGGCAGTCCGGGAATGTCATAAATGGGCTTCTCGGGATAAAGTTCGGAGCACTGCCCGCCAGCGCGCGGGAGAATGTCGATGAGATGCGCGCGGATATCGAGCAGTCCGAGTTCGAAAACCGCAAAAAGCCCCGCCGGACCCGCCCCCACGATGACCACGTCGGTCTCGATCGTCTCGCTCATATCCTATCCTTTGCCGCCGAACTGTCTCTCCCGCCCTCCGCGAGGGGCGAGGGCCACGGACGGGCTTTTGAACAAAAAACAAGATGCAACCGCGCCAGCCCGCGCCACATGCTCTATAGCAAATGTGGATTGGAGCAAACGTGAAAAAAGCACTGGCGGACTTGACGCTCCCGTTGCGCTGCTTGGCCTCAGCCCTGCTGCGCCGGGGTGCGCACCACCAGCCCGTCCAGCTCGGCCTTGACCGTGATCTGGCAGCAAAGACGGGAGTTCGGCTGCACGTCAAAGGCGAAATCGAGCATGTCCTCTTCCATCGGCGAACGCGCGCCCGTCTTCTCGACCCAGGCAGGATCGACATAGACGTGGCAAGTGGCGCAGGCGCAGGCGCCGCCACATTCCGCCGCTATCTCGGGAATGTCGTTACGACGCGCGGTCTCCATCACGGTGGAGCCTATTTCGGCCTCGACCGTCCGCGCCTGGCCGCGAGAGTCGATGAAGGTGATCTTGGCCTTTGTCGGCGCCCCGCCGCCTGGCTCCGCGCCGTAACGGGTTCTCTGATCGTCCAGGCTGGTTTTGACCATGGTCGGTTTCTCTTCCTCGAGTAACTTGCGCCATCCGCGCTAGCTTGACTCATGCCCGGCGGCCGCGTCCGTATAAGTCGGAACAGAGCTCAATGCGCGGAAACAGGCAAGGCAGCGCGCCTTCTTTTCGTTGCGCCGATCAGTTACCACCGGCCCGCAAGCTGCGCTAGTCCCTTTAGCCGGTTCTTCCATCGGTCGCGGCATTCGACCAACCCGCCTGAAGCGGCCACCTAAAAATCGCGCGTCGCATGGGGTTATATGCGCTTTCGGGTCCAAACCGCGAGTTGACCCGCCGCCTGATCCAGCGCTTCGTCAAAGGCGCGAGCGGCGTCCGGTCCAATCGTGCGCGGGGCTGGCGCTTCGCCCACGAAAACGGCTTCCCCCCTCAGCGCGCCGCTTTGGTCGCTGGAGATGCGCGCCGCGATTTCGACGATTGCGACGCCCTTGGACGCGTCGATCTCGAAACGACGCAAATCGGTCGCAAGCCGATACGCCGCCTCCGAACCGGGAAAAGCAGCGTCTACTCCCTCACGAACAAGCCGCGCGACGAGCCGCCCTTGAATCAGCCTCGGCGCCCGATCCGTCCATTGCGCGTCGGCGAGGTAGGCCAGATTCCCGGCCTCCTCGCGTATGACGAGCCTGTTCGTATTCAGTAATTGCTCCGCCCTCGGCTCGGCGATCGAAACCGACGCGCTACTCTTCGGCGTGGACAATTGGGTTTTTCGGGGAATCGCCGCCGTGCGCAGATCGAAGGTTTCGCGCCGCGCGACGCCGCAGCCCGAGAGCGCGACGAGCGCGATCGCCAGAGCCAAGGCAGGCGACCACGAAGACGAGCGCTCTTGCAAAAAGGCCTTAATCCCAGTCCTGGTTCTAGACATGACCTCTCGGAGAATTGATCGCCAGCCCGAAGACACGACCAGGATTCGTTTTCGCGCCGTCACTCTAACGGAAAGCATGGAAAGCAAAAAGACTTGACGCCGCAATGTCACAACTTTGCCCTAAAAAAAGCCTAGGCGATCAGTTCGCGTCCTGCCCGTCCCGGACGAGATGCGCCGGAGACACAATGATCCAACTCGAGAACGTCTTCAAGTATTACCGCTCCAATGGCCATGTCAAAATCGTATTGGATCATATCAGCCTGGATTTCATGGCCGGCCGCAGTTACGGCATTATGGGCGTGAACGGAGCCGGCAAATCCACCTTGATGCGGCTCCTGGCTGGCACAGAACTCCCCAACAGCGGAAAAGTGCGTCGTTCAGCCAGAATTTCCTGGCCGTTGGGCTTTTCCGGCGGATTGCATCCAAAGCTCACCGGGCGCGAAAATGTGGCCTTCGTCGCCCGCGTATATGGGCACGACGTGCGCCGCGCCGTGAATTTCGTAGAAGATTTCGCGGAAATCGGCGCCTATATAGATGTCCCGATCATGACTTATTCCTCGGGCATGATGGCGCGCTTGGCCTTCGGCCTTTCCATGGCCATAGACTTCGAATGCTATCTCATCGACGAGGTGACAGCGGTGGGCGACGCCCGTTTCGCAACCCGTTGCAAGCAGGAATTCGAAAAGCGCAAGAAGCGCTCGGACATAATCATGATTTCCCACAGCATGGAAACCTTGAAGGAATACTGCGACCGTGGGCTGGTGCTCGCGGGCGGGCGCCTGCACCTATTTCCGAATATTGACGACGCCGTCGAACTCTACAAGAAATTGAACTCCTAAAATCCGCGGGAGCGGCGGAGCGCAAAGAATGAGTTTCTCCGATCTGGATAGCAAGATCCCAGTGCAAGTCGACGATCCCCGCGCGCTCAGAGAGTCGATCTCCCGCGCCCTGCGGAGAAACGCGCGAAAAGCTCGAGCGCCGGCCGCGATTATCTCGGGCGGCGGGGCCGGCTTTCAGGCCCGCAAGGGCGCTCGCGCCTTTCGCTTGGGCCTCATCGCGAGCTTCGTCGCGATCGTGCTGGTTCCGCTGGCGGTGGAAACGGTCTATTGGGGATTTATAGCGTCCAAACAATACAGCACCGAGACGAAATTCACCCTGCGCACCGGGGAGTCCTCGCCGCTCGACGCGCTTGGCGGCATGATGGGGGCTCCCAGTTCGCAAACGGCGCAGGACACACAGATTATCGCCAACTATATCAAAAGCCGCTCGATGGTCGAAGCGCTCAACCAGGCTCTCGATCTTCGACGAATCTACTCTCGTCCTGACGTCGACTACTTCTCTCGCTTCAGGCATGGAGACGCGATTGAAGATCTCGTTAAATATTTCAAGAAGCGAATGGATGTGTCGATCGATCCGGCTTCAGGGATCATCCAACTCGACATTCGCGCTTTCACGCCGGAAGATTCGCTGGCGCTGACAAAAAAAGCGATCGAATTGTCCGAGGAACTCGTGAACAGTCTTTCTACAAGGGCGCGCAACGACTCGTTCAAGCTTGCTCAATCAGAGCTGACACGGGCGGAAGATCGCCTGCGGGCCGCGACCGACCAAATGCGCCAGGTGCGCGACGAGCAAGGCGTTCTCGATGCGGGCGCCGCCGCGGAAGCCCTGACGAAGGTCATCACCGCGCTGCGGCTCCAATTGTCTCAAGCCGAGGAAAGCCTCGCTACTCAGTCCGCCGGGGCGAGCAACCCCGATTCACCGACGGTTCGTATTTTAAACGCGCGAATCAACAGCCTGAAGAGCCAGATCGCGGATTACACCCGGCAGATCGCCGGAGGAGGAAGCGACGCCGGTTCGGACAGCATGGCCCAGCGCCTGGGCGCGCTTTCGCGTCAACAGGTCGAGCTTGATCTGGCCCGACAGCAATACACGCTCGCTTCGGCGAATTTCGAAAGCTCGCGGCTAAGCCTCGAAACGCGGAATGCGTATCTCTTATCCTTCCTGCGTCCTGCGTTAGCGGAAAAATCGACCTATCCGCACCGGGGATGGGAATGGTCGATTGTGGTCTTCCCCGCGCTCTTCATCTGGATGCTCATTTCCGGCCTCGCTTTCGTCGTGCGCGATTACATGGCGAAGTAACCAAATCGCCGAGGGCGTAACGGCACGGAGGATGGTTCTCTCATTCCAAGCGCCAATAGGCCTTTCTCCGTCACCCACCAGAGTAGACGCAAGATGTCCAAACCGAAGCCGGCCGTGCTGCCGAAAAATCCGTGCTTTTCTTCTGGTCCATGCGCAAAGCATCCTGGCTGGTCGCTCGACAATCTAAAGCACGCGACCCTGGGACGCTCTCACCGGGCCAAGGCGGGCGCCGACAAACTCGCCAGCGCCATAGAGCTAACCCGGGAAATTCTCCGCGTGCCGGCGGATTATCGAATCGGCATCGTTCCCGCGTCGGATACCGGCGCCGTGGAGATGGCGCTATGGTCCCTGCTCGGACCGCGCGGCGCCGACGTCGTGGCGTGGGACAGCTTTTCCAAAGACTGGGCGACCGACGTTCTGACCGAACTCAAGATCCCCGGCGCGCGGAGCATTACCGCGCCCTTCGGTCTTCTGCCCGATTTGAATGAAATCGACTTCGACAACGACGTGGTCTTCGCTTGGAACGGCACGACCTCGGGAGTTCGCGTCCCTAACGGCGACTTTATCCCTCATGATCGAAAGGGACTCACCATCTGCGACGCCACCTCCGCGGCTTTCGCGCAAAGGCTCGACTTCGCCAAACTCGACGCGACGACCTTCTCCTGGCAAAAGGTTTTGGGCGGAGAAGCGGCGCACGGAATTCTCATCCTCTCGCCGCGCGCCGTGGAACGGCTCGAAAGCTACAGCCCACCCAGGCCGTTGCCCAAAATTTTCCGCCTTACCAAGGGCGGCAAATTGAATGAAGGCGTTTTCCGCGGAGAAACCATCAACACGCCGTCCCTCTTGTGCGTAGAGGATTATCTGGACGCGCTGAATTGGGCGAAGAGCATCGGCGGGCTCGACGAATTGATGGCCCGGACGGACCGAAACGCCGCGGTCGTCGGCGCTTGGGTCGAGAAAACGTCCTGGCTGAGTTTTCTCGCAAAGGATCCGGCTGCCCGGTCGAACACGAGCGTGTGCTTGCAATTCGCTGATCCAGAAGTCGCGAAGACGCCGGCCGAGCGTCGAAAGGCGCTGGCCAAGAGAATGGTTTCCCTTGTCGAACAAGAAGGCGCTGGTTTCGATTTCGCAGCCTATCGCGACGCGCCGCCGGGGCTGCGCATCTGGTGCGGCGCCACGGTCGAAGCCGCCGACCTCGCCATACTGACGCAATGGTTAGAATGGGCTTATCTCGAGGCCGCCGAGACCGAGCCGACCATAATCTGAGCATCTTCCTCGTATCGCCCTCGCCTAGGACTCTCCAATGCCGATGCGCGTCCTGATTTCCGACCAGCTTTCTCACGCCGCGATCCAGATCCTCGAACTCCGCGGCATCGAAGCCGATTTCCAACCCACGCTCGGCAAGGACAAAGACAGACTCGCCGCTCTTATCGGCGACTATGACGGTCTCGCCATCAGATCCGCGACCAAGGTCACGGCCGATCTATTGGCCCGTAGCCCACGACTAAAGGTCATCGGCCGCGCCGGCATCGGCGTCGACAATGTCGACGTTGCAGCCGCAACGGCGCGTGGCGTCATCGTCATGAACACGCCGTTTGGCAATTCGATCACCACGGCGGAGCACGCGATCGCGCTCATGTTCGCGCTCGCGCGGGAAATTCCGGCCGCCGACGCTTCGACCAAGGCGGGGAAATGGGAGAAGAACCGCTTCATGGGCGTGGAGATCGCCGGAAAAACGCTCGGCGTCATCGGATGCGGCAACATCGGCTCCAATGTCGCCATTCGCGCGTTGGGACTCAAGATGCGCGTCGTCGCCTTCGACCCTTTCCTCTCGGCGGAGCGCGCCAAAACTCTCGGGGTTGAAAAAATCGAGCTGGACGATCTTCTTGCCCGCTCCGACTTCATCACTCTGCATACGCCGCTCACGCATCAAACGCGGGACATTCTCTGCGCCGAGAACCTGGCGAAGACCCGCAAGGGCGTTCGCGTCATTAATTGCGCGCGCGGCGGACTCATCGACGAAGATGCTTTGTGCAAAGCCCTCGACAGCGGGCATGTCGCCGGAGCGGCGTTGGATGTTTTCAATGTCGAGCCGGCGGTGTCTAGCCCACTGTTCGGGCGCGCCAACGTCGTTTGCACCCCCCATCTCGGCGCATCGACCGCCGAGGCGCAAGAGAAGGTCGCTCTTCAGGTCGCCGAACAAATGGCCGACTATCTGACACGGGGCGCTATCGCCAATGCGGTGAATTTTCCCTCGATAACCGCCGAGGAAGCGCCACGGCTACGCCCCTTCATCGAACTCGGCGAAAAGCTTGGGCTATTCGTGGGACAAGTCGCGCGCGCGGGGGTCGAGAAATTTTCGATCGTCTACGAAGGCGCGGTCGCGAGCCAAAAGACCAAGGCCATAACGGCGGCGGCGTTATGCGGATTGCTGCGGCCTATTTTGACCGAGGTGAACGCCGTTTCCGCGCCCATGATAGCGAAAGAACGGGGAGTCGGCGTCGAGGAAGTGACGCGAGAGTTGGAAAGCGACTATGAGTCGCTGGTGACCTTGCGCGCATCCACTCCCGAAGGCGAAATCGCGATTTCGGGGACCGTGTTTCACGACGGAAAGCCGCGCATCGTTCGCATCGGCCAAATCGCGGTCGAGTCGGAGTTCTCACCCTCGATGATTTATCTGACTAATGAAGACAAGCCGGGCTTCATCAGCCGCTTCGCGGGGCTGCTCGGCGAGGCGAATGTGAATATCGCGACTTTCGCGCTGGGACGGGATCGGCCGAACGGCGAGGCCGTGGCGCTCGTCGCGATAGACGGCGCCGCTCCCGCCCCGACTATCTCGGCGATCTGCAAGCTGACGGGCGTCCAACAAGCGACCGCGCTGCAATTTTGAGACGCCGTTCGCGGATTTAGTTCATGTGCCAGCCATGGCTGACGATAATGGACTCTCCGGTCAGCGCGTTGGTCTTGAAAGCGGCGAGCGTCAAAGCGACCTCGGCGACATCGCTTATCATGGTGAACTGCTTGTCGACGGTCTCGCCAAGCATCACCTCCTTGACCACCCGCTCTTCCGTGATGCCAAGTTCCTCAGCTTGCTGGGGAATCTGCTTCTCGACCAGAGGCGTCATCACGAAGCCGGGGCAAATGATATTGGCGCGGACATTGTATTTCGCGCCCTCCTTGGCCATCGTCCTCGCGAAGCCCAACAAACCATGTTTCGCCGTGACATAGGCGGATTTCAAGGGCGAGGCCTCATGGCTATGCACGGAACCCATGTAAATCAAGGCCCCGGATTTCTGCGGGTACATGTATTTCAGGCAGGCCTTGGTCGTGAGAAAGGCGCCGTCAAGATGAATCGCGAGCAGTTTTTTCCAATCGGCGAATGGGAACTCCTCGATTGGATGAACGATCTGAATGCCGGCGTTCGACACAAGTATGTCGATCGTTCCAAAATGCTTGGCGGCGAGGTCAACGCCAACATTAACCTCGCTCTCGTTTGAGACGTCCATCGCGACCGGGAAAGCGGTGGCGTCGCCCCCCAGTTCCGCAGCCGCGGCTTTCGCCGCGTCCATCTTCAAATCCGCGACAACAACGCGACCGCCCGCCGCGACAAATCTTTTCGCTATGCCAAGACCGATGCCGCTCGCAGCGCCGGTGATGAACGAAACCTTGCCATCAAGCTCCATGAAAAACTCCTTTATTCCGCAAGATAGTCATGCACGACCTTGCCGAGACCCAAGGTGAGGTCCGCGATGACATGGATCGCGGAAACGATTTCCCGCACCGGCAAATCGGCGACGGGAGCAAGCGCATGGGGATGCAATTCAAGCGAGGCTGGTCCCGACCAAGCGCCCTTTATGATCACATCTTCCAATCGGTAATCGACCAGTTCCAGAATTCTTGGCGAGCCGTCGACGTGCGGGATGATCTTCAATAAGTAATTTGGCGAGGACAAGGATCGAGCAATTGCCGCGTTGTCGAGCGCTTCATATTTGAAACCCATGGCGCCAGTAGCGACGCGCACGGAACCATAGTCCAGCGTCCCCAAAAGCGTGTCGGTGTTCGTGAACAAGCAAGGCTGCGCATATTTCTTGGGGAACCCCCACAATTCGCGGCCGCCAAGGATGGGAGGCCCGTCATTCAGAAACATGGCGTGCGTATAGCCGCCGGCCACCCCGTTGAATTTTACCGGGATCACCTGCCCGGATTCGGTGTAATCGCCGAATCCAGTCGAATTCGGCATCCTGATAAATTCGTATTTTACCAGAGGCTCGTCGAAAGTCAGCGGTTCGGGAACGACCCGTTCAAGCGCCTCGCGATCGGTGCGATAAGTCACGATGAAATATTCCCGATCGTAGAAACGGTAGGGTCCCTTCGGAAAGGCCGGGCTCGTCAATGGCATGGCGAAAGCCCGGCGGCGAACTTCATCGATTTTCATTTTGTAGTCTCCAGCGGGCGGATCAAATTCTCGCCTCATGGCCTAGATCAAACACCTGCACGCCGCCGGCAAGGCGCTTACGATGAACCCAGGCGGGATGGCTCAACGTCCTCTCGACGTCATTTCGGCCATCCGCCCAATTCTGCTCCATGGTATGGCGGGAGAATTCATAATCACGCGATGCGGTCTCATAGACGGCGCGCCGATGGATGAGATGCACGATTGTGGTCGCCGCCTCCGTTCCCTTCTCCATCAGGGAACACCAATCGGGGTCCTCGCGCAACTCGGCCGGCAGCTTGGCGCAAAGCCTCTTGATCGCCGACCGCAACCCGCGCTTTTCGCGCAGCATATCGGTGTTCAACCGTGTCCGGCTGGAATAACGGATGTCTTTCTCGCGCTGAGCCACGTCGAAAAGCGTCTTCGGCAGTTCGCCGCGAGCGCTGAAAAGATCGAGCTGAAAGACGCAGTAGTCGTCGTCTGTTCCCTCGAAGTCGAGCACATATTGAAGGGGAGAATTGGAAACGATGCCTCCATCCCAATAGTACTCTCCTTCGATTTCAATCGGCGGGAATCCTGGGGGCAGGGCGCCGCTCGCCATGACATGATCGGGCCCAATTTTATGATAATTGGTGTCGAAATACTGAAAATTTCCCGTCCTCGCGTTCACCGCCCCGATGCTGTAACGTGTCTCGCTCGCGTTCAGCAGATCGAAATCCACCAGGGAGACGAGCGTCTCCCGCAGACCCCTCGTATCATAAACGCCAAGTTCGGACGTCTTGCACGGCAGGCCGAAAAGCTGAGGCGACGAACGTGGGGCGAAGAAGCCGGGAACGCCAAACGCCGCCGTCATAGCCGCGCTGGCTTCGTTGAACAGTCTGCGCGTAGCTTCGTCGTTCGACAAAGGCCGCGCGAGGAGATTGCTCGATGTCTGAGCCCAAAACTCCCTTAGTCGCGCGACCCGGCGTCCAGGCGGGTTGCCGCAAATTATGGCGCCATTGATCGCGCCGATCGAAATGCCGGCCACCCAGTCGAAGTTGAGAGCGCCCTCGCGCAGCGCCTCGTAGGCCCCGGCTTGATAAGAGCCCAGCGCGCCGCCACCCTGAAGGACGAGCGCCATTTTTTCCTTACGTAACTGCTCCATGACTCCTCGACCGATCGACCAGTGAAACGCCTAATTCCTCTGCGTCATAAACGAGTTTGACGGCGGCTTCGTCATTGCGAGGAAAGTGAGTTCCAAAGCAATCCAGGAGCCATGGTCGGAGACTGAATCGTTTGAGGCATCCTCGCGAGCACAGCAAGGCAAAATGGACTGGCGTCGCCCCTCGATTGCTTCGGATCGCGCTCGCAATGACGTCCCCCTTACCGCTCCGGTTTCTGATTAGTGACGCAGTGGAACGAATACCGCAATACGGAAAATAGATGAAATCTCCAGACCGCCAAGCCGGACGCCGCTCGCGGCGAAACATCTTCGTGACATCGGCGATGGCGACGCATCTACGCCAAACATTTGCAATGCTCCCCGACCTCCCTCGGGCTCTGAACGCCCTCCCGATTTCCTGATGTGGGTTCGGCGTCTCACCCAACCACATCGCGACGCCAGTCCTGGATAAGTCAGTCAGCTTAGTGCTTGCGGATAAATAGGGCAAAACAGAGACGTCGACATGTCAAGCAGAGACCGCGCCAATTTCGCGCGGAAACCGGCGGAAGCGTCCAATGGTGCGGTCGGAGCGCTTTCGGAGTTGATCTCTCATCTGCGTCGCGGTCAGTTGGCGCGGGCGCTTGAACTTATTGAAAGCGAGAGGAGGTCTATCGATTTGGACGAAACGGCGAGCTATGTCGCCGGGCTCGTTTGCGCGGCTCATGGGAATCCAGCGAAAGCCTGTGAACATTTCGAGGCCACGCTCGTCATCAATCCCCTAAACGCTCGGGCGCTGGAGGCGCGCGCCATCGCCTTGCAAAATATGGGGCGCCACCATGAAGCTGTCGCGGCGAGCGAAGCGCTCGCGCGGATCGAGGAAAGAAATCCCGCCGCATGGCGGCTTTTGGGAGCCTCGCAATATCAGGCGGGCGCTTATGACTCGGCCTTGTCCGCCTATTCCGCGGCGCTGCTGCTGGATGAGGGAAACGTTTCCGCTCTCGCTGGAAAAGCTCTTACTCTCCACGCTTTGCAACGCCATCGGGAAGCTTGCGCCATATTTGAAAAGGCGCTGGAGGCGGCGCCGTTCGACAAAACGCTCTGGCACAATCAGGGCGCGAGTTTCGCCGCACTCGATGAGCCTGAGCCTGCACTCGCCTGTTTCCTCACGGCGCTGGAGCTGGACTCTCGCTATGTCGCAGCCCTTGAGGGCGCGAGTTTCATCCTTTCACGACTGAAGCGCTTCGCGGACGCGGTCGCGCTGTGCGACCGAGCCTTGGCGCTGGCGCCGGATCACAAGGCGACGAAATTAATTAAAGCAAATGCGCTGCATGATCTTAAGCGCTTCCGTGAAGCCCTTTTGCTGTACGAGGAAGCGCTGGAGAAAAATCCGGATGACCTCGTCCTAGCGGTCAATCGCGGCATGACGCTGCTACAGTCCGGGGCGTTCGAAGAAGCTCTGACCGCGGCCGCTCAAGCGCTTCGGCTCGCTCCCGAATATACGCCAGCGCTGCGTTGCCTCGCGACGGCGCAGTTACGGCTGGCGAGGGACGCGGAAGCCTTGGCGTCGTTTGACCGCGCCCTGCAAGCCACGCCGCGCGACGCCGACCTTTGGTGCGGCCGCGCGATTGCGCTCAAGGAACTCTCGCGGTTCGGCGAAGCTTTGGAGAGTTTCGACGCGGCTCTGGCGGTCGATCCCAACCACATAGAAACAAAAGCGAATCTCGGCGCGCTGCGCCTTCTTCTCGGTCAATACGAGGAGGGCCTGCCGCTATTCGAATACCGATGGATTCGAGGCGAGAAGACGAAGATCGAGTTGGCTCGGCCCTGGCCCGAGTGGAAAGGCGAATCCCTTTGGGGAAAACGGCTGCTGGTGACAGACGAGGCGGGGCTCGGAGACGTTATTCAATATTGCCGATATCTGCCATTGCTGGCGCGCAATGGAGCAATAGTGGATTTCGCCTGCCGCGCGTCCATGCACGCACTGCTCAACAGCCTTGGCGAGAGCGTTTCCATCATCGAACGACCCGAGGCCGACGCCTCGTATGACTTCTGCGTGTCCTTATGCACCTTGCCCTATTCGTTCGGGACGCAACTCGAAACGATCCCCGCGCCAAAATCATATCTTCACGCAGACCCCGAACGCATTGAACTTTGGCGGCGGCGCATTGGCGACCATGGCTTCAAGGTCGGGGTGGCATGGCGAGGCAGTTCCCACGCGAACTCGGATAATTCGCGCGCGGCTCCTCTGGCGTCGCTCGCGCCGCTCGCGTCCGTCGCGGGCGTAAGGTTGATCAGTCTGCAGAAAAACGCCGGCGTGGAGGAGGTGGAAACCCTTCACGATCGCGGCGCGCAGTGGCTCGAAACATTGGACAAAGATATGGATGCCGACGGTCGCGCCTTCGTCGACACCGCCGCCATCATCGCCAATCTGGATCTGGTGATCTCGATCGACACCTCCATCGCGCATCTCTCCGGCGCGCTCGGCAAAAACGTCTGGATAGCGCTGAAGCGCGCGCCCGAATGGCGTTGGCTGTTGGAGCGACCGGACAGCCCCTGGTACCCAACGGCGCGCCTCTTTCGCCAGCAGCGCAAAGGGGATTGGAGCGAACTATTTTCCATTATGGCGAAAGCGCTTGAGGACATTGTTGCTCGATCGACGCAGCAGACCAAATCGCCAATTCTCCTGCCGGGTTCCGCTGGCGAGCTGATCGACCGGCTGACGATATTGCAAATAAAGCTTGAGCGGATTTCAAACCGGACGAAACATGCCAATGTCGCGCGCGAATTGTCGCTTTTGGAGGAAGCCCGAAGCACACATGCGCTTCATGACCCGCGCTTGAACGAACTGGAACATTCGCTGAAAGAGGTGAACCAAAGGCTGTGGGATATCGAAGACTCGATAAGACTTCTCGAAAAAGCGGGCGACTTCGGACCAGATTTCATTCGCCTCGCGCGCAACGTCTACAAGGAAAACGATCATCGCGCGCGCTTGAAGAGGCGGATCAATTTGCTGTTCGGTTCTCGCCTGATCGAGGAAAAATCCTACGGCGAGGACCAACCCCCAGGCGCGTTCTAGCGCCTTCCGACCAGATGGAATCGTCTGGTAGATTAAGAAATCGCTCCAGATTCAAAAAGCTCGAGCTAAATCTAATCGAAAAAGTCTATCAACTTTTTCGGATCTTGCTCTAGCAGAGAAATCCGCCGTAACTAGAAATTGTCACGCGGCCTCCGCCATAGCGGCTTCCAGCGCCTCCATATCGATCAGCGGCGTTTTCATGTCCGGCTCGGCGTTGCTCTCGAAAAGCAAAGGCGCCGCGGCTCGCGCCTGTTCCAGCGCCGCCTCCATTTCGAATCGGCGCAGCAAAGCCATCAATCTGTCGAGTTCGCCGCCGTTCAATTCCTCGCAGGCGGTCAAGACACGCTCGACCATCACCAGAGAGAGACGCGCGTCTCCGTCTTCCACCGCGCCGAACTCGCGTTGCGCCTCCAAAGCGGCTCTGAACGCCGGCAGAAGCTTCATCGGCAAGCCTGCCTTGGCATAGAGAGCCGAGAAACCCGCGCCGCGAAAGTCGCGCAATTGTCCCGAGACGCGATCTTCGCGCACTCCCGTGAGTTCCACGAGCGCCGCTTCGAAAAGATCGCGGTTGCGAGAAAGCAGGGCGCGAAGGACGAGACTGGGCGTGAGCTGGCCGGACTCGCGCAAATAAGCCACGAGCTCGCGAACTCCGGCGCGGCCATCCTGGATCGCCACATCGGCGACAATCATGACATTGGCCTTATCGCGCGCCTCTCGCGACAGGCGTTCCGCGCGCTCGGCCGACAGCCATGAGCAATCGACGACGAAGGCGGTCAGACTCGCCGCGGCGGCGGCCACGAGTTCGCTGCGAACAGTCGCGGGCAACCAGGGCCGGGACAACAAAGCCTCACGCATTTCGCCGTCGTCGCCAAAACGTTCGACCATGCGGCGCATGGAAAATTCCGCCAGTTCGGCGCCGGGGTTCACGGCCAGGGAAATCGCGGCTTCTCTGACCCCAACCTCGGCAAGGGCGGCGCTCACGGCGACAGGCACGCGCGCCCGAAGCGCGATGGCGCTCTGAGCGAAAGCGTCGCCGATCGCCGCGCAATCTATGAGCTCCGCGTCCATGAGCAGAGGAGATCGGGATAACACCGGGGCGGCGATGGCGGATTGATCGTTTGCCAGCGCCGAAACGAGCGAATGCGGCGCATCCGCGGCGCTGGCGAAACTTTCGGCGAGAGCGCGACGAACAAGGGGCGAAGGGTCGTCGAGGAACGACATCAATGCAATTTCGGCGTCGCGGCGTTCGCGCTCGTCCATCTGCGAATACAAATAAGCGCGGGCCAACGCCCCCGCGCCTTCCGCTCGTTGCGCCGCCGAGGCCGTCTGCGCCCACTGCAGAAAATTACGCACGATCATTGGACGATCCATCCTCTCGAGGCCTGGGAGAGTTCATTTAAAAACAATCGTCGATTATGGTAAATTCCGCCTTAATGGCGCTACTAGCCTTTAGAGCGCTTTCCGACCAGACGGAAGCGTCTGGTCGATAAGAAATCGCTCCATTTTCAAAACGATAGAGCAAAATCTAATCGAAAAAGTCTATCAACTTTTTCGGATTTCACTCTAATGTAATCGAGCTTGTGCGATGAATGCGCGATCCTACCTGATCTTGTCTGAAGACCCGACCGCGCACGCGGAATCGCTTCTCGATTGCGGCGCGGACGCCCTGACGCTCGACCTGCGGGCCGACAATCGCGAATCCTGGGGAAACGCGCTGCGTTTCCTGCTTACTGCTCGACAAAAGAAAAACCGGCCGGAAATATTTGTCTGGATCGAGGGAATCGAGGACGCGGACTCCTGCCTCGGACATTTGAAGGACGCGCCGCCCGACGGAGTGTTTCTCGACAGGGCTACGGGCAGACCCAGCGTCGAGCGCCTGGGAGCCAAACTGGCGGTTTTCGAAGCGGAGGCGGGCCTGCAAGACGGAGCGACCACGATCGTCGCCCTGGCCGCGCAAAGCCCGGAAGCGGTTTTTGCGCTCGGGGATTACGCCGGTTGTTCGCCCCGTCTCAGGGCGCTGGCGTTCGATGCCCAGTCGTTAGCGGAATCGCTGGCGCTCGATCCGCTTTCAGCGCCGGTGACGACCGCGAAAAGTCTATTGATACTCGGCGCCGCGGCGGCGGGAATCCCCGCTATCGATATGGCGTTTCGCGGCGATATGCCCGCGCAAACCCGGTGCCTTGAAGCGCGCAGCGAAGGATTTGGCGGCTTGGGGACGGCCCGGCGCGAGGAAATCTCCGTCATCAACAAGATGTTCGCAAAGCAAAGCGTCTTTAGCGCTTCCCGATCGCGCGGACTCACGTGATCAACAAGGAAACGCTCCAGTGCAAGGAGTTGGAGCCTGTCCCGATCTTAGTCGCTCTGCTTTTTTAAGGACATGCTCCAGTGGCTGTGTCGACAAATCGCCCCAATTTGCGTCATACCTCAGACCATGATCCGAGCTTCCACCGTGGGCCTGCTGTTGGCGGCCCTGATTTCTTATAATTCCTCCGCCTTTGCGCAAATCGCCCAAAAAAGCGGACATGCGCCGAGGGTCGACGCGCCGGCGCCGACCCAGGCCGAAAAAGAGAATTCCTCGGCCGGCGGCGTTCATCTTGCCGCCGCTTTATCCCCCGCCGACCAGCAAGGCGTTAAATCGGGCATCGCTTGGCGCGTTTTCGACGAGCGGGTCGAGCCCGACGGCAAACACAAACTTGTCGCCGAGTCCCATGAGGCGACGCCGACGATACGCCTGCCTGATGGGACCTATGTCATTCATGCGGCTTTCGGGTTGGCGGGCGCGACCCGCAGAGTCACCATCGACGGCCGGATGATTTCGGAGCGCGTCGTCCTCAATGCAGGCGGGCTGAAACTTATCGACGTCCTTGGCGAAGCCAAGATACCGCCGCAACGTCTTTCGATCTCGATTTACGTGCCCGAGCGCGGCAACTCGGAAGCCAAGCTCGTGCTCGCCAATGCGCGAGGAGGAGAGACTATCGCCTTGCCCGAAGGCTCCTATCATATCGTTTCGGCGCTGCTCGATACGATCCAGGGAACCCAAGGCGGCAGCAATGCGACAAACTCCACGGTGACGGCAGATCTCAAGGTTCCGGCCGGTAAGTTGATCGAGGCGACTTTGAGACACCACGCCGCCACGATAACTCTCAAACTTGTCAATTCACCGGGGAGCGAAGCCCTTGCGAACACTTCGTTCTCGGTGTTGACGCCCGGCGGCGACGTGATTCGTGAACTGATCGGCGCTTTTCCGTCCCTTGTGCTCGCCGAAGGCGAATATGTCGCCATCGCCCGCCACGACGGCAAAACATACCAGAACACATTTAAGGTCCAATCGACCAAGGATGCGGAAGTGGAAATCGTCGGCAAGGATGAAAGCTCGTCCCAGGCCCAGAGTCCCGCTGTCGAAGCCGCGCCCTAGTTCTACCGCCTCGCAAGCCATGGGCCGGCCGGAAAAACGTCATTGCGAGCGAAGCAATCCAGGGAGCCGCCACAGTCCATTTCGCCTTGCCGCGCTCGCGAGAATGCTCATAACGATCCAGCCTCCGGCCCCTGGATTGCTTCGTCGCTTCGTTCCTCGCAATGACGAACCCGCCGCCGGACTGGTTTATTCGAGCGATTTCCTGACGTTCGAACGATAAGCGCTCTAGCAGGCTGCTGAAAAACCCACTACCGGCTGGGGGAATTTGTGATTCTCTTGCTTGGTCGCGGCGGGGGGATTTCATGCGCGGGTCGGATCGCACGAGCGGGTCTCTTTTTTCCTATGTCGACATGGGGGCGCGGGTCCCGAAGGCGCATCCGCTTCGGGCGATGCGCGAGATCGTCAACGCCTCGCTCGCCGCGATGGATGCGCGTTTTGAAGCGCTCTACAAATTGGGCGGTCGTCCCTCGATCCCGCCGGAGCGACTGCTGCGGGCGACGCTGTTGCAGATGCTCTACACGCTGCGCTCGGAGCGTCAGCTGGTGGAGCGGCTGGAGTTCGATCTTCTGTTCCGCTGGTTTGTGGGACTGTCGATTGACGAGGCGGTTTTCGACGCCTCGTCCTTTTCCAAGAACCGCGAGCGTCTGCTGAACGCGGACATCGCACAGGAATTCCTGTCGAGGCTGCTGGCGCTGCCGCAGGTGAAGAAGCTGCTCTCCGCCGAGCATTTTTCCGTCGATGGAACAATGCTGAAAGCCTTCGCGTCGATGAAGAGTTTTCGCCCGAAGGACGGCTCGGGCGAGCCGCCGGCTCCGGGGCGCAACGGCGAGCGCGACTTCAAGACCGAAAAGCGTTGGAACGAAACCCACGCCTCGACTACCGACAAGGATGCGCGGCTGTATCGCAAGGGCAAGGGCAAGGGCAAGGAGAGCAAGCTCGCTTATCTGGGCCATGCGCTGATGGAGAACCGTAACGGTCTCGTCGTCGGCGCGACCGCGACGCGTGCGAGCGGAACGGCGGAGCGCGAGGCGGCGACGGAATTGACCGCAGACCTGCCCGAAGGCGCGACGCTGGGGGCCGACAAGGGCTACGATGTCGAAGACTTTGTCGAGGACTTGAAGGCCCGCAAGATCGAGCCGCATGTGGCGATCAACGGAACAGTGAGCAAGACCGGCAAGGCCCGCAAGACGGCGGTTCCGCCGGAAGTATCGGCCAGCGAGGGCGACAAGACCAGCCTGCGTATTCGCAAGCCGATCGAAAAAGTCTATCAACTTTTTCGGATTTTGCTCTAAGCGTCGAGCATGGCGCCGGCCTCGAGCAGCGAAGGGCCGCCCTTAATGACCGTCCGAGCGAGAGAAGGCGCTGCGATCGCAATATTATCGGCAAAAAAGCGCGCCAAGGCTGCGCGCTGCCGATCTCCTGCCAGAGCGCCTTTAAGGAGCAGGGTCGCGCCGCGCGCCAGAGCGAAGAGCCTAAGATAAGGTGTGGCTCCCGCCAGCGCCAGGGAGGGATCAGCGTCGAGCAGAAACTGGCTTGCCGCATCGAGAGCGTTCACGGCCTCACGCACGGCGTCGATGGCTGCGAAATCGGCTCCTATTTCCACGATGCGCCACATATCCGCCAATTCGCGGCGGAGCGCGGCGCCGTTGTCGAAGCGCAGCTTTCGCCCCACAAGATCAACGGCCTGTATGCCGTTTGTGCCCTCATAGATCGGCAAAATGCGCGCATCCCGCATGAGTTGCGCGGCCCCTGTTTCCTCGATGAAACCCATCCCGCCGAAGATTTGCACTCCGAGAGACGCAACCTCGTTGCCGATGTCCGTCGAAAACGCCTTCGCCACCGGGGTGAGCAGACCCGCGCGCTCATTCGCCTCGCGGGCGCGACAGCGATCGCCATCGCGGCGCGCGCGATCCATCGAGACCGCGGTCTCGTAGCAGATCGCTCGCGCCGCCTGCGTCAAAGCTTTCATGGTCAAAACCATGCGCTTGACATCGGGATGCTCGACGATGCGGGCGGCGGCTTGGCCGTGGGACGCGCCGCCGCGCCCCTGGCGGCGCTCCAGAGCGTATGCATGGGCCATTTGGGCAGCCCGCTCGGCGAGCGCGACTCCCTGCAAACCCACCGCCAGCCGCGCGTTGTTCATCATGGTGAACATGCAGGCGAGGCCCTTGTGCTCCTCGCCGACCAGCCAAGCCGTTGCACCACCGGCGTCGCCATAAATCATCGTGCAGGTGGGCGAGGCGTGAACGCCGAGCTTGCGCTCGATGCCGGCGCAGCGCAGATCGTTCGGCCGAATAAAACGGCCGTTATCGCCGGGGAGGAATTTGGGAACCAAAAATAGCGAGATGCCGCGCGTGCCGGCCGGGGCTGCGGGCAAGCGCGCAAGCACCAGATGCACGATATTGTCCGAAAGATCGTGCTCGCCATAAGTAATGAAGATTTTTTGCCCCCTTAGGCGGTAGGAGCCGTCTTCCACACGCACGGCGCTGGCGCGCACCATCGACAGATCGGAGCCGGCCTGCGGCTCGGTCAAATTCATCGTCGCGGTCCACTCGCCCGAGACAATTTTATGCAGATAAGCCTGTTTCAGCGCGTCGCTGGCGTGCGCCTCGATCGCCTCGATCGCTCCCTGACCGAGCAGCGGGCAAAGCGCGAAAGCCATGTTCGCGCCGTTCCATATTTCCATACAGGCGGCGCCGAGCAGCCCCGGCAGGCCAAGGCCGCCATATTCCGGCGACGCCGCGAGAGAGTTCCATCCGCCGGCGATCCATTGGGCGTAAGCCTCGCGCCAGCCGGGAGCGGTGGTTACGTGGCCGTCGAAGTAACGCGCGCCCACGCTATCGCCGATCTTGTCGAGCGGCAGCAATTGCTCGGCGGCGAGTTTCGCGGCCTCGCTCAGCGTCGATTCGAGGACGCCACCGCCAAGATCCTCGTAAAGGCCGCCCTTTTCGAAAGCCCCCTCGCCAGCGGCGAGCCGGAGCGAGAAAAGCATGTCGTCGAGCGGCGCATGGTAGGACATCGAGGTTCCTCTTTCGAATCGTCATCATCTCAAATGTAGCGCGTCGGCAGGTCGCGATCAGCGTTTAGACTGGCTTGTTTAATCCGCAACAATCGCGCGGCGACAAGAGGAGTCCTACTTTAAAACCGACTGGCCATAGCTTAGAGAGATCGTGTAAGGTGCGGGCGGACGGAAATTAAGTCCTTCGGGTTGTCTGTGTCGCGGCCCCAAGCACGGGCTAAAGCACCGGCTTGAACAAGTAAAATTAAACTACAGAGGAGAGAAACTCGATGAAGCATTACGCCCTTGTCGCCGCCGCTGCGATGTTCGTCAGCATGTCTAGCGCGGCTTTCGCGGAATGCGACACCCACAAAGGGGATCGCGATACAGACAAGCAGACGGCCTGCTCGGAGAAATGCGAAGACGCATTTACCAGCGGCAAGCAGCATTACGGCTCTAATGTAGACAAGCTCAAGCAGGAAGCTGCCGCCTGCTTCGAGAAATGCGGCTGCGCCGAGCATGGAGCCCAATACATGAAGTAGGCGAGGCTCCTCGGACCAAGCCAGTCAAGTTTATCGGGAAGGCGTCGCCGATCCGACTGGAGCGGCCAAGGTCGCGAGAGGATCCGCGACGCTGCCCAAGCCTATGAATTTACTTGCGCCACTCGGCGTTCGGAGCAGCGAGAATTTTCGGCGATAAACTAGCGATACCGCCTTTGGGCGGCCTTTTGCTTGACTGGAGATCGTCTCAGGCTGCCTTTGCTTTCGCCATCAATTCGACGAAACGCGCGAAGAGATAATGGCTGTCTTGGGGGCCGGGCGAAGCCTCAGGATGATGCTGCACCGAAAACGCGGGCCGGTCGTTCAGAGCGATGCCGCAGTTGGACCCATCGAAGAGCGAACGGTGAGTCTCGCGCGCGTTGGCTGGAAGACTGTCGCGATCGACGGCGAAACCATGATTCATAGAAACAATCCCAACCTTTCCGGTCATAAAGTCTTTCACCGGATGGTTGGCTCCATGATGGCCTTGCGGCATTTTCCGGGTTTTCGCGCCAACAGCCAGCGCCATCATCTGATGTCCCAGGCAAATGCCGAACATGGGAATCATGCGTTCCAACAACGCGCGGATCACAGGCACGGCGTATTTGCCGGTCTCGGCTGGGTCGCCCGGGCCGTTCGACAAAAACACCCCATCCGGCTTGAGCGCCAGGATTTCCGTCGCCGGCATCGTCGCCGGAGCAACCACGACTTCACAGCCCGCCTCGGCGAGAAGGCGAAGAATGTTCCGTTTTACGCCATAATCGATGGCCACGACCCGGAATTTCGCGGGGCCGGCGCGCTCGCCATAGCCGGCGCCCAAGCGCCATGGAGTCTGCCGCCAATCGAAGCTCTGCTTCGTCCCCACCGTCGGCACGAGATCCATGCCGGCGATTCCGGGCCACTCCCGCGCCTTGGCGCGCAGGGCTTCGAGATCGAATTTTCCCTCCGGAGAATGGGCGATGACCGCATTGGGCATGCCCTTTTCACGAATCAGCGCTGTTAAAGCCCGCGTGTCGACGCCATGGAGTCCGATAATTCCCCGGGCCGCGAGCCAATCGGCGAGATGTCCTTGAGCGCGATGGCTCGAGGGAGCGCTCAAGGGCGCGGCGAAGATGGCTCCGAGGGCCCCCGCGCTTCTCTCGATGTCGACGGTCTCGACGTCCTCGTCGTTCGCGCCGACATTGCCGATGTGGGGGAAAGTGAAGGTCACGATCTGCCCGGCATATGAGGGATCCGTCAAAATTTCCTCATATCCGGTCATCGCCGTATTGAAACAAACTTCTCCGGTCGCTTCGCCAACGGCTCCCGCGCCAAACCCCTCGATGACTTCGCCGGAAGCCAGAACCAATACCCCGGTATGCAAAGGCGCCGCCCAACCTGCCGCTTTGTCTTGATCCACGCTCATGTCCGCTCTATGCCCATCACTGCGGCGCGCCAGAGCCGCAGTGATGGTCTAATATATTTGTCGCCAAAGGGGAAACGGAATGCGCGAAAAGATGACTGCGGACCTCAAGGAGGCGATGAAAAGCGGCGACCGCCGAAAGGTCGATGCGCTCAGGCTCATCAACGCCGCTCTCAAGGACAAGGACATCGAGGCGCGCGGAGCCGGCAAGACCGTGACGAACGACGATGTTCTCGCGCTGCTCCAAAAAATGATAAAAAGTCGGCAGGAGTCCCTCGAAATATACGAAAAGAACAATCGGCCCGATCTCGCCGAGAAGGAGCGCGGCGAAATCGCCGTCATTTCCAGCTATTTGCCCCAGCAACTGAGCGAAGACGAAGCGGCCGAGGCGGTTAGACTGGCCATTGGCGAAACGGGCGCCGCCTCGATCAAGGACATGGGCAAGGTCGTCGCGACTTTGAAGGCCAAATACGCCGGGCGGATGGATTTCGCCAAAGCCAGCGCCCTCGTGAAGGCGGCGCTCTCGGTTTGAACGGCCGCGCGCGAAGGGCGATGGTTAATGAGGCAGGCCTCTAATACGCCCTAGCGCCGCAACCCCAGAACGCCTTTTAACAAGTTGATTATGATTTTTTTCGTGCGCGGACGCGTTTCGCGCGCGAGAACAACGCCGCGGCGCGGCCCATGCGCCAGCGCTGCTGAAATCCTCGACGCAAAGATACAACCGCCGCGCATTAAATGGCGCGACAAAATGTAGCAGCCCATGTATTGGTCATTCTCATTGCAGCAAAATATGTTTTTTGAACTATTCCAATCACGATTTCTATATTTGAACACGGTGCAATTACAAGCAATTGTGCGGTGCACCGCAAATCTCCCATATTGCGATCGATTGAGACTCCGCCCCTCTTTCGGCGAAGCGGGAGGCGGGAGGCGACAAAAATGGCCATTGTCTTGCATTTTGAAATCATGAGAAAAAACAGCCCGGCGCGAAGGAAAGAGACCGACCTGCTTTTCCGAGAGCGGCGGCTTCGCCTCCAGGCCGCTCTTGAGTGAAGGCGTCTGAATTCAAACGACACCAATAACATCTGGCAAGTATAATAAAAGATGCGTGAAAAAGACATCAACAATCCCCGTGTTCAGCTCCAGCAAAAGCGCGAAGCAGCGGTTCGCGCTCTGCTCGGCCGCAACGAGGGCAAACTGTCTCAGGACGCTATTGAGGAACTCAAGAAGGACTTGGGCGTCAGCCGCGCGACCGCCTACCGTATGATCAAAACTTTCCGGACTTGCGGCGCCGTCATCGCGCCTTCGACCCGTCCGGTGGGACGCCCGAAAGGCGCGCGGGTTCTGGACCCCAAGCGCGAGTTTCTAATTCACGATGCGATCCGCGCCTTCTACCTAAAGCCTTTGCGGCCAAAATTCAGCGAATTGGTTCATGAAATCGGTCGTCGTTGCCGGGAGGAGCGTCTGCCGCCGCCGAACTGGCGCACGATAAAGTCACGGCTCCATGACATCCTGATGCAGAATGATCGGGGCTAGACGGTTGCGCCGCATCCGTTAGGGCGCATTCTCCTCGCAATAACCTTTACGGCTCGCTCCTAATCTATCTTGCGGCTTGTGCGGCAGCGCAGTACTCACGTGGAGGATTTTCCCCAACGAGGGCGCCTCTATGACGCAGTTGTCTAATATTCTCCTGATTGGCGCGTTGGCGGCCGTGACTTTGGTCTTGCTCGCGGGAATCGCCAATATGATTCGCGGCGGCAATCCTTCACGGTCTCAAACCCTGATGCGTTGGCGGGTGGGATTGCAGTTCGTGGCCTTGCTGATCGTCATGGGCATCCTCTTCTTCCGCCACTGACCTTCCAAAGCCGGCTGGGAAAGCGAAATGGTTCGTCTCGACAAAATATATACCCGTGGGGGAGATGCGGGAGCGACGTCTCTCATCGGCGGAACCCGCCGACGCAAGGACGACATTCGCGTGGAGGCATACGGAGCCGTCGACGAAACAAACGCGGCGATCGGACTGGCGCGTCTCGCCATCGAGCCGGAAGACAAGCTCCTCGACGCCATGCTTGAGCGTATCCAGAACGAATTATTCGACCTTGGCGCCGAACTGGCGACACCGACGAAAAAAGCGCCCGAAACGGGGAACGGGCTTTCGATCGTGCAGTCCCAGATCGACCGCATCGAAAAGGAGATCGATCAGTTGAACGCTTCGCTCGAGCCCCTTAAATCATTCGTGCTTCCGGGAGGAACGGCCGTCGCGGCCCATCTCCATTTGGCGCGCACGATAGCGAGGCGGACCGAGCGCGTGGTGGTGACACTCGCCAATATGCCCGAGGAACATGTCGAACCGACGGCCCAGGCCTATATTAATCGCCTGTCCGATTTCCTCTTTGTCGCTTCGCGATTCGCAAACCGGCTGAAAGGAGATGTGCTCTGGAAACCTGGCGCCACCCGCTGAGGAAGAGAGGCGCGCGCGAATGATTGACGGTTCTATCGGCGCGCGTTACCAATTCGTCGCAGTAATAGTCAGTTGATCGGCGTCGAGAGTAATGCCCAGACACAACGTCGCAAAATTCGCGATTGGCCAAGTCGTGAAGCACCGCGTTTATCCTTTTCGCGGCGTCATCTACGACGTTGATCCGGTGTTCTCAAACTCCGAGGAGTGGTGGCTCGCTATTCCCGAGGACGTGAGGCCGAGGAAAGATCAGCCGTTCTATCACCTCTTCGCGGAAAACGCCGACACCGAATATCTGGCCTATGTCTCGGAACAAAACCTCGTCGTCGACACGTCGGGCGATCCCGTGCGCCATCCCCAGGTCGACGAGACCTTCGTCCGATCAGATGACGGCGGCTATCGGGTGAAAGCGCCCAATCTCCATTGATTTATCCTCAAAAGAGGCATTCTGGGCGCTTCTTTTCACCCACGGACGGTGAAAGGATTTCTCTCATCGCTTAAATTCCGCAAAAAAATGCCCGCGAGAGCGCGGGCATTCTCCTTGGCTACCAAGCCTGGAAAATCACTTACCGGCCGGAGTCGCCGGAGCGCCGCCCTTGCTTTCCAATTTCTTGCGCTCTTCCCCAGCCTTCTTCTGCAGTTCATCCTGCAATCTCTTCTGCTGTTCTTCGAGCACTTTTGGATCCACGGCGGGTCCATCGAAGGACTTGCCGAACCCGGCAAGAGGAATGATGAAGGTCACTTCATTGTTCACTTGGTTTTTGACAATGACCGTGAGTTTCTCGCCCTTCTTCATGCTGTCGACGACGGCGGGCTTGACCTTGGCTTCAGCGAAGCAGCCATTGGGGAAGCAGATTTCGAAGGCCCCGGCTTCCTGAGGGTTCTTGTCGACCGCAAAGCGAAATCCCGGCTTGAGGAGGAGTCCAGGCGGCAGAAGGAGACGAACAACCTTCAGGTCCGCGCCCTTTGGATCGTAAACCGCGAGCGCCAAAATCGGTTGATCCGCCTGGACGCCGAAATCTCGCGTCGTATAGCAGACCTCCTTGTGGGTTTGCGGATCGCTGCCGCAAACTTTGGTCCAATCGGGTTGGACCGGAACGAGATCGGCCTTGACCGGACCCTGGGGTTGTTGCTGCTGCGCTGGCGCGGCAGGCGCTGGCGCGGCAGGCGCCGGCGCCTGAGCCTGCTGAGCGAGAACCGGTCCGCCCGCCAACAAAACCGAGGCGAAAACGCCGAACCGCACAAAATTCTTAGACATCGGAAGTCCCTTTCGACTGTCTTCTTGATTGCCTCACCGCATCCCAGGCGGACAGCCAAAGGCCGCTCGACCGTGGATGGCGACTAAATTTCGCCCGGCGCGCAATTTTCGCGCAGCGGGAAATCTTCGCGCGGAACAATTTTCGTCGAAAATGCCGCAGAAGGTCGCCTGCGAGAATTCCGGCGCGCGCCGAACCACCGCCTTCCCTTGCGGTCCGGCGACAAGCTCACGGCATCGCTATTACATGGTCGGCGCGGCAAATTCCAGACGTTAGCCGATAAACCACGGCTCTACTCAGCTTCCAGGCAAAAAGGTCCGCCGTCGCGCGGAGCGGCGAAAAAACCGCCCTTCGCCGCGCTCCGCCCTTTATGCTGTGCTCTCATGGCATATTGTCGAGGAATGACGGAAAAAATGATTCGCCGCTTCATTCGAGCGCCCGCGCGACGTTTTGCGATCATCCTGATCGCCGCGCTCGCGAGTCTTTCGCCATTTTATAGCCGCGCCGAGGCGCCGTCGATTCATTCTCGTCAGATTGAAGCCCAGGAGCCGACCCACGGCGTCGCCATGCACGGCGCCCCCGCCCTGCCTCCCGATTTCGACCATTTCCCTTACGCCAATCCGGCCGCCAAGAAGGGCGGCCGCCTTCGTGTCGGCCTCGCCGGCACGTTCGACAGCCTAAATCCGTTTAACCTGAAAGCCGGCTCGACGGCGCAAGGCCTCGTCGGCAATGTTTTCCAGACGCTCATGGCCCGCTCGTTGGACGAACCATTCACTTTCTACGGCCTCATCGCCAAATCCATCGATATCGACTCTGGGCGCACGCATGTCACGTTTCACCTCGATCCCCGCGCGCGTTTTTCCGACGGCGCGCCAGTTACAGCGGCGGACGTTCTTTTCACCTTCGACCTACTCAAGACCAAGGGCCGCCCACAACAAAGGGTCGCCTATTCTCTCGTGAAATCGATCGACGCGCCTGACGAACTCACGGTGCGATACGACATTTCGGGCGCGGGCGACCGCGAACTGCCACTCATTCTCGCGCTGATGCCTGTATTGCCCAAACACGCGACGGACACGGCCCATTTCCAGGATGCGACGCTGGCGAAACCGCTCGGCTCTGGCCCCTATGTCGTTACGGAGGCGAAGCCTGGAACCCGCCTCGTTCTGGAGCGGAACCCAAATTATTGGGGTAACGATGTTCCCAGCCAACGAGGTCTCTATAATTTCGACCAGATAGAGATCGAATATTTTCGTGACGGCAATGCCTTATTCGAGGCGTTCAAAGCCGGTTTGATCGACTATCGCGAGGAGACCAGTCCAACTCGCTGGGCCGACGGCTACGATTTCCCCGCCGCCCGCGAAGGCCGGATCGTCCGGGAGGAGTTGCATAACGACAGCCCCAAAGGAATGGAGGGCTTCGCCTTTAATCTGCGGCGCCCAGTCTTTCAGGATATTCGCCTGCGCGAAGCGCTAGGCATGATGTTCGACTTCGAGTGGATCAACGCAAATCTTTTTTCCGGCCTGTATACGCGCACCAAGAGCTTCTTCGATCAGTCGGAGCTTGCCTCTTCCGGCCGTCCCGCCAGCGCTGCCGAACGCGCCCTACTCTCTCCCTTTCCCGGCGTCGTCCGCGAGGACATCATGGAAGGACGCTGGCGGCCTCCCGTCAATGACGGGACCGGCCGCGACCGCGAGATGGCGAAAAAAGCGCTTACCCTGCTGGAGGATGCGGGCTACCGCCTCGACGGCGACGCCCTCAAGAAGGACGGCGTACCCGTCGCCTTCGAGATCATGGTCAAGGACCGCAGCGAGGAACGGCTGGCGCTCAATTATTCCGATTCTCTGAAACGCATCGGCGTCACCGCCAGCGTCCGTCTTGTCGATGAAGTGCAATACCAACGGCGCCGGCAAAAGTTCGACTTCGACATGATGCCCGGTCAATGGATCGCATCGGCCTCGCCAGGCAATGAACAGCGCATGCGATGGGGCTCCGCGAGCGCCACGCAGGAGGCCTCATTCAATCTCGCGGGCGCGGCCTCGCCGGCCATCGACGCCATGATCGCCGCGCTGCTCTCGGCGAAAAGCCACGGGGACTTCGTGACCGCGGTGCGCGCTTTCGACCGCGTATTGCTGTCGGGCTTCTATATCGTTCCATTTTATCACGCCCCAAATCAATGGATCGCTCACAGCTCGGATCTCAAGCGGCCGGAACATCTTCCCCGCTATGCGACTCCGATCTTCGGTCCAACCCTCGATAGTTGGTGGAAGGACGCCCCTTGATGCAAGACGGCCCCCCTCCCGCGGAAGCGCGGGAAAAGAACCAGGAACTCGCCCGCGCTCATCCGCTCACCATGTTCGGCGTCGACGCATTAGTCTCCGCTTGCGCAAGGCTTCGTCCGGATACAACGGCGCTCCATGACCACGGCGAAAGTGGCGACGAAGAGGTGCGTTTCACGGAATTGGATGCCGCGGCCAGAGTTTTCGCGGCCCGTCTGCGGGAATTCGGTCTTACGGCGGGCGCGCGCATTATCCTGTGCTGTCCGCCGCGCGGATACAGTCTCATCGCCATCACGGCCATCGTGGCGGCGGGTTTCGAGCCCGTGCTCGCGCCGCTGCAAGCCTCCCATGCCGCGCTGATCAAGGCGGCGTCGGCGGTCGACGCCGAGGCCCTGATCGCGCCGGCCAGCTTCGCCCAGCTCGATTTCGAGGACAAATTGCTGACCGTCGCGGCGAACGCGCCAAGCATACGATTTTTGGGCTCTCTCACGCCCAATCCCTTTGACGGCGCCGCGGATTTTTCTCTTTCGGCCTTATCTGGGGGCTCGAAACCGCCGACGCCGGAGAATTGGGGATTGGGCGATCGTTTGAGCATTGGCGTCGCGGACAAGCAGGGCGCGACGGTTTTCCTTTCCCAAAGCGCGCTCCAAGGACACAGCCTCGACCTTGTTCGAAAAACCCGACGCGGCGGCGCGGCGCCAATTGTCTCTCTGGTTTCTCCGGGCTCCTTTGGCGGCTTGATCGCGGGGCCGCTCGCCGCGCTTCTCTCGGGGGCGGAGCTGCATTTTCTGGCCCCCTTCAAGGCCGCGGTCTTCCTGCGGTTGCTGGATTCAATCGGTCCTGTTCGCCTCGTGGCGCCGGCCGCTATCCTGCCCGACCTTAGGCGATCCGGATTGCTCGACAACGGCGCGGTGCTGTCTTGCTCAGCGATCGGCGAATTGGGGGAAACCAAGATCGCACATGCGCTCCCCGTTTCATGCCCTATCATCACGATTTCAACGAAGGGCGCGGCGGTGACCATTTCGATGGCTTCTCAAACCAATCTGGCGACAAGCGTCGCCTGAACCCCTTTCACTTCAGCGTTTGTCCCGATCGGTTTCACGAGCGCCGATGGCGCGCGCCATTTCGACGAATTCGCTCGGCATCATGATAATGGTCATCGTGTTCTGTTCGGCGCCGACTTCAGTGATCATCTGCATGCGCCGCAATTCGAGACTAGCCGGACTCTCCATGATCGTTTCGGCGGCTTTCTTCAAAAGGCCGGCGGCCTCGAGTTCCGCCTCCGCCTTTATTTGACGAGCCCGCTTTTCGCGCAACGCCTCGGCCTCCTGGGCCATCGCGCGCTGCATCGTCTCCGGAATCTCGACATTCTTCATTTGAACGCGCTCGACCTTTACGCCCCAAGGCTCGGTGACCTTGTCGATATTGGTCTGCAACGCTTCCGAAACGGTCTCCTGCGCCTTCAGCACCTCATCCAGGGAGTGTTGCCCAATAATGCCCCTCAAGGACGTGATCGCCACTTGCGTCACGGCGTCGGCGACATCCGTCACCGCGATCAGCGAACGCGCGGGTTCCACGACGCGCCGCCAGACGACCGCGCTTATCTTGACCGGCACGTTATCGCGAGTGATGGTCTCCAGTTGATCGACGGAGGTCGTCATGGTGCGTATGTCGACGATGCTCCGCCACTCGAAAAAAGGCGTCAGGAAATAAGGCCCAGGACCCGCGATGCGCACATAGCGCCCAAGAAAAAACACGACCGCGCGCTCATATTGGTTGGCGATCCGAATACCGGACAGGATCAGAAGAATTGCGACGACCCCCACCCCCGCCTGGAAGGGATAGCGCTGGACGAGATATGCGAATGACTCCATGATCTTTCTCGACTATGGTTTTACCGTCTGTGTCCACTCAAGAGAATCGACGCCGAAAGTTTGGCGCTTCGATGTCAGACCGGCCAGCGGAAAATCCAAACGCCCGGTTCCGGTTTAAGCCCGTCGTTCGACCGCGCTCCGATAACGAAAAACCATTCATGCCCGTTCGCCGCCTTGACCCCATTCTCATCGATCGCATCGCGGCTGGCGAGGTCATAGAGCGACCGAGCGCCGCAGTTAAGGAATTGGTCGAGAACGCGCTCGACGCCGATGCGCGACGCATCGACGTCGCTGTCGAGGATGGCGGACGCAAGCTCATTCGCGTGATCGACGATGGCCGGGGCATGGACGAAAACGACCTTACCCTCGCCGTCGAACGTCACGCCACATCGAAAATCCCCGAAGGCGACCTGACCAAAATCGCGACGCTCGGCTTTCGCGGGGAAGCGCTGCCGTCTATTGCCGCGGTGAGCGATCTTACCATCGATACGCGCGCGGGAGGCGCGCCTCATGGCGTTTCGATCCGAGTGGAAGCAGGCCACATGCGCGGTCTGCGGGCGAGCAGCTGGCCACAAGGCACAAGGATCGAGGCGCGCGATCTCTTCGCCGCGACGCCCGCGCGGCTGAAATTCCTGCGGACCGATCGAGCCGAGACGACCGCCGTCGCCGATGTTGTGAAGCGTCTTGCAATTGCTCATCCTGGCGTGCGTTTCAGCCTCGCCGCCAATGGCGGCGCCCTGATCGACTATGACGCATGCAAAGACGACGAGAGGGGACGTTCCCGCCGAATGGCTCAGGCTCTTGGCCAGGAATTTCCCGACAACGCGATCCCCATCGACGCCACTCGCGAAGGTTTCCGGCTCTCCGGCCTCGCCGGTCTCCCGACGTTCAATCGCGCCAACGCGCAAATGCAGTATGTCTATGTAAACGGACGGCCGGTCCGCGATAAGCTTTTCGCCGGCGCGATCCGGGGCGCTTATCTCGACTTTTTGTCGCACGACCGGCATCCGGTCGCCGTCTTGTTTCTCGAATGCGATTACCCCGAAGTGGACGTCAATGTGCACCCCGCGAAAGCGGAGGTGCGTTTCCGCGATCCCGGCCTCGTTCGTGGCCTCGTTGTCGGTGCGCTAAAGCAGGCGCTCGCGGGCGCGCGACATCGCGGCTCGGACAGCAACGCCGCCAAAGCCTTGCGGATGATCGGCGCGCGAACGAGTTGGCGGCCCGCCCAACCGGCGAACTGGGACCTGCGGCAGTCGCCAAATGCGCCGGGAGGATTTGAAGAGAGCCCACAAGCGCGGTTTGTTCCTGGGCCTCCCGTCGCCGACGCCCGCGCGCAGGAGGCGCCAGCGGCAGCCTGCGATCTTGAAGCGCCGTTGGGCGCGGCGCGCGCCCAGATTCACGAAACCTACATCATTGCGCAGACCCGCGACGGGCTCGTCATCGTCGATCAACACGCCGCTCACGAACGGCTGGTATACGAAAAGCTGAAACAGCAACGCGAAACCAGCGGCGTCGAGCGTCAAATTTTACTGATCCCAATCGTTGTCGAGCTCGATCGCGCGCGCATGGAGGCGCTTGCCCCAGCCCTGACTGAACTCGCCGAACTGGGCCTGATTGTCGAAGCTTTTGGTTCTGGCGCCGTTCTCGTGCGCGAAACGCCGGCGATTTTTAAAGGAATCGACGTCCCGAGGCTCGTCGCCGACATTGCCGATATCCGCGCCGAGGAGGGGGACGCCCGCGCATTGTCCCGCCGGCTCGATCATGTTCTCGCCACCTGCGCCTGCCACCAGTCCGTGCGCGCCGGCCGCCGTCTCGCGCCGCAGGAAATGAACGCGCTGCTGCGGGAAATGGAGACGACTCCGGGCTCGGGCCAATGCAACCACGGCAGACCCACCTATGTGGAGCTGAAACTCGCCGACATCGAGAAACTATTCGGAAGAAAGTGACGAGTCCGCCTTCAACCGCCGCTTTCAGTTCGATGCGCGTTTATCCTAGCCATCAAACGCTCCCACGCGGCTTTCTCCGATGGTCCGGCTGTTTTTTCGATGGCGATTTTGAGATAGGCGATCTCGCTGTCGATCTTCTGGCGTGGAAGCATGTTGAGGCGCGTCGCCAGCACCGCCGCCTCCAACACCGCCGCCCTCGCCCGATTCATCCCAAGGAATGGGCGGTGCGTTTCAATCCGCCGCACGATGCAATAAAAACGCGGTCGTTGTTCATCGTCCTCAACGCGCTCGACCTCGAGTTCGGCGTGAGCAAGCGCGGGCTCGAGACGCGGAACGGGCCATTGGGGCAATGAAACGGTCGGCCAGTCCCTCTTGCCGGTGACGAAGCCGGCGAAAATCTCGGCGTCGTCGATGAAACTTGCGGTCGCCCGCGATGAAAGCTCCAGATTCCTGAGCGTCGTCGAAGGCCGGAAAGGCGCGATGATCCAGCGCTCGCCTTCCTCGATCAGCCCCAGCGGAGCGAGGTGTGGCTCGCCTGCGGGGTTTAGGGTCGAAACGATGCACTCACGTATCAGCGGCATCGGTCTTCTCGCCAGATTTTCGCATCGTGTGGCCCATTTCCTTGAAGCGCGCCTCGTCTTCCGCGCTTTTGTCCACGGCCGCTCCAAAAGCCAGCGGCTCGTCCTGCCGGTAGCGCTTGCCGAGAGAAAAGGCGATTTCCGCCTTCATCAATTCGGTTCCGAGATAAAAAGCATGCGCGCCATCTTTCTCGACGCCAAGAGAAGCGAACAACGACATGGCGTCTGTCGCGAGGCAATGGAAATCGCGGGCGTATACGTGAATGCCATCCTGCGCTGTTTCAATGCGAAAATTGGCGTCCCTCAAGTCCTTCGCGAGTTCGGCGATTTCATCCGGCGTCGAGCCGAATGGGCGCTTGTCGTGCACCTGCAACAAGGCGTCGGAATAGCCTTTCGGCAGTGCGGCGTCCGCTCGCGCCGCGAACAACATGCGGCGCGCGGCGTCATGCTCCTCGATGGTTCGACGGGTATGCGGACTTACCTGCACGGTGAGAATGTGTCGAATTTTCAGTTCGGAACACAATCCGAGCAAAATGGCGGTTACGCCGGAAGAATCCGCGTCGGTCAGTTCCGTCAGATTGCCCGTGCCCATCATGATCTCGGCGTCGGGCTCCCGGCGTCGAAGCTCGACATAACGGGCGACGGAATCGGCGAAGCCGAAGTGAATCGGATCGAGGATCGGATCGAGGATGAAGTCGATGTTTTTCGCGCGCGCTTTCGCGGCGGCGCGCTGCAACGAGTCGAGATCGCCGTGCGGCGAAGGAACGAGGACGGGCGTGAGTTTGGAGCCGTCCGGCAAAATGCTCAGGCTGTTTTCGTCGAGGCTCAGCAAGTGGTCGGCGTTGGCGCGGACCGCGCGTTCCAACTCTTGAAAATTCGCCGAATCGACGCTGACTTTCAGACCTTCGGCGTGAAGCGCCGCGATGGTCGCTTCCATATGATCGAAGGTGGTGTCGGGCAAACAACCAAGATCAATGACGTCCGCTCCCGCCATGGATAGTTTTTTCGCGCGGGCGACGACATCCGAAACCGTCAGGGTGGAGGCGTCGACAATTTCCGCGAAAATGCGCATGTCGAAGCGCGACAGATCTGGCTGTCCGCCGCTGCGCCCCAAATAGACCGGAAGATCCGCGATTTCCTCCGGGCCACGTTCGAATGGAACACCGAATTCTCGGGCGAGGACGGCAAGATCCGCGCGGCAGCGTCCGGGCAGAATGACCCGATCCGCTTCGACGGGACGTGGCAGCCGGCGCAAAATGATCTCCTGGGTCATAAGCGCCGCGACTTTGACGCCAATATCGTGAATGCGCCAATCCTTCGCAGCCAAGCCAAAACTCGCCACCATCCGCTCGAGGCGCGGATAGGCGAGATGGCCGGTGAGAAGCAGCAAGCGCTCAGACATCGACGACCAGTTCTCGACGCCGACGCTCCACCGCTTCGTTGAGCGCCGCGAGGCTTTCGACGACCTGCGTGGCCTCGAAGCTCTTGAGCCGATCGGTGTTTTCAAGGTCAATGCGGCGGGGATAGACTTTCACCATGCCCTTGGGCGCGCGAGTCTCCAGTTCCGGCGCCGTGTCGCAGGCGAAAACGATGGTCGGGACGCGGCATTTGCCCGCCTGCGCGAACACATTGGTCGCAAGATTATCGGAAACGCCGAACACGCATTTCGCGACCGTGTTCGAGGTGGCGGGCGCGACGACGAGGGTATGATAAACGCCGTAGTAAAAATTCCCCACCGGCGCCGCGCTCGCGGTGGTGTCCTTGAAAATGCGAATGTTCGTGGGCAACGCGAGATCATGCTTGTACATTCGGACGACTTCCGCGGCGGCCTTGCTGACAAAAAGGTCCACATGGTCGAGCGTGCGAATCATGTCGAGACACTCGGTGAAAAAATGGCCGGAGCCTGTCAAAGCCCAGCCCCAACGGGGCGTCGGAACCTTCTTCATGTTTCATTCTTTCGTGGCGCGTGAGCGAAATCAACGCGAACGCCAGCCATGCCGCTCCGCGCGAATGATTGGGACGCCGCCGCAAGCGCATTGGGGCCAGCAATAAATACTTCAAGCCCATCAGAGAAGCGACCAAAGGATGCGTCAACGAGGCCGTGCAAGTCAGGCGCCGTTTCCACGTCGACGCTTTTAATCAGGAGCAGTCTGTCGGTTCCGCTACGACGAGCGTAAAAGGCTGCGAGACTGTCGGAGGTGACGTCCCAGCTTGGCGGCACTTGCGCATCGCGGACCATTTCGGTGGGCCGCCAAACGGCGATCATGCCGCGCGCATGTAAAGCGCGAGCTTCTTCCGGCGTGGACGCGAGCCCAAGGCCGCTGAATTTATCCGCGAGCGCTATGCCATATTGTTCCATCGCCAACATCGCCATCAGGTGCGCGCAGTCGTTTGAAAAACCCATCACCTGTTGCGCTGCGCGAACAGCGTCGGCAAAGGGGCCTCCGCCTGGAACCAATGTAATGGGAAGACCAGCGCCCCCCAGGATCGAAACCCAACCGGCCAGATTTGGCGAGCGCCATAGGCTGCCCCCCAATTTCGCGACAAGTGGGCGCTTTCCATCCGAATTCACGGCGAGGAAACCGCCCAAGCTCTGGCGATAATGGTCGGGTTGAGCGAAAGAGGCGCCGGTCGCGCCCGACGTATGCGCACCCCCACCGAACCCGGCGGCGCGACATCAAGCTTCTCGACCTCGATGCTCACCGCGCGCGAACGTTCGTGCAACAATATGCGCTCGGCCAGGCGCTCGGCTATCGTTTCGACGAGTTCGATATGGCCGGTCGCGAGTATGATTTTTATAGCGTCCATGATGACGTCGTAAGAAAACGCCACGCGCATGTCGTCGGGACCGTTTGTCCGCGAAACCTCGACTTCCACGCTGAAGCGGACGCGCTGAGTATGGCCGCGCTCGAAACCATAGGCGCCGATCTCCATCGGCATCACGAGGTCACGGACGAAGACATGATCCACTTCGTCGCTTTGGTCGGCGATATGATCGGAAGACCGCGAAGCACGCGGAATGAGACCGCGGATTAGAGTGACGGCCTTCGCGTCGAGCGTGTTTCGACGCTCGCCATTGGCGCATAGAGCGCCGCGGAACCCCAGGAGATCCGGCGCCATCACCAGCAGACGGGGGACATCCGGCGATTCCAGAGAACCCGCCAATCCGGCGACGAGCTTTAAAGCTCGGCATCGCCCGACAAATTCCGCCAGGGCGCCAACGCTCATCGCGTCGAGCAGGCGACCCTTTCCCTTATGGGCGGTGTCGAGCATCGCGCCTTCGAACCCCGCTTCCGCCAATCGTTCCAGAACATCGAAGTCCGGACCGAGATCGGCGAACAATACGGCCACGAGACGACGCCGCGCCGCCAAAGGCGCCAATTCGTCAATGATCTCCTGGGCGTCCGGCGTCAACGGCAAGGCGAATTTTACGAATTCGGCGCCCGTCGCGGCGGCGGCCTCGATAGCCGCTCGGGCGTGGGCGACGTCATGGGGCAAATCGACCACAGTACTGACCTGACGGCGTCCATTCACGGCGTCGACGATTCTCGTGACTTCGGTCAGCGGCAATGCGCCAAGCGCTCCCCGCGAGGGATCCTTGCAATCGATAATGTCCGCTCCCCGCTCGATGGCTATTGCCGCCTCCGCGGGCGACATTACGCTCGCCAACATCAAGGTCATCGCATTTGCTCCCGCACGCCGCGCCGACTTCCCGCGCTCGGCCTCGTCAGGGAATGGCGTGGCCTGCCTCGCCCTATCCCGCCCCAAAAGCAGGCGGCAAGGCCTGCGCCTTCTCATTCGATTCGTGAACCATTCAAGGCCAGCACGCTCGCCGCAAGGTAGAGCGAACCGGCGACCAGAATGCGCGGGCTCTGGCCAAGAGCGGCCTCGCGCACAAGGGCCAGAGCCTCCTCGACGCCCGCCGCCGCCCGCGCTTCCATGCCTTGAGAGCGCGCCGCAGACGCCACGTCCTCGGGCGCCCAACTCTTGTGCTCGCCTTCCACCGGCACAGCGACCACCGTGCGGACGAGACCGACGAAATGCCGAAGCAGCGCAGTGATGTCCTTCGTGGTCTGGGCGCCGCAGATCAACACCAGCGGGCGCGGATTTTTCTCCTCGAACTCGGCCATGGCCTCGGCCAACACCCGCCCGCCGTCTTCATTGTGGCCGCCGTCGATCCAGAACTCGGCTCCAACCGGCGCCAAATCAAGCACATGACCAATAGATAGACGCTGGAGTCGCGCCGGCCATTCCGCCTTGCGCAGCCCCGCCTCGATGGCGTCGATCGAAATTTCGGGGATCGCCGCCCTCAGCGCAGCGATCGCGCCTGCGGCGTTCTGGTGCTGGTGGCGTCCGGGCAGGCGCGGGGCGGGCAGGTCGAGCAATCCCCGCGCGTCCTCGAACACCAGCCTGCCGTTTTCCTCGAAAATCTGAAAATCTTCCCCAGCGACGATCCGCGGCGCCCCGACGCGCCGGGCTTCCCGCTCGAGTATGCGCTTCGCGCCGCCCGATTGAAAGCCGATGACCGCAGGCGCGCCCCGCTTGAATATCCCTGCTTTTTCAAAGGCGATCTTTTCGACGGTTTCGCCGAGAAATTCCTGGTGATCGAGAGAAACGGAAGTGATCACCGTCGCCTTGGGCGAAGAAATTACATTGGTCGCGTCGAAACGGCCGCCAAGCCCCGTCTCCAGCAGCAGCCAATCGGCCGGCGTGCTGGCGAACAGATGAAACGCCGCCGCCGTGGTGATTTCAAAGAAGGTCACCGGTTGAGCGCCATTGGCGCGTTCGCAAAGCTCCAGCACCTGCGTCAGGGTCTTGTCGTCGACTAGCTTTCCACCGCCCGGCGCGGCAAGGCGGATGCGCTCGTTAAATCGCAGCAAATGCGGGGAGGTGTAAACATGAACCCGCGCGCCGGCCGCCTCCAATATCGCCCGCATGAAGGCGAGCGTCGAACCTTTCCCATTGGTGCCAGCGACATGAATGACCGGCGGGAGCGTGAGATCGGGCCGTCCGATCGCCTCCAGCAGTCTTTCGATACGTCCCAACGAAAGGTCGATCTTCTTGGGATGAAGGTCGAGCAATCGCGATAGGATCGCGTCACGCTGATCCATGCGGGGCGTTCTCCAATTCAGGCCGCCGACGATCGGCGCGAGGCTGGGGCCTTCGTTAACAAACCGCAAAGCCGCGCCAAGGTGTCCCGCATCTCGGAACGCGGCGTCACCATATCGACCATCCCGTGATCTCTCAAATATTCCGCGCGCTGAAAGCCCTCCGGCAATTTTTCGCGAATTGTCTGCTCGATAACCCGTGCTCCGGCGAAACCGATAATGGCGCCGGGCTCGGCGATATGGATGTCTCCCAGCATAGCGTAAGAGGCGGTCACGCCGCCCGTAGTGGGATTGGTAAGGACAACGATGTAGGGCAAGCGCGCCTTACGCAACCTCTGCACGGCAATGGTTGTTCGCGGCATTTGCATGAGCGAGAACATTCCCTCCTGCATACGCGCACCGCCGGACGCGGTGAAGATGATGAAAGGCGTGCGTTTTTCGAGTGCGTAAGTCGCGGCGGCGATGATGGCTTCGCCCGCCGCCATGCCCAGCGACCCGCCCATGAATTCGAAATCCTGAACCGCGACGGTCACAGGAATTTCCTTCAATCGGCCGATCGCGACGGTGACCGCGTCGGGACGCCCGGTTTTGACGCGATATTCCTTCAGCTTGTCCAAATAGCGCTTGATGTCCCGGAACTTCAGCGGATCGGTCGGCGGCTCGGGGGTCGTCATCAATTCGCACTCGCCGTCATCGAAAAGACTGGCGAGACGCGCTTCCACCGGAAAGCGCATGTGATAGCCTGAACTCGGCACGACGTATAAATTGGCCTCGATGTCCTTGTGGAAAACGAGCTGACCGCTCTCGGGGCACTTGACCCAAAGATTCTCGGGCGCCTCGCGCTTGAGGATCGCCTTTATTTTCGGGGGGACGACGTTCGAATACCAGTTCATGACCACACCTTCGCAAAGGCGCCGAACAGTCTTTTCAGCGGCGAGGCGTTCTCGGCCGAGCGGGCGCGGCGCATCCCTCGAGCAATTTCGGTCACAAGGCGCGTCACCGCGTCAACGGTGTCGGCTCCCGCGCGATTCTCCGTGTCCAGGGAGTCTTTCACGGCGGAAACCAGCGCCGAGCCCACCACGACGCCATCGGCGGCGGCGGCCACGGCCTGGGCGTTGGCGGCGTTTTTCACGCCAAAGCCTACCGCGACAGGCAAATCCGTGTGACTCTTGATGCGCTTCACCGCAGCGGCCACCCCTGAGTAATCCGCCAGCGCCGCGCCGGTGATCCCCGTGAGGGAGACATAATATACAAAGCCGCTGGTGTTTTCGAGAACCTTCGGCAAACGCTTGTCGTCTGTGGTGGGCGTCGCGAGCCTGATAAAGTTCAATCCAGCGGCGCGCGCCGGGAGGCAAAGCTCGGCGTCTTCCTCCGGCGGCAGATCGACCACAATCAACCCGTCGACGCCCGCCTCCAGGGCCGCGGCAAGGAAGGCCTCGACGCCATGGACATAAATGGGATTGTAGTATCCCATGAGAACGATAGGCGTTGTTTGATCGCAAGCACGAAATTGCGCGACCAAATTCAATGTCTTCCTCAGCGTCGTTCCCGCCTTTAGGGCGCGCAATCCCGCCGCCTGAATTGCCGGTCCATCCGCCATCGGATCGGTGAAGGGCATCCCGACTTCGATGAGATCGGCGCCAGCTCCGGGAAGAGCCTTCAAAATTTCCAGCGACGTCTGAAGATCGGGATCGCCGGCCATCACGAAAGTAATGAGAGCCGCGCGCCCCTCGGCGCGCAGAGCGGCAAAACGGGCGTCAATGCGGGTTGGCATGGGTTTTTGCGTGTCCTTGAATCTCTGAAGCCGCCCGTTCGAACAACGACCAGCCCCCGTCTCGTCGCTGCTTAGTCGCTGCGGCGCCCTGCGTCTACATCTTTCCGATCAGTCCTCGCGCGGGCTCAGATAGTGACCCGGGCGCCCAGTTCCACCACCCTGTCGGTGGGGATGGAGAAAAAGTCCGTCGCATTGGCGGATTGTTTGGTCAATGCGACGTAAAGCTTGTCTTGCCATGTCGGCATCTCGGAGGTTGGACTTTCCACTATCGACCTTCGGCCAAGGAAAAACGACGTCGTCATAATATCATATTTAAGCCCCGCCTTACGCATGGCGGCGAGGGCGGCTGGAACCCGAGGACTCTCCATAAAGCCAAAATGCAATGTCGCGCGACTAAAGCCGTTCGAAAGCTTTTCGATCTCAAATCTTTTTTCGGGGGCGACGCGAGGCAGATCCTCGGTAATCACGCAGATCACCAGAACACGTTCATGTAACACTTTGTTATGTTTTAGATTATGCATCAGGGCTGTCGGCGCCACATTTGGATCGCTGGTCAGAAAGATCGCCGTGCCAGGAACCCGCGTCGGCTTGGATTTCTCGAGCATAGCGATCAAATCCATGATCGGAATCGAGTCGCGATGGGTCTTAACCGCGAGGAGGTGAGTGCCACGCACCCAGGTCCACACCACGATCATCGAACAGACCCCGAGCAGCAGAGGCGCCCAGCCGCCATCCACCACCTTCATCAGATTGGCCGCGAGAAAGGCGGTGTCGATGGACAGGAAAGCGGAGATAAGCGACACGGACGCCCAGAGCGGCCAGCGCCATTTTTTCCACACAACCACGAAGGCCAGCGCGGTCGTGGTCACCATGGTGCCAGTTACGGCTATGCCGTAGGCCGAGGCGAGCGCCGACGAATTCTTGAACACGATCACAAGGATAATTACCCCGATCAACAGCAGGCGGTTGACGCGGCCGATGTAGATTTGGCCTTCTTGCATCTCCGAGGTGTGCGTGATTTCCAGTCGGGGCAGAAGGCCAAGCTGAATGGCCTGGCGCACCAGCGAGAAAGCCCCGGTCACGACCGCCTGACTGGCGATCACGGTCGCAACGGTCGAGAGAATGACCAGCGGCAGAAGTCCCCAGTCGGGCGCCAACAGGAAAAAAGGATTGTCGATGGCCTCTGGCTTGGACAGTATTAGAGCGCCCTGCCCCAGATAATTGAGCAAGAGCGCCGGCAGAACAAAGAATGTCCAGGCGACCTGAATGGGAAGGCGGCCGAAGTGGCCCATGTCGGCGTAAAGCGCTTCGGCTCCGGTGACGCCGAGAAAGACCGAACCCAAGACCGCGAATCCCATCCAACCGTGCCGGGTCAGGAATGCCAGCCCCTTCAGAGGATCGAAAGCGAGCAGGATCTCGGGCGCATCCGAAATATGCGTCGCCCCAAGCAGTCCGATAGTGAGGAAAAAGACGGTCATAATCGGGCCGAAGAGGGCCGCGACCCTCGCGGTGCCGTGGCTCTGGACCCAAAAGAGCGTCACCAGAATCGCAATCGTGATCGGGATCACATACTCATTGAAACTGTGCGTCACGAGGTCCAAGCCCTCGACGGCGGACAGCACCGAAATCGCTGGCGTGATGATCGCGTCGCCTGAGAACAGAGCCGCGCCGGCGACGCCCAGCAGGAACACCGTGTTGGCGCGCCTCCCCAAGGCGGATTGGGCTAGAGCCATCAAGGACAGAATGCCGCCCTCGCCACGGTTGTCGGCGCGCATGAGAAAAAGGACGTATTTGGCCGTAACCGTGAAAATCAAGGCGTAAAGCAGCAGCGACGTCGCGCCGATGACCGCTTCCTCGGTAAGGAGGTCCGCCTTTGCGGCGTGAGAAAGTGACTCGCGAAGAGCATAGAGCGGACTGGTGCCGATATCGCCGTAGACGACGCCAATCGAACCGATCAGCAAGGCTGGAAACGCGACACGGACTTGAGGAAGCGCGTGGGTATCCGATGCGGCGACTTCACCGCCGGGGCGCGCGGCATCCGTGCTCGGCTTCTCGGTCATGAAGGTTCCTTATGATTTGCTTCAGCTGAATATGAACGGGGGTCGGCGCTGATTGTTGGACCCTGTGCGAAGACCTCGCGACCGCCTTTGGCCGCCCTTTCCGCAAAAAGCGCTTGAGCGTTTTTCCCAGCCGCCGAGCGGCCTGCTATTCCGGACCGGCCTCTCTCGCTTGCGCCTGTTCTTGGAAACCAGGTTTTGGCCAGGCGCTCAGTTCACGTTCGGCGGCGGCATATACGCTTCTTTTGTCGGCTTGAGAAGCGGCGCGATCCGGTTTAGCCCACAAAGAACGCTTAAATCATCTCCTGCTCTAACTATTGCCTACTTACGGAGCGTCACCCATGAACCGGAACCCGCCCTCCGATTACGCCAAAGCAGTCGGCGCGATCTCGCCGCAGCGGATTGTCACCCCGGATGGGGGACTTGAAGCCAACGTGGTTCACATCGCGACCCGCACGGGTGAAATGCCGGCCTATCTCGCCAAGCCGGCCGGCGCGTCAACTCTACCGATCATACTGATTGCACAAGAAATATTTGGGCTGCACGAACACATTCGCGATATCGCGCGCCGCTTCGCCTCTCTTGGTTATCTCGCCATTGCCCCAGACTATTTCTTCCGCGTCGGCGATCCCTTGAGCGCGCCCGACATCCCCGCGATCCGGGAAATCATTCTTAAAGCGCGAGACTTGGACGTGATGTACGACTTTGACGCGACCTTGACTTTCGCCTCCGCCTCGGGAGGAGACTCTTCACGAACGGCGATGACGGGCTTTTGCTGGGGCGGCCGGATGACCTGGCTGTATGCGCGACACAACCCCGATTTGCGAGCGGCGATCCCATGGTACGGCCGACTCGATGGCGACAAAACCGGAAACCAGCCATTTTGGCCGCTTGACGTCGCCAAGGAGATAAAAACGCCGGTCCTCGGCCTTTACGGCGGCGCCGACCCCTCAATTCCCCTGGCCCAGGTTGAAGAAATGCGAGCAAGGCTTCGCGACGTCGACGCGCCTGCTGAAATCATCGTCTACCCCGGAGCGCCCCATGCATTCTTCGCTGATTACCGCGAGAGTTATCGGCCGGAGGCGGCTCGGGACGCATGGCGTCGAACGCTGACCTTCTTGCGCGCGCAGGGCGTGGCGTGAATCAAAAATCGCTGGCGATTCCTTTCACCTCCCAATCGCCGTAGCGCGCCGGATCCCAACCGCTGCGGCCGCCGATTTCCTCCGGTTGGGCGGACGGTGCGGCGGGCCGCCGGCGCCGCGCAGCCTCCTCCAGGGCGCGCTCCGCCTCGGGGGTGAGGCGCCGCGTCCCCGCAACGCCTTTCAATTCGGGATATTTTGTTTCATCTTCAGGCGCTGGCGCGGAGGCGTCACACATATGTTGCCCTTTCATGACCCGCGCACGGCCGGCCTGTGCTATGATTCGGCGTTTTCGGGCCGGAGCGGATACGAGTGAGCGATAATTCTAAACCATTCGCGAGGCGAGCCAACCCCATAAACCGAGCGGCCAACCGGCCAGGCTTCATCCCCGCCGATGCGGCGCGCGAGGCCGAAGCCATGAAAGTGCCGGGCCTGCCGGCGCGCATCGCCGCCGCCCATATCATCGCGGACATCGTGCATGGCGGCCACCGCCTGGACGAATGTTTTTCGCCGCTCGCGGTTCCCGCGCGTCTGACCGGCCTCGACGCGCGCGACGTCGCCCTCGTGCGTTCGATCGCCACGACCGCCCTGCGTCGGCTAGGCGTCATCCGAAAGGCGCTCTCCATTCTGATGGAGAAAGGCTTGCCAAGGCAAGCGGCGCGACTGGAATGGCCCCTGATCGCGGCCGCCGCCCAAATTCTCTTCCTCGACGCCGCCGATCACGCAGCGGTCGATCTCGCCGTTCGCGCGGTGCGGTTGGAGCCCAAGAGCGCTGGGTTCGCGGGCCTGGTCAATGCGGTGCTTCGAAATCTTCAGCGCCGCCGCGAAGAATTTCTGGGTTTGGCGACGAGCGGAGCATATGACGCTCCGCCCTGGCTCGCCCAGCGCTGGCGCAAGTTCTACGGAGAGGCCGCGTCGAAGGCGATTTGCGCCATTCATATGCTGGAGCCTCCGCTCGATCTCTCGATCAAGACCGATGCGACGTCGTGGGCGACGCGATTGAACGGAGTCTTGTTGCCCACGGGTTCTGTTCGCCTCGTCGAGCGCACGCCAATCGTTAACCTCGAAGGCTATGCGGCGGGCGAATGGTGGGTGCAGGACGCAGCCGCCGCATTGCCGGCGCGCTTCCTGCACGCAAAGCCCGAAGAGCGTGTCCTCGACATGTGCGCCGCGCCGGGCGGCAAAACCGCCCAACTCGCCCTATCCGGCGCTCACGTCGTGGCCCTCGACCGTTCGGCGGAGAGGCTCAAGGTGTTGGCGGGAAACCTGAATCGCTTGAAACTTCACGCCGAGGTCGCAGTAGCGGACGCGACAAGCTTTTCGGCGGCCCCTTTCGACGCGATCCTGCTTGACGCTCCATGCTCCGCCACTGGCACCATCCGGCGTCACCCCGACGTGCCCTGGACCAAGAAGCCCGGCGATATCGAGGGCCTGGCGGCGATCCAGGCGAAAATGCTCGAGCGCGCGGCCGCGCTGACGAAGGCGGGAGGCAGAATTGTTTACTGCACCTGCTCGCTGGAGCCGGAGGAAGGGGAACTGCAAATCGCATCCTTCCTGCGCCGCAACCCCGATTTCAGGCGCGACCCTCTCGATCCGAAGGACGAGATGATCCCGGCCGAATTCGTGACCAATGAGGGCGATTTGCGCACTGTCCCAACCATGCTGCCCGATCCGGAGCCTCGCCTCGCGGGAGTAGACGGATTTTTCGCGGCTCGAGTGGTCAGGCGCGCGTAGTTCAAGAACCTACCCCCCTTGGAGCCAAGAGAACATATAGCAATTTCAGCCATTAAGTAATTTTTGGCATCACCATTCGAATATTTCTCCTTGATTTTATCTGCCCTACAAATCAATAACTTATTCAATATTACGTGGAATTAAATCGCATCACGATCAAAACTTGCCGTGCGTGCAAATATTGAACAATAATTCTTGGTATCCTTGTAAATTAACTAGACTTGTCGCAAAGTTACGAGGCGATTCGAGCGTCACAGCGGAAACGACAGTCTAATAGGCGGCGCTAGCCGTCAGATTCATAAAAAAAAAGTCATTCTGTTCATGAGCCGCTGGCAGCGCGGTCGCCATCAAACAGCAAACGAGATTTTCTTACACAGGGGAATGCTTCATGTGGAAAAAACTGGTTATCGCCGCTATCGCGACGATCAGCGCGAGTTCGATGGCTCAGTCGGCCGTAGCGGCCACTCTGCCGCAGACATGCGCAAATCTGTCGCCGAGCCAATATGCGACATACAATTCCGTCCTCAAGGCCGCGCTCGTGACGGCCGTTCAGTCGGGCATCAACGGCGGCCTGGGCTTCAACATGTGGGCGACTGGCGTGGCCAACGACGGCACCGTCTGCGCAGTCGCTTACTCGGGCGTCGGTTACACTGATCAATGGCTCGCCAGTAGAATAATTTCGGCTCAGAAAGCCGCCACGGCCAACAGCCTTAGTCTTGGCGCGCCAGGAGCAGGAGCAGCCAGCTCGAACGGCAAGCTTGCGCTGTCTACCGCAAATCTTTTTTCCGCCGTCCGCGATGGCGGCAGCCTGATGGGGCTCCAGTTCAGCAATCCAGTCGACACCAACGGCGCCTATCACAATCCGGATGGATCGACGCCTAACGCCACGCTTTTCGGCACTCCTTCCGATCCGCTGGTTGGCCGGCCGATCGGCGGAATCAATGTCTTCGGCGGCGGCCTCGCCCTTTATGACGGCGCCGGCAAAAAGGTCGGCGCCCTCGGCGTGAGCGGCGATACTTCCTGCACCGATCACATGATCGCCTGGCAAGTGCGCCATAATCTGGGCTTCGATTATCTCAAAACCGGGGGAATTGGCGGCGTCTCCGGGGACGTCAATCGTCCCGACAACATTGTTTTCGACATTCCCGCTAATATTGGCGGAACGGTCGGCGGCAATGGCGTAAGCGCCGGCGGCTGGGGACATCCGACCTGCCTCAACCCGCCTAACCCCAGCAAGTTGCCCCCGGTCCGCTAAGACCGTTAGTAGAAACAGCCGGGCGAACGGCTTCATCGATCGCCCCGAGGAGGAAGCGGCGTCCGCCGCTTCCTTTCTTTTTGCGGGGTCCGCTGATAGCGTCGAAACCGTGCGCGGGCCTTTCATAGGGACGCATTTTCGCCTACAGGTCGGTTAATCGTTCCGGGGAGGAGCATTGGAAAATGATCGGACGCCTCAATCACGTCGCCATAGCCGTCGCTGACGTCGAACAGGCCTCGAAAATCTACGCCTCGACGCTCGGCGCCAAAGTAAAGCCGCCGGAGGTCGTGGCGGAGCATGGCGTGAAGGTCGTTTTTGTGGAACTGCCGAACACCAAGATCGAACTAATGGAGCCTTATGGCGAAAACTCTCCGATCGCAGGCTTCGTCGAAAAGAACCCCGCGGGCGGAATTCACCACGTCTGCTATGAGGTCGACGATATCATCAAGACGCGCGACCATCTGAAGAGAGAAGGAGCTCGCGTGCTGGGGGACGGGTCACCCAAGATCGGCGCCCACGGAAAGCCGGTTCTTTTTCTTCATCCAAAGGACTTCTGCGGCACGCTTGTGGAACTCGAACAAGCGTAAGCCGCTTCGGGAAGGCGCTCCCATGCCCATCCAAACCTCTGTCGCGGTGGCGGTCTATTTCACGATGTGGTGGATCGTCCTCTTCGCCATTCTACCGCTCGGCGTTCGTTCGCTGCATGAAGAAGGCGAAACGCCGCCTGGCTCCGACCCCGGCGCCCCCATGGCGCCGATGCTGCTTAAAAAGGCCGCGCTTACGACAGTGGTCTCGGCTGCGCTGTTCGGCCTTTTCATTCTTGCGCTGAGAATGATGGGTTAATCCGTAAGGGTTCCCTTCCCACCAAAACCGCGCTAAACGGCCCACGTCGCAAGAAGCGGCGGAACTCTGCGAAAAAACGGAATTTTAGATGACTGAACAAGGATCGCCATCAACTCCCGCGGGTTTCAGTGGTGTGCTGGCCGGCAAAAAAGGCCTCATTCTCGGCGTCGCCAACAACCGCTCCATCGCATGGGGCATCGCCAAGGCGGCGCGGGACGCGGGCGCGGAGCTGGCGCTGACTTATCAGGTCGAGGCTTTGGAAAAGCGCGTTCGGCCCCTCGCCATGGAGCTTGGGGCTACGGTCGTCGGCCGCTGCGACGTCTCCGAAGCAGACACTATCGACGCCGTTTTCGCGGAGGTTGAAAGACTTTGGGGTAAGCTCGATTTCGTCGTCCATTGTCTCGCTTATTCGGACAAGGATCAGCTCGACGGCCGCTATGTCGATACGACGCTCGATAACTTCACTCAATCTCTCGCCATCTCATGTTATTCCTTCACCGCCATCGCGCAACGCGCCGAAAAATTGCTAAAGGACGGAGGCTCTCTCCTCACTTTGACCTACTATGGCGCCGAGAAGTGGATGCCGCATTACAACGTCATGGGCGTGGCGAAGGCGGCGCTGGAGGCGTCGGTTCGCTATCTCGCGGCCGATCTCGGCGTTAAGAATATACGCGTCAACGCCATATCAGCCGGACCAATCAAGACGCTGGCGGCCTCCGGCATCGGCGACTTCCGCTATATTCTGAGGTGGAACGAGTACAACTCGCCGCTGCGCCGCATCGTCACCATCGAGGAAGTCGGCGAAACGGCGGTTTATCTGTTGTCTCCGATGTCTCGCGGCGTATCGGGCGAAGTTCTCCATGTCGACGCGGGTTATCACGTCGTCGGCATGATGAACCCCTCGGCCGCCTCGAAAATGGCCGATCTGCTGGCCTTGCTGCCCGCCGAAAAGTAATTGTCGGACGAGCAATTTGCTGGTCCGCGTGATAAGCTTACCCAAGGTATCCTTATCACGCTAGGCGATTGAATGCGCCGCGACGTCGATCTGCTCAGGTATTTGATGCTGGCGCTCGAACCAATCGAGCGCTCGCCGCCCGAACCGATTTTTCTTGAACTCGACCACTTCGCCGAACGCATCGGGCAAGCTCCCGAGATAATCGGCGCGCATCTGGACCTGTTGCTCGCGCAAGGTTTCATCGACGGCCCCGGGCCTTACCAGAACGCCTGGCTATTCCGAAAACTAACCCCGAAGGGCCTGGCGCTTGCGGACAATATCAGGGACGCCCGCAACTGGGATGCGATCAAGCGGACCTACGCGCCAATGCTCGAGTCTTGATTGCTCGCCGATCTCGCAGCGAGCCGACGCATAAACTTAGCCGCATTCCATAAAGGCGAAACTCAAGTGACATTTCCGCTCACCAGCCCCCTGCTGGCCCGCGCTCTCAAGGAGCGCAACTACAATGACCTAACCCCCGTCCAGTCTGCGGTGCTCACGCCCGAGGCCGCGGGACGAGACATTCTGGTGTCCGCGCAAACCGGTTCTGGGAAGACGGTCGCCTTTGGCCTCGCCATGGCTTCCACTCTCCTCGGCGACGCCGAAACGCTGCCGCCCGCAGGGATCCCGCTCGCACTCGTCATTGCTCCGACGAGAGAACTGGCGCAGCAAGTCCAGCGCGAGCTGGAATGGCTCTACGGTTACGCCCAGGCCCGCGTCGTCGCCTGCGTCGGCGGAATGAACCCTCATTTCGAGCGGCGCCAACTGGCCGATGGGGGGCATATTGTCGTGGGAACCCCCGGTCGTCTGCGCGATCACATCGAGCGCGGCGCCCTGAACGCCTCCTCCCTCAAGGTCGTAGCCCTCGACGAAGCCGACGAAATGCTCGACATGGGCTTTCGGGAAGATCTCGAATTCATCCTGGAGGCGACGCCGGCGGAGCGACGGACGCTGTTGTTCTCCGCCACCATGCCGAAATCCATCGCGGCGCTGGCCCGGCGCTATCAACAAAATCCATTACGCATCGAGGTTGAGGGCGGCGAGAGCGGGCATGCGGACATCGAATATCGCGCGATCCGGGTCGCGCCCAACGAAATCGAGCTTGCGGTGGTCAATCTGCTTCGCTTCACCGAAGCGCCGACGGCCATCGTATTTTGCAATACCCGGGAATCGGTGCGACACCTGCACGCCACCCTCATTGAACGGGGCTTCGCCGCCGTGCTTTTGTCGGGAGAACTCAGCCAGCACGAGCGCAATCAGTCCATGCAGGCATTGCGAGACGGACGCGCTCGCGTCTGCGTGGCGACCGACGTCGCCGCGCGCGGCATTGACCTGCCGAATCTCGGCCTCGTGATCCACGCTGAACTGCCGAGCGACGCGGAGACTCTGCAACATCGTAGCGGCCGAACCGGGCGAGCGGGCCGCAAGGGAGTGAGCGTCTTGCTGGCGTCGGCGTCGCGTCGGCGTCGCCTCGAAATTTTGCTCAAGGAAGCCGGCGTGCGCGCTATTTGGGGCGGGCCGCCGACCGCCGACGAAATTCGCAAACTGGATCAGGAACGCCTGCTCAAGGATCCTTTGCTTTCGGACGCCCCCACGGAACAAGAACTCGCACTTGGTCGCCTTCTCCTGAAAGGCAGTACGCCCGAGCGGCTCGCCGCGGCGCTCATAAAGCTCTATTATTCGCGCCTGCCCGCGGTTGAGGATGTTTGCGACCCCGGCGAGGAACGACAGCAGCGATCACGTGAACCGCGCCGCAACGACACCCCGTCCCCCCGCAACCATGCCCCTGCCTCCCGCTTCCCCGAAGCATCGGTCTGGTTCAAGCTCGATATCGGGCGAAAAAAGAACGCTGACCCGAAGTGGCTGCTTCCCATGCTTTGCCGAAAAGGCGACATCAAGCGGCAGGACATCGGCGCCATTCGCATTTTCGAGCACGAAACGCAGTTCGAGGTGGCGCAGAGCGTGGCGGACCGCTTTCGCGCAAACATTGCCCGTCCGGGAGGCGAACCAATAAAGATCGAACGGCTGAAAAGTCCTAGCGGTCAGACTCATGAGCGTCGCCACGCCGCTGGTCGCTCTTCCCCCGGACGAAAGGGCAAGGAAAAGCCTTAATCGGCAAGGCGCTGCTGCTGTTTAGCGGCTTCCTCGATTTCCTCGCGCTTCCTGAAGCGGAGCACCGAGCCTGGCGCCCGGTTGCGCGCCGTTATACGAATGCGGCCCGTGCCTGTCAGCACATAATGGCCGCGACTGTCGTCCCAGCGCATGAGATCCGCCTGTATGGCGGTCTGGCGCAGAACCATTGTCATGGGGTCTTGAACGTGAGCTGGAGCAATGTCCCCGTGGACATCGACCTTCCTCAGCGCTTCGACCAGCTTGGATTCATGTGAGTCAGTCATATTCGCTCAAACATGGCGCCGATTAGCGGTTCCCGCAAGCCCTTCTTGTGAAGACGGCTCCGGCGATGGTCACAAAATTAAATATAAACATTATCAATTACTTTCCATCGTTCGAATCCGATAACCCGGCCCGCGCGGCCTGCTCGCGGCCGAGTTGTCGCTCCATTTTCATGCTTCGACTTCCACCACGTCGTAAACGGGTCCGGCGGCGGAGTCGACATTGCGAGCGAAGCAATCCGGAGCCGCAGGGTCGAGGCCGAATGGTTTCGAGCATTCTTGCGAGCACGGACAAGGCGAGAGGGACTGGCGCCGCCAATGGATTGTTTCGCTCGCAATGGCGCCCCTTTACCGCTCCGATTTCTGCTTTGCGACGCAGTAGAATTACCCCCCGTTTCCATTTTCAAGACGGAAGGACGCGGCGAGGGGCGCATGCAACGACCCCTCTATGGGCTCGGGCGCGAAAACCTCGTCCTGCAATCCCTCGTTCAAAATTGTAGCGCTCGCGAAATTCCGCGCCAGCGCGGGGGAAGCGAGCAGATGATCGATAAGCTTGGGCCTACCTGCATGTATCACGCTGAAGCGCCGCCCCGGGGGAACCCGCTCTCCTAAGTCCTCGAGCAGGCGGGCTCCGTCTTTTCCCTCCCCTTCCAAAATCCTTGTGGGAGCGTCGTGTTCGTCGGCGTTGAAATCGCCACAAATGGCGATGCGCGCATCGGGGTCGCGGTCGAACAGGTTCTCGACAAAAAGACGCGCCTCGAGCGCCTGCCCTTCGCGTTTTTGCGCCGAAAGGAACTGGCCCTCCGCGACGGCTCTGGTTCCGGCGGCGTCAGGCAATGGCGCTGGTCTCGGAGCGCGAAGGTGAAGATTGACGACATGAAGGAGTAACCCGTTCGGCAAGGAAACACAGGCGTAAAGGAGCGGCCGGTCGAAGATGATCTCGACGGACGCCGGCTCCACCCCTTCTTCATGAGGCGGCCGCCAACGCCATTTCGGCACTAAATCATGATGAATTTGCCGTTCCTCGATGATAGGAAAACGACTGAGTATCGCCAGATTATGAACGTCCGCGGGAAAGACGCCGCCAGGCCGGGTGCTGGTTGCGCGGTGATAGTTTTCGAAAGGACCGCCCGAAAGCAGCTTGTCCAGAGCAAAGAAACGACGGGGAGCGTGAGCCCCCGGCCGACGCGCGCCAATCTCTTGCAAGCAAAGAACGTCCGCATTCAGTTCGCATAATATAGGCGCAAGCGCCCCTCTTCGCCGAGCGAAGACCTCTTCCCGCGTCGGCGCCCATTCGAGATTTTCGAGGTTGAACGTCGCGATGCGAAACTCAGCTGGCATGGCTGTCGACCATTATGGCGCCGGCGCCGCGAGATGCGGGTCAATCCATCACTACCGATATGGTCTCGCCACGCAAATCAAGGGCCTCTGGCCAAAGGTTCCCGGACAAGGTCCCGTCGCACTTTTAAAATCCTCCGAGAAATGTATCTTCGATCGCAAAGGGGGCCGCGCGATGGGAAAGAATTGGTACGCCAATCTGGGCGTCGTGTTGTTTTTTGTTTTCGGGGCCTTGCTGTTGCAGCAGCTTTGGACAAGCGCCCAGCAGACGGACGTCGTGCCCTATAGCGAATATTACAAGCTTCTGGTCGACGACAAAATCTCCGAAGTCGAGATTTCAGACCAATATGTCCGGGCAAAATTGAAAGAACCGCTCAAGGACGGCCGCAAGGAAGTGGTCTCGGTTCGTGTCGACCCCAATGTCGCTCAGGAGCTCGAAACCGCCAAGGTGAAGTTCTCAGGCGTCGCGGAACAAGGCTGGTTCACAACCCTTCTTTCCTGGGTCGTCCCAACGGCCATTTTCTTTTTTATCTGGAGCCTTTTCGCCCGCCGGACTGGAGGCGGGATTGGCTCGCTCATGTCCGTCGGCCAGAGCAAGGCCAGGGTCTTCGCGGAAAAAGACACCAAGACAGGCTTCGCCGATGTAGCCGGCGTCGACGAGGCCAAGGAGGAATTGCAGGAAATCGTCGCCTTTCTGAAGGACCCTGTCACTCATATGCGTCTCGGCGCGCGGATGCCAAAGGGTATTCTGCTCGTCGGACCGCCAGGAACCGGCAAGACCTTGCTCGCGCGCGCGGTCGCGGGAGAAGCGGGCGTCCCATTCTTCTCGATCAACGGCTCCGAATTCGTCGAAATGTTCGTTGGCGTCGGAGCCGCGCGCGTCAGGGATTTGTTTGCGCAGGCGCGATCGAGCGCGCCTTGCATTATTTTCATCGACGAACTCGACGCTCTGGGCCGCGCCCGGGGGCTGTCCGGCTTCACCGGCGGCGGCGACGAAAAGGAGCAGACTCTCAATCAGCTTCTCAGCGAACTCGATGGTTTCGATCCGACAATCGGCGTCGTGCTGCTCGCGGCGACCAATCGTCCCGAAGTATTGGATCCGGCGCTGTTGAGGGCGGGACGTTTCGATCGCCAAATCTCCGTCGACAGACCGGACAAAAACGGCCGCGCCGCCATCCTGAAGGTGCATTTACGAAAGATAACATTGAGCCCAGACGCCGACGCGGGGCAAATCGCCGCTCTCACGCCTGGCTTCTCCGGCGCGGACCTCGCCAATCTCGTGAACGAGGCCGCAATGCTCGCGACGCGCAGACAGGCGCAATCCGTTTCGCTGGATGATTTCACCGCCGCTGTCGAGCGTGTGATCGCGGGTCCCGAGAAGCGCAAGAGACTGATCAACCCTGAGGAAAGGCGCATCGTCGCCTTCCACGAGATGGGCCACGCGATCGTCGCCATGGCCTTGCCGAAAATGGACCCGATCAAAAAGGTTTCGATTATCCCAAGAGGCATGGGCGCGCTCGGCTATACGATGCAAATGCCGACCGAAGATCGCTATCTCATGACGCGCAGCGAGTTGCTGGACCGGATCACCGTATTGCTCGGCGGTCGCGCCGCGGAGGTGAGGGTGTTCAAGGAGCCAACCACGGGAGCCGCCGACGATCTGCAGCGCGCAACCGAGATGGCTCGCTCCATGGTCTCGCGCTTCGGCATGGAGCCCGAACTCGGTCAGGCGACCTATTCCGCCGAACGACCTCGCTACCTCGACGCGCCGGGGATGGTCCCGCAGCAGCCATTGGCGAGCGAGCAGACGAACGCCCAAATCGACGCCGCCGTAAGAGCGCTCGTCCAAAAAGCCTTCGAGCGCGCGACAAACATTCTCACGAACTGCGCGACCATCCACGACGAAACAGCCGTTCGCCTCTTGGAAAAGGAAACCTTCTCGGAAGCGGATCTTGCGCCGATACGGGACGCGGTGCGAGCGCGCGCATCGTTCACGTCTTGAAGTCGTCCATCTCATTGCAACTCAGTTCAGCAATGAGGCGGCGCCGAGTAACGCCGCCGTCCGATGAGTGATCACGTAAGTCGGAATATTCTTCAAATATACCTCGAACCGGCCCTTGCTCTCGAAGCGCGTTCGAAAACCAGATCGCGGGAAGTAAGCGCCAAGCTTAGGAACGATGCCGCCCGCTATATAAACTCCGCCGCGCGCGCCGAGCGTCAAAGCGAGATTGCCCGCGACGGTCCCGAGCATCGCGCAGAACATCGCCAGCGCTTCGGAAGCGCAAGCGTCCGTTTCGCGAATCGAAGAATCGGCGACCTCTTCAGGAGAATATTCGCGCGCCGGGGCGTTTGAGGCCTCGCACAGGGCTCGATAGAGATTGACGAGGCCCGGACCCGACAGAACGCGCTCCGCCGAAACATGACCATAGCGCCGGCGCAATATATCGAGAACGACCCCTTCTCTCTCGTCCGCGGGACACATGGTCACATGTCCGCCTTCGCCTTCAATCGGCGTTGGTCCGGCCGGCGAGTGAATCAACGCGCTGACGCCAAGCCCGCTGCCGGGGCCAATTACGCCGATGTCGCAGTCGGGAACCGGCGAGCCGGAGCCTATCTGCTCTCGATCCTCCTCCGCGAGACGGGGTATGGCCAGAGCATTCGCCACAAAGTCGTTGACCACCCGCAGACGTTCAAAACCGAATCTTTCGGAAAGCGTCTCGATGGAGAACGACCAGGGGTGATTGGTCATCGTCACCACGTCGCCGACGACCGGGGCCGCGACCGCCAGAGCGGCCCGGCGCGGCGGCGGCGCGCCAGCATGAGAGAGATAAGCCTCGATCGCCTCCGCCAGCGAGGCGTATTCTTGCACCCTGCGCCGCCACGGGTGCGCCAAGGCGCCGTCGGGTTCGACCAAGGCGAAGCGGATATGGGTGCCGCCAATGTCCGCGACCAGCCCCGCGCCCATATTAATCATGGCTTCGCTTTTTCAATTCGGGACATCATCCGAGCCTGTCGACATGCGGCTATTCGGCTTGCGCAAGCCGTGATGAAGCAGGCATAGCTCCACGCCAAATTCCTCGCGGAGGTCTGGGTTCCGTCCTCCTGACTGAATTGCTCCGCCAATTCGCCGCTCGCAGGAGTAAATTTGCACACCGTCGCCATAAAGGCGTCGCCGCGATCCAACATTGCCTTGAAGAGCCTTGCCCGCCGTTCGTCAGCGATAAAATCCACAGCGAGCGCGTCCGCCGACTCGCGCAGCATCGCGGAAAGCAGAGCGCGATTTTCCTTTGTGACAGGAACAGGGGCGCCGTTCGCTATCGCCTCGGCGAAACGAAAATAAAACTCCGCCGCGCCGAGTGTCGAGAAATAATAGGCGCCGCCGCTGTAATACACATCCCCCGAATATCGCCCCAGCGCTGGCGCGTGGCCCGCCGGACGATCGCGATTGATGCGATACTCGCGCTCGAACATCTCCTCTATGCGCGCGAGCGTCGCGAGCGCCTTGGGGTCGGCGACGCTATGCGCTCCCTCACCGCGATGGGAATGGACCACCGCGAGCGGCGTCGCGATGTCGAGACGACGCGCGGGCGCGTCTGACGGGCGCGACGCGGCGTCGGGGAGGCGACTGAGGTAAACGCCTTCGACCGGATCGAAATGGCCGTCGAGAAATTTGAGCAATTCTTGCGCGGTTGTCCGGCATTTTTGCGCGCGCGCCGCATCGCCTCTCTTTGCAAGCCAATCGGCGCCATCCGAAAGCGCCGCATATTGCACAAGGCGGGTATAGTAGTGGTTCCCCGAAACCTCCTCCCAAAGATCGAAACAGGGTTCGCGCCAATGGGCCAGAGTATATTCCAGATCGTATTCAAGCAGCGCCCGCACCCGATCTTCGCGGCGCGGCTCACGAAAAGCAGGTATTCCTTCGAAGCGCATCGTCGTCAGCGCCCGCAAAGCCGGACCATCGTTCTGCGGTCTCGACCATTTTATCAGATCGAGCGTCCCATCGGGATTATAGCGCACCTCTCCGAGCGCGCGGTCGCCGGTGATTTGAGCGAGTTCTTCGTTCGAACGAAGAATCTTCAGCCCGCCCGGCGCCGCCTTGGCGCGAAAGTCGCCGTGAGCCAGAAACTCCGGGCCATTCAGGCGACAGAGCCCAAGGCTGAATTCGACGAAATCGTCGAGATATTGCAGAGCGTCCTGCCCAAGGATATTCTCTTCGATCAACGTTCGCAGAGCGTCGATGACAATCGCCGAATCCCGCAGCCAATGAAAAAAATAGTCGGGATTGGGATCGTAAGACGCGGTTCCGGGCGAGGCCAACACCGAGCCTCGCGCTGGCCTGATCGTCTGCCCCAGTTGCGACCGCTCCTTCACAAGCCCCGTCGCGGAGACGGCGCGTAACATCGCCTCGGCCGAGAAGCGGTATTGCCGATCCATCCAGCCTTGCAAGGCGTCCAGATTCTCGCTCATCCAACGCTCTCCATTTGTGAGACCCCATCTCGTCGCAAATGGGGGCTCTCGAAACCCAGTCTCCGCAAGCCGCGCTGCACGTCGGGATCGCCCATGAAGAGACTCCAAATCAGGCCCGAGCGGTAATTCTCCATCATCGCGACGATTGGCCCCTGATCGATGCCGATGTAGACTTCCGATACCCAGGCGGAACTTTCCTGAAAAGCGTCGACGAATCCGAACCGGCCCCAAAGCCTGTCTCCCATCCGATCATGGAAGCTCCGCAGCGCGGCGAGCGCCGCTTCCGGCGCATAAGGAAAACTCGACAATGCGGCGGTGGGCGCGATGACTCCATTGTCTTCCCCGGCCGAATGTTCCCGATACCCTCCCGGATCGTCGCTCGAGGTCAGACCCCAGCAATCCGGCCCATATCCTTTATGACCGCCGGGATTACGCCGGCAATGTTCGAGTTGTATCCGCACATGCGCCGTGTTCTGACGCCAGTAATCCGCATATTTGTCGCCAAGGCCGCGCGGGTCCAGCCCGCAAAAGGAATAGTGACTAAAGAAGAGAGGACCGCCAAAGGGAGGACCGAGCGGAAGCTCGACGCCGTAATAATCAAGCCCATTCGAGAAACTCCGGCTCTGGACCCATCCCTCGTGGTAGCAAATGGGATCAACATAAAATCGGGGCGCGCCGGCCGCCAGCACATAGGTCAGCAGACATTCGTTCCAACCCCTGATTTCGTGCCCGAGGCTGAACCCGTTGTTGGGACTCCAATGCCAGGTGAGAGCGCGGGCTCCTTCCCGCAAATGCCAACTCCATTCGACTTCCCCCCAGAGGTTGGTGATGCGCTCCCTCAATTTTTTTTCCGCGGGCGCGAGCTTATCGAAATACCTCCTTGCGCATAGCAGTCCCTGACACAACAATGAGGTCTCGACGAGGTCGCCGCCGTCGTCCTTGCGGCTGAAGGGAACGGTGGCGCCGCTTCGTCCATCGACGAAATGAGCGAAAACGCCGTGGTAACTGGTCGCGCGCTCAAGACCGTCAAGCATGAGCGTCAGTCGCTCAACCGCCGCCTCGCGCTTCACCCAGCCTCTCGCCACGGCCACGACAATGGCCATGAAACCGAAACCAGACGCGCCGATGGCTGTCGCGTCGTCGGTCGGGTCTTTCACGACGCCGATGCGGTCGCGAGAAAGACCATATGAAGAGTGAGCGCCGTCCCAGAAGTAGAGAAAACTCGCCTTTTGCGCCAAATCTATCAGCGCCGTGTTGGACAAAAGCGTCCTTCGCCTGGAAGTCATGTCGGGTCTCGCTCCATCCACTCAGGTCGCGGCCGCCTCTTCCTTCCCCCGCTCTCCCTCGCGATCGAGGCTCAGATGAATAACGCGATCGAAGAGCGATGGCTCCGCCTGAGGGCCGTCGATGCACAGCAGCGAAGTGCTTTCGAGTTCCTTGGCGAGAATCTCGAAAAGGGTTTTCCTCATATCCGCCGGCAGCGCGCCAACGGCTGCATCCACCACCACGGCGCACGGCTTATGCAGGAGAAGCCGCGCGAATGCGACGCCCTGTTGCTCGCGTTCGGTCAAATTCCGGTCCCAGCGGGTCCGCCGGTCCAGCATTGGCGAGAGCTGAGTAAATCCCATGCGCGCGAGCGCCGCGACATATTGCTGCTCGGTGAAGTTTTCCGGCGGGGCCGGATAGGCCAGAACCTCGCGCAAGGAACCGTCTGGAATGAACGATCGTTTGGGCATGAACATCATGCCGCCGCGAGGCGTTTTGATGGACCCCTTGCCCCATGGCCATAATCCGGCGATCGCGCGGAACAGACATGTCTTTCCGGAACCCGGCGCCCCGACGATCAAGACATGTTCCCCCGGGTCGATCTCGAGGTGATCTTCGTCCAGCGCGCTGCATCCGGGCGGCAAAAGGATGCAAAGACGATCAATAATGAACCGATCTCCATTTTCGGCGAGGACTATCCTGCTCTTCTCCTCCCCGACGTGGTCCATTTCCAGCAGCGCCTGCCTGAAACCGATGACGCGATGCAGGGTCGCGCGCCAGTCGGCGATCACGCCAGCGTTGTCGATGAACCATCTCAATGATTGTTGCACCTGGGTGAAGGCCCCCACGCTCATCAATAGGCCGCCGAACGTCAGCCCACCGCTAAAATAAGCGGGGGCGGCGACGACGATGGGCGCGACGATGGTGAACCAACCATAACCCGCGGTAATCCATGTAAGATTTGTGATTGCGCTCACGAGACGGCGAAGGATCGCCAATACGCGGTCAAGTTCGAGGTCGAGGCGCGCTTTCTCCTCCGCCTCGCCACGATAGACCGCAATGCCTTCCGCGTTTTCGTTGACGTGGACGAGCGCGAAGCGCAGATCGGACTCGCGCGCATAATGTTCCGCATCGAGTTGCATCAGCGGGTGGCCAACCCGCCAACTGGCGAGGGATGCTAGGCCCGCGTAGAAGAGGGCGCACCAGACCATATATCCGGGAATGACAAAGCTGCCGCCATCCAAACGAAAAACCACTCCTGCGGACAAGAACCACAAAACCCCGACGAAGCTGCCGAGGAGCAAGATCGCCTGAAGGAGTCCCACGCCGAGATCGGTCGTCAGATCGGACAGGTGGAGCGCGTCTTCATGAATACGCTGGTCGGGATTGACCCCGATATCGCCCGCTCCCGCGATCATGAAAGCCCGCTTCGGCGCCAGCCACTGTTCGAACAGATCGCGGGTCAAGGCCTCTCTCAGCTTCATCCGCATCATTTGATTGAGCCAGGTCTGACCGACGTTTAGAATCAACAGAACCGAGGCCAAAACCGCGAAAACCTCCAGCTGAGCGACAAACCCTTCCAGGTCGCGGGCCGACAACGAGTCGTAAAATGGTTTGTTCCAGGCGTTTAATCTGATTTGGGCATAGGCGGTGGCGCCGATGACAAGAAAAAGCGCGGCATCCAACGAGAGCAGGAAGGAGCGTTGGGAAGATCCGCGCAATACGCGCAGCATGACTTTAACTTCCACAAAGAGAGAGAGCTTGCGCAGCTTCATTTTTTCTCGCCCTTCGCGGCTTGCGCCAGAATGAGACTTGCGAATGGTCGCGCCATGCGGCGCGCGGGAGGTTGCTTCATGATGCTCTTGACATAGGCCCGCCGACAATAATTTATTCGCCCTCTTGCTGTAAATTTTTTTTAGTAATCCTCGCCGTCGGCGGCTGGCGTTTCTATTTCGGTTCCAGCATAGGGCCGCTGTCGCGTTGGCGAGGACGACAGCTTTTATCGGCGCCGGCGGGCAAGGCGAGCATAGTGACGGCATGGCGACGCGAACCATAGATCAACTTCTCGAAGAGATGACGCTCGACGAGAAAATCGGCCAGCTCAATTTGGTCACGGCGGGGCAGGCTGTCACCGGCCCGATCGGCAATGGCGACATCGACGAGAATATTCGTGGCGGCCGGATCGGCGGCGTCCTCAACCTTTGGGGGAGGGAAAACATCGGCGCGGCGCAGCGGCTCGCGGTGGAAGAGACTCGTCTCGGAATTCCGCTATTTTTCGGCTTCGACGTGCTGCACGGACACAAAACCATATTCCCCATTCCGCTCGCGGAGGCCGGTTTGTTCGATCCCGCGTTGTGGGAACGATCCGCGCGCGCCGCTGCGATGGAGGCGGCCGCGGATGGACTCGATCTGACTTTCGCCCCGATGCTCGACGTCGCGCGAGACCCTCGCTGGGGTCGGATCGCGGAAGGGCCGGGGGAGGACCCCCTTGTGGCGGCCGTCTTCGCGAAGGCGAAAGTGCGCGGATTTCAGGGCGCGCGGCTTTCCGATCGCAATGCTGTCGCCGCCACGGCGAAACATTTTTGCGCGGGAGGCGCCACATTGGCCGGGCGCGAATATGCGCCGGTGGACGTGTCGGAAAGAACCCTGCGCGAAGTTTATCTGCCGCCTTTTCAAGCCGCTGTCGCATCTGGCTGCGCCGCGATAATGCCCGCCTTCAATAGCGTGAATGGCGTTCCCATGACCATGCACCGGGAATTGCTGACCGGCTATCTGCGGGAAAAGCTCGGCTTCGCCGGCCTGTTCGTCAGCGACTACACCGCGATCTCCGAACTCGTGCAGCATGGCGTCGCCGGCGACCTCGTCGAGGCGGCCGCGCTGGCCCTCGCGGCTGGCGTCGATGTGGACATGGTGAGCGGCGCCTATGTCAACGGCCTCAAAGAGGCGCTAGCGCGCGGCCTGGTCGCTTTGGAAGACATTAATCGCTCCGTGCGGCGCGTGCTCGGATTCAAGCAAGACCTCGGGCTCTTCGACGATCCCTACCGACGTCTCGCGCCAAACGATATTTCGCGGCGGGAGATCGAGGAGCTTGCGCGCGACGTGGCGAGGCGCGCGGTTACGCTCCTGACCAATAATGGCGTCCTACCGCTTTCGCGGGGCCTGCGGCGGCTCGCGGTCGTGGGTCCACTGGCCAATGCGCGCGGCGAAATGCTCGGCCCCTGGTCCGCCGCCGGCGCGCCGGAGAATTGCGTCGCGATTCTGGAGGGTCTGAAACGGGCGCTGCCGGAAACCGAGATCGTTTTTCATCCCGGCTGCGGCGTTGACGACGACGACCGAAGCGGCTTCGAAGAGGCGATTGCGCTATGCGCCAAATCCGGCGCCGTGGCGCTCTGCATTGGCGAGGCCGCCAACATGAGCGGAGAGGCCTCGAGCCGCGCCAATCCGGCTCTCCCCGGCGTCCAGCGCCAGTTCGCCGAACAAGTTCTTGCAACCGGAGTTCCGACCGTCGCCGTTTTGTCCTCTGGCCGGCCCTTGATGGTGAGCTGGCTCGCGGAAAAGGCGCAAGCGATGGTGGCGACCTGGTTCTTGGGAGACCAGGCCGGCGCGGCTATCGCCGAGGTTCTGACCGGAGGCTTTAACCCCACGGGCAGACTCCCCGTAACCTGGCCTCGTGAGACAGGTCAAATACCTATTTTTCATGCTGTGCGCTCGTTGGGGAGACCCTTCAAAGCCGCCGATCCATTCACGAGCAAATATATCGACCTCTCGCCGGAGCCGCTGTTCCCCTTCGGACATGGGCTTTCCTACGCCAAGGTCGAACTGGCGAATTTACGCGTAAGCCCGCAAGAGTTCAGCGTCACGAACGAGATCGAGATTATGGTGGAGGTGGACGCTAAAAATACGGGAAGCATCCCGGCCCATGAAACCATATTCCTGTTCGTCCACGACGTCGTGGCGAGCGTGGCGCGCGCGGGAATGGAGTTAAAGGACTGGGCCAAGGCCGAACTCGCGCCTGGCGAGACGAAAACCATTGGATTTCGCCTCGGCAAGGAAAGCTTCGAGTTCTTGGACAAGGCGCTGGAGACGTGCTGCGAAGCGGGAGAATTCGAGATTTTGGTCGGCTTCGAGGCCGATCGAAGCACCGCCCTTTCGGTCAGGGTCCGCTCTTTCGATTAATTTGATCAGCCCAAGGAATCGCGCCTGCGCCAGCCGGCCGGCGTTTTTTCATAGCTACGCTTCACCGCGGCCCAGGCAATGCGATGGGCGATCTCTTCCTGACGCAAATCGCCCGAATGGGCGGCATAGGCGTGATTGAACGCCTCACGAAAAATATCCTGCGCGTGCTCGGGTAGAATTTCTTGCAAATTCGGCGGCAGATCGGCGTTAGAGGCGTATGGCATTGTTGGGCCTGGCTCCTACTCCCCGCGACAGCGCGGTCGGTTTCATTCTTTGAGCCACGCGGCGATGCGAGGCCATTCGTTCGTCAGCGTTCGTTTCCCCATGATCAACGCGTGATGCCCGCAGGGCGCAAGCGCCATTTCTATGTCGGATTTGCTCGCGCCCGCGATATCGGCGGCCGAGAAAGCCGAGGCGGGAGGCGTAACCCGATCTTGCGCGCCGGCGAGCAAGAACAGCGGATGGTGAAGTTTTTTTAAATCGACGAGTTTTCCCAATGCAGGAAACGTTCCCTGCGCCAAGCGGTTTTCGAGATAAAGCCAGGTGAAGACCTCGCGGTAATAAGGACCGGGCAAATCTAGCCACCTGTTATCCCAACGCGCAAAAGCCTCGACGGTTCGCCGGTCCTCGTCGCTTTCGAGGGGGAGAGTGAGTTCCAGCGCCTTCGCCGATCGAGAAAGATCGTCGGCCTCGCCAGGCCAAAGGCTCCTTGTATGCCTGCCGAGCACGAGACCGTCGCCCAGTCGCGTCAACTCGTTTATGAAAGCATCGACGCCCTGTTTAATCGAACCCGAAAACGCCAGCGACGCCGATTCCCGCGTATCGACCGGGGCGCCAGCCATGACGAGCCGTCTGACTTTGGCGGGAAAACGCGCCGCATAGACCAGCGAAAGCCACCCGCCTTGGCACAGGCCAATCAAATCTACAGGCGGCCCAATTTCATCCACGGCGACATTGAGCGACGCTAGTTGATTGTCGATCGTGTTTAATCTTGTTTCAGCCGTCGCGGACCGCCATTCAATCAGAAAAAGCTTCGAACATCCTTGGTCGAGCAAGGTTTGAACGAGACTATGTCGCGGGGCGAGATCCGCGATGCCGGCGTCATGCAAGGCGAATGGAGTCACGAGCAGAATATTTCGGCGCGCTTTCCCGTTTACTGAAAAGTCCCACAAACGAAGGGACGCCAGATTAAAAACCTCACGATTTGGAGTTGTCCATTCAATCTCTTGTTGGGCTCGCGACGTCTTGGCGCCAAGAGCTTGCGCACCCTCTCTTGGGGTGAGTTGCAGCAGGCGCAGCGACACGTCCAATGTCGACAACCAAGACCGAGCCCAGAATTCCCATGGGGTCATGTCGATTACGCGCCCAGCTCCGCCCGTGGCTATAGTTTTAGTCCATGCACTTTGTAGGCGCATCGAAAACAATGCGTTTATAACGCGCTTCCTCGTCCCCGCCAAATAAGCGACGCCGCGCCCCTCGAAGCAGAGACCGATCTCAAATCATACATTGCAACGCAACAATTTCGCCCTAATATCGGGATACGCCTTTAGCGGTAGGACGTTCATGAGCCACAAACAACTCTCGAGTGACAAGCCTGGGAAAGCTCGCGGCGTTCTTGGGCGGACCAGCGCGGCGCTCGCTCCCTCGCCGCCTTCCGAAATTCAGGTCGCGCCCGCGAGGGCGCTGACGCCTTGCGAGCAAGAAGACATCGCCTCTGACTCCAATCCGCCCGCCGAGACGCTCGACCGCGCTCTGCACGCCAGTCTGGCGCGTCTGACCGGCGGGTTGTCGCCTGCAGCCCTCGCGGCAGCTTATTGGGACTGGGCGATCCATCTAGCCGCGTCTCCCGGAAAGCAGCTTCAGCTGACCGAGAAAGCCCTGCAAAAAGCCCTGAGCTTTAATCAATACGCCACCCTCCAGGCATGGCGCAGCCCCGAAGCCAGGCCATGTATCGAGCCGCTTCCGCAGGACAAGCGCTTCATGCACGAAAGCTGGCGGCAATGGCCGTATAATCTTCTATACCAAGGCTTCCTGTTCAACCAACAATTATGGCATAGCGCATCGACGGATGTAGGCGGCGTAACCAAGCAGCATGAAAATGTCGTCGACTTTGTAACGCGTCAGCTGCTCGACGTGTTTTCGCCGACAAATTTTTTGCTTACCAATCCCGAGGCGCAAGAGCGAACAGTCCGGGAAGGAGGCGCCAATCTGGTTCGCGGATATCTCAATTTTATCGAAGATTTAAAGCGCTCGTTCAACGGCGAGAAGCCCGTGGGGGCCGAGGCCTATCGACTGGGCGAGAATCTCGCCACCACTCCTGGCGAAGTCGTTTTCCGCAATCGCCTCATTGAACTCATCCAATATGCGCCGACGACGGATAAGGTTCGCCCGGAGCCCATCCTCATCGTTCCCGCGTGGATAATGAAATATTACATTCTCGATCTTTCGCCTCATAACTCCATGGTCAAATATCTCACCGACCAAGGCTTCACGGTTTTCATGATTTCCTGGAAGAATCCAGACCAGGGCGACCGGGATATCGGGATGGAAGACTATCGCAAGCTGGGCCTGATGGCGGCGTTGGACGCCATATCGGAGACGGCGCCCCAGGCGAAGATTCATGCGGTAGGCTATTGCCTGGGCGGCACCTTGCTCGCCATCGCCGCCGCCGCAATGGCGCGCGACGAAGACCACAGGTTGCAATCCCTGACCCTGCTCGCGGCGCAAACCGACTTCACGGAAGCCGGCGAGCTGACGCTCTTCATAAATGAGAGCCAGATTCACTTTCTCGAGGATCTGATGTGGGAGCAAGGCTATCTGGACACAAAGCAGATGGCCGGCGCTTTTCAACTCCTCAGATCGAACGATCTTATTTGGTCATATGCTCAGAAAGCCTATCTCCTGGGGGAGCGGGAGCCTCTGATCGATCTCATGGCCTGGAACGCCGACGCGACACGAATGCCCTACAGGATGCATTCGGAATATTTGCGGCGTCTTTTCCTGGATAACGATCTTGCCGAAGGACGCCTGCAAGCCGAAGGAAGAGCAGTTGCGCTGCACGACATCCGCGTTCCTATTTTTGCCGTTGGCGCCCAGCGCGACCATGTGGCTCCTTGGAGATCGACGCATAAAATCCACCTGCTCACCGACACCGAAGTGACATATCTCTTGACCACCGGCGGACACAATGCGGGAATCATCTCGGAACCAGGTCATCGCAGGGCCAGCTACCAGGTCATGACGAAAGCCAAGGAGGATCTCTACTCAGATCCCGACGAATGGCTCAAACTCGCGCCGCAAAAAGAGGGTTCCTGGTGGCCGGAATGGGCGCAATGGCTTAACGCGCGCTCGGGAGAGTTTGCCGCTCCCCCGTCGATTGCCAAATCACTTTGCCATGCGCCTGGAACCTATGTCTCCGAGTCGTGATTCTTAGTCGCGTCGACGTCCCAGGGCGCGTTCAAGCGCCAATATATCGGTCGTCGTCCGTATCACCGTGTCCGGATTGAGGCTGATCGAATCTATTCCAAGGCGGACTAAAAATTCCGCGATTTCGGGATAATCCGAAGGCGCCTGGCCGCAGATTCCGCAGTGGCGATTGTTGCGATGCGCCCCCTCGACCGCAAGCCGGATCATCTTCTTGACGCCCTCGTCTCGTTCGTCGAAATCGAAAGCCACGATCTCGGAATCGCGATCCACGCCCAAGGTCAATTGCGTAAGATCGTTGGAGCCAATGGAGAAGCCGTCGAAATATTTCGAGAACTCGTCGATCAGCATGACGTTGTTGGGAATCTCGCACATCATGTAAAGTTCGAGCCCGTTCTTGCCGCGCTCCAGGCCAAGACGACGCATATGCTCGACGACTCTTTCCGCCTCCTCCACTCTGCGACAGAACGGGATCATCAACCGAATATTTTGGAATCCCATCTCCTCACGCGCCCGCTTCATCGCCGCGCATTCGAGCGCGAACCCCTCGCGATAGGCTGGATGCGCATATCTCGAAGCGCCACGAAAGCCGATCATTGGATTGGCCTCGCTAACCTCGAACGCGCGCCCGCCAAGCAAAGACGCATATTCATTGGTCTTGAAGTCCGACATACGGACGATGACGGGCTTGGGATAAAAGGCGGCGGCGATCGTCGCGACGCCCTCGGACAAACGTTCGACGAAGAAATCGGAGGGCTTCGAATAGTTATTGGTGAGCCTGGCAATTTGAGCGCGCTCGTTTTCGTCCTCAACTCGTTCTGGATGTATCAGTGCCATCGGATGAGCCTTGATCGACTCGCTGATGATGAACTCCATGCGCGCAAGACCAACGCCATCATTTGGCAACGCGGCAAGCGAAAAAGCGACATCTGGATTCCCAACATTCATCATCACATGCGTCGCCGGCCTCGGCAGGGTAGAAAGATTGGTTCTCTCTATGCTGAATTTCATTTCGCCATCATAAACCCTCCCGACATCGCCCTCGGCGCAACAGACCGAAACGACCTGTCCCGTTTTGATCGCGCGGGTGGCGGAGTCGGCGCCGACGATCGCGGGAATTCCCAGTTCGCGCGCGACAATCGCCGCGTGACAAGTGCGGCCGCCCCGATTTGTGATGATAGCCGCCGCGGATTTCATCACCGTCCCCCAATCCGGAGACGTGGCGTCCGCGACCAGAATTTCCCCTGGAAGAAATTGCGACAATTCACTCAGATGTTCGATGACGCGGGCCTTCCCCATGGCGATCTTGGTTCCGACAGCCCTGCCCTCGACAATTTTTGGACCACGATTTTCGATCTTATAGTCCTCGATGACATTGCGATCGCGATGCGAAGCTACCGTTTCAGGCCGGGCCTGCACGATATAGAGACGGCCATCGAGTCCGTCCTTCGCCCATTCGATGTCCATCGGCCTCGTGGCGCCGGCCTTTGCGCTGTAATGTTCCTCGATTTTCATAGCATGCCCGGCCAAAGCGACGACTTCCGCATCGGAGAGGCAGAACGCCTCTCTTTCCTTGGTGTCGGTTGGGACATTGCGCGTCGTGACGCGCCCGCCGTCAGAGAAAATCATTTTGATTTTCTTCCCGCCGAGCGTGCGCTTCAGGACCGCCCCCTTCCCTAGGCGGTATGTCGGTTTGAAGACATAAAACTCGTCGGGGTCCACGGCCCCCTGAACGACGTTCTCGCCAAGACCGAACGAACCGGTGATGAAAACCACGCTTTCGAAGCCCGTTTCGGTGTCGATCGTGAAGATTACGCCGGAAGCGGCAAGGTCGGATCGCACCATTTTCATGACGCCGACCGAATTAAATACTTTGAAATGATCGAAACCATTGTCGATTCGATAGCGAATCGCCCGATCCGTGAAGAGGCTGGCGAAACAGTGACGCACCGCCTCCAGAACGCCCGCCTCGCCATGAATGTTCAGATAGCTCTCGTGCTGGCCGGCAAAGCTTGCATTGGGCAGATCTTCGGCGGTCGCCGACGATCTGACCGCAACTGTTAGATCACTCCCATACTCGTCAGTTAATTTTCTCAAGCCCGCGCGAATCTGGCTTTCCAGATCAGGAGGCAACGCGGCGCCGTAGATGATGTCCCGCGCCAGCGCGGCGCGGCGCGCCAGGTCTGTAACGTCTCCGGGATCGAGGTCTTTCAAGGAGTCGCGCAACGCGGGCCAGGCATTCGCATGGTCGAGCGCGTATCGATAGGCCTCGGCTGTTATCGCAAAGCCATTCGGCACCATAACGCCGGCGGTGGCGAGTTCTCGATACATCTCGCCAAGAGACGCGTTTTTGCCGCCGACGAGAGGCACGTCTTCGATGCCGATTTCCGAAAAAAATCGAATGAAATTGGAGATGCGGTTCTCCGTCTTGGCCTGCGGGTTTGACGACGCCGTGCTCATGGCCGCTCCGTTCGCGCCAATATGACGCGCGTTTCCTTGGCTGCGTTATAAGCAACCCAAGAGGGTTCGTTGCTTTGGAATGAACTTTACCGGAAGCAGGTTCCGCCACAATCAATAAATTGTCGCAGTTTCGAGGTCTCCCGGAAAACGCCTGAGCTGTGTTTCCCCTGAAGCGCAACAAAGACGCCTCGGGGGAAACCGACAGCTCCAACACGCCGGGCGAATGAGGCTCACGCCCCTTATTTCGCCTTGATGTCGATCTTCTTTTCGGCTTTTTGCGCCGCTTCCGTTTTGGGCAGGCGGACGGTCAAAACGCCTTTATCAAACGACGCCTCGATTTTGTCCTCGTCGACACCTTCGGGTATTCTGAACGCGCGCCGGAACGAGCCATAGCGGCGCTCCGAGAAATAATAATTTTTGTCCTTCTCCTCTCTCTCGCCCTTCTTTTCTCCGCTAATGACCAGATTGCCGTTGGCGAGTTTCACCTCGACGTTTTTCTCGTCGAGTCCCGGCAATTCAGCGGTAATCGAAAATTCCTTATCCTTTTCCACCACATCCACGACCGGCAATGTCGAGCCCGCCGAGAAAAATCGCTCGAACGGCTCGAACTCGGCCCGCCCTGCAGGCGAGAACTCGTTAAAGAGACTGTTGATTTGACGCCGCAAAGCGCCGAGGGGATGCCAGTCGAAGAAGTCTGAGTAAGTCGAAGGCGCCCCAGAGCCCGATTTCACGGGCACGTTGCTTTCCTTGTCCGCCATATTTCCCTCCATCATTTCAAATGAACCCTGCCCGACAAACACGGGGAGCAAACGCTCGAGGCTTGCTCTCCACGCCGAGCAGGCTGGCGTATCTCCAGCTGCGCCGCAGGAAACAGGCTTGCGGCGCACCAACTCAGATGGCGCCCCTTTCGCGTTTCGCAAGCGAGACGTTAAGCCGCGTTGAAGAGATGGCGAACTCTCTCTTCAATCGCTCTCGGCAGCGCGGCAATGGCAATTTGCATTGCGAATATGCGCGCGGGAGAGCCTTCCTCGAAAAATGCCGGCGCCGGCGAAATTCTTGTTTATGTCATATGGAAGAGGGTGCTTTATTGTAACATGCGCCTTGTGGCGCGCCTTCGCGAAGGTTCCACGGGCGCATCTCGTTTGCGCGGCTACTGGGCGCGCGGGAGGGCTGGAGAGAGATGGACCCAGAAGGCCAAGTCGACACAACGACGATCGAAGACGCAGTCGGAAAATTTGGCGGGGCGCGCGACCGCCTGATGGACATTCTTCAGGAAATTCACCGTCGCCTCGGCTGTCTCGAACAACAGACGATCTCCGCCTTGTCGGCAAGTCTTCGCATTCCGTCGGCCGAGATAGAAGACGCCGCCTCTTTCTACTCCTTTTTCAATCGCGCCCCGAAGGGACGGTTCCACATTCGGCTGGCTAGAACTCCGGTCTCCCTGATGAAAGGCGCGGATGACGTCGCGAGAGCCTTTGTCGCGGCGACTGGCGCGCAAATCGGCGGAACCTCGGCGGAGGGAGATTTTTCTCTCGACTGGGCCGCCGATCTTGGCATGGCGGATCAGGAGCCTTCGGCACTGATAAATGGCGCGCCTTTCCCCGCTCTGGCGCCTTCCGATGTCAGGACGATGGTCGAGGAGTTGCGCCGCAACCGCGACACGACGAACGCTCTTCCTCTTTTTCCCGGATCGGACGCGTCGGGTCTGAAGCAATCACGGATCGCTATCAATCTCCTTGGCCCCGGCCCTGTCCTGTTCGGGGATAAACGCAGCGGCGACGGCTTACAAAAGGCTCTGAGACTCTCGCCGGAGGAGATCGTAAAGGAGATCGTCAAGGCCAGACTGCGCGGGCGCGGCGGTGCGGGCTTTCCAACCGGGTTGAAGTGGCGGCTTTGCCGGCAGGCGGTCGCGGAGACGCGTTATGTGGTCTGCAACGCGGACGAAGGCGAGCCGGGCACATTCAAGGATCGCGCGCTTCTCACGCTGGCGCCGGACCTCGTGCTGGACGGCATGACCATTGCGGCCCGGGCTCTCGGAGCCAGACAGGGCGTGATTTACCTACGCGCGGAATACGCCTATCTCGAAGCCGCGTTGAGAAACGAGCTCGATAAGCGACGAAACGATGGACTTCTGGGCGCGAATATCGGCGGCGTAAATGATTTCGATTTCGACATTCGTATCCAGTTCGGGGCAGGCGCCTATATCTGCGGAGAGGAATCCGCGCTCCTGGAATCTCTCGAAGGAAAAAGAGGCGCGCCGCGCGACCGTCCACCCTTCCCCACGGACCGGGGTTATCTCGGTTATCCAACGGCGGTCGACAATGTGGAAACCTTCGCCTGCGCCGCCAAAGTAATAGAGCGGGGCGCAGCTTGGTTTTGTGGTTTCGGGACGGCGGAATCGGCGGGAACCAAGCTTCTCAGCATATCCGGCGACTGCCCGCGCCCAGGGGTGTACGAGCTCCCCTTCGGGACGACGCTCAACGAACTTCTCGATCTCGTCGGCGCGTCCGACGCCAGGTTCGTTCAAGTCGGGGGACCCTCGGGACAATGCGTCGGTGCGAAAGATTATGGCAGACGCATCGCTTACGAGGACCTCTCGACCGGCGGTTCGATCATGGTGTTCTCAGCCCAGCGGGACGTCATTGCGACAGCCTTGCAGTTCACGGAATTCTTCGCCGATGAGTCATGCGGCTGGTGCGTTCCCTGCCGGGTCGGCACCACTCTGCTTAAACAAGATCTCGAGAAAATCCTGCGCGGGCGGGGAACGTTGGCGGATGTGCGTGCGCTCGAAAGTCTGGCCCGCAGCGTGGCGCGGACTAGCCGTTGTGGCCTGGGCCAATCGGCGCCAAACCCTATACTCGGCTCGATGCGCAATTTCCCGGAAGCCTATGAAGCGCGCCTGCAAGAGGAAGAATTCCTGCCGCGCTTTTCTGTTTTGGAGGCTTCGGCGGAAGCCAAATCCATCCAAGAGCATGGATTGCTCGATGTGGAGGAACGATGAGCGATCAGGACTTTCTCATTACCGTCGATGGAATGAAGGTCCGTGCGAAGCGGGGACAAACCATCATCTCGGCGTGCGACGCCGCGGGCGTATACATCCCGAGGCTCTGCCACCATCCAGACCTGAAGCCGGCGGGCCATTGCCGCCTGTGCTCCTGTTACATCGACGGTCGTCGCGCCAGCGCGTGCACCATGCCAGCGGCGCCGGGAATGGTCGTCGTAAGCAACAATGAGGAATTGAACAACGACCGTCGCGTCGTTCTCGATATGCTGTTCGTCGAGGGCAATCATTTTTGTCCCACATGCGAAAAAAGTGGCGATTGCGAGTTGCAGGCGCTCGCCTACAGACTGGGGATAACCGCGCCATCGCTCACCTATCAATGGCCAAAGCGCGAGATCGACGCTTCACATCCGGACGTTTTTATCGATCGCAATACCTGCGTCTTGTGCTCCCGCTGTATTCGCGCATCTCGCGACGTCGACGGGAAGTCCATTTTTGGATTTTCCGGTCGCGGGCTCGGCATGAGATTGAACATCGATTCGGAGACCAAGCTCAGCGACACGAGCTTTGCTGCCATCGACAAAGCAGCCAAGGTTTGTCCCGTGGGCTGTATCGTCATCAAGCGGACGGGCTATCGAACGCCGATAGGTCGCCGACATTTCGACAAAGCGCCGATAGGAACCGACATAGAAGCATGCGAAGTCGGCGATCCAGAATGAATCCATACGCGGCCGAAGCGATCTCCTTCGAGAGGAAATGATCCGATGGCGAAACCACGATTGGCGACATGTTCCCTGGCAGGATGCTTCGGCTGCCATATGTCCTTGCTCGATATCGACGAGCGCCTCGTCGAGCTTTTAGACCTCGTGGATCTCGATAAGTCTCCACTGACGGATAAAAAAGAGTTTGACCGCCCCGTTGACATCGGCCTTGTCGAAGGCGGCTGCGCCAACGACCACAATGTGCATACCCTGAGGCAATTCAGGAAAAATTGCCGGATCCTCGTCTCCGTGGGGGCATGCGCCATCACAGGCGGCGTTCCAGCCATGCGAAACATGATCGGCCTGAAAGAATGCCTCGAAGAAGCCTATATCACCGGCCCGACCATAGAGGGAAAAGGCATGATCCCAAACGATGAGGATTTACCACTTCTGCTCGATCGGGTTTACCCCTCGCATGAGGTCGTGAAGATCGATTATTTCCTTCCGGGTTGTCCACCTTCGGGCGAGGCGATCTGGTTCTTCCTTAAAGCGCTGCTCACTGGGCGCGAACCGGACCTGCCCTATCGAATGCTCAAATATGACTGATCGCAAAAGGCGGCAAAGCCCGGCAAGGAGCAAGGCATGAGCGAAGCCTCGGTAGAGTCCAAAACGCGCAAGATCGTGATCGACCCGGTCACTCGCGTGGAGGGTCACGGGAAAGTGACAATTCATCTCGACGATTCCGGTCAAGTCCAACAGGCGCGCTTTCATGTGGTCGAGTTCAGGGGCTTCGAGCGCTTCATTCAGGGCAGACCCTATTGGGAAGTCCCGGTCATCGTCCAACGGCTTTGTGGCATTTGCCCTGTCAGTCACCATCTCGCGGCCGCCAAGGCGATGGATAAAATCGCTGGCGTCGACGCGGTCTCGCCAACGGCGGACAAGCTCCGGCGCCTGATGCATTATGGACAGTTGCTCCAGTCCAACGCCCTGCACATCTTTCATCTTGCTTCGCCGGACCTGCTGTTTGGCTTTGGCGCGCCGGTGGAACAGCGCAATATTGTGTCCGTTCTCGAGCATTTTCCGGAAATCGGGAAATGGGCGATCTTCATCCGTAGATTCGGCCAGGAGGTCATCAAGGCGACGGGCGGGAAGAAAATACACCCGACCAGCGCAGTTCCGGGCGGCGTCAATCAGAATTTGAGCATTGCCGATCGCGACGCGCTAAGGAAAGACATTGGGCAGATTCTTTCCTGGTGTCTGCTGGCGTTGGATAGGCTCAAGCGAGTTGTCGCGGAGAGGGAAGCGGAGCATAAGGAGTTCGCTTATTTCGAGTCGAACTTTCTAAGCCTCGTTCGCGCGGACGGCGTCATGGACCTCTACGACGGACTATTGCGCGCAATCGACGCCGATGGGAATGTCATTTTCGATGGCGTCGAACCCTCCTCATATCAAGAACAAATTATCGAGGAAGCGCGTCCTTGGAGCTTCATGAAATTTCCTCATATTCGCTCGCTTGGACGCGAGCGAGGATGGTATCGCGTCGGCCCCCTGGCGCAGATTAATTGCGCCGCGTCGGTGGATACGCCGATCGCCGAGGCTGAGCGGCGACTGTTCATGAAAATGGGCGAAGGGGCGCCGATTCAGTCCACCCTATCTTATCACTATGCGAGACTGATCTGCCTCATCCACAGCGCGGAAAAGATCCAGCAGCTTCTGTTCGACGACGATCTCCAGGGCGCGGATTTAGTCGTTACAGGCCATAGGCGCGGAGTTGGCGTTTCCTGCATCGAGGCGCCGCGGGGAACTCTTATACATCATTACGAAGTCGACGAAAACGACCAGGTGACAAGAGCCAATCTGATCGTGTCCACGACGAGCAATAATGAGGCTCTCAATCGCGCGGTCTCGAGCGTCGCAAGAAAGTATCTTCCGGGAAATGAAATCACCGATGGTCTGTTGAACCATATCGAAGTCGCGATTCGCGCCTATGACCCTTGCCTCTCCTGCGCGACTCACGCTCTCGGAAGGATGCCGCTCATTGTAAGCGTCGAAGACGCCGCTGGCCGCCTGGTTCAACAAAGGATCAAACAATGAAATCCGGCGAGCGCTCAAAACCCTCGCGTATTCTTGTAATCGGTTACGGCAATCCTGGCCGGATGGACGATGGCCTGGGGCCCGCCGCCGCAGCGCGCATTTCGGGCCTCGGCCTTCCTTGCGTGTCCACTGCCGATCCCTACCAACTCTCTATAGAAGACTCGATCGATGTCGCCGCGCATGATTTCGTCTGGTTCGTCGACTCGTCGAAGAGCAGCGTCGAGCCATTCGAAAAGCTGGGGGTAAAACCGGTCGCCAATATTACTTTCGATAGCCACTCTTTAACCCCGGAAACCCTCCTTGCGATCACGGCCAGATATTTGGACGCTATGCCGGAGGCGTCGATGATCGCCATCCGTGGTTACGAATTCAACCTTGGAGAAGCCCTTTCCCCCGCCGCGCGGAATAACCTCGAACAAGCAATCGAGTATCTGGGCGATGAAATTCGCGCGCAAATTGGAGGCCAGCGATGAACATTGGCCTGAGAGACAAGCGCAAGACCATTCTGCTGGTGGACGCCGACCCGCACGCCCGCGCTATTATTCGCAATGCTCTCGAAGCGGCGGGCTTCAGCGTAGGCGAGGCGGCGAACAGCGTCGAGGGCGTACGAACAGTTTCGCGCATCAAGCCTGACGCAGTGCTGTTCGATCTGATGCAAGATCAAGATGTCGGCGGCATCTCGGAGGCGAGTCGGCTCAATGGAGCCGGCAACCATCCGCCGGTCTATATCGTGAGCACGGCGGTCGAGGCGCTCGTCGGGGCCGTTAGTTTGGGCGAACTCGGAGTGTCCGGCGTGTTTTTAAAGCCGGTGGATGTCTCCATCGTCGTGCAGACATTGAAAATGAGACTTGAGATGGACGATTAGCGCCGGTTTTGCGCCATCGCGCGACGAAAGCGCGAAAATGACGATCAACTCTGCTAACTGGAGCAAACCACCCTCCGAACGATCGTTTTGGGGAAGACAGGCGCCACCCCTGCCGGCCGCGAAGGAAGAACCATCTCCATTCATGTGAAACAGCTTATTTTTGTTTTCGCCGCGGAGCGATAACACAAACTTGTTGCAATGGGCCGCCTAACCGAAGTTAATTCCGTAAAGCTTAAGGTAGATCCAGCGAAACTCCCGATGTCAGATCAAAAACCGTTCCATCGAATCCTTTATGTTCAGGTGCTTGCGGCGATCTCGTCAGGCGTCGTCTTTGGCGCGCTATTCCCCGATGCGGCGACAGCCGAGTGGGTGAGGGCGTTGGGAGACGGCTTCGTCAAACTCATCAAAATGACGATTGCTCCCATTATTTTCTGCACTGTGGCGTCCGGCATCGCGCATATCGACGACGCCAGGAAAGTCGGCCGCGTCGGTCTCAAGACGATTATCTATTTCGAGATCGTTTCGACATTCGCGCTGGCGCTAGGCTTGCTCGTTGGGCTTTTGCTGAAGCCGGGGACGGGGTTTCCTGGCAAGCCGGATACCGGGGCCGTCGCCAGCTACATGGAAAAGGCTAATCAAACTCTTGGGGTAGTCGACAGCCTGCTCCATATTATTCCAAATACCGCCGTGTCCGCATTTGCGGAAGGGAACATTCTTCAGGTGCTTCTTTTTGCGATTCTGTTCGGCTTCTCTCTTTTAGCTTTGAAAGAAAAGGGCGTCGCGCTACGCGGCCTTGTCGACGACATCGGCCATGCAATGTTCGGGGTCATCGGTCTCGTCATGCATATCGCGCCGATCGGCGCTTTTGGCGCCATGGCCTATACGGTCGGCAAATTCGGGCTGCCTGCGCTGGCGTCTCTCGGCTGGCTGGTCGGCTCCTTTTACGCCACGTCGCTGCTTTTCATCGGCCTGTGCCTCGGCTTCATCGCGCATCTCGCGGGCTTCAACCTTTTTCGGTTTCTTATCTATATCAAGGACGAAATTCTGATTGTTCTCGGCACGTCTTCCTCGGAGAGCGCCCTGGCGCGCTTGATGGAAAAGCTGGAGCGCATCGGCTGCGCGCCGTCGATCGTGAAACTGGTCACGCCAGCCGGCTATTCGTTCAATTTGGACGGCACGAACATCTACATGACCCTGTCCACTGTTTTTATTGCGCAAGCATTGGGAATCGATTTGTCGCTTCAGCAGTTGCTCGTAATCATCGGCGTCGCCATGCTGACGTCAAAAGGCGCGTCCGGGGTGACCGGCGCGGGTTTCGTCACGCTCGCGGCGACACTGGCCGCTATTGATCCCCGCTTGACCCCGGGCATGGCGCTATTGCTGGGCGTGGATAAATTCATGAGCGAGTGCCGCGCCCTGACCAATTTTTGCGGCAATGGCGTCGCGACCATCGTCATCGCGCGTTGGGAAGGAGCCCTCGACGAAGCGAAAATGAAAGAGATCCTTTCAGGCGCCGAACAAGAAGAGCGCGCCGCGTGATATGCTCCGAGCGTCCATCGACTGACGCTCGCACGCATTTGATTTCGATCTAAGGCTCTGCCTGTGGCTTGGGTGTTGCCAGCCACAAGGAATGGGAGCTGGAGATTTTGGACTTCGCCCCCACCTTTAATGAAACGCATCGGCGAAAGACGCGAAGGACCCGTCAGGGTTCATCATGAAGCATGGAACGAAACGCGCCATGACTGATTGCCACAATGTCTCCGGCGCGAAGTCAGAAGCCGTCTATCGGTCAGCGGACGGAACCCGTGAATGCAATGCGCTGGACCTTGAGGCGAGCGTCTTTGCTCTCAATGATCCGTCCGAAATCTCATCTTCCCTAAAGAGATCGGCGGAAGCCAGCGGGAGGCGAGAAAGCCCGCCTTATCTTTCGGCCATGTCCACGCCCACATTTTATATCAACAAAGCGGGCAAGAATCTCACCATTGAGAGGAAAGGGATTTTGGAACGCGCACAGGCGGAATTACCTGAGCAGTTTGAGGGCATGTCCAACGCTTGAACCAGCGACCAAAAGTCGCGTTGGCGTTGGCCTTTCCTGAACAGGCGATTAACTTTCAAAAATCCGGCGAAAGCGGAGCGAAGCCTAATCCCAACGAAACCGGCGCGTAGGTGAACGATGACTGTGATGGCTCAAACCTCGGCCCCCCTGAAGCGGCTTTTCGCACGGCTGGTTTATGCTATGCCGCCATGCGAGGAAAGCCTGGCCAATGTATTCGATCGCTGGAACGCCGCGACCAAGGGAGCGACCATGCCTCGCGCCGTTTCTCTAGGCGAGTCTCCCGGTATTTTTCAGAACAGTTTTATCTGCCAAAGAAGCGAGAGAGGACGCGACTACGTAATTGTCGATGGTCATGCAGCCGCCAAGGTTCTTTTAGGAGGCTTGGAAGCGGCGGACGTCTTCAAACGACGCCAGAGCCGCCAGACAGCGGTGAGAGTGAGGCGTCTCGTGGAGGAAGCCACAAGATGCGCGACTCCCTTTGTCGCTCAATATGACGCCATGGAAAAAGGCGTAAACAAGAAGATGGTTGAGGTCTTGCTCGCGCCGCTTTCCGACGATGGAAAAACGGTAGGCGCGGTACTCGTTTCTTTTTTGGTCAAAAGCTACGCCGAGGCAGCCGCCCCGTTTCCAAGGCGAAAGTCGCTCGATGAAGGGCCGTCCGTCTTTTGTCTCGATCAAAACAAATCCTTTGGCGAGCGAATTTCCGATTACATAAACGTCGACCTTACGCCGCATGAAGAGCGCGTTTTTGAAGACGGCGAATTCAAGATTCGACCCTTGCGCAATGTGCGCAACAAGGACGTCTATGTATTGTCCAGCCTGCATGGCGCGGAGCATGTCGGCGGCGCGCCGTCGCTCTCGAGCGCCTCGGAAAAGCTGTGCCGGCTGTTGTTCTTTATAGGAGCGCTCAAAGACGCCGGAACAGGCCGGATTTGCGTCGTCGCTCCCTATCTATGTTTTCAGCGCAAGGATCGGCAAACAAAATCGCGCGATCCCATAACCAGCCGCTATCTCGCGCAACTGATAGAGGCGATGGGGACCGATCTTCTGATAACGATGGACGCTCATAACATTGCAGCCTTCCAAAACGCCTTTCGCTGCGATACCGAGCATCTCGACGCGAGGGGGATTTTTGCGTCGTCTTTCGCGCCTCTCGTTGGCCAGGAGCCGGTCGCCGTCGTATCGCCAGATCTCGGCGGTGAAAAGAGGGCGGAGCTTTTTCGCGAGCGGTTTGAGCGAGTTCTTGGGCGGCCAGTGGAGAAGGCTTTCATGGACAAAAGACGCAGCGAGGGCGAAGTCACCGGCGAGATTTTCGCCGGTGACGTCAAAGGCCGCATCGCCATTGTGCTGGACGATTTGATCGCTGGCGGGGGCACCATGGCGCGGGTCGCGCAAGCGTGCCGGAAACATGGCGCGAAACAAGTGTGGTGCGCGGCGACTCATGGCGTATTCTCCCGCGGAGCCGCGAAAACTCTCGAAGGCGCTCCGATCGACCGCATCGTCGTCACCGACACCGTCCCCTTGCCTAATTTCATGCGGACGCCGGGGCTAAAAAATCGCGTGTCCGTCGTCAGCGCCGCTCCTCTGTTCGCGCAAGCGATCGAACGCTGTCATAATGGCGGATCCATCACGAAACTGCTCGACGACGAGAATTGAATTCCCCAGCCTTTCCAATCGGGCGCGACATGGCGAATAATGCTCTTTTCGCGGATTATTACGAGTTCACGATGCTTCGGGCATATTTCGAACTCGATATGACCGAAGAGGCGACGTTCAGTCTCTTCGTGCGCAAGCTTCCGACCCGTCGCAATTTTCTCGTCGCCGGCGGATTGAGCGACCTGCTCGACGACATTGAATCCTTGCATTTTGGCGGCGAGGAAATACAAAAGCTGCGCTCTTTCGGCGATTTTCCGGAGCCTTTTCTCGAATGGCTGCGCGGCTTTCGTTTTTCCGGCGAAATTTTCGCGCTCCGGGAAGGAACGCCTTTCTTTGAAAATGAACCGATATTGGAGGTCAAGGCGCCGCTCCCCGAAGTCCAGCTTCTCGAGACGCTCGTTCTGAACCGCATCGGATCGCAAACGATTTTCGCCTCGAAAGCAACGCGGATCGTCGCCGCCGCTCGCGGTCGTGTCGTGAGCGATTTTGGCGCGCGAAGGGCGCAAGGAATAGACGCTTCCATCAATGCAACGCGCGCCTTCGCAATCGCCGGCGTCGCTTCGACATCGAACGTCGCGGGCGCTTTGGCTCACGGCCTGCCCATCGCGGGCACCATGGCCCACAGCTTCATTGAGGCTTGCGCATCGGAGATGGGGGCGTTTCAGAGCTTTACGAAAATATTCCCGGACTCGATTCTGCTCGTCGACACCTATGACGCTATCGCGGGGATCAAAAACGCCATCGCTCTCGCGAAGACAGGCGGTTTGAAGCGCCTGTTTAAGGGAATTCGTCTCGACTCAGGCAACCTCGACCAACTCTCGCGCGCCGCGCGCCATCTACTCGACGAGGCGGGACTGCAAGACGTGGCGATCGTTGCGAGCGGAGGACTTGACGAAGAATCGGTTGAACGATTGACTGCCGATAATGCGCCGATCGACATTTTCGGCGTTGGCGCGGAAATGTCGACCTCGGCCGACGCCCCAACCCTCGATATCGCCTATAAGCTTACGGAATATGCAGGCGTTCCGCGCATGAAACTCTCCGCGGGCAAGCGCTCCCTGCCGGGAAACAAACAAGTGTTTCGCCGCTTCGAAGGCGGCCGCGCGGTGAGAGACATCATCGCTTTACGCGATGAAGCCCCGCAGGGAACACCCTTGATGTGGCGTGTCATGAAAAATGGTCGCCGCGAGGAAAACGAAAGATTCACGCTCGCGCAGATTCGCGACTATGCCCTAACCTCGCTCTCGGCTCTTCCGGATGACGTGCAAGGGCTTTCACCTCCTCCGTCGCCTTACCAAGTCTCCATCAGCGCCAATTTGAGCCAACTCGAACAGGAGACGCGAACAAAGCTGATGACGCAAGGAGCTTAACAGAGCCCGACGACATTAGGGATTAAGCGCCGACTCCGCGAGAGCAAGATAGCGCGTCGCCAAAGGCTCCCATTTCCGTGGCAATCGCGGGCGCGGATCTAGAAGATGCGCAAGCGCCAATCTGGCGCGCAACGCGGCTCGCCAGGCGGAATACAATGAAACAAGCGCGCGGGGAACAGGAGCGACGAGATTCTCGCCGACCCTCGCAATGATCTGCTCTCCGAAGAACGGATCGCCGATAAGAGCGCATTCCATGCCAAGGAACGCAAGTTCGTCGAAGGGATCGACCTGGCGCAGTTCGACATTGAATTCCAGGCAATCGAAAATTGCTATTTCTTTAGCGAAACATATGTGCTCCGGTCTCAAGTCTCCGTGGCCGTCGACTATCCTGCCGGAATTAACTCGTTCTTCGAGCAGCGCGCGATGGACGTAAAGGCTTTCGTCGAGCTTCTCCAGAATAGTGACGGCCCGGCCGTGATCCACGGCGAAACTTCGCGATTCGAGCACGCGGTGATTTTCGCTTTGCTCGCGCACGAAGCGGTTGAAATAATCCGCGGGCGAAATGGCGGAAGGCTTGGCGTGACGATAAAAACCGCTCAGCTTTTGGGACAGGAGTTCGACCTCTTCCGGTCCCACCTCCTTTCTGCGAATCATCTCATCCAACATTCTCTCCTTTGGCAGGCGTCGCATTTCCACGAGCCAATCAACGATCGCGCCGTCTTCAAAGTTCAAGGCTCCAGCCGCAGACAATCTGACGGGGCGCACGCCGACATAGAGCCCATCATTTAGCCTACGGTTTAGCCGCAGTTCCTCGCGACACATGGCCTCGCGCGCCGCGAGCGTCGAGAAATCGAGAAAAGGGAATCGAACCGGCTTTTTTAACTTCAGAACCGTCTCTCCGGCGAGGAAAACGAGCGCCATGTGCGTCTCTATGACGATGATCTCGCGGGGTGTATGCGGATAGCTCTTTGGATCGCTCAAGAAGCGCGCCTTTTCCGCGAGGCTAACCTGCGCGGCGGCGAAAAAGCGGGACGCTGAATTCATCGATTGATCCAATTCCTGGATTCTTGCGTCGTCAAGTCGATCGGACGCTAAATAGATTGGGGTGGGGCGTTGCGATCTTCAGGAGAAGGCGATTGTGCGCTTCGGTCAAGGCGACGCTCTGATCGTCGTGGATATGCAGGCGGATTTTGGTCCAAGCGGCGCTCTTGCTGTGCCTGGCGCCGATCGGATCATCGCTCCCATCAACAAGCTCATACAAGAGGCGGTGGAAGCTGGCGCGATCGTGATCGCCTCACGAGATTGGCACCCACTGAATCATATCAGTTTTCACCGCCGAGGCGGCCCTTGGCCGGAGCATTGCGTTCGCGAGACGGAAGGCGCGAATTTTCTCTCGACTCTTCGCCTGCCACGGAGCGCGTGGATCGTGTCAAAAGGGATCGATCCCAATGACGATCAACATTCGGCCCTGTTCGCGCCCGCAACAATCGCATCGCTTCGCGAGCATGGCGTCCGCCGCGTGATCGTCTGTGGCCTGGCGCTGGAGGTGTGCGTGCGCGCGACCGCATTGAGCGCGGTTGCGGCCGGCTTCGAAACGCATTTAATACTGGAGGCGACCCGCCCACTGACTAAAACGGGCGCCGTGGCGGCAATCAATGAAATGTCCGCGGCTGGAGTGATCGCCCACTGAGCTTGCGGGGCCTGGCGAAGACAAAAAGCGAAAGGGCTGGAAATGGATCTGTTCGACGCAATCTCGGGGCGACGCTCCACCCGGGAGTTTTCAACACAACCGCCTTCGGAAGATACTTTGAGGCGGACGGTCGAGGCGGCGGCTATGGCGCCGAGCGCCGTAAACCGTCAGGATTGGGTCTTCACGGTCGTGCGCGACCGCGCTCTGCTCGACGACGTCTCCAGCAAGGCCAAAGCATACATGACCGCGGAGCGACCGCTCCAACTGCCGGAACAACTCTACGAAAAGCTCGCCGACGCGAAATTTCACGTCTTTTACCGCGCCCCGGCGCTGATCGTGGTTTCCGGCCCTGCCGCAGACCCCTGGGGGGCGGAGGACTGCGCGCTGGCTGCCGAAAATCTAATGCTGGCGGCGCATGGTCTCGGGCTCGGCTCCTGCTGGATAGGCTTGTCGCAGCCTTGGCTGGCCACTGCCGAAGGCAGGCGCGCGCTCGCGCTGCCGGATACTCACAACCCGATAGCGCCGATTATCCTCGGCCATGCCTCGGCGCCACCCGCCCCCGTCCCGCGTAAAACGCCGGATATTCGCTGGATCGGCTGAACGGCAAGCGCATTCTTCATGGTTGCGCCGGGCGCACGGGCGAAGAGCCGAAACGGTCGAGAACGCGAATGACTTCCTCGTCCGTTATCTGCCGGAAATCGGCGTAGTAGCAGCCAATCGCTCCGAAATCGGCGGGCGTCTCCAGACATAGGGCCTCGTCAACCTCCTTCTCCAGCAAAGCCAGCGTATCCGGCGGCGCCACCGGCACGGCGAGGACCAGCTTTTTGGGGTTGCGCGCTCGAATGGAGTGGAGCGCGGCCCGCGTCGTCGCGCCAGTCGCCACCCCGTCATCGACGACGATCACAATCCGGCTCTCGACATCGGGGCGGACGCGCCCGCCGAGATAAAAGCGTCTACGCCGCTCGATTTCCTTGAGTTCCCTCTCGCATGCCGTCTCGAATTCGGCTTCATCGACCCCCGCCAATGCGATGACGTCCTCGTTGCGGACGACGAGCGGATGCTCGCCATCCACCACCGCGCCCATGGCGAGTTCCGGCTGATCGGGCACGCCGATCTTACGCACGAGTATGAGATCGAGCGGCGCGGAAAGAGCGGCGGCGATTGGCGCCGCCACGGGAACGCCTCCTCGCGGGAGGGCGAGCACGACGATATCCTGGCCCTTGTATTTGGCAAGAGGCGCGACAAGTCGCTTTCCCGCATCCGTTCGATCATAAAAGCCCATGTCCTGCCTCGCGATCATGCCTTCCTTAAGTAGAGATTTGCTCCGCTGCGGCTTTGCGCAAGTCCATTTCTTTAGGGCGCGCCGGGGCGAGGCGATCGAGCGCCTCGATTGAGAGAAAGCCGCCGATCCAGGAAACGATGGCCGCCAATGACGCCACCCCCGCCGCGATCAAGGGATCGATTGAAGGCCGGTCCATTTTGATATGCTGCTATATCGTTTGCGGTTCGGTCAAACTCGAGCGCGCGCCCGATAGAATGGAGATATGACTCCGCCGGAGCTTTCGACGCTCGTCGAGGCCATTATGACAGCGAACAAAACGCTCTCCGGGCGCGCCTCGACAAAACCGCCCGCCGCTCACGAAAGCCGATTTCATGGACGAAGGCTTAAGACAAATCATAGCCCTGCTGGCGGTCGCGATGACCGTGGCGATCGCCGCGCGTCGATTTAGACAACCATACACGGTGGGCCTTGTCTTTGTCGGCGCCGCTCTGGCTTCCTTCAGCAGCAACATTGGACCGCACCTTACTCACGACCTCATTTTCGACCTAATCTTGCCCCCGCTGCTCTTCGAAGCCGCCCTCTCGATCCATTGGCGGGAGCTGAAGCGCGATCTTGCGCCGATTCTGCTGTTCTCGACGCTGGGCTCCGTCCTTTCAATGGCGACAGTGACGGCGGCCATGACGATGGCCTTGCATTGGCCCTTGGCGCCTGCGCTGGTGTTCGGCTCCCTGATCGCCGCGACTGACCCGGTCTCGATCATCGCAATGTTCAAGGACATTGGCATGGAGGGGCGTCTGCGGCTTCTCATTGAAAGCGAAAGCTTGCTGAACGACGGCGCCGCGGCAATTCTGTTCGGGCTGAGCGTGGATTGGGCTGTTTCGGGAGACGGGACTTGGACGGGCCTTGGAATAACGTTGAATCTGGCTCGAATCGTGCTGGGCGGACTTGGCGTAGGCGCGATTTTCGGCGGCGTGGCCATTCTCAGCGCCGGTAGAACCTCGGACCATCTGATTGAATCGACGCTCACCACAATCGCAGCCTTCGGTTCATTTCTCACCGCAGAATATTTTCACGCCTCGGGCGTTCTAGCCACGGTGGTCACCGGTCTCATAATCGGCAATCTCGGCGTTTCGTCGAAAATAAGAAGCGCCTTTCTCAGCCCCAGGGGACGCGAATTCGTGGTCTCCTTCTGGGAGTTCGCCGCATTCCTCGGAAACTCCCTCGTGTTTCTGCTCATTGGCGTTGATGCGGCGGAACTGCCCTTCGTCTCCCATGGAGGCTGGATGCTGGCGGGGTCTTTTGGCGTCGCGCTTTTGGGCCGCGCGGTCACGGTCTATCCTCTCGGCTTGTGTCTTTACCGCTCGCCTTGGGCGATAAGTTTCAAGGAACTGAACGTGATGTGGTGGGGAGGACTGCGCGGAGCCCTCTCGCTCGCATTGGCGCTTTCCCTGCCCGCGACGCTCCCGCTGCGCCAGGACATATTGGTCGTCACCTTTGGCGTCGTCGCCTTTTCGATCATCGCCCAGGGACTGACGATGCCGCCACTCCTACGGGCATTAGGTTACCTCCCCAAGGATTAGATTGGAGAACCTGTCCCGGCGGTCAGTGACGATAACCATCATCGCCATCGCGCCAACCACGGCCAACGCAACCTCCACGCCGCCAGCCATTACGGCCATAGACCCCGCGCCGCGGCCATTCTAGGCGACGTTGCGCCGGCGATAGTCGCCCCCGGTTGCCTGCTTCCTCTTTTCGGCAATTGCTCAGCCACGCGTCTCCGCGCACAAAAAAACCGACGGATTGGCTCAACCGGCGGAAACAGATAATTTCGGATCGTCGAAGACGAAGGGGCGCGCAAAGTCCATGTGGCAGGAACAATTGGACGTATTTTGGGATGGCGAGCGCTCGATGCTGTTCGGGTTCTTCGAATCGGGCGGCGAAATCGCCGGCCCAAAAGCGGCTAGCCCCGATCTCACCATTATTTCCTCGAACAGCCCCGACTTTTCCGGCGAGACCTTCTTTGTCGACCGGTTGGACGCGACCCGCTGGCGCGCCGGCGCTTGTCTGGTGGACGTGGCCTCCGGACACAAACACCTCCTCTTGCTCGCCTCCGACGGCTCGGAAGCGAAGCTGTCTCTCGAGGAAACCGAGGGGGACGACCTCGGCGAATGGCGTCTCGCCCTGACCGTGCTGCCGGAAGGGGCGATCAACGAGCCGCCAGTCGTACGCAAGGTTACATGTTCGGCGCGGAGCGACTTCCAGCGTTTCGCCCGGGATCAATTCTCCCTCGCGGGAGCCAGACTGGCTTGGGCCTGCGGATACAGGCGCCTTCTCGCGCGCGGCGAGGGCGGGACGCAGTTCCTCCGCATCTGGCCCGCCAGCCAGCTTTTTCCTCCCATGCGCGTCCGCCTCGCCGTGGAAGGCGCCGATTATCCTCCCGACGGCTTCGAGGATCGCCGCGAAGCTCCCTTCGCAATAATGGAGCAATGGTTGCGCGAAGGCGGCGCGCCTCGCCCCCTATTGCGCATACGCCTATTCGAACCCTTGGAAGAAATCGCGCATGTGCTCGGTCGGATAAGCCTGGCGCTGGTGATGCATCAACGAAGACGGATGCGCGACTGGACTCGCGAACAGCAGGATGCGGGCGAGCCGGTCATCGCGCCGCTGTCCATCGAAGACATTCGTCAAGCGACCGGGCAACTCGAGGAATGCCCTGACGCCGTTTGGACGCACGAGCCAATCGTCGTTTACAACCTGCTGAAACTGGCGACAGCTCCCGAGGATGTCCCGCTCGACGGGCTAACGATAAGACGTTCGACGCCCAACGGGACTATTAATGCAGGCTCCGCCGCCGCGTCGATCGGAACGACCTTGGAGCTCGATTTCTATGGCGCGGCTTTGGGCGACGACATAACTCTCATCAGCCTGAACGGGGAAGCGGGCGAGGCCTGGACCCTGTCCCGAATAGCCGGCAACGCCCCCAATATCCGCCTTTTCCGCGTCGAGGCCGAAGGCGTGCGGCCACGAAAACTGGCCGAAGACGATCCTTTGGCGGCGGAGATTCTGCGAACCGCGTCTCACGACGAGAACGCGCTCGCCGCATCGACTTCCCGCGCAATGCTCGAAAGGGCCGCAGGCCTTCAGGCGCGCCGCGAAAAGGCCGCGCATTTGCTGAACGCGGCTCTTGCCCGCCTCGATGACGCCAGCGGCTTCGACAGCTTCACTCCCTGGGAGCCCCTCTCGCCGCTGCTGCTGCTCAATTTCCTGGCGCTGCTACGAGAAGCGGAGCCCGCCGGTCGCGCGCTTGCCGCGCGCCTGGGAGGCTATCGCTCCTATCGACTCACCCCTTCCCTTTTCGCCGCGCTCGTTTTGCATCCCCGATGGGGCGGTGATCTGGCCGACGGGCTCGGATCTCAAGCCCATGCGCCGCTGACATATCGCTTTGCGAGACTCTGCGACGCGGAGAACCTTCTGCCGCCGCGAGCCTCCGTAGCGGAACAGGCGCACGCTTTTTCTCGGCTCCTCGAAACATCGGACCCACAAAGACTGCGGGCGGCGAGGCTGACGCTCGACAATCAGGGAAACGCGGACCCGCTGACCGTCGCCGACGAACTCGCGGACCTGCGTGCTCTCGAAGAGGCGGCCGCCTTTTACGAGAGGCAAGGCGATGCGCAATCGGCCCAGGACTTCCGCGGATACATCCGCGCACGGAACGCGGGTGATTTCGTCTCCTTGACCAAAGCGACGGCGCTGGCGGCGCTCTTGGCGCATTTCCGCGACGCCAAGGCCGAGTCCGCAAGGATCAAGACGCAGGAGCCGCCTGCGCCCGAACCCGAGCCGCCGAAGCCGAAGCCGAAGGGCCTTTTAGCCGCGATGCGGGGCTTGTTCGGCGGTGGAAGATAGCCGCGTTCCCTCTCTTTGAGCCCAAGAGAGAGATCACGGCTTCTTGCGCCGTTCCGCAGCTCTTGCTTCCCCTGCCGCAATGCGCACCGACGCCACGGCCGTCGTCCCTCCTCTGCGGTAGCGCAGGTCGATTTCCTGACCCACGGGCGCGAGACTGATCAGTGCGCGCAATTGGTTCGCGCTCCCGACTCTCCTCCCATTGAAAGAGAGTATCACGTCGCCCTTTTCGAGACCCGCCGCCGCCGCCGGGGACGCGGTCTCAACCGAAGCGATCTCGACGCCAGCCTCTCCGGAGCCGCGATCAGGACTATTCCGCAGCCCGAGACCGACATGCCCGCGACGCACTTCGCCATTTTGGACAAGCTGCTGCATGACGTGGCGCGCGATGTCGATTGGAATCGCGAAGCCAATGCCATTACTGGCTCCTGACTTCGAAAGGATAGCCGTGTTTATCCCAACAAGCTGACCATCGAGAGTGACCAGCGCGCCGCCGGAATTGCCGGGATTGATCGAGGCGTCCGTCTGGATGAAGTCCTCATAGCCTTCGATGCCAAGCCCAGTGCGGCCGAGCGCGGAAACGACGCCGGAGGTCACGGTTTGCCCGAGGCCAAAGGGATTGCCGATGGCAAGGACGAAATCGCCAACCTCCAGCGAAGAACTGTCGCCCATCGGAACCGCGGTAAGATGATTGGCGTCTATCTTGAGAACGGCGATGTCCGTGGTCTTGTCGCGCCCAATCACCTTCGCGCGAAAGCGCCGGTCGTCCTTGGTCGCGACCTCGACGATCGAGGCTCCTCTCACAACATGCTCATGTATGGATGCCCCCGTTCGCGCAAGATGTTTTCGAACGACTTGGTCCGCGTGATCGGATGCGGTCATGTATCAGGCCTTGGTAAGCGGCCTGATCTGGCCGCTGGCCGGTATGGAGATGAGCGGATCTGGCGCAGATCATTCGGGCGAGCTGTCGAGCTCGGTGCATGTTAACGCGTTTCCAGACCCAGATCTAACCGATCATTTTGACCTTACCGTTCGTCGACCTCCCTACACGCCCGACAGTCCTCCGGTTGCTTTGGCTGATTGTCGATCAGGCCGCCGCAGCCACAGGAACCCGATAATCCTCCGCCTTCGCCAGCATGGCCCAGATCGACCGGGCCATCTTGTTGGCGAGCGCAATCGCCACCAGCATCTTTGGTTTGCGCGCCAGCAAGCGCTGCAGCCAGCTTCCCTCCGGGGCGCCCTTTCGCGAGGCCGAGCGGACGACGGCCATCGCGCCGATGATCAGCAGCCGACGAATATCACGCTGCCCCATCTTCGAGACTTTTCCGAGAACCTGCTTGCCGCCGGTCGAATGTTGCCGGGGCGCGAGCCCGAGCCAGGCGGCGAAATCGCGCCCGCGTTTGAAGACATCCATCGGCGGCGCAAAGGTCTCGATCGCCAAGGCCGTGATGGGGCCGACGCCTGGCATCGTCTGCAGACGTCGCGTCGTTTCTCCGCACGCGGCTTCGTGGACCGTCACCTTCTCGAGTTCGGAGATCCTTTTCGACAACCCCTCGATCTGATCGAGGAAGACACGGGCCAACTCCACGACGAGAAGCGGAAGCGAAGTCCCCTGACCCTGATCCTCGACCGCCTCTGCAAGAACTTTCACATTCGCGGGTCCCTGCGCGGCCACGACGCCGTGCTCCGACAAATGACCGCGGAGCGCATTGATCAGTTGCGTGCGCTGCCGGACCATAAGATCGCGCGTCCGGAAAAGCATGGCGCGCCCTTGCTGTTCCTCGGTCTTGACCGCGACGAAGCGCATCGTCGGCCGAACCGCAGCCTCGGCGATCGCTTCCGCGTCGGCCGCATCGTTCTTTTGGCGTTTCACGAACGGTTTGACGTAGGCGGGCGGGATCAACCGAACCTCGTGGCCAAGGTCGCGGATGGTCCGTCCCCAATGGTGCGCGCTCCCGCAGGCCTCCATGGCGACGACGCAGCGTGGCTGCTCGGCAAAGAAGGCGAGAACTTTCTCTCGGGAAAGCTTCTTGCGGAAAGCCACGCCGCCGTCGGCGAGGGCGCCGTGCGCCTGGAAGGAGCGCTTTGCAAGGTCGAGACCGATGATGCTAACCTGTTCCATGGATGCTCTCTCCGTTGGATGCTCTCTCCGTTCGTGGGATGCGAAAACATCACCACCTTGGCACATTCGATGCCGTCAGGAGGGGGCATCCACTCCATCATTGGTCAGGATATAACCGTTTTCGGCGTCGACGATGACGCCCGAACCGGCGGAGGTCGTCTCACGCCGCAGGCGCGCAGTCGGCATTTCAAAAAATTGCTCGAGCAAGGGATCGCGAAGAAGGGGAACATCGACCGATTCAACTTTATGCGTCGCGATATTGACGACGCCGGGCGTCACCGCGCGCACGACAGGAGCTACGGATTCCCTGGCGTGTGTCGGCAAACCGCCGGCAAAAAGGGGTGTGGGAGCAATCAGGAAAATGACGAGCAGAAGACGCAAAAGCATATCGCCCCACGCCAGTCTCTTACCTTCGGAAAAACGGCGCCCGTGGAAGCGAGCGCCGCAGTTTATCAGTAGTCCATCCCTCCGGCGGGCAGGGCCTGCGGGGATTCTTTTTTTGGAACTTCGGTGACCATCGCTTCCGTCGTGATCAACAGTCCGGCGACCGAGGCCGCGTCCTGCAGCGCGGTGCGCACGACCTTGGTCGGGTCGATGATGCCGAGCTTGACCAGGTCGCCGTAAACGCCGTTCTGGGCGTCGTAGCCGAAGCCATAATCCTTCGACTCCATCAGCTTGCCAACTACGACGGCGCCGTCGTCGCCGGCGTTGTCGACGATCTGACGCGCCGGCCATTGGATGGCCTTGCGAACGATGTCGACGCCGGTGCGCTGATCGCCATTCTCGGGCTTGAGCGCGTCGAGCGCCTTCAGCGCGCGAAGCAAGGCGACGCCGCCGCCCGGCAGAACGCCTTCTTCCACTGCGGCGCGGGTGGCGTTCAGCGCGTCGTCGACGCGGTCCTTCTTCTCCTTGACTTCGACTTCCGTCGCGACGCCGACGCGGATCACCGCGACGCCGACCGCCTTTTTCTGGTTCGAGGCAGGCGCCTCGATCACGCCAAGGATGTCGCTTTCCTTCCTGATTAACAGGTCTTTGCCCTCGATCTTGACCTCGGTTCCGGACCATTTGCCGAACAGCACACGGTCGCCCGCCTTGAGGTCGAGAGGAATCAATTTTCCGCTGTCGTCGCAGGCGCCGGCTCCAGTCGCGACAATTTCTCCCTCCTGCGGCTCCTTGGCCGCATCTGGGATGATGATGCCGCCCTTGCTGCGTTCGTCGGCCTCAATGCGACGAACGAGGACGCGATCCTGCAATGGACGAAACTTCATGAAGCTTCTCCCCAGGAAAGTCTGAAATGACGAAAGCGAGGCCTTCTCGAGCCTCGGCGGCGAGGTGGGAACGCCTCGCGCGACTTTCAAGAGGCTCGACGAAAAAATTGGCGCTCACTCAAACTTGCTGCTAGCGCATTGTTTTAAAATGAATTTTACACAAGCCTAGCTTGCCTTCGACATTAATCCTTGGCTAGAATTTTCAGCAATTCGTCCGAACGGAAAGGAGAATCGCATGGCTTCGCGGGAGTTCCGTTTGCAGCTTCAGGGCTATGGGCTGACGACGGCAAACATTCTTTATCGGCTGCCGGACCACCCGAAAATTATCCATTCCTACGTCTGGCAGGAGTATGATCTTCAACCGGAGTTTCCCAAACTGCGGAAATTTTTAGAGTTCTGGACCCGCAGCCTCGAAGGAAGTCTCCATGCGGTCACCGTCGCCCATTGCGGCATGATAAAGCCGGCCGAAATCACCCTGCGCGATGGGGAGTTCCGGCTTCATTGAAAACAGAAGGGCAAAACGCCGGACAAGCATGGAAATGAAATTTGGGGCCGGACATCTGCCCGCCCCCAAAAATAAGAAAAAAGCAGCTTATCGGAGCCGCCCGCCCCCATTAGTGGCTGGCGCGGAGAACGATCTTAACGCCACCATCGCAATTGGCGTATCCGAGGAGACCAGTCGTTTGGGTTCCGCCCCCGGACGGCGAATGGCCGGTCCATACGCAGCCTTTCTTGCCGTCGGTGCGATCGGTCATATTCACCGTCCAAACCCCGTCCTTCAGGGCGCCCTCGAACTTGTAAGAAAGTGGATTGCCATTCAAGAGCTGGAGTTCGGCCGTTCCGGAAATCTTGTCGCCATTCTCCGTGACATTCCAAACGCCTTGGGCATTGGGCACTCCGGAGTTCTCTTCGCTGATGTTCCATCTGACGGTCCCCGCCTGAGCCGCGGCTCCGGACAAGAGAACAATAGCCGCAGCGGCTAGGGTAGACTTCATCATTGCTTCCTCCACTTAAAAACTGCGTTGATGGCGATCGCTTCTTTGATTGGGCCCGCAAAGTCAGATCCGCCAGCGCGGTCGAGCGTCATCGACGACCCTGGTCACTCGTTTCCGTGCTGGTTAAAGCGACTCTCCACGATTAAGCGAGAAATAACAGGCCCCGCGCCTCTCTCGACCGCTGTCGCCGCTCGCCGCATCAACCTCCAGGATTTTTGCCCTTCGGGCCTTCCGCGCGGCGCTTATGGATACAGTAAGAGACGGCGCGAAAACGCGCCGACCCGATATCTCATCTTTATGCAACAAAACGCCTAAAGAGGCGCGTTGTCCAGCGAAATTGGCGTGTCCTTGCGCGGAAATTCATGAGCCAAGATCCTCGCCGACAACGCGCAACCGTTTCTTGGGCTAATCCAGCCCGGTTTCATTCCGAGCCTTCGCCCGCTTAATGTCCCATGCCGCCGCCGGCGCCATGATCCATTCCACCCATTCCACCCATGCCGCCGCCAGCGCCATGATCCATGCCGCCCATGCCGTGACTCATGCCGCCCGCGCCACCGTCACCGTGACCCATGCCGCCACCCATGCCGCCCATCATTTTCTCCATGCCCACTCCCATCACATGGGTGATAACATGGTCGGCAGTCTTCTTTTGCTCGTCGGTCAGAGCCGCATACAGCGGATCGATCGCCGCCTTCAGCGCCCGAATGGATTCGAGATGATCGCTCATGTGGCGCTCCATCATCGCTAGATGTCCAACCACGCCCTGATGGGCGGAGTGATCCGCGCCAGCCGCTTCGCTTGCGGCGCACATTTTCGCAGTCTTTTGAGTAGCGGCGCGATAGGCGTCGGCGAAACCGTTCCACGCCCCCTGTTGCTGATCGGTCAGCTTCAACTCGGTCTTGAGATAGGCGAGTCCGCCTTCGACATGCTCGGTAACGCCGCAGAGCATCTCGTGCATCATACCACCGCCATGGCTCATACCCCCGCCCGCGCCATGGTCCATCATGCCCATGCCGCCCATTCCTTTCATGTCATGTCCGCCCTGACCCATCGCGCCGCCCGCCTGGGGCGCGGGAGCAGGAGCAGGAGTTTGCGCGGAGGCGCCTGCGGCAAACAAAACGAAGGCTGCGGCGATGGCGATGCCGCCATGAGAGAAATGTTTGCTGAAATATTTATTCTTCGAGGTCATGAGGCTCTCCCTTGGGCGCATTATTTGCAACGGCATAGGTATGACCGGCGGTTCAGAAAACAAGTGGAACTCGTTCCATTAGGAACGAACCCCATGAAATCCTTTGTTGTTCAGAACTTTGGCCACCGTCGCTTCGATTTTTTCCGAACAATTCCAAATTACCCCAGAGGCGACTTTCTGTCCGCGATTTTGTCCCGCCCAGATCCTGCCATAACGTCGCAGGCTCATGATTTCGCGCAACGAAAACCGAGATTGCCGCGCGAGACGATTATTTTTTTTGTTTTTTCTCGGCGATGTTCACAAGGGAGCGGAGTATCTCCCTGGTCCCCTCCAGCCGCTCCCGCAAGCTGTCGAAATCGCGCGCAAAGACGATTTTCATGTCCGGCCGCACCTTGGCGTATGAGCCCGGCTGCGACACGAAGCGAACGAGGCCAGGGGGATCGGCGAAGAGATTGTCCTTGAACGCGATGATGACGCCCTTGGGACCGGCGTCGACCTTTTCGACATGGGCGCGGCGGCATAGCGCCTTGATCGCCACGATTTTCAGCAATTGTTGCACTTCGGGCGGCGTCGGCCCGAACCGGTCGACCATTTCCGCGGCGAAGCTGTCGATGTCGGCGTCGGTCTCCAGAGTTGAGAGCCGCCGGTAAAGTTGCAGGCGCAAACCGAGATCGGCGACGTAATCTTCGGGGATCGTCACCGGTGCGCCAAGAGCGATGGCGGGCGACCAGGCTTCCTCCTCCGGCTCTTCGACGCCAGCCTTCAAAAGCTCGATCGCGTCGTGCAGCATCTGCTGGTAGAGTTCGTATCCCACCTCCTTGATATGGCCAGATTGTTCGTCGCCAAGCAGATTGCCGGCGCCACGAATGTCGAGATCGTGCGTGGCGAGCTGGAAACCCGCCCCGAGCGTATCCAGCGATTGCAGCACGTCGAGACGTTTTTGCGCCTGCGGCGTGATGGTGCGATTGGCCGGAGTCGTGAAAAGCGCATAGGCGCGGGTCTTGCCCCGGCCGACGCGCCCGCGCAATTGATAGAGCTGGGCCAAGCCGAACATGTCCGCGCGCCAAACGATCAGCGTGTTCGCGGTTGGAATATCCAGCCCCGATTCGACGATGGTCGTCGAAAGCAGAATGTCGTATCCGCCGTCATAGAAGGCCGACATTTTTTCTTCGAGTTCCGTCGGCGCCATCTGGCCATGGGCGACGACGAATTTCGCTTCGGGAATATTTTCGCGCAAGAAGGCGGCCGCTTCTTCGAGGTCTTCGATGCGCGGACAGACGAAGAAGGCTTGCCCGCCGCGATATCGCTCGCGCAGAAGCGCTTCGCGCACGATGAGCGGATCGAAGGGCGAAACGAAACTGCGCACGGCGAGGCGGTCGACCGGTGGCGTGGCGATCAACGAGAGTTCGCGCACGCCGGTCATCGCAAGCTGCAAAGTGCGCGGTATCGGCGTCGCCGACAGAGTCAGCACATGCACTTCCGCCCGCAGTTCTTTCAGCCTTTCCTTGTGACCGACGCCGAAATGCTGCTCCTCGTCGACAATGACGAGCCCCAGATCCTTGAAGTTAACGCCCTTGCCCAGAATGGCGTGGGTGCCGATCAGGATGTCGACGCTGCCCTCGCCGAGTTGCTTTTTCGTCTCTCGCGTCTCGGCCGAGCCGACCATGCGCGACAATCGGCCGATACGGATCGGCAATCCGGAAAAACGCGCGCAGAAATTCTTATAGTGCTGACGGGCCAGCAACGTCGTGGGCGTCACTACCGCGACCTGTTTGCCGTTGATCGCCGTGCAAAAAGCCGCGCGGAGCGCGACTTCCGTTTTGCCGAAGCCCACGTCGCCGCAAACCAGCCGATCCATCGGTCGCCCCGAGGCGAGATCGTCCAGAACCGCCTCGATCGCCGCGGCCTGGTCTTCGGTCTCGTCATAGGGAAAGCGGGCGCAGAATTCGTCGTAGAGCCCTTCGGGCGGGGCGAGCTTCGGCGCCTGCTTGAGCATTCTTTGCGCCGCGATCGCGATCAAGCCCTTGGCCATTTCGCGGATGCGATTTTTCATCCGCGCTTTGCGGCCCTGCCAGCCGGCGCCGCCAAGCCGGTCGAGCGCGACTTCTGTGTCCTCGGACCCGTAGCGCGTCAGCAGTTCGATGTTTTCGACGGGCAGGAACAATTTGTCGCCGCCCGCATAACGGATTTCCAGGCAATCGTGGGGAGCGCCCGCGGCGATGATCGACTCGAGACCCACGAAGCGCCCGATGCCGTGATCGACATGGACGACAAGATCGCCCGCGGAGAGAGAACCGATCTCCCCGAGCAGATTTTCGACGCGCTTGGCCTTGCGGCGGCGACGCACAAGCCTGTCGCCGAGAATGTCCTGCTCGCCGACGACGGCGAGGTCTTCCGTCTCGAAGCCGTGCTCGACGCCAAGCACCGCGAGCGAAATCTTTCCCTTGCCAAGCGAAAAAGCCGCCGGCAGGGAAGCCGCCAACGCCGACGCCTGCAAGCCGTGCTCGGTCAGCACATGGCCGAGGCGCTCCCGCGAACCGTCGGACCAGGCGGCGACGACGACCGTCTTGCCCTTCCCCGCCAGAGCCTTGATATGATCGACGGCGGCCTCGAAGACATTCGCTTCCGGCTGATTGCGTTCGGGCGCGAAATCCCGGCCTGGTCGCGCCGCGAAATCTATCGCCGCGGTTTCACCCTCGGGCGCGGCGAAAGGGGAGAAACGGCCCTGGGCCCGGCTCTCCAGTCTCTCCCGCCACTCCTCCTGCGTGAGATAAAGCTCGCCTGGTTCGAGCGGCTTGTAGTTCGAGCGGGTGTGATCGAGATCGTAAGCGCTCTTGCGCGCCTGATAATAATCCGCGATCTGGGCCAGCCGTTCGTTGGCCGCGTCGTCGTAATGGGCGTCGAGCAGAAGAGGCGCGTCGCCGAAATAATCGAACAATGTGTCGAGCCGCTCGTAAAACAGCGGCAGCCAATGTTCCGCGCCGGGGTGGCGGCGGCCCTCGCTGATCGCCTCGTAGAGCGCGTCGCCCCGCGTCTCCCCGCCGAAACGCGTGGTGTATCCCTGGCGAAAGCGCCGCATCGTCTCGCTGACGAGTTGCAATTCGCTCATCGGGACAAGGTCGAGCGCGCGAAGCTGCCCGGTCGTGCGCTGGGTTTCGGAATCGAAGGCCCGAATCGACTCCAATGTGTTTCCGAAGAAGTCCAGCCTGATCGGAACGGGCATGCTGGGCGCGAAAAGATCGATGATTCCGCCGCGCTGAGCATATTCGCCCGGTTCGCGCACCGTGCTTGAACGCAGGAAGCCGTTGTTCTCCAGCCAGTGGGTCAAAACATCCATTTCCACCACATTGCCGGGCGCGGCGGAAAAACTGTCGGCGGCGATTTTCGCGCGCGGGGGCACGCGCTGGAGAAGACAATCGACGGTCGTGACGATGGCGCGGGGTTGCTCGGCCGAGGATTTTGAACGCGCGAGACGGGAAAGGCCGGTCATGCGCCGCGAGGCGATGGCGGCGTTCGGCGAAACGCGGTCGTAAGGCTGACAGTCCCAGCCGGGAATATCCAGAACCTCGACGAAGGGCGCAGCAAAGCGCAACGCTTCGCGAAATTGAGCCGAACGCGAGGCGTCCCGCGCCACATGCACGAAGACGGCGGGCTCGCCTTCGGCCCTGACGGCAAGCGCGCGCGCAAGATCGGCCGCGACGAAGGCGTCGAACCCTTCCGGCGCCCGAGCAAAAAGCAGATTTTCTCCCGCGTCGAGGCGTGAAAGCGCGGTTTTCAACGTTCCCGCCGCCTGGGCGCCGACATCGGTGCGCGGTTTCAAGAAGTTCTGTCCTTTTCGGCGTGGAAGGCCGCGATCTTGCGAAACAGCGAGGTGTCGTGGGACGCCGGAGCCGCGCCGGAGCTGAACCAGCGAAAAGCTTGGTCGTCTTCCGCATCGAGAAGGGCCTCGAGTTGCGCCAGTTCCTCGCTGTCGAGCGTCTCGACGCGCGCATCGACGAATTCGCCGAGAATAATGTCCATTTCCCGCATCCCCCTGCGCCAGGCGCGGACACGGATGCGGCGGCGGATCAAGTCCAGTTCATCCGGGACCAATTTCTTGTTGGTCTTCGAGGGAGCGCTGTCGCCAGTCATGAGTTTTCGCACGGGGCGGAGTAGAGATATCGAGGGTCGGGCCTGACATAGGGCCTCGACGCGGCGCGAGTCCAGCGGGGCGCTGAAGAAAAGGCTTCGCGAGGCTATTGGTTCTTGGCGACGGCGCCGCAAATGGCGTTCGAGGTGTTGACTTCGCCGAACGCATGTCCTATTCGGCCCCAACGCAACAGCGTGTTGCGGGGGAGTAGCTCAGTTGGTTAGAGCGCCGGCCTGTCACGCCGGAGGTCGCGGGTTCAAGTCCCGTCTTCCTCGCCATTCTCAAACTTTTAAAATTTGAAAAACAGTTGCCGCAAGCGGGAGAAAATCCCCGACGTGCCCCCGATAAAGAGAGGCCTTCGCTCGCAAAAAGGGAAGCAACGAAGCTAAATCGGGTCCTTGAGCCGCTCCAGGTCGAAAGCCTCCACGTCCCGCAGCAGTTCGATAAAGGCCGTCGCCCAATAATCCGCCGCCGCCACGCCCTTTTCCGCCGTGGCCTTCGAGGCGTCCCCCATCACCCCCGCAGGACAAAGATCCTGCGCCATCCAGCCGAAGCCGGCCGGCCGGTCGGCGCGCAGCCAGGTGAAGTCGCGCTCGAAATCCTTGCTCGCGGGTATGAAATTCCGCGCTCGCGCCATATCGACGAGTTCGGGACGGAAGGCGAGCATCAGCGACGTCTCGATCTCTCCTCCGTGGATGCCGTGACGCAATTCGTCGGCGCCGAAAAGCCCGTCCGGGTAGCCGAAACGGCTCCATGAGCAGGTGACCGCCAGCGTTCCGTGGCGCGCCCGCAATTCCAGCGCGGCTTGGGAAATCAGCGCGGAATTGCCGCCATGAGAGCTCAGCAGCACGAGTTTTCTCGCGCCGGCGGCGATGACGCCCTCCATGATTTCGATCAAGGCCAGCAGCGCCGTCGCGGGCGAAAGCGACAAAGTGCCGCGAAATCCCTTATGTTCGGTGGAAACGCCAATGTTCTGGGCGGGCAGGAAGAGCACATCGAGGTCTTTCGGCAGGCGCGCGACAACCCGCGAGACGCATCCCTCCATGATTTGCGCGTCGACCCCAAGCGGCAGATGAGGTCCGTGCTGCTCGACGGCGGCGACTGGCGCGACGACGATCGTCCGCTCCCAGTCGATGGCGGCGAAGTCGCGAGTCGAAAGTTCGGCCCAGAAGCGAGAAGAGCGCATCGATTTTCTTTAGGGCTTACTTGATCGTGCGCCAAGGCTGCCTGTCCCTCTTCCGTCGAAAAATCCCGGTCCTCACTCCAATTCGGACCAAGCGGGCTTCCCTTGGCGGCCAATCGGCTCAATATGTCAGCGCGAAATCGCCCCCGCGCCCGCGGTGAAGGAGCCCCCAAATATGGCCGCCCAAACGCCCGATGACCCCGACGCGCTGGCGCGGCTTTTCGCCGAGCTCTGCCTTGGCGCGGGCGCGATCGTCATGGAAGTGTTCGGGCGCCCTGCGATCGAGACAAGAATCAAAGACGACAGCAGCCCTGTCAGCGAGGCCGACGAGCGCGCTGAAATCTTTCTGTTGGATAGACTTGCGCACAGTCTGCCCCGGCTTCCGGCGATCGCCGAGGAAAGCGCGGCCCATGGGTTTACGCCGTCGCAGACAGGCCGTTTCGCTTTGGTGGACCCACTCGACGGCACCCGCGAATTCATCGAACGGCGCGCCGAATTCACGGTGAATATCGGCTATGTGGAAGACGGCCGGCCGATGGCCGGCGCCGTCTATGCGCCTGCTTTGGGCGCATTATGGTTCGGCGGCGTAAAGTCCTATTTCGCGAAGGCCGCGCCCGGCGCCGCGCTACCGCCCGCCGAGGACTGGCGCGAATTGCATACGAGGCCCCGCCCCAGGGAAGGGGCGACAGCCCTAGTGAGCCGCTCTCATTGCGATCCGCTGACCGAGGCATTTCTCGCGCGCCAGAATATCCGGCAAAGGATCGACGCTGGTTCCTCGCTGAAGTTCTGCCGGCTGGCGGAGGGCGTCGCGGATATTTATCCGCGTTTTGGCCCCACGATGGAATGGGACACCGCGGCGGGAGACGCCGTGCTGCGCGCCGCCGGCGGGGTGACGCTGACCCCGGAAGGCAGGCCCCTGTTATACGGAAAGACGGCCGACAATTACCGCAACGGTCCCTTTATCTCTTATGGCGATCCTGCTTCGGCAACCCTTTGTTAAGGACGAAAAGGCAAATTCATCGTCTGTGCGATCGCCGCCACACTCACGGCGCCGCAGCGCCACGCCGCCGGCGATCTTCGCTTCGATTTTAGGGGCGTTACGCGCCAGGGAGAGAGTCAAGATGAGCGCCGACGACAACTCCAAGCAACATTTGGGCTCACCGGTCTCCCGTCGGGCCGCGCTTCGGATGGGGGCTTTTTGCAGCCTGGCCCTCGCGGGGCGGGAAGCGCTGGGACGCCAAGCGCCGCCGAACCCTCCCGACAGCTTTTCGGATAACGAAGTGATCGCGAGCGGCCACAAATTCTTCGGTTCGATTTCCCGTGGTCTCGCGGACGGCGTGGAAACCGCCACGCGCCGCTGGGGGAAGCCCAACGCCTATGTGCTCGGCCAGGAAGCGGGCGGCGCATTCATCGGCGGCGTTCGTTACGGCGAAGGCGATATGTACACCCGCAACGCCGGCCAGAGGCACATCTATTGGCAGGGGCCGTCTCTCGGCTTCGACGCAGGAGCGGACGGTGACCGGACAATGATGCTGGTCTATAATCTCCCTTCGGTCGACGCCATATATCAACGATTTAGCGGCGTGGACGGTTCGGCCTATCTCGTCGGCGGCCTTGGTTTTACCGCGCTCACCGCCAATGATGTGGTTGTCGTGCCGGTTCGTTCGGGGGTCGGCGCAAGGCTTGGATTGAACCTCGGCTATCTCAAGTTCACCGAACGTTCGACCTGGAATCCATTTTGATCCCGGGACGTGTTCGCGAACGGTTGTTTGGCCAGCCTGCAAGCCGGGTCATCCGCATCGGCGAGAGAACGCTGATTTCCGAGGGCTTGCCGCGCAACGTCTGGTCGGATCAGCACCACTACGCCATGACGGCCGGCTGGCCCGCCTTTTTCGCGACACTGGCGCTCCTCTTCACGCTCATCAATCTGTTTTTCGCCAGCCTGTATTGGCTGGGCGCCTATTTTGGCGACGACCCCATCGCCAACGCGCGGCCGGGCGCCTTTCTGGATTATTTCTTCTTCAGCGTCGAGACGCTCGCCACGGTTGGATATGGCGACATGCACCCGCACTCGCTCTGGGGTCATGTCATCGCCACGGTCGCCACTTTCACCGGCATATGCTCGATGGCCATCACGGCCGGACTGACTTTCGCCCGCTTCGCGCAACCCCAGGCGCGGCTGCTTTTCGCCCGGAATCTGGTCGTGGCCGAGCATGAGGGCGCGCCGACGCTGATGCTTCGCTTCGCCAACGAGCGACATAACGCCATCACCGAGGCGAGCGCCAAATTATGGCTGATCCGCAGCGAGCGCACGCTGGAAGGCTCGGCTTTTCGCAGATTTTATCCCTTGAAGCTCACGCGCGACGAGAACCCTATCTTCGCGCTGAGTTGGACCATCATGCACGTGATCGACGAGACCAGCCCGCTTTATGGCTGGGCGCAGGAAGATTTCGACGCCTCCGACGCCAGCCTGATCGTCATTTTCAGCGGGCACGATGAGAGCTCCAATCAAGCGGTGCGCGGCCGCAGGATTTACTCGGTGAGAGACGTGGTGGTGGATCACGAATACGCGGACATCACCCGGCTGGACCAGAATGGGGCGATGACTTTCGACTACACCAAATTTCACGACATCAAGCCTGCGCGGCGGAAAAGCCCCGGTTCGGACACAATTTGATTTCCTCGGGCGCTGCTTTAAAAAAGCCGCTGACGACGCCGAGGCCCAGGGCGTCAGGCAGGTAGGCAAGGACGAACGCGTGTCGATAGAACAGGCGATGTATTTTGCGCTCGGGTTTCTGATCGCGGGGCTTTTCGCGCTCATGTTCACGCCCGCCATTTGGCGGCGAGCGATGAGGCTTTCCATGCGGCGCCTGCAGATGCTGGCGCCCCTCTCCCGCGAGGAAGCCATCGCGGAACGCGATCTTCTGCGCGCCGAGTTCGCGGTGCGAGAGCGGCGTCTGGAACAGGAGATGACGGCGATAAAGGCCTCCAAGGCGCAGGACCTGCTTGATGTCGGACGCCATGCCGTTAGGATCGCGAACCTCGATGAATTGCTCAAAAAGTCCCAGGCGCAAGGCCGAGAGCTTCAACACGAGCTTGAGGAAGCTCGCAAGACCCTGTCCGAACGCGCCGAGTTGCTGAATTCCACCGAAATGGCGTTGCTCGAGGTCACTCAGCACGCGGAGCGCGGCGTGGCGAGCCTGCGGGCGCTCAGAACCGATCACGAAGAGCTTGGTCGTGAGAAGGCGCAGGCGCTGACCCGCGTCGCGGCTCACGAGACGAGAATGGGCGATCTACACCAGGAAAATACCGAGCTGAAACGTGAACTTAGTAAATTACAGGCTGATTTCGCGGAAGTCACGGCCGAGGCCAAACGCCTTGGCGCGGCCGACGCGGAACTCATCCGCGTGAGCGACGACCTGAAAAAGGTCTCAGCCGTCAAGATCGCGCTCGAAGAGACTCTCGCCAGCCAGCGCTCCCGCGCCAAGGAGGAAGAAGCATTTCAGGCGGGCGAGATCGCCCATCTGGAAAACGCGCTGCGCCTCGCCCGCGCCGAAGCGAGAGATAATGCGGACAAGCTGGAGATGGCGCGGGCGGACAACTCGATGTTGCAAGGCGCTATCGAAGCCTTGCGCGCCGACCACGCCCGACGCCGATCCGGGACCGTGAACGACGCCCAAGACATCGCCGAATTGCGCAAGGAAATAACGGATCTTGCAACACGAATCACCGGTGATGCGCCGCGCGGCGCTGCACATGAAAGCGCCCCGGCGGCCAAACGGGCCTGAACGCCGCCCCCATTGCAAGCAGGCGAAGGGAGAAGGGGCCATTCCTCGGCTTGACCGCGAGCTCGCCCTTTGGAACATATAATGTTCCGATGAACTTCAAACCCCAAGAGGTTGCGCGTGCTGTTCGCCGCCATTTGTATCGACAAGCCCGGCCAGATCGATTTGCGTCTCGCCACGCGAGCGGCCCACCTAGCATTCCTCGAAGCGCATAAGGCCCAGGTCAAACTTGGCGGACCGTTTCTCGACGAGGCCGAAAAGCCCGTGGGATCATTGCTGATTTTGGAATGCCCGGACCTCGCCGCGGCGCAAGCGCTTCTGAATGACGACCCTTACGCCAAAGCGGGCCTCTTCGCGAAAGTTCAACTCAGGCCCTGGCGCCAGGTGATTGGAGCGGCGCTCTAACAATGGCCCGTTGGTTATTCAAAAGCGAACCCGCGACCTGGTCCTTCCAGCAGCAGCTTGAGGCTGGCGAAAAGGGAACCTTTTGGAATGGCGTCCGCAACCACTTGGCCAAAAAACATATGATGGCGATGAAGGCGGGAGATCTGGGGTTTTTCTACCACTCGAACGAAGACAAGGCGATCATTGGCGTCGTCGAGGTCATAAAGCCCTATTATCCCGACCACACCGACGAAACCGGCAAATTCGGCATGGTGGACGTGCGCGCTGTCAAGCCCTTGAAAGAAAAAGTCTCCCTGGCCCAAATCAAGGCGGAGCCACGCCTTGCGAACATGGTCCTGGTGAATAATTCACGCCTTTCCGTGCAACCGGTCACCGGTGAAGAATGGCGCATCGTGATGGAGCTTGCTGGCGAGGCCGATCGGGCGGAAAAATGACCGCGCTCCGATGAGCGGCGATTCGCGACGTTCGAGGGAGAGATTTCACAACCTTTGCGGACTCCCGCGGCGATGTGCTTTGGCGTATCGATGCGATCGACGGGCGAGAACGCGCCGCTTTCAAACGCCGCCTTTCTAATGACGGCGGCAAGCTTAGGATGGTCGCGTGACGGAGACAATTATCCCGGCGCCCGCAAGATCGGGCTGCGAGTCGATCAACGAACAGAGCTTTATGCTGGAACGCATGAAACTCGCATTGGACGCGGGCCAAACCGGGATTTGGGACTGGAATCTCATCACGGGCGAGGTGCATCTCGACGCCCGCGTTCGCGCCCTTTGGGGCTTGACGCCGGACATGCCGGCCAATCTGGACGTTTTCCGTAGAGCGCTGCACCCTCAAGATAAAAAGCGCACGAAGGAAGCGATCGAGCAGGCGCTGGACCCTAACTATCAGGACGATTACGAGAGCGAATATCGCGTCCTCGGCCTGACGGACCGCGTCGAACGCTGGGTTTCCGTTCGGGGGCGCACTTTCTTCGAGGGGGGCCGCGCCGTCCGTATCGTGGGCACCGTTCGCGACGTGACCGAACGCAAACATCGCGAGCAGCATGTCCGCAACCTGTTGCGTGAATTGGTGCACCGATCGAAGAATCTACTCGCCGTGGTGCAGGCCATGTCGCGCCAGACCGCGTCGGGCTCTGATTCCATCGAGGACTTTCAGCGCAAGTTCTCGGCCCGCCTACAGGCGCTCTCCATGGCGCACGATCTGCTGATATCTCACGATTGGCGCGGAGCCTCGATGCATGATTTGGCGCGTGCGCAAATGGCCTATTGTCTCGACGTTGGCGCCGGCGAAATCACGGAACACGCGCGCATCGAAGGCCCAAAACTGATGCTGAAGCCGGAAGCGGCGCAAAATATCGGCCTCGCTCTGCACGAACTGGCGACAAACGCGCTGGCCTATGGCGCCCTCTCCTACAGCTCCGGAAAAGTCGCTTTGAGCTGGCGTCTCGACAACGGGAGATTCCTCGTGGAATGGCGAGAGAGCGGCGGGCCTAGAGTATCGCCGCCCCGGCGGGAGGGGTTTGGCCACAAGGTCATCAGACGTCTTGTTCCTCAGGCTCTCGACGGCGAAACCATTCTTGACTTTTCCCCCGAGGGGTTCATTTGGACCCTCTCCGCTCCAGCGACATGGACGGTGGTCAAGTGAGCCGCGTCGCGGTTCGACGCAGCGCAACACCGTCCGATGGTGCAATCCCAGCACCCGGCCGATGGCGAAAAACGACGGCTCGCGGCGATAGGCCGGCGAGGCGCGTGAAGCGCGCGCAATCGTCGTGAGATGAACCAAATCCTCAGCTTCGATCACCAACGCCAACGCCCATCAACACGACTACTGTTAATGGTCGGTCAGACAATCAATCGTAAATTCCTCCGGCGATCAACTCAAAAGATGAAAGCGATCGCGGATGGACGCTTCCGAAAGTCAGCTCCCAATCTCTTTCAGTCGTGGGGGGCTTCGGATCTACTTCCCGGATCCTTTGGTCGGGATGACAGCCGTAGCCGTCCTGCTCGGATTCGCGATCCGCACGACTGTTGGCGCCGCTGGCGGATTGAATACCTTGATCGGCGGTTGCACCATTCTTGCGCTCGAATGGGGCTGTGGCGCGCCTCCGTCACTCGCCAATGCGGCTGGTTTCGGGACCGGGATGATCGCCGGCTTTTTACTGAGCCGCATGTTCGTCTTTCGCGAACGAAGCCGTAATAGATGGATCGCTGTTCGCTACGCGATCGCGGTGGCCTTGGCTTTCGCGTTCAACCAAGCTGTCCTGGCTCTTTTGGAGGGCCGTCTGCCGAATGCGCCGGGGCCGGTCTTGGCGCAATGCGCCGCGATGGCGAGCTATACCATTGCGTGCTTCATTCTATGCCGCTTCTGGGTCTTTCGAGCGTTTCGGCGGCGGCTGTAGCTTGAACCGGACTTGCCGGACACGTCCCGCGCGCCGCGAGGCGATCCTCACGCGCCGCGCGACGCCGGTGAAAGAGCGGCGACTCGGGACGTGAATTTGTCGTAGTCCGCTTTGTTTTGCGCAGCGTAAAGCATGGAGAAGGAGGCTATGGCGTCGTCGAACACGTCCTTTTTTCCCATATACCCCCATATCGTCGCCGCGTCGGCCGAACGCGCGTGAGCGCGAGCGAGCGTGCGACCGCACAGAGTCGCATATTGGGGCAGCGCCTTTGATTCCAGCATTTCGCTCACCGTCCCCAGGCGCTTGTTCTTGAGGTGGCGAACATAGAACTGGCGGCCAGACACAGGATCGGTGGTCCAGCCAAGGAACGTATCCGTCGCGGCCTGCATGATCCGCTGGCCGGAGACGACTCTGGCGCCCTGCTGACCCTGCCACGGCTCGCCGCGCAGGTGCTCCAGAGCCGAAGGCAGCGCCTCCTTCACCTGCAGGAATAGCGGGTCGCCGTCGTGAGTCATGAAGAGGCCAATCGCACAGTAAGTCCCCACGCTGCCGACGCCCACGACCTTGAAGGCGCTATCGGTCAGCCTGTAGCGAGCAAGCAGGGTCGAGATTTCAGGCGCGAGAGTGGTCGCCACGCCCTCGAAAACCTTGGCGATATCCACATGGATGGAGGCGTTTTCGTTTTGCGGCACATGATAAATCAGAGGCGGATGGTCCGTGATGCGCCAGGCGCCTGTCACAAGGTCGCAGGTGAGATGCGGAAAATTAGCGTCTTCGTCGCGGTCGGCGTGCTTCTGGCGCGCCGCCACATGAAGCTTGCGAAGCAGCGCGTCGTCGAAGAGATCGCTCGCTTCCCGCGTCAGCAGGATCCGCGCGTGCCATGCTTCGAGCGGCGATAGCCTTGCGAGCTTGGACATGCGCTCGCGATAAGCTGTCGCCACATTCCCGGCGATGCGCCTCGCCGTTTTATCCGATGCGCCGGCGGCGAGCGCGGCGACCGAAAAGCTCGCGGCGAGCCGCTTGAGGTCCACCGTGAAATCGATGTCGGGCAATGTTTCGTCGAAATCATTTATGTCGAACAGCACATTTCCCTCGGGCGAGATGAAGGCCCCGAAGTTCATCAAATGGCAATCGCCGCAGGCCTGCGTCTTGAGGCCCGGCGCGGGCTGGGACGCGAGATCGGCGGCCATGAGCGCCGCCGCGCCGCGCAGGAAAGAGAAGGGCGACTCCGCCATGCGCTGGACGCGGATCGGCAGCAGCGCCGGCAAGCGAGTCCGATTGGTTTCGTCGAAAATCGTGACAGGATCGCGGTTGGGCGCCGTGAAATCGGCCAGAATTTCTCGAGGCGTTTTCTCGCGCAGAATTTTTCCCGCCGCGTAACGTTCTTCGATTGGCCGATGGCGAAAGGCCTGCGATGACGGGGGCTGAGGATGCCGCGTGCTCTCGATCATGAAACTATCCCACGGAACGGCGGCGTAGCCGCCAAGAGGAAACCGGAAACATCGCGCGTCCAGTCCTAAAAGTCACCCCAAAAGCACGATCAGAGGATCAATCAGCGGCGCGTCCGCCGGCGGCATGGGATATTTGCGCAATTCGCGGGGACGCGCCCATTTGAGCGCCTGCCCCTCCCTCGACGCGGCGATTCCGTCCCATCGCCGACATACGAACAACGGCATTAGCAAGTGAAAGTCTTCATAGGCATGGCTCGCGAAGGCGAGCGGTTGCATACAGGAAACACATGCGTCTATGCCGAGTTCCTCCGCAAGCTCCCGCGCCAGGGCGTGCTCGGGTCTCTCGCCCGGATCGATCTTACCGCCCGGAAACTCCCACAGCCCCGCGAGTTGCTTGCCCGGCGGCCGCTGCGCGATGAGCACCCGACCATCGGCGTCCACGAGCGCGGCCGCGACAACCAGAAGGAGTTTTGTTGGAGCGAGCGGCGCGATCAATTGCCGGACAGTGAGACGTCGATCGGACCGGCCTCTCCCGTCGGAACCGTGACTGCTTGATAAACCGCGCCGCCTTGAGGCTGCGCCGCGCCCTTGGCTTTCCAAACGATCTGCGTCGTCAGAAAATAACGGCCAGGCGCGACATGATCGAAGGTGAAGCGGCCTTCCTTATTCGCCTTGGTAGCGCGCGTATAAGCCACATAGTCGGGATCGGGCGTGACCTTGGGCATAGCGTCCGCGGCGACGAATTTCGACGCCCCGTAAAAATGTGCGATGCGCGCTTGAGCGTAGGCTGTCGCCGGAATGAGCCGAACCACTTCACCGGAGGCGTAACGGGTCTCTCCCGCGTTATTCGGGTCGATCATGGCGGCCTGACCCGAGATGCTCGCCGAGCCGGGCGTGCGGATATAAGCCGCGTCGGCTGGATTGAAAGCAGCGGCGCTGAGATCGGGGGAGGACTGGTTGCATCCCGCCACCAAAGTAGAAAGAAAAGCGCAGATCAAAGCTCGCCGCATGATTCCATTCTCCAGAACAAGATAGGCTCCGCCGCACAGTCGCGAGCCAGCCCGCAAAAGGCAAGAGCCTTGCGGATTGGAAGGACGCCGCCGCGGTCACCCTTTGGCCAACGATTCTTTTAACTTTTCGAGATCGCGGGGCAATCGGCTTTCGAAAAACATTTCTGCCCTGGTGACGGGATGCTCGAAACCCAGCGTCGCCGCATGCAACGCCTGACGGCCGAGAGCGGTCGCGGCCGCGCGCGAATCAGCCGAAAGCAAAGCGACCTTGGTTTTAAACCCCGACCCATATGTGGCGTCGCCGATCAGCGGGTGGCCGATGTGCGCCATGTGGACCCGAATCTGATGGGTGCGGCCAGTTTCCAGCCGGCATTTGACCAGCGCGGCGACGCCGAGTTCCTGAAGCGTCTCGTAGTGAGTGACGGCCTCTCGACCCCGCGCGGCGGACACCACCGCCATGCGCTCCCTATGTGTCGCGTGCCGGCCAATGGGCGCGTCGATCACGCCGTGACGTCGTCCTGGAACGCCCCAAACGAAGGCGAGATATTCTCGCACCAGCAACAATTCGCGTCCATGATCCTCGAACAAGCGCGACAGCCCGATATGGGCGGCGTCCGTTTTCGCCACAACCAGCAAGCCGCTGGTGTCCTTATCGATGCGGTGAACGACGCCCGGCTTTTTGACTCCACCGATACCGGACAGCGAATCGCCGCAATGCCCGATGAGCGCATTGACCAGTGTCCCGCTTTCGTGCCCTGACGCGGGATGCACGACGAGTCCCGCCGGCTTGTCGACGACGAGAAGATGCGAATCTTCATAGACGATGTTTAGCGCGATGTCCTCGCCCTGCGGTTGGGCCGGCTCGGGAGGCGGCACTTTGAGCGTGACGGCTTCGCCCGCGGAAAGCCGGTGGTTCGCGTCCGTGGCGACGCTGCCCGCGACGGTCGCCCGCCCCTGTTCGATCAGCGTCTTCACCCTTGTTCGCGAAATATGCGCGGCAGAGACGTCTTCCCGATCGGCCAGAAATTTGTCCAGACGGCAGCCCGCCTCTCCCTCGGCGACAGTGAAAGCGAACAGTTCCGAATGTTCGGACAGGATGTTTTCTAACGGCATTCCTCAGAATCTTTTCCGTTTCGCGCGGCCTGTGCTAGTTCCCCCCATGTTCAATGGGGGACTCGACCAATAGCCGCCACCATGCCATTTTGCGCCGTCATCGGCGCCGGGCCGGCCGGCCTCATGGCCGCCGACGTCTTGTCCAAGGCGGGCGGGCGAGTCACGGTCTTTGACCACAATGCGAGGCCCGCGCGCAAATTTTTAATGGCCGGACGCGGCGGACTCAATCTCACCCACAGCGAAGCGCTGGAAAGTTTTCTCACCCGCTACGGCTCTGCCTCCCAATGGCTCGCGCCCTCGATCCGCGCCTTTCCGCCCCAACGGTTGCGCGAATTTTGTGCGGAATTGGGCGAACCAACCTTCATTGGCTCCAGCGGCCGGGTTTTTCCCAAAAGCTTCAAGGCGTCGCCACTGTTGCGGGCTTGGCTCGCCCGCCTCTCGCGCCAAGGCGCACAATTCCAAATGCGCTGCTCTTTCCTCGGCTTTTTGGACGATGGCGGCCTGCGCTTTCGCCAAGGCGAAACGGAGACCGTCTTATTTCCACAAGCTACGGTTTTGGCTCTAGGCGGGGCTTCCTGGCCGAGGTTGGGCTCGAGCGGCGCGTGGGTCGATGCTTTTTCCGCCTTGGGCGTCAAGATTGCTCCGCTCGCGCCGGCAAATTGCGGCGCACTGATCGACTGGAGCGTCCATTTCCGCGAGCATTTCGAAGGGCGGCCGATAAAGACCATCCGCATAAGCCACGCAGGCGCGTCCTTTCGCGGCGATCTGGTGGCGACGCGCCTTGGCCTTGAAGGAGGCCCGATTTACGCGCTTGCGTCCAAGCTTCGCGAGACAGTCGCCAAAGAAGCAGCCGCCGTCGTCTATCTCGACTTGCGTCCCGACCTCGACGAGGCCGAAATCGCGCGCAGGCTAACGCGGGAAACCGGCAAGCAATCCCTTTCGACTTTCCTGCGGAAATCGCTGGGGCTCGGCAAGATCGAGATCGCTTTGTTGAGAGAGTCTCAAAGGGAATCCCTGCCCCGTGACAGAGCCGAACTCGCCGCCCCGATCAAGAAACTGCCGCTTACGGTGAAGGGCGTCGCGGGTTTCGAGCGGGCGATTTCTTCATCCGGTGGAATTGAGTTCGATGAACTCGACTCCGCACTGATGCTAAAGAAACGCCCCGGTGTTTTTGTCGCTGGCGAAATGCTGGACTTCGATGCGCCGACCGGCGGCTATTTGTTGCAGACGGCTTTCGCCACCGGCTTCGCCGCGGGCCAGGGCGCGGCGCGGCGCCTCGGATTGAGCGGGTAGAGCGAATTTTCACAAAAGTTGATCGACGGTTACGATCGGAATTCACTCCAAGCTTCTGAGTTTGAACGATTTCTTATCGTTCGAACGATAAGCTCTAGACCGCCTGCTCCCCCCTAAACTTTCCAAAACCGCTCTGGCCGTCCGGCCCAAACAGAATGACCTCGTAAGATTCGGCTTCGCCGCCCATCTCCATGCCCGGCGAGCCGGCGGGCATTCCGGGAACGGCGACGCCGGCCGCGCCTTTTGGCTTTTCGTCCAAGAGCCGCCTCATCGCCGCTACGGGCGTATGGCCTTCGACGACATAGCCCCCCACTTCCGCCGTATGGCAGGCGGTCAGCGAAGCGGGGACGCCCAGCCGGGCCTTGACGGATTTCATGTCCGGCTCATTGACGACTTCAACCTGAAAGCCGGCGTCCTGAAGCTTCTTCACCCAGCGGCCGCAGCAACCGCAACTCGCATCCTTATGAACCAGGACGCGCGTTCGCGGCTCAGCCATAGCGGGCGCCTTGATAAAGCTCATCGCTGCGGCGCTCGCCGCGCCAAAGCAAAAATCCCGTCGTTCGATCTTCGTCATCAAGTCCGCCTGATTGGAGAAAACATCGAGCTTGCGGCAAACGCTGCTCTTTTATTGGGTCAAAAAGGCGCGCCGTCCAGCCTTCCCATTCGACCCGCCGCGTAATCGGCGAAGGCGCGCTCCATCCGGTCTGCCGAGTTGAACACGAAAGGACCGCGAAACACCAGCGGACGCGGCGCGGGCTCGCCGCCGAGCAGCAACGCCCCAAGCGGTTCGGAACTCTGGTTGGCAAGCGTCACCGTCGACGCCGGCCGTAGAAGGGCCAACTCGCCTCTTTGCAGGATCTCGCCTTCGAGGAGCCCGACCCCCGAAAGGCCATAGACCCCCATCTCGCAGGATTTTTTGAGCGGCAAGGTCACGTTCGAGCCGGGCGCGAGCACGATATGCGCGAGTTGCGCGGGAGCGCCGAGGCGAATCGGTCCCGGTTGCGTGAAAAAAATCGGCATTGCGCCGGCGAGCAGGCGCAAACGCGCGCCTTCGATTTCCACTTGTGGGAAATCCCGCGGAGAAACCGCAAAATAACGCGGCGGCTGATCGTCGAATGCCGAGGGCTGACGCGCCCAAAGCTGCACCCCCTCCACGAGGCCGTTTTCCCCGCCATGGGGGAATTCGGCGTGCAACATTCCGCTCCCCGACACGATCCATTGCGCGCCGCCCGAAAGGATCGAGCTTCTGTTGCCGAAAGAATCCCTGTGCTCATTATTCCCTTCCAAAAGATAGGTGATGACCTCGATTCCAGCATGAGGATGCGCTGGCACGCCGCCGGCGGGGGGTATTGCAGGCCCCATGTGATCGAGGAAGACAAAGGGGCCGACGGCCTCCAAAGCCGGCTTCGGCAGCGCGCGAAGCACCGAGAGGCCCGCACCGACCTCTTCGCGAGACGCCAATATCCTCAAACTGACGCCTTTACCCGAACGCTCGTTTTCGGCTACGCCTTCGCTCATGCCGTCCTCCTCCAGTTCAGGGATTGTCCGATCAGGTAATGCGCCTCCCGCCGGGCGCCAGACCGCCGTCGCTCTTCATATTCACCGTTTCCGACGAAGACGGATGCGTCGAGGTTTCGCAATTGCTAAAGAGGGCGCGAAAATGAAGGATTTCGACCGTGACCCAGGCTAGAAACCGCCCTTCGGACCAGACACGCTTGGACGCGGCGCTGGAGCGCTTCGCCGCGGAGGGATTTTCCCGGCTCGAGCCGCCGCTGTTGCAGCCGGCCGGGGTTCTTCTCGATCGTCTGGGCGAGGATTTCCGGGGCAAGCTTTACCTGACCAGCGACGGCGAGGCCGAGCTTTGCCTGCGGCCGGAATATACGATCCCAGTATGCCTCGAATATCTCTCAATTTTCGAACCCGGGCAACCGGCGGCGCTCGCCTATGGCGGCCAGATTTTCCGCTGTGGCGAGGGCGAGACGCTTCAAACCGGCCTCGAGAGCTTCGGCCGCGACGACCGTGAAGCCGCCGACGCCGAAATCCTCGGCGTCGCTCTCGACGCCGCCGCCGACGCGGGGGCCGCCCCCTTGACGATACATCTCGGCGACGCCGGATTGGTGAAGACATTTCTCGACCGGCTCGATCTTCCGGCGGCCTGGCGGCGGCGCTTCGAAATCGGGCATGGGCGGGGAGAGCCCCTGCTCAAAATCCTTAACGCGCCCCCCCGCAAGGATAATGGCGTGGGCTCCGGCGTAATCGCCGCGCTCGAAAAAGCCGAAAGCGGGGATGCACGAAAGCTGGTTGAAGACCTGCTGTCCATCGCCGGCATTTCGACCGTCGGCGGCCGCGCCGCCAGCGAAATCGCCGAACGCTTCCTCGAACAGGCCTCGCTGGAGAGCGGCGCGGGCGTAGACCAGGAAAAGCGCGCCCTTTTGGAGGCTTTTTTCGCGGTCGGCGGAACGCCGGACGCGACCTCGGCGCAACTGCGCGCCCTCGCGCGCGAGGCAAAACTCGATCTCGGCTTCACCTTGGATTCGTTCGACACGCGTTCGAGCTTCATCGCCGCGCGGGGGCTCGCTCTCGACCAGATGTCCTTTTCGACCAGTTTCGCGCGCCGGCTCGACTATTACTCAGGCTTCGTTTTCGAGGCGAGGCTGGCGAACCGCCCCGACGCGGCGCCGGTCATCGCCGGTGGGCGCTACGACAGGTTGTTGAGGACGCTCGGAGCCGCCCGGGACGTTCCGGCGGTCGGCGCCGCGATCTGGATCAATCGCCTCTCGGGAGAATCGCAATGACGAGCCAAGGCGAAAAAAATCGCTCGGACATGCTTATCTTAGCCGTGCCGTCGAAGGGGCGACTGCAGGAGAACGCCTTCGCCTTTTTCGCCCGGGCCGGCCTTGAGCTTCAACAGGGTCGTGGGGCGCGAGACTATCGCGGTAGGGTGGCGGGCGTCGAAAATGTCGAAGCCGCGTTCCTTTCGGCTTCGGAGATTACCGGGCGGCTGGCGCGGGGCGAAGTTCACTTTGGCGTCACCGGCGAAGACCTCATACGAGAGGAAATCGACGACGTGCGTCAGCGCGTCGAACTTCTGGCGCCGCTTGGATTCGGCGCGGCCAATGTAGTTGTCGCCGCGCCGCAGGCATGGATCGACGTTCGCGACATGGCAGATCTCGCCGACGTCGCGGGCGGATTCCGCGCCCGCCATGGCCGCGGCCTGCGCGTCGCGACAAAATATGTGAACACGACGCGACGTTTTTTCGCGGCGCATGGGATCAACGACTATCGCATCGTGGAGAGCTCCGGCGCCACGGAAGGCGCTCCCGCAGCGGGTTCGGCGGATTTGATCGTCGATATCACCACGACGGGAGCGACCCTCGCGGCGAACGCTCTGAAGACCTTGGATGACGGCGTGATATTGCGTTCGCAAGCCAATCTGGCGGCCTCGCTCGGCGCGCCCTGGGGCGAACAGGCGCGAGAGGCGGCGCGCGTCATTCTTTCGCGCATCGCCGCTGAAGAGGAAGCCCGTACGACGCGCGAAGTGCGAACCCGCCTGAGCGAAGTTACGGACAAGCTTCTGCGCAAGGCGGAAAGCAAATTTGGGGCGTCTCTGCGCGAGCGGAACGGCAATGGCCAAATCGCTCTCAGCGCGCCAGCGAGCAAAGTGCCGGCGCTCGCCGACTGGTTGATAGGGCATGGCGCCAAAACAGTGACAAGCGGGCGGCTGGATTATGTTTTTCACGCGGAAAACGCGCTGTGGAGCCGCCTCGCGGCAAGGCTGGAGGAAAGTTGAGGGAGTCGCCGCCACGCTTGCCGACGGGAAAATAACGGCTAGGTTCCCCTACTCAACAGCCCCCGAACAATGGAACATCCATGAGCGGATCACTGGCCGGAAAAACACTGTTCATCACCGGGGCGAGCCGGGGCATCGGCCTAGCGATTGGGCTGCGGGCGGCGCGCGACGGCGCCAATGTGGCGATCGTGGCGAAGAGCGCGACGCCGCACCCCAAGCTTCCCGGCACAATCTACACCGCCGCTGAGGAGATTGAAGCCGCCGGCGGCAAGGCGTTGCCGATCGTTTGCGACATAAGATACGATGAGCAAGTAGCCGGCGCGGTCGAGGCGACGGTAAGGGAATTCGGCAGCCTCGACATTCTGGTCAACAACGCCAGCGCAATCGATCTTCGTGGCATCGAGGCGCTCGATATGAAGCGCTACGATCTGATGCATCAGATCAATGGGCGGGGCGCCTATCTCTGCTCGAAACTCGCGTTGCCGCACCTTAAAAAAGCGGATAATCCCCATATATTGACGCTTTCGCCGCCATTGGATCTTAATCCCAAATGGTTCGCTCCCAATCTCGCTTATACGACGGCGAAATACGGCATGAGCCTCGTGACCCTGGGCCTTGCCCGCGAACTTGCGCCAGCGGGCGTCGCGGTTAACTCATTATGGCCGGAAACCGCCATCGCGACCGCGGCGGTTGGCAATCTGCTCGGTGGCGAGGCCGTCCTGCGTCACGCGCGAAAACCGGAAATTGTCGCGGACGCCGCCCACGCGATCCTGACCCGGCAGGCGCGCGGCTGCACGGGAAACTTTTTCATCGACGTCGTGGCGTTGCGGGAAGAGGGCATCACCGACTTCAAGCCCTATTCGGTTGATCCGACAATAGACGCCATTCTCGATTTTTTCCTCGAGACGCCGCTCAGCGAGGGCGTGACCAAATCCGCGTTTCATCTCGGCGGATAGGTCGTCGCCCCCAATCCGTTCCCGCTTGGAACGGATCCGTCCATTTCCTTGATGGCGGAGCACAGCGCTGTCGCGGCGGCTCGAATCTTCGTCGTCCTGATCTCTCGGTTAATTTTTCGCCCGACGCAGCGCGCCCTTGGCGAAAAGCGGCAAGCAAGATAAGATCCAAGGCCAAATAGGATCAATCGTCAATGAGTTCCCGGTTAGCGCTCGCCCGCTTGGCGTTCATGGCCTGCGTTTTCTTGACGCCAGGCGCGACGGCGAACGCAGCCGCGAAACATGACGCGCGTCGGAAATCGCCTCCCGCCATGGTCACGCTCGAAAACAAAAGGGCCGTGGCGCTCCAAAGCTTCCTCATTGTCATGGCGGGAGCAGGCCGTTCCCCGGAAATAATCGTCGGGAAGCTGGAGAAGCCGCTCCCCGCGGGCGAAAAAATCGACATGAAGCTCGAAAAGCCGAAGGGCTGCGTTTTCGAGGCGCGCTGGAAATTCGAGGATGCGGATGACGTTGGAGCAGTGGACCTGTGCAACGATGCGCATATCGTGTTGGTGGATTGAAATGACCGCGCGAACGCCTCTTTGATCCTAACGAAGCGACGAGACCAGCAGTTGTTTTCGCCCCGCAAAAACAAAAGACGCCGCCAAGAGCATCGGCAAGCTAACTTCCCCAGGAAACGCACTTATGTCTAATGGTTCAATCAAAGCCAAAAGAACGCCAGGGCGCAACGCAAGGAAAAACGCCGCGAACAACGGCAAAGGGCCTTCTATCGCAGCCAAACCGCTGATTGCGATTGGCTTCTGTTGCGCACTACTGTTCACGGCGTTCGTGGCCTTCACCAGCAAACCGGCGGCTACCGCGGACATTGGCGGACCATTCACACTGACGACTCATAATGGGGGAAGCTACACCAACGCGGAAATGCGGGGTCGCCCCTATCTTGTATTCTTTGGCTACACCCATTGTCCTGATATCTGCCATACGACGCTATTCGAATTATCCGAAGCGTTGCGCGCGCTCGGGCCGGACGCCAATATTGGAGCGCTCTTCGTAACCGTGGATCCAGAGCGCGACACGCCGCAAACCCTGAAGGATTATCTCTCGAGTTTCGATCCCCGCATCATTGGACTGACCGGGCCGCATGACGCCCTCGATCCGATGTTGAAGGAATACCGCATCTATGCGAAGCGCACGCCCGGCGACAATTCGGATTATGGCGTGGATCACACCAGCATCGTCTATCTGATGGACAAGGAAGGTAAATTCGTAAGCGCGTTCAACGTCTCGCGCAAACCAATCGAAGCCGCGCGCGAACTCCGGCGCTACTTATAAAGCGCGCCGTCAAAAAAAATTCTTCACTCGCCAAGGAAGCCGGTCGCGACTCAATCGCATTTTGCGCTAGCATGTCGTTATGCTGTCCTTCATGCGCAAAGAGCCTGTGTCCATCGCGGACTCATCTCAGCTCGTTCTGACGCACGCGGGCGAGACGATCGTGGTGACATTGCGGCGTTTACGAAGCGCGAGACGATACACTTTACGGGTTCGTTTCGCTGCGCGCGACGCCGTGCTGACCATGCCGCAACGCGGCTCGATACGCGACGCCCGCGCTTTCGCGGAGCGATACGCCGCCTGGATCGCCGCCCGCCTCAAGAGATTGCCCGAGATCATTCCGTTTGACGACGGCGCCGTCGCTCCTTTGCGCGGCCTCGATCATTTGTTGATAAATGTTCCGAACGCGCGGGGCGTCGTGTGGAGCGAACCCTTGCGAGAAGCGGCTGCGCAAGGCCCCGCCCACGCCCTCTATGTCACGGGGGCGCGCGAGCACATGCCGCGTCGCGTGCGAGACTTCCTTAAGCGAGAAGCTCAACGCGACCTCGAGGCCTCGGTTGCTCGGCACACGAGGCGTCTCGGTCTTCCCGCGCGAACGATAGGGCTGCGCGATCCGGTCAGTCGATGGGGTTCCTGCTCGGCCACCGGCTCCTTGAATTTCTCGTGGCGACTGATCATGGCGCCGCCATTCGTGCTGGATTACCTCGCTGCGCATGAGGTGGCGCATCTCGTCCATCTAAATCACTCCCCGCGCTTCTGGGCGCTCGCCCATGAATTATCAGAGGACGTGGATCGCGCCGAAGCCTGGCTCTCGTCTCACGGCGCGCAATTGCACAAATATGGAGCGGCGCGATGAAAACGTTGTGCGAGTGCGGAAGAAAAAGGCGCTAAGCGCGTTATTCGTGCTCGACACGCGGGCGCCTTATGTTCCGTCGATGTCAAGCGCAACCGAAGACTCGCGCAATAGAGAATTTTAGGCGAATCAATTTCAGACATATCGCGATGCACAAAAATGAGTTAGGCTTGTGCTCTCTTGACCATGTTCCATGGTCATTCAACATGACGAGCGATCCAGATGGCCCAGGTGATCTTTTATGAGAACCCCGCTTGCGCCGAACATGCGCGTCAGAAAGCCCTTCTGACCGCCGCCGGTCATTCAGTCGAAACACGGGATGTAATTTCAGAACCTTGGAGCGTTTCAAGTTTGAGGCCTTTCTTCGCCGAAAAAAAGGTGCGAGATTGGTTCGACGCCAACGCCCCAAGGATAAAATCGGGCGAGATTGATCTGGAGAACATCACTCCGCAGTCGGCTCTCGTGGCGATGATACTCGATCCCACGTTGATACACGCCCCGCTGTTGCGCATTGGAGACCGGTGCGAGGCGGGTTTCGACCCCGAACGAATTCAAATTTGGCTGGGATTGACGCCGGCGGAGCGACAGGAGACCCAAATGCTTCCCTTTTCCGTGAGCGCGCCTAGCGCGCCGCCGGAACCCAGACTGGGCGAGGCGGCCAAGGGCGCAGCGGAATAGTCGCCTCCATGTAATAACGACAGGGACCCAACGAAGGATCGTTGAAGGCGCTGGAAGAACCCCATGGCGCATGTCATTTTTTTCGAAAAGCCCGGCTGCGCGGGAAACGCTAGACAAAAGGCGTTGTTGCGCGCGTCCGGGCACGAATTGGAGGTTCGCAGCCTCCTGGCCGAACCCTGGACCGCGCCCCGGCTCGCGAGCTTTTTTGACCACAGGCCGGTGCGGGAATGGTTTAACCCTGCGTCGCCTCGTGTGAAGTCGGGCGAAATCCAGATCGATGCGATAGAGCAGGAAGAGGCCCTCTCCCTCATGCTCGCCGATCCTTTGCTCATTCGGCGGCCCCTGATGCAGGTGGGGGAGCGCTGCGAATCCGGATTTGACCCCGATCGCGTCCATGCGTGGATCGGCCTCGCCTCGATCGCCGAAAAAATCTCGGACAGCTGCGTTCGGGCGCCTTAAAAGGCGATTCGGGAGGCGCGCAGCCTTGCCGTGTTCAGCCTTCAAGATGCGCGAAACCGGACGGGAGAAAATCATGCAAGCGCCACATGCCGCCAGCGGGCGATTCTTCGAGGATCTGATCCGGCGCGCAGCCGTGCTGCCCCCGATTAAAATGGGAGTGGTGCATCCTTGCGACGTCCCTTCTCTGGAAGGCGCGATAGCCGCGCGCGACCTCGGTTTGATCGTCCCCGTTCTCATCGGCCCCCGCGGCAAGATAGAGGCGGTCGCAATGGCGGCCGGGATCTCGCTGGCGGGGACAGAAATGATCGACGCCCCTCACAGTCATGCAGCCGCCGCGCTAGGCGTGGCGCTGGCCCGCCGGTGCGAGCTCCACGCCCTCATGAAGGGCTCTCTCCACACCGGAGAATTAATGGAGGCGGTGGTCGATAAACAACATGGTCTGCGCACCGACCGGCGGATGAGCCATGTCTTCGTGCTGGACGTGAAAACCTATCCCAAGCCGCTTCTCGTGACCGACGCCGCGATCAATATCGCGCCAACGCTGGACGAAAAGCGCGATATCGTCCGCAATGCGGTGGACCTCGCCCATGCGCTGGGGATCGAGCGGCCGAAAGTGGCGCTGCTCTCCGCGGTCGAGGAAGTGGAAGCCAAGATTCCCTCGACCATAGACGCGGCGGCCCTCTGCAAAATGGCGGATCGCGGCCAGATCCTCGGCGCCGATCTCGATGGGCCGCTGGCTTTTGACAACGCCATCTCGCGCGAGGCGGCCGCGACCAAGGGAATAAAGTCGATCGTGGCGGGCGACGCGGACATTTTGGTGGCTCCGGAGCTTGACGCAGGCAACATATTGGCGAAACAACTGGTGTTTCTAGCGGGCGCGGAAACCGCCGGCCTTGCGCTGGGCGCACGCGCGCCGATCGTTCTGACGAGCCGCGCCGACGACGTGAAGGCCCGCGCCGCTTCCAGCGCTCTCGCCCAGATCTTTGCGCATTGGCGCGGCGAAGTCAGTCGCTCCGCCGGCAAGTGAGGAGGAGCGATTGCAAATCGATTGGCAAAACTTTACGCCCCTGAGCGCGCTCGCGGGCGGGGCCACGATAGGCCTCGCGGCCGGACTTTGCGCCCTTCTGCTGGGGCGCGTCGCCGGCGTCAGCGGAATTCTCGCCGGACTCGCTCCCCCACGGCCCGGCGATGTGGGGTGGCGATTGGCTTTCGTCGCCGGTTTGCTGGCGGCGCCACTGGCTTTCGCCTTGGCGTGGCCTGTCGCAGCGCCCGAATTCGACGCCAGCGCCGCGACCCTTGTCCTGGCGGGCCTCTTGGTCGGATTTGGCGCGAGGCTTGGCTCCGGCTGCACCAGCGGCCACGGCGTTTGCGGCCTGTCACGACTGTCCCCGCGCTCCGCCGTCGCGACAGCGACCTTCATGGGCGCCGCGCTGCTCACTGTCTTTTTCGTCCGGCACATCGTCCAATGAACACTCCAAAAAGAAGCTTCATTCCCGCTTTCGCTCTCGGCCTCTTATTCGGCTTCGGACTTTGCCTCTCGGGCATGACGCAGCCTACGAAAGTGCAGGGTTTTCTCGATGTATTCGGCCATTGGGACCCCTCGCTCGCCCTTGTCATGGGAGGCGCCGTGGCGGTCGGACTGGTTGGTTTTTGGCTTTCCCGTCGGCTCGACCAATCACTTCTCGGCGAGCCTTTCAAATTTCCGCCCGAAAGCGGCGTCGACGGTCAACTGCTGATCGGCAGCGCGATTTTTGGCGTGGGCTGGGGCCTCTCGGGCGTCTGCCCCGGTCCCGCCATCGTCAATCTCGCGCTTTTCGGCGAGAAAGCCGTGATTTTCGCAGCGGCGATGTTCGGGGGCATGGCGCTGGAAAAGCTCTTCGCGCTCAGGGCGCGAATCCGTCAGGTCGAAGAAGGGAACTGATCGCGAGCGAACTCGACATATTGCGGCGCCCGTGGCAGAACCCGGGTCAAATTTCCGGGGCGAGCCAAGGAAGAAATGACCGACTTAACAGAACTCGAACAAGAAACTCTCCGCCAGATCGAGGCGGCGGACAACGAGGCGGCGTTGGACGCCGTGCGTGTGGCGGCGCTCGGTAAGAAAGGCGCGATCTCGGCCTTGCTCGCGACGCTCGGGCGCATGTCTCCAGAAGAACGCAAAACGCAAGGCGCGAAAATCAACGCGCTGAAGGACGTCGTAACGGAGCGGCTCGCCGCCCGGCGCGCAGCGCTGGAGAACGAGGCGCTGGAAGCCCGCCTCAAATCGGAGACGCTGGACGTCACCCTCTCTCCTCCCTCAAGCGCTCTCGAGCGGGGACGGCTGCATCCGCTTTCCGAAGTCATGGACGAACTCACCGCCATTTTCGCGGATCTGGGCTTTGCGGTCGCGGAAGGGCCCGACATCGAGTCCGACGATTACAACTTCACCAAACTGAACTTTCCCGAAGGCCACCCGGCCAGGGAAATGCACGACACGTTCTTTTTCCAACCCGGCCCCGACGGCAGGCGCAAACTGCTTCGAACCCATACGAGCCCGGTTCAGGTGCGCACGATGCTGACGCAGAAGCCGCCGATCCGGGTGATCTGCCCGGGCCGCACCTATCGCTGCGACAGCGACCAGACGCATACGCCGATGTTCCACCAGGTCGAGGGGCTCGTCATCGACGAGACAACCCATATCGGCCACCTCAAATGGGTTCTAGAAGAGTTTCTGAAAGCCTTTTTCGAGGTGAAGTCGGTCAATCTGCGCTTTCGTCCTTCTTTCTTCCCCTTCACCGAGCCTTCGATGGAGGTCGACGTCCAATGCCGGCGCCAGGGCGGCGAAATCCGTTTCGGCGAGGGCGAGGATTTCATGGAAATACTCGGCTGCGGCATGGTTCATCCCAATGTGCTGAAAAACTGCGGTCTCGATCCGGACGTCTATCGGGGCTTCGCCTTCGGCGTCGGCATCGACCGCCTCGCCATGCTCAAATATGGCATGCCGGATCTGCGCGCATTTTTCGAAGCGGATGTGCGCTGGCTGCGGCACTATGGCTTCAGACCCCTGGATTTCCCGACGCTGGCGGGCGGGTTGAGCGGGTGATGGGAGCCTTTTGAAGAGGACGAAACAAATGGCTTGGGTTGACGCGGTCAAAAAGGAAGAGGGTGAGGGGCGCATACAGGCCACTCAAGTCCCGCCCATGGCAAAGTGTTTCATACACTCGACGGCACGCCAGTCATGCAAATCGATACGTTTGTATCATCCGGGCGCCGCATCCCTGGCAAGCAAAGCCAAACGCTGCAATTTGGTCGAGAGTCTGCGAAACAGCTTCACGCCATTTTGGAGCAAACTTTCAATTTATAGAAGATGCAATGAAACTCACTCTCTCCTGGCTCAAAACCCATCTCGAAACCTCGGCCTCGCTGACCGAGATCGCCAACACGCTCACGCGCACCGGCCTCGAGGTCGAGAATGTTCATGATCCCGCCGCGCAGCTCGAGGATTTCATCGTCGCGCAAGTGATCGACGCCGCGCCGCATCCCAATGCCGACCGTTTGCAGGTCTGCATGGTCGACACGGGGGCCGGCGCGCCCTTGCAGGTGGTCTGCGGGGCGCCCAACGCCCGCGCGGGCCTGAAAACCGTATTCGCGGCGCCGGGAACATACATCCCGGCCAAGAAATTCACACTCGGCAAGGGCGTCATCCGCGGCGTCGAGTCGCTCGGGATGCTGTGCTCGGCGAGCGAACTCGAATTGCCCGGCGACGCCGACGGCATCATGGAGCTTCCCGAGGACGCGCCGGTCGGCGCCGTTTACGCGCAATGGGCGCGGCTCGGGGATCCCGTCATCGACATCAATCTGACCCCGAACCGGCCCGACGCCGCCGGCGTCTCCGGCGTCGCCCGCGACCTCGCCGCCGCAGGGCTCGGCGTGTTCAAAACGCAACCGCCGACGCCCGTCGAGGGCGCTTTCCCCTGCCCCGTCGGCGTCAAGCTGGATTTCGCAGCCGACGACGCGTATCTGGCGCCGCTCTTCGCCTTGCGCCTCGTGCGCGGCGTAAAGAACGGCCCGAGCCCCGCTTGGCTTCAGGATCGCCTACGCTCCATCGGCCTGCGCCCCATCAATAGGCTGGTCGACATCACCAACTTCCTCACTTTCGACCGCTCCCGGCCGCTGCATGTCTTCGACGCCAAAAAGGTGAAAGACGACCTCGTGGTTCGTCGCGCCCGCGAGGGCGAAGAGTTGCTGGCTCTCGACGGAAAGACCTATAAGCTCGATCCGGAAATGGTCGTCATCGCCGACCTCGCCGGCCCTCTGTCGCTCGCAGGCGTCATGGGCGGCGAGGCCTCCGGTTGCGACGAGCAGACCACCGACGTGCTGATAGAATCCGCCCTCTGGGATCCGCACAACATCGCCCACACCGGCCGCAAGCTCGGGATCGTGACCGACGCGCGTTACCGCTTCGAGCGCGGCGTCGATCCGGCTTTCGCTCTGCCCGGACTGGAGCTCGCCACTCAGCTCGTGCGGGAGCTTTGCGGCGGCGAGGCGTCGAAAATCGTCGTGGCGGGAGCCGCTCCACAGGGGACGCGGGTCGTCGATTTTCCGTTTGGCGAAACGAAGCGACTCACCGGTCTCGATATCGAAAACGACGAAGCGACGACCATATTGACGCGGCTTGGATTCGCGGTCGCCGTTATTGGCGAAGGTCGCGCCAGTGTGACCGCGCCGAGCTGGCGCCCGGATATCGAGGGCAAGGCCGACATCGTCGAGGAAATTCTGCGCATCAAGGGCGTCGACGAAATAGTTTCGACCCCGCTCGCTCGCATGGAGGGAGTCGCCGCTCCGGTGCTGACGCCTTTGCAGAAGCGCATTCGCACGGCGCGGCGAGCGCTCGCCGCTCAAGGGCTCGTGGAGGCGGTCACCTGGTCTTTTGTCTCGGAGAAGCAGGCGCAAGGTTTTGGCGGCGGAAACCCGACGCTTAAGCTCGCCAACCCAATCGCGAGCGAACTTTCCGACATGCGGCCGAGCCTGCTGCCCGGCCTTGTGGCGGCGGCGGGACGCAATGCGGCGCGTGGCTTCGCGGACAGCGCATTGTTCGAGGCTGGGCAGATTTTCCTCGGCGAAGACGAAAAGGGACAAAGGATCGCCGCCGCCGGCTTGCGCCGCGGTCTTGCGACGGCTCAGGCGGAAGGCCGCAACTGGGCCACGCCCACGAAGAGGGCGGGGGCCTATGACGCCAAGGCCGACGCTTTCGCGCTCCTTCAGGCTTTGGGAACAGCGACGGGCGGAATGCAGGTCATAGGCGGCGCGCCGGCCTGGTTTCATCCCGGCCGCTCTGGAACCTTGCAATTCGGCCCCAAGGCGGTAGTGGGCTATTTCGGCGAACTGCATCCGCGCCTGCTCATGGAGCTTGACGTCGAGGGACCGATCGCCGCCTTCGAGATTTACCTCGACGCCCTCCCCGCGCCGAAAGCGAAAGCCACCAGAACCAAGCCCCAGCTGGAGCTTTCGGACCTGCAGCCGCTTTCCCGCGATTTCGCCTTCATCGTGGACCGGGAGGCCCAAGCCGGCGAATTGCTCAAGGCGGTGCTCGGCGCCGACAAAGCCCTGATCGCAGACGCGCGGATTTTCGACGTTTACGAAGGCGCCGGCGTGCCAGAGGGGAAAAAATCCATTGGCGTCGCGGTCACGGTCCAACCCCGCGAGAAGACCCTGACCGACGTCGAAATCGACGCTTTGGCTCGAAAGATCGTCGCCGAGGCGGAAAGGAAAAGCCGAGCGACGCTGCGGGCATGAGGCTTTTGCGCGCATCCGCGCTCATCGCCGGCATGACCGCCGCCGTCGCGGCTTCGGCGGCGCCACGCAGCATCGCCGACTGCGAAAAGATAGAGGCGCCGCTCGCCTATAACGAATGTCTCGCCGCGTTCGGCCCGGCGGTCGGTCATGTCGGCGGCGGGCGCCATGCTCCGGCCGAGGTCTCACCGCCCGCCAGCGGGCGCAGAGTCCACAGGCGCCAAAGCGGACCGAGTTTCGCGGGGACCACGATCCGACGCGGGGCGTCGGGGCGCGTCCGCATGGAGTTCACTCCCCGACGTTAGCGGACGCGATCGACGAAAGTCGTAATTGTTTAACATGCCCTCTTGGCAAAGCCGTCACAGACAGATAGATAAGGCAACCTTGAGGACGGACACAACCCGTCTCTCTTTTTCAGATTTGAGCTTCCGTTTTGCTCTTGCGTCCCAACAAAAGGGGAAAACGGTGGATAGGCCGGAGGATCGGGGCTTCGCCTCGCGTCCATTCCGGCCATATCCTGTCCGAGACTGCCGGCGCCGTTGGGGTTCGCCCTCACGGCTTAATAAGCTCCCAGCAACGCTGACGCTGCGCGGGGAGCAGCCTGCACAGACGGGGAAAACCAAGCATTGCCGGACAGGCGAGGCTCGAATGAGCCGCGCCGAGTCCTTCGAATTTGGTTTGGCGCCCCTTCAACCCGAGCGCTTTGCTTGGGGGACAGGATCTACGGCGTCGTCTTCTTTCCGCTGACTGCGGCGAGATGGCGACATGTCGCAAACCGGCGGGGCCTCGTCGCCCCGCTCGAGGAGAGAGCACCCGTGGACAGAGCGGAGAAAACCCAAGCCGTCGCGGCGCTGAACGAGGTCTTCACCAAGGCCTCGGTCGTCGTCGTAGCGCATTACTCCGGCCTGACGGTCGCCCAGATGCAAAACCTGCGCAAGCGGGCTCGCGAACAGGGCGCCGCCGTGCAGGTCGCCAAGAACCGCCTCGCCAAGATCGCTCTCGATGGCACGAGCGTCGCTTCCATCGGCCCCTTGCTCAAGGGGCCGACCCTGATCGCCTATTCGGACGATCCGGTGGCGGCGCCAAAAGTCGCCGCGGCCTTCGCCAAGGATCATGACAAATTCGTCATCCTTGGCGGCGCGCTGGGCGCGACAGCCCTCAGCCCGGACGGCGTGAAGTCGCTTGCGACCATGCCTTCGCTCGACGAATTGCGCGCAAAGCTCGTGGGCCTCGTTCAGGCGCCCGCGACCAAAATCGCGCAGCTGTCGACCGCGCCAGCCGCCAAGCTCGCGCGCGTGTTCGGGGCTTACGCCAACCGAGACGCGGCCTGATAACAAGGCCGGCAAAACCACTCGCGAAGAACCAAATTCAAAGGACGAAACAAAATGGCCAATCTCGAAAAGATCGTTGAAGACCTGTCCTCCCTCACAGTTCTCGAGGCCGCCGAACTGGCGAAAATGCTCGAGGAGAAGTGGGGCGTGTCCGCCGCCGCCGCGGTTGCCGTGGCCGCCGCGCCGGGCGCCGCCGCCGCCGCCGCTCCCGTCGAGGAGAAGACCGAATTCAACGTTATCCTGGCCGCCGCTGGCGACAAGAAGATCGAGGTCATCAAGGAAGTTCGCGTGATCACGGGCCTCGGCCTCAAGGAAGCCAAGGATCTGGTCGAAGGCGCTCCGAAGCCGGTCAAGGAAGGCGCTGGCAAGGAAGAAGCCGAGAAGATCAAGGCCGCCCTGGAGAAGGTCGGCGCCAAGGTCGAACTCAAGTAATGTATTTGGCCGCCACGGCGACTCGATGACGACATTTGCGGTCCCGGCGCACGCGCCGGGACCGCTCGTGATTTAGGAAAATACGATATTCGCGAAGTGCAGGCGCCGCAGAATCGAAAGTTGTTTTCGGATTTGTCGGCGGGACGGTCGGGCGGCGCGCGCTCCTGCGCTCCGGTTTCTCGCTATGAGACCGACCGTTAGGGAGAAGAGGGTCGAGAGGCGACATGGCTCAGACGTCGGCGCGGAAGTTCACTGGTCGCAAGCGGGTTCGCAAATTCTTCGGACACATCCGCGAAGCCGCGGAAATGCCCAATCTGATCGAGGTTCAAAAAGCTTCCTACGACCAGTTTCTGCTCGTCGACGAGCCGAAGGGCGGGCGCCCCGACGAGGGGCTGCAATCGGTTTTCAAATCGGTTTTTCCGATCTCTGATTTCTCCCAGGTTTCCCTGCTGGAGTTCGTCCGCTACGAATTCGAGCAGCCGAAATACGACGTGGACGAATGCCGCCAGCGCGGCATGACCTTCGCTGCGCCGCTAAAAGTGACGCTGCGCTTGATCGTGTTCGACGTCGATCCCGACACACAGGCGAAATCGGTCAAGGACATCAAGGAGCAGGACGTCTACATGGGCGACATGCCCTTCATGACGTCGAACGGCACCTTCATCGTCAACGGCACCGAGCGCGTGATCGTTTCGCAGATGCACCGTTCGCCGGGCGTATTCTTCGACCACGACAAGGGTAAGAGCCACTCTTCGGGCAAATTGCTGTTCGCGGCGCGCATCATCCCCTATCGCGGCTCATGGCTCGACATCGAGTTCGACGCAAAGGATATCGTCTACGCGCGCATCGACCGCCGACGCAAGATTCCGATGACGTCGTTGTTGTACGCGCTCGGCCTCGACGGCGAGGAAATCCTTTCGACCTTCTACAAGACGATTACCTATACGCAAGATGGCGAGGCTTGGCGTATGCCCTTCGACGCCGACCGCCTCAAGGGCGTCAAGGCAGTCGCGGATATCATCGACGCCGACACCGGCGAAGTGATTTTGGAGCAGGGCAAGAAACTCGCGGTCCGCGCCGCGCGCCAACTCGCGGAAAAGGGCGTGAAGGCGATCAAGGTTCCCGCCGAGGAGCTTTATGGCCAATATCTGGCCCAGGATCTTTTTGACCCGAGCACCGGCGAAATTTTCGCCGAAGCCGGTGACGAGATCACCGCCAAAAGCCTTTCCGTTCTCGTCGATAAGGGCTTTACCGAACTACCGATTCTCGACATCGACCACATCAACATAGGCCCTTACGTCCGCAATACGCTCGCTATCGACAAGAATAGCGTGCGCGAAGAGGCCCTGTTCGACATTTACCGAGTGATGCGTCCGGGCGAGCCGCCGACCATAGAGACGGCGGAGACCATGTTCCACTCGCTGTTCTTCGACGCCGAACGCTACGACCTCTCGGCGGTGGGGCGCGTCAAGATGAACATGCGCCTCGATCTCGACGCGCCCGACACGATGCGCGTATTGCGCCGCGAAGACATCATAGCCGTCGTTCGCGCGCTCGTCGATCTGCGCGACGGGCGCGGCGAAATCGACGACATCGACCATCTCGGCAACCGTCGGGTGCGCTCCGTCGGCGAACTGATGGAAAACCAATATCGTCTTGGTTTGCTGCGCATGGAGCGCGCGATCAAGGAGCGCATGTCGTCGGTCGACATCGACACGGTGATGCCGCAGGATCTTATCAACGCGAAGCCCGCCGCGGCGGCCGTGCGAGAATTCTTCGGATCATCGCAGCTCTCGCAGTTCATGGATCAGACCAATCCGCTGTCCGAAATCACACACAAGCGCCGCCTTTCGGCGTTGGGACCGGGCGGGCTGACGCGGGAGCGCGCGGGCTTCGAAGTACGCGACGTGCACCCGACGCACTACGGCCGCATCTGTCCAATCGAGACGCCGGAAGGACCGAATATCGGTCTGATCAATTCACTGGCGACCTTTGCGCGCGTCAACAAATACGGCTTCATTGAAGCGCCCTACCGTCGCGTGCGCGACTGCAAAGTGACCGGCGAAGTGGTTTATCTCTCCGCCATGGAGGAACAGAAGTTTCATGTCGCTCAGGCCAATGCGCCCGTCGACAATGACGGAACGCTCACCGAGGATCTAGTGCTTTGCCGCCACGCGGGCGACGTGGTGCTTGTGCCACGCGAGCGTGTTGACGCGATGGACGTGTCGCCGAAGCAGCTCGTGTCCGTCGCCGCCGCACTGATTCCGTTTCTCGAAAACGACGACGCCAATCGCGCGCTCATGGGCTCCAACATGCAGCGCCAAGCCGTGCCGCTCGTCAAGGCGGACGCACCCTTGGTCGGGACGGGCATGGAGTCGGTCGTCGCGGCCGACTCTGGCGCCGCGATCTCGGCGCGCCGCACCGGCGTCGTCGACCAGATCGACGCGACCCGCATCGTCATCCGCGCCACGGAAGAGCAGGATCCGGCCAAGCCCGGCGTCGACATCTACCGTTTGATGAAATTCCAGCGCTCCAATCAGTCGACCTGCATCAACCAGAAGCCGCTGGTGCGCGTCGGCGATCAGGTGCTCAAAGGCGACATCATCGCGGACGGTCCGTCGACGGACCTCGGCGATCTGGCGCTGGGCCGCAACGTGCTCGTGGCGTTCATGCCATGGAACGGCTATAACTTTGAGGATTCGATCCTTCTCAACGAACGTATCGTCAAGGACGACGTATTCACCTCGATCCATATCGACGAATTCGAGGTGATGGCGCGCGACACCAAGCTTGGCCCCGAGGAGATCACCCGCGATATTCCCAATGTCTCTGAGGAGACGCTGAAGAATCTCGACGAAGCGGGCATCGTCTACATCGGCGCCGAGGTTCAGGCCGGCGACATTCTCGTCGGCAAGATCACGCCCAAGGGCGAAAGCCCGATGACCCCCGAAGAGAAGCTGCTTCGCGCGATCTTCGGCGAAAAAGCTTCCGACGTGCGCGACACCTCGCTGCGGGTGCCGCCGGGAGTGCAGGGCACCATCGTGGAAGTGCGCGTGTTCAATCGCCACGGCGTCGAGAAGGACGAGCGCGCTCAGGCCATCGAACGCGAGGAGATCGAACGGCTCGCCAAGGACCGCGACGACGAACTCGCGATCCTCGACCGCAATGTTTACGCGCGGCTCGCCGAGACGCTTCTCGGCAAGAAAGCCATAGCCGGGCCGAGATCCTTCAAAAAGGATCAGGAACTCACACCGGCGATCCTGGATGAATATCCGCGTTCGCAATGGTGGACCTTCGTCGTCGAGGACGACGCCCTCATGTCGAGCATCGAAGCGGTAAGAAAGCAATATGACGAGGCCAAGAAGGGTCTCGAGAATCGCTTCCTGGACAAGGTCGAGAAGCTGCAGCGGGGCGACGAGCTTCCTCCGGGCGTGATGAAGATGGTGAAGGTCTTTGTCGCCGTGAAGCGGAAAATCCAGCCAGGCGACAAGATGGCGGGGCGCCACGGCAACAAGGGCGTCGTGTCGCGCATCGTGCCGCAGGAGGACATGCCGTTCCTGGACGACGGCACGCCCGTCGACATCGTGCTGAACCCGCTTGGCGTGCCGAGCCGCATGAACGTCGGCCAAATTCTGGAGACGCATCTCGGTTGGGCTTGCGCCGGGCTCGGCAAACAAGTCGGGGCCGCCGTCGACGCCTATATGAAGACCAAAGATGCGGCAGGGCTTCGCGCGACATTGATGGATGTCTATGACGGCGACGCCGAGATCGCATCGCTGGACGAGTCGACATTGCTCGAAGTCGGCAAGAATCTTCGCCGGGGCGTGCCGATCGCCACGCCGGTCTTCGACGGCGCTCGCGAACCGGACATCGTCACAATGCTCGGGCGGGCGGGTCTGGCTCCTTCGGGACAGGTGACGCTTTTCGACGGTCGGACCGGCGAGCCTTTCGATCGTAAGGTTACGGTGGGCTATATCTATATGTTGAAGCTGCACCACCTGGTCGACGACAAGATCCACGCGCGCTCCATCGGCCCCTATTCCCTGGTCACCCAGCAGCCGCTCGGAGGCAAGGCGCAATTCGGCGGACAGCGTTTCGGCGAAATGGAGGTCTGGGCGCTCGAAGCCTATGGCGCAGCCTATACGCTGCAGGAAATGCTGACGGTGAAATCCGACGACGTCGCGGGACGCACCAAGGTCTATGAGTCCATCGTGCGCGGCGACGACAACATCGAGTCGGGCATTCCCGAGAGCTTCAACGTGCTCATCAAGGAAATGCGGTCCTTGGCTCTCAATGTGGAACTTACGTCATCGACGCCGGAAGACACGGAAGACGCCTCGGCGGAAATCGAGGCCGCCGCAGAGTAACAACACGCACGGCCTGAAAATTCAGGCGGTGCGCCTTCCCTCGCGCGGTTCGACGGCCAGCGCGAGGGCTTTTGAAATTCGACGACCGGACGCGGGCGGCCAAAGCCCTCCAGCGCACCGCGTCCAGAGGAGAAGACCATGAATCAGCAAGAGGTCATGAATCTCTTCAATCCGGTCGTGGCCCCGCAGGCCTTCGACCAAATACAGATTTCCATCGCAAGCCCGGAGAAGATCCTCTCCTGGTCGTTCGGCGAGATCAAAAAGCCCGAAACCATCAATTACCGGACTTTCAAGCCCGAGCGCGACGGGTTGTTCTGCGCACGCATCTTTGGTCCGATCAAGGATTACGAGTGCTTGTGCGGCAAGTACAAGCGCATGAAATACAAGGGCGTCATCTGCGAAAAGTGCGGCGTCGAAGTGACGCTCGCGCGGGTTCGGCGCGACCGCATGGGCCATATCTCGCTGGCGGCCCCCGTCGCGCACATCTGGTTCCTGAAGTCGCTGCCCTCGCGCATCGGCCTTCTGCTGGACATGACGCTGAAGGATTTGGAGCGAATCCTTTATTTCGAATCCTACATCGTCATCGACGCGGGCCTGACGCCGCTTAAAGAACGGCAGTTGCTGTCGGAAGAGGAATATCTGCGCGCTCAGGACGAATATGGCCAGGACCACTTCACGGCCATGATCGGGGCCGAAGCGATCCGCAAGATTCTGGAGTCGATGAACCTCGAGGACATCGCCGCCAGGCTGCGTCAGGAGATCGCGGAAGCGACCACGGAGCTGAAGCCCAAGAAGCTGGCCAAGCGACTGAAAATCATCGAGGCGTTCATTCAATCCGGCAACCGCCCGGAATGGATGATCCTCAAGGAAGTTCCCGTCATCCCGCCGGACCTGCGCCCACTAGTGCCGCTGGACGGCGGCCGTTTCGCGACCTCCGACCTTAACGATCTTTACCGCCGCGTCATCAACCGCAACAACCGCTTGAAACGGCTGATCGAACTGCGCGCGCCGGACATCATCATCCGTAACGAAAAGCGCATGTTGCAGGAAGCGGTCGACGCCCTGTTCGATAATGGTCGTCGCGGCAGAGTGATCACGGGCGCCAACAAGCGTCCTCTGAAGTCGCTCGCCGACATGTTGAAAGGCAAGCAGGGTCGCTTCCGCCAGAATCTGCTCGGCAAGCGCGTCGACTATTCGGGCCGCTCGGTCATCGTCGTTGGCCCGGAGCTTAAGCTCCATCAATGCGGCCTTCCCAAGAAAATGGCGCTGGAGCTGTTCAAGCCATTCATTTATTCGCGTCTCGACGCGAAGGGTTACTCAGCGACCGTGAAGCAGGCCAAGAAGCTGGTCGAAAAGGAAAAACCGGAGGTTTGGGACATCCTCGACGAGGTGATCCGCGAACATCCGGTTCTCCTCAATCGGGCGCCCACTCTTCACCGCCTTGGCATTCAAGCCTTCGAGCCGGTGCTGATCGAGGGCAAGGCCATCCAGTTGCATCCGCTCGTCTGCGCCGCGTTCAACGCCGACTTCGATGGCGACCAAATGGCCGTGCACGTCCCGCTCTCGCTCGAAGCACAGCTCGAAGCGCGTGTGCTGATGATGTCGACCAACAATATTCTACACCCGGCCAATGGTCAGCCGATCATCGTGCCGTCGCAGGACATTGTGCTTGGCCTCTATTATCTCACGCTCGACCGCGACGGCGAGCCGGGTCAGTATCGCGAGGATCCCAAGTCGAAAGCCCCGATCGGCGGCATCTACGCCAACATGGGAGAAATCGAGCACGCGCTCGCCGCGAAGGCCGTCACCTTGCACGCCAAGATCAAGGGCCGCGCCTGGACCTACGACAAGGACGGCAATCGCGTATCGAAAATCTTCGATACGACGCCGGGCCGAATGATCCTCGGCCAACTCGTGCCAAGGCATACTAAGATTCCCTTCGACGTCGTGAACAAGCTCATGACGAAGAAGGAAATTTCCAATATGATCGACACCGTCTACCGCAACTGCGGCCAGAAGGAGACGGTGATCTTCTGCGACCGCATCATGTCGCTCGGCTTCCGTGAAGCCTTCAAGGCGGGGATCTCCTTCGGCAAGGACGACATGGTCGTTCCGGAGACGAAAGGCCGGATCGTTGGCGAGACGCGCGCCGCCGCGAAGGAATACGAACAGCAATACAACGACGGCCTGATCACGCAGGGCGAAAAATATAACAAGGTCGTCGACGCGTGGTCGAAATGTTCCGAAAAGCTCGCGGAGGAGATGATGATCCGCATCTCCGCCGTCCGCAAGGACGAGCACGGCCGCGATTTGCCGATCAACTCCATCTATATGATGTCGCACTCCGGCGCGCGCGGATCGCCGACGCAGATGCGCCAGCTCGCCGCCATGCGCGGCCTGATGGCCAAGCCCTCGGGCGAAATCATCGAAAGCCCGATCATTTCGAACTTCAAGGAAGGCCTGACCGTTCTCGAATACTTCAACTCCACCCACGGAGCCCGTAAGGGACTGGCCGACACGGCGTTGAAGACCGCGAACTCCGGCTATCTGACCCGACGCCTCGTGGACGTAGCGCAGGATTCGATCATCTCATCCTACGACTGCGGATCGACCGGCGGCATCCGCATGCGCGCCATCATCGACGCGGGCCAGGTCGTGGCGTCTCTCGCCTCGCGCATTCTTGGGCGTTTCGCCGCCGAGGATCTGCGCGCGCAGGATGGCTCGATCATCGTGCCCGCCAACACCATGATCCAGGAGTGGCACATCGATCCGATCAACGCCGCCGGCATCCAGGAGGTGAAGATCCGCTCGGTGCTCACCTGCGAAGCTCCCAACGGAGTTTGCGCTGCCTGCTATGGGCGCGACCTTGCACGCGGCGTTCCCGTCAACATGGGCGAGGCGGTGGGCGTCATCGCGGCGCAATCGATCGGCGAGCCGGGCACGCAGCTCACGATGCGCACCTTCCACATTGGGGGCGCGGCTCAGCTCGCGGACCAATCCTTTATCGAGTCGAATTTCGACGGCGTCGTTCACATCCGCAACCGGCATTTGGCGCGCAACTCTGATGGCGATCTGATGGTGATGGCGCGCAACGTCGCCGTGGTGATCACGGATTCAGACGGCGTCGAGCGCGCGGTCAACCGCGTGCAATACGGCGCGAGGCTGAAGGTGGACGAGGGCGACAAGATCAAGCGCGGCGAACGCGTCGCCGAGTGGGATCCCTACACCCGGCCCATCCTTTCGGAAATCGACGGCATGATTGGCTTCGAAGATCTGGTCGAGGGCCAATCCATGGCCGAGACGGCGGACGAATCGACGGGCATCACCAAGCGCATGGTGATGGACTGGCGCCTCAACCAGCGGTCCGCGACCTTGAAGCCGGCGATAGTGATCAAGACGGCGGAAGGGAAGATCGCCAAGCTGCAACGCGGCGGCGACGCTCGCTACTTGGTGCCAGTGGACTCGATCATCGTCCCCGAACCTGGCCAGACCATCAAGGCGGGCGACATCATCGCGCGTGTTTCCCTGGAAAGCGCGAAGACGCGAGATATTACGGGCGGTCTGCCTCGCGTCGCCGAATTATTCGAGGCGCGCCGTCCCAAGGATCACGCGATCATCGCGGAAATTTCGGGCACGGTGCAGTTCGGCAAGGATTACAAGAACAAGCAGCGCCTCAGCATCATCCCGCACGAGGAAGGCGCCGACCCTGTCGAGTATCTGATCCCCAAGGGCAAGCACATCCATCTCCAGGACGGCGACGTCGTGGAGAAGGGCGACTATATCGTCGACGGCAATCCGGCCCCACACGACATCCTTGCAATCAAGGGCGTCGAAGAGCTGGCGGCTTATCTCGTCAACGAGATTCAAGAGGTCTATCGACTCCAGGGCGTGAGCATCAACGACAAGCACATCGAAGTGATTGTTCGGCAAATGTTGCAGAAGGTCGATATCGTCGACTCGGGCGACACGCCGTTCCTCGACGGCGAGCAGGTCGATCAGATCGAACTGGAAGAAGCCAATGCGAAATGCCTGGCGGAAGGGAAAAAGCCCGCGACCGCCACGCCTGTTCTGCTTGGAATCACCAAGGCCTCGCTGCAGACGCGATCCTTCTTCTCCGCCGCTTCGTTCCAGGAGACCACGCGCGTTCTCACCGAGGCCGCCGTCAACGGCAAGGTTGATCCCCTTGTCGGCCTCAAGGAGAATGTGATCGTCGGACGCCTGATCCCCGCCGGCACTGGCGCGGCGATGGCGAAGTTCCGCGGGATCGCCAATGGCCGCGACGACCTCATCATCACCCAGCGAGCCGAGGGAACGCCATCCACGGCGCCTCAGCTTCGTCCGGCCGAATGAGAAGGGCGCGACAAAGCAACAAAAGGCCGCTTCCCCCCGAAGCGGCCTTTTTTATGCTAAATCCCTAAGCGGTAAAGGTCGGCAGATGATATCCAGCTTGCCCGCGCGCGGCGCTCGCGCGCTCATTTTCATTTATCGCATCACCTTTTCCGCCTTCGCGGGCCGGTGGTGCAGGCACGCGCCGACCTGCTCTCAATTCGCGGACGAAGCAATCCAACGCCACGGGCTCTGGGCCGGCGGATGGATGACGCTCGGCCGGGTATGCCGATGCCGCCCCGGCGGCACCCATGGTTTCGATCCCCCGCCGTCGGTCCTTCCGACCGACGTATCGCCCACGACGCCATGGCGCTACGCCAAATGGCGCGGCCCCCTCATTTGCGAAGCAATCGACGCGCCTCAGGAGCGAGCCATAAGCTCCACGGCCAAGCCGTAAATCCGCATCCGAACGGACTCAGGAAGGCTATGCAGGGTTTCGAGATAGGTTTGTCCGGCCGCGCACATGCGCGCGGGCTCAAGCGGAGGATCGGGCATTTTGCCGTCGAGCAACGCGTCGATCTCGACCCTGCCTAGTCCCTTCGCCGCGAGGGCCGCCTCCAAGGTCCGGAAATCGGCGTCGGAAGGCGCGGCGCGCTCGATTTTCCTGGACTGACCGCTCGCTATGGCTTCGAGGCCCGCGAGGGCCATTTCGCCAACCAAAGGTCGGCGATTCGCGGCGAATTGCATGAAATCCTGGTCGGCGCCGCCATACAAGAAGGTCACGCACATGGCCGGATTCTCGTTCGCGATCGCGCGCAGGATCTTCAACTGGACATCGAAGACTTTCTCCAATTGGGCGCCATCCGCTTTCGCCGCCAGCACGCCACGAGCCTGCCGCAACAAACGCACCGCCTCGGAAACATAGAAATCGGCGCTCTGATCCGCTCCGCCCCGGGCGGCGCGTGCTTTGAAGCTCTCGACCGTCGCGGTGTAATCGGCCGGGAAGGCTTCATGGAGACGCTTGAAAAAGCGTCCGTAATCGGGCGTTCCCGAAATCAGCCGCTCGAACTCCTGCTCTGGCGTTTTCGGGGCGCTCGCCGGCGGCGGAGGGAAGGGAGCCATCGGCGGCGCGGCCGCGGACTTTTGCGGCTTGGCGGCGATGACGGGCGACGACGTCGCAGCCGCGTCCCGCGCGCGCTTCTCCGGCGCGGAGGCGATCATCATCAGAGCGAAGCCCAGACAGACGAAAACAACGACGCCGGTAAACAGAAACAAGAGCCGCTCAAGAAACATGATTTGTCTTCTCGGGACAGGGCGGGACAAGGAAATTCTAGTCAAGGGCGCGCGACGGGGAAAGAGAATCCTCGCCCGACCCTTTTACGGACCCTCTTCACGCGGCTGCGGCGCGAGCCTCGCTCTTTATGCGCTCCACCATCGCTCGGAGGCCGTTAGCGCGCTGAGGCGTAAGATGCTGGGCCAGACCAAGGTCGGAAAAGAGAGGCATGGCGTCGGTTTCGAGAATCGTGGCGGCGGTTTTTCCGGAATAGAGGGCGAGGACCAGAGCGACGAGCCCCTTTACGATATGGGCGTCGCTGTCGCCATAAAATACGAGCCGCGACCGGCCTTTGTCATCATTTGCCGTCTCCGTGACGAGCCAGACCTGACTGGCGCAGCCGCGCACCTTGTTTTGTTCGTTGTAAGCCTCTTTAGGCAAGGGTTCGAGCGATCGTCCAAGCTCGATGAGATAGCGGTAACGATCCTCCCACTCGTCCAAAAGTTCGAAATTGGCGACAATCTCCTCGATAGTCATGTCCCGAAGCGACCTTTCTCGATTTGTCTTCTTCCCGCCGACCTTGGACGAACGGGCTTCGCCCCTCAAGCGTTGGAGTTAGCAATAGTCGTGCCCTTCAATGCCTGTGTAATAGGCGAAAAGCGCGACATAATACGCCATTTTGCAGTTATTTTTAACAAAAACAGTACTTTGCGCGGCATTGCATTGACAGCGCAAGAACCACGAAACCTAATCGGAGTGAAAGCGCCAGCGCGCCCAAAGGAAAGGCTTTCCGCCCCGTGTCGATTCAGGTCGCCCTGCACCACGTCACCCGTTACAGATACGACCGCCTCGTCGCCCTTGGGCCCCAGGTGATCCGGCTGCGTCCAGCGCCCCATTGCCGCACGCGCGTCCCAAGTTACGCTCTGAAAATCACCCCGTCCGAGCACTTCATCAACTGGCAGCAAGATCCCCATGGCAACTGGCTCGCCCGCCTCGTTTTTCCCGAAAAAACTGACGAATTTCGCATCGAAGTCGATTTATTGGCGGACCTCGCGGTTTTCAATCCTTTCGACTTCTTCGTGGAGCCTTACGCCGAGGAATTTCCATTCGTTTATGTCCCCGAACTCGCCACGGAACTCGCCGCCGCGCTCGAAATCGAGCCTGGCGGCGTGGCGATCCAGGAATTCCTGCATGCGATCCCAAGGGAAAAAACCCGCACGATCGATTTCCTAGTCGAATTGAATGCAAGGCTCCAGCGCGAGATCAAATATGTCATCCGCATGGAGCCGGGCGTGCAACCCCCCGACGAGACGCTGACCTTGCGTTCGGGCTCCTGCCGCGATTCGGCTTGGCTCATGGTTCAGATTTTACGGCGGCTAGGCCTCGCCGCCCGCTTCGTGTCGGGATATCTGATTCAGCTTACGGCGGATGTCGAACCGATCGAAGGACCGCGCGGCCCCGAGCAGGATTTCACCGATCTCCATGCCTGGGCCGAGGTCTACCTTCCCGGCGCCGGATGGATCGGCCTCGACGCCACGTCCGGCCTGTTTTGCGGAGAGGGCCATCTCCCGCTCTGCGCGGCCCCGCATTACCGCTCGTGCGCCCCGGTCTCGGGCGTCGTCGAACCCGCGAATTGCGATTTCGGCTTCGAAATGCGGGTCGAGCGAATCAAGCAGGCGCCACGGATTACCGCTCCTTTTTCGCAGGAAGCATGGAGCCGACTGGATGCGCTCGGCGAGCAGGTGGACGCCGACCTCAAGGCTCAGGATGTCCGCCTCACCACCGGCGGCGAGCCGACTTTCGTGTCGATCGACGATTTTGAAGGCGCCGAGTGGAATGTCGCGGCGGTCGGTCCGACCAAACGCAGCCTGGCCGACGAACTGGTCCGACGCTTGCGCCTCCGTTTCGCGCCCGGCGGCTTTCTCCATTACGGCCAGGGCAAATGGTATCCGGGCGAAAGCCTGCCGCGATGGGCCTTTTCGGTCTATTGGCGCAAGGACGGAGAGCCGATCTGGCGCGATCCCGATCTTGTCGCCCGGGTCCAGCGGGAAGGAACGCGCGATCGCGCCACGCCCACGGCGGCGGAGAAATTCACAACCGAACTAGTCCAGAGACTTGGCCTCGACGCGGCCTACGTCATTCCAGCCTATGAAGACCCGCTCCATTGGGTCGCCAAGGAAGCCGCCCTGCCCGCCAACGTGGACTTATCCGACCCCAAGATCGACGACCCCGAGGAGCGCAGCCGCATCCTCCGCACATTCGAACGGGGCCTTTCCACGCCTACCGGCTATGTGCTGCCGATACAGCGATGGAATGCGCAGGGGAGCCCCTCCGGCTGGATTTCGGAACGCTGGCCCTTGCGGCGCGGCAAGCTTTTTCTTGCGCCGGGAGACTCGCCGATTGGCCTTCGGCTGCCGTTGAATTCGCTCCCCTGGACGCCGCCTTCAGCCTATCCTTTTATCGCGCCCGAGGATACATTCGAAGAGCATGCCGAGCTTCCGCCCGCGTCCTCCTATCGGCAAGCTTATCTCGCGCCTGCGGAGGGCTCGGTGGACGCGAGCCAATCGGTGCAGGAACAGTTCGCAGGCGAAAGCGCCGTGAGGACGGCGCTGACCATAGAGCCGCGCGACGGCGCCCTATGCGTTTTCATGCCGCCAATGCGGAAACTCGAAGATTATTTAGAGCTTCTCGCCGCGGTCGAGCAGACGGCCGCGGCGATCGGACTTCCGGCCCATATCGAGGGTTACGAGCCTCCCTTCGATCCGCGCCTGAATGTGATCAAAGTGACGCCCGACCCCGGCGTGATCGAAGTCAACATCCACCCCGCGACTTCCTGGCGCGAGGCGGTCGCCAACACAATCGGACTCTACGAAGACGCCCGCCAGTCGCGGCTCACCACCAGCAAATTCCTGATCGACGGCCGCTGCGCGGGCTCGGGCGGCGGCAATCATGTCGTGCTCGGCGGACCAAAGCCCGCCGATTCGCCTTTCCTGCGCCGACCCCACCTCCTCAAGAGCTTTATCCTTTACTGGCAGCGGCATCCGTCGCTCTCTTATCTCTTTTCGGGATTGTTCATCGGTCCGACCAGCCAATCGCCCCGCATCGACGAAGCGCGTCACGAATCTCTCTACGAGATGGAGATCGCGCTGGCCGCGACGCCTGGGCCGGGGGAAACTGATTTTGCGCCCTGGCTCGTGGACCGCTTGTTCCGCAACCTGCTTGTGGATGTCTCAGGCAACACGCACAGGGCTGAAATATGCATCGACAAACTCTACTCTCCCGACGGCCCCACCGGCCGGCTGGGCCTGGTCGAGTTTCGCGCTTTCGAGATGCCGCCGGACGCCCGCATGAGTCTCGCCCAGCAATTGTTGTTGCGGGCGCTCACGGCCTGGTTCTGGCGCGAACCGCAGGAGGGCGCGCTGGTGCGCTGGGGCACGGCGCTCCACGACAAATTCATGCTGCCCCATTATGTTTGGGAAGATTTTCTTGGCGTGCTCGACGATCTAAATCGGGCGGGCTACCGCTTCGACCCGGAATGGTTCGCCGCGCAAAGGGAGTTTCGTTTCCCCTTCGCCGGCGAAGTGTCGCATGGCGGCGTGCACCTCGAATTACGTCACGCTCTGGAGCCATGGCATGTTACAGGAGAACAGGGAGCCCAGGGAGGAACGGTGCGCTACGTCGACTCATCGGTCGAACGCCTGCAGATCAAGGCGCGAGGCTTCGTTCCGGGTCGCCATGTCATCGCCTGCAACGGCCGGCGCCTGCCGATGACCGGCACAGGCAGTGTCGGCGAGGCGTTGGCGGGCGTGCGCTTCAAAGCGTGGAGGCTGGCGTCGGGCCTGCATCCGAACATTCCCGCGCATTCGCCCTTGACTTTCGACGTCATCGACAACTGGAGCCGGCGCTCCCTCGGCGGTTGCGTCTATCACAGCGTTCATCCAGGCGGACGCAACTACGAAACCTTCCCCGTCAACGCCCAAGAAGCGGAAGCCAGGCGTCTCTCCCGGTTTCAGGATCACGGCCATACCCCCGGCCGCGTCGAGTCGCCGCGCGAGGAACCCGCCGGGGAGTTCCCGCTCACTCTGGACTTGCGGAGGCCATTTGTTTCCTGACGCGGCCGTCGCGCCCCTCGCCGAAGCGAAAAGCCGCCGCATCGCCTCGTGGCTTTCGGATTATCGGCCCGCGCAAGGAACTTTCGACGAGTTGATGGATGAGGCGGGCCGGCCCCGGCCGCACTGGCTGTCGCTGCTCGAAGCGCTTGCGGAATTCGGTGAAGCGGAAATCGATCAGCGTTTCGCTCGCGCCAGCCGCCGAATCGACGAAATGGGCATAACCTATCGTGTCCACGGCGAGGCGCGCGAAAGGCCCGCGCCGCTTTCGCGTCTGCCGCTCTTGTTGACGCAAACGGAATGGGCGAAAATCGAGCGCGGCATATGCCAGCGCGCCGAACTCCTCGATTTGCTGCTGCGCGACGTTTATGGCGAAAACCGCCTCGTCGCGCAGGGCGCGCTCCCGGCCGCGGCGGTGGCTGGTTCTCCCGAATATGTGCGCCCCATGAGCGGCGTCAAACCCGCGGGGGGACGTTGGCTGCGCTTTTACGCCGCCGACATCGCCCGAGGGCCCGATGGCGAGTGGCGCGTTCTCGGCGACCGCGCCCAGGCGCCTTCCGGCTCGGGCTACGCATTGGAAAACCGCCTGATCATGGCGCGCACTTTCCCCAGTCTTTTCCGGGATATGAACGTGCGGCGCCTCGCTTCGTTCTTCCGCGATTTTCGCGCCGGCCTCGCCAGCGCGGCGCCGAGGGCGGACCCAAGGATTTGCCTTCTCACCCCTGGCGTCTTCAGCGAAACCTACGCCGAACAGGTGAGTCTCGCGCGCTATCTCGGACTTCTTCTCGTCGAAGGCGACGACCTCATGGCCAGCGACGGAAAACTGTTCGTTCGCACGATAGCGGGCCTCAAACGGGTCGACGTGCTGTGGCGAAGAGTCGACGCGGACTGGTGCGATCCTCTCGAGATGAACGCCGGCTCGCGCCTCGGCGCGCCGGGTCTCTTCGAAGCGATACGCCAAAGCGCGATCGGAATGGCCAATATGCCTGGCGCGGGCCTCGTGGAGGCGCGCGCCCTGATGAGCTTCCTTCCTTCCCTGGCCCCTCGCCTTCTGGGCGAGGACCTGCGCATCGCAAATATCGAAACGCTCTGGTGCGGCAAGGAAGACGCTCAGACTCGCGTTTTGGCGGAGTTGGACTCGCGCCGGGTGAAGGGGGCTTTCGGCCCTGGAGTCTTCGGCCGGATTGATTCGCGCGGCATCCATGCGGCCGGCCTCGGCGAAGGCGAGAAAAAACGACTCGCCGCGGCGATCGCCGAACGGGGAATGGATTTCGTCGCACAGGAGCAACTCGCGCTCGCAACCACGCCCGCCTGGGTCGATGGCGCGCTGCGGCCTCGACCTTTTTCGCTGAGGGTCTTCGCCACCGCGACCAGAGATGACGACTGGAGTGTGATGCCAGGCGGCTACTGCCGCGTTTACGATCGCCAGGACGCTCAAGCACTCTATCCGGAGACGGAAGCCCCTTCGGCAGACGTCTGGGTGTTGAGCGACGCGCCTATCGACGTCTCAACCCTGATGCCGCCGGCCGAAAACGCCCATATCGTGCGCGTGCCCGGCGTGCTGCCCAGCCGCGCCGCCGACAATCTTTTTTGGATGGGGCGGTATCTGGAGCGGACCGAAGCCGTGTTGAGGCTTGCGCGCTGCCTTTGCAACCGGCTGTCGGATCGACAAATCCACCAAACGGACGACGCCCGTCACGACGATCGCCAGCCCATTGACCGCCTATTGCGCCAATTGGTCGCCTGGGGTTGCGTCAACGAAAATCCACGCGAAACCTCGGCCGCGGCTCTCGCCCTCTCCGCCGTGAGCGACGCCGCCGCTTATGGCTCGGCGCGAGCATGCGCCAGGGAAGCGCGGCGCACCGCGTCAATTGTCCGCGAACGCCTTTCCCAGGACATGTGGCAATTGCTGAGGAGGCTCGAAACGCGCCTACAATGCACGGTTGACTCGGACCGTTCCGGCCCCGCCCTCGAACCGCCCTCCGAACCCGAGATCGTGGACTGCGCCGATCGTGCCCTGCAAACCCTCGCGGCGCTCTCTGGACTTATGGACGAAAACTTCAATCGCGTCGCCGGTTGGAGCTTTCTCGATCTCGGCAAACGAGTCGAACGCGCCATTAACACTTGCCGATTCGCCCGCCAATTCGCGGATGGTCGCCCCACCATGGAATCTCTCGACGTTCTTATCGAACTAATCGACTCCCAGATAACCTACCGCGGCCGCTACCTCAGCGGCGCCGCGCTCGCCCCGGTGCACGACATGGTCTTGCTCGACCCCTTCAATCCGCGCTCGGTCGCTTTTCAGGCCGCGCGGATCGACGATCATCTCGCCGGGCTACCCACTTTGCTGGACGACGGCATGATGGAAAAGCCGCGCCGCATGTCGACGCTGCTCCGCGCGGAACTCGGGTCGCAGGAAGCGCAAACGCTCGACGCGACCGTGATTCTCGTGATCGAGCAACGGTTTCTGAGCCTCGCGGAAGCGATCTCCGAACGCTACTTCCTGCACCGCCAGAGCGCGATGACGGCAAGCAAACGGGCGCAGTTCGCGTGATTTACGATATTCGACACACCACGAGCTACACTTATGCCGCGCCAGTGGCCTCCGCGCGATGCCTTCTCCGGTTGCTCCCGCGCGACGACGGCGGCCAACGGCTTTTGCGCGGCGAGGTCGAACTCGCTCCCCAGCCTTGCCGACGAAAAGAGCGGGTGGATTTTTTCGGTAATCGCGTCATCGCGGCCAGTGTCGACACCCCCCACAACGCGTTGCGGATAACGCTCGAGGCGCGCGTCGAAGTGCGCCGACTCCAACCGCCGGCGGCCGCCTTGACCCCGGGTTGGGAAACCGCTCAACGCGCCGCCGCCTCTTTTCAATCGCTAGCCCCTCAATCGCCGGCGCATTTTCTTTTTCCGGGCCGTTTGACGGCGTTGCAGCCGCCAGTGACCGCCTACGCGCGCGAGAGCTTCCTGGCGAGCCGGCCGGTTCTCGAAGCGGCGATGGAGCTGATGCGGCGCATTCACGCCGACTTCAAATACGATCCCGAGGCGACCGACATCACGACGCCATTGGACGAGACCTTTCGAAGGCGCAGCGGCGTTTGCCAGGATTTCGCGCACATCATGATAGTGGCGCTGCGCGGGCTGGGCTTGCCCGCCGCCTATGTCAGCGGCTATTTGCGCACGCTGCCCGCCCCGGGGCGAAATCGCCTCGAAGGCGCAGACGCGTCGCACGCATGGATTTCGGTGTGGTGTGGCGCGGCCTTTGGCTGGTTGCAACTCGATCCCACCAACAACATGATGGTTTGCGACGAACATATCGTTCTGGCGGTCGGGCGCGATTACGCCGACGTCTCACCGATAGACGGCGTGATCCTTGGCGCCGGAAAGCAGAAACTTGACGTCAGCGTGGACGTCAAGGCGATCGAAGGGATCAGTAATCCGGCAAACGAATTGCGCCAAATCAATGTTTGAGACGAGGAGCTCCACGCGGCGTTCCAAAACGTGATTGTTATAAAAAATTTAATTTCTTGCGGCGCCTCGTCTGACTATCCTGTAGCGCTGTACGAGCGAAAGGCTAAAGCGATCTCCATGAACGATGGCGCGCCAGAGATTCTGGTGGTCGAAGACGACCCTGAAATCGCGGAAACGATAATCGAGGAATTGCGCCGCCACGGCTATGCGCCCTCGCACGCGGCGACAGGCGGTCAGGCGATGACCTGTATCGAGCGCGCAGCCTTTGATCTGATGATAATTGACCGCATGCTTCCCGAGACCGACGGCCTTTCGATTATCGAAAGCTTGCGCAAGGAGAACGCCTCGACGCCCATTCTCATCATCAGCGCGCTCGGTGAAGTCGAAGACCGTGTCGACGGCTTGCGAACCGGCGCCGACGATTATCTTATCAAGCCATTCAGCCTCGCCGAAATGGGCGCGAGAGTCGAAGCCCTGTTACGCCGACCGTTGCAGGCGCGAACGACAGTATTGCGAGCTGGCGCGCTTTCCCTCGATCTCCTCAAACGAAAGGCGACCCTCGACGGAGCGGACGTCGAACTTTCGGCGCGGGAGTTTCAACTGCTTGAATATTTCATGTCGCGCCCCGGACAACTCGTGACTCGCGACATGCTATTCGAAAAAGTCTGGAAATACCGCTTTTCCCCCCAAACGAACGTCATTGACGTTCACATAAGCAAGCTGCGCCGCAAAATCGACAAAGACAAGAGCAGGTCTTACATCCAGAATGTCAGAGGATGCGGGTTCATGTTCGATGCCGAAATTTAGGTTGATAGAATCGGCGATTTTCAGACGCACACTGGGCATAGCCGCTCTTTTCATAGCCGCGAACCTCCTGCTTTTCGGATTCATCTACTGGCAAACAGCGGTTTTCGAAACGCGCCGAATAATGGCGTTCCTCGAACGCCAGGTTCCCGTTTTGGCCAAAGGCTCATCGGAACAAATCAGGCAAAACATGGAGCGGCGCCTTTATAACGACGTCCATAGGCTGACTGTTTCGGGGCTGTTTGAAGAAAACGGGGACTATCTGGCCGGGGACCTGAAACATATCCCCTCCCTGCTCCCTGCCGACGGCTCGGCGCGCCGCATCGATTCCTATGAACTCGCCGACAACTCAACCGCCGCGGAATCAGCCATCTTTGTCGCCCGCGCGATGCCGGACGGGCGTATACTGGTTATCGGCCGAAACGTGCAGGAACTCGCCAATCTCCAGGAGGCGGTGGGCGAAGCCTTGAAGCTCGGCGTTGTCCCGACGGCGATTCTGGCGATAGCCGTCGGCGCGTTTCTGAGCCTGCGCATGAACAGCCGACTCACGCGCGCCCAGAGTGTGCTGAGCGATTTTCAGAAGGGCAAGCTGCACAGACGGCTTGAACTGACGCGCGCCCGCGACGATTTCGATCGGCTGGCCGAAGCGGTGAACGTCATGCTTGACGATCTCGAACACGCGATCAACGAGTTGCACCATGTCGGGAACAACATCGCTCATGACCTGCGCACGCCGCTCTCGCGCGTGCGCGGGCATCTGGAGCGGCTTCAACATCTGTTGACGGGCCAGCAGACGCCGCTCGAACTTCTCGACCGCGCCGTTTTGGGCCTCGATCAGACCTTCGCCCTGACCACGGCTCTCCTGCGCATCGCCCAGATCGAAACCGGCCGCGCCCGCGCATCCTTCTCGTCGGTCGACCTTGGCGCGGTGATGCGAGACGCGGTCGAACTTTACGAACCCCTCGCCGAAGCGAAAGGCGTCGCGCTGGACATCGATCTCGCCGAGCGGAACGTCGTCGAGGGCGATCGTGATTTGCTGCTGGAAGCTTTCGCCAATCTTGTCGACAACGCCATAAAGTTCACGCCCGAGGGGGGGCGCATCCGCGTCGCGATAGAAAACGCAGCCGAAAGGCCGACGATCATCGTTCAAGACAATGGCCCCGGCATATCCCAAGAACAGCGCGCGGAAGTCTTCAAACGATTCTATCGAGGCGCGCAAAGCCGCCACATCAGCGGCGCGGGTCTGGGTCTTCCGCTTGTGGCCGCCATCGTCAAGTTACATGGGTTTTCAATCGACATCGCGGATGCGAAGCCGGGTTGTATCTTTCGGATCAAATGCTTTGCCGACAACTCTCGGCAGCGCCTGACATCGTCGCCCACCCCACATGACATCGCTCAAGGTTAACGATAAAACGGCGCGGTCGCCCGCTCGCGAACCCTAACGGTTTAACCGGACTCATGCATGCCGTTTTTTGTCATCCCCTTTCCTTCAATTGATCCCGTCGCCATCAATATCGGACCACTGCCTTTGCGCTGGTACGCACTGGCTTATATTGGAGGCTTCGTCCTGGGTTGGGTTTATCTGCGGAACATGGCCGTTCGCGACGCCTATTGGCGGGAAGGCCAGCCGCGTCCGACCGCGTTGTCGATCGACGATTTGCTCGTTTACGTCGCCTTCGGCGTCATCGTCGGCGGCCGACTTGGCCATGTGCTGATATATGATCCCGGCTTCTATCTCTCGCATCCGATCGAGATTTTTCAGACCTGGAAGGGTGGCATGGCCTTTCACGGAGGCTTTCTCGGCGCCGTGACGGGAATGGCGCTGTTCGCCCGGCGTGAGCGCCTGCCGCTGTTCACGATTGGGGATTTATGCGCCGTCGTTTCGCCAATCGGAATTTTCCTTGGACGTCTCGCCAACTTCATCAGACCAGAGATGTGGGGCCGCGAAACCGACGTCCCCTGGGCCATGGTTTTCCCCGGCGGCGGCGACGTCCCGCGCCACCCAAGCCAACTCTACGAGGCCGGGCTCGAGGGACTGGCGCTAGGCGTGGCGTTGTGGATCGCGCTGCGCGCCGGCGCGCTCAAACGCCCTGGTCTCGCGAGCGGGCTTTTCGGGGTTGGTTACGGGATGTCGCGCATTTTCTGCGAGTTTTTCCGCGAGCCAGACCCTGTGCAGGAAGCGCTTGGCGCGGGTTTGACCAAAGGCATGGTTCTTTCGGTTCCCATGATCCTCGTCGGCCTGTTGCTGATCGTCTATTCAACGCGCGGACGCGAGGCTCGCGCATGAGCCCGCTCTACAAGGAAATCGCGACGATCATCGCTCAGGACGGCCCGATCAGCATCGAGCGCTATATGTCGATCTGCCTGTCGCATCCGCGGCTCGGCTATTACACCACGCACAATCCGTTCGGCGCTTCGGGCGATTTCGTAACCGCGCCCGAAATCAGCCAGATGTTCGGCGAGTTGTTGGGCGTTTGGATCAGCGAGGCCTGGGCCGCCGCCGGAGGCCCGTCCGACGCGCGACTGGTCGAACTCGGTCCCGGACGCGGCACGCTCATGTCGGACGTCCTCCGAGTCGCTCGCATTGCGCCTAATTTCCTCGCCAACATTGAGGTCGATCTCGTGGAGATAAGTCCGGTGTTGCGGGGCTTGCAGCGACAAATGCTCGCAGGCGAAACCACGCCTCTTTCGTGGAGAGCCGATTTCGCCGAAGTGCCGCGCGCGCCGCTTTTTATCTTGGCCAACGAATTTTTCGACGCCCTGCCCGCAAGACACTACGCCAAGACGCCTACCGGGTGGCATGAGCGCTTGGTGGGACTGGACAGCAAGGGCGCGCTCGCCTTCGGCCTCGCGCCTCATCCCGAGCCCGCTCTCAAAGTCATCGCGCCGGAAGGCTCCGTGATAGAAGTCAACGCTATAGCGCAACGCCTGATGGCGGAGATCGCCGAACGGATCGTCGTCGACGGCGGCGTGCTTTTGGTCGTCGATTACGGCTATACTCAGACGACGCTCGGCGAAAGCTTGCAAGCGGTCGCGCGCCACGGCTATGTCGATCCATTGCGGACGCCGGGCGAAGCCGACCTGACGACCCATGTGGATTTCGCGGCTTTGAAACGCGCCGCGAAAGCAAGAGGCGCGAAAGCTCTGGGCCCCATCACGCAAGGCGCCTTTCTGACCCAACTCGGCATCGTCAGGCGTGCGGAAGCATTGATGAAAAAAGCGGACGAACGCCAGCGGGCCAACATAGAGGGCGCATTGCGCCGCCTCGCCGGGACCGGCGACGCGCGTACACACATGGGCGAGATGTTCAAGGCGATGGCGGTCATGCATCCGGACACGCCGGACCTGCCGGGCTTCGCTGATTAGGCGCGATAGGAAGACACAATGGACGATACAGCCGCCCCGCGAGTTGAACTCCATAGCGCTGGAAACCTTGATGTAGCGGGGATCAGGCATGGCTTTTTCACCCGCAAGGGCGGCGTCTCGTCCGGCGTCTACCACTCTCTGAACGGCGGCGTGGGCTCTCGCGACGACAGGACCTGCGTGCTGGAAAACAGGGCCCGCATGGCTAGGCGCTTGGGAGTCGAAGCCGAGCGATTACTGGTCCCCTTCCAGATTCATTCCCATGAAGCCGTTGTCGTCCAAGTTCCCTGGGCCGAGGACGCTCGCCCCCGTTGCGACGGCCTCGTCACAAAAACCAGAAACCTCGCGCTTGGGGTCACCGGGGCCGATTGCGGCATGTTGCTGTTCGCCGACGCCAAGGCGGGCGTCATCGGCGCGGCGCACGCCGGCTGGAAAGGGGCGCTCACCGGCGTCATCGAAGCGACTGTCGCGGCAATGTGCGCGCAGGACGCGCGGCGCTGCAACATAGATATCGCTCTTGGCCCCATGATCGGCCCGCGCAGCTACGAGGTCGGCCCGGAATTCGCGGAGCGGTTCATCGCGGAAGACCCATCCTACGCCCGCTTTTTCACGGCGTCGGCCAAAGCGGGCCGCGCGATGTTCGACCTTCCCGCCTTCATCGAAATGCGCGTGGCGCGGCTGGAGGTCAATTCCTTCGAGAATATAGGGATCGACACTTACGCCAATGAGGATAGTTGTTTCAGCTACCGCCGCAGCGTCCATAAAAGCGAACCAGACTACGGGCGGCTCGTCTCGGCGATAGCGCTGGATTGAGTCTTTCGGGCCAAAAAACACAGTCGGCGCTGGTTATGGCCGATATTGCGCGGCATACGCGTTAGTTGAAACCCTACACGCCGCAGCATTTTCTCGATCACGGCAGGTTCGTAACCGAAAAATCCAAATTCCCCGCGCAGCCGGCGGTAGTCCGAAAAATACAGGCGAGCGAGACTGGCCAGCGCGGCGACGAAAAAGCCGCCGCGCCATCCAAAGGCGAGCAACGCCAAAACGTCGTTGAAGGCTCCTTTCGTCGACGACTCCGGAATATCGGAAAGAAGCAAAAGCCCCTCGACCTTGAGCTTGGAGCGCCATAACGCAAGCAAGTCCGCCAAGTGGGCGGGATGCAAATATTGTACGAGCGAATTGGCCACTACGAGATCGAGCGAGGCGTCATCGACCGCCAAAAGCGCGCCGTCATCGAGTATCACGATACCAGGCGCCCCATGAAACCGTTCGCTCAACTTGCCGCGCACATAAGGAGCGGCGTCATATAAATAGAGTCGTTCGCAGACGCTCGCCAATTCGGGCGCACACAGCGCTTCGCCGCAACCATAGTCCAGGATGCGCGCCGCACGGCAGGGCGCATATTCAGCGACATCGCGCGCCACTTCCTCATAATGGAGCCGTTTGTGCCGCGCATTGGCGTAAATCGGCGTCTCGCCGTTCCAGAAATCCAGCCAAGCCTTTGCCTGCGCGTCTGGCGTCATCATGCGGTGGTCAATATTTCCAGATGAGCCCGATCGCCGTCGAGGTCGGGGTCGGGGGGAACGGCGCGGCGCGGCGCAACGCCGTGAGAGCAGCCTGATCGAGGGCCGGCGAACCGGAAGAGCGGCGCAACGCCTGATGCACGAGATTGCCGTTGGGATCGACGTAAAAGGTGATGACTCCCTCGCCCGTCCGTTGGCCGCCCGCAGCATGAAACTGCCGTTTGATATAGCCCAGAACAACCGAGAGATAGGTCGGCTTGGCGGTTCCGCCCGAAATCGGCGCGCTCTTGGCGGCGCCGCCAAGCTTGAAATCCGGCGCCGGCGCGAGGGAGGCCACCATGTCGGCGATGGATTTCTGCTTCTCGCCAGGGGCGACTTTCGGATCGGGCTTGGCGGGTTTATCGGGTTTGGGTCCGGGCTTTGGCGCTGATTGCTCGATGACCTCCGCTTCCCGCTTGTCTTCTTCCGGCCCCGTCATCTGTGGTTCCTGAGCCGGTTGCGGCGCGGCTTCCTGTTGCAATTTTTCCTTGTGCTGAGGATCCGGTTTTTGCGCGGTCTGCTCGTTTGGTCGCGCCAAATTCTGAGCCTTCGTCTCATTGTCAGGCGCCTCGCGGTCCAATTTCTCCTTGTTTTCCGCGCGCGGCGCATCATAAGCCGGCTTCTCGTCCAGGGTGAGTTTTTGCTGGGGCGGCTCGGGCTCGGACTTTTTCTCGGGCGGAGGCGGTTCTTCGGCTTTTTGCTCGGGCGGAAGGGGCGGTTGCTCCGCCTTCTCCGGCGGCGGTTCGGCGACGACCTCCACCGGGATTTCCTCCTCCGCCATATTCACGGGCATACTCACTTTATCTTCGATCAGCAGCACCGCGACGAGAGCCAGATGAATCGCGAGGCAGATGAAAAACAGAACGAGGAAACGCCATCGCTTCGAAGGCTCGGGGCGATCGAGCCTTTCATCCGGCCGCGCCCGAAGCAAAGAAATCCTCGAAATGTCGAATGAGGCATTCAACTTACGCCAATCTCCCTTTGGAGACGGATCGGATTGTCTCGACCACCAAATGCTCTCTTAAATCGCGTCCCGCAATGATTTTGCGCCATGCGAACCCCAGAGTGCGCCTCATTTTCCCCACGCAAGGCCCCGACGCAAGCTTGGCCTCAATTCGAGACAGAGCCATGTAGCGCCTGGAGCGCAAGCTTGATAGCTTCCGGCGCATGGACAACGCCACCACCGAAGCGAAGCCTAAATCGAAGGAAAAGCAGGGCGACGCGGCCACGCCGATGATCGCCCAATATATCGAAATAAAGGCCGCCAATCCTGACTGCCTGCTTTTCTACCGAATGGGCGACTTTTACGAGCTTTTTTTCGACGACGCCATGACGGCGTCCCGCGCGCTCGGCATCATGCTGACAAAGCGGGGCAAGCACAGGGGCCAAGACATACCCATGTGCGGCGTGCCCGTGGAGCGCGCCAACGACTATCTCCAGAAACTCATCGCGCTCGAGCATCGCGTCGCGGTCTGCGAACAACTCGAAGACCCCGCAGAGGCCAGGAAACGCGGATCGAAGTCGGTGGTTCGCCGAGACGTGGTGCGGCTGGTCACCCCTGGCACAGTCACCGAGGAAGTTCTGCTCGACCCCACAAGGCCCAACGCCTTCGTGGCCCTCGCCCGCGCCCGCCCGGCCGAGGGAGAAATGCGCTACGGCCTCGCCTGTGTCGACATATCGACTGGAGCCTTCACGGTCGTGGAGCGCCAGGAAGGGGAAATCGCCAGCGAATTGGCGCGTCTGGAGCCGAGAGAAATCGTTCTGGCCGAGTCGCTGTACGCAGATGGGGGCCTGAAAACCCTGTTGCATGGCTGTGGCGCGCCAGTGACGCCGCTGGGAGGGGAAGCCGGGGAGGCGGCGGCCGAACGACGGCTGATGGATTTTTATGGCGTTGCGACCCTCGACGGTTTGGGATCGCTCTCGCCAGCCGAACTCGCAGCCTGCGCCTGCGCTATTTTTTATGTCGAACGCACCCAGAGAGCGGAGCGGCCGGCCCTGGCGCGACCTTCCAGCCAGCGCGAGAGCCGCGCTCTGGAGATGGACGCCTCCACCAGAACCAATTTGGAAATATCCAAAACGCTGGGAGGGGAACGCGAGGGTTCGCTTCTATCCGTCGTCGACCTCACCGTGACGCCCGCCGGCGCGCGCCTGCTGGCAGAGCGAATCGGCGCGCCATCCACGGATCGGAAAGAAATCTCACGTCGTCACGACGCGGTGTCGTTCTTCGTGGAAAACGCCCGACCGCGCGCCGAATTGCGGGGGAATCTGAAACGCGCTCCCGACCTTGCCCGTGCGTTCTCTCGTCTCTCGTTGCAACGCGGCGGTCCTCGCGATCTCGCGGCGGTGGGCGCCAGTCTCGTCGCGGCGCGAGAAATCTCCGCCTTTTTGGCCAATAGCGAGGCGCCCGAAGAAATCACGAGCGACCTCGCCGAACTCGCGAGCGCCGACCTCGGGCTCCAGCGAAGGATTGCCCAAAGCCTCGCCGAGGAATTGCCGCTCGACCGGCGCGCCGGCGGCTTTATCGCATCAGGAGTGGATGCCGAGCTCGACGAGGCCCGCGACCTGCGCGACCAGAGCCGACGGGTCGTGGCGGGTCTTCAAGCGAAATACGCCGAATTGGCCGAGATCCGGCAGATCAAGATAAAGCACAATAATTTCCTCGGTTTTTTCATTGAGATTCCGCAAGCTCAGGGCGAAAGGCTGCTGCGCCCGCCCTTTGACGAAACCTTCACCCATCGCCAAACCATGGCGGACGCGATGCGTTTTTCGACACGCGAACTGGTCGAACTCGACGCCAGAATCGCCTCCGCCGCGGATCGCGCTCTGGCGCGCGAGCTGCAAATCTTCGACGAACTCACCGCCGCCGTGCTGGCTCAATCACAGGCGTTGCGCCGTCTGAGCCATAGCTTCGCCCGGCTCGACGTCTTTTCGGCTCTGGGAGAACTAGCGGCGCAGCGAGAGTGGAGCCGGCCTTCGATCGACGATTCGCTCGATTTCGAGATTTCGGGCGGGCGCCATCCTGTCGTGGAAGCTTCGTTGCGAGCTCAAGGAAAAATCTTCGCGCCGAACGACTGCGACCTCTCGGCCGGCCGGATCGCCGTCGTGACAGGCCCGAACATGGCGGGAAAATCGACTTTTCTCCGCCAGAACGCGCTGATCGTCCTGCTCGCCCAGGCGGGCTCATTCGTGCCCGCGCGGAGGGCGAGGATAGGCGTCGTTGACCGTCTGTTTTCGCGCGTCGGCGCATCCGACGACCTCGCGCGCGGGCGTTCGACCTTCATGGTCGAAATGGTCGAAACCGCGGCGATATTGAACTGCGCCGGGCCGCGCGCCCTCGTGATCCTGGACGAGATTGGCCGCGGCACGGCGACATTCGACGGGCTCTCCATCGCATGGGCGACCATCGAACATCTTCACGAGGCCAACCGCTGCCGAGCAATTTTCGCGACGCATTTCCACGAACTGACCCAATTGACGAAAAAACTCGCCCGCCTCGTCAATCTCACCATGAAGGTTTCCGACCGCGCCGGGGAAATCGTGTTTCTCCACGAAGTGATCCTCGGCGCGGCGGATCGCTCCTATGGGGTGCATGTGGCCGAACTCGCCGGTCTTCCCCCAAGTGTCGTGGCGAGAGCGCATCAAATCCTCACCCAACTCGAAGCCGCCGACCGGCGCGCTCCGGTGGAGAAAATGATCGACGATCTGCCGCTTTTCTCCCATGCCGGAGCCGCGCGGGCGCGCCCCCCCGATCCGTTGCGCGAAGCGTTGAAAGCGATAGAACCCGATTCGCTCTCTCCCCGCGAAGCGCTGGCGGCGCTTTACGAGTTGAAGTCGAAGGCGGCGCACTCCTGAGACCATTCTCGGGAAATATGCAGCCCTTCGCCCGCCGATTTATTCCGGACGCACGAATTTTCGGGCGAGAGCTTTTTCGATATCCGGCAAGGGATGACGGGCAAGATCGCGATCCAGCTCGCCCTTCACCGCCGCCTGCGCTTTGGGCGACAGTTCCTTGCGGATTTCGCCAAGCACCCGCGGCGGCGCGACAATCACGATTTCCTTCATTTCGCCGCTGGCGGCCGCCTGGTTGATGCGATCCGCGATTTCCTTGGCGAAATGCTCCTTCTCTAATTCGTGCCAATCCGTGGTCTCGACGGCGCTGCGCGGACCTCCGCGAGCGGCGTAGCGCCCCGGCGCGTCCGAACCGAGATCATGGGAGGCGTGGTCCTCCTCGACCCGCGCCTCGATCACACGCAGATCAAGCAAATCCGGGTCGCCATGATTGTAAAGGAAGAGGGCGTGACGGCCGTCGCCTACCAGAACCCACGCGCCATTATGTACCGCGAAATTGGACATGTTTTCTCCCCTTATCATTGGCTCCGAAATTTAAACTTGGGGGCTCCCGCCGCGAATGGCAACTGCGTTCGCTGGTCGCCGAACCAAGCCTGGGTTGGCGAGGCGAGGGGCGTCCCGGTTCACCGGAAAGCGCCCATAAAATGAGAAAGCCCAAGGGGCCTGTCTCCTGGGCTTTCGCGATTCTCGAACCCGAGGGGCCTCAGCCTTCCAGCAAACGCCTTGCGATCACCTGCGCCTGAATTTCCGCCGCGCCCTCGAAAATATTGAGGATGCGGGCGTCGCAGAGCACACGCGAGACCGGATACTCCAACGCGAAGCCATTGCCGCCGTGGATTTGCAGGGCGTTGTCCGCCGCAGCCCAGGCGACGCGCGCGCCGAGCAGTTTAGCCATGCCGGCTTCGAGGTCGCAACGCTTGCCCTCGTCCTTGGCGCGGGCCGCGAAATAGGTGATCTGGCGGGCGACGTGGATTTCAACCGCCATGCTGACGATTTTGTCAAACACGCGGGGGAAGGAGAACAACGGCTTGCCGAACTGGATACGCTCCTTGGCATAGCGCAGGCCGAGGTCCAGCGCGCATTGCGCCACCCCAAGCGCGCGCGCGGCGGTCTGGATGCGGGCCGATTCGAAGGTCTCCATCAATTGCTTGAAGCCGTTGCCTTCCACGCCGCCGAGGAGGTTGGCGGCCGGAACTTCGAAATTGTCGAAGCCGATCTCGAACTCCTTCATGCCGCGATAGCCGAGCACTTCGATCTCGCCACCGGTCATGCCCTTGGCCGGGAAGGGGTTTTCGTCCGTGCCACGCGGCTTTTCGGCGAGCAGCATGGAAAGGCCCTTATAGCCCTTTTCGTTCGGGTTGGTGCGCACAAGCAGCGTCATGACGTCGGCGCGGACCGGATGGGTGATCCAGGTCTTGTTGCCGGTAACCTTGTAGACGTCGCCTTCGCGCGTCGCGCGGGTGCGCAGGCCGGCGAGATCGGAGCCATTGTTCGGCTCGGTGAAGACGGCGGTGGGAAGGATTTCTCCGCTTGCTATCTTGGGGAGATATTTCTGCTTCTGTTCCTGCGTGCCGCCGACGAGAATCAGTTCGGCGGCAATCTCCGACCGCGTGCCGAGCGAGCCGACGCCGATATAGGCGCGGGAAAGCTCCTCGGAAACGACGCACATGGCGATTTTGCCCATGCCGGAGCCGCCGAACTCCTCGGGAATCGTGAGGCCGAAAACGCCGAGGTCGGCGAGGCCCGAGATGACTTCGAGCGGAATATATTGATTCTTGGCGTGCCACTCCTGAGCGAACGGCGCGACATTGTCGGCTGCGAATTTGCGCATCTCGGAGCGAATCGCTTCGAGCGTCTCGTCGAGGCCGGAAGCGCCGATGGTTTCAGCCGCCTCGTGATGGTCGATCAATTGCGCGAGCCGGGCGCGGTTGGCGATGGTGGCGCCGGAGGCGATCAGCTTGTCGACCTCGGGCGGGCGGCGAGCGGCGATAGCGGAGGCAGTAAGGCCGAAGTCGGTCAGGCGGATAATCTCCCCCTGGCTCATCGGAATGCCGCCGAAAACCTGGGCCACATATTCCGCGAAGCCGAGACGGGTGAGAAGATCCTCGGTTTCGCCATAGGCGCCTTCCGCCGAGATGCGCTCGGCGTAATGGATCATCTCGCGAAGCCCCTGCAAATAGGTCGCGAACCATGAAAGACCGTGGGCCGCGTGCTGATCGGCTTCGATCAGTTCGCTGGAGAGCTTGCCGTCGCGCGTGACGCGCGCCCGGACGCTCGCCAGAGCGTCATTGTAAAGCCCTTCGACGGCGGAAAGCGCCGTTTGCGCGTCCTTCAGCCAACTGGAAAGATCGGAATGCGTCGCGTTGGTCATGATGATCGCTCTTGGCAAGACGTCCGAAGCAGGACGGGGTGGATTAATTTGCCTCTTCATGCCGCTTCTCACGGCCTTACGCAATATGGCGACGCAGCGGCGATGTGGCGCGGGCGTTTGGGGGGTAACGCGAGTTGAATGCGGGCGGCGAAAGGAACGCCTGCTTCACCGCCCCTCGAATTTCGGCTCGCGTTTCTCCAGAAAGGCCTTGCGCCCTTCGGCGTAGTCCGCGCTGCCGAAACAGGCCGCCGCCAGCGCCTCGCATTGCGCGAGGCTCGGCGCATGAGGCGCATGCGAAGCGACGCGAATGGCGGCTTTGGCCGCGCGCAACGTCAACGGAGCATTCGCCGCGACCTGCTCGGCGAGCGCGGTCACGGCCTCCTCGAAACCCTCTTTCGGCAGAAGGCGCCCCACGAAGCCGCATTGCGCGGCTTCTCGCGCCGTAATGCGCCGCGCCGTGAAAAACAGATCCATCGCCGTCTGCGGACCGACGGCCGCGACCACGTAATGCATCGCGGCCGGAGGGTAACCGACGCCAAGCCGCCCCGCCGGAATGGAGAACATCGTGTCCTCGCTGGCGACGCGCAGATCGCAGGCGGCCGCCAATCCCATGCCCCCGCCCATGCAAAAACCGGATATCGCCGCGATCACGGGCTTCGAGAGCCGCGCCAGCGCGTCGAACGCTTCGACATTTGACTTCTCATAGGCGCGGCCGCCTTCGGCCGTGGAGCGCAGAGTCGAAAACTCCGAAATATCGGCGCCCGAACAAAAAGGCAACGACGGCGCGCCGCTCAGCACAACGACGCGAGCGTCTTCCAAATCCTCCAACACCCGCATGATTTCGGGCAGAGCCTGCCACATGGAGAAGTCGAAAGCGTTGCGACGCGCGGCGTTGTCGATCATTACGCGGGCGACGCCCCCCGCGATCTCGACGCCAATCTTCGGCGTGGGGGAAACGATGTTGGTCATGGCGCTCCAAAATAATATTCGAGCACGCGGCCATAGATCGCCGTCAAGGCGTCGATGTCGGCGATACTGGCGTTCTCGTCCACCGCATGAATGGTCTCGTTGAGAAGGCCAAACTCCACCACGGGACAATCGCGCACGATGAAGCGCGCGTCGGACGTGCCGCCGGTGGTGGAAAGTTCCGGTTTGCGCCCGGTCGCCTCCTCGATCGCCCGAGCGACAAGTCTGGTGAAGGCTCCGGGTTCGGTCAGGAAAGCTCGCGCATTGCAAGGAGCGAAGTCGATCTCTATCGCCGTGTCGCCCGCGGCCGCCTGGGCGATTTCGCGAATGCGCGCCTGCAATGTTTCCGGGGTCCAAAGGTCGTTGAAGCGGACATTGAAGCTCATTCGCGCTTGCGCTGGAATGACATTGACCGTCGGATTGCCGACATCGATCGACGTGACTTCGAGATTCGAACACGCGAAATGCGCGGTTCCGCGATCCAACTCATGGCCCGCGAGCGCGGCGGCGATGCGGGCGATGGCGGGGACGGGATTATGGGCGCGTTCGGGATAGGCGACATGCCCCTGCTTGCCGCGCACGACGATGGAGCCGTTGAGCGAACCGCGCCGGCCAATCTTCATCATGTCGCCGAGCGCGCTCACATTCGTCGGTTCGCCGACGATGCAATGGTCGAAGATCTCGCCTTGTGACCGCGCCCAATCGAGCAGCTTCACGGTTCCGTTGATTGAGGGACCCTCCTCGTCGCCCGTGATCAAAAAGGAAATCGCGCCTTTGACCGATCCATGGCGCCTCAGGTAATCCAGAGTGGCGACGGCGAAGGCGGCTATGGCGCCTTTCATATCGGAAGCGCCGCGGCCGAAGATTTTTCCCTCGGCGATCTCGCCCGAGAAAGGTTGAAAGCGCCAACGCTGGAGGTCGCCCGGCGGAACGACGTCGGTATGACCCGCGAAGACAAGATGCGGCCTGCCTGTTCCGAATTTGGCAAAAAGATTGTCGACGTCCGCCGCGCCCGGCTCGCTGAAAATTTTTCGCGCGCAAGCGAAGCCCGCCGACCTCAGCATGCGCTCCAGAACCTCGAGCGCCCCGGCGTCGACGGGCGTCACCGAGGGGCAGCGTAGAAGCTCCCGCGTGAGAGCGACAGCCGGCGAAAGCGCGGTCATTCCGGAGCGCTCGCCCTGTTTGCGACTCCCAACTCGTAAATCGTCCAGACGGCGAGCAGCGCCGCCGCGGCGTCGAAGAAATAGACCTGCCAATGCGGCATCACTTCCACGATGCGCACCTGTAGCCAGCGCGCCGCGCCGTCGAGAAAAATCGCGAGCGGCGCAAGGCTGGCGAGCCCCAAGGGCGCGGGCCGCCCAAGGTCGCGAAAACGCTTGGCGGAGAGATTGACGAAGCTGATGGCGATCAGCATCCCGACAAAAGCGAAAAAGAGCAGATAGGAATAGGCCAGCAGGACCATAGGATCGAACAGAGGGGTTTTGGAGAGATCGTGGTTTGCATATGGCGCCAGCAGCAACCAGACTCCCAAGAACGGCGCGAGAATTGCGAGCAATGCAAGCGCGCCGCGCCGCCAGGTGTCGCGGTCGACCCGCCCCTGATCCGTGCGGAACAGGAAACGAAGACGCTCGCTCGAAGGCCGGTCGGCCATCAGTCCCTCAACAGTTCGTTGATCCCGGTTTTGCCCCGGGTTTGCGCGTCAACCGTTTTGACAATCACGGCGCAATAGAGCGAGGGCCCGGCCGACCCATCCGGCAAGGACTTGCCCGGCAGACTGCCCGAGACCACCACGGAATAAGGCGGCACATAGCCAAAATGGACCTTTCCGGTAGCGCGGTCGATGACTTTGGTCGAAGCGCCGATGAACACGCCCATCGACAGCACCGACCCCTTCCCGATGACGACGCCTTCGACGACTTCCGAGCGCGCGCCAATAAAGCAGTCGTCCTCGATGATCGTCGGATTGGCTTGCAAGGGCTCCAGCACGCCGCCGACGCCGACCCCGCCCGAAAGATGCACATTCTTGCCGATCTGGGCGCAAGAACCGACCGTGACCCACGTGTCCACCATGGTTCCGGCGTCGACATAAGCGCCGAGATTGACGAAGGACGGCATCAGGATGGCGCCTGGCGCGATATAGGCGGAATGGCGCACGATGGCGCCCGGCACGGAGCGGAAACCGGCCGCCGCGTGCTCTTTGGCTCCCCAGCCGACGAATTTGGACGGAACCTTATCCCACCAGCCCCCGCCGCCGGGGCCGCCCGCGATCATCGCCATGTCGTTAAGGCGAAACGACAGCAGCACAGCCTTCTTGAGCCACTGGTTCACCTTCCAGGAGTCCGGCCCTTCCTTACCCTCGATCTTCTCGGCGACGCGCAACTTGCCCGCGTCGAGCAGACGCAGGGCGCTTTCGACCGCGTGGCGCAGGTCGCCCTTGGTCTCGGGGGTGATGTTCGCCCTATCGTCGAAGGCGGCAGTGATAAGGCTCTCGAGACCGGTATGCGGCATGTCTGGACTAATCTCCGGTGAAATCTTGGCCCGGTTTTAGGCGCGACGGCGGCTGTGTCAATGACCCAAGCGCGACTTCGACGATCTAGACCTGCTCCAGGACCGGTGTCTGCTCGCCGGTTTGGGCGGGCGCGGACTCCGGCGCCACGGCGCCGTCATATCCAAAGAACCACTTCCAGAGGAGGTTCCATCTCACATAGAGAAGTCTGCGCACCGGGGTCTCGATGACGATCAGCAGGAAGCCGATCGACAGCAGGCACCACACCGCCGGCGCTTCATTCAGATTATTGGTCAACATGCGAGCCATGAACGGCCCCATGATGAAATGATACAGCGTGAACCGCCACGAGCCATACATCAGCGGCAGGATGAAGGCGACGAAACTGTAGCTGAAATAGCCCGTGAGCCCGTGTTCATAAGTCCAGTTGCCGATGCCGTTAGCGGGGACGTCCCAGGCGATATGCCAATTGCCGCTGACGGAACAAAGCCTTGCAGCGCAGAGCGCGCGGCCCGGCTCGCAAAGCCCCGCCCATTCGAAGGGATAAAGCTGCAACAGCATGATGATCGAGGAAACGAAGCAAAGCGCGTAGACGGGCTTGTAAAGCCGCGCGGCGATCTTCTGGGGCACGAAATGCATGGAGATCGCGTTTATGAAAAACGGCTGAAAGGCGATGTGCAGATAACCCAGAATCGTCGCTATTTGGTTCGATGGCAAGGAACACTGATTGATGACCGTATAGGTATAGGCCTGCAAGGCCTCCATGGTCGCGAAATATAAAAGCGTGCCCCACAGGGAGACCGGCTCTTTTTTGTAGGCCGCGTAAAGAGCGCCGCTGACGCCGATCGTCGCCAGCACTGTAGAAGCCTCACCACTCCAACACATGCAATTTCCCAGCCGTCGCTTGGGCCTTCCGTTTGCCGCGAAAGGCCAATGAATGAACATTGACGGCTTTTTATTCCATGCAGCGCTCGCGCTGCAAGCGCCCCGAGCGACTCTTCCAACCGCGGGACGCGCGGGCGCGCTTTAACCGGCTTGTGTCTCCATGGCGGCCATATCCTCGTCCGAGAGGCCGAAATGGTGACCGATTTCATGCACGAGGACGTGAGTGACGATCTCGCCAAGACTTTCTTCGCCGTCAGCCCAAAAGTCCAGAATCGGGCGGCGATAGAGCCAGATCATATTCGGCTCGTCGCCGGTTTCGGAGAGATGCCGGGATTGCGTCAGCCCTCTCCCATTAAATAGACCAAGAAGATCGTATTCGGTCTCGCATTGCATTTCGTCGAGGGTCTCGTCGTCAGGAAAATCCTCGACCCGAATGACCAGGCCTTCACACAGGCTGACGAAACGGGACGGCAGAGAGGCATAGGCCGAATGCGCTAAAGTCTCGATTTCCTCGAGCGTCGGCGCCCTCAGCCCAGCAAGACCGGCGCCCTTCGGACCGTGCTCCATCAATGTTCAGCCTCTCATGTTTCGTTCCCGCCGCGTCCGCTCTCCGAGCAACCGGCTCAACTCCAGTCGCGAACGTCCACGAAATGGCCGGCGATCGCCGCCGCCGCCGCCATGGCCGGGGAAACGAGATGAGTGCGGCCCCGGAATCCCTGACGGCCCTCGAAATTGCGGTTCGATGTCGAGGCGCAGCGTTCTCCCGGAGCCAACCGGTCCGGATTCATGGCGAGACACATGGAGCAACCGGGCTCTCGCCAATCGAAACCAGCGGCAAGGAAAATTTTGTCGAGGCCTTCGGCTTCGGCCTGGGCTTTCACGAGGCCCGAACCCGGCACTACCATGGCGTTGACCCGCGCGTTGACTTTTTTACCTTTGACCATATCCGCCGCCGCCCTCAGATCCTCGATCCGGCCATTGGTGCAAGAGCCGATGAAAACGCGATCAATGGCGATGTCAGTCAATTTCTCCCCGCCTTTGAGGCCCATATATTCTAGCGCGCGGACGATGGCGGCGCGCTTCGCCGGACTCTTCGCCGCGTCGGGAGTGGGCACGACGCCCGCGATCGTAGCCACGTCCTCGGGGCTCGTGCCCCAGGTCACGATAGGCGGCAGATCGGAGGCGTCGAGTTCGATCACACGGTCAAAATGCGCGCACTCGTCACTGCGCAGCGTATCCCAGTAGCGACGAGCGGCGTCGAAGATGTCGCCCTTTGGCGCCTTCGGGCGATCCTTCAGATAGGCGTAAGTCTTCTCGTCTGGCGCCACGAGGCCCGCGCGCGCTCCGGCCTCGATTGACATGTTGCAGACCGTCATGCGGCCTTCCATGGAAAGATCCCGAATGGCCTCGCCGGCGTATTCGATGACATGGCCGGTGCCGCCTGCGGTGCCGATTTCGCCAATGATCGCGAGAATAATGTCCTTCGCGGTGGCGCCGGGTGCAAGCTTGCCGTCGACGCGCACCAGCATGTTGGCGGCTTTCTTCTGGATCAGCGTCTGCGTGGCCAGGACATGCTCCACCTCCGATGTGCCGATGCCATGCGCCAGCGCCCCGAACGCGCCATGCGTCGAGGTGTGGCTGTCGCCGCAAACGATCGTGGTTCCAGGCAGCGTGAAGCCCTGCTCGGGACCCACGATATGGACGACGCCCTGGCGGCTGTCGTGTTCATTGTAATATTCCACGCCGAATTCGCTCGCGTTGATCGCAAGCTGCCCGACCTGGGCGCGGCTCTCGGGATCCTCGATGGGCTTCGAGCGGTCGGTGGTGGGTACATTATGATCCACGACGGCGAGCGTCCGCTCGGGCGAATGAACTTTGCGGCCGGTCATGCGCAGACCTTCGAAGGCCTGCGGGCTTGTGACTTCGTGAATGAGGTGGCGATCGATATAGAGGAGGCAGGAGCCGTCCGCCTGGCTGTCGACGACGTGGTCGTCCCATATCTTGTCGTAGAGAGTGCGCGGGGCGGCGGAATTGGCTGACATTTTCGTTCCTCTCGCCGCGATGCGGCGGCTCTGGCAATGATGTTTGATGGTCTTTTACGCGCATCGCGCGCCTCGTGGAAGTATGTATCCGCCATGAACCAGCATCCAGCTTCCCTGGCATGGGCCGCGCTCCCCGCGGAATTGTCGAACGCAATTGGAATCCTCCTCGAGGGACGTGGCCGCAAGGCTTTGGCCGAGCGCGCGTCGCATCTGTCGTCGGGCTTCCGCGCGCGGCGATCCTCGCAGGAATTGCTGCGCGGCGAAGAGGACGCTCTCGCTTACGCTCTGACCCGTCTGCCCGCCACTTACGCCGCCAACGCCGCCATTCTACGCAGGCTCCTGGCGGAAGCCCCCGCGTTTTCGCCAACGAGCCTTCTCGACGCCGGTTGCGGATTAGCCAGCGCTTCCTTCGCCGCGCTAGAGGCATGGCCGAACATCGGCGCCGTCAGTCTTCTCGATAAAAACCCAGCGTTCCTCGCTCTCGTTGAGTGGTTGCGAGCGTCGAGCCGGCACGCGGCGCTCGTCAAAGCGAAACTCCTTAGAACCGATCTCGCCGCCATTCCCGGCGGAGACGCGGAGGCCGATCTCGTCGTCGCCAGCTATGCGCTGACCGAAATTTCCGACGGCGCTCTCGGCGTGGTAGTGGAGGGACTCTGGGCGCACGCCCGAGAGGCGCTGATCATCGTCGAACCCGGCACGCCGAGGGACCATGAGAGGCTGATGACGACGCGCGAGCGCCTTATCCGTCTTGGAGCGCGAATCGCTCTCCCCTGTCCGCACGAGCGGCCCTGCCCGCTCGCACCGCCAGAGTGGTGCCATTTCGCCGCCCGGCTCCCACGCTCGCGAGACCACAAGCTCCTCAAGGCCGGCGAAGTTCCGTTCGAGGACGAAAAATACTGTTATCTCATAGCCTTCCGGAACACGTCACCACCGCGCGGCGCGCGAGTCGTCGCTCATCCGCGCGCCTCCAAATGGGGCTTGGAGCTTCGCCTTTGCGGCCCGCGCGGCCTCAAACAGGCGATTGTCGCCAAACGGGATAAAGCTTCCTTTCAAATTATGCGAAAGGTTGTCTGGGGAGACTCGGTCCCGACGCCCGAAGGAGAGGAAAAGCCATGACACGCCCCAAGGTCGCGCCCTACCTGACGGTCTCGCCGGCGACGGCGGCCATCGCTTTTTACGCCGGCGCCTTCGGCGCCACTCAACGCGCGCTCATGCCCGCCGTGGACGGCTTGCGTATCGCGCATTGCGAACTGAACATCAACGGGGGTTCGGTGATGCTGGCGGACGCCTTTCCGGAACTCGGACAGACCCGTGCGCCGGTGCCGGGCGATCTCGCCATCATGTCCGTAAGCCTCGAATATGAAACGCCCGATCAGATCGATGAGATTTGCGAACGCGCGGCGAAGTTCGGTGGCAGGATCGAGACCCAGCCCACCAATTCATTTTGGGGCACGCGCTATGCCTCCGTGCGAGACCCTTTCGGCCACAGATGGATCCTGAACGCGCCATTGGAGCGGAAATAGACAAATAAAGAGGGCGACCACATCGCGCGCGGCCGCCCTCGGTTCGGTTTTCCCGAAAGCGGTCTTACGCCGCTTCCTCGGTCTGAACCGGGCCGGAATCCTGGCCTTTGGCGTCGACGTCGCGGTCCACAAATTCGATCACCGCAAGCGGGGCATTGTCGCCGTAACGGAAACCGGCCTTGAGCACGCGGGTATAGCCGCCGTTACGCTCCTTGTAGCGCGGCCCCAGCACGTCGAAGAGCTTCTTCACCAGCGCCACGTCCTTGATTTGCGCGATAGCCTGGCGGCGCGCGTGAAGGTCGCCACGCTTGCCCAGCGTTACCAGCTTTTCGACCACTGGACGCAAATCCTTCGCCTTGGGAAGAGTGGTGACGATCTGCTCATGCTTGATCAGGGCCTGCGCCATATTGGCGAACATCGCTTTGCGGTGCTCGTGGGTGCGGCCAAAGCGGCGCTTTTTGTTACGATGATACATTGGCTCTCTCCGTTCTTATGCGGCCGCCGTGCCAAGGTACGGCCGTCTCTTTCAGCCCTCGAGGGGCGGCTTAGTAGTGTTCTTCGAAGCGCTTGGCCAGGTCGTCGATGTTCTCCGGCGGCCAGCCGGCGACTTCCATGCCGAGGTGCAGACCCATCTGCGCCAACACTTCCTTGATTTCGTTGAGTGATTTACGCCCGAAGTTCGGCGTGCGAAGCATTTCCGCTTCCGATTTCTGAATGAGGTCGCCGATATAGACGATATTGTCGTTCTTCAGGCAGTTGGCCGAACGCACCGACAGCTCAAGCTCGTCCACCTTCTTCAGCAGCGCCGGATTGAAAGCGAGTTGCGGTATCGACGGCGCGACTTCCTCGCGGCGCGGCTCGTCGAAATTGACGAATACGTTAAGTTGATCCTGGAGAATGCGGGCGGCGAAAGCCAGCGCGTCCTCGGGGCTGATCGCGCGGTTGGTCTCCACCGTCAAGGTCAGCTTGTCATAGTCGAGCACCTGCCCTTCGCGCGTGTTTTCCACGCGATAGCTGACCTTTTTCACCGGGGAAAAAAGACTGTCCACCGGAATGAGCCCGATCGGCGCGTCTTCCGCCCGATTACGCTCCGCCGGCACATAGCCCTTGCCGGTCGAGATCGTGAATTCGATGCGAATCTCGGCGCCTTCGTCAAGCGTGCAGATGACGAGTTGGGGATTAAGGATCTGAACGTCGCCGGTGGTCTGGATATCTCCCGCCATCACGACGCCCGGCCCCAATTTCTTCAGCGTCAAGCGCTTGGGTCCTTCGCCGTGATATTTGACCGCGATGTCCTTTATGTTCAAAACCATGTCGGTCACGTCTTCCCGGACGCCGGGGATCGACGAAAATTCATGAAGAACGCCATCGATGTGGATCGAGGTGATCGCGGCTCCCTGCAGAGAAGAGAGCAGGATGCGGCGAAGGGAATTGCCGAGGGTCTGACCAAACCCGCGCTCCAGCGGCTCGGCGATGGCGGTCGCCTGGCGGCGCGAATCATCGCCAGGAATGACGACGAGCTTGTTCGGCTTAATGAGTTCCTGCCAGTTCTTCTGGATGCTCACTTGGGCGCCTTTCCTTGAGCTTCACGTTTGCGGCGCCGGCGAATGCCGGCCGGAGCGCGCGTAAATTCAGTATTTGAAATATTCGGCGAAGACTCCGAGCAACTGTCCTTGCGGGCCGCGCCGAAAGTCTTGCGCCTTTAGATCAGACGCGGCGACGCTTGCGGGGACGGCAACCATTGTGGGGAATGGGAGTGACGTCGCGAATGGACGTGACGGTGAACCCTGCCGCTTGCAGCGCGCGTAGAGCCGATTCGCGACCAGAGCCCGGCCCCGAAACTTCGACCTCCAGCGAGCGAACGCCATGCTCACCCGCTTTGCGCGCGGCGTCTTCCGCCGCCATCTGCGCCGCATAAGGGGTCGATTTTCTCGATCCCTTGAAACCCATTGTTCCCGCCGACGACCAAGAGACCGTATTGCCCTGGGCGTCAGTGATGGTGATCATCGTGTTGTTGAAGGTGGAGTTCACATGCGCGACGCCGGAGACGATGTTCTTCCTCTCCTTGCGGCGAACGCGGGTGGTTTCCTTAGCCATTATTTTGATCCTTCAAACGCGCCCGTAGTTCCAGGCGCTAGGGGTGTGGAATATGGGGGGCGGAAGTCGCCGCCCCTATGGAACCTTGTCATCGCGCACAAGCAGCACGCGTCATTCCCACTATTTCTTCTTGCCCGCGATGGGCTTAGCTTTGCCCTTGCGCGTGCGGGCGTTGGTGTGGGTGCGCTGGCCGTGCACCGGCAACTGACGACGGTGACGCAGGCCGCGATAGCAGCCAAGATCCATCAGACGCTTGATATTGATGGCCACTTCGCGGCGCAGATCGCCTTCCACGAGATAGTCGCGGTCGATGGCCTCGCGAATCTGAAGCACTTCGGCGTCGGTGAGTTGAGAAACGCGCCGCTCGGCCGGAATATTGACCCTCGAGCAAATTTCCTGCGCGGTTTTCGGACCAACGCCATGGATATATTGAAGCGCAATGACGACGCGCTTGTTCGTCGGGATGTTGACGCCTGCTATACGGGCCAATTTCTTGCTCCATTTGCTACGCCGCGAACAGCGGCGCGTTGTCCAGCAACGCCAAAGGCGTCGCGTTAAGCCCGCGTCCGGTGGAGGCCGGCCCCTGCGGCTCGCCTGAACGCAAAAACGGAAGCTCCCGGCGACCGGGCGCTTCCCTTTGCTAGCGATAACTGGCGATAACGAGCGTCTTCCGCGGAGTCAAGACAAAAAACAACGTTGGCTTTAATCAACGCGGCGCGACCGGGCTTTAGAGCCTGATGCTTTATTATCTAAATTTTTGCTGGGCGTCCAAGCCCAACCCCAGTCCGACGGCGCCAAAACGATCGCCCTCTATGATCGTGGCGCCTGGGGTCAAAGCCGTCACCGTGTCGCGGACCGCCGGTATCGCTGTCGACCCACCAGTGAGAAAGACGGCGTCGATGCGCTCCGCGTTTAAGCCCGAGGCGCGAATCGTGGCGCCAAGACAATCGGAGAGTCGCAAGAGCCTATTCGCAATGGCCTCATCGAGATCGACGCGCTTCACATCGACCGACAGTTCCGCTTCGATCTCCGTCAAATCAATCCTGGCTTCAAGATCGCCGGAGAGTTTCACTTTCGCAGCCTCGACGGCGATGGCGATCGAGTGCCCTTTTTTGTGCTCGATGGCTTTAATCAACCTTTCAATCAACCGGGGCGCCAATGAATGACGCAGGAGGCTTTTCAGCTCCCTGACGACTTCGGGCTTATATAAACGGTTGATCAAATGCCACGTCGATAGATCCACGAAATAGGAGTTTGGAACCGGTAGTATTTTTTCCCCGAAATCTCCCCGCCTTTCGGACACGCTCCCGAAAAGAGGCATCACGGCCCGCAGGCAAAGCAGCCGGTCGATATCGGTTCCGCCTATATGCACCCCTCTATTCGACAACACGTCCTTGCTGCGATCCTCCCGCGTTCGCCCTTTTGGAGAAACGCGCACGACGGAAAAGTCGGAGGTGCCGCCCCCGATATCGGCGATCAACGCGTATTGTTCCCGGTCGACGGTTTGCTCATAGGCCAATGCTGCGGCGATTGGCTCGTACTGAAACGCGATTTCACGGAAGCCCTGCGACCTTGCGATCTCCTCCAACGCGTCTCGAGCGCTACGATCGGCTTCCGGGTTATCGTCGACAAAATGCACGGGCCTCCCGAGCACGACCCGTTCGATCTCTCCGCCAGCGGCAGCCTCCCCGGCAGCCTTCAGTCGCCCCAGTACAAGACCGATGATTTCCTTGAACGTATAGACGCGAGACTTGATCCGCGTCGTTTCGTCCATGAGCGCGCCGCCAAGAATGGACTTCAGGCTGCGCATCAGCCGACCTTCGACACCATCGGCGTAGCGATCGAGGGCGGCCCGCCCCAAGGACGCGGAACCGTCGCTGAACTGAAAAAAAACTGCGCTGGGAAGCGTCCTTTCTGCGCCTTCGACCGAGACGAGCTTGACCACGCCGTCGATATCGCAGGCCACAGTTGAGTTAGACGTCCCGAAATCCAGCCCACAAAACCGGGTCACGACCATGTTCCGGAGCAGCGCTTTAGGATCGCGTGGAGCAGGAATTAGGCGGCAATGGCGCGATCGATGGCTTGCCCAACGGTCTCTATCGGCTCCATTCCGTCCACCTGCTTCAGCGCGCCCTTGCACGCGTAATATGCCGACACTGGCGCGGTTTGCTTTCGATAAGCCTCCAGACGGATCTTGAGGCTTTCCGGATTGTCGTCGGCCCGCGCGGCGCCACCGGCCCGGAGAGTCTCGCGAACGCGGTTTTCGACCCGGCTCAGCAATTCACTTTCGTCGATCACAAGCTCAACGACCGCGTCGAGCCTCATGTTCTTCTTTTCCAGCAAGGCATCCAGGGCTTCGGCCTGAGCTACTGTGCGGGGAAACCCGTCCAGGATGAAACCCGGCGCAGCGTCCGGCGCATCGATACGCTGGTCGATGAGATCAATGACGAGCCGATCGGGAACGAGGTCGCCGCGGTTCATGATCTCCTTCGCCTGAACGCCAAGCGGAGTTCCCGCCGAAACGGCGGCCCTCAGCATGTCTCCAGTCGAAAGCTGAACAATTCCGTATTTAGCGACGAGCCGGGCCGCCTGAGTGCCCTTACCGGCGCCCGGAGGGCCAAGCAGTATCAGCCTCATCTTGCGCGCTTCCCACCCCGAAGCTTGGCCTTGCGGATCAGCCCCTCATATTGTCCAGCCTGCAAATGGCCGTGAATCTGCGCCACGGTGTCCATGGTCACGCTGACGACAATCAGAAGCGAGGTGCCGCCGAAATAGAACGGAAGATTAGCGTAAGAAATCAGCGCTTCTGGCAAGAGGCAGATGACCGCGAGATAAGCGGCTCCGAGCACGGTTACGCGCATCAGAATAGTGTCGATCTCCTTGGCGGTCCGTTCGCCGGGGCGAATGCCAAGGACGAAGCCGCCATGTTTCTTAAGATTGTCGGCGGTTTCGCTCGGGTTGAACACGATGGCGGTGTAGAAGAACGCAAAGAATACGATCAACCCGACATAGGACAGCATGTAGAGGGGTCGACCATGCCCGAAATAAGCGGAAATCGCCGCGAAAACATTATCCGTCCCTTGCGTCTGATAAAAATTCGCGATGGTCGTCGGCAACAGAAGCAACGAAGAGGCGAAAATCGGCGGAATGACGCCCGAAGTATTGAGCTTCAGCGGAAGAAACGAGCTCTGCCCTTCGTACACTCGGTTGCCGTGTTGCCGCTTCGGATAAGTTATCAGCAAGCGGCGCTGCGCGCGCTCCATGAAGACGATGAAGCCGACGACGAGCAAGGACATCAGGATGACGCCCAGGATCAACCCTGTCGAAATTGCGCCCTGGCGACCTAGTTCGAGAGTCGAAACAATCGCGGATGGGAACGCCGCCACGATACCCGCGAAGATGATCAACGACGAGCCATTGCCGATTCCCCGCGAGGTGATTTGCTCACCCAGCCACATTAAGAACATTGTTCCGCCGACTAGCGTCACCACTGTCGTCAAGCGGAAGAAAAGACCTGGCTCGGTGACGACGCCTTGTTGGCCCTCGAGCCCAATCGCCATTCCGTATGCCTGGAAAGTCGCGAGAACAACGGTGAGATAGCGCGTATATTGGTTGAGAACCTTCCGCCCCTGCTCACCCTCCTTTTTCACGGCCTCAAGCGAGGGAATCACGCTGGTCAACAGCTGAATGATGATCGACGCCGAAATATAAGGCATAATGTTCAGGGCGAAGATGGCGCGCCGCTGCACGGCGCCCCCGGCGAACATATTGAAGAGCTCCAGAACGCCCTTCGACTGTCCAAAAAAGCTTTTCGCAAAGGCTTCGGGGTCGATGCCGGGAAGCGGCACATAGGTCCCCAGTCGATAAACGACGAGCGCCGCCAGCGTGAACCATATGCGCTTTTTCAGCTCGTCGGCTTTGCCGAAGCTGGAGAGATTGACGTTGGCCGCAAGCTGTTCCGCTGCCGATGCCATGGACGAATCCCCTCTTCACATTAGCCCGTCAGGGATGCGAGACCCACGCGGCGCTTTATTGCTTTTGGCGTCGCTGCTGCGACGACGGTCGGCTTCTATCATCTGTCGCGAAGAAGTGCGACGAAAAAAAAAGGCGCAACCGCCCGCCCGGGGCGATTGCGTCACTTCCCTTTTATTCCGCGGCGGGCGCCGAAAGAAGCTTTACAGCGCCGCCAGCGCCCTCGATCGCCGCGATCGCCGACTTCGACGCCGCCGCCACTTCGAAAGCCAGCTTCGCCGTAATGGCGCCCTGCCCGAGAATCTTAACACCGTCGCGCGGCTTGGAAATCAAACCAACAGCGATGAGAGCCTCGTTGGTGACCGTCGCCGAGGGGTTTAACTTGCCCGCGTCGACCAGTTGCTGAATTCGACCGATGTTGACTTCGTTGTAATCGGTCGAAAACGGATTGTGGAAGCCGCGCTTCGGCAGCCGGCGATGCAGCGGCATCTGCCCGCCTTCGAAACCCTTGATCGCAACGCCGGTGCGAGCCTTCTGGCCTTTAACGCCGCGCCCGCCGGTCTTCCCTTTTCCGGAGCCGATGCCGCGACCGACGCGAATCCGATCTTTGACAGCGCCGGGATTGTCCGAGAGTTCATTGAGTTTCACCATTGGTCCGCCCTCACTTCCCGTCGACGATTTTGACGAGATGCGACACCTTGGCGATCAGCCCGCGCACAGCGGCTGTATCCTCAAGCGTGCGACGCCGCCCGATTCTGGTGAGCCCGAGGCCCAACAGGGTTTTGCGCTGACGCTCGGGGCGCCCAATCGCACTACCGGTTTGCTCGACCGTGATGGTCTTGGTGGTCGTCATTGCGATGGTTCCCCTCAAGCGTCGGCGGCTTCGGCGTCGACGCCCTGGCGTCGCGCCTGAAGGGCGGAAACCTTTAGCGTCCGACGCGCGGCGATCGCGCGCGGCGAGTCTTCGCGCCCAAGAGCGTCGAAAGTCGCGCGGATCATGTTGTAGGGATTCGAGGAACCCTGGCTCTTCGCAACGACGTCGTGGACGCCGAGCGTCTCGAACACCGCGCGCATCGGGCCGCCGGCGATAATTCCGGTGCCGGGAGGAGCCGCGCGCAACACAACGCGCCCAGCGCCATGCCGACCGTTGACGTCGTGATGAAGGGTGCGCCCCTCGCGAAGCGGCACGCGAATCAGTCCCCGCTTCGCCGCTTCCGTTGCTTTTCGGATCGCCTCCGGCACCTCGCGGGCCTTTCCGTGACCGAAGCCGACCCTGCCCTTCTGATCGCCAACCACGACCAGCGCAGCGAAACCGAAACGGCGGCCCCCTTTCACCACTTTCGCGACGCGGTTAATGTGAACCAGACGATCCACAAACTCGCTGTCGCGTTCGTCCCTATCGCGGTCGCGACCGCGACCGCCTTCCGATTCACGCGCCATTTCAATTTTCCGTCACTTACGCGGCACGACGGCCGCTCGCTTCGAATACACCTGAAATCCAACGACCTGAGTAGTCGCCCCATTCCAGAATGTCAGAAATCCAGACCGCCTTCGCGAGCACCCTCGGCGAGCGCCTTTACACGGCCGTGATACATGTAAGAGCCGCGATCAAAGACCACGGTCTTGATCCCCTTGGCCGCCGCGCGTTCTGCGATCAGCTTGCCTACAACCTTGGCGGCGTCGATATTCGCCCCCGTCTTCAGGGATTCGCGGTTAGCCTTTTCCAGCGACGACGCTGCGACGACAGTAACGCCATTTTCATCGTCGATGATCTGAGCATAGATCTGCTTCGAAGAGCGAAAAACCGACAAACGCGGACGCCCATAAGCGCGCGCGCGGATCGCGCGACGTACGCGCAGCTTGCGGCGAGTTTCGAGTTGAACATCCCTGGCCATGGCGGCGTTCCTTACTTCTTCTTGCCTTCCTTACGGAAGATGAATTCGTTGGCGTATTTCACACCCTTGCCCTTATAAGGCTCAGGTCCGCGCAGCGCCCGGATTTCAGCGGCGATCTGACCGACCTGGCGCTTGTCGACGCCGGAGATCGTGATTTCCGTGGGCTTCGGCGTCGTGATCGTGATGCCCGCCGGAATCGGATAATTCACATCGTGAGAATATCCAAGAGCCAGCTGTAAGCTTTTTCCTTGCACCGCCGCACGATAACCAACGCCGTTGATCTCGAGCTTTTTCTCGAAACCCGAGGTGACGCCGACGACCAAGTTGTTTACCTGAGCGCGAGACGTTCCCCACAGCGAGCGAGCGCGCTTGGTTTCATTGCGCGGGTCAACCTTGATCGCGTTATCCTGATGGACGACAGCCACCTCGTCCGGCACCCGGAACTCCAGTTGACCTTTCGCGCCCTTGACGGAAACAAGCTGGCCTTCGACTTTGGCGGTGACTCCGGCAGGAATGACGACGGGCTTTTTGCCGATACGAGACATGACTTATATTCCTGTATGGTATGGTTTCGCGCAGGTCAGAACACCTTGCACAAGACCTCGCCGCCAACATTCTGCTCACGGGCCATATGATCGGCCATCACGCCCTTCGGCGTCGACACAATCGTCACGCCGAGCCCGTTGGCGACACGCGGCACGCTATTTACGTCCGCATAGACACGCCGACCAGGCCGCGAAACGCGCTCGATCTGCTTAATCACCGGTTGGCCGTCGAAATACTTAAGCTCCACCTCGAATTCCGTTCGGCCGTTTCCGAAATCGGTCGTGCTGTAGCCTCGGATGTAGCCTTCGTCCTTCAGCACATCGAGCACATGGGCGCGCAACTTGGAGCCCGGCGTCGAAACCTTGTCCTTGCGGCGCATCTGTGCGTTGCGGATACGGGTGAGCAAATCGCCCAACGGGTCGTTGATAGCCATTACTCCCCCCTTACCAGCTGGACTTCACGAGGCCCGGCACCAAGCCACGAGAACCAAGTTCGCGCAAAGCGATACGAGACATTTTCAATTTGCGATAGAAACCGCGCGGTCTACCAGATACCTCGCAGCGATTGCGCACTCTGTTCGGCGCCGAGTTACGAGGCATTTCGGCAAGTTTCAAGCGAGCTTCAAATCGCTCTTCCACCGACAACTCCTTGTCCCCGGCCGCCGCTTTCAGGCGGGCGCGGCGACCAGCGAGCGTCTTTACCAGCTTCGCCTTCCGCTTATTGTTTTCTATCGCGCTCTTTTTGGCCATCTGATCTTGCCTTTACAGTTGCCGCGTTTGAGGCTCTAAGCCTCACTGCCGGAACGGGAAATTGAACGCCTTCAGCAAGGCGCGCGCTTCCTCATCGGTCTTGGCCGTGGTGCATACGATGACGTCCATACCAAGAATCGACTCGGCTTTGTCATAGTCGATCTCCGGGAACACGATGTGCTCCTTGATACCCAGCGCGTAATTACCCCGGCCGTCGAAAGATTTTGGATTGAGGCCGCGGAAGTCTCGAACGCGCGGAAGAGCGATCGTTATCAGGCGATCAAGAAATTCATACATGCGAGTCTTGCGAAGAGTGACCTTCGCGCCGATCGGCATATTTTCGCGAACCTTGAAAGTCGATATCGCCAGACGCGCCCGGGTTATCACCGGCCTTTGACCGGCAATGAGCGCGAGATCCGCTGCGGCCACGGTGACCTTTTTCGAGTCGTTGACCGCTTCCCCAACGCCCATGTTCAACACAATCTTGTCGATCACAGGAACTTCGAGTGGGTTCTTGTAGCCGAAACGCTCCGTCATTTCGGCGCGAACCACTTCTTCGAAGTGCTTTCTCATGCGCGGCGTATAACCGTCAACGGAAGCAGACGCCTTCGGCGCGCCGACCGCTTCGGTCGACACCGATTTGACCTTGCCGGATTTCTTCGAACCGGCGTCAGCCGCCCCAGCCTTGGCTGCCTTTTCTGCAGGTTTTGCGGCCTTCGGCTTTTTTTCCTCAGCCATCGATCTGTTCTCCGGAACGCTTTGCGACGCGAACCTTGCGGCCGTCGTCGAGAATCTTGAATCCGACTCGAGTCGGTTTTCCATCTTTGGGATCGGCGATCGCGATATTCGACAAATCAATGGTCGCCGATTTAGTGACGATGCCGGCTTCGCGATCCTTGGTCTGACGCTGGTGCCGTTTGACCTGGTTCACGCCCTCGACGATCGCGCGGCCCTCGCGGGGGTTGACCTTGATCACCTCGCCGGTGCGACCCTTGTCGCGGCCAGCGAGAACGACTACCTTGTCGCCCTTCTTTATTTTCGCGGCCATTAGAGCACCTCCGGTGCGAGCGAAATGATCTTCATGTGATTTTTGGCGCGCAATTCGCGAGGAACCGGCCCGAAGATACGGGTGCCGATCGGCTCTTTCTGGTTGTTGATCAGCACTGCGGCATTGGTGTCGAATCTGATCGTCGATCCATCGGCGCGCTTGATGTCCTTGGCGGTGCGAACCACAACGGCCTTGAGAACATCGCCTTTTTTCACACGACCGCGCGGAATCGCCTCCTTGATCGACACAACAATGATGTCGCCCACGCTCGCGTATTTCCGCTTAGAACCGCCCAGCACCTTGATGCACATGACCCGGCGCGCGCCGGAATTGTCGGCGACATCGAGATTTGTCTGCATCTGAATCATGGCTTATCCGCCTCTTTTCTCCGGTCTGGTTTCGGCGCCGCCGACTTCGTCCGGAATTGTCACTGCCGCTCTCGACGTTCAGGCCTTGGGAGCGCTTTCAACGACGCGCCAACGCTTCAATCTCGAGATCGGCGCGGTTTCTTCGATCGTTACTTCGTCGCCTAATTTGCAGGCGTTGGCCTCATCGTGCGCATGGTAGTTTTTAGTGCGCCGCACGGTCTTCTGAAACAGAGGATGCGTGAACCGGCGCTCTACCTTGACCACCACGGTCTTGTTCTGCTTGTCGCTGACGACAATGCCTTGGAGAATTCGCTTCGGCATGGCGGTCACTCAACCTTGCTGCTGGTCGCGCTTCTGCGCGGCGATTGTTTTAATCCTCGCGATTTCACGCCTTACGACGCGAACGCGCGAGGTGTTTTCGAGCTGCCCCGAAGCGCGTTGGAAGCGCAAATTGAACTGCTCTTTCTTCAGTTTGAGGACTTCGTCGCTCAACTGGTCCTCGGAGAAGGCGCGAAGATCGGACAGATGCTGCCTGGCTTTCATAATGTCAAATCCTCACTCGGCGATACGCTCGATGAATCGCGTTTTGATCGGCAGTTTAGCCGCGGCCAGAGTCAACGCCTCGCGGGCCAGTGGCGCCGGCACGCCATCGATCTCGAACATGATGCGGCCTGGAGCGACACGAACCGCCCAATACTCTGGAGCGCCCTTGCCCTTACCCATACGAACTTCAGTCGGCTTCGCGGATATCGGCAGATCCGGGAAAATACGGATCCACACGCGGCCGGCGCGCTTCATATGGCGGGTCATTGCGCGACGCGCCGCCTCGATTTGGCGAGCGGTAATACGTTCGGGCTCCAAGGCCTTCAGGCCGAACTGCCCGAAGTTCAGCGTGAAACCGCCCTTTGCGGCGCCGTGAATGCGGCCTTTGAAGGCCTTGCGGAACTTCGTTCGTTTGGGTTGCAACATGATGTCGAACTCTCGAATTCGGCTTTAGAGCCCACTGCTGTGATCCTCGAGCGGGCTCGAAGTAAAACCCGCTTTACGCGGCGTCCCTCGGCTCCCGACGGCGGCCGCGATCGCGATCGCCGCGCTCGCGCTCACCATGGTGCTCGCCGCCGCCCCCCGATTGCTCCGCGAAGCGTTTCTCCTGCGCCATTGGATCGTGCTCGAGGATCTCGCCCTTGAAGATCCATACCTTGATGCCGCAGGCGCCATAGGCGGTGTGAGCGGTGGCGACACCGTAATCGACGTCCGCGCGCAACGTGTGCAATGGCACCCGACCCTCGCGATACCATTCCAGGCGAGCAATCTCCGCGCCGCCCAAGCGGCCTGAACAATTGATGCGAATCCCTTGAGCTCCGAGACGCATCGCGGATTGCACCGCCCTTTTCATCGCGCGCCGGAAGGCTACGCGACGCTCAAGTTGCTGTGCGATAGAGTCAGCCACCAGGGCCGCCTCGATTTCCGGCTTGCGCACCTCGACAATATTGATAACCACTTCGCTTCCCGTGAGCTTGCTCACAAGTTTGCGAACCTTGTCGATGTCCGCGCCTTTCTTGCCGATTACGACGCCAGGGCGCGCGGAATAGATGGTTACGCGGCATTTTTTGTGTGGCCGCTCGATCACGATACGCGACACAGCCGCTTGCTTTAGCGTCTTCGCCACGGCCTCGCGGATCATAATGTCTTCGTGGAGAAGCTTGGCGTATTCCCCCTTGGACGCAAACCAACGCGAGTCCCAGGTGCGGTTGACGCCGAGGCGGAGCCCGATCGGATTGACCTTCTGTCCCATGACCGTTTCCTTAAGCCTGCGCCTGCGCTTGAACTTCGCGGACAATTATCGTGAGATTCGAGAACGGCTTCTCGACCCGGCTGGCTCGACCCCGAGCGCGCGCATGGAAACGCTTCATGACGAGCGCCTTGCCGACGAAGGCTTGAGCCACGACTAGATCATCCACGTCGAGACCGTGATTGTTCTCCGCGTTAGCAATGGCGCTCTCCAGCGTCTTTTTGACGTCAAGCGCGCTACGCTTGCGGGAAAATTCAAGATCAGCGAGCGCACGATCCACCTTTTTGCCCCGAATGAGTTGGGCCAGGAGATTGAGCTTCTGCGGCGAAACGCGCAGCATTCGCGCTACCGCCTTTGCCTCGTTTTCCGCGATCCGTGGCGGATTATTGGGCTTCGACATCGGCTTTAGCCTCTCTTGGACTTCTTGTCCGCCGCGTGCCCATGGAAGGTGCGGGTCGGAGCAAATTCGCCGAACTTGTGGCCGATCATGTCTTCCGTGACATTGACCGGGATATGCTTATGGCCATTATGAACCCCAAAAGTGAGGCCCACGAATTGAGGGAGGATCGTGGAGCGGCGGCTCCAGATCTTGATGACCTCCGAACGGCCCGAGCCGCGCGAAACGTCGGCCTTCTTGAGAAGATAGCCGTCGACGAACGGTCCCTTCCAAATAGAGCGAGCCATGGATCAGCCCTTCTTCTTGCGCGCGTGCCGCGAGGACACGATGAAACGATCAGTTGACTTGTTGCTGCGTGTCTTCTTGCCCTTGGTCGGCTTACCCCAGGGAGTGACCGGATGACGACCGCCCGAGGTGCGACCTTCGCCGCCGCCGTGAGGATGGTCGATCGGGTTCATGGTGACGCCCCGATTGTGCGGGCGTCGCCCGAGCCAACGCGAGCGGCCAGCCTTGCCGATCGACGTGTTCATATGGTCGGGATTGGAGACCGATCCTATAGACGCGAAACATTGACCATGGACCAGCCGCTGCTCCCCAGAATTAAGGCGCAAGATGACGTAGCCCTGATCGCGTCCGACGATCTGAGCATAGGCGCCCGCCGAGCGGGCGATCGAGCCCCCCTTGCCGATCTTCATTTCGACATTGTGCACGATCGTGCCAACTGGGATGTTCGCCGCAGGCATGGCGTTGCCGGGCTTCACGTCGACCTGCTGTCCGGACACAACTTCGTCGCCAACAGCCAGCCGCTGGGGAGCTAGGATGTACGAAAGCTCTCCATCAGCATAACGAATGAGCGCGATGAAAGCGGTACGGTTCGGATCATATTCGATCCGCTCGACTTTAGCCGCGATGTCAAGCTTCCTCCGCTTGAAATCGACCAGGCGGTACGCCTGCTTATGGCCGCCGCCGCGAAAGCGAACAGTGACCCGCCCATGATTGTTTCTGCCGCCCTTTGACGATTTTCCTTCCGTCAAGGTTTTGACAGGCTTACCTTTGTAGAGATCTTTTCGATCCACGATCACGAGCTGACGAAGGCTCGGAGTGACCGGCTTGAATGTCTTCAGCGCCATCTTCTTGTCCTCGAGCCTTCCTTACAATCCCGTGGTTATGTCGATCTTATGGCCCTCTGCGAGGGTCACGATCGCCTTTTTAAAATCGCTCTGCTTTCCGCGAATTCCACGAAAAGCCTTAACCTTGCCCTTCCGCAGCAACGTATTGACAGCGTCCACCTTCACGTCGAACAGGCTCTCGACCGCCGCTTTGATCTGTGGCTTCGTCGCGGTCCGAGCGACTTTGAACACGACCTGGTTGTTTTCCGCGGCCAGCGTCGCTTTCTCTGTGATCACCGGAGCGACGATCACGTCATAGTGGCGGGGATCCTTGCTCATTTCAGCCGCGCCTCCAGCGCATCGACAGCCGAGCGGGTGAGAACCAGCTTCTCGCGACGAATAATGTCGTAAACATTGACGCCTTCGACAGGAAGGACGTCGATCATGGGAATGTTACGCGCGGCTAAAGCGAAATTCGTCTGGGGAACAGAGCCGTCGACGATCAGCGCGCTGACAACCCCCGTCTTGGCGAAGCCGGCGTGCAGAACCCTGGTTTTTGGTTCGGCTAGATGGGCATTTTCCCAAATTATAATTGCGCCGTCCTTCGCTTTGGCTGATAGCGCGTGCCGCAGAGCGAGGGCCTTCACTTTTTTGGTTAGGTCATGCTCGTGGCTACGGACCTGCGGTCCAAAGGCGCGTCCGCCGCCGCGAAATTGAGGAACGCGCGCGGAGCCGTGTCGGGCGCCGCCAGTCCCCTTCTGCTTATACATCTTCTTACCGGTTCGGGCGATCTCCGCCCGATTTTTCACGGCGTGAGTGCCCGCTCGGCGTTTCGCGAGCTGCCACCGGATCATCCTTGAAATAAGGTCCGCGCGCGGCTCGAGCCCGAAAACCTCATCCGAGAGTTCGATCGAACCGGCCGCCTGACCGTCGAACGACGTGACGTCGATCTTCACGGCTCAGTCCTCCTTCTTTTCTTCTTGCAACGCGGCGAGATCCGACAACCGGAATTTACCCGGCTTCGGGGCCTCCGCTGGGAGGGCGCGCTTCACGGCGTCGCGAACGTATATCCAACCACCGGCATGACCGGGAACGGCGCCCTCGACAAGAAGCAAGCCGCGCGCAACATCGGTCTGAACGACGCGGAGATTCTGCGTCGTAACCCGATCCACACCCATATGGCCAGCCATTTTCTTGTTCTTAAACGTCTTACCCGGATCCTGACGCCCGCCAGTCGAACCATGGGATCGGTGCGACACCGACACGCCATGGGTGGCGCGCAAGCCGCCAAAGTTCCAACGTTTCATTGGTCCGGCGAAACCCTTGCCGATCGTGGTGCCGGTAACGTCGACAAATTGCCCAACGACGAAATGATCCGCCGTGATCTCTGCGCCAACCGGGAGAAGATCGGCTTCTTCCACCCGAAATTCGGCAAGCTTCATTTTCGGTTCGACTTTGGCGACCGCGAAGCGGCCACGCTCAGCTTTCGAGACGTTCTTAACCTTGGCGCGGCCGACACCGAGTTGAACCGCGGTGTAACCGTTTTGCTCCTGGGTCCGGTGCGCGACGACCTGACAGCCGTCGAGCTTGAGAACCGTTACAGGAACATGTTCCCCCGCATCCGTAAAAATGCGGGTCATTCCGACCTTTTGCGCGATGACGCCCGACCGCATGATCCAATTCCTTCGAAGAGCGCGCTCCGACTTCAAGCCGCCCGAATGCATTCAACTGAGTTAAAGCTTGATCTCGACGTCCACGCCGGCCGCTAAATCAAGCTTCATCAGAGCGTCGACCGTTTGCGGCGTAGGGTCAACGATGTCGAGAACGCGCTTATGTGTCCTGATCTCAAACTGCTCACGGGATTTCTTGTCGATATGAGGCGAGCGATTGACCGTGAACTTCTCGATTCTGGTCGGCAGCGGAATCGGCCCGCGCACTTGCGCGCCCGTGCGTTTCGCTGTCGAAACGATTTCCTTTGTCGACGTATCGAGAATCCGGTGATCGAACGCCTTCAGGCGAATCCGGATATTCTGGCCGTTCATTGTTTTTTATCCTCAAGGACCGCGAGCTCTTCAGCTCGCCTTGCTCCGCGAGCCTCGAAACGCACGCGACATTGTTTTCGAAAACGAGGCCTCGCGCCTCGCGGTCCAGATTCAGCCCGGATCACTCGATGATGCTTGCGACGACGCCGGCTCCAACGGTTCGGCCGCCTTCGCGGATGGCGAAGCGCAGCTTCTCCTCCATCGCGATCGGCACGATCAGCGCCACTTCCATCGCCACATTGTCGCCAGGCATCACCATCTCGACGCCCTCCGGCAGGGTCACGATCCCCGTCACGTCCGTCGTGCGGAAATAAAACTGCGGACGATAGTTGGTGAAGAACGGCGTATGACGCCCGCCCTCTTCCTTCGTCAGGATATAAGCCTCGGCCTTGAATTTCGTGTGCGGCTTCACCGAACCCGGCTTGCACAGAACCTGGCCGCGCTCTACGTCCTCGCGCTTCGTGCCGCGCAGAAGGCAGCCCACGTTGTCGCCCGCCTCGCCCTGATCCAGAAGCTTGCGGAACATCTCCACGCCAGTCACCGTCGATTTCACCGTCGGCTTGATCCCCACGATCTCGACTTCCTCGCCGACCTTGATGATCCCGCGCTCGATACGGCCCGTCACCACCGTGCCGCGGCCCGAAATCGAGAACACGTCCTCCACCGGCATCAGGAACGGCTGATCCTTCGGACGTTCCGGCTGCGGAATGTACCGGTCCACCTCCGCCATCAGATTCAGGATCGCGTCGTGGCCGATCTCAGGGTTCTTGTTCTCCAGAGCGCAAAGCGCCGAGCCCTTCACAATCGGAATGTCGTCGCCAGGGAATTCATACTTCGAAAGCAACTCGCGCACTTCCAGCTCGACCAGTTCCAGAAGCTCGGGATCGTCGACCATGTCGACCTTGTTCAAAAACACAACCAGAGCCGGAACGCCGACCTGACGCGCCAGAAGAATGTGCTCGCGGGTCTGCGGCATCGGACCGTCCGCCGCCGAAACCACCAGGATCGCGCCGTCCATCTGCGCCGCGCCCGTGATCATGTTCTTCACATAGTCGGCGTGGCCGGGGCAGTCGACGTGGGCGTAATGGCGGTTCTTCGTCTCATATTCGACGTGAGCCGTCGAAATGGTGATGCCGCGCGCGCGCTCCTCGGGAGCCTTGTCGATCTGGTCATAGGCCGTGAACGTCGCCCCGCCCGTCTCCGCCAATACCTTCGTAATCGCCGCCGTCAACGACGTCTTCCCGTGGTCGACGTGACCAATCGTTCCGATGTTGCAATGCGGCTTCGTGCGTGAGAACTTTTCCTTGGCCATGGCCAGTCTCCTTAATCGTTCCTAAAACCCAGCGCGATCCGGCCTCAGGCGAATTTCGCCTGAACCTTCTTCGATTCCGCCTCGGGCACCTGTTCATAGTGATCGAATTGCATCGTGTAGTTCGCGCGGCCCTGCGTGCCGGAGCGCAACTGATTGACATAGCCGAACATGTTGGCCAGCGGCACCATGGCGTCGATGACAACTGCGTTGCCGCGCATGTCCTGACCCTGGATCTGACCGCGGCGCGAGTTCAGATCGCCGATGACAAAGCCGGTATATTCCTCAGGCGTCACCACCTCGACCTTCATGATCGGTTCGAGCAACACCGAAGCGCCCTTTTGCAGAGCCTCCCGGAAGGCCGCGCGCGACGCGATTTCGAAGGCGAGAACCGACGAGTCCACGTCGTGGAAGCCGCCGTCCGTGAGCGTCGCCTTGACGTCGACAACCGGGAAGCCAGCCAAAACGCCAGATCCCATGACGCTGTTGATGCCCTTTTCGACGCCGGGAATATATTCCTTCGGCACCGAGCCGCCGACGATCTTCGACTCGAAGACATTGCCGGCGCCCGCCTCATTGGGCTCGAAAGTGATGATGACGCGCGCGAACTGGCCGGTGCCGCCGGTCTGCTTCTTGTGCGTGTAGTCGATGTCGACCTTCTTGGTCAGACGCTCGCGATAAGCGACCTGTGGCGCGCCGATATTGGCGTCGACCTTGTAGGTGCGCTTGAGAATGTCGACCTTGATATCGAGATGCAGCTCGCCCATGCCCTTGAGGATGGTCTGGCCGCTTTCGAAATCCGTCGATACGCGGAAGGAGGGATCTTCGGCGGCGAGCTTCTGCAGCGCGATGCCGAGCTTTTCCTGATCCGCCTTGGTCTTCGGCTCGATAGCGATCTCGATCACCGGCTCGGGGAACTCCATGCGCTCCAGGATGACAGGCTTCTGCATGTCGCAAAGCGTGTCGCCCGTCCGGGTTTCCTTGAGGCCCGCGAGAGCGACGATGTCGCCGGCGTAGGCTTCCTTGATGTCCTCGCGATTATTCGCGTGCATCAGCAGCATGCGCCCGACGCGCTCTTTCTTGTCCTTGGTCGAATTGAGCACCGTCGTGCCGGATTCGATCTTGCCGGAATAGACGCGGCAGAAAGTGATGGTGCCGACGAAAGGGTCGTCCATGATCTTGAATCCAAGCATGGAGAAAGGCTCGTCATCGCTCGGTTTGCGGACCATTTCCGCGCCCGTGTCCATGTCGACGCCCTTGATCGCCTCGCGATCGATCGGCGACGGCAGGAAGTCGACCACGGCGTCGAGCAGAGGCTGCACGCCCTTGTTCTTGAAGGCCGAACCGCAAAACACCGGATGGAACACAATGCCGCGGACAGCCTTGCGGATCAGCTTCTTGAGCGTCTCTTCGCTGGGCTCCTCGCCATCGAGATAGGCGGCCATCGCGTCGTCGTCGAGTTCGACCGCGGCTTCGATCAGCGTGGTGCGGTATTCCTTCGCCTTGTCGAGCAGATCGGCCGGGATCTCTTCGTCGTGATATTTCGCGCCAAGGCCTTCGTCGTCCCAGACGACCGCCTTCATGCGGATGAGATCGATAATGCCCTTGAAATTATTCTCGGAGCCGATCGGCAGTTGCACGCAGACCGGACGGCCGCCGACGCGGGTCTGGATCTCTTCCGCGCAGCGGTAGAAGTCAGCGCCAATCTTGTCCATCTTGTTGACGAACACGATGCGGGGGACGTTATACTTGTCGGCCTGACGCCACACGGTCTCGGTCTGGGGCTCGACGCCCTGATTGCCGTCGAGCACGCATACGGCGCCGTCGAGCACGCGCAGCGAACGCTCGACCTCGATGGTGAAATCGACGTGACCGGGCGTGTCGATGATGTTCAGGCGCTTGCCGTTCCAGAACGTCGTGGTCGCGGCCGACGTGATGGTGATGCCGCGCTCCTGCTCCTGCTCCATCCAGTCCATCGTCGCGGCGCCTTCATGCACCTCGCCGATTTTGTGGCTCTTGCCGGAATAGTAGAGGATACGCTCGGTCGTCGTCGTCTTGCCCGCATCGATGTGGGCCATGATGCCGAAGTTGCGATAGTCCTCGATCGGATGGGAGCGGGGCATTGAAACGTCCTCGATAGGGCGGAAAAGCGGTTACCAGCGGTAGTGCGAGAAGGCGCGGTTGGCTTCCGCCATCCGGTGCGTGTCTTCCCGCTTTTTCACGGCGGCGCCGCGATTGTTGGAGGCGTCCAGCAACTCCGCCGACAGACGATCCACCATGGTCTTGTCGTTGCGGTCGCGCGCGGCATTGATGATCCAGCGTATCGCTAGCGCCTGACGACGCTCGTTGCGAACCTCGACCGGCACCTGATAGGTGGCGCCGCCGACGCGACGAGAACGAACCTCGATCGCCGGCGCCACATTATCGAGCGCGGATTTAAAAACGGCGAGCGGATCGCTCTTGACCTTGACCTCGATCGTATCCAACGCGCCATAGACGATCGCTTCGGCGACCGACTTCTTGCCGTCGTACATGATCGAGTTCATGAATTTGGCGAGAACGAGGTCGCCGTATTTAGCGTCCTCGATGACTTCCTGCTTTTCCGCTCTGTGACGTCGCGACATCGTCCCGGCTCCTTACTTCGGACGCTTCGCGCCATATTTCGAACGGCGCTGCTTGCGGTCCTTCACGCCCTGCGTATCAAGCACGCCGCGCAAAATGTGATAGCGAACGCCCGGAAGATCCTTCACGCGGCCGCCGCGGATCATGACCACCGAGTGCTCCTGGAGGTTGTGGCCCTCGCCAGGAATGTAGCCGATTACCTCGAAGCCATTAGTCAGACGCACCTTCGCGACCTTGCGGAGAGCCGAGTTCGGCTTCTTCGGCGTCGTGGTGTAGACACGCGTGCAGACGCCGCGCTTCTGCGGGCAGGCGGTCATGTGGCGCGACTTCTCGCGGTATGTCTTCGGTTGCCGCGGCTTGCGGATCAACTGGCTGATCGTCGGCATCAAGCTTTCCTTCGCTTCGAGCGAATGGTGAATTCATGTTTAAACTCGCCGGCGCCGCTTCAGGGCGGCGCAAACGAGCCGAGCGCGCTCGGTCTTTTGACCGAGGCGCTCCAAGCGCAGAGGACCCCGGCGGAACCGGGATCGTGCCTTCCTGTCCCATGCCCTTGCGGGCGAGGGTATGAATACCAACTGGTTTGGCGTCACAGGCAAGGCGACAGCGTTTAGATCCGGAGTGTCGCCAACGAGGCGTCGGGGACGGCGTGGAACTACGGCCTGTCGAAAGTGGGCGGAACCTAATCGCGGCTTTCTCCTGCGTCAAGCGAAGAATGAACCGTTTGATGCGTTTTTTTTGCGCCTTTTTCCGCCCTTGGCGCCGCTTTGGAGCAGGCGCGGGTGAAAAAGCTCTTACTTGGCCCCGCCGTCAATCTCGGCGATAGGCGCGTCGAGCCATGCGAGATCACCGCGCGATGTTTGCCAGCCCGGCGCTTTCGCAGCAAGCCCGGCGATCTCCGCGACGGCCTGTTCGGCCTGCGAGCGCATCTCGTCCAGCGAGACGTCCAACTTGCCCAGCACGCGAAAAATTGACTCCAGCACCTTGGTTTCGACGCCCTGCCGCGCGGCGAATCGCGCCTGAATGTCGCGCCGCAGATCATGTGTCGCCGCGTGGCCCGCCGCGTCGGCCGCCGAGCCAGCGACAAGCAGCTTTTCGATCCGGTCGATCTGCCGGACGCTGTCCAAAACCGCCGCGCCGATTGCCTTCGACAGGGCCGCTGCGACCTGGGCCGCCTCGCTGGCGTCCAGCGACGCCCCCGCCGCGGTTGCGAGCCGCGTCGCGGTGAAAATCGCCGCGAACTTCTTGTCGTCTCCCTTGAGCGCCTTGGCCGCGAAAAGAACGAACGCCTGATGCCAGGAACTCAGCCGCCTCTCGTCCCGATCCTCGCCGCCATGAAAGAACAGGGCCGAGAATCCATCCGGCGCGGCGCGGCGCGTCTTCCAACTCCTCGAAGGCCGCTTTTTCCGCAACCAAACAGAGCCGGGCGGCGCGTTTCTCCTGCGCCCCCGAGGAAGACCTGGCAAGAGCGGATTTAGGCTGGCTTCGACGGCCGCAATGACATTATCCCTATCCCTGAGGTCCAGCTTTTCCTGGTCGCAGCGAATCGTTGCGGCGTCCGCGAAATTCGGTCCCGCGCGAAGAAAATCCGCCGGCGCCGCTTCGTCATCAACTGCGGGAAGATTGGCGGCATTGGCATGCAGCACATATTTCATCGCCGACATCTGGGCGCGGGGAATAGCCTTTTCCGCGTCGTGATTGGTGGCGAGGCCGAAATGCCCCCCCACGCGGGCCGCGCCCTCATCATAAAAGCTCAGGTCAGACGATATGACCGTTTTGGTGGCGGACGGGGTGGCCCGTCTCCACAATGTGCAAGCAGCGAGGGTTGCGCCATAAACGCCTATCCTCATGCACAGGGAAACGGACCGCCATGGCGTTTAACAGTTACATCGGGCTCGATGTCCATAAGGAAACCATCGCCGTCGCCATCGCGGACGCCGGCTGAGACGGTGAAGTCCGATTTTACGGTGAGATCGCCAACACGCCGGCCGCACAGCTTCTTCAGCAGGCTGGCGACCGCGTCGGGCGTGTTGGCGATCTCATTCGCGCCCGCGAGGCCGCGACGAAGGACCTGCGCCAGGCTCGGCAGCGCATCCAGGGCTTCCTTCTCCGTCATGGTCGTCGTTATGCCGGCGCGGTATGGAAAAAGAAGCATCGGGTCTGGCTCGCCAATCAGAGCTTCGATCATCCGGCGCAGCAGATCGCCTTTCAGACCTACCTCAACGCCATGGATCAGGCGATCGCCCGCAAGGATCTCATCGAAACCCAAATCGAAACGCTCGTGCCGGAATGGTCCCTTGGTCCTGTCGTCGAGGCGCTACAAGCGCTGCGTGGCGTCGCGCTCGTGGTCGCCGCCGGTGTGGCGGCCGAGATCGGCGATATGCGGCGCTTCGATAATCCGCGCCAGCTCATGGCCTTCATCGGTCTTGTTCCAGGCGAGCATTCGAGCGGAAGCAAGCGGAAATTGACCGGCATCACCAAAGCCGGCAGCATCGTCGCGCGGCGACTGATCGTCGAAGCTTCTTGGGCCTATCGCATGCCGGCGAAGGTCGGTCAGGCGATGATGCTGCGACAGCAATCGATCGCGGAGCCGATCCGTGAAACTGCGTGGAAGGCGCAGGTCCGCTTGTGCGGACGATATCGTCGAATGCTCGCGCGCGGCAAGTAAGGCGCCGATCGTGATCACCGCCATCGCGCGCGAGCTCGTCGGCTTCATGTGGGCGATCGCGCGACAAGTCGAACCGAAGACCATCGGCGCGTAACGCGCACACAACGACATCGAGGCGGCGGCCAGGGCGTCGGTGCCGGTCAAGGGATCCTCCGCCAAAATTAGGAGCGGCACGACCGATCTCCGCGCGTCAGACCGAGGCTCCCCTACGACGAAAGCTCCGTATGCGGTATCCAACCCGCGAATGAGAAACGGCTCAACCGTCGAAATCACGCCGGCGTCCTGACCTCTGCCTCGCCGAACATATTCATCCTCGCCTCACAGGAGACGGGGTGGATCGCGTACGCAGATTGCGCTTGAAAAAGGTCATAAGAATTTTTTTGGCCGTGTCGCTCGCGAGGGACTTCGCGGCCTTTGCGACCGCTCCCCCAAGAAATCGAGGAAAGGCCAAGGCCGGCAATAAAAGCGGGATTAAGCGCTATGGTCTTGGAGACGCCGGGTGCAATAATATGCGACAGCATGGACCCCGCTTTACACCGCCCGCAAGCGCCCCTTCCCCGCCTCGCGCGCGCAGGTTATATCAATATCATGGCTACCCCCTCCAATCGCAGACCCCCGCAACACCAGGACGCGGCGCAGGAGCCCTTCAAGCGCGCCGTCGCCGGGGCCATGCGGGCAATGGCCAAATCGCCAAATCTCGATGTTAGCTTCGCGCCCGAGCGGCCTTCGCTCGTCACCACGGAGGATGGCGCCAAGGCCCGGCTCCCCGAACCGGCGCGAAAACTTTCCCTGAAGGACGCCGCCATTTTGCGCGGCTGCGCCGATTCGATGGCGCTGAGGCTCGCCTGCCACAGCGACGCAATGCACCGCCGGATGGTCCCCACCACGACGGAAGGGCGCGCCGCCTTCGACGCCATGGAGCAGGCCCGCGTCGAATCGATCGGCGCGCGGCGCATGGCGGGCGTCGCGGGCAATATCGCCGCGATGCTCGACGACCGCTATCAGCGGGCCAATTACGACGCCGTGACGAGCCGCGCCGACGCCCCGCTGGAAGACGCCCTGGCCCTGATCGCGCGGGAGCGGCTGACCGGGCTCGCGCCGCCGGCTCATGGACAAAAAATCGTCGAACTGTGGCGCGGATTCATCGAGGAGCGCGGCGGCGCCGAACTCGACCGCTTGTCGGGCGCCCTGGAAGACCAGCGCGCCTTCGGCCAAATCGTCCATCGGCTTCTCTCCAGCCTCGAAATGTCGGGGCCGGAGCAGAATAACGAAGAGAATTCGGAAGAGAACGAAAACGAGCCTCCGCAGAGCCCTGACCAGAACGAGGGCGAACAGGACGAAAAGGACCAGGCCAAGTCGAAGTCGGAAATGGACTCCGCGATGGCCTCGGAGGACTCGCGGCAGGAAGGAGAAGCCGAATCGGCCGAGGCGCCCTATGGCGAATCACAGGAAGAAACAGAGGGCGGCGAGCCCGACGAGGCGACCGACGCACGCCGTCCCGAGCTGCCGCAGAGCGATCGCTCGGGCAACGACTACAAGGCCTACACGACCAAATTCGACGAGATGGTGCGCGCCGAGGAGTTATGCGACACCGAGGAACTGGATCGTCTCCGTTCTTACCTCGACAAGCAACTCTCGCATCTGTCTTCCGTGGTCGGGCGGCTCGCCAACCGGCTGCAACGTCGATTGATGGCGCAGCAAAGCCGCTCGTGGGAGTTCGACCTCGAAGAAGGGATGCTCGATCCGGCGCGGTTGCCGCGCGTGATCATAGACCCGCAGCAACCGCTGTCCTTCAAGCGGGAGAAGGACACCGACTTCCGCGACACCGTTGTCACTTTGCTGCTCGACAATTCCGGTTCGATGCGCGGGCGCCCGATCACCGTGGCGGCCACTTGCGCCGATATTCTGGCGCGCACGCTCGAACGCTGTGGCGTGAAAGTAGAAATTTTGGGCTTCACCACCCGAGCCTGGAAGGGCGGGCAGTCGCGTGAATCATGGATAAACGAGGGCAAGAAGCCCACGCCCGGACGACTAAACGATATCCGGCACATCATCTATAAGGCGGCGGACGCGCCTTGGCGGCGCGCGCGTCGCAACCTTGGTCTGATGATGCGCGAAGGGCTGCTCAAGGAGAACATTGACGGCGAGGCGCTCGACTGGGCCCATCGCCGGTTGCTGGCGCGCGCGGAACAGCGTCGCATATTGATGATGATTTCCGACGGCGCGCCGGTGGACGATTCGACGCTGTCCGTCAATCCCGGCAATTATCTCGAGCGCCATCTGCGTCAGATAATCCACGACATCGAAACGAAATCCCCAGTCGAACTCATAGCGATCGGCATCGGTCACGACGTGACGCGCTACTATAAACGCGCGGTGACGATCATCGACGCCGAGGAACTGGGCGGCGCCATGACGGAAAAATTGGCGGAACTCTTCAACGAAAAGACCGGGGCGGAGCCGCCGTTGCTCCATCCATCGCGCCCGAAGAAAGCATCGAGACGGCCTCCGCTCATCGCCGCGCGATAAACAATTCGTTTTCCCTATTATTGACAGTCGCTCGCGCGGCGGATACCGCCCGCTCCGTCCTGTTTGCTCGGCGCCGCTGGGCGCGGCGGTCCTAATCAACCCGTTTTTTACCCTCAAAAAATTAAATTGAATTGATTGTTCGCCTTATGCGTTTACGCTCGCCTCCGACCATAGCGCCGCGGTTGGCCGGCGACCCTCAGTCGCGTTCCCGTGTCTTCGGGAGGGTTTGAAATGTCGTTCACCATTGATCGAAAGAGCAGAATAGATTCATGCTCGGAAAAAATGTCGTCAGTGCAAACCATGCTTTGCGTCAGCGCGACGTGCTTTCTGGCGTCGACGCCGCTCCTGATTGCCATAGCCTTGATGATCTGGGCCGGCTAACGCGCGTTCGGTTCGGATGGAATCATCCGGGCGATGAGGAAACGCGCCAGGTCGGAAAGTTGGAGCAAAGCTCCCCGATCAGGACGCCTCCCCGATCGGCCACTCCTGCTTGAAGACGTTCCCTTTGGTGTCATGGGCTTCGACGGAAATCGTCTTGGCGCCATTGGGGGAATAACTGAAGCGGAAATTGGGGTCTTCGGAGAGGGAAATGCCTCCCTCCATGGAGAAAATGAGATCGTCGCCCTGACGCACGTCAACCCTGTCGACGTAATGCGCGGGGATGTAAAGGTGCGTCAGTTGATCCATTTGCATACCCGAACTATTGGGATGCCGGATCATGATCTGCGCTTCCCGGCGGCCGGGCTCCTCGCTCCTGAATTCGCGATATTTCATCTGGCCGATATGCGCGGCGGCCTCATCCAAATTCTTGACCGCGGGAGCGGAGCAACCGCCCGCCGCCTTCACGAATTTCACTTGCGAATGGAGGGCTCCGTCGCGCGTCTCGCTCACCGCGTGGACATTCGTATATGAATTCACACGCACGCGGATCGCGACATAACCGACGCCTGCTTTTTCGCCGAACTTAAAACTGGCCGCCATCGGCATCGGGTTCTGATCGATAACCAGCGTCGCGCTCCCGACGTCGCGAGATTTCAGATGCAAGGTCATCGGCACGATAGCGGCGTCCTCGGCCCGCACGGGAGCCTCCAACGCCACGATTTCGTCACTGGTCATGGCGCGACTCTGGAAGAGATCTCGCACGAGGTCCGGCCAGGGGTCCGGCGGAGCGGGCGTTTGCGCCGCCACCCCGTGGAGGAAGCCGAGAGAAGCCAGCATCGCGACCGTGGTCAGCCGTTTTGATACGGTTTTGCTCATTTTCTCCCCTCTGGTCGCTGGTCGCGGAGGATTCGGCGGCCCTGTGGGCGCCTCACGGCGTGTCCCATTCAAGCTCAGCGAAGCCGGCGGTTGCATTGCGGGCGTTGTAGTCGTCGAACAAGCTCCATGCATCCCGCTCGCTTTGCCCCGCCGCGCGCGCCGCGTCGGCGACATTGTCTCCTTTTTTGATCGCCGAACGCAAGTCACCGGTCAATCGGGAAAGATAAGCCCGCTCGCCCTCGAGCGCCCCTGGCCACTGCGCCACCATCGGACCATGCCCGGGCACAACGCGCGAGGCGGGAATTTTCGCGAGTTCATCGGCGACCTCCAAAAAGCCGAGCAGACTGCCGTCCACGATCGGCACATGTTGCAAAAACAGGAGGTCGCCGGAAAAGAGAGTGCCGGTCTTTTCGTCGAGGATGGTGAGATCGCAATCGCTGTGAGCGGCGCGCCAGGCCCGCAACTGGATTTTGCGGCCGCCGAGGTCGAGGGTCAACCGGTCGTCGACGACGACGGTCGGTTCGATGATTTTCACGCCCTCGATCGCATCTCCGAGCGCAGCGCGAAAACCCTCCAAATAATAGGCGCCGCGAGATGCGAGAGCGCGGGCGAGATTCTTATGTCCGACGAAGTCGACGCCGGGACCAACGAAGGCCGCATTGCCGAACACATGGTCGGGATGGGCGTGAGTGTTGATGACGTAACGGATTGGCAAGGATGTTTTTTGCTGCATCGCAGCAATAAACATCCTTGCTTCGATCACGCTTCCTCCCGTGTCGATGATCGCCACCGCATTTTCGCCCACGATGGCGCCGATGTTAGCTATATCGCCGAGGTTCTGCTGGTTCATCAAGGCCGTCTGGCCCTGATGCGCGAACACTCCGGGCGCGATTTCCTCAAGCGAAAAAGTGCCGGCGACAGCAAGTCTCATACATGAGACAGCGAAGACTAGCGCCAATATAACGCAACGCAGCATGAGCTTTTACCTCTCTTTGGAAGTCCCGTCGGCGCCTAATCGTTAGAAAGCCAGTAGATCGTTTTTCCGGGGGTTGCGCTCGAAAAGGCGGCGCCATATTATCCCGCCGTTTCCGACTTAAAAGATGTCTTCTGGACGGGAACCGGAAGCTTCTCTTCGGAGGTCGGCGCAACCGTGTTTTCAAGGGTTACGCTTGATTTACGTGAGACAAGAAACGGAAAACGCCTTCCCATTGTCGAGGCGCCATGAATGGCGCGATGTCGGCGACGGCGCCAGAAGATGCGCGCGCGTCGGCATCGTCAGGAGGAAAAGCTCATGCATAAGCTGTTGTTGTCGACTTCGGTCGGTGCCTTCGCGCTGCTATCGTTTGGCGCGGCGAACGCCGATGAATTGGTGACCCTGCAAAAAGACCCCAAGCAGTGGGCTCTGCCCACCGGCGACTATGCTAACACGCGCTATTCGTCGCTGAAGCAGATCAACACCGAGAACGTCGGCAAGCTGGCTCCCGCCTGGACCTTCTCGACCGGCGTTCTGCGCGGCCACGAAGGAGCGCCGCTCGTGGTCGGCGACGTGATGTATTTGCACACGCCGTTCCCCAACATCGTTTACGCGCTCGATCTCAACGACAGCGGCAAAATCCTCTGGAAATACGAGCCCAAGCAGGATCCGAGCGTCGTTCCGGTCATGTGCTGCGACACGGTCAACCGCGGCCTCGCCTATGGCGACGGCAAGATCTTCCTGGCCCAGGCCGACACCACCCTGGTCGCGCTCGACGCCAAGACCGGCAAGCTGGTGTGGTCGGTCAAGAACGGCGATCCGTCGAAGGGCCAGACCTCGACTGCCGCTCCGCATGTCTTCAAGGACAAGGTGTTCGTCGGCATCGCTGGCGGCGAGTTCGGGGTGCGAGGCCACATCACCGCTTACGACGTCAAGGACGGCAAGGAGGTTTGGCGCGGCTATTCCATGGGCCCCGACGCCGACACTTTGATCGACCCCGACAAGACTACTCATCTCGGCAAGCCGGTCGGCAAGGACTCCGGCATTTCCACCTGGGAAGGCGAGCAGTGGAAGACCGGCGGCGGCACCACCTGGGGTTGGTATTCCTACGATCCGGAACTCAACCTGATCTACTACGGCTCGGGCAACCCCTCGACCTGGAACCCGAAGCAGCGTCCGGGCGACAACCGCTGGTCCATGACGATCTGGGCCCGCGACCTCGACACCGGCAAGGTGAAGTGGCTCTATCAGATGACGCCCCACGACGAATGGGACTATGACGGCATCAATGAAATGATCCTCGCGGATCAGGACATGGGCGCTGGCGTTAAGCGCAAGACCCTGGTTCACTTCGACCGCAACGGCTTCGCCTATACGCTTGATCGCGTCACCGGCGAACTCCTGGTCGCCGAAAAATACGATCCGGCCGTCAACTGGGCGACCAAGGTCGACATGGACAAGAACTCGCCCACCTACGGCCGTCCGCAGGTTGTCGCGAAATACTCCACGGACAAGAACGGCGAAGACACCAACACCCAGGGCGTTTGCCCGGCGGCTCTCGGCTCCAAGGACGAGCAGCCGGCGTCGTTCAACCCTGACACCGGCCTGTTTTACGTGCCGACGAATCACGTCTGCATGGATTACGAGCCCTTCCGTGTGAGCTACACCGCCGGTCAGCCCTATGTCGGGGCGACGCTCGAGATGTTCCCGGCCGGCCGCGTTCTCGGCGACAAGACCGACAACACCGGCAACTTCATCGCCTGGGACGCCCGCGCCGGCAAGATCGTGTGGTCCGACAAGGAGCAGTTCTCGGTGTGGTCGGGCACGGTCACGACCGCTGGCGGCCTCGCCTTCTATGGCACCCTTGAGGGCTATCTGAAAGCGGTCGATCTCAAGACGGGCAAGGAACTTTACAAGTTCAAGACCCCGTCGGGCATCATCGGCAACGTCATCACCTATGAGCACGCCGGCAAGCAATATGTCGCGGTGCTCTCGGGCGTCGGCGGCTGGGCCGGCATCGGTCTCGCGGCCGGTCTGTCGAAGAGCAACGAAGGTCTCGGCGCGGTGGGCAACTACGCCTCGCTCTCCAACTACACTGCTCTCGGCGGCGTGTTGACCGTTTTCGCTCTTCCCAACTGAGCGGTCTTTACATAGATAAGTTGGCGCTCGGCACGCTGCTTTACAGGCGCGTGCCGAGCGTCGCTGTTTAAGAATCTCAAAAATCTCGGGAGAAAATTATGAGACTGTCACTAACCGGGGCGCTTGCCCTTGGCGTCATCGTGAGCGTTGGAGCTGTCGCCCATGCCGAGGCTCCAGGAGACCCGAAGGCGGTCAAGTCTGTCGACGGTAAATATTTCGACGCTAAAGGCGACCCCACCTACAATGTCCAGCCGGATGGAACCGTCGATTTTTACACATTCTCCGGCTATCGCCGCTATCACTCCGAATGCCATGTCTGCCATGGCCCCAACGCCGAGGGCTCGACCTACGCTCCTGCGCTGAAAGATTCGGTCAAACGTTTCAATTATCAGGAGTTCGCGGGCATCGTGATTGGTGGTCGCGAGAACAAGACCGCCGGCAATGAAAGCGTGATGCCGTCCTTCGCGGAAAACAAGAACGCGATGTGCTATCTCGACGATATCTACATCTATCTGCGCGCTCGTTCGACCGACGCCATTGGACGCGGCCGACCGGAGAAGAAAGAGGAAAAGCCCGCGGCTTTTTCGGAAGCCGAAGCGAAGTGCATGAGCGCCAAGTAAGAAACCCCTGACCGTCCTCAAACGGTTGCTTTAACAAGGGAGTTGCGTGTGACCGCGCGAATGGGTCCACGACCGGGCGTCAGCGCCCTTCTCTTCCTGATCGCCGCCGTCGCGGCTTTGGCCTCGACGGCGGGTCTAGCTCAAAATCTTGGGCCCGACTTTGGCGCCCGAGGCTCGGACAACGCGGGGTCAATCGAACTCGTCGACCCCAAAGTGCTGCGCGTCTGCGCCGATCCCAATAACATGCCCTTCTCCAACGAGAAGGGCGACGGCTTCGAAAACAAAATCGCGCAACTCCTCGGCGCGAGGCTCGGCAAGGAGGTCGCTTACGCCTTCTACCCGGGCGCGACGGGATTTGTTCGCAATACGCTGAACGCCCATCTTTGCGACGTCATCCTCGGCGTGCCGCAGGGCAATGATCTGGTTCAGCCGACCAACCCTTATTATCACACCACTTACGCCATCGTTACGCGAGCCGGCTCGGATCTCGCCGACCTCAAATCTCTCGACGATCCGCGCTTGAAGGAAAAAGGACGGCATATCGGCCTCGTCTCCAATACGCCTCCCGGCAACATCCTTGCCGCAAAAGGACTGTTAGGCTCCGTCAAGCCTTATCCGCTTATGGTCGACACACGGGTGGAATCCCCCAGCGCCGCGATGATCGGCGATCTCGAAAGAGGCGATATCGACGTCGCGATACTTTGGGGCCCGTTCGCGGGATACTATGCGAAGCGGACGCCGGGAAAATTGCTCGTCGCCCCGATCGAGGACGTGAAGGGCGCCCGCATGAGTTTCCGAATCGCGTTCGGCGTGCGCCACTCGGACCAAAACTGGAAGCGCGAACTCAATCAGTTCATTCAGCAAAATAAAGCCGCATTGGACAAAATCCTGGTGGATTATGGCGTACCTCTGCTCGACGAGGAAGGGCGCGCCCTGTCGTCGACGCCATGAGTATTCGTGCGATAGTCAGCTTCGGATGCGTCCTCGGAGCGCTGGCGGCCCACGCGGCTATCGCTGGAGAAGGCCCGCCGGTCGACGAACCGGCGGGCTACCGTATGGAGAATTTCCGGGCGCCCGTGCCCGCCACGCTGAAAGGCGCCAAGGTCGTCGACACGAACGCAGCGATCGCGATCTGGTCGCAACACTCCGCCGTTTTTGTCGACGCCCTGCCTCGCGCGCCCAAACCAGCCGGTCTTCCCAAGGGCGTCGTATGGCGAGATGCGCCGCGGTCCGATATCCCCGGCAGCATCTGGCTCCCCGACACCGGCTATGGCGAGCTCGCGCCGACGATGCACCGCTATTTCGAAGCCGGCCTCGCGCGCGCCACAAAGGGAGAAAAGGCGACGCAACTTGTTTTTTATTGTCTTAAAGACTGCTGGATGTCATGGAACGCGGCGAAGCGGGCTCTGGCTGCGGGATACGCCAATATCGCCTGGTATCCGGACGGAACCGACGGGTGGGCGGCGGCGGGCCAAAAGCTTGAGCCGCGCGAGCCCGAACCGCGCGATTGAGGTCGACGATCGCAATACCCAGAATCCGGAGGCCCTTCGAAGAGTCTTCGGCTCATCGAGGATAAATCAAAATGACCGCGCCCGATTTATCGCCAACAAAGTCGTTCCAGGGACTGATCCTGACGCTTCAGCAATATTGGGCCGCGCAGGGCTGCGTGATTCTACAGCCCTATGACATCGAAATGGGCGCCGGCACGTTCCATCCGGCGACGACATTGAGAGCGCTGGGGCACAAGCCCTGGCGCGCCGCCTATGCGCAGCCCTGCCGTCGTCCAAAGGATGGGCGCTACGGAGAAAACCCCAACAGGGTCCAGCATTACTATCAGTTTCAGGTGATTCTCAAACCATCGCCACAGAACCTACAGCAACTGTATCTGGACTCGCTCGCGGCGATCGGACTCGACGCGCGCCTGCATGATGTCCGCTTCGTCGAAGACGATTGGGAAAGCCCGACGCTGGGCGCCTGGGGGCTGGGTTGGGAGTGCTGGTGCGACGGGATGGAGGTTTCCCAATTCACCTATTTCCAACAGGTCGCCGGCGTCGAATGCGCCCCAGTGGCCGGCGAACTCACTTACGGTCTCGAGCGCCTAGCCTGCTATCTTCAGGGCGTCGATAGCATAATGGACCTCAATTTCAACGGCGGCCAGGGCGGCGCACGCGTCAGCTACGGCGACGTATTTCTCCAGGCCGAGCAGGAATATTCAAGATATAATTTTGAATTCGCCGACACGGACAAGCTTTTCGCCAATTTCGGCGCCGCCGAGAGTGAGTGCAAACGGCTGCTCGAACTCGGCGGGTCCGATTCGCACGAACAGCATTTGCTGGCTCTCCCGGCCTATGACCAGTGCATCAAAGCTTCTCACGCCTTCAATCTGCTCGACGCGCGGGGCGTTATCTCGGTCACCGAGCGTCAAAGCTACATATTGCGGGTGAGAGAACTCGCCAAGGCCTGCGGCGCCGCCTGGAAACGCACGGCCGGCGGGGGCTTTGCCGCTTGAACTTTCCCTCGCAGGCGCCATCTGAATTGTTTGCCTGCAAGTCTCGAGGAGGCCGAGAGATCGCAAGTTGACTTTCTTCATGGTTCGTTCTATTTTGTTCTCGTATTGTCCCAGGCAGGCCACTAGCCTAGGCGGAGTGTTGGGGGTGAGAATGGCGACTGTCGAACCCGATCGAAACGTAATTGGCGAACGTTTGCGGGATGCGCCATGCCCCCCGAAAGGTCGAGGTCAACGCCTTGCGTCGCTGAACGCATCCGAGCTAAGCGATCGCTTTTATAGCTGGCGCGGCGTATCGGGGCAAAGCTACGTTTGTTCGATTTTCGCGAATGACGAAATCGCGATTGTGGCGAGCTTTTCTTCGGCGATCGTCATCGGCGTATTTAACGACGGTGCGACGCGACGCCCGGTTTCGGTCGTGTCTTCAAGCGTTTTCGATCTGGCTCAGCGCCGGGCGTTTCCTGCCGGGAAGTGCGGCGACATCGCTAATGAGTGGCATGTTCATTTCAACTCGGAAGTTGGCGGCGTCAGAGATCTCGCCCTGTCGCTGTTACACTGAGGAGTCCTCGCGGTGCGGCGATGAGTGTGTTCTTCGCAGCCGCCCCTGACGGGGTCGGCCATCCCGTAATTCAACAGTGCTCAATGGATTGGCGACGCTATTTTCGTGACGCTTATTTGGTCATCGACCCGCTCGCGATAAGCGCATTGTGCCTTGAAACAGGCTTCCAACCCAAATATTTTGGCCTGGGATGGAGGGTCTCCGTGGTCGTGGGACCGCGTACGCCTGAAACGTGGAGCGGGAACTCGCCGCGTTTACGTTCGGTCTATCTCTAAACTGCTGAAATCCCAGCATCACCAGCCGTCTGTCCTCAGGAATTTCGACACATGTCAGTGCTGATCGACAAAAACACTAAAGTCATTTGCCAGGGCTTCACCGGCAAAACCGGAACTTTTCATTCCGAACAAGCCATCGCCTATGGCACCCGAATGGTCGGCGGCGTGTCTCCCGGGAAAGGCGGATTGACTCATCTCGACCTTCCCGTTTTCGACACCGTAGCCGAGGCCCGCGAAAAAACGGGCGCAAACGCCTCGGTCGTCTATGTGCCGCCACCAGGCGCAGCCGACGCCATCTGCGAGGCCATCGACGCTGAGATTCCACTCATCGTCGCAATCACCGAAGGCGTTCCGGTCCACGACATGATCCGCGTCAAGCGCGCGCTTTCCGGCTCTAAATCGCGTCTGATCGGCCCAAATTGCCCTGGCGTCGTCACTGCCGGCAAGAGCAAAATCGGGATCATGCCGGGCAATATTTTCAAACCTGGGTCCGTCGGCGTTGTGTCGCGTTCGGGAACCCTGACCTATGAGGCCGTGTTCCAAACCAGCCGGGAGGGCCTGGGCCAGACCACCGCCGTGGGTATTGGTGGAGACCCGGTCAAGGGCACGGACTTTATCGAAGTCCTGGAGCTTTTCCTTGCCGACGACGCCACCAAATCGATCATAATGATCGGCGAGATCGGCGGCTCGGCTGAAGAGGAAGCGGCCCAATTCTTGATTGATGAAGCGAAGCGCGGACGCAAAAAGCCCATCGCGGGCTTCATCGCGGGCCGCACCGCGCCGCCAGGGCGGCGCATGGGTCACGCCGGCGCGATTATCGCCGGCGGCAAGGGCGATGCGGAAAGCAAGATCGCGGCGATGGAAGCTGCGGGTATTCACATTTCGCCTTCGCCCGCCCGCCTCGGCAAGACGTTGGCTGAGGCGCTGAAAATTTAGCAACCACCGTCCTCTCCCCCTGCTGGGGGAGAGGATGCGGACGCCGAGGCGGCGTCCAGGAGGAAAAATGGCGCGTCTTGAAACGAACGGCGGAGTCGGCGGCGGTGTCGAGCCGCGGCAACCTTCTCAAAGCGGGATGCCCGGTACAGCTTCTTTCCTCCAGGGTGTCAACGCCGCCTACCTCGAACAACTGCTATCGACCTTTGAGAGCGATCCGGCCTCCGTCAGCCCCGATTGGCGCGCTTTCTTCTCAGGCCTGGGAATTTCGCCTCACAGCGCGACAGCTCAGGCGCTCGGCCCGGCCTGGGCTCGTTCCGACTGGCCTCCGCTTCCGAGAAGCGAATGGGTTAGCGCACTCGATGGCGACTGGCCCGCGCCCAAAACTGAGCCGTCAACACCCACGGTACAATCCATTACTAAAGCGCCCGCCCCTGGGCTGGCCGACGAAGCGCTGCAACGAGCCACCCGGGACAGCGTCCGAGCGCTCATGATGATCCGCGCCTACCGCATGCGCGGGCATTTGCACGCCCATCTGGACCCGCTCGGGTTGGAGCAGCGCCTCGATCACGGCGAATTGCATCCGGCCACCTATGGCTTCGAGGACAAGGACTACGACCGCAAGATATTCATCGATGGCGTGCTGGGCCTGAGAGAAGCCACCGTTTTCGAGATGGTGACGATCCTGCGCCGCACCTATTGCGGGCCGATCGGCTTTGAATTCATGCACATCTCGAACCCCGAGGAAAAGTCCTGGCTGCAGGCGAGGATAGAGGGGCCGAAGAAGGAAATCGTCTTTACGCAGGAAGGCAAACGCGCAATTCTGCGCAAGCTCGTCGAAGCGGAAGGTTTCGAGAAGTTCCTTGACGTCAAATACACCGGCACCAAGCGTTTCGGGCTCGACGGCGCGGAATCGATCGTTCCCGCGCTTGAGCAGATTATCAAACGGGGCGGCGCCCTGGGCGTGCAGGAAATCGTCCTCGGCATGGCGCATCGTGGGCGGCTCAATCTGCTCTGCCAGGTCATGGGAAAGCCGCATCGGGCCTTGTTTCACGAGTTCAAGGGCGGTTCCTTCCTTCCCGACGAAGTGGAAGGCTCCGGCGACGTCAAATACCACCTCGGCGCCTCCTCCGACCGGGAATTCGACGGCAATAAAGTGCATTTGTCGCTGACGGCGAACCCCTCGCATCTCGAGATCGTCGATCCGGTCGTGCTCGGCAAAGTGCGAGCCAAACAGGACCAGCATAACTGCGCCGACGACGACCGTCGCGCCGTCTTGCCTCTTCTGATCCACGGCGACGCGGCTTTCGCCGGACAGGGCGTGGTCGCGGAATGTTTCGGCCTCTCTGGCCTAAAGGGCCACCGCACCGGGGGCGCAATTCATTTCATCATCAATAACCAGATCGGCTTCACCACCTACCCCCGCTATTCGCGCTCCTCGCCTTATCCGTCGGATCTCGCGAAAATGGTGGAGGCGCCTATTTTCCATGTCAATGGAGACGATCCGGAGGCGGTGGTTTTCGCTGCGCGCGTCGCCACCGAATTCCGTCAGCAATTCCAGAAGCCGGTCGTCATCGACATGTGGTGCTATCGCCGCTTCGGTCACAACGAGGGCGATGAGCCTGGCTTCACCCAGCCCCTGATGTATAAGAAAATTCGCGCGCACAAGACCACGCTGGATATCTACGCGGAAAAGCTCGAAGCCGAAGGGCACATAACCCGCGCCGAGACGGACGAGGCGAAATCCGCCTGGCGCGAGCAGCTCTCGCGGCAATTCGAAGCGTCGCAATCCTACAAGCCCAACAAGGCCGATTGGCTGGACGGACGATGGGCCGGATTAAAGCCGGGCTATCAATCGTCCGACGATGAACGGCGGGGCAAGACCGGAGTGAATCTGGACACCCTTCGCGAAATTGGCCGGAAGATCACCTTCGCGCCCACCAGCTTCAACGTCCATCGGACCATCCAGCGTTTCCTTGATGCGCGCCGTAACGCGATCGAAGCGGGCGCGGGAATCGACTGGGCGACAGCCGAGTCCCTGGCCTTCGGTTCGCTGCTCATCGAGGGTCGCCGGGTCCGACTCTCGGGTCAGGACAGCGAACGCGGCACGTTTTCCCAGCGCCATAGCGTGTTGATCGATCAAGAAAACGAGTCGCGCTACATTCCACTGGATCATTTGTCGGAAGAACAGGGAAAATTCGAAGTCATTAATTCGATGCTCTCGGAAGAAGCGGTGCTTGGCTTCGAATATGGCTATTCGCTCGCCGAACCCGACACGCTCGTTCTCTGGGAAGCGCAGTTTGGCGATTTCGCCAATGGCGCTCAGGTGGTGTTCGATCAGTTTCTCTCCGCGGGCGAGCGAAAATGGCTCCGAATGTCGGGGCTCGTTTGCCTGCTGCCCCATGGTTACGAAGGACAGGGGCCCGAACATTCCTCCGCCCGTCTGGAGCGCTTCCTGCAACTCGCCGCCGAAGACAATATGCAGATCGCCAATTGCTCGACGCCGGCGAATTATTTCCACATTCTGCGCCGGCAGTTGCATCGCGACATTCGCAAGCCCCTGGTGCTGATGGCGCCGAAGTCCCTGTTGCGCCACAAGCGTTGCGTATCCAGCCTCGATGAGCTTGGACCCGCCTCGGGCTTCCACAGGCTTCTCTCCGACGACGCGGCCAACCCCGGTTCCGGAGAGATCACCCTTCGCTCGCCGGACTCCATTCGCAGGGTAATTTTGTGTTCCGGCAAGGTTTATTACGATTTGCTTGAAGAACGGGAAAAGCGCGGAGTGGACGACATCTATCTGCTGCGAGTGGAGCAACTTTATCCTTTGCCTTTGAAACAACTCGTCATGAGATTGTCGCAATACAAGCAGGCGGACATCATCTGGTGCCAGGAGGAGCCGAAGAATATGGGCGCTTGGTCTTATGTCGAGCCTTATCTCGAATGGGTTCTCGCCCAGGTTGGCGGCGCCAAAAAACGCGCACGCTATGTCGGTCGCCCCGCTTCCGCCTCGACCGCAGCTGGCACCATGTCCAAACACCTCACGCAACTAAAGGCTTTTCTGGACGAAGCCCTCGCGGCGTGATCCGTTTTCCTCGCAGGGCGATTGCTTGCCCCGCGCTCAAGCAACTGGCGGGATGAAGACCGGGCTGCTTAGTCTATCTCCGTCAAGTCAAAGGATGATCGACGATGGCGGAAATTCGCGTGCCCACGCTCGGCGAATCGGTGACAGAGGCGACAGTAGGCAGATGGTTCAAACAAGCGGGCGAAGCCGTCCGCGCCGATGAAGCGCTGGCCGAACTCGAGACGGACAAGGTGACGCTCGAGGTCTATGCGCCAGCTTCGGGCGTACTGGCTGAAATCGTCGCCAAATCGGGCGCGACGGTCGCGCCCGGCGCGCTGCTGGGTCAAATCGCGGAGGGCGCGAGTCCAACGGTTGGCTCTTCGCCTGCGAAACAGAACGTAAGCCCTGCCCCACCCCGCGCGGCGCTCTCCACGAAGCCCGCCCCTATGCCGCCTTCGCCCGCGGCGGCAAAAATCGCGCTCGACAGCAATATCGACCTCTCCGGCGTGACCGGATCGGGCAAACGGGGTCAGGTGCTCAAGGGCGACGTGATAGCCCCGCCTCAGACGCCTCCGCGTGAAACACGGAGCGAAGCTCCCCCGCCGCGTCCCGCCCTCAGCGCCGATGACTCCGCCCGCGAGGAGCGCGTGAGAATGAGTCGCTTGCGGCAAACGATCGCGCGCCGGCTCAAGGAAGCGCAGAACACCGCCGCCATGCTGACGACTTTCAACGAAGTCGATATGAGTGCGGCGATTGACTTGCGGAATCGATACAAAGAGCTCTTCGAGAAAAAACATGGCGTGAAACTCGGTTTCATGGGTTTTTTCGTAAAGGCCAGCTGTCGCGCTCTGGAAGAAATCCCGGCAGTCAACGCCGAAATCGATGGCGACGAAATCCTTTTCAAGCGCTATGCGCACATTGGCGTAGCCGTCGGCACGGACAAGGGCCTCGTCGTCCCAGTGCTCAGGAACGCGGATCGCATGAGCGTGGCGGCGATCGAAAGGGAGATCGGCGCCTTGGGCAAAAAGGCCCGGGAAGGCCGTTTGACGATCGAGGATCTCCAGGGAGGCACTTTCACCATCTCCAACGGCGGCGTTTATGGCTCGCTGATGTCGACCCCCATTCTGAACGCCCCGCAATCTGGGATTCTGGGGATGCACAAAATCCAGGAGAGACCAGTCGCGATCAGTGGCAAAATCGAAATTCGGCCAATGATGTATCTCGCACTTTCCTACGATCATCGGATCGTGGACGGCAAGGAGGCCGTCACCTTTTTGGTTCGCGTGAAGGAAACCCTGGAAGACCCCGATCGCATAGTGCTTGATTTGTGAGGCGATTCGCGAGGAGCCCCCCTTTAAACGGACTCGTCCATGCGTATCTAACGTTTATGGCGTGCTGCTTGCGCAGGCGCAAAAGGCGGGTTCTAAGGAAACGCCGAGGAGAGAAAAGCCATGGACGCGAAGATTTCGCCAGAGACAGTAACGAGGCCGGAGCTCACAAAGGAGCAGTTCGCGCATTTGGGAGATGGAAAAATTGCTTATGTGCGAACCATGAAGTCCGAGGAGGTGAGCCGTATATATCCGCAGGCGCCCGAAATCGAGCCCGGCCTGACGGTGTTTGCGCTGCTGTCGGCGGACGGCTCACCCATCGTTCTCGCCGATTCGCGGGAGGGCGCGCTAGCGAATGCCTGGGAAAACAGTCTGCTCACCGTGAGCCTCCACTGAGAGTCTGTCCGCGAACATCATGTTGGATTGCATAGCTTTCTGAGCATGAGGCGGATTGAGGCGATGCGCAGAAATGCGAGCGCCTTTCGGTTGAGGCATTCCCAATCCTTAGCCAATCTTCGACACCGACCGAGCCAGGAAAAAGTTCGTTCGACGACCCACCGCCTTGGCAAGACCTCGAAGCCTTTCGCTGTGTCAGAACGCTTGACGATTTCCGTCACGAGGCTTGGCAAAGCTTTCTTCTGCGCCTCGCAAAAGATTGGTCCCTGATATCCGCCATCGGCGAACAGCTTTTGCAGAAACGGAAATCTCCCAAACATTGTGCGCAGAACAAGAACGCCGCCGTCTCGATCCTGAATGTCGGCCGGATGAACGATCGCATGAAGCAGCAGGCCTATCGTGTCGACGAGAATATGCCGCTTCTTGCCGTTGATCTTCTTGCCCGCATCATAGCCGTGCGGATCAATGCAGCGCCCCCTTTTTCCGCCGCTTTCACGCTCTGGCTGTCGATGACGGCGGCGGTCGGGCTGGCGTCACGCCCGGCGGCCTCGCGACACTTCACGTAAAGCGCGTGGTGGAGACGATCGAGCGTGCCGTCATAGGTCCAAAGGTCGAAATAGCCGTAAACTGTGCTCTTGGGCGGCAAATCCTTCGGGATCGCGCGCCACTGACAGCCCGTCGAGAGAACATACATGAGTCCGTTCACGACCTGCCGCATGTCCACCCTGCGCTTGCCGCCGCCGCGCTTTGCCGGCGGGATCAAGGGGGCGATCAATGCCCACTCCGCGTCCGTGACGTCGCTGGGATAACGCAGACCGCTACGGTCGTAGCGCGCGCGATTTTCGTTCGTCCACATCGGCGACCCCTTCGAGAATCAGGCCGCCACATCGAATCATAAAAGACTCATTCGACTCAACTTCTGCTCGGACAGACACTGAGGCGCCAGCCCTCCCTTTTGCAGCCGAGAGGTAAGAAAATTGCATATTCGCATCCAGAGCGCCGCTCCACATTGGCAGCGGTTGCACGTGGAGGCGTTTATGGAAAAGACAAAGGAAATCTATGCGGTCTGTCATGTAAATGACGTCGCTAAACGGCGGGCGGTCGGCTATGTGCTGGCCCGGTTGGACGAGAGCGGAAAAACTGTTCCTTTTCCAATTGTAATTGCACGTCACCAAGGCAGATTTTACGGCTATGTGAATTGCTGCCCACATCAGGCTGCGCGTCTCGATTTCGAACCGAAGCAATTCATGGATCCAAGTTTACGCTTTCTCTTATGCGGAAAACACGGGGCGCAATTTGATATTGTTAGCGGTATCTGCCGAGATGGCCCTTGCAAGGGCCAAAAGCTGGAACGGGTCGAAATCATCGTAGATCAGGACGAGATCTGCGTCGTTGGCGTAGAACTCGCCGAAGAGGATGGTCTTGATCGCCCGGAGAATGACGAGACACCCGAAATCGTCATTCAGCCTGAGTGAATCCAAGGCAGCCGGATTTACGTCATGACAACGTTTACCGCGCTCTCTGGCAATTCTTTCCCGAAGCACCGTTGATAAAACTCCGCTACCAGAGGCCGCTCGAGTTCGTCGCATTTATTGAGAAAAGTTAGGCGAAAGGAGAAGCCAATATCTCCGAATATTTCAGAGTTTTCCGCCCATGTGATAACGGTGCGCGGGCTCATGACCGTCGAAAGATCGCCCGCCATGAAAGCATTGCGCGTTAAATCGGCGACACGCACCATTTTATTTATGGCATCCTTACCTTCCTTTGTCTTTTCAAAGCTCTTCACCTTCGCGAGAACTATATTGGTCTCGGCGTCGTGCGGCAAATAGTTTAGAGTCGCGACTATCGACCATCGGTCCATTTGACCTTGGTTGATCTGCTGGGTGCCGTGGTAAAGTCCTGACGTATCGCCGAGCCCCACTGTATTAGCGGTGGCGAATAGCCGAAACGCCGGATGCGGGCGAATCACACGATTCTGGTCCAGGAGAGTTAAGCGACCGGAAACCTCGAGCACCCGCTGGATCACGAACATGACATCGGGACGGCCAGCGTCATATTCATCGAAGACCAGCGCAATATTGTTTTGAAGCGCCCACGGCAGAATGCCATCCCGGAATTCAGTGACTTGCTTGCCCTCTTTCAGAACGATCGCGTCTTTGCCGACCAGGTCGATTCGCGACACGTGACTGTCGAGATTCACTCGCACGCAGGGCCAGTTCAGCCTGGCGGCGACCTGTTCAATATGTGTCGACTTGCCCGTCCCGTGGTATCCCGTCACCATCACGCGGCGGTTGTGAGCAAAACCCGCGAGGATTGCCAAAGTCGTCTCGCGATCAAAGAGGTAGTCCGGGTCCAGATCGGGCACATGCTCGCTGGGCGCCGAATATGCGGGAAGCATGAGATCGGCATCAATATTAAAGAGGCGGCGCGCCGAAACCTTCGAGTCAGGGAGTGCTGAAAATCGCCCCGCGCCTTCCATTTGCATTTCGACCAAGATTGCCTCCGTCACGCTCACGGCTCGCCGCTACTGACATATATCGCAAGAGCTAAATGCTCAAACGAGGCGCGCGGCCCTCAATGTCTTATAGGCATGAATAATTTCCCGCAATTTCTCTTCGCAGGAGCGATCTCCGCCGTTCGCGTCGGGATGGTGCTTTTTAACAAGTCCCTTGTAACGGGTCTTTATTGCTTCGGCGCTTGCTTCTCCGTCCAGCCCAAGTGAATCCAGCGCTCTCATGGTCACGGGAGAATACCGCGGCGTTCCCGCCTGCGGCGAGCTTGCTTTATGATACCGCGGCCGATAGGCGCCAATGGCGTCCCTTTCAACTTGGTCTTTTGCCACCTCTCCGCGAAATCCGTGCAAGCCGCGAGCGACCCCCATCGACCAAGTTGGTCGATGCCCCACGGTCGCATCCTTGAGATAACGTGCTACCGCTTCGTCGCTCATTCCGTTGAAATAGTTGTAGGAGTTATTGTATTCGCGTACGTGCTCGAGACAGAAGCAAAAATATTGTCCTTCCCGAAGCCGCCCCATCGGCGCGCGGTATTCTCCAGGCGCCGCACAACCAGGAGAATCGCAGCGAGGTCGCCCCCCGCCTGCATCCTTGGCCGGTTGACGCTTTACCCGGATTTTGTCGAAGAGTGGAGAATTGAGATCCATCGGACATATTATGGAGAGGAGTATCTACCCCGCAACTAACTAGCACGAGTTTTACGCCCTCAGGACGATATTTTACCTGGCTTGCTCAACCAACCGCACGCGTCATGCGCCATCCAATCAATTCTGTGTAGTGGCAAAGGAGAACACCGGCATGAGCCAAACCGAACAGAAACCCCTAAAATCTGCGATAGAGGCCAAGTTGTGCTCTCAACTTCACCCTCTGCGCCTGGCCGTCTTGGACCAATCGCACCTGCACGCCGGTCACTTAGGGCAAGGGGCGGCGCACGAAGAAACCCACTTTAGCGTCGAAATTGTTTCCGCAGCCTTTGCCGGAAAGACCCGGCTCGAACGTCACAGGTTGGTTAACGATATTCTTTCCAGCGAGCTTTCGGGGTCCGTACACGCGCTCTCCTTGGTGGCGAAGGCTCCAGATGAGGTTTCCTAGACGTTGGCGCTCCGGAACCGCCCGAAACGAGCGCCGAAGTAAATCCCAAAAAGAAGCCGGCCGGATTTTCATCCGGCCGGCTGGATTAGGCTAATTTGGTCGATCTATCAGGGCATGTCGCCAGCGACGAACTTCGGAATGACCGGTCCGCCGATTTCAGCCGCAAAGCGCTTTCCGCTCGGGGTGAAGAAGAGCAACAGGCCGCCGACTTGGCTGTCGGTGTCGTAAGCCAGATCCGACAGGCGCTCGATGTCCCAGCGCGCGTCCTGGATCTTGACCACGATTTCCTTCGACTCGCCCGGAGCGATCGGGGTCGGGTCAACCGAAAGACCGCGATCCGCGAGCAGATAGTCGGGGAACTCGGGCTTCGTGGTGAACACGTCGGGGTTCAGGAAGCGCAGGCCAGCCGTGGTGTATTCGCCAAGGCGGATCGGCTCCGAAGTGCCGTTCGTGACCTTCACGTTCACCGTCAGTTCGCGACCCGGAACCTTGTAGACGCCGCCCTGAAGCTCGGCTTTCACCTGCTCCTTGCCGACGCCGGCGGTGCCTTCCGTGACGATCGGGGTCAGCGGCTTCTGCAGACCAGCCTGAAGCGGAATGGTGCGCGGGAAGGTGCTGTTCGTCACCGCATAACCGACAATCGTCGCAAGGATCGTCAGAGCCAGAGCTATCGCGCCAATGCGGCGGTCTTCGTCGGTCACGGCCTCGTCGGCCTTGCCTTCGGCGACCTTCACATAGGACGAGATGATGCCCTTGCGGACGAACCAGAAGAAGATCCAGCTGGCGCCGATCGCAAGCCACGGAAGATGCCACGCATAAATGCGGTCAATCCCGTAGTGCTCGAGGTCGACCGTGGTGCCGTCAAGGAGCGTCACCGGGTCGGTGAAGTCCTTCATGTCGCCCTTGATCTCAATCCACTGGCCGGGTCCGATGATCGGGCCGCCGCCTTCGACGTTGATCTGGGCGTGAACGTGCCAACGGCCCGCGCGACGACCCTTCAGGTTGATCGAGAAGGCATAGTCGTTGCCGGGAACCAGCGACACCGAACGAGGAGCGAACTCTTCGCCGATAAACTGCGCCGTGCGGACCAGAACCGGGCCGGGCTCGCCGGCGTTCAGGAACGACACCCGCGGGTTGGCGACCGCCTGCGGCCACGCCGAGAACACGTGCACCTTGCCGGACAACACCATCTCTTCGTTGACGTTGACCGTCGTCTTCGACCACTGAACGTCATACCAGTTCAGCGTGCGCATGCGAAGGAACGCCTGCTGCGACTTCTCGCCGTGAGCCGACGCAGGAGCGATCGCTCCCAACGTCGCCACTACGGCCGCCGCGCCGACAGCGGCTAGTTTCATCAGGTTTCTCATATACAAACCTCCCAGTGTTTCTCTTAGCGGGCCAGGCCGATCCAAACCGCACCCGATCCGCGACTCGTCTCTTCTCTTCTCTGGAGCGGCCTTTCCCTCGCGGGGCTTAAGGGCCGCCCCTCTTTGCTTTTTGGCTGCTCGCCTCTCGGAAGGGATCCGACCGTCAGGACGCATCCCTCGCCGCGAAGACCACAATCAGATCTTGTCGATCATCTTCGTCGTGGAATACCAGCGACCCATGAACCACCACAGGAAGTAGACCATCATCGAGACGAAGCCCGAGAAGAAGGCCGCAACCGGAACGACGTCCTTACCGAACGTGCGCAGCGTGCCGCGCTCGACCATGCGGATATATTCCGGCATCGAGGTGCGGACGAAGTGGAGGCCGATCAGATCCGCGATGGTCATCAACTGGCCATGCTGCTCCGTCGCCTGGTGGAACGCCGCGATCGCCGGCCAGTTGTTCGGATAGAACAGAAGGCCCCAGCCCAGCGAACCAACAATCGCCGTGATCACATAGCTGCCCGAGAGAAGCAGGATCACGTCAAGCCAGATCGCCGGAACCATCAGAGCGGACGGAAACACCAGCGAAATCGGGAAGTAGGTCCAGCCCCAGAAGTTCACGTAGCGGTTGATCCACTCGCCGATCAGAAGGCCCAGAACCGCGAAGGTCGCGCCAAACGGAAGGCGGAAGTTCACCCAGAAAAACGCCTGCGACGCCGCGGCGAAGGTCACGCCAAGGATCGGCACCACCGTCGGCCACATACGACGATCCTTCCAGTCAACCCAGAAGTCCCAATCGCCCGCCGTCAGCATGAAGTGGACGTGATAGCCGCCGAGAACGGCGAAAAACAGTAGTGTCAGAAGCAACCAGTCGGTGGTTTGAACGCATCCCGCCGCTTCGGCGACGGAATGGAACGGACCGACCGCCCCCCCGCTCTTCGATTTCGACATCTTTTTTCTCCTTGGTGTCTCAAAATAGTCCCGGCTTTTTACACGCCGGATTTCGTCAGTCTGCCAGACTTCACCAAACCGTTCCGTCGCCGGAAATGCGCCGCGCCCTAGACACGGCTCAAGCGTCTCGCGAAAACGTCGCGCCCAAATTTCCAACTCTGTTCGTTGTTTCGATAAGCCTGGAAGCGCGGGCCGCTCGCCTCTTGGCCGCGGCCCGCATTATTCACATCACGCCAGCAGCGCGACGCCTTCCTTGCCAACCAGCGCATGGATGCGCGCCAGGATCTGCAGAACCACGCCGAACACGCCAAGCGCCATCCAGCCGAAGAACACGAAGCCCCAATGCAGCGGAGCCACGAACAGTTCTTCCATGAACCAGAAGGTGTGGCCCCACTCGTTCAGGCCGACGTTCGGGATGATCATGAACGGACCAATCGCCACAATCAGGAACGCCAGCGAGTAGCCATGAGCAAAATACGGAATGCGGGTCTTCGCATAGAAGAACGCGCCAACCGCGATGATCGAGTAGATCGGGTAGCTCATGTAGAACTCGATGATGTGCGACGGCGTGAAGTCCGTGTCGCGAATCACCGTCATGTGCCAGGTGCCGTCCTGCTCCGTGAAGAACGAAGCGCCCCAGTAAATGGCGACGCCGTAAACCGTCAGCCATTGAACCAGAACCACAAGACGACGCATCTCCTCGCGCGGCGAAACCGCGTCGACGTTGCGGTCGCGGGTCTTCCACAAATAGCCGGCAAGCCCAAGGCCCGAAACCAGCTCAAGCGGAATTTCCGTCCACAAAATCGACAGCCAGTAGGTCTGGAACTCCGGAGCGAAGGAGTCCAGGCCAGCGCGCCAGCCAAAAATCTGCTCGTAAATCCGAACGATCAGATAGAACGTGTTCAGAACGGCCAGGCCGATCCACATTCCTCTCAGATCGACGACTGTGTCTGTGCCAGCCGCTGCGCCAGCAGCTGTCTCGGTGGTCGAACTCATGCTTTATCCTCCTAAGTGCTCCCAGGGATTTGCGCGCGATCGATAACGCTCCGCCTCCCAGAACGGAACTTGTTCGCCCAGTTTTTAAGTAACGCTTGTGGCGCTCTATCGCGCCCAACCGCTTCTCCCTTGCCGCAGCTTGTGAAAAGAGCCTAGCCCCTTCCCCGCCGCTGTTCTTCTTATCGGACGAACACCGATGTCGCCGCCTAAGCCGGATCTCCCGACAGCCCGAAAAGACCGCCACAGGCCCTGCTTAGCGTGCCGTAACAATTTATGTTCGCGACCCCAAAAACAATACTCAAGTGGATAGCTAATGACAATCTATTGAAGGGGTCTATTGACCTATTAGGGTAGGTCATAACCTACCCCTATCGGCACGCCGGCTCCACCAAAAATCCCCGCCAAACCTCAATGAAAAAATAAATACCCTTATCTATCAATGCGCCCCAAAACTCCCGCGCCTCCAAATTCCCGCCAAAGCCAAACAAAAACACCCCACCCTACAGCCGGCGACATTCCGTGCCCCACCGCACCCCAATGGCGAAGCGTTATAATTATTCATTATGAGACTCGTTGCCCGTCCAAACGCCCCAAAGCCATCATCATCAGCGGCAATGAGAAAAGCCGCTCCGCCAAATCGCCGAAAACATCTCCGCGTGCAAAAAAAAATTAAGGGAGAAGCCCGGCTATCCTTGTTTGAACCACAGTTCGACGCCATCGAGATTCGCTTGCGCCGCAGCCTCCGCCACCGAGATTCCGTCCAAAATCAGGCCCGGAATGATCTCAGCTAGGGGCGCAAGAACAAAACCCCTTGAAAACAAATCCTTATGAGGAATTGTCAGTTCGGGATCCTCGACATAACGATCTCCAAGAAACAGAATGTCGACGTCGATCAATCTCGGCCCCCAACGCCGCGTGGGCTCTCGACCCATGTCCGCCTCTATTTTTTTGACCGCAGCCAATAGCTCATAGGGAGCGAGCTCCGTCACGCCCACAGCGCAGGCGTTAGCGAAATCCTCCTGGTCCAGAACGCCCCACGGCGGCGTGCGGTAGATATTGGATATCGCATCCAATCGTGCGATTTGACGCTCGCAGAGCAGGCCCAGCGCGGTCCTTATGTTGCCGGGCTTGTCGCCAATATTCGAACCGAGGCCGAATCCAACCAGCGTTGGAGCCATGAGGGTCATCCTTGGTATTTGATCGCCTGAAGGGCGTTTAGCACCGAAAAGGCGGTCTTGTGTTCCAGCGCGTCGTGAACCCTGAAAACTCGGGCTCCAAGGGTCGCCGCAAAGATGTTCGCCGTGAGAGTGCCGATCAATCTACCATTCGATTGGCCGTCGGGCAGGTCACGGAAAAGCGATTTTCGGGAAACGCCGACAAGTATCGGTCTGCCGAATTGCTCCAACCGCGGGATGGCGCGCAAAGCCTGATAATTCTGTTCCCGACTTTTTCCGAAACCCACCCCCGGATCCAGCAGAATGTGTTTTTCGGGCACGCCCGCGCGCTTGGCCAGCGCGAGCGAGCGTTCAAAAAACCGCTCCATCTCGGAAACGATGTCTATCGCGGGGTCGACGCGCTCTCTATTGTGCATGACGACGATGGCCGCCCCCGCCTCGGCCACCACGGACGCCATCGCGGGGTCTCTCTGCAACCCCCAGACGTCATTGACGACGGCCACCCCCGCCTGCAGGGCGCGCCGGGCCGTTTCCGCCTTGTAGGTGTCAACCGAAACCGGGACTCCGGCCTTCGCAACCAAATTCGCGAGAACAGGTTCGAGCCTCCGCCATTCCTCCTCGGCAGGCACGGCCTTATGGCCGGGCCTAGTCGACTCCCCGCCGACGTCGACGATGCTCGCGCCCCCGCTCACAAGTTCCGCCGCCTGAGCCAGCGCCGCTTGCGGAGAGAGGAACAGACCTCCGTCGGAAAAGGAATCCGGGGTGACGTTCACGATGCCCATGATCGTCGGCCCCCGCGCGACGCAAGACAAAAACACCTCCCGCGCATGGCCTATTTCGGCGTATCGATCCGACAATCTCTCCCCTCCTCGCTTCCAGATCGCGCAGCCTTCTAGAGCAAAATCCGAAAAAGTTGTTAGATTTTTTCGATTAGATTTTGCTCCAGCTTTTTGAATCTGGAGCGATTTCTTATCAACCAGACGATTCCGTCTGGTCGGAAAGCGCTCTAATCGTCGTATTTGATATAAGCGAATCTCTGATCCGTTTCCGGCGTGCCCTCGAGTGCGCCGCCGGCTTTGCCTGGGCGCCAGCAGATTACTTCCTCGATTTTGCTTGCAAGCTCAAAATCCTTGTCTGTCACGCCCTTGGCGGTGTGCGTCACAAGCTTTACCTCCAAGAAAGCGTAAGACGCCGCAAGGTCGGGGTGGTGCCACGCAGCCTCGGCCAAATGCCCGACCGCGTTGATCGCCATGAGGGTGCCTTTCCAGGAGTGTGTCTTGTATTTGCGCCGTATCCAGCCATTTTCGTAGCGCCAATGCGGAAGTTCCCTGGCCAGTCGCTCCGCGATCTCGCTTTCGGAATAAACGCGCTCTTTAACAGTCATCTCTGCATCTCCATGCTGCTTGCCTCATGCCATTTAGCAAGGCTGAGGCAAAAATCCCGGTAAATTTGATTTTTCATCCGCCGCGCCTCGAGCGACGAAAGCAGAAAGCGCTTGCCATCGCCAGTCTGGCGCCTTACTCGCGCAGTGCGACGCCGCAGGTTCGACGCGGCCCAGTTTGCTCCAGGCGGCGCCACATTTTGCCCTGAGGCGCCCGCTCGATCGGAAACGGGACTTCATGCCGGCCCAGTCAAGCGTCAACGAAGTGCGCATCACAGCCGCCGCCAGATTGCATCTCGGCTTTCTCGATATGGAAGGCGGCCTTGGCCGCAAATTCGGTGGCCTGGGCCTCTCTATCAGCGGCCACCGCACAAGATTACGGCTCACGAAAGCCAAGAAAAACATTGTCGAAGGCGCCGAGCGGGAACGCGCCGCGCATTTATTGCAGCGGGCTCAAGAGGCTCTTGCGCCGCAAAGCCGGCATCATCTCATCGTCGAGGAAGCCATCCCAGCTCATGCGGGATTGGGTTCCGGGACTCAGTTGGCTCTGAGCATCGCCGCGGCGCTGCGGCGGTTGGAGGATTTACCCGCCAACGCCGCCGCCGACGCCGCCCTTATGGAGCGTGGAGAACGCTCGGGCCTCGGCGCGGGGCTTTTCGAGGACGGCGGCCTGGTCGTCGACGGAGGGCGCGGGAAGCGCGGGCTGACGCCGCCAATCATCGCCCGAACGCCATTTCCGTCGGAATGGCGCATTCTTCTCGTTTCCGATCCAAATTGCGTCGGTTTGCACGGCAACGGCGAGCGGGAGGCATTTGCCGCGCTGCCGCCGTTCTCGGGGGCGCAAGCGGGAGAACTGTGCCGACGTGTGCTTATGCAGGCTCTCCCCGCGCTCGCCGAGCGCGACTTCGATGCTTTTGGCGCGGCGATCTCCGAGATCCAGGCGGTCGTCGGAGATTATTTCGCGCCCGCGCAAAACGGACGGCGCTTCACCAGCGCCTCTGTCGAAACGACTATCTCGCGCCTCATGAGCGGAGGCGCAGCGGGCGGAGGCCAAACCTCCTGGGGGCCGACCGGTTTCGCCTTCGCAGCCAGCGAGTCCGAGGCTCAAAAATTGGCTGCGCTCGCCAGGGAAGACGCCAAAACCCGCGGTCTATCCATCGAAATAGTCCACGCCCTGGCGCATGGCGCGAAGGTTGACGCCATATACGCTCACTTGGCGTAGAAGAGCGCGTCTCCAATCCCGATAGGACGCGCTCTTCTTTCATTCCTAATAGGAAGCGACGCAGACGGGCCGGCCGTAGGGATCCGCGCCCCAACGCGCGCAACCCGGGCCGGGCGGCGGAGGCGCTGTGGCGGCGCCAACGACCGCGCCCGTGGCGGCGCCCACCGCCGCGCCGGCGAGCGTGGGAGCAGCGCGCCCACCGGAGGCCAGGGCCCCTATGCCGGCGCCCGTGAGTCCGCCAATGGCCGCGCCCCCCGCCGCGCGATCGCCCGGGGAATAGCAGGCCGTCGCCGTCACCCCCGCCGCCATCATGGCCGCAAGCGCGAATGTTCTTCTCATTGAAGGTTCTCCTAATTGGCGCTTGAGCGGATCAGTTGCCACGAAGGTCGTTTTCCGAAAGCGCCTTGTGAGCTTAGAGCGCTTATCGACCAGACGGATTCGTCTGGTCGATAAGAAATCGCTCCAGATTCAAAAAGCTGGAGCAAAATCTAATCGAAAAGGCCTATCAGCTTCTTCGGATTTTGCTCTAGCGGGAGAGAATGCCGCAATCGTGGAGAAATCATGACCGCGTCCAGCCCGAAGCAGGCGCCACTCTTCGGACGCATCAAAGACGCGCTATCCGCTCATCCAATCGACTGAGTTCCCGCCTTATGCGCTCCGCCCAGAAAGAGGGCGAGCCATCTCGCAAGACCCGGACATCGCAGTCCGTTGGAGGAACGAAGAGACGATTGGTGTCGGCGAAACGACCCTCCTCTATTCGGTCAACCCAGATCACGAAGGACGGCCCGAAAGCAGCGCGGGCTTCTGGCGTCGGACATACGAAATCAGCCAGCGCGGGCACGCCGACGCGAACCACCTGGTCGCAAAGCCACCCCATTCTCCGCGCTTGCTCGATCCGGTCTTCTGGCGAGAATCCCAAGTCTTTGTTGATGTTGGCGCGGACCTCATCCGCGTTGAACCAAACGGCGCCCAGCATGGGAGCGAGAATATTCGCGAGAGTCGTTTTGCCAGCGCCTGGCAGACCCATGACCAGAATTTTTTTCGACACAAGCCTTGTTTCCCTTCGAAACAGTTCGACCTCGCGATGCTCTCAGGACGAGAACTTTGGGAACCGCCCACGTCAACTCGACATCGAGCCCTCGCGACTAATATCGGGCGCGCTGTCAAAAATCTAATGTCGCCATTCAATCATAACCGCATGGTCAGAGCAAAGAAAAGCCCGATACCACGGCGACATTTCCCCCAAATTCGCTTAATTTGCGTGTATTCGCGAGCTTCGCCGCCGACTCCACGCTGAACGAGGCGGGACCAGCGGCCCTCTGGTCGGCAATAAGAAATCTCGCGGACGGAAAGAAGTAGGGAGGAGTGACGCTTATGAAGGTTAAGGCGCGCGGATCAGCCGCCCCAGCGACGATTCAATGGGTGGCCGCGATTTTTTTGGCCGCTTTTCCCGTAATGTCCCCAGCTCAGGAAATGCTGCGGGGCGTCGATCTCACCCAGCCGGCCTACGCCACCTCGGAGCTTACCCGAGACGCAGTGGTGGCTGCGCTGAAGGCGCGAGACGAAAACAACCCTCTGGATCTTTCCGGCAAAAGCCTGAACGGACTCGATCTCTCGGGGCTTGACCTCAGCAAGGCGAACTTCCGCGCGGCGCGACTCATCAAGGCGCGACTCTCGGGAGCGAAACTCGATCACGCCATTCTTGATCAGGCCTGGCTGCTCGAGGCCGATTTGACCGGGACTTCATTGGTCGGCGCTCATATTTTTGCGACTCAGATGCAACGAGCGAAGGCGGACGGAGCCGATTTTTCGAGAGCGAGAATCACCGCCGACATGACCGGCGCCGATTTGCGAGGCGCCAAATTCGTCGAAGCGAACCTTTCCGCCGACATGAAGAATCAATCCATGGGATTGATGCGCGCCGTGCTGAGCAGCGCGGTGGCCGAAGGCGCGAACTTCACGGCCGCCGATTTAATGAACGCGGATCTACGCTTCCTGCACGCGGCGGGAGCCGATTTTTCGGGTGCGGGCCTTCAGGGAGCGGATGCGGCGGGAGCGGACTTCAGGGGAGCGAAGTGGGACGGCGCCAGGGCGCAAGGCCTCGACGTCGACTCGGCGCAAATCGACTCCGCAGCGGCCAATGACGCGCTGAAAGACGCGGCGAATCTCGATCGAGCCCGGATCAAATGACGAACGAGTCGATTCGTATCGGCGTCGATCTCGGAGGCACGAAAACCGAAGCGGTCGCTCTCGACGATTTCGGCAAGATCATAGCTCGTCGTCGCGTGACCACGCCCGCCCATGATTATGCCGGTATCCTCCGATCTATCACCGCTTTGGTGCACGAAATAGAACTTGAGCTAAACCGCCGCGCTGCGGTCGGAGTCGGGGCGCCCGGCTCGATTTCGCCGCGCACAGGCCTGGTAAAAAACTCCAACACCGCGACCCTTAACGGACGCGCTCTACAGCACGACCTTGAAGAGGCGCTGGGTCGTGACGTGCGCGTAGAGAATGACGCCAATTGTTTCGCCTTGTCCGAAGCCGTGGACGGAGCTGGCGCAGGCGCGCGCGTGGTATTCGGCGTGATTCTGGGCACCGGCGTCGGAGGGGGCGTCGTTATCGACGGCCAATTGATCCCCGGCCGCAATAGGCTCGCCGGCGAATGGGGCCATAATCCGTTGCCATGGATGAGCGCCGAGGAATTTCCTGGGCGTCGCTGCTATTGCGGACACGATGGGTGCATCGAAACCTTCCTCTCCGGCGGGGGGCTCTCGCGCGAGTATTTGGGCCGCTCCAGCCTTTCCCATACGGCGGAAGAGGTCGCGGGACGAGCGGCCGGCGGCGACGCACAAGCGGTCGCTGCGCTCGTCGCCTATCGCGACAGACTGGCGCGAGCCTTGGCCGGAGTGGTCAATGTGGTAGACCCCGACGTCATCGTTCTGGGCGGCGGCCTCTCCAATATTGGCGATCTCTACGGCAACCTGCAGCGCGAGGTAGAAAAATACGCCTTCACCGATACGCTCGATACGAAAATTCGCCCTAATCGTCATGGTGACAGCGGCGGAGTGCGGGGAGCGGCTTGGCTGTGGGGCGAGAACCGCCTTAAGGAATGAAAACTTTCAATCCATTACGGGGGTCGCGGCTTGCAATCGCCCGCGCCTTGATTACCCTAGGGGAAAAGTAATCTAAAATCACTCTAGAGATGAGCTTATGACATTCATCGAGTCCCATCTTGCTCCAGCGGGACGCAAGACCGGTCAAATCAAACTACACGGCCCCGAGGAATTCGAGGCCATGCGTAAGGCGGGCAGGCTGACCGCTCAGGCGCTCGACATGCTCATCGATTACGTGCGGCCGGGCGTGACGACCCAGGCGCTGGACGATCTCGTGTTCGATTTCGCCCTGGCGCATGACGCTTATCCGGCCCCGCTCGACTATCGCGGCTATCGCAAATCGATCTGCACGTCGATCAATCATGTCGTGTGCCACGGCATTCCGGACGACAAGCCGCTTCGAGAAGGAGACATCGTCAATATCGATGTGACCCTCATCGTCGACGGCTGGCATGGCGACGCCAGCCGCATGTTCCCGGTCGGAGAAATCTCGAGGAAAGCCGAGCGGTTGATCGAAGTGACCTACGAATCGCTCTTGAGAGGCATCGCCGCGGTGAAGCCCGGAGCAACGACCGGAGATATTGGGGCGGCGATCCAGAACTATGCGGAAGGAGAGCGTTGCTCTATCGTGCGCGACTTCTGCGGTCATGGACTAGGGCAGTTGTTCCACGACGAGCCAAACATTCTTCATTATGGCGTCCAGGGCAAAGGCGTCGAATTGCGTCCGGGAATGTTCTTCACCATCGAACCAATGGTCAATCTTGGCCGCCCGCAGGTCAAGGTTCTCGGCGACGGTTGGACGGCGGTCACCCGCGACCGCTCCCTTTCGGCGCAATTCGAACACTCCATCGGCGTCACCGAGACAGGCGCGGAGATATTCACCGCGTCATTGATCGGGCGTGACAATCCCATTGCGGCGCCGCAAGCGACCCCATGAATGGCGACGGTGACGGTCGACCAACGAAAAAGACCCCGGCTTCCGATCTACAGGAAGCAGCTCGGCATTTTCACGGACATCGGCAACGTCTACGTGACCGCTTCATGGAAGCTGGGGGAGCCGCCCTGGCGGATTACGAACTGCTGGAGTTGCTTCTTTTCCGGGCGATAGCGCGGCGGGACGTCAAGCCTCTGGCAAAGGCTCTACTGACGCGCTTTGGTTCCTATTCCGAGGTCATCGCCGCCCGACCCGAGCGGCTGAGGGAGATCGAGGGCCTCGGGGAATCGGCCATTTGCGAGATCAAACTTGTCGAGGCCGCCGCGCGGCGCCTGGCTCGTGGAACGATCGAAAAGCGGACAGTGCTATCCTCCTTCATGGACGTCATCGACTATTGCCGCACGGCGATGGCCTATGCGGAGAGGGAGGAATTTCGGGTCTTGTTCCTGGACAAACGCAACGCGTTGATCGCGGATGAGGTGCAGAGCGTCGGCACGGTGGATCACACCCCGGTCTATCCGCGAGAAGTAGTGCGCCGCGCGCTGGAGCTTAGCTCATGCGCCCTCATTCTGGCGCACAACCATCCCTCGGGAGACCCGACTCCTTCCACCGCGGACATTCGGATGACGCGCGACATCATCGCTATCGCGCAACCCTTTGGCATCGCCGTGCATGATCACCTGATCGTGGGGCGCCACGGCCACGCCAGCCTCAAGGGCCTGAAGTTGATCTGAGGCAGACCAACTCGCTTCGTCCACCGGTCCATGCAGGAAATCCGCCGTATCGCCACGCGCATGGCTCGAATGCGAACGCCAGCACGGTTCGTCGTTGCATCGTCCTTCTGGCGACAAGACCATCAAGCCCAAGCAAGAACCGCCCATCTGGAGCGATTTCTTAATCTACCAGACGTTTCCGTCCGGTCGGAAAACACTCTAAAATCGCAACTGTAAAGCGAACAACATCTTGATACACGAAAGACATGCAACCGTCTTTTTTTTTGGATTCGCCGCCATATTTACCCTCGCAGGCGTGGTCGCTCGCCTCGGCGCCATTTTGGGACGAATTTAACTTTTCGTCCCCGGAGGCGAGCCATCTTTCTTCTTCCTCTCGAACTCTCTTTTAATGGAGCCTGCCCAATCATAGGGCGCTGACAATGGCGGCGGACGAGGAATACGACCAGTGGCTCGCAGGATGGCTTCATGAGGCCCTTGATCGTGTGGTTGAATTGGATCAACTTGAACGTCGAAGCGCTCGGATAGACGACGCGGGGTCGAGTTCCTCGTGCGGCGAATATTGTCATGCCGACCTGATCTCAAATCCGATTACGCAGAAGGTCGCTGGTATTTTGGTCCTGCTCCTGATGCGCGCGAATTTCTCACGCCATGAGAGCGAAGCTCGGGATTATTCGCGCTTCCTCGCGCATCTTGAGGAAGCGATTATACATGCCGAAGCTGGAGATCTTGACCAGGCGAGGCGGATGCTGACGGAGGCGGTAATATGGAGCCGCGTCAATAACAGGCCAGAATCATTGAATAACTAATTCAGCCTGCAGCGCGCCGGCGCTCTTTATGGCTTGCAGAATAGAAATTATGCCTGTCGGCGTGAGCCCGATTTGGTTCAGGCCACGAACCAGCGTCTTCAAGGTTGGTCCAGCCAAGGTTGCGACTTGCCCGTTTTGTTCATTGGCGGAAATCGAGGTGCGGGATGTAACCACGGTCTGTCCATTCGACATTGGCGCCGGTTGCGAGACATCGGGGGTTTCCTTGACCCGTATCGTAAGGCCGCCCTGGGTCACTGCGATCGGGGAAATCTGTACATCCTCGCCAATGACGACTGTTCCAGTTCTTTCGTCAATCACGACGCGCGCTGGCGTGCTCGGATTGACGAGAAGGTCTCCTATTTGCGCCAGCAATTTTGTCGGTGAATCCCCTTGCGGCACCCTCACGCTAACGCTGCGACTGTCCCTTTCGCGGGCGATGGGAGAACGACGATGTCCTCCGACGAATTTGTTGATCACGTCGGCTATCCGGGTCGAGGTCAAGAAGTCCGGGTTTCGCAATTCCAGAACAATCAAGCCCGGCTCCCCCATTGGTCTGGGAGGTTCTTTTTCTATGGAGGCTCCATTCGGAATTCGACCGACTGTTGCTACGCCATGCGTCAGAGTTTCGTTTTGTCCATTCGCCGCAAAGCCCGATACCGCGATTGGCCCCTGAGCGAGTGCATAGGTATTGCCGTCGACTCCGGAAAGGGACGTCATCACCAATGTTCCGCCCATCAACGATGTTGCGTCGCCCAGCGAGGAGACCGTCGCGTCCAATGTGCTGCCCCAGCCCGCGAATGGCGGCAATTCGGCGGTAACTAGCACGGCGGCGATGTTGCGGGTCCGCATGGCGTTCGCGCGAATGTTTATTCCCATGCGGTCGAGCATGGACATCGTCGCTTGTTCCGTGAATGGGGAATTTCTGAGAGTGTCTCCGGTACCCTGTAGACCTATCACCAATCCGTAACCGAGGAGTTGGTAATTGCGAACGCCCTGCGGAAAGGTAATATCCTTTATGCGTGTGCCAGCGATCGCTTCAAAGCAGGAGATGAGCGAGAGAATAAAGAATATCAGGGCGCGCATTACGCCTCGCTTACCAGCACCGAACCGTCTATGCGCACACGGCCTGAAACCATTAATCCACTGTCCTGATTCCGAACTCGAATCAGATCTCCAACAGCTCCGGATTGCATGGCCATGCCATGGGCCGTTATCTCAAGCCCAGCCTCCATGAACACGATTTTAACATGCGACCCAATCAGCACGATCTTCTGGTTGTCGATCGAAATTGGCGGAATCGGCTTTCCGGGCAGAAGCGTTCTTCGAGCGACTTTTCCGACCAACCCCTCTCGCGACTCCATCGCCGCGCCTTGGCCTACCGATTCGTAGGAAAACGGGATTTCTTCGATAAGATTGTCGTAAATCGGGTCGCCTGGATAAAGCGTGACACGAGGCACCGGAAGGAGACGATCCTGCGCGAAGCTCTGAACGGCCAAAGAAATTGCCAATATCCCCCCGGCCGCGGATCGAGACGCCCATCGGCATCGGGTCTTGCTCCAAATGCGCATTTCATCGAATTCCCTTCGACACAGTGCCGGCCATTTCGTCCGCTGCTTGAATCACTTTTGAATTCAACTCATAGGCGCGTTGGGCGGCGATGAGATTTACGAGCTCGGTGGTTGGGTCGACATTCGAACTCTCGAGATAACCCTGACTAATTGTTGGAAAGCCGAGATCACCAGGGATCCCATTGATCGGATTGCCGGAGGCCGCCGTTTGAGCAAATAAATTTCCGCCCAGAGCCTGCAAGCCCGGATCATTCATAAACATCGAAACCATCAACTGGCCGAGTTGCTGCGGATTCGGCTGACCCGGTATCGTGGCGGAAACCATTCCGGACTGACTCACCGTGACACTCACCGCATTGTTGGGGACGGTTATCGTGGGGCTGAGCAAATAGCCGTCGACAGTCGTGAGTTGTCCAGTCGCGTTTGTGCTGAATGATCCCGCCCGCGTATAGAGGGTTTCGTTGTTGGGGCCCACGATCTGGAACCAGCCGGGGCCGTTAAGCGCAAGATCGTATGTATTTCCTGTCTGGGTGAGCGCTCCCTGAACTTCAAGCGGCCGAATCGCCGCGGTCCTGACGCCAAGGCCAATCTGCGCGCCTTGCGGCACCATCGCATCGCGACCACGATTGGAAACGCCCTGCAGGCGTTCCGCTTGATAGAGAAGGTCGGTGAATTCCGCCCGCGATTTCTTGAATCCGGTGGTGTTGATATTAGCGATGTTGTTGGAGATGACCTCCAAATTTTGTTCTTGCGCGGCCATGCCTGTCGCCGCGATCGAGAGCGCCCTCATGGATTTCTCCTTTAAATCGTCATCCGTGAGACTTCCTGATAGGCGGCGACCGCTTTATCGCGTAATGCGACAACGGTCTGCAGGGTCCGATCCGCCGCCATCACGTCTTCAACGACATGCTGAATTGTCGCCTGCCCCTTTAGCCCCGAGAGAGCTGTCGCTTCGCCAGACTTCAGGGCGTCGATTCCGTTCTTCGCCACCTGCTCGAAGACTTGCGAGAAGGATGCTTGCGGCGCGGCGCCGGAATTAAGAGCAACCGCACTGGGCGATAACGGCGAGGCGTCGGGAACCGTTAGGGATGCGAGCGAAGATGTCAGGGCTGGAAGGAGCGCTATCATGGATTTCCTTTCAGAAGATCGATTGTCATGCTCAAAAGATCACGAGATTGCTTCATAACTTGCAGATCCGCCTCATAAGCTCGGTTGGCTTCGCGCATGTCGGCAAGTTCGACGAGAACATTGACGTTCGGATGTTTGACGTTTCCCTCCGCGTCCGCGGCAGGATTCCCTGGGTCATACTCCATGTTGAAAGCGCTTGAGTCCCTTCCAATGCTGCTGACATGAAGGAGATTTGCGCCCGACACCCTGTCGAGCTCGCTCGAGAAGCTAATTGTCTTACGTTGATAGGGAGCCGCGCCTGCCGCATTACCAGTCGCTTGCGCATTGGCTAGGTTTTCGGAAACGATGCGTAAGCGGGTAGATTGGGCCTCGAGGCCGGAACCAGCGATTTTTAGTGCTGCGCCGAGGGCGTCCATCTCTATCCCTTCACACTCGCAAGCCACATTCCATGAAAGGCTTTAACGACGTTAGCGTTTAAGGTGAACGCAGTACGAATATCTCCCGCCTTTATCATCTCGGATTCCAGAGAAACGGAATTGCCAGAAAGTGTCGTCTCCCAGGTATCGGTCGCCTTATCCTTAATTGCGCCTCGCTGAGCAAAAGCGGCCATCGAAAGGTGAAGATCGCTCGAGGACGCCATTTCAGTCGACGTCGCATCCAAAACTTGATCGAAGGGCGCTACGTCCCGAGCCTCGAACCCAGGAGTGTTGGCGTTGACGATGTTTTCGGCCACAATCGCCTGCCTCGCGGAAAGCCAGCTTTGTTGCTTGCTCGCGATGTTGAAAAGATAGACCGGGTCCATTGCGACAATTCCAGCCGAAACACTTTCGTCACATTAGCCCGCGCGCCTTGTATGAGGCTGGCCGTTGCTTTTTACGCCCCATTACCGCGGAAGGCTCTCCTTGGGAATAAATGTGATATCTTTCACCAGGGTTTCCTTTATCGCGTTGTAACCCAGCTTTTCGTTCGCTTTCGAGGTCATCCGTTTCGTAAGGTCGTCAACATTGATTTTCTGCGGATGTTCAAAGTCGAGGTCATTCTCTCCGTAAATTACTTTGAAGGCTTCATCTAAGAAGTAGGTTTCAATATCCTGTGCATCATGCGCTGCCTCCTCGGTGAGAACGATCGAGAGTTCCGCGGACACATAACCCGTCAGCGCTCCCCCTGAGATCACGGGGGCGGTGATAGGCTTGACCTTCCTCACTTCCAGTTTCTCCTTCACTTGCTCGGAACCGGAAGAAAGCGGTCGCCTCTTCCAATAGGCGCCGGCGAAGATTGAACCAAAGGAGAGAGCGCCGATCCACACACATATAAAGAGCGTACGAAGCACTCTTTCATCCCTCCCGGCGGATCGACGTAAGGAATGAATATGTGCCGTCTGAATCCTCTGGAGCGACACTTTTCATCGTAATTTCCGTGATTTCTAAAGTCGCGCTCAAATGCAATTTGAGGAGGCGGGCATTTTCCGACAAGCACCCGCCTATATCTTCCAGACTGCTTTTGACATTGGAGAGCTCGCTGGGTGATAGAACGCGCGAGAGACGAACAAACTCCAACATCAGAAGAGCCTTGGTTCGATTGAACTCGTTGAAGTCAATCCTGGCGCAAGACCTGAGAGCTTCTGTTTCCATGTCGAGGAGCGCCCGCAAGCGTCGGAGGCATCTCCTAAACGCCTCTTCCGTCCCCTGAGGATTACTCCTTATGTCTTCGCCTTTGTCGAATTCCGCTGTTAGATCGATCATGATTTCATGTCTACGATAAGTGGGCCAACGCTTTGCGCCCTATCTCCCGATGACAGGGTTCTTGTCGCCGGCTCGACTGATGCAGTAGGCTTCGAGAGCTGTCTTTCGATGATGCGCTGCAATCCAATGCCGCCTGCTTTGGAAATTTGTTCGGCAAGCCCCTCCGCCAGCATCGATCTCCAAATCCCCGCGCCGGGCCCACGTCCAAATTCGGCTCCTCCTTCCTTCGGCAGGACGGCCTCGATCATGGTCTTCAACATTTCCGCCTCAAATCGCTGTGCCGGCGTTAGCGCGGATCGACCGACCGACTTGGAGGCGACACTAGAGAGCCTTCCCTGTATCCCCGGTGCAACCGCAGGCGACGCGGGAACACCATGTTCCGGATCAAAATCCCCGCCGCCCGACCGCGACAACACCGAAGACGCTCCCGCCGTCAGCCTTTGTCGAGCAATGTTGAGTCTCTCGGGGTCAGCGGCTTGCGCTACCTCCATGACAATGTCGTTTAACGGAGATAATGGCATCATGCCCCTGCTATATGAACTTGCCTGCCAGCATGCGCCGGAGAGCTTACCCCGGCCTATCATTTCGATCGCGAGAATATAATGCCGAGATTTCGACTATTTGTCTTTCGGACTCGCGCATGTCGCACTCCGAGCGCGCGCGCTTCTCAGCTCTTTCGAGTTGCTTTTCGATCTTGGCAAGCTTCAACGCTTTTTCTTTCCGCGATCCAAGCGCGCTTTCCGCCGCAGCTTTGAAATTGGCGTTCGTCGACAAACGCTCCAGAACAATTTGGGGAGGAAAATTCGACATCCCGTCAGCGGACGAAAGGCGCCGTAAAAGGGAAGCCTCTTCCTCGCCGAGCGTCAAAATCAAACGCTCCCCCCGCATAACCTCAATATCCGCGAGCTCCCGAATATATCTTTGGGCCCGCAAAACGCGATTTAGCCGCTGCAAGCGTTTCATTTATCCACCAGTGATAAATTGGCCGAATCCCGAAAGAAAACTGTTGAACAGATCGGAGGAAACCGAATGGGTGAAGTGGAGACCAAAATAAATCAGAAATGGCGCGGAGAGGAAGTAAACCGGAACCTGCGGCGTCATCCGATTAAGGAAGCCGAAAGAGAGGTTGACGAGTAGTCCGAACATTAGAAAAGGAGTGCTTATCCGCAACACAAGCTGATATGACTGACGGAGAGATTCGACGAGCTGATCAAGCGCAAAACTTCCATCCACAATCGTGAATAGCGGAACATATTGATATGAATCATATAGACCACGAATAAGCTGCCAATGTTGATCGACCATGAAGATAAGCGCCAGCGCGCCCAGAACGACGAGATTAGCCATAGCCGGAAGAGACTCATTCTCGGCCACCGCCCCCCCGAGCAGATTGCCTATTCCGATCGATGTTACGATCGCCGAGGCTCCTGTTTCCAAAGCCAGAATGAAAATGCGCGACAAAAACCCCAATAGCGCTCCGATCAACACTTCCGAAAGAACCATTCCGGCGACATCGATTATCTGCGCGTTCGCAAGACGCGCATTGAGACGCTCTTGCAGAAGCGCCACCAGCGGCAATGTAATCCAAAAAGCGATATATAGCCGCGCTCTCACGGGAATACGCTCGTGCGAAAATCCTGGCAGAATCATCAGGCAGGCGCCGCAGCGGCTGAATACAGCTAAAATATCCAGCACCTCTTGGGTCAGAATAAAATTCACGAAATCGCCCCAAGCGATCTTAGTGGTACGCCACACGCGATTTCCAAATGCGACAGCACCGCCTGCGAGCTGAAGACGCGTCCGACGATCAGGCGCACATAGGGGCGAGCTTCCGGGGTCGTTACAAGCGCAAACAGCTCGCCTTTCGCGATAAGCTTTCGAATGGAATTTGAGGCCTCTATCCCGAATTTCTCGACCTCGCTGGGATCAGCCTCAAATCCAACAACCTCTCCTTTTGCATCTCTTCTGATATTGTCGTGAAAGAATTGATCCCATTTGTTTCCCAATCGGACTACGTTGAGTGTTCCATCGACCGCCAGATCGCTACAGATCTGCTGTGCTATCCGAACTCTCACATGTTCCGCTATGATTTCTGGCCTGTTCGCATATCCGGCGATTTCGCTGACCGCTTCCAGGATCAACTCCAAATTCTTTATCGAAACCCTTTCCGCAAGTAATAACTTGAAAACAGAATGGAGTCTTGCATAGGAGATCAAGGACGGCGCAATTTCATCGAGGAGGCGCTTATATTCCGGCTCTAGCCGATCAAGGAGTTTGCGCGCGTCCTTATAAGAGAAGAGCTGCGATAGATGGTCTCGCAGCATTTCCGAGACATGCGTTAGCAAAACCGATGGTGGATCTATCGGAGTGAATCCCAGTCTCTTGGCCTCCTCAAGCAGGCCATCCGGGATCCAGAGCGCGGGAACGCCGAAGGCCGGGTCTGTCGTTTCTTCGCCGGGGAGATCTGGCGGCGCCCTATGTCCGAGAATGATCAGGCGCTGTCCCAGACGCAGTTCTTGTGTCGCCACGAACGCGCCGTGCAGTCTAATCTGATAGGCCTTGGTATTCAGCAATATGTCGTCGGACAGCTTAATTTCAGGTATTACGAAGCCATACTGCTTCGCGAAATTTTGCCGCAGTTTGGCGACACGCTGAGCCAATTCGCCGTGAGCGCTGAGAAACACAATCCACAATTGCTTACCAAGTCGGATTTCGATGCTCGGCGGCTTCAGTGTGTCATTTATCGCGCTCCTTTCCTTAGCAGCCTTCTGAGTGTCCGCGAGCCTTATTTCGGGGATGGAGCCATTGGTGGGGTATAACGCGGTAATAGCGCGCCCCCCGAAGGCCATCATACCGCCCAGAAGGGCGAAGGGTGTGAAGGGCAGGCCCGGAATCAGCGCCATTATGAACATTAGCGCCGAGGCAACGAACAGCGCCTTCGGATAGGCGCCAAATTGGCGTAGGATATTCTGTTCAGTGGACCCTCTCGTCCCGCCCTTTGAAACGAGCAGACCGGCGGCCAACGAAACAATCAAAGCGGGAATCTGAGAAACTAGGCCATCCCCAACCGAAAGCTTTGTATAAACGTCGGCCGCGCTCCCTAAGCTCATCCCGTGGCGAGTAACGCCAATTATGATCCCACCAAAAATATTGACGGCAAGAATTATCAGCCCGGCTATGGCGTCCCCGCGAACGAATTTCGACGCCCCATCCATCGAGCCAAAGAACGCGCTCTCTTCTTCGAGTTCGCGTCTACGCAGCTGCGCCTGAGAATCATTTATCAGACCGGCGGAAAGATCCGCGTCGATCGCCATCTGCTTCCCCGGTATGGAATCGAGCGTAAATCTCGCCCCTACCTCCGCTATGCGCGTGGCGCCTTTCGTGATGACGAGGAAATTCACGGTGACGAGTATTGAAAATACCGTTAGCCCGATAACGAAGTCGCCGCTCATCACCAATTTGGAAAAGCCGCTGATGATATAACCCGCCGCAGTCGTCCCCTCGGCTCCATTTGAGAGAATCAAACGAGTGGTCGCGATGTTCAACGATAATCGAAGAATGGTCGCAACCAACAAGACGGTTGGAAAGGACGAGAATTCGAGCGGCTTCTGAATCCACAATCCGACCATCAATATCAGTACGGATAATGAGATCGAGAAGGCGAGGCCAATATCTATCAAGAAGGGTGGAATTGGCAGGAAAAATATGCACAATATGAAGGTAATGGACATCGCGAAGCCGATGTCGCGACCTCCGCCCGTGCCTGGACGCCGCTCCGAGGTCGCGATTGCATCCATTGATCACCGTTCTCCCGCTCGAAATAGTTTCGTGACGAGCTAAAATCCGGTCACGATTTTCGCATAGACTTCCTCGGTAAACGCATAGATTTTACCTCCCATGTAGGGAGCCGATAGAGCGATAGCGCCAAACATTGCTATTATTTTCGGCACAAATGTCAGCGTCATTTCCTGTACTTGCGTAAGAGCCTGAATGAGGGCGACAACTATTCCCACCAACATTGCCGACATAACCGCTGGGCCTGCGACAATCAGAACCGTCATGATTGCGCGCTGAAGCAATTCAATGGTGTCAGCCTCGTTCATGAAATGGCGACTCCTTGCGTCAATTGCACCGTCGCCCCATTTGTCAACGTCGCTGACATGCCTGTGTTGGATGTGGAAACGGATGCGATGACTCCGTTCGTCAAACCATCCGCAGACGTCACGGTCTTTCCAATCAAGGAAGAAGCCTGAGCGATTGAGGAATTCGCGACCAACGACGTCAATAATGTATTGGTCTGCACTGCTTGCTCAACCCCGGAAAAGGTAGCAAGTTGCGTCACGGTTTGCGTGGGATCCATCGGCTGAGTTGGATCCTGATTCTGCATCTCAGTGATCAACAACTGGAGAAACGAGTCATAATTTAGTGTGGAGGCGCTTGTCGATGAAGCCGACGCGCTGCTAGCGGAGCCGCCACTTGTCGCGACACCAGACGTCTGATTAACCTGCATGATCGAGCTTTCCCTCATTTGCTTCTTCGCGCTCGATTACCTCCCCTTCTATGGGGAAGAGCGCCCGCAACTCCCTCAACGCCACATAAAACCGCTGCTCCTCAATGGAGCGGAACGCCCTTGCCAAGCCCTCCAATATGCGCCGGTCTTCAAAAGCGCTTCGCAGTGACGTCGCCATTTTACGGCACAACTCCATGGTTGCATCGACATCCTTTGGCGACATCAGCATCAGCTGAACGACAAAATATAGCTGCCGAATAGGCGTCGTCGCTTCATCGGCTTGCATCACGTGGTTCTCGAGAAGAAATGTCACGTCGTTCAGGAGTTCGATCGAAACTCTGCGATCCACCCGAAAAATTGCGCCGTTAATGTAAATCTTCTCTCCTTTGCGTAGTGAAAGGTACATGGGGATTCAGACCAGTCCATCCGCGATCAATTGATTTATTTCTATGAGAAGATCGTAGTTGCACGAATGGCCTGCCTCGACAATGTTCGCCTCTCGTCCTATCCATAGGCCTATGGATATGAGGGAGGCGCGCAGGTCAGGCGGCAACTCGTTCTCCTCATTTGAGAGATCGCAAATGAATGCGCCCCATAACTCCCTCAAGAACGAGATAGCTTTGGAGGATTCATTGCTCCCTGGCCCTTTGAGCTTCGCCATGGCGAGCTTCTTTACGGCTCTCAGCAAGAGCTCCCGTTCTCGTTCGCGCGCGACTTTGGGCGCTTCATCGACTACTTCCGCATAAAGGTGGTGATACATTCCGCCTCTCTTGCCAGATATCAAAGATAATTAGCGAGACTGAGCTTTTGTAGCTTTGAGGTTAGTTGGTAAGCCGTCTCGATCTGTGTGGTGAGATTGTTGACTGCCACGGAAGCCTGAGTCTGGTCGGCGCTTTCAAGCGTGCTTATCTGGGTTTGAAAATAATTTTGTTGAACCGACATAGTTTGGTTCGCCGTGGCTACCTGGTTTTGCATCACGCCGACGCTCGCCTGCAGCTGCGTGAGGCCGGATACGCCCTGACCAATTAAACTCGATGCAGCCGCAACCACCGTGTTGTAAGCGGATTGATTAAGGCTCGGCAGCGCAAGGTCGCTGAGCATGGTGTATCCTTCAGCGAGTTGACGAAACGCGGGATCGTTCGCGGTAACCGACGTGTTCGTCGTTTGAGAAAGTGAAATCTGGCTCTGAACAGGTTGGCTCGAAGCCTGCGACCAATTGGCGCTCCAATTGCTTGGAGAGAATTGATTCGCAAAGCTACCGGATAGAAAGCTTTGCATTTGCGATGCTGTTATGGATCCGACGTTGCTGGAGGACTGCGACATTCCAAACGCCGACTGAAAGGCGGAGGCGACCGCCTGCTGTGCCGCCGAGGGAGGGGTCGCTAGATAGCTGGCCACCGGCGACGTTCCGCTGTTAATCCCCGCGAAGACATAAGCGCCGCCGTCGGCGGTGTTGAGGGTCGAGGTGAGGTTTCCAAGGGCGTTTTGAGCCTCCGTGACGAGCGTCGCGGCAGAGCCAGCTCCGTTTTGAGCCTGAACCAGCGCTTGTTGGAGGCTTTGGGCAGTAGAGGAGACAGAGGACAAAGCGTTTTGCGTAAGCTGGAGCCGCGAATTCACGAGACTGTTCGCGGAGGTAATCGACGTCAGCATCGCGCTGCTCTCCCCGTAGGAATAGTCGAGAGCGACACCCGCGCCAAGGCTATTTCCCAGGTCGGAGACATTGCCGGTCGAAATCTCTTTTTGATATTGGGCTAACTGCGTCTCCATGCGCAAAATTGAATTCGTCAGGGCGCCGGACATTCCGAAGGAGGAAATCGAATTGGTCATCGGGTCATGCTCACGGTTGCGGTTGCGGCTGCAGGGCGGTGAACAATGTGGTGAAGAGGTCGTTCACCGTCGTAAGGAGCTTCGCCGACGCCTGATATGAATTCTCCAGCGAGACCATCTGCGACATCTGAGCGTCGATATTGACCCCTGTCGCGTTCGACAGAGCCGTCTGGGCCTGGCTCAATAAGGCATTCTGATAAGTTGTCGAATTATCCGCACTTTGACGCTGGGCCTCAAACCACCCGATCGAATTGGTCGCGTATGACGTTACGGAGGCGCTCGCGCCATTACCGGCCGCAGGATCGAAGCTTTGCGTCGCGGAGAGATTAGCGGCAAGTTGCTGAATCCGAGCCGTATAGCCCGAGGCGCCGGTGGTGTTGTAGACATAGGCAGGGTTGCCGGGAGCAGAGATTCCTCCGTTCTGCAACAGACTGAGATTTCCTCCCTTATTGGGGCCAACATCAGGATTGACCTCGATTTCTCCCGCAAGGCCAGGGTTCAACGATGAGCTTGGCATCGGATTGCCGGCTGCGACGCCCGCCGAGGTCGTGAAGAGACCCATGAGCGTCGGTTGCCCCGACTTCGTCTGGTCGCTCTCGGAGAAGGCATTTATGAGACCCCGCGCGGTTTCATCGAGCTGGGCCTGAAATTGCGGCGCAACGACGTCCCTGAGCTGTGTAAGTCCGACCAGGCTTCCTGACTGCAAAGACATCGAAGTAGAGGGCGTTCCCGTCACCGCGACGCCATCGATAAAGACTTGGTTACCGGTCGTCCCTGCGGTGAAAGTGGAAGTCGGTTGGAATGTAACCTGTCTTGGAGTTGTCTGAAAAAGCGTAACCCCGCTGTCGGTATAAAGCGCCATGCTGTTATTCGGCCCATTCACCTCCGAAACACCCATATATTGGGACAGTTGCGCCACGAGTTGATCCCGCTGATCCAGATTGCTCGTAACGTCGGCGCCAGATTGGGTCCCCGCGACGATCGCGTTATTGACGCTCTGAAATTGGGAAAGAAGGCGATTTATGTTGCCGACCGCCGACCCGATCTGCGCGTCGGCTTGCCCCCGGACGCTTTGGGTCTCGTTAGTGGCGGCGTTCAGCGACTGTGCAAGAGCCTGCGCATCGGAAACCACGGTCTGACCGGCCGACGCGTTGGTCGGACTCCCCGCATAAGCCTGAAGACTCGACGCAAGATTAGCGATCATCGCGGCGGGCGTCGAACTGCTGGAAGTGCTCGAGGCCGTGCTTGAGGAGATATTCATGAACTGGTCAATTTGATCGAGGCCAGCCGACAATGCAGAACTCATCGCTTGCTGAGAAGTCGCCGACAGCATGCTCTTCGCAAGCGCCGTATTGACGCTTCGCGTCACGCCGTCAATTTCCGCGCTTCCGCTAGAGCCCGTGATTACGTTCGCTGATTTCGTCGAATATCCAGCCGTGTTGGCTCCCGCGATATTTTGCGAGACGAGATTGATCTGGCTTGAAATCGTTCCGAGGGATTGGGCCGCAACACCGAAGGCGCTTGAGAGATTCATTGTGAGAGGCCTTTATTTCAGATTGTTCAGCACCTGGAGAACGTCCGATGCGATCTGAAACACCTGACTGTTCGCCGTGAATGATCTTTGCGCGATAATCATGCTCGAAAGCTGAGTGGCGAGATCGACCGTCGAACTCTCAAGCGAAGAGGATTGTATTGTCCCGAACCCGCCCTGCCTCGCGGCTCCCACAATCATTTGTCCAGACTGCTCATTGGCGGAAAATGCGTTTCCATTTACAGGCGTTAAATTCGTTGGACTTGCGACATTCGCGAGCCCAATCGTATAGGCTGGAATATTTTGTCCGTTAGCCAAAAGGTAGGATATCGAGCCATTCTGGCTAACCTGAACCTGGCTAACCGCACTTGGAGAATTTCCATTTACCGTCGCCGTATTCACAGCGAAAGACGATGCGAGCTGGGTCGTGCCGCCGATATTGAGCGCGACGGACGCACCGCCAGGCAGCTGTAACGCCACTGGACTGCCACTGCTGAGGTTTCCCGTAGTGGAGCTAAATGTCAGGTTCTGAGTTGCGATAGGGCCAGAGGAATAGGGAAAGCCACCGCCAGAGGCCGCGTTCGCGGCGTTGAAGACAGTCATCTGCCACTGATTGGAACCCGTGTTGGCGTAATATACATTGAGCGTTACAGGGTTGCCCTGATTATCGAATGCGGTGAGCGACGTCATCGACGTATATTGGGCCGAAGCGCCATTCGTCGAAGGCAGATTAGCGGAAGCTATCGCAGTCGAGTTCGAGTTAAGATTGACGGAGAGCGTCCCAGACGTGCTGGCGGTCGAGAAAAGTTGATTATTCGGAATTTGAACGACAGTCATATTTGAAAGCGCGCTAGAGCTTGCGCCGGAGGATCCGGCTTGGCCCGCGAAGCCCATGAGATAGTCGCCCGCATCGTTGACCAATCGGCCCTGAGCATCCTGAGTAAAGGATCCGTCTCTAGTCATCAAAACCGCCCCGGAGGAATTCTGCACGACGAAGAATCCCGAGCCCTGAATCGCGAGGTTCGTTGGAGTGGTGGTGCTTTGCAACGCGCCCTGCGCCATGACATTACGGCTACTGACGGTGGTTACGCCGCCACCAAATTGTTCCCCGGCTTGAAACCCATTGAGAACTGAGAGAAACTCCGTTGATGCATCCTTGTAACCGATGGTGTTGGAGTTCGCGATGTTTTCTGAAATGTTCGCGAGCGCATCCGACTGGGCCGACATCCCCATAATGGACGTATTGAAAAGGCCATAGGTGTTGCTCACCGAAATCTCCCCGCTCCTCGAATTGCATGGAGATTAAAACTCAAGGAGCTTGCGCGAGCCTGCGCATTTGAAGCGTCGGAGAGCCGCCTCCGCGGAATTCCATTTAGGTTTTGCCGGAGCGTAATTATGGGGTAATATATAAGTGAGAGGCGCCGATGAAACCACTGTATAACGCCGCTTTGATTTCCGTTCTGTCCTTATCCGGTTGCGCGGCCACCGGCGCGCCAGACTACGTCGCGGAAAGCTATTCTCCCGACCAAACTTTGCATCAGTCTGGCCGAGATGTTCTTAATGCGCGTATCTCCTATTATGCCGGCGCTTACAACGTCCCCGAATCTCTTGTCCATGCCGTCGTTCAGCGCGAGAGCAAATACAACCCTTCGCTGAAACACGGTCCCTTCTGGGGCCTGATGCAGATTCGACACGACACCGCGCGGAGCATGGGATATTCCGGAGCGCCCAACGGCTTGCTGGATCCGGAAACCAACTTGACCTATGCGGTCGCTTACCTTGCCAATGCCTATCGCATAGCCGGGGGGGACGAGCACAAGGCGATACGCCTTTACGCGGGGGGCTATTATTACGAGGCCAAGAGACGAGGTTTGCTCGGCAAAATCCGCTCGACCCGAGACTTCCCCGAAGTGGTCGCCTCATCGACCGAAATCCCATCTGAAAAATAAGTCGCGCCAGCATTTGTCTCGTGACGTCGCGGATCCATCATTGTTCGGAAACCTTCCCACAAGGTTGCGGACATAGACTCTTGATCGCGGTTGTGGGGGATCTCAGATCTTCTCCCCTCGGCTTGTCGGAGAGTCCATGCAATCATCTTTTTACGTCACTCTTTCCTCTCAGCTTGCGCTAGACAAGCGTATGGCGACGATAGCTTCAAATATTGCAAACGCGAGCTCGATCGGATATCGCGCCACCGGCGTCAGCTTTCAAACCGTCCTATCGAAAAACGGGGCGACTGATGTCGCTTTTTCGTCTGCGGGGGACGATTTCATCTCACGGTCACAGGGAGCGGTTTCCAAAACTGGAAATCCATTTGACGTGGCGGTTCTCGGCGAAGGATGGCTAGCCATCCAAACCCCAAACGGCGTCGCTTATACTCGCGATGGCCGCCTTCAAGTGACTGAATCCGGCGACCTACAAACCATTCTTGGCTTCCCTGTCCTAGACGCAGGAGGTTCCCAGATTACCTTGGACCCCTCCGCCGGTCCGCCGACTATTAGTCGCGACGGGATGATCAACCAAGGCGCTCGCCAAGCAGGCGCATTGGGCCTTTTCGAGATCGACGATAGCGCGACGCTGGCACGCGGAGAGAATTCGAGCATCTTTCCGTCCACCCCTGCGAATCCAATCCTCGACTTCACGCGAAACGGCGTCATACAAGGCTCGATAGAGAGCGCAAACGTCAATCCCTTGCAAGAAATGACCAAATTGATTTTGGCCTCACGTAATTTCGACAGCATGAGCGCCGCCAGCGACATGATGGATTCATCGCAAAGAAACGCGGTGAAAACCTTGGGTGGCGGCTAAACAGGGCCAACTCCGCTCATCAACTTAATCATGTTCACGTCAGAACGCTTTCCTACTGCACCACAGACCCACCGCGACCCGCATGTTAGAGGATGCAGTATCTCAATTCGTTCGGCTGAAGCCGAGAACACGTGTGTTCGGGAAAGTATCCGAGATATCCGCGTCCCACTGCAGGGTGGAAGGCCTATCCGATTTTATTATTAATCCGTTCATAAGTAATTCGATATTTTGCTTGACCGCGTCAATTGAAATTGATTCTTTGTCGGCATGAGAAAGGACGATGCGCGAAAGCTGGATCATAAGACACTGGAAGAGATGCGCATGCGCGCGGTGAAGGGCATTCAAGACGGCGAAAGTCCCGAGATCATCGCCCGTGTTCTTGGCGTCGACCGGTCGACCGTATACGGATGGCTGGCGCGATACAGGCGTGGCGGCTGGAATGGTTTGAAGGCGAAGCCCTTGTCTGGACGACCGCCCAAGCTGGACGGAAAGAAGCTGCGGTGGGTTTACGACACGGTGACGAGGAAGAACCCTCTGCAACTGAAGTTCGCGTTTGCGCTGTGGACGCGCGAGATGGTCGCGAAGCTGATCAAGGACAAGTTCGATATCGTTTTGAGCGCGGTGTCGGTGGGGCGGCTGTTGGCTCAACTCGGCATTACCTGCCAGAAGCCGTTGCATCGTGCGCAGGAACGTGACGAGGCTTTGGTTCAGCAATGGCTGAAGAAAGATTATCCGAAGATCAAGCAAATGGCTCAAAAACAAGGCGCCGAGATATATTTTGGCGATGCCGCTCACATCCGGTCCGATCATCATGCGGGCCGCACCTGGGGCAAGAAAGGCGAAACGCCGATTGTCGAAACGACGGGCGCCCGTCACGGCATGAGTCTGATTTCAGCCATCAGTTCACGCGGTCATATGCGCTTCATGATCAAGGAACAAGGCGGCGTCAACGCCGGTGTTTTCATCGAGTTCCTGAAGCGTTTGCTCGCCGGAGCCGAGCACACGATCTTTCTGATCGTCGATCGCGGACCTGCGCATATCGCTCGAAAAACCAGAGCGTTTGTCGAGAGCCTGAACGGATCGCTGCGACTTTTCTATCTTCCTCCCTATTCACCTGATCGCAATCCCGATGAGTTGGTGTGGAAACATCTGAAGGCCGACACTGTTGGCCGCATGGCGGTCACCAGCAAGGATGACTTCAAAGCCAAGGTCCGTTCGTCCATGCGCCAGCTTCAAAACAACCCGGAAAAAATCTCCTCCTTCTACCAAAAACCTTCTCTCAGATACGCCGCGTGAATGTCTAGTTAATTATGAACTGATTAATAGAGTCGGCGAATGTGTCGCCATCGGCGCCAACAACGTTAAATCCCTTGCCCAAGTTGTGCATATAGCCAAGAATTCGGCGCTGGTGAAATGCTTCGACAGTAACGCCTCTCTTTGGCTAGGCGCGCCCGTTGAACGGCTTGGGCGGATCGATGTAGCGCCTGAATATTCGTGGATCGGAAGAGTTCTGAACGCCCTTGGCGAACCCATGGACGGCAAAGGTGCGATTCCTCACGGACAGACTTTCTATTCGATCGACCGACAGCCGCCTGCGGCGCTGCACAGAACACGAGTCCAAACACCTGTTTTCACCGGCATCAGAGTGATCGACTCCTTTACTCCACTATGCAGAGGACAAAGGGTGGGTGTCTTTGCGGGATCAGGCGTTGGAAAATCAACCCTGCTGGCCATGATCTCGCGTTCACCAGGCTTCGATGTCGCCGTCATATGCTTAGTTGGAGAACGCGGTAGAGAAGTTCGCGATTTTCTCGACGAAACGAGCGTTGCCACGAGAGAGCGCGCCATTACCGTCGTCGCCACGGGAGACGAGAGCCCGATGATGCGTCGATTGGCCCCACTTACGGCGATGACCATCGCCGAGTGGTTCAGGGACCATGGCGCCCATGTTCTGTTAGTAATTGATTCCATCACGCGCTTCGCTCATGCGCTTCGCGAAGTCGCAATGGCCGCCGGTGAAGCGCCGGTCGCCCACGGCTACGCGCCAAGCGTGTTTGCCGATCTGCCAAGATTATTGGAGAGAGCCGGCCCGGGCATAACCGAAGAAGGGTCGATCACGGGGGTGTTTTCTGTACTTGTGGATGCAGACAATCACAATGATCCAATAGCAGATAATATACGCGGAACTTTGGACGGGCACATCGTCTTGGACCGGGAAATCGCCGAACAAGGAAGATTCCCTGCGGTCAACATACTCAAGTCCATCTCGCGCCTTGCAGATCGGGCCTGGACTAGGGAACAGAAAGCGTTGATAGAACACATTAGAAGCCTCCTATCCAGATACGAGGAAACCCGCGACCTACGTTTGCTCGGCGGTTACCAGCCAGGAGTCGACCCGCTGCTGGACAGAGCCATCGCCGTCGCCCCAATACTTTACGAGAATTTAAGGCAATCGCCAAACGAACCCCCGAGCCAAAACCCAATCGGGGGGATGGCGTCGATAATTCAAAATGTCAAAGCTTAAATAAGTTTGCGTTTTCAGCTATTGTAACCCGCATTATTCAGCGCTTTGAATTTTGTGTCGCTTGCTGCGTGCTTCTGGGGCGATCCGATCGAGGGTTTTCGGAGGCGCCGACGCTCGTTTTCGTTACCGGCGGCAGTCCGTCCCGCCGGCGCGCCGCCCTCGACCTCAATATTGTCCTCGCCATGTCGCGCCTGAGTTGAAAAATGAGAAGCCTTCGGAGTTTAGCTCTCCCACGCATGTCTTGGCGCCGCGTCTTTTTCAAACCTGAAAACGCCCTATATCAAGGGTATATCCAGAGACGAACGGCGGAGTGCACGCCCGGGGTCAAGCATGAAAATACTGACGGAACAGCACGACGGAAAGACTGTCCTGAGTTTGAAGGACGCTCGTCTTGACGCACACAACTCGGCCGAGCTTAAGGATCGGATCCTGAAGTCCCTCGAAGAAGGTGGACGGGAAATAATTGTCGACCTCCACGACGTACAGTTCATTGACAGTTCCGGGCTCGGAGCCCTGCTTTCTGGGCACAAGAACGCAATCCAGCGGTCGATGCGCTTCGTGCTTGCCGGACCTCAGCCAAGAGTTATGGTGATGTTTGAACTTACGAGACTGCAGAGAGTCTTTGAGATCTACCCCGGATTGCGCGAGGCGCTGGAAGATTAATGCGGAGAGACGCATGTGCGACTCGGCTAAGACAGTGCTGAACCTGGACATAATAGTCCCAAATAAGACGCGATATCTGCGGTTGATCGGAGCCATAGCCGAGGAGATCGCCAAGGAACTGACCGTGGATAATCCAGACCACGACGCCTTGGCCTACCATCTTAATTTGGTGGTGACAGAGGCCGTAACAAACGCAATCCAATACGCCTGTCCAGGCGAATCGAACGACACGGTAAGAATCTTTCTATCCATCGAGAACAATGACCTCTGCGTCAGGGTCTATGACTATGGGAAAGGCTTTAATTTGGAAGCGCTTCCGATACCGGACGCCGACGATCTGAGTGAGCGCGGGCGCGGGATATTTTTTATCAGAACGCTGATGGATAAGGTCGAATATCGAAAGACTGACTGCGGTAATGTTCTGGAAATGAGGAAGAGGCTGAACTGAGCCCCCCGGCGCAGTGTCGGCGCAACTTAGTCGCAAGAAAATGTCCTGGCAAACCGACCTTCGTTCCCTTCTCGACCGAGCCGCGCGACGGTTAGGTCTTGAGCGCATATCGCCTCCCTATGAGGAAGGCTTTTCGCCCATATACCGCGCAATATTCACGCCGCTCCATGCGTTTCGCGATGTCCTTTATCTCGACGCAGCGATGCGGGGAGGCGGGGATTCTCTCGATTTGCGCCCACCAGATAGATCGGATGAAAATCAACGCTATCGCCTGACGCTCTATAGTTCGCATTATCGTGATCTCTGCGGCGTCATGCCATCGTTGCAAAATGTGGGGCTAAGCGTTTCCGACCAGATTCAATTCAAGGGTGAAGCGGGGGGGCAAGACTTTTATATACGAGCATTCTCCGTGCTTCCCATGAGCGGGGAAAAAGATCGCCTCCTGAAAAACAAAAATCATTTGCTTGAGGCCTTGAAAAAAATCCTGGCTGACGAAATCGAGGACGATCAGCTCAACTCGCTCATCATGTTGGGCGGTTTAGACTGGAAGATGGTTGAGGTTATCCGATCATATTGTAATTATTACCTACAGATAACTAACCGCTTTGACAGGGCGCGGGTATATGTAGCCCTCATTGCAAACGTAAACATCGTCGGATTGTTGTGCCAATATTTCGAGGCGCGTTTCAACCCCGATCCTCTTTTCGGCGACGCCGAGAAGAGAGAAACGGAAAGATTGACGCAATTGCGTCTTGAGATGATTCGTGCGTTGGAGGGAGTGTCGGACATCGCGTCAGACCGGATTCTTCGCGACATTTTCAACCTTATCGATGCGACTTTGCGCACCAATTTCTTTCTTCATTCAGAAGCCGCGAGTTTTTTCTTTTCTTTCAAGATAGATAGCCTTGGAGTGATCAATATCCCGAGCCCCAAGCCGTTCGCGGAAGTATATGTGCACAGCAGATGGATGGAGGGGGTGCATCTTCGCGGCGCGCGCGTGGCGCGTGGCGGAATAAGATGGTCCGACAGGCCAGAAGATTTCAGGCATGAGATTCTCGATCTGATGCGCACCCAAATGATGAAGAATGCGCTTATCGTGCCCCAGGGAGCGAAGGGAGGATTTATAATCAAGAAATTCCAGCATGGGAAAGCCGATCCTTTCCGGCTCGTCTCTTCGGCGTATGCGACATTCATGCAGGGGCTTCTCGATTTGACCGATAATGTTCATGGCGAGGAGATCATTCGCTCTCCTAAGGTCATAGCCTATGATGACGCCGATCCGTATCTGGTGGTTGCCGCAGACAAAGGCACCGGGAGCTTTTCGGATAAAGCTAACGAAATCGCCAAGGAGTATGGCTATTGGCTGGGGGACAGTTTTGCGACTGGTGGGACTAACGGCTTTCATCATAAACGTCTCGGGATAACCGCGCGCGGCGCTTGGGTGTGCGTGAGGAGACACTTTCTTGAAATCGGTATGGATCCGGACACACAGCCGATTACTGTCGTTGGCGTAGGTGGAATGGAAGGAGACGTATTTGGCAACGGGATGTTGCATTCCGCCAATGTGCGTCTCCTCGGGGCATTCAACGCGGAATATATCTTTCTTGATCCTAATCCCGATGGACGCGCTTCGCTGGCCGAACGCAAGCGACTCTTCGAAACGCCGGGATCGACATGGAAAGACTATAATCCCGCGCTGATATCCGCCGGAGGAGGCGTGTTTCGGCGCGACGCCAAGGACATAGAAATCGGCGCCGAGGCGCGGCGATGGCTGGGCGCTCGCGGCCAATCCATGGAGGGAGAGGAGTTGATCCGTCTTCTTCTAGCGGCGCCAGTTGATTTGCTGTGGATGGGAGGAATAGGAACCTATGTGAAGGCGAGTTCAGAAGTCGACGAGGCGGCCGGAGATCGTGCGAATGACGGCGCGAGAATAGACGCTATTCAGCTGCGGGCGAAGGTTGTTGGAGAAGGTGCGAATCTCGGGTTCACTCAGCGCGCTCGCGTTGAATACGCTCTGTCGGGCGGTCGTATCAACACCGACGCCGTTGACAACTCGGGCGGCGTTGACCTTTCCGACCATGAGGTGAATTTGAAAATTCTATTCGCTAACGCTGCCAAGGATAGTGACATTGCGGTCACGGATGAGGAGCGGAACCGCCTCTTGCATGAGGTGAGCAATGAGGTTTGCTCTCAGGTCCTGACTAACAGTTACATGCAGAGCTTGAGCTTGTCGCTTGAAAAGAAGCGCTGCGTCGATGACATCGCCCCATTTCTCGATCTCGCGGACGAGTTAGAGCGTTTTGATCTCCTCGATCGCGCGACCGAGTCGTTCCCTTCGCGCAAGGAGGTCTTGGCGCGTGGGGCCTCGGGGCTCACGCGTCCGGAGTTGGCGGTGTTAATGGCCTATGCGAAACTGGCGCTAAAGCGGGCGCTACTCGAGGCCGTCGAGTTTTCTCGAGACGTTTGGGTTCGTGCTTTTGTCGGGGATTATTTTCCCACACCAGTCACGCTTCACTATCAGGAGAGAGTCAAAGTTCACCCTCTCGGCCGAGACATCGCGGTTAGCGTGATCTGCAATAAGGTGATCGATCAGGCTGGCGCCGCGTTTGTTGTCGGGCTCGACGAACTGAACCCCTCCCGCGTTAAAGATGCCGTAGGTCTCTATATCGCTTTCGATCAAATTTTGCAGGGAGGTCGATGGCGGACGGCGATACGCGAACTGGATGGGAAACTATCGACCGATCGCCAATATGAATTGCTTTTGCAACTTGAAAATGCTTTGGCCTTCCTGACACGCTGGGCTTGGGAGCATGGTCTTAAGCTTATTCCGGCGCCAGATGCAATCGAGCTATGGCGCGCTTATCTGAATTCCTACATGGCGTATCTTGGTGAAAATGCCGAGTTCACGCTTCTAGCCTCCGCCGCGCCCGAGGCGTCTCGCTTGCTATTTCTCAGCCGCCTGCGCGACTTCCCCATCCTTGTCGACCTATCGAGGCGCACGGAGCAGAACCTCCCCGTCGTTGCGAAAGTGTTCGATGATCTGGTTCGTTTTTTGGGCCTCCGGCAAATCGCCACTCTGGCGATCGAGGTGAGGCCACGAAATTTGTGGGAGCGTCGCTTGCAGAGCGTTCTCGACGACCAATTTCGATCGGGGGCTGGCCGCACTGCTCGGATGGCGCTCGCGTGCAAAATTGAGGACCCCGCAGCATTCTTCCATTCATTGAATCTTGATTCTAGACTGGAAAAATTCCGGCGCCTGGTGACTATGCTTCAAGACGAATCTCCGGCTACGCTTGAGCCTTTCGCGACACTCGCCGCGGAATTCGATCTGCTTGTCAATGCATGCGCCGTCACCATCGAAGCGGGTCAAATAGACCAGACAAAGCCCCAGAGTCGTGCTGGAGAGTTTGTTCATGCGCACTAAAAATATGTCTAGAATTCGAATTTAGATTCCACGGTGTCGATGTGGCGATCAAAGGATCCGACGTTTTGAAACAGGAACCACTTTTGCAATCGGTCATCGATTGCTTGGAGGAAGGGGTTCTTTTGCTGGACAAGGATCACATCGTCCGGGCCGCCAACAAGAGGGCCACGGCGTTAATCGGTCTCCCAGAGACCGAGCTTACGGGACAAAGGTTTGAAAGGCTTCTGACGACGAGGAACAATGCAAGCCTCCATCAATGTGCATGGAATAGGGTCGAATGTGGTGGGCGAGGTTCTCGGTTCACAAACGCATTTTGCCGTTTTCGGGACCTCGGCGAGACCGGATTCCTCGTGGAATTGAGGGCAGAGGGAATACAAACCGATGCCGGGGTTGGCCTTGACGACGTCAAGGAGAAGATAGGCCCGATATTTGACACGATACCAGATGGTCTGATCATCATCAGCCAGGCCGGGGAAATTCAGCTATTCAGTTCTGGCGCGGAGAAAATATTCGGCTATAGCCGAGGCGAGGTATATGGGCGCAATGTCAAGATGCTTATGCCCTCTCCATTCAGAGAAGCGCATGACGGTTATCTTTCCAGCTACGTCGGAACTGGAGTAAAGCGGATTATTGGCGGCGGGCGTGAGGTTCTTGGTCGGCGCAAGAACGGTTCGGAAGTTCCCCTCTATCTTTCCATCGGCGAATTATGGCTTGGCGGGATTCGGCATTTCGTAGGCGTCGCGCACGATCTCACCAATCGCAAAAAGGCGGAGGAGAAACTCGTCACTTTGTCCGCAGCGATGGAGCAAAGTCCTGTCGCCATCATGATTGCGACGAAGGATGGATTTATCGAATATGTAAACCAGAGCTTCACTCGATTGACCGGCTACGCGGCGGCCGAGATCGTCGGAGAGAATCCTCGGTTGCTTCGCTCGGAGCGCACCGGAAGCCATCAATATCAGCGCTTATGGAAGACAATTCTGAGCGGACAGGAATGGAGCGGCGAAATCCAGGACAGAAAGAGTAACGGCGAACTCTACTGGGCGTATGAGATGGTGACGCCTTTGAAAAACGCCAGCGGGCAAATCACGCATTATCTAGCGATACAGCAGGACATAACGCAAGAGAAATTGGACAAGGAATCGTTAAGGGAGAGCGAGGCCCGGTTCCGTCATGTCGCACAGTTGACGGGTGAATGGCTATGGGAGCAGGACCCGGACGGCAGGTACGTCTACAGCAGTGGATCTGTCTCGAAAATATTGGGTTATTCTCCAGAGGAAATTGTCGGAAAAAATTATAGGGAACTGCAGATCCGGGAAAAGGCCGGAATGCGGTTGGCTTCCGGCCTGACAGCGTCGGAGAACTGCCGTCCCTTCTATCGATTGGTCAACAGATACCGACGCAAGGATGGCAAGGAAGTTTACACGGAATCAAGCGGCGCCCCAATCCTCGACCAATTCGGGCGTCTCGCGAAATGGCGCGGGGTCGATCATGACATCACGGAGCATAAGTTCTTTGAAGATGCCTTGCGGCTGCGGGACCGTGCGATCGAAAGCGTGCATGTCGGCGTCGCGATCAGCGACGGACAGGAAAAAAGTAATCCCAATATCTATGTTAATCCCGCTCTCTGCGACATGACGGGATATTCGCGAGAGGAACTGCTCGGCGAGGGCCCAAGAATGCTGCGTGGCCCCGAAACCGATCTTGCGCCATTGGAGCAAATCAACCAGGCGATCGCGGCAGGCCGCGATTGCGAGGTGACTATGAAGTTCTACCGAAAGAATGGTCAGCCATTCTGGTGCGAACTGCTCATCTCTCCTGTAATGGAGGAAGATGGCAAGGTGAGTCATCATGTCGGGATTTACACCGATGTCACCGAGCGGCGCAAAGCGGACGAGAGCCGTCATGAATTGGAGATTGCGAAGGGTATTCAATTATCGCTCCTGCCCGTCGCTCCCTTAAGGTTGCCATGCGCGGAAATGGCGGGCCTGTGCGTGCCTGCGGGACAAGTGGGCGGCGACTATTTTGATTTTTTCAAGAACGCGGGATCGGTCGACATCGTGATAGCCGATGTGTCCGGACACAGCGTGGGCGCTGCTCTAATCATGACGGTGGTGCGGAGCACGCTTCGGGCGGAGGCGCGAAAGACAGGGGCTGCGTCTTCTGGACCCGCGCAAATCATGCAAGACCTTGGGGAACTGCTTTTCGATGACCTGAACAGATCGGAATTATTCATCACGATGTTTTACATCACACTTGATCCAGAGACCCGCATCATGACCTACGCCAATGCAGGTCACAATTGGGCGTTGTTGTTGAGGTCCGGTCAGGAGGAATGCGAATTTCTCGACGCCGATGGTCTGATAATGGGGGTTCAGCCGAGGATAAATTTTGAAGAGAGGACAGCGCAACTTGCCTGCGGCGACATCGTGCTGCTTTACACGGACGGTCTGACCGAGGCGAGAAACGTCGAGGGCGAATTTTTCGGGCTGCAGCGGCTTTGCGCTGCGCTCAATGCGAACCGCTCTTTATCGCCGGAAGCGCTCGTGAATGGCTTGCTGAACGACGTTTATGCATTTTGTGGCGATCAATCGCTGGAGGATGACCTTGCTATTGTGGCCATGCGCGTTCACTGACAAAGAACCAGTAAGGGGAGCCTGTTAACTGGCGGCGACGATCACGGGAGTTCGACTGATGTCGGTCGAAGGTACGATCAAGATGCTTGGGCGCCGAAAGGTTGGCTTGGTGCTGAGCAGCGGAGTCGCCAGAGGTTGGGCGCATATCGGCGCGATTCGCGCCCTCGTACGGATCGGTGTGCCCTTCGATCTGATCGCCGGCTGTTCGGCAGGCGCGCTGGTCGGCGGATGCTATCTTGCCGGGCAGCTGGACGCGTTGGAGAATTGGGCTCTTGCTCTCAACAGGCGCAGGATTATAAGTTATCTCGATCTCAATATCGGTCGGGGCGGCTTCATCAAGGGCGATAAAATTGTATCCGAGTTACGCCGCTTGTTAGGAGCTTCTCGGATTGAGGATTTGCATGTCCCTTTCGTGGCCGTCACCACTGACCTCGTGACTGGACATGAGGTTTGGCTTCAGCGGGGCGATCTTGCGGAGGCCGTTCGCGCGTCGATTTCCTTGCCCGGTCTGTTGCCCCCGATGCAAATCGAAAAGCGCTGGCTTGCGGACGGGGCTCTAGTTGATCCCTTGCCGGTGTCCGCTTGTCGCGCATTGGGCGCTGATTTGATTGTCGCGATCAATCTGAACACCGACATATTGGGTAAATCGCGTCGCGCCGCAGCGCCGACTCCTCTCCCGTTGGGGTTCGATCCTTCAGCATTGTTGGAGGCGCAAGGACTAGCGGCGGAAGGGCCTTTGCCCGAAACGCTGACGCGAGGCATGTTTGGTCAGGAGGGAGATCGGCCCAATATATTTGGCGTCATGACAACCTCCCTCAGCATCATGCAGGATCGTCTGACCCGCTCCAGACTGGCCGGCGATCCTCCGGACGTGCACATTACGCCACGCGTCGGGCATATCGGTTTGCTGGAATTCGAGCGGGCCGAAGAGGCGATCAAGGAGGGAGAGGAGGCCGTGGAGAGAAAAAAAGCCGAATTGCTGGACGCAATGGAAGTGATGGGTCTCTCGGTTCACCGTTAGAGCCCTGTTCAGGTCCCGTCGCGGATCGCGTCGGAATTTGATGGCGATTTCAATGACGATCCTATGCGCATTTCGGAATGTGGGTCGAGCGTCACGCCTACCGGAATTTTCCCGTGTTTAGCTCGCGCAACAATGGATTGGGGAAGCGCCTGCGCCGCGTGATGGCGTAAAAGGCCTCCTTGATTTGCGGAAAACGATGGTGTTCTACCAGAATTTTCGAGGTCGGTTCGTCCATGACCACGACAGGGGGCACGAGCGCGAGACAGTCGCTTTCTCTCGCAATGAGGCGCAACATCGTCATGTCGTCGATTTCCGCGAGAATGATCGGCTGAATCTCCGCCGCCTCCAGCAAAGCGTCGAATGCCATGCGCATGCTGTTGCCACGTTCCGGCAGCGCGACCGGAATTTTCGCGAGATCGCGGGGGAAGCGCAGCGCGCGTTTGACGACCTTGGGATGTCCGATCAAGCTGACGGATTGCTCGGCGATCAATGTGCTCTGCCTGTCGGCGTCACGATCTCCTGTCGCGGGCTGGTTCGACAGCACGAGATCGAGCGCGTGATGTTCGAGTTGAGTCAATAGGTCGGCGACGGCGCCCGATTTGATGATGATTTCGACGTCGCGCCGGCCGATCAGCGGCCTTATCAGTTCGAGCTGGAAATTGCGCGACAGCGTGGCGACAGCGCCAATGCGTGGCACGAGCGGTTCAACGCCTATGTCCTGGGCAAGGCGGCGAGCATGGTCGCGCTCGTCGCCGTTTCTTTCTTCGCGCTACACGCGGGAATGGAAATTCTGGCGACCAGCGGCGTGCCGCTTTCGGCGCCGCTGCGGGGGCCGTTCGACGCGGCGCTCGCGACCTTCGTCATCCTCTCCTTCGGCGCGGTGACGCTGTTCCGGAGCGTCATGGCGAGCCACGCCAAATCCGACTTCTGGCAGGCCGCCTACGTCCATCTCCCCCAGGGTCTTTATCTCAACGCCGTCGCCAACCGCCTGATGTTGCGGTTTTGGCCGCGCAGCGCGGCCGCGAACTCAAAACACGGACGCAATCGCCATGACAACAGCAGTCCGTATCGCTCCCGCCATGAAGAGCGCCGCGCACGCGGCGACGCCAACCCGCGAGGAGATCGAGCGCGCCATCGACGCCGCCTGCAAAAAGATCGCACCGCTTTGGCCGCTCAAGAATTTCGTCGCGGTGAATCCCTTTCTGGGCTTCAGCGAAAATTCCTTCGAAGAGACGGCGTCCTATTTGAAGCGCGTCGCGCGCGCGGACATGCTCGCGCCGCGCGGCTTCTATCGCGTGGCGATTTCGCGCGGCGAGATCGACGACGCTTCGCTCGAACAGGCGCTCGCCCGCGCCGCGAGCCGGGTGAATTTGCCGGTCGACGTCGAGGCGCTGAAGAGGGCGGCGCGGGCGGAGCCAAAAGGCGCGACGCGCCCGCCGGGCGTCTTCACGACCGTCGCCGAACTGCTCGACGCGCTGGCGGAAGGCGACCGCCAGGCCTCGCTCGTCGGCTTCATGATCGACGAAATCTCGAAATGGTGCGCGGCCTATTTCGACGAGGGCCAGGCCAGTTGGCGAATGCCCCGCCGCGCGCTCGGCCCCTACGCCGCGTGGCGCGCGTGCGCGAGATTCGACCGCAACCCCGAAGCCATGGGCGTGACAGGCTTTCGCAAAACCGTGCTGGCCTTGCCGGAAGACCCGACGGACGCGGCGCTCGCGGTGATCGAGCGGCTTCAAATCCCCCCGCGCGCCATCGACGATTATCTCTATCGCGCCCTTTTCGACATCGGCGGCTGGGCGGCTTACGCGCGGCGACTCGTCTGGAACGACGCGCTTTTCGGCCGGCGCAACGAGTTGTTGAAGGAACTGCTCGCCATTCGCGTGGCCTATGGCTTTGGCCTGTTCGAAGCGCGCAAGGACGCGGCGTTCAAAGACGCCTGGGCAGGCGCGATGGCGCAGGCCGCCATGCCCCCGATCGACCATCGTCTGAACGACGATCCCGATCTCGCGCTCGACCGGGTTTTGCACGAGGCCTATGAAATCGCCTTCCGCCGGCGTTTCATCGCGCGGTTGACGGCGAAGGCGGGGCGACCGGCGAAGGACGAAGCGCGCCGCAGGCCGCCGGTTCAGGCCGCGTTCTGCATCGACGTGCGCTCGGAAATTTTTCGCCGCGCGCTCGAGACCGTTTCGCCCAAAGTCGAGACCATCGGCTTCGCCGGATTTTTCGACTTTCCCATCGAATATGTCCCCATCGGCCAGACGCGCGGCGGCGGCCCTTGCCCGGTGTTGTCGAAGCCGCATTTCATCGTTTGCGAAGCGGTGAAGGACGCCTCGGAAGACGAGGAGCGGGAAGTGCTGGGGCTGAGGCTGATACGCCGGCGCGCGGCGAAAGCCTGGAAGACCTTCAAGCTCTCGGCCCTGTCTTCGTTCGCCTATGTGGAGACGGCGGGGCTCGGATATCTATTCAAAATCCTGTCCGACAGCCTGGGACTCACCCGCACCGTGCCCGATCCCCATCTCGACGGTTTCGACCGCGCGATCGTCGGCCGGCTTGGCCCGCGCATCGAGGCGGGACAACTCGACGGACGAATGACCGGATTCAATCACGAGCAGAGCGTCGCGATGGCGGAGGCCGTGCTTCGCGCCATGTCTCTCACCGAGAATTTCGGCCGCCTCGTGCTGCTCGTCGGCCATGGCTCGACGACGGTCAATAATCCTCACGCTTCCGGCCTCGATTGCGGGGCCTGCGGCGGCCACACCGGCGAAGCCAATGCGCGCGTCGCGGCGGCGATCCCCGGCGCCGCTCGGCGCAACGAAAGGTCCCGAGCCAAGGAGCGGATCGTTTGGGTGAGAGACCCCGGCCATGTCTGGGAACCTCGGCGTCAAAGATCGGAATTCTGGTGGCAATACAATGTGCGCCTCGGACTTCTGCATACGGCCGGATTCGTCCCCCTGTCCAATTGGCAAGAAATAGACATCAAGGAAGATACCTTTCCGCACAGGGCGCCTCTCAAGCCCCTGTATTTCGCGGCGCAGAATTCCGTGGCCCTGCGCGGCGCGAACATAATCGCCGTCATTGTCGAGGTCTGCATGCGCTCTCTGCCAAAAGACCGGCTGGCCCCCCGAAGTCCGGATCCACCAGCTCGGCTACCTGCCCCTGAGGGGCGCCATCGACTCGAAGGCGTGCGATATCCCTTCGCTCTTGTTCGAAAACATTGAGGCGAGAACCCGCGAGCCGCAGGAGCGCTTAAGCGACAAGGATCGCAGAGGATCGCTCGAAGAAAAGAGAAATATATATTTGAGGCCGTCGCGTGTCTCGAACCAAAACTCACTCGAATTGGAGGTTCATAGGAGCAGCTTCATTGCGTACTCCGTGAGAGCGAGAACCAGACCGACGTCCTTGCCGACGGCGCCTGCAATGACTGGATTCAAAACCCCGCGCCTTGTTGGCCACCGAAAGATAGGAGCCCCGGCGATCACCGCGTCGGCGGCCTTGGTGCGGTGCTGATAGGCGCGCAGGGATTAGCTCTTCCACTCGCCCATCTCGCCATCATCGCCGGAAAGACGGCGCGCGAGACGACGATCCCGGTTTTGCCCAAGGTTCCTGTCGGCATCCGTTCGCGATGGCCATGCGCCCGCCGAAAACGGGAGGCGATATATGGTCATCGCCACGCTTGCGCCGTCCATAGCACGGGCGCGAAATGGTCGCGTCCAACGCTTCATAACACCGGCTACCGCGCTCATTTGATTGAGATCGTCAGTTACACGCAAGTCCAGATCAGCATCATCGCCATCATTGGATTCAGCCGCCCTGGACATGATGACGGAAAATTGCGCCTTGAGACATGCGGCGAAATTGCTTTTGGCGATGTTGTCAATTTCCGGGTCCACCCTGGTGGTTGCGGTCGGAGCCGAGTCCAACAACAAAACGTCCGACGACCAGCAGTCATGTATCAATGTGGCGAACGCCATAGCGTCCGCCCGACTTGAAATCCAACAAAAGCTACTCTCGGATTTGGAACAGCGTGTTCAGCTGAAGACGAGTGAGCTTCAATCAAAGCGTGCGCAATTTCAGGAGACGATCGATCACTATGAATCGATAGTACGCAATGTGGATGACATATTGATCAACATTTACTCGAAAATGAAGCCAGAATCGGCTGCACTGCAGCTCGCCAACCTCGACGACGACTCCGCGGCTGGCCTTCTTCTCAAATTGAAACCTAAAAGCGCTGGTGCGATTTTGAGCGAAATGGACGCCTATCACGCCGCGCTTCTTGCAAAGAAAATCTCGGATTTTTCGTCCGTCCATCTTGGCGCCAAGAAGCCATGAGGAATGCTTCATGCTTGCTACTAGCCTTCTTGGCGACTTCAGGTTGCGCTCTCGATCCACGCGATCTTGGCCGAGAACCTCATATGTCGGCGATTGGCGCCGGGTTGAACAACTACCCAACCCAAATTCCTCCTGGGCCCCTTCGAGTTCAACATTCCGGCCCGGGCATGGCGATAGATGAAAATCGCGTCAATCTCTATCGAGATTTGCGGGCAATGACGGTCGGCGATGTGATAACGGTAAACATCGCCATGGATGATAAGGCGATCCTTGGCAACACAACCGACCGATCGCGCAATTCCGAAGTGAAAACCATATGGTCGTTTCTATTTGACTTCATTCCAGGCACCGCCTTTTCGCCAGCTCCGGGTGAACACAAATGGACAGGGACGATAAACAATGATCTTCAATCGAGTTCCACGACTAACGGACAGGGTTCAATCAATCGCTCCGAACAGGTTAAGCTTTCCGTCGCCGCGATTGTTACCGACGTCCTGCCAAACGGAAATTTTGTCATCAAAGGATCTCAGGAGTTTCGCGTGAACTTCGAACTTCGGGAACTGACCGTAGCTGGCGTTGTGCGCCCAAGAGATATTTCTCGCGACAATACTGTTTCATACGACAAGATGGCGGAAGCGCGCATATCCTACGGGGGACGCGGTAGGCTTACTGAGGTTCAGCAACCTGCGGTCGGCCAACAGCTATATGACATTGCTTATCCGTTTTAAGCGGGCTTATGTCGATGGATCCTAGGACCAAAAATGGCCTGATGAAGGAAACCCTCCTGCCGGTCGGGATCGCTTCCCTTATTCTCGCGGCTGCGGGATTTCTCCTAGGCTCTAAGCTCTTAGACCTTCCGACTCTAGATACGCGAGTAGAGGAGAGCGATGCTAAATCATCTTCCTCCGCGGAAGAGAAGCGCTCTGCCGCGGAACATCGCCAGGCTGCGCCGGAGCCCTCCAACCATGAACCGCTTAATCATGCTCTTAAATTGAAGTCGCTTCCTCCCATAGTCACAAATCTCGCTGCTCCCGAGCATGCCTGGATTAGAATGCAGTGCTCGATTGTCTATGACGCCAAAGCCTTGCCTGAGCCAGAGATCATGGCGGCTCAAATCAGCGCTGACGCCGTGGCTTTTTTGAGAACACAAACGCTAGCATCCATCGAAGGAGCTACGGGCTTGAGACGCCTTCAGGAAGACCTAGACGAAAGAGTCCTCACTCGCTCCAGCGGGTCGGTACACGAATTAATAATAGAAACTCTGGTCGCGCAATGATGACAATCTCCGCTCTTATATTTCTTTCGCTGATTCCCTCCGCCGCTTTTGCGCAAGCGGTCGATTTGAACTCTCTTCTTCCCGCGGGAGGCGCGTCCGCTACGGGAAAGATGATACAGCTCATTTCTCTCCTAACAGTGCTATCTATCGCACCGGGACTGCTCATCATGGTTACAAGCTTCACCCGCATCGCGATGGCGCTTTCATTTCTTCGCGCGGGCCTTGGTCTTCAAAGCACTCCAGCCAATCTCGTTCTGATAAGCCTTGCGCTGTTCATGACCTTCTACATTATGACCCCGACGTTCGATCAGGCGTGGGAAGAGGGGCTTCGACCATTAACTGAAAATAAGATCTCGGAAATCGAGGCATTTGATAAAATCACCTCTCCCTTCAAGGATTTCATGGCGGCTAATGTGAGAGAGAAGGATGTTCGTCTCTTTCAGGAACTAGCGAAACAACCGATCGCGAACGGTTCCCAGAAGACGCCTGCGCTTTCGGTTCTCATTCCCGCTTTCATGATTTCGGAGTTACGTCGAGGCTTCGAGATTGGCTTTCTGATTGTTCTTCCCTTTCTAGTGATCGACATGATCGTCGCGATTATCACAATGGCGATGGGTATGATGATGATGCCTCCAACCGCGATCTCCCTGCCGATAAAGCTCCTATTTTTCATACTCATAGATGGATGGAACCTGATCGTCGGAAACCTGATAAGGTCGTTCAACTAGATATCGCGGTTGCGTCCTCACTCCACGATAAAACCTTTTTCTGTCGTCAGCACCCACCGCCCACCGCGTTGTTCTATGCGTCGCGCAGAGCCAAGGCCATCGAGTGGAGAGCCCGGCGAGACTCTTTTGATTTCTCCATTGGGAGTGAGCACCGTGGCAACCTGAGAAGTTGCAGACAACAACGAGAATCCATCTGCAATTTTCAGCGCTGGGGTGGTGCTTCCCACAGGCATCGGATCCACTTCGGGCGAATTTCGAGCAAGCGCCGCTTTCGTACGTGGGGCTTTATAGCTCGATGGCTTGCTGAAGATCGAAAGATGCTCGATGCCCGCAAATTGGGGCCGATACTCAGAGTTTGTGATCATCCGCGCCGCGAAGGCGACGGAGCCCAGAGCCAGAATGACGCCTGCGACGCCTATAAACTTCTCGCCGCGATCCATTGCGACACCCCCATGAAGAGTTATTCGCCCTTGTGCGTCTTGGCTGCGGTTTACCATGGGCGGCCAGGCGATTCGTCGCCCGGCCGGAGCATAGAAACGCATTAGCGCTCGGCAGTCAGCCCCGCTCTTAAAGGCGACGCAAGGTTAGGGAATGCAAACCCGTTATGCTGGACACAGGCGCCGATGGACGCGCTTATTCCACAAGGAAATCGCGCATCATTCCCATATCCTCATGTTCAAGATTATGGCAGTGATACATAAAGCGCCCCTTGAAATCCTCAAACGGCTTTGCGATGAGCACGCGTTCCCCAGGCGTCACGAGCACCGTGTCCTTCCAGCCCGCGTCGATAAATCCATCGCGCATGGTCTCGTATGCGGCTTCATCATCCGCTTCGAAGGTTCTCTTGATGATCTGAAACTGCTGGCCATGAAGATGAATTGGATGAGCCATCGAGAACATCCCCATGCCGCGCATTCCGCCCATCATAGGACCCATTCCCATCCCCGCCATCATGCCCATGCGGCCGCTCCGGCCCGAAGCGTGGTCGTGGAAGATTTCTATAAGCTGGGTAGTTCCAAGAGGGATTCTTTCGCGAGGCTGAATATCATTGTCGGCGTAAGGACGACCGTTAATGAGCATAGACATCGGCGCTTCGGTAATCCCAATCGGCACCGGATCATTTCGGTTGGCGATCTGGCTCTCGGTGATTCTTTTTATGGACGTTAACCTCCGAGGCAGCGCGGGGCCGTCGCTCTCGGAGCGCGCAATTCGAAAAGTCATGATAGGAAATTCGGACCCAACCGGTAATTCTGCGCCCAGCATGCGCTGAGCCATTCTGGGTAGAACGCCAGTAAATTCGCTGCTTTGCAGGATTAATTGCGAGCCGATCGAGCGACCGCTGAAGTCCGCCCAGATGTCCAATCTTTCCGCCGGCGCGAGCATCACATATGGTTTGGTTTCCGGATACTCCAGCAGCCCACCGTCGACGCCAATGACCACTATCGGAGATCCATCGTCCCAGGCCAGCTTGTAAATGCGAGCATTGGATGCATTCAGAACTCTCAACCGATAGGGTCGTGTTCCCACATCCGCGCTGTAATCAGCCTGTCCGTTGACCAAAATGCGGTTACCGTAAAAACCAAACATGTTTTTGTGCATACCCCCGCCGTACACAAGCTGGTTATCGGCGTCTAATGCACGGTCCTGAATGACTAGGGGTAGTTCATATTCACCAACTGGCAAATTCAACGACTTCTCTTCGTCGTCATTGACGAAGATCAGCCCGGCGAGCCCACGGTAAACTTGCGTCGCCGTCGCCTCGTGAGTGTGGGGATGAAAAAAATTCATGCCGGCGCGATTGCGCACTTCAAATTCATAAACGAAGACGCCGCCCGGCTCCACAGCGTACATGGGATGGCCGTCGGACTCCATTGGCACATGCATGCCATGCCAATGGGTTATCGTCCATTCGGGAAGTTGGTTGCGCAAATGAATACGGACCCTTTGCCCTTTGGTGAAGCGCATGATGGGTCCAAGATAGGAATTGGGGATGCTTTGAAGAGCGCTTTCCGGTCCCTTGATCAGCTTAGCCTTATAACGCCAAACCCTCGTCGGAGAACCATCGAGAATTTGCACCTCGCCGGGCTGGCAGAGAAGCTCTATTTCCACCTCCGGCTTGAATTCTGGAGAGGCCCATCCGGCAAGAGATTTATTCGTCTCCTGCGCAAGCAACAACGAAGGGCTGGCGAGCGACGAAGTGAAGCCGGCGGCCAGCCGCGCAAGAACCGCGCGCCGGCTCAGATAAAATTTCTGGCTCATACCCCGCTCCTAGCTATCTACGAATTTGCGCGCCTTACATTAGGCTTTGTTAATATATTGATCTTTGAAGCGCGCGGGTATGCGACAAATTGAACAAGCCCACGCAAGGAGGCGCCACATGGAAAAAGCCTTCCGTGTATTGATTTGATTGACTTATGACATCGCATAAAAGCGGTTGCGAAGCCGTCCGAGCAAGCGAAAATCCGCCTTTGAAATGACAGGCAGCACCTTGCAACCAATATCTACCCCTCGCCGCCAGACTACCTGTATCCAGATCACTGTGCACGAAAGATCATCGTATAATTGAACACGATTAGGAAGGCGCGTATCTTTTGCGAGCCTGAGCATCAATCCGCGCGTAGTCCTGTTTCGCAATGCGCATTCACTCAGAAAGCGACCCTCCTCGTCCAGAATTTTCCCAGAGGCAAGGCGCGTTCCCACTCTCGTCGACTTGCGGCGATCTTCTCCGTTCGGAGATGCCTGTTCCATCACGTCGCGACCGATTGAAACTTGGGATACCGAAGCTCGCCGACCTCGGAGGCGGAAGCGCTTGAATCCACCCTCCGCGCCAGCGCCCTCGGGACATGATTTCACAACTTTCTTCCTCATCCCCTGACCCGCTTGTTTTGAAATTCACCGCTGTCGTCGCCAGCTTCCATGAACTACGCTCACCAGGCGCTCAACGATTGCCGCGAACCGAGTAACGTCACGAGCCGCGGATTTGACGTCGCCCAATTCCACATACGCTCCATGACGGCTCACCCGAGGCCTGACGCGCACCCCGAAAGAGCCACCCTTCCCCCCGCCTTCTTCTCGCCATCAAGCGGAGCTTCAAAACCGCCGCCTGCCGATTAGCGGAATTTTAATTCGCCATTGTCTAGATTGCCCACGGCTTCGATACTGAACATGTCGATATGGCGGCTATCAGTTGGCCCTTACGCGGGCCTTTCGTCGCCGAGTACTTCGGATCGGGATAATCCCGAGGCATGACGCCTATCCGTCGCGCCGGTGCGATTCCGGCATGTCCCCCTCGTAAATTTCTGTGCCCCAGAAGGGAACGACGAGTCATGTCTAGTATTTTGACGAACAACACAGCTCTCACCGCCCTGCAGTCGCTTCGCATGACGCAGCAGGCGCTCTACAAGACCCAGAGCGAGATCTCGACCGGCCTCGCCATTGGCAGCGCCGCCGACAACGCGGCCACCTGGTCGATCGCCCAGACCATGACCTCGGATATGGGGGTCATAAGCACGCTCAACTCCAATCTCAGCCAGAGCTCGCAGCAGATCGGCGTTGCCCTGAATGGCGTGAACGCCGCGATTACCGTCATGAACTCGATCAAGGCCGCAATCACCCAGGCTGAACAGCCAGGCGCGGACCTGACCGCGATCGGCACGAGTCTTCAGCAGCTTGGATCTCAGCTGAACACAATCGTTCAGTCATCCAGTTTTAACGGCGCCAATTTGCTCAATGGTTCGCAGGGCGCCTCCATGAATATCACCGCCTCCTATAACGACGGTTACGATACCCAGACCTCCACCGCGTCCACCGTCAATTCAATCTCTTTGAACTTGACGGCGCTCACCAACTCGACGGCCCCAACGGGAACCGGACCATATACAGGCTCCACCCCAACAGGAACCGGCATATTGCAAAACGCGTTGGCGACCGGCTCAACCGACACGACCGATTTCACTCAGATCAGCTCAGCCGACCTCGCCTCGACGGCTGTCGGCACGGGAGCGACGGCATCAACCGTTGTAGCCAACACCCTTAGCAACGCCGACGAAGTGATAAGCAAATTGACACAGTATGCCTCTACCCTTGGCGCTACTCAATCGCGAGTCGACTCCCAGAACACTTTCCTGCAGACCATCAGCACCTCCTTGACCTCGGGCATTGGCGCCCTTGTCGATGCGGACATGAACCAGGCTTCAACGAGGTTGCAGGCGTTGCAGACCCAGCAGCAGTTAGGCATCCAATCCCTGTCAATTTCGAACCAAAACGCACAGATGATTCTGAAGCTGTTCCAGTAAGACGCCAACGGACCGCGGCCGCTCTTTCCAAGAGCGGCCGCTCAAATGTTAACGATTTATTAACAATGACTTCTGCAACTTCCGCGCAAGCGTCGCCCCCCAATGTCGATCGGACGAGAGTCATGGATTCGGCGGCGAGCGATGCAGCACGTAAAAGAAATATGGGAAAATCTTCTAGGCCTCGGCGCCCGCAGATTAGCTGCTCTCGGGCTCATCTTGGTGCTGACCATAGGCGTCCTTGGCTTTGGCGCCTATTTCCTTTCCAGACCGAACTTCGAAGTGTTGTATTCCGGTCTCGACAGAGAAGATGTCAGCCGTATCGGAGCCGCGCTTAAATCCGCGTCCATCCAATTCGACGTCAACCCCGAGGGCAACACCGTCTCGGTTCAATTCGGCCAAAGCGCACAAGCGCGCATGCTGCTCGCCGAGAGAGGCCTCCCACAGAGCGCCAACGCCGGCTATGAATTGTTCGACAAAGTCGGCGCCCTGGGCCTCACTTCCTTCATGCAGGAGATCACGCGGGTTCGCGCCCTCGAAGGAGAACTCGCGCGAACGATCCAGTTGATCCGGGGCGTCAAGGCTGCGCGCGTCCACATTGTTTTGCCAGACGAAGGATCTTTTCGTCGATCCAAGCAGGCGCCTTCGGCCTCTGTCGTGATCCGCACCGAAGGCCCGGACGATTCGAGCGCGGCACAGGCTATTCGTCACCTGGTCGCTGCCTCCCTGCCTGGGATGACCATCGACCAGGTGACCGTCTTGAATACTGACGGCATGATCCTGACGGCGGGGGATGGCGATCCCGCGGACGCTGTTCCGACGAAAGCGTTGTCGATGGAAAAAACCATCGCGAAGGACATACAGGACAACATCAGAAGGACGTTAACCCCCTATTTAAGGCTGGCGAATTTTCAGGTCAGCGTTAGAGCCAGAGTCAATACCGACAGAAAGCAAGTGAACGAAACCATTTTTGACCCCGATTCACGTGTCGAGCGATCGATACGAACCGTGAAGGAAAATACCACTTCCCAAAACAACAGCTCGACGAACGCCGTAAGCGCGGCGCGCAACGTTCCCCAAGGCGGCCAGACTGGAGGCGATGGAAAGCAATCGAACGACGAAAGCAAGAAGACCGAAGACCTCACCAATTTTGAGGTTTCATCCAAGTCGATAACCACGGTAAGCGGCGGCTACGCCATCGAGAACCTATCGGTGGCGGTTCTAATCAACAAAGCCGCCTTCTCAAGCGCAAGTAAGGAGGCCTCGAAACCAGAGGTCATCGAGAACCAACTGAAAGAGATCGAGCAACTGATTGCATCCGCGGCTGGATTGAAAAAGGAAAGAGGCGACTCACTTAAGGTGACGGCAGTCGATTTCCTGCTCGACGAGCACGAGATGGCGCCGTTGCAAGGAGTGGGAATTGCGGAAACACTCGAGCATCATCTGGGCTCCATCGTCAACGCGGCGACTTTTCTCCTTATCACGATAATAATCGTCTTATTCGGGTTGCGACCGGCGACGCGCGCACTTCTCGTGGAGCAGCCTGCCGCGCCGTTCGAAACCCCGCCGCTTCTAGCGCCGACCATTAGCGTAAGTTTGCCAGAGTCCCCCGATCCCGCGACCTCAATCACTCTCGACGAGAAAGGAAAAGACGCGGAAGGCGGAAAATCAGCATTGAATATCTCCCGACGCAAGCTCGAGGAGTTGATCGCCTCCGACGAAGCGCAGGCGGCGATGGTTCTGAAGCAATGGATGCAATCCGAAGGGGCGATATGAGACTTCGTCCACTTTCCGCTTGTTTGGAGAACTTCGATGTCGGGGAGGAAATCTTTCCCCCCATCCTAGCGCCTGAAGTCGCCATTCAGCCAGAATCTCGATCGACGACCTCTTCCCTCGAAATCGATGAGAGGGAAAGGGCGGTGACGGCAGCGCTGGAAGAGGCAAAGCTCCAATTCCTAGCGCAACGGGAAACGGACCTTTTGGAATTCTCAACCCGCGTAGCTGCCGAACGACACGCATGGTGCCAATCCGTCGGACTTGAGATGTCACAACTGATCTCAAACTCATTGGCATCGGCGACAAGAGAACTCAAAGAATCAATCGAACAGGCCCTCCTGCCTTTCGTTAATCGTCGCGCTCTTGACATGCTGTTGAACGACTTTCTCGTCACACTGAAACACGCGGTCTCGAGTGAGAATCATCTCTCGATACGCATACAGGCTCCACCCGACCTTAAAACGGTCCTCCATGGCTTCCTTGCTCAGGAAGGCATCGTAGCGGAAATCGTGGAAAGCGAACGGATGGACATCTCTGTCACCCTAGGCGCCACCACAATCGTATCTCGATTGAACGACTGGTTGACGTCTCTTTCTGACGAAAGACTCAGCGATGAGTGAAGAGGGCTCTGACGAACCGATCATAATTCGCAAGCGCAGGGATGAGGAGGAGGAAGCTCACCATGGCGGCGTCTGGAAACTCGCCTTTGCGGATTTCATGACCGCCATGATGGCGTTTTTCTTGGTGATGTGGCTGATAAATTCCACCACCAAAGAAACAAAGGCGGCAATTGTGCAGTATTTCAACCCAGTGCAACTCGTGGACTCAAGCCCCAATGTCAAAGGGCTTCGGGATCCAAAGGAAGCGGCTCAGGGCAAAAACAACCAGAAAACCGATTTCCCAGGCGCCTCCAAACAAAGCGCACCGCCCAACGGCGAGACAAGCGACGCGGCCGAAGAGCAGGCGCTGCATAGCCAGCCTCTTAAAGCGCTCGATGAAATTGCAAGGCGTGAGGAATCTGATAACGCGCCTCATCCCAGTAGTCTGGGCGATCCCTTCGACCGAACTCCGGCTTCCGCATCTGATTCCTTAACTAACGACGACGCCGCGAAAGCAAAGCCCGATACAGCGGGCAAGGGACAGCACGGTCGCGAGGAAGCGGAGATCACTTCCAGGTTGAGAGACGCGCTCGAAAAAATAGTTCGCGCGGAATCCACGGCGAAGCGCGGCGCCCCACAGCTATCAGTTGTTCAAAACGAAGATGGATTGCTCATCAGTCTCACCGACGGCGCGGCTTTCTCGATGTTCAATGTGGGTTCGATCGAGCCAAAGCCACAGATGGTAAGAATCTTGGCGAAAATTGGCGAAGCACTAGCAAAGGAACAGGGCGAAATCGAAATCCACGGTCATACGGACGCTCGTTCCTACAAATCGAACGCATATGATAATTGGCGCCTGTCGGCGGACCGTGCGAATGTAGCCAACTATATGCTTCAGCGTGGAGGACTGCCGGAGGGCAGAATCAAGCTCATCTCCGGACATGCCAATCATCAGTTGAAATCTACCTCCGACCCAAATGCGGACGCCAATCGCCGCATTGAAATATTGCTTCGGAGGCGAGCCCGTTGACCTTCATTGCCTATTTACTTGTCTGCATCGGAATGATCTTGGCGCCGACTGGCGAAGCATGGGCGAGCGAACTGACGGAGGCGATAAGAAAGCTGAATATGGATCAATATCGGCTCGCCATCGGAACGGCGGGCTCGCGCGACGATGTCGCGAAGGATATGGAAAACGTCGAAAACATAATCGCCGTCCTGGGCGCCGAAGATCTCGCGAACGAACAAAATGCTCAGGCCACCGCTATCTATCTGCTGTCGGGAGGTTCTTTCAAAGCTCTGAAGGCCTCGCCCGAAAGAATGACGGTAGTTAAGAGCAGCGCGTTGTTGTCTGGCGCGCTCTCCTACGCGGAGGGACAGGTAAATGACGCTCAAGCCCTTCTTAACCCATTAAATCCTGCTTCTTTTCCGCCTTCTCTTGGGGGGCATGTCGCCTTGGCGCAGGCCCAATACCTCTTGAACATCGACAAATCCGGAGCGCTGCGGAAATTGAAATTTGCATGCCTCCTCATGCCGGATTCGCTCGTGGAGGAAGCCGCATTGCGTCGACAACTCCTTACCCTGGACCCTATCCGCCAATTGGACCAACTAGAGAGAATAGGACGAAGATATTCGGAAAAATATTCAAACTCTCCTTATTCAACAACAGTTTGGTCGCGGCTTAAAGAGGCGGTTGTTTCAGGCGCATTGACCGTGGACTATGGGCGTTTAGCTGCCTTGGAATCACTGCTTTCCAACACGTCCTCGTCCGCGCAAGTGCAGTTACATCTATCGGTCGCGCGAAAAGCAATTCTCTCCGCCAAACTTCAGATCGCGCGGATGGAGATCAATAAGGCCAGAGACGCCGCCACCGGACAGTCCGAGAAGTTGCGGGTCAATTACTACTATTCCCTGCTCGACGTTATCTCCGGACTCCATGACGATGCATCTGCTTTTGGAAATTCCAAAATTTCTTCGGCGTCACCAGCGGAGGATCAGAAACTGAGACACGTCGTAATGAAGGCGCTGGATGAGCTTCCAAGAGCCGTGCGTAAGCAAAAGTTGACAATATCAAACGAGACAGCCGGGAGTTCCCTTGGATCCGGAGGAGATGAAGCGCCTCCCTCTGTCGCTATGGAAGCCAAGAGAGCTTTGTCCGAGGCCCAGGACGCTATTTCAAAATCGGAAAAACGATGATGCCTGAAATAAGCGGCGCCATTCCGCCTGCTGCTACAGTAGCGCACAATAACATCAAGGGCGAATCCTCGTCGACCGAAACTGCTCATTCGAGCTCCGGTTTTCACCAAATCTATGACGAATTGAGCGCCATTGGCGCGAGTAAAGTCGCGCCTTCCGAGAATCACGGTCAAATGACGCCCCCCCAGCTCCGCAAACACACGGAACGCGACAACCGGGAAAAGTCCCTAACACAAGCCGTTGGCGCACCAATAGGCAATCACCTCGCAAGCTCCGAGAGCGGTCAGTTCCTCGTCCTTACGGCGGAAACGACAACGCTCCCACAGCCGCAATCGTCACAATTTTCTATTTCTCATGATAATGGCCACGAAGCGACAGCGAGCAAGCTGAATACGACGTCGACACTGGTCGCTTTTAATGACAAGTCGCCTAAACGCTTAGGCGTCGAATCCACCGATTGGGGCTCATCTGCTCAGGGATCGAGCGATGTCAACATCGAAGCCATGCCATCCGCAAAAGACGCTATTCCAAATGTCCATCGAGTTGAAAGCCAAAATTCGGCAGCAGGCGGACTTCTTACTACATCTCCTTCGCTAATACCTGGATCATTTTCGGTTGCCGCTCCCGGATCAACCTCCTCGCTCAGCGAGTTACAAACTACCGACAATATAGCGACTGCCGCGGATTCATCGACCGGCGTGACGACAGCGGGCGTTCAGATACACAGCGGACGTCAGGCTCGAGTGAGCATTGAACTCAACTCCGATTCGCTTGGATCCGTTAAACTCAACCTGGCCATGCGGCGATCTGGCCTCGCCGTTAATGTCGCGCTGGATTCTCTTACGTCGCTCGCTTCCTTGACGAGGTCGAAGGACGACCTTCGTCATGTCCTCGAGTCGTCTGGCGCCATGGTCAGTTCCCTTTCTCTGCATTTAAACGGCGGAGACGCTCAGCGGATGAAGCCGAATGACATGGAGACGCACCACGAATCTGGGCAGGACGCTTTCACCGATACCGGAGGCTCGGGACAGTTTAATGGAAACGATAATTACAGCGGTAAGGACGGAAACGCAGCCGCTAGCTCGCTACCTAAATTCAAGGAAATTGAGCCTCAGATTTCTTCTTCTGGCGCTGATGGCAATCGGAATCTGGACGCCCTTTACCTGTAGCTCTTCGGAACGGCGACTGAACGCCTGCGAAATTGAAATGGTTGCAGCGGCTAGAAAGCAGGATGTCCCACTTGGCTTGCTTTACGCAGTGGCGCTCACCGAAACCGGTCAGCGAGGGGCGCCTGATCCGTTCACATTGAATATCGATGGAGTCCCCGTTCACAGCCCCGGCCTTCAACAGACGATCGAAGAATTCCTCGCTGCGAAGGCCTCTGGAGCAAAATTCATTGATGTCGGATGCATGCAAGTGGATGAGCGCTACCATGCCATGCAGTTTCGTAGCGTATATGAGATGTTTGATCCATCTCGGAACGTGGCTTACGCGGCCAGGCTTCTGAGGAGCTTGAGGATATCCACCGGCTCCTGGACGGAGGCTGTCGCCCGCTATCATGCGGGTCCTGCAAACCGACGCGAGCAGACGCGATATGTCTGCGCGGTCATAAGGAATATGGTCGCGAGCGGATTTGGCGCCTGGACCAATAATTCAAGCGCGTTCTGCGGCAGATAGCCCCCGAGCGAAGGGCATACGGACCTTCCGATAAAATCTTGCCGGCTAAAACAAGGTCCACGCAAGGCCGGCCACTTAACAATTCGTCTACTGTCTTCGGGGCCGAAGGAGAAACCGATGAGCTTTATGCTCGGGCTTGTGGTGACAATGGGCTGCATGTTAGGCGGGTTCGCGGCGCTTGGGGGGCATTTGATCGTCCTTTGGCAACCATGGGAGTTCCTCATCATCATGGGCTCCGCGCTGGGAACCTTTATCGTCGCCAACCCCACCAAGGTTATTCTGGATACCGGCAAGGCAGTAATGCAGGCGGTCCTGGATAAAGGTCCAAAGCGCCGCGACTATCTAGACACCCTGGGATTGTTGCATTCGCTCATGCGCGAACTACGAAGCAAATCTCGGAACGAAGTGGAAACGCACATCGACGCGCCGACGGAATCCGTGATTTTCACGCGCTTTCCGAGCGTTCTGGCGAACAAGGAAATCACGTCCTTCATCTGCGATTATTCGCGCTTCTATATCATGGGGAATGTCAGAACCTTCGAAGTCGAGAGCCTGATGGACGAGGAAATCGCTGCGATCAAATATGACAAAATGAAACCCTACCATGCGCTCACGGCTGTCGGGGACGGATTGCCGGCGCTCGGCATCGTCGCCGCGGTTCTCGGGGTTATTCACGCCATGGGCGCTTTGGATCAATCTCCCGAGTTGCTTGGAGGACTCATCGGCGCCGCCATGGTTGGAACATTTGCGGGGATATTTGTTTCTTACGGCATCGTGACGCCGCTAGCGTTCAAGGTCAAAGTCGCACGAACAAAGGAATGCTACGTGTTTTTGATTTTAAAGCAGTCGTTATTGGCCTTCATGAATGGCGCTCTTCCACAAGTTGCGATCGAGCACGGGCGAAAATCCATCCCGGCTTACGAGCGCCCGACTATCGATGAGGTCGAGAACGAGACCCTTTCTGGCGGATCTCAAGCTCCTGCGGCGGCTGCATGAAATCTGGTTTTGGCGAAACATCGATGTCAAGACGAATTGATCCACTTATCTTCGGCGGCGACGACATAAACCTCCGCTATCCCGCGCTTAGGGGAGTCTTTGAGGATTTGACGGAGCGTCTTTCAAGCCGCTTCTCCGAGATTGTCGGCCTTCAGGTTGAAATCGAATTTTCTGGAGTTACCTCCGGGAAGATTGGCGAAATCCATTCAGACCTATCGGAAGGCGCCCCTGGTGTAATTTTCTTCTCCCGGGCGCTAAACGCAAAAATGGCTTTCGTCGCGAACCCGCCCTTTGTCGACGCTCTCGCCGATCTGCTTTTCGGCGCGAACGCCATCGAGCGCCAATCCAATGACGCGCGACCGACGACTAATATCGAATCGCAAGCGATCATGTTTTTTGGAGGATTGTTGGCAGATGCGCTGCGCGAGGCCTTATCGCGAGCGATCTCGTTTGACGTCGACCCTCTGCAGGCGTCACCGGTTTTTGATTTGAATCAGCTTGGACGTAATGGAGCGCAGATTCTAATTTGCGCATTCTCCATGAGCGCGCTCGGTGGATTGAGCGGAATGACATTGATTATTCCTCGGTCCGCCCTCGATCCATACAGGGAGCAGCTTGCGCGCGTAGCGCGGACTGACGATTCGCGACAGCCCGACAGCAAATGGACTTCCAGTCTTCGCGACACTCTCATGCGAACCGATGTCCTGCTTTCTGCAGTGATAGACCGAAAGGAACTGACGCTACGAGATGTCGCCGCCTTCGAAATTGGTCAGATCGTCATGCTTTCCGCCGGGCCTTCCGATCTCATCAGGTTCGAATGCGACGGGCACCCGGTATTCGAAGGCCAACTCGGTCAAAACGATGGTCATTATTCGATCCGGATCGAACATTTCGTCAATCAGGATGAGGAATTTTTCGAGCAGTTGCTTCGTGGTTGATGTCCCCCAGATCTCCCGATCTACTCCTAACGCGAGAGCATATGAACATGACCATCGAACAACTGAACAGAGTTGAGAACGATATATCAAACACCGCGTCTCTTCGCGACACCGAAGAGAATATCGGCGCGGGAGGACCGATAAATATCGACTCAATTTTACGTATCCCGGTTATTCTTCAAGTGGTGGTTGGTTCCGCGACCCTACCTGTCTCGACGCTTCTGAAGCTTGGAAGGGGAGCAATAGTGCCGCTCGATCACAGGATTGGAGACCCTGTCGACGTGATAGTAAACGGCCGGGTGATTGCAAAAGGTGAAGTGGTCGTCGTTGAGGACGATAATACCCGCTTTGGAGTCTCTCTCACGGAAATCAAAGAGCGCCAGTTAGGTCAAAAGTGACAGACACCCAGGTCTCGATGGCTCATATGGCGATGAAAGCTGCCCCGGACAGGCTGCTGGGCACTGACAAGGTTGTCGCCCTATTGCTATCAATTGATCAGGATGTGGCAAGGAACGTCATCAAACACTTCGATCAGGACGAACTTCGACGCTTGGCGATGCGAGCCTCGTTGATAGGTAAAATCACGGCAAGGGCGGTGGAACCTATTATTTCGGAAATGTTGATTCAGCTCTCCGAAGAGGACCCGGATATTGTTGTCGCTCCAGCGAAGGCCGAGCAACTCTTGTCGGGAGCGGCGACTCCTGAAACAGTCGCGGAGATTATGTCGGAGGTCTATGGGAGCTCAAATCAGTATTTCTGGAAGCAGTTGCCTACGGTTTCGGAGTCTGTCCTCGCGAGATATCTTTCGCGTGAGCATCCGCAAACCATCGCGGCCATACTTTCTCGGCTCAGCTCGAGTTTTTCAGCGACGGTTTTGGGCGAATTGCCCGCCCACGTACGCAATCGCGTAGTCGGACGGATGCTCAAGTCCCGCCCTCTTTGCGATCCGGCGAGCCGCATTTTGGAAACCGTTCTACGGCATGATCTGCTCGCGACGGAAGGATCGTCCGGCGGCTCGGATTCGAAGGCTCGCGTCGCCGGCATTATAAACCAGATGGAGCGGGATCAGGTCGAGGATGTTCTTAAATCCATTGAGGACTTGGAGCCCGCAATCGGACGAGAGCTGAGGGGACTCATTTTCAGCTTCGATGATATACCCACATTATCGGAACGCGCACGCTCCATTCTTTTCGACAGGGTAGCCACCGATGTGCTGTTGATGGCGCTCCGGGGCGCTGGCGAAGCGTTAAAGAGCTCGGTCTTGCCTGTTTTGGGGGCTAGAACGCGTCGAATGGTGGAAGCGGAATTGGCCTCCGGAGACATGCCCGCTCAAAAGGATATTCTCAAATCGCAACGCCTAATTGCCGATACAGCGCTTCGATTGAACGAGGACGGCGTGATTGAGATTTCCGCTCAGCAACTCGAATCGTCAGATCCAGCATAGGACGGTTGTCTGTGTCGAGCGAAGACGACGCCGAATCCCGAACAGAGGAAGCAAGCGAAAAGAAGATTTTGGACGCTCTTGAAAAGGGCAACAATCCGGTCTCCAGGGACGCCATTATTCTAACCGGTTTTGTGGCCTTTCTTCTCTCGATTTCTTTTGTTTTCGACGCTACCGCAGAGCGCCTTTTCGGAACGCTAAAGCTGATGTTCGCAAACTCCGGCGTTATCCCGGTTCGGAATGGCGCCGATGCAAATTCTGTTATCGTTTATGTCATGAGAGAAGTCGGCCTCTTTTTATGGCCGGTGGTTCTTCTTTTCATGATAGGAGGTCTCGTTGCGGCATTCGCACAGAACGCGCCTCGAGTTGTCTTCGATCGCATCCTCCCGGAACTATCGCGTCTCTCGCCATCTAAAAGCTTCGCTCGCATTTTTGGAAAAACCGGACTGGTGGAATTGCTGAAGTCCACCGTCAAGATTTCCATCGTCTCCGGCTCCGCGGCCTTGACGTTTAGCTCGCAGAACAGCCGCCTTCGTGATTTGATGCATGTTGAATTGTCGGCGATTCCGAGACTGTTACTGCAATCCGTCGCCCATCTTGCGGAAACTGTCGTCGCCGCCGCTACCTTGCTCGCCTTGGCGGACATCGCCTGGACACGGTTCAAATGGCGTCGTGATCTCAGAATGAGTCGGCAGGACCTGAAGGACGAACTCAAGGAAGCCGAAGGCGATCCGCATGTGAAGGCTCGATTGAGATCGCTGTTCCTCAGCCGCTCCCGGAAGCGGATGATGGCGTCCGTTCCCAAAGCGACAATGGTCATCGCAAATCCGACGCATTACGCGATCGCCTTACGCTATGTGCGAGAAGAGGGCGGCGCACCCCTTGTCCTCGCCAAAGGAAAGGATCTGATGGCCCTGAAAATCCGCGAGATCGCCGAGGAGAAATCAATTCCGGTGGTCGAAAAGAAAGAACTTGTTCGCGCCATGTACGATCATGTGGATGTCAACAAGATGATCCCGCCGGAGTTTTTTCGCTCCGTCGCGGAAATTATCCACTTTCTCAGTGCTCATGGACAGCAGCGCCGCCATATTTTTTGAGCTCGAGAACACCCCAAGGCATTTCTTCTCGGCGTCTCGAAGATGCTCTAGAGCAAAATCCGAAAAACTTGATAGACTTTTTCGCTTATATTTTGCTCCAGTTTTTTTGAATATGGAGCGATTTCTTATCGACCAGACGATTCCGCCTGGTCGGAAAGCGCTCTAATCTTCCTGTTTTTCTTCACTGTATTCCTCGATTTCCAGCCACATCGCGTTCAATATGGCGAAGGCGCAAGCAAGGCCCAAGCCCAGGATCCAGGAAAAATACCACATCCGTGTTGCTCCTGTTTCAATAATGGTAATCTTCGTCACACTCGATCGCAGCCTCGGTGACGGGTCCTCTCAAGACATGGAACACCCAGCTCGTATAGGCCAACACAATCGGCAGGAAAATTAGCGCCACGACGAGCATCAGCCCCAGAGTCGTTTTGCTTGAAGACGCATCCCACACCGTGAGGCTTTGATCTGGATTGAGAGATGATGGCAACAGGAAGGGAAAAAGACTGCAGCCGGCGGTAAAAATCACGCCGGCTATCGATACGCTGCTGAACGCGACCGCCAGCTTCGCCGTGCCTTTACGCAGAAAGAACGCCGCACCCAGAGCACCCGAATAGGCGAGTGCGGGCGCCAGAAAGCTTGCGGGCATTTGCTGATAATTGGCTAACCAGGCGCCGCGGCTCCGGGCGACGACCTTCAAAAGCGGGTTCGACGGGCCATCCTTGATAATTTCTCCGTTCACGCGGAACCCATCGACGCCTATGGCGAGCCAGATTCCCGCGATGGTCAATAGCGCAATGAGCATCGCCGCAGCGAGGCTTCCGTAATTACCCGCTCTGCGGGAAACATCACCCTCACTTTTCGAGGCGAGAAAAGTTGCGCCCTGCATCGCAAGCATGAATACGCTCGTCAGACCGCAGAGAAGCGAGAAGGGATTGAGCAGGCCGAAGAGATCGCCTTGATATTCCATCCCGAGCGCACTGTCGAAACGGAAGGGCGTTCCGACGAACAAATTGCCGAAGGCGACCCCAAAAATAAGAGACGGAACAAAACCGGAGACGAAGAAGGTCCAATCCCAACTCGCGCGCCAGGTCGGCGAATCGAATTTCCCGCGGAACGTCAGGGCCACCGGCCGCAATATGAGCCCGAGCAGGGCGAGCATCATTGCAAGATAGAAGCCCGAAAATGACGCTGCGTAGAGCAACGGCCAGGCGGCGAAGACCGCGCCGCCCCCGAGAATCAACCAGACCTGATTGCCCTCCCAGACCGGGCCTATCGCGTTCAACAGAACGCGGCGTTGTGTCTCGGTTCGAGGGACGAAGGGATACAGGATGGCGACGCCGAGATCGAAGCCGTCCATAACGGCGAAGCCGGTCAGCAGCACTCCCAGGAGCAGCCACCAAATGATTCTTAGCGTCGCGTAATCCATGGGCATGACGGCTTGTCCTTATTGAGCAGGCGCCGGAGCGGCGTGGAATGTCGCTAATTCTTCCTCGGTCTGCGGTCCGAGGCGGACATATTTCACGATCAGAACGAGGTCGATCACGGCCAGAACAGTATAGAACAACACGAAACCGGCCAGACTAAGCGCAACGTCCTTCGCAGGCACATTAGAGACTCCGAGGAATGTCGGCAGCACTCCGTCGATGATCCAGGGCTGCCGACCATATTCCGCCACCACCCAGCCAAGCTCGGCCGCGATCCAAGGCAGTGGGAGGCTGAACATCACCATTCGCAAGAACCATGGCCTACCGCACCGGCGCCGGCTTGCGAGATAGAAGGCTACGCCGAACATGGCTATGAAGTAGAATCCAAGCGCCACCATAATCCGAAAGGAGAAGAAAAGGGTCGCGACATCCGGGATCGTTGACATCGCCGCCTCGTGGATTTGCTCCTCGCTGGCGTTTTCGATGTCGGGGCGAATGCGCTTCAAGAGGAACGCGTATCCAAGGTCATGCATCGAGGACTCCAGGTCCTGCGGTATTTCCGCCGTGGGACCTCCGCCTTCCTTGCCGAGCCAGACATAGCCGGGCAGGCCGTTGCGGATGCGTCCTTCGGCCATCTCGACGAGAGGTTTAATTCCCTCGACTGGAGTGTCGATCGATCTCGTCGCGATCAAGCCCAGCAGCCAGGGAATCCGGAATTCGTATTTCGTGGTCTCGGTCTTCAGGTCCGGCACGCCAAACAGCGTGAATGATGCGGGCGGAGGCTCGGTCTCCCACATCGCCTCGATGGCCGCGATTTTCATTTTCTGGTTGAACCCAGCCGTGTAGCCGCTCTCGTCGCCGAGCACCACGACGGAAAGGGCGGAGGCGAGGCCAAAGCTCGCCGCGACCGTCAAGGATCTGCGCGCGATGTCGCGATGGCGGCCACGCAGCATATAATAGGCGCCGATGGACATGACGAAGACCGCGCCTGTCACATAACCAGCGCTAACCGTGTGTACGAATTTCGACTGCGCGACTGGATTGAAGAGAACCTCCGTGAAGGAGCTCAACTCCATGCGCATGGTTTGGGGATTGAAGTGGGCGCCGACCGGATTTTGCATCCAACTATTGGCGACCAGAATCCACAGCGCCGAAAAATTGCTCGCCAGCGCGACGAGCCAGGTCACTGTGAGATGCTGGACCTTGCTCAGTCGCTTCCAGCCAAAAAAGAATAGGCCGACGAAGGTTCCTTCGAGAAAGAACGCCATGAGGCCTTCAATCGCTAAAGGAGCTCCGAAGATGTCGCCGACATAATGCGAGTAGTGGCTCCAGTTCGTGCCAAACTGAAATTCCATCGTAACGCCGGTGGCGACGCCCATCGCGAAATTGATGCCGAAAAGCGTTCCCCAGAACTTCGTCATGTCCCGCCATACCGTGCGCCCGGTCATGACATAGACGCTCTCCATGATGGCGAGGAGCACTGAGAGGCCCAGCGTAAGAGGCACGAAGAGAAAATGGTAAAGCGCCGTCAATGCGAATTGCAGTCGCGATAACGACACGACGTCGAGATCGACCATCATATTCTCCTTTGAAGCGAAGCCGGAGTGGACTTGGAGTCGCCGCGCAAGAAGGCGGCCATTTCCGAAGGGGTGACCAAAATTCTGTGGGAGTTGCTGAAAAACGCGAAATACAAAAGAGTTAGCGCGAGCAGCTTGAAAGCGAGCGCCGCCACGATCTCGCGCGTCAGGCTTTTCTCACGCATGGGTAACGTTCCTCCGCGCCCGCCGTAGGATAATCCGTCTCGAATTCCCATGGGGTCTAACATAACGCCCCTGCCTTGCTCAAACTTTGGTTTCGAATATTCAGCCAACGATCACAAGGCGCGACAAAGCTATGACCACCATCAAGCGTATGGTCTGAGACTTAGTCCCGCCTGACGGCGATAAGAGCATTGAGAGCACGCACGTCGGCGATCTCGATTGATCCGCGCGACAAATTCACCCAACCGGACCGCTCGAAATTATTCAAGGTTCGGCCAATGACCTCCCGCGCGGTCCCGAGATCCGCCGCGAGCGCTTGTTGAGTGGTGGCGATATGACTATTCTGATCCATCAATTGCAGTAAACGCTCCGCGAGACGCACATCGATCCTGGTGCAAATCAATTCCTCTATTTTCGACATGAGCGCCGTGATTCGACGGGAATAACCCTCGAAAACGAGGGTGCGGAAACTAGCCGATTGGTTCATCAATTCTTTGAAAGGACCCGCGCGAAGAACATAGGCGATCACCTCTGTTTCGGTCATGGCCTCGGCGGCGTAAAATTCGGTCGCCAACAAGGACGCGATCGTCAAGATGCAGGTTTCGTTCGCCGTCACTCTATAGAGCACGATCTCTCTTCCGCTTTCGGTAACGCGTTGAACTCGTATCGATCCGGAAACAATCAAAGGGAACTGAACGCAAGCGTCTCCTGGGCGGAAGACGATTTTGCCAGGCGGAAGGCTGACCCGAGTCGCAAGACGACGCAAGGTGGCCTTGGTCTCTTCATCAAGCTCTTTCAGCGATGGAATTTCATCTATCCAACTGGAAGCCATCGGTTCACTCGAAAGTTACAACGGCATAAGGATGCGCCGCTCCCACCAGGGTCCAGGAAAGACCTGGATTAGCGCCCATCGGGCGTGTCAAGACCAAACCATTTATCCTTCACCTGCTCGAAGTGAATAGATGGATCATATTCGGCGACGTCAAGATTGAGGTCTCGCACTGACAACCGTCCTATCGCGGACAAAGCCGCGAAAGATGCAACGACGCGATCATGCTGCGCGACGACAAGATTGACCCTCGCGGCGAGCAAGGCTTGCTGCGCGTTGAGGATGTCAAGCGTCGTTCGCTGCCCGAATTTCGCTTCCTCTCGCACGCCCGCCAGCGACATCTCGGCAGCCTTCACATTGGCCTCATTTGACGCGATCGTCGCCTTCGCGGCTTCAAGCTGGGCGTATGTCGAGATAACCGCGGCCCGGACATTGTCTCGTTGCAGATCGACGCTCAGGCGCGCCTGGCTGAGCTTTTCCTTCGCCTGCCGGACTCCCGCATATTCCGATCCTCCCTGATAAAGCGGAATATTCAAGGTCCCGGTGGCGGTCACGGCAAATTGTCGCGTGCCCGGCCAGCCCAGAAACGAATCCCATTGAGGAGACACCTGCGCGCCCACAGAGACCGACGGCGCTAGCATGGCCTCGGCCGCTTTCACGGCCTGCTCGGCGGCGTCGACGTCATGCATCGCGGAAACGACGGCGGGGTGCTGCATGATCGCCGCCGATACGGCCTCGTCAATCGATTTAGGCAGCAGTCTTTCCACAGGCGACGCGGGCTCAAGCCGCTTCGGCTCCATGCCGATGACTTGCCGGTAGGACGCGATACTGCCCTTGAGAACGGCCTGCGACGAATAGACCTCCGACCGCCCCTGGGCGAGCGAGGCCTCCGCCTGGGCGACGTCGGTTTTCGTCACCTCCCCGACCTGAAACCGCTCCCGCGTATGCCGGAGTTGCTCCTCGAGGACCGCGACGTTGTTTTTACGCAGCGCGAAGATCGCGGTGTCGCGCAGCACGTTCATATAGGCGTTCGCGCCGCTTTGAAGAATTGCCTGTTCGCTGGAGCGTAAATTGGCTCTCGCCGCGAATATGCCGGATTCGGCCTGCCTCACCGCGCTGGCGGAGCGGCCGCCGTCGAACACGGTCTGGGAAACCGAGAGCGTGGCTCCACGCGGGTTGCCGGTGTATTGGTCCGCATAATAGGCCCGCTGCCCGGTCGCCGCTCGGCCCATCGGAATTTGCACGGTCGAGTATTCCGGACCCATGGAAGCGGAGATATTGGCTTTCGGACGCATGATGGACAGCGCCTTGGGCGCGTCTTCGTCCTGCGCTCTTACGCCCGCCCGCCCCTGGTTGAGGTTGGGATTGCCCAAATAAGCGCGCGCCAAAGCGGCGTTCAAGCTCTCCGCCCGCGCGACCGAGGCATGAACCAGCCCCGCCGCGACCACTATTGCGATCGACCGTCTAGAATGTCTTTTTATCACCTCGGAGGCTGCGGTGTCGCACCGCGGGTGACGGATTTCGAGGGAGTTTTTATGCCCCGCCGAGGCGGCGCATTCTCTAATAACTCCCCTTTCCGGCATCGACCCTTTCTCCGAATCACTTTTGAGAGAACTTATATTGACGCGATTACGCGCGAAAGTCGCTCCGCGACCGCGTCCCCAATTTCCTGGAGCGATGGATTGCCGACGCTCCCCATCGCCACTCGCGGATTGATCGCAGAAATGTCGATATGGCCATCTTCCATCTCCTGCACGATGACATTGCAGGGAAGCATGACGCCAATCTTATTCTCGACGCTCAGCGCCTTGTGCGCGAAACCCGGGTTGCAGGCCCCGAGGATGCGGTAGGGCCTCATTTCAACTCCAAGCTTCTGCTTGAGCGTGGCGGCGATATCGATTTCGGTGAGGACGCCGAACCCTTCTTCCTTCAGCTTTTCAACCACTTTCGTCACAACGGCGTCAAAGCCGCCCTTGACCGATTTCGTGATGTAATAGCTCATGGTCGGCGTCCTCCGAAATTTGGCGCTTAAGCGTTCTTGCCGGCCCGCAGCCGCACAATACCCAGCGCCTTCATGATGACTCCCTCATATACAGGTTCGCTAAGGCCCTTGCGAACCTTACGCATGAAATATTTCTCATAGGCGACCTTGGCCAGATGAACCCAATAACCCTGCGCCGACCAACTCACGTTTCGCGGCGGGATTTGCGGCTGGGCTATGAAGGCCACTCCGTTGTCGCCGAAATCGGCGAGGCAAACCGCGTTCCAGGTACCCTCGTGGCTTGGCTCCCTGCCCATGATCAGATCGCGAATATTATGCGCCGCGGCGGTGCACATGGACTCGATCATGTAACCGGTCTTGGGCATCCCCACGGGCACGGGAGTAGGCTCGAAAGGCGGAAGCGCGATGCAAACGCCGACGGAGAAAATATTGGGGAATTTCGAATTACGCTGCTTGCGGTCGACGAGGACGAAACCACGCGGGTTTGTCAGCCCCTCGATCCATTTCCCATCCTCGTCCTTGAGGCAATCGACCCCACGGAAGGAGGGCAACAGCATCGTGAAATTCGAAGCGATTTTCTGGCTTTTCTTTGGCGTGCCGTCCTCGTTGAATTCGGTGATTTCAACGGAATCGGCATTGACGCGGTCGACCTTGGCGTTGGTGACCCATTTGATGTCCCGATCGCGCATGATCGACTCCAACATGCCCTTGGTGTCGCCGACGCCGCCAAGCCCGAGATGTCCGATATAGGGCTCGGAAGTCACGAATGTGAGCGGAACGCGATCGCGAATCTTGCGCTTGCGAAGATCTGCGACGACGGTTAGCGCATATTCGTAAGCGGGGCCGAAGCACGACGCGCCTTGCACGGCGCCAACCACCATCGGTCCCGGATTCTTGCAAAACTCCTCCCAACGCTCGCCAGCCAACCCCGCGTGGTCGACGTGGCAGACAGATTTAGTATAGCCGTTCGGACCGAGCCCCTCCACTTCGTCGAAAGCGAGGTGCGGACCCGTCGCAATCACGAGATAGTCGTACGACAGCGTGGAGCCGTCGTTCAGCTCAACGGCGTTTTCATGCGGCTTGAGCCGCTTGGCCCCGGCCGAAGTGAAACCGATCTTCAATCTCTTGAAGACCTCCGGCAAACTAACCTTGACATCCGCCGGCTTGCGCCAATTGACGGCGACCCAAGGGTTAGAGGGCACGAATTGAAAATAGTCCGTTTGCGATACGACGGTGATGTCAGCCTTGCGGCCCAAAAGCTCCTTGAGCTCGAAAGCCATGGGCACACCGCCAATCCCCGCCCCCAAAACAACGATCCTGGTCATAACGCCTCCCTTGCGCGCAAGCGCGGAAGCGCCTCGCGTCGCGTTTTCGATTTTGTGGTTAGATCAAGCCGGTTCACTTACTTGTGCGCGGTCGAGCAACTGCTAACGCCAAGAATACTATACAAGGGGCAGACCCCCACGATCGCGGTGAGCAGCGGCACGACGCCAATCCAACCGACCCAGTTCCAACCAGTCTCAGGCATTCCAAGCTTGAGTGCGTAAGCTAGCATGGCCAACCCTACTACAATGCGCACGACGCGATCGATGGTTCCTACATTCTTGATCATCTCTTTTCTCCTGTGACGCTGATGCGACGACGCTCCGTCGCCATGCCAAACCGCCTCGCTAAAAGGCGGCTCCGGGCTTTGCTCCGATCTTTTTCAAAATCAGAGCAAGAGGACACAAGCCCGTGAAAGCGGCCTGAAAAAGATTGAGGCCGACAAAAGCGGTAAGCAGAAGCCACCATGGGCTAACAAAATGGCCCAGCGCCAAGCTGATCAGAATTACAGCGCCCGCGAAGGCCATTACAATGCGATCTATGCTCATGCCGAACGTCCTTTCATTGTCCCAGCGCCCCGCGAATAGGGCGCGGTTTGCGAAATCCGCGCAGGCGTCTTCTTTTTCGCCTCGGAGTCGTCGCAGTCAGTCGCGCAATAGAGCTCGTAAAGCAGACTTATCACGCGCGAGACATTTGGATTTGCGAGCGAGTAGAATATCGCCTGCGATTCGCGCCGCGTCTTTACGAGACCGTCTTCCCGAAGCCTTGCAAGATGCTGAGAGAGCGCGGATTGACTCAAGCCAACAACGGACTGCAGCGCCGAAACCGGGATCTCTCCCTTGTGTATTTCGCACAGAATCAGAAGGCGATGGCGATTGGCCAGCGCCTTCAGGAAACTTTCCGCCTGCGCGACTTTTGGAGCGAGCTTCTTTAAATTCATACTTGCTAAATTATCTTTTGTGAATATAAATGTCAAGCCCGCACGAGGAGAGCGACTCAAATGAAGGTTGGTTGGTTTCACCGCATAGCCGCGACAAGCGTCGGCGCCAGCCTTTTGGCTGGAGTATGGGATTCGAAGGCTGCCGAAGTCGTGGTGCATCCAACGCCTGTCCAAGACATGAAAGCGGTTATCGGCGCCGTCGAGCCGGTCCATCAACTCGCGGCGCGGGCGCGCATCGGCGGGACGGTAACGGTTCTCAAAATAAGAGAAGGAGACAATGTCACAGCGGGCGCGGAAATTGCGTCGGTTGCGGACCAGAAACTATTTCTTCAAATGCAAGCGCTCGAACAGCGGGTCAAGTCTCAGCAGGCTCTGCGCGACAAGGCCAAGATCGATTTCGACAGAGCGCAGGATTTGCTTCAGCGCGGCGTTACGACCAAAGTTGTATACGATCAGGCCAAGACCGCGCTCGACGTCGCAGAGCGCACTCTGGCGGCCATCAAATCGGACCGCAGCGTCATCGAACAACAGGCGGCCGAGGGAGTCGTGCTGGCTCCCGCGGCCGGGCGCGTGCTCACCATACCCGTTTCTCTGGGCCGGGTGGTCATGCCCGGAGAAACCATCGCCACTCTGGCGGAAGACAATTATATCCTCCGTCTGCAATTGCCAGAGCGTCATGCTAAATTTATGCGCGCGGGAGACCGGGTCGAGATAGGCGAGCGCGGCCTGCGCGAGGGCGGGAATTCTAGTCGCAAAGAGGGTAAGGTCCGCATCGTCTACCCGGAGATTCAAGGCGGTCGCGTGATCGCGGACGTCGATGTCGAGGGACTTGGCGATTATTTCGTCGGCGAACGAACGCGTGTTTATGTATCGACCGGAACGCGAGAGGCTATTCTGGCGCCCGTCGGGGCCGTCTACCGGCGCGCTGGCGTGGACTATGTTCGCCTGAAGGAAGGCGTCGAAATCGTGGTGCAAACAGGAGAACGGCGAGGCGACAACATCGAGATTCTCTCTGGTCTTCATGACGGCGACGAGGTGGTTGCGCCATGAAGTTAGGCATTTCCGGAGCCCTCACGCGCACCTTTATCGGGTCGCCCCTCACACCGCTGCTCCTGATCGCTTCGTTGCTGGTGGGTTTGATCGCCCTGCATGCGTTGCCTCGGGAGGAAGAACCGCAGATCTCGGTTCCGATGGTCGACATTCTCGTTTCGGCCAATGGCTACAAAACCGACGACGCGATAGAGCTTATCACGCGCCCCCTGGAAGACATCATCAAAGGGATCAACGGCATCGAGCACGTCTATTCGCAAACACAGGACGACAACGTCATGGTGACGGCCCGCTTCTATGTCGGGACGCCACAGGACAACGCCGTGTTGCGCGTTCACGACAAAATCCAGGCGAACATTACGGGTTTGCCGAAAGGGATTCACGAACCCCTAATCATCGGACGCGGCATCGACGATGTGGCGATCGTGGTTCTCACTCTCTCGGCAAAACCCGAACGGGCCCAATTCTTGACCGCGAACAGCCTCTACCAGGTGGCGCAAGAACTGCAGCACGATCTAACCAAGGTCGAAAACGTCGGCGGTAGCTACATTGTCGGGGGAGCGGCCAATCAGATCAGAGTCGAGCCGGACCCCGGGCTTCTCTCTCTCTATGGCATTACGCTTAATCAACTCATCGACAAGCTGACCAACGCGAACCGCTCGCTTTTGGTCGGGTCCTTCCGCGAAGGGGATCACGCACTGCCTGTCGTTTCGGGCCAAACGTTGCAAGGAATGCCCGACATTGGTTTGCTGCTTCTCACATCTCGCGACGGACGCCCGGTTTATGTGAAAGACGTGGCCCATGTGCACGTAGGCTCCGCGGAGCCGGAACATTTCGGCTGGACGATGACCCGCGATCCGGCTGGGAACCTCGTCAAGCGGCCTGCGGTCAGCCTCGCCATCGCCAAGCGCAAGGGGGCCAATGCGGTCGTCCTGGCCGACGATATCATGAAGCAGTTGGAGACAGTCAAAGGCCGTATCGTGCCCGACGACGTCGAGATAGAGGTCACCCGCAATTACGGGGAAACAGCGACCGAGAAGGCGAATGAGCTTCTGTTTCATCTGGCGCTGGCTACCCTGTCGATCGTCGCTCTGATTGTGGTTCTTGTCGGATGGCGGGAAGGGGTCGTCGTCTTTGTCATCATTCCCACGACGATTTTGCTGACGATGTTTGCGTCCTATATGATGGGTTACACCATCAATCGAGTCAGCCTCTTTGCGCTCATCTTCTCGATCGGCATATTGGTGGACGACGCCATCGTGGTGGTGGAAAACATCGTCCGCCACTGGCATATGCGAGGCGATCGCGGCCTGACGGAAACCGCTATCGAAGCGGTCGCGGAAGTCGGCAACCCAACCATTGTCGCAACGCTCACCATCGTTGTCGCCTTGCTGCCGATGCTCTTCGTATCGGGCATGATGGGTCCTTACATGAGCCCCATTCCGGCTAATGCGTCGCTGGCGATGGTATTTTCCTTCTTCGTCGCAATGACCATCACTCCATGGCTGCTGATGAAGGTCGCGCGCAGCCGCTTCGAGCATGCTGAGTCTCATGGATCGTCGGAGCACGACATCGGCTTCATGGGCCGGTTTTACGCCGGCTACGCTAGCAGATTGCTCGAAGGGCGGGAGAACTCGAAACGCTTCCTGCTTTATGTCGGCCTCGCCACCGTTGCGTCGCTGATGCTCTTCGCCACCAAGAGCGTGAGAGTGAAACTACTTCCATTCGATAACAAGTCGGAAATCGCGGTCGTCGTGGACCTTCCGCACGGCGCCGCGCTCGAGGAGACGGATCGCGTTCTCACGGCGGCCGCGGAGCGGTTGAAGGATTTGCCCGAACTCACCTCGATCCAATCCTATTCCGGGACGGCGGCGCCATTCAATTTTAACGGTCTCGTGCGCCATTATTATATGCGAGACGCTCCGGAAATGGGCGACCTCGCAGTAAACCTTCTCCCAAAGGACGAACGCAAGCGCTCGAGCCATTTGATCGCGCTCGATATTCGCAAGCGGCTTGAGACGCTGCCGAAGCCTGGGCACACCGCAGTCAAGATCGTCGAGGTGCCGCCGGGACCGCCAGTGCTCGCCACATTGCTCGCCGAAATCTACGGACCGGACGCGAACGCCCGTCGCGAGATCGCTACCAAGGTCCGCAAGGCTTTCGCTTCAGTGGATTTCGTTGTCGACGTCGACGACAGTTTTGGCGTTCGCGGCGAAAGACTTCGCTATTCCATCGATCAGGAGGCGCTCGAATTCTTCGGCGTCGAAGAGCGAGCCGTCTACGACACCATCGGCGCTCTGGTTGGAGGCGTGAAAATTGGGTACTCCCAGCGCGGCGGCGGGACGAAGCCAATCGACATCACGGTCGCGCTTCCGCGGTCCGCGATGACTCCGGGAGAAAACATCCTCTCCACCCCTCTGCCCGCCGGCGGCACCGCGAGACAGGGCGCGAATGTGGAGCTTGGCGACGTCGTAAAGGTTTCCCGCGAGCTCGCGTCATACCCTGTATTCCGCCACAATGGTCGTTTCGCGGAAATGGTCAGCGCCGAAGTGGCAGGCCGCTTCGAGGCGCCGATATACGGCATGTTCGCGGTCGAGGACGCCATCGCGAAGCAGGATTGGGGCAAAGAGGGGCCGCCAACCATCAAATATCACGGCCAGCCGCAGGACGACAGCAAACCGACCTTGCTGTGGGACGGGGAGTGGGAGGTCACCTATGTCACCTTCCGCGACATGGGCGCGGCTTTCATGGTGGCGCTGCTGGGCATCTATCTCCTGGTGGTCGCGCAGTTCGGTTCGTTCAAGCTGCCATTGGTCATTCTTGCTCCCGTGCCGTTAACGCTCATCGGCATCATGCTTGGCCATTTGCTCTTCAACGCGGCCTTTACGGCCACCTCGATGATCGGCTTCATCGCGCTTGCGGGCATCGTGGTGCGGAACTCGATTCTGCTGGTCGATTTCATCCGCCATCTGCGCGAAAAAGGACTGACGCTGCGCGAAGCTCTCGTCGAAGCGGGCGCCGTGCGGTTCAAGCCCATTTTTCTCACGGCTGCGGCGGCGATCATCGGGGCGGCTTTTATCCTCACGGACCCCATTTTCCAGGGCCTCGCCATTTCGCTCGTGTTTGGCCTCGCATCCTCGACCGCGCTGACCTTACTTGTGATCCCGGCGATCTATGTCGTACTGCGCGACGACGAACTCCACGCGAAAGAGCAGCCGAAAAGGTAACCACAGGAGATTTCTCGATGATCCATGACTGGCCTGAGTTGACTAAGCTATTGAGCGCCGATGTTCGGCAATTGCGGCTTGGCGCGCCCGATGTGATGAAAGCCTTTTCCGCCCTCGCCATGAGCGCGAGCGCGCCCAAGGCGCTGGACGCGAAGACAAAGGAGCTGATCGCTCTCGCGATTGGCGTCGCCACGCGTTGCGACGATTGCATCGCCTTCCATACCAAGGCTGCGGTCGATCACGGCGCGACCCGCGACGAAGTTCTCGAAACGCTGGGAATGGCGATCTACATGGGGGCCGGTCCTTCCGCGATGTACGCGAGCCATGCCCTCGCCGCCTATTCCCAGTTTTCGGCGGCGAAGGCCGGCCAACCGGCAACCTAAGAAGGGAGAAACAAATGACGCTAGGCAATCTTCTAGCCGGCCTCACTGGCGGCGGCGCCTCGATTCCGACCATCGACCACGACGCCTTTGTCCGCGCGGTCAAGGACGGATCATGCGCCATCGTGGACGTGCGCGAGCCCCATGAATATGCTGCGGGACACATTCCCGGCGCCGTAAATCTTCCGCTTTCCCGTTTCAACCCCTCGCATCTGCCGGGCGGAAAGCCGATCATCCTCGTATGCCTCGCCGGCGGTCGCTCAGCCAAGGCGCTGCAACACGCCTTGGAGGCGGGCCACAAAAATATCCGCCACTATGCTGGCGGGACGGGTGGATGGCGCAACAGGGGCGGCGCGCTTGAAGCGTAAACCGCCTCCACGCCCAGGGTCGCGAACGCCATGAACCTGTCCGCCTCGCTCTCGGGAGCGCTCATTGGCCTCGTTCAGGGATTGATTGGCGGCGGCGGGTCCGTGCTTGGCGTGCCCGCCGTGATCTATATCGTCGGCGTGAGCGACCCCCATGTGGCGATCGGCACAAGTTCGTTCGCCGTCGCAATCTCGGCTTCGGCGAGCCTGATCGCTTATATTCGCTCGGGCCATGTCAAATGGCGATGCGGAGCCGCCTTCACACTCGCGGGCCTCGTCGGCGCGGCGGCTGGCTCCTCCATCGGCAAGAGCTTCCCGGGAGACCGATTGATCATCCTTTTCGGAATGCTGATGATCGGCGTAGCGCTGGCTATGGCTCTCGCGAAGCCAATTGGACGCAATCCTTCGGTTCGGCTGGACGCCCAGTCGATGATCCGTCTAGCGCCTCTGCTTCTGCTTTGCGGGGCGAGCATCGGGTTTCTCTCCGGTTTTTTTGGAATCGGAGGCGGCTTTCTCGCTGTTCCGGGATTGCTCGCGGCGACCGACATGCCGCTGGTTTACGCGATAGGAACCTCGCTCATATCGGTGGCCGTTTTTGGCATGGCCACCGCCGTGAATTACGCGGCTTCCGGGCTTGTCGATTGGAGCGTGACCCTAAATTTTCTCGCGGGTGGAATGATTGGCGGCTTGGCGGGAACCAGGTTGGCCCACATCCTGGCGCCGCGTCGTCACGCGCTTTCCAACGTCTTCGCGATCATCGTGGCGTCGGTGGGCGCCTTCTTGATTTTTAAGGCGAGGAGCTGAACCAATTCGCGATGAATGCGACGTCTCCTCGCCCCGGTCAGGAGATTTGGAATAGAGAGCGCGCGGATGTTATGAACGGACGGCAAGCCGACCATAGCAGCCGGCTTGCCCGCGCAGTCGTTTGCTATCGCGTCGTTCCCAAAGGATTCAAGCGACGCGATGGGCCGGAATATAGGGCGTTATTTTTTGTGATGCGGTGGAGTTAAGTTCACGTGCGCGACCGTCATGCACAGCAGCTTTCTCTTCTTCCGATTGGTTGCCGGTCGCAAGGTTGGCGGCGGAACCATAGATTTCCGAAATCTCGCCCATGAAGCGATCGATCGCCTTCAAAGCGCGATATTGAGGGATTTGCGTCAGTTCCTCCATCATCTGTTCGCGAATCTGTTTCAGCTGAGACATTTTTTCCATCGGATCCTCCAAAGCAAGTCACGAGTAACTCTTTATTCACCATGGCTCATGCGAAGCTTGCTCATGATGCCCGCCCACATAAGCGGAGCGACAAAAGCTTTCGTCGCTATGTCGACATTTGAAATCAACGCTACTGTATACAATCGCGCGAATACATTGTACACGGACCATGTTTACGCGTTGTTTATTGACGATGTTATCACAATACGAATAAATACTTTACATGAATGATTCGCGGAAAGACGTCCCTTGACGTTTCCGCCATTGGGAGCAGGAAATGTTCATTATCGTGGACGAGAGAGAACTCGTGACAGGTGGATACGCGTGCCGATTTGGACGAGAAGGAATCGCCTCGGCGGGCTTTTGCGGTGGTCAATTCGCGGAATGGGTCGGCAACGCCATGGAGGGAGACGTCCAGGCGGTGGAGGCCTTTCTGCTCGGCGAATGCCCAAACCGCGAAGAATTGCCCAAAATGATCCGGCGCCGCTCACAGGCGCCGGTCATCGCCCTCAACGACGCGCCTTCACTGGAGACAACTCTGGGCTTGTTCAACTCCGGTGTTGACGATGTCGTTCGCAAACCGGTTCACGTCAAAGAACTATTGGCCCGAGTCCATGCGATTCGGCAGCGCGCCGAGGCTCGCCAGGATTTGGCGGCCGTCGGCGCAATAAAGGTCTTCTTCGATGGTCGCGATCCTTTGGTAGGCGGAGAAGTAATGCCCCTTCCCCGCCGCGAAAGGCGAATGCTGGAATATTTCGCCATCAACAGAGGACGCCGGCTTACGAAGTCGCAGATTTTCAATGCGGTTTATGGCCTTTTTGACGACGGCATCGAGGAGAACGTCGTCGAAAGCCACATTAGCAAGCTTCGCAAGAAGTTGCGGGCGCGACTAGGGTATGATCCGATCGAATGCCAGCGCTTCCTCGGCTACATGCTGATTTCCTCCCCCTCCGAGAGCGCGTCGGACCAGCTTCTGTCTACTGGATCATGAAGTAATAATTACACTAATTGTTATTATACTCCTAGCGTGTATACATTAAACATAATATTTTTTATATGACTTTTGATTCCACTAAATATAATATTTACTTATCAGTTTTATATAGTATTTCGACGGCGTTGCGTAGGGTGACTTATGTCGAAGAATGTAACAAGCATCAGACTTATAAAGCAAATCGACTTGGACGAAAGCCTCTCTGGGGCTTGTATGAGCCTGGAAGGAATGGATGAACTCCTCAAGGAAGACCTTGAGCGCCTGGATCATGAAATTCGGTCGATAATCGCGCGGATCGGCGAACGCGCGAACTGCTGCAACGACGAACGCGCCTTTTTCCGGGGCGCTACTCTTGTCATGCTGTCTATCGCCGCCTCGATGCAGAATGCTTCGCAAGAGCGCGAAAGAAAACCTTTCGATCGTCACGCCTTCATGTCCTGTGCTCGTAACGCCGCGGGTTGGGTCGCTGCACGAAACGACAAAATATTCGGGAATCATGGAGCGCAACCTCCCTCCGCACTCGGGAGGTGAGAGGGCATGTTTCCGTTTTCGCGCGTGCTTGCGGAAATCGAAATCGCGGCTTCCGAAGCTTCTAATCATCCTCTCCCGGCCGCGTGGCGGCATCTTGCGTGCGGCGTAACCGGGGAAGCGAACAACGAGCCTGGCCGAGCTCGATCGTCGTGCAATCGCGAAGCAAATGCTTACGCCGAAGCAGCGTCGCAGGTTTTGCGCCACGCCGCCTCGGACCCCGACTGGGAGCAGCTATCCAGCGCGGAATTCGCCGCTTTCCAGCGGGAGCTTACACGCGCCAAGAACTCAGCTGACGAACTCAGGAATTTGAGGCGCAAGGTTGCGCGAAGTTTTCATCCCGACACGTCGAGATATGGCGCCGCCGCGGCTGCGCGTCTCGGCGAATTGAACGCCCTGATCGACACTGCAATTGCCCAGCTTCCGCGAAAAAGCGGAAGCGATTCCACCTAACCCGCCTTATTCAGCAGCACCTCGATTTTGAGTTGGTGTATGCGGTGTATGATATTGATTTTACATAGGTATTTGCTAATTATAACGCTCCGTTACGCCCTCGAATCCAAGCCATGCACGACGATAGTCCTGTCCCGTTTTCGTTTCCAGCCGTTGGCCGAAAGAAAATCACCGCCGCCTTCGATGGCGGTCGCGTCATCGAAGGCGTTCTTTGTCGAAGACAGTTGGGAATCGAGACGCCGCGTCTCCGACACATAGTCGATCAGCGCAGGAACGATCGTCTGCATGGATTGGGCTCGAATCAGGCGGGCGGCGGTCGGCGAGGCCTGTGAACAAGAGCGCACCAAGCCAAAGCTAGAAAGCCGATGGTGAAGCCTATCGTGGGGAGAGCAAAACCCACACTGCCGGGTGACCGTCAGAAACGCTTCTTCGCCGTGTAGACCCGATGGGGGGAGGTTCGGCCCGATCGAACGGCATAATGGCTACAGCCGCGCAGGTGCTCTACCTCTGGTCTCGAACCCACTGAGCGCCTATGTCTCCCAGAGCAGCCCGAGTCGCCTAGAGGGAAGAATTTTTCGCAAGACGTGAGATTTGTCCCCAGTGCCCGGATTCTGAGATTAGCTAAGTCCCCATCTTCCATAACTAATTGATTTCGTTGGTGCGGTTGCAGGAGTCGCATTTGCCCCATAACAGTTTGAAAATAAGCGACAAAAAATCACGAAAAAATATTTATACCAACAAATATACCAACAATTTTTTTCGCTAGGGGCGGGTCCGGGTTCCCGATACGTGCTGCTCCCGTTATGAGCGAGCCCATTGCGACTTCCGCCACAAAAATCCCCGCGCGCCGTCCGGTCCAGTTCAGGCGCCCCGATTCCTTCCCGCGCCTCACCCGACAAAAACCAAATTGGCAATCTCAAACTTGCCTTCAGGAATGATCCTGTGAAGGCTCGACGAATAATGCGCGGCGACCCATGTGCCGTCGTCTCGAAAGGTCCAGAAAACCGGGCCGTATTCGCGATGGCGAACCCGTATCTTGTCCGTATTTTGATCACTTTGTAAGCGGCCGGTCGAGCCGTCGTCCTTGATTTCAACGAGCGCGATCTTGTCGGGCGTCGAGCGCCCTTCCACGCCAACGATAAAATCAGGGAAAAACCGCCTTCCCGTCGGAAGCAGCAGCCGCGTTGCCCAAACTTCACTTTCGGGGTTCTTGAGCCACCATTTGACCGTTCCGGTGTTGTCTTCGTCCAGAAACTCGGCGAAGGCCCGCTCTTCGATATTGAGGCGTTCCGGGAAAACGCCATAACCCGATTTGCGGGCGGTCTTGAGGCCTTCCCGCCAATATTGCTTCGTCGGGATTGGTTCGCCCCGCTTTATGACGACTTGGCGCGCCAGCGACACGCGCATCGCCTCCTTAAGCCTATCCGGCTCCCGCATCACGGCCAAATCAATCGCGCGGCGCAAATCGTTGGCTTGATATTCAATCCCCTCTTCGTCGCAGAATTCGCGCAACCGTTCAACCAAGGCCCGCTTCAATTCACGGGGGTCAATCGAATCGTTGAAGCTAAACGCGAGTTGCGCCTTTTCGGCGACGCGCGCATTGGACATGAGCAAGGCAATGTCGCGCGAATCCTCGTCCGTCCCGTCGAGAAAGAGGTCGCGAAGGCTCAAAGTCGCCTTGCGCTTTCGTTTCAGGATTTCTTGCGCGGGCGCGGCGTCGCGGCAAAACTCTATCGCGATTTGCTTAACCAGATTATCCGCCATCTCCCAAGGTTGCGGCGTCACTTCCTGAATCAGCGCTTCGGGAATTCCAAGCTCTTTGCGAAGTTCGTAAGGCTTCAGCCGGCTATCGACCTTCGCGGCGGGCGCGCCTTCGAACGGCGCCCTTTGTTCGGCCAAATCGCCAAACAGCGGCGTTTGGCTCATTTGGCTCATATATTCGCCTACTTCGATAGCCTTGTTTTGCTGTTCGATTGAATGTTCGCGAACGTCGCCCTTGACCACGCCCGCTTCAATGAGCGCGCCCAAGCGTTGCTCTGGGGGTTGGCGCGTGACGCTCAAATCGCCGCAAACTTTGACGAGCGTCGCGAAATTCGCGAGCCGGTGAATGAGCCGGTCGCAGCTTGGACAAATGCCGCGAAGGAAGCCCTTCGTTGGCGTTCTCGGGATGTAGTCCACCATGTCGCCAGCGGGCCGCTTCGCCGCTTTGCACGGGAGACAGTAGATTTCACCCGCGCGGAGCTTTTGTTTGCGCGGCTGTTGCGCCTGCAAATGCTCGCGCAAATCGCTCCCGTGAATGAGATGCGGGCGCTTGGTCGAAACGAGCGGAAGGCCGTTCTTGATCCATCGGCTTACGGTGTGCGGATGCACGCCCAGAAGCCGAGCGGCTTCCGGGATGATGTAGCTTTGATGGATTTTGACACGGCGGAAATTGTGCCGCCGCGTCATGGTCACCCGCCGTTTTCGATGAGCGCGCGAATATCTTCCACCCGCCAAATGGTTATGCGCGGGCCAAGCTTCACGGGTTGGGGGAATCGGCCATCCTTGACGCCAGCCCACCACGTCGAGCGGCCAACGGGAATCGGTCCCCTTGGGGCGAGTATCGAGCCGAGGCGAAGGAAGCCGGTTTGGGGGAAATGCGGATTATTTGGATTAAGTCGCGTGCCATCGACGCCACCGCTTAATCGAGCCATGGTCAACCTTTCTCGTCAAAATCCATGGACGAGCCAGTTTCTCAATCATCTTTTGACTATGATTGAGAAGCTGAGTTAGGCTTTTCCCGCTCCTAGCCGAGCGCGGGTTCAAACCCAACGAGCCGCATTGACCCTGGCAGGGGTTGGTGCGGCTCATTTTTCTCGTCTTTCTCCATTCCGGGAGGTGCAGCACGAACCGGCGTGGTCCGTGAGCTAGACTCAGCACGAGGCATCGGCCGGACACTGTTCGCGAAACGGTTTTGCGCAGTTTCCCCACAGCTTTATTCACAGGATATCCACAAAGGCGTAGACTAATTTAGATCGATATAATCACTTAAATACAATGAGTTATAAAACTTATCCACACAATCCACAGAAATATCTGATTTTTGTCCACAGCGCTTAGGCGCGAAGCGCGATGACCTTCCCCCCGCGCCACATTTCCTCGCATTGACTCGCCCACCACGCCATCATGCGGACCCGCTCTTCCCAAAAGTCCGCGCGGGCGTAGGCGCGACGGACTGAATCATTATCGACATGCGCCAATTGCCGTTCAATGGCGTCGGCGTTCCACAGGCCCGACTCGTTCAACATGGAAGACGCCGCCGAGCGGAAGCCGTGGCCGGTCATTTCGTCTTGGGCGAAGCCGAGCCGGCGCAAGGCCGCGTTGATGGTGTTTTCCGACATGCAGCGCGCCGCCGAGCGGATCGACGGGAAAAGGAACTTTCCGGCGCCGGTTATCCCTTGAAGCTCGCGCAAGATTGCCACTGCGCGCGGCGCCAGCGGGACGCGATGCGGGCGCTTCATTTTCATCTTTTCGGCCGGTATCGCCCAAACGCCCGCGTCCAGATCGAATTCGGCCCATTCCGCCGCGCGAAGCTCGCCGGGGCGGACGAAAGTCAGGGCGAGCAATTCGAGCGCCGCGCGCGTTTCCGGCGCGCCGTCATAGCCGGCGAGCGCGCGCAGCAGCCCGCCGAACGCCTTGGGCTCGATGATCACGGCGCGATGGTTGACGATTGGCGCGATCAAAGCGCCCTTGAGCGCTCCCGTAGGGTCGGACTCGGCGCGGCCCGTGGCGACGGCGAAGCGGAAAACCTCGCCGATGGTGGCGCGAAGCCGATGCGCGGTTTCATGCGTGCCACGAGACTCGGCTCCGCGAAGCACGGCCAAGACTTCCGGCGCGGTTATTTCGGTTATTGGACGCGGCCCAATGGCCGGACGAGCGAGGCTCAACAGCCATTCGAGTTTGCTTAAGGTCTTTTCGGCTTTCGCCTCGCGCCGCTTCTTGTCCAGAAGTTCGGCGGCGATGGCCTCGAATGTGTTGGCGTTCGCCGCAGCCTTCGCGGACTTGGCAAGCTTCTTGGCGATGGCGGGGTCTTGGCCATCGGCCAAAAGGCGCTTGGCATCGTCGGGCGCCTCTCGCGCTTCGCGAAGCCCGGTCGCCGGGCAGACGCCAACGGCAAGCACCTTTTGAAGGCCGGCGAGCCTGTAGGCGAAACGCCAGCGCTTCGCGCCGTCAGGCATGATCCATAATTGCAGCCCGCCGCCGTCGGAAAGCTTGACGAGGCGGGCGCCGGGCTTGGCCGTCCGGATTTACATATCGGTTAGCGGCATGTTGGTATCCGCTTTGTTGGTATCGACGACATACCAACAAACATACCAACAAATTTTGCGGATACCAACGCACGGCCCCGGACGCCCTCGGACGCCAATCCTGGCATAACATATTGTTTTTCAGCTATTTCTGGACCTTCTGGGACGCTAGCGAACGGGGATTTGGTGCCGGTTGCAGGATTCGAACCCGCGACCTACTGATTACAAATCAGTTGCTCTACCGACTGAGCTAAACCGGCCCATGCGCCAAATGCGAGTCCTTCTATTCCCCGAATGGACTGCAAGGTCAATCCTGCAAAAGCGCGCCGGCGCGCGGCGGCTGCAACCCAATAGTGCGTAGCGCCACGGCGGAATTCAACCGCCGTCCGCAAGGCGCCGGCGCAATATGGCTAAAGCGATGGCGCAGGCATTGGACACGTTCAGACTCTTGATCGCGCCAGGCATGTCGAGCCGCGCCACCGCGTCGCAGCGCTCGCGCGTCAGCCGCCGCAGCCCCTTGCCCTCCGCGCCGAGAACAAGGACCACCGGCTTTTGCAGCGGCGTCGTTTCGAGGCTTTCGCTCCCCTCGGAATCAAGCCCAATAAGCCGATGACCGAGCCGGGACAATTCATCGAGGGCGCGAGCGAGATTGACCACCGGGACGATATCGACATGCTCCAGCCCGCCAGAGGCCGCCTTGGCGAGAACGCCGTCAAATTGCGGCGCATGGCGCTCGGTGACGATCAGCGCGTCCGCGGCGAAGGCCGCGGCCGTTCGCAGGATGGCGCCTACATTGTGAGGATCGGTGATCTGATCCAGCGCGACGACGATTCCGCTGTTTTGCGCGATCTCGCTCACGTCGAGTTCGGGTAGCGGCCGCGCTTCCAGAAGGAGGCCCTGATGAACCGCCTCCTCGCCAAGTCGGCGGGCCAGCTCGCGCGCCTCTATAATGCGAGGCGGCACTCCCGCCGCCGCTGCGAACTCGGCGACACGCGGTAGAGCGTTCTCGGTAACGTAAAGCGCTAGCAATTCGCGCTTGCCCGCCGTCAGCGCCTCGCGCACGGCATGGAAGCCGTATAGCAGGGCGATATCCGGAGAGGGGCCGCTTTGGCCGCCCTGGCGGTCGGCGGCGCGCCGGGCTTGGCCGCGCGGCGCCGGGCGCCGCCCGGCTTCGGGGTCTTTCCTGGCGCGCCTTTGGGGCGGTCTGCGTCCGTCGCCGGTCATTTCTTCTCCCCTCGCGAAAGCAAAAGCTCCCCGCCGCGTGTTTGCGTCAGCGCAGCATCGCCGGCCGCGCCCACCAGCCGGGATGACAGGACTTTATGGCGGCGGCGGCGCGCGACGCGGCGCGGCGCGTGGAAAACAATGCGAAACAGGTGGCGCCGGACCCCGACATGCGGGCGATGCGGCTGCCTTTCGCCGCTCGAAGGACAGCAAGGACGTCGACAATCACGGGCGCGACGAGACAGGCGGCGTCCTCGAGATCGTTCCGCCCCTTGGACAGCGCGCTCCAAAAGGCGTCCGGGTCCATTCCGGAACGGATCGGGGGATGGGGCGGCGACCCGCTGCGCTCGCCGAGGGCGAGGCCGAGCCGTTTGAAGACCGGCCCCGTTTCCACCGCGACGCCGGGATTGACCAGCACGGCGGGGAGCGGCGGCAGCAGGAGCCTCGGCCCGACATCTTCCCCAGCGCCGCGCATGAAGCGCGCATGGGGATCGAGACAGACAGGCACATCGGAGCCGGTGGCGCGCGCGGCGTCGAGAATCCTCGGATCATCGAGCGGCAGGCCGTTGGACCGCGCCAGCAAACGCAGTGCGGCGGCGGCGTCGGACGATCCCCCGCCAATTCCCGCCGCCACGGGTAGCGATTTTTGCAGGCAAAATCGCCCCAGTTTCAAACCGGGGATGCGCGCCGCCAAATTCTCGGCCGCGCGCTGGACTAGATTGGTCGGGCCTCCCCCCGCCGCCTGCGCGGTTGGCCCGCGAATGTCGAGGGCGAGCCCGGCGCCCGGCTCCAGCGACAGGACGTCTCCCGCCCCGGTGAAAGCCACCAGGCTCTCGAGTTCATGGAGGCCGTCTTCCGCCCGGCGGCCAAGCACATGCAAGGCGATGTTGATTTTCGCGGGCGCGCGAGTCGTTAGCATCCCCCACCCCTCGGGAATGTCATGGTCAGACGAATGCGCTGCAATTTCATGGCTCCGCCCGCTTTGTCATTTGCGCCAGCCGCCCTCTTCCTTGGTTCGGTTGCGCCTTTCGAAACGAGCTTCAAAGCCCTTGCCGCTGCGACGCGCCTCCTCGTAGTCGCGAAACCAGTTAATCGCGTCGGCGATGGTCGCGCCATGGGCTCTGGACTCGTAGCCGAGTTCGCGCCTCGCCTTGGAGTCGTCGAAAAACATCGGGGTCGCCGCCAGCCTAAGGCCCTCGTAGTTGAGGAACGGCTCCCTCCCGGTGATCCGGGCGACAGCTTCGTTCAAGATGGCCAGCGGGACGAGCGGCGCGCGCGGGAGTTTGATCGTTGGCGGTCTATTGTTCGTCAGACGGGCGATCTCCCGCAATATCGACGCAAGGTCGATATTATCTCCGCCCAAAATATATCGCTCGCCAATTCTCCCCTTCCGTAGCGCCGCCACGTGCCCCCGAGCTACGTCGTCCACATGGACGAGATCGAGACCCGTGTCCACGAAAGCAGGCATATTCCCACGCAGCGCCTCCAGAATAATCCTGCCCGTGGGCGTCGGCCGAATATCGCCGGGACCCAGAGGCGCGGTCGGGTTGACGATCACGGCGGGAAGATTCTGGCGCGCGATCATCTCCTCGACCAGCCGTTCGCTCAGGATTTTGCTGCGCTTGTAGACGCCGAGGCGTGCGAGTCGGTCCATGCGGCGACTTTCGTCGCAAAGCCCCTCGCGATCCGGCGCGAGCGTCGCCACGCTGCTAGTGTGGACGACGCGCTCGACATTAGCGGAGAGCGCCTCCTCCATCACGATCCGAGCCCCTTCGACATTGGTGTGAAGCATTTTCGCCGGATCGGGCGTCCACAGGCGGTAATCCGCCGCGACGTGAAAGACAAAGCGAGCGCCGCTCATCGCTTTGCGAACGCTCTCTCGCTCGGTGACGTCGCCCACCACGACCTCATAGGCCTCGTGGAGATTCATGCGCGGACTTGTGGAACGCACGAAAGCGCGCACGCGGAAGCCCTCCTCGTGCAGCGCTTTTGCCACGGCGCCCCCGATAAAACCGCTGGCGCCGGTGACGACGGCCACGTCTCCGTTCGGTCGCGCTAAAGGCTCTGCTTCTGTCGCCCTCGGTCTATCCGTCACGAGCGGCTCGTCCAATTCATTCTTGGATGCGCTATCACAGGCGCGGTCGCGCGGTCCAATTTCGGGGCATTCGCCAGCCTATTCGAAAAAAAAACAAGAATCGACGGAATTCCCACTATAACAATTTCCTCGGCGTCGGATTTCAACGGCGCTCGGCTACGTCGGCCAATACGGGGCTCCGTCCCGTCTCCTTCCCGAGATTTTCTTCGCCCGCGGGGCGATGCGCGGACGGGGCTCCCCCATGAAGCCTGACGACATTGCGAGTCTCGGCCAGAAGCTGGTTCTCCTCGGCGTCAAGCCTTTCGAGATCCTGCCTGACTAGGAATACGAAGATCACGTATGTGCACAAGGCGAGCAGCGAGATCACCACATCTATGCCGGCGAAGCCGAAAATCCGCCCGGAGACCACGCAGGACCCAAAGGTCAGAGGGACGAGGGGCCAAAGCGCGACCATCATGCGGAATTCCGTGGCGCCGAGTCCGCCGTAGGAGAGGCGATGCACCCCTTCCACCGCCGCGCGCAGATAGGTGTATGAACTCATCAATAGATAAAGCGAGAGCACCAATAGCGCCGAGCAGAGCGTGAAGTAGGGCGAACAGCCGAGCCCGATGACGATGAGGCTCTGAGCCACGAGGTCGCTCGAATGATCGATGAGGAAGCCATATTTGGGCCGCTCGATTTTTCGATGCCTGGCGAGGGAGCCGTCGCAGGAGTCCCCAAACCAGTTGATCGCCAGACCAACCGCCACGAGCGAGAGATAAACTGGTGAAAAATTACACAAGAGGAAGCCGGCGCCCGTGACGGCGGCGCCCAAAAGTCCGATCTGGGTCAGGTGGTCTGGAGTCGCCCACATCGGCAACCGTTGCACGATATGGTTGAGCAGAATACGTTCCTGCGTCGCGACAAAGCTCGTGTTCAATCGGGATGTGGTCATTATGGCACCCAACTCTCACATCTCGAACGCCTCAACGTTCTCGATTTTAATTCATCGCCCCTCGGATGGTCTTTTTTGTGACCGTGATCCGAAAGCAATCCGCCCAAACAATATCTCCCGTCCATGGAAGGACTCACGGCCCCCATAAGTTCATTCACCACGAGAGACAAAACTTTAACGGACGCCACTGTAATTCCCCTTACCTTGCACTGCAAGCCGTATGCCAATCACGAACTCATCGCTGGCCGGCGTCTCGGTCACTCTAGAGCGCTTTCCGACCAGACGGAATCTTCTGGTCGATAAGAAATCGCTCCAGATTCAAAAAGCTGGAGCAAAATCCAATCGAAAAAGTCTATCAACTTTTTCGGATTTTGCTCTAGTGGATGGTCGTACCGACCGCCGCGACTCCCGCTCCCTGCACCACCGGAGCCGTCAACATCTGGAAGAGCTGGAAATATTTTCCGATTTCTGTCAGCGGGGCGTTCGACACGAAGATTATGTCCTTGTCTCGCATTGGAAATCTCCTCGCAAGAAACAGGCCCGAGGGATCCCGCATGTTGAGATGGTATGCCACCGGCGTCATGCCTCCTGGAGGCAGCGCGGAAGTCGCTTGAGGAAATTGCCTGACGAGGTCGACCGGCTCGTAGCGCATGACAAACACGCCATCGGGGTCGGCGCGCATGTCTTGAAGACCACCGGCTTTCCCAATCGCTTCCTCCAGCGTGAGCCCGCGCGCGTCGAAGGGGATCATCGCATTGGCTCCCGCCGCCCCCGCGACGGTGAAAGTCTGGGACGAGCGCTCGACGGTCAGGACGTCGCCCGGACGCACGTAAATATTTTCCCGCGGGTCCGCGAGGAGCGCCTGCACCGGGACGCGAACGGTGCGCCCGTCTCGCGTCAGGCTTATGAATGTCTCATGCGTCGGAGACCGGAAACCGCCCGCCGAGGCGATCACATCCATGATTCGATCACCCCGAATGGTCAGCGGAACACGAGCGCCTGCCGTGACCTCTCCGATGACGGTCGCCGTATTGCTGGCGTTCTTGCTCACATTCACGATCGCCTGAGGCTCGATCGCCTTTCCGCGAAGGCGTTCGACGATCGCGGCCTCGACCTGCTGGGGCGTTCGCCCCGCCGCCTGAATGCGTCCGCCATAGGGCAAAGTGATCGATCCGTCCCGACCCACGGCCTGATCGGGAAATGACGACGCCTTCGACCCCGAGTTGACCGCCCCTTGCATGGACGAGGAGAAGAGACCACCCGATGCAGCTTCCCATACCGTCACCTGCACCGTATCGCCGACGCCGATCACGGACGATGTCGGAGGACGGTAGTCCCCGAAGCGGTTCCGCAGGCTCGATCCGCCGCGCCGCGAAAGAATAGAGACGGCGGACGGACCGACTTCAACCAAAGTGAATGAGGGATCGACGTTTTCTTGTGTGACAGTGCCGGCTTCCACCATGGCGTCGCGAGAAGGCCCGGCGCCCGGCGCCCAAGAGCAACTCGCCAAGCCAAGCGCCAGAATTACGGGCGCGATCTGTCGAATGAACCCCAATATCACCGTCCTCTTTAAAGTCGAAGGCCGAGAAGCCTCTACCAAAACCCGGCCATCGACCGCAACACGGTTAATCCCGCGCCATTCCAGGGGATACAGGAGGGTGGGCGGGGTGGCAACTCGTAGCCCGGAACTTTGTCCCGAATGTTGCGGTTACAATTAATCGATCGTTAAGTTTAAGAAAACCGAATCGCCGACGGAATTCGCCCGCGAAAGCCCTTGCTCGGCAAGGGTTCGGGCGCAAGCTTCCAGCTTGCTACGGCCAATAACGCGTCATATTCTAAAGAAAAAGCCGATTGCCCGAGAAATGGGCGCGCGTTTGCTCAGAGCTTAATCGAGTCGCGCCGATTCCCCAGGAGACCGCATGAACGAGGATGTTGGCACTTTCTTCGCCCCGATCACGCTCTTGATCGGGGGCGCTCTCATTGCGGGCGGCCTTCTCTCCTTTCTGGATATAAATTTCTTCCGCACCAAGCTGCAAGCCAGATTGGCGCTCGTCGCCGGTCTCGTCTTCATGCTCGCCACCGAGACGCTTTTTCTCACCAGCAGCAGCGGCGGACGCTATTTCGCCGGTCAACAAATCGATCTGACGGATTGCGAATATCAGGTCGAACAGGCCTATCCGCGTGAGCGTTCGACCAACAAGCGCTTCATCGCCGAACAGATGAGGGCCTGCATGGACCGGCTGGGCTACGAGTGGACGCAGGATCATCCGCATTGCCGGGAGGCGCAATTGGCGACCAATACGTTCTGCTATCTGCCAAAGGGTCCATTCGACCGAACCATCGTGGGCTTTCAGATGAAATTCGAGTAATTAATCGAACGGGCGGCCGCGGTGGCCGATCTTCGAGGAGAATATGCTGATGACCAACGCCGCTCCCTTTTCACGCTGGATGATTCCATTTGTTCTCGCTGCCGCAATGGCGTCGCAGGCATTCGCCCAATCGCCCCAGCCGGCTTCTCCGCCGGCAGTTTCCGCTCCGGCGACCGCAACCGCAGGCAAAACACCCGCTCCGGCCCTTCTCGATATCAATTCCGCCAGCGCCGCCGACCTCGACGCCCTGCCGGGCATTGGCGCCGCCCGCGCCGACGCCATCGTCAAGGGCCGCCCCTATAAAGGGAAGGACGAACTCTACCAGAAAAACATCGTTCCAAAGGGCGTTTACGACAAGATCAAAGACAAGATCATCGCCAAGCGGAAGTGACGGGCGCAATTCCTCCGCGGACGGGGATAATGCGTCCATTCGCGGTAAGGAACCGGATTCTCGCGGAACGAACGGTCGCCAGTGGACAACATCGAGCTTCGCGGAGCCGACTTTGACGCGTAGTTTCAAAGCCCGGCTGCCGATCGACGACATTCTGCCCCAACTCTTCGAGACTTCATGCGCCAGCAGGAATCTGGTGCTCGCGGCGCCCCCCGGCGCGGGCAAGACGACCCGTGTCCCGCTCGTGCTGCTGGACGCATCCTGGCGCGAGGACAGAAAAATCATCCTGCTCGAACCGCGCCGTCTCGCCGCCCGCGCCGCCGCCTCGCGCATGGCTGCGACATTGGGAGAGACGGTGGGCGAGACTATCGGCCTGCGCATGCGACTCGAATCGAAAATCTCGTCCAAGACCCGCATCGAAGTCGTCACGGAGGGCGTTTTCGCCCGCATGATTCTGGACGATCCAGAATTGAACGGAATCGCCTGCGTCCTCTTCGACGAGTTTCACGAACGCTCGCTCGACGCCGATCTCGGGCTCGCGCTTGCGCTGGACAGCCAGGGAGCGCTGCGGGACGACCTGCGCCTCATCGCCATGTCCGCGACGCTCGACGACGTTCGCGTCGCGAAACTCATGGGCGCCGACGACCCCGCGCCGGTGATCGAAAGCGCCGGCCGAGCCTTTCCGGTCGAGACGATCTATCTAGGACGCGATCCCTCCTTGCGGCTGGAAGAAGCCGTCGCGCGCGCGATCATCCGGGCGATCTCGCAAGAGCACGGCTCTGTTCTGGCCTTCCTCCCCGGTCAGGCTGAAATCAAGCGCGTCTCGGCGCTGCTCGAAGAACGCCGCCTGCCCGCCAATGTCGATCTCGCGCCGCTTTATGGCGCGCTGGAGCGGGCCGATCAGGACCGCGCGGTCGCGGCGACCCCGCCGGGGCGACGAAAGATCGTGCTCGCCACCTCCATCGCCGAAACCTCGCTCACCATCGAGGGCGTCAGGATCGTGATCGACTGCGGGCTGGCGCGGGTTCCCGTGTTCGAACCCGATCTGGGCCTGACCCGCCTCGAAACCGTGCGCGCGTCGCGCGCGAATGTCGATCAGAGGCGCGGCCGGGCCGGCCGCACCGAACCCGGTGTTTGCTATCGCCTTTGGGAAGAGGCGGCCACTGGCGCTCTCCCTGCCTTCGCGACCCCGGAAATACTCGCGGCCGACCTTTCCGGCCTCGTGCTCGATTTAGCCTATTGGGGCGTGAGCGACCCCTCCGTCCTCGCCTTTCTCGATCCGCCGCCGCGCCTCGCCTGGGCGGAGGCGGTCGCGCTCGTAAAAGAACTCGGCGCGCTCGACGAGGAATCGCGCCTGACCTCGAAAGGCCGCGCCATGCGCGCTTTGCCCTTGCCGCCGAGACTGGCGAGCATGGTGCTTGGCGCGGCGAACGGCGATTGCGCGGAACGCGCGGCGCAACTGTCGATTCTGCTTTCCGAATTGGGGCTGGGTGGAAACGACCCCGATCTGTCTTCGCGGTTGGAGCGTCTGCGCGCGGACAACAGTCAACGCGCGCGAGACGCCCGCCGACTGGCCGCAGGCTGGGCGCGGCAAGCCAAATCCGCAAGTCGGGCGACCGTCAAAGCCTCCCTCTCCGACGGCGCGATGATCGCGCTCGCTTTTCCCGACCGTATCGCCAAGGCGCGTGGCGGCGGCGATTTTCTGATGGCCAACGGCCGAGCGACAAGCCTCCCTCTCGAACATCCGCTGGCGCGCGCCAGCTTTCTCGCCGTCGCCGAAATCGCCGGCAGCGCCGCGCAGTCGCGCATGCTGGCCGCTTGCGTCCTTTCGTCCGAGGAGGTGGACCAACTCGCGGGCGAACGCATCGAAACGAGGGACGAAACCGTGTTCGATCCGCGGAGCGCCGCGCTGCGCAGGCGGCGTTTTCGCCGCCTCGGCGCGATCCGTCTCTCCGAGCAAAATCTCTCGGTCGAACCCACGTTGGACAACGCCAAAACGCTGGCGCGCGGCGGCGCGGCGGCGGGGATCGAGCGACTGCCCTGGAGCAAGGCGCAGAACCAAAGGCGGGACCGGGTCGCTTTTCTGCGTGGGGCCGAAGGCGAGGAATGGCCGGACCTGTCCGACGTCGCGCTCGCGGCCAATGCGGAAGAATGGCTTGCGCCATTCCTTGTCGGAAGGACCAGCCTCGTCGGAATCGAAACCGATGATCTGGAGGCGGCGCTAGCGTCTCTCCTGCCCTACGATCTGGCGCGAAGACTCGACGCCGAGGCTCCTCCCTTTTTCGAAACGCCTGCCGGTTCGCGCATCGCGCTCGATTACGCCGCCGCCAACGGGCCATTGTTGTCCGTGCGAGTGCAGGAACTTTATGGGCTCGCCGCGCATCCCGCTCTGGCGCGGGGTAAGATCCCGATCACGCTCGAACTGCTCTCTCCCGCGCATCGGCCGATACAAACCACCCGAGATCTGCCGGGTTTCTGGGCGGGCTCATGGAACGAGGTTAAGAAGGAGATGAAAGGCCGCTACCCGCGCCATTCCTGGCCCGACGACCCCGCTCGAGCGCAACCCACCACCCGCGCCAAGCCTCGCGCTTAGAACGAAATCCGCAAAAGTCTATCAACTTTTGCGATCTGAATTCGCTCCAACACTCTGATTTTGAGTGATTTATTATCGTTAGAACGGAAAGCGCCATCTAGGCGGCAGATTCTGGACTCTCGTCGATCTTCTTAAGACGCCGCAAACATTCACATAGTAGAAAGAAGCCTGTCCGCCTTGCGATGGCGCGCGCGTTCGGCGGCGAGAGGGCAATTCGCGTCGGGATTCGGCGTTATGTTGAGCAATACCCTTAAATACGGCGGCTTTGCACTGGTCTTTTTCGTCGGAGCCGCACAGCTTGGCCAAAAGGTCTCCATTTCGCTGAATCAGCGGCCAGCTCAGCCGACCACGATCCAACGCAACGCCGCGGCGCCGGCTCCGCAAGCGCAACGAACGGCGTCGCCGATCAACAGCCCGACGCCCTCCACGCTGGACGAGTTTCGTATCGCCGCGAACGCACAGGGTCACTATTTGACGGATGTTTTTGTCGACGGCCAGCCGATCCACGTCGTCGTGGACACGGGCGCGACGTCGGTGGCGCTTCGCGAAGAAGACGCCGAGGCGCTCGGAATCTTCCCCGACCCCACCGAATTCAAAGTCCAGGTTCAGACGGCGAATGGAATCGCCCACGCCGCCGCGATCAAACTGCGCGAAGTGAAAATCGGCTCGATCCAGCTTTTCGACGTGGACGCGCTCGTGACCGAACGCGGCGCCCTCGCCGTCAATCTTCTGGGCATGACCTTCCTCTCGCGCCTGTCGCGCGTCGAGATCGTCAACGGATCGCTGCTGCTAAAGAAGTAGAGGCCCGGCGCCGCTCCGCGAATGGAGCGGCTTACCGCACGCCCCAGCCGGTATAAAGGCAGTTTGTCCCGGCCGTGGCGGAAGTCGTCACATCCGCTATGTGGTTATACAAAGGATAGGGTGGCGAACTGACGGTGGAAGCAAAGGTGTTGCGAACGGGCGCGTAACTGGTGCGCAACATTGTCAGCGTTCCGGTTGAACTCCAGGGACCGGGGATGGCGTTGACCGTGAGCGCATAACCATAGCTCACGTCGACCACGATGACCGGACCCACCGCCGGCGTTTGCGTCGGATCGGTGTATGCCGTCGGCATCGATGTCGAGCTGATCGGCGAAACGTTCTGAGCGAGAAGCGGCTGCTGGGAAGGCCCGCAGCCAAGACTATTGCGGGGCGCGCCGCCTTGATAGGTATGGGTCCAGTTGACGTTGGCCTGATAGGTCGAGGCTGTCGGTTGCCAGATATTCACTTCGCTGATCGTGATCTTTAGCGAGTTCGTCGGCAGCGGCGCCAGCAACACGGCGGCGGCGGCGAAAAAATTGGCGAAGTCGCAATCCTGGAGAAACGCCTGTCCCGACTGTACTCCCGCCGGCAGCGAGGTGGCCGAGCAAGTCGTGAAAGGTGGGGGAGAGTTGGGAGGGAGTTGCTGGCCCGCGAGATCGGCGACCACATGCGCGACGAGATCGACCTTCTGCGAGGCACGCATCCCCCGCGCCAGTTCGACCAGCCCGAGATAGATGAGAAGCATCACGGGCAGCAGAAAGGCGAATTCGACCGCCGCTACGCCCCTGTCATCCGTGGCAAAGAAGCGGTCGCCCACACCCGCGGCTCCTCCGCGCCGCTTCCTTCCGAACATTTTCACGGCTCCACCTGAAATGCGTATATCCCCATCAGCATGTTCACCCAATTGCCATTGATGAACTGCTGTCCCGTATGCATCACGCCGATGGGCCCGCCGCCGCCGAACGCTCCTCCCGTCAAAATGCCCGCCACCTGACTCATCGGATAGACAACGCGAAGCACAGCGATCTGCTGCGCCGCAGGCACGGGCAACAAAGTATTGGGATTGTAGCTTCCGCTGTATATATTGTTTTGAGTGTCGCTTGCAGACACGGCGCCCCATGAGGTGTCTCCGCCGACGACGTTCACCGCCATTTGCAGATTGGCGCAGGTGAACATCGTCGAGAGGCGAGGACAGACATACTGGTTCAAAAAGGTCTGATAGCTTATCCCGCTTTGCACGGAATTCGTCAGCAGCGCGCGGCTTGCGGCCTCGGTGGCTTCCTGAAGCTGGGCATTTTCGAAGAAGACGAAACCGGTTTCGAAAATGGCGGTCAGCAAGCCTAGAAATGGCACCGCGACCATCGCGAATTCGATCGTCGTCGTGCCGCGGCGGTGACGGAAAAAGCCGCTACGCGCACGCCGTTCGCGCAGTCGAGCAATGCGGCGAAAATCCATCAATTTTCCGCGGTCCATTTCGGATTTCCCCTGTCCGTCGCCGTGAGGAACGGAGCGCCGCGCTCCATGGCGGGATACTGAGCGGCAATTCTTACGATCGCGCTACCTGACTTCGAAAGATCCGATCTTTCGGCGCGCTCGGTTAAAATCCGAATGCTCCAGTGATAAGCTCTCAGTGCTTGCCCACGGACAAGGATCCGTCATGCAGCTTCACCGCGCCGATCACCTCGCCCATGTAACCGTGGTCGTCGGCAAGATCGACGCTCGGGGCGCAATCGGGATTGCAGGAATAAGACTCACGATGAGGGCCGCGCATAACCACGAGCTTATCGTTAGCCGGCACCACGGTTATCATGGACTCGCCGACCTGCGTTCCCGAACTATCGAGCACGATCAGATTGGTCGTCCCGAAACTCTTCCCAGTGATCACCATCAGCTGGTTGTTTTTCAGCATGGTGACATCGGCGATAAGCGGATTTCCGATCACGAGAGTCTGCGCTCCCGCCGGAATTTTGACGACGCGCGCATAGTCGATGTCGACCATTATCGGACGTTCAGCCGCGTCGGAGCCCGTCGGGAGCCCCAGAAAACAAAGGCCGCACAGGAAAGCCAGACGCAGATCACATAGCAACGAGGAAAGCATCATTCGGCTCACCCAAAACTTTTGTCCGCCCCCAAGGGACGTCAATCTCGAATCGCGGCTGCTCGGCAGCCATCAAGAAGAGTTTACGCAGCTAATGGTGAATCATTATTAAAAACCGAGGGCCGGAGCGGCGCCGCCTCGAAAAAACGAGCCATCGAGGCTCGCTCGATACAATATAGTATAGTAGCATAGTGCTTATTAGCCATGGGCGAGCGCGCGACCCGCGCCCGGAGCGCACCGCGAATCAAATTATTGCAAATAAATCCCTACGCCTCCTTGGCGCAAAACATTTTTGCGGCGTGTCAGTGCTTTGACAGCAATTCAACATATTTTTCACCAACATTCCGTCGTTCGCCCCAGCTCGCTCCGCCGCGGTGGGCGACACTCGCAAGCGATAGGGCCGAGTCTCCCGGAACAGATCAACGTCTTCGTAAGAATCTGTCGTTACATTCACACCGTTCTGACGACGAAAACAATTTAGTCGAATCAGAGCAAAGGTGACAAAGCACATCGGAGCACCATCATGAAGAGCCTTTTCTCGCGTTTTGCCAAGGACGAATCGGGCGCCACCGCTATCGAATACGGCCTCATCGCCTCCTTGATCTCCATCGTGGCCATCACCGCCTTCAAGAGCGTCGGCAGCGGCCTGCAGACGACCTTCAACGCGATCTCGGGGAACCTCCAGTAACGAGGCATCCGCCGGCTGCATCCGCGGTCTTCGGCGCAAAGCGGTTCCGGGAGCGGGATCGCTTTTTGCGTTTTCGAGCCCCGCCAGGACAATAGGTTGCCGGCCTTGGGCTCCCATCCGCCATTGGTCAAGGAAAGATAAAGGATTCCCTCATAATCTGTCCGATGTGGCCGAGCCGCGGTCATTCGTCTTTGGATGATCACAAGACACCTAGGAAACACCGATGTTCGACTCCCTGGCGCTCACTGTCTTTCCGCTGGTGATGATATTCGCGGCTCTGACCGATCTCTTTACGATGACAATCCCCAATCGCCTCTCGCTGGTCCTGATCGGCGCTTATTTTCTCATGGCGTTGTATCTGCGCACGCCGCTGGGGCTGATCGCGCTCCATGTGAGCTGCGGACTGGCCATGCTCGCCCTCACCTTCGTCATGTTTCAACTGCGCTGGATCGGCGGCGGAGACGCCAAGCTGGCGGCGGCGACTTCGCTATGGCTGGGTTGGGGGCTGCTGTTCGATTACGGCCTGATCGCGTCGATCGCCGGCGGCGCCCTGACCATTATCGTCATCGCCCTTCAACGCCACGAACTGCCGGGCAGGCTGCGGGCATTCGGCTTCATCGACCGGCTGGCGCAAAAAAACTGCGGCGTTCCCTATGGCATAGCGCTCGCGTTGGCCGGCCTGCTGGTCTACCCCGAAACCTGGACCTGGACCCGTCTGGCGGGTCTTTGATCCGCGCAGGCGCCGCGTCGTCACGCCCGGCCTTTTTAAAATGCGCGCAGGCCGAGGAGGCGCTGCGCGCATTTTTTTTGCGCCCTCGCTCGCGAAGCTCTTTGCTCCGAAACGGGCCGTGATAACCGGAATGCGGCCACGCCAGCGATTCGCGCCCGCGTTAACCAAGCCTCCCTTTGGAGTCCGCATAGCGTTTGTCAATTCAGATAGTTGCAATTTGTAAGACCTGGTTAACCCTAATTTGACGTTTATCACGTTGTATTCGCCATTACCTCCAGTGGGCGAGGAATCTGGAACATTGAAAATGAACAAGGCACAGATCATTGTTGGGGCGGTGGCCATCCTTGCTGGCGGCGGCGCGTTCATAATGATGAACAAGCCCGCGCCGATGGCGAAGCTCCCCGCGATCGTCGCGCCAATCGTTTCGATGACGGACGACCTGCTCATCGCGAAGCGGGATTTGCCCTATGGAACATCCTTGACGCCGAACGACATGGGCTGGACCGAATGGCCCAAGGGGTCTCTTCCAAAAGGAGGCGTCGTCAAGAGCGGCGCCCCCAACGCGATCGAGGAGTTAAAAGGCGCTATCGTGCGGGCGCCCATCGCCAACGGAGAGCCGATTAGACGCGAGCGCGTCGTCAAAGGCCCCAGCGCCGGAATGATGTCGACTTTGCTTACCTCTGGAAAGAGAGCCATAGCCATCGACGTCTCCGCCAACACCACGGCCGGCGGCTTCATTCTGCCCAATGATCGGGTCGACATCTTCAGGCTCTATCGAGATCCGGAGTTAACGAAGGAACGCGGGGCCGACGCGATGGCTACGGAGCTCGTCGTATCGAATGTGCGCGTTCTCGCGATGGGGCAGACCGTCGAAACGAAAAACGGGGAAGCCGTCGTTACGGGGGCCACGGCGACGCTCGAACTCGATCCGCATCAGGCCGAACTCGTTTTGCTCGCGCAACGCACCGGCTCTCTTTCCCTGGCGCTGAGACCGCTGGTGGACGCCCAACCGAAAGACGACACGCCGGAAACGCAGCAGCCGCAAGGCGACAGCGCGATGACGATCGTGCGCTATGGCGTCTCGACCAGCCTGCACCCGAAATAATCGCCGAAATACGGATATCGAAGAATGCCTCCCAGAAATTTCGCACGCAACGATCGAGGAGCGCCGTCCATGAGCCGCTTGAGACAACGAGTGATCGGCGCCGTGGTGGCCGCCTCGGTCGGCGCGCCTTATGTCGTCTCGCCGGCGTTCGCGCAGGCTCAGGCGGCCTATCGCCGGGATTCGGCGACCGTCACGCGCAGCATATCGATGGGTGTCGGCAAATCCATCGTCGTCGATCTGCCTCGCGACGCGGCCGAAATTGTCGTCGGCAACCCCGCGGTGGCGAATGCGGTGGTGCGCACGCCCCGCAAAATCTTCATCATGGGCGCCACCCAGGGACAAACGACGGTGTTCGCGCTGGACAGCGAAGGCCGTCAATTCGCCAATTTCGAAATCAGCATTGGTCGCGACGTCGGCGAACTCAGTCCGTTGCTTAAAGCGGCGCTGCCGAAATCCGAAATCGTCGCTCGCACCGTGAACGACACGATCATCCTGACCGGCTGGGTGACGTCTCCCGGCGAAGCGCAGCGCGCGGTGGACATCGCCAAGGGATTTGCGTCGCAGGTCTCCGCCGCAGCCGCCAATGGCGGCGTTGTGACGAGCATTGGCGCGAACGGCGCCCCGATCATCAACGCGCTGCAAATTCGGGGCGAAGACCAGGTGATGCTCAAGGTCACCGTGGCCGAAGTCTCCCGCACCGTATTGAAGCAGTTGGGCATTTCGGCGAGTGCAAACCCAGAAACCCTGCTGAGCGGCTCCTGGGGCTCTTTCACCGCTCAAAACCCCTTTGCCATCAATCCCGTCTTGTCTCAGGGCGCTTTGTCCATAAACGGCGCCAACGGCACGTCGGGGACATTGCGCGCATTCGAGCGCTACAATGTGGCGCGCGTGTTGGCCGAACCCTCCGTGTCGGCGGTGTCCGGCGAAAACGCCAAGGTGGTGGTCGGCGGCGAAATCGCGGTGCCCGCGGAGGGAAGCTGCGTTTCCGCTGGAACAGCCGGCTCGTCCACGGTCTGTACGCCGGGCATTACCTTCAAGCCCTACGGCGTCACGCTTGCGTTCACGCCCGTGGTTCAGTCCGAGGGGCGTATCCAGCTTCATTTGACGACCGAAGTCACCGAAGTCGACCTCGCCAATACCCAGGTTTATCTCGGCGTCTCGGTTCCCGGATTTAAGACCCGCAAGAACGAAACCACCGTGGAGTTGCCCTCCGGCGGCTCGATGGCGACGGCTGGGCTTCTGACCCAAAACACCGGGCAAGCGATCAACGGCATTCCGGGCCTGATCAATCTGCCCGTTCTCGGCGCGCTGTTCCGCTCCCGCGATTATCAGCGTCAGGAAACGGAACTGCTCATCGTCGTCACGCCATACATCGTGAAGTCCGTCTCGTCGCATGACGTCGTGCGGCCGGACGATAACTTCAACGACTCGAGCGACCCACAGGCCTGGCTCCTGGGCCGCGTCAATCGCATCTACGCGACAAGAAGCAATCCCGAACTCAACAAGAACTACAAGGGCCGTATCGGCTTCATTCACGACTAAGACCAAGGGCCGAGAGGATGGCGCATATGTCGGAATATCGTACAGCCGCTTCGGATGGCGCCGGCTTTGGGGCCGGAAGCTCACCCCAGATATTGCGGACCTCCGTGAAGCTTGCTTCGCTTTTTCTTATTCTTCCATTGAGCGCATGCGGTCTGAACAAGGTCGCGGCGCCGCCTGAAGTCGCTTATGACTATCACGATCGCCATCCCGTGGTGCTCGCGGAAGCGGAACATACGATCGATGTCTTCCCGCCGCCGCTTGGAAGCCGCCTCGACAACGAGTCGTATTTGAGAATTCGCGATTTCGTGTCGCGCTACCGCAAGCTCGGCCAAGGCAAGATCACGGTGCTTGCGCCCACGGGCGGCGTTCAAGGCTCCGGGCGCGCCTCGGTCGACGAAGTTCGTCACGCCCTCGCCGCCGCAGGCGCGGAACATTCGGTTTTCGTCGGCACTTATCCGGTCGCCGATCCCTCGCTGGCCGCCCCCATTCGATTGTCCTTCATCGGCGTCAAGGCCAAAGTCAAAGGCAATTGCGGCGAATGGCCCGACGACCTCGCCTCGGGCGGCTCCTTTGAGGGTTGGCAGAACAAAACCTACTGGAATTTCGGCTGCGCCAATCAGACCACCTTGGCCGCTCAAGTCGCCGACCCGCGCGATCTCGCAACGCCGCGCGGCGAAACGCCCGCCGACATCGAAACCCGGATGCGCGCGATCAACAACGTTCGCAAGGGCGTCGATCCCAACACACAATGGGCGACCAAGTCTACTAGCATCAGCGCCGTGGGAGGCAATTGATGACGGACGCCACCATCGAGCACCCTGGCGCGCCTGGCGAAACATTGGTCATCGCGCAGGTTCCGCGGATTTCCATCCAGGTGTTCTGCGAAACGCAGGACGTCGCCGAAGTCATAAGAAATGCGTCGGAGGACCGCCGCATGACCAAGGCGCACGTCAAAGTGCACATGGGCGGCGTCGCCGCCGCCATTGAAGCGTTCCGCTCGGCCCCGACTCCAAATCTCATCATCATAGAGTCGATCTCCGACCGCGCTCGCCTGATCGCTAATCTCGATATTCTCGCGGAGTTTTGCGACCCCGGCACCAAGGTCGTCGTGATTGGACACGAAAACGACATCGCTCTCTATCGCGCGCTCACGGCTCGCGGGGTAAGCGACTATCTCGTCACGCCGTTAAATGTCCTCCCTTTCATTCAGCATGTCTCGCACCTCTACAATGGCCCCGACGCCGAGACGCTCGGGCGCGTCATCGCGGTAACTGGGGTCAAGGGCGGGGTCGGCGCCTCGAACATCTCGCACAATCTGGCTTGGTCCCTCTCAAAGGTTCTGAAACATCAGACGGTGGTCGCCGACCTCGACCTCGCCTTCGGCACCGCCGGGCTGGATTTCAACCAGGACCCTCCCCAGGGAATCGCGGAGGCGGTCTTTTCGCCAGAACGCGTAGACTCTAACCTTGTCGACCGCCTGCTTTCAAAGTGCAGCGAGACCCTGAGCCTGCTCGCCGCGCCTGCAACGGTAGACCGGCCATATGATTTGCCGGAGGGCGCTTTCGATCCGCTGCTCGACGTCCTCCGCACGACGACTCCCTGCACCGTTCTGGATTTGCCCCACGGATGGACCGCATGGACCCGCCATATTCTTACCGGCGCCGACGAACTGGTCGTCGTCGCCACGCCCGATCTCGCCAATCTGCGCAACGCGAAGACACTATTCGACACTCTGCGCGCCGCCCGGCCCAACGATCGCCCGCCGAAACTGGTGCTCAACTGCGTCGGCGTTCCCAAAAGGCCCGAAATTTCCACGGCGGAATTCGCCAAGGCGATAGAGGTTTCGCCTGTCGCCGTCATTCCGTTCGAACCCAAGCTCTTTGGCACGGCCGCCAACAACGGCCAAATGCTCGCGGAGATCGAGCCCGGCTCGAAAATCGTCGAAACGATTGACAATCTAGCGCGGCTCGTCATGGGACGCACCGAACTGCAGAAAACGAAAAAGGGCGTTCTTGGGCCGTTGCTAGAGCGCATTTCACGAAAGAAGGCCGGCTGACGGAACCCGGCGATTGTGTGGGAAGCAAGGATAGAATTCGATGTTCGGAAAGCGCACTGAGATTGGCGACAATGGAGCGGCGCGGCCCAAGAAAGCCCAGTCCGCTCCAGCCTTGACCCCAAAGGCGCCGCCCTCGGTCCCCGCGCTTCACCAGAACGCGCCCTCGGCCGCGCCCGCGATGTTGCAGACCGAGACGAAAAAATCCGAAGAATATTATATCACCAAAAGCGTGATCTTCGGCGCCTTGATCGAGGCGATCGACCTCGCGCAATTGTCGAAACTCGACCCCGAGAACGCGCGCGAGGAAATTCGCGACATCGTGAACGAGATCATCTCGATCAAGAATGTCGTCATGTCGATTTCCGAGCAAGAGGAGCTCCTCGACGACATCTGCAACGACGTGCTCGGCTATGGTCCACTCGAACCGCTTCTTGCGCGAGACGACATCGCCGACATTATGGTTAACGGCGCTCTCAAAACCTATATCGAAGTCGGCGGCAAGATCCAGCTTACGAACATCCGCTTTCGCGACAACGCGCAATTGATGAACATCTGCCAGCGCATTGTCAGCCAGATCGGCCGAAGAGTCGACGACTCTTCGCCGATCTGCGACGCGCGATTGCTCGACGGCTCCCGCGTCAACGTCATCGCGCCGCCCCTCGCGATCGACGGTCCGGCGCTCACCATCCGCAAATTCAAGAAAGATAAGCTCACGCTTGATCAGCTTGTCAAATTCGGCGCCATCTCGCCGGAGGGTTCCGAAGTGCTGAAGATTATCGGTCGAGTCCGCTGCAACGTGCTGATCTCTGGCGGCACGGGCTCGGGCAAAACCACTTTGCTCAACTGCTTGACAAATTATATCGATCACGACGAGCGCGTCATCACATGCGAGGACGCCGCCGAACTCCAATTGCAGCAGGACCACGTGGTGCGGCTCGAAACGCGTCCGCCGAACCTTGAAGGGCAAGGCGCGGTGACGATGCGCGATCTGGTTAGAAACTGCCTGCGTATGCGCCCGGAAAGAATTATCGTCGGCGAGGTGCGCGGCCCCGAAGCCTTCGACCTGCTGCAGGCGATGAATACCGGCCACGATGGTTCAATGGGAACCTTGCACTCGAACTCTCCGCGCGAGGCGCTGGGTCGTCTGGAATCCATGATCACGATGGGCGGATTTTCCCTCCCAGCCAAAACAATCCGCGACATGATCGTGTCCTCGATAGACATCGTCATACAGGCGGCGCGCCTTCGCGACGGTTCGCGCCGCATCACTCACATCACCGAGGTGCTGGGGATGGAGGGTGACGTGGTCACAATGCAGGATCTCTTCATTTACGAAATCCTCGGCGAGGACTCCAACGGCAAGATCATCGGCAGGCACCGCTCGACCGGCATTGGTCGTCCGCGCTTCTGGGAGCGCGCGCGCTATTATGGCGAGGACGAGCGTCTGGCGGCGGCGCTCGATGCGTCGCTGGTCGAAACCGAATAAAACCCATCGAGAGCCCCGTAAAACATTCAGGATCCGTTTACGGGGGGGTCGTTTAATCTCACTTTCGCGGTTTAAAGAGTCTGGGAGCGTAGCATGGATCAGCAAGCAGGTCTGACGGCTGTCTTGACCGCCATCGCGGCGGCCGCGCTGACGTATGTTTTCGCCTATCCATATCTTTCCGGCGACGCCAAGGCCAAGAAGCGCGCCGCCACTCTCATGACGACGAACAAGGAGGCGAACGGTTCGGGCCGGGTTCTCGATCCCACGAAGCGCCGCAAGGCCATCACAGAATCCCTGAAGGAACTTGAATCGCAGTCCAAAAAGAAAAAGGCAACGCTGGAGCAACGCATCGCCCAAGCGGGATTGAGCTGGTCGAAATCGAGCTATTTGGTTGGATCGGCCGCCTGCGGACTCGTGCTTGCTATCGTCCTGCTGATCGTCAATGGTAACATGCTGGTAACCATTGGCGGCGCTTTCATCGGCATGTTCGGGTTGCCGGCGTGGGTGCTTTCTTTTCTGCGCAAGAGACGTATCAAGAAATTCATCGACGAATTTCCCGGCTCCATAGACGTCATCATTCGGGGCATTCGCGCGGGTCTGCCGGTCGTCGATTGTTTTCGCGTCATCGCGGGCGAGGCGCAGGAACCGGTTCGCAGCGAGTTTCGGCAGATCGTCGAATCGCAAACGGTCGGTCTGAGCCTTGGCGAAGCGACCGAACGCTTCGTCGATCGCATGCCCATCCCCGAAGCGTCGTTCTTTTCCATCGTGGTGAACATCTCCCAGAAGTCCGGCGGCAATCTCTCGGAGTCGCTCGGCAATCTCTCCGCCGTTCTCAGAGACCGCAAAAAGATGAAGGGAAAAATTCAGGCGATGTCTGCGGAGGCGAAAGCTTCGGCGGGCATCATCGGCAGCCTACCCTTCGTTGTCGGCGGGGCCGTCTACTTCCTCCAGCCCGCTTATATCATGCTTCTTTTCACGACGAACGGGGGCAAGATAACGGTCGCCGTCAGCCTCGTCTGGATGTTGATCGGGATTTTGATAATGCGCAAAATGATCGACTTCGACATCTAGTGCGCGTCCCGATCGCATGGAAATCATGCGATCGATCGGGCTTTGCTCCAATTCAAGTCTTCAAATCCGTTTCGGGAAAACAACGCGATGGTCAAGCAGATTGTGGATATGGGCGCCGATCCCCAACTGGTGACGAGCCTGCTGGTCGCGATATTCGTATTCGCGACCTTTTACACGGTCGTGACGCCGCTGTTCGTGACGGATGCGCTCGACAAGCGAATGAAGGCCGTGGCGAGCGAGCGCGAGTCCATCAGGGCGCGCCAACGCACCCTAGCGAAAACCAGCGGCGGCCTGCGCCAGCAGCCCAAAGTCTATATGAAGCAGGTCGTGGAGAAATTTTCCCTCTCCCGGTGGCTGGCCACTGAGGACGCGAAAATGAAACTCGCCAGCGCGGGCTTCCGAGGACCACAGGCGGAGACCGCCTTTCTGTTCTTCCGAGCCGTTACGCCGCTGGGCTGCTTCTTCGCCACGATTTTCTACCTGACCGTCATCGACGACTTCGGCCTAAGCGGAGTTTTCCAGGCGGGCGCAGCGATCGCAGCACTTTATATCGGCATCAAGCTGCCGGAATTGTTTCTCAGAAATACAATTCAAAAGCGCCAAGCCTCCATGAAGCGCGCTTTCCCCGACGCCCTCGATCTGCTGTTGATATGCGTCGAGTCCGGCATGTCTATCGAACATGCATTCCGCAAGGTTGGACAGGAGATCGGCGCGCAATCGGTGCCGCTCGCGGAAGAGTTCGCGGTAGCTACGGCGGAGCTGGCCTATCTTCCGGACCGGCGAGCCGCCTATCAGAACCTCGCCAACCGTACGGGTCTCGATGGAGTCAAGCAGATCGCCACGGTGCTCATTCAGGCGGAAAAATACGGCACGCCGCTGGGTCAGGCCCTTCGCACCACGGCTCAGGAAAGCCGAGACCAGCGCATGATCGAGGCCGAGAAGATGGCGGCGTCGCTTCCGCCCAAGCTCACGGTGCCAATGATCTTGTTCTTCCTTCCCGTGCTGATCGTCGTCGTCATGGCGCCCGCGATCATGCAGGTGATGGACGCGTTCTAGCGCGCCTATCGATCGCGTGGAACACGCGATCGATAAGGAATCGCTCCAATTCAGACAGTTGGGGCATGTCGTGATCGAAAGGGTCGTTCAACTTTTTTAAGGACGCGCTGTCCGCGCGCGAACAGGACTACGCTGGTGTTTTCGCGCCGCGGATGGCATATTGTTCGCGCCTTCAACAGCGTGTCGGCGCGATCATGCTTCAGCCCGAGTTCGCCTGCCCGCAAACGCGGCGCGCCGTCTCACGCGCGATGCGCGGGATTCTTGCCCTGGTCTTCGTCCTTTCCCCTGGCGTTTCGGGAAATACGGTCCTCGCATCTCAATCCTTGTTTTACGCATCTCGGGAGGCTTGCGTCGCTTCTCGGAAATTCCGGGCGCAAGAATGCGACAACGCCTTCGTTAACGCCGAAATCGAGCGTCAGCGAAGCACGAGCGCCGCCATGTCCCGGCTCGAATGCGTCGGACGTTTCCATCTTTGCGAGCCGCGCAAGGATCCCGCGGGGGCGGTCGACCGCAGCTTCTACGCGCCCTCGATGCTGGGCGTCGAAATTTCGAAAATGGGCGGAGGCTGGAGTGCATCGCCCGTGTTCGCCGTGGAGTTGCCGCCGAGCCAAATTCGTTCTCATCCGATTTCACATATCTATACGCCAGCCGATCTTTCCGCCTCCCACGGTCGACCGCAACCCACGAAGGACGACGTGAGAATAGTCCCCGATCCGGCCCCAACGGACGATGTGATGTCGGGCGCTCGCGCGGCGGAAAACGCGAAACGCGCCAGGTTGGAACACCGCGAACGCATCCGGAACGCGCCATTCATCGAATAAAATCGTCACATTGCTGGAGCAAATGGGTTCGCCTATGATTTCCTGGCGACGCCTGCCACGGCAGGCGCCGACACTGGAGTTTTTTCTCGAAAGGCGGGTAACGTCTTTGGCCGAATCCCTGTGGCGAAAAGAAATCACCACCGAGTCGCTCAAGCACACGCTGGGCGGCGCTTGGTCCTGGTATCTGACGCAAGCCAGGTCGGCGCTGCCGCCTGCCACGCTTGCCTGGCTGATGGATCGAGGCGAACGAAAACTGATCGTCCGGGCTGGACCGACCGGAGTTACAGTCGCGGTCGGCGACGATGAGAAACATCGGGGGATCCAGGCCGGATCGGCGCACTCCGCAAGAGATCTGCTCAACCGCCTCGCGCGAGAAGGCCAATCAGTTAAAGTGATCCTCGAACTGCCGAGCGAGAAATTCTTGGTGCGCTCATTCGAGGCGCCGGTGGCGGCGCGCGCCTCGCTGGCGCAATCGCTGCCAAAGGAGATCGAACGGAAGACCCTGTTTAAACTGAATGATATTTATTTCGGCCACGCCACCGCCAAAAGCCCCGACCACCCGGGAAAGCTGAAAGTGACGCAATGGATCCTTCGGCGCGACATAGCTCAAGCTGCGGTGGAGGAGAGCGGATTATCGCTCGAAGACCTGGATCTTATCAGACCGGAGCCCGGCCATGAGAGCGCCCTCGAGGCGCCGGAAATCTCGTTGAAAAGGGATGGGAATTCCGCCGGTTGGCTTCGCAAGGCGCTGATCGGCATGGCCGCGGCGGGCGTTTGCCTCATTTGCGCGGGGCTGGGCGTTCGCGCTTGGCGAGTCGATCAAATCGGCGCGAGACTGGACGAAGAAATAGCCGCGGCGGAGCAACGCGCGGGGGCGGTGCGATCAATCGCCAATCAGGCGACAGCGGAGGGATCTCTCCTTTCAAGCCTCAGGCGAGAACGCGAGAACTGGCCCTCCCTGGCGGATCTTGTCGAAGAGACCGCCCGCATCCTTCCCGACACCGCCTATCTCACCGAATGGCGGCTGTCGGAGCCGAAGCCCGGAGAGCGCAGCGTCGATCTGGTGGGGCTGGCGAACTCCGCCGCCGATTTGCCCGCTTTATTCGACAAATCCCCGATGTTCGTAAATGCGACGCTGACGGCGGCGATCATGCCCGACCTGCAGGAAAAGCGCGAACGCTTCTCGATCCAGGTGCGGGTCCGTCCCACAAATCCGACGGGCAGAAAATGATCTACATGAAGCATTGGCGGGACGCGGAAACCTGGCGCAAGCACTTGCCGTTCCTCGCGGTCAATCTCGGCGCCCTCGCATTTGTCTTTCTGGTGGTCGTGGCGCCCTTGATGCACTATTTCGTGGAAGGCGAGGAAAGCCTGGCCGAGCGGCGAGCGACTCTCGCCCGCTACGAGGCGGTCGCCAGCCAAGAATCCGCAGTGCGCGAATATGCCCGTCAGGTCAAGGAAATCAACACCCATGGCGATCTTCTCGAAGGCTCGACCTCCGGCGTCATCGCGGCCGCGCTTCAGGCCCGACTGAAAGCAATGGCGGAAAAGGCCGAGGTCACCGTGCGTTCAATTCAGGCGCTGCCGCCCAAATCCCTCGGCGCGCCGGCCGCACTTTCAGGCCCCGGCGCGACGGGAGCGACCTCGACAGGCGCTCCACCCCATCCGTCCGCGCCACAACTCGTTGGCGCGCGGGTCGAGGTGTCGGGAACGCCGGAGGCCATTCACAACTTCACCCGCGCCATTGAGACTGGGCCGCCGCTGTTGATTGTCACCGCCGCCATGATGAACCAGCCTCTCGTGATGTGGCGGCCGCAGACCGAGGATCTGCCGCCGCCAGAAGTTTCCGCGCAGATCGACGTCTATGGCGGGGCCATGTCGAAAGATCAGACATGAATCTTCCCCGGCGGTTGATGGCGCTTCTACACCGCTTGCATCTATCGCCTTTATCCGCAGTGGCTCTGGCGAGCGCGGCGCTGTTCGATCTTTTGGGCGCGTTGGTTCTCGGACTTGCTTTTTTTCCATCGGAAAACGCCGCTCTGGACGTTCGGGCGGAATGGCGGCCTCCGACTCTGGCCCCCCACAAAGCCCCGCCGCCAAATCCGGCGAACCAGGACGCGCAAACATTGACCCGGCCGATATTTTCCAAAACCCGGAAACCCTTCATCGCCAAGGAGAAGAAAAACGGGTCCGATGGTTCGGCGGCGGCCGCCGCCGTCGCCCCGCCTCCCGGACTGAATTTGTCGGCCGTGACAAAATTTCATAACAAATGGATGGCTTTCATGGTTTCGAGCGCAAATCCTAAGGGGAAATGGTACGCTGTCGGCGACGAGATCGACGGCTGGTCTGTCAAACAAGTGCAAAGCTTGGAAATCACATTGGCCGCCGGAGAACGAACGGTTCGGCTAACGCTTTATCCGGAGCCACAGAAATAACTAAATTAAAGTATGGTTAATCGCTTCGGGAAAACTGGACAGGGCTGGTTCAATCGGCCATTAATCCGATCAGCTAGGCCATGGCGTTAGTAAGAGCAAGCCCTTTGAGTTATCGCATCTTCATTCTGTTGGTTGGCGTTGTATGCACTGTTTTGCTCAACGGTTGCGATACTACGCGCGAGCCAGTCATTGGAGAATGGGAGTCAGCGCCTCTCCCTGAAAAATCAAAGACTCAAACCGCCCACGGCTCGGCGGACGACGGCCTTTCCATTATGTCGTCGGGCCGAGGCGGCCCGGCTCAAATGATTCATGGCACGGGGCGCCTCGTCGGCTCCGGCGGAGGAAAAAACGGGCACAATAGTTCGCCGGAGAATCCGGAGGATGGCGTAACGCTGAATATGGTCAACCTGCCAATGGCGCAGGCGGCTAAAATCATGTTGGGCGACATCATGGGCGTCGACTATGTGATCGACCCCAAGCTCGAAGGAAACGTGTCGGTCCACACTGTCCGGCCACTGTCGAAATCAGCGGCGATGGCTCTATTCCAGTCGGCGTTGCATTCCTCGGGAGCCGCCGTGGTAGAATCTGGGGGGCTCTACCGAATCGTTCCGGCCGATCAGGCCGCTAATTCCGGCGGTGACATTGTCGTCAACGAAAGCGGCGCAAAAGCGGAGCGGCTCGGCGGAGGCGCCGAGGTCATCCAACTGCGCTATGTTTCCGCGGTGGAAATGAAACGCCTGCTGGAGCCTATTTCCCCCCATGGCGCGATCGTGAGCGCGGACCCTGGACGCAATGTGCTGACGCTGTCCGGCTCGCCTCAGGACATCGCCAATGTGAAGGACGCGGTTGGCGCCTTCGACATCGACACAATGCGAGGAATGTCGTTCGCCCTCGTGCCGGTGACAAGTTCGGACCCAGACGCCCTGGCGGAAGATCTGCGCAATGTCTTTGGCGCCGAAAAAGAAGGGCCGATGGGCGGGATGATCCGCTTCATCGGAAACAAGCGTCTCTCCGCCGTTCTCGCGATCTCGTCGCAGCCCAAATATCTCGACCGCGCGCGCGCCTGGATTCACCGGCTCGACACGCGCGCGCAGGGCAACGAGAAGCAATTCTTCAGCTACCGCGTGCAAAACCGCCCGGCCAAGGAGTTGCTGCAAATCGTCGCCTCGATGTTCGCGCCATCCGGCTCGGGGCGTGGCAACAATGTCGCGCCGCGCTTCGGTCAGGCGGCGCTCTCCTCGGACAACTCTTCCTCATCGAGCCCCGGAGGCTTTCCGATCGGCGGCGCGGGCGGCGGAAACAATATGGGCTCCTCGATCGGCGGCTCCTCTAGCGGACTGGGTTCTTCGGGCGGCTTGGGGACGAGCGGCGGGCTTGGCTCGTCGGGTGGACTCGGCTCTGGCGGCGGACTCGGCTCTGGCGGCGGCATGGGTTCAAGCGGCGGGCTCGGCTCTGGCGGCGGCATGGGTTCAAGCGGCGGGCTCGGCTCTGGCGGCGGCATGGGTTCAAGCGGCGGCGCCTTGAGTTCAAGCGGCGCCTTCGGCGCCAACAACCCGCAAAATGGTCCTATGGCGCAGGCCGTTTCGGTGGCCGACGACCGATTCAAACTCGCCGTTGACGACGCCAAGAACGCGCTCGTCATCATGGCGACGCCGGACGATTATCGCCGCTTGTTGAAAGTGGTTCAAGCGCTGGACGTTCAGCCAAACCAAGTATTCATCGAAGCAACCATCGCCGAAGTCACGCTGAACGACCAGCTGAACTTCGGCGTCAACTGGTATTTCCAGCACAGGTCCAGCAACATCGGCTTCTCGAATTCGTCCTCCACGCCCATTACGCCGACCGACAGCTTGGGCGATAACGTGCTGGGCGCCGGCATGGCGAGCGTTTTCCCCGGCTTTTCCTATGCGCTGCGCGGCGCAAGCGCCCTGGTCACGCTGAATGCGCTGAACGCGATAACCAAGGTGAACGTGCTTTCGACGCCCTCGCTGACCGTACTCGACAACAGACAGGCGCAATTGGAGGTCGGCGATCAAATCTCGGTCACTACATTCAGCGGCTCGTCGATCAACACCAACGGCGCCTTTTTCAACGGCTCGCAATATGTCTCCACTGGCGTCATCCTTTCGATCACGCCGCACATCAGCGAAAGCGGAAATCTGATGCTGGAGCTGGAGCAGGAGGTCTCGAACGTCGATCCCAACACGCCGGCGAACGCGCAAAATCCGAACATCCAGCAGCGCCGTATCAAGACTCAAGTGATCGTCGCGGATGGCGAGTCCGTGATGCTTGGCGGTCTCATTCAAAGTCAGCGCAGTTTGGACAACTCGCAAGTGCCTGTCGTGGGCGACGTGCCTGTCCTCGGAGCTCTGTTCAAACAGAAGCAGGACACCGTCACGAAAAGCGAATTGCTCATCATGATCACGCCACATGTCGTTCATACGTCAAACGACGCCCGCGAGATCACGGCGGAATATCGTAGAAAGCTTTTGGAGATCACCAGAAACGCAAGCACGCGCCCGCATTCCGCGGAACAGACGGTGAGACGCATCCTTCTCGATCCGTGATTTGCGGAGGCGCCGCGGCGCCTCCGCCCCTCCAACAAGGATCAGCGAGCTCCGGCGTCGCGGCTGCGCGTCACCGTCACCCGGCCGCCTTCGTGCCCTTCGGGGCCGACCGATCCGATGTCGTATGGACCGTTCTGACCAGGCGAACGATAGATATAGGGATGGCCCCATGGATCCTTCGGCACGCTGTTGGATTTCAGATAAGGGCCATTCCAGGCCGAGGCGTCGTGCGGCCTCTGCACTAGGGCGCCCAAGCCTTCTTCTGTGCTGGGATAACGTCCGGTGTCGAGATAGAAGAGATCGAGCGAACTTGCTATGTTCTCGATCTGAATTTGCGCGGTCTTCACCTTGGCGTCGGAAAGATAACTCAATACGCGGGGCCCGACGAGACCGACGATCAGGCCAATGATGCCTAGCACGACGAGCATCTCGATAAGCGTGAATCCGCTCGACGAGCGAGCGCCGCGCCGCGCCAATCGAACGCGCCGAATTTGCGACAAATTTGTGAACACCGCCTGTGTCATGCTGTCCGATCCCATCATCGCCTTGTGCCGCGCTAATCCGCGCCGTGTATAGAGCGCAAGCATTATGTTATGGAATTGAGCGCGGTTCAATGACAGTCGCATTTGGGCGCGGCGCAAAGAATCGAGACGCCGCTCGCAAATGGCGCAAGGATTAACCAACATGAGCCAGGCTAGAGCAAAATCCGAAAAAGTTGATAGACTTTTTCGATTGGATTTTGCTCCCGCTTTTTGAATCTGGAGCGATTTCTTAATCGACCAGACGATTCCGTCTGGTCGGAAAGCGCTAGAGCAAAATCCGAAAAAGTTGATAGACTTTTTCGATTGGATTTTGCTCCCGCTTTTTGAATCTGGAGCGATTTCTTAATCGACCAGACGATTCCGTCTGGTCGGAAAGCGCTAGAGCAAAATCCGAAAAAGTTGATAGACTTTTTCGATTGGATTTTGCTCCCGCTTTTTGAATCTGGAGCGATTTCTTAATCGACCAGACGATTCCGTCTGGTCGGAAAGCGCTCTAGGCAGTCGACCACCGTCATGCTCTTCGCAAGTCCTTCACAAAAGAGACGCCGCCGCCGACTCATGGCTTTATTGGCCGACGGCTTCGCCGCGCGCGGCGATGGCGCGAGCCTCGCCCATGTACCTTGGCTCTTCGTCGCCAGCCTCGCGTTCCTCATTGCAGCAGGGCCGCGATACGGCTTGATGCTCGTCCCCCTGCTGACCCTGTTCCTGTCGCTCGCCGCGACAAGCCTGTTCGACGCGCTTTATCTCATCGTCCCGGATCGGCAGATCGTTATCATGCTGATCGCCGGCGCCGTTTTCCTCGCGCCTCTCGACAGGGCCGACATCGCCGCGCATGTCGCCGCCGCGATTGGCGCATGGGGACTGTTAACCTTGGTGGCCTTCGCCTACGAGCGTTTGACCGGACGCGTCGGTCTCGGGGCCGGCGACGCGAAATTATTCGGCGCGGCGGGGCTGTGGCTTGGTCTTGAAGGATTGCCTTCCTGCCTCATGGCGGCGGTCGCCTCGGCTCTCTTTGCCGCCGCGATAGAGAGAAGAGCGGGCGCGCCGGCGGCGCATGAACATGTCTTGCCTTTCGGGCCGCACCTCGCGCTCGGTTTCTGGCTTGCTCTCGTGTTTGGCTCGCCCGATTGGCTGGGAGGCTCCTCTCTTGCCGCGAATTAAGTCTCGGCCGCTCAAGACATGACAAATCATGCGCTTTGAGCGACATTGCTCCATGATGCGTCCTTCCATCCTCGACCCCTTGTTCGGCCGCGCCGAAGTTCTCCCCGGCATCGGGCCAAAGACCGCGAAATTGCTGGACAGGCTGCTGGCCAGGCCAGGCGAGCAGGCGCGGCCGATCGACCTTCTGTTCCACGCGCCCATCAATGTCGTGGACCGCAGAATTCGCCCCACGCTCGCCGAGGCGCCGCTCGACACATTGATTCTCGTGAAGACGCGCATCGTCGAGCATCGCCGCCCCCAGGGCCGCCATTCGAAGGGGCCCTACAAAGTATTGGTGGAGGACGACACGGGCGACGCCGAGCTGGTGTTTTTTCTCGCCAATCCCGAGTGGATCGAACGCAGTCTGCCGATTGGCGAAACCCGCTGGATTTCAGGCAGGATCGAACTTTACGACGGGCGCCGGCAGATCGTTCATCCCGACCGCGTGCTCGACGAAGCCGGTCTCGCCAAATTACCCCTTGTCGAAGCCATTCACGGATTGACCGAGGGGCTGCAAGAACGATTTGTGCAAAAGGCCATTGAAGGCGCGCTCGAGCGCCTGCCGCGTCTGCCTGAGTGGCAAAATCCTTCGGTTCTCGCCGCCAACAAGTTGCAAAGCTTCGAGGAGGCGTTAAATCGCTTGCACCATCCTCGGGAGCCGGCCGATATTGCGCCGACCAGTCTCGCCCGCCAGCGCCTCGCGCTCGACGAGTTTCTCGCCCAGCAGCTTGCGTTGCGGCTGATGCGCGCGAAGCTGCGCCGCGCTCCGGGGCGCTGCCACACAAGCGAAGGCAAGCTCGCCGCCACGATGGAAGCCGCCCTCCCCTTCGCCTTGACCGGGGCACAAAGGCGCGCGCTCGACGAAATCCGCGCCGATCTTTCTTCCGATCGGCGAATGTTGCGCCTGGTGCAGGGCGACGTCGGGTCCGGCAAGACCATTGTCGCCGCTCTCGCAACGGCGCATGTCGTCGAGTCGGGCCGACAGGTCGCGCTGATGGCGCCAACCGAGATTCTCGCGCGCCAGCACTTCGGAAATCTTTCGCCTCTGTTCGCCGCGGCGGGCGTGCGCACGGTCCTACTCACCGGACGTGCGAAAACCTCCGAGCGGAATGCACTGCACGCCGCGATCGCGGACGGAGAAGCGCGGGTCGTTATCGGAACCCATGCGCTAATCTCGAGCGATCTCGCCTTCCAGGATCTGGGCCTCGCGGTCGTGGACGAACAGCACCGCTTTGGCGTCGCGCAGCGCCTCGCTTTGGGCTCGAAAGGCGAGATGGCCGACGTTCTGGTGATGACGGCGACGCCGATCCCGCGCTCGCTCGCGCTGACCTATTTCGGCGACATGGACTGCTCCATCCTCGACGAAAAGCCGCCCGGCCGCACGCCGGTGAAAACGCGCGCGCTGCCGCAATCGCGCATAGGAGAAGTGGTCGAAGGTCTGAAACGCGCGCTTGCCCAGGGCGCGCGGGCCTATTGGGTCTGCCCTCTCGTCGAAGAGAACGAGGACCTCGACCTCGCCGCCGCGGGGGAGCGTTTCGAGGAGTTGCAACGCATCTTCGGACCGCGCGTCGGTCTCCTTCACGGCAAGATGAAGGGCGCGGAGAAAGACGCGGCGATAGAGGCTTTCCAAAGGGGCGAAACCCGGATTCTCGTCGCCACAACCGTCGTCGAGGTTGGCGTGGACGTGCCGGAAGCAACGATCATGGTCATCGAGCACGCCGAGCGGTTCGGCCTCGCGCAGCTGCATCAACTGCGCGGACGCGTTGGGCGCGGCGCGGCGGAGTCGTCCTGTCTGCTGCTCTACAAGGGTCCGCTCGGAGAAATCGCTGGAGCGAGATTGACGACGTTGCGCCAGACCGAGGATGGATTTCGCATCGCCGAGGAGGATTTGCGCCTGCGCGGAGAAGGCGAGATTCTTGGCGTGCGGCAATCGGGTCTGCCGGGCTTCCGCCTCGCCGATATATTAGCCCACGCGCGGCTGCTCGCGATCGCGCGCGACGACGCGGAGCTGATATTGCGCAAGGACCCCGACTTGACCAGCGAGCGGGGGCAAGCGCTACGTGTGTTGCTTTATCTCTTCGAACGTAACGAAGCGGTAAAACTACTTCGAGCCGGATGACGGACTTTCTTTTCACGCTCGCGAGCGCGAAATAAATTCCGCCCGGACGAAACAGGAGTGGAGCGATGAATAGCAAGCGTATCACGGCCATGATCTGCGCCGCGGCGGTGAGTCTGAGCGCGTCGGGCGCCCTCGCCTGCTCCCGCGTGACCTGGCTCGGCTCCGACGGCCAGGTGATCACCGGCCGCTCGATGGACTGGCCCCTCTCCTTCAACGCCCGCTTCTATATTTTCCCGCGAGGAACCCAGAACGACGGCGCCGGCGGCAAGGACTCGCTGCGCTGGACCAGCAAATATGGAACCGTCGTCGTTGCGGGAACATCCGACCCCAGCGGCCCCGTAGACGGGACCTTCGACGGCATGAACGAAAAGGGTCTCGCCGCCAATTTGCTTTATCTCGCCGAAGCCGATTTCGGACCCGCGCCCGAGGACGGCAGGCCGCGCATTTCCTTTGGGGCCTGGGTTCAATATGTCCTCTCCAATTACGCCACCGTGGAGGAAGCCGTCGCGGCGATAAAGGAGCAATCCGTCTATATCGTTCCCGTGTTTTTCGGCCCCGGCAAGAAGGCCGCGCCGGCCGTGCATCTCGCGCTATCGGACGCCTCCGGCGATTCCGCGATCGTAGAATTCATCAAAGGCGAGCCCGTCATTCATCATGGCCGCGAATATCAGGTCATGACCAACAGTCCGACCTACGACGAGCAGCTCACGCTGAACAATTATTGGAAGCGGCTCGACGGCGCCAACGTGCTGCCGGGATCGCGGCAATCCGAAGATCGCTTCGTTCGCGCGTCTTATTATCTCGGCCAGTTGCCGCGGACGAATGACGAGCGGCAGGCGGTCGCCGGCGTCTTCAGCGTGATCCGCAATGTTTCGGTGCCGTGGGGAGAGGTCGATCCGCGACATCCCAATCTCGCGCCGACCTATTGGCGCACCATCCTCGACCAAACTCATCTCGTCTATTATTTCGAGTCGACGCTGAGCCCGAACATCGTCTGGCTTAACCTCAAGAAGGTCAATTTCGGACCCAATTCCGGCATTCGAACCCTCGCGCTCGAAGGGAATTACAATCTGACCGGCTCGGTCAACAATTCCTTCAAGCCGGCTAAAAACATCAATTATCTCGCGCCTTGACCGGGGCGCGCCGCGACGTCGCTCTCTAGATCCGTGATATATTTATTTATCCCGCCCGCGGTGTCGATCATCGGTTGCTGGCTGACATAAACATATCCAGCGCCGGGACGATCGATATCATGAATAAGCAGAATGACGCCAGCGAAGAGCACGCTCATCGCATAAACAGGAAAACGCCATTGGCGGCGCTCCAATCCGCTCGAAAAGGCGGAAAATCCGATGGCGAACAAAGCTATTCCATACAACGCCACAAACACAACATTTGGCACGCAGTTACGCAGGGCGGTCAGGCGCTTTTCCTGATTATCGAACATCTCGTTCAACGACTGAATATAGACGCCGACGGGAACCGCGGCGTTGTCCTTGGCGGCCACGACCTTGGCGCGCTTCCACAACGCTTCCTGAATCTCATTCGAGCGCGAAATAGCGGCGCTCATTTCGCCGAGCGTGAACGCGCCGATGCTGAAATCCGATCTGAGCTGAACATAGTCCTTGAAAAGCTTCAAACTCTCCAAATCGTGCGGCGCCGGCAACAGCCGCGCCCGCAACGCGGCTGTTGCAATCGCGTTCGCTTCCGTCAAGACCCCATCGCGCCTTTCGTCGAAGCGCGACAGCGCCATCGAAAATGTAAAGCCGATCATCAACGCCATGAGGCCGAGGATAGCGGCCTCCAGCGTCGAGACATTCGCTTCAGCCTCGGCGCGCAAGCCAAAGTAATGACCAATTTCAGCCGCGGCGAGCAGCGCCGCGACGCTCGCGAAAAAAATGGCCGGCAAAGGAAAGGCCGAAAAGTCGATCATCGCCCTTTTCCTTATCGCGGTTAGCTCGCCATCGCCTTCTTGAGATTGGCGTCGATCTTGTCGAGGAAGCCCGTCGTGGACAACCACTTCTGGCCGGGACCAATCAGCAGCGCGAGGTCTTTCGTCATGAAGCCGCTTTCGACCGTCTCCACGCAAATTTCCTCGAGCGTTTGCGCGAAGCGGGCCAATTCGGCGTTAACATCGAGTTTCGCGCGATGCGCGAGGCCCCGCGTCCAAGCGAAAATCGACGCGATCGAATTGGTCGAGGTTTCGCGACCCTTTTGATGTTCGCGGTAGTGACGCGTCACCGTGCCATGAGCGGCTTCCGCTTCGACGGTCTTGCCGTCCGGGGTCATGAGCACCGAAGTCATGAGGCCGAGAGAGCCATAACCCTGAGCGACCGTGTCCGACTGCACGTCGCCGTCGTAGTTCTTGCAGGCCCACACATAGCCTCCGGACCATTTCAGCGCGGAAGCCACCATATCGTCGATCAGACGATGCTCATAGGTAAGGCCGGCGGCCTGGAACTTGCTCTTGAATTCCGCGTCGAAGACCTCCTGGAACAAATCCTTGAATCGTCCGTCATAGGCTTTCAAAATTGTGTTCTTGGTCGAGAGATAGACCGGGAATTTTCGCCCCAGTGCGTAATTGAAAGTCGCGTGGGCGAAGTCGCGGATCGACTCGTCGAGATTATACATCGCGAGCGCGACGCCGGCGCCGGGGTAGGAGAACACTTCCTTTTCGATGACCTGTCCATCGTCGCCTGTGAATTTGATGGTCAGACGGCCCTTGCCGGGAACCTTGAAGTCGGTGGCGCGATATTGATCGCCATAGGCGTGACGGCCAATCACGATGGGCGCCGTCCATCCCGGCACCAGCCGGGGCACGTTCCTGGCTATGATCGGCTCGCGGAAAATGACGCCGCCCAGAATATTGCGGATGGTGCCGTTGGGAGACTTCCACATCTCCCTAAGATTGAATTCCTGAACGCGGGCTTCGTCGGGCGTGATCGTCGCGCATTTGACGCCGACGCCATATTGCTTGATCGCATTGGCTGCGTCGACCGTCACCTGGTCCGAAGTGGCGTCGCGGTTCTGGATCGAGAGGTCGTAATATTTCAGATCGATGTCGAGATAAGGGTGGATCAGCTTTTCCTTGATAAAGGCCCAGATGATACGGGTCATCTCGTCGCCGTCGAGTTCGACGACCGGATTCGCTACCTTGATTTTCGCCATTGTCCGACACCCCCAAAGGTCAGAGGCCTATAACATCCGCGTGCGGCGCCGCAAAGTCAAAGCCATGAGCGCCCGCTCCGGGCTCTATGACGGGGTTTTGCGCAGGACGGACGTGATATCTGGAATATCGTCGGCGTCCCTCTAGCCCCGCTTCCTGCCCTCGTAAGGGTTCTCGCCTGTCTTCCTCGATATGCGGATCGGCACGCCGGGAAGATCGAAGGCCTTGCGCAGTCCGTTGATCAGGAAGCGCTCATAGCTCGTCGGCAATTCGTCGAGTTGATTGCCGAACAGCACAAAATGTGGGGGACGGCTCTTCGGCTGCGTCATATAGCGGATTTTGATGCGCCGCCCCGAGACCGCCGGCGGCGGCGTCTGCTCGATGACGTTCAGCAGCCAGCGGTTCAGTCTCGAGGTGGAAATGCGGCGGTTCCAGACCTCATGGGTCTTGATCACGCCGCGCATCAGATCGTCGAGTCCCTCTCCCGTCGCCCCCGAAACCGGAACCACGGGACAGCCGCGAAGCTGCGGCAAGAGGCGCTCCGCCTCCTCGCGCAGGGCCGCGAGCGTCTTGCCTCGATCCTCGATCAGATCCCATTTGCCGAGTCCAATCGCCACGGCGCGTCCCTCGCTGGCGGCGATGTCGGCGATGGTAAGGTCCTGTTTCTCGAACGGAATCGTCGAGTCGATCAGGAGAACCACGACTTCGGAGAAACGAACGGCCCGCAGAGCGTCGGCCCCGGCCAATTTCTCCAATTTGTCGACCACCCGCGCGCGACGGCGTAAACCAGCGGTGTCGAAGAGTTTCAGCTTACGGTCGCGCCAGGTGAAATCGACGCCGATGCTGTCGCGGGTGATGCCCGCCTCGGGCCCGGTGAGCAGGCGCTCCTCGCCCAGCAGCCGATTTATGAGTGTCGATTTTCCGGCGTTGGGGCGCCCCGCCACAGTGATGCGCAGGGGCTTGGAAAGGTCGAGATCGCTGCCGTCCTCGTCGTCCGCGAATGTTAGGCCGGTCGCTTCCTCTTCTAGCTCCTCAGGCGCCGAGGTTTGTTCGGGCAAGGCGAGACGCAAGGCGTCGAAGAGATCGATCATGCCTTCGCCGTGCTCCGCCGAAATTGGCGTCGGCTCGCCGAGGCCGAGCCCGTAGGCCTCAAAATAGCCCGCTTCTCCCGCGCGGCCCTCCGCCTTGTTGGCGGCGAGCACCACGGGTTTTCCCGCCCGCCGGACCAGATCGGCGAAATATTTGTCGTCTGGGGTCACGCCCGCGCGCGCGTCGATCATGAACAAAATAGCGTCGGCCTGATCGATCGCCGCTTCCGTCTGCGCCCGCATCCGCCCCTGCAACGAGGCCCCGCCGCCCTCCTCCAGACCCGCCGTATCGATCACGGTGAAGGAAAGGTCCGCGAGACGCGCCGCGCCTTCGCGCCGGTCGCGCGTCACGCCCGGCCGGTCGTCGACCAGCGCCAGCTTCTTGCCAACGAGCCGATTGAACAGCGTCGACTTGCCCACATTGGGTCGGCCGATGATTGCGAGCGAAAACGACATGGCTCAAAATCCGTTCACTTCGACAAAAGACGCAGGCGCGAAAAGCGATAGGGCCGACGACCGCCCGGATCGCCAGCCCATTTTCCCAAGGTCGCCTTCTTCATGACCGCGGAAGGAACGCGGAGCGCTTCTCACTGTTTGTCAAGCGCCGGCCCGCCGGAAGCGCCGGAACCATCCGCGGGTTCGATGATCGGGGTCACGGAGGTAACGCCGCCGGTCGTCTTCTTCACGCCGCGCGCCGCATGCAAAAGGCCCTGATAAGCCTGAGCGCGGGCGCGCATTCCCTGAGGCGCGTCGCGGTCGTTCATCAGGAGGTTGAACACGCGCTCGGCTTCGTCGTAATCATTGTCGAACAGAGCGTCCAATCCGCTCCATTCCTGCGCGCTGAAACGGAAGACGCCACTGGGCGTGATCAGGGGCGCGAGTTTCAGCATGGTTTTTTCGCGGTCCCCGGAGGACATCGAATAAAGCGCGCTGCGAAGCTCGGCCACTTCCTGCGTCATTCGATCCATACTCTTATCCTCGGCGAGAGCGTCCAGCATCTCCATCGCCTTCGCCTTGTCGGTCTTGCCCAGTTCCTCGGCCGCGCGCAGGCGGGCGAGCGCCGCATATCCCTTGGGACCGTCCTTGCCGATGGCGTTGAAGGCGGCGATCGCCTCCTCGCTCTTGCCGGAATCCGCGAGCGCCACGGCGGCCATGAAACGAGTGTTGGCGGCCTCGGCGGCCTTGGTCTTTTCCGACGAATAATAGCTCCAGGCCCCGGTGGCGGCGACGATCAACCCCGCCAGCACGAAGACCGGCGTTTGATAGCGCGCCCAGAGCGTTTCGACCTTTTCCCTTTGGACCTCTTCGTCGACCTCTTGGAAAATATCGGACATTTCCGCTCCCATTGTCTTTTTTTGCGCAGCGCCCGCGCAGGCCGCACGCTCGTCGTCAGGGCTGTTAGCATGGTCTCCCGCAAGAAACCAGAAGAAGGCGCAAGGCGGGGGCCGACGCCAAAGGCTCTCCTTGAGAAAACCTTTCCGTCCATATGGTGGTTGCGCGCCGCAATAACCCCAAACCCGCCCGGGCCCGACAGGCCGTCCCCGCCGTCGCGAGGCTCCTCCCCATGTTCCAGGCGTGCTCTCGGCCGAAGCCAATCGACGCGAGCCCCAAACCCGTTAAAGTCGTTTGCGCTGATTCGGCGAGACTCCAGAGCGAAAATGAACCAACCGCACCATCCAGACGGCGGCGCCGCCATCGCCTTGACGCTCCCGCAGCGCATCATTCTCGCCGACGGCGGGGCGCGCCGAGCCATCGCCTTTCTAGCCGGCGCCAGCGGCGCTCTGGCGTTGGAGCCCGTTGGTTTCACTCCGGCGATGGCGATCCCGCTCACGGTGGCGATCTGGCTCCTCGACGGGTCGGCCGGCGCCCCAAGCGCCTCCCGCTGGAGCTTCAACACGGCGTCGCTGCGCTCGGCGGCGGGCGCGGGATGGTGGCTTGGCTTTGGCTATTTCGTCGCGGGCCTGTGGTGGCTCGGCTCGGCTCTGTTGGTCGAAGCGGATCAATACGCCTGGGCCCTGCCGCTGGCCGTGCTCGGCATCCCGGCCGGACTTGCGCTCTTCACCAGCCTTGGATTCGCCGCAGCGCGTTTGCTGTGGTCGCCTGGTTCGCTGCGCGTTTTCGCGCTGGCCGCAGGCCTTGGCGGCGCCGAATGGCTGCGGGGCCGCATTCTCACGGGTTTTCCCTGGAACGATTTTGGCATGGCCCTCGGTGGGTCCTCGATATTCGCCCAATCCGCCTCCGTCCTCGGGCTCCACGGCCTCGACCTCGTCGCGGTTCTGATCTTCGCCGCGCCCGCCACCCTGATCGACCGCGACAAACAAACACGCCTGGGCTCGCCCGCCACAGCGCTCGCCGTCGTGCTGCTGGTCGTCCTCGCCGCCTTCGGCGCCATCCGCCTCTCCAAAGGCCAGGCGGGATTGGTGGAAGGTGTGAAATTGCGGCTGATGCAGCCAAATCTCCCGATGGACGCCAAATTCCGCCCCGAGAACGGACACGAGATTTTGCGGCGCTACCTCGCGCTCTCCGATCAGGCCACCGCGCCCGATCGCATGGGGGTGACGGACGTCACGCATTTCATCTGGCCGGAATCCGCATTTCCATTCGTGCTCTCGCGGGAACCGCAAGCTCTCGCCGCCATAGCGGGAGGCCTTCAAGGCAAGGTTCTCGTCACCGGCGCCGCCCGCATCGAGGACGCGGCCCGCGGCGGACGCGGAAAAATCTTCAACGCGATCCAGGTCGTGCAGGGCGACAAGATCGTCGGCTATTACGACAAGAAACATCTGGTGCCTTTCGGGGAATATCTGCCCCTGGAGAAATGGCTGCGCCCACTCGGCGTCCACCACCTCGTCCCAGGGACATGGGACGTGGGCGAGGGTCCGCGGCGGCTGACGACGCCCGGCTTGCCGCCAGCGGCGCCGCTGGTTTGTTACGAGGCGATTTTTCCCGGTCAGGCGGTCGAGCGGGGGCCTGACCGGCCGGGCTGGCTGCTGAACGTGACCAGCGACGGCTGGTTTGGCCACACCAGCGGCCCCTATCAGCATTTCGCGCAGGCGCGCTTGCGCGCGATCGAAGAGGGCCTGCCCCTGGTGCGCGCGGCCAATACCGGCATTTCCGCCATAGTCGACCCCTATGGCCGCGTGCTGGAGCAACTTCCGCTCGGCGTGGAAGGCGTCATAGACGGCGGGTTGCCCAAACCCGCGCCCCCGACTTTCTTTTCGCTTCACGCCGAAACAATTTTTCCCGCGCTCTGGGCGCTCATCCTGTGCGTCGCCTTGATCGGCAGGCTAACGCGACGCCGCAAGATAATTGAATCGATTTGGGCGAGGGGGATTCCCAACGGCTAAAGGGCTGTTTTATCACAGCGGCATGATTGATGAAACGGCGATAGGGAACGGTTGCCAGGCGTCGCGCTCGGGTCTTCTCGAACGAAAGCGTCGTCTGTTCGCGGCGGCGGAGGCTCGCACGCAGCGCCATTGATCGCGGGCCGCGGGATTTGGCGGCGTCCGCCCCCGGTAGAAAAATTCAGCGCGCAGGTGGTTGACGGCTGTCGCTGTCGCGCAAGAGTCCGACGCTGCTGAAAGACCTGCGCAAGTTGCTCGAGCCGGCGACGCTCGGCGAGCCGATACGACCGCTGCTGTGGGGGTCCAAAAGCCACGCCAAGCTCGCTGCGGAGCTGCGCGACCTGGGGCGTCGCATTTCAGCGAGCCGGATTCCTCAACTGCTCGAACGCCTCGGCTATCGCCATCAAGTCACCCTCAACAGCAAGGAAGGCGGACGTCATCCTGATCGCGACGCGCAAGTCGAGCACATCAACGCGCAAGTCGAAGCGCATCAGGCCGGCGGCCAGCCGGTGATCTCGGTCGACGCCAAGAAAAAAGAACTGATTGGCGAATACAAGAACGCCGGCGGCGATTACCAGCCGCAAGGTCGCCCGCTCGACGTCAATGCGCACGACTTCATCGGCAAGGAGTTCGGCAAGGCCATTCCCTATGGCGTCTATGATGTCGGCGCGAACGCCGGCCGTGTCAGCGTCGGCATCGATCACGACGCCCGCCGAATGCGCGGTCAACGCCATCAGGCGCTGGCTCGCGGCGATGAGTCGCGAGAGATACTCAACTTGCAATCGGCTCATGATCACGGCGGACGGCGGCGGCTCCAACGGTTCACGTGTGCGGTTGTGGAAAATCGAACTGCAAAAGCTCGCCGACGAGACCGGACTGACCATCGGCGTTTGCCATTATCCGCCCGGCACGTCGAAATGGAACAAGGTCGAGCATCGCCTGTTCTGTCACATCACGCAGAATTGGCGCGGGCAACCGCTGACCAGCCGAACGGCGATCGTCGAACTGATCGCGGCGACGACGACGAAAACCGGCCTCACAGTGCGCTGCGAACTCGATGAGAAGACCTACGCCAAAGGCGTGAAGGTCAGCGACGCCGAAATGGCCGCCCTCAACATCACCGCCGACCCCTTCCATCCAGAATGGATGTACGCCATCGCACCGCGTCCGATCTCAATATAAAGATGTTATTTCGTAGCAATGCCTAGAGCAAAATCCGAAAAAGTTGATAGACTTTTTCGATTAGATTTTGCTCCAGCTTTTGAATCTGGAGCGATTTCTTATCGACCAGACGTTTCCGTCCGGTCGGAAAGCCCTCTAAATGTAGGCCCCCAAAGGGTGTGCGCTCCGTGTGCCGTGAGCCATCGAAATGCTGCTAACGGGTCGTCTGCTAGCGCAGAGCAGAGCGCACACGACCGTCATAGCGAGTTGAGACTACATAAACATGAATATAAATCAACCGTTTAGATTCAGCATTGCCCCGATGATGGATTGGACTGACGTAATCGTTATTTCAAATGGAAAATAGCTGACGCGCCCACGCCGCCTCTCTCCCAAATGCGAACTACCTAACCCATCTTATTCATGACGGCGTTGTTGGTTGGCTGGCGAGCGTAGCATAGAGGGCTGAAGCGGCGTAGGATTCGGTTGCTGACACCAACCCTTTCCGCTTCCACCAACCTGCCTCGCCCACCATGACAAAGGATACGTTTCCCGCTTTCTCGTTTCCAGCCGTCCAGGGCAAAAAAGTCACAGCCGCGTTCGATGGCGGACGCATTTTTTCGGACGGCGGCGTCATGCGGCGCGCCATGGCGGCGCGCCCCGTTCGCCTCTCATAGCCCTCCAACGTCTGCCAAAAAATGCAGTCCTTCAAGCGGTGAAAAAGCCGAGCGCACACGAGCGCCCCGCCAACGAAACGGCGCGTCGACGAAAAAATTGCGCCGCCACGAATAATAGGGGTTAATCAGGGCGAGGGAGATAGGCGCGCGGCGGGAGCTCGCCCATTCGTGGGAGAAATTGTTCCCTTCTCCACCGCCTTGACGAAGATTACCCTCCTTGCAATGATCACAGACAGGGTGCGACTATGGACGAATTGACGCGCGATCCCAGTTTCCGCGAAGCGGGCGCGACTTCGCCCGTGTGCACTCACAATGAGTGGGATCCGCTGGAGGAGATCATCGTCGGGCGTCTTGAAGGCGCCGTGATCCCCGCGGACCACCCGGTTGTCGCCTGCAACCTCCCCGCCCTGGCGGCGCGCGCCCAGGCGTTTGCGGCAGGGTTCCGCTAACCTTCGATTCTCGTGAAACCCGCGCAGCGGGAGTTCGACGGCTTTATCGCGCTTATCGAATCGTTGGGCATCGTCGTGCGACGGCCCGATGCCGCGGACTATCGCAGGCAGTTCGGGACCCTGAATTGGACGTCGCGCGGCTTTTGTAACGCCTGCCCGCGCGACAGCCAGCTGGTCGTCGGAGACGAGATCATCGAAACGCCGATGGCGTGGCCCTGTCGCTATTTCGAAACCCACTCCTATCGCACGCTGCTCAAGGAATATTTTCTCATGGGCACGCATTGGACTTCGGCCCCGAAACCCCAACTTCTCGGGGACCTTTTCGATCCAGATTTTCGCACGCCGGAGCCGGGCGCGCCCATCTCCTATATTCTTACCGAGTGCGAACCCGTGTTCGACGCCGCCGATTTTTTTCGCTGCGGACGGGACCTTTTCGTCACCCGCAGCAACGTGACCAACGCTTTCGGCATCGATTGGCTCCGGCGCCATCTTGGGGCGGAGTATCGCATTCATGAAGCGCCGAGCCGCTGTCGCACGCCCATGCATATCGACACGACCGTGCTTCCTCTGGGACCCGGCCGATTTCTGATCAATCCAGAATATATCGGTGTCGAGCGCCTGCCTGCGATCATGAAGAAATGGGAGATTTTGATCGCTCCGGAGCCCGATCCCATAGAGCACCGCCTGTTGAAAATGACATCGCTTTGCGGAAAATGGCTCAACATGAACGTTTTGATGATCGACGAAAGGCGCGTCATCGTCGATCCGCATCACAAACGGACGATGAAGGCGACGAAGGAATGGGGGTTCGAACTCATACCTTGTCCTTTTTTACATTACGCAGGCTTCGGAGGATCCTTTCATTGCGCGACGCTCGACGTCCGTCGCCGTGGCGCCCTGCAAAACTATTTTTGAAAAGATCGAGTTCGGCGCCCTGTTACGAAGACCCGCGAGAGCCCCAGGAGTGGAGGTCGAGGCTCCTCTCTTTTTCCAGCGTCCGCGCTCTCGTCCATCGAACAAGGTCGAAGAACGGCAGAAGCTTCAGGACGTTTGTTAGCGGACGGTTCACACGAAAAAGCGGGAGAAACGGTTGGCGCATCATTGGACCCTGCTCACCTTCGCCATAGCGGCCAACGCCCTCGGCAATCTGATGCTGAAAGTATTCTCGCAACGAACCGAGGACGGGTCATTTCTCGCCTATCTCTCGCCGTGGTTCATCGCGGGAACTCTCTTCTTCTTTGTCAATCTGATCCTCTACGGAAAGGCGCTGCGCGGACTGGCTCAGAACATAGCCTATCCCGTGATGGTGTCCGGAACCGTTCTCATCGTAATGATCGTCTCGGTTCTCTGGTTCTCCGAGAGCGTGTCGCCGACGACCCTAACCGGCGCAGCTTTGATCATCGCAGAGATCGTCTTGCTGACATGTGGGGCGTGATTATCGGAGCGAGAGTTCTCTTATTCGCAGGCGGCTCAATGCTCGCTGCATTCGCGGGCAAGAATGCCACGCAACACGATGGCGGATGAATTGTTCTTGGGATACCTCGCTCAGCGACGCAACTTGCGCAAACTCTTTTGAGCGCCGCCGACGCTCGACCCGAATTGATGGGACGGACGAAACCGAACGCGCCCCCTATCCAACTGGAGCCTTACCGCCATGCAGCAGGAAGATCGTTCAAGAATCGGGGCGCCCTTGGGAATGTTCACAAGCAAGGCGGCGATCCTGCTCGCGATGACAGCGGCCGCTTTAGCCGCCTGGACGCTAAAGGACGTTATATTCATTTTCTTTGGGGCGGTCGTGCTCGCCAATGGCATGAACGCCGCGGCGTCATTTCTCGCGCAACGGTTTCAAGTTAGATATGCTTTCGGCTTATTGGCTGTCGTGACGCCCAACTTGATCTTGCTGGGCTTGATGGCGTGGTTTTTTGGAGGGACGATCAACGAACAGTTGCGAGAACTGGCCAACAAAATTCCCGCCGGCGTTCAATGGCTGACCAATGAACTCGAAGCGCGTCCGCTCGTCCGGGATTTGTCCGCCAAATTGGAACTCAACGATCTGTCTGGGACGACGGGTTGGCTCGCGAAGACAATTTCTCCCATCATGCGCTCTTTTCTCGGGGCCGCCGGTTCACTCATGGTGATGGCGATCGTCGCGGTCTACTTGGCGGCGCAACCAGAACGCTATCGGGCTGGCGCGCTGAGACTTTTGCCCCTGCCCGCCCGTTCAAAAGCATTGGTGTTGTTCGAGGCGACGAGCAAAATTTTTGGCCGATGGCTTCTTGGCCAACTCGCCGTGATGGCCACGGTCGGCATGCTTTCTGGTCTTGGGCTTTGGCTTATCGGCGTTGACGCGGCGCTCGTCCTCGGTCTCGTAGGCGGCTTGATGTCGTTCGTGCCCTTTGTCGGATCCGTCATCACAGCCATGCTCGCCACGCTTTTTGCTCTGGCGCAGGGTCCCTATCAGGCTGCCGCTGTAATCGCGATGTACATCGGCGTGCACTTTGTCGAAGGAAATTTCATCACGCCGCGCATACAGGCGGAGGCGACCTCCTTGCCGCCGGTCATCACGCTGCTGTCCGTAATTTCCTGCGCATTGCTCTTTGGAGCCTCCGCCGCCTTCCTTGCGACGCCGCTTACATTGCTCGCCAACACGGCGCTCGACGTTCTTTATACGGAACCCATCGAGAAACGGGAAAACAACGAAATTAACGACTTCTCAGCCGGATAGCTCGAGTTTTCCTTTCTTTGTGAGAGAAGCGAAATGTGGATCGACGGACGAATCCTGAATCGAGTGCTTCTGCTCATAGCAGTTGTAGGGCTGGGCGCGGGATTGACCGCGAGGCTTTTGGAGCTCCCCAGCGTAGCGCAATGGGCGTGTGGACTTGGCGCGATCCCTGTTATCGCCAGCCTGGCGTTTTCGATCGTCCGCGACCTTTGGGTCGGTCGAATTGGCGTCGACGCCATCGCCTTCATTTCCATGACCGGCGCGTTGGCTCTCGGAGAGAGCCTGGCGGGCGTTATTGTCGCGATCATGTACGCTGGCGGGAATCTGCTGGAGGACTTTGCGGTCGGCCGCGCGGAACGCGATTTGAAGGCTCTCGTCGATCGTGCTCCACGTCTCGCCCACAGGAAAAGCGGCGAAGCGATCGAAGACGTGCCGATCGATGGAATCGTCGTTGGCGACGCAATCCTGGTCCGAGCTGGCGAAGTCGTTCCCATTGACGGTCTGGTCGCCAGCGCGGCGGCTTTGATCGATGAGGCGGCCCTAACGGGCGAACCGATTCCAGTCGCCCGGAAGGCGGGTGAAGCGGTTAGGAGCGGTACGGTCAACGCTGGCGAAGCTTTCGAGATGAAAGCTAGCGCCACCGCCGGCGAGAGCACTTACTCCGGCATCGTCCGGATGGTGAGCGCGGCTCAGGCGGCCAAAGCTCCCTTCATGCGCATGGCGGATCGTTATGCGCTGCTGCTTCTGCCCGTCACGCTTATCGTCGCGGGCGGCGCTTGGTGGTTCTCCGGCGACCCCATCCGAGCGCTCGCGGTAGTCGTAGCGGCTACCCCCTGCCCTTTGATCCTGGCGGCGCCGGCGGCCTTTATCGGCGGGACCTCGCTAGCCGCACGACGCGGCATCTTGATAAAGGGCGGCGGACCACTCGAAATTTTGGCTCGGACCCGCACTGTGCTGTTCGACAAGACGGGCACGTTGACAGTCGGTGGAGCGAGACTCGTCTCGATCGAAACGGCTCGGGGAACTTCGCCCGACGAAGCCCTCCGTCTCGCCGCGTCGCTCGAACAAGCCTCCCACCATGTTCTCGCCGCGACGATCGTTTCGACCGCGCGGAGCAAAGGCCTCGTGTTGGCGGCGCCTCAAGATCTTCGAGAAATCTTGGGAGCTGGCCTAGAGGGCATGGTCGAGGGAAAGCAGATCTCGGTCGGCTCGTTGCGGTTCGTCCGCCCGAACGGGCAACTCGAGGACTGGGCGAGGCGCGCAGCCCGACGCGCCTCTTGGCGTTCGGCGCTTACCGTCTTCGTCGCAGTCGAAGGAATCGTCGTCGCCGTCCTATTGTTCGCTGACGAGTTACGGCGTGAGGCGCCGCGAGCGATCAACGCCCTGCGTCGCGCCGGCGTCCAAAAAATCGTGATGGTGACCGGCGATCGGGTGGAGCCAGCCGAAGCCATCGGCGCCGCGCTCGATCTCGATGCGGTGCTCGCCGAACGTGCTCCCTCCGATAAGGTCGAGGCCGTGGTCGCGGAATGCCGCATGGCTCCCACGCTGATGGTCGGGGACGGCATTAACGATGCTCCCGCGCTCGCCGCCGCGAATGTCGGCATGGCCATGGGCGCCCGCGGCGCGAGCGCTTCCTCCGAGGCGGCGGACGCGGTCCTGCTCGTCGATCGGCTTGATCGCGTCGCCGAGGCTGTCGCTATCGGTAAGCGCACCCGCGTCATCGCCCTACAGAGCGTCGTCGCCGGCATGGCGATGTCCGGCGTCACCATGATCGCGGCGGCGTTCGGCCATGTGACGCCAGTCGCCGGCGCCCTTATCCAGGAAGCGATCGACGTCGCGGTCATTCTCAATGCGCTGCGAGCACTCAGTCCAGGTAGCGCCTTCGAGGCGCTACCCATGCCGGAGGCGGCGGCAGGGGTTTTACGAGAAGATCACGAAAGAGTTGAAACAAGTTTAGAACGACTACGACAGATCGCAGACTCGTTAGATGGTTGCGAATCTGAAGAAGCGGCCAAGCTCATTGTCGAAGCCAACGCGATTGTCGGACAAGGCGTCGTCAAACATGAGCGCGAAGATGAAGAGACGATCTATCCGCGCGTATCGAAGTTTCTCGCGGACGAACACGGGTTGAGCGCGATGAGCCGGGCGCACCGCGAAATTCTCCATCAAGCCAGGTTACTAGCGCGCCTTGTGGATGGATTGGACCCCCAAGATGTCGAACCCTATATCGTTCGGGATGCTCAACGTATCGTCGAGTCTATCGTGTCGCTTGTTCATATTCACAATGCGCAGGAAGAAGATATTTACGAATACGCCGCGGCGCGGATTGGACGCTCTACGCATACGCCAAGGTCAGGCCCCTCGAAGTCAGATGGAGCGCAAAAACCGACCGCCTTCGACCGAGCGCTTGGCGGCGGACTTGGCGACCAGCGCGGCTGGACTATTTTGGTGAGCGTCCTAATAACCTCGGCAATTGCCAGCGCCGCCTTGTGGGGCGGTTGGCGCTACTGGCGCATCGATCACGCCGAGCAATCGCCGCACGAAGTGGCCGTCGCCGCCGCGGCGACGATCAGCGCCTTAGACGCGACCCCGATAAAGGCTGAAATTTCAGGCGTTGTCGATGCAGTTTATTGTGACGTGGGCGCGGTGGTGCAGGCTGGACAGCTTTGCGCGACGATTGCAGCGCGGGCGCTCCGTGAGGAGTTGGCGCGCGACGCGGCCGTTCTTCGACAAGTCGCCGCCGAGGCGGAGAAGGTTAGAGCCGACGCGGCGAAATCGAAAGCCGCCGTTGAGAGAATGGAAGCAGGCGGGGCGCACGGCCGACAATTGCTTAGCGCGGCGCGCAAAGCGAATGATCGGGCGCGAGCTCGCATTTTACGCGAGGATACGAAGGTCGCCATGGCGGAAGCCGCGATGAAGGCGGCGCGAACGGCTTTTGAGCGGACGAAGCTTAAATCGCCTATCGCTGGAACCATCATCGCTCGCGCCGCGGAAGTCGGCATGGAGGTTAGCGCCGGAAGCGAACCGCCATTCCTCGTCACCCCGGATCTCAGCATCGTCAAAGTCGAAGTGCGTGTTGACGCGGCGATCGCGCGGCGTTGGAAGGTCGGAGACGAAATTTCGTTCGGCGTCGAAAGAGTCCCCGGCCGGTTATTTCAAGGAAAGGTGACTGCGATGTCGCAAGCGCCAAATCTCGAGGGAAAGGAGAGGATTGAACTTATCATTGCTGCGGAAAACAACAGCGGTCTCCTGCAGCCGGAAACATCAGCCAAAATTAACCTGGAGTCCAGCATCGCGCCCCCCTAGCAGGGCGATTTGCCAAATGTATTTAACGACTTGAACGACATATGATTTTTTGATTCGAAAGGGGCTTCTTGATTCGAGGAGGCCCCGATCATGCAGTTGCGGTTTATTTTGCAACAAATTCCGGAACCTCGCGTCGGACAGGGCCGGGATTATCGACTAATTACGGTGACACGCCCGTATTTACCTTATATCTGTTCGATGCTACCGAGAGTATATGACCGGCATCGCCCCTATCGTTGTCCGCGGCCATCCGCATCATGTCACCCAGCGTGGCAATTGTCGCGCAACCGTGTTTTTCGAGGCGGGCGATTATGAGTTGTATCGGCTATTTAAAGGGGAAATACGGGCGCGTCGCCGTAATTCGGGTTTGACTGGGGTAACGCGGCACATTGCGGGGGGGCTTCGGGCAGACTTCGAGGGGCGCCGACGACGGGGGACGCGCCTCACTGCGCGTAAACAACCGCGCTTGGTGGCGTAATTCAACTGAACGGCGGGGTGGGCGCGTTGCCCTTAAATCCGGATTTGCCCCTGAGGAAAGCATCGACCTCCTGATACGACATGGAGATGGTGCTCCAGTTGGGGCTGTCAGGGTCTGCGTCGTGCATAGGTGCGCCGCTGTCGTAAAACGCCCCCTCATGCATCTCTTTGCCCCCGCCATCGACGTAAAATATACGAAAGGCAGGATATTGGCCGGTCCCGGTGATGCCAATTTTTACATGCGCATTACCGTGCAACCTGGCGCAGACCCGTAGCTTATGTAACACGCCCGCCACGTAGGCACGGGCCTCAACCAAATGTGGCCAGACAGTCTCAATCGAGCTGTCGGATGGAATGGTGTCAGCCATAATGGGCCTCTGCGAATCATCGAACGGATCGGAAGCCCGAAATGTAAAGCGGAAATCGCCTACGGTCCGTTAATGGGCGCGTGGCTTACTTTTCGAGAGATAGAGGGCCTGCTTCCGGAGGAACAATGCTAAAAAGGTTAGGGTGGAGTCTCGGAGCGATTTCCATTCTCGCTCTTCTCATCACCGCCGGCCATGCGACTCAATCGTTCTGCGCGGTCAGCGAACGGACGCCGGACGGTTTTGTAAATCTGCGCAACGGTCCCGGCCCGCACTACAAGGTAGTTGGTCAGGTCCTGCCGCCGAATGTAATGCTGGTAGGCACCGAACAATGTCGCGATGATTTCGGCTTATCGTTGTGCAGTGAAGACCGCCAATGGGTATTCGTCGAGGAGGTTCTCGGAAAGAGGCCTCTTATGAAAGGTTGGATGAATAACAAATTTGTAAGTGTCTGTCCGAGCAGAAGTTGAGTCGAATGAGTCTTTTATGATTCGATGTGGCGGCCTGATTCTCGAAGGGGTCGCCGATGTGGACGAACGAAAATCGCGCGCGCTACGACCGTAGCGGTCTGCGTTATCCCAGCGACGTCACGGACGCGGAGTGGGCATTGATCGCCCCCTTGATCCCGCCGGCAAAGCGCGGCGGCGGCAAGCGCAGGGTGGACATGCGGCAGGTCGTGAACGGACTCATGTATGTTCTCTCGACGGGCTGTCAGTGGCGCGCGATCCCGAAGGATTTGCCGCCCAAGAGCACAGTTTACGGCTATTTCGACCTTTGGACCTATGACGGCACGCTCGATCGTCTCCACCACGCGCTTTACGTGAAGTGTCGCGAGGCCGCCGGGCGTGACGCCAGCCCGACCGCCGCCGTCATCGACAGCCAGAGCGTGAAAGCGGCGGAAAAAGGGGGCGCTGCATTGATCCGCACGGCTATGATGCGGGCAAGAAGATCAACGGCAAGAAGCGGCATATTCTCGTCGACACGATAGGCCTGCTGCTTCATGCGATCGTTCATCCGGCCGACATTCAGGATCGAGACGGCGGCGTTCTTGTTCTGCGCACAATGTTTGGGAGATTTCCGTTTCTGCAAAAGCTGTTCGCCGATGGCGGATATCAGGGACCAATCTTTTGCGAGGCGCAGAAGAAAGCTTTGCCAAGCCTCGTGACGGAAATCGTCAAGCGTTCTGACACAGCGAAAGGCTTCGAGGTCTTGCCAAGGCGGTGGGTCGTCGAACGAACTTTTTCCTGGCTCGGTCGGTGTCGAAGATTGGCTAAGGATTGGGAATGCCTCAACCGAAAGGCGCTCGCATTTCTGCGCATCGCCTCAATCCGCCTCATGCTCAGAAAGCTATGCAATCCAACATGATGTTCGCGGACAGACTCTAAGACAGATTGAGTGCCCTCCCGAAATGCAATGACTCGAAGGCGATGGGGTCGGCTGGGGAAGGTAAAATTCCCGGCGTTGTCTGCTTGCCTGTGAGTAAGCCGCCGGCGAGAACCGTCGGTGCTGAGGGCGGGTGGCTTGGATAAGCGCCGGATGATCGACGAGAGGCTGGAAGTTGGCGCCCGGCACGCTGAATCAACATTCCATTTTGGACTATTCGAAAATCGCATGCACTCTCACACTGCATGATGCGGAAGAGCATTCACACTCGGGATTACGCTGTTTTTCTGGAGCTTCTGATTGAATTCAGGCACCGGGCTAATCTTACGCAGGTCCAGCTTGGAATTACGGTGACACGCCCGTATTTACCTTATATCTGTTCAGCGCTACCGAGAGTATATGACCGGCATCACCCCTATCGTGGTCCCCGGCCGTCCGCATCATGTCACCCAGCGTGGCAATTGTCGCGCAACCGTGTTTTTCGAGGCGGGCGATTTTGAGTTGTATCGGCTATTTAAAGGGGAAACACGGGCGTGTCACCGTAATTCCAAGGGAGCCATCTACATATGCGACCCAATGCAAGGCGAGCGCATCAAATTCGTCCGTCCATTCTTCTCCATAACACTGGCTCGCCGCAAGAGTGCGCCAAACAAAGGCGCGAAGCCTGAAGACCTCACGCAGTACGGACGGCGTTGTTTCCTGTTTGAAAACGACGGATCGCGAACTTTCAAAATCTATAGGCATAGCAACCGTCTTCCCAGCTCGCGGCTCCGTTTCCGGCAAACACAGCCTCCCGTTGCGAGAACTGACCACTTGCCGCACCCTGTCACCATTTCAAAACGTCGGACGGCGCGGCAAGCGTCTTATCCTCGTCGATGTCTTCTCCCGAGAATCGGTAGCCGAGCTTTTTGCCCAGCTGGTCCCCTTCGTCGTAGACGTCCTCGACCGCGGCGTGATGGCAGGCCGCCCAGTATTCGGCATAGGCGCTTTCCGTCGCGCCAGCCATGACCTTGCTATTGCCCGGCTGCAACGGCGTGGCCGTCCAGCCCGCGCCGTTCCCCTGGCGCTCGATCAGCGTTGGTTTTTGTTTGGAGCAAAAAATGAATTGCGTCGCGGCTTCTTGGTCAGTCCTCGGGGCCGGGCGCTCATAGTTCCCGTTCTTATGGTGCGACTGCCAAAACTTTGTATTGAGCTCGTACAGAACGCCTTTCGATGACGTTCCAAGGATTTTCGCGGTCTCGATTCTATACCAGCCGCAATATTCCATGTGGCATCTCAGACGCACGACCTTTTTTAACATAGGCTTGAACTCCGGCTCCGTCGCCAGAACGCTTGGCGAACCAAACGTCGCCAAAAACAGGGCGATGAAGATGAACGGAAGTTTGCCGATCTCTTTGATGCCTGAATTCATCAATCGCCCCCGTGCTCGATCGGATTTTCACCTTCTTAGTTAAACTACCACAACCTTGGCGGGCACGTTGCCGGAGTCGCGCAGCCTCGCCGCCTGGCAGGACAACCGCAATAAGCATCACGTCAAGGCCGACTGGCAATTCCCAACTCGATGCCGCGTCCCTTCGCTATCACCCGGCGCTGTTCTACCGTAAGCGGTGCGGCGAAGCCACGGGCATCGCCTCTGGACATCTCGGCGGACCAGGTTGACCACGTCTTCGGGAACTGGCGTCGTTACGCAGGAAAGGCGGGGCGACGATGGAGATCGAAGACCAGGAATTACGGTGACACGCCCGAATTACGGTGACACGCCCGTATTTACCTTATATCTGTTCGATGCTACCGAGAGTATATGACCGGCATCGCCCCTATCGTCGTCCCCGGCCTTCCGCATCATGTCACCCAGCGTGGCAATTGTCGCGCAACCGTGTTTTTCGAGGCGGGCGATTATGAGTTGTATCGGCTATTTAAAGGGAAACGACGGGCGTGTCACCGTAATTCATGTCACCGTAATTCGGACAACATCCGCGTCATCAATCCGAAGGATTTTCCGGTTCTGGCGTGAGCGGGGTATAGCTTGAAAATGTCCGCAGCGAACGTACAACGAGGCCTTAGATGCCTATCCGTGATTATGTCCCGTCGCGCCGTACAGCGATATTTGGCGGCTTAGGCGGTCTTCTTGGGCTTTCAACCAGTTGGATTGAGCAAGCGTCGGCCCAGCAACCCCCTCAGAAAGCTACAAAGATGACTCCGTCAGAAAAGCTTCTTCATTCGACGGTGAAAATCACATGCGAGGTGGGGCAGGGGAGCTTTTCGGTTGGGACCGGATTTTTCTTCGCGCTTTTCCCGCATGTGAACGAAAACGTGCCGGTAATCGTGACCAACAAGCATGTCATCGCGGGGGCCACGACTGGTCATCTGAGGTTGACGATACAGAAGGCGGACGGCACTCCCGATTTGAGCAATTTCATCGACATGACTGTGCCCGATTTTCCGACGCAATGGATTCCTCATCCGGACCCTGCCGTTGACCTCACAATCATGCCGTGCGCCGGTCTGCTGGAGCAGATAGGCAAACAAGGCAAGAAACCATTTCTAGTCATGCTCGATCCATCCTTGGTGCCTACCGAAACCGAATTTGCGGAGCTGACGCCACTAGAAGACATATTGGTTGTCGGGTATCCGAACGGCATTATCGACGTAGCGCATAACATACCGGTGTTTCGTCGAGGGATAACAGCGACGCCCCCCTATATCGACTTCAACAACGCGAAAGAGTTTCTAATCGACGCTTCAATCTTTCCTGGCTCAAGCGGCTCGCCCGTCTTGCTTTATAATCAGAATGGATTCACGACCCGCGAAGGCAACACGATGTTCGGAGCGACAAGAGTGAAGTTGCTCGGAATTGTCTATGGCGTAATGGTGAATTTGGTGACCGGCAAAATTCAAATTATTCCAGCACCAACGCAAGCAAATGCCTCGGTCAACTCTCAGGTACCGAACAATCTCGGCGTTTGCATCAAGGCTTCGAGGATTATGGAATTTGAACCCATCATCGTGAAAAGTGGCTATAAATTGCCAGAGGGCTACACAATGCGGGCTGCACCGTGACTTGACGGCAGCGACTACGCGAGTCTCGAGATCGTGCTGTGCGAGACATTGAACATACGCGCAATCTCGCGCGTCCGCTCGCCCGCGTCACGGCGTTTGATCGCTTCTTTTTTTTGGTGCGGGGTGAGCTTCGAATTACGGTGACACGAATTACGCGAATTACGGTGACACGAATTACAAATTACTTTGACACAATTACGCAATTACGGTGACACGCCCTGAATTACCTTATATCTGTCCGATGCTACCGAGAGTATATGACCGGCATCGCCGGTATCGTTGTCCCCGGCCTTCCGCATCATGTCACCCAGCGTGGCAATTGTCGCGCAATCGTGTTTTCCGAGGCGGGCGGTTATGAGTTGTATCGGCTATTTAAAGGGAAAAGACGGGCGTGTCACCGTATTCTTTAAGGCCGTTGGCATTATTTCTTTTCGAACCAATCCGACTGGAGCACGGCGCCGGAAAATTCCGGCGCCGTGCTCGATAAAAGCGGACTCTAGCCGTTCTTTTTCTTCCACATGCTTAGCGCTTCTTGGTGGCGGGCACCGGCTGCCGCGGATCCCAATAGACGAAACCAGGCTGCGCGCCAGCGGAGTGTAGATTACTGCCCAATACAGCCGGCGTCCCATTGGAGATCTTGGCGTAGGAAGCCACCACGCCAAGCAGGCCGGCGCTTGTCGCGCCCGCGTAGGAACCTGTGCACTGAGTGCTGGGAATGCCTTGCACGTCATACATGGCGTTCGCCGTGCCGAGGGTTTTGTAGTCGAAGTTAGTCTGATTGGTCAGACTCGTGTTGGAGTCGCCCAGCGGCATGAAGGCGATGCTGTCGATGCAGATGTAGCTGCCGGAGAATCCCTGCTCCTGGGCGTTATACACATTGAACAGCAGCTTGGTGGTGTGAATTTGATAATCCTGCCGCAGATCCTGGTTGCAGCTTGCGACCGCCAGATAGTTCTGGTTGGTCGTGATGCTGCCCAGCGTGCCCTTGTTCGGCATGAACGAGGTCGTATTGTAGAGCGGGCAGGCGTCGTAAGCGCCTGGCGCCCCGGTCAACTGGATATTGCCGGCCGTTCCCATCCAGCTGTTGTCGGTGGCTGGTCCGTTGCTATCCAGCGCCCAGAAGCTCCAGGGGCTGTATTTGACCGCGCTGCCTACGGCTTCGACGGTGGCCGTTCCATGAAGATGGTTCCAGGCGATCTGTCCGGTCAGCCCCGAATTGACGGCGAAACAAACCAGTTCGCCGCGATAGAGACTGCCATACACCGGATAATCGCCGTAGCTCGGGAATTGCGGGGGAAAAACGCCATCTCCGGTCGCGGTTCCGACATCCCAGGAGACGGTCGCTTTGCCTGACATGTTGAACGAGAAGTCCACCCGGCCCTTCTGCTCGTTGACATATTCGCACTCGACCTGAACCGGCGAGGTCTCGTCGTTCGAGATTTCGACGATGGTGTCGGCGCTGATCGAGGGATCGACATTAATCATCGGGAAGATCAACAGACTTCCCTTTTTGGACGTGTCCGTCACAGAAGGCGCCGTCTGTGCGCTTGCGACCGAGATCACTCCCATCGCGAGAGCCGCCGCCATTAAGGTTTTCGCTTTCATTCGACCCACCCTTACTCGAACTCTTCCCAATCGGGAAAATCGATTATTAACATCAAATTAACGTTTCGTAACAGTGCGCAAACGGATTAGCCCTTCTGTAATAAAATATTAACCACGCTCGCTGCGTAAAGCTTAAGTAATATCGATAAATCCGTCGATGAATTCAGACCCTATTGCTGGAGAAAGCAACCCTTTCGCCATAGGTTAGATGGACACGGCGATGAGCGAATTTACTGCTTTGAACACAGACGGCGAGCGGATGCGTTCGCCTCGACGGTCGGGGCCAGCGCCAACCCAAAAACTCACCAAACGCCGAAAGTGGGTTTAACAATTCATGACTCTGCCCCAGAGGAGCCGCCGCCTCCTCTTGCCTTTTCGGCCCGGCCCGCCCATACCGCGCCGCAACCAATTCTTTTCCTCGAGCGGGACCGGCCATGGGCTTCAAATGCGGCATCGTCGGTTTGCCGAATGTCGGCAAATCGACCCTTTTCAACGCGCTGACGCAGACCGCGGCGGCGCAGGCGGCCAATTATCCGTTCTGCACCATTGAGCCCAACGTGGGCGAGGTCGCCGTGCCCGACCCCCGGCTGGATGAACTTTGCAAGATCGCCGGCTCCAAGCAGATCATCCCGACCCGGCTGACCTTCGTCGACATCGCCGGTCTCGTGCGCGGCGCCTCGAAGGGCGAAGGGCTCGGCAATCAGTTTCTCGCCAATATTCGAGAATGCGACGCCATCGCCCATGTCGTGCGCTGTTTCGACGACGGCGACGTCACCCATGTCGAAGGGGGCGTCGACCCCTTGCGCGATATCGAGACCATCGAAACCGAACTGATGCTGTCCGACCTCGAAAGCCTCGAGAAACGGGTCGTGGCGCTGGAGAAGAAGGCCAAGGGCGGGGACAAGGAGGCCAAGGAGCTAGTTGATCTCGTCCACCGCTGCCTCGCGCTGCTGCGCGACGGAAAGCCCGCCCGTCTGGTCGAGATCAAGCCAGAGGAGCGTCCCGCGCTCGCGGGCCTCGGCCTGCTGTCGTCGAAGCCCGTGCTCTATGTTTGCAATGTGGAGGAAGCGGCCGCCGCCGACGGCAACCCTCACTCCCGGAAGGTCGAGGCCCGCGCCACCGAGGAAGGCGCCGCCTGCGTCGTCGTCTCCGCCAAAATCGAAAGCGAGATCGCGGTCCTGCCCCCAGAAGATCAGAAGGACTATCTCGACGCGGTCGGGCTCGCCGAACCAGGACTTAACCGGGTCATTCGGGCAGGTTATAAATTATTACATCTCATCACTTATTTCACGGTTGGACCCAAGGAGGCGCGCGCCTGGACCATTGAATCCGGAACCCGCGCGCCGCAAGCCGCGAGCGTCATTCACACCGACTTCGAAAAAGGCTTTATTCGCGCGGAAACCATCGCCTACGCGGATTATGTCGCCTTCAGGGGCGAGGCGGGCGCGCGCGAGAACGGCAAGCTTAGACTTGAGGGCAAGGAATACATTGTCGCCGACGGCGACGTCCTCCATTTCCGCTTCAACACCTAAGACATCTGTTGCGGCTGTGGCGAGCGGGCCACGGCCGCAAGGAAATTCATGCGCCGCGACAAGCGGGCCGCATTCCTGGATTTGAATATCAAGCTGGCGGCGATAGACTAATTTTAAAGACGTTAGGGGTAATGAAATCTTATAGAAGCCGCGATAGGCGGACTTTGCCTCTGGAGCGCTTCCCGTGCGCGCGAAGTTCACGCTAACGGGAAGCGCTCCAATTCAAAGAGTCGGACCATGTCCCGATTGGAAAAGCGGTTCAATTTTTTCGGCTCATGTTCCGGGGCGCGCCCAGGGGAAAAAGTCATGGGGCCTCGCTCGCGCATCGCCCCTCTTGTTTCCGCCGCGCTGGCGATGCTTTTCCAGTCCGCGGGGGTGGCCGCGGCCGCCAATAGCGTCGCATTTCGGCCGAGCCTGCTCCCCGCGCCGCCGCCGGCGCTGCAGGTCGCCAACGGCGAGCCCGTCGCGACGCGACAGGCCGATTTCACCCTGTTCGAGCCGCTCGACGCCTCATCCATCGTCACGCTGCCGCCAATCTCGGCGATCCCTTTCGACGACAGGGATTTCGCATTTCAATTGCTGCGAGAAGATCAGCGCGCTCTGGCGATTGCTCTTTATGATTGGAGCCGCGTGGCGCCACGGGGCGAGCGGCGCCGCACGCGCGCGGCTATCGCCTCATTCTATCAGAGCCACGACTTCGCGCCGATCTGGTTGCAAGCAGGCGCCTGGAGCCCGGCGGCGCGCGGCGTCGTGAAGCGATTGCGCCAGGCCGCCGAGGATGGGCTCGATTTGCACGCCTTCCGCATTCCCGCCGTCGAGGCCGGCAAACCGCAAATCCAGGATGAGTTCTTCCTTTCGGAAGCCGTCGCCGCCTATGTCGCTCAGGCCTCCGGCTCGCGCGTCGATCCAAGACGCATCTCCAGGCTGATTGGAGAGCGCCCGGCCCTGCCCGATATCGATATTTCGCTGTCGCGGGCAGCGGGCGCGGGCGATAGGGCCGACGAGGTTCTGCAGGGCTTCAACCCGCCCCATCGGGGTTATGCGGAACTGCGCGAAAAGCTTGCGGAACTGCGGGCGGGAATTGCGCTTGACAGTGAAGACCAGTTCGCCGAGGCGAGCCCTCTCGACGACTCGGGGGCCGTCGCGCGTAAGGCTCTGCGGCGCAAGCCTGTTTTGGGCAAGGGCGCTTCCCCGCGCATCGAAGCCGAAATAATCGCCAACATGGAGCGCTGGCGCTGGCTGCCGCGCGACCTCGGCCAGGACCGCGTCGAGGTGAATATTCCCCAATTCGAATTGGCCGTGGTGCGCGGCGGTTCGGTGACGCACCGCGCCAGGGTCGTCGTTGGCAAGGAAGAAACCCCGACGCCTATTTTTTCCAACGCGCTCCAGTTCATCATCGTCAATCCGTCCTGGAACGTGCCCCAGTCCATCATCAACAAGGAGTTGTTGCCAAAGCACGGCGGCGATCTTTCCTCGCTGACGAAGCGCGGATGGAAGGTTGGCTGGAGCAAGGGCAAGCTGACGGTGCGCCAGCCGCCGGGCGAAGGCAATGCGCTCGGGCGCATCAAATTCATGTTCCCGAACGATTTTTCGGTCTATCTACACGACACGCCGACGCGCAATCTGTTCTCGGCCGACAAGCGCGCCTTCAGCCATGGCTGCATGCGGGTCGAAGACCCCTTCGCGCTCGCCGAGGCGGTGCTCGGGCCCGGAAGCGGCTGGTCGGAAGAACGTGTCAAGAAACTGATCGGCGGCTCGGAGCGTTACATAAACCTCAAAACGCCACTGCCGATCCACATCGAATATTTCACCGCCTATGTCGATGAATATGGCCGGCTGCAAACGCGCGAGGATTTATACGGCTATTCCGCGCGCGTGCGCCGGGAATTGGGGCTTGGCGGCTGAATCCACCGCTCATCTCAGGTGAATAACACTGTATATGGTCTTGTTCAGTTCGGGTTCGGTCAGCCAGACGCGGCTGGCGTCGCAGCGTTTGGCGATCGCCGGGCGAAGCCGGGAACACCATTCGCCCGTATTGTCCTGCACGAGATAATGGCATGCTCCGTTGATCTTCTTTCTCGCCAGAACCATGCTGGAGCGGTCGGCGAATTCGTGGGGATAGTCGCGGCGCGGTATGAAACCGGCAGGAGCGGCGGGGCCGCGCAGCCGCCACTTGCAACGGCCGTCGAAGAAACGCACCCAGTCGTCGTTGAAAATATTGGCTTGGGGATCACGGAGCTTGGGGACGGTGGCGCTGATCGAGCACAGGCAAATCCGTTGTTCCGATTCCACCTCGGCCCAGCGGCGCATGATCGCGAGTTCCGTGGTGTAGGCATAATTGCCGACGTCCGACGGCAGGTCGCGATCAAGGCACGGCCCCCTTTATATTGAGCAGCAGCGCCGCCGCGTCCTCCTCCCCGCCCTCGAGCTTGTCGAAAAAGGGCTTTTTGGCCGGATTCTCCGCCTCGCTCACGTCGACGCTGTTGCGCGGGGCGACGATCTCGTTAGCAAGCCCTTTTCGCCCCGCGAGAAAATCGCGCAGCCGGCGATGCGTGGATTTATAGAGTTCGGCTGGATTGGCGAAATAGAAGGTAGCGGCGACATCGAGCGCCGAAACCACGGGGCGCAGGCGCTTCGAGATCATATCCGCGGCGGAGTAGGCGAAACAAATGGCTTAGTCACCCTGCGAAATCGGCATTTTCTCGAAGGCCGACGCGCGGGGATCCCCGCACAGCTCGGATTGCGCCGGTATACCGGATTGGCCGCGAGCAGACGCGGGTCGGCCGCATCGGTCGCGGTCGCGACCGCCGCCTCGACACAAAAAGCCGCTATCGACGAGAACCACGCCAACCGCTTTGGTCCTTCGTGGCCCGACTCCAATCCCCACCCTGTTTCCTTGACGCAAATAGGGGCGGGTCGACAACCGGCGCCAAACCATGGGAAAGCAGGCGCGGAAACTTTTGTCTCGCACGAGAACTCATGGCTGCTCCTCCCCTCCTCGCCCTGGCCGGCGTCACGCTGACGCTGGGCGGCAAACCCTTGCTCGACGGCGCCGATTTTTCAGTGACGCCCGGCGCGAGGCTTTGCCTCGTCGGACGAAACGGCTCGGGCAAGTCGACGCTGCTCAAGATCGCGGCCGGCGAGATCGAGCCGGACGGCGGCGAGCGCTTTCTTCAGCCGGGAGCCTCTCTGCGCTATCTAGCGCAAGAGCCTGATTTCTCAGGCTTTAATAAAGTGATGGAGTTCGTCGAGGCGGGGTTGGGGCCGCTCGACGATCCCTATTTCGCCCGAATGCTCTTGGAGGGGCTTGGGTTGACCGGCGGGGAGGATCCCTCGCGGCTCTCCGGTGGAGAGGCGCGCCGCGCCGCTCTCGTGCGCGTCCTTGCGCCCCAGCCCGACATTCTCCTGCTCGACGAGCCGACGAACCATCTCGACCTACCAACCATTCTCTGGCTCGAGGAAAAGCTCTCGGGCTTGCGGTCCGCGCTCGTGCTCATCAGTCACGACCGCCGCTTTTTGCAGGATCTCACCCGCGAGACGATCTGGCTCGATCGGGGCCGCACGCGCCATCTCGACAGCGGTTTCAAGGATTTCGAGGCCTGGCGCGACCGGGAACTCGAGGAAGAAGAGCGCCAGCAGCACAAGGCGGACCGCAAGATCGTCGCGGAGGAGCACTGGCTGCGCCACGGCGTTTCCGGGCGGCGCAAACGCAATGTCAAAAGACTCGCCTCTCTCCAAGGTCTGCGCGCGGAGCGGCGCCAGCGCATCATGCCCACCTCAGAAGTCAAGCTGGAGGCGAGCGAGGCGCAGCTTTCCGGCAAGCTGGTCATCGAAGCGGTCAGAATCAGTAAATCATTCAGCGACCGCGTCATCGTGGATAATTTCTCCACCCGCGTGCTGCGCGGCGACCGGCTCGGAATCGTCGGCGCGAACGGGGCCGGCAAGACGACGATGGTCAATCTTCTCACCGGCGTCCTTCCGCCGGACAGCGGCAAGATCAAACTCGGCGCAAATCTCGCGATGGCGACGCTGGAGCAGAGCCGCGCCAGTCTCGATCCCGCGAGAACCTTGCAGGACGCCCTCACTGGCGGCGGCTCGGATTATGTCGAGATCAATGGCGAGCGACGCCATATCGTCGGCTATATGAAGGACTTTCTGTTCAAGCCGGAACAGGCGCGCACGCCCGTCGCCAAGCTCTCTGGGGGCGAGCGCGGACGCCTGATGCTCGCGCGCGCCCTGGCGCAGCCGTCGAATGTCCTCGTGCTGGACGAGCCGACCAACGACCTCGATCTCGAAACGCTCGACCTCCTGGAGGAAATGCTCGCCGATTATCCCGGAACCTTGATCGTCGTGAGCCATGATCGCGATTTTCTCGACCGCGTCGCCACATCCGTTTTGATGAGCGAAGGCGACGGCCTGTGGCTCGAATATGCGGGCGGCTACTCGGACATGACAGCCCAACGCGGCGCGGGCGTCGAAGCGCGAACGAACGTGCAGGCGCCGCGGGCGCAGCCGAAGGAAAAGCCGGCGCCGCGGGAAAAACCTGCGGGGAAGGCGAAGCTCTCGTTCAAGGAGCAACATCGGCTCGCCACCTTGCCCGGCCGCATGGACGAGATACGTGGCAAGATCGGGAAATTGAAGCAACTGCTCGACGACCCCGAACTTTACGCGCGCGATCCCGCCAAATTCTCCCGCGCGGGCGTCGTGCTCGGCGAAACCGAGGCGGAGCTCGCCCGCGCCGAGGAGGAATGGCTCGAACTCGAGATCAAGCGTGAAGAAATAGAAGGCTGAGGATGCCGGAATTGCCCGAGGTCGAAACCGTGCGGCGCGGGCTCGCTCCCGTGTTCGAGGGAGCGACATTCACGCGCGTCGATCAGCGACGGGCCGATTTGCGCCTACCCTTTCCACAAGACTTCGCCAAGCGCCTCATCGGGCGCCGCGTGCTGAAGCTGCGGCGGCGCGCCAAATATCTCATCGCCGAACTCGACGACGGCGAAGCGCTCGTCATGCACCTCGGCATGAGCGGATCGTTCCGCATCGACAAGGGCGCGTCGCTCGCCAACACCCATATTGCGAAGGGCCAGAATCCTGCACACGACCATGTCGTGTTTCATTTCGATAATGGCGCGAGCGTCACCTATAACGATCCGCGCCGATTTGGCTGCATGTTGCTGCTGCACTCGAACGAGATCGAAAAGCATCCGCTGTTCGAAGGGCTCGGGATCGAGCCGCTCGGCAACGAGATGAACGCGCAAAAGCTCGCGGACGAACTTCATGGCCGCAAGACCTCGCTCAAGGCCGCGCTGCTCGACCAAGGAAACATCGCGGGGCTCGGCAATATATATGTCTGCGAGGCGCTGCACCGCGCCGGACTCTCGCCCTTTCGCGCGGCGGGGAGCGTCGTCGACGTCTCGGGCAAGCCCATGCCGACGCTGGAGCGGCTGGCGCGGGCGATCAAGGACGTTTTGCGGGAGGCGATAGAAGCCGGTGGTTCGTCGCTGCGCGACCATCGCCAGACCGACGGGTCGCTGGGATATTTTCAGCATAATTTCCGCGTCTACGACCGCGAGGGCGAGCCGTGTCCAACCAAAGACTGCAAGGGAGTCGTCGCGCGCAAGATGCAGAACGGACGCTCGACGTTTTATTGTCCGGTGTGTCAGAAGTAGGCGTGGAGCAGATGTATTGGCGACGAGATGGGGAAGGTTAAGGTTGGCGTCAGCGCAAAATCCGAAAAAGTTATTAGACTTTTTCGATTGGATTTTGCTCCAGCTTTTTGAATCTGGAGCGATTTCTTGATCGACCAGACGATTCCGTCTGGTCGGAAAGCGCTAGGCTGCTTGCTTTGGAGAGGAAGCAGCCATGGTTCCGTTCCCCGCCCGAATCGGAGAGCCCAGGGAAACACGCCGCGCCGTCAACCCAAAACTGGCCTAAAGCCCGGTTAACCCGGCTTCCAAGCCGTGGCGGAGACTGACCGAAAGGAACTCTGCCACAAACAAGTTAGGCCATGCGAACGCATCCTCGCCAATCGATCGCGCTGTCTCAATCGACTCGTCCCCATATAGCCACGGCCGCGTGTAGCGGCTATACCCTGCCCAGTTTTTCTCTAACCCGGGTCCGCGATGACAAATCCCCATTCCGACCAGGACGCCTCCACGCATTTCGGCTTCTCCGAGGTTCCGCTCTCAGAAAAGCAGGGGCTGGTCGACAATGTCTTCCACAAGGTCGCGCGCCGCTACGATATCATGAACGATCTGATGTCCGGCGGTCTGCACCGACTCTGGAAGGACGTCTTCGCCGGCAAGGTGAACACCAGAAACCACCCCGGCTTCCGTCATCTCGATGTCGCGGGCGGAACCGGCGACATCGCCTTCCGCATCGCGAAAAAGGCCGGGAGCGACGCCAAGATCGTCGTGCTGGACATCAATGGCGACATGCTGGAAGTGGGGCGAGACCGGGCGCGCGAGCGCGGGCTCGACGCTCAGGTCGAATTCATCCAGGCCAATGCCGAAGCTCTGCCCTTCCCCGACAATCATTTCGACGCCTACACGATCGCCTTCGGCATCCGCAACGTGCCTCGAATTCCGGTCGCGCTCGGCGAGGCGTTCCGCGTGCTCAAGCCCGGCGGGCGCTTCCTCTGCCTCGAGTTCTCGCAGGTCGCCGTGCCCGGCCTGGACAAAATTTACGAGGCCTATTCCTTCAATGTCATTCCCGCCGTCGGCAAGCTCGTGGCCGGCGACGCCGAACCCTATCGCTATCTGGTCGAGTCCATCCAGAAATTTCCCCGCGCCGACGACTTCGAGGGGATGATCCGCAAGGCCGGCTTCCGCCGCACCGGCTACGAGCGCCTCACGGGCGGCGTCGTGGCGATCCACTCGGGCTGGAAGCCATAACGACAACCAGCTTGATGGGCGGAGTTCGCCGCAATTCGAATATTCCGAAGACGCGGCGCTCTGGCGCGTCGAAATAATTGAGACAGAAACGGCGGTTCCTCGTGATGTTCGGCCTTGGGCATCTTCTGCGATTGGCGCGCGCGGCCTATATCCTGGCGCGCGAGGGCGTTTTCGCCGGGCTTGATCCCGCCTTGCTGCCCCCGCCCGCCGGCCTGCCGGTGCGGCTCGCCAATCTCGTCGCCCGCAAGGACGCGGGCGGCGGGGCCAGGGCTCTGGTGCGGGCTTTCGCGCAGATCGGCCCCTCCTATGTCAAGCTCGGTCAGTTCCTAGCGACGCGGCCAGATGTCGTCGGCGGCGAAATCGCTAATGCGCTTACCGCCTTGCAAGACCGCATGGAGCCTTTTGGCCGGGAGGCGGCGGTCAAAATCGTCGAGAAAGCGCTGGGAAAGCCGATCGACGAGCTTTTCGTCGCCTTCGGCGAGCCCGTCGCCGCCGCTTCGGTGGCGCAGGTTCATGTCGCGACGGCGCGCTATAGCGATGGCGAACGCAAGGTGGCTGTCAAGGTTTTGCGTCCTGGCGTCGAGGCGCATTTCGCCCGCGACCTTGACGATATGTATGTCGTCGCCAGGCTCGCCGAACGGTTTTCGTCCGAGGGCCGCCGGCTGCGCGCGATCGAGGTCGTCGACACGCTCGCCCGAACGGTGAAACTCGAAACCGACTTTCGCCTCGAGGCGGCGGCTGCCTCGGAGTTTCGCGAGAATGTCGAGAACGATCCCGATTTCCACGCGCCCCATGTCGATTGGGATCGCACCGCCAAGGACGTGCTGACGCTGGAATGGATCGAAGGCGCCCCTTTGTCCGACCTCGCCCGCGTCGCGGCGGAGGGCCACGACCTGAAAGAACTCGGCCGCACCGTGCTGCAATCTTTTCTGCGGCACGCCATGCGGGACGGATTTTTCCATGCCGACATGCATCAGGGCAATCTGTTCGTCGACAATCAGGGGCGGATCGTCGCCATCGACTTCGGCATCATGGGCCGGCTTGGCCTCAAGGAACGCCGTTTCCTCGCCGAAATTCTCTATGGTTTCATCACCCGCGATTACCGCCGCGTCGCCGAGGTCCATTTCGAGGCGGGCTATGTGCCGCCGATCCATTCGGTCGAAGAGTTCTCGCAGGCGCTGCGCGCCATCGGGGAACCGCTGCACACGGTCAACGCCTCCGACATTTCGATGGCGCGCCTGCTCACTTTGCTGTTCGAGGTGACGGCCCTGTTCGACATGCGCACGCGCACCGAGTTGGTGTTGCTGCAAAAGACGATGGTGGTGGCGGAGGGAGTCGCCCGCACTCTCGATCCCAAGCTCAACATCTGGAAGACTTCCGATCCCGTGGTGCGGGATTGGATCGAGAGCAATCTGGGGCCGAGGGCCAAGATCGAAGACGCGGGACGAAGCATGGCGGAGGTCGCCAAGCTAGCGACCCATTTGCCCAAGGTATTAAGCGACGCCGAGACGGCGCTCGCCCATCTTTCCAGCCAGGCGACGCGGGGCGTCGATCTATCCGCGAAGTCGTTGGAAGCCCTCGCGCGCGAGCGGCGCGCCTCGGATCGGGGCTTTTTGGTTGGGATCGCCGTGATCCTTCTCGCGGCGATCTGGTTGTTCAAGCGCTAGTTCTACTGCGTCACGAAGCGGCCTGGGGCCGGACCAGCGCCCGTCATTGCGAGCGCGAGCCGAAGCAATCCTTAAGCCGCGCCAGCCCCCTGGATTGCCACGCCTTCGGCTCGCAATGACGAAACCGCCGACAAATTCGTTCATGACGCAGTAGAACTAGCCTCTGCGCTTATTGGACGTCGAGCAATTCGACGTCGAAAATCAGCGTGGCGTTTGGCGGGATGACGCCGCCGGCGCCTCGCGCGCCATAGCCGAGATCGGGCGGAATGATCAGCGTGCGCTTGCCGCCGACCTTCATGGACTCAACCCCCTCGTCCCAACCCGCGATCACCTGTCCCCGTCCCAGCGTGAAGGTGAAGGGCTGGCCGCGATCGACCGAGCTGTCGAATTTTTTGCCCTTGGCGCCGTTTACATAAAGCCAGCCGGTGTAATGCATTTTGCAAAGCTGTCCGGGCTTTGGCGAAGGGCCGCTTCCCTCCTTCGTGTCGATGATCTTCAATCCGCTGGCGGTGATAACGGCCTTGCTTTCGTCGAGCGCGGCAGCCTGTAGAGGGCCGAGCGTCCCTGCGCCGGCCACGGCGGCGAAAATCGCGGTCGCAAAAGCGCGTGCGCCAAATTTGGCTTTCATTTGGTTTCTCCTTCAAGTGATTCGGAAAGTCTCGACGCCACCCAACGGGGGCGGGTTTAATTGAGCAGCCCGTTGTCTCGCGCGAGCTGCGCCAAATCCTTCAATGGCCTCGCGCCGAAATGCGAGATGATTTCGGCCGCCGCGAGCGCGCCCAGGGCGGCGCTTCGCGCATGAGACATGCCCTGCGTGTAGCCTGCCAGGAAACCGGCGGCGAACAGATCGCCCGCTCCGGTGGTGTCCACCACCTCCTCGACGGGGAAGGCCGGAGCCGAAACGACGCCGCCGCCCTGAGCGACGACGACGCCCTGCGCGGAACGGGTCACGATGCCGAGCAGTTCATTCTCGCCCCGCAAGGCTTTCAGCGCCGTATCGAAATCGGCGGTCTGGTAGAGCGAATGCAATTCGCTTTCATTGGCGAAGATGATGTCCACCACGCGATCGCGAACGAGACCCAGAAATTCGTCGCGGTAGCGGTCTACGCAAAAAGCGTCCGAGAGACTTAGCGCCACCTTGCGACCATGCGCGCGGCTGATCTTGGCCGCCTTCAGGAAAGCCGCCTTGGCGCCGGGCGGATCCCAGAGATAGCCCTCCATATAGAGAACCTTGGCGCTCGCCGCGAGTTTCTCGTCGATATCCCCCGGTCCGAGCGCCTGACAGGCGCCAAGAAAAGTGTTCATGGTCCTTTGCCCGTCGGGCGTAACGAAAATCAGGCAGCGCGCCGTCGCCGCGCCGTCCGTCGCGAAGGGCGTGTCGAAGCTCACCCCCGCCTTGCGGATATCGTGGGCGAATTCGCGGCCGGCGTCGTCGTTTTTCACCTTGCCGACGAAGGCGGCGCGGGCCCCCAGGCTGGCGAGCCCCGCCATCGTATTGGCGGCGGACCCCCCAGAGGCGACCGTGGTCGAACCCATCGCGGCGTAGAGCTCGTCGGCTCTGGTCTCGTCGATGAGCTGCATCGCTCCTTTGCGCAATCCCGCCCGCGGCAGCGCGTCGTCCTGAGCGGGCGAGAGAACGTCCACGATGGCGTTGCCGATGCCGAGCACGTCGATTGTTTCAGTCATAAGGGAATATCCGCGATTGGAGCGGAGCCGGCGAGGGAGCGAAATGGGTTTCGATCTTGAAAGCGCGGCGCCGAGCGTTGACCTAATCGGCCCGGTTCCTATCACTGCGGCGCGCAAATAAATAGGGGCGCCAGCACGGCGCCCCTATTTCGATTTCAGGCTGAACCCGCTCGATCAATCCGAGACGAGGCGGAAGCCCATGCGCACTTCCTGAGAGATGAGATCGCGGGTCACGGCGCTTGCGCCCCCAGTGAGCGGGGAGGGGAAGCCCGTAAAGCTCGTGTAGCTGCCCGCGTCCAGCAGGCGGTAATGCAGATCGATCTTCAGGTTCTGGGTGATGTCGTAGCTCACGCCGGCCATGAAGTTCCAGGCGAATTTCCAGACTTTCTTCTCGTTGTAGCCTTGCTGGAGAATTTGCGTAAACGGCAGCAGGTAGGGAGGAAATGCAGGCGATCCGTTAGCGTTGACCCAGCCAACCGGGACGCCGCCCTGACCGAGATTGGGCGCCCAAGCCTGACCGTTGCCGTTTTGGTACCAGACGTCGCTTCCGCTCGATTGCAGATAGGAGAAGCCAAGGCCCGCGCCGGCATATGGAGTGAAGCCCCACCAATTGCCGAGGTCGATATAGGCGTTGGCCAAGAACGATGTGCGGTTGAGAGTGGATTTGATGAGGGGGGTGCAGGTCTCTTGCGGGCTGTACAAGTAACCCTCAGGCAGCCCAATCGTACCCGTCCCGCCGGCCGCAGACACGACAGTGCCATAGGGACACCAGACCGACCCCTCGGATCTCGTGGCCTGGAACACCGAACGATCCACCGTGAAATCGGTCCGGAGCCAGCTGTTATATTGGTAGCCGAAGCCGAGCCCGCCGGAGACCGCGCCGGTGCGGCCGAGGTTATTGACAAAATCCGCGACCACGACCGGCATGGACATATTGGAATAGCCGACGTCTCCGCGCAGATACCAGCCCGAGCCGAATTCGAGCGGCTGCTCATTCATGGGCTGGGGAGCCGGGGCCGAGAGGAAGGGCATGTCCGCAGCCATCGCGGCCGGAGCGAGGAGCGCGCCGAGAAGCGCCGACAGAGCGGTCGCGCGGGCGCTGAGAATCTTAAAAGCCATTTGCTCTCGTCCTTGCTTCGCGCTGGCCGGGCGTTTCCGTTCCGGGCGCGCCAATGAAGCAAAGATGAGCGATTATGCTTAATAGCCGCTTAATTTGCCGCAATGGTTTCCCAATTCTTTCACGAAATCAGGCTTGCCCGAGCAAGCGGCTTTTTCGCCCGGCGCTCAGGTTGCTTTCTTCGGCTTCAATTAAGGCGTCGCGCTTAATTTGCTCGGTGAACGGACCACCCTTTTTTCACCGGAGCGCCAATGCCGCCAGCGGAGCGAGATATGAACGTCGTGATTCTCGTGGATCACGGCTATGTCAGCGGCGGCCAATCGAAGGTGGCGATCGAAAGCGCGCTTGGTCTTAAGGCGACGGGCGCGACGCCCATTTTTTTCTGCGCCTGCGGCCCGGTTGATTCGCGCCTCGGCGCTTCGGGAATCGAGAGCCTATGCCTCGATCAGCACGACATATTGGAGAACCCTTCGCGCGCCGCCGCCGCCGTGCAGGGCGCCTGGAACCGCAAGGCCTGCGCCGCTCTGGAGGCGCTGCTCGCCAAATTGCCGAAGAATCGCACGATCGTTCACGTGCATGGCTGGGCGAAGGCTCTGTCTCCCGCGATAGGCGCGCCGATCGCCGCCTCGGGCCTGCCCGCCGTCTATACGATGCATGAGTATTTTCTGTTCTGTCCGAATGGCGGTTTCTATAATTATCGAACCAACGCTCTGTGTCATCTTGCGCCGATGTCCGCCGGTTGCTGGACGACGAATTGCGACTCGCGCAATTATCCTTTCAAGCTTTGGCGCAACGCGCGCCTCGCCATTGCCCAGGCCTCGGGATTTGCCAATAATTTCTCCGATTTCATCCTGATTTCCGCGCTCCAGGAACGGCTTTTGGCGCCATATCTGAAAAAAGGCGGCGGCGTCCATCGCGTCTGCAATCCGGTCGAAGCCGAGGCGCTCGGCCCCAAGGCCGTCCCGGCTTCGGGCGATTTTCTCTTCGTTGGAAGACTCTCGGCCGAGAAAGGCGCGGCTCTCTTCGCCAAGGCCGCCGAAATGGCGGATGCGACACCGGTGTTTATCGGCGACGGCCCCATAGCAGAGGAATTGCGTCGAAGCCATCCGAAGGCAAGGCTGCTTGGCTGGCGCAGCCCCGCCGAGGTTCGCGTCGCGATGCGCGCGGCCAGAGCGCTCGTGTTTCCGTCCTTATGGTACGAAGGACTCGGGCTGACGGCGCTGGAGGCCAAGGCGATGGGAACGCCGGTGATCGTCTCCGACATTTGCGCCGCCCGGGACGAAATCTCCGACGGCGCCGACGGCCTTTGGTTCAAAAGCGGCGATGTCGATTCTCTCGCACAAGCCTTGCGCCGGATGAAAGACGACGCGCTCGTCTCTCGGCTCGCCCAATCGGCCTATGAGTCTTATTGGCGCCATCCTCCGACGCTCTCTCGCCATGTCGAGGAGACGCTCGCGGTTTATCGGGCGGCGTTGGCGCGGCGGCGCGGCTGAAAGGCGCGATTACTGCGGATTTTCGAGGCTGAAGGACTGCGTGCTTTCGTCATAGGCGAAAATCTCGCCGTAGCGACCCCATGTGGTGACGCTTTTTAGCGTCGTCTCCGCATAGTCTTCGCTCATATAGTCTTCCAGTTCTTCGCGAAACCGCGTGGCGGGCGCATGATGCGACGGCCGTTCGTCCAGCACGCGCCGGATGCGCTGCGCGAGAGGCACATAGGATAGCAGATGGTCGCCGAAGAGTTTCTTGCGCTGGTCGACGTCCATTTCCGCGAAGCGCTTGCCGGCGGCGGTGAGTTTTATGTCGCCTTCCGCCAATTCGGCGAAGCGCAGCAGCTGCAGCGTTTCGGCGACCGGGAAAAGATCGTCGATCTCGAGTTGCAAACTGTCGGCCAGGGCGGGAAGATCGGCCTTGCCATCGTAGGGCGGGGCGGCGACCTCTTCGATCATGCCCGCGAGGGTGTTGGTCGACACGGTGGGCAGCGCCATACCGACGCCAAGGCCTGGGAACGCGCCGGGGCTCGCCTTGGCCATGTCGGGACGGCGAGTCATCAGCGCGTATATCTGGTCGACCAGTTGTCGGAATTCGGGATCGAGACGATTGCGCGGATGTTGCAAGGTCACTCTTATCTCCGCCGCGATGCGGCCCGGATTTGACGACAGCACGATGATGCGGTCGCACATCAATACCGATTCCTCGATGTTGTGCGTGACCATCAGGATGGATTTGATCGGCATCCGTCCTTCGACCCAGAGGTCCAGCAGGTCGGTGCGCAGCGTCTCGGCGGTGAGGACATCGAGCGCGGAGAAGGGCTCGTCCATCAGGAGGATGCTGGGCGCGACCACGAGCGCACGGGCGAAGCCGACGCGCTGGCGCATCCCGCCCGAAATCTCCTTCGGATAGGCGTTCTCGAAGCCATCGAGACCGATAATGTCGATGGCCTGAAGCGCGCGTTTGCGCGCATCGGCCTCGGACACGCCTTTCGCCCGCAGGCCGAGTTCGACATTAGCCAGAACGGTGAGCCAGGGGAAGAGCGCGAAGCTCTGGAACACCATCGCTATGCCGTTGACCGGCCCCACAACCTTCTCGCCGCGATAATTGACCTCCCCGTCGCTGGGGTGGTTCAGACCCGAGACGATGCGCAACAAGGTCGACTTTCCGCAGCCGGAGCGCCCCAAAAGCCCGACGATTTCGCCCTCGTTCAGGGTGAGCGAAACCCGGTCGAGAACCGTCGCTCCCTTCTCTCCGCCGCGGCCGTAGTTTTGGGAGACATTGTTGATGGCGAGCAGAGGCGGGGTGCGGGAATTTTCAACCATGCCAAAACCTCAAAGAAGCCGCAGTCGGCGCTCCGCGAAAGCGGAAAGCTGCCGCCAGAAAAGCCGGTTGATCAGAATGACCACGATGCTCATCGCGGCGACGCCGAGAACGATTTTCGGAAAGTCGCCATCTGCCGTGGCCTTGGCAATATAGGCGCCGACACCTTGGGCGGAGACGGTGTCGTCGCCCCACTTCACATATTCGGCGACGATCGAGGCGTTCCAGGAGCCGCCGGAAGCGGTGATGGCGCCGGTGATGTAATAGGGAAACACCGCCGGCAGAATGACGTCCTTCCACCAGGTCCAACCCTTTATGCCAAAATTCTGCGCGGCCTCGCGCAGGTCGTTGGGGAACGCGCTCGCGCCGGCGATGACATTGAAGACGATGTACCATTGGGTGCCGAAAACAATAAGCGCCGACAGCCAAATGTCCGGGTTGAGGTGGAACCGCAATATGCCGATCACCGCGATGGGAAACAGCACATTGGCCGGGAAGGCGGCGAGAAATTGCGCAAGCGGCTGTGCTTTTTCGGCGATGCGCGGCCGTAGTCCAATCCAGACGCCGATCGGAAGCCATATTGCTGTCGCGATGGCGATCAGCGCCATCACGCGCAAGAAAGTATAAAAGGTCAGAGCGATGACGGTTTTGACCTCCGCCATGTCGACGCCCTGGCGGACGAATTTCACGATTATGGTCAGGCTGACGAAGAGCGCCACGCCAATGACAACGTACCAGACGAAGTCGAGCAGCAGTTCGATTTTGGGGTTTGGAGCCCTTTTTTGGCGAGTGGAAACGGGCCATTGCAACGACAGCAGCGAAGCGGCGTGAAGCCAAGCCGCCGGAGCCGCCATAACCTGCTGGAGCCATCGCGTGCGCAGGAAAAGGTCGCGCACCCAGGAGTCCGACTTCGTTTGCGAGACTGTCAGTTCGACTCGGAATTTGTCGGCGAAGGCGACGATAGGCCGGAACAGGAGTTGATCGTAAGCGAGAATGATAAGCGCCACCGCGACGACCGCCGCCGCCACGCAATCGATCCGCTTGTTGTCGATGGCCAGGGCGAGATAGGAGCCGATGCCGGGCAGACGGATGTTGACGTCGCCGACCGAGATCGCTTCGGACGCGACCACGAAAAACCAGCCGCCGGACATGGACATCATCATGTTCCAGATCAGGCCCGGCATCGCGAAGGGGGTGTCGAGCTGCCAAAATTTCTGCCAGGGCGTCAGCCGAAAATTGGCCGCGACCTCTTCGAGATCGCGCGGCACGGTCCGCAGAGACTGGTAGAAGGAAAAAGCCATGTTCCAGGCTTGGCTGGTGAAGATCGCGAAAATCGCCGCGCATTCCGCGCCGAGCGTCGACCCCGGAAAGAGCTGGAGGAAAAACGACACCGTGAACGAGAGAAACCCGAGGATTGGCACCGACTGCAGGACGTCGAGCAGCGGGATCAGCACCATCTCCGCGCGTCGGCTTTTGGCGGCAAGCGTCGCATAGGTGAAGGTGAAGATCAGGGAAACGACAATCGCCGCGAACATGCGCAGCGTGGTGCGAAGGCCATAATAGGGAAGCTGCGAATAATCCAGCGAGAGAACCGCGGTCTCCGGCGCGTTCAGCGGGGAGGTCATGCCCCGCGAGCCATAGCTCATGAGCACGAATACGGCGAACACCAGAATGAGCGCCGCGACGTCCCAAAGATTTGGCAGACTCGCCCGCCGGCTGTGCGCGAATGCGATTAAACGTTGCTGGGTCATGCGACAATTTTCAGCTTGGCGGTTCAGGTCTGGAGCGAAAGCTAAAGAAGCTGACGGACTCCTTTGATAAGAAATCGCGCCAGTTGCGCGACGCGCCGTCAGAGCCGAAAAGGGTGAAGCTCGGCGCCGGTTGCGCTCTTTGCGTCATTTCGGTTCAAAGCGTCGTGGCTTCCAGCCCTAGAGCAAAATCCGAAAAAGTTGATAGACTTTTTCGATTAGATTTTGCTCCAGCTTTTTGAATCTGGAGCGATTTCTTGTCGACCAGACGATTCCGTCTGGTCGGAAAGCGCTTTAGGCTGGCTCGGCGAAGTTTGCTCTACCATCGCCCAAGCTCATGGCCAATAGATATGACAGCCGGATGTCAAGGATCGCCAAGCCTTAACGCGCCATTCTTCGTCCCCTTTTTTCCGCGGACGAAACCTGTTCGGTTTTCGAAATCGCGCCGACAGGGGTCGCGTCCGCGCCAGCGCGCTCCAGCCGAGTTAGGCGGCCGTCGATGTCGTTGAGGCGGGCCGCGGAGGCGCCAACCGCATTGTCGATTCCCTGAAGCGTGTCCTGATTGGCGCTTTGGGTCGTCTCCAGCGCCTTGAGCCTTTCCGCCACCCTTTGACTTTCGGCGGCGTGGCGCATCTGCTCCATTTGGGCGCGAAGCCCGCGCAGCTCGTCGACAAGGCTTGCGACGCTCTGCGTCTCTGTCGGGGTCATGGTGTCGGGGGTTCCCCCGACTCGCGCGATTTTGATCCCATCGATTTTAGCGCCGGCTTGAATCGCCTCCTTCACGCCAGTGTTCTCGCCGAGCGATAAACCGGCCGCGCCGCCGGCTCCGATCGAGATCAAGAGCGCGGCCCAAAATTGTTTTCGCAGGCCGCTCAATGTCTCTTGGGTCTTCGATGTATCGATGACCCGCGAACGCATTTTGATCACATCTACTCTTCCCCCGCTGATGGGAGGCAAAGGAAAGTCATTATCGGCCATGAAATTCTCCCTCGGACGCCGGCAATCCCAGCGATCCTCGTTTTTGAGGGTTAATGTGCAGTTAAGGTTGATATTTTTGCCGTCATTCGAGCCCGAGGCCACCAATCTCGATTGACCCCGCCGCGCAATAGTGTATCGGGACAGCCGAGAGCGGCTAAAGGATAAAAAAATCATGTGCTGGAGTGGAGGAGCTTCGACTGTTCTTGCGGCGACCGGGATCGCCGGGGCCGCTTATTCTGCGTTAAAGCGCGACCCAGAGCCCCTGGCTCTTTGGGTATGTTTGCTTTACTTCGCCAGCATGGAGGCGTTGCAAGCGGTCAGCTATCGGGTCTTGGACCAATGCGACTCGCCGCTGAATCAGATGATGACTTTATTCGGTTATCTGCATATCGCTTTTCAGCCCTTCTTTATTAATTCCGTGGCGTTGTATTTCATGCCGAAGGATGCGGCGCAAAAGGCGGCGCCCTGGGTCTATGCGGCCTGTTTTGTCGGCGCCGTAACCATGCTGGTCCAGCTCTATCCCTTCTCCTGGGCGGGCCATTGCCAGATCGGCCGGCCGCTCTGCGGTGAGTTCCTTTGCACCGTCCGCGGCGAATGGCATCTCGCCTGGCTCGTGCCGACCAACGGCATCGGCAACAGCATGGCGGACAACGCCTGGCTTGGCCGCGGCTTCCTCTCCTATCCGCTGACAGCTTTCCTGATGCCCGCCTTGATTGGCAGTTGGCGCTTCACTTTGTTCTCTTACGTGGCGGGACCGTTCGTGGCCGCGCTCACGACAAGCAACATCAACGAGTGGCCGGCGGTGTGGTGCCTCTTCAGCATCGGGCTGGTGCTCGCGATCATCAAGACACCGCTGCGGCGGCATCTGCACGTCGGCGAGCCCTGGTGGACCCATGTCGCCCGACGTTGGCGCGAGGGAAAAGGAGCCGCTTCGGCTCGACCGGCGGTAGCCGATCCGGCCGTCGAGGTTCCGGCCGCGGAATAATCGGGGCCGCGCCCTTCGAAGCGGAAGGGCGCGGCCGCTCGGCTGTTACGCCTTAACGCGCACATATTCTCCAGGCGCGTCGCAGAGAGGCTTGAGTTTGCCGCCGCCCGGCTCGCGCGCCGGAACTTTCCTCGGCGACTGAGACGTCAGCCACTCGAGCCAATCCGGCCACCAGGACCCCTTGATTTCATGGGCGTTCTTCACCCAATCCTCATAGGGACCCGTTGGCGGCCCGCCCATCCAATATTGGTATTTGCGTTTGTCCGGAGGATTGACAATGCCAGCGATGTGCCCCGCGCCGCCAAGCACGAATTTCACCGGTCCGCCGAAATATCGCGCGCCGATAAAAACCGAGCGGGCCGGCGCGATATGGTCCTCCTTGGCGGCGATCTCGTAGATCGGGATAGTCACATTCTTGAGGTTGAGCTTGACGCCGTCGATGACCATTTCGCCGCGAGTGAGATTGTTCTCGAGGTAACAGTTCCGCAGGTAAAAGGAGTGATTGGCGCGGGGAATGCGGGTGCTGTCCGCGTTCCAGGCCAAAAGATCGAAGGCAGAGGGCGACTCGCCCTTCAGATAATTGTTGACGACATAGTTCCAGACGAGCTCGTTTGGGCGCAACATATTGAAAGTATTGGCCATCTTGACGCCTTCGAGGTAGCCTGTCTTGGCCATGGCCTCTTCGAGCGCCGCGAGCTTGGCTTCGTCGACGAAGATTTGCATGTCGCCAGCTTCGGAAAAATCGACCTGAGTGGCGAAAAAAGTGACGCTGTCGATGCGTTTGTCGCCCTTGGCCGCCAAGTAAGCGAGTGTCGACGCGAGCAAAGTGCCGCCAACGCAGTAACCGCCCGCGGCCAGGCGTTGCTCGCCGGTCGCGGTTTCAATCGCGTCGAGCGCGGCGAGCACGCCCTGATGCATATATTCCTCGAAACCGAGATCGGCCTTGCTTTCGTCGGGATTGACCCAGGAGATGACGAAGACGGTCAATCCTTGAGCGACGGCCCAGCGCACGAAGCTTTTATCGCGATTGAGGTCGAGCACGTAAAACTTGTTGATCCAGGGCGGCACCATGAGCAGCGGCCGGGCGTAGACCTCGGGAGTCGTCGGAGCATATTGGATCAGTTCCATTAAATCGTTGCGTAGAATCACCTTGCCGGGCGTGCTCGCCATGTCGACCCCGAGGCGAAACTTGCTTTGATCGGTCTGGCGGATTTTGAGAGTGCCGCCGCCGGCGGAGAGATCCTCGATCAACATTTCCATTCCGCGCACCAGATTGCCGCCGCGGGCGGCCAGCGTGGCGCGCAGGAGTTCCGGATTGGTGGCGACGAAATTGGACGGCGACAGCGCGCTCGAAATCAGCCGGGTGTAAAAGGCGGCCTTGGCCCGCGTTTGAGGGTCCAGCCCCTCCGTATGCTCCACCATCTCGTTGGCCCAGCGGGTGGTCATCATGTAGGATTGGCGCAGGCAGTCGAAAAAGGGATTGTTGGTCCAGTCGGGCGAAGCGAAGCGCTTGTCGGAGGGGTCCGTCGGCACGACCGGGGGCCTGTCGTCCCCGGAGAAGCGGCGCAGCGTTTGGCTCCAGATGTCGTTGAGTCCGCCCAAAAGCTCGGCTTGCGCTTTGGCGGTTCGTTCCGGTTGAAGCATCCAATATTCCGCGACGACGCCGAGCGTCTTGGTGGCGTCCGCGATGTTCAGCGCCAGTTCGCTGCGCGTTTCGTTAAGATCGGGCGCGCTCATGGCCGCCGCCAGCACCCGGCGTCCCTGGTCCACGAGCTTGGCGAGATTTTCCGCCGCGACCTCGAACTCCCCTCCGGACGTTTGCTCCTGGCCGTCGTTTTCGGCCGAGAGGTCGGGATCGGGTCCGATCACGGCCGCGGCGATTTTTGGGGCCTCCACGTTCGGGACTTGGGCTGGAGCTTTATCGTCCTTGGTTTTTTTCGCGGCGACGCCACGGGTAGCGGGCGCTGTCTTGGGGGCGCGGACGACGGCTTCCACCGCCGGCGTCGCTATTGGCGGAGCCGCCGCCTCGATCGCCGTTCCCGCTGATTTTTTCGGCCCTCGCGACGCGGAGGGCTTGACCACGGCGGCTGCGGTGCGCCCTTGACCTTCAACGCTTTTCTTTGTGATGCTGTTGCTCCTGGAAACATTTTGCGCGGCGTTCTTCGCCGGTTTAGTGACCCCTCCGGGCGCTCTGCCCGGTTCGCGATCGGCGGTCATGCTCAATCCTGTCCATCCATCACGGCCCGCGAGCGATGGCCAAGCGAGCCGGATTTTGTTATCGTGCCACTATGCTCCTAGCGACGCGCGCCGTCACTGATCAAATAATTGTGCGGATGCTAATGCACCTCAGCGCCAACCACGCATCTAGTGATCCAAGGACACTAAAGCAATGTGACACAAGCGGGGCGAGCGGGTTTATGCGATCTTGCGCCGCAGCGAAACTTGCCTTGGCGACGGCCTTGCTGGCTTTCGCGGGGGCCGCCTTCGCGCAGGAGCCGCAGAGCGGCGGGGAAGTGATCGGCAAGGCGCTCGACGCCCTTCATCTTCGCACGGCCCCCCCTCCCGTCGCCGATTTCGTCAAAAAGTCGCGGCCCGACCCGAACTCTCTCGATTACAAGCAACTGGGTCCGACGGAGAAATCCTCAAAAAAGAAGAGTCCGGCCGAGTTGGACGAGCTCGGCGCCGACCTCGAAAATGCTCTGGAGAGGAACAGGAAAGCAGCTGCCCGCGTCAAGATTCCGGACGCGCCGGCGGCGCTTGGCCCGCGCGCCTCGCAAGAAAAGCAAGGAGGCGTCGGAGCCAAATGAGTCGGACACGCATGGCCCGTCGGCCGGCCGGAAGCGGCCGATCAACGGAAATTTGAGTTTCCTTGGCGAGACAAAAGGCACTAGAACGCGCAATCACGCACTTAAATCGCGGACGGACTCTCGGAATGTCGGATTTTTATCGCATCAAGCGCCTCCCTCCATACATCTTCGAGCAGGTCAACCGGCTCAAGGCGAAAGCGCGGGCGGGCGGAGCCGACATCATCGACCTTGGCATGGGCAATCCCGACCTGCCCGCGCCCAAGCACGTGATCGAAAAACTCGTGGAGACGGCGGGACGCCCCCGCACCGACCGTTATTCCGCCTCCAAGGGCATCGCCGGCCTGCGGCGCGCCCAGGCGAATTATTACCGCCGCCGCTTTGGCGTGGAGTTGAATCCCGATACCCAGGTCGTGGCGACTCTGGGCTCGAAAGAAGGCTTCGCCAATATGGCTCAGGCGATCACCGCGCCGGGCGACGTGGTTCTCGTGCCGAACCCTTCCTACCCTATCCACGCTTTCGGATTCCTGATGGCGGGCGGGGTGATTCGCTCCGTGCCGGCCGATCCGACGCCGCAATATTTCGAGGCCCTGGAACGCGCGGTAAAACATTCGATCCCCAAACCCATCGCGGTGGTCGTATGTTACCCCGCGAATCCGACCGCGACGGTGGCTTCGCTCGATTTCTACAAGGATCTGGTGGCTTTTGCGAAAAAGCACGAGATATTCGTGCTCTCGGACCTGGCTTACGCCGAGGTTTATTTCGACGACGAGCCGCCGCCTTCCGTATTGCAGGCTCCGGGAGCCTTCGACGTGACCGTGGAATTCACTTCCATGTCCAAGACCTATTCGATGGCGGGCTGGCGCATTGGCTTCGCGGTCGGCAACGAGCGGCTCTGCGCGGCGCTGGCGCGCGTCAAAAGCTATCTCGACTACGGCGCCTTCACCCCCATCCAGGTGGCCGCGGCGACGGCCCTGAATGGTCCTGACGACTGCATCAAGGAGATGCGCGCGATTTATAAGAAGCGCCGGGACGTCATGGTGGAGAGCTTCGCCCAGGCAGGATGGCTCATTCCGTCGCCGGAAGCGTCGATGTTCGCCTGGGCGCCGGTGCCGGAGCGTTTCTCGGGGATGACCAGTCTGGAGTTCTCCAGCCTGCTGATCGAAAAAGCCGATCTAGCGGTTGCTCCGGGCGTCGGTTTTGGCGAGCATGGCGAGGGATTCCTGCGTCTCGCGCTGGTCGAGAACGAGCAGCGCATTCGTCAGGCGGCGCGCAATCTTCGGCGCTTTTTCGATTCCGCGGATCACCGGCTGCATAACGTCGCGCCGAGAGCGGCGAACGGCTAGAGCAAAATCCGAAAAGGGTTGATAGGCTTTTTCGATTAGATTTTGCTCCAGCTTTTTGAATCTGGAGCGATTTCTTATCGACCAGACGAATCCGTCTGGTCGATAAGCGCTCTAAGCCGCTCCATATTTCCGGACGCAAGGAAATCGACCAAGCGGGGCGCCGGTCGCGGCGCCCCGCTTGGTCGTGTTTTTCAACGGTCATCAAAGCTTGCGATTTTATGGATCCCTTATGCGGTCTTTGGTGTTCCCTATAGAACCTTGATGCGCGTTTAGCCATTTTCATGGCCACAGATTGAAGGGATCCCCGATGCTTGATCTTGCGTATGTCGGGCTCGGCCTTGCGCTTTTCGTCGTCGTCGCGGCCTATGCGCGCGGCCTGATGCGTCTCTGAGGTGGGTCAAATGCTCGAGCCATTAATAGGATTGATCGTGGCGGCGCTGCTCTGCGCCTATCTCCTCTACACGCTTCTTCGCCCCGAAGAGTTTTAGCGTCGCGCCTCATCCGCGGGAGTATTCAATGTCGATTGTGGGCGTCATCCAAATAGCCGTCACGCTTCTGCTCGTCTTTGCGACCGCCGCGCCGCTTGGCGGCTACGTCTTTCGCGTCATGGAAGGCGAGCGCACGCTTTTGTCCGCTATTGGAAGGCCGGTCGAGAGAGCCTTCTACCGCCTAGCGGGAGTCGAGGAGGGCCGCGAGCAGAGTTGGGTCGCCTACGCCATGTCCATGCTGGCGTTCGGCGTCGCCGGTTTTCTGTCTCTCTACGTCTTGCAGCGCCTGCAGAACGTTCTGCCGCTGAATCCTCAAGGATTCGACGGCGTGGCGCCCGATCTCGCCTTCAACACTTCGCTGAGCTTCATCACGAACACCAATTGGCAGAATTACAGTGGCGAGACGACGATGAGTCACCTCACCCAGATGCTTGGCCTGACGGTGCATAATTTTCTTTCCGCCGCCACCGGCCTCGCCACGGCCTTCGCGCTGATCCGCGCCTTTTCGCGCGCGGAGTCGAAAACGCTGGGCAATTTCTGGGTCGATATGACGCGGGCGACGCTTTATCTCCTGCTGCCCATGGCGGCGCCCGTTTCGCTCGCTCTGGTCGCCCTCGGCGTTCCTCAAACGCTTCAGGGCGCGCTCGATGCTTCGACGCTCGAAGGCGCGAAGCAGATTATCTCCATCGGCCCCGTCGCCAGCCAGGAGGCGATCAAGCAACTCGGGACCAACGGCGGCGGGTTTTTCAACGCAAACTCCGCCCATCCTTTCGAGAATCCCAGCGCCTGGTCCAATATTCTGGAAATCTGGGCGCTGCTCGTCATCCCCTTCGCCACCGTCTTCGCGTTCGGGCGCGCCGTTCTCGACCAGCGCCAGGGCCGCGCCATCGCGATAGCGATGTCCATCGTTTTGGCGGCGGGCGTTTTCGCCGCTTATTGGGCCGAGGCCGCCGGCAATCCGCTGCTGACCGAAATCGGCGTTGATCCCGCGCCGGGCAATATGGAAGGCAAGGAGATGCGTTTCGGCGTCGCCATGACCGCTCTGTTCGCGGCGGCCACAACAGGGACAAGCACCGGGGCGGTCAATGCGATGCACGACTCTTTCACGCCCATCGGCGGACTGGTACCCCTTTTCAATATGCTGCTCGGCTGCATTTCTCCGGGCGGCGTGGGAGCGGGGCTCTACGGCTCCCTTATTCTCGTCGTCATCGCCGTTTTCGTCGCGGGGCTGATGGTCGGACGCACGCCGGAATATCTGGGCAAGAAAATCGAAGCGCGGGAAATGAAGCTCGCCATGCTGGCGATACTCGTCTATCCGCTGACGGTTCTCGGATTTTCCGCCGCCTCTCTGATGCTCAAAACCGGGCTCGACAGTCTTGGAAACGCTGGTCCGCACGGATTGTCGGAGATCATCTACGCTTTCGCGTCGACGACCGCGAACAACGGCTCGGCTTTCGCGGGACTAAACGGCAATACCCAGTGGTTCAACGCGACATTGGGCGTGGCGATGTTTCTCGGGCGGTTCGCCTATGTCGTCCCGGTGCTGGCGCTTGCAGGCTCCTTCGCCGGAAAGAAAAAGATTTCGGCGTCAAGCGGCACTTTCCCAACCCATGGCCTCTTGTTCGTCGGTTTGCTGCTCGGCGTGATCGTCGTTCTCTATCTGCTGCAATATTTCCCGGCGCTGGCCCTTGGGCCGGTCGTCGAGCATTTCTTGATGCAGGCCGGAAAGACTTTCTGAGGGAGAGGGCTCAATGTCCAAACAACACCCCGCCGCCGGCCTGATGGATTGGCCGATCCTCAAGGGCGCCGCGCGCGACGCCTTCATCAAGCTGGACCCGCGGCGTCTGGCCAAGAATCCGGTGATCTTCGTCACCGAGGTTGTTTCCGTCGTCGTCACCGGCTTTTTTATCCGCGACGCGCTCGGCCACACCGGCGCGGCCGGCTTCACCGGGCAGATCGCGGCGTGGCTCTGGTTCACCGTGCTTTTCGCCAATTTTGCGGAGGCGGTGGCCGAGGGGCGCGGCAAGGCGCAGGCGGACGCGCTGCGGCGCACCCGCACCGAGACCCTCGCCAAGCGCCTCATCGATCCCCTGGGCAAAAGCGACATGAAGCATGTCATTCAGGGCGTTTCGGCGATCGACCTCAAGATCGGCGACGTCGTGCTTGTGGAAGCGGGCGACATCATCCCCTGCGACGGCGACATCGTCGAGGGCGTCGCCTCGGTCAATGAATCCGCCATCACCGGCGAGTCCGCGCCAGTCATTCGCGAATCGGGCGGCGACCGTTCGGCGGTCACGGGGGGCACTACCGTCCTTTCCGACTGGATCAAGGTCCGGGTGACCGCCGAGCCGGGCTCAACCTTCATCGACCGCATGATCGCGCTGGTGGAAGGCGCGCAACGGCAAAAGACGCCCAACGAGCTGGCCTTGTCGATCCTGCTTTCTGGCCTCACCATCATTTTCCTCATCGTCTGCGTTACGCTTTGGCCGCTCGCCGCTTATTCGGGCGCGACGCTCTCCGTCAGCGTCCTGATCGCATTGCTTGTTTGCCTCATTCCGACGACGATCGGCGGCCTGCTTTCGGCCATTGGCATCGCCGGCATGGACCGACTGATCCGCTTCAACGTCATCGCAACCTCCGGCCGCGCCGTGGAGGCGGCCGGCGACGTGGATACGCTTCTGCTCGACAAGACCGGCACCATCACTTTCGGCAACCGCATGGCCGACGAATTTATTCCCGTCGGCGACGTGGTCGAACGCGAACTCGCCGAAGCCGTTTCGCTGGCGTCCCTGGGCGACGAAACGCCGGAAGGGCGTTCGATCGTCGCCCTCGCGCAGATGCGTTACGACATTCGCGCCCCCGCGCTTCAAGCGGCTGGCGGCGTCGTCGGGAGCGCGAACGCGGCAATGACGGTCGTGCCGTTTTCGGCCCAGACGCGCATTTCCGGCCTCGATATCGACGGACGCGCGCTGCGCAAGGGCGCGGTGGACGCCGTTATTGCGCGAATTGGTGGAGCGGGAGCGAAAATCCCTTATGATTTTCGTGGCGCCGTCGAGCGAATTTCCAGGTCCGGCGGCACGCCACTCGCCGTCGCTGAAAACGACCGGCTGCTTGGCGTCGTGTATCTCAAGGACATCGTGAAGCCAGGGATAAAAGAGCGTTTCGCCGCCCTGCGCGCGATGGGCATCAAAACCGTCATGGTGACGGGCGACAATCCGATCACCGCGGCCGCGATCGCTGGCGAGGCCGGGGTGGACGATTTCATCGCCCAGGCGACGCCCGAGGATAAGCTCGCCTATATCCGCAAGGAGCAGCAGGGCGGGCGCCTGATCGCGATGTGCGGAGACGGCTCCAACGACGCCCCCGCTCTGGCTCAGGCCGACGTCGGCGTCGCCATGCAGACGGGAACGCAAGCGGCGCGCGAAGCCGGAAACATGGTCGATCTCGACTCCGATCCTACCAAGCTGATCGAAATCGTGGCGATCGGAAAGCAACTGCTCATGACGCGCGGCGCCTTGACGACATTTTCGATCGCCAATGACGTTGCAAAATATTTCGCGATCATCCCCGCGTTATTCGTCGCCGCCTATCCCGAACTCGACGCGATGAACGTCATGCGGCTCGCCTCCTCCCAATCGGCGATTCTTTCGGCGGTGATTTTCAACGCCCTCATCATCGTCGCCCTCATTCCGCTGGCGCTGCGCGGAGTGCGCTACCGGCCGGTCGGCGCGGCGGCCTTGCTGCAGCGCAATCTCTTCATTTACGGGGTCGGGGGCCTGATGGCGCCATTTGTCGGCATCAAGCTCATCGACCTTGCTGTTCGAGCGCTTCATCTCGCCTGAAGGACGAAGAAAATGTTCAGCCAACTTAGGCCCGCCTTTGTCTTGCTGGTTCTCTTGAGCGCGTTGACGGGCCTCGCCTATCCGCTCGCGATCACCGGCCTCGCGCAGCTCGTTTTTCCGAAAGAAGCCAATGGAAGCCTCGTCGAGCGCGACGGCCGCGTCGTTGGTTCGGCGCTGATCGGGCAGAATTTCGCGAGCGACAAATATTTTCATGGTCGGCCTTCCGCGACCAGCGCGCCGGATCCATCCGATCCTTCCAAAACCGTGGACTCGCCCTATAACGCGGCGGCGTCCGCCGGCTCGAATCTTGGGCCGACCTCGAAAAAGCTCATAGAGCGCGTCAATGCGACGATAGAGTCGGAGTTCGCCGCGGGACGAATTGACATCGTGGCCGCCGACGCCGCCACGACTTCGGCATCCGGCCTCGATCCTCATATTTCTCCGCAATATGCGCAGGCGCAGGTCGAAAGCGTCGCCAGGGCGCGCAACCTCGACGAAGGGCGGGTGCGGGCGCTGGTGGACGCGCGCATCGAGGGGCGGGTCCTCGGTGTCTTCGGCGAGCCTCGCATAAATGTGCTATTGCTGAATCTGGCGCTGGACGCGCTGAAATAGCTTGGAGCGCATAGGTTTCAATTTGCCGCCGCTGCTCGAACGAAACCTTGATCGCCGGCCCGACCCCGACGCCCTGCTCGCGGTCGCGGGCGCAAAGAAGCGCGGGAAGCTATGCATTTTTCTGGGGGCGGCGCCCGGCGTCGGCAAGACTTATTCGATGCTTGAGCGCGCGCGCGCGGCGAAAGCAGACGGCGTCGACGTCGTCATCGGCGTTGTCGAAACGCATGGTCGTCAGGAGACGCAGGCGCTGCTTGAGGGGCTGGAGATCATGCCCCGTCGCGCAGTGGAATATCGCGGTCGCGTCATCGAGGAATTCGACATGGACGCGGCGCTTGCGCGCAAGCCGAAGCTGATCGTCGTCGACGAGCTCGCGCACAGCAACGCGCCGGACAGCCGCCATCCCAAGCGCTGGCAGGACATCGAGGAATTGCTCGAAGCGGGCGTCGACGTCTGGACCGCGCTGAATATCCAGCACCTGGAAAGCCTCGCGGATGTCGTCGCGCGCATCACCGGGGTTAGAGTGCGGGAAACCGTGCCCGACGTGGTGCTGAGTTCGGCCTGCGACGTTATCCTCGTCGACATTACGCCCGATGAGTTGCTTCAGCGCCTGCATGACGGCAAGGTTTATTTTTCGCAAACGGCGCGGCTGGCGGCCAGGAATTTTTTCACGCCCGGCAATTTGACCGCCCTGCGCGAACTTGCGCTGCGCAGAACCGCGGAGCGCGTCGACGATCAGGTGGTCGACTATTTGCGTCAGCACGCCATCGAAGGCCCCTGGGGCGCCGCCGAGCGCTTGCTGGTCTGTGTCGGGGCGGATTTTGCCTCGGATAATGTCGTGCGCGCGGCTGCGCGTCTCGCGACGGCGCTGAACGCCGAATGGACCGCGGTTTTCGTCGAGCGGCCGGGACAGGAAGAGGCCGACGCCGAACGGGTGAAGCGGGTGGACGACGCCTTGCGCCTCGCCGAACGCCTGGGGGCGTCGACCGAGCGCCTTTCCGCTCATGATCTCGCCGGCGATTTATTGCGCTTCGCGCGCCGCGAAAATTTCACCCAGATCGTGCTTGGCCGTTCGCGTTCGGGTCGTTTGGCCCGCTTTTTCCGACGCTCGCTTACCCAGGAGCTTGTCAGGCGTTCGCGCGACATCGCCGTTCATGTGGTGACCGACGAAGTCGCGCCGCCGCCAGGCAAGATACGGCTTCCTTCGCCGCTGTCGCTCGCGGGAGGATTCGCCGGCGCCACGGCTTCGGTCGCCGTCGCGGTGGGTTTTGGCGCCGCCCTCGACCACTGGCTGCATTTACCCAATCTGTCGATGATTTTCCTCGTCGCGGTTATTTTCTGCGCCTTGCGCTTCGGGCTATGGGCCGCGATCATGGCCGCGTTTCTGTCGTTTCTGGCTTTTGATTTCTTTTTCGTCGAGCCCGACTACGACTTCGCCATTTCGGAGCCGCAGGAAATCTTAGCTCTTTTGGTTTTCCTCGTCGTCGCCGTCATCACCGGCCTGCTCGCCGGCCGCGTGCGAGAACATTCCATACAATTGACGCAACGGATCGACGCGACGCGCTCGTTATTCGAGTTCTCTCGAAAAGTCTCGGGCGCCGCGACTTTGGACGACGTGGCCTGGGTGGCGACGGCCCAGGCCCAAAAGGCTCTGGGCGCTCAATGCGTCGTAGCCCTGGCGCCGCAGGAAGGCGAGTTGCGCCTTGCCGCCGCCTGGCCTCCGCTCGACGCGCTGGAAGTCGGCGAAATGAGCGCGGCGCGCTGGGCCTTCGAAAAAGCCGAGGCCGCGGGCTGGCGAACGGGAACTTTGCCCAATGTGCGCTTTCAGTTTCGTCCGTTAACGACCCCGCGCGGGGTCGTCGGCGTTTGCGGCGTGCAGCCGAAAAAGATGGATGAGCCGCTGAGCGCGCAGGAGGATCGGACGCTATCGGCCATTCTCGACCAGACCGCGATCGCGATCGACCGCGCCCAGTTGATAGACAAATCCATTCACGCGGCTGCTCTCGAAGAAAATGAGAAGCTTCGCACCACTCTGCTGTCGTCGATTTCCCACGATCTGCGCACGCCGCTCGCGTCGATCACCGGCGCGGTGACGAGCCTGCGGGAGCTCGGCGACAAGATGTCCGGCTCCGAGCGTCAGGATCTCTTGGCTTCGATCGAGGAGGAATCCGGCAGGCTCTCGCGTTTTGTGAAAAATTTGCTGGACATGTCGCGCATCGAGGCGGGCGCGCTGGAGACGCGACGCGACTGGGTGGACGTCGGCGACGCTATTCGCGCGGCCACCCAGCGGATTCGCAAAGTCTTCCCCGATGGGAAGGTGATTGTCAGCGTCGCCCCCAGTTTGCCCTTCATTCGCGCCGATGCGAATTTGCTTCAGCAGGTGCTTTTCAACCTTCTCGACAACGCTCATAAGTATGGCGGCGGAGCGGCCGTGAGCGTTCATGCGCGACAGGAAGGTGGAGACCTCGTGGTGACGGTCACGGACGAGGGACCGGGCATAAAGCCGAGCGATCTCGAACGCATTTTCGAAAAATTCTATCGTGGTGGGCGCCCGGACGGCCGCAAGGCCGGAACAGGGCTCGGGCTTTCCATTTGTCGCGGGCTGGTGGAAGCAATGGGCGGAACCATATCGGCGCAAAGCCCGGCCCTGCGTAGACGGGGCACGCGTATGATTTTGCGCTTTCCCGCAGCCGAAACCCGAGGAGAGGAGCGATGAGCGGGGAAAGAGTTCTCGTCGTCGATGACGAAGCGGAGATTCTCCGCTGTCTGCGCCCCGCCCTGACCGCGTGCGGCTATGATGTTTTATCGGCCGAGACGGGAAGGGAGGCGCTCCGCGCGATCGCCGCTCGCGCGCCGGACGTCGTCTTGCTCGATCTTGGCCTACCCGACATGGACGGCAAGGACGTCATCAACCAGGCCGGCGTTTTCTCCAAAACCCCTATCGTCGTGCTCTCGGCGCGGGACCGGGAAGCCGAGAAAATCACGGCGTTGGACGCCGGAGCAGTCGATTACGTCGAAAAGCCGTTCGCGATCGGCGAACTCATGGCGAGGCTGCGCGCTGCGTTGCGGCATGCCTTGCGTGACGGCGGCAAGGTCGACCGCATCGAACACGGCGATCTTGCGATCGACCTTGCCCGCCGAATAGTCACGAAGGCCGGCGCTCCAGTGAAACTAACCCCGAAGGAATATGATCTTCTGGCGCATCTCGCCCGCGGCGAAGGGCGCCTGCTCACGCATCGGCAATTGCTGACGGCGGTTTGGGGGCCGGCGCACAGCGACGATTCGCAATATTTGCGCGTTTTCATCGGCCAGTTGCGGGCCAAGATCGAGGACGATCCGGCAAATCCCCGGCTCATACTGACCGAGCTTGGCGCGGGATATCGTTTCGCCGAGGCGTCGGCCTGAGGTTGAAAGCCCTCATCGGGGTGGAGAAACAAGATGCAGCATTTCGGCCATGCCCAATACCTGCCGATAGCGCCTCAATTTTTTGCCTTTCTGGCCGGCCTTCTCGTCATATTGCTGTTTTTGGTGCAGATCCGGATCTTGCGTTACGCCTATATGCAGCTTGGCGTCAGCTCCGGGACAGCCTTCTTTCTGCTCTTCGCCTCGCTTCTTGGCAGCTATGTGAACATTCCCATAGCGACGCTCGGCGCGGAGCCGATGGCGACCGAACGCGAGGTCACCTATTATGGAATGCATTACCTCGTGCCCCAAATCGTGGACGCGCCCGAGGTGATTCTCGCCGTTAACGTCGGCGGCGCCCTTATCCCGACACTGCTCTCCATCTATCTTCTTTCTAAAAACCGTTTGTGGGGAAAGGGGCTGATCGCAACCGTCTGCATCGCCGCTATCTGTCACGCCTTGGCGCAACCCGTCCGCGGGCTCGGCATTGGCCTTCCGATCTTTGTCGCACCCGTGGCCGCCGCTCTGATTTCGGCCATCATCTCCTGGCGCGACGCCGCCCCACTCGCTTACGCGGGCGGCAGCCTCGGCGTTCTGATCGGCGCGGATTTGCTCAATCTCGACAAACTCGAGGGTATCGGAGCCCCCGTGCTTTCCATCGGCGGCGCCGGCACCTTCGACGGCATATTCGTCACCGGGGTGATGGCGGTGTTGCTCGCGGGCTTCACCGGAGGCGGGAAAACCTATGACGCCGCCAACCGCTGAGCACGACCACAGCCTCGCGTCAGCACGGCGGGTCACATTACCGGCGGAAGCAAACGGTCTCGCGGGCTTTGCAATGCATCTCCACCACATGAATCCTTTCGCGCATCATCAGGTATTTGCGCCGAAGACGGAAAAAGCTCCCCCTTCCAAGGGCGAATCCTTTCTTCTCGGCTCCGTAGCTGACGACCGTTCGCGGCGGCGCGGCGGCGCGCCGCGCGACGACCAGCGGGCGGAAAAGGAAGCTGCCGCTCGGCAAGATCCGCCAGCGCCAGCGCGCAGCGACACATCGCCGCGCCGCCCCGCTCCGGGGATCGACGCCGCGCAGGCTTTCGTAGCCCGGCAAATGGCGCATGCGCTTTCCTCGCAGTTCTGAATCGGGATTCGGGAACGGCGCGAGTAAAGCCGCCGCGGTCAAAACTCCTGCTTGTCCCGCGACAAGGCGATTTTTCGAGCGTCGAGGATGATTTTTATAATCAGGCCGCCGACCGCCATACTGCCGAGCGCGATCACGACCTCATCCAGTCGCGTCAAACCATTCGCGCCGCGCTCGTTGACGCCGAGCGCGAGCGCAATGAAGGGCCAAAACGCCAACAGGACCCGAAACTCCGTCGTTCCTATGCCGATATAGGCCATTTGTCCCGGAACCCGCGCTGTCGCCCGGATATAGGTGTAGCTCGAAAAGAGCAGATAGCAGGCCAGCACGACCGAGGCGGACACGAGAGAGAAAAATGGCGAAAACCCAAAGGCGAGAATTATCAGGAGCTGCGTCCCGAGGTCCGCGCTGTGGTCGAGCAGGCCGAGGCTCGGGCGCTCCAGGTGGCGCGCACGCGCCAGCGGGCCGTCGAGCGATGTGCCCAGCCAGTTCACCAGCACGCCGATGGGGATGAATGGCGTCCAGGCGAGGGATTGCCGGCAGGCCAGCAGTGCGACGGCCGTAACGATCCCGCCGCCGACGCCCAAATAAGTCAGGTGTCGGGGCGATAAGCCTCCCGGCAGCCTGGAGACGATCGCCTGAATGGCCTTTTCGGCTGTTAGGCCGAAGAAGCTCCGGTAATGGCCTTTGGGAGGCTCGAGCAGTTTATTCCAGATGTCGGCGAGATTCATGCGCCAGGATTCCGCAGAGCCTTATTTTGGACAATCTCACAACTCGGTTCGTTTTCACATAGCAGGCCTGATAAATAAAGCGAATCGCATCACGATATTTCGCGCCAGGGCTCACGGGGCCACTCCCCAGAAGGCCGGAGCGCGTGGACAGACGAAGATGACCAATTTATAAGGTCCTTCGGACGATAGGCTTACGCTCTCCCACCTGAGACCCATGCTCCGAATCTTGGTCCGAATTGCGGGCGTTCTGCTCCTTGCCGGCGGTTTCGCGGCGCTTGTCGCCGACGGCGCGCGTTCGCTCGCGGGCGGCAGCCTTTATGTAACTACGCTCGCGGGGATTTTGCAGGCTACGAGGCCGGAAGTTAGGCAAGAACTGGAAGTTTCGCTCGGGTCTGTCGGATCGAGCACTTTGTTCTATCTATTCACGGTGATGCCGTTCAGCCTCGCCCTGTGCGCGGCGGGCGGCGCGCTTTTTGTGGTCAGCCACAAGGAGCGTGGCGAACTTGGGTCTTTGCCCGAATATAGCGGATGACTCCCGCGCCGAGGGGTTGATAAGTTGGACATCTTCGAGAAGTTCTTTTCGGGAACGTCGTCGCCCCTGCCGGACCGCCCGACGCCCGTCGCGCACGGCCAGCGGCATTTCGTCTCGGGCCGCCCGTTGGATCCACCTTTTCCGGAGGGAAGCGAACGCGTGCTGTTCGGGATGGGGTGTTTCTGGGGCGCTGAACGGAAATTCTGGCAGGCGGGCGATGGCGTTTATGTCACGGCGGTCGGCTACGCCGGAGGCGCGACCCGCAATCCCACTTATAAAGACGTCTGCACGGGGCGAACCGGACATGCGGAGGTGACGCTCGTGGTTTACGATCCTCTCAAGACACCGTTCGAACATCTCCTCAGGCTCTTTTGGGAGAGCCACGACCCCACGCAGGGAATGCGGCAAGGCAATGATGTCGGAACGCAATATCGTTCCGCTGTTTTCACCTATACGGCCGACCAACTCGCCCGGGCGCGGGCTTCGCGCGAGGCTTATCAGGCCGCTCTCGCCAGTCGTGGATATGGCCGGATCAGCACGGAAATTGGCGTTGCGCCCCCGTTTTATTACGCGGGGGAGGGACACCAGCAATATCTTGCCAAACATCCGGACGGCTATTGCGGGCTTGGCGGCACGGGAGTGGCCTGTCCCGTCGGCGCCGGAGTTTAACCTTTCGACAGCCTCGCACGGCGCCGCTCTGGGCTGTTGCATAGTCGGGCCAAATCCCGCTATTCCACATTCAGACGATCGGCGACCGCCTGACCGCTGGGAGACGCGCGGCGAATGGACAGATCACCCGCCCCTGCGGGCGCCTTCTTTCTTGCAGGCAACCCGGACAGCATGAGCGACGCCAAGGATCTGGACCCGACGGATTGGGAAGTGTTTCGCGCCCAAGCGCATGGCGCGTTGGATGCGATGATCGACCATATCCGCGATGTCCGGGAGCGCCCGGTCTGGCGCGAGGCGAGCGCGGAAGTCAAAGCGCGCTTTCGCCGCGAACTCCCGCTCAAGGGTCGGGATTTTTCCCGCACGCTCGCGGATTTCGACGCATATATAAAGCCCTACGCCATCGGCAACACCCATCCCCTGTTCATGGGCTGGGTGCAGGGGGCCGGCACTCCGGTCGGCATGGTGGCGGAAATGCTTGCCGCCGGGCTCGACTCCAATTGCGGCGGACGCAACCATATCGCGCTCGACGTGGAGCGCCAGATCGCTCTGTGGATGGCGCAGGCCTTCGGCTTCCCGCCCGACGCCTCGGGCATTTTCGTGACCGGCGCGTCGATGGCGAATTTCCTCTCGCTCCTTGTTGCGCGCGAGCGCGCCGCCGGCGGGAAAAATGTCCGCCTCAACGGCCTCGGCGCGCTGGATTCCGTTCTGGTCGCCTATGCCTCCCGCGAGGTGCATAATTGCGTCCGCCAGGCGATGGAGCTTTCGGGCCTCGGCGCGCGGCATTTGCGTTTGATCGCCTCCGACGAGCGCCGCGCCATGCGCGTCAGCGATCTTCAGCACGCCATCGCCGCCGACCGAGCGGCCGGTCTGACCCCTTTCCTGATCGTAGGCACCGCAGGCACGGTCGACACTGGGGCCATCGACGATCTCGACGCCCTGGCCGATGTCGCGAGCGAGGAAGAGGTGTGGTTTCATGTCGACGGCGCTTTTGGCGCTCTGGCGGCGCTTTCGCCTGCGCTTAAACCCTTGGTTAAGGGGTTGGAGCGAGCCGACAGCATCGCCTTCGACTTCCACAAATGGCTGCATGTGCCCTACGACGCAGGATTTTTCTTGGTCCGCGACCCGCAAACCCACCGACGCGCCTTCGCGGCGGACGCCGCCTATCTTTCCCGCGCGCCGCGAGGGCTCGCCGCCGGAGAGACCTGGCCTTGTGATCTCGGCCCCGACCTGTCGCGCGGTTTCCGAGCCTTAAAAACCTGGTTCACCATCGAGACTTATGGGGTCGAGTTGCTCGGCGCCTGCATCGAACAGACCTGCCACATGGCGCGCCGCCTGGAGGCGTTGATCGAGGCGTCGCCGAATTTCGTCATGCGCGCTCCGGTCACGCTGAATATCGTCTGCTTCGGCGTCGCCGAAGACGCCGACGGCAGCCTCGCTCGCGAGATCGTGATGGACTTGCATGAGAGCGGCGAGGCGGCGCCGTCGCTGACCATCCTCGACGGCGTGCCGGCGATCCGGGCGGCGATCATCAACCACCGAACCCATAAGGCGGATATCGATCGTTTCATGGAGCTTTTGGAGGCCGTGCGGCGGCAGGCGTTGCGCGAGCCTCATCCCGAACCGCTCGCGGCGGCGCCGCGGGGACCGGGGCGGACAAGGTTGTCGCAGGATTGACATAGAGAATTCCGCAAAAGTTGATGGACTTTTCCGGAATTCTCTCCAACCTTTTGAGTTTGGGCGATTTCTCATCGTTCGAACCGCGCCTATCCGGTTGGCGCATACAGCCGCTAGATGTAGTTAGACGCTGGTCTTCGATCGAATGAGGCGTTGCGGCGAGGGAGGTTCTCGACCGCGCGGGACTGGCGTTTCCGGAATCGCTCGCCGAATTCCAGTAGCTTTTTCCGGATGACGCAGCGTGCGCCAGCTATCTCGAAAAGGCCCCCTGGGCCGAGGGTTTCACCTGCCCTCATTGCGGGGAAGTCGGCGAACCGTTTCGCATCGCCACGCGGCCGGCCATCCTGACTTGCCGCAAGTGCCGCCGCCAGACGGGACTGACGGCGGGGACCGTCATGGAGCGCTCGCACACTCCGCTGAGCGCATGGTTCTGGGCCGCTTATCTCGTCGCCAGCCAGACGACCGGCATGTCGGCGGTGCAATTCCAACCCCAACTCGGGCTCTCGCGTTCCGCGGTTCCGGCAGAGAAACCATGTTCGATCCGTTACATTCGAGGTTCGACGAGCGCGATGAGGCCTTGCAATAGGGTGACCGGATCGGGCGGACATCCGCGTATGTGGAGGTCGACGGGGATTACTTCGGAGACGGCGCCGACGCAGGCGTAGCTCCCGGCAAAGACGCCGCCATCAAAGGCGCAATCGCCGACGGCGACAACCCATTTCGGATCGGGCGTCGCGGCATAAGTTCGCTCCAGCGCCTCGCGCATGTTCTTCGTCACGGGACCCGTCACCAGGAGAACGTCGGCATGTCGTGGCGATGCGACGAACCGCAATCCGAATCTTTCGAGATCGTAGAACGCGTTGCCAAGCGCATGAATTTCCAGTTCACAGCCATTGCATGAGCCGGCGTCCACTTCACGGATCGACAGGCTGCGGCCGAGTCTGCGACGGCTCGCTTTCGCAAGGGCGTCTGCGAGTTCCGCGACGGCGGCATCGGCGGGCGTCGGAACCGGCTCGGTCAAGGGCGAACGAAGCAGCCCCTGGAATAGAAATTTGCGCATCGTCGCCTATCCTCTATAGGTCGTGCCCGGAAAAGGAACAGTTGAACGACTTATTGCAGAGGGGAAAATCGGCGACGATGTTCCCCTCGATCACTGCTTCGAGCAGCGGCCATTGGAACCAGGACGGATCGCGAAGATGGCAGCGCTGCACGGCGCCTGCGGCTCCAAGTCTGACCCAGACGAAGATGTCGCCGCGAAAACCCTCGATCAGTGCGGCGCCTTCGCACGTCTCGCTCGACGTCGGCAGACTCTCGATCCGAATTGGTCCTTGCGGCGCCTGGTCGAGAATCTGCTCCATCAGGCCAAAGGACGCTTTGATCTCGTCGAAACGCAGCCAGACCCGCGCGTCGACATCGCCTGCATGAGCGGAAGCGACCTTGAAGGAGAGTTCCGGGTACGGCGCGTAGCCCGGGTGACGGCGCGCATCGAAGTTGCGGCCGGACGAGCGCCCGATGACGCCTCCGCAGCCATATTGCTTCGCCAGTTCGGAGCGCAGACGCCCGGCTCCGACGGTGCGATCCTGTATGGACGTCGTATCGCCAAAGAGTTCGATGAAACGTGGAATGATTTTTTTCGCTCCGCTCAGCAAAGCGTGCAACGCCACTGCGCCTTCCATGGTCAAATCGCTGGCGACGCCGCCCGGCACGACGCGGTCCATCATCAGCCTGTGGCCGAAACACAGCTGCGAAGCCCTGAGAACCCGTTCGCGTAGAATTGCGCAATGCGTGTGCATCAAGGAAAAGGAGGCGTCGTTGCATATCCCGCCAATGTCGCCGATGTGATTGGCGAGGCGCTCGAGTTCGGCCATCAAAGCGCGTAGATAGATGGCGCGAGGCGGGACCTCGATCTCCAGCGCGGATTCGACAGCGTGAGCAAAAGCCAGCGAATAGGCGACGGTGCTGTCGCCCGAGACGCGGCCCGCGAGACGCGCGGCTCGATCGAGCGGCGCATCGACCATCAGTCCCTCTATGCCCTTATGGGCATATCCGAGCCGCTCCTCTAATCGGACCACAACCTCCCCGTTTGCTGAAAATCGGAAATGACCCGGTTCGATGATGCCGGCATGAATCGGCCCCACGGGAATTTGGTGGAGCGGCGCGCCTTCCGCAGCAAGAAAAGCGTAGGCGTCACCCGATGCTTCGGACGGCTCCGCCTTGACGCCGGGGCGTCGCACCCCCCAGCGCCCATGATCGAGCCATTTCCGCTCATCGGACGAGCCGTCCGCGTCGATTCCGTAAATGTCGCGAATCGCGCGCTCCAGCCGCAAAGCCGGTGGATGCATGTGGCCGGCAGAAGGAAATCGGCCGTTCGGACATTCGATAGTGACGATCCCGATGTCCGACGACTCATGATCCAATATGAGCATGTGGACATCGACGCCGTCGCTCCACAGGTCCAGCATGTCGCCGTGGCCCTTGCTGATTTCGCGAATCACACGCAGCCAGCCGGTCTGATCGATCACATGACGCGGCCAGGGCCGGGAGTCTTGGACCGCGCGCCCTCCTCGCATCGTCGCTTGCAGCGATATCATGACCCCTATCTCCTGCTCCTGCGCCCTAACCGAGCGACGCCGCAACATTCTGGAACCACGCCGCGACATGAGGCTCCAGCCAAAGCCCAACCAGCAACACCAGCGCCAGATGGAAGTAGAGTGGAACAACTGAAGCTTCGACCTCGCCGATCGACTCCGAGGGCTCCCCGAAAGCCAATTCGATAAGGCGCATCAACAACGCGCCGAACGCCACTAACAGTCCAAAGGCGAGCGGAATGGCGAGCAGCGGCTGGCGCGCGAATGTCGAACTCACGACCAGAAACTCGCTCATGAAGACGCCGAACGGCGGCAGGCCAGCGATGGCCATGACTCCCGCGACGAGCGCCCAACCGAGCACGGGGTGGCTTTCGGTCAGCCCACGAATATTGGCGAGCTTCTGCGTCCCTTTGACTTGAGCGATGTGACCGACGGCGAAAAAGATCGCCGACTTGGTGAGACTATGCATCGTCATGTGCAACAGTCCGGCGAAATTGGCGAGAGGCCCGCCCATGCCGAAAGCGAAGGTGATGATCCCCATGTGCTCGATCGACGAATAGGCGAACAATCGCTTGATGTCGTCGCGGCGGTAGAGCATGAAGCCGGCGAAGATCAGCGACGCAAGTCCGAGCGCGATCATGAGCGGTCCCGGCGCGATCGCCGCGGTGTTGGCGGCGAGCAGCATTTTGAAGCGCAAAACCGCATAGAGCGCGACGTTGAGCAGAAGACCCGAGAGAACCGCTGAGATTGGCGTTGGTCCCTCCGCATGGGCGTCCGGAAGCCACGCATGCATCGGAACAAGGCCAACTTTCGTGCCATAGCCCAACATCAGAAACACGAAGGCGACGTTGAGCAATCTCGGGCTGAACGCCGGCGCATGCTGCATCAACGACGTCCAGACCATGGCGTCATAGCCCTCGCCGAGGACCGGCTCCGCAGACATATAGACGAGGATCGTGCCGAAGAGAGCGAGCGCGATGCCGACGCTGCCCAGGATGAAATACTTCCAGGCCGCCTCCAGCGCTTCTGGCGTGCGATAGATGCCGACCATCAACACCGTCGTGAGCGTGGCGAACTCGACCGCGACCCACATCAACCCGATGTTGTTGGCGAGCAGCGCCAAATTCATGGCGAACATCATCGACTGGTACATGGCGTGATAGAATCGGACATGCGCGGGGCTTAATTTTCCTGTCTCGATTTCGTGACCGATATAGCTCGCGCTGTAGGCGCTCGTCGTGAAACCGATGAAGGTCGAAAGCACGACAAAAACGACATTCAGGTCATCGACAAAAAGATAGTTGCCCGCGGCAGGTCGATGAAACAGCAAAGCGCACGCAAAAAAGAAAGCGACGCCCGAAGAAACAAAGTTGACGTAGGACGTCAGCCGGTAGCCGGACAAAAACGCTAGAATGACCGCCGACAGGGCCGGGACGATCAGCAACGCGTCGACGGGTTCAAACGCGGGGATGTTCATCGACGGCCTCCGCGGACGCGGTCGAGCTCTTGGATATCAACGGTGTCGAAACGTTCGCGGATGCGGAAGAGAAAAATTCCGATCACGATGAAAGCGATCAAGACTGAGAATGCAACGCTGATTTCGACCACGAGCGGCATGCCCTTGGCGCCGGTGGCGGCGAGTATGAGTCCGTTTTCGAGCGACATGAAGCCGATGACCTGGCTGATTGCGTTGCGACGCGTCACCATCATCAGCAGGCCGAGAAGCACGACGGAGAGTGCAAAGGCGAGATCTTCGCGCGCCAAGGGGTCCGCCGCGGCTGTTGCTGGAAGCATGACGACGAGTGACAACGCGACCAGACAAATGCCCAGAAGCATGGTCATGCCGACGCCGCCGACGACTTCGATATCGCGGTGAATGCGCAGCCGCACCATGATGCGTTGAAGACTGAGCGGAATGATGACTGCCTTGAAAAGGACGGCGATCGCCGCCGTCAGATAGAGATGGGGAGCGTGCTGGCTATAGGCCTGCCACGCAACCGAGAGCGACAAAACGATCGCATGCAAGGTGAAGATGTTGATCAGCCCAGTCATACGATTTTGATAGAGCAGCGTGAAGCTGACCAGAACCAGCCCCCCGGCTAAGAGATGCGCGACGTCGAACGACAGGTTTTCCATCTAAAAGCTCCCTGACACGAAGCGCAGCAGCGTGCCGAGAAGCCCCAACATCAGGGCCGCGCCGAGGAAATCCGGGACGCGGAACACCCGCATCTTCGCGGTCGAGATTTCAAAAAACGCCAATAGAAAGCCCCCGACCGCCACTTTGGCGACATAGGCGGCGGCGCCGAAGGTCATGGCGCGCAAATCCGCGCCGTGCGGCGCGAGCCCCCAGGGCGCGAAGATGCAAGCGATCAAGGAAACGTACAAGAGAAGTTTCAACGCCGCAGCGAGTTCGATCACCGCAAGATGGCGTCCGGAATATTCGAGAACCATCGCTTCGTGCACCATGGTGAGTTCGAGGTGCGTCGCGGGATTGTCGACCGGGATTCTGCCGTTTTCCGCAATGGCGACGATCACGAGACCGATCAGCGCCAAGCCGTAAGACACGCGCAGTTCGACGTGCGACAACATATGGAACGCGATTTCGGAAAGCTGTGTCGAGCCGGCGATGAGCGCCACGACAAAAACGATCGTGATCATCGCCGGCTCGGCGAGAGACGCGAACATCATCTCGCGGCTCGAACCAATGCCGCCGAAGCTCGTGCCGACGTCCATGCCCGCGAGCGCGAGAACGAACCTGACGCTTCCTAAAAGCGCGGTGATGACGATGAGGTCGGCGGACCAGCTGAACATCAGCCCGGTTGCAAATGTCGGGACGAGCGCCGCGGCAACCCAAGTCGCCGCGAAGATCAGATAGGGCGCGGAACGAAACAGCCAGGATGCGTTGTCCGCGAGCACGACCTCCTTGCGCATCAGTCTGAGAAGATCGCGGTATGGCTGAAAGATCGAGGGTCCGCGCCGACGCAGGAGACGCGCCTTCACCTTGCGGGTAAAGCCGAGCAGAAGCGGCGCCAACGAGAGCACCAAAATCATTTGCGTCGACTGGGCGGCGAGATCGTAGATTAGGGCCATATCGCAATCACCAGGAGCAGCGCGACGAGGGTGGCGAAGACGAGGCCGAGGTATCCTTGGATCGTCAGAAAATGCGTTCTATCCAGCTGACCCGCGCAAAAATCAACCGCCCGCAAGATTGGCGTGTAGACGCCGTCCCAGACCCGATCGTGGATTTCGACGCCGAATCGCGCGGGACGCGTATCTCCAGGTGGCGGCATTTCCAGATGGTCTCGCGCGACAAAGGCGACATTGCCGAGAGTTCGGCGGATGGGCTGAGCGAAGCTGCTGCCGGTGTATTGGGCGGCAGTGCCTGGGTCTGGATATCCGCAACCCCATGCAGGACCGCGACGCGAGGCATTCGACCCCAGCACGCGAACGATCAAAGCGGCGAAAAATGCGGAAAAAACAATGAAGAGAAAGACCAACAGGCCGTTGTATGAGCTGCGGCTCTCGGCGATCGGCACGATCGAGAGCCAGGGGATGCCGCCTTGGGTCGGCATATGGCCGCCAACGAACGCCTTTGCCGCTGGCGTGATCGTATCAATCAAATAGCTCGGAATGAGACCCGCTAGGAGACATAAGCCCAGTAGTCCAGACATCGCAGAAAGCGACCATAGATCGGTCTCCTGAGCGCTCTTGGCTGCGGTTGAACGCGCGCGCCCCAGAAAAGCGATGCCGAAAGCTCGCACGAAGCATCCCGCGCATAGGGACGCGCTAAGCGCCAGGGCGACGCCCACGGCGGGAACCAAGAGTTTCAGACTCCATTGCGGCAGTGACGGACTGAGCAGAATCGCCTGGAAGACGAGCCACTCGGACACAAAGCCATTCAGCGGCGGCAGCGCGGAAATCGCCACGCAAGCGCCGAGAAAGAGGAAGGCCGTGCGCGGCATGAAATGGATGAGCCCGCCGAGTCGTTCGATGTCGCGCTCGCCGGTGGCGTTAAGCACGGCGCCAGCGCCGAAGAACAGTAGGCTCTTGAACAAAGAATGATTGAAGACGTGGAACAGAGCGGCGGTAAACGCTAGCCCGGCCGGCAAGGCCATCCCGTTCGCTTTGAACGCCAGCGCCAAGCCCAAAGCGACGAAGACGATGCCTATATTTTCGATCGTGCTGTAGGCGAGGAGTTTTTTCAGGTCGCTCTGGATCGTTGCGGAAAGGATGCCGAGCATGGCGGTGATCGCGCCGAGCGTCAGCGGCGGCATGCTCCACCAGAACTCGGGCGGCCCGAGCAAATCGAAAACAATGCGGATGAACCCATAGATGGCGACCTTGGTCATGACGCCGCTCATCAATGCCGAAACATGGCTTGGCGCCGCAGGGTGCGCGAGCGGCAGCCAAATGTGCAGGGGCACGAGTCCCGCCTTCGATCCGGCGCCCAAAAGCACCAACGCCAACACGAGGCCGGACTTCCATGATGGGCCATGCGTCGCGTCGCGGATGTCCGCGAAGGAATAACCTCCGACGGATCCCGCAAGCAGGCCGAACGCCATCAGCAGCGCCGCCGTGCCGAAGCTCGCCATCAGCAGATAGACGACGCCTGCCCGTCTGTTCTCGGCGTCATGATGGTGCGCCATGACAAGCGCCCATGACGAAAGTGACATGAACTCCCAGGCCACGAGAAAGGCGAATGCGTCGTCGGCCAGGATCACGAGGTTCATGCCAGCCAGGAACACCGGGAAAAACGGTAGGATGCGAGAGGGATGTTTCTCATGAGCGCCGTAGCCGATCGCATAGAGGCTCGCGGCGGCGCCGCCCAGGTTGACGATGGCCAGAAAGAACGCGCTCAGCACATCGAGCCGGAAATGCGCGCCGATCCAAGGCAAGCCGAGCGGAAAACTGGCCGTAAGCGCGACTGCGCTCCGAGGCACGACCGCAGCGACGAAAAGGATAATACTTAGGCCAAAACAAAGACCATAAACGACACGGCTCGCCGCGGCGTTGCTCGCAAGAGCGATACCGAGCGCGCCGACGCCAAGCAGTGCGCCGATGCTCCAAAGAGTGACCGTCAAGGGCATCGTCTGCTACCCTCCCACACGGCTCGAAGGAGCATCATCCGCCGATTCAGCACTCTGGGCAAGCTTGCGCGGCGCAGCGACGGATTTCTTGAAGCGGACACCCCTTCCGCCTTCCGAATAGATGATTCCTTCGCGAAGAAACTCGACGCCGATGCTGTCGAAGGCGGCCATAAGCTTGGTCAAGGAATCGACGTTGCCGCGAACGACGTCCTCGCTCGTCTCCATTCGCTGAATGGTTGGAAGCGACAGTCCCGACAATTCCGCCAGTCTGCGCTGATCCAGGCCGGCGAGCGCGCGCGCCGCACGGAGCTGAGCCGCTGTAATCATGTCAAAACCATCAGTTATGCTCGTATTTGCCTTACTTATAACGTCTAAGGCAGTGATATGAGCAATGCAAGAAAATTTGTTGCATTCCGGGAACACGCCGACTTGCCACGCCAACTCTGAGAGGCTGAAAATCTTTCGACGTCCAGCGAATCGGGGGAAGCATGGGGAGCTTTCGCGGATTAGAATCGGAGCCGATCTGATTCTTGCGAGCTTTGGCGATGATTGACAACGACCCCAGGGAACTGTTCGACGATTTGTCGCGTCAATCCACTCCGGAGCGGACCAGCGCGGCGGCGGCGCGCATGCGGGCGGCGCAAGATCGCGAGCATCGGGTCGCGAAGGCTCTCGATGTCACGCGGGAGCTGCACAAGCGGCAACAGGAGCAGGCACGGCGTCGCGAGGAGCGCGCGTTCCGCTAAAACTTAAAGCGGGCGGACGCCGACAAGGCGGGCGCACCGGCGACAGCGCAACAACAGCAGCCGGAAACGAAGCACGGAAAAGAGAAGGAGCCGCGCGCCTCGACCACGGACGCCGAGGCGCGGGTGATGAAGATGGCCGATGGCGGCTTTCGACCGGCCTACAATGTGTAGTTCGCCTCCGATACGCGCAGCGGCGCGGTCGCCGGCGTCGCCGTCGACAACAGCGGCTCCGACAGGGGCAAGATGGCGCCGATGAACGCGGCTCTGGCGAAGGACTACGGCGAACGTCCGCGCCAGCATCTGGCCGATGGCGGCTACGTCAAATTCGACGACATCGAGGAATTGGAAAAAGCTGGCGTCGACGTCTACGCGCCCGTGCCGGCGCCGCGCGACAAGAGCCGTGATCAATACGCCGCGCAACAAGACGACGCGCCGGCCATCGCCGCTTGGCGCAAGCGCATGAATGAGGACGCGGCCAAGGACATTTACAAGGAGCGGGCGGCGACCGCCGAACGCACGAACGCCCAGGCGCGCAATCGCGGCCTGCGACAGTTTCTCGTGTGCGGCGTGGACAAGGTCAAATCAATCGCGCTCATGCATGGCTTGACGCACAACATGGTGTGCGGCTGGCGTCTGATCGCGATTTGAGGCGCGCGAACGCTGAGCAAAAGCGCGACGGCGGGAAAGACGGACATAGCAATTGAGCTTGTTGAAGCCGATGGGGCAAGAACGCTCCGCGCGCCGCGCTCCACATCACTCTTGCGCCATCCGCCAAACTTCCCAGGCTATTCCAACGACGCCCATCACAACTACAAGGCCTTCGGCCCCCCATCATATCCGCCTCGACCAGTCGCTGTTTTTGCAGCCACCAAAGCCCCCGCCCCATATTCATTTTCAGTCTCTGAGCCCGACATGCCAATGATTGCAAGCCGTTACAGCTACCCCAATGCAGTCGCCCGCAAACTTTTTCAGAAAAAAGTTGCACTGCCGCGAAATGGCCTTCGTGGCCGGTGGTGATCCCGATCATCTAGCGCCGGCGAGGCGGCATGACAAATGGCGCGTCCCGGCGAGCCGCCGCGTTGGGCGCGGATGATTTCGCTCCAATCTTCCATCCCAATATTACATGTTTTACATCTGAGTGATATGTACACTGCATCATTTGTTACATCAGTAAGCAGCGTAACACTGCATAATGTTTTACATCTGCAAGATGTGTAAAATTATATGTAACTATAATGTAAGCTGTAACGTGCATTAATGTCAGGAGCTGTCAGCTATATGCTTAGATGATACGGTCTGTTCATTAACTAAGTTTGTTGCTAATTCTCTTTCTTGTTGAATTTTCTCTCAACTATTGTATTATCAAGGGGTCATCGGAGAATCTGTTCCAAATCGTAATCTAAGCGTCCGAATGCCGCTCGACGCAACCATGGCCAAAAACCAACCGGGCAACGGTCGTCATAAGGCATTGTTTTCCAGAGATCTTTGCAAAGCGGTTTTCCCGTGGCCAGAAACTTTAGTTTTTGGCCATGGCCCGAGACCAGATTTGCAAAGGGCTGAATGGCAAGGAGTTTCTGCCTAGCGTACGTTTCGGAACGGATTCCACGATGACCCCAATGGAGGAGAGAGAAATGCTTGCGATGAACACCATCTATGCCCCCCGCACCGCCGCTTTCGACGGGTCCGCCCGCGCCCTTACCGAAGACGAAATGCGCAAAGCCGCGCCTTCCATCTTCGCCGTCGAAGCCCACGCCAGCCGCTCCGAACGCTTCGCGCCCATCCCCACCGTCGAAGTTTTGCGCGGCCTGCAAAAAGAAGGGTTCGTCCCCGTCGCCGTTCGCCAATCCCGCTCGCGCTGCGATAGTAAATACCACTTCACCAAACACATGATCCGGCTTCGCCGCCTCGACGACACACGCGCTTATCAGGTGGACGACACCGTTTCCGAGATCATCTTAAAAAACGCAAACGACGGCTCCAGCGCCTACGACCTCATGGCCGGTTTGTTCCGCATCTGCTGCAAAAACTCGCTCGTTGCGCAGACCGCCACGATCGACCGTGTGAACGTCCGCCATAGCGGCAACGCCATCGGCAAAGTCATCGAGGGCACCTATCGCGTCCTTGGCGAGGCTGAAAACATCCTTGCCGCCCCACAGGACTGGGGCGCGATCAAGCTGCCCTACGAGGCGAAGGCCGCCCTCGCGGAAAGCGCCCACATCCTTCGCTTTGGCGACGCTGACGGCAAGGTGACGACCCCCATTCGGCCCGCGCAATTGCTCGCGCCGCGTCGCGTCGACGATACCGAAGGGGACCTATGGACAATTTTTAACGTCATTCAGGAAAACGTCATTCGCGGCGGCCTGTCCGCTTTCGCCCCCGCAACCATCGACGAACGCGGACGCCACCGCCGCGGCGGCATGTTCACGACCCGCGAAATCAATGGGATCGACCAATGCGTGAAACTCAACAAAGCCCTTTGGGTGCTCGGCGAACGGATGGCGCGACTTCTCAAAGCCGCCGCCTAACCGCCAACGGCGCGCCCTTCGCGGGGCGCGCCAAAAAAACGCCGGCGCCGCCTGGGCGGCGCCGGGCCGCTCCCCGCACCTTTCTCAGGGCCGCCCCATGTGCGCTTATCTCGTTACCGGCAAAATCTACCCCGTCCGGCGCGAGCTTCGAGCCGCCGGCGGCCTTTGGTCCCGCGACCAAATGGGCTACCTTTTCTGCGTGGAAGGCATGTCGCGCGCCGTGCGCCTCATCGAGCGCGCCGGCCTCGCCGCCGACGACGCTTTCAACCCCCTCACCCGAGAGGCGCTGCGCGCCTATCGACAGGAGGGGGTCATCGCCGAGTAGATGGGGACGTTGCCGGCCCCGTATTACGGTGACACGACCGTCTTTCTCCTTTAAATAGCCGATACAACTCATAATCGCCCGCCTCGAAAAACACGGTTGCGCGACGATTGCCACGCTGGGCGACATGATGAGGAAGTCCGGGTGTTGATTTCCACTGAGAGTCTGAAAATCTTTCGATTCCTGCTGGATTTTTGGAAGTCGTTGGGACTTTCGCGGGTTAGAAATGGCGTCGGGATTTGATTCTTGCGAGCTTTGGCGATGATTGACAACGACCCCAGGGAACTGTTCGACGATTTGTCGCGTCAATCCACTCCGGAGCGGACCAGCGCGGCGGCGGCGCGCATGCGGGCGGCGCAAGATCGCGAGCATCGGGTCGCGAAGGCTCTCGATGTCACGCGGGAGCTGCACAAGCGGCAACAGGAGCAGGCACGGCGTCGCGAGGAGCGCGCGTTCCGCTAAAACTTAAAGCGGGCGGACGCCGACAAGGCGGGCGCACCGGCGACAGCGCAACAACAGCAGCCGGAAACGAAGCACGGAAAAGAGAAGGAGAAGGAGCCGCGCGCCTCGACCACGGACGCCGAGGCGCGGGTGATGAAGATGGCCGATGGCGGCTTTCGACCGGCCTACAATGTGTAGTTCGCCTCCGATACGCGCAGCGGCGCGGTCGCCGGCGTCGCCGTCGACAACAGCGGCTCCGACAGGGGCAAGATGGCGCCGATGAACGCGGCTCTGGCGAAGGACTACGGCGAACGTCCGCGCCAGCATCTGGCCGATGGCGGCTACGTCAAATTCGACGACATCGAGGAATTGGAAAAAGCTGGCGTCGACGTCTACGCGCCCGTGCCGGCGCCGCGCGACAAGAGCCGTGATCAATACGCCGCGCAACAAGACGACGCGCCGGCCATCGCCGCTTGGCGCAAGCGCATGAATGAGGACGCGGCCAAGGACATTTACAAGGAGCGGGCGGCGACCGCCGAACGCACGAACGCCCAGGCGCGCAATCGCGGCCTGCGACAGTTTCTCGTGTGCGGCGTGGACAAGGTCAAATCAATCGCGCTCATGCATGGCTTGACGCACAACATGGTGTGCGGCTGGCGTCTGATCGCGATTTGAGGCGCGCGAACGCTGAGCAAAAGCGCGACGGCGGGAAAGACGGACATAGCAATTGAGCTTGTTGAAGCCGATGGGGCAAGAACGCTCCGCGCGCCGCGCTCCACATCACTCTTGCGCCATCCGCCAAACTTCCCAGGCTATTCCAACGACGCCCATCACAACTACAAGGCCTTCGGCCCCCCATCATATCCGCCTCGACCAGTCGCTGTTTTTGCAGCCACCAAAGCCCCCGCCCCATATTCATTTTCAGTCTCTGAGCCCACAGGCGATCGACCGGGCCGTCGCCGTCAACGCTGACTTGGCACACACCAACGAAGGATCGACGAACCAGCCAGACTGTTCTATGTCTGTTCTGGATCGTCGCCGCAGGTACGGCGAGGCAAGGTCTCGTCAATTCGTCCCGTGGTAGGCTAATAGAGGGCGAAGGCGCACAGAAATGAACGGCGAATATCAGTTCCGCATTGCAGACGGCTACACGCCGACGACGCTCCCCATGGAGCGCCTCGCGGACTATATGGCTGCGCTCGCTCGCCTGCTTGGCGAGGGCGCGCACGTGCATTTCAGCGCGGTCGAGCCCGGATCGGTCAAGTTGAAGGCGCGGGTCGATGAGCCCGCCCAACCCAAGGTGCGCGAGCGCGTGCGTGCTGTTCGGGACGGCGGCGGCCCGAGAGATGCGCGCAAGGCATATGACGCGCTCGACGACATGCTCCGCAAGGACAACGCCAGCGGAGCGCTTGCGGGCGACGATGGCGCTATCGTGATTCAATTTCCCGGCCGAACGCGGCCGGAGCCGCTCGTCTTTGGCCCGTTTCGGCAAGACTGCACCTTGGATGGGCAGATATTCAGGATTGGCGGCAAGGACGACACCAAGCACGTCCATATCCGCGACGGCGCCGTGGAGTTCACGGACCTTGTGGCCAGCGAAGCGGTCGCCCTGCGGCTGCGGTATCATTTATTTGGCCCCACGCTGCGCTTCCACGGCGAGGGCACATGGTTCCGACACGCGGATGGCGCGTGGGAGTTGAAGAATTTCAGGATCAACGATTTCGAGGAACTCGAAGATCGGCCGTTGTCGGAAGTCGTCGCGAGCTTGCGTAAGGTGAAGGGCAGCACGTGGCGAGAGGTTCCTGACCCCGTTCGTGAGCTTCTCAAGGATCGGCAAGGCAACGAGGACGCCAATTGATCGTCGCCTTCGATACGAGCGTCCTCGTCAATTTCTTCGACGAACAGGCTAACGCTCCGATCGACGCCGCCAAGGGCGCGCCGGTCTCTGATTGCAAGAAGCGCCTCGATCTCTTGATTGCGACGCTACAGCGGGACAAAGCCAAGATCGTAGTGCCGACGCCAGCTTTGGGCGAACTTCTCGTCAAGGCGCGACAGGCGGCGCCGGAATGGCTCGCGATCCTCCACAAGTCGCGCCACTTCCGAATCGCCGGCTTCGACGAGCGAGCGGCCGTCGAGTTTGCGGCGACACAGGCGGAGCGCGTTGCGTCCGGCCAGAAGAATGAAGGCGCCACGCGCGCGAAGGCAAAGTTCGACGATCAAATTGTCGCCATAGCCGCCATCGAGGGCGCGACGGTCATCTATTCAGACGACCCGCACATCAAGAAGCTGGCGGGAAGCCGCTTCGAGGTCATCGGCGTCGCCGATCCTCCTCTTCCGCTGCAAGCGGCGCAATTCAGCCTTCAACTCGACCAGCAGGAAGAGCCGCCCGCGCCGAGCGACGACACCGGCGAGCCTTAACCGGCCAGACGGTCGCAGACGGCACGGCAATAGCGCTGACGCATCGCCTCTCAATGCGTCGCACTAAATCTCATGCCGGAAGTGGGGCCTAAAGTGGGGCCGACAAACCAACACGATATATTCAGCAATAAATTCATGCATTTAGATGCATAGCTGGCGGGCCGCGCCGGATAGCGATGATCACTACGTTTACGCCGTAGCCCTATGACAGGCTTCGCCAGAAGCCCGAACTGCATCCCCAGGCGTTTTTGGGCCGGAACGAGTCGCCTTATTCAAGGGAATACCCAAGCGCTCGATATCCCGTTCGTCTTTTCGCCGCCATGCGCGCCAGCATGGGCGCCGCTTCATCGACGTAGTCGAAGACGAGAACCTCCGTCTTTCCATGATGTTGCCGGTGCAACCGGCCGACGTATTGCGCCAGCGCGCCTTTCCAGGAAATGGGCATCGTCAGGAACAGGGTGTCGAGTCTGGGATCGTCGAAGCCTTCCCCGATATAGCGCCCGGTCGCCAGGATGAGGCGTTCTTGATCATCGGGCGCATGCAGTGCCGCCTCAGACGCCCTGCGTTCGGCGGCCGACATCCCACCCCGAAGGACAACGAGATGGCGCACAAAGCGCGAGAAGCGGCGTTGCAGATATTCGAGATGATCCTTGCGTTCGGTCAGCACGAGCGGCGAGCGTTCGGGCACGACCTCCTCGTCGGTTGACCGTGCGGATCGGTCGCTGAACTGGCGAAATTCCTCGAACCGGCTGAGGAAGCGATTGTCGATCCGTTCGGGGCTGGCGGCGAGCACATCGACGCCCCGCTGCGTCAGACGGAAATGGCCCCGCCTTGTCCCCTCCACCAGCCCGGCCTTGGCCAGGTAGGTCTTGGCCCAATGGACGCGGTTGGCGAATATCGTCTGGCGGCCCGAGGCCAGCAAAGCGGCGCGCGCCGCCTCGCTCAGCCCCAATTCTTCGCCGAGTCTCTGCACCACCGCGCCAATGCGCTGTTCTCCGGCGGCGGCGGCCCGCAGCACGGGCAGCATCAGGCTTTGATAGTCGGGCACGGTATCGGCGGGATCGGGCGCGGTCATCCGAACACCTCCGCCGAAAGCCCGGCGGCCATGGCTTCGGCCTTGGCGGCGGCGGCGTCGAGATGGCGGGCGAGGGAGTCGAGGCGGTGGACTTGTTCGGCGAAGGCGGTTTGTAGCGGGAGGGATGGCGTGGCTACGGGAAACGCCCGCAATTCCTTGGCGTTGATGTTCGCCTGACCGATGGCGCCGCGTGCCGTCTGGAACAGCACCCGCTTCATGTGCGAGGTATTGAAGAAGGCCCAAAGGTAAGCGGGCACGATCCGTTCGCGGTTGACCCGCAGGCGAATGAAATAGGACGCGGCGACCGCATCGAACCGGCCATCCCACAGCCCGGTCTTGCCGACGAGTTCCTTGCTGTTCGTGCGGTTGAACAGCAAGTCGCCCGCCAGCAATTCGGCTTTTTCGCGCTCCGCTTCGGTCAGTTCGATATATTTGAGGCCGGTGGTGTCTAGTTGGCCGTTCATGGTGACGTTGCCCATGCGGATCACAGGCAGGCCGTCGCCGGCGTCGCTGGCCTTCTGACTGGTGCCGTAGGATGCGCTGTCCAGCACGTCACCGACCATCGTCACTGGCCACCCCTTCGGATTCGTCGCCGGATCGCCGAACATGTCGAGGAAGAGGGCGGGGATGATGGCGCGGGCTTTGGCGCGGGCGGCGTCGGCGCGGCGCCTGATCTCCGCCGCCCGGTCCAACAGCCCCACAATCCGCCGCTGCTCGTCGAGCGGCGGGAGGGGGATGGCCATATCGAGCAAGGCCGCCATATCCGCCCTGGGCATTCGCGCGCCCGTATTCTTCGCCATCAAGGCGTCGATAACAGGCCGCCGCCGCACCCAATGGAACAAATAGCCCCGGTCAAGAAGGGCGGCGTCCGGCAATAGAGGCACCAACTCGGTCGAGGCGCATCCCGACTGTCCAGGGAGCGCGATTTTCCGCAAGTAAGGACGCAGCTTGCCAAAGAGAACGTGACGCTCATCGAACAGAAAGGCTTGGCCTTTCCCTTCTCCAGTGCGGGAGCCTTGTCCGGGCACGATCCGCCCCGACTCTGGGTCAACGTGCTCCATACCAACAAATTCAAGCCCTTTGCCGAGCGCCTCGGAAGCCGCAGTAACGCGCCGATCCAACCGGCAAACTTGCCCCAGTTCGATGGTGGCAACGCTCACGCCGCTTCCCCCCGCAACTCCGCCGCCAGCGCCTGAATATCGCCGAGGATCGCCTCGACATCCTCCTGCAATTCCTCCAGCAATTCGCGCGGGTCGCGGTGGATCGCCGCCTCGCGGCTTTCGGGGCGATAGCGCGAGGCGGACAGGTTCCAGTCCTCGCGCTCGATGGCAGCCGCGTCGGCGAACCACCAGTTTTCCGTCCAGGGTTTTTCGCCGTCGCGGTTTCGCCAGTCGGCCAGCATGTCGTCGCGGCTGTTGAAGGCGGCGATCAGGCCGGGCAGGTCGTCGGCCTCTACGGCCACGTCGTGGTTGGCGTCGAGCTTAAAACCGTCGTTGCTGGCGTGCAGGAACATCACTTGTTCCGTGCGCCCGCCCTTGGCGAACACCAGCACCGAGGTTTTGACCCCCGAATAGGGCTGAAACACCCCGCCGGGCAGCGACAGCACCGCCTCGACCCGGTTGTTCCGCATGCACATGCGGCGCAGCTCCTTGTGCGCGCCGGTGGAGCCGAACAGCACGCCCTCCGGCACGATCACGCCGCACCGCCCGCCGGGCTTGAGGTTGTCGATCATATATTTGACGAACAGCAGTTCGGTCGCGGTGCTGGTCCCGATCTTCACGTCATCGACGATGCGGTCGCGGTCCAGCCGGCCGGAAAAGGGCGGATTGGCCAGCACCACGTCATAGCCCTCCAGCGGCAGGCCGCGCTCGGCCTTGGCCTGACGGTCGAAGCTGGTGGTCAGCACATTGCGCTTGAGGATGCGCACGTCGGGCAGGCCGCGCAGGGCCAGGTTCATGCTGGCGAGGCTGACCATCTTGGGATCGACGTCGTTGCCGTAAAAAGTTTCGGTCTGGAGTTTTCGCCATTGCGCGGCGTTCAGCCGGTCGCCATAGCCGCGCTGAAAAGTCTTGCCCTCCAGCTCGGCCACGTCACGGCCATTGGCCGAGGAATTGGCGAGGCGGATATGCTCATAGGCCGCCACCAGGAAGCCGGCGGTGCCGGCGGCGGGGTCATAGACCGTCTCGCCGATTTTTGGATCGACCAGATCGACGATGGCGCGAATGATGTGGCGCGGGGTGCGGAACTGGCCGAGTTCGCCGGCCTGCTTGATCTGGCGCAGCACGTGCTCGAACAGGTCGCCCTTGGTGTCGGGATCGGCCTGCTCCAGCCGCAGCTCGTTCACCAGCGTCACAACCTGGGTGAGGACGGTGGGCTCGTCGATGGCGAGGCGGGCCTGCGCCATAAAGCTCATGCCGAAGGCGTCGCCGATGGCGGCGAAGAAGGGAAACACCTCGTCGCGCACGAAGGTTACAAGCTGTTCGCCGGACATGGCGTTGGCCCAGGAGGACCAGCGCATCCGATCGCGCGGGATGGTCTCCACGCCTTTCGTCGGGGCGTTGAGCGGATTGCGCAGCGTCCAGTCGCCGGCGAAAAGGGACGTGTAGTCGCGCTTGGTGGCCTTGGCCTGACGCAGGTTGGCGCCGTCGATGCCCTCGATCATATAGAAGAAGAACAGGAAGCTGAGCTGTTCGGCGTTGGACAGCGGATCGGGATAGCCGCCGCCATAGAGATAGTCGCGGATCTGATCGACCTTGCGGCGCATGTCGGGGGTGAAGGGCATGGGTGGCCTTAGTTCAGGGGTTTGTCGGGCCGGACCGCATCGCCGCCGGGCGCGGCCTGGGATGCGACGCCGAACACGGCTTCGTTCATGCTGCTCAGTATGCGTTCGAGTTCCGCCTCGCCGCCAAAGACGGCGCGGGCGCGCTCGAAACCGCCGTTCATCGACAGCGGCGGGGCGTCGAAGCGCCAGCTTTCAAACACGGTCAGCTCTGCCGCGTTCGCCTTGATCTGCTCCTTGACCAGATGCAGCACGCGCAACTGGTCGGAGTTGAAAGTCTGGCCGTTCAGCCAGGTCTCGAACGCGCCGCCGCGCGCTTCGGCGCGGGCCTCATCGACATCCATGAAGGCGCGGCCGGTTTCATCGACCGTGACCCATTCGCGCGTGGTCGGGTCGATTTCGTCATGCACGTCGAGCATCAGAAGTCGCCTTGAGGGACCCGCCGGCGGCTTGCCTTCGCGCACGACGACAACACCGCCTTCGCCGGGCGTCTCATCGTCGCCGTGGCGCAGGGTGACTCCGGTGAAGTCCCACATGGTGAAGCGGTCCTTGCCCGGCGCCAGGCGCGTGCCGCGACCGCGCATCTGCTGGTAGAGGATCGAGCTGTGGGTGAAGCGCGCCATCACCAGGTTGCGCACGTCCGGACAGTCGAAGCCAGTATCCAGCATGTTCACGCTGACCAGGATTTGCGGGAATTCCTCTTTTTTGAAGCGCTTGATCTTGGCCGGACCGTCCACGCTGTCGTCCGGCCCCATGCCGGAGACGACGAAATCGGCGTAACGCGTGGTGGGGCTAGGTTTCTTGTCGGCGAACACGTCGTCGAACATGCGCGCCAGCGTTTCCGCGTGGCGTTTGGTGACGGCGAAGACGATGGTCTTGCCCCAATCGGGCGCGCGGCGAATGCCGTTCGGGCCAGTGTAGCCGTTTTCCAGAACCTCGCGGAACTCACGCACCATCGCGCGGTTGCGCTCCGGGATGGTGAACTTCCGCTCCAAAGCCGATGGATCGACCATGATCGGATCACGGTCGGCGAACAGCCGCTCCAACTCCGCGCGGGTCGACGCATCGAGGGCGGCCCAATCGATGTCGCTGCGCGCGACCGAGAACCCATCCGTCGCCGCCGTGCGCGCGGTCATGGCGCGGTAAATCTCGTAAGGGACGAGATGCCCGTCCGCGATCGCCTCGGCCATGCTGTAGCTGTAGGTTGGGCGGCTGACCTCGAAGAATCGCAGCGTGTCGCGGATCGCGGCGCGGTCTTCGTCATCCACGTCTGGCGCGTCCTGCATGACGCAAGGCGTTGCGGTCAGGCCCACCTTGACGCCGTCAAAATGGTCGAGCGCGCGCCGCCATTGGCCGTAAATGCTGCGGTGACACTCGTCGATGATGATCAGATCGAAATAGCCGGACGAGTATTTTTCGTATTCGTTCACCAGCGTTTGCAGCGTGACGATGGTGACGCGCTTTTCGTCCTGGAAACGGCGGCCGGTACGCGGGACGCGGTAACAGGGCAGATGCGGCAAATGCTCAGCGAACGCGTCCTCGGCCTGTATCGCGAGCGTGTTGCGATCGACCACGAACAGCGCACGCGTCGCCCAGTTTGCTTCAAACAGGCGCTTCAGCAAGGCGGCCGCCGTGCGTGTCTTGCCGGCGCCAGTCGCCATCTCGACGAGCATCTTGCGCCGCCCGTTGACGATCTCCCGGCATACCGCTTCGATGCACGCGCTCTGATGCAAACGGCCACCGCCGCCGGCGATCCGGCTGTCGATCGGAATGTCGAGCGGGCTGCGGCGGATATCACGAGCGGCTTTCCGACGGGCGAGATCATCCTGACTGAAAACAGTCTCGATCCTGCGGAAATGAGCGTCCTGGCCCTTGTCGCAGAACCAGATTTCTTCGCCGTTCGACAGGAAGATGAACGGCGCATCGAGCAGGTCGGCATAGCGTCGGCCTTGCGCCTCACCCGCGCTGAGGCTGACGCTCGTGCTCTTGGCCTCCAGCACGGCGAGCGCGCGGCCCTGACGATCAAACAGCGCGTAGTCGGCCCGCCCACCGTCATCGAGCGGATACTCGTAGCGCACGCTGACGCCATCGGTCAGACGCCAGTCGGTGTCTTTCAGAAGCTGGTCGATTTTGATCCGGGCGAAGGCTTCGTTCGTCACTTTCTGGCAGCCTCCGCATCCCGTTCAGCGGCCTTTCCCTTGGCAGCCATGCGAACCGTCAGCCGCTCGTACTCCTCCACCGAGACGACCATCACCACGCCGCGCCCGTGCTTTTCGATCAGCACCGGTTCCGCACGCGCGGTGTCGATCATCAGGCCGAAGCCGTTCTTCGCTTCGCGCGCCGACATGGTTTTCATAGCCGATTTCCGTGGCGATCCATGAGTGCATTTAGGGCAGAATAGCTCTTTTTGGCAACGGCGCGTTTGCGGCTTTGATTTGGCGGCTTGGGCGTGTTTCGAGTTCGAGATCAGTCCCGAAGATAGGGGTGAAGATGAGGGCGAGATAAAGCGAGTTGCCTCGCTGCCGGAACTTCGTTCCTAAGTAATTGTCTGCACATTGTTTTTTTGCGTCTTGCCGCTGAAGGCGCGAGGTGCGGCGGCGTCGGTGAAGTCGATTTCTGCAATGTTTTCAATGGGATTGTGGGTGGCGCCCGCAATGTGCGTCGTGCGCAGTTCCGCCGCTTCTGCGCTATAGCAAGTATTTCTACGCCACAGCACTACGCCGTCATTTTCGACCTTGTGTCGGCCGTTTGATCTTCCAATCGTCGCATCATGGCGACCGACGAAGACCATTTCCGTATCCGTCCCGGCCGGGTCCGCGACCGGGCTGGCGGGCGCACCACGCGCGCCGTCCGGCCGCGCCCGAAGACGTTCCTGGCCGAGGTGCATCAGGCTATCCGCCGCGCTGGCGGCGACCCCAATCGGCTGGGTTCGGCCGGAAAGGGAAGCGGCCGGTTCAACGCGCGAGGCCGGGGCGCTACGGCCGCCGCCGGGCTGAAGGGCCGGAGCGCCTGGAGCCGGGACGCCAGCGGCGTGCGAACCCGCGCCCGCCGCGTGACGGTGAAGGCGCGGATCGTGAAGCTCAACCCGCAGCGCGGCGCGGCGCGCGGACGGTCGTTCGTCAGCGCGAAGGCGGTGGACGCCCACCTGCGCTATTTGGAGCGCGATGGCGTCAACCGCGACGGCGAGAAGGGACAGGTCTATTCGGCCGAGCGCGACGCCGAGGACGGCCGCGCCTTCCTCGACCGGGGCCGCGACGATCGCCACCAGTTTCGCTTCATCGTCTCCGCCGAGGAAGGCGTGGAGCTGACCGACTTGCGCGAGACCACCCGCGACCTGATGAAGGCGATGGAGGCCGACCTCGGCGCCAGGCTCGACTGGATCGCGGTCGATCACCACAACACCGGCCACCCGCACACCCACATCCTGCTGCGCGGCGTCACCGACGACGGGAAGATTCTCAACATCGCCGGCGACTACATCGCCCACGGCATCCGCGAACGGGCGAGCGAGATCGTCATGCTGGAGCTGGGCCAGCAGACCGAGCAGGAGGTCAGCCGCCAGCTTGAGCGCGAAGTGGACGCCGAGCGCTTCACCCGTCTCGACCGGATGCTGATCGCCGAGCAGGAGGCCAGCCACGGGTTCGCCGATCTGCGCCCCGACCAGGACATGCTGGAGACCGCGCGGCGGAATCGGGCGCTGCTGATCGCCCGCGCCCGCAGGCTGGAGAGCATGGGGCTGGCGACCGAGGTGGAGGTTGGCCGCTGGTCCATCTCAGCACAGGCCGAGCCGACCTTGCGCGAACTGGGCGAGCGCGGCGACATCATCAAGACCATGCACCGAGCATTGGCCGACCACGGCCTCGCCGACGAACGCGCCCCCACGCAATATGTGGCGCACGGCAAGCAGATCACCGAACCAATCGTGGGTCGCGTGCTCGCCAAGGGACTGGCCGGCGACGAGATGGGCGACCGGTTGCACCTCGTCATCGATGGCGTGGACGGGCGCACCCACTATGTCGAGATGGCGGACGCCGGCCGCATCGACGACATCAGACGCGGCCACATCGTCGCGCTCGATCCGGCGCCGATCAAGGCCGAGCCCCGGCCGGCGGATGTCAACATCCAGATCATGGCGCAGGCCAATGGCGGCATCTACCGGCCAAGCCAACATCTGGAAGCGACGCGGGACATCATCGAACAGCGCCACGGCGACCCCGACGCCTTCATTCGCTCCCATGTGCGCCGGCTGGAAGCCTTACGCCGCGCCGGGCATGTCGAGCGCATCGACGCCGACCATTGGAAAATCCCCGGCGACATCGCCGAGCGAGGCATCGCCTATGACGCCCCCAGCCGGCCCAAGGATTTCGGCATCCGCACATTGTCCACGCTCGACCTCGACCGGCAGGTGGGCAGCGACGGGGCGACCTGGCTCGACCGTGAGCTGGTTGCGAAAGACCATCTGCCCCTTGCCGGGACTGGGTTCGGCCAGGAGGTGAACGCCGCGCTCGACCGGCGCGCCGCGCGGCTCGTCGAAATGGGCCATGCCAGCGTGAAGGACGGCTTCATTTCCATTCCCCGGCGCACGGTCGCCGCGCTGGAGCGCCAGGAGATCGATCGCGTCGGCAAAGAGATGGCCGCCGAGCGGGGGCTGACCTACAGCCCGTCCCAGCCCGGTGAATATGTCTCCGGCCGGCTGGCGGGCGTCGCCAATCTCGCCAGCGGGCGCTTCGCCATGATCGAGGACGGACTCGGCTTCCAGCTCGTGACCTGGCAACCCGTGCTGGAGAAGCGTCTGGACCAACATATCAGCGGCGTCCGTCGCGACGACGGTGGCATCGAATGGAGTTTTACCCGCAAGCGGCAGATCGGACTCGGGCTGTGAAGCACCTTGATTAATACGGCAATATGCCGTATATGATGGAGCCGAAGGAGGCCCCCATGCCCAAGCCCCAAGTCGAAGCCGAGACCGCCCGATTGGAAGCGCGCGTCCCGGTCCATGTCTACGACCAGATGCAGCGCGCCGCCCGTCTGCGCGGCATGACCCTGACCGGCTATCTCATCGCCACGGCCGGCGAGGACGCCCGCCGGGTTGTCGAGGACGCCGACATCATGCGCCTGGCGCGCGAGGACCAAATCCGCTTCGCCGAAGCGCTGATCAATCCGCCCCAGCCGAACGCGCGGCTGGCCCGCGCGGCGAAGCGCCATGCCGAGCTGATCGAGCGCCGGTGAGCGCCCGCTTCGCCATTGAGAAGCTGGCGATGGCGCACAAGCGGGATGACTTCACCTGCGGCAACAACCAGATCGACAGCTATTTCCGCGAGACCGTATCGCAGGACGTGAAGCGTAAATACGCCACATGTTTCGTCGCCAGGGAGATCGCGACGGATCGGGTGGCGGGCTTCTACACGCTGTCGTCCAGCAACGTGCCGTTGACCGAGGTTCCCGAGCCGCTGGCGAAGAAACTGCCGCGCTACCCGACCGTCCCGGCGGTGCTGATCGGCTGGCTTGGCCGCCATAGCGATTATGCCGGACAGGGGCTTGGCGAAGCCTTGCTGTTTGACGCCATCAAGACCGTCGCCACAGCGCCGATCGGCGCCCACGCCATCTTCGCCGACGCCATCGACGACCAGGCGGCCGCCTTCTATGCGGCTTTCGGCTTTGCGCCCTTGATGCGACGGCCGCGCACCCTCTATCTGCCGGTGGCGACGGCGCTGAGATTGTTATCGCCATGACGACCGCAGCCGCCTCTACGCCGTTTCCGCTCCACGCCGCCGCGCGCAAGTCTTTTTGCGACCCGGCGCGCGGAGGCTTCCAGCGTGGAAAAAGGCTATTCTTTCGGTCTTCATGTTCGGCGATTCTGGCGCAATGGCCAGACTTCGCAAAGAACGCTCCCCGACCGCATCCGAGCAACTTGAAGCGTTGCTCGGTAAGCCTTGGCCGTTTGCCGGCCGGCCGCCGAAGCATGACCTCTCGACCTGGAGCGTCACCGACGACTGGCCGGAGCATATCCCGGTCACAGAGGCCGAGGTGGACGTGTTGGAGGCGTGGTTCGGCGATCTCTTCGATGAGTTGTTCGGCCCCCGCGGTTGATGCTCCAAGCGTCGAAATCTGCGTTGAAATACATCCTTCAATGGATTAAATGTAGTCACATATGGCTACATATGGAGACTCGACATGGTGACCATCAACCTCAGAGACGCCAAGGCTGGATTTTCCAGCCTCGTTGATGAAGCCGTCAAAGGAGAGATCGTGACCATCACCCGTCATGGCAAGCCAGTTGCGGCCCTGGTCTCGGTCGAGGCGGCGGAGATCGCGCGCAAGGCGCTGACGCGCAAACGGGCGGGCCTTGTCAGCTATCTCAGGACGTTCCCAGGCGGAGAGTTCCCGCGCAACCGCAAACCATCGCGGGATGTCGAGCTTTGAGCGGCTTCCTTCTCGATACCAACGTCGTCTCCATGCTGGCGCCGTCGAAGTCGGAAGCATCCGCTGACTTCCTCACTTGGCTGGACCGCAAGGACGCCGATGGGCGGCTATTTCTGTCGGTCGTCTCCATCCATGAGATCGAGAAGGGAATCGCGCTCCTCGACTACAAGGGGGCAACGGCGAAGGGCGCGAGCCTGAAAGCATGGCTCAGTGGCCTTGTTTCCACATACGACGACAAGATCATTGGCTTCGATGCGCAGGCCGCCGCAATCGGCGGGCGGCTGGAAGCGAAGGCGCTTGCGGCCGGTCACGACCCCGGCATGGCTGACGCCGTGATTGCCGGGACCGCCGCAGCGCATGAACTCGTCATCGTCACCCTCAACACGAAGCATTTCCTGCCGTTCGGGATCGCCGTGTTGTCGCCTGACGAGGCTGCCGCATATGGAGGCCCTACATGACCGCTTCCACAAACCCCCTGCGCGCCGCCCTTTATCTGCGGGTTTCGACGGCGCGGCAGGCCGAGCACGATGTCTCCATCCCCGACCAGAAGCGCCAGGGCGAAGCCTATTGCGCCTCACGCGGTTACGAGCTGGTCGAAACCTATGTGGAGCCGGGGGCCTCGGCGACCAACGACCGCCGTCCCGAGTTCCAGCGCATGATCGAGGCGGGAACCAGCAAACCCGCGCCGTTCGACGTGGTGATCGTCCATTCGTTCAGCCGCTTCTTCCGCGATCACTTCGAGCTGGAGTTCTACGTCCGCCGGCTGGCGAAGAACGGCGTCCGTCTGGTCTCCATCACCCAGGAGATGGGCGACGATCCCATGCACGTCATGATGCGGCAGATCATGGCGCTGTTCGACGAGTATCAATCCAAAGAGAACGCCAAGCACGTCATGCGGGCCTTGAAGGAGAACGCCCGGCAGGGTTTTTGGAACGGATCGCTGCCGCCCATCGGCTACCATGTCGTCGCGGCTGAGCAACGCGGCGCGAAGGTCAAGAAGAAGCTGGAGATAGACCCGCTCCACGCCGAAACGGTGCGCCTGATCTACCGGCTCGCACTCCATGGCGACGGCGCCAAGGGCCAGATGGGCGTCAAGAACATCGTCAGCCACCTGAACCGCAACCGTATCTTCACGCGCGACGGCGGCCGGTGGGGTATCGGCCAAGTCCACCGCATCCTGACCCGACGCACCTATATGGGCGAGCATGAGTTCAACAAGCGGACCAAGTCCAAAGAACTGAAACCTGTCAGCGAGATCGTGGTCGTGCCCGTCCCGCCGCTCATCGACCGCGAGACTTTCGACGCGGTGCAGGCGCTGCTCAAGGCCCGACATCCCACGGTGACGCCATCCGCCGTGATCAGCGGGCCGACAATGCTCACCGGCCTGATCCACTGCGCCAAGTGCGGCGGCGCCATGACCATCCGCACCGGCAAGGGCGGGCGCTATCGTTATTACGCCTGTTCGATGAAAGCCCGGCAGGGGCCGACAGCCTGCGAAGGTATGGCGGTGCCGATGGACAAGCTCGACGATCTTGTCGCCAGCCATCTCGAAGACCGTCTCCTCCAGCCCGAAAGGCTGGAAACGATCCTCGCCACCGTGCTCGACCGGCGGCAGGAGAGATCCGAGCGCCAGCATGAGCACATTGGCGAACTGAACAGGCGTGCGGCGGAATCCGAAGCCCGCCTCAAGCGCCTCTACGACGCCATCGAGGCAGGCGTCGCCGAACTCGACGACCCGGCGCTCAAGGACCGTATCGACGGCCTCAAGGCCATCCGCGATCAGGCGAAGGCTGGTGCCGAGCGCGCCCAGGCCATGCTTGAGAACTCCGGCAGCAAGGCCGTTACCCCGCAGATGGTGCGCAACTTCGCCGAAACCGCGCGGCGGCATATCCGCCTTGAAGGTGGCGGCTATCGCCGGGACCATATTCGCGCGCTCGCCCAGCGCGTTGAGGTCGCAGATGGCGAGGTCCGCATCATGGGATCGAAGTCCCGGCTGCTACAGGTGCTGACCGGAAAAAATGGCGTAAATTCAGTGCCCACTCAGGGACTGAAATGGCGGAGGAGGCGGGATTCGAACCCGCGATACGGTTTCCCGTATACACACTTTCCAGGCGTGCGCCTTCAACCACTCGGCCACCCCTCCACGAAATCCTCTCCCGGCGCGCCGGTCGAATCCGACGGCAATATATTCAGGCGGCGGCAAGTTGCAAACGATATCGCGCGCAAAACCGATATATCGCCGATTCCGCCGCTCTCAGGCGGCGATCCCAAGCGACACCGAGCCGACGCCCGCAATCTCGCCTTCGATATAATCCCCAGGTTTCACCGGCCCGACGCCCGCTGGCGTGCCGGTGAAGATCAGATCCCCCGGCGCGAGCCTCACAAATCTCGAAATCTCGGCGATCACCTGCGCCACCCCGAGAATCATGTCGGATAGATCGCCGATCTGGCGCTCGGCGCCATTGACCGAAAGCGCGATGCGGCCCTTTCCGGGATGACCGATTCGCGAGACCGGCCGCAGCGCGCTTATGGGCGCCGACTGGTCGAAACCTTTCGCGAAATCCCAAGGCTTGCCTTCGTCGCGCGCCCGTTTTTGCAAATCGCGCCGAGTGAGGTCGATCCCCGCCGCATAGCCATAGATATGGCCGAGCGCTTCTTGCGCCGGAATATCGGCGCCTCCCGAGCCAAGCGCCGCCACCAGCTCGATCTCATGATGGAGATTGGCCGTCATCGAGGCATAGGGGATCACCGAGCCGCTCGCGACAACCGCGTCGGCCGGTTTGGTGAAGAAAAAGGGCGGTTCAGCGCCAGGGTTTTTGCCCATCTCGCGCGCATGGGCCGCGTAATTCAAACCAACGCAAAAAATTCGCCGCACGGCGACGCGAAAATTTTCGCCTTCCACGGCGACGCTCGGGACCGGCGGCGGAGGGAAAACAAATGCAGGATCTTTCATTTTCATGCTCTTTGCGGTCTCATCGGGGAATGGCGGGGTAGCTCAGCGCCGCTCGCTCATGCAAGCTCTGGCGAATGCGTTGAGAATCTCAATTCGCGCGATCTCGTCCGCGACCGAGGCGAGAGCGTCGCCGCGCGCGGCCTTTTTGGCCGTGCAGGAGCAGATATCCCGACACATCGCCGTCTCGCCGCCGCTTTTCTCGCACCGCGCGACGCAGATCTCGACGAAATCGCCTGAATGACCCGCGGAAGGCGCGACGCCGAGAGTCGCAAGAAGGCCGAAGACAAGAAACAGCGCCGGCTGATGCAAGAGATAGATCGCGAGGCTGTGACGGCCAAGCCAGGTCGCGGGGCCTTCGCGGACCCCGGCCGCGATCGCCGGCAGTGCCCACGCTTTCCATAGCTTCGCCATTGCGACGCCAGCGAAAAGAGCCGCGGACCAGGGCGCGAGCGGCCGGTAATCGTTAGTGAGAGGCGCGACGGTTGGAAATCCAATCCATGCGAACCAGCGGCTGTTGAAGAGCGGATCGCTATAGAACAGCGGAGCGAGGCCGAAGGCGAGGGCTGCCGCTGCGGCGGCGGGCCAGGAAAGAAGCAGCAAGGGCGCGGCCAGCAGGCTCGCGACCGCGATGCAATGCAATATTCCGAAGAAGACGAAAGCTTGCGGAAACGCGAGCCAAGCGCCGAGCGAAACCAGCGCGGCCGCGCCGGCGATGATGAAAAACCTGCGCCAGAATGGTCGCCATCCATTCCTCCGCTCGTGCGCCAGCACGAGGGAAACTCCGGCGATGAAAAGAAACGTCGTCGCGATCGCGTGGCCGAACAGCTTGACGGTCGGCGTATAGGGAATTTCGGGGTCGATATAGTGGAAATTCCCCAAATCCCAGATCAGGTGAAAGACGACCATCGCCACGACCGCCGCGCCCCGCGCGACGTCGATAGAGGCGATGCGCGACGAGGGCGCCGCCATCACTTGACGTGCGCGGAGAACGCCGGCGCGGCCTGAAACTTCCCAAACACCATATCCGGCGCTGAGAGATTGTGGCGCGAAGGCAAATGCCGTCCGACCCAGATTTCGGTCGCGCTTGCGCCTGGAAAACCGATGACCTCGGCCTCCTGCCAATTGGCGCCGCGCTTCGTGCGCCAAGCGACGCGCGCCGCGTCGCTCATGGTCTGCATCGCATACATGGAGCGAAGCGAAGCAAAGGGAAGATCGTCGGGCACGGCGTCGCTGTAGGTGACGTCAAGCACGATGCGTTCCTGGTCGATCTTGTCGAGCCGGAGACGGGCCGAGCCGCCCCCCCGCTTGAACTTCAGAACAAAGCTGCGGGTCTGCGGCTCGAACGCGATCTCCTCGAAGTCGACGATTGGGCGATCTTGCGTCTCGATCGGGCCGACGAGGAAAGAGGAGCCATAAGCCGTCCATCGCATGTCCTCGAAGGGGAGAGGGCGGGCGCGCCAATAACCGTCGGGTGGATAGAACACCATGATTTCCTCCGCGCGCTCGCGGTAGCTCATCCATAGCTGCACGAGATGAAATCCGTTCTCCACCCGATCGCCGACGCGCACGGGCACGTTGTTGGGGCGCCAGAAGCTCGGGAAAGTATATCCCGTGAGCCAGAACTCGGGCGTTTCCCAAAAGGTGAGGCGCCGCGCTTGAGCGGCGAATTTCGGGTCGTGCGAAAGATCGCAGCTCGACCAGTCGGGCGCATAGCGATCCGTGCCGATCATGCTGATGTAGGAAGGATGGACCGCCTGGATTTGCATCCGACGCAGCCGCTCCGAGTAAAAGTCGAGTTCGATATTGTCTTTCTCGGCGCAAAGCTCGGGCACCGAATTATTCTCGATGCGAATTTGCAGTTCATCCTCGAGCTCGGCTGCGGTCGGTTGACCCAGAGCCCGCGGCGCCGCGAAAGCGGCTCCCGCCGCGCCGAGCAGAAAGTGACGGCGACCCATCAGCGTCATCTGGAAGAATGTCCCTTGTTTCGTCCGGCCACGCGCCTTCCAGAAGGAGAGACGCCGCGCGCGGTATACATCTTACGGCTGTAGGGCGAAAACAAGGAGGTGCTCGCTCATTTGCGGTAGCCGAACGAGCCAGGAAGGAATTTCGCCGCGAGAAAGGGCGGCGGCGAGGCCGTTTGGCGCCTTTTCCACGAAGGCGGCCGGTTCGTGATCGCACCAGAGCACCAGGCCGGCGCCCGCGTCGCGCAGAATGCGCTCGGCTTCGGCCGGCGGGGCGAGAAATGCGTCGACGACGACCCGATTGCCGCGATTGTCCCTGTGGTAGGGCCCGGCGAAGGCGCTGTGCGAGGTGTAAGCCAGCAGATAGGGGCCGATGTCGAACGAGGCCGCGACGCGCGCCGGCGGCAGCGCGTCGAGCGGCGCCAAGGTCCATGGCTTGAGGCAACCGGCTTCGCTCTTTTGCGGGTCCAGTATATCGGCGCCGCCGTTTTGCGCGGGTAAAGCGGACGAAAGGCCGACGGGAGAGACCGCAAGACACAGCACCGCGGCGAAAAGCGCGCGGGTGATGGCGCTGAAGGAATGACTGAAATAGCGAGCGATCGCCGCCACGCTTCCAACCAGGGCGACCATCGCCAAGGGCATCACCGATGTGAAGACGCGCACCTGCCAGAGCCCCGCCGCCGAACCGACGACAATGACGCTCGCAAGGATTCGCCAGCGCCGACGCAGCAAGCTCGTCTTCGCGGAAGCAGCCTCGGTCCGCGCCGCCAGAATTGCGAAAACGACCGGAAGGGCGGTGACGATGACGACATTGGACTTCTTGGCCCAGAACTTAAGAAGCGGCGCGGCTTCGGTCACATGCGAAAGCCACAATTCGCGAACCAGCGGGTCCGTGTCCGCGAGCGGATCGCCGAAGCATTTTGGCGCGATCGCCGCCATCGTCGCGACGACCGCGGCTCCGGCGGCCGAAGCCGCGACACCCCGCGACAAGGGCGTCCGCGTCATTGGCGCAATCGCCGCCAGAGCGGCGAGCCCGACGAGGCCGGTCAGCACAGCCGCAAGATAAACCCAGGAGTAAGCGTCGCAGGCCGAGACGAAATAACGCCCCGGCGCGACCGTCGCCGCGTATAAAATCGGGAAGCTCGTTAATCCGCCACCCGCGAACCACGCGAGCGGCCTTCGCATTGCTTCTCCATCATGAATGAAGAGCAGCGGTAGAGCGCCCAGCATGACGGCGAAGAAGGGAATATTTTCCAGGCTGATTGCGATCGACAGGCTCATCGCGACGCCGGAGACGGCCATGGCGCGTGCGTTTCGCACGTCGATTCCCTTAAGAAAGCAACCGACAGAGGTCATCAGCAACACGATCTGCGGGGCATGATGATCGATCCGGCCGGGAATGAATTGAGTGACGACCTCGCCGGACAGGAAACCAAGCATCACGGCGAGATGCGGAGAGGTCGAAGGCGAGAGAATGCCCGCGAGCCACGGCGAGAGGCGCAGCAGGACCCCAAGCAGAGCGAGGGGAAAAATCAGGCGTGTGGCGCGCTCGGCGTAATCGGGAGAAAGGAACAGGCGAAAAAAAGCTTCTAGCGCCGCGAGCGGCGCGTCGACGACGCGCGACCAATGGCTGAAAACGCCCTCTGGCGGATCGAGCCGCCACGCGGTCATGTCGAACCATGATTGCCCTGAGAGAAGGTCGCGAACCTGCACCGCACGCATGGCGTCGTCGGTGTCGAAGAAGGCGCCGGTTCTCCAGATTTCCAGCACGTGCGAATAGGTGAACCCCAAAGCGCAAAGAAGCGCGAGCGCGACGCTCGCCCATATCGGGAAAATCGTCAGCGCGGTCGGAAGGGACTTTGGCTCCGGCGATGTCTCGACGACGCTGTCCGCGCGCGGCGCCTGCCGGTGCGAAAAAAGCAAGGCGCGGCGGGCGGTGAAATTGAACAAAAACACGAGTCCGGCGGTCGGAACTTTCGCCAAGGCGACCGAAAGGCCCACGAACTCGACGAAAACATCCATCAAGGCTTCGTTGAGGAGCAAGCCGATCAGGCCGGTGACCAGAAAGCCCATGGCCTCTCGCGAGGGATGAAGCATTCGACTGTCCGCGAAGACATAACGGACGCTGAGGATATAGATCAGGGCGAGCCCGGCGCTGAATCCGATGGCCGCCGCGACAAGATAATTGACGCCGAAGCCCTTATTCAGAACGAGCAGCGTGCTCGCGTCGAGCGCAAGCGCAAGAACGCTTGCCGCGCCATATTTGCATAGGTCGATGATAAGTCTTCCCAGCCGACCATATCGGGATAGATCGAGAAACTGGCGCGCGTCGATCGAATGCGTCACGGTCAGGCGACCTTGCGGGGCACAAGGCGTTCGCTGGACAGCGCTTCCCGCGCGCCGGAAACGCCCGACTCGGAATATTCGGCGTCCTCGTTCACGCTCCAGACGTCGTAAAGACTTTCTCCCGCCACGATGTTGAGAGCCGTGAGCATTCCCGTCATCATGGCGTGGTCCTGGTTGTTGTATTTGTGCATCCCATTGCGCCCGATGAGGTGCAGGCTCGGAAAGCGCATGGCGATTTCGCGCCTTATCGCCTCGACGTTTTGCGCATAGGCGTCGTCATAAACCGGATAGGCCTTGGGTTGACGCACGACACAGGCGTCGAAGGCGTCATCGGGATTCATGATGCCAATTTTGGCGATCTCGCTTTTCGCGAGTTCGATCAGCGCGTCATCGGAAGAAGTCCAAAGGCCGTCGCCCTCGAAGCAAAAATATTCAAGCCCAAGGCATGTCGAGACGCCGTCCGCGATCATCTCGGGTGACCAGGACCGAAAATTCTGCACCCGCCCGACCTTTACCGAGGGGTCGTGAATATAGATCCAATTGTCGGGCAGTTCCTTTTGGGGATGGCCAATCAGCACGACCGTCAAGAAATCCCGGTATTTGAGATCGCGAGCATTGAACAGGGAGAGAGGCGCGGGCTCCATTGCATTGATCAGCTCGCGTATCGGCGCCGAGGACATGACATGGCGAGCCTGGAAAATCTCTACCTCCCCGTCACCGCGCCGCGCCGTCACGGACCAAAGCTTGCGCGTCTCGTCGTATTGGAGCTTTTCGACGGAACGGCCCATGCGCAATTCCCCGCCGAAAGCTTGCATTTTGCGCGCCGCCGCCTCCCACATCATGCCCGGGCCGCGGCGGGGATAACGGAAAGATTCGATCAGCGTTTTCACGCCCTCGCCTCCGGCGCTCTTGCGAATGCCGAGGGAGCGGCGAAGCCCGTCGACAATCGCGGCGCCGAGACTGAGGCCCTTGATGCGTTGCGCCGCCCAATCGGCCGAAATTTCGTCGCATCCCATGCCCCACACTTTCTCGGTGTAGGTCTTGAAGAAAATTCCAAACAGGCGTTCGCCGAACTGATTGCGAACCCATTCGTGAAAGGAGCGCGGGCTTTTTATGGGAAAGAGCTTCGCGAAACCAAACGAAACCATGCAGCGCGCGCTTTCCGCCAAGCCCAGATTTCGCAAAGCCTCGAACGCCTTCAGCGGATAGGCGTAAAATTTGCCGCGATAGAAAATGCGCGACAAACGCGGACGCTCGATGAAGTCGTCGGGCAAAATCTCATTCCAAAAATCGACGATTTCCTTCGATTTCGAGAAAAAACGATGGCCGCCGATGTCGAACAAAAAGCCCTTGTAATTCGCCGTCCGGCTGATTCCGCCGACATAGACCGGGTCTTGCTCCAAAACGAGCACGTCACGTCCATTCTTGGCGAGCGTATAGGCGGCGGCGAGTCCTGCGGGACCAGCCCCGATAACGAGCGTTTCATGAATATCGCGCATTTCGACCCTGGGGACGGAGCTGTTAAGGCTCAGTTTCGTCTCGCCGGAGACTTTGAACGATCGAGGTTAACGTCGACTTACGCGCGCCTTGGATAATGTGAATCGCCCTATTTCCGCCGCGCTTGCGCCGCTGAAATGCGAGCAGCGAATAGGTTGACAGCGGCCGTGGAATCAGAGCGGCCTTGCTCAATCAAAACCCAATAAGATGCCGCCCATGTTCGACTTGAAACGCGCCCAGATTATCCTCGCCATCATCATGACCCTGCCGGCTGCGGCGCAGGAGCGGGGCACGCTGAACCCCAAGCCCTTGCCGCCTCTGGCCAATCCGTCCGACCCGAGAACGCCCGCCAAGGAACTGTTCGGCCGGGCGCAGGAGCCCGCGGCGCTCGAAGCGGAACCCATCGGCTTCTACTCCAAAGGCTGCCTCGCAGGCGGCGTCGAACTGCCCGTCAACGGACCGAATTGGCAGGTGATGCGTCTTTCGCGAAATCGCAACTGGGGCCATCCCGCCTTGATCGCCTTCATCGAGCGCTTCGCTCCTGCGGCGTCCCGCGCCTCGGGCTGGCCAGGCCTTCTAATCGGAGACATGTCCCAGCCGCGCGGAGGCCCCATGCTCACAGGCCATGCTTCGCACCAGATCGGCCTCGACGCCGACATTTGGTTGACTCCAATGCCCGCGCGCGAACTCACCCGAGAAGAGCGAGAAGAGATGTCCGCCGCCGACATGGTGCGGGAGGACAGGCTGGACGTCATTCCCAATGTCTGGACGCAAAGCCATCTCGCCGTGGTCCGCGCCGCCGCGGAAGACCCGGCCGTGCAACGGATTTTCGTCAACGCGGCGATAAAGCGCGCTATGTGCCGCGTCGCGGCGGGCGAACCCTGGATGCGCAAGGTCAGGCCGTATTACGCGCATAATTACCATTTCCATGTCAGGTTGTTTTGCCCGAGAGGCGCGGAAAACTGCAAGGATCAGGATCCGACGCCGGCAGGCGACGGCTGCGACTCTTCTCTCGCCTGGTGGTTCAGCGACGAGGTGCTGCACCCGAAAAAAACCACGACCAAGACCTGGCCGCCGATGACGATGGACAAGCTGCCCGCCGAGTGCCGCAGCGTGCTCAAGGCCGAATAGCGCCTTCGGGCGGGGGCGACCTCGCGCCGATGTCCTTCACCTTTTGTTAAGCGCTACGGGCTCAGTTTTTCACGGTTGGGCGCATGAGGGTCCGGTATGCCGAGTTTTGGGGCGATTCGTCGCGATTGGGAAAGACAGGCGGCGGCGAAAGGCGCCGCCGCCGCCGTTTTCGCCGACAGATGGATCGCCTGTCTGGAGGAATTCGAGCAGCGAACGCCCCGTGGACGCTTTCAACAGGTTCAGTGGCTGCGCACGTTGGCGAAGCTTGTCGTAAGAATTGGAGCCGACGACGCGCCCGCAGCCCGCGATCTCGCTGAATTGTGCCGACGCGCCATGATCTCCCTGCGCCGGGGAAGCCCCGAAGCCGGCCAGTTCATTCGCCTTGTGGGCTCCGCGACGCCGATCTTGGCGCCGCGATTTCCGAGCGCTCATGCGATCGCCGAGCGCCTTTCGCAGAGTTTAGGCCCTACCTCTTGCTCGCGGGAACAGGAGGCGGAACAAGCTTTGCGCGGCACGAAAACCGGCCAGTTGATTTAGTCGAGTTTCCTGCGCTCGCGGAGGGTCCGACTCGCAACGGCGGCGACGCGTTCGCTGACGCCTTCCGCCTGGGACCCTTCATCGGCAAGCTTGTTCGCGGGCGCCGCTCTGGAGACGCTCTTCTGGTCGGGGACGCGAAGCCCCGTCGATTCGCCCTGGCCGGAAAGAACCCCGCCCTTCTCCACCTCGATCTCGCCATAAGCCCATTTGCCTTCCACGCGGCCGGTGGAACGCAGGATCAGAACTTGTTTCACGGTGATTTCGCTGCCGACCTTGCCATAAATGTCGGCGTCGGCGACCGCGACGGTTCCCTGAACCACGCCAGTGGACCCGATGATCAGACGATCGCAGGTGATTTCGCCCTCGACGATCCCATCGATGACTACAGTGTCGTCGGCGTTGATGACGCCCGTGATTTTGACGCCTTCGCCAATGTAAACGACATTTTTCTCTTCTGGCCTAAAGTCTGTCATTTTTCGGAGTCCCTGGCTGGAGTGGCGCGGTAGACAATGGACCGCCGCAGGATCGCGAGACCATTGGCGACCACGCCGGCGCCGCCAAGTCAAGAGGAATCGGCTCCACCTATCGGCGCCGCGCAAAAAAAAACCAAAGGCTCCTGGCGCGACAAATCGGCGGGACGGACGATTTTCCTTACGTGATAAACCAAGCTGGTCGACACTCTGAAAACCGAAGTCCGACGATAAGTCGGCGTCCGTTCGTATTTCGATCGAGCCTTCATAACATTGGCTCGAGCGCGCGGCGTCGAAAAGCCATGCGTGAATTTTCGCCTTCTCCAATTCCCATACGGACTTGTTTTCGCGCTGAACATGTTGGCGGACAATGAATCCCGAAACACATTCTCGTCCGAACACCTCGCCGGCTGGCTGACCGAGAGGGGATTCGCCAGCCCGCGTCAATCGCCCGACCCCTCGCGCTTGTTCCTAGAGCGAAATCCGAAAAAGTTGATAGAGTTTTTCGATTATATTTTGCTCCAGCTTTTTGAATCTGGAGCGATTTCTTATCGACCAGACGTTTCCGTCCGGTCGGAAAGCGCTCTCGCCAAATGCGAGTGACGCGCGGATCACTGGCGGCGAACAAGCCGCCTCGGCCATCTTTCGGTTGGTCATTGCGGACATCGTTCCTGGTCTTCGGCGACTGAATCTGGCGTGGCGGATCGGATGCGGCGTTTTCGGGCTTCGTCTATAAAGACGAGACGACCTCCGGTTCCGACGGCGACGTCTCGGGGAAAACCTCCTCCCAGCCGCCGCCCAGCGCCTTGTATAGCTGAACAAGATCGAGCGAGACATTGGTCGTGCTGGTCTCGTGCTGCTGCGCGGCCTGAAGCAAGGACCTTTCGGCGTCGAGAACAGTCAGAAACTCCCCAACGCCGTCCTTGTATCGGGCGCGTGCGATCGCGAGCGCGGCGCGCGAATGATCTAATTGCCCCTTCAAACGCGCGCGGCGCTGCCCCTCTTGTCGATGGGCGACGAGAGCGTTGACCACTTCGTGCCAGGCTTGCAGAACCGTCTTGTGATAGGCGACCGCCGCCTCCTGCTGCTGCGCCTTCCGCAATTCGAGCGTTCCTTTCAGCCGGCCGGCGTCGAAGATCGGCACCGAGACGCTTGGCCCCGCGTTATATTGCAACGAGTTCCCATAAAAGAGCTTTTTGAGATTGAGCGCGTCGAGGCCGACCGTGCCGTTCAATTTGACCGTGGGATAGAAGGAGGCGACGGCGACTCCTATTTCCGCCGTCGCAGAGTGGAGTTGCGCTTCCGCCGCGCGAATGTCCGGGCGACGGCGAGCGAGTTCGGAAGGAACTCCGACCGGCACGCGAGGCGGCGCGAGCGGAATATGTTTTTGCGCGCCGAGTTCGCCCCTGAGCGATTCCGGCGGCTCGCCCAGCAGAAAGGCGATCGCGTTTACGTATTGGGCCTCCTGAATCGTCAGCGTCGGAATCTGCCCGCGCGCGCTTTCCGCCTGAGCCGCCGCAGCTTCCGCGTCATAGGCGGTGCGGATGCCTTTTCTCTGCTGCTCTTCGGCGATTTTCTGAACCTCCCGGCTGAGTTTCAGATTTTCCTCGGCTATCCTTATTTGCGTCTGCACCCCCCGCAGCTGAATGTAATCTCGGGCGAGTTCGGCCTCGGTGGACACCAGAGCGTCCCGTCGCATTTCGGCCGACTGAATCACCTGCGCGTCGGCCGATTCGACCTGCCGCTTCACATGCCCCCAAAGGTCCAGTTCCCAGGAGGCGTCGAGCCCCACGGTGTAATCGCTGATCGGCGGAATAACGACGCCATTCTGGCCGCTGCCTGGAACCAATGCGCCGAGAAGGCTGGCGATGCCGTTCGAGCTGTATAACTCGCGCTGATATTTCCCGTCGGCGTTGATGGAGGGGAATTGGGCGGCGGCCGCGACGCCACGCTCGAATCGGCTTTCCGCGAGGCGGATTGTCGCCGTTTCGACGTCGAGATTGCGTTGCGCCGCCCGGCTCTCCAATTCGGTCAGAAGCGGATCGCGAAAGGCTCTCCACCAGGCAGGGTCGGGCGCGGCGCTGTTGGCGTTCTGGAAGACGTTTTTCGGCTCGAACGACGACTGGGGCAATTGCGGGTCGGGCGCCGCAAAGTCGGGCCCCACGGCGCAACCGGCGACAAGCGCGCAGAGCGCGATGGCGCCGAGCATCAAAGAGATCGCCGGACGAACCGCCATCAATGGGCTCCTCCCATGCCGGCGGCTTTTTGCGGAGAAATCAAAAAGCAGAGGGGAATGACCAGAAAGGATGCGATGGCGCAGTAAAGAAAAATATCCGAATAGGCCATGATGGCCACGTTCAGGCGAAACGCCTGGTAGGCATGGGCGACGGCTTCGCTATGCGCCACGCCGGCGGCGCGCCCCATTCCTCGCAGGGTGGCTTCGTAGTTTGAGATGAGCGCATTGTAAGGCTGATGCAAGGGGGTGGCCCATTGCGAGAGATAGGTCTGGTGCACCTGCGATCTCTGGGTCACTTGCGACGTTGCAAGCGAAATCCCCACCGACCCCGCCACATTGCGGAACATCGAGAACAGAGCCGTGCCGTCGCCGTTGAGGTCACGCGGAAGGGTGAGAAAGGCGACCGTTGTGATCGGAACGAAAAGAAACGCCAACGCCGCAGTTTGCGCCATGCGCATCAGGACGAGGAATCCGAAATCGATGTCGGGCGTGAGTTTCCGCGACAGCAAGAATGCGAAACCCATGACGAGGAAGCCAAACGCGATCAAATAGCGGGTCTGCGTCATTTTCATCAGACGCCCGACGATCGGAATCAGCAAGATCACCACGACCCCTCCCGGCGATAGAATAAGGCCGGCCCATGTCGCGGTGTAGTTCAGGATTTGCTGAGCAAATTGGGGAATAATCACCGCGCTGGCGTATAAAATGCCGCCCATCGCGGAGATTAGAACGCAGCCCGCGGAGAAATTGCGGTCGCGAAACACAGCGATGCGAACGATCGGTTTTTTGGCGATCAGGAGCCACAGGATCGAAAAGAATAAGCCAAGGAAGGCGAGCACGGCCATCAGCCGGATGAAATCCGATTCGAACCATCCGGCGTCCTCGCCGCGGTCCATCATTATTTCGAGACAGCCGAGCCCCAGGGTGATGAGCCCCAGCCCGATGAAGTCCATGCCGCGCTTCTTTTTGTTTCTCGCCCAGGGCGGATCGTCCACCACGGCGGAAACCATAAACACGGCGACCAAGCCCACCGGGACATTGAGAAAGAAAATCCAGCGCCAGCTCGCATTATCGGTGATGTAGCCGCCGAGCGTCGGGCCGAGAACAGGGGCGACGATCGTGGCGATCGCCGCGACGCCGAAAGCCGCGCCACGTTTTGCGGGCGGAAAAGTGTCCAGGATGATCGATTGCTGATTGGGTTGCATGCCCCCGCCGAAAAAGCCCTGGGCCAGACGAAAAAAGATGAGCTGGGCGAGGCTGTCGGATACGCCGCAAAGGAAAGAGCAGACGGTGAACATTCCGATGCAGATCAGGAAATAACGCTTCCGCCCGATCACATCCCCGAGCCAGCCTGAAATCGTCAGAACAATGCCATTGGCGACGAGATAGGAGGTGAGCGCCCAGGTCGCCTCGTCTGCGCTGGCCGAGAGGCTGCCCGCTATATGGGGCAAGGCCACATTTACGATTGTCGTATCCAGAATCTCCATGAAAGCCGGCACGGTGACCGAAACCGCGATCAACCATGGATTATAGGCCGGCCTCCAGGCGGCGTCCGTTGCGTCCGCGATCTCGGAGACGCTCATTTCAGTGTGACTTCCGGCTCGACCGAAATGCCCAAAGGCAGAGGCAGCTTGGGATCGAGGCCGCTGTCGATGACGATTTTCACTGGCACCCGTTGCACGACCTTGACAAAATTTCCGGTGGCGTTTTCGACTGGAAAGGCGGCGAATTTCGAACCCGAGCCGAGCTGAATGCTGTCGACGCGCCCGCGCAGGTCGAGAGAAGGATAAGCGTCGACCGTGATCTTGACTGGTTGTCCCGGACGCATTCGGGCGAGTTGGGTCTCCTTGAAATTGGCCGTGATCCAGACTTCGGGGGAGACGATGACGAAGAGCTGCTGACCGGGCGTCACGTAATTGCCCATTTCGACGTTGCGCTTGGTCACCCAGCCGTCCTGGGGCGCCTCGACCACCGTCCAGGCCAGATTGAGATTGGCCTGATCGAGACGCGCTTGCGCCTGTTCGATCTGTCCTTTCGATTGCCCGACCTGCGCGTCGGTTTCGCCAATGCGCTGGGGCACGGGCGAATTCTGCGCGACCTGCGCGCTGGCGAGCATCACCTGCGCCTGAGCCTGTTTGAGGGCGGCTTGGGCGGCGTCGACGTCCTGTTGGGTCGTCGCCTGTTTCGAAAGACTACGCTGGCGGTCGTAATCGGCCTGCGCCTTGGCGAGAACCGCTTTGGCATTGGCCAACTGCGCCTCGGCCTGTTCGAGTTGGGCCGGAAAATTCTTGCGGCCGATTTCGGCTCCATATTGCAGCCCCGCGAATTGGCGCTTGGCGGTTTCCAGCACGCCTTCGGCCTGCTCCTTGTCGATCAGATATTGCCGCGGATCAATGTGGATAAGCGGTTGCCCTTTTATCACAAACTGATTGTCGGTCACATCGAGCGAGACCACGTCGCCCGAGACGCGGGGAGATATGATGATCGATCGGCCGTCCGTATAGGCGTCGTCGGTGCTTTCGACATTGCGGGTGGCGAGCCAATACCATATCCCGCCGAAAGCCATGAGACCGAGGACGCCAAAACCGATGGACAAAACGACCGGGTGCTTGGCGCCGGTTTTGCCATCGGCGAGAGGAGCGGCGGGAGGCGATGGGGGTTCCAAAGGCTCCGATTCGCTCATCGACGAATCGTCCACTGCGGAGCGCAGGCTGGACCGCTCGCTCTAAGCCTTGCCAGAAAAAAGACTATTCGACACAATGGCGTGCTCCCGGGTCGAAGCCGCGGCGACGGCGCGCAACCGAACTTACTGGTTCGTCTATAAATTCACCACGCTTGAGTCAATGCGATCAGCCTTATGAATGAGAGTTCAGCCACGGACAATACCTCCCGACGCACGCCTCGAGGCCCGGAACGACGTTCGCAACTGGTGACGGTGGCGGAGGCGGTTTTTCTGGAGCATGGCTTCACCAACAGCACGATGCAACTTATCGCCTCTCTCGCCGGCGCCTCGAAAGAGACGTTGTACAGACACTTCGCAAACAAGGAAACGCTGTTCGCAGAGGTCGTGAGCCGCAAGGCCGCTCAAATTTCCGGTCCCGAAAGCGGATTCGTCGGCAAGGGGGCTCCGGAAGAGGTTCTATTCAACCTGGGTTTGAATCTCGTCGAGCGAATGGTGGAGCGCGAGACGCCCGCGCTTCTTCGTCTCGCCATCGCCGAAATGTCGCGAAACCCCGGGCTTGGAGCGATTCTCTACGAAAATGGGCCCCGAACCACCCAGAACCGTCTGGCGGCTTATCTGCGCGATGCGACCGGGAGAGGCGAATTGCGTTGCGAGGATTCGGAACTGGCGGCGAAACTCTTCCTCGGCGCCGTAACGGCGAATTACAGGATCAAGAGCCTCCTCAATCCCGCCAAGCGCAAACCCGGCGACGCCGAGTTGCGGCGCCATGTCAAAGCCGCCGTCGCGATGTTTATTTCTTGCTTTGGGACGCAAAAGTGATTTCCCTCCTTGAAGGATGAGAGGGCTACAGCGCTCGATCGTATCGGGGTCTTTTTCGACGCCAAGCCGTTTCATTTTCTCCGGACCGCCCTTGTCCAGGCCTATCGGACGTTGATCCTCGCCCCTTGCAGCGCGCTGAAAACGGGCGACAAGAATGCGTTCCCCTGATTTTTCCCCTCCGCGAGAGGGCTCCGACGAGACTCAATATGAACAATGTTCTATGGTACCATTACAAAGTGATAGTGCTCTTAAGCGGTAGCGGCGTGACAGGTTCGTGAGCTATTTTTGACCTGGCGCCATCAGAATCTGAACGATGTTTCGATCGGCGCGAAGGCGCCCAGTCAGGTAAAGCGATTGCGAGCGCAGCCGCAGGCCGTGGTCACGCCGAACCGACCAATCAGGCTCAACGTGAAATGGGGGTCAAACTCGGTGGTCTGATCTCGCCTCAAGCCGTTGAGAATCGTAAAGGGACCGACACAATAATTTCCGAAAGTCGGGAATGGCGACGGATCGTCGAAGGCCGCGAAGCCCGGTTTGACTTCCGCGAAATTGCCGTTGAACGCCGCTGAATACTAGCTTCGCGCGTAAAAGGAGGGGATCTTGCACGCAGGGCGGCGCCGCGAGCAGGCTGAGCAATGCCCTCCTCGTGACCGCCGCCCGCTCTGGTTGCTAATTCTACTGCGTCATGAACGAATTTGTCGGCGGTTTCGTCATTGCGAGCCGAAGGCGTGGCAATCCAGAGGGGCTGGCGCGGCTTAAGGATTGCTTCGCTGCGCTCGCAATGACGGGCGCTGGCCCGGCCCCAGGCCGCTTTGTGACGCTGTAGAACTAAGCGCATGTAAATTTCGGTCGGGGGCATATCCTCCTTGGCGGCGAACTTCAGCCAAAACGCAACATCGCCCGAGCGGGGAAAATGCCCGATCGGAGTAAAATCTGAGCTAGAGCAAAATCCGAAAAAGTTGATAGACTTTTTCGATCAGATTTTGCTCTAGCTTTTTGAATCTGGAGGGATCCGCGCGTCCCTCGATGAATTGAAAAAGCGCTATTATCGCTGCCTCCAAACGACAAAAGCCCCGGCGAGCCGGGGCATGTCTTGCTAGGATGAGGCGCCGAGGACTCAGCTCAAGCGGACGCGGCGACCTGCTTCTTGGCGATCTCGCGCTTCAATTGGCGAGCGTTCTGGGACAATTCGTCCTCCTTTGCCTTCGCTAAAAAGGCGTCGAGACCGCCGCGATGTTCGACCGAACGAAGCGCGGCCGCCGAAACGCGCAGGCGCACGGTGCGGGCCAAAATATCCGAGGTCAGCGAGACATTGACGAGATTCGGCAGGAAGCGCGTGCGCGTCTTGCGATTCGAATGGCTGACGAGATTGCCGGTCTGGACTCCCTTGCCGGTCAATTCGCAACGACGGGACATAACATTTCCTTTCGGTCTTCTAATACGCGACGAACAGGGCGGCGTTATGGTCAGCCTTCGGCCCGTCCGGCGGTGGAATCATGGAAAAAGGGTCGCCGGCCCTTGACTGAGCCGCCTTTGCGCGAGGCTTATAGTCGCGAAATGGAGGAATCGTCAACCGTCCTGCCGGTTCTCTTTGAGATTGCGGCGCGGGAGCCGCCGCCGTGACGACAAGCCTCTGGACATTGGCGCCGTTCTTTGTTCTATGCCATCTCGTCATTCGGGCGGGACGTTGGCCCCTGGCGCCCTCGCTTCGCTCGTAGTCTCTCAATAACCGCATTGCGCCATGGAATGGGATTGGCGTTATTTGGCGCTGTATTCATTGAGATTTCCAGCGCGCCCGGAAGAGACGCGGTGCGAAGACCGAAGAAAGGTTGAGGATTCCATGGCCGCCAAAGCTATTCTGCATATGTTGAGCACGTTGAAGCATATGAGTCCCTTCGACGTGAATATGGCGGTCGACGCCGGTTACGACGTCACGATTCCCTACACCAACGTCACGCTCGACGAGGTGACCGCGCTGGTGCAGGACGCCATGTTCTCCCGCGCTCCTTCGGCGGCGCTCAAAACCGGAATTTTCTTTGCCGGCCGCGACGCGGTTCTCGCGCTCGATATGATGGACGCGGCGAAAAAGGCGCTCCTGAAACCGTTCGAGATATCGCTCTTCGCCGACCCTTATGGCTCCTTCACCACCGCCGGCGGCATGGTGGCCAGCGTGGAAAAGCTGCTGCGAGACAAGAAACAGCGCGAACTTAAAGGCTCCAGTATCGTCATCTACGGCGCGACCGGCGTGGTGGGATATTCTTCGGGCGTGATCGCGGCTCTGGAAGGCGCTCATGTCACGATGGTCGGCTATAGTGGCGTCGAGCGCGTGCGGAAACTCGGCGACGAGATCGAAGCGCGCTTTGGCGTGAAAGTGAAAGCAGCGGACGGCAGCACGCCCGAGCAGGTGCGCAAGCTGCTGCTCGAACATGAGGTTGCTCTCTGCGCCGCGCGCGCCGGCGTGCAGGTTCTCTCGAAGGCGGACCTCGAAGCAGCCAAGAACCTGCTCATCGCCGCCGACGTGAATGCCGTTCCACCGCTAGGCGTCGAGGGATGCGGGCTGCATGACAATGGCGCGACGATTTCGTCGCATGGCGCGCTTGGCATCGGCGCCCTCGCCATTGGCAACATCAAATACGGCGCGCAATCCGGATTGTTCAAGCAGATGACCGCTTCCGACAAGCCGCTCTGCCTCGATTTCCGTGACGCTTTCGCGCTCGCGCGCAAGCTCGTCTGAATTTGACGCATTCGCGCTGCGGGATGGTCTCGCCGCGCGTTTCTCCGCCGGCGCGAGCGCCGGCCCCAAAAGTTTCTCGAAAGGAAACGCAGATGGCGAAGATCAACAAGATGCTGATTGGCGAGTCGCTGGTCGGCGATGGCAACGAAGTCGCTCACATCGACCTGATCATGGGCCCGCGCGGCAGCGCGGCCGAAATGGCTTTCGCCAACGCTCTTGTGAACAACAAGGACGGCTTCACGACGCTTCTCGCGGTCGTCGCGCCGAACCTGCTGGCCAAGCCGAACACGATTCTGTTCAATAAGGTCACGATCAAGGGCGCGAAGCAGGCGGTCCAGATGTTCGGCCCGGCCCAGGCCGGCGTCGCCAAGGCGGTCGCGGACTCGGTGGCCGAGGGCGTGATCCCGGCGGACGAAGCCGACGATCTGTTCATCTGCGTCGGCGTGTTCATTCACTGGGACGCGAGCGACGACGCCAAGATCCAGGATTTCAACTATCAGGCCACCAAGGAAGCCATCGCTCGCGCCGTCAAGGGCGAGCCGAAGGCCTCGGAAGTCGTCGCCAAGCGCAACGACGCCAAGCATCCCTTCGCCGCCCACTAAGGCGAGTTCCGCAAAAGCTGATAGACTTTTGCGATCGGAATTCGCTCTAACCTATTGAGTTTGAGCGAATTTTTATCGTGCGAACGATAAGCGCTCTCAGGCGACGTTGAAGCTATTGCAAACAGGGGGGTCCTCGTGGGCTCCCCATTTTCTTGACATAAGATCCAAGTCGCGAACGCGGAAGCGGCAATCCTGCTTGGAGGCGGTCTCTCATGGTCTGCGTCATTGGCTGGGACATCGGCGGCGCCTATCTCAAGGCCGCCCGCGCCGAGGATGGCGTCGTTGTCGCCGTGACACAATCGCCTTGCGCGCCGCATCTTGGACTGGCCCGGCTTGAAGAGGCCATAGCGCGGGTTGGCCAGACGATGGGCGCTGCGGACCGTCACGCCGTCACAATGACCGCCGAACTCTCCGACGCCTTCGAGGATCGCGCGCGCGGCGTGCGCTCGATCGCCGCGATCTTTTCTCGCGAAATTCGGGCGGCGGATATTCGTTTCTACGCCGGAGCGAAGGGTTTTGTCCCCAAGGCGCGGCTCGATGAGGCCCTTTACGCCGTCGCCTCCGCCAATTGGCGGGCCAGCGCGGAACTGGTGGCGCGGCGTTGCTCGAAGGCGCTGTTCATCGACATGGGCTCGACCACCACCGACATCGTTCCCATCGGCTACGGCGTGATCGCCTCTCTTGGCGATTGTGACGGCAGTCGTCTCGAAAACGGCGAGTTGGTTTACACCGGCCTCCTGCGCGGAAACCCTGGGACGGGCCTGTCCCATGTCCCGATTGCGGGTCGCTGGACCCCGCTTATCGACGAGAGTTTCGCCACGATGGCGGATGTTCATCGCGTCCTGGGCAATATCCCGGACGGCGCCGACTCGGCGCCGACGGTCGACGGCCGTCCCAAAACGCCCCAGGCGAGCCGCGCCCGTCTCGCTCGTCTGGTCGGGCGAGACCTCGCGGACGCCTCCCCCGAACAATGGGATGCGCTGGCGCGTTTTTTCGCGCGGGCCCAGATGCGAAGGATCGAGGATCAGATGGATTTGCAGGCGTCGCGCGGCGTCTTCGACGAAAGAACCCCCGTGGTCGGCGCGGGTATCGGGCGCTCCGTCATCGCCGCATGGGCGCGGCGATCAAACCGGCCGTTCCAAGGCTTCGAGGAATTTGTTCCAACGACGCCACAAGCCAAGGCCGCCACCGGCGATTGCGCGCCGGCCTGCGCCGTGGCGCTCCTCGCCGAGCAGGAGTGGCCAAGCCCCTAGAATCAGTCCCGGCGCGCCAGCATCTCCCGCACCCGCTCCACAAGCTCCGTCTCGGGAATGGAAATCTGCGCGGGGCGCTGGGCCTTCCATTCCTGATTGGTCGCAATGGAGGCGGCGGCGCGGGCGCCTGCGACCAGATCCTTGACCTGCACTTCGCCCTTCGCCTTTTCGTCCGAGCCCTGGATGACGACGAGGGGACTGTTGCGCTTGTCAGCGTATTTCATTTGCGCCTTCATGCCCGAGCCGCCGAGATATAATTCGCTCGGAACGCCCGCCGCGCGCAGTTGCGACACCATCCGCTGATAATCGGCTACGCGGTCGCGGTCGAGCAGCAGCACAACCACTGGCCCGACGCGCTCCGACGTCGAAACGATCGGGCTGCCGACGAGCTTCAGCGCCGCGTATAGCCTTGAAACACCAATTGAAAATCCAGTCGCGGGGGTGTTTTCGGCGCGGAAGCGGCCGACCAATCCGTCGTAACGCCCGCCGCCGCCAACAGAGCCGAAGCGAATCGGATGGCCCTTCTCATCCCTGGTCTCGAAGGTGAGTTCGGCCTCGAACACGGGGCCGGTGTAATATTCGAGGCCCCGCACGACCGAAGGGTCGATGCGGATGCGATCGAAGCCATAGCCGGCGTCCCGCACCAGATCCTCGATCTCCATCAGCTCTTCGGCGCCTTGAGCGCCAATGTCGCTCTTTCCGAGCAGACCGAAGAGATCGAAGGCGGGCTTTCCATCCTTGTATGGGCCGCCGACGCTAAAGGAGAGAATCGTGTCTATGGCCGCGGGGTCGAGCCCCGCTCCCTTAGTGAAGTCGCCGCTCTCGTCCTTGCGGCCGGGTCCCAGCAAAAGCTTGACCCCTTCGGAGCCCAGCCGGTCGAGCTTGTCGACGGCGCGCAGCACGATCAGGCGGCGTCCCGCATTTTCCTCGCCGTCGAGCCCCACGGCCTTCATGACTCCGTCTAGAACCTTGCGGCTGTTGATTTTGATGACGTAATCGCCCCGCTTGACCCCGAGGCGCTCCATCGTGTCGGCGGCCATCATGCAGATTTCCGCGTCGGCGGCGGACGACGCCGCGCCCACGGTGTCGGCGTCGAATTGCATGAATTGGCGAAAACGTCCCGGCCCCGGCTTTTCGTTGCGATATACCGCGCCCACTCGATAGGAACGATAGGGTTTGGACAGCGCGTCGAAATTCTGCGCCACGTAACGAGCGAGCGGAGCGGTGAGATCGTAACGCAGCGAAAGCCATTGATCGTCGTCGTCCTGGAAGGAGAACACGCCCTCGTTCGGCCGATCCTGATCGGGCAGGAATTTTCCCAGCGCGTCGGTATATTCGATCGCCGGCGTCTCCAGGGCCTCGAAGCCATAGAGTTCGTATACGGAGCGAATCGTCTCCAGCATTTTTCCTGTCGCTGCGAGTTCGCTGGCGTCACGGTCGGCGAGGCCGCGCGGGCCGCGGGCCTCCACTCTTTGCTTCGCGTCGGACATTCTTGGGTTCCAAAGCCTCATGGCGTTCTGCGGAGCGCTTGCGCGCCCCACCCGAAATTCGCGCCCTTCCTAGCATTTTCCCATCGGGAAGGAAGAGTCGTGTCGCAGGACCAAAGACGCAAATGGCTTTGGCAGCGCGGACAATCCGAGCCGCCAAAGCCTTCGAAAGGGATTGGCAATGAGCCGAGTTCGGCGTTGAGCGCGCATTCGCACCCGTTGATCGCGATCCAGGCCCCCATAATCTCGCCCTGACGAGTAAGCTGGTCGACATGCCAGTGCGGGGATTTTTCGGCCCTCGCCTGGCGGGCGAGCCGCGCGCGAAGGCCGCCGGGACCCTTGGCTGAGCCGCAATAAACATAGCGTCCGGGCGCACGCAGGGCCGAGCGACACGCCCTCGCCAGCATCGGCTCGTGAAGCGCGATCAGAAGCGCATAGGCGCCTTTTTCATCCGGCGCGCGAACGGGGTCGACAAAGGCGAACATTCCGCCATTCACCTTAACTCAAGACGGGCCTGCGAGCCCCCGGCGATTGCTGTAGATTCGATCAATGTCGCGCGCAGCAGACTTCATGCCGGGCTTGAGCCGGCGCCGCTTTTTGGGTGGAGCCCTCGGCGTCGTCGCCGCGCCCTTCGCCGCTCATGCAACGGAGGCGACCGAGGAGCTCGCCCGGCAATTGCGTGAAGCGGGCAGCCTTGGCCGCGCGGTGCATCTGCCGCCGGGCGTCACAGCCATTCGGTCGCTGGATTTGCCGTCGGGGACCACATTGATCGGCGCGCGAGGCGGCTCGATCTTGCGGCTCGTCGGCCCCGGACCCTTGCTACACGCGACAGGCGTCGATGGCGTCACGCTCGAAGGAATTTCCTGCGACGGCGGCCACGACGCCATCGAAAAAGGGCGCGGCCTGCTCGATTTCGTCGACGTCTCGCGCCTCTCAATTTCAGGCTGCAAGATTCGCAATTCGTCCGGCCATGGCGTCAACCTGCTGCGCTGCGCCGGAGTTTTCAAGGAAAATGTCGTCGAGGGAGTCCGCGACGCCGGTTATCATTCCCTTGACGGGCTCGGGGTCGATATCGCCGGCAATAATGTGCGCGACTGCGGCGACAACGGGATCATGGTCTGGACGACGCGGGCGGGCAGCTACGAAGGCTCCCGCGTCCGCGACAACACCATCGCCGACATTCGCAACCTTTCCGGCGGCAACGGCCCCTATGGCAATGGCGTGAGCATTTGGGGTGCGGGAAGCGTGCGGGTCGAGAACAACCGCATTTACCGTTGCGCCTATACCGCCGTTCGCAACAATGCGGGCCATGACGTCGCGGTGATCGGCAACGACTGTAAGACCTTTGGCGAAAAAGCCATGTACGCCGAATTCGGCGCCAAGCGCTCCGAGTTTCGCGACAACAGGATCGAGGACGCCGGCGGCGGCATTTGTCTCGCCAACGCCGATCAGGGCACCGACATCGGCCTGGTTTCCGGCAATACGATCATTGGATTGAAGGAAACACACCCCGACAAGGATTTCAGCCCCGAGATGTTCTGGCAGGTGGGCGTTCTCGGCGAAAAGAACTGCCTGATTTCCGGCAATATCGTGACAGGTCCGGCCTGGATCGGAATCGTTCTCGGCGGCTACCGGGAGAATATACGGGTCGAAGACAACCGGATCACGGACGCCGATTATGGCGTCGGCTTCGTGACCGGGCTGCGCGTCGGGCCGGGGCTGATCGCGCGCAACAAAATTCTGCGCTCGCGCAAGGCGGCGATTTCCGCGATGGCGGGACCAACCTTCATCGGCGGAGATCTCCTCAGCCAGGCCGGCGACCGCAATTGGCGGGGACTGACGCTGCGGGACAATACGACCGCCTGACCTGACCGTACGGCACGGCGCTTGCCTTTTGCTCCCGCGACACCCACGCGACCGACAAATTTGTCGCAAAGGCTGCGAACGTCAATTGCAGGAAGAACGCCAATGAGATTGTCCGCGAAATTCGCTTCGGCGACCCTTGAAGAAATCAAGTCCGCGCTCGACGGCGGCAAGATGGTGATCTATTCGACGGGCAGACCGCCGCACGCCGATCACCCCGTAACCCGCAGCGCGGTTTTGGCGACTTTCACTTTCGCCTCGCCCGCCTTTGCCCCCAGCGACGCCGACGAATCGCTCAAGCCTCTGTTCGCGGATGAGCCCACGCTGGCCGTCGCGGTCGGCGCCCCGGGCTGGGCGCGCGCCTTGAGCGCAGAGGGCGCGACCGTCGTCGATTTTTCGGTCGGTCCCGGCGCCGGAGAGGTCAAACTCGACGCCGTCTCGACGACGCCGGGTCTTCCGCTGAAAGTGACGAGAATCGCGACCTCTCTTCCCGCCGAAAATGTCGAGTGGTCGAAAACGGAGTTCGGCCATGTCTTTGTCACGAACGCCGACAACGCCTATCGGAAACTTTCTGTGAGAGGCTAGCGCTGGATGAGGCCGAAGCTCATCCAGCGCGCTCCCGCCTCTAAATGCCTATTTCGCCATTTCGAGGTGTTTCAAGGCTTCTTCGGCATGGGTCGTTCCGACGTCGGCGTGACCCATCTCGCCATGTTCGATCGCCGCCTTGAGGTGGGTGATCCCTTCGGCGACATGAGGATTCGCCTTCTCTTTTTCGGCGGCTTCGGCATGGCTCAAAGCCGCCTTGGCGTGGACGACCAGTTGATCCGCGTGGCCCATCTTGCCATGCGAAATAGCCTCCTTGGTGTGGCTGATCGCCTCGGCGACATGATCCTCGGCGGCGAGGCCGATGCGAGGAGCCAATAAAAACGCCAATCCAAGGCCGATGGCGGAGACAGCAGACCTGCGGTTCATGATTTCTCTCCCGGATGCTTTTGCGCGCGCCGAAGCGCGCCCCGCACCTTATTTCAAATCCCGCGTCACATGCGAAAGAATTCGGTGTGGCGAGGGCTAAGATAGAACGCTCCAAGACCAAAGAAGTTGCGTCAGCGCTCGAGAGAACCCATCGCCGGGTCTCTTGCAGGACTTCTTGCCGGAGCGGGACCGGGCGCCGGGAAAGCCAACCTACCGGCGCGAACCCAGGCTCAGTAAACGAAGAAGGAACCACGCCGGCACGACGATCGCCGCGCCCGCCAGCAGATAATTGATCAATTCCCGAATCGCGCCGAAGCCGAGCGCGTAAATTCGGTCGATGAAATCCCGCACGCCTCGCAGAATATCCATCGGGCGGACGTCGAGCCACATCAGCAAAGCGCCGACGATGAGAGAGACGAAAAAGAGCTTCATGAAAACGCTGGCGGGAGTGCCGCCCAGGAAATTTTCAAACCCATTGGAATTGGCCATCTCGTCGTCTCTCTCTGTTGGCCGCTTTATTTCCGCAAGTTGGCGCGATGGCGAGGCGCCCTCTCCGCCGTCTGAATGTCGTGGCCCTGGCGCGTCGAGATGGGGCCATTTGGCGAAAGGGTCGGAATCGCTCATCTTCGCTCCTCGCGGACCGGGCTCGGGCCATTGGCGACAAACCGCCTTCCGCGCTTGAAATTTCAGCCCTTGCCGCCACCTGCTTCGTCTTGGAAGACGCGCATCATGCGCCGCAAAAAGCGCTCGGTAAAGGACATCGCGCGCTCGAAATCCTCCTCTTTCGGCGCCCCCCCGGACCCACTTCCGCCTCGGGCCAACGCCGCCTTGAGTTCGGTATTCTCGCGCCGCAACCGTTCGATTTCATTCTCGAGAGCCGCCCGCTCCTCCGCGCTGATCCGGCACACCGAGAGGCCGTCGTCGACCGTGCAGAAGGAAACCGCGCCCGTCTCCTTGTCGAGGCGCAGAAAACCTCCCTGCGCGGGGCTCATCGAAAAACGGCCCTCTTGCGGGGAGGAAGAGTTTTGCGGCGCGGAGGACGGGGGGGCGGCGTCGGCGAGGGCCGCTCCGCTCGCGCCGCAGGTTAAAACAGCTCCGAGAAGCGCCGAGCGCCTTGCCATCATGACGGCGATCCTTTCTCCGCGAAAAAGATCGCGGACGTCGCACCAAGATGGGGGCCGACTCAAACCGCGTCAATGCCCGCGCGACAATCTACTCGGCGGGGGTTCCGGCCGTCGCGGGCGATGGCGCGCGAGGAACTGGAGGAGCGACCAGCTTGGTCGCAAGGACGATGACCACGATCGCCGTCGCATAGACGAGGCCTTGCATCATCGAAGGCTGATCGGAATAGCCGATGAGCGTATGCAGCACGCGCCCGATGAGACTGTTGTCCGGCAAGATGCCGGACGTGTCCCACAGTGTTTGCGTCAATGCGGTGGCGATGCCCGCCTGCTGCAGGAAGGATATGGATTGCGACGCGAGGCCAGCGGCGAGCAGCGTCACGAGCACCGAAGTAACGGCGAAAAGGCGCCGGGGGGGAATGACGACGAGGCCATAGAAGGTCAACACGCTCAACAACGCGCCCAGCGCCAGCCCCGCGAAGCCGCCGAAGACGACGTTCATCCCGGATTCTCCCGAGACGAGAATTCCATAAAGGAACAAAACCACCTCCGCCCCTTCGCGCAGCACCGCGACGCCGACGACGACCGCAAGGGCTATGAAGGTCTTGTCGCCGCTAGTCACGGCGTGGCCGACATCCGACAATTGACGCGCCAGTTCTCGCCCGTGGCGGGCCATCCATATATTATGCCACGCCAGCATGATGACAGCGAGTCCGAGCACGCTGGCGTTGAAGAGTTCTTGCCCGCGACCGGCCACGGCGGCGGAAAGCTGCTCGGCGAACGCCGCCACCAGCAATGCGCCGGCGACGCCGGCGGCGACGCCTCCCGCTATCCAGCTTCGCGATCCCGCGACGCCGCGCGTGACCGCGAGCGCGATTCCAACGATCAGCCCCGCCTCGATCACTTCGCGAAAGACTATGATGAGCGCTCCAAGCATAAGCGGACCCCGTCCTGCGATTATTCGACGATGAGAAAACCTTCCGCCGTATCCTCGTGATAGTCGCCGAAAAAGCGGTATTTGCCGGGACTGAGCGGACGAATGCGAATCGTCGTCGCGCCGCCTCCCGCGACCACTTTCTCGACGCGCAGCGGCTTGCTCTCGAATTCTTCGGGAGTCGGATCAAGGTTTTTCACATTGAGCACTATTGGCGTATTGGCCGGCGCATGAATTTCCGTCGGCTGGAAGCGGTGATCCTTGATCGAAACACTCAGGCTCGTCTCCTCGGCCAAAGCCGCCCCGCAGAGCAGGAAAGCAAGACCCGTGCCACCAAGAAGAACTTTTCTGAACAGCGTCATCTACGCGCCTCTCCTACAATGGGCCACAAGCCCTTCACCTTGCATTATTTAGGCGGGAAATCGTTAAGATCGAGAGCATGTGACAGCGCGACTCTCTCGCCCCGGCGCCGTCGAACCGCGATGCATCCGAATGTATTTGCGATACTCGCGACGGCTTGAGCATTCTATAAGCCGAAGTTATCAGGCTCTATGCCTGCGTCAACGAATCTACTCTGGATGATTTCCAAACTATTTCACAAAAATTCGTCTCCGAGACCGTCTCGACGTCCAAGCGACGTCGCACCAACGTCGAACGGGCGGAGAACCCTGAATTACGGTGACACGAATTACGGAATTACGGAATTACGGTGACACGACCGTATTCACCTTATATCTGTTCGATGCTACCGAGAGTATATGACCCGCATTGCCCGTATCGTTGTCCCCCGCCTTCCGCATCATGTCACCCAGCGTGGCAATTGTCGCGCAACCGTGTTTTTCGATGCTAGCGATTATGTGTGGTATCGGCTATTTAAAGGAGAAAGACGGGCATGTCACCGTAATTGAGGCTTGCCCTTATGCCCAAACTGTCCTAGTTTTGGCGCGCAAGAGAAGGCTCTCCCGCGAATGCCGGGTGAATCCTATGCCCGCATTATTGCACTAGTTCTTGGAGTCGGCGCGCCGGGGCTGGCGCGCCCACTGCGGGCGGGAGTATTTCTTATGGCGTTGAGGGCGCAATTTTTGGTCAATCGTCCAACAAGGCTCTCGCTGATCAAACGACGCGCGGGGTGGATGCTCCTCGGTATCCTCTGGGCAAGCCTTCCCGCCATCGCCCCTGCCGCGGCGGCGAATGAGCCGAGCCTAATAGAGAAGGGCAAATATATCTCGCTCCTCGCCGATTGCGGGGCGTGTCACACTCGCACCGGCGGCACTCCTTTCGCCGGCGGGCTGCCGATGAGCACCCCCTTCGGCGTCGTAACTTCGTCGAACATCACGCCCGACCCAGATACCGGGATCGGTAATTGGAGTGACGAAGATTTCTACCGGGCCGTGACCGATGGGATCGGTCGACATCGCGAGTATCTCTACCCGGTCATGCCCTTTACGTCATACACCAAGATGACGCGAAGCGACGTCCTGGCGGTCAAGGCCTATCTGTTCTCCCTGAAGCCGGTCTATGCGCCACGGGCGCCGAATAATATGTCGTTCCCCTTCGATATCCGCTGGACACTGGTCGTGTGGCGCGAACTGTATTTCCGCCCCGGCGTCTACCAGCCCAACCCGAGGCGTTCGGCTGAGTGGAACAGAGGCGCCTATCTCGTCGAGGGCGCGGGACATTGCGGCGAGTGTCATTCGCCGCGCAACATTTTCGGGGCGACCGAGACCCAGCGGAGCCTCGCCGGCGGGCAGATCGGCAAGTGGTTGGCGCCGAACATATCGGCCGATCCGCGCTGGGGTATCGGCGACCGATCGGTGAGTGAGCTTGTGACCTTCCTCAAGACCGGCGCGCAAAAGACCGAGGGCGTCGCCTTCGGACCAATGGCGGAGGTGGTCCATGACAGTCTGCGCTACGTCTCGACCGCCGATCTGCAGGCGATTGCCGTGTTCCTGAAATCGGGACCCGAGCGGACGCAGGGCTTGGCCGATCAGGTTGCGAGCCGCAGCGACCTGCAGCATGGACAGAAGCTCTATCTGGACAATTGCGCCACATGCCATCAGGACAACGGGCGGGGCATCCCCGGCGTCATACCAAATCTGTCGGCCAATGCAGCCGTCACTTCGGCTCAGCCGAACGACGTCATCGACGCAGTGCTGAACGGTCTGCGCGGGTCCAGGAGCCATGTCACTATGCCAGGCTTTGGCGGGGCGCTGAAGAACCAGGATATCGCGGATATCGCCAACTACGTGCGTGCCGGCTGGCGGAACAATGGGCCGACGAACGCCACGCCGGCGCTAGTGGCGAGCCTACGCACCCCCAGCAGCGCCGGCGGCGCCAAGAGCGAAGCTGCATCTGCCTTCGACTGCCCTATGGTCGGGGTGAATGGGATTCCGAATATACTGGCCAATTCGAACGAGGCCAGCTACCTTGTCGGCGCCAATGACACCGACATGGGCAACAAAATCAACGAGCTTCTCTACCGTATCCGAAGCGATCATCCTGGCGTCTCCTTCGCGTCGCTCGTCAACAGCATGATCGCGGCCTATTGTCCGGTGGTGGCGAGCCAACCGGGCCTGACTTACGCTCAGAAGCGAGCCCTATTAGCGAGATTCAACAACCAGCTCGTGCAGCGGGTTGAGGCGATGAAAGCAGGGTCGGGCGATGAAATCATCGCCCATGTGCCGCTGGCGCCCAACATCATGCAAAGCATCACCGACGCGGCTGCAGAGAAACATGAGACGTCGGCAAAATGGATGGCCGAGGTTCTCGGCAAGGCGACCGGCCAGAAATAGGGTCACGAATTACGAATTATTACGTATTGCGGTATTAGGCTATTACGTATTACGGTGACACGCCCGTATTTACCTTATATCTGTTCGATGCTACCGAGAGCACATGACCATCTCCCCTATCGGGGTCCCCGGCCTTGCGCATCATGTCACCCAGCGTGGCAATCGTCGCGCACCGTGTTTTTCCAGGCGGGCGATTATGAGTTGTATCGGCTATTTAAAGGAGAAAGACGGGCGTGTCACCGTAATACCGGCGCCATCCACAACGCAAATGCTCGATACTTCCAAAGACACGTCAATCCCGGCATAATGGTCCATGGTCATCCTCCGATGATGCTTGGAGCCGACGAAAGCCAGACTCCGTTTCACACCACCATTCTGGGGGATGACCACCTCACCGCAAAGCCCCAGCCTCGCGGCGGCCCGTTACACCATCTAGTGGCCCGAGTCATTCGAACTGAGGGTATAGGGTTTTCAGCTTAACGCGGGCGTCTTCGGTCGTGAACTGCCAGTCGGCTTTCATGCAGCGCTTGTTGCGATTGTTTTGCCATGCGGCGACTTCCGCAATCAGTGTCGCCTTGTCGGGGATGCGGCGATCGAGGCATTGAGTTGCAAGGACGGCGAGCTCAGACTCTGCCATGTCGAGCCAGCTTCCATGCTTGGGCGTGAAATGCCATTCGAAGCGCTCGACGAGCCGTCGCGCCTCGGCGGCGGGAAAGGCGGCGTAGAGCGATGCCGGCACGTGCGTCGAGAGGTTGTCCTGCACCAGCACGATCTTCGTCGCGTCAGGGAAATGCGTATCGGATAGTTCTTTGAGGACATGCGCGTAGTCAATGGCGGCGTGGCGGTCGGCGACCTTGACGCAGCGCCAGCCTTCCAGCGGCGCGAACATCATGAACAGGCTGGCCACGCCATTGCGCTCGTATTCGTAATCGTGGCGCGCCTTGCGTCCGGGCGCGGCGGGAATGGGCGCGCGCGTCTCGGCGATCATTTGCTTTGTCGTCTCGTCGAGGCACACTACGGGATGCTGCCGATCATGCGGCCGTTGATAGACCTCCAGCACGTCTTCCATCGCGGCGACGAAGCCCGCGTTGGCGTGCGGCGGGATCACCCATTGCTGCTTAAGATGCGGCTTGAGAATGTTTTTTTGAGCGTGCGTCCGATCGTGTTGTCGCTGGCCTTGGCGACGATATTCAGCTCGACGACCTTCTGTTCGAGCAGGCTCAGCGTCCATCGGGCGTAACCCGCCGGCGCCGGCCCGCAGGCCAGCGCAATCAGCTTGGCTTCCGCTACGCCATCGAAAATTCGACGCGGCGCAGAGCGCGGATTGTATTTGCGCGTCAATACCGCCTCGAACCCTTCCTCCACCAATTGGCGGCGCGTCCGCTCGACGTTAGCGACGCTGGTGTCCAAAGCGGCGGAAATCTCGCTGTCGCTCCAGCCTTCGCCGGCGTCCGACACATCGGCCTTCAGCAGGATGCGCGCCTTCGTCGACAACTGCGCCGAACGATGCCCGGAGCGGATGAACTCCGAGAGTTTCTCACGCTCCTCCGCGCTCAAGCGAACCACGTATTTCTTGACGGCGATCTCTTTCCCGGCCACGAATCACCTCCATCGCTGATGCGCAGCGACAGAGATTCAGAACTCACCGTCAAAAGCAATGACGGCGGCCACTAGTTCTACTGCGTCACGAAGCGGCCTGGGGCCGGGCCAGCACCCGTCGTTGCGAGCGCAGCGACGCAATCCTTAAGCTACGCCAGCCCCCTGGATTGCCACGCCTTCGGCTCGCAATGACGAAACCGCCGATAAATTCGTTCATGACGCAGTAGCACTAGCGGCGGTCCGTTACGCCATCTACCCCGGATAGCCGTGCTTGGCCTTGCTCGCGCGCACCAGCGACATGGCCTTCGCGTCCTGCCCCGAGGCGCACGCGCCTTCCGCGCCGCCGATTTCGGTGTGAATTTGGTCGTAGACGCTTTTGTCCACATGGCCCATTGAGAGGTCATTATCGACAATGGAGCGGTAACGCGCGATCGCTCCGCCGCAGCCAGAACCCTCCGGCAACTTGAAATCGGAAGACGCAACGCCGCGGCTTGGGGGAGACGACGCGATGGACTCAGGGGGCCCGGCGCTATTGCAACCGGCCAAAGCGCCGAGAAGAAGCGTTACGCACAGAAAGCCCCGCTCGCGTCGCCGCATAATGACTTCTCCCCTTTTCCAATCCAGCCTTGCTTACATCGAGCGCGTGAAATGCATCACGCCGCCCCCCTTAAACCCCTTGATGATCAGATCGTCGCCCTTGGTGTCCCAATAGGGGCCGCCAAGTAAGATGCCCCAAAACTCATGCTCATAGGCCAGGGCCGCCTGGTCGCAGGTCAGGTCGGTGAACGCCGGCATGGCGCGCGGGCCGAGACGATTGGGCCCAATCACGAAAATGCCCGACCAATTCTTGCAGCCTGAGGAGCCCGTGGCGCGTCCAGTGGAGTCGATGCGCAGCCAAATTTCCTTGGGCGGAGCCTTTCCGTTGATGTCGTTGAGGTTGAAAATCTGGTTGTGCGGGAACGGCTGATAACGCGGAATGCCGTTGTCTTCGTTTTCGTCTTTTTGCTGCGTTTGGTCCTGCGCCGGCTGGTTCTTCTTGGCGTCGGCCGGAACGGAAACGACGAGGAGACTGGCTAGCGCCGCGAACGCTATCGACAGTTTTTTCATAATGGCGTCCCTTGTAGCCGAGGAAGGCGGGAGAGAGCGCCCGCGCAAGCGGGTCGTCAGAGCATACTCGGAAGGACCCGATCCGGAGGCCGGTGCCCGTCCATGAAAGTCTTGATGTTGATAATGACTTTCTCGCCCATGTCGACGCGGCCCTCGATGGTCGCCGAACCCATATGGGGGAGCAAGGTGACCTTGCCGGCCTTGGCGAGCTTGAGCAGTTTCGGCGAAACGGCGGGCTCGTGCTCGAAGACGTCCAACCCCGCGCCGGCGAGCTCTTCCGCGTCCAGCATCCGCACCAGCGCGTTTTCGTCGACGACCTCCCCCCGCGCGGTGTTCACCAGAATGGCGTGAGGGCGCAAGTGCTTCAGTCGGCGCGCCGACAGGAGATGATAGGTTCCCGGCGTATGGGGACAATTAATCGACACGACATCGACGCGGGCGAGCATCTGGTCGAGCGATTCCCAATAGGTCGCCTCGAGTTGTTCCTCGATTTCGACGGGCACGCGGCGGCGATTATGATAATGGATCGACAGCCCAAAGGCGTTGGCCCGGCGGGCGAGCGCCTGGCCGATCCGACCCATGCCAACGATCCCGAGCCGCTTGCCGGTGATGCGCCGCCCCAGCATCCAGGTCGGCGCCCAGCCCGTCCAATTGCCATCATTTATGGCGTTGGCGCCCTCGACCACCCGGCGCGCGACGGCGAGAATCAGCGCCATCGTCATGTCGGCGGTGTCCTCGGTCAAGACGCCCGGCGTGTTGGTGACTGTGATCGACCGGCGCAGCGCAGAAGCGACGTCGATATGGTCGACGCCATTGCCAAAATTGGCGATCAGCTTCATCTGCTCGCCGGCCTGGGCGATCAGGCCCGAATCAATCCGGTCGGTAATCGTTGGAACAAGCACGTCCGCCGTACGCATCGCCTCGGCGAGTTCTTCATGGGTCGCGGGTGTGTCGGTCACGTTGAGGCGCGTATCGAACAACTCGCACATGCGGGTTTCGATGACCTCGGGGAGCCGACGCGTCACTACTACGAGCGGCTTCTTCTTCGCCATCTTCGTGTTCGTCTCCCAGATATGATGCCCTACTCTCGTATCAGGAAACCTGCGCTTCCGATACGCCAATTTTCAAGGCTCGGGCGGCGCATTTCAGGCGCGACGGCCCCGATGGGGAGCGCTTCTCAACCCTGCCTTAACGACGATGAGCGAAAAAGAAAGAGCTTGAACGCCGCCTCACTCGGCCTTCCTAGCAGATGGTGGGCCAAACACAAGACAGCGATCCCGGATCGCTGAAAGACACCATGAAACCGGGCCGAGCGTGTCGCGCCTTGGCGCTTGGCCGCCGGCCGACCGTGGATTAAGGGATGGATTGTATGTTCGCGCAGGCAAAGAGCGCCGCCACGACCCTCTTCAACATGCTCATCATCGGCTCGGCCGTCGTTGCGCCGCTGGTCGCGTCGCCAGACATAGCGATGGCGCAGCTGGCCCAGGTGGGCCAGGTCAGCAAACTGCCGCTGCCGCGCTTCGTCAGCCTCAAGTCCGACCGCGTCAATCTTCACGAAGGCCCCAGCAAGGATCATCGCACGCTATGGGTCTATGAGCGGGCGGGATTGCCTGTGGAAATCACCGCCGAATTCGAAATTTGGCGCAAGATCAGGGATTCCGAAGGCACGGAAGGCTGGGTGCTGCATTCGCTTCTGTCCGGGCGCCGCACCGCTCTCGTCGCGCCGTGGAAAAAGGAGCCGCAACTGCTCACCGCGAGCGATCACACCACGCCCCTGGCCAAGCTCGCCCCTGGAGTGATCGGCATGTTGAAGCGCTGCGACGGCCAATGGTGTCGGATCATGGGCGCGGGCTTCGATGGCTACATAAAGCAGGAAAACCTGTGGGGGGCCTATCCCGGCGAAAAGATCGAGTGACGGCGATCAGGCCTGGTCGCGCCGAAGACGGACGATAACATCCACGCGCGCGACCCTGAGACCGGCGGGAGGAGCGGGAAGGTTCGCGACCGCTACGTTGGAGCCGGGAATGTCGTAGAGTTCTTCGTCGTCCTCGAGCAGAAAATGGTGGTGCTCGGAGGTGTTGGTGTCGAAATAAACCCGCTCTCCGTCCACCGCGATTTCACGCAGCAGGCCGGCGGCGGTGAACTGGTGCAAGGTGTTGTATACCGTGGCCAGCGAAACCGGCATTTGAGCCGCGGTCGCCTCCTCGAACAGCCTTTCCGCAGTGACGTGCCTATCTCCCTTGCCAAAAAGCAACTCGCCAAGGGCGACGCGCTGGCGCGTTGGACGCAGGCCCGAGGCGTTCAGCCGGGAGGCCAGCTCCCGCGCCACGTCCGCGCTACAGTCGCCCCATCTGTCTTCCGCCGCGATCATGGAAGGGTCCGCATTCATATGGACATACTATGTGCGAGCCGCCGGCGTGACAACTCCCATTCTCATATTTATGGCGCAATACGGTCCGGAACGGGAGATCCATCCGCCTATTCCACGTCCTCCACTTTCTCCGGCCCGCCGCCATAGACCCGCTGCGCCAATGACGCCTGCATGAACTCGTCGAGGTCGCCGTCGAGCACTTCCGCGGGCGTGCCGGAGGTGGTTCCGGTGCGTAAATCCTTAACCAACTGATAGGGCTGCAAAACGTAGGATCGAATCTGGTGGCCCCAGCCGATCTCGCTCTTGGACGCGGCCACCGCGTTGGCCTCGGCCTCGCGCCGCTCCAGCTCCTTTTCATAGAGGCGGGCGCGCAGCATGTTCCAGGCGGTGGCGCGGTTCTTGTGCTGCGAGCGCTCGGCCTGACAGGCGACCACGATCCCCGAGGGAATATGTGTGATGCGAATCGCCGAATCGGTGGTGTTGACGTGCTGGCCACCCGCGCCCGAGGAGCGATAAGTGTCGATGCGGCAATCGCTTTCGTTGACCTGGATGTCGATGCGGTCGTCGACCACCGGATAGACCCAGACGGAGGCGAAACTGGTGTGGCGCCGCGCATTGGAATCGAAGGGCGATATGCGGACGAGCCGGTGGACGCCCGATTCGGTCTTGGCCCAGCCGTGGGCGTTGTGACCCTTGATCAGCAGCGTCGCGGATTTAAGCCCGGCTTCGTCGCCCGCCGTCTCCTCGATCACCTCGACCTTGAATTTCTTGCGCTCGGCCCATCGGGCGTACATGCGGAACAACATGCGGGTCCAGTCGCAGCTTTCCGTGCCGCCGGCGCCAGAATGGACTTCGAGGTAAGTGTCGCTGGCGTCGGCCTCCCCGGAGAAGAGCGCCTCCATCTGGAGACGGCGTCCTTCCTTGAGCAGCGCCTTCAGCGCCTCGACGCCCTCCTTCTCGGTCTCGGCGTCGTTCTCGGCCTCTCCCAGTTCGACCAGGGTTATGGCGTCTTCCAGTTCCTGGTCGAGCTTTTTGAGCGCCCCGAGTCGTTCCTCCAACTCGTTGCGTTCGCGCATGATCTTCTGCGCTTCTTCGGCGTCGTTCCAGAGGTTCGGGTCTTCGACCTTGGCGTTTAGTTCCGCGAGGCGGCGCGTCGCTGTTTCGACGTCAAAGATGCCTCCTCAGCAGTCCCATGGACTGCTCGATGTCGTCTTTCAGCGCTTGAGGTTCGGCGCGCATGGGTTTTGGGCTTTCCGATTGATTTCCCCTGCCCTCGCGGGGTGCGGGCGCAAAGTTGGCGGGAAACTAAGGACGCGCGAGCCCGATGTAAAGGGCGCTCCTCGCTTTCGGGTTCTTTCGAGAACTCTCGCATCGCGGCGCGGAAGGGTTTATGACCGCCTCCATGAACGCCCCCGCACCCGATATGAAACTGGCCAATCCGATTTCCCGACGGCGCACCTTCGCGATCATCTCGCACCCGGACGCCGGCAAGACCACGCTGACGGAAAAGCTGCTGCTGTTCGGCGGCGCCATCCAGCTCGCCGGACAGGTGCGGGCCAAGCGCAACGCCGCGCAGACCCGCTCGGACTGGATGAGCATCGAGCGCGAACGCGGGATTTCCGTCGTCACCTCGGTGATGACTTTCGAATATGCCGATTGCGTCTTCAACCTGCTCGACACGCCGGGCCATGAGGACTTTTCCGAGGACACCTATCGCACGCTGTCGGCGGTCGACGCCGCCGTCATGGTGATCGACGCCGCCAAGGGCATCGAGGCGCGCACGCGCAAGCTGTTCGAGGTCTGCCGCCTGCGCGACATTCCCATCGTCACCTTCATCAACAAGCTCGACCGCGAGGGGCGCGACCCGTTCGAACTTCTGGACGAAATCGAAAAGACTCTGGCGCTCGACACCACGCCCATCACCTGGCCGATCAGCCGCGGCAAGACCTTCGCCGGCACTTATTGTTTCGCCACAAAATCGGTGCGCAGGCTCGACAAGGACGACGAGGAGCTGAAGGTTTTGGGCCTCGACGACCCGGCACTGGCCGCGCTGTTGCCGCCTTTCGAGGCTGACGGCTGGCGCGAGGAGGCGATGCTCGCGGCGGAAGGGAGCAAGCCGTTCGATCTCGCCGCTTTCCGCGAAGGCCATTTGACCCCGGTGTTTTTTGGCAGCGCCCTGCGCAATTTCGGCGTCCGCGACCTCATCGACGCCATGGCCGCCTACGCCCCACCGCCGCGCGGCCAACAGGCCGACAAGCGACTCGTGGAGGCCAACGAGCCCAAAATGACCGGTTTCGTCTTCAAGATTCAGGCGAACATGGACCCCAACCACCGCGACCGCATCGCTTTCATGCGGGTCTGCTCGGGGCGGCTCCAGCGCGGCATGAAGGCGAAGCTCGTTCGCACCGGCAAGACCATCGCGCTCAACGCGCCGCAATTCTTCTTCGCCCGTGACCGCTCCATCGCCGACGAGGCCTTCGCCGGCGATGTGGTGGGCTTGCCCAATCACGGGCTCTTGCGCATCGGCGACACCCTGACCGAGGGGGAAGACCTCGTCTTTCGCGGCGTCCCCAGTTTCGCCCCCGAAATCATGCGCCGCATGGTGATCGGCGACGCGATGAAGGCAAAGAAGCTGCGCGAAGCGCTAAGGCAACTCGCCGAAGAGGGCGTGGTGCAGCTATTCATCCCTATGGACGGATCGGGCGCCATCGTCGGCATGGTTGGAGCGCTACAGCTCGACGTGCTGGCGACGCGGCTTTCTGGAGAATACGGCCTCGAGACCAAATATGAAACCTCGCGCTTCACGCTGTGCCGCTGGATCAGCTCCGAGGACAAGACAGCGCTGAAGACTTTCATGGATGCGCATGCCTCGGCTCTGTCGACCGACATCGACGGCGATCCGGTTTTCATGGCGCCGTCGGCCTATTCGCTGCGTTACGATGAAGAACGCAATCCGGCGATCGTGTTTTCGGATGTGAAGGATTATCAGAAGAGCGGCGCCGGGAAAAAGGATTAGTTCCGTAGCGTCGAGAAAGGGCGCGGTGGCTTGAGCCTGTGGCTGTCGCTCCGTTTCCCCGCCCGACTGATCAAACCGGAGATCGGGTTTCCCGCATCCGGCTTTCCCACTGGCGTCATTGTCTGGCCCACGTCGTCGGCGCGTGACGCTCGCGTCGAAGGCGCGGCGCTTGCGGTTCGCCGTGATATGCTGGTTGGAGAACGGTCTGACGCCGCGCCCAATACCCCGGCGAGCCGAACAGGAGCATATGTCGATTGCTTCCCTGTCCACACGCGGCCTTCCCCTTCACAGCGCAGGGTCGGCGTTCGCCACTCTACTTTCGAGCCCTGCTAAGGCTTCACTTGCGTTGCGGCCCGCCGGATCGCCAGAAGCGGCCTTTGTCACGAGGCTTCGATCCGGCCAGTCACTCACCCAGACCCCTCGTCAGCTACCAGATCAATCGACCACTCTCTGGGTGGAATCTTCCTCCACGGGCGATACGCGCCTTCGGGGCGCGCACAATGATCGCGAACCGCCTTTATCTGCCGCGCCACTTATTGCCAGTGGCTGGGGACGCGACAGCCGAGGCCGTTCAGTTGGACCCCGAGCGTCCGTTCGCCGAAACGGCCGAGGGATGGTTTTCGGCGACATAGCCCAGTTGCGGCGCCGCGCCGCCGGAAGTTATTCGCCGATGGCGCAATGACGCATTGGCTGTTCGGCATTTCCGAAGAGGTTTTGGCCGATGATTTGTTCGGCTTTGACGGCGCCCTGTTTGAGGTCGTCGTCATAGATATTTGTTACGTATTCTGGGGCGGATGTGGTGGTCTGGGAGGCGTTGACGGAGGATTTGTCTTCCTTGACGTCGATTGTGGTGACGGTGGAGAGGCCGGGCCGCAACGGGTCTTTTTGGAGTTCGTCGGTGCGCAGGGAGATACGCACCGGCACGCGCTGCACGATATGGATGAAGTTGCCGGTGGCGTTGTCGGGCGGCAGCAGGGCGAAGACGCTGCCGGAGCCCGGCGTGAGGCCTTCCACGGTTCCGTGATAGACGATGCTGCGGCCGTAAAGGTCGACCACGACCTTGGCGGGCTGGCCGGGCCGCACCCGCTGCATGGTGTTTTCCCACAAATTAGCCTCGACCCACAAATGGTCGAGCGGCACGATGATCATGATCTGGTCGCCGGGCCGAACGCGGTCGCCGATCTGCGCCTTGCGCTTGGCGACATAGCCCGAGGCCGGCGCCTTGATGTTTTGGCGCGCGAATTCGATGTAGGCGTCGAGATATTTGGCCTTGGCCGACAGAATGTCGGGGTGGGTCGCGGGCGTGACGCCCACGATCCGCGCCTCGATCGACTGGGTGTCGGCCCGCGCCTCCTTCACATCCGCCTCCAATGAAGCGAGTTGGTCGCGCGCGTTCTGCAGCACCTGTTGCGACACCGAGCCGCTCGGCGTCGCCTGTTGATAGCGAACGAGATCGTGACGCACCCTGTCGCGCGCGGCGATGCGGGACGCGATCCGTTCGCAGGCCTGACGCCGGTTCTCGAACAGGGCGCCGACCGAGCGCACCGCGCGCGCCAGATCGCTTCCCGCCTGGTCGAGCGCCGCGCTCGCTCTTTGCGCGTCGAGCCGGATCAGAAGATCGCCGCGCTCCACATTTTGCGTTTCTTCCGCCAAAACCTGCGCCACTACCCCGGTGGCGTCGGCGTAAACCGGAATGAGGTTTCCGGTCACGAAGGCGTTGTCGGTTTCGACCACGAAGCGGTCCTTCGTCACCCAGGAGACGGCGAAATACAATCCCGTCGCCATCGCCGTCGCCGCGACGGCGATCAATCCGATGTTTCTGCGGGTGCGAATCTGTTTTCGGTTCAGCGGCATTATTCCGTCCGGCCCTGCTCGTTCACAAAAATCGTCACGCTCTTTTCGGGTCTCCGCGGCGACAGGCTCTCGGGCCAATTCGCTCGGATCGCTCCATCCAAGCGGAAAGCGCGTCAGCCTCCGCCGAGGGACTCGATGAAGTTCACGTAAGGCGACAGTCCGTCGTCCTCGGGCGCGACGCGAATGTCGCGAGGATCGGGTCCCTGTTCGTAGCCCCCGCCCAAGGCCTGAACCAGGTCCACCCGCGCGGAAAGATAATCCGCCTCGAAGGCGCGCTCGAAATAGGCTTCCTGCAGCGCGTCATGGTCGTTGGCGATGATCTCGCGGCGATCCTTCAGCCCGTTGTTCCAGCGCACCCGGGCAAGATCCAGTTTCGCCCTCGCGGCCGCGACCGCCCGCGCCTGCGCCTCCGCCACGGCCCGCGTCTCCTTCACATTCGTCAGGCTGTCCGCGACCTGCTGCGCCGCCTCGAGCAGCGTTTCATTATAGCCATCGATCGCCTCGTCATATTCCGAGCGCCGCTCCTCCAGCCGCCCGCTCAGCTGTCCGCCCTCGAACAAGGGGAGATGAAAGCCCGGCTGCACCAGATAATTGAACGCCGAGGCGCGAAAAAGATAAGTTCCGAGCTTGTCGATATGAGTCGAATGCTGCGAAGCCTGGAGCCCGGTCGTCACCGCTATGTCCACCGATGGCATGAATTCCGCCTTGGCGTGATGGATGCGCTGCGCCGCCGCCGCCGCGCGGTGCATCGCCGCCGCGAGATCGGGGCGATGAATGAGCAGTTCCACCGGCAACGACTTTGGAACCGGCGGCGCGCTCGCGATCGTGGCCGCTCCCGCCGCGAACAGCCCGCGCCCAGCGTCCGGACCCTGCCCGCTCAGTCTCGCCGCCAGATCCTGCTGCAACGCCAGCAGCGCCGCCGCGCCCGCCTCGCGCTTGATCGCATTCTCGAGCTCGATCCGCGCCGCCGCGCTCGCGTCCTCGATGTCGAGGCCGGTCTTGAACCGCGTCTCGGCGATCGACAGCGCCTCGCGCCGCAGCCGAACCATCTCCCGCGCCAGTTCGAGCTGACGCGCCGCCGCAAGACCGCGGAAATAAGCCCGCGCAATCGCCGTCGTCAGCACAAGCCGCGTCTCCGCGAGCTCCGCCTCCTCCGCCGCCTGCTCGCCCAACGCCGCGTCGAGCGCCGCGCGGTTCTTACCCCAGAAGTCGAACTCGTAATACATCGACATCGGGTTGATATAGCCCACGGTCTTCTCGAAGCCCGCGATGGCCGGATTATACGACGCCACGACGCCGTGGCTCGGAATGCGATACTGCTGCATCCCCATTTCCGACCCCACGAAGGGCAGAAGTTTCGAACCCTCGATCTGGGTGATCGCGTCGGCCTGCTTCAGACGGTCGATCGATTTCTTCAGGTTCTGGTTCTCGCCGAGAGCCGTCGCGATCAGGCCATCAAGCTCCGCGCTCTTGAACTGGCGCCACCATTCATGGGTCGGCCATGAAGGAGGAGCCAATTCATGGGTCGCCCCCGCGCTCGATCGGCCGGAGCCCGATTGCTCCAGCGTATGCTCCATCGCAGGCGGCGCGATGAACGCCGCCCGCTCCTCGCGCCCGGTCGGCGCACAGCCGCCGACAAGCGGCGCCATGACGCAGACGGCGATCGCGGCCGCCCTCCGCCTCATGGCTGCTCCATGAGTTCTTCGGCCCGCAGACGCCGCAACTCCTCCCGCCGCAAGAACGCCGGGATCAGCGTCGGACGCGCGAACCATATCAAAACCGTCAACGCCGCGAACGCCACCGCGCCAAGCAAAAAAGCGTCGTTCATCGCCAGAAGCGCCGATTGCTCCCGCATCATGTTTCCAAGCTGCTGGTTAACCGCGGCGGGGTTCACCCCGGCGTTCTGCAGTTTGTCGATGAATTGCCCCAGAAGATCGAGCGAAGCGAAACGCCGCCCGCCAAAATGATCGGCAAGATCAAGTTGATGAAACGGCAGCCGCCGAAACTGAACCACCGCCAGCAGCGCAATGCCGAAAGCCCCCGCCATCGTGCGCAACAACGCCAGCTCCTCCGCCGCCCGGATCAGTTTCGATCCCGACAGCCCATGCATCCCCAGCGCCGCCAGCGGCGCGAAAAAACTCGCGATGAAAAAACCGAAAAACAGGATCGGCCAGGAAATTTGATCGAACGACGCCAGCTTGTCGAAAAGCCCAAACCAGGTCAGCGTCACCGAAAGCCCGATAAAACAGAAAAACGAAACCAGCCGCACGTCGATGTCGCGGTTCAGCACATGCATGATCGCCACGAAGGGAGCCGCCAAAACGAACATCAGAACATAAACCAGCCCCGCCAGCGACGACGAATAGCCGTTGAGCAACTGCAACTGACCCACCATCAGAGACAAAAGCCCCTGGATCACGAGAAAGCCGATCACCGAGCAAGCCGTCGCTATCGCGTAATTGCGATGGGCGAAGAGACGCACATCCAGAACCGGGTGGCGCTCGCCCAACTCCCAAAACACGAAGGACGGCAAGCCGATCGCCGCAACGACAAGCGCGATCCGCAAAATCGGCGACGCGAACCAGTCGAAATCATTGCCCATGTTGAAAATCGTCTGCGCGCCATAAATCGTCGCCGCCAGCAGAACAAACCCAACCCCGTCGAAGCGCGTGATCCGCCGCCTGAAACCGCGCGCGTAAAGCAAAGAGCCGACCACGCCCGCGATGAAAAGCGAAATCGCGATGTTCGAAAGGAACATCGTGCGCCAACTCATGAACTCCGCAAACCACCCCGAGACCAACGAGCCGATCGTGAAGGGAGCCATGCTCAATACGCCCCACAATCCGATCACAATCGTGCGCGCAGCCTCGGGAACCTCGCTAAGCGCCAGCGTTTGCCCCAAGGGCAAGATCACCCCGCCAATAAAGCCAAGCAGAATCCGCGCCGGCAAAAACAGCCACAAGGTCGCGCTCGACGCGCACACAAAAGAAACGACAGCGTATAAAACAAAGCAGACCGCATAGACCCGATAATCGCCAAACCGACCCGAAAACCACCGCGCAAAAGGCAGACCCAACGCAATCCCAACCATATGATCCGACGTCGCCCACGAACCAAAACTCGGCGTCACCCCGCCCAAATCCCCCGAAACATACGGAACCGTGATCGTGTAGCCAGGAATATTCGACAAAACAACGACATTCCCAACAGCCAACACAACATTGAAAAGAAACAATCGCCAACCGCTCAGCGGCGTATGATCCGTTTCGTCCGTCATGGCAGTCGCTCGATCTTCCATCGACGTGCGGGCGCAATAAGAGTCGCGGCAATGACTTTCACTGCTGGCGAGAGACCGATTCCTGAAGGTATGGTTGTTTTCGGCATAGACTACTACCGTGCGTTTTGCTGGTAGGAGTCATCAGCCTATAAGCCGCGATACGCGTTACAGGCGGTTATAAGGCGAACTCCATCGCCTTTTTAGAGCTTAAACAGGAGCGTTAACTTATTGTCAATAGGTTGCGGAGCCTTTCCACAGCCCTATGAATGACGACGAGATTTGTCGCTCAAATCCTGTCGGTGGGCATTGCGGGTCAAGCCTGCGATTTACGATGAGCGCATTGCTCCGATCAACCATCCCGATCTTGAAAGCGGATTCGGCGAAGTCACATGGCGGAAATCACATGGCGTTCGTGTCGACCGCCGAGACGCAAGACAGGAAATGAGACGCCTGGCCCGACGCGGCGCCCTTCGTCTAGGAATTTGTCGACATGAGGCTCTATCATCGTATTCTAGCGACCCTCCTCGTCCTGGTTCTGGGACCTGGCGCCACCACTGCCCAAGCTTCCGGAGACGGAGTCGCGATCTCCTGCGCCGATTTTCGTCGCAAACAGGATGGGTCGTGGGTCGTTGTCCGACCCACCAAAATCCATGGACCCAGAGGCCCTTTCGCCGTTCAACCGGGAGAGATATTCCGGATTCAATTGGGCGGGACGACGAATTATGGCGTCAAGGTCGCCGAGACGCTCGACGAAAAATGCCGTCGCTGAAGGGCGGCGGCGCTTTGCGCCAAGTCAATGCGTCATTGCTGTCGTCGGTCCGATCGGGCGGCGTTGACGCCAGCGGTCGCCAGTGTGGCATTACCTCAATAGATGTTACATAAAAACGGTATTGTCTATAGAACTAGTTGACTAAGTCGCCCTTTGGGCTTCTCCTGGGCTCCTCCTGATTAGGCTCGCGCGGTTATGCCGCGAGGGCGCAATTGGTGGGGCGGAAAATGAAAACGATTGCCAAAAGCGTGACTCTCGCGGCGGCAGCTTTTGGCGTCGCAGCGACGTATCCCATTACCAGCGCTAGGGCGGAGGACGCCTTGGCCGAAATCCGTGAGTTGAAAAGGAAGCTAGAACAAACCATTGGCGAGGTTCAATCGCTCAAGGCCCGCCTGCGGCGTTATGACGGCAAGACTATCGAGCAGGATCGGAAATTGAAGGAGGCGCGGACCGAAGACCGCAAAAGGAAAGTCGCTCGGGCTCCGCTACGGGAGCCGGATCATGCCCGGTCCGGTCACGCGCCGCTGCCGTTCTTTGTCGACCTCAGTCACGGCCTGACCATTCAGTCGCTCGACCATGCCGACATCTTCCATCTCGGCGGCCGCATGTTTGTCGATGGCGGGGGGTCGACCGAGCCAGAAAGAGGCCTCTCGGAAACCGCGAATCTCGCCCAGGCGCGTCTCCAGGTCGAGGGCCGGTTGCGCAATATCTGGGAATACAAATTCCAATATGATTTTGTCGGCGGCGGCAACGCCGCGACCGTCGGCGCCCTCGGCGGCATACGCGACGCCTATATCGCGCTATTGCACCCGGAGTTAAAGCCGTCGTTCCTGGACAACCCGATCGAAATCCAGGTCGGCAACTTCTATCTGCCGCATGGCATGGAGCGCACGGAATCAAAGAATTACATTGACTTCGTCGAGCGCTCCTTGATGTCCGACGCCTTCGGTGCGCAGCGTCACATCGGCATCGCAGCCCTGACGCATGGCGCCAATTGGACGTTCAAGGCCGCTATCAGCAGCACCAGCGTCGAGGACGCCGCCCTGAAGCCGACCGCCGACTATTCGGTTCCGCTCTGGGTCAATTCCAAGACGGGCTGGGCCACGAGCGGCGGAACTCAATATTTCGACGTGACGGCGCGCGCCACATTTGCGCCTGTTTGGTCTGAAGATCGGCTGCTGCACATTGGCGTCTCGGGGCGTTACCACAATCCCGGCGACTCCACCGCCGGCAATGACGACCGCGTGATGACGCCGGGCGCCAACACCTATATGGAAAGCAATATACTAAAGACCAATCTTCTCGGCGCGCCGGACCTTTCCTGCGGCGCTTACGGCATTGCGGGAAATCCCCCTGTCGCCGGCCATTGCGTGAAGAACATGCTGGGTTTCGGGCTTGAAAGCGTCGCGGCCTACGGGCCGGCCAGCATTCAGGCGGAATATATGAATGCGCAATACAACCGCGATGATTCGCGCATTCTCGAAGCCAATATGGCGGGGATTCTTTCGCCCGGCGGAGCGTCGGTGAACTATAGCGGCTATTATGTTTCTGCCATGTATTTCCTGACCGGGGAATCGAAGGCGACCGCCTACCAGGTCGACAGCAACACCAACGGCGGCGGGTTCCGTCAGATCCAAATCAAACATCCGCTTAGCGAGGGCGGCTTGGGGGCCTGGGCGCTCACGGGGCGCTTCAGCGAGGTCGATCTCAACAGCGGCCCCTATCAGGGGGTCTTTTTCAGCAATTTGATCGCGCTCGCCCCAACGACCAGAGCGAAAACACTCATCTTCAACTCGAGTGTTCTTGGCGGCAGGGAAGAGGACATCACCGTCGGCCTCAACTGGCGCCCTGAGCCGGGCGTACGCGTGATGGCCAATTGGACCAGGGTGATGGCGCTTTCGGCGCCCTATAGCCGACCTTATCTCAATGGCGCGCACCCGAATAGCTTCCTGGTGCGCACGCAAATCGATTGGTGAGTCGGCTCACCCCCATCTCGCGCCAAAAGAAGACGACAATCATGAAACACGGACACGCCGCTTCGCTGCTGATATTGACGGGCTCCACGATGAACGCCTCTGCGCAATTCGTAATTCCCCCTTCGCCGCCGCCGGAACAGACTGGAATCCATTGCGAGGATTTTCGGCAGCTGTTGAATGGAGCGTGGACTCCAATTAGGAAGGTTACGCTCATCGCCCCGCAAGGGCTTTTCACTTTAGAGCCCGGCGAGTCCATCGGGATTGAAACAGGCGGACACCTCTATAATCTCAGAATTGCTAGAATACTGAACGATCAATGCCGCTGAGGCAATAGGCTTGAATGGGCCTGGAATGCGTCATAAGTCTCGCGCTTGCGATAAAAACGCCCGCATTGGTCGGGGCGGCGGCCGTTCATCTCGGTTTCGCGTTAAAGGTCGGCGATGACGACGTGAAATCGAATTCCCAGTTAAATTTGCTGATCACATTGTAGCCGAGGATGAATGGCGTTCGCCCGCCAAGAGCCTCTCGCAGGACGCCGAAATCATAGGCCAGCGCATAGACGTCGCGAAGAATCCGCCCCTCGCCGAGATCAAGCTGTTTGATCTTGTAAATCCTAGCCGATAAATCCTTGCCGGCGGCTTCGCTCGCTTTGCCTTTGTTCTTCACCAGCGTGAACAGCTTTTTGTGCTTGATGACAAACCGCCGATCGACAGCGGAAATTTCCGCGCCCGTATCGAGTAATCCGTTCGCCGTGGCGTCTACCGCTTTCACTTCGAGGCCAATCAGGCGCTGTTGGGGGCCAAGCAAGCGAAGCGGCTGCGGCGCGCCCGCAAGATTTTTTTCGCCAAAGAACACGAGTTCCCGCCGATCGAAATTCAGGCTGAAGCGAGCGCCTTTGAAAAAATCCAATCCCAAAAGGTCGTCGCCGTCGCTCGCCGCGCAACGCGAAACGACGTAGTTATGTCTGCCGATGTTGTTTCCTTCCTGGGCCTTGATCTCCACATTTTTCGCTTCCACGTCCTCGCAAAGAGTCGTCTTTCCGGAAGCGCCCGTGGACGCGCTTTGGCCCAGCGACGGTAAGTCCTTGTTCCAGGGCGCGAGCGTAATGCGAGTTATCGAGGCCCCTGTGTCGAGGCGCATGGTTCCCACGACGTCGCCAAAGCGAACAGGGAGATAAATTCGTCCCCCGCCATAGTCCGATTGAGTCAACGTAACCGGGATGACCGACCGATTGGGCTCGGCCCGGACGGAGGCCGCGCCAAAAAGAGCAGACGCAACGACGAGCGCGATCTTTCGCAATAGATTCATTTTCGCAACTCCAAACGACGGGATCCGCCATCGCCGCAACTGAAAGAGGGCTCTGAGGAGCATGGGTGTGATCCATGCCTTGAGCGTCGAGGGACAACCCTGCATGAACATAATTCATGAAGTCTCGATTTACAGGATGGTCGTCCCGGCGGACTTCATCAATCCCGCAACGGGGCTGGAGCCGACGCCGGGGAGGCCCCTGTTTGGTTATTCTGGCCTTCCGCGTCGGCCAAGGGCGGGTAACGCCGACGGACGCCACGCCCCTCGACGCGGCCGTGCTTGTCAAAATGATCCCATCCAGACACCCAAACGCCGGCTTCCACGCCAAGTCTGACCTCCGGATTGAAAGCCAGGTAGCTCTGCTCGTCAAAGTTTTCCTCGGTGAAAGCCTTATCGAAAGGAAAGGACGGACGGAATGGCTCCGGGGGGCAGCCCCAGTCACGCTGACATATTTTTTGATACAGCCGAATGTCGTGGCGGTGATGGTGACGAAGAAATCGTCTCAGATCGGGATGTTCGAAGATCGCGGGGTCGAAGGAATAGGTCGCCTTGTTCACAACAGGCGGCGCACCCATTTTCTTGTTTTGGAAAAAGCCGAAATGATCCACGAGTTGAGGAAGGGTTCGATCAGTTGCGATGAATTTGTAGATCGCGAGCCTTTCGTCGACCTCGCTCTCGCTCATGTCCTCGAAATCTTTCCCTATCACGAGACGGGATTGAAGATTGAGAAAGAGTTCGCGCCAGGTCAAAAGGAGCTTGATCACCGAGACGGGATCGAGGAAATCGGTCGTCATGACATCCGCGTCGAGGCGTTGCTCGTGGAGGCTGTGCTTGTCGTAGTAATCCAGCGATTTCCACCGGTGGAAGCTGTAATTCAAGTGCGAGCGGATCTGGGCGATCGGCTCCCTGACCGTTGCGAAAAAGTCGATTTCTCGACCCAGTCCGGTAAGGTGGCCGCTGAATGTGTCGCGGCCGAGGTGGCCGCTGATCCAGTCGCTTTGTCGCGCTATTTCAATGGAGCCAGGCTTGAGCGCATGAAGGTGAAAGGCGTCGACTCCGCAGGGTGACAACTCGCGGAGCATCCGCTTGACCGTCATACCTCCCGTCTTGGGAACATGAACATAGACCAGCAGAGGCGTATCGGAATCCGAATTCAATGAGGGCGCTCCCGAGCGCGAACCCACCCCGCGTTCGCCAAGCCGGCCCCTCCAGCGGAGCCAAACGCGGCCGAAGTGGATCCTGTCGCCGCGCCGATGGCGGGGGCTTGAACCCCGGTTTCCGGGTACGAGAAGCTCCGCTTCGGCAAACCGCCGCCCCCTCGCGGAAGAGCGGGGGCGCTCATGAGCAAGATAACGCAAAGGCGTCGCCTGAAATTTGTCCTGACTATGTCTACGTTTGTCCAGCTCTGGGGAGGAACCTCGAAAAACTCATATCGCGGCGGGAGGCGATCCCGCGCAGTGTCTACCCCACATCCGGAGAAAAAGCGCTTCGAGCGCGCGCGCATAGGCGTCGACGTCGAAGAGCGGCGCGCTCGAGCTGTTGCCTAGGAGCTTTGACCTCAACCCGCTAAGCCGCAGGGGTTCCGTGGCCAGCGAAAAGGCAAGATCGAAGTAATCGTCTTTATTTTCAACGATCAATTCGGGAAGCCCCACCGCACGCAGCAGGCTGCCCGCGACTCGCGACGCGAATGTATCTCCTGGCCGAGTCACCAACGGCGCCCCGACATAAAGCGCGTCGCTGGCGGTCGTATGGGCGCCATAGGGCGCGGTGTCGAGCACGAGATCGGCGAGTTGGAGACGGGCGAGGTGTTCGTCTTGCGGCAAGTCGGGCGCGAAAATGAGGCGCGATCCATTCACGCCGCGCTTCCATGCTTCGTTGCGCAGATTTCCCTCGGCTTCGGGGGTCGCAAGAAGCCATAGAACGCTGCCGGGAACGCAGTGGAGCAGACGACACCAGATCTCGAAGACGGCTGGAGTGAATTTAAACGCCTGGTTGAAGCAGCAAAACACGAAGCCCTCTTCGGGTAGCCCAGCCGAGGCGCGGGTCGGCGCGTCCCTTACCGCGAGGCGACGCCCGTGCGGCTGGTAAGAATGCGGAAGGAGGGCGAAGGACTCGGCGTAATCCCCAGCGCTGGCGGCGGGAGTACAAAATGCGTCCGTAATGATGTAGTCGCAAAGACCGGGCCCCAGGGTTCCCGGATAGCCAAGATAGTTCACTTGTATAGGAGCGGGACGCAAGGCAAGGATCGATGTCCGCGTGTCTTGGGTAAAGCCCTTCAAGTCGATGAGAATGTCTATCTCGTCACGGTAGATCGCCCGCGCCGCCTCTTCGTCGGAGAATGGACCAATGTCGTTAAAGCGATCGAAGGCGCCCCGTAATCTGGCCCGCATTTCCTTGCCGTCGTCTTTCCCGTAGGAATAGGCGTGCAGTTCGAAAAGCGAACGATCATGAGCTTCGAGCGTTTCGATGAGCAGGAGCGCCGTGGCGTGATTCTGAAAGTCGTTGGAAAGGTAGCCCAGTTTGATTTTCCCGCGGGCTTCACCGCAAGCAGGAAAACAAAAGGCGAGCTTTTCCCGGACCACCGCCGCGGTCACCCGCCGCTCGCGCATCCATATTTCCGCGCAGGCGTGTTGTTCGGCGGCGGAAAGACCTGGTTCCGCGAGAAGCACGAATGGCGGTAGACGTTTGCCCTTCGGTTCGGCCAATCGGGCGCGGGCGAACGCCTGCCGATGGTCGAAGTCGAGCCACTCGCACATTTGGCGGGCTCGGATGAAAGTGCGCATTGTGCCTTTCCGGCGGCGACCTGGCCATGCGTGCGGGCCCCAGTCGCGAAATATCGGCTTTGGAGGACCGCCAGCACGCAAGGTGCAAAGCCGGCGCCAGTGACGCAAGCCAAGGCGACCACTTTCGGCGCGGCCCTTCTACCGGGGGGGCGCGGAGGGAAATCATGGCCACGATAAAGCGAACGAATTTCCGGCCTGAGGCTTTGGAAATCTTCGTCGTCACAGAAACGATTCGTCAGGATATTTGGGGCGAGCCATGAGGCGCGCGCGCGGCCAGTCTAAACCACGGACGGTCGCCCTCATTCAATCACGGTAGCGCCAAAGCGCAAAAAACCTCACGGACGCCATTGGCGGCCGTGAGGTCGAAGCCGATGGGCCTAAGCGTAACGCCTGCTTTACATTCCGTTCGCGCGGATGATCATCTTGGCGCCGTCGCAAACCAGATCGCCAACGAAGCCCTTTGACCTCCCGTCAGCCGTCGCGTTCTGGGCGTGTCCAGTCCAGACGCAGCCCTTCTTGTCGTCGGTGCGATTCTCCAGCTTCACGGTATAGACGCCGTCCTTGATCGCGCCATCGAGGCTGTAGGTAAGCGGCTGGCCATTGTCGAGCTGCAAGGCGGCCGTACCTGTCAACTTGTCGCCGTCAGTCGTCACGGCCCAGGTTCCCTGGCCAGTCTTGATGCCGGAGGCGCGTTCTTCGGTGACGTTCCATTTTTGAGCGGCGGCCAGGGCCGGCGCGCTAAAAGCGATGATTGCGGCGACGGTGGCGAAAGCAAGCTTATTCATATTTCCTCCGGTGTTTTATTTTCGGTGTTTTATTTTCGCGGAATGAGCGCGCCGCGCCGCGCGGTTTCACCTAGAGCAAAATCCAAACAAGTTGATAGACTTTTTCGATTGGATTTTGCTCCAGATTTTTGAAGCTGGAGCGATTTCTTAATCTACCAGACGATTCCGTCTGGTCGGAAACCGCTCTAGCGTCCGCTCGACCGGAAATAAAGACAAACCTCGTTCAAGGCCGGGCAGAGTAGCTGATTTCGCTTTCGCCGCTCGATCCTAAACGCGTAACGCCTCGCTCGAACGACGCGGTTTTGGATCTCAAATCCCGCCCAAGCAGGACGGCGAGCCTTTCGCTATGATTTTAGGCCAAACCTCCGCTCATCGCCAATACCTCCATGGTCGATGAGAGAGGCGACCATTCACGCGGCGCGCAGATTTCCGGCCGAGCTTTTTCCAGATCTATCGTCACGGACGAGATCAAACTCGATCTTCTGCCCTTCTGCGAGCGTCTGCATTCCCGCGCGCTCTACCGCGGAAATATGGACGAACACATCCGCGCCGCCATTGTCAGGCTGGATGAAGCCGAAGCCCTTGGTGGCGTTGAACCATTTCACTGTTCCGGTAGTCATGACGATTTTCCTTCAATCGCGCGATAGTTTTCGCATGTGCAACAGGCGAGTCGCACAGCAGGGGGTCGAAATTGAAGGGAAGCGTCGTCGATGCGCGGTAGCGCACTAGAGAGAAACCAGCCGTCCAAGATCAAGTCGCTAAATAAGCGCGGATTATGTCTATTGCAAGACCGAACGAAGTGTTTTTGCAAAATGCTCTCTTAAAATTGCCCTTCTTGTCCTGCTGCCTGTCTGGATTTGCTCGCCGACACGAAGCCGTCCGGCCGGCAAAAGGGCGCTCCCGACGAGAGCCGCTTCGCCTCGGGCGGATTTTGCGCGGGTGATTTCCTCGTCGCTCCGAGCGTCGAGCGACGCCGTCAAACGCCTTGGCCGCGCCTCGCTCGCGCGACACGACGACCATAGCTTCGTCCGGGAATTCGAGCTATCAGCGTAGAGACGAAGGAGGCACCTTCTTCGCGACCCGTTTCGGCGCCGCGATAAGCCCCTCGAACTGAGCTTTTTTTCGCGCCGCCTTGCGACTTCGGCGCAACGCTTCGGCCACTTCGCGTATCCGCCGTTCTGACGGCTTTTCGTAAGCCCTGCGCCGTTTCATTTCGCGAAAGACGCCCTCTCGCTGCATCCGCTTTTTGAGCACCCTCAAGGCCTGATCGATATTGTTGCAGACCGTGTGAAAACCCGCGTTGAAATTTTCGCGCCTGGATTCCGCTGGCGGCGACGACCTGGTAGAATCGCGTCATGGCGCACATATCCGGAATCGACCGTTCGCAAACCCTTTTGTTTCCCGAGGCGATCGACGATTACGTCGGCCCCGACAATCCCGTCCGCTTCATCGACGCCTTCGTGGACGGGCTCGATCTCGCGGCGGCCGGGTTCGCGCGTGTCGCGCCGGAGAAGACGGGACGGCCCGGCTACGCGCCCGGCGATCTGCTGAAGCTCTACATCTACGGCTATCTCAACCGCGTTCGTTCGAGCCGACGGCTGGAAGCCGAATGCCATCGCAACGTCGAAGTCATATGGCTGCTGCGTACCTTGAAGCCCGACTTCAAAACCATCGCCGACTTTCGCGCCGACAATCGCAAGGCCTTTCGCGCGGTGTTCCGCCAGTTCGTGGTTCTCTGCCGTAAGCTCGATCTGTTCGGGCGCGAGTTGCTTGGCGTCGATGGCACGCGGATCAAGGCGGTCAACAACAAGGACCGCAACTACACGAAAAACTCGCTGGAGAAGTTCATCAAGAACGTGGACGAGCGTCTCGACGAATATCTGAAACGCCTCGACGAAGGCGACGTGACGGAATCCGGAACCGGCGGCTCGCGCACGAAGAACCTCGCCGAAAAGATCGAGGCGCTGCGCGCGAAACGCGAACGCTACAAGGATTTGCTGGCGGGTCTGGAAGCCAGCGGCGAGGACCAGATATCGCTGACCGATCCCGACAGCCGCGCCATGGCGAAGCACACGAAGGTCGCCGTCGGCTACAACGTCCAGATCGCGGTGGACGCGAAGAACAAGCTGATCGTCGAACAGGAAGTGACGAACCAGGTCCTCGACATGGGCCTTTTGACACAAACAGCCGGGGCCGCGCGCGAGACGCTCGAAGTCGAGAAGATCGATGTCGTCGCCGACAGGGGCTATTTCAAGATCGAGGACATCGAGGCCTGCGAGAAGGCGGGAATGACGCCGCACGTGCCGAAGCCACAACGCGGATATGCCGCTCGCAATGGCCTCTTTCGCAAGGACGAGTTCCGGTACGACGCGGAAAAGGATGCCTACATATGTCCGGCGGGACAGGTTCTTGCGACGCGTTATGAAAGCCGGCAGCGGGACCTGAAGAGGTTCAACTATTGCAACCGCGCGGCGTGCCTTGCCTGCCCGCTCAAATCGCGCTGCACGACCGACTGGCGCAAGGTCTCCCGTCTGGAAAACGAGGCGGTTCTGGACCGCGTGGCGGAGCGATTGAAGGCGCGGCCGGAGATTTTGAACACGCGCCGCGAGATCGTCGAACATCCCTTCGGCACGATCAAGCAATGGATGAACCAGGGCGCATTCCTGATGAAAGGCCTCGAAAAGGTCCGCGCCGAGTTCAGCCTGACGGCGCTCGTCTACAATTTGCGAAGGGCGCTGAACATCCTCGGGATAGAGGTGCTGATGAAGGCCGTGCGGGCCTGAGGGAGGGCTATTTCCGACCTATGGCGGCCGAAGGGCCCGCCCGGACGCCACAGGACCCCCTCGGCGAGCGTCGGGAGCGGAATTTTCGGCGCTATGGCGAAAACCCGCCATAGCTCGACGCCGGACGCTCGGTCACGCTGGCGGCGAGGTCTTTTCACACGGTCTGGTTGTCTTTGACGAAAACCTGCAAAACATCTCCTATCCGAGGGTGGCCGCGTATCCCCGACCATGATGTGTCCACTCATTCGAGCGTCGCCAGTTCGACGAGTTCCCGCACTCGAAACCTTCCTGGCCGCCATCGCTCGCGCCGGGGACAAATCCCACGCTTCTCGATCCACGCCGATCATCCCCGCGACGGTCGGACCCGGCGTCAACGGCTCGATGATTTTAGGCCACCAAAGCGTCGTCGAGCATCATAGGGAAAAAGCGACAAAGTTTTTTTTCAATCGACCTAAACTTCGGCGTGCTGCTTCGACCGGCGGCGCAAGGGGAAAGCACTGCTATCGTAAAGCGGTTGAATTTCGCGTCCGAAATAATACAGCCCGTTCACTTCCAGCGAGCAACTCGTGAGGATTTTTGGCGTGAGTTCCTCAACGGCATAACGAATGGCCTCTGAGGCGTGACCAAAACGACGGAAACTCAATGATTTTTGCCTGGCGTTCACGGTTCTCGGGAAATAGAGGCCCGCTTCCATTCCATAGTCCAGAGCGTCCATCGTCCGCCTCCGTCTTCACTACTTCGCGAGATCTCCAGTCGGCGGATTTTCCAGGGCGGCTTCGAACGCCATGCGCTCATGTCCGTCGGAGACGCTTTTAAGCCGGTACTGCAACCCCTGACCACCGTCCGGCAGATGCCGGACAACCCGAAACAGCGCCTTTTCCGATCGATAACCCATGGCGCAGGTCACGGATGCGCCGACAGCGTATTTATGGCTCGCCGTCGAAACGATTTGACTGCCGCGAAAGCGCCTGCCGGCGTTGGTGAGGTCGCTCATGAATGCTTCCCTTTCACGTTGTCAGCCGGCGCTTTGGCCGGCCGGCGGCTTTTGTCGGCTCGCCGCATTTAACGAATCAGGCGACCAATTTCAGCTGATCCGCGGCGGCCTTGCCGGTGCGGCTATCGACGAGCAATTTGTATGAGACCTTTTGGCCTTCGGCCAGACCGTTCAAACCCGCTCGCTCGACCGCGCGCATATGGACGAACACGTCATTGCCTCCGGCTTCCGGCTCGATAAAGCCGAATCCTTTTTGCCCGTTGAACCATTTCACTTTGCCTGTCTGCATGACTAGCCCCTTCCAGGAAACGAAAAATTGGGGACTCTTACGCGCCCTTTTCGATCGTAGTTCTGGGGAGGAAGTCACGAGCCGGCGCGCACGAAGCGTGAAAGCAAGTTCACCCGGCCGGAAATCCGATATTATTAAGATGGGGCCAACCATGATCAAAAGCAAGTCGCCAAGGCCGGAATTGTCGCCAACGTCGCAATTCGCGATTTTCGTGAAATTTAAAAATCGGATGCAGCAAGCGTAAAACAGTTTTGAACGCGAACAGCGACTGCCGGCTAGATTTAAAAAAGGCGTCTCGCCAACCCAGATATTCTTCGACGGCGCAATCTTTTCGGTGGTATCGAAGCTTGCCTCAGAGCCTGACCTGAAATTGGTTGACCGGCCTCGCGGCCCTTGATTCCCTTGGTTTGCAACAACTTTGGGAGATTCGCGATGCCTTGGAACGAGGCCGATCGGGCGAAGTATGAAGTCATTCGGGCGCGCTATTCAAGCGATATGTCGGAGGCCGAGTTGGCGCTGATCGCGCCGCTGCTGCCGCCTCCCAAACGGCGCGGACGCAAGCCGACAGATTCCCAGATCATTCTCAACGCCTTGTTTTATTTGATCCGTTGCGGATGCCCCTGGCGGTATTTGCCAAAGGATTTTCCGCCGTTCACGACCGTGCAAAACCGCTTCTACGCATGGCGCGACAGCGGCTTGTGGGCGCAAATCATCAGCGTTCTGGTAATGGACGCCCGCGAGGCGGAAGGCCGTCAAGCCGCGCCGACGGCGGTTGTCGTCGACAGCCAGTCGGTCAAGACGACGGAAGCCGGCGGCCCTCGTGGTTTCGATGCGGGCAAGAAGGTCAAGGGCCGCAAGCGCCATCTCGCCGTCGACACGATTGGTCTGCCTATCGAATGCCAGATCACGACCGCCGACGTGCAGGATCGCGACGCTCTCGCGCCGTTGCTGAAAGCCGTGCATCGCAAGAGCCCGTGGGTGAAAATGTCTTTCGTCGACGGGGGTTATCAAGGTGATGAAGCCCAGCGCGCTGCCTTCGAGGCGAGCCGTATTTCCATCACCGTCGTCAAGCGAACCGACAAAGAGGTGAAAGGATTTGTCGTGCTGCCGAAACGCTGGGTCGTCGAGCGAACGCTCGGCTGGATCAATCGCGCTCGCCGTCTGTCAAAAGACTTCGAGGCGACCATCGAATCCGCTCTCGCCTGGCTGCAACTGGCCCTGGCTTTCCTGCTCATGCGCCGGCTGGCGAGGGCGAATGCCGGTCAGATTTGAAATTCGAGTCGGGTTCTCATGGATGAAATTCTCCGCGAGATCGGCGATCCGCTAATCCTTCGTAATGAGCCCGACGATCAGGGCCGAGTTCGTGGCTTTTTTATACCCTGACTCATTGAGAACCCATGTAATCAAGGCGATTCAGTGAAAAGTTGAGAATAGGCGGACAGCACGGTTACGGTCATCCTGAAAAAGCTCGATTGCGCGCGTGTTGGAGCGTGAAATCGTTTTGAGGATTTTGAGCGTCAGGCCGATGAGCGAGAAGACGTCGCCAGGCGCGTTGTCGAGCCGGCTGGCATAACCATCCTCGCCAAGAATAACGTCCTTGTTGCGGCGCATGATCTCGATGCCCCAATGCTCGCGGTTGATTTGGAGCCGCGCCTTCGGAGTGGCTTGGCAGGCCGTCAGGCTGGTGACGAGATAGACGATTTCCTGATGCGGCGTTTGCCATTTTCCATCGACCTTTCGGCAACGCAAACGGGTCACGCGACAAATCTGACGAACCGTTGGCCATTGGTCGCTAGATGGCGTAACGGGCCGCTGAGGGCTTCGGCTTTGCGGTGAGGTGGCCATCCCCCAGAATGATGGTGTCATTGACGGAGTCGGACTTTCGCCCGCTCCAAGCCTCGTCGGAGGATGACCATGGACCACTATGCCGGGATAGACGTGTCTTTGGAAGCATCGAGCGTTTGCATTGTGGACGGCGCCGGCAAGATCGTGCGGGAGGCGGATCGCCAGCGAGCCGGCGGCGCTGATCGGCTGGTTCGCTTCGCTCGGGCTCGATCTGGCGCGGATCGGCCTGGAGGCTGGGCCGTTGTCGCAATGGCTTTACGCGGCGATGAAGGAGGCGGGCTTGGCGGTGGAGTTGCTGGAGACGCGGCATGTGCGGATTGCGCTCAAGACGATGCCGGTCAAGACCGATCGCAACGACGCGCGCGGCATCGCCCAGCTGATGCGGCTTGGCTGGTTTCGCCCGGTCTATTGCAAGTCGATGGCGGCGCAGGAGACGCGGGCGCTGCTGACGGCGCTTTATGAAGCCGCCAATGTCATACTGACACGACCGGTGAAGGGCGGCGGCCTCAACAGCTGGGCGATGAAGCTCGCCAAGCGCGCCGGCATGAAGAAGGCGAAAGTGGCGCTGGCGCGCAAGCTCGGCGTGATCCTGCATCGCATGTGGATCGACGGGACGCCGTTCGACGCAAGGCGCGCGGCTTGCCCAGCTCCGACGGCGGCATAAGGAGGAGAAACGCAAGAGTTTCGGGCGGGCGAGCACCAGCCTTCCCGGAGCGTTCGTCCCTCGCCGGGACGATGGACGAGGTCAGACCGCAAGGCGCTCAGTGGCTCACGACCACGCCCAACTAGATTGGCCGGCCTCATCCTCATCTTATCCCATCAAGTGGCGGCCCGCTGAGCTTCGGCGCCGACCACGAACAGAAGAGTGAAGCGGCGAAGGGAAGAACGTGAGGGGTTGACAACGAAAGGCCCGTTACAGAAGCAACAAGGCCCGCCGGTCGCGAGGGATTTCCTCATCGGCAAGCTGGAAAATCAGATCGTCCATGGTCGCGCTCCCTGCCCGAATCAGACAGACCAGGGCGTCGCGACACGGCGTCAACCCAGAACCACCCTAAAATCGCGTTAACCAAACGTCCGTGCCGTGATAGGCTACTTGCCTTCGCTTGACGATCGGCCGGGCAAGGGCTTACGCGATTATTTTTTGCGCCTTTGGTCCGATCAAAACCGCCTTTGTCTCGGTTTCTCTTCCGCGCGCGGGGTTGACCCGTGGGGCGGGGGGAGATAGTGGATCGTCGTAGTCCGGCCAACCCTGCGGCCGGAGCGAAAAAGTGGCCGACCACTCTTTCCGGCGCGGGCGCAACGGTTCAAAACGCCCACGCCAAAGACGGAACACAACTAAAGAGCGCGTAGCTCAGTCGGTAGAGCATCTGACTTTTAATCAGGGGGTCCCGGGTTCGAGCCCCGGCGCGCTCACCAAATAAATCAACGACTTAGACACGGTTTTGGGCTGGTGGACGGGGTAGCTCTCAATTCGGTCTACCACATGTATGCCAACATATTCCGGGACCGCCCCTATCTGCTCATTCTCCTGTCCGATCGCCCAGTGCCGCCCGCCGTCGTGCTGCCCGTATTTACCTTATATCTGTTCGATGCTGCCGAGAATATATGACCCGCGTCGCCCGTTTCGTTGTCCCCGGCCTTCCGCATCATCTCATCCAGCGTGGCAATTGTCGCGCAACCGTGTTTTTCGTGGCGGGCGATTATCAGTTGTATCGGCTATTTAAAGCGGAAAGACGGGCGTGTCACCGTAATTCCCGTAATTCCGGGCGTGTCACCGTAATTCCAGTGAGGGCATCTGAATTTTTCATTGCTCACGGCCGCGAAAAGTTTCACGCAGTCGCCACCTGCGCATGAAGTTGCGCTGGAACAATTCACGATCAGCGTCTCGGCATCTTAAACGCTTGCGGGGCATCGCCAGTATTGATGGCGACGAGCGCACATTCGGGCTCGATGACATTGGCGTATCGAAATATGCCAGACCACCAATACGATCTCGGCTTCGGAAGTGAGCGTTGTACCGCACGCCTGCGCATCGCGAGCTGGCCGAAGGATTCGACCCAATGCAGGATGATCTATTCCGCCATGAGATCAAAGAATTTCATCCCTTCGAATGTCAGCTGACTGTATGTCCTCCTTCAGTTCCCGTCTGGAAGCGACCGTCGAATCGGCGTTGAGACGGTAGACGATGACCACGCCCGTCGCGAGTTCAAGAGACGTGACAGTCTCCGGCGTAAGATGATCCAGCACCATCGCAAGCGTGCGCAGGGAATTGCCGTGCGCGACGACCAGCACGCGCTCGCCTCTCAGGGCATGGGGTAAAATTTGCTGACAATAGAAAGGCAAAACCCGCGCCGCCGTATCCTTCAGACTTTCGCCGCCGGGCGGAGCCACATCATAAGATCGACGCCAGAGGCGCACCTGCTCCGCGCCCCATTGGCGGCTCGCTTCTTCTTTGTTCAATCCCGAGAGATCGCCGTAGTGACGTTCGTTCAAGGCCCGGTCGCTAATGCTCGAAATGTTCGATTGGCCGAGCTCTTCGAAAATGAGAGCAAGCGTATGCCTGGCGCGCAGCAAGAGCGAGGTAAATGCGATATTGAAGTGCAGATCGAGCTTCTTGAGTTCACGCCCAACTCGTCGCGCCTCCTCGATCCCCCGCGGGGTGAGATCAGGGTTCTTCCATCCAGTAAACTGATTTTTCAAATTCCATTCGCTCTGACCATGACGAACGATTACGAGTATGCGGTCCATTCGTGAATTCCTCGAAATGGGATCTGCTACCGTCAACCGCGGCAAGCTAGAGATTTCCACCCATCGAACAAAAGACCGATGCGCGCGCCCCTGTTTATAGCGCGGCGATGATTACGCCGCGCGCAAAAATTCGGGACTCAACTTCTGCTGGATTTTGACGCCACTCGACGCAGTCGAAACTCACTCCGTTGGGCTTTTCTCCGCTACCCTCTTTAGCGCGGATCCCGTCCTTCTCTCCGGGCCGGCTGGCAAGGGCGGCGGTGTATTCCTGACACCTTTTCTAATTGCGTTCGGTTGGGAATTACGGTGACACGCCCGTATTTACTTTATATCTGTTCGATGCTACCGAGAGCACATCACCCGCATCGCCCGTATCGTTGTCCCCGGCCTTCCGCATCATGGCACCCAGCGTGACAATTGTCGCGCGACCGTGTTTCTCGTGGCGGGCGATTATGAGTTGTATCGGCTATTTAAAGGAGAAAGACGGGCGTGTCACCGCATTTCCGTAATTCACCGTCATTCGGACCAATGTCGAACCGCGCCGCCGCCTGGCGACGCGACATCCCGCCCTTGATCGCCTTCATGACTTTCTTGCGAATATCCATCGACGGCGCGATGATCCGCCCCCCAATTCCTCGCCGCGCTCTCGCCACAGGAGCGCCACTTCAGATATGGCCATCCTGGCCAGAATATTGAATCGACAGGATCGGATCGCGCTCTAAGTGTCTGTCCGAGCAGAAGTTGAGTCGAATGAGTCTTTTATGATTCGATGTGGCGGCCTGATTCTCGAAGGGGTCGCCGATGTGGACGAACGAAAATCGCGCGCGCTACGACCGTAGCGGTCTGCGTTATCCCAGCGACGTCACGGACGCGGAGTGGGCATTGATCGCCCCCTTGATCCCGCCGGCAAAGCGCGGCGGCGGCAAGCGCAGGGTGGACATGCGGCAGGTCGTGAACGGACTCATGTATGTTCTCTCGACGGGCTGTCAGTGGCGCGCGATCCCGAAGGATTTGCCGCCCAAGAGCACAGTTTACGGCTATTTCGACCTTTGGACCTATGACGGCACGCTCGATCGTCTCCACCACGCGCTTTACGTGAAGTGTCGCGAGGCCGCCGGGCGTGACGCCAGCCCGACCGCCGCCGTCATCGACAGCCAGAGCGTGAAAGCGGCGGAAAAAGGGGGCGCTGCATTGATCCGCACGGCTATGATGCGGGCAAGAAGATCAACGGCAAGAAGCGGCATATTCTCGTCGACACGATAGGCCTGCTGCTTCATGCGATCGTTCATCCGGCCGACATTCAGGATCGAGACGGCGGCGTTCTTGTTCTGCGCACAATGTTTGGGAGATTTCCGTTTCTGCAAAAGCTGTTCGCCGATGGCGGATATCAGGGACCAATCTTTTGCGAGGCGCAGAAGAAAGCTTTGCCAAGCCTCGTGACGGAAATCGTCAAGCGTTCTGACACAGCGAAAGGCTTCGAGGTCTTGCCAAGGCGGTGGGTCGTCGAACGAACTTTTTCCTGGCTCGGTCGGTGTCGAAGATTGGCTAAGGATTGGGAATGCCTCAACCGAAAGGCGCTCGCATTTCTGCGCATCGCCTCAATCCGCCTCATGCTCAGAAAGCTATGCAATCCAACATGATGTTCGCGGACAGACTCTAAGACAGATTGAGTGCCCTCCCGAAATGCAATGACTCGAAGGCGATGGGGTCGGCTGGGGAAGGTAAAATTCCCGGCGTTGTCTGCTTGCCTGTGAGTAAGCCGCCGGCGAGAACCGTCGGTGCTGAGGGCGGGTGGCTTGGATAAGCGCCGGATGATCGACGAGAGGCTGGAAGTTGGCGCCCGGCACGCTGAATCAACATTCCATTTTGGACTATTCGAAAATCGCATGCACTCTCACACTGCATGATGCGGAAGAGCATTCACACTCGGGATTACGCTGTTTTTCTGGAGCTTCTGATTGAATTCAGGCACCGGGCTAATCTTACGCAGGTCCAGCTTGGAATTACGGTGACACGCCCGTATTTACCTTATATCTGTTCAGCGCTACCGAGAGTATATGACCGGCATCACCCCTATCGTGGTCCCCGGCCGTCCGCATCATGTCACCCAGCGTGGCAATTGTCGCGCAACCGTGTTTTTCGAGGCGGGCGATTTTGAGTTGTATCGGCTATTTAAAGGAGAAAGACGGGCGTGTCACCGCATTTCCGTAATTCACCGTCATTCGGACCAATGTCGAACCGCGCCGCCGCCTGGCGACGCGACATCCCGCCCTTGATCGCCTTCATGACTTTCTTGCGAATATCCATCGACGGCGCGATGATCCGCCCCCCAATTCCTCGCCGCGCTCTCGCCACAGGAGCGCCACTTCAGATATGGCCATCCTGGCCAGAATATTGAATCGACAGGATCGGATCGCGCTCTAACTGAAAGCCCCTCTTGCAAGTCAATAGAGTGGAGTGTCACGGTAACCCCGCCAGCCCCGGACGACGTTCGGCTTGCCCCAAAAGCATCATGTCAGCATCCGCGGTGATGCGTCCCCCGTCGAAAGCGGAGGAGATCTTCTTGCGGCCAACGGCTCGAAACGAAAACGGGTATATTCGGCCATGGCGGGCGTGGCTGCGACGAGGTGTGAAGGATCGGCGTAAGCAACCGATCCATACACCCTAAATCAGCATCTTACGCGACACTTACCAGCCCAAAATCACCCCATGGCTGAATAAGATGGGTTAAAAGCGCGGCTTACAAGTATTACGATACCATCGCGCAATATCTCTCAACTGTTGGACAGATCACCCGCTTTTGCGCTCCCCTTGCGATAACGCCCGCGGGCGCTGGCGAGAGAGACGCGCAGCCACAGGCTAATTCCAAAGCCGATGAAATGGGCGATCAGGAGCAGAAAGCTCATCAGCAGAACGAAAATGTCGAGCGCCCTGATGATTTTGGTGGGATCGGTGATGGCGATGCCCGGCGGTTGCGACACGGTCTTGGCGATGAGCAGGACGATGCTCAGCGCTACGCCGCCGAAGGATGACAGAAGCCCCAGAAGGCCGAGCCCGATGCCCGCCGTGAGATACCACAGGCCGGAGTTGTCGTTTTTATCGAGACAATATTGCGGCGCCGCCGCAAGCCGATGCGCCCGCCTCGTGTAATAAAACATCAGCGCGCAGGTAAACAGAAGCACGAGGAGCGCGCAACCGCTCCATGAAAGCGCGTCGCCGATTCCGGCGTTAGCGGCGCTGAGCATCCGCCCGGCCGTGGCGATTTGCAACAGCAGCCCCGAGAGAAAGGCGAAAACGAACTGAAGCCAGAAACCCGCCCAGCCGAGAAGATTCATTTTTCTCGCGAGATCGCGCCCGATTCTCTCGGCGAGCGAATCCGCGGCGAGCGGCGCGGGAAATCCGCCGACGCCTTTCGCCTCGGAGCGGCGCAGCGCCCCCGCGACGGCGACGACGATATGGGCGAGGAGAACCGCCACGAGCATGTAGGCCGCGATTCGATGCACGTTCGAGCTCAGTTCGACCAGCCGGTCGTTCGGCTCGCCCCAGTTCGGCAAAGGCGCGCCCCAGAACTCGATCGTCTCGCCAGTGAAAACCAGCCCCAGATAGCCGCTCGCGACCATGACCGCGACGAGCAGATAAAGCAGCGCGTTGAGCCACGGAGCCGCCGCCTCGCTCCAGTGCGGCGCGGCGCTCGGCGGCGCGGGTTGGCGGGAAAAGATCTGGAGCAAAACCGCCACGACGAGCAGGCCGGCGGCGGTGAGCCCAAGCGATATGTGCAATTCATCGACGAGGGCGCGTTCGTCGCCGCTCATGGGCAAGAAATGAGCGCGCCAGCCGAGCCCGAGCGAGGCCAGAACCGCCAGCGCCAACAGCCAGTGGACAAGGGTGAAAGCCAATCCGTGCTTGGGCTTATTCCAGGACATAACGCCGCCTTCGTCAATTTTTGATGGGATTGCCTGAGTCTATACGCCAAAAACCGATTCGGCGTTCAAGGAAGACGATAGTGGCATATACGCGCAGGCGCGAAAACAGGGCGCGAAAGCGGCCCCAGAGGCCGGCGCTCCGCAGTTATGCTTCTTTCGCCTCGCACGATCGGAGCGACTTCAGATACGCGAGCAGGGCTTTCTTGTCGTCCTCGCCGAGCTATGCGCCAAAGTCGTGCCCGCAACGGCTGTTGCCGGAGTCTGCGATCACGCCCACCGCGTCGAGCCGCGCCGGCCACCAGGCGAAAGCAGGTGGTTTCGGGACGCCCATGCGCATGATGGCGTCGAAGAGCTCGCACCAGGCAAAGACCTCGGCCTTCGGACGCCCTTGCGTCGTGGTCGTAGGGCGAGCCGCCGGGGACCGCGACGCGGCGCGGGTGTTTAACCCCTTGCGCCTGATTGAATTCCACTGCGCGCCTTGTTCCCAGAATTTCAAGGCGTCGGCGAGTTGCGCCGTGATCGACCAGAGAGCGCGGCCGCTCAATTTGCTATTATGGAGCCAGCGCGAATCGCGCGCCGCGTTTCCTGATCGACACCCGCACCTAAAGGCGCTTCCATGCCGCACACCGCCGTCGCCACCGCCCTTAAAGCTCTCGACGCCCATGCCCGCGAATTGGCGCGGGCGCATGTGCGCGAATTTTTTGCCCAAAACCCCAAGCGTTTCGAAAATTTCTCGGTCTCGCTCGACGGTCTGCTGTTCGATTTCTCGAAACATAAAATCACGCGCGAAACATTGGATCTTCTCGTCGCGCTCGCAAAGGCGCGGGAACTGCCCGCCCGGCGCGCCGCCCTCTTCGCTGGCGAACCGGTCAACAACACCGAGGGGCGCGCGGCGATGCACATGGGGCTGCGCGATCTCTCCGGCGGCCCCATCCTCGTGCAAGGCGTCGATATGCGCCGCGAGATCGAGGCCGAACGCGAAAAGATGTTCGCCTTCGCCCGCGCTATACGCCAAGGCCAGTTGACGGGGGCGAGCGGCCTGCCCTTCACCGACGTCGTCAATATCGGCATCGGCGGCTCTGATCTCGGACCCGCGATGGCTGCCCGCGCGCTGTCGCCCTTTGGCGCGGGCGGGCCGCGCGCTCATTTCGTCGCCAATGTCGACGGCGCCGATCTCGCCGACACGCTGGCGCCGCTCGATCTCTCGCGCACGCTCTTTATCGTTTCCTCAAAAACCTTCACGACACAGGAGACGATGACCAACGCCGCCAGCGCGCGGGCGCGCGTGGTCGCAGCGCTCGGCGAAGCCGCGGTCAGGCGGCATTTCGCCGCCGTGTCCACCCGCCTCGACAAGGTGGCGCAATTCGGCATCGAGCCTTCGCGCGTTTTCGGCTTCTGGGACTGGGTCGGCGGCCGCTATTCGATGTGGTCGACGATCGGCCTCGCGCTCGCCATCAGCATAGGGCCGGAAAATTTCACCGGATTTTTGCGTGGCGGCCATGACATCGACATGCATTTCCAGGAGGCGCCGCTCGATGAAAACATTCCGGCGCTGATGGGCCTGCTGGGCGTGTGGCATCGCAATGTGCTGGGCCGCGCGGCGCACGCCGTCATTCCTTATGACCAGAGGTTGGCGCGCTTTCCCGCCTATCTGCAACAGCTCGACATGGAATCGAACGGCAAATCGGTCACGCGAGACGGCGCGCCGGTCGCGGCCGCGACCGCCCCCATCGTCTTCGGCGAACCCGGCACCAATGGCCAGCACGCCTTCTTCCAGCTATTGCATCAGGGAACCGACGTCACGCCGATCGATTTTCTGCTCGCGACGGAGCCGGTCGAGGCCGACGCCCATCATCACGCACTGTTGTTCGCCAATTGCCTCGCCCAAAGCGAAGCCTTCATGCGCGGGCGGACTCTCGAAGAGGCCAAGGAATTGTTACGCAAGGACGGCCGCGACGAGGCGGAGATCGAGCGCCTCGCGCCGCACAAGGTCTTTTCGGGAGACCGGCCTTCCAGCACGCTGCTTTACCGCCGGCTCGATCCGCGCGCGCTGGGCCGGCTCGTCGCGCTCTACGAGCACAAGGTATTCGTGCAGTCGGCGATCTGGGACATCAACCCCTTCGACCAATGGGGCGTGGAGCTCGGCAAGGAGTTGGCCAATCGCCTCGCGCCCATCGTCGAGGACAAGAGCGCCCCGACCATTGCTCTCGACGGCTCAACCGCCGGCCTTATAGACTGGCGGCGGCGTCATGGCTGAGCGACTTTCCAGTTCTACCCAGTCACAAGACGAACCTCGGGAGAGTCGTCATCGCGAGCGGAGCGAAGCAGTCCAGAGTCGGGGTAGCCCCCTGGATCACTTCGTCGGCTCCGCCTCGTCGCAATGACGGCGAGGGCCATGAATTGTCATGGGGGTCACGGGATGTCGAGAGCGTCGATCGAGACGATGTTGGAACCATGGGGGGCGTCGCTGCGTGACGCGAAGCGTCTGATTGTGCTATGTCGACAACGAGACGCGCATCCCGAAGGCGCATCCGCTTCGGGCGATGCGCGACATGGTGAGCGCCTCGCTCGCCGCGATGGATTCGCATTTCGAAACGCTCGACAAATCGGGCGGTCGCCCCTCGATCCCGCCGAAGCGGCTTCCACGGGCGTCGCTGCTGCAGATGCTCTACACGCTGCGTTCGGAACGTCAGTTCGTCGAGCGGCTAGAGCGCTTATCGACCAGACGGAATCGTCTGGTCGATAAGAAATCGCTCCAGTTTCAAAAAGCTGGAGCAAAATCTTGTCGAAAAAGTCTATCAACTTTTTCGGATTTTGCTCCAGAGTTCGATCTTCTGTTCCGCCGGTTCGTCGCGCTGTCGATGGACGAGGAGCTTTTCGACGCTTCGTCCTTTTCGAAGAACCGCGATCGCCGGCTTAGCGCGGACAAAGTCGGGGCAACCCCCTGACCTACGGTTTAGTCGGGCGGTAGGACGACGGTCGCTTCCTCCCCCGCATCGAGCGCGCGGTCCGCATTCGGCGTGGCGATGCGGACTGTGTATCCAGCGGGCTCCGTGGATGGTTCGAGACTCACGACTTCGCCTTCGAAGCGCCGTCCCCGCAATCGATCGACAGTGAAGTTCAGCTTCTCTCCCACTCTCAAATTCGCGGCCCGATTGGCTGTGACAAAAACGCCGATCTCGGCCGGATCCGGCGTTTTCGCAACGACAAAGAGAGGCGCCTTCGTTCGCGGGCCGACCTCGCTTCCTGGCTCCACATTGCGCGCCCGCACCACCCCGTCTATTGGCGCGCGCACATTGGTTTGATCGAGCGCGGCTTTGGCCGCGTCGAGCGCCTTCCGCGCCTCTGTCAGCCCGCGTCGCTCCTCCTCGACCCGCGCCTGCGCGGCCTTCAGACGCTCCTTGGCGGCGCCGTTCTTCGACGAAGGGCGCGCGACGATCATCTCCGCCTTCTTCATCCCCGCCTCGGCGAGCTTCTCGCGGTCTTCCCACGTGCGAGTTTCATCCTGCCTTTGCGCGATGGCGCGTTCGAATGGCGCCTGATCCATCGTCGCGCAGATTTGACCTTCCCTCACCTTGGTCGCGACGTCGCAGGCGACCGATCGAACGACCCCCTCCACCGCCGCGCCCACGGGAACGTCTTCGCCAAATTCGACGACGCCGCGCACGATCTTGGCATGGGCGCCTCGAACCGGCGCCGTCGTCTCCGTCATTTGGGGCATGTTCTCGTTCATATGCGCCATGATCCATAGCGTGCCGACAATGACGAGCGCGACGATCAACGTCCCAAAGGCCAAGGCCAACGAATTATTGACGCTGTCGGGCGACGAGGTGAGATGAAGAAAGAACACGAGATGCACGCCGACCTGCGCGATCGCGAGGACCGAGAGCGCGACGGGTATGCTCGGAGCCCAGAGCCAGCCGGAGGCGTCGAGATAAAAAGCGGCGGCGGTCAACAGGGCCGAGAGCGCTAACCCGATGGAATAGCTGATGACAGCCTCGCCCGACCCCTCGCTGGAGTCTTCCGGTTGGCCCGGCGCTGCGTCCCCAGCGGCGTTTGATTCGGCCTCAAGGGTCATCGCGCGCCTCCCAAAAGGTAAACCAGCGTGAAGATCGCCACCCAGACAATGTCCAGCATGTGCCAGAACAGGTTGAAACACAGCAACCGCCGCTGGATTTGGGCGCGAAAGCCCTTGATCCGCAACTGCGCCATCATGGTGGCGAGCCACAACAGCCCGACGCTGACATGCGCGCCATGACAGCCGACGAGCGCGAAGAAAGAAGAGAGAAAGGCGCTGCGTTGCGGGCCGGCCCCGGCCCCGATCATTTCGGCGAATTCCCGCGCCTCCAGCGCGAGGAAGCCGGCGCCGAGAAGCCCGGTGACGAACAGCGCCGATTGCGTCCACGCCATGCGACGGGCTGAGGCGCCCGCCCAGGATAATCCGCAAGCGAAGCTCGAGAGCAGCAGGCAGGCCGTCTCCAGAGCGACGGTATTGCGATGGAAGAGAGCGGAGCCGGCGGGTCCTCCGTCGATCGCGTTCTGCAACACCGCGTGCGCCGCGAAAAACCCGGCGAACATCACGATGTCGCTCAGCAGGAAAATCCAGAAGCCATAGCTTACGACAACAAATTTAGACGCCGGACCGCCTTCGCCGTGGCCGGGCGCGCCGTGGATCGCCAGCGCCGCGCCTTCGGACGGGGTGAGTATCGCCGTCGCCGTCATGCCACGCCTCCCAGGTTGCCCTCGCGCGCCAGCCATTCTTCCCGCGCCCGTCGCCGTTCGCCATCCAGTCTTTGCACTTCGCTCGCCGGTATTTCGTATTCGTCTTCGTCGCGCCAGGCGAACCAGACGAAGCCGGCGTAAGCGGCAACGAGGCCCGCGATCACCATCCACCATATGTGCCAGATCAGGCCGAAGCCGGTCAGGGTCGCAAAGAAGGAAGTCAAGAACCCGGTGGCGCTGTTTCTGGGCATCTCGATCGGCAGATATTCGCCAACGGCCGCGAGATGCTGGGTTTCGATGGCGCGCTGCTTGATGGCCCAATAGGGCTCCTGGTCGTTCACTTGCGGTAGGAAGGCGAAGTTGAATACGGGCGGCGGCGACGCCGTCGCCCATTCGAGCGAGCGTCCATTCCAGGGATCGCCAGTCGGATCGAGAAGTTCGGCGCGCCGGCGGATGCTGACGACAAGCTGAACGATCTGGCAGATCATGCCAAGCGCCGAGATGGCGACGCCGGCGCTCGCGATCAGCACCCAGGGCCGCCACGCCGCCACGTCGAAATGTTGCAAACGGCGCGTCATCCCCAGCAGGCCGGCGACATAGAGCGGGAAAAAGGTCACGTAAAATCCGATAGTCGTGAACCAGAACACCGCCACGCCCCAGCCTTCGTGCAAACGGAAGCCAAAGGCCTTGGGAAACCAAAAAGTGACGCCGGCGAAGGCTGCGAAAAGCACGCCGCCGATGATCACATTGTGGAAATGGGCGATGACGAAGAGGCTGTTGTGGAGCGCGAAATCCGCCGGCGGCACGGCGAGCAGCACGCCGGTCATCCCGCCGACGACGAAGGTGACCAGAAACCCGAGCGACCACAACATCGGCGTATTGTAGCGGATGCGTCCGCCATACATCGTGAACAGCCAGTTGTATATCTTCACGCCCGTGACCACGGCGATGATGCTGGTCGCGATGCCGAACACCGCGTTGACGTCGCCGCCGGCGCCCATCGTGAAAAAGTGATGCAGCCAGACGACGAACGATATGATGCAGATGCCCAGTGTGGCGATCACCATGGAACGATAGCCGAAAAGGGGTTTGCCGGAGAAGGTCGAGATCACCTCGGAGAAAACGCCGAATGCCGGCAACACCAGGATGTAGACCTCGGGATGTCCCCAGGCCCAGATCAAATTGACGAACATGGCCATATTGCCGCCGCCGTCGTTGGTGAAGAAATGGAAACCGAGATAACGATCGAGCACGATCATGATCAGCGTCGCCGTCAGGATCGGAAAGGCAGCGACGATCAGCATGTTCGAGGCGAGCGCGGTCCAGCAGAACATCGACATGCGCATGTAGCTCATGCCCGGCGCCCGGATTTTCAGGATCGTCGTGACGAAATTTATGCCGGTCATCAGCGTGCCGACGCCGGAAATCAGAAGCGCCCAGAGATAATAATCGACGCCGACGCCCGGAGAATAGGGAAGTTCCGACAAGGGCGGGTAGGGCAGCCAGCCGGTCTGGGCGAACTCGCCCACGACGAGCGAGATGTTCACGAGCAGCGCGCCGCTCGCGGTAAGCCAGAACCCGGTGGAGTTCAACGTCGGAAAGGCGACGTCGCGCGCGCCGAGTTGCAATGGGACGACGAAATTCATCAGCCCGATAACTATCGGCATCGCCGCGAAGAAGATCATGATCGTGCCATGCGCCGAGAATATCTGGTCGTAGTGATGGGGCGGCAGATAACCAGGCGCCTGATAGGCGACAGCCTGCTGCGTGCGCATCATCACCGCGTCGACGAAGCCGCGCAGCAACATGACGAGCCCGAGCAGCACGTACATGACGCCGATCCGCTTATGGTCGACGCTCGTGATCCATTCGTTCCAGAGATAAGGGAAGTAGCCTTTAACTCCAATCCAGAGCAGGACAGCGAGCGCGGCGACGACGACGAAGGCGCCGGCGAAGAGGGGGATCGGTTGATCCCAAGGAATCGCGGCCCATGTGAGCTTGCCAAACATGATCACTCCATCTTCATCGGCGTCGCCGCCTTACTCGGTTTCGGGCGTTTCCACCAACAGACGGCGCGCGGCGATGTTTTCGAAAAGGGCTTTGTCGATCGAGCCGTAAAGTGCTCGGGGCGCCGCCGCTTTCTCTCTCGCCATGGCGAGATAGGCGTCCTCGTCCAGAATCTTCGTGGATTTTCGGGCGTCTTCGACCCATTGCGCGAAGGACGTCGGCGGAAGCGCGCGCAGCAGGAAATGCATGTCGGAAAAGCCCCCGCCGCTGAATTGGGTGGATTGGCCGTAATAGTCGCCCGGCCGATCGGCTTGCAGGTTGAGTTGCGTCACCATGCCGTTCATCGTGGCGATCATGCCGCCGAGTTGCGGCACGAAAAAACCGTTCATGACCGTGCCGGAAGTGAGCGAAAAATGCGCTGGCCGGCCCGCCGGCAACGCGATTTCGTTCACGCTGGCCACGCCCTCCTCGGGATAGATGAACAGCCATTTCCAATCGAGCGAGACGACCCGCACTTCGATCGGCCTCGTTGGAGAGGCGATGGGACGGGCCGGATCGAGATCGTGCGAACCGATCCATGTCACGCCGCTCAAAAACAATACGACGAGCAGCGGAATACCCCACACGATGAGTTCGAGACGACCGGAATAGTCCCAGTTCGGGAGATATGTCGCCCTCTTGTTCGAGGCGCGAAACCACCATCCGAAGACCATCGTCGCGACGATGGTCGGAGCCACGATGGCCATCATGATCGCGACGGCGTTGAGCAGAATCTGCGCATTGCCGGAGGCCGCCGGCCCCTGCGGATCGAGCACGCCGCCGAGTAGCGGAGAGAGGCCGAGCAAAACGGAAGATCTCTTCCCACTCCCGGCGAAAAGCGCCGGTCTTGGGAATCGGAAACGCGCCATGCGGGCCCTCCGGAAAGCAAATTGTGCGGATTTTTTCGCTTCGCTGCAGCGCAACCTAAACCCAAAAGCCGCGGTCGTCACCCCCTGCCGCGAGATGTTTTTCGCGTGAGCGCTCGCGCCGGCGCAAAACATGCCGCCAACGCTAGTTTGGGCCGCCGCGGGAGCGCCTTATGATTAAGATATCGGCTCGTCCTGGCCGAATAGAAAAATGTCTTCTAAATTTGCGCGAGCAATTCGGCGCCAGACGATTGGTTTCCGCGCTGTCTTGAAACAAGTCGCGGGCCTCCGTGAGCGCGCTCGTCAACCACGACCGGATCGCCAAGACCGCTCGCATTCGATGGAATAGGAGGGCGTAGTGGAGATCGACGTCGCCAGGGATGAAAGCCGTATCCCCGAGATCGACCGGCTAAGAGGCCTGGTCATGGTCCTGATGGCGCTGGACCATATGCGCGACTTTTTCGACGCCAACGCCATCCGCTTCAGCCCGACAGACCTCGCGCGCACTTATCCGTTTCTTTTCTTCACCCGCTTTGTCACGCATTTCTGCGCGCCGACCTTCGCGCTGCTCGCCGGCGTCAGCGCCTATCTCTATGGCGCACGCCTCGCCGACCCGCGTCGGCTGTCTCTTTTTCTCGCCTCGCGCGGGCTGTGGCTAATCTTCCTAGACGTCTTCGTCGTCAGTCCCGTATGGACGCTGGGAAGCGGAAGGGTCATGCTCGGCACGCTCTATGGCATCGGCTGTGGATTGCTAGCGCTCTCCCCCCTTTCGCGTCTGCCGCCGCAGGCCGTGCTCGGCGTCGGCGCGGCGATTATATCGACACATAATCTGCTCGACGGGATTCACGCCAAGGCGCTGGGCGACTGGGGGCCTTGGTGGCGCCTCTTGCATGAACCCGGAGCGCTGCCGCTCGGCGCGCCGGGGGGCGTGCTCTATCCGGCGCTGCCCTGGATTGGCGTGGTGGCGCTCGGTTATGGGATAGGCCCATTGTTTCTTCGGCCAACAGCAAGACGAGACCATATCCTTCACGCCAGCGGTCTGACGGCGTTGGCGGTCTTCGTCCTACTGCGCGGCGGCAATTTTTATGGCGACCCCGGAGCCTGGACATCGCAACGCGAACCCGTTTTCACGCTCCTGTCCTTCCTCAACGTGACGAAATATCCGCCTTCGTTCCTCTATCTCCTGATCACGCTGAGCGGCGCGGCGCTGATCCTGCCGACGCTGGAGCGACTATCGGGCCCCATCGGCGCGGCGCTGGCGACGCTTGGGCGAACGCCTCTGTTCTTCTATGTGCTGCACCTATACCTCGGGCTCGGCGGGGCAATAATTCTCGCATTGACGCGCGGCTATTCATTCGCCAACGTCGCCGGCTTTGTGAGCGCCGGCAAGCCGCCCCCCGAATTTGGCGCGGGACTCGGCGGGGCCTATCTGGCCTGGGCGCTCGTCGTCGTCGCGCTCTATCCCTTGTGCCGCGGGTTCGCCGCGCTCAAGCAACGTCGCAAGGATTGGTGGTGGCTCACCTACCTCTGAAGACGTCGCGCTCCCCCGGCCCAACCGGCTCCGCATTGGCTTTCGTCGTTTGGGACCTGGAGTTTCGGCCTCGATCGGCGGAGAATGAGACGATGTCTCGGACGTTTGCTTGCCGCCAGGACAAATTTCATAGCGCTTCACGGTCGAAGGGAGCGGGTTCAGGAAGGCTGACTGGCGCGAAGAACAAGCGGTCTTGCGCGCAAAACCCATGAAGGATGCGCTGAACGTGAACGACGAGGTTGCGCCAAGGACAAACGTGACGCGACGGATCCGCGAGCGCGTGGACCCTATCGGAAATTTCCTGTCCGAAACATTCCATTTCCTCGGGCTGTTCGCCATCGGCGGCGCGACGGTCTGGGCCGCGGTCAAAGCCTTTCTCGTCATGGCGGAAAAAGGTCATGCTTCGATCGAGGACTTGCTGCTGCTTTTTATCTACCTCGAAATCGGATCGATGGTCGGCATATACTTCAAAACCAATCATATGCCGGTGCGCTTCCTGCTCTATGTCGGAATCACCGCGCTAACCCGGCATATGATCGGCTATGTGCAGAAAGAAACCTCGCCCGACATCGGTATTCTCATACTGGCCGGCGGCACGCTCATCCTTGCGCTGGCGGTGTTCGTCATCCGCTACGCTTCGTTTCATTTCTCGACCTCGGACGAACGCGAGACGTCGCGCGAATGAAACGTCGGCGCGCCTCGACTCGCGGTCGCCCCGGCGACGACCTAATAGGGCCGGGTCGGAGTGCATTCGGCCGTGGCGCATCTCGGTTCATAGGCGTAGGGAATCATCGCGGCGATAAACAGCCCCACGCCGAGAACGATTATTCCAATTTTGTAATTCATGACGTCACCTGTCCATGTCCGTCGAATTTAGCCCCTTGCGGCGGCGCTAGCCAACATAGATATTTGGGGATCGACCAACGATCCGAGACATAGTCTCATATAAATTCCCAATTTTCCGGGAAGCTGCGATAAGATAATATGTCGGCCACGCGGAGGATAGGTTCCCGCAAGCGGCCAATGTCCCGCCATGAACACGGCGTAGTCCGCCCCGAAGGCCTGTGGGCCTCCTCAAGATGATTCCGGGAGACCTCATGACCAAAGCGCTCGCAACCGTCGCCATTCTCCTCTGGGTCGTCACGGCGCTCGCCGCCGGCTTCTTTTTCGTAAAGGGGCGCGCGATCTCCTCGCCCGACGGACGAACGGCGGTTCTTCTTTCGAGGACGGAGAGAGATTTCGTGTTGGCTGAAATGAGAATGATGTTGGCTTCGGTCCAAGAGATTACGCAGGCCCTTTCCCAGGCGGATTACGCGCGGGCGGCGCAGGCGGCGCGGAGCGCCAGTCGACATGACGCAGCGCGAATTCCAATCGGATTGATGGCCAAAATGCCGCTCGAATTCAGGTCGGCCGGAAGGTCGATGCACGAGGGATTCGACGATATGGCCAATGCCATGGAGCAGCGCGGCGCACTTCCCGATTTATACGGAAAACTGGCCGATCAACTCGGGGCTTGCGTGGGCTGCCACGCGAGCTACAAAATCGAGCTAGAGCAATAGGCGTTGGTGCGCGTTCCGTTCGAACGGAAGCGTTCGAACGGTAAGAAGTCGCTAAACATCATAATGTTGGAGGGAATTCTTATCGCAAAAGCCTATCAACTTTTGCGAAAATTCGCTCTAACGAGTTCGCAAGCCGACGCCGCATATCCAAGCCGCGCGATCTGTTGCACGCTCTTTTCAAATCCCGATAACATCGAAAGCGCCTGAAAATGACCGAGTCTAGCCTCTCTCCCGAAGTTGGCGTCGGCGCGCTTCCGGAAGAGACGCCCGCGCATGGTCCGCGCGGCAGTCTTGCGACCCTAGCGCTCGGAGCCTTGGGCGTCGTCTTCGGCGACATAGGGACCTCGCCGCTTTACGCGATCGATCAGATTTTCGCTGGCCCCGCCCGGGTGGCGCCGACGCCGCAAAATGTCGTTGGCGCGATTTCCCTCGCCATTTGGACGATCACGGTCGTCGTCGCGATAAAATACGCATTGCTGGTGCTGCGTGCGGAAAACGACGGCGAGGGCGGCGTCTTCGCGCTTTACGGCCTGCTGCACAAATACAAGAGCAAGGGCGCCCGGCCGCTGCTGTGGTTGCTGATGCTGGGCGCGGGACTGCTGTTTGGCGACGGCATGATTACGCCTGCGATCAGCGTCCTGTCCGCCGTGGAAGGACTCAACGTCGTGACTCCGGCCTTCGCGCCCTATGTCGCGCCGATAACCGTGGCCTTGCTCACGGGGCTGTTCGCGATTCAGTTCAAAGGCTCTTCGGGCGTCGGCGCCATCTTCGGCCCTTTGTTGCTGGTGTGGTTCGCCGTCATCGCCGTGCTCGGCGGCGTCTCGATCATGCGAGAGCCGGGGATTCTGGCGGCCTTCAATCCCCTCTATGGTCTGGACTTCCTGTCTCACGCGGGGATCGGCGAAGCCTTATTGATCCTGAGCGCCTTGATGCTGGTCATCACTGGCGGAGAGGCCATGTACGCCGACCTCGGGCACTTTTGCGCGCGACCCATTCGCGTGAGTTGGTTCACAGTCGTCTTTCCCGCGTTGCTGCTCAATTATCTCGGGCAGGGGGCGTATCTTCTCGGCGGCGAACCCATCGCCGGCGGCAAGTTATTTTACAGTCTGGCGCCCGCGGCGATGTTGCCGCCGCTTGTCGCGCTGGCGACGCTGGCGACGATCGTCGCGTCGCAGGCCCTTATTACAGGCGCCTTTTCCTTGACCTGGCAGGCGATCGGCCTGGGCCTTTTCCCCCGCATCAACGTGCGGCACACTCACAGCGATCACGCCGGGCAAATCTACATCCCCTTCATCAACTGGACGCTATATCTCAGTTGCGTCGCGCTGGTGCTGGCGTTTGGGTCCTCTTCAGCCCTGGCTGCGGCCTATGGGCTCGCCGTCGCGGGCGTGATGCTGATCACCTCCCTCGCCATGTTCGTCGTGGCGCGCCGCTATTGGCGATGGCGCAAAATTCCCGTGTTCGTGGTCTGGGGGGCGCTGACCGCCGTCAACGGCGCTTTTCTCGTCGCGAGCTCGATGAAATTTCTCGAGGGCGGTTTCGTGCCGCTTTCGGTCGGGCTCTTGGCGTTCCTCGTCATGACGACCTGGCGATGGGGCCGAAAGGCGACCTTCGCCGCCTATGCGGCCCGCTCGACCCTGACCATGAGCAAAGTGGTCGAGTTGCACCGCTCGTGCACTAATTTTCTCGAACGAAACGCGCTGATCATGGCGCCGATTCCCGTTCATCATCCTTCCGATCAGGCGCCCGCGCTGATAGGTCTGCTATGGCAGCGCTATGGCGTCTTTCCGCGCAATCTGATCTTCCTGCGCGTGATGCATCCAAAGACACCCTACATCCACCGCAAGCGCTGCCATGTCACCGTATTCGACCGCGACAATAATCGCGGCAGCGTCGTCGGCGTCGAACTCAGCTTCGGTTTCATGGAGGAGCCAAATGTCGAAAGTTACGTGGCGGCGATGGCCCAGCACAAGGAAATCGAGCTTTCGCCCGATCCGCAAGAATGGACCGTTCATGTCTGCCGCGAAAATCTGATCGCGGCCAAAAAGATGAATCCGCTCGAGCGGCTGCGTCTGAGCCTGTTCATATTCCTGCGCCAAGTCTCTCGCCCCGCCTATTACGCTTATGGTCTCGGCGACCAAGTCCAGCTTTCGGCCGAAATCGTGCCGGTCCGCGTCCAATAGCATCGCCCGCCGTCCGTTCGCCGATAGCTCCGAGCCAAGTTTTGCGGGTCAAATGAAGCGTTTGTCGGATAGTTTGCCGGAGAATAGTCCTTTGGACTGCTCGAACCAGCCGATGCGCGCGTCCGGCCGGCAGTCGAACGCGGGCACATGCGGCTTGATGTCCAAAACCGGCGTTCCGTCGAGAACGTCCAACTGCTCGACCCGAAGCGCGTTGTTCTCGATCGCCATGAGCTTGATGATCGAGAAGCCGATGGGATTGGGGCGCGATGGAGCCCTTGTGGCGAACACGCCATGAGGCTTTGCGTCTAAAAAAGGGGTGACGGTGAGCGAGCGGCGAGGGGCCTCGTGAAAATGATAGAGCAGGACCAGATGCGAAAAGCCGTCCAGATCGCAGAGGCCTTCGGCGAATTGGGGAAGGATTTCGACAACCCCCGCGCCGCTGGCGGCGCTTATGGGTTGCACGGGCATTTCGTCGAGCCTTTTGAAGGGACTGTGGACGACGCCAATCGGCTCGTAGGCGATTGTCATAAGCGGCTCCTCATCCAGATTGCCGGCCCGCATTCAGTTTAGTCTTTTTTATCCGAAAGCGTCGCCCGGCTTCTGGTCGGCGTCCATCTGGATGATTAAATCATCAGACGAAATTCCGCGATCGAGGCGCATGGTGGCGCGGCGCGGCGGCGTATCTTTCGAATTTCGTTGGAGCATAATCTTGGATCATGGCGTCATCATCGTTTGCCCCAACTGCGGCGGGCTCAACAAGGCCCCGCAAGCTCGGCTTGAATCCGGAGACCTGCCGGACTGCGGACATTGTCATAAGCCCCTATTCGCCGGCCATCCGGTCGAACTGGAAAACACGGGAGACTTCGACCGGATGATCGGCAAGACCGAATTGCCGGTCCTGGTCGATTTCTGGGCGACGTGGTGTGGCCCCTGTCGCGCGATGGCGCCGGAATTCGAAGCCGCCGCGCGCGAACTCCAGCCGAGGATCCGTCTCGCCAAGGTCGACACCGAACGCCTGCCCGACATCGCCGCCCGTTTTGGCGTCCGGGGCATTCCCACCATGATCCTTTTCTCTCGCGGTCGCGAAATCAAGCGCCAGAGCGGGGCGCTCGGCCGCGCGGCGATCGTCGCCTTCGCCCGGAGCGCAAGCTGATCGGGAGCCGGAGAGAAGCCAGCCGTCGAAATTTGGACAAGGCCCTCGGTTCCGCGGGGGCGCGACGCCACCCTTGGCGAGAGAGCGAGAGAGAGTGGCGCTGGCTTTGCTCGGCTGCCACCCGCTTCCCTGTTCCTCTCCGGTTTCCGCCTGGCGCCGCGGTGGTGGTAGCGGAACTTTGGTTTGACGGATCGAATGTGTCGTCGCGATGTCGTATGCGCGTCACACAAGATGGGTAGAAGGCTCTTGTTTTAAACGGCGAATTTTTAAACGCGGTCCGCTCGCTCCAGCGCGGGCGGGCCGCTTTTTCGACTGGAGCTCGGCGCCAACTCGGCCATGCAACGCGGGCGACAATGCGCGGACCTTGCGGCGGAGGCCGAAAAGGCGGAGCGGGGCCTGCTTCGAGAGCCAAAATGCCTGCTGGCGATGCCGTTCGCGACTCGAATGCGGCATCCAGTTTGCTCGGGTGTTAGACTCCACAATGGAAAACTCGCTTGCGAGGAATTAATGCTCACGTCGTCGCTCTTCAAAAAGTTTTCGCGCTCATTCGTGGCGATTGGGTTCTTGTCCAGTGTGAATCCGGCGTTGGCGGAAAGCCCCATTTCACACTGCGCCTCGGCGAGGGTCGATGATCGCACGATGCCTATTCCGGCCGCAATGGTTGGGCAGGCGACAGCGCTGCTGGAATTGCGGAACGCCGACGCCAATTGGGTGAGGAAGACCACGGTCTACCGTTACATGAACGGCGCGGCGTGGCTTTGCAATCGCGGCGCGAACCTGACCTGCGCCAAGGCCGACGTGCGGCGCATCATGCCGAATGTTACGGCCTATTGCAGGCAGAACCCCGAGGTGGAGGCGGTTCCCATGGTTGTCACAGGCCACGGCGCGATAAACATATGGGGCTGCGTGGGCGGCAAGGCGCGCGTCAAGCAATCCAAAAATTTGGACCAGCGCGGCTTTATCGCCGATCAGTGGAAGCGCCTTCTGGAATGAGGGCGAGAGAGCTGGGGTCGGGCGCCCCTCTGGAAAGGCGGCGTCGCCCCTCAATTCGTCGTTGTGGAAATTCTCCCAACGAAGGAGAACGCCCTTTCAAAGTTCGTCCTCGCGTTCGATTTCACCCGCCCGCTGCAAAATCTCGTCTGGCGTCTCCGTCACATATAGTGTGACGTCCTTGTCGCCGGAAACGAGCCAGATCAACGCGCCCTTTTTGTGGGTCTCGATAGCGCTGGTGTTGACGAGATTCACGAACACGGCCTTCCCGGTGTCCTGTGACGTCAATTTGATCCACACGCAGCTCATCGGCCGTTCCTCCAATTTCCGACTGGCTTAGACCGAAAAAATCGCAGCCGTGTGACAATGGCGAACGCCCCTTGCTGGTTCAGGATCGGCCGAAAAACAAGCCGCGAATCCTCTCGCCAAGCTGTTGCGCCTCCGCCTCGATACGCACATAAATTTTCCAAAGGCGGAAAAAGCGCCGCTTCAATCGATGCGGCCGATCGGGGTCTCGGTAAAAGATCGCGCTGTTAATCTCGATCGACTGATCCACGAAAGGCGCCGCGCAATCGCATTCCATGAATGTCGCGTCGTATTTTATCGCGCGCAGTTCGCGCTCGTCCTTCGGAAGATCGATAATTGTTCGGAAAGTCTCGGGCATTGTCGCCGTAACATAATGGAGGGTCATCAACTCGGGCACGTCCTTGCGGATGACCGATTGCGCATTCTTCGCGATAAGCGCGCGTCCCGCCCGTATTCTGTAGATTCCGCTGTTTTCCGTGGATCTCAACATGATCGCGACGATACGACCGGGAATGTCCAGATAAATCCTGCCGCCCCGCTTCAACAAAAGGAACGCGCCGCTGAATACGGGAGATTGCAGATATTCCCGCGCGTGCGGTCCGACCACGCGCGCGGAAGCCACGTCGGCGAGGAAGAACGATTTTTCTCGATCCTTGCCGTTTGGCGGCGCCATGGGTTGCTTCAAACGTGTCGCGACCGCTTCCGCGACACGTTGCGAGAGTTCTGCGGCGAGATGGACCGAATCGACATAGTCGGAGAAGGAAAAGTCGGGTGCGACGTCAGTCAACATAATGCAGGGCGCGCCTCGCGACGTCGCCGCGTTTTTGTATAAATCGAACATATATTGCGACCCTTCCGATATGCTCTCTCCCTCGCAAGGCCGCACGCACAAACACAAAAACAGCAAGGAAATGTTTCGCCGAGCGCAGATCGTCATGATCTCGTGCAGCACTTTCGCGGTGAAATCTGGATGGATCAATTGACCGACAAAAAGCAAAGTGTCGTTCAACGTGTATTCGAAGACGATGACGTCCGGCCTGTCTTCCTCGGGAAGCCGCAGCAGCGTCAGCAGCCCGAACAAGGACCCGACGCCGCCAAGAAAACGATTCGCGATTTCGTATTCGGGCGCGAGCGATTTCAGATGGGCCGCCCATCCAATTTTTATTCCGGTATTGGAGCCGCCGAGCGTCAGGATCCTCATTCATCCCGTCCTGGCGGTTTTGGTCGTGATAATCTATTCACTTCTGCCTTCTCGCCGAGGGCCTCGTTTTTTGAAAACGCGTGGCTTCGTTTTGAAATGGGCTATGATTCGAGGGCCGGCGCGGCGCGGGAGCCAACAAGCGGTAGGGGACAACTACGGGGCTTATATGAAAAGTCAAGGCGAGGCATTTGGAGTCCTTTCCGGTCGCGTGGGCCGACGCGATCGACAGGGAACCGTTCTAATTCAAATAGTTGTCGCATGTCCTGATCAAGGAAGTCGTTCGACGTTTTTAATGACATGCTCTAAAACCTCGCTATTGGCGTGGCGCTCGGGACGAGGCGAATGAAGTTCACTGTTGACGTGGATAAAGGCGATTCGATTTGCGGCTGGCTGATTCTCGATAATCCCTCGGCGACACCCTCTTTCGTCGTCCAGGTTCCAGGTCGGGCGGAGATCAAATTCGCCGCCAATGTTCCTCGACCAGGCATCCGCGAGCTTGGAATGAGCGCCACTGAACAGGTCGGCTTCAATCTGAGCGCCGAAATCCTGCCGGATTTGCCTGAACTCACAGACGTTACGATTGGGGAGGCGGGGAGCAATCTTCCGATTTATAGACGGTGGTCGAGCGGAGAAAAGATAGAAAAAAGGTTCTATCTTTTCGACGCCGCGGTTATTCCTCAGCAGGATATTTATGAGGCATTCGAAAGGAAATTCGGGCTCGCCTATCGCGGGTGCGAACGCCACGGCCTCGAGACCAATATCTCCATTCTGACCAATCCCACCAGCGCTTCGATGTTCGCGGGGGGCAAGCTGTCCTATGGAAAATATGATTTTTTTCTCAAGGAGAAGGATTTCGTTCGCGCGGCGCTGCTCCGCGAGCCTCATGAAGAACTCGCGGAGCGGCTATTGCTGTTGAGCCTGGCGATCCGAACCGGCAAGGAATCGGTCGTGCAGCAATATCTCGCCGGAGCGGAGCCGCTGCTGGAGTTTGTGCGAGGCCTGTCTCTGACCGATCCAAAGCAGATGAAATCGGCTTTTCGCGATCTCACGGATCGGCAGCGGGACGCGCTGGTAAGTCCCACCACAAGGGCTCTCGCCTGCGACATGGGCGAGCCGCCGCGCGACATGCACATCGCGAAGGCGCTGGACAATCTCGCGACTTTCGACGTCGTTGGAACGCGCGAGAAATTCGGAATTTTCAAAGCCCTGCTCGGCGAACTGATGGAAAGCGATATTCTCGCAGATTGCGCGATTTCCCCATTCGGACAGGTGAAGGAACTTGCGGAAACGCTCAAGAAAATCAGTCCCGTCGGCGATCTGATACACGAAGATATGGCGGTTTATGCTCTGGTGTCGAGCGCGATCGACGAAGGGCGCCAGCACGTCGAACAGAACAAATAGAATTCCGCGCATGTCCGCTCGCCCGGCCAGCGCCTTGGTTAAACTCATGCCTCCCTTTCCGTGGCCCAAGGATTTTGTCGGGAGGAAATCGCTCGCGCGTTAACCGCGTCCGCAAGATGAGAGGCAGGGCGAGGCCGGAGCCAGGGTTTCGCGGCGCGCGAATTGCGGCTTTTCAAAAAAGTGTGAAGCGGGCGACGCAAATTGGCGCAAAGCCCAGCTATATAAAGAGAAATTCGGCGATGTTGACATTAAGGGAAGCGGTCTCGCGTGCGTTGGAAGACAAATCCGTGCTTGGATGGCGACCTCATGCGGTTACTGTCAAAATCGCCGGCGGCGAAGCTTATTTGAAGATCGACTGGAGTTGGCCGCCGGAAGCCGGCGCGGGACTGAGCGAGGCCGATCTTGATGGCGAACTCGAGCATATCGAGAAGTCCTTCAAACCTCGAGACGTCAGTATGCGAGACTGGCTTTCGCCGCCTGCGGACCTCATGCGCGTCGTTCCCCCCAGCAAGGCTGAAATGATTGAAATCGCGGAGACTCTTGGCGCCGCCCGCACCGCTTCGGATGAGGCCGACGGGGAGGATGTTCATTTCGTCCTATGGAAAGCCCCACCCGCATAAGCGATCCGCTTCCGCCTAATATCGCGGAGCCTTCGCTCCGCCTTCCCCGCTTGGCGCGCCTCGCTACATCGGATGGCGCGGACATTAGCGCGAGCGTTTCATTTCGGAATGTAGACATTTTTAATCCTCCACCGTCTCGGCGCCGATATACGTCTCGGCGACGCCAAGACCATGGTCGTCGGCGGATATTCAGGAAAGGCGCCCGCCTAATCTCCGAGCAAGGGCGCGATCTCGTCATCGTCGAGCGTGACGCTCCGCGCCGTCACGGATAGCTCTTCTATTTGCTCGGAAATGGCCTCGAACTGGTCGCGGATCGTATTGACCACAACCTCCGAGATTTCGGAGGGAGAGCGCGCGGCGCGCGCGAGATCGCTGCAGAATTTTATCTGAAAAAGAAGATTGGCCGCAGAAAGCTCAAGCATTCGCGCATGGAACGATTGCGACCCCAGGAACAGCGCCCAAAATGGATTCCTGTCGAGATTGAAAGCTTCGCCGCCCATTGCTTTTCTCCCGTCGCCGTCCGCGCGCAAGGACGGCTCCTGGATTAATTCCCGCGACGCGCTTGCGGGTTTTATCTCGTCCTCGATACGTCTTTTCCGACCTCCGGCGAACTCAGTCCGCCGGAATATGGGCCCAGCCAATCGACAAATTTGAAAAATAGCACCACGACGAAAGCCAAGGCGCTGGCGAGCGCAACCACTCGAACAAACATGGAGTCGTCGTGATGAATACGTCCCTTCATGCTTCGGTCCCAACTACGACGTTCCGGCTTCTCCACGCTCGCATTCGTTAAATAAGTCGCATCATAGCGCCATCAAGCGGCGCCGTCAGGCGCAGACTATATCACCGTCAGGTCCGGATCATGAATCGTTAACATTTCCGGAGGGCGGCGCGGAAGTCTGGGTTGATGGCGACTTTGAGGCGCTTTGGTTTGATTGGGATTTGGTCGGTTCGCGGTTGAGCATGTCGAGCGCGGCGTGTCGCATGATGGCGAGGTTTTTGGCGCTGTGGCCCTTGCCGGTTCGGGGTTCGTCTTCGCGAAACGCGACATCGAGCCTCCAATGCGGATTGTTTTCTATGCGCCAATGTCGACGCGTGGCGGCAAGGAGCCGCGCTGGCTCGGGTGGCGGGGAGGAGATGTAGAAAAACGCGTTTCCTTGGAGACGGCGGCGGTTTTCTTGCCCATGCGCAGGCATGGGAGCGCGGCGATCGACTGCGAGCCCGTCCACTGTGGATGGCGCTCGGCGAGCCAGCCGGCGTGCCGCGTGCCCTGATTTTCCTTCCTGGCAACAACGTAATCGGCCTTTTTCTCGATGATCCTGGCGGCGATGGCCTTTTGCGTCCCGATGGCGTCAATGGGGCGGATAGCTCGGCATCCCCGGAATGCGGCCGTCCTCAATTTCCTTGATGTGGTCCAGAAAATTCGCCCTCATCCAAGGATCTCCCCCTCCAGGCCCTTGGAATCCCTTTCCCGCCTCGACGCATTAACAATTCAGGGCTCTGCCGTGATATCGGCGTCGCGGGGGACCCGAGCGGCCAAGGACGTCGCGCGGCGACGCTTGAGATGGGCGGATTGATTGGCGCTTCGAGCTTAATGGTCGGCTTGAAACCGCTTGCCGGTGCGACATTTGCCTCATGTTATATCGCAAGGGAGTTAGTGTCATGGAAAAGCTGACCAGGGACGTGATGGACACGACGGGCCTGGATCCTTCCATCGCGAGGGCCGCAATCGGCTATGTGCTGCTGTTCCTGCGCAACGAGGCGCCGCAGGGGCATGTCGCGGAATTCATCGAGAAGATGCCAAGGGCTCATCAAGCCATTGAGGCCGCGCTCGCGCGGGGAGACGGTGGCGTGACGGTCGCGATCGAAGGCATGACGAGCTTCATGGGGCGCGGTCGCGCCGACACGAACATACTCGCTGGCCGGCTCATGAATCTTGGCCTCGATCAAAAGCAGATCATCGGACTCGCGAATGAAATTCTGCTCCGGGCCGAAGCCTTGGTGGGCGTGGAAGGCGCGGCGAGGATCAGGGAGGTCATGCCGTCCCTCGCGGAGCGTTTCGGTGAAGCGCTTGCACCAGTCGTCGAGCCCACGCCGGTCGCGCCGAGGACGATCTAAATCGTCAAGCGCGAGACGCCTCTCCGTCGCCGGGTGGCGCGAGTATGAAAGATCGCGGGCGACGGAGGTAAAAAAAAAGCCGGTCGATCCGGCGGCGGGAATTATGCGGCTTGGCTTTGAAGAGCTCGGTGGCGAGCTCGGCCGTTGGCGACGAGTTCGATGACTTCGTAGCTCGCGGTCGTCACCGCGTCGTCGATCACCTCGTGAGTCCAAGCGGCGCAGTCGTCCTGCAACACGCTCACGCGCGAAGGGAAAGCGTGTCGCCGGATCGCGTTCAATACCGGACTTTTGTATTCGCAATCCGTTTCGCGTTCGATCGCCGACTCGACGAGATCCCGGATGTCCGGCGGCAAGGACGAGATTACGGCGTCCTCGAAGCGGGTGAGAAACGCCGCCTTGAGATCCAGCAACTCGCCTACGGTTCTTTGAAGGGCATGATATTCGGCGGTGTTCATTTTTTTCTCCCGCGCCGGCGAGCGCCAACCTGGGCCGCGCATCGCTCGTCGATGTTGTCCTCAAGGGGAGGATAACACCACAAATGTATCAGCATCCGGTTAAGTTCGAGGACAAAGTTTTATTGGAATTAACCTCTAACTGAGCTAAGCGTTTAGGACTAATTTCTAAAAAAAAGCGTTCGACGCCCTCGATAAAAAGCCGCCCGCCTTTCGGGTTTGCGCGCGATTTCCTGTCGATCGAATTGCTTCGTCAAGCCGATGCGCGCGTCATTTCAAGAGATAGGGGGCCATGCCGGCGCGGGCGAGAGCGTCCGCGCGCTCGTTCATTTCGTCTCCGGCGTGCCCACGGACCCAATGCCAGGCGACGTTATGGCGCGCTTCCGCGTCCTCGAGCCGTCGCCACAGCTCAACATTCTTCACCGGTTTTTTGTCCGCTGTCTTCCAGCCTCGCGCTTTCCATGCGCGCAGCCATTGCGTGACGCCATTACGCACATACTGCGAATCCGTGTGCAAATCGATCGCGCAAGGCCTTGTCAGCGCTTCCAGCGCGACGATGGCGGCCATCAACTCCATGCGATTATTGGTCGTTTGAGGCTCGCCGCCGCTGATCTCTTTTTCTTGGCCGTTGAACTGCAAAATGGCGCCATAACCGCCCGGCCCCGGATTGCCGGAGCAGGCGCCATCGGTCCAGATGCTCACCCGTCGCGTCGTCATGGCGGCGTCACTCGGCAAAGCCGTAGTCGCGCGCGCCGGCGACGGTTCCATGGAACACGAGCTTGGCGAGATATTCGCGCGGGTCTTTTGGGCGCACCAGCGCGCCGGGCGGCACGTTCAGCGCATCGACGAAGCGCGTGAGAAGAAAGCGCATGGCGGCGCCGCGGGCGAGCACGGGCAAGGCCGACAATTCCGCGGAATCGAGCGGTCGCAGACGATTATAGGCGTCGAACAGCGCGCGGCCCTTGGCGGGCTGGTATCTTGCCGTGGAATCGAAGCACCAGGCGTTGAGGCAAATCGCGAAATCATAGGCGAGCGCGTCGTTGCAGGCGAAATAGAAGTCGATCAGGCCCGACACTTTCTCGCCAAGAAAGAGCACATTGTCGGGAAACAGATCGGCGTGGATGACGCCGGAGGGCAAATCCCCCGGCCATCGGCTCTCGAGATAGTCGAGTTCCGCCGCGATCATGTCGCCAAGTCCGGGCGCGATCTCGTCGGCCCTTGGGCTATAGGGTTCGAACAAAGGCCGCCAGCCGTCCACCGACAGCGCGTTCGATCTGCGCGGCGCGAAGCTCGCGCCGGCGAGATGGAGTTGCGCCAGCCTTTCGCCGAGTGCGGCGCAATGGGCTTCCTCGGGATGATGTATGGAGAGGCCGTTGAGGAAAGTGACGATCGCCGCCGGCCGGCCCGCGAGCCGCCCCAGCGCCGAGCCGGCGTGATTGCGCACCGGCTGCGGACAAACCAGGCCGGCCGCCGAAAGATGCTCCATGAGGCCAAGAAAAAACGGCAGGTCCGCTTCGCTCACGCGCTTTTCATAAAGCGTCAGGATGAAGCTGCCCGCGCTGGCGTGGAGATAGAAATTCGAGTTTTCTACACCCTCGGCGATGCCCTTGCAGGACAAAAGCTCGCCGATGTCGTAGTTGGCGAGGAAGGCGGTCAGCTCCTCGTCGTCGACTTCCGTATATACGGCCATGACCCCCGCCGGTGTTCGGCCGGAGAACGCCGGCCATGATCGCCATGATGATCGGCTTACCCCCTCGCGGCGCGGTCAGGCCATCGCCCTGAGCTCGCGAGGCAGGGGAAAGGACACGCTCTCGTCGGCCGCCGAAACCGTCTCGACCGCGACGTCGTAACGCTCGGCGAAGGCGTCCATGATTTCTTCGACCAGAACCTCGGGCGCGGACGCCCCTGCGGTGATGCCCAGCGAGCCGATCTTGTCGAAAAGCGTCCAGTCGATTTCGCTTCGTCCCTGCACCAGCTGGGCCGGCGCGCCGGAGCGCTCGGCGACCTCGCGCAGGCGCTGCGAATTAGAGGAGTTGGGCGAACCGACGACGATCATCGCGTCCACCCGCGGCGCGACCTGGCGCACCGCGGCCTGGCGGTTGGTGGTGGCGTAGCAGATGTCTTCCTTGTGGGGGCCGACGATGGAGGGAAAACGCTTTGTCAGCGCCTCGATCACCGCGCGCGAATCATCGAGCGAGAGCGTGGTCTGGGTGACATAGGAGAGGTTGTGCTCGCCCTCGATCTCAATGTTCAGAGCGTCCTCGACCGACTCGACCAGAAGAACGGCGCCATCAGGCAATTGGCCCATCGTGCCGACGACCTCGGGGTGGCCGGCGTGGCCGACGAGCAGCACGCGCCGCCCGCGCTTATGATGGATTTCCGCCTCGCGATGGACCTTGGTGACCAGCGGGCAAGTGGCGTCTATGGCCAGGAAATTGCGCTCGGCGGCGGCGGCCGAGACCGACTTCGCGACGCCGTGGGCGGAAAAGATCACCGGCGCCTTGGTGTCGGGGACTTCCTCCAGCTCCTCGACGAAGATCGCGCCCTTGGCCTTCAGCGCCTCGACCACATAGCGGTTGTGGACGATCTCGTGGCGCACATAGACCGGCGCGCCATACATGGAGAGCGCGCGCTCGACCGCGTCGATGGCCCGCACCACCCCGGCGCAAAAACCGCGCGGCGAGCACAGCAGAATCTTGAGCGGCGCCTTCGCGGAGCGTTGCTGTATGTTCATTTCTGCGTCTTTTCCTGTCTGGCGTCCGTCGCGGCCTTTGGGCCGTTCGCGGAGCTGCGAAAGAGCGCGAGACGCGCCGGATTGGCCGAAGCAATGTAGCGCCGGGGCGAAGGTGTCAAGACAGCGGAAGGGAACCCGTTCGAAGCCCGGCCGCCGCCCCAACCGCCATCAGCCCCCATAAGCCCGCCAGCGCCAGTTGGTAAAGCGTCAGCGCGCGGCGGATGTCGCTGACGTTGGCCTCAAAGCGCCCGTCGCCCAGGGGCGCCCCCGCGACCTCGCGCTCGCCATAGGCGCGCGGGCCGCCGAGTTTGAGGCCGAGCGCGCCGGCCATCGCCGCCTCGGGCCAGCCGGCGTTGGGCGAGGCGTGTTTTTTCGCGTCGCGGCCCATCGCCCGCAAGGCTTCGCGCGCCCCGCGCCCAGAGGCCAGCGCCAGCAGCAGAGCCGCGAGCCGCGAGGCCGGGAGATTCAGGAGATCGTCGAGCCGCGCCGAAGCCCAGCCGAAATCGACGTAGCGCGCCGAGCGATGGCCGATCATGCTGTCGGCGGTATTGATCGCCTTATAGGCCAGTGCGCCGGGCAGGCCGAACAGCGCCATCCACAGCGCCGGCGCGACGACGCCGTCGGAGAAATTCTCGGCGAGGCTCTCGATGGCGGCGCGGGCGACGCCGGCCTCGTCGAGTCGCGAGACGTCGCGCCCCACGATCCTCGCAACCGCCGCGCGGCCTTCCTCCAGCGAAAACCCCGCGGCGCCAGCGACCTCCGCGACATGATCGTGAAGGCTCCTTTGCGCCAGCAGGCTGGAGGAGACGAGCGCGAGCGGAATGACGCCAAAGGGGAGCGCGAGCAGCGCGGCTTGCAGCGCGCCGCCGATGACGAAGGCGCCCGCCAGCAGCAGCGCCGCCGTAAAAATTCCGTTGGCGCGGCGGCGCGGCGGCGAACCACGATTGAGGCGCGTCTCCAGCGCCTCGATCGCCGCGCCGATCCAGACCACGGGATGGCCGATCCGCGCGAACAGAACCCCCGGATAGCCGAGAGCCGCCTCGGTCGCGAGCGCCGCGAGCGTCGAGCCGAAAGGCAAGCTCAGCGGCCGTAGGTCGCCGTCAGCGTCGCCTTGGCCAGCGCCTTGCCGTTGACGGTGAAGCCGACGATGGCGGTCCGGGCGTTGGCCGGCAGATCGAGCTTTTCGACCGGAAGCGCGTAGACGGTGAAATTATAGCGATGCGCGCCGTGGCCAGGCGGCGGACAGGGGCCGCCATAGCCCGCGTCGCCGAAATCGGTGTCGAGCTGTTTCGCGCCCGCCGGCAGTTTCTTGCCGTCGGCGGAGCCCGCGCCTTCGGGCAGGCCGCGCGCGGAAGCCGGAATGTCGATCACGAGCCAATGCCAGAAGCCCGCGCCGCCGGTCGGGGCGTCGGGGTCGTGGACCAGCACCGCGAAGCTCTTGGTTCCGGTCGGCGGGTCGCTCCATTCCAGCGCTGGCGAGACGTTCTCGCCCTTGCAACCGAAGGAGTTGTATACGAATTTTTCGGCCATCGGCTTGCCCGAGACGAGGTCCGGGCTCTTAACCTCGAAGGCGCTGGCGGCGCTCGCCGAAAAGGCGAGAAGGGAAGCTGATACGAAAGGAATGAGGCCGCGCTTCATGCTGTGCTCCTGCCCTTTGGAATTCATGTCGGCAAGGCATAGCGGATTGCGGCGCCTATGTCGCCTGCGAGAAGAGGGGCGCGAGGAAGGAAAACCGCCCTCGCGTCCTCTTGCGTCAACCGCCGTGCGAAATGATGGGAGCGAAGTGGATGAGCGCGAAGAGGCAGGCGATTCCGCCCACAATCCACACGAGCTGTTTCAAAATCGCGCCGGTATCTCTTTTCATTTTTATTTCCTTTGGTTTTGCCCCAGTAAACAACAAACTGGGCGAAGCGCCGGGACATGATTCCGCTTCGCCAGCAAGGGGGTGGCCAAGAGCCGCGAAGAAACGCCAAGAGTGATGCCGGAGCTTACAAATTGCAAACTCGCCGAAGACCGGCGTGTCTTGGGGGGCGCGTCCGTGGTTGAAGCTTGTTTGTTTTCCGGGGATTCCGCCGCCGTCTCATCCTCTGGGATGAGGTCTTTTCAAGGGTTCGTCTGGGGAATTTGTGTATAGCGGCGCCGCCTGCGCGCGCCGAGCGTTTTGTATTGCAACCATCTCTATATCGGCCCGCGATATAAAGCAAGCGCAATCGACGCCGTGTCCAGGTCGGGATCATGAATCGTTAACATTTTAGGAGGGCGGCGCGGAAGTCTGGGTTGATGGCGGCTTTGAGGCGCTTTGGTTTGATTGGGATTTGGTCGGTTCGCGGTTGAGCATGTCGAGCGCGGCGTGTCGCATGATGGCGAGGTTTTTGGCGCTGTGGCCCTTGCCGGTTCGGGGTTCGTCTTCGCGAAACGCGACATCGAGCCTCCAATGCGGATTGTTTTCTATGCGCCAATGTCGACGCGTGGCGGCAAGGAGCCGCGCTGGCTCGGGTGGCGGGGAGGAGATGTAGAAAAACGCGTTTCCTTGGAGACGGCGGCGGTTTTCTTGCCCATGCGCAGGCATGGGAGCGCGGCGATCGACTGCGAGCCCGTCCACTGTGGATGGCGCTCGGCGAGCCAGCCGGCGTGCCGCGTGCCCTGATTTTCCTTCCTGGCAACAACGTAATCGGCCTTTTTCTCGATGATCCTGGCGGCGATGGCCTTTTGCGTCCCGATGGCGTCAATGGGGCGGATAGCTCGGCATCCCCGGAATGCGGCCGTCCTCAATTTCCTTGATGTGGTCCAGAAAATTCGCCCTCATCCAAGGATCTCCCCCTCCAGGCCCTTGAAATCTCTTTCCCGCCTCGACGCATTAACAATTCATGGCTCTGCCGTGAGCGCGCCGAGCATTTGAAAATGCTCGGTCATCGTTTCGTCGTATTGTTCGCGCGACGCCCGGCTGCTATGAGGCCGCTGGTTCAATGATCGAGGATAGTCGATGGCGGCGATGAAACTTATCGCAGGCAATTCCAACCGGGCGTTGGCGGAAGCGATCGCGGGGCATCTGCGCGTTTCGCTTTGTCGGGCCGTCGTACGGCGTTTTGCCGATCAGGAAATCTGGGTCGAGGTGCTCGAGAACGTGCGTGGGCAGGATGTCTTCGTCATACAGTCCACTTCCGCTCCGGCGAATGACCACCTGATGGAATTGTTGATCATGATCGACGCTCTGCGCCGGGCCTCGGCGCGGCGCATAACGGCGGTGATTCCTTATTTCGGCTACGCCCGGCAAGATCGCAAACAGGGTCCGCGCACGCCGATTTCCGCCAAGCTGGTCTCCAATCTCATCACCCGCGCGGGGGCTGATCGCGTGTTGACCGTCGATCTGCACGCGGGGCAGTTGCAAGGCTTCTTCGACATCCCGACGGATAATCTTTTCGCCGCGCCCGTCATTGTCGCGGACATCAAGTCGCATTCCAAGCTGAAGAATGTAATGGTGGTTTCGCCCGACACCGGAGGCGTGGTGCGCGCGAGGGCGCTGGCCAAGAGGATCGACGCGCCGCTCGCCATCGTGGACAAGCGCCGCGAGCGGGCGGGCGAGTCCGAGGTCATGAATATCATCGGCGACGTCCGGGACCACAATTGCATCCTCATCGACGATATCGTCGATTCGGGCGGAACGCTTTGCAACGCCGGCGAGGCGCTGCTCGCCGCTGGCGCGGTCTCGGCCTCCGCCTATATCACTCATGGCGTGCTTTCCGGACAAGCCGCGGAGCGGATCGCAAAATCCAAGTTGCTCGAACTGGTCATCACGGACACGATCAAGCCGACCCCCGAGGTCGAGGCGGCGCATAACATCCGCGTCATCCCGATCGGCCACCTGATCGGCGAGGCCATCGCCCGTACGGCGAAGGAAGAGAGCGTTTCAAGCCTGTTCGATTAGGTCCGCAGCCGACAAAACCGGAACAACCTCACATGCGCGAACCGGCGCCAGACCGTTTCAACCTCGCCCGCTATTGCCTCGCGGAAAACGCGCGCCGGCAGCCCAACAAAATCGCGCTGAGCATCGTTGGCGACGAAAACGTGCTGCGTTGGACCTATGGCGAGTTCGACGAAAAGGTCCGCCGGCTGGCGGCGGGCTTCATTTCGCTCGGGTTGCCGCCCAAGGCGCGGGTCATGATTCGTATGGGCAACGAGGCGGACGCCGCGCTCGCCTATTTTGGGGCGATAGCGGCTGGCTACGTGGCTTTGCTCGCCTCGGCGCAACTCACTTTCGAAGAGGCCGGTTTTCTTCGCGCCGACTGCGGCGCCTCGGCGCTGGTCCTTGGCGAAGCCTTCGTCCACGAAACTTACGACGCCGCAGGCTTGCGCGTTCTCCCGCCCGCCGAGCTTTCGCGCCTGCAGGAGGCCGCGCCCCTCGTGGATTACGCGGATACTGGGGCGAACGACCCCGCCTATATGGTTTACACCTCGGGAACCACGAGCCGGCCCAAGGGCGTGATCCACGCCCATCGCGCCGCCTGGGCGCGGCGGGTGATGTATCGGCATTGGATGGGGCTCGAACCAACCGACGTGATGCTCCATGCCGGAGCGATAAACTGGACCTATACTCTTGGCGTCGGGGTTGTGGACCCTCTCGCCTGCGGGGCCCAGGCGGTTCTCTATAATGGCCGCCCCGACCCGGCGGTATGGCCGCGCCTCGTGAAGCAGTGCGAAGCGACGATCTTCGCAGCCGTCCCCGGCGTCTACCGTCAGATTCTCAAATACGCGTCGGATGAGGCGAAGGATCTTCGCAGCCTTCGCCACGGGCTCTCCGCCGGGGCGACGCTGACCCCGGATTTGCTGGCCCAATGGCGGGCGCACACCGGCAAGGAGATTTTCGAAGCCTATGGCATGAGCGAAATCTCCACCTTCATCTCCAGCGGCCCCACGACGCCGGCGCGGCCCGGATCGCCCGGCCGGCCACAGCCCGGCCGTCGCGTCGCGGTGCTTCCCCGCGAGGGCGGCGAGACGCCTTTGCCGGGCGGCGAAATTGGTTTGATGGCGGTGCATCGGGACGAGCCGGGCCTCATGCTCGGATATTGGAAGCGTCCCGACGAGGAACGAGAGGCGTTGCGCGGAGAATGGTTCGTTTCCGGCGATCTCGTGGAGATGGACCCCGAGGGCTATGTCTGGCTGCATGGGCGCGCCGACGAGATTATGAACGCCGGCGGCTATCGCGTGGCGCCCGCCGAGGTCGAGCGATGCCTTCTCGAACATCCCTATATTGTCGATGCGGCGGTCGCCGAGCGCCCTGGCCGCGATCCGGGCGCCAGCATCATCAAGGCCTTTGTCGTCGCGCGCGGCGACTATGACCTAACCGAGGCCGAGATCCTCGATCATTGCGCTCGGCATCTCGCAAGCTACAAGCGCCCGAGAGCGGCGATGCTTATCGAGGCCCTGCCGCGCAACGCCAATGGGAAGCTCATGCGCGGCGCATTGCCTTGAGTCGGACTCGCCGCGAAGGCTTCGCGTTTTCGCTTCAACGCTGTTTTGCGCTTTTCGCTCCCTTGCGCCGATGGCTTTTCGGCTGGTTCGAGCCGTTCACCGTAGCCTTCATATTGGGCGAAGCCTTGAAGACCACCACCTTTCGCGGCTCGATCGGGACTCTGGCGCCGGTGCGCGGGTTCCGTCCCGCCCGCTCGCCTTTCTTACGCACGACGAAGGATCCGAAATCGTGAAGCTTGAGGGTCTCGCCCCGGGTTAAAACTCCGATCATCTCCTCGATGACCGAATCGACCAGCCGCTTGGCCTCGCGTTTCGACAGGCCCTGGCAGCGTTGGAAAATCGCCTCCGCTATATCGAGGCGCGTCAGCGTGTCGTTCGGCCATTGCGCGCCTTCGGAATTCGCCACGGCGGGTTTGGAAGAGCTTTGGTCGGCGGCGGCGGACATTAAATCACACTCTATCATTTCTTTATTTCCTACCCCCTCCCCGGGCGCGCAACGGAGCCGCGTCCAGGAAGTCTAAGGTGAAACTGCGCCCGCGCTTGCTGTGCTGTAAGTGCTAATAGTCATGGCCTACAGTGACTTTCGCCAGGGCGAGACGCCGCGGCTTGGAAAAACTATTGCTAACCAAAGACGACCGATGCTTCGACGTGAAGTAAAAAATCCTATATTTACGCCAACTTGCGTGAAGCTGGCGCTCTGGGCGTTTGAGCCTCCCGTTTTTTGAGAAAATTGACGTTTCCAGCCGGGTGCGTGTTTGATAGAGAAACCTAGCTTCGATCAATCGGTTGTTTTTGCTTCCGGCGGAGTGACGAGGCGTTGGTTTGATCGCGTCGCCGCGCAGTCGCCAAAGGTAAACGGGCGCCGGCGGGCGGTAAAACAACCGGCTTTATCGTAGATATTTATCTGTTTTCAGGAGTTAGCAGACATGGCGCGCACGGGGAACGAGACCGGAGACGAGGAGACCGGCGTACCGAGCAAACAGGCGCTTCCGATCGACCCGATGGAGCAGGTGCGGGAGCTCCTGTTTGGCGAGGCCAAACGTTCCGCCGAGCAGAACTTCGAGGCGCTCGAAGCGAAAATCGAGGCGATGCGCGCCGATTTTCTGGCCCGGCTGGCCGCGCTGGAGAGCCAGATCACCCAGCTTTCGCGAGACACCGAGGAAAATCATTCGGCGTCGCTTCACGCGGTCGGTTCGGCGATCGCGCAGCTCGGGGCCACAGTACAAAATCTGGGCTCCCAGCGAAAAGGCGGCGGAAATGGCTGATTCCGGAGCGGCGCGCCAGAATTTCGACAAGCTCAGGCAGCTTCTTTTAGGCGACGAAAACCGCCGCCTCGACGAAGTCGAACAAGGGCTCGTGCGCCTCGACGGCTATGTGGGCGACAGATCGCGCCTCGAAGCCGCGACCGCCGAAATTCTGGTCGACGCTCTGCGCAAGGCCGAAGTCGCTCAACATCGGGAACTCGCGAGCGTCGTCGCACCCTTGATCGTGGCGGCGATTCGCAGCGAAATCAAGAATTCCAAGGAAATGATGGTCGAGGCGCTCTACCCGATCACGGGCCGCCTCGTCACGGCCGCGGTCGCGAACGCTTTTCGCGAACTCGTCGAATCTCTCAATCGCCGCATCGACGAGATGGTGTCGACCAATGTCTGGCGGCTGCGTCTGCGCGCGTTGATGACGGGACGCTCGATGGCCGAAGTGGCGCTGGCGGAGGCGGACGCCGCAAGCGTTAAACAGGCGTTGCTTCTCGAGCGCGGCAGCGGCCGCGTGCTGGCGTCATGGCCCCAGGCGCCCGCCGATAGCGGCGAGCACGAAGAACTGACCAGCGGTCTCATCGCCGCCATCACGGAATTCGCCGCCACTGTCTACGCCGACAGGGGCGGCGAATTGAGAATGCTCGATCTCGGCGCGAACCACGTCTTCCTGCGGGCTTCGGCGCGGGTTATCGTTGCGGCCGAGTTTTCGGGAGAATTGTCCAGCGCCCGCGAGCGCCGGCTCGACGAGGCTTTTCTGGGTATCGTCGAAACTCACGAAAAAGACGGGGGAGCGGTCGACGCGCAAGCGCTGAGCGACGAACTCAACGTGGCGCTAAAAGACGAATCCGCGAAGCCTTCGAGCAAAACGCCGCTGAAAATCGTCGCCGCTGTCGTCGTTGCGCTGCTGGCCTGGGCCGCCTACCAACCCGCCTTGCGCGCCTTGCGCGATTATCGCATCGAAAAAGCCTACGCCGCCGCCTATTCGGCGGACCATGGTCTCGCCGAATATCCGCTGCGGCTCGAAGTGGATCATGACAACGAGCGAGTCGTGCTTCACGGGCTAGCGCCCAACGAGAATGAGCCGCAACGCGTTCTCGATATGATTGCTCCCGCCGCGCGGCCCTATCGCGTCGAGCGCGACGTCGTAGCGCTCGCCTCCGCGGCGGCCCTGGCGGACATGCAGCGCGCGCTAGGGGCGTCGGCGGACGCTCAGCGGGCGGTGGGCGCGTTGCAAAAGGAATTGGAGCAGGCGCAAGGCGAATTGCGCCGCCTCGAGCAGGAGGCGGAAAAGCCCGCCACGAAATTGAACAAGCTGATCGAAAACTTCGCCGTGTTTTTCAACAGACAGGACAATGTGGCCGATCCCGGCGTCGTGGGCGCTCGTCTCGACGAACTCGCCAGTCTTCTTAAAAGCACGGGCGAAAATCTACGGGTGGCGGGTTACGCCGATCCGAGCGGATCTCAAGCGACAAACGCGGCCATCTCCCGCCAACGCGCGGAGAAGGTGGCCGCCATGCTCGTCGAGCGCGGAGTTCCACGCGAGAAGCTCGCGCTGGTGTCGCGTTCGGCGCTCGAGCCGCTCGCGGATGGCAGCGTTGGCCCGAACAGAAGCCGGCGCGTTGTTTTCGAGCGACCCTTCGAAGGTGAATTTGAAATTCGATGATATCAGCGAAAGTCATGCTGCTGGGCGATATCGGCGTCGGGAAAACCTCTCTGGCGCGCCGCTATGTCTTCGACAAATTCGAGAGCGATTACAAAACCACGATCGGCGTCGACGTGCTCACCCACGATCTCGAACTCGGCTCCGAATGCGGCGGGCAGACGCTTCGATTGGTGCTCTGGGACACCGACGGGGATTTCGGGAATCGTATTTTCGACACCGTTTATGTGGCGGGCGCCTCGGGAGCGATCATTGTCGCGGACGCATCTCGTCCCAGCACGATCGTTAAGTCGGCGTCGCTCGCGGCCAGATTTGAGGAACGCTTTCCGGGCCGGCCAATCATGATCATCATCAACAAGATCGACCTCGCGCCCCCGCCGCGCGACCTCGGACCCGCCGTCCACTCCTCCGCCGAGGAATTATACACGAGCGCCAAGACCGGCCAAGGAGTTCCCCAACTGTTTCAGCGGCTTGGGGCGGCGATCTGGCGGCGGACGGAATAGCCGATCGAGAAAAGACTATTTTCCCGAGAGCACTTTGATCGCGAGTTCGGTTCGGCTGCGCAGATGCAGTTTGGCGAGAATGGTGCTCACGTGATTTTTCACCGTGCCTTCCGCGAGTTTCAACTCCTTGGCGATTTGGCGGTTGCCCTTGCCCGCCGCGACTCCCGCGAGCACTTCTTTTTCGCGCTCCGTAAGCGGCTCCCGCTCCGCTTGGGCTCCGACTCTTTCGGGAAATTTAACGCGGCGAAATTCGCCGATTATCTTTTCCGCGATCCGGGGGGAGAGGCGCGCCTCCCCGCGGGCGGCGGCGCGGATGGCGTCGAGAATTTCGCTCTCCTCGGCGTCTTTGAGCAAATAGGCGTGGGCGCCAGCGAGAATCGCCTCGAACACCAGCTCGTCGGTTTCGAAAGTGGTGAGCACGATGACGCGCGTATGCGGGTTTTCGGCCAGAATGGCGCGCGTCGCGGCGATGCCGTCGATCCGAGGCATCTTAATGTCCATGAGCACGACGTCGGGCAGAAAAGCCCGGGCCGCGCTGATCGCTTCCGCCCCGTCGGCGGCGCTGGCGACGACCGTAATATCCGGCTCCAACTCCAGCAGTGAGACGAACGCTTTTCGTATCATCGGCTGATCTTCGGCGATGAGCAGGCGGATCGTTTGATTGTTGGTCACTCGGGGGCCTCCTCCGTGCGCCCGTTCATGGACGCCCGCTTGATCTTTCCAAGCCCGAAGCGCCCACCGCTCCACCACCAGTTTTTCGTAGGCGACTTGAGCCCTTCGCGCCTGACTGGAATATGAACGGCGCGGTCAGGTAGCGTTCAGACTGGGAACTGTAACTTGCCTTCAATAGTGGTGGCGCTCCGGCGGACGTGCGCATCGAAACTTCCACTGTAGCCTAAATGCTTCTTTTTCGCCCAGGCGGTTTGATATCGAGTTGGCGGCGATATTTGGCTGTTTCCTCCTTCTATCGCTAGGATTTCCCGTCGCCGCGCACTCCCCGCCCCAGGCGACGGGCGGCCTTCCGGACCTCGTTCCGGAAGGCCCTTTTTCTTTCTGTCAGAGCGGTTTGAGGCTCAGTTCCTTGCCTTCCTTTGCGTCGCGGCGCCAAGTCCCGTCCTGTTGCCGCTCGAAATGAGTTTTGTGGCCTTTGCGCGCCGTCAAAGCCAGGCGTCCGCGCTCCAGGCTCCAAGCAATCGGGTCGAAGATGACCATGCCATTGTCGCGGCAGGCGGGAGCGAGCTGGGCCTTGTATCCGCCAGCGCGCGGTTGCGTCTCGAGCGTCAGCATGCAGCCGGTGTCTCTGTTTTCAGCCCTGAGGATGGCGTAACGGCCGGCCGCGCCGCTTGGCTGAGAATCCAGGGCCGCCGCGCTCAACGGCGCGAGCGCCGCAATCGCAATGAAAAAGCCGAGCGTGCGGGCGGACGAAGGTGTGAAAACCCTCAAAGTTTCTCTCCAGGACAATTCGGGTCGGCTGGCTCGTCCGTCCCTTTGATTTTTCAAGCCAAGGACTAACATCAGAATAGCATGAATTGAAAGGGGGCGACTGATCCGAGCGCGTTAAAAAGCGCGGCGAACGGCGGCTCCCGGCGGCATTACTTCGCTCAAGCTTCTGCGGCGCTGACGGTTTTCGAATCCGGGCGTCGCGAAGGCGCAAGCGCGCCGGAAAGGAAATTTTTCGACAGGGCCACATGGCGGCGCTCGGAGTCGGCGACGGTACGGCGGTCGAGCTTCAAATTGGTCGCGCCACAAGTTAGGGTGCGGTCGTCGCGACTTTTTCTCGTTCAGCAGCCAATCAAGCGAGACCGTTGATGGATTCCGCCTCTCTCGCGCTCGCGGAGCGCGCCGCGCCGCGTTATACGAGTTACCCCACGGCTCCGCATTTTTCGGCGCGGATCGGCACCGACCAGACCGGCGCGTGGCTCGCCGAATTGCCTGAACAGGCGACCTTGTCGCTTTATTTTCATGTGCCGTTTTGCGCGGAGATTTGCGCTTACTGCGGATGCCATACGAAAGCCTTGCGTCAGGACGCGCCGCTCACGGTCTATAAGGAGACCTTGATGCGGGAAATCGAGCTAGTCGCAGCCGCGACGAAAGCGCGACGCGTGGTCGGCGTCCATTGGGGCGGCGGGACGCCCGGCATGCTTGGCCCGGCCCGCTTCGTCGAAATCGCCGAATGCGTCGGGCGGCATTTCGCAGTCGATCCCGGCGTCGAGCACGCCGTGGAGCTAGACCCACGCCTGTTGACGCAGCCATTGGTCGAGGCCCTGGCGCGAGCGGGCGTCAATCGCGCGAGCCTCGGGGTTCAGGATTTCAATCGCCATGTCCAGGAAGCGGCCGGCCGGGTCCAACCCTACGAGACGGTCGCCCATGCTGTCGGCTTGTTGCGCGAGGGCGGCATAACCGCGCTGAATTTCGATCTCATGTACGGCCTGCCGCGTCAAACGCGCGACGATGTCGCCCACACCGCGAGATTGGCGGCGGGATTGGCGCCCTCGCGTCTCGCCGTGTTCGGCTATGCTCATGTGCCCTGGTTCAAGACCCATCAAAAGCTGATCGACGAGGCGGCGCTGGCGGGAGCCGCCGAGCGGTTCGCCCAGGCCGAGATTGCGCGCGCCACGTTGGAAGCCGCCGGTTATCAGGCGATCGGCCTCGACCATTTCGCTTTGCCAGACGACCCGCTGGCGCGGGCGGCGCGCGAGGGAAGAATGCGGCGCAATTTCCAAGGGTACACGACCGACGCCGCCGACGCCCTGCTGCCGTTCGGCGTTTCCTCGATAGGACGGCTGCCGCAAGGCTTTATCGGCAACGCCACCGACAACGCCGGCTGGCGCAGAGCGATCGAGGCCGGACGCTTCGCCACCACGCGCGGTCTAGCCTTCACGCGCGAAGACATCGCGCGTGGAGAAGCGATCGAACGGTTGATGTGCGATTTCGTGGTCGAATACGGAAAAATTGCGCAAAAGCATGGCTTTGCTCGGGAAGCGTTCGATTCGGCGAGGCCGGAACTCGAAACCCTCGAGCGTCAGGGGTTGCTGAAAGTCGAGGGCCGCCGCGTGACCATGGCGCCCGCAGGCAGGCCATTGGTGCGATTGGCGGCCGCCGCTTTCGACGAATATCTCGGCAGGGGCGCCGCGCGTCATTCCGCGGCGGTTTGATCCGCCTTTCCACGCGCGAACCAAGAAGGTTTCAACGTCTCCGGTTACGCGGGAGGGCGTGCTCCGCGTTTTTACGTCGCAGTCAACCGCGCCAGACCTGACTTACAGCGATTTATATTGCCTTCTAGCGTCATTGCAAAGTTAAATAGGTGTATTGGGGAGTTCTATTGTACTTCCCCCGAGACGTTCCGCGACGTTTTTCCGCGCAAAACCAGCGAGTTTTTTGACCATAATGCATTCTCATGGTGCAGGCGTTGCAGTTATGCAACTAGCGCTGCGAATTTGTTTTAACAACGCTTTTTCGACTTGCGATCCGGAAATTTTTAGTTAGTAATCGATTTACATAACGGACGGCCTATTTCGTCTCGATCCCTGCCGCGCCAGGACAAGCGGCCAGTGCCATAGGTTGCTGTTTCCTGGAGGAAATAAGTGGAAACGAATGGGAGGCGAGGCTTCTGGGCCGAATTTTCGAGCGGGGCGGAAAATGAATAAACTTGACGCGTACGCTATCGGGGAGCATCCGAGCATGTTGCATTTATATCACAAATATAAAAACTTTAATTGCTTACCATTTTCCTAATTGCTAATTATCTCGAAGAAATGGAAAATGATTTATATGACGATATGACGTCTAGATTTATCCGAGCATAGCATAGCCCCGCCAATGCGGTGATAATCTTATCGCTAAGCATCCAAGACAAATTTGGACTGAAATCGATGGCGGAGTCGCGGCGGCGAACTTGGGCGAAAAGGAACGGAAAATGAGCAATAAAGCGGCGATCAAATATCGCAAACTCGCGGCGCGAGTTTTTCAAATGGCCGCTGCGGCTGGAGCCTTGTGCGCGGCCGCGACGATGGCGCGCGCGGACGACGCGCCCGTTCCGGCCCCGCAGCCGGCGGCGGCTCCACTCGAGCCCTTCACCTCTATCGACGACTACATAAAAAATTGGCAAACGCGCGCCCAGGAAGCAAAAGACACACAGCCGCACTGGATGACGCCTCTGGCGACCATTACGCCGCGCCTCGAACAGGAATTTCGCTACGACCAGTCCTGGCAAAAAACGGAGAACGGCGCCGTGACCACCAATTTTTTCAGCGGCAAGGGGCTGGAGCTTATCCCGACCACGACGGACGAAATTCTGCTCAACGTCCCGGATCTCTCGGATCGCCATGAGTTTTATACATCGAATTGGTCGAAGAAAGACCGCGGATTTCCGGTCGCCACCCCCGCGCTGTCGGGTCTTCAGGACTGGAACTTCCTTACGCTCAAACATCGTTTCTTGAGCGCCAACGAAGACGATGGAAATTACATTGTCAGCGGTTTTCTCGGCTTCCAGGCGCCGACCGCCAACTCGCTCCTCGTCCCACAAGACGCATGGGTGATAACCCCGACGCTCGCGGGCGGCAAGGGTTGGGGCGATTTCGATTTCCAGGCCACGGTCGGCGTGCCGATACCGTTGAGCAATGTGCACAATACTGGCGTCTCGGTCGTCACCAATGTCACCTTTCAATATCATCTCTGGGAATATTTCTGGCCCGAACTGGAAGTAAACGACACCTGGTGGACGAGCGGTCCGCGCGCCGGCATGAACCAGGTGGTCCTGACGCCGGGCGTTATTTTGGGTCGCTTTCCTATGACAAAGGACATCAAATTCGTCATCGGCGCCGGCTATCAGGTCGCGGTCTCGCCCGAGCCGAGAATCCTCACTCCCGCGGTAACGCCAACCTATAACCACGCCTGGCTCGTCTCGACACGGTTCACCTTCTGATTGTGGCGGGCTCCCCGACCTTCGCGGGGGAGCCGTCGATCCGCCGTTTCGAGCGCTTCACCTTACTTATGTTTCGTGCGCTCTCCACTGGCGCTCAAAGGGCGATCCCCCATCTTCTTCTCCGGCTCGAACACGCCGAGCGACCCGCTCGCCATGGGATACGGAAAAGTCCGCCGTCGCCCGCAAGCGCGTCTTCGACGGCCATTTCATGCGCCTCGGCTTGAACTATCGCTTCAACTCAACCACGACGGAGCCGCTCGTCGCCAAATATCGATCGGCGCGCACCGCCCACAAGGCGAAGTCGCCTCGGGCCGGATCGGCGGATGATTAGACGTGACCGATCAGAGTTCATTCGAATTGATTAATTCGGATAAACTCTAGATGTGACATTTTAGTCGCCCCTGTCGAATAAAAGTTTGACAATGGCTGGAGTTGCTTAATTTAAAGGCAAAAGATTAGATCTTGAGCTTGCAAGCTAAAGCGATTTCAAAACAATTGTAAGAGATGCAACCTCCCAGATTCGGAGTTTAAAAAATGAAGAAGTCCTTGTTTGTTGGCGTGGCCGCGGCGACGTTCGTAGGCGGTTCCGCCTTCGGCGCGGATCTGGAGGCCGCCAAGACAGACGCCCCCCCCGCTCCGCTCCCGTCATTCTGGGACACGGTGACGATCACCGGAGACCTCGAGGGCAGTACGACAGTCAATTTTGCGAATCCCGCCAACAAAATCAATTTTGGCCGCCTCTTCGACGACCGCGCCGACACTCCGAACTTCAATCAGGGCGTTCTCACCATCCAGCGCCCACTCGATCCCAAGGCGACCGGTTACGACTTCGGCTTCAAGCTCCAGGGACTCGTAGGCGAAGACGCGCGTTACACGCATTATCTCGGCGAGTTGGATTACGCGATCAACAGCCGCACGCAAATCGCCCCGATCGAAGCGAATGGGCTTGTGCATCTGCCCTGGGTTTCGCCGATCAGCCAAGGAGGCGTCGACCTCAAGATCGGCCAATTCGTGACGCCGCTGGGAGTCGAGGTCATTACGGCGCCGGACAATCCGTTTTATTCTCACACCTATATCTTCAACGCCGGCCCCTTTATGCACACCGGCGTTTTAGCGACGGACCATGTAAACTCCTGGCTTGACGTTTCCACTGGCGTCACCACCGGCGAGAATACGAGCATCGGCTGGCCAGGCGACAACAACAACTCGCCTTCGATCCTTGGCGTGATCGCGTTGAATCTGCTTGACGGCAATTTGGTTATCAACGCCGCCACGCACGACGGACCCGAAAATCCGAAGCAAACCGACCCCTACCTCGTCGGCTGGCCGTTCGGCGCCGTTGGCGGCGTGTCCGCCTCCTGCGGCTGCAATCCAAACACCGCCTGGCGTTATCTGAATGACATCAACGTCGTTTGGAAGGCGACGGACAGGCTCACATTCATCACGGACTCGGCCTATTATCACGACAACGGCTGGAACGTGAATTCGATGACCCTTCGCGGCCAGGGAGTCTCGGCTTACGGCATCGCTCAATACGTGACCTACAAGATCGACGATCAATTCAAGATTGGCGGCCGCTTGGAGGTGTTCCGCGACAACAACAACTTTTTCGTTAGCGCCTACCCAGGCAATTTCGACTACGTGAACATCGAGCATGGATTCGCGGCGCCATCAGTGATTACGGCCGGGCCGCAGAACAGTGGAACGACCTACCTCAGCCTCACGGCCGGCGTCACGATTACGCCTCAGGTGCCAAAGAACCCCTATATCGCCAACGTAATTCTGCGCCCGGAACTTCGTTGGGATACAACCCTGAATAACGTGACGCCCTTTGCTGGTGGAACGAAGCGCTCACAGGTGACGTTCGGTCTGGACGCAGTGGTGCCGTTTACCTTGAAATAATCGGATCCGTTCGATCCGAGCGGCGCAGGCCCCGCGGTCGCATAAGCGGTCGCGGGGCTATTTTTTTACTTTGAAGCACGGTCAAAATCCGTCCGGCGCGCCCCTATCTCATCGACGGTCTCATTGCGGAGAACTGGCGCGAACCTTGCTGTCATGAGCCCGCGCGGGTTCATTCCCGCCGGAACAGCAAGAAGCACACTCGTATCTAGGAGCGCCTCCATATGTGGATCCGACGACCCGCCGTTCTGCATGCCGCGATCGGCTTGTTCACCGTAGGACTGGTCTTCGCCGCAGCAGTCGCGGCGCGCGCAGAAACCACCGAATTGCAAGCCTGCGCCACGCAATATCAAGCCGCTAAGACGGACAACAAGCTGAACGGCCAGCCTTGGCAGGACTTTTTCGCGGAGTGTAAAGCCCATCTGAGTGCTGCGACTACTCCTAAGACTGAGTCGACAGAAGCCCCGGAGGCGCCCGCTGAAGCGGCAGTGGCGCCCAAAGCCGCGGCGGCGACTCAAGAGCCCACCGAACCGCAACCAGCGGCTGCTGCGGCGGCGCCCACCGCGCCTGCAAAGGACGAAAATGCCGACGCTGACGCGCGCGAGAAAAAATGCCGTGCTGAGTGGAAAGTCGAACTGACGGAGCTTAAAAAGAAAGATTCAAAACTTACCTGGAATAAATACCTTAAGAAGTGTAACGCCCACCTTATGGGCGCTAAAGAATAAAGCGACCCGGAATATATTGGTTGTATCCGATCAAGCCGCCTGGGCCTCGTGCTCTAGGCGGATTTCTTGGCGGTTGTTTTCCGCCTAGATTAGACCCGTAGAACAAGCCTTTTCCGCCGAGAACCGACCCATGTTTTGAAGCCGCCCTGGCTATTTTCAGCGCTCAGTTGCGGTGACAGTCCACTAGTGGCCCGAGTCATTCGAACTGAGGGTATAGGGTTTTCAGCTTAACGCGGGCGTCTTCGGTCGTGAACTGCCAGTCGGCTTTCATGCAGCGCTTGTTGCGATTGTTTTGCCATGCGGCGACTTCCGCAATCAGTGTCGCCTTGTCGGGGATGCGGCGATCGAGGCATTGAGTTGCAAGGACGGCGAGCTCAGACTCTGCCATGTCGAGCCAGCTTCCATGCTTGGGCGTGAAATGCCATTCGAAGCGCTCGACGAGCCGTCGCGCCTCGGCGGCGGGAAAGGCGGCGTAGAGCGATGCCGGCACGTGCGTCGAGAGGTTGTCCTGCACCAGCACGATCTTCGTCGCGTCAGGGAAATGCGTATCGGATAGTTCTTTGAGGACATGCGCGTAGTCAATGGCGGCGTGGCGGTCGGCGACCTTGACGCAGCGCCAGCCTTCCAGCGGCGCGAACATCATGAACAGGCTGGCCACGCCATTGCGCTCGTATTCGTAATCGTGGCGCGCCTTGCGTCCGGGCGCGGCGGGAATGGGCGCGCGCGTCTCGGCGATCATTTGCTTTGTCGTCTCGTCGAGGCACACTACGGGATGCTGCCGATCATGCGGCCGTTGATAGACCTCCAGCACGTCTTCCATCGCGGCGACGAAGCCCGCGTTGGCGTGCGGCGGGATCACCCATTGCTGCTTAAGATGCGGCTTGAGAATGTTTTTTTGAGCGTGCGTCCGATCGTGTTGTCGCTGGCCTTGGCGACGATATTCAGCTCGACGACCTTCTGTTCGAGCAGGCTCAGCGTCCATCGGGCGTAACCCGCCGGCGCCGGCCCGCAGGCCAGCGCAATCAGCTTGGCTTCCGCTACGCCATCGAAAATTCGACGCGGCGCAGAGCGCGGATTGTATTTGCGCGTCAATACCGCCTCGAACCCTTCCTCCACCAATTGGCGGCGCGTCCGCTCGACGTTAGCGACGCTGGTGTCCAAAGCGGCGGAAATCTCGCTGTCGCTCCAGCCTTCGCCGGCGTCCGACACATCGGCCTTCAGCAGGATGCGCGCCTTCGTCGACAACTGCGCCGAACGATGCCCGGAGCGGATGAACTCCGAGAGTTTCTCACGCTCCTCCGCGCTCAAGCGAACCACGTATTTCTTGACGGCGATCTCTTTCCCGGCCACGAATCACCTCCATCGCTGATGCGCAGCGACAGAGATTCAGAACTCACCGTCAAAAGCAATGACGGCGGCCACTAGCCGGAATTATTCACGGCGTGTGATTGCGGGGTTGGCGGGCATAGCTTAAGGCCATGGTACAGCGTGTGATTCGGGTGCTTACTCCAGCCCTCCGCGCGTTTCCCGCCAGCCACGACCGACGATACGATTCTGCCGTTTTCGTTTCGAGCCGTCGCGGGCGCTCGATGTTGGCGACGCTGGTGTCGAGAGCCTCGGCGATCTTGCCGTCGCTCCAGCCTTCGCGAGCCTCCGAGACATCCGCATTCAAAAGGATGCGCGGTTAGCCGCGCACGAGGTATTTCTTGACGCCAATCTCTTTCCCGGCCACGAATCGCCTCCATCGCTGCTGCGAAGCGACAGAGATTGAGAACTCCTCGTCAAATGCAATGACGCGGGCCACTATTATGTGGAGGATGAGGCGGACATCGAAATCCGGCGAAGGAAATATCTCAAAACATCGTCGAACCGGATCGCCGAGCGATCAAGCGACCGGCGCTCGGGTTTAAATCCTTCCGCTCGGCCGCGGCCGCGCTCGCCGGCGTCGAGTTCATGCCTATGATCCGGGAAGGGCGATTGCAAATTTCGGGAAAAAATTGCGCCCGGCGAAACAGTTCCACGCACTCGCGGCGTAAGCCTCCATCAGCCTGATGTCCTGCGTCTGGGCCCCACGTAAAATTCGCGACAGAACCAAAAAAAAACCGGCCCCCATTCGGGAGCCGGCTTCTTCGAAGATTTCGGTAACTCAGTATTTCGCCAGGATCGGGGCCACCGAGCCGCCGCCGAAGCGATAGGTCAGGCCCGCGCTGACGACCAACGGATCAATCGGCAGATAGACCGACGCGGGGATATATAGCGGACCCAGAGCACCGAACGCTCCGGGCGCGAAGGCGGAAATATTGGTGTGAACATGCGGCTGCATCTGGATATATTTGAGATCGAGGTTCACGCCCCAATGTTCGTTGAACATATAGTCGAAGCCGACCTGACCGACCACGCCCCAGGACGGGGTGACGGTGGCCGAAGAGAAGTTGGCGCCGACGCCAGCAAGCCCCGCGTTAGAGAGCGGGGATCCGGGCGCGGCATATATGGGCCAAGTCTGGCCGCTGTTGACGCGGGTGCCCCAATAGGTGGTGAAGTTCACGCCGACGCCCAGGTAAGGCTGGAAGGCGCCGAAATTGGTGAAGTGATATTGCAGCATGACGGACGGCGGGAACACCCAGGTGTGGGCGAATTCGGAAGCGATCGTGCCGGTGCCCTGGATGTGCGCCGGCGCCACGCAGCAGATCGCCTCGATCGCCCAGTTCCTGTTCAGGTAATAAGCGACGTCGAGCATCGGCATGACCGAGTAGGATGTGCTGGTGCTGGCGCCTGGAACCTGCGTGCCGAAGCCGCCGGAAAGGCCGGTGGCGATGCCGATGCTGCCGCCGTTCGCAAGACCCGGATACACCGCGCCCCCATCGTAGGTCGTGCCATGGCCGTTTGTCGGAACCACAGCGCCAACCTTCAGGCGGACCTGGAAAGGCTGATAGGTGTCGACGAAGGTCGGCGGCGGCGGCGGGGCGGCCTTGATCGAGGGCAGGTCGGCGGCCTGGCCGGATGCGCCCGCGGCGCCCAAAATTGCGGCGGCTAACGCGCCACGGATAGCAGTCTTCATCTGTTCCCCCTGGAAAAATTGGATGCCGATCAACGCCGAGGCGCCAGTCGAGTCGAATTTAAGTTGCAATGATTTGCCGCAAAACGACTTGATCTTCATCAAATTTTCCCGTGGCCGGCGCAGTTTCTTCCCTCCTGTGTCACTTTGGCAACAGGCGGAAGCTGTTGCCATAAGCGAGAGGCGGCATTAATCGAAGCTTGCGGAGATCGGTCGTTGACGCACAGCTCCGTCAAGGGAGCCGGGAAGCCCGCAATCTCAGCATTTACTTCAGTTCCAAGCCAAGGTGCGACGATTTGACCGCTCACGAACCGCAAATCACCGATGCTCTCGTCGCCGCGCATGGGCTGAAGCCGGAGGAGTATCAGCGCATTCTCGCCCTGATCGGCCGCGTCCCTAGTTTCACGGAGTTGGGGATTTTTTCCGCCATGTGGAACGAGCATTGCTCATATAAATCCTCCCGCCTTCACTTACGGAAACTGCCCACAAAAGCGCCGTGGGTGATCAAAGGGCCGGGGGAGAATGCGGGCGTCATCGACATCGGCGACGGGGACGCGTGCGTTTTCAAGATGGAGAGTCATAACCACCCGTCTTTCATCGAACCCTATCAGGGCGCGACGACTGGGGTGGGAGGAATTCTGCGGGACGTTTTCACCATGGGCGCAAGGCCCATCGCCTGCCTGAACCTGCTGCGATTCGGCTCGCCCAAGCATGCCAAGACGCGCCACCTTGTCGCCGGCGTGGTGGCGGGAATCGGCGGTTACGGCAATTCCTTCGGCGTGCCCACCGTCGGCGGGTCGACCGCCTTCGATTCGAGCTACGACGGAAATATTCTGGTCAACGCCATGGCGGTCGGCCTCGCGAAGACAGATTCGATCTTCTATTCGGCGGCTGCGGGCGTCGGGAATCCAATCGTCTATCTTGGCTCTAAAACAGGTCGCGACGGGATCCACGGCGCCACCATGGCCTCCGCTTCCTTCGAAGCCGACACGGAGGAAAAACGCCCAACGGTTCAGGTCGGCGATCCGTTTTCGGAAAAGCTTTTGCTCGAAGCCTGTCTCGAATTGATGGCTTCGGGAGCGGTCATCGCCATTCAGGACATGGGCGCGGCGGGATTGACTTCCTCGGCCGTCGAAATGGGCGCCAAGGGCAATCTTGGCGTCGAACTCGATCTCGACGCCGTGCCCTGCCGGGAAGAGGGCATGACGGCCTATGAAATGATGCTATCGGAAAGCCAGGAGCGGATGCTCATGGTGCTGCGGCCCGAAAAAGAGAAAAACGCCGAGGCGATCTTCAGGAAATGGGGACTGGATTTCGCGATCGTCGGCAAGACGACCGATACGCTCCGCTTCGTGGTCAAGCATCGAGGGCAAGTGAAAGCGGACCTCCCGATCAAGGAACTCGGCGATCAGGCCCCCCTTTACGATCGACCCTATACTCCAACGCCGACACCTGCCAAAATCGATACTGACGCCATTACAGCGCCGACGTCGAACGATCTGGCCCTGTTGGCCTTGCTGGCGACGCCCGATCTCTGCTCCAAGCGCTGGGTGTGGGAGCAATACGATCATTTGATTCTCGGAAACACCGTTCGGGCGCCCGGCGGGGACGCCGCCGTCGTAAGGATCGGCGACGGGCCGAAAGGGCTTGCTCTTTCGACCGACGTGACCGCGCGCTATTGCGCCGCCGACCCCAGGGAAGGCGGCAAGCAGGCGGCGGCCGAGTGCTGGCGCAACATAACGGCGCGCGGCGCCAAGCCTCTGGCTCTCACCGACAATCTCAACTTCGGCAATCCGGAAAAGCCCGAGATAATGGGGCAATTCATCGGCTGCCTCGAAGGCGTTGGAGAAGCCGCCCGCGCGCTGGATTTCCCGATCGTTTCGGGCAATGTCTCGCTCTACAATGAAACCCAGGGCAAGGGCATTCCGCCGACGCCCGCCATCGGCGGGGTAGGCGTCATCGCGGACGTCGCTCTCGCCGCCCAGACCGGCTTTGGCGCGGAAGGCGACACTCTCCTTCTGGTCGGGACGACGGAAGGGTGGCTCGGCCAATCGATTTATTCGCGCGACCTCATGGGGCGCGCGGACGGCGCGCCGCCCCCCGTCGACCTCGCGGTGGAGCGGCGCAACGGCGATTTCGTCCGCGAACTCGTTCTTTCCGGCTCGGTGAGCGCCGTTCACGATATTTCCGACGGCGGACTCGCCGTGGCGCTGGCCGAAATGGTTCTTTCGGGCGGAATCGGAGCGACCGTCGAAGAACTCCCTCCGGGTCCGACTCACGCCATTCTCTTCGGCGAGGATCAGGCGCGTTATCTCCTCTCTTCGCCGCCTCAAAAAGCCGAGGCGCTGCTTCGTGCGGCCGAAGCCGTTGGCGTTCCCGTCACGCGGATCGGCCGCACGGGTGGGGACGCATTGACCTTGCCGAACGAGGCGCCGATATTGCTCCGAGAGCTTCGCAAGGCGCATGAAACCCCGTTTCCGGACTACATGGCCGGAAACGACCGTGCTTTTTACGACAAGGATGTGAGTGAAAATGCCGATGCCCGCCGCTGAAATCGAACGCATCATCAAGACCGCCTTGCCGGATGCAATCGTCGAATTGACGCCGCTCGCGGCCGACGACGACCATTGGGCGGCCACGGTCACATCCCCGGCTTTCGCCGGACTAAGCCGCGTGCGCCAGCACCAATTGGTCAATGCGGCCTTTGGGAACAGGTTGGGCACGGAGTTACACGCGCTGGCGTTGACCACGAAAGCGGCTTGAGGAACAAGCGGGAGGCGTGAGATAATCTTCGCCGTCGAAGAACGCGGAACCTTGACTTCCGTTTGAAAGGACAAAGAATGACCGACACCAATTCACGCATCAAAAGCGAGATCGAGAGCGCGGACATTGTGCTCTTCATGAAAGGCACGCCGCAGGCGCCGCAGTGCGGCTTTTCCATGCAGGTGGTGCAAATCCTCAATCATGTCGGCGCGCCCTACAAGGCGATCAATGTCCTTGCCGACGGCGAAATCCGCGAAGGCGTCAAGGCCTACTCCAATTGGCCCACCATTCCCCAGCTCTACGTGAAAAGCGAGTTCATCGGCGGCTGCGACATCACCCGCGAGATGTTCCAGTCGGGAGAGTTGGTGGCCCTTTTGGACAAGGAAGGGATTCCCCACAAGCAGGCCGCCAAGGCCTGAGCCTGGCGATCATAGGCTTAAAGTGGAAAAATTGGCGGGGCGCGTCTTCGCGCCCCGCCAATTTCATTAGGCCCGTTGCGCCATGCGCGCGCCGGCCAACTCGCGCCTCGGCGTCGAACCAGAAAATCTCTCAACCTCCGAATTTTCAGCATGGATCAGCAGTCTGGATCGAAGATCAGTCAGTTCCTCCGCGGGAACGGCGTGACTGAACAGAAAGCCCTGCGCTTCCGTGCATCCGCCCAGAGCCAGTTCCGCGAGTTGCTCGGGTCTTTCCACGCCCTCGGCGGTCGTCACCATGCCCAATTTCGTGGCGAGGCCAGCCACCGACGCCACGATCGCCCTGCAGTCAGCATTGGTGTCGATGGCTTGCACGAAGCAGCGATCGATTTTTATCTTGTCGAAGGGGAAGCTGCGCAAATAGCTGAGCGACGAATAGCCGGTCCCGAAATCGTCGAGCGAAATGCGCACCCCGAGGTTTCGCAGCCTGTGCAGGATAGCGATATTCGCTTCGCTATCCTGCATCAAAAGATTTTCGGTTATCTCCAACTCCAATCGGCGCGGAGAGACGCCCGAGGCGGCGAGCGCGTTGACAATCGTGGAGACAAGCGAAACGCTGCGCATCTGCGATGGCGAAAGATTAACGGCGACGTGGAGATGCTCGGGCCAGCGCGCGACCTCGGCGATAGCTTGGCGAATGACCCATTCGCCAAGCTGAAGAATCAGCCCCGTATCCTCCGCGATGGGAATGAATTCGTTGGGGCCGACGACGCCGCGCTGCGGGTGGCGCCAGCGCAGAAGCGCTTCGTAGCCCGAGACCCCGCCGCTTTCGATGTTGATGAGCGGCTGGTAATGCAGCGCGAATTCGTCGCTGCCCAGCGCCGTCCGCAACTCCATTTCCAAATCGCGCCGCTCGCGAGCCGCGTCATCCATCCCCGACTCGAAGAAGCTGAAACGGCTGCGTCCGTTCGCCTTCGCGTCATAGAGGGCGAGGTCTGCCTTCTTGAGCAATTCCGAGACTGTGTCGCCATGTTCCGGAATCAGCGCCACGCCGATGCTGGTGGCGGTCAAGATCAGTTGGCCGTCGATGTCGATCGGCTGCGCTATCGCCTCGATGACCCGCTCGGCGATGGCGGCGACTTCGTCCCGGCCACCGACGTCGCATAGCAACACGGCGAACTCATCGCCCCCGAGCCGGGCGGGCAGATCCTGAACGCGCACGCAGCTCTCCACGCGCCGCGCGACAGTCTGGAGCAACCGATCCCCGATGGGATGGCCAAGCGTATCGTTGACGGCCTTGAATTGATCGAGATCGAGGCACATCACCGCATTGATTTGACCGGCCCTGCGCCGGTTCAGCGAGCGCTGCAACGTCTCGTTGAACAGGAAGCGGTTGGGAAGATCCGTCAATCCGTCGTAATGCGCCATATAGGCCACCTTGGCCTCGGCGCGCCGGGCCGCGGTCACATTGGCGGCGACGCCGCGAAGACCAATTACATCGGCGCGATCGGCGGAGAGGCGCGGGTGAGCGCAGAGGGTCCACCAACATTGTTCGTCCGCGATGGTTAGTGGCAGCGTGAGATCGCTGAAGCCGCGTTTGTTGGCGATATGATCGCGAAGAATTTCCTTCTCGGGACAAGCGTCGAAAAGATCGAGCAGATTGCTTCCTTCGAGCCTCTGGGCCGACCTTTGCGCCGCTTCAGCGAAACGATCGGAAATCTCCCCAAGGCGGCCCTCGCTGTCGACAAGCCAAAGCCAATCGGAACTGTGTTCCTGATAGTCGTGCAGTAAAAGCCTGACCGTGTCCGCTTGCTCGACCTGCTGGTGCTCATGCAGCGTGCGAGCGACGAGAGCCGAAAAAACGGAGTTCACGGACCGCCAAAGGATGACGCAATAAGCGAGCAACAGCGCCGCCCCGGTCGCTCCATCGGCAGCGTCCAGCGACGCCAGCCCGACGCTGGAGCCAAGCACGATCGGCGCGATGTAAAGCAGCGCCGACTTCGGCAGCGAGCCTAGCATCAAGGCGCCGGCGTTCATCATTCCGGCGCCCACCATCGCGGGCACGAAAATCGCCGCCGGCATGAAAGCGAGCATCCAGCCGATAGCGGCTCCCCAGGCGGCTCCCAGGATAAAGGAGATTATATTGATGTCGCGGACAAGCTTCTCCGCCTTCTCCTTGCCGTTATCGTTCCGGTATTCGAAAAAGGCGCGCAAACGAACGATCGATGTTCCCACGATCAGCGCGACCCAGGAGATGAGGAGCGGAGTGGGAGCAGCCGCGCGGGCGAAGAAAGCGACTACCAACGCATTGAAAACATTCCCCGCCACGGCGACTGGAGCCACCGAGAAATAGGCCTGGAGCTGACGGGCGAGCAGCAGGGGCCGCCGAGGGTCGCCCGGTTCAACCCCTCCATCCAGCACATGATTCATTTTTTTTGTTTTCATCCGAATTCCCGCAACAGACACAAGCACGCTCCACGACGGAAGCGCCGCGGTGGGAAAAGCTGGGAGATTGGCTCGCCTAGATTTAGAAAGCGCTGGTCGCCGCCCGAAGCAGCGCGGGCGCTTGCGTCAAAAGAAAATGTCTCATGGCGGCCTCTCCCCGAAGCTCCGCATCAAGCGATGCGCTCACTTTGTTGAGAAGCGGCTTAGAAGAATCGCTAAAATTACAGCGATGGGTCCGGAGCCGACGCATTCGGTATGCAGAATCAATGCCCGCGCGGGGCGGGTCGGTCTTGACCCGTTCTTCAAGTCCAAGAAACAGCGTTGTTTTTTGTTACGCCAGCGGCGGGAGGAAACGACTCCTCCCGCCAGCTGGAAAATTAACCCTGACCTGACAATTTTTAGCGGACGAGAATGTTTTTGAATTGCCAGGGGTCTTCGAGGTCGAGATCCTCAGGGAAGAATCCAGGCCGGTTGGCGAGAGGCGTCCAGTCGGTATAGACGCCGACGACCGGACCAAGATAGGGCGTCTGGACTTCGAGGCAGCGGCGATAGTCGACTTCATCCGCCTCGACGATGCCGGCCTGGGGATTTTCGAGCGCCCACGCCATACCAGCCATCGCCGCGGAGCTTACCTGAAGGCCGGTGGCGTTCTGATAGGGCGCAAGCTCCCGGGTTTCCTCGATAGAGAGTTGCGAGCCGTACCAATAGGCGTTCTTTTCGTGCCCGAACAGCAACACGCCCAGTTCGTCGATGCCGTCGACAATTTCGTGCTCGTCGAGAATGTGGTCCTTGGGCTGACGCTTCCCGGCCGCGCCAAACATTTCATGCAACGACAGCACTGCATCGTCGGCGGGATGGTAGGCGTAGTGACAGGTGGGCCGGTAGAGAACCTTCCCCTCGCTGTCCCGCACGGTCAGATAATCGGCGATGGAGATGGCCTCATTATGAGTGACGAGGAAGCCGTATTGTGGGCCGGGCGTCGGCGTCCAGCTGCGCACTCGCGTGTTTGCGCCGGGAGAATTCAGATAGATCGCCGCGCCGCAGCCGGTCTTGTGCGTTCCGGCGATGTCGGGAAGCGTCTTCTCGTGGGAGCCCCAGCCGAGTTCGGCCGGCTGCATTCCTTCCGAAACAAAGCCCTCGACCGACCAGGTGTTGACGAAAACATTGCGCGGCTTGGGCGTGCGCGCGCGCTGGGTGTCGCGTTCGGCGATATGGATGCCCTTGACCCCCAGCCTATGCGCCAGCGCGCCCCATTCGGCCCGAGTCTCGGGCTCTTTCGTGAACACCCCCGTGTCCTTGGCGATATTGACGAGCGCCGTTTTGACGAACCAGCTCACCATGCCCGGATTGGCCCCGCAGCAGGACACCGCGGTGGAGCCGCCCGGATTTCTCCGCCGCTCCTCCAAAACCGTCTCGCGAAGAGCGTAATTGGTGCGCGCTTCGTTTCCAAGCTTGGGGTCGAAATAGAAGCCGGGCCATGGTTCGACCACCGTGTCCACGTAAAGCGCCTTAAGTTCACGGGCGAGCTTGATGATGTCCAGCGAGCAAACCTCGACCGAGAGATTCACGATAAACCCCTGGCCGTCGCCTTTTGTCAGGAGAGGCGTGAGGATTTCCCGGTAGTTTTGCTCGGTTAGCGCCGCCTTGAGAAAGTCGATTCCTCGCACGTCCAGCAGTTGGCGATGCTCGTCGGATGGGTCGACGACGGTGAACCGGCTTTTGTCGAACTCGAAATGCCGCTCGATCAGCGGCAAAATGCCCCGTCCGATGGATCCAAAGCCAATCAGAACGATTGGGCCAGTGATTTTGCCGTAAACGGGCCAGTGCGACATTTTGGCGGGCTCTCCTGGAGGGGTAAATTTTGTGCAGTGCGTTAAAAGCAAGAGCCGCCGACTTAATCAACCCCATACCGCCTCCTGGACCGGCCGGAATGGCGCACATGGCCAAGATTGACCCCGAGGCGCTATGACGCGACAGTGATCGGAGCCGCGCCTGGCGCGCTCATCCGCTTCCAGGCGTCATTCCGGCGGCGGAACTCCGTTTGAAATCCTCGAGAGGTCTTTAAATGAAGGAGAGCGAGGGCGTCATCCCCCCGCATCACCCATGCGGCGGGCCTGGCTCCAGAAGATTTCCAATCATAGGCGTCGGCGCCTCCGCGGGCGGGGTTCGCGCGCTACAGGAATTTTTCGATAATCTTCCCGAGGAGGTCGAAGCCGCTTTCGTAGTTGTCATCCACCTTGACTCGACCCGGCCAAGCGAGCTCGCGGGCATTCTCGCCGCTCACACGCGGATGCCGGTGACCGAGGTGACCGAAGCCGCGCCGATCGAGGCGCGCCATGTTTACGTGATCTCGCCCAATCGGAATTTACGTCTTCTCGACCAAGGCCTCGCGTCGGCGGAATTTGAAGAGCCGAGGTCGCGCCGCGCTCCGATAGACCTCTTCTTCGGATCGCTCGCCGACCAATGCAACGACGATTTCGTCGTCATTCTCTCCGGCGCCGGATTTGACGGCGCTGGCGGCGCCAAAGCGGTCAAGGCGGCCGGCGGGATTATCCTCGTCCAGGATCCGCACGAAGCCGAATACGCCTCCATGCCGCGCAGCGTGATCGCCGCCGGCGTCGCCGACCTTGTTTTGCCGGTAAAGGAAATCTCGGCGCGTTTGCTCGAACTCATCCGGGACAGAAAGGCTTCATCGGCGCCCCAAGCAAAATCCGATCAGGAAGCCTTGCTGCGAATCTTGTCGTATCTGCGAGTTTGCACGGGACACGATTTCAGCCGATACAAATATTCCACGGTCCGCCGGCGCATCGCGCGACGAATGCAGGTGCGACGGGCGTCGACGCCCAGTGAATACTTGAATACGCTTCGCGCCAAGCCGGAGGAGGCCCAGTCGCTTTTCGCCGACCTGCTGATCTCCGTAACCACCTTCTTTCGCGATTCGAGGGCCTTCGGGAGGCTCGCCAGTATCATCATTCCCAAACTTTTCCAGGAGAGGACCGGCGCCGGCGCGGTTCGCGTGTGGGTGGCCGGCTGCGCGACCGGCGAGGAGGCCTATTCGATCGCCATTCTTCTGTTGGAGGAAGCGGAAAAGCGGAAAACACGCACCGAAATCCAGGTGCTCGCCTCCGACCTCGATAGCTCGGCGCTCGTCGCCGCGCGCGAGGGGCGTTATCCGCTGACCATAGAGGCGGACGTGAGCGAGGAGCGGCTACGACGATTTTTCACGCGGGAATCGGATCACTACCGCGTGGCGCGGGAGTTGCGCGAGATCGTTCTGTTCGCAAAGCACAGCCTGTTGAAGGATCCGCCTTTTTCGAAGCTCGATCTCATCTCGTGCCGAAATCTGCTCATTTATCTCGATCGCGACCTGCAAAAGCAGCTTTGCTCCGCCTTTCATTTCGCGCTCCGCCCGGGCGGATTCCTTTTTCTCGGCTCCTCCGAGAGCGCCGAAAGACCCGCCGGTCTGTTCGGGGTCATTGACCGTGAGACGCGCATTTACGAGCGCTTGCCGCCAGCTGGAAACCCCGCGGGGATCACTCCGACTTTTTCGGCCATGAGCACGGGAGACGCCGAGCCTTTGCCTCCAAGGACTACCTGGTCGGTCCGCGCGCCCGGCGAAGCCGCGCAACACCGCGAGGCGCTGGAGCGCTTGGCGCCACCGAGCGTGCTCGTCGATGAATCCTACAAAGTGATTCATCTGTCCGAGACGGCCGGACGTTATCTTCAGCCTTCGGCCGGTCCCCTCAACAATGATCTTGCGGAACTCGCCCGAGAAGAACTGCGGTGCGATCTGCGCGCTGCTCTGCATCGGGCTTTTTCCAATGAGGAAGCCAGTCTCAGCGCGCCTATCGCGGCGCGCTTCGAGGGCGTTCAACGCAGAGTTTACATACTGGTGAGGCCACTCCTCCCCCGCCCAGGGAAGACCCGGTCGGCGCTGGTTTTTTTTATCGAGGGCGACCTCCTTGGCGAGGACAGCGGCTGTCAGGCCGCGGAGACGCGCACGCCCGACGGGCGGGTCAGCGAATTGATGCGGGAGCTGCAATTCGCCAAATCGCAATTGCGCATAGCGGGGGAGGAGTATGAGGCGGCGAACGAGGAGTTGCGCTCCGCAAACGAGGAGTTGCAGTCGATCAACGAGGAATATCGCTCCACCGCGGAAGAGCTTGAAACCAGCAAAGAGGAACTGCAGTCGATCAACGAGGAACTGCAAACCGTCAACAGCGAACTCAACGCCAAGCTTGAAAGCGTCTCCCGCGCGCACAGCGACATACAGAATTTGATGACGGCGACCGACGTGGGGATTTTGTTCCTCGACCCGCAGTTGCGCATCAAGCGTTTTACGCCCCGCGTCGCCGAGCTCTTCAACATCGCCGAGGGCGACGAGGGCAGGTCAATCACGGATTTTACGCATTGCCTGGAATATCATGGGTTTGTCGAGGACGCCCGCTCGCTGCTGCGCGACCTGCATTCGTTCGAGCGGCAGGTTCGCAGCAAGAATGGCGGCTGGCAACTCATGGGATTGCGGCCCTACCGCACCGTTGAGAACAAGATCGACGGCGTGGTGGTCACTTTCGTAGACTTCACCGAGCGGCGGCGGGCGGAAGACGCATTGCGCGAAAGCGAAGCGCGTTTGAGGGCGATCATCGACGGCGTTGGCGACGCCATCATCACCATCGACGTTAATGGAATCATCAAGTCAATTGACAGCGGCACGACAAAAATGTTCGGCTATAAAGAGGGGGAATTGCTTGGCGGGAACGTCGCGTCCCTGATGTCCGAGCCTTACGGTTCGGAGTATAGATTTTACATGCGGAACTACCTGCGCACCGGAGAGGCGAAGATCATCGGCTCGGCACGGGAAGTCGAGGCGCGCCGGAAGGATGGTTCGCCTTTTCCGGCGGAGCTTATGGTCTCCGAGGTTCGCCATGGCGAGGAGCGGCTTTTCATCGGATTTGTCAGGGATCTTTCGGAGAAGCGGAAATTCCAGGCCCGGCTCGACAAGCTGCACAAGGCGCGCCTTTCTTCCATGGCGGAGATGGTGACGGCGCTCGCCCATGAAATCAACCAGCCGCTCGCGGCCGCCACCACTTATTTGCAGGCCGCGCGGCGACAATCCATTTCCCTTGACGTGAAGTCGTCCGATATCGACAAAACCCTGAACAGCGCCGCGGGCGAGTTGGTTCGGGCGGGGCGGATCATCGGTCAGTTGCGAGAATTCATCTCTCACGGCGAGCCGGAAAAATCCCTGCAGAATCTCCATCAGCTGATAAGGCAGGCCTATGAACTCGCTTTTTCTCGCTTCCAGAAGGCGGATGTCAAATTCGTACTACGACTCGACGCTGTGGAAGACGCCGTTCTGGTCGACAAGCTACAAATTCAGCAAGTGCTGCTGAATTTGATCCGCAACGCCAGAGAGGCGATGGCCAATTCGAACGAGCGGGTTTTGACCATTTCCACGCAACTGCGAAACGGGGACATCCAGACCGATGTGCTCGACACCGGCTGCGGTCTTCCCGAAGCCGTGAAAGCCGATCTTTTCCAGCCGTTCACGACCACGAAAGCCGACGGGCTGGGCGTCGGGTTGGCAATCTCGCAATCGATCATCGAAGGCCACTACGGGAAGATTTGGGTCGAGCCCAATCCGTCGGGAGGCTCGCGATTCAGCTTCACATTGCCGCTCGCCAGCTCCCAGTCGATCGACGAATGACCGGGGAGCGCCGCCGCTGATTTTCGCCAAGCTTTCCTTGGTAAGCCAGAAGCAAATATAGTCCGGCATAGCTGGGTTGAAACGCTTTCCCGGCAAAGGGCAAAGACCATGTTGCTGACGTCGACGGCGTTCCATGACGGCGCGATAATTCCCCGACGTTTCACCTGCGACGGCGAAAACGTCTCACCCCCGTTGCAGTGGACAGGCGCGCCGGTGGAGAGCAAGAGCGTCGTGCTTTTGTGCGACGATCCCGACGCGCCGGCGGGAACATGGCGTCATTGGGCGGTTTTCGACATTCCCTCTTATCGCGCGGAGTTGGTGGAAGGCGCCGGTCGGCCGGAAGGGTTCGAGGATTTTCGGCACGCGGTCAACGACTTCGGAAACCTTGGCTACGGCGGCCCCTGTCCGCCGCGCCATCATGGGCTCCATCATTACCACTTCCGGCTTCTCGCGCTGGACCGGGCGGAGCTTTCCGTTCGGGCGCATCCTTCCTGCAAGGAAGTGGAGCAGGAAGCGAGAAAGCATGTTCTGGCGGAGGCGTCGCTGGTCGGACTCTACCAGCGATAAAAGCTCTTTCCGCGCGCGCTCAAGGGCGTTGGTCTTCCAGACGCTTCAACCACGACTGCGCCTGCGCCCTGACATTCGAAGGCGCCGCGCCGCCGTAGCTTGTTCGGCTCTCCACGGATCTGTCCACGCCCAGAACCCCGAACACATCCTCGGTGATGCGTGGGTCGACGCTCTTGAGATCGGAAAGCTCCAGCTCTTCCAATCCCACGCCCCGAGCAGCGGCAATCCCGACAATGCGGCCCGTGACGTGATGGGCCTCTCTGAAGGGTAGGCCCAAGGCCCGAACCAGCCAGTCGGCGAGGTCGGTGGCGGTGGCGAAGCCGGCGCCGGCGGCGGCGCGCATACGCTCGCGATTGACGGTCATATCGCGAACCATTCCGGATGTGGCGGCGATGCAAAGCGCGAGCGAATCCAGCGAGTCGAAAGCGCCCTCCTTGTCTTCCTGCATGTCCTTGGAATAGGCGAGCGGCAGGCCCTTCATGACGATCGAGAGCGCCTGAAGCGCGCCGATGATCCGCCCGCTCTTGCCGCGAACCAGTTCCGCCGCGTCGGGGTTGCGTTTTTGCGGCATGATCGAAGAGCCGGTGGTGAATTTATCGCTCAGGGCGACAAAGGCGAACTGCGGCGTTGTCCACAGCACGATTTCCTCCGCGAAGCGCGACAAATGCAAGGCGCATATCGCGGCGGCCGCCAGGGTTTCGATTACGAAGTCCCGGTCGGACACGCTGTCGAGCGAATTGGCGGTGGGGCGGTCGAAACGCAGGGTCTTCGCGGTCATCTGCCTGTCGATCGGGAAGGAGGTTCCGGCGAGAGCCGCGGCGCCGAGCGGGGATTCGTTCAGCCGCGCGCGGGCGTCCGCGAATCTGCCGCGGTCGCGAGCGATCATTTCGACATAGGCGAGAAGATGGTGCCCAAAGGTGACGGGCTGAGCCGATTGCAGATGGGTGAAACCCGGCATGACCGTCGCGGCCTCCGCCACCGCCTTTTCGGCCAGAGCCTGTTGAAGATCGCGCAATTGCCCGTCGAGTCGGTCGATGTAGTCGCGGATATAAAGGCGGAAATCCACCGCGACTTGATCGTTGCGAGACCGGGCGGTATGCAAGCGTCCAGCGGCCGGGCCAATCAATTCGGCAAGACGCGACTCGACGTTCATATGGATGTCTTCGAGCTTGCGCGAAAAGGCGAAAGCGCCGGACTCCATCTCCTGACGGATGCGCATGAGACCGTTGGTTATGGCTTCGGCGTCCGCTTTCGAGACGACGCCGCATGCTTCAAGCATAGCGACATGGGCGAGCGACGCCTCTATGTCCTGCGGCCACAGGCGCTTGTCAAAGTCGATGGAGACGTTGATCGCCTCCAGAACGGCGTCGGTTGCGTCTTGGAAACGGCCGCCCCATATCTTGCTTGTCATGTGACCCCTTCGAACCCTCGGCAATCTGGAATCCGCCCAAAATGAACGAAAAACAGGCCAGGCCTTCACATTCTTATCGCGGCGCTTTCGCTATCGCCGCGGCGGCCCTCGTCGCGGGCGCAGGTTTTCTATACGTGAAGGCCGGCCAAGGCGGCAAGAAAGAGCACAGCGCCGCATGCGAGGCCGCGCGCGCGACCGCGCGGATCGCCGACGGGACCGCCAAGGGCGAGGTCGCGGCCTTCGCCGCCGCCAAGGATCCCGAACCGATGCCGGCGCTCGCATTCAATGGCCCGGACGGAAAACCCACCACGCTCGAGGCTTTCAAGGGCAAGGTCGCCCTCGTCAACATCTGGGCGACCTGGTGCGCGCCCTGCCGCGCCGAAATGCCGGCGCTCGACCGGCTGCAACAGGCGGCTGGGTCCGACAAATTCGAGATCGTCGCCATCAATGTCGACACCAGCCGACTGGACCGGCCGAAGGCCTTTTTCGAAGAAATCGGGGTGAAGAATCTCAAATTTTACGCCGACCCCAAGGGCGATGTTTTTTTCGGCTTGCGGCAGAATGGCGGGCTTCTGGGCTTACCGACCAGCTATCTCATCGACGCCCAGGGCTGTGAAATCGGTCGCCTTTCCGGCCCCGCCGCATGGGATTCGCCGGAGGCTTTGGCTCTCGTGCGCGGCGTGAGCGGGCAGCGCTTGTGAGTAAAAACGCCCTGCGGCGCTGGACCACGGATTCGCCTCGCGTTTTGGTCGACTCGCCTTGGATGAGGCTGCGCGCCGAGCGTTGCGTCACCCAGCGTGGCGCCGTGCTCGATCCTTTCTATCTTCTGGACTATCCGGAATGGGTCCATGTGGCGGCCTTCGACGAGGAGGATCGTTTGCTGCTGGTGCGCCAATATCGCCATGGCGCTCGCCAAATATCGTTGGAGCTTCCCGGCGGCATGATGGACCCGAGCGAAAACGACCCGCTTGTCACCGGCGCGCGCGAGCTATTGGAGGAAACTGGCCATGTGGCGACGACGCTCGCCCATCTCGCCCGCCTGTCGCCGAATCCGTCGTCGCACACGAATGGGGTGCATATACTCCTTGCGACCGGGGCGAGACCGCGTCGCGAGCTCGATCTTGACGCAACCGAGGACATTGTGGTCGCGCCGACGCCCTGGCGCGAGGCGGTGGAAATGGCGATCGCGGGCGAGATGATCCACGCGCAACACGTGGGGCTGCTGTTTATCGCCCTAGCGAGGGCCAAGGGCCTGAAATTTGGAAGAACCGGGGAATAAAAAAATCCGGGCGGCGCCCGCCGCCCGGAGATTTGCTTTCGGGGCAGCGGTTATTACGCTGCGACCTTATGGCATTCCTCTGCGCAGGCCTTGCAGGAGGCGCCCATGTCCACGCATTCGACATATTGCGGGAACTTGTCGCATTCCTTGTTGCAGGCGAGGCACATCTCGGCGACGACCTTCGCCATGGCGGGCGTGTAGCTCGAATTGACGGAAGCCAGGGTCTCCAGCGCGCTACAGGCGGCGATCACGTCATAGGAGAGCTTGGTGCATTCGGCCATGCTCGAATCGTTCATCGACAACATGCCAAAGCAGTGGCGCAGGCAATTATTGCCCTCGGCCACGCATTTGGCGGCGGCTTCTGACAAGGCTTTATATTTCGGCGGATGGTGATGGACGGGCTTACCGCCATCCTCGGCCATGGCGGACGAAACCGATGCGGCGGCGGCGACCACGCCGAGCGCGGCCATGAACTCACGACGTTCCATGAAAGGCCTCCAAATATTCAACCCCGGAATCGGGATTGGTGCGTAAGCTTGTTATTTTTTTCGATTGCGGACAACAAGAAATTTATCGCGGTTTTTTGGGCCGCTTTACTCTTTTCCTTGATGAGGAACAGCGTTTACTAACGCATTCCCCTTTTGCGCCGGCGCATCGCCGCGGAATCGGCTGTAGATATTCGCATGCGTCCGCTTTTCTCTCGTTGGGCCTGGACAACTGCTGAACATGGATCGCCTTTGGGTCCGGCATGCTCCATGTCTGAACGCCGTTCGGTCGCTATCGAGACGATCGACCACGGCCAGGTTATGCTTTCAGCGACGACGCCCACATTCCGAAGCCGGTCATGGCGCCGTCGCGTGCAACTCCTGCGCTCAGGGCGACGGGGACTGTCGCCTCGCCCAAGACCAATCGTTGTCGATCACGAGCGGCCTGTCTTTAGAGTTGCGCCGTCGTTGTGGCGTTGAATTGCATGCCGACCGCCTTTTCCAGGCTGGATAGCGCGGTGTCGATGACCGCGAAGATCACAGCGCGAGAGGAGGCGTTGCTCAAATCCAGCGTGGCTGTTGGGGCAACGGCGTTTTTCGTCAGGGCCGCCGAGAAGGCGGCCGCCGCCTGGCCGGCGGTGAAGAATTGCGCCGGCGTGGTCCCGTCGGAATAGGAAAGCGTCTGCGCGACCAAGGAAAACACCTGCGCAAGCGCGGTCATGCCGAAGACGACGTGGTTCTGCGGCGTCGTCATGACGGTGGGGCCGGTCGTCGGAACCGGATTATCGTATAGTTGATCGAGATAATAATGGACCTGATAGGGATATTGCGCGTAGCTGTTCTGATTGCCCCAAACTTGGTTGTAGGAATTGATCGAGGCGACGGTCGCCGCCGTCGCGGTCGCGCCTATCTGGCTGTAATTGGCGACGAGGCCGCCATAATAGCCTTGGTTGTAGGCGACGTTCAAAATCACGTCGAGAAAGTTGTTCGGAAGCGAAATGAAGTTTTGGAGCGCGTTGTCGTAAGCTGGCTCCCAGGGGGTGACCCAGCCGCCGACGCCTTTGCCGGTGATGGAAAGCGCTACCATGTCATTGTAGTGGAAAATGGCCGGCAGCATGGGGCCATAATATTTATTGTTGAAGGACGCCGGCGTCGGCTTGGCGTATTGGGTCGCGGCGTCAGCCATCGTGAAGCCGATGTTCTTCTGGATCGCCACATAGTTAATGAGCGAATGCCCCTGCGGCGTATAAGTGCCCGAGACGAGATCAACCGCGTAGTTGTTGATCTGATACGGTCCGCCTTGGCCCATGCCCATCACGGCCTGCTGAAGCGGCGACGGATCAAGCAGTGAGGAGGCCGCCTGATAAAGCTGCGTTTCGATGTTCTCCTGCAGCAACTGCCCGAAGATCGAACCGACAAGATAATCGTCGTTGAACTGGACTCCCGGATAGCCTTCTCTGACGAGATGCGCATACATCACGCCGGCGATCGTGTTCGATATGATGAGGTCGTCGTAGTTGCCGCCCTTGAGGGTGAGCGAGTCCTGCGCGCTTCCCGCTCCGAGGAGCAGATGGAATTCAATGGCGCCTGTGCTTTGGCTTGACCCTCCGCCGCCGGTCGTCACGGCGATCGCCTGCGTCCGTGCTGAAACGCCATAGGAATCCACCGCCGCGACAGCGAAACTGTAGCTCGTCGCCGCCGTCAGATTGGAAATCGCCGCGCTCGCGCCGGGGACCACGCCAATCGACACGCCGTTTTGATAAACCTGATAGCCGGTGACCGTGCAGACGGGAACCGTGACCGCGCTCCAGCTCAACGTCGTCGTCGAACTCGTCGTGCCGGACGCCGCGAGACCTGTGGGCGTCGGAGGCGCGGAAGCGCAGCTCGAGCATGAGCCGATCAATGTCCATGGCTCCCCGGAGCCTGGATAAGGACCATTGTTCGTCGCCGGATCCTGGCCCTGCGTCCACCAATTGTTGCGATAGATAAGGCCGTTTTCACTCACTTGCGCGCCTGGCGCCGCATAGATCGTCGCAGCGCTCCAGAGCGCGGGACATGCCTGGGCGGTGATCGGCGCCGAGACGACAAGCGCCATCGAGACAACAAGAGATTTAGGTGAAATTGAATGCATTGAAACCTCTCGTGGCGGGGATGGAAAAAGGGCGCGCCAACTGGTTTGATCATGTCGATTTGGGTGGCGTAGCTTCAATCGAGGGTTGTCGCAATTACCGAAGGCCGGATCTGTCAAAACGATCTTACCCGGCCACCAATGATTTTGATCGCTTTTGCCGAGAAGTTGAAGCGCCGCCCAGAACAAACGTCGCCGTCTCGCGCCGCTTGACTCTTTCTCTTAACGATTCCAGCATAGAACATAAAGAGAACATAGGACAAGACTCGATGATGCGGAACAGCGTTTCCGAACGCATTCTCTTTTTGCGCCGGCGCATCGCCGCCATAGAGGCGCAAGGCGCCGGCGCGCCGGCCGAAAGGGAACTTGCCTCCTTTTCGGCTTTTCCACCGCGGGACTCCCTCGAATGTTTGTCGCAAAATTTTTCGAGAGGCGGGCTGAACGAGATAGTTCCCGCCCGCCCGCGCGACTGCGGCGCGGCGGCGGGCTTCGCCTGCGCCCTCGCCTTGCGGGCGAGCGCCGAGCGCCCCCGCGCCGGCGCCGTCTGGATCAGCGAGGACATGGCGGCGCGCGAAATCGGCCTGCCCTATGGCAAGGGGCTGGAGGCGTTGGGCCTTGATCTTTCCCGGCTGATTTTCGTGCGCACGCGCGGGCCCTCCGAAACTCTCTGGGCGATGGAGGAGGCGCTGAAAAGTCGGGCTGCGGCCGTCGTCGCCGAAAGTTGGATCGCGCCTCGCGCCTATGATCTTTCCGCCTCGCGCCGACTGCTGCTGGCGGCGCGACGCGGCGGCGGCTCCGCCCTGCTGCTCCTGCTACGCCTTTGCGGCGAGGCCGGAAAGTTGAACAGCGCGGCCCAGTTGCGTTTCGAGATCGCCGCGCGGCCGCCGCCTTTATCGAAGGCGCCGGGCCAGCGCCCGCCTCTCGAGACGCCCGGTCCGCTCGGCTGGCGGCTGCGCGTCGTCAAGGCGCGCGCGGGCTTCTTTAGCGCTTTCGATCCCTTGGCCTGGCGCGATATTTCCTTTGACCCCGAGAAAACCGCCTTTCGTCATGCGCTTTCTGAGCGTGTTCCTGCCCCGGCTGCCGACCGACCGGATTTTGCGCCAGCGCGGCGGCTCGGCTAAGCCGCCTTTCGCGCTCTGGCGCAAGATCAAGGGCGCGGAGCGCATCGTCGCGGTCAACGCCTCCGCGCAAAAACGGGGGCTTTTCCCCGGCATCGCGGTCGCCGACGCCCGCGGGCTTCATCCCGCCCTTGCGCTGGAAGAAAACGACCCTCTCGCCGACGCCGCCATGCTGGAGGCCATCGCCGACTGGCATCGCCGTTTCACGCCCCTGGCCGCGCTCGACGCGCCCGATGGCGTGATGCTGGACGTGACCGGCGTGGCGCGGCTTTTTGGCGGCGAGGCCAGCCTGCTCGACGAGATCGAGCGCCGCCTCGCGGTTCAGGGCTTTTGCGCCCGGACGGCTCTGGCGCCGGGGCCGACGCTGGCCCGGGCTCTGGCCCGCTTTTCCGATTTGCGGATCGTTCCGGCGCAGGCATTGCCGGAAGAGATAGACGCCGCGGCGGCGAAATTGCCGGTCGCCGCCCTCTCGCTCCCCGAGGCCGCTTTGGCGGCGCTGGCCCGCGCCGGCTTGCGCCGCGTCGGCGATCTAATGGTCCGCCCGCGCGCGCCCCTGGCCGCGCGTTTTGGCGAAGTGGCGCTGACGCGGCTGGACGCGCTCACCTGCCGCATCCGCGACCCAATCACGCCGCGTTTCGAGGCCCCGGCCTATATGTCGGAGCGGCGTTTTCCCGATGGATTGACGCGCCTTTCGGACATCGAGGCGACGCTCGAACGTCTCGCGGCCGAATTGCGGCCGTCGCTGGAGCGCGAGGGCGTCGGAGCGCGGGAGTTGGAGGCGGTCTTTTATCGCGTCGACGGCGCGGTCAGGCGGGTGAAGGCCAGAACAAGCCGGCCTTTGCGCGATCCGGTCCGCATAATCGCGCTGCTGCGCGAGCGTCTCGCCCGGCTTGGCGAAGACGGGCTCGACACGGGTTACGGCTTCGACGTGATGCGCCTTTGCGCGAATGTGGTCGAGCGGATGGGGGACGAACAGCGACCGCTCGGCTTCGAAGATGATGAATCGTCCCACCCCGCCCTGGACGCGCCCGACCTCGCCGATCTCGTCGACAGGCTCGGAGCCCGGCTGGGGCTGCGTCGCGTGCTGCGCCTTTATTCGCAGGAGGCTCATTTGCCTGAATTCGCGATCGCCGCCATTCCGGCCGGCTATCCCGAACCCTCCCCTTCTAGCCCGCCGGACCGGTCTCCCGCATCACGGGACGGTGTTTTTCCGACGCCCTCGCGTCCGGCGAGGCTGTTCGAACAACCCGAACCCATCGAGGCGATGGCGTCCTCGCCCGATGGTCCGCCGCTGCGTTTTCGCTGGCGGCGCGCTTTGCACGAGACCGTCGCTTTCGAAGGGCCGGAGCGCATCGCGCCGCCCTGGTGGCGCGCGCCGAAAGACGCCTTCACCCGCGATTATTTCAACATCGTCGACAGCAAGGGGCGCCGCTTCTGGATTTATCGGGAAGGATTGCTCGGCGAGGAATGCGCTCATGCGCGCTGGTTCATGCATGGGCTGTTTTGAGTTTCGCGGACGATTCCGCCAAAATCGTCATTATCCTGTCATGCTTTGAGCAGGAAAGTCGCGCCAGCGTCGATCGGGCGCGAGCATCGCTCCGTCCGGCGCCAAGGCTCTGCGCGATATCTTCAAGGGCGTCGCGCGGCGCTCGGAAGAAGGAAAAAATATGCGCGAAACGCCTGATTTATCGGTGCTATCGGCGCTTGCGCGAAAGTTCCCGCAAAAGCCGCCGCAGGGCGCGGCCGCCCTGCTTGGGGGCGCGATCAGCGTGATTGTTTTCAGCCTTGCGGCTTTCACCATGGGCCGCGCCCTGGCGCAATTGCGATTCGCCGACCTCGCCGCCGCTCTGGCGCAAACGCGCGGCGCCACGGCAGGCGAGGCGCTGCTCTTCACGGCTTTTTCATATCTCGCGCTCACAGGATATGATTTCGCCGCCCTGCGCCAGATCGGCGCGCGGGCTCCCGTTGCGGCCGTGGCGCTGGCGTCCTTCACCTCCAACGCATTTTCCTTCACGCTTGGTTTTCCGCTCCTGACGGGCGCGGCGATGCGTTATTGGGCTTACGCGGCCGTCGCCCTGACGGCGAGCCAGATCGCGGCGATCACTTTCATCGCCAGCCTGACCTTCTGGCTTGGCATGGCCGGTCTGCTCAGCCTTGGGCTGATTACGGCCGCGGCGCCGCTGGCGCGGATCGACCAACTCCCCGCCATTGCGAATTTATTCTTCGGCGTCCTCCTGCTTGCGGCGGTCGCGGCCTATGGCGCATGGCTCATGCAGGCGCGGCGCAAGCTGCGTTTTCTCGGCCGCGAGATCGAGTTGCCCGGCCTTGGCGCAACGATCGTTCAATTTATGCTCGGGGTCGCCGACATCGGTTGCGCCGCCGCCGCGCTTTACGCGCTTTTGCCGCCGGAAAGCCAGGCTCTCGGATTCCCCGCTTTCGCCGCGATCTATGTTTTCGCGGCTTTGCTCGGAGCGATCAGCCACTCTCCTGGCGGCGTCGGCGTGTTCGAAGCCGCGATGCTCGGCGCTGTCCCGGCGCCCTCGCAGGAGGCGCTGCTCGCGGCGCTGTTGTTGTTTCGCGCGATTTATTATCTCATTCCATTCGCCGCCTCGCTCGCGCTCGTCGCAAGCCAGGGCGGCGTCAACTCGTGGGTGGAGGCGTGCGTCTGTTTTTTCAAAAACCCAGAACGGCGAAGCACGCCATGATCGCGCCGGCGAAGAAGGGAGAGCAGCCGGGCTCGATGCTCGAGGGCGCCAAGCTCTGCCAGAACGATCCTTTGCTTGGCGCGATGATCGACGCTTTGCCGGAAGCGATCTTCGTCATTGACGCCGAGGCGCACGCCGTCGCGGCGAACCCCGCCGCGCTGTCCGTGTTGCCCTCGCTGCGTCTGGGCGAACCCCTCGCCCGCAGCCTGCGATCCCCGGACGTGCTGGACGCGCTCGATCGCATTCTCGTTGGGGGCGGAGCGGAAAAGGTTTTGTGGGTGGAGCGGCAGCCGGTCGAATGCTGGTTCGAGGCGCATCTCGCTCCCTTGCGTCTTGCCGGCTATGAGCCGGCCGCGGTGATCAGCCTGCGCGACCTCACCGAGGCGCGCCGGGTCGAGCGGATGCGGGTCGACTTCATCGCCAACGCAAGTCACGAACTGCGCACCCCCCTGGCTTCGCTTCTCGGCTTCGTCGAGACGCTGCAGGGGCCCGCTCGCGACGATCCCAAGGCCCGAGAGCGCTTTCTCGGCATCATGCGGGAGCAAGCCCAGCGCATGGCCCGTCTGGTCGACGATCTGCTGTCCTTGTCGCGCATCGAGCAGCATTTGCATTTGCGACCCGACACGCCGGTCGACCTCACCATGCTGGTCGCCCATATTTGCGACACCCTTGCTCCCATGGCTGAGGAAAGCGGCCTCTCGATCGAATCCAACCTCGCGCCCAATGTGATCGTGCCGGGCGATCGCGACGAACTCGCGCGGGTGGTCGAAAACCTGGTGGAAAACGCTATAAAATATGGCCGGCCGGCCGGAGACGCGGCCGCTCTCGTGGAGATTTCCCTGCGCGGCTATGGCGCCGTCGCGGTTTTCACCGTGCGCGATCACGGTCCCGGGATCGCTCCAGCGCATATCCCGCGCCTGACGGAACGTTTTTATCGGGTGGACGCCGGCAAAAGCCGTTCGAAAGGCGGCACGGGCCTTGGCCTTGCGATCGTCAAGCACATCGTCCTGCGCCACCGGGGCAAATTGACGATAGATTCCAAGCCGGGAGCAGGCGCGGCGTTTCGCGTCGTTCTACCCCTCCTTCAATCCGATCAAATCGACGGCGGCTGAAGAATCTTCATTGCGATCGCGAACGACGCCCTCGCACGGCGTTGGGCAGATATAACGGCTTCGCTCTATATGCTTTTTTAAGCTAATGCTCTTTCCGACGCGATGGAGTTTTTGGAAACGCGATGAGTTCGGACGCAGCGACCCTGGCCCAGGATTTCGCGCTCGCCTTGAAGCAGGCGCAATTCGGGGTCGGCCTCGTCGGTCCCGATCTCAAAGTATCGCGACGTTACGGCGACCTTTCCCTTTGGTTGCCGTCGATTGGCCAACCGCTCTGCGACTCCCCCTTTTTGCTCCATATGGAGGATGCGCTCCTGGCGCTCAAGGAGGGCAAGAGCGACAATATCGTGCTGCCCTCGATGCGCGCGCCGGACTGGGACGCGGCGCGAATGACGATTTCCATTAGCTGGAAAGCGTCGAGCGGCTTTTTCGTCATCGTCACGACCCGGGATCACGGGGGCGATCAAATCGACAGGATGCTCGCCTCCGAGCGGCGGGAAAAGCAACTCCTGCAACAACAGGCGGAGGCGGCGGCGGCTAGGCTGCGGGTCGCGAAGACGCTTTACCGCGACATCGTCGAATGTTCCGCCGAGTTGGTCCTGCGTTTTCGCGCCGACGGGCGCGTCGTGTTCGCCAATCGTTTCACCGGACTCTTCATGGGCGTTCCTCAGGACGCCCTGCTCAATCGGCGGATCGACGCGCTGTTTCCGCCACTTGGCCAGGACAATCCTTGGCGTCTCGACGCTTACGCCGATCAACCGGCGTCCTTCGAGATGGCCGCGCGCACCGTCAGAGGGGAGCTCGTTTGGCTGTGGTGGGACGTCCGATTTTCGGGAGCGGAGGGAGGCGGAGAATTTCAGGCGGTGGGCCGCGACGTCACCCATGTGCGCCGCCTTGCCGCCGAGCAGGAGAAGGCGCGAGAGGAAGCGCGCGCGGCTGAACTCGCCTCTCAAAGGCTTCGCATCGCGCAAGACCTGCACGACACGCTCGTGAGTTCGATCGTCTCGCTGATCGTCGAGATGGGAGTGATCGCTAAAACCACCGACGACGCATGCGCCCGCAAGGCCCTCACCGATCTGCAAACTCAGGCGCGCGCGGGCCTCTCCGAGGCTCGTGAAGCGATCACGCAATTACGCGCGCGACGCGAAGAGGGCGACCCGGTCAAGATTATCGAGGCCTTCGCCCAACGCATGCGGATGGTTCGGCCGTTGCAACTTAGCGTACGATCGACCGTCGATTTCTCGGTCCTGCCCTGCGAAATCGCAGAGGTTCTCAATCGCATCCTGCGCGAGGCCTTGCGAAACATCGAATTACATGCGAACACCCGGCGCGTCGACATCGAACTCTCGAGGGGCGCCGATGGAATTCGTCTTTACGTCGCCGATGAGGGCGTAGGCTTCGACCATGCCCGGTCCGCCGAGGGCCATTTCGGTCTCACCGGCATGAAAGAGCGGGCGCAGTCCATCGGGGGCTATCTCGACATCGCCGCCGGACCCGGCGAGGGAACCCGGATCACACTCGTGGTTCCGCTCTCCGGCGAGGCGCCGCCCTGTCGATAAAAATCAATCGAACTGCTTTGGATCATAGCTGCGCAGAGCGCCGCAGAATTCGCAAGTGACGCCGATTCGGCCGTCGTCTCCGACCATCATCTGGCGCTCGTCGGGGGGAAAACTGCGAATGAGATCTTCCACCTTTCGATCCGAGCAGCGACAGAACTCCGTCAATTCCCGTTCGGGAAAAACTTTCACGCCGCGCTGGTGAAACAGCCGGTACAAAAGGCGCTCGCCCGACAGATTCGGGTCCACCAGTTCGTGATCCTGGATGGTCGCGGTCAGAGCGAGGCCCTCGGTCCAGGCGTCGGCTTGCGGCGCGGCGGCGAACGCGGGCTCCATCCCTTGCGGCGCGTCCCCCGGAGGCAGATCGCGCGCCCGCGAAATCCCCGAGGGAAGATATTGCAGCAACAGCCCGCCGGCGCGCCAGCTTCTTCCCCCAGGCGTGATCGCCTCGGCCACGGCTAGGCGCACCAAGGTCGGAATCTGCTCGGACTGGCTGAAATAACGGTGCGCGGCTTCTTCGAGGCTGTCGCCTTCGAGCGCGACCACGCCTTGATAACGAGCGGCGTCTTCCTCGCGTTCGATGGTGAGCGCCATATGTCCGCGTCCAAGTAGCTCCCCCGTCGAATTCGCCGCGCCCACGCGGTCCGCGTCGAAACGAGCGAAGCCACGAAGCTGGCCGGGCGCCTCATAATCCACGACGATCGTGTCGATAGGTCCATCGCTCCGGGTCTGCAGCTGGAACCGGCCATGCGATTCCAGAACCGATCCCAAAAGCGCCGTGAGCGCGACCGCCTCCCCCAGGCTTCGCGCGACGGCAGGGGGATATTCGTAGTGGGACAGAATGGCGTCGACGGTCGGCCCGAGCCGGACGACGCGACCGCGCAGATCGAGCTCCTCCACCGCGAAAGGGAGCAATCGGTCGTCCCGCGCGATGATGGAAAACGGCCGGCTTGACGGGTCGCCGTTAGTGTCGTCGATCACGGCGCCGATGTCTCCAGGCACCAGGACAAAATCCCCTTTTGCGCGTGTAGGCGATTTTCGGCTTCGTCGAACACAACCGAATGGGGTCCGTCTATCACCTGGTCGGTGACTTCCTCACCGCGATGGGCCGGCAGACAGTGCATGAAGATCGCGTCTTTCGCCGCGGCCTTCATCAACTTGTCGTTGACCTGGAATGGCGCAAGAAGGTTATGACGATGCGTCTCGTCTTCGTCGCCCATGGAAATCCAGCAATCGGTGATCACGGCGTCGGCCCCCGCGACCGCGGCGTGGGGATCGTTGGTGAGATTGAGCCGCGCGCCATTCTTTTTGGCCCAGGCGACGATCTCCTTTCCTGGGGCAAGGTCCCGCGGCGTCGCGACATTGATGATGAAATCGAAACGCTGCGCCGCGTGAATCCAGCTTGCGAGCACATTGTTGGCGTCTCCGGTCCACGCGACCGTGCGACCCTCGATGGGGCCGCGATGTTCCTCGAAAGTAAGGATGTCGGCCATGACCTGACAGGGATGCGAAAGCTTGGTCAGCCCGTTGATCACGGGAACGCTGGCATTGCGCGCGAGTTCGATGAGATCGCCATGATCGAGAATGCGGATCATCACGGCGTCGAGGAAACGGGAAAGAACGCGGGCCGTGTCGGCGATGGTCTCCCCGCGACCGAGTTGCATTTCGGCGCCGGTGAGCATGATCGTCTCCCCGCCGAGTTCGCGCATCGCGACGTCGAAGGAAACGCGCGTGCGCGTCGAAGGCTTGTCGAAAACCATGCCGAGAAATTTTCCGTCGAGCGGTTTTTCCGCCGGCGCCGCGCCCTTGACACGACGCGCCTTGAGCGCGGCGGCGCGATCGAGGATGTGACGCAGTTCAACGGCGGGGATCTCGGAAAGATCGAGAAAATGGCGCAGGTCCGCTTTTTTCGCGTTGGCCGTCATCAAATCGCTCCCGGCTGCGGCTTCGGACCGCGTTCAAGTTCGGCGCAGGCCGAATCCAACCGCCGCGCCGCTTCGGCGATGTGGTCTTCCTCGATGATCAAAGGCGGCAGGAGGCGGACCACATTGTCTCCGGCGGCGATGGTCAACAGGCCCGCTCCACGGGCGGCCGCAACAAGAGCCGTGTTCGCGACGCGCGTCTTGAGGCCGAACATCAATCCTTCTCCGCGTACCGCTTCGATCACGGAAGGGTGATGATCCGCGAGTTCGGCGAGGCGCTGACGCAAAAGCGGGGACAATCGGCCGACGCGCTCCATGAAGCCTGGCGAAAGGATCACGTCGAGCACGGCGTTTCCAACGGCGGCCGCGAGCGGATTACCGCCAAAAGTGGAGCCGTGCGCGCCCAGCGTCATGCCTTTGGCCGCCTCTTTGGAGGCAAGACAGGCGCCAATGGGAAAACCGCCCCCGAGACCCTTGGCAAGCGCGGCGATGTCCGGCGCGATCCCCGCCTGCTCCACACAAAGGAAAGTCCCCGTGCGGCCGACGCCGGTCTGCACTTCGTCGACCACGAGCAACAGGCCCCGCTTGTCGCAAAGTTCGCGCAAACCCTTCAGAAAGCTGCGGGAAAAAACCCGCACGCCGCCCTCTCCCTGGATCGGTTCAAGCAGCACGCCCGCCGTTTCTGGGCCGATCAAAGCTTCCACGGCGGCAAGATCGCCAAAAGGCGCAGGGTCGAACCCCTCGACCTTGGGGCCGAAGCCGTCGAGATATTTGGGATTCCCCCCCGCCGCGAGAGTGGCGAGAGTCCGTCCGTGGAAGGCCCCTTCGAAAGTGATGAGCCGGTAACGCTCTGGAGCGCCATTGGCCGCATGAAATTTGCGCGCGGTCTTGATCGCGCATTCGACGGCTTCGGCCCCGGAGTTGGCGAAGAAAGCAAGGTCGGCGAAAGTCGCGGTCGTCAATCTTTGGGCGAGCCGCTCCGTTTGAGGAATCCGATAAAGATTGGAGACATGCCAGGGCCTTTCGGCGGCGTCGCGCAAGGCGGAGACAAGATGCGGATGCGCGTAACCAAGCGAGTTGACAGCCACTCCGGAACCGAAGTCGAGGTAGCGATCGCCATTGGCGGAAAAGAGCCAGGCGCCTTCTCCGCGCTCGAAAGCGACATCCGCTCGCGCATAGGTGGGAAAAAGCGACGAGTTCAATTTGTCAACTCCATCCGTCCTCGAACGCCTTCCCTTGGGCCGGCGTGTGGGAGCGTCGGATGAGAAGCGGCCTAAGGGGTCGAAAAACAAAGCGCCGCCCGAAAGGGCGGCAAGCTTGGATCATTGTAGGATTTTGCGCCTTGTTGGTCAAATCGGCCTTTGCCACATGCCCCTGCCGGTTGGATTGCGGCTAAGAAATGGCGAAAAGTGAGTCTTGCGTGCAACAGTCGGGAAGCAAAGCATGTGAGAAGCCTGTGGGGAACCGCCTTTCGCTTGCCAGCGACTCTTGCGCGTGATTCATTTGGGAGAGTAATTTTCGCGTCGACATCGACGGGCTTCCGTCGATCCGATTTTTTCTCGCGAGTTCGAGTGCGTGTCTATCGCCGCCGGCGAGCGCCGGGTCGGTGAATGCTGGCCGATTCTCGATCGGACGACTCGCCGGTTCTCTGCCAACCGGCTCTCGCATGGAGACTATTTATGTCTTGGACGGAAGAACGCGTCGAACTCTTGCGCAAGCTCTGGAACGAGGGGCTGAGCGCGAGCCAGGTGGCGGCCGAATTGGGGCCGGGCGTCACGCGAAACGCGGTTATTGGCAAAATTCACCGCCTTGGATTAGCCGAGCGCGCCAAGGCTCCCTGCGCTCCACGTCCCCGCGCCGCAAAAATTCCACGCACGCAACAGCCGGCGGCGCGAACCCAGAGCGCTCCGGTGATGGGGAGCCTGGCATTGTCCTTCGATACACGGCCAGTCGTCGCGGCGCTTCCTCGACCACAACAGAAAGAAGTGGTCATCCCCCTGTCGGCGCGCGTCACTCTGATGGATTTGCGCGAGTCGATGTGTCGGTGGCCGATGGGCGACCCCGCGGCGTCTGAATTTCGCTTCTGCGGAGCCAAGTCGCCGGCAGGGTCCGGACCCTATTGCGCTCATCACGCCAGCATCGCCTATCAGCCGGTGCAGGATCGGCGGCGGCGCGAGCAGGCTCGCGTCGCGCGGTAGAGCGCTTCCCGCTCGCCTTAGTCCACGTGATTGGGAAGCGCTCTGGGCCGGGAACAGGCGCGGGTTCGGCGACACGACGCGGAACAGAGCAGTCTAATTGCGGCCGAAGGTTTCGTCGAAGGAATAACCGGCGCCGCGCACTGTTCGGATCGGGTCTTTCTCCCGGCTGCGGATGAGCGCTTTGCGCAATCGTCCGACATGAACGTCGACCGTGCGCTCGTCGATTTCGGCGGACATGCCCCAGACGCTGTCGAGAAGTTGAGCGCGGGTGAAGACGCGGCCAGGCTTCTCCATGAAATATTCGAGCAGTCGGAATTCCGTCGGGCCGAGATGAATTTCTCTCCCCGCGCGCTTAACCCTGCGCGTTTCCCTGTCGAGATCGATGTCGCCCGCGGTCAGACGGCTCGCCACGCGTTCGGGTCGGGCGCGCCGCAGCAAAGCATGAACGCGAGCCATCAGTTCGGGCGTTGAAAACGGCTTTACGACATAATCGTCGGCGCCGACGGAAAGGCCTCGCACCCGTTCGCTTTCCTCGCCGCGAGCAGTCAACATGATGATGGGCATGTCCCGCGTATCGTCGCGGGCGCGTAATCGCCGGCAGATTTCGAGGCCGGACACACCCGGCAGCATCCAGTCGAGAATGACCAGATCAGGTGGCGCTTCGGCGAGACGCAATTCCGCTTCGTCGCCGCGATCGACATGCTCGACGATGAAGCCTTCCGCCTCGAGATTGTATACCAGAAGAAGGGCTAGAGAGGATTCGTCTTCGACAACCAGAATGCGCGGCGCCCTGTCGTTGGCAATTTCTCTCGTCGGTGAAGTTCGCAGATCATTCATAAAGATTTCTCGCATCAATGCGGAGAACCCGGGGGATTCTCTCCGTCGATATTGGACGGCCGCGTCTTGGGCCGCTCCGTCGGCATGGGCTCGCCGGTGACGAGATAAATCACGGTTTCCGCGATGTTCGTGGTGTGGTCGCCGATCCGCTCCAGGTTCTTCGAACAGAAGAGAAGGTGCGTGCAGAACGAGATGTTGCGTGGATCCTCCATCATGAAGGTGAGGAGATCGCGAAACACCGAATCTTCCAGAGCGTCGAGTTCCGCATCGTTGGTCCAGACCGCGCGCGCGCGTTCGACGTCGCGTTGGGCGTAGGCGTCCAGTGCGTCCTTGAGCTGAAGAGCGGCGACGTCGTGCATCGACTTCAATCCGATGATAGCCCGCGGCACGCGCGACTCGCCGACGATTTTCACCGTCCGCTTCGCGATGTTCTTGGCGAGATCGCCAACTCTCTCGAGGTCGCCTGAAATGCGTATCGCGGCGATGCATTCGCGCAGATCGATGGCGAGAGGTTGCCGCCGCGCGATGGTGAGAATCGCGCTCTCTTCAATCTCTCGTTGCAGAGCGTCCAGACGGACGTCGGTCAATACGACGCGCTGCGCCAGCGCGACGTCGAAGACCGCGAGCGCGTCCATCGCCTCCGCGAGCATCTTTTCCGCGATGCCGCCCATTTCGGCTATTCTGCGTCCGAGCGTCTCGAGATCCCGGTCATAGGCTTTAACGATATGGTCGCTCATGATGTCTTTCCTCGACCGCATATCCGACGGCCCTGAGCAGGTCAGCCGAAACGTCCGGTAATATAGTCCTGTGTCCGCTTTTCCCGCGGATTGGCGAATACGGCGTCGGTTTCGCCGAATTCGACGAGTTCGCCAAGATACATGAAGGCGGTGTAATCGGAGACCCGAACAGCCTGCTGCATGTTATGGGTGACAATGGCGATGGTGTAGCGTTCGGAAAGCTCGTCGATCAGTTCCTCGACCTTGGCGGTAGAGATCGGGTCGAGCGCAGAGCATGGCTCGTCGAAGAGGATCACCTCCGGCTGAATCGCCACGCTCCGCGCGATGCATAACCGCTGCTGCTGTCCGCCTGAAAGACCAAGGCCGCTCATATGGAGCTTGTCCTTCACTTCATCCCATAGCGCGGCGCCGCGCAACGCATCCTCGACGCGCTGGTTTAGCGCGGATTTCGAGAGTTTTTCATATAGCCGGATGCCGAAAGCGATATTGTCGTAGATCGACATTGGAAACGGCGTCGGTTTTTGAAACACCATCCCGACGCGCGCGCGCAGAAGATTGAGGTCGACGCGCGGATCCAAAATGTTCTCGCCGTCGAGCAGAACCTCGCCCTCCGCTCGCTGCTTGGGATAAAGGTCGTACATGCGGTTGAGCACACGCAGCAGCGTCGACTTTCCGCATCCCGATGGTCCGATGAAGGCCGTGACCCTGTTCGTCGGCAGACCAATGGTGACGTCCTTGAGGGCGCGATGATCGCCATAGAAGAAGTCGAGATTTCTTACCGTGATTTTATTGGGAAGGTCGGCGGTCGGAACCGGCGTCGCCATCATTTGTAGGTCCTCTGGCGGCTGAGAGCGCGTGCGATGATCGAGAGCACGAGAACCGTCGCCGTAACCAGCAGCGCTCCCGTCCATGCAAGTTGCTGCCAATCCTTGTAGGGCGACAGCGCGAACTGAAAGATCACGACCGGGAGGCTCGCCATGGGCGCGTTGAGGTCGAGACTCCAAAATTGATTATTGAGGGAAGTGAAGAGCAAGGGCGCGGTTTCTCCCGAGACGCGCGCCACCGCAAGCAGCAGGCCCGTCACCAGTCCCGACTTCGCCGCTCGGTAGGCGACGCGCTGGATCAAATAGGACCGAGGCAGCCCAAGCGCGCTCGCCGCTTCCCGAAGTGAGCCCGGCAAGAGCAGCAACATGTCCTCGGTGGTGCGCAACACGATCGGAATCACCAAAATCGACAACGCGGCCACGCCCGCGACGGCCGAAAAATGTCCCATTCTTGCGACAAGGACCGTGTAAACGAACAGTCCGATGACGATCGAAGGCGCGCTGAGCAAAATGTCGTTGATGAAGCGTATGACGACCGTCAGTTTCGAGTGACGGCCATACTCTGCCATGTAGGTGCCCGCCAACATGCCGAGCGGCGCGCCTACGACGACGCCCATGACCGTCATTATCAAGGAACCCGCCATCGCATTAAGCAGACCGCCCGCGCTGCCCGGCGGCGGCGTGTTTTGCGTGAAAACGTCTAGCGAAAGTCCTTTGGCGCCTTCGAAAACGAGCGCGCCCAGAATCATGACGAGCCAGGAAAGGCTGAAGATGGCGGCGCCCCAGCAGAGCATCGTCGCCGTGGCGTTGACGTTGCGGCGTTTGTAATAGAGCGACATGTCAGGCGCCCTCCTTGCGTTCGATCCGCGTCAGCAGCAGGCGCGCAAATGCGAGAACGAAAAATGTGATGACGAAGAGGATGAGCCCGAGCTCGATCAAGGCCGATGTGTAGACGTCGCCGACGGCTTCGGTGAACTCGTTGGCGATGGTCGCGGAGATCGTAGTGCCGGGAGCAATAAGAGAGCCAGAGATTTTATGAGCGTTGCCGATCACGAAAGTCACCGCCATGGTCTCGCCCAGCGCGCGACCAAGCCCGAGCATCACGCCGCCGATGACCCCCGTCTTGGTGTAGGGCAAAACCACGTGACGCACGACCTCCCATGTCGTGCAGCCGACGCCCGAGGCCGCCTCCTTCAGCACGGGCGGAACGGTGTCGAACACGTCGCGGGAAATAGAGGCAATGAAGGGAAGCACCATGACGCCGAGAATGAGGCCTGCGGTCATTATGCCGATTCCATAGGGAGGGCCGGCGAACAAAGTCGAAAGAACCGGGACGTCGGCGAAGGCGGAGATCAGCGCTGGCTGCGCATATTGTTGCAGAAATGGCGCAAGCATGAACAATCCCCAGATGCCGTAGATGATCGAGGGAATGCCGGCCAACAGTTCGATCGCCATCCCGATCGGACGGCGCAGCGGGTGCGGACAGAGCTCGGTGAGGAAAACCGCGACGCCTAGCCCCACCGGCACCGCCAGCATCATGGCGATCAGCGAAGTGACGACGGTGCCGTAGATCGCGGGTGTTGCGCCGAAAATCTCCGAGACCGGATTCCATGCTTGAGAGGTCAGAAAACCAAAGCCGAAGGCCTTGATGGCGGGCAGCGATCCCTGAACCAGGGAAAGGATGACTCCGCCAAGCAGCAGCAGCACGACGATCGCGGCGGAAAAGGTCAGCTTGCGGAACAGAGCGTCATGTAAACCAAGCTTTTTGAGCACGCGGGCCCGGTCGGTCTGTGCGGCGTCGGCCGGCATGTTACTCCACGCAATATCTGCCATTGGCCCTTCCTTGGCGGGACCGCGCGCGCCGGATTTTTCGAGCACGGGCTGCGTCGCGGTCATGTTCCACCGTTTTTCTTACGCGCTTCAACGAAACAACGCGGCCGCACGACAAACGCCGGAGCGTTCATCGGAAGACCGCGGGTTCTCTGGGGTCGAATCTCAGTTAGCGAGAGGCTTTCCATCCGAGCCCTTCACATTGGCGGCCCAGCTCTTCTTGATCAACGCCACGACGGATTCCGGCATCGGGATGTAGTCGAGTTCCTCCGCCGCCTTGCCGCCCTTGGCGAAAGCCCAAGCAAAGAACTTGAGCGCCTCCGCCGTCGAGGCCGGATCCTGCGGCTGCTTCGGCAGCAGAATAAATGTCGCGGCGGTGATGGGCCATGATTTGGCGCCGGGCTCGTCGGTCAGAACTTGATAAAATCCCGGCGATTTCGCCCAATCGGCGTTGGCGGCGGCGGCCTGAAAGGTTTCCGAGATCGGCGCGACGACCTTGCCGTCCTTGTTGATGAGTTTGACGTAGTTCAGCCTGTTCTGCTTGGCATAGGCGTATTCGACATAGCCGATCGCGCCCTTGGTGTTGGCGACTGTGTTCGCCACGCCTTCGTTCCCCTTCGAGCCCAGTCCCACAGGCCATTCTACCGCCGAGTTTTCGCCGACCTTTTCCTTCCACGTCGGAGAGACCTTGGAGAGATAGTCGGTGAAATTGAAGGTGGTGCCGGAACCATCGGAACGATGGGCGACCACAATCGCCTGACCGCTCAGCTTCGCCTTGGGGTTCAGCTTCTTGATGGCGGGATCGTCCCAGGATTTGATTTCTCCGAGGAAGATTTTCGTCAAAACGTCGCCGCTCAACGTGAGGTCGCCCGGCGCCACGCCGTCGAGATTGATCACGGGGACAATGCCGCCGATCACCTGCGGCCATTGCGTCAGGCCCGCCGCCTCAAGCTCCTCGGATTTCAAGGGCTGATCGGAGGCGCCGAAGGTGACGGTTCGGGCCTTGATCTGCTTGATGCCTCCGCCGGAGCCGATCGACTGGTAATTCATGTTGGCGCCGGTTTCTTTCTTATAGGCCTCCGCCCATTTGGCATAGATCGGATAGGGAAAGGTCGCGCCCGCGCCCGAGATGTCGACCGCAAGAGCAAAATCCGCGGTCGCGACTAGCCCAAACGCCACGATCGCGGCTTGCTTCAATAGATTGGATATCATCAGACAGGCTCTCTTTGTTTCGAAGCAGGAAAGGCGATCCGGCGCGCGTTTCGCCACCGGAGAACAGTAGCCTCAAGGCGCGAGAGTTTTATGACGTTTACATGAAGCAAAAATGACAATTGTTTTTATTTTAATACAAACACTTAAATCCATGAGGCGATCGAGAGAGAGCTTCCTGCGCAAGGCCAGAAGCCCCTCCCCGACCCCGCGGGCGCCGGCGCGTAATTATTGTTTAAGCCCGGCAGTATAATTTTAGACGATTATCAGCGTCAGGCTCGGGAGCAGGCGGAATGGCGGGCGGATCGCCTCAATGGGAGAACGAGATCTGCCTGGAGCGCCTGCACTATGGCAAGCTCGCCTGCGGACCCGGCCTCTCGATTCCCGCTCGGGAAGGATATGGGGTCACGAGGCGCAGCCGGGGTCTCGACCCATCTTGCGACGCGGCGCTTTCTCCGCCGAGACTCCTCGGCGTGCGTCGATTGGAGCCCGAACTCATCGATCAGCAGGCCCAGGCCCGCGGCTGTCTTGTCGCGCGAGCCGCGCCGCAATGGCCGGATGGCGCGGCGGCGCCCCTGGCTTTACTGCGCACGCGTTTCCGTCATGAGGACGGGGATGGCGGTCAAGGTCGGCTGTATCAGCAAAGCGCGATCTGGCTTTGCGATTTCGCGCGCTGGCGGCTCCTACCGGACGCGGTCCTCAATCTTGCCGGGGCGCAACTCGAGGCTCAGCCCGATCTCGCGGCAGAGAGCGAAGGCGCCCGCTTCGCATCGCCGCCGCTTCGCCGCGCCTTGTCGTCGCAACGGCCGCCGGGGGGCGCCGCCGCGCAACTCTTGCTCCAGGTGTTGGCCCGTTACGCCTCTTCGAGCGAAGGCTGCGTCGTCACTTTCGGCGCTGGATGCGAGTTTCGCGATGAGACGGAATTTTTCGCGGCGGCCGGAGCGGCTTTGCGCCAGTTGCCGCCGGATTACCCACGCTGGCGAGAGATCAGCATAATGTCCGGCGTGAGGCAGAGCCTTCCCGGCCTATGCCTGCGGTTCCTTCCCTCCTTCGCCGCGCCTCGCGCGGCCGCCTGAATCAGCTCGCTCGATCCGATCGCAGCGGCTCCGCCTCCGTCTCCGTCTCCGGCGGGGACGTCAAATAGCGCTCCAGAGCGGTGGGCCGCCGGCGTCTCCCGCCTTCCGCGGCGACGCCACAATAGACCCGAGGCCCTTCGGCGAAAGACTCCGGCCCAGCTCTGACATTCTTCGGCGTCCAACGCACTCTCAACCCGTGGACCAGTCGCTGTTCGATTTGGGCGATGGTCGCATTGTCGACGACATAAAAGCCGCGCCGGTCGACATGGGCGATTTCGTCACGCACCAGCCTGTTGAGCAGCGCGGTGAGATTTTCCCGCACATTCAGCGGCAACAATTGAAAAGTCGTCGCCTCGGGGTCGATTTCGCTCATATCCCCATGCACGGGGCGGGCCGCGCGCATCGCCGCCTTCATGGCCCTTATCTCGGAGGGGTCGGCCTCGTTGTCGGTCAGGTCCAATGGCGTGGTGAATTGGCGCTTCTCGCGTGTTTCATAGCCCCGTCTGAAAATCTCGGACAGAAACTTCATAATGAAAACGAAAGCATCCTGAGCCATAGCGACCGCCAGCGCCATGGTGGAGTCGGGGGTGAAGCTCCAGAACGCCTCCCGCGCCAGCTCGAATTTATTGCGTTCCGTGGTGTGCGCGCGCAAAAAATCATCGCTCCTTTTAAGCAGCGCCCGCACGTCGTTTTCCGAGAGGCCGGCGGCCCGCGCCGACACGACGCAAGCGTCCACCAGCTTTTTCGCTTGAGCGAATCCCGCCGCCGGCGCGCCGGGATCCGCCGCCGAGGATTCGCGGATATGCGCCGTGATTGCTGCGATCTCGTCGCGCAATTCGCCTTCGAGCGAACATTTTTTGTCGAAAACGACTCTCGCGGCGTTGACCTCGTCGCGGGCCGTCAGAGTGTCCCGCGCCGGTGCGCCCGAGGGCTCGCAGGCGAAATTGGACGGGATCGACGGAGGCAGCGCGCGAGCGTTGCGGCCGGCGACGAGGATTGTCTCGCATAAGGGCTTGGCCTCCCGCACCAGGCGCCAGCTCGGATCGGCGCGAAGCTCGTCGCGTACGGCGTCGAGGTCGCGCTCGAGACCATGCAAATCTGGCGTAATTTCGGTTTTGGGGAGCGGGCGCTGCGAGACCGCGGCCCCCTGCTCCGCCTTTTGCGCCAGCGCTATGGTCTGCGCATTCAGCGCGTCGCGCTGTTTCAAGGCGGCGGCGCGTTCGGCCGTCGGCCCCGCCAGCGTGTCTCGTATCGTGGCGGCGCGTTTCAGGGCTTCGCTGGATTTCGCGCGGTGGGACAGGCAATTGGGCCCGCAGACGGCGCCGAGGCCGTCAAGCCCCTTGGAGGCGTCGATGGCGGCCTGCTCCTCCTGGCGGGCCGTTGTCGCGAGCGCGGAAATCTCGTCCTGCTTGAGCTTTATAATGCCGTCGAGGTCGGCGACATTGCGCTCCAACTGCTTGATCCTGAGGCGGATTTCATCGAGCTGGCGGCCTGCCGCCTGAGCGTCGGCGAGTTCGGCCGCCGCCTCGCGCGCCGTTTCGGCGGCGGCTTTCTGCTGGATTTCCTGGCTCTTCCGGATCGAATCCCGCAGCGCCGCGCTGGCGCCGCGCGCGGTTTCGCTCAAGGCCTCGAGTTCGTCCAGGTATTCCTTGTAGCTCACGGACGCCAGAATCCTCGCCGAGACCTCGTCGTAACGCGCGGCAATCTCCTTGGCTGTCGGCAGCAACACGTCGTCGGCGAGTTCCATGGGGTGCAGCTCGCCGACGATCTTCTTCGAAGAGAGCTTGAAAATATTGTTGTAATAGTACGTGAAGGAGAAAAAGGCGGAGATCGAGAAAACAAACAGAAAGACGAGCGCGGTGACGCCGGTCTTTATCAATATGCGCTCGCGCGCCATCCGTCGCCGCGCGATCAGGCTAGCGAGATCGGAGCCTAGCGACCACGAGGTCGAGGTCAGCATAACCAGGATGGCCGTCGTGCCGATGACGGCGCCGATCAATCCAATCCAGTCCCCGCTTTGTTTTTGCATGATGTCGATCATGCCGCTGGAGGTCGTGTAGAACACCCAGCACAGCACGGGTGCGGCGATCCACACGCCAATGCGGCCGAGGCTGATCTCGCGGGGCCAATGCCGCCGCAAGGCGAGAGCCGCGAATCGCTCGCGCAGGCTCGGTTTTGCGGGAGGAGCGCTGGGGCGCCCAGGTTCGGGCGTCGCGCCGGCCTCGGTCATGATCGCGCTCCTGATTGGGGGCGGCGCGTCTCGGTTCGGCCGCCCAATCCCGGTGTCAAGGTCATGGCGGAAACTAGCACATCACTTTTGGGCGTCGAAATGGCGCGGGCCTGAGAATGGCCGCCTTCGGGGAGACCAGGAGGCGGCAGGCCGTCAAAACCGATCCCGGTTTTCCTTGGCGCGGCTTTCATGTTAGGGACTGAAAAACGGTAGCGTTCGCCACAAGGCGGCGCGAAGCGATTCGCTTCCGGCGCGTTCCCCTCGACCCATTGGTTGGGACCGCGCGCCGGAATATTGCTTACAGGCGTTTCCTGCGCCCGGCGGCTGAACAAGCGGCGCAAAAATGCGCGCCGTAGCGGGTTTTCCGCCGGCGGCGCAGAACAACTCAAGGGTAGAGCCTTGTCCATTCCATTTCGCTATGTCGCCACGGTAGGTTCCTATCTCCTTCGCCAGAAACTCATGGGCCGCAAGCGCTATCCGCTGGTGCTCATGATGGAGCCGCTGTTTCGCTGCAACCTCGCCTGCGCCGGCTGCGGCAAGATCGACTATCCCGATCATATCCTCAACCGCCGCCTCTCCGTGGAGGAGGCGCTGGCCTCGGTCGACGAATGCGGCGCGCCGGTCGTCGTGATCGCGGGCGGCGAGCCGCTCCTGCACAAGGACCTCGCCCAGATCGTCCAGGGCGTCATCGCCCGTAAAAAATTCGCTATCGTCTGCACCAACGCGTTGCTGCTACAAAAGCGAATCGATCAGTTCGAGCCCAGCCCCTATTTTACCTGGTCGATTCATCTCGACGGCGACAAGGAAATGCACGACCACGCCGTCAGCCAGGAGGGCGTTTACGAGCGCGCGGTCGAGGCGGTCAAACTCGCGAAATCGAAAGGTTTTCGAGTAACGACCAACAGCACCTTCTTCTCCAACACCGACCCCACCCGCGCTGCCGCTTTCCTCGACGAGCTGACGCGACTCGGCGTCGACGGCATGACGGTTTCGCCGGGTTACGCCTATGAGCGCGCTCCGGACCAGGAGCATTTCCTCAGTCGCGCCCGCACCAAGGAGCTTTTCCGCGCCATTCTCAGGCGCGGACGCGGCGGCAGGGCCTGGGCGCTGCAACAGTCCGGCTTGTTCATCGATTTTCTCGCCGGCAACGTCAGCTATCATTGCACGCCCTGGGGCATGCCGCTGCGCACTGTCTTCGGCTGGCAGCGCCCCTGCTATCTGCTCGGAGAATCCTACGCCCCGACCTTCAGGCAATTGATGGAGGAGACCGATTGGGACTCCTATGGCGTCGGCAATTACGAGAAATGCGCCAACTGCATGGTCCACAGCGGCTTCGAAGCGACGGCGGTGGAAGACAGCGTCAGGCGTCCGTGGCGCGCCCTCAAGGTCGCTCTCTTCGGCGTGAGAACCGAGGGTCCGATGGCGCCCGAGATTCCGCTCGATAAGCAGCGGCCGGCCGAATATGTCTTCGACGAGAATGTCGCGACTCTGTCGCAGCTACGCGAGCGCGAGGCCGAGCAGCGGGCCCAGCAGCCCTCCACAGCGGCGTAAAGTGGAAAAAGCCGCGCGGGCGTCGAGACCCGCGCGGATCAGGTCGCCGAGTTGGGCGGGTTGTCGGGCAAGCTCCCGCATTACGAGAGCGACGTCGACGCCGCCGTCGGGCCTGATCGCCTTTGCGGCCAAAGGCGGCAGCGCGCGGCTCGCGGGGTCGCCAATCACCCGCACGATCGCGAAAGGAAGTCCGTTAAGGCGGGCGAAGGCTCCGGCGAGATGAGACTCCATATCGACCGCCACGGCGCCGCTGCGCTCGCGCAGCAGCGATTTTTCGGCGACGGTCATGACCGGCGCGTCGACGCCGAACACGGCGCCATGCCGGGCGGCGATGCCGGCCCCGGAAAAACCTTCAAGTAAGATACGGCTGAGGGTTGGGGTAAGCTGTTCGCGGGTTTCCGTGTCGCCAATGGCCCAGGTCGCGACGATCGCGTCTCCCGGCCGAAGTATTGGATCGAGTCCGCCAGCGAGGCCAAAGCTTACCACGGAGGAATATTGCGTCGGGTCCTTTTCGGACAAGGCCGCGCGCAACAGGGCGGCGTCGGCGCCGCTGCACAGGGGAACAATTCCCTCTCCTCGCAGGCACTCCGCCTCGCGGGTCAGTCCGGTGACCACCAGAATGGGCGCCTGCTGGCGCGCGCCGTGCTCGTTGCGTCGGCGTTGGCCTCGCGTCATGCGGCGCTCCTCCCGCTAGCTAAAACCAAGCCCCTCAACGACTCATACTACGCCTTTTCCTTGTGCCACAGGCTGGGGAAAGCGCACAAGCCGGGCTTTTGCCGGTTTTCCGCTCGGGTGGGATCGACCGAGCGCCAAGAAATCGCGCTAGAGCCCCACGGTCACGGTTTTGGCGTTGGTCTGGCGCAGATTGCGATATCGCGCCAGGGCCCAAAGCGGGAAGAATTTCGCGTAGCCGTGGTAGCGCAGATAAAATACGCGCGGAAACCCCGTGGCGGTAAAGCGCGCTTCGTCCCACAGCCCATGCTCCGCCTGCGTGTGTTGCAAATAGGCGATTCCGCGCGCCGCCGCCGGACAATCGACCTCGCCGGCGGCCATGAGCGCGAGCAGCGCCCATGCGGTTTGCGACGCCGTCGAAGGCGCGGGCTCATAGCCCTTATAATCCAGCTTGTAGCTCGAAAGGTCCTCCCCCCAGCCGCCGTCGGCGTTCTGGATCGAGCACAGCCAGCCGACGCAATGGCGATAGACCTCGTGGTCGTGCGACAAGCCGGCGGCGTTCAAGGCGCAAAGGCTCGACCAGGCGCCGTAAATATAATTGGCGCCCCATCGACCGAACCAGCTGCCGTCCGGCATTTGCTCGGCGAGAAGATATTCGACCCCGCGTGCGAGAGCATCACTCGATTCCGCCCTCGCGCCAAGTTGCGCAAGCATCGAAACGCAGCGCGCGGAGACGTCGGCGGTGGGCGGATCGAGCAGCGCGCCATGGTCGGCGAAGGGGATGTGGTTCAGATAGTGGCAGGTGTTGTCGGCGTCGAACGCGCCCCATCCGCCGTTCTTGCTCTGGAGGCCTTCGACCCACAACCGCCCGCGCGCCATGCGCTCGACGTAAGGGGCTTCGCCGGTCTCGCGGGAATAACGGTCCATCGCCGTGACCACCACGGCGGTGTCGTCCACGTCCGGATAATGAGGATTGGCATATTGGAAAGCCCAGCCCCCGGGCGGGGTGTGCGGGCGCTGCGCGGCCCAATCGCCCTTCACGTCCAGAATTTGCAGCGGCGCCAGCCATTCGAGCGCCTGTTTGACGCGCGCTCTGGCTTCCTTTCCGCCGGTTTCGAGCAAGGCGTGGCATGTGAGCGCCGTGTCCCACACCGGCGAGACGCAGGGCTGGCAATAGGCTTCGTGTTCGTGCACGACAAGAAGCCGCTCAATGGATTGGCGCGCCGCGACCACGCGGGGATCCTCGGCGGAAACGCCGAGGACGTCATACATCAGAAGGCTGTTGACCATGGCCGGAAAAATCGCGCCGAGACCGTCGACCCCATTGAGACGCTCGGTGGTCCAGCGCTCGGCCCGCGCGATCGAGAATTCGCGCGCCGCCTTGGGGAAATAGGGCTCCAAGACATGCAGGATTTTGTCGATGGCTCCGAAAATCGCGGTCCAGGGAAAGGTCTGGTGCTCGCCCTTGGGCCATTCGCGAACTTCGTCGGGCGGCGTCACGAAAAGTTCGGCGATATGGACGCCGAGCGGATTTTTCGCCCGCGGCTTTCTGGCCATCAAAACCAGCAGTGGAACGAGCACCGTGCGCGCCCAATAGGAAACCTTGTCGAGGTGGAAAGGAAACCACTTCGGGAGCAGCATGATCTCGACGGGCATCACCGGGACGCCGCGCCAGGGGATTTCGCCATAGAGCGCAAGAAGCGCGCGGGTGAACACATTGCTTTGCGCCGCGCCGCCGTGGCTCAGAATCGCCTGCCGGGCGCGGGCCATATGCGGGGCGTCGATGTCGTCGCCGATCATTTTGAGCGCGAAATAGGCCTTCACGCTGGCGCTAGTATTAAAGTCGCCGTCCTGAAACAGCGGCCAGCCTCCATGGGAGCCCTGCACCCGGCGCAAATAATTGGCGATTTTCCCCTCGAGCGCGGCGTCCGCCGGTTCGGCGCGATAATGGCGCATGAGCACATATTCCGCGGGAATGGTGCAGTCGGCTTCGAGTTCGAAACACCAATGTCCGTCGCTCTTGCCAAGAGCCAGCAACGCGCCCTCGGCCCGTTCGATGCTCGCCTCCAGCGAAACGGCGGCGGAAGGAAGTTTTTCAGCGCGCGCTGTAGCGGTCGTCATTTCTCTTTCCTGGTTCAATTCGATAAACGTTCAAGACCGAGCGCCCGCCCGTCTAGAAGGTGGACGGTCCACTGAGCGTCGGGCGACGCCCCGATGTTGGCGTCCCTCCAAGCGACGCGAGAACATTGGGCGACCGCTCGACCAGAAAATATCTGGCGGCCCCGGTTTGGCGCAAACGGCGCACGGGAACTAGCGCAGCGCTCCTTCTCGTGCATCCGGCTCTCCCGACCGACGCAGCCTGAAACAAAATCTAATCGAAAAAGTCTAACAACTTTTTCGGATTTTGCTCTAGCATCGGAAATCATCGATGCCCGATACACTGGTTCCTTCGCCGTATTCGCTTATAAATGGTGATCCGAGCGTCGCTTCGCGACTCATGGCTCAACGATCGCGGACGCCAGCCGTATCCGTGGCTTATAGCGATTTGACTCAACGATCAAGCCGCCGCGCCAGCGCTCAGGCGGACCCAAGCGCGAGGTCGGCGGCCCTGAACCCCGAACGTATCGAACCCTCGATCGTCGCGGGCAGACCGGTGTCGGTCCAATCGCCAGCCAGCCAGAGATTGGGCCAGTTGGTTTTGGCGCCCGGGCGGCGGGTTTGCTGGCGGGGAGTCGCCGCGAAGGTGGCCCGCTTTTCCTTGACGATCTGCCACTGCGGCAGGTCCCTCGGCAGACCGGTCACGGCGGCGACTTCGTCCCAGATTCGTTGCGCCAGATCCTCGCGGGGTTCGTCCATCAACCGGTCCGCGCCGCTGATCGTCACCGAGAGGCGATTTGGAAACGCGAACAGCCATTCGCTTAGGCTTCCCACCATCCCGAGCAGGAGCGGCTGCCCCTTTGGCGGCGCGATCTTGAAGTGAGCGTTGAGAATGGCGCGATAATCGTCGGGGATCGAAAGGCCCGGTATAAAGGCCGCCGCCGCCCAGGGCGGAACCGCCAGCACGACTTGATCGGTTTCGGCGACCTCGACCGTTTCCTCGGCGAAATGCAGCCGACTCGCGCGGTTTTCCCTAAAGTCCACCTCCTTCAGCCGCGCGCCGAAACGGGTCTCGGCCCCTAGTTCCCGGAGGTTTTTCAAGGCGGGGTCGATAAAGGCCGGGGCGAGTCCGTCCTTGGCCACCATGGGGCGGCAGGCGGCGCCGCCGGCGCCGAGCGTCTCGCGAAGCACGGCCCCAGCCAATTCGGCGCTCGACTCTTTCGGTTCGGTGTTGAGCGCGGAAAGAAGAACCGGTCCCCATAGCCGTTCGTAAAGCAGACCGGCGCAATTCATGGTCTCGCCTATGGTGGCGCCCTTTTCTGCGCGCAACAGCGCGGCGGCTGCAAGGTAGTCGAACGCTTTCGTTCCGGGCACGCGCCGCGATGGAACGAAAATCCACCATGGCGCGCGGGATGCGTTCGGGGCGAGGCGCCAGCGCAATCCGTCACGCATGTCGATGAAATCGAAAGCGCATTCGTTTGGCCCGATGAGCGCGCCCTGGGCGCCGATGCGGTTGGCGTAATCGCGCGCCGCCGAGTTGCCGGACAAGAGCAAATGGTTGCCGTTATCGATCACGAGATTCAGCGTGGAATCATAGTAAGAGCGGCAACGGCCTCCGCCCATGCGCGCGGCTTCGTAAAGAACGACCCGCTGGCCTGCCTGGGCGAGCTTTATTGCGCAGGAAAGACCCGCAAGGCCGGCTCCGACGACATGAACGACGCCGTTCATAGGCAAAAATCCGTCATACGAAAAAATATCGCAGCAATGCGGCGAATATTTTCAATTTCGAAGGGCGTACTTTCTCGCGCCGAGCCTTGAAGCCGCGCGCGAGGAGCCGGTCGAGAATGGACCGGTAGGCCGCCGCCATCAGCGCAGGGGCCTTCACCGCCCTCTTGGGGCTTGCCATGATTATTTTGTCCGCCTCCTCGAAATGGCCGCGCGCTCTCGCCGCGACTTCGGCGCAGGCGAGATCAAGTCCCGGATGCGCGAGCACGGTCTTGGGCGAGAAATCGGTCATTCCCGCGGCCGCGAGCGCTTCCCTGGGGAGATAAAGCCGTCCGCGCTCCGCGTCTTCGTCGAGGTCGCGCAGAATATTCGTCAGTTGCAGAGCGCGGCCGAGGTGATGGGCGAGCATGCGCGCCATATCCTGCAAATCCCGCGAGGACGTCTCGGTCAAACCGAAGGCGCGAATCGACAAGCGCCCGACGGCGCTCGCCACCCGGTCGCAATAGAGATCGAGCGTGGCCCAATCGGGGCCGCGGATATCGCGGTCGACGTCCATTTCCATGCCGTCGATCACGGCTTCGAAATCCTCGCGCTTGAGGCCAAAGCGCCGGACTGGACCGGCGAGCTGAGCGCAACGCTGATGGACGCGGCCGGCATAAAGCTCGTCGAGATCGGCGCGCCAGGCGTCGAGTTGCCGGCGGCGCTCGGAGCGGTCGCCGTCTTCGTCGGCGATGTCGTCCACCGCTCGGCAAAAGGCGTAGATCGCGAACATCGCTTCCCGGCGTTGGGGCTCCAGCACGCGCATCGCAAGGTAAAAAGAACTTTTGCGGGCGACGCCGCCCGCGTTTTGCGGGCCGAGCGCGGATGTGTTCTCCATGACGCTCATTGGTCGAGTCCGGATTTGGCTGGCCTGAACCATCGGCGCAAAAGCGTCGCCGCCGCGCCGCCGGCGCCGATCAGGGCGAATTGCGTCTTGTTGACGTGAACCTTTTCGCAAAGAGGATCGGCGACGCGCAAACGCGCCGTCAGCGTTTCCGCGAGACGCTGGATCGCGCCAACCTCCATCGCCAGTCGAATATCTTGAATTTCATCGGCAAATTCGCTCGACTGCGCCAGTAGCAGGCGGGTTTTGCCGGCAAGCTCCGCGATCGCGGCGCGCAAAGGCGGCGGTGCGCGCTCCTCGCCCAGCATTTCGACGCGGGCGCCATGCGCCTCGAGGCAATCCAGCGGGAGGTAGACGCGATCTATTTCGCGGTAATCCCTGCCGCAGTCCTGAAGGTGGTTGATGATCTGCAGCGCCGCACAAAGCGCGTCGTTGGCGCCCCACGTCGTCGCCGGGCTCTCGCCATGCGCGTCGAGAACAAACCTTCCCACCGGCATCGCCGAATAGCGGCAATAGTCGATGAGGTCGTTCCAATTTTCGTAGCGAAGCGTCCCGACGTCCTGACGAAAGGCGGTCAAAAGATCCAGCGCGTGCCGCGGGGAGAGGCCCTGGATATCCAGGACTTCGCGCAAGGCGCGCGCCACGGGTTCGTCCGGTCCTGTTTGAAGGAGCGCGGATTCCAGCCGGTCCAGCAAGGCCAGCTTGTCGCCGGGCGAGAGATCGGGGTGGTCGGCGATGTCGTCCGCCGCGCGCACGAAGTTGTAAAAGGCGAGAATCGGGGGTCTTCGCTCGGGGGCGATGAGAAATGACGCGACGGGAAAGTTCTCGTCGCGATGGGATTTCCCCGAAGCCGTCTCCGCGACTGCGATAGTGCCGACGCTGTTCATTTTTCTCAAACAATCCCGCCTGGATCTGTCCTAATGCGAATTTTTGGCAAAAATGCCGCCTTCCGACGGAAGGCGCGTTAATGGGCCTGATAACGTCCCTTCCAGGCCCCGCCTTTTCCGCGCCCGTGTTGCAGCGCCGATTCGATAGTGAACCACGTATAACAGGCGGCAACCAGGGGCAAGGCCAGGGCTCGCCAGCGGGAAAGCCCGTAAAAGCGCAAGCTCGGCATATAGGCCTGGATCATCAGCGCATAGGCCACGAGCGCGGCCTCCCGCGCTGGCGTTTCACCGAAGAGAACCAACAGGAGAGGCGCCAGATAAACGACCGCCATGCCCGCTAGCGCGCCCAAAAGCCGCAGCGGAGAAAAGCCGAGCTGGGCGTAGGCCGAGCGGGTGACCATGCGTTCGATGTCGCGATAGCCGGGATAGGGCCGCAGGCTATGCACGGAATGGGTGAGCCCAAGCCATATCGGGCCTTGCTTCTTCATCAGGGCGCCGAGCGCGCAATCGTCGATCAGGGCGCTTCGGATGGCAGCGAGTCCACCCGCCCGCGCAAGGGGCTCGGGGCGCGCCAGCATCACGCCGCCGGCGGCCGCGGCCACGCCGGAGCGGGGATCGTTCACCCGGGCGAATGGGTAGAGCATCTGGAAGAAAAAGACGAAAGCGGGCACGAACCACCGCTCGGCGGCGCTCTCGCACCGAAGCTGCACCATCAGCGAGGCCAATACGGCGCCGCGCGCGAGCGCACCGGCGACGAGACGTTCGAGAGCGATCGGATCGAAGGCGATGTCGGCGTCGCAGAAGAGGACGAAATCCGGTTGGGCGTCGCGGGCGCGAATATGATCGAAACCGAGCTGCATTGCGGCAAGCTTGCCGGTCCAGCCGGCGGCGGGGCCGTCCGATTGGAGGATCGTCAGCCGGTCGGCGGCGCCCATGCCGGCCGCGCAGGAGCGGGCGGTCTCGGCGGTTCCGTCGGAGCTTTGATCGTCCACCAGAACGATCTCGAGACGTCCCCAAAATTTCTGGGCCAGAAGCGAGGAGACGCATTGCGCGATGACGTCCTCCTCGTCGCGGGCCGGAATGATCGCGACGACGCTCGCGCCTTTCGGCGCCGCCGCGCCGTCGGACGCAAATTTGCGGTCCTGTTCGGTCAGCCGCCAAAAACCGCCGTGAAAGGCGATGAGATAGAGCCAGACCGCAAGTCCGAAAAAGGCGGTGGCGAGCGCGATCGTTTCCATGGAATGCGTTGTCGGTTGCGCCAAAAGGGCGGGACGCGAGCCGGGACCCGCGCCGGGAGGAGAAGACGGATTGCAGCCCGGTCATAGCATCGGTTGCGGCGCTCTGGCCACAGTCGGGCCTGCCGCATCGCAAGCCTTTGCGCCATCGGAGCCGGAGCGTGCAATTTCGTTAAAAATGGCTTAGCTGCTTATGCGGCGATTTTTTGAGCCAAAGATAAAGTTCAGCGCTGGGCCGCGTGCGCTCAAGGCGAGGCCGAGCCAAAAAATAAGGGAGTGCTCATGAGCAAAGTCAGCATTGGAAAGATTTTCGCGCTTGGGGGAATGATGTTCACATCCTCCGCCTTGGCGCAACAAAACTGGGCGCCGCCCGCCGAGATCGCGCCCACGGTTCCACAAGCTCAGACGGCGCCGACGCCGGCCCCGCAAAAACCTGCCGCGACAGCGGAAACACCCAAAAACAAGGACAAAGACTGTCGCGCCCAGGCGGACGCCAAGGGTCTTCACGGCAAGGCCCGCAAGGCGTTTCGCGCCGAATGCGAAAAAGGTTGATAAAAATCAAAGGGCGTCCCCGTCTTTTTCAAGGGAGGGGACGCCCATCCAGCGGTCCAGCGGCCGAAAATTTCAAAAAATATAATTTTGTCAGCAATTTGTGCACCCTTCAACGCGCTTCGACGACAAGCGAAGAAATAATTGCGTCATCGGCTCAAGCCGCAGGACTCCGAATCGAGGTTGATCGTGTATGGCTCCGAGCGGCGCGAGCAATTACCCGCAAATCAGCCCCGCCTCGGCGCCTCAATTCAGGCCGTAAGTCTTCTCTATATAATCAAACAAAGCTTGGCGTGTTCACGTTGCCGGCGCCTGTCTCCCCAGTCGGGGAGACAGGCGCCGGATTTCACCCCCCAATCTCACCATATCCTTCAAGCGCGCATATGACGCACTTGCGCGGGCGGGCCGCGCCTGCGCATATTGCGCGCCAAGAAAAACATATCGAGGGAGGCCGGCCGGGCCTAAGCGCCTTGAGCCGTGCTTGATCGAACCAGATGCGCATCAGAATTTTGGGCTCGGGCGCCGGCGGGGGCTTCCCGCAATGGAACTGCAATTGCGCCAATTGCCGCGCCGTGCGCGCGGGTGCGCCGGGCTTTTCCCGCCGCACGCAATCCTCCTTGGCCGTCAGCGCCAACGGGCGCGACTGGGTTCTGCTTAACGCCTCGCCGGATCTGCGCGAACAGATCGCTATGGCGCCGGAGCTTTCTCCGGCGGCGGACCAGCCCGTGCGCGCGAGCCCGATCAAAGCCGTGGCGCTCACCAATGGCGATGTCGATCACGTCGCGGGACTGCTGAATCTGCGCGAGGCGCAGCCGCTCGCCGTTTATGGCGCGCGGCGCGTGCTCGATGTAATGGCCGGCAACCGGATTTTCGACGTGCTCGCCAAATCCTTGGTCGAGCGCGAGGAATTGCCGCTGGGCGCGCCGCTGGCCCTGAAAGGCGCGGGCGTCGATCTCGGCCTTAGCGTCGAGGCTTTCCCGGTGCCGGGCAAGATCGCGCTCTGGCTCGAAGACGCCAGGGCCGCCGATTTCGGGAGCAAGGAAGGCGACACGCTCGGTCTGAAAATCACCGAGACCGCGAGCGGCAAATCCTTCTTTTATGTCCCCGGCTGCGCCCATATCGACGACAAGCTGGCCGCAAGGCTGCGCGGCGCGGAGCTGGTCTTTTTCGATGGCACGCTCTGGCGCGAACACGAGATGATCGAGCAAGGTCTGCTGGGCAAGACCGGCTCGCGCATGGGCCATATCAATATGAGCGGCGACGACGGCTCGATAAAGGCCTTTTCGACGCTCGATGTCGCCCGCAAAATATACGTGCACATCAACAATTCGAATCCGGTTCTCGACGCGAACTCGAAAGAGCGGGCCGAGGCCAGGGCCGCCGGTTGGGAGATTGGCGAAGACGGAATGGAGGTCGCGCTATGAACGACGTCATCGAATCGCACGCCTATTTGAATGCGCCCGCGCTCTCGCCGGGGGATTTCGAGGCCGCGATCCGCGCTGTCGGCGCCGAGCGCTATCACGACAAACACCCTTTCCATAAGCTTTTGCACGGCGGCAAGCTCGACAGGGAGCAGGTGCGGGCCTGGGCGTTGAACCGTTATTGCTATCAGGAGGCCGTGCCGCGCAAGGACGCCGCCTTCATGAGCCGCGCCCACGATCGCGAATTGCGGCGCGAATGGATTCACCGCATCCACGATCACGACGGGCTCGGCGACGAAGCTGGCGGCATCGAGCGCTGGCTCGTGCTCACCGATGGTCTGGGTCTGCCGCGCGAATATGTGATCTCTCGGCGCGGCGCGTTGCCGGGGACCATATTCGCGGTCGAGGCCTATGTGCGCTACGTGGTGGAGCAGCCGCTCGTTGTCGCCGTCGCCTCCTCGCTCACCGAATTGTTTGCGCCAGCCATTCATCGCGAACGCATCGCCGGAATGCTGGAGAATTACGATTTCGTCGACGATCGTGTGATGGCCTATTTCAAGCGCCGCCTCAGCCAGGCGCCGCGCGATGCTGATTTCGCGCTGGAATACATCAAGCGGAATGCGCTGGCCCGCGCCGAGCAGGAGGCCTGCATCGAGGCGGTGCGCTTCAAATGCAATGTCTTGTGGGCGCAGCTCGACGCGCTGCATCACGCCTATGTGACGCCCGGCGTGGTTCCGCCCGGCGCCTATCGGCTCGGACAGACTTTCCCGTGAGCAAGACGCAGGACAGGGAGCGTTTCGTCGTCGCTCCGCATTCGAGGCCGGCCTTCGCGCGCTACGCGCGTCTGCACGAAGATCGCGTGCGCGATCGCTTCGTCGTTCTAGCGCCGGAGCGCGCTTATGAGATCGACGCGATTTCGCTGGCCGTAATCGGTCTGATCGACGGAGAGTCGACCGTCGCGCAAATCGCCTCGCGGCTGGCGGCGCGATATGGCGCGCCCGAGGATGTCGTCGCGCGCGATGTGACCGCGCTGTTGCAGGGCCTCGCGGATAAATGCCTGCTTCGCGACGGCCCCGACTCTTTCACGCCGCCGCCGCTCTCCACGCTGGCCACATCCTACGCGCCTTTCGCCGCTGGCCCGGCGGGCCTGCTCGCGGAGCTGACGCATCGTTGTCCGCTGCAATGTCCTTATTGCTCCAATCCGCTGGAGCTGGAGCGCCCCAATGTCGAACTGACCGCCAAGGAGTGGGGCGAGACCTTCCGCGCCGCCGCCGCCATTGGCGCGATGCAATTGCATCTTTCGGGCGGCGAGCCGACGCTGCGCCGCGACCTTGAGGAAATTCTGGGTTACGCGGTGGAGGCGGGGCTATACAGCAATCTCGTCACCTCCGCCGTCATGCTGACGCGCGAGCGGCTTGAGGCGCTGGCGAAGATCGGTCTCGATCACGTGCAGGTTTCGATACAAGACGTTATTCCCCAGTCCGCCGATTACATCAGCGCCTTTGAGGGCGGCGTCGCGAAGAAACGCGACGTGGCGATATGGACGCGCGAATTCGGCATGGGCCTCACCATCAATGCGCCCATGCACCGCCAGAATATCGACCATCTGCCGAAGATCATCGATTTCGCGGTCGAGGTCGGCGCACAGCGCATCGAGGTCGCGCATATTCAATATTACGCCTGGGCGGAAAAGAACCGCGCCGCGCTGATCCCGACGCGCGAAAAATTCATGGAGAGCGTGAAGGTCGTCGACGAGGCCAAGGCGCGGCTGAAGGGCGTGCTCAATTTCGATTTCGTCATTCACGATCATTACGCCACGCTACCCAAGACCTGCACCGGCGGCTGGGGGCGCTCCATCGTCGTGGTGACGCCATCTGGCAAAGCGCTGCCCTGCCATGCGGCCCAGACCTTGCCGGGGCTCGTCTTCGATGACGTGCGCAAGCGCGATCTCGGCGACATCTGGCGCAATGGCTCGGCTTTCAACGCCTTTCGCGGTGGGGATTGGATGAAGGAGCCCTGCCGCTCTTGCGAGCGGCGCGAGATCGACCTCGGCGGCTGCCGCTGTCAGGCGATGGCCGTGACGGGAGATGCCGCCGCGACCGATCCCGCCTGTCATCTCTCGCCCGATCACGCGCGCTTCGCCGCTCTCGCTGCAACCGAGGCCCATGCGGCGCCGCCGCCTTTCGTCTATCGACGCATGAGCGGCGCGGGCAAGGAGACGGTGTAAGAGCGCATCATTGGGCCGCATTTTCCCCGCGGAGAAAATGATGAACAAGCGTATCGCCGCCGGCTGCCTGCTCCTTGTCGCGGTGATATTCATGTGGATCGCATACAATGGCGGAACCTACACGATCGAAATAACACAGCAGGAGGCTCGGGCGCACATCGACGCCGCATTGAGGCAAAGGGCGGCGGACGAATCGAAAAATCTCAATATCGAGTCGGCCAATTTGCGCTTCGTGGATAATCGGATCAGGATCGACGCGAGAATTTCGGCTCGTTTGAAAGGCCAGGCGATCGAGGCCGATGTCGAGACTACCGGTGAGCCGATATATCGCGACGGAAAATTTTATTTTCATCCGACTTCGCTGATCCGGTTCTCGGAGGTGAGGATCGGCAAGGCCGATGGCGATGGAAAGCCGCTGGGCCGGACAGCCGAATTGCTCAAACAAAGGGTCGAAAAATTCGCGGCCGAACATGGCTTGGGAGATGTGACGGAGGCCCTCAAGGCAGAATTCCGGCAATGGGCGAGCGCGGCGGCGCAAAAGACATTGGAGACGGCCTTTGCCTTGAAGCCGATCTATGTCCTCAAGGACAATGCGAATGGCGTCGTCGTCAATGCCATGCTCGACAAAGTCGAGGTTGTCGGCGACAAGCTCGAAATTACGCTTTCGCTTGTCCGGTTTGGCTATTCGATCGCCATTGCGGCGGCCTGTCTGCTGCTCGCGATTGGCCTGGTCGCCTTTTCCTTCGTCGATTGAGGAGCCGCGCTCTCATTCCAGATCGTCACCGGCTTCGATCGATCAGCGGATGTTTTCTTTCCCGGGGCCGCGTTCCGACGACAGATATTTCAGCGACGCCTCGCGCCTCGTGAATATTCCGCCGCGTCTCTTGTCGTCGTCCGCGATCCAGTGACCCTTCGCATCCTGTCCAACCACCAAACGCGACGGCGCGCACAAGAGGGAAAGAGCTTCTTCGCGGCAGTCGAAGGCGGCATGCCGAAGCCTTGCGTTGCGCGTTCGACTGCATAAACTGCGCCGAGCAGATCGTTCCCTCGGGTGTTAAGAAACCTTAGGGAAGACCGCGTCGAACATTAAAGAGCGTGTCGATCGAATAGGCGGATTCATTTCTCGTGAAGTATAATAAAACCGCAAAGGAAAAGCGGGAGGGCATAAAGTCGTCGCAACCGCGATCCATGCGCCTTCTTTTTGCTCCCCCGGCAAGCCGCCGCTGGCTTGAAAACCAGCGGCGTGGATAAGCGAATTATTTCGCGCCGGGCTTGGCTGCCGCTGCGGCATGTTTGCCGGCCGGCTCCAACAGATTGACGGTCTCGATCGTCAGCCCGTCTTCCGCCGCCTTCAAGGCGAGATTGGCTTCGTAATATTTGTGCTCGCCGAGCAGCTTGAGCGCCTGATCGACATGTTTCATCGTTGAATTGAGCGGCATCAGCGTGCGCGTGTAGTTGAGGTCGACGTCGGCGAGGCGCAACTCCTCCATCGCCTCCTTGGATTGTCCTTTTTTGAAGTGTTCGTTCGCCTTGGCGATATGCGCTTTCTTCTCGTTGGTCAGCACATAATCGTCGGCTACAGCGATTGAGGCGTCGATCGGAATCACATCGACCTTCTCTGTTTCCGATTCGGTTCCGGCGCTCTTGCCATTGAGCGACTCGCTGACTTTGACCGCGAAGGACGGCGCCTCCTTTTCGGCGCTTTCGAGCGCTGTCTTGGCGTCTTTCAGCAGTTCGGGAACCTGATCCGTCTTGCCGTTGAACAATGACACTCGCGCGGCGCGCACGAAGCGCATCGCATTGAAACCGTCCTGCGACAATTTCAGCAACGTCTTTTCGGTCTCGTCCTTTGGCGCGGCCGCGGAAACCACCGCGTCTTTCGCTTTTCCGCTCTCCGCCGCGCCGGCTTGCTGCGCCTGCACGAGAGACGAGAACGAAGCCGTTAGGACGACAGCCGCCGTGGCAAGGGTTATCTTCGAGAGAATGTTCGACATCACTTTAAGCGTCTCCTAATTTGGGCTTGTGAAACAATCGCAATCCGCTCGCGGCACTTAGAGGCGGCGAGATTTGCGCTGTTTTTCACATCAATAAGGTAAGCATCGCCGCCGAGTGTGGCAATCAAGCGGCTAAACGGCGTCCGAAGAGTCGGAAAGCGCGTAATCGGCCATTAATCCATGTGTTAGGCGCGGGAAATCGAGAAACAATAAAAAAAAATTAATTTCTATCCGAACGGAGTCCAATATTGGCCTTTCGTGGCGCGATGTCCGCCTTGCGCGCGAATAGGCGTCAATCCCTTCTCCTGGTTTGACCGCCTGGTTAATGCCGGTGCGAAGCGCATTAAAAATTTTGGCCGCGAGTAACCAAGAAGCAACCTCCTTTGCGCATAATCCACCTTGTCTCGCGAATTGGAGGAACGGGTTTATTGGGCGCGGCGCGCCTTGGCGTATCGGAGAGTATGTTATGAAGTCGCGGGATACATTGCTGCGTCTGAAGAAATTTCAGGCAGAGGAGAAACGACGGCGCGTCGTGCAACTGCAAACGATGATCGCCGAATTCACGCGAATGTCCAACGATCTGGACAGAGAGATCGAGCTGGAGGAAAAGCGCGCGAACATCGCCGACCCCAATCACTTCGCTTACCCCACCTATGCGCGCGCGGCGCGCGTTCGTCGCGACAATATAACGGCGTCGCTTAACGAGCTGCGCGAAAAGCTGGAACTCGCGCAGGAGGAGGCGACGGAGGCCGCCGAGGAACACGCCAAGGCGCAGAACCAGGACGCGCGCGATCACGCCGCCGAGCGCCTGGTCGATGTGGTGGCGGAGCGCCGCGGCGGCCCCCTTGGGAGTCAAGCCTTCCGCCGCGTCTGAATTTGGGTCAAAGCTGCGTTAAGCCCGGTCTTTGTCAAGAGACCGGGCTTTTTCGCGTTTGTAGCCCTTCCGTCTCACGCCGCGCGGGGCAGGGCGGCCGTCGTCGCGGCCGGAGCGAATGCGCCCGCCGCGCTCACCCGGCCGCGCGCGTTATTCAGCGCGCCGGGCGCGAGTTCGAGCCCGAGAAATCGCGCGGGATCGACCCACCCGGGTAGGGCGAGGCCCTCGGTCAGGCGCCTTTCGAAGCCGAAGCGCTGGTAATAGGGCGCGTCGCCGACCAGCAGCACGGCGCGGTGATTGCGCGCCTTCGCGCGGACGAGGCCGGTTTCGATCATCGCGGCGCCGAGGCCGAGCGCGCGATGGTCCGGCGACACCGCGAGCGGGCCGAGCAACAGGGCCGGGCGCCCGGAGCCGGCTAAAACCGGCCACAGCCGCAGGGTGGCGACCAGCCGCTCGCCCTCATGCGCCGAAAGCGCCAGACCGCGGGCGGGCAGGCGTCCAGCGCGCAGCCGCTCGCAAGTCTTGAGAAAACGCGCCGGCCCGAAACAGGCGTCGAGCAGCGCCTCGCGCGCCACGACGTCTCCGGTCGTCTCCTCCGAGATCGTAAAGCGCGGGCGAGCGGCCACGGCGCCGCCGAAGGGCGCGGCGGCGTTGGCGAGGGCGGCGGATTCCAGGGTCATGGCTGCCTCCAGAGGAAGACGAGCGGATCCTCGCGCCTCGCGCGCGTTGCGCGCTGGCCGGACGGGACTCTTTTTGGGTTACGCGATCAGATGACGAAGGATTCGAGCGGCGCGAATCCGTTGAAGCAGACCGAGGAATAGGTCGTCGTATAGGCGCCCGTTCCCTCGATCAGCACCTTGGAGCCGATCTCCAGGCTGACCGGGAGATGATAAGGCTCCTTCTCGTAGAGCACGTCGATGGAGTCGCAGCTCGGCCCCGCGATAACGCAAGGGCCGGTCGCGTCGCCGTCGGATTTGGTGCGGATCGGATAGCGGATCATCTCGTCCGTCGTCTCGGCCAGTCCGTTGAATTTGCCGATGTCGAGATAGACCCAGCGCACCGCGTCGTCGCGCGATTTTCTGGAGATCAGCACCACTTCCGCCTCGATCACGCCCGCGTTGCCGACCATGCCGCGGCCGGGCTCGATGATGGTTTCGGGAATGCGGTTGCCGAAGTGCTTCGATAGCGCGCGGAAGATCGCATTGCCGTAAGTTTTCACCGCCGGCACGCTGTTGAGATATTTGGTCGGGAAGCCGCCGCCGAGATTGACCATCTGCAACTGAACGCCACGCTCCGCGAGTTCGTTGAAGATCGTCGCCGCCGATTTCAGCGCGCCGTCCCACATGCGTGGATTGCGCTGCTGAGAGCCAACGTGGAACGAGACGCCGTGAGCGACGAGCCCGAGGCGATGGGCATGTTCCAGCACGCCCGTCGCCATCTCCGGCGCGCAGCCGAATTTGCGCGACAGCGGCCACTCGGCGCCGGCGCCGTCGCAAAGGATGCGGCAGAACACCTTCGAGCCCGGCGCGGCGCGCGCGATCTTCTCGACTTCGGCCTCGCAATCGACGGCGAAGAGGCGCACGCCGAGTTGATAGGCGCGCGCGATGTCGCGCTCCTTCTTGATCGTGTTGCCGAAGCTCACGCGGTCGGCCGAAGCGCCCGCGGCGAGCGACATTTCGACCTCGGCGACGGAGGCGGTGTCGAAGCAGGAGCCGAGTTCCGCGAGCAGCGACAGCACTTCCGGCGCGGGATTGGCCTTGACGGCGTAGAACACGCGCGTGTCCGGCAGCGCCTTGGCGAAGGCGCGGTAATTATCCCGCACCACGTCGAGGTCGACGACGAGGCACGGGCCGTTGTCGCGTCCTTCCAGACGGCGGGCGCGGAGAAATTCATGGATACGATCGGTCATCGCGGCATCCCCTACGAAGGGCGCGGCCTCGCGCGCCAGCTATGGACTTCGATGGATAGCCGACCGCTTTCGCTCACGCGCGATGGAGACGCGACGAGCGTTGTATCGGTCAGCGATCCTTAGACCGCCGCCGCGCGTCGTCGCGCGTCAGACGATCCGGTAGATGCGCCGTTGGCGATCCAATGACGAAGATGCTGGGCGCAACGCGCACGGCGGTCAGTTGGAAAGCCTCGTTTGGAAGGGGATTGACCCGATCCGCACGCCCGGCAAGAAAGACAAGCCTCTTCGGTAAGTCGGCCTTTGGAGGGCTGACAGAGACGAAAAAGCCCGGTCCGTCGTTGCTTTAAGTCGCGATCCTCCGCAGAGACGGAGTTCGCCGGTTCGCCTCCGGCTGCCGGTTGTTTCATGTTGGTTGACCGGCCTCTTGTCCGGATCCCCAACGACCGACACACGACCACAGGCACGTGCGATTTGGGCAATCCGTAGATACGCGCTTTTTGATTCATGACAAGCGGTTTTTTAGGCTACGGAGGAAATTTTCGGCGCCGTGGCGCCCAAGCGACAGGCGGGGGAGGGGAGCGCCGTGGGATTTTCCTCCGCCGCGCGCAATTGAAGCGCGCCGGATCGGCGTTCGGGGCGCCCGCGCGAACTCCACGCCGCGCCGCTGCGAATGCTCCTTGCCGATCGGGCTTCGGCGTCGCACGCCTCCGGCGCTTTCGTCTTGCATGAGCGGATGAAGCCGGTTAGGCAAGAGCGCGTCCCGGACGGGGGGTCGGGTCGCGTAATGTCTTTCCTCTCCGCCGCAATGGCGCGCGGTGGGTCGTTTGCTTTTCTGGAATACAGTCGAATGACGCACATCACCCGCCGCAAGCTGCTTGGGTCCCTCGCGGCGATCGGCGCCTCTCCTATGGCGTCGCGAGGCGGATTCGCCGGGCAAGCCTTCGCGCAGAGCCCTCCGGCGCCGTTCCCTCCGGTCATCAAGCCGCCGCGTTTCGGTTTCGACGACGTGCTGAGCCGGGCCAGAGAGCTCGCCGGCGCGCCTTTCGAGGACCATCCGCAGCGTCTGCCGGAAGCCTTCGACAAGCTCGATTTCGACAGTTGGCGAGACATCAGGTTCAGGCCCGATCACGCGCTGCTCGCCAATGGCGGCGGGGCGTTCCGTCTCGAGACCTTTCACCTCGGCTTCCTTTATCGGCGTCCGGTGACGATCAATCTCATACGCGACGGCCTGCCGGCGCCGATTCCCTATTCGCCCAGCCTGTTCGACTACGGCAGGGTCAAGCCGGAGAAGGATCCGCCGGTCAATCTGGGCTTCGCCGGTTTCCGCCTGCATTACCCGCTCAACGATCCGCATGTTAACGACGAGCTGATCTCCTTCCTTGGGGCGAGCTATTTCCGCTTCCTCGGGCGGGATCAGAATTACGGGCTCTCGGCGCGCGGCCTTTGCGTCGAAGCGGGGACGGAGAAGGAGAGCTTTCCTTTTTTCCGCGAATTCTGGGTTGAAACGCCGGCGGCGGGCGCCAATCGCGCGACGATCTTCGCCTTGCTGGACGGCGAGGCGGCGACAGGCGCCTACCGTTTCGACGTCACGCCCGGCCAGGAAACCACGGTCGACGTTCAGGCGACGCTGTTCCCGAGGCGCGCGGCGGTGAAGTTCGGCTTCGCGCCGCTGACCTCGATGTTTCTAACCGGCGAAAACGATCAGCGCATCCGGGACAATTTTCGCGCCGAGCTGCATGATTCCGACGGGCTGCTGATGCAGACGGGAACGGGCGAATGGCTTTGGCGTCCGCTCAACAATCCGACTTCCCCGCACATCGCCTCCTTCCTCGACAAGGACAACAAGGGCTTTGGTCTCATTCAGCGCGACCGCGCCTTCGAATCCTATCAGGATCTGGAGCTTAGCTATGAATCGCGGCCAAGCTATTTCGTCGAGCCGCAGGGCGGCTGGGGCGAGGGCCAGGTCGAACTGATCGAGCTTCCAACCCAGGACGAAACCAACGACAACATTGTCGCGAGTTGGACGCCGGCCACGCCGCCGGAGCCGCAAAAGCCTCTCGCCTACGCCTATCGGATCACCGCCTGTCTCGATCTGGCCCGGCTTTCGCCCAACGGGCGGGTGGTGAACACCTTCCGCGCGCCGCCGCAGGCTCTGGGCTCCTCGGAGAAAGTGGCGGTCAATTCCCGCCGCTTCCTGGTCGATTTCGCAGGCGGCGACATGTCCTATTACGTCAACGATCCAAGTCAGGTGGAGGTCGTCGCCAACGCCACCAACGGGCAAGTGCTGCGCACGAGCGTCGCCGCCAATCCCCATATCGACGGTTTGCGCGCGATGTTCGACGTCTCGGTCAAATCCGGCGAGACCGCCGATCTGCGGATGTTTTTGCGCGCAGGCTCCCGCACGCTCACCGAAACCTGGACCTATCCCTGGACCTCGCCCTGACGCCGCGGCGGTCATCCCGCGTGCTCCGCCAACTGTTCGTGCAAATCGAGTTCGATGAAGTCGCGCGAAGCAGCCTTGTCCTCGGCATCACATAAAGCGGGGGAATTATATGCGTTACCAATGAACCCCAAGCGCCAAAATCGCTGACTCCCCTAGAAATTTCAATCCCGGAGAATCATATCCGCCGAAGAATTCGCACATCGCTACCTGTTACAGCGGCTCGCATAAACGATCCTCGACGATGGTGGAAATCATCGGCAATCAATGGCGCCAGAACGAATTCCGCAAAAGTTGATGGACTTTTGCCATCTGAATTCGCCTCAACCTTATGCTTTTACGTGACTTATCACCGTTCGAACGATTCCGTTCCGGTGAGCGCCCAAATGTGACTGCGCGAAATAATTGCTTCATGACGATGCGCGGCGCGGGCGGGGCTCGATCGCGGAGTTCCATTTGGGATGGAAGGCGTCGGGCGTGACGCTGATAGTCGCCGCCTTTATCAAAAGCCCCTGTTTCACGCGATCAAAAACATGGCCGCGCTTCCGCCCATCCATCGACGGCCCCTCTTGCGCATGTCGCGCCGCGGCGCCATGTCCTTGCCGTTTCGTTCCCACAGGAAAGAACCCATGTTCGAAGCTGCGCTCGCTTCCCTGCGCCAAATTCTCACGCCGCCTTTTCGCGCCGTTCTCTATAAGAGTCTCGGCCTCACTCTATTGTTGCTGGCGCTGGCCTGGGCCGGGCTCGACAAGCTCGCTTTGTCGATGGTCCTCGTCGACCATCCGCTGATGCACACGATCCTCACCTTCGCCACCGGCGCGGGTCTGGTGATCTTTCTGGCTTTTCTGATCGGGCCGGTGTCCATTCTGGTGACGGGATTTTTCATCGATGACCTCGCCGCGCATGTCGAGCGGGAGATTTATCCCGGCGGGCGGACGGGCAGGCCCGTTCCACCCGCCACGGCCATAGCCATGACGTTGCGCTTCGCTCTGGTCTCGGCGTTCGTCAACCTCATCGCTTTGATGCTGCTCTTGGCGCCGGGCGTGAACGCCGTGGCGTTTTTTCTCGCCAACGCCTATCTGTTTGGCCGCGAATATTTCGCTTTCGCGGCGACCCGCTTTCGCAGCCTCAGGGAAGCGGACGACATGCGCCAGCGTTTCGCGCTCAGGATTTTTCTCGCCGGACTTCTCATCGCCGTCTTCGTGGCGACGCCGGGGCTCAATCTGCTGACCCCGATGTTCGCCACGGCCTTCATGGCGCGCATCCACAAAATGCTCTCGCCGGAACTCGCCGCGCCTTAAATGGCGGCTTAGCTGCGCTGCTCCTGATATTGACCGGTCTTGCGATAGCGATAGAGATAGGTCGGAACGATCGCCTCGATGGATTCCGGCGCGATGTTCAAGCCTTCCAGAGTGCGTCCCTGCGCCATGGCTTGCTCGGAGACGACATTATCGCTCTTGAGCAGTTCGACCTGATCGCCAGTCATCCGCAAAAGCTTCGGGTAGAGCCCGAGCGACAGGCTCGTCATAAATTGCGAGATCGCCGCGACCAATTTGCCCATGCCGAAGGAAAGCTTCACGATGCGGCGGTCGCGCTCGGCGACGGCGAGGACATATTCGACCAGCGACTCGAAAGTCTTAACCTCCGGCCCGCCCAGTTCGTATGTCGCGCCCTTGGTCGCCTTTCCCGCGAGAGCGAGCGCCACCGCGCGCGCGACATCGCCGACATAGACCGGCTGAAATTTTGTTTTCGCTCCCACGATGGGCAGGAAGGGGAAAAACCGCGCCATGGTTCCGAAGCGGTTAAAGAAATCGTCCTCCGGCCCAAAAATGACCGAGGGTCGCAGAATCACCGCGTCTGGCAGGGCTTCGCGCACCGCCGCTTCGCCCTCCGCCTTGCTGCGCGCATAGACCGAGTGGGAATTGGCGTCCGCGCCAATGGCGGAGATATGAACCACGTTGATTATGCCGGCGTCCTTGCAGGCCTTCGCGATCGCGCGAGCGCCGCCCGCCTGAACGGCGGCGAATTTTTGCTTCCCGGCTTCGGCCAATATCCCAACCAGATTGACGGCCGCGTCGGCGCCCTGAAGCGCGGCGGCTAGGGATTCGGGACTGCGGACATTGGCTTGCACATTGACGATCTGGCCGGGTCCGCCCAGCGGCTGCAGGAAAAAAGCCAGGTCCGGGCGGCGGCAGGCGACGCGAATGCGCCAACCGTCCAGCGCGAGAGCGCGCACGACATGACGGCCGACAAAGCCGGAGCCGCCGAAAACGGTCACCAATCGCCCAGTCCCCACGCGCTCCGTATTCATTGTCCGCCTCTTCGCGTTAGCAATCGTTTCCAAGGACGCCCAAGGCGTCGCCACGAAAACCCCACGCGCGCCTCTAGCGCGTTTTGACCTCAAAGTGAATGCGGCAATAGAAGCGATTTCGCATTGACAGGGCGGGACCCTAGACCTTAAGAAGCGCCCCAGTGCCCAGGTGGCGGAATTGGTAGACGCGCTGGTTTCAGGTACCAGTGGTGAAAGCCGTGGAGGTTCGAGTCCTCTCTTGGGCACCAAATTGACGTTCGAGAGCGTCCAAAATCGTCCAGAAATCACTGAAATACAGGGATTTTACGCGAATTGATCGTCCGGCGTCGTCTTTCGACGTCCGCTGGCTTCCAGCAAAAATGTCGGTATGTTTATTGGTATATCGCAGATACCAACATGCCATTGAACGACGCCAAAGTCCGCGCGACCAAGCCTAGAGCGCTTATCGACCAGACGGAATCGTCTGGTCGATAAGAAATCGCTCGAGATTCAAAAAGCTAGTGCAAAATATGATCGAAAAAAGTCTATCAACTTTTTCGGATTTTGTTTTAGCGCCCGCCTCGTCAAGCTTTCCAACGGCGGTGGGTTGCAACTATGGATCGAGCCCAACCACGCAAAGCGCTGGCGGCTCGCCTACCGCATCGCAGACGCGCAAAAGTAGCTTGCCTTAGTCGTCTCTACCCAGCGACCGGACTTCGCGAGGCGCGGGCCGCGCGGGAAGAGGCCAAGCGGCGTGCGCTGGAGCGCGGGATCGACGACATTCTGGAAACGCCGACGACCTGCGCGGTCGCGCGAGTACTCCTGGCCAAGATCGCCCGGGCGCGTGACCAATTGCTGACCTTCTGCGATTTTCCTGGCGAGGTCGAGCCGACCAACAATGGCTGCGAGCGCGCGCCGCGGCCCGCCGTGATCCAACGCAAGGTGACGAAGGGCCTCCGCGCCAAATCGGCGGCGGATCACGACGCCGCCTTGCGCACCACCCTTGACGCCGCTCGCCTCGCCGGCGGCCAGCCCTTCGGCATCATCCTTCAGACAACCACATTCTGACGCCGAGTTGATGGCCGGCCCAGACGCGCCGCCAGCTCCGCCAACACATGCTCACGTCATCCATGGGCAATTACCGCAAAATAGGCAGCAACTTGCGCGGCTTTGCGTGCTTCAAACCATTTCGGCATGTGCGCCATGCAGCCAGCCATCGCCAATCAATATCACCCTCGCAATGTCGCGGCTCGGAAGCGGCTCTTGCGCCATTCTCATTATATCCAATATCGCGCGAGTGAGTTGCCCCATCCCATAGAGCGCTTCTCGGCGCCGGGGGCTTTGTCGTCAGTTGGGGCCTCATGACCAAATGTCCCCAAAACCCGGTCAATCGCCGCGACGTCATTTTTAATCTCGGCAATGCGCTCATGGAGACGATCGGTTTCCGCGAGCAAATCGGCCCGCTTGGTCAACAATCCCGATATAGTATGCTCGAACGTTGTGGTTCTGGCGCGGTCCATGCGCAGATTGTCGCCAATCCCCGCGTAACGCGCCATAATAAACTAGGTGAGCTTGCTACCTAATGCCGCTTTATTTCGCCTATGGCGCCAATATGGACACAAAGACCATGACGCGGCGTTGTCCGCGCTCGCGCCCGCTGGGCCGCGCACGGCTGGCGCAGCGAAGATTCTTCATCATGGCCGAGGGCTTCGCCAGTGTCGCGGCAGACCCCCGCGCGAATGTGCATGGCGTCTTGTGGGACCTCGCTCTGTCCGACGTCGGCGCGCTCGACCGTTACGAGGAAGTCGGCCGCGGACTTTATATGAAAATTCAGCAGCCGGTTCTTCGCGAGCCTGCAGGCTCCGTCCGGGCGCTTGTCTATGTCGGCCGCTCGCTGGAGCCGGGAGCGGCCCGGCCCGGGTATATGGAAGGCGTCATCGCGGCGGGGCGCGACTGGGGTCTGCCGGACCCCTATCTCGCCTTTCTCGAAACTCTCGCCAGCGCTGGCCGACCAGGTCGATAAGATATGGCGTCTTCCGATATAGAGGCGCGGACCAAGAGACAGCGAGACAGAAAAACCATGACCGCTCCAATCGTCGTCGACCGTATCGAGACCCTGCGGGCTCAAGTCGCGCGGTGGCGCGCCGAAGGACATAAAATCGGTCTTGTCCCCACCATGGGCGCCTTGCACCAGGGCCATGTTTCCCTTGTCGAAGAGGCCCGCAAGCACGCTGCGCGCATCATCGTGACGATTTTCGTGAACCCGGCCCAGTTCGGCCCCTCGGAGGATTTCGGCAAATATCCGCGCACGCTCGAGGCCGATGTCGAAAAGCTCGCGACCGTTGGAGCCGACCTTTGCTTCGCTCCTCCGGTCGACGAGATTTACCCCAAGGGCTTTTCGACGCGCGTCGAGATGAGCGGGCCGGCGCGGGCCGAGCTCGAGGACAGTTTCAGGCCGTCGCATTTCTCGGGAGTCGCGACCATCGTCGCCAAGCTCCTGAACCAGGCGCAGGCCGACGTCGCCGTGTTCGGGGAGAAGGACTATCAGCAGCTTCTGGCGATCCGGCGGCTGGCGCGCGATCTCGACATTCCAACGCAGATTCGCGCTGCGCCCACGCTGCGCGAACCGGACGGCCTCGCCATGTCGTCCCGCAACGTCTATCTCTCGTCCGAGGAGCGCCGCGTAGCGCCCGCGCTCTACGGCGCCCTGAGGGAGGCCGCTCGACGCATCAGGGCGGGCGAGGGACTCGGCGCCGCTCTCGATTGGGGCCGCGCGACGATCGCGGAAGCGGGCTTCGCCATCGATTATGTCGAAATCCGCCACGCCGACACGCTCGCCCGTGTCAAAAACTCGCACGACGGCCCGCTGCGGCTTCTCGCGGCGGCGAAACTGGGCTCGACCCGGCTGATCGACAATATCGCGGTTTGAGCGATGAAGGAAACGCGCCAGATCGAACGCTTTGTCGCCACCGGCCGCGTGCAGGGCGTCGGTTTTCGCATGTTTGTCGCGCGAGAGGCGAGCCGGTTGAATCTCTCGGGCTGGGTCAGAAATCTCGGGCGGAATCAGGTCGAGGTCGTCGCGGCGGGAGAGACCGCCGCACTCGACCAATTGGCCGTCCTGGCGCAAAGGGGCCCAAGCGCGGCGCGGGTGGATGTTTTTTTTCGCGGACCAGCGGATGAAGCTTCCCTCGCGCGCGGCAATGAAGCCGGGCTGGGCATGGCCGTGGCCCCAAGCGCGTGAGAGCGGGGTGGGGGGCTATGGCTCCCGCGTCGGGCCGAAAAATTCCTCGAAACGCCGGCGCAAACAAGCGTCGACAATCCGCATGTCGCTTTGCGCTCCAAGGTCGCGCAGACTTGTCACGCCATAATGCGCGGCGCGCAGACCACAGGGCGCGATGCCGGAAAAATGCGTCAAGTCGGGGGCCACGTTGAGCGCGACGCCGTGAAAGCTCACCCAGCGCCGCAGCCGGACCCCCAGCGCCGCGATCTTGTCCTCCGCGGCCTCGCCCCTCGCCCCCGGTTTCTTGTCGGGACGCGTGACCCAGACCCCCACGCGCTCGGAGCGTCGCTCTCCTCTGACTCCGAGGTCGCCGAGAGCGGCGATGAGCCATCCCTCCAACGCGCAGACGAAGGCGCGCACGTCGCGGCGGCGGCGTCCGAGGTCCAGCATGACGTAAATGACGCGCTGACGGGGGCCATGATAGGTGTATTGACCGCCGCGCCCAGCCCTGTGAACGGGGAAACGCGGCTCCAGCAGATCGGCGTCCTTCGCGGACGATCCCGCGGTGTAAAGAGGCGGATGCTCGAGCAGCCACGCCTCCTCGTCCGCCTCTCCCGAAGCGATCGCCTCGGCCAGAGCCTCCATGCGAGCGACTGTCTCTTCGTAAGGGGCGTATCCCTCGATGACGCGCCAGACGACCGCCCCGGCGGCGGGCCTGGGCGGCGGCGAAAGTTTCATGTTATCGCGATCAAGGGACATTCCAGCGACAAGATGTCGTCCGCCAATCGCTTTTGCAACCGCGAAAGAAGGGTGGCGTCCGCCCAATTTTAGGCGAATATGTCGCTATGCTAAGGAGCCTTCCCGCGCTCTCACCGAAAAACAGACGACGATCCTCCATGTTCTCCCGGATTCCTCTCGCCATCGCACTCGCCTTTTCGCTATTCGCCTGGGAGGCGGCCGCGAGCGGCGACGCTTTCGAAACGGCCCAGATTTACAATCGACCGCCAGCGGACATCGACGAACTCGACGCGCCGCCGCCTCGCGATCCCGGTTTGGGCACGCGCGTGGACCGGCTGGAGCGCGAGTTGCGGAATATGACCGGCAGCGTGGAAGAGCTTCAGCACAGCGTGCAGATGCTTGAAGAAGAGTTGCGCGCAACGAGACAGGAAGGCGCGCGCGGCGCTCCCGTTGCGCCCACCGCCCCGACAACCACGCGGCGGGGCGACGCCTTCGATCCCTCGATCAACCCCAACGCTCCCGGAGCTCCGCGCGAAATCGGCTCCACGCAGGCTTCAACGCCGCTCCCGCCCCCGTCTCATCCGTCGGCGAGCGGACCCCTGCGCGAACCGGGCGCCCCGCTGGACCTCACTCAAGGACATTTGACGCAGACCTCGCCCGCGATCGTCGCTCCCCTCGAGGGCGCGCCCTCGCAGACGACCGTCAAGGAAGACTATGAGCAAGCCGTGGCGCCGATGCGCGCCGGCCAATATGAAAGCGCCGAGAGAAGCCTGGCCGCCTTTCTCGCGAAATATCCCAAGAGCAAATACACGCCCGCCGCGACCTATGGCCTGGGAGAGAGCTTCTACCAGCGCGCTCGCTACCGGGAAGCGGCCGAAAAATATCTCGAAATCTCCACAAAATACCCGCAGTCGGCCCAGGCGCCCGAAGCCATGCTGAGGCTTGGTCAGTCGTTGAGCGCCCTTGGCGCCAAGGAACAGGCTTGCGCGTCTTTTTCCGAAATAAGCGTCAAATACCCCGGTTCGCCTGCCCGAATCCGGGACGCCGCGCAAAGGGAAAGCAAAAAGCTGCAATGCTGAGCGGCGCTCCGGCCGAGGACCAATTGCTCGCTCCGCTCGCCGGCGAAACGTCGCTGCTGCTGGCCGTCTCCGGCGGGCCCGATTCGATCGCCCTGATGCTGCTCGCCGCGGAATGGTCGCGGCGCAATCCCCCGACGACGATCGCCGTCGCCACCGTGGATCACGGATTGCGCGAAGGCAGCCTCGAGGAAGCTGAACTCGTTGGAGAATGGGCGCGCGCGCAAGGTTTCATTCACCATCTTTTACGATGGCGAGGACCAAAGCCCACGACCAGACTTCAGGAGCGGGCGCGCGAGGCCCGCTACGATCTGCTCTGCGGCTGCGCGAAGGAAATCGGCCCGGACTGCGCCATCGTCGTCGCCCATCACGCCGACGATCAGGCCGAAACCATCCTCTTCCGCCTGTTGCGCGGCAGCGGCGTGGGCGGCCTCGCCGGAATGGCGGCTTCATCGCGCCGCGACGGCGTAAAATTGCTGCGGCCGCTGCTGGCGGTCGAAAAATCGCGGCTGGAAGCCGTCTGCAACGCGGCCGGCCACCCCTTTGTGCGCGATCCCTCGAACGAGAACGATAAATTCGCGCGCGCAAGGCTCCGAAGTCTAAAGGCGACGCTCGAGGCCGAAGGGCTGCGCACGGAAGCGCTGTTGCGGCTGGGCCGGCGCGCGGCGCAAGCGGATGACGCCTTGAACAACTACGCCGATCGGCTTTGGTCGGCAGCCGTTCTGGCGACCGAAGGGCTTCAGACGTGGTTCGACGCGACCATGCTGCGCGAAGCCCCGCTGGAAATCGTGCAGCGATTGTTGCTGAGAGATTTTCTCCGCCGTGGAGCCAAGGCTCCGCGGCTCGCACGGGTCGAGCGCGCGGCGAGCCTAATCAAGACGAATGTCCGGGCGGGATCGAAAGCGCGAATCACGCTAGGCGATTTGTTAATCGATATTGATGACGTCGCGGCGACGTTAACGCCGGCTCCACCGCGTTTTCGTGGGATCGTGGAATTTGAGACGAAATCGCGCCGCGGCGGCGACAATATCTAATTCCACGCTTTTTTCCGTTCCGGCGGGGACGCCGCCCCGAGGGCTCACTTGGTAAGCGCTCACTTGGCGAGCGCTCACTTGGCAAGCGCCGCCAGCGCGCCTAAGTTACGTGTAAACGGAACGTTCCCGGGGATGGTCCTGCGGGCGAGCGTTTCCATGACAGGCTCAATATGAACGCGCACTTCAGGAACCTAGCCCTTTGGGCAATCATCGGCCTGCTGGTCGTGGCGCTCGTTATGCTGTTTCAGCAACCTGGTCAGCGAACTCCCATTCGCGACATAACCTTCAGCGAATTGCTGACGCAGATTGATCAGGGCCGCGTGCATGACGTTACGATCTCCGGAAATGAGATCACAGGCCACTTCTCGGATAACAGGCCGTTCACCACTTTCGCGCCGAACGACCCCAATCTCGTGTCCAAGCTGGAGACGAAGAACGTCCAGATCAGCGCGAAACCTTTGACCGACGGCAATGGTTGGCTCATGACGCTGTTGCTCAACGGACTGCCCTTGATCGCCTTCCTCGGCGTTTGGATATTCCTTTCGCGTCAGATGCAGGGTGGAGGTATGGGCGGCCGGGCGATGGGCTTTGGCAAGTCGAAGGCGAAGCTTTTGACGGAGTCTCAGGGGCGCGTGACCTTCGAGGACGTGGCGGGGGTGGACGAGGCCAAGGAGGATCTTGAGGAGATCGTGGAATTTTTGCGCGATCCGCAGAAGTTTCAGCGTCTTGGGGGGCGGATTCCACGCGGCGTTTTGCTGGTCGGCCCTCCCGGCACCGGCAAGACCCTGCTGGCTCGTGCGATCGCGGGCGAAGCCAATGTGCCGTTTTTCACCATATCGGGCTCTGATTTCGTCGAGATGTTCGTGGGGGTGGGCGCGTCGCGCGTGCGCGACATGTTCGAGCAGGCGAAAAAGAACGCGCCCTGCATCATCTTCGTTGACGAGATCGACGCGGTTGGCCGTCACCGCGGGGCGGGTCTTGGCGGCGGCAACGACGAGCGCGAACAGACCTTGAACCAGTTGCTGGTGGAGATGGACGGCTTCGAGGCCAATGAAGGGATCATCCTGATTGCGGCGACGAACCGTCCCGACGTTTTAGATCCGGCTCTTATGCGCCCGGGCCGGTTCGATCGCCAGATTCAGGTTCCCAATCCCGACTTCATTGGACGCGAGAAGATCCTGAAGGTCCATGCGCGCAAGGTTCCCTTGGCTCCGGACGTTGATTTGAAGGTGGTGGCGCGGGGGACGCCGGGCTTTTCGGGCGCGGATCTGATGAACCTCGTCAACGAGGCGGCCTTGCTTGCGGCGCGGCGCAGCAAGCGGATCGTGACCAAGGCGGAGTTCGAGGACGCGCGCGACAAGATCCTGATGGGGGCGGAGCGTCGCACCTTGATGATGACGGAAGAAGAGAAGCGCCTCACCGCCTATCACGAGGGCGGCCATGCTCTGGTTCAGTTGACGATGCCGGGGTCGATCCCGATCCACAAGGCGACGATCATCCCGCGCGGCCGGGCTCTGGGCATGGTGCAGGGTCTTCCGGAGCGCGACCAGGTTTCGCAAACCTACGAGCAGATGGTGGCGATGCTGGCGCTGGCGATGGGCGGCCGGGTGGCGGAGGAGCTTGTGTTTGGCCACGACAAGGTGACGTCGGGGGCGGCGAGCGACATTCAGCAAAGCACGCGGATCGCGCGGGCGATGGTGACGCAGCTCGGCTTTTCGGACAAGCTTGGCACGGTGGCCTACGCCGACCCGCAGCAGGAGCAATTCCTGGGCTATTCGCTGGGCCGACAGACCACGATCTCGGAGGCGACCCAGCAGACCATCGACGCCGAGGTTCGGCGCCTGGTTCAGGAAGGCTACGAGAACGCCAAGCGCATCCTCACCGAAAAGCGCCATCAGCTCGACATTCTCGCCAATGGACTGCTCGAATTCGAGACCCTGTCGGGCGACGAGCTCAAAGGACTCCTCGAAGGCAAGCGTCCCGTGCGAGAGGATCAGCCGCCTTCCGCGCCGCAACCGCCGAGAGCGTCGCCCGTTCCGACGACCGGGCGCAAGCCTGAAACAGACGTGGGCGGCATGGAGCCTCACCCGGTTTGATGGACGCCATTACACGCGCTAAAAACCAGGCCCGCCGAAAACGGCGGGCCTTTTGTTGCGCGGCTCCCGGTTTGCCGATTAACTAACCAAGTCAGATTGAGTGCAAGAGACTCGTTGAATGGGGTAAAACATCCGTAACAAAACATCAAAGAGACATGGGTTTACTAAAAGGATTAACCCCAAATGACCCGCTCATATTTTGGCACGGACGGCATACGCGGCAGAGCGAACGCGAAAATAACGCCCGAGTTGGCGCTCAAAATCGGTCAGGCGGCTGGGTATATATTTCAGCGCGGCGAGGGACGTCACCGAGTGGTGATTGGCAAGGACACCCGCCTCTCGGGATATATGATCGAATACGCCTTGGTGGCGGGCTTCGCTTCGGTCGGCATGGATCCGCTATTGCTGGGGCCGATGCCCACGCCGGCCGTCGCCATGCTGACCCGTTCCATGCGAGCGGACGTCGGGGTGATGATTTCCGCCTCGCACAACGCCTATGAGGATAATGGCATCAAGCTTTTTGGCCCCGACGGCTACAAGCTTTCCGATGAGATCGAGCGCGAGATCGAACGGCTGCTCGACAGCGACCTCTCCGAGAAACTGGCCCAACCGCAAGATCTTGGACGCGCCCGCCGCATCGACGACGTGCGCGCGCGCTACATCGAATTCGCCAAACGCACTTTGCCCCGCACTATGAGCTTCGAAGGATTGCGCGTCGTCCTAGATTGCGCGAACGGAGCCGCCTACCGGGTCGCACCCGAGGCCTTGTGGGAACTGGGCGCCGAGGTCATAGCCATTGGCGTGGAGCCCGACGGCTTCAACATCAATCGCGATGTCGGCTCCACCGCTCCCCAGGCCCTGCGCGAAAAGGTACGCGAACTTCGCGCCGACGTCGGCATCGCCCTCGATGGCGACGCCGACCGTGTGATTCTGGTCGACGAGCACGGTCATCTCATCGATGGCGACCAATTGATGGCGGTCGTCGCGGGCAGTTGGCAGGAGCAAGGCCTGCTCTCGCAGCCAGGCATTGTGGCCACCATCATGTCGAATCTTGGGCTCGAGCGCTATCTCGCCTCGTTGAATCTCTGTCTGGAAAGAACCGCCGTGGGGGACCGCTATGTCATCGAGCGCATGAGGGAAGGCGGCTATAACGTCGGCGGCGAACAGTCCGGCCATATTATACTGACGGATTATTCGACGACGGGCGACGGCCTCGTCAGCGCCATGCAGGTGCTTGGGGTCGTGAAACGGCTCGGACGACCGGTGAGCGAGATTTGCAAGCGTTTCGAGCCTCTTCCCCAAGTGCTGAAAAACGTTCGCGCGCCCCACAATCTTTTGAAATCCGAAATCGTGCTCGACCAGATCGAAAAAGCGCGCAACCGGCTGGGGAACAGTGGTCGTCTCGTGATCCGTCCATCCGGCACGGAACCCGTCATTCGCGTCATGGGCGAGGGGGACAACCGCGAACTTGTCGAACGCATCGTCGGCGACCTCTGCGACGCCTTGAAGGCCCCAGCCGAAGTGGACTGAGGTCGCGGACCGGAGGAGAACTCGCTCTCCACCGCGAGCTTGGCCAATACACCGAACCCCGGGTGACGAAAATGCACAGGGGCTTCTTGCGGATAAACGCGCTCGGCTTTTTCGCCGATATGCTTAAGCAGCCGGTGTTTTAAATGCGAGTCTAGTTAAGGGGTAAGGTTAACTTCAATTTAAATCTTTGAGGTCATTGTCCCTCGGGTCGGCATTTTGCCGCGGGTCCGCCAGCGGCCCTGCATGAGCGAAGGGAAGATGTACCATGGGCAAATCAAAAGCCCTCTTTTTGGCGGCCGCCGTCGCCAGCGGCACGAGTTTCGCCGCCAACGCCGCGGACCTGCTTCCGCCCCCGCCTCCGGTCGAGGCGCCTCCGGTCGACTTCGGGGGGTGGTATCTACGTGGCGACGCGGGTGTCGGCGCCGTTCAGATGAGCGGATGGCGCTCGACGTTGCAACCCTATGACGAAACCGGGCAATCCCTGGCTCTGTCGGGCAGTTACTTTGCTCCGGCTTTCGCGGCCATCGGCGACCAAGGCTTTATCGACATGGGCGTCGGCTACCAATTCAACAGCTGGTTCCGCGCCGACATCACCGGCGCGTATCGCACCGAAGCGAATTATCGGGCCGGCATGCTTTGGGCGAACGCCTTTAGCGGCGGGTCCGGGGGCGACTATTACAACGCCGGCATCAGCACGGCTCTCTTCATGGCCAATGCCTATGTCGATCTGGGCACCTGGTATAATATAACGCCATTCGTTGGCGCCGGCGTCGGCATCGCCGACCACAGGTTCTCAGGTCTAGTCGACACGAACGGAAGCGGCATTGGCGTCGCGGCGGACAGGACGCAGGCCAATTTCGCCTGGGCGCTCATGGCCGGGCTCGCGCTGAATGTGACGCCCAATTTCAAGGTCGAACTCGGCTATCGCTATCTCGACATGGGAAGCATCACGAGCAACCCAATTCAGTGTCTCAACCCTCAGGGCTGCTGGCAGGAGACGCACTCCTTCCGTCTCGCCTCGCAAGATATTCTCCTCGGCTTCCGCTACGCATTCAACGAGCCGCCGCCCTATATTCCGGCGCGCCCGCTGGTCACCAAATACTGATCTTTTCGAGAGCAGGCCAGATCTCGGCGCGAACCACAAAGGCTCGCGCCGTTTTCTTTTGTCCACGAAATCGGTCATATTTGACCGATGCCGCCTCGCCCCAACGCCTCGAACGAACCTCCCTCCGCGACGATGAGCGGCAACGCGCCCGAAATCACCGTCTCTGAACTCGCCAACGCCGTCAAACGCACGGTGGAGGATCGGTTCGCATTGGTGCGCGTGCGCGGCGAAATCAGCAATTACCGCGGCCCCCACTCTTCCGGACATGTCTATTTCTCCCTGAAGGACGCGGGAGCGCGGCTCGACGCCGTGATTTGGAAGGGAACCTTCGCGCGGTTGAAGACCAAACCCGAGGAGGGGCTCGAGGTCGTCGCGACGGGCAAACTCACGACATTTCCCGGCAAATCCTCCTATCAGATCGTCGTCGAAGCGTTGGAGCCGGCGGGCGTCGGAGCGCTGATGGCGCTCCTCGACGAGCGCCGCAGACGCCTTGCAGGAGAAGGACTCTTCGACGAGGGGCGCAAGCGGCCTTTGCCGTTTCTTCCCCAAGTGATCGGCGTCGTCACCTCGCCCACGGGGGCGGTGATACGCGATATTTTACATCGATTGAGCGACCGTTTCCCCCGCCGCGTATTGCTGTGGCCGGTGAGGGTTCAGGGAGAAAACTGCGCGGCGGAGGTCGCCGCCGCCATCGAGGGCTTCAACAACCTCAATCCCGACGGGCCAATCCCGCGTCCGGACGTGATCATCGTCGCGCGGGGCGGGGGTTCGTTGGAAGATCTCTGGGGTTTCAACGAGGAAATCGTGGTTCGCGCCGCAGCGGCAAGCGCCATTCCACTCATCGCCGCCGTTGGCCACGAGACGGATACGACGCTGATCGACTTCGCCGCCGATTTGCGGGCGCCGACGCCCACGGCCGCCGCCGAGAAGGCGGTTCCGGTGCGCGCCGAACTGATCGAGCAGAGCGCCATCCTGGCGCGACGCCTGATCGGCGCTCAACGCAGGCTGCTCGACGGCCTTTCGTCACGTCTTTCGGCCAATTCGCGCCTTCTCGGCTCGCCGGACGAGGCGCTTTCGAGCCCGCGTCAACGCAAGGATTTCGCGATCGAACGCTTGCGCGCGGCTCTCCGCGGAGGACTGGACAAACGCCGGCTGCGGGTCTCGCGCGCCGCCCACACGCTGGCGCGGCATTCGCCACAGGCCGAGCTTGCGCGAGCGAGCGAGCGGTTGGCGGGGCTCTCGGCTCGGCTGAAGCAGGGTTTACGCGCGCGCGCAACTCTAGCGAGACAAGAAAATGCCGGACTGAAGGGGCGGCTCGAGGCGTCGCAAAGTCGATTGCGGCGCGCCATCGCGGAATTCATCCGGGAAAAGCTTTCCCGACTCTCGCAACTCGAACAATTGCGCCTTTCGCTTGGCCACGGCGCGGTGCTCGCCCGCGGATTCGCCCTGATTAGCGACGACCACGGCCAAGTGATCGACGCCGCGGCGAAGATCAAGCCCAACCAACACATGAAGGCGCAGTTTCACGACGGGCAAGTGCCAATCACTGCGCTGGAGGGGCCGGTTTCGCAACCGAAAGATTCCACAGGCAAAGCGCGTCCGCGCGGCGTCCGATCGAGCGACAAACAAGGCTCTCTTTTCTGAAGGCTACGGAGCTTTCGCGGGCTCTTCCCCTTGTTTACTGGTTTGCGGTCCAAGGCCGATCGCTTGTTTGATCGATTCGAAAGACCAGCCTGGAGCCTTGGCGTCTGGGTCTTTCAGCTTCGACAAATCCTTGGTGGAACGGCGAAACCCCGGCGGCGGCTCGATCAGGTTCTCGCGGGCGGGTTCGTCCTCGCTGGTCTGGGCGCTGTTGGCGACCCTTGGCCCGCTGCGGCGGGCGTTTTCCTGATCGACAGGCCAAGCGGCGGGACGGGAATCGGTCGAGCGAGGCTCTGGAAGCGTCTGACGATTAGGAGGCACCACGACCTTCGCGCGTTCGCGATAATCTATTTTCTCGCCGCTGTTGTTGGCGTTCACTCCAAAGAGACCCATGATGGCCGCGCCGAAGGAGGCGTCATCGGCGGCGCGCGCGCCAAATGAAATAAATTGCAGCGCGCCGATCAGTCCGGCGACCGCGGCAGCCCGCGAAAAATGGCGAGTCGCATTCATTGCAAAAACTCCCTCGACTGGCCCTGCGACGCAAAAAGCGCCGCGGATCTCTCTATTTGCGTTAATATGCCGATGTTCTTGGCGTTTTGGAGGCGAAGGCTCTCTATTCCAAAATTTCGACGCTGGCGAATCGGGACAAGTCGAGAAATTCCTCTGCGTCGTCGGCTCTATACGGAGGTTTTCTCTGCTGCGCCGGGGGCCGCTATATTCTCCAGCAACAGCGCCGCGACGCCGAGCGTGATCGCGACATCGGCCACGTTGAAGACATAATTGGCCAGCGGCCCCACGGGCAGCGTGGTGTGAAAATAAAAAAAATCCGCGACAGCGCCCCGCAGCAAGCGATCAATCGCGTTCCCAAGCGCGCCGCCGACGATGAGCCCAAGACCGAGCGCGACGATTTTTTTCTCGGTTCGCCAAAGCCATAGTAGCAAACCGGCGATGATCAGAAACTGAGCCGAGACGAGGCCAAGGCGGGCCAGATTGCTGTGCGCGGTCAGAAGGGAGTAGGAAACGCCGTGGTTCCAACTCAGAACCACATCGAGAAAAGGGAGCAGACTAATCGGCTGTCTGTGCTCGATTCCGAAGACATTCAGCATCCAGTATTTATGCGCCTGATCGCCGGCCAGCGCGACCGACGCGGCGCAAAGACCAAGACGTTGTGACGCATTCGGACGTATTGTCGCCAGCAAATGTTTCTCTTCGAGACGCCGAAACTCCGGGGCCGGAGCGGGACTCTCATTTCGCCGAAGCCCGCCGACTCGTCAAGAGAAAGCGGGAATCCGCCGAAATTCTATAACAGGAGGCCGCCGGCGTTCAGGTTCTGCGCGCTCAGCAGCAGGGTCTGGTCGATTCCCTGTGATCCGCCGCTCGCGGCGTTGGCGGCGTCGAGTATCAAGGCGTTGGGCGCGTTGCTGGCGGTATATCCCGAACCGCTGCTCGAACTACTGTTGTTCATGTCGTACATCGCCGCGAAGCGCTCGATGAAATTTTGTAATTTTTTCGGGTTCTGGAAATCCGAAATTTTCAACATGCCGCCGAGTTGGGCGGCCTGCGTGTCGATCGGCTCGGCCGAAGTCATGGATGAAATTCCGAGCGCGGTCTGAACCACGGTCAGCAGGTTTTTGTCGGCAAGAATTCCATACACGCTCGTGACCTTCGGCGCATTTTGCGCAAAATAGAGCGCGAGCTGAACGCCGGGGTTCTGTTGGCCCTGCTCGGTCTCAAGCGTGTTTTGGACATAATTTTTCACGACCGTATTTTGAAGTGTCGACGACGAGGTCGCGCTCGCGCCGTTGTCGACGAAATCGAACGCCTTGGCGAAGGCGAGAACGCCAGGGTTATTGAGCGTGTTCGCCAGGGCGGAGTTGCTGGTGACGCCTTGCTGCAGAACCTTCGTCATCAAGCCTGTCGCATAGGTCATACTGCCGAGCCCAAAGGCGGTCATGGCGTAATCGAACAGCCTCGGGTTGTTGACCAACTGGCCGATGTTATGGACCTTGCCGATATTGGCTTCGAAATAGCTGGTCTGGGTGGCGACCTGCGGCTGCTGCGCCGTCATCGCCTGCCACTTCGGGAGGTTGTTCGAAATCGAGAGATATGAGGAAATCGTGGACATCGCATGTTCCGCATCGGATTTCCAACAAGCTTCGCCCCGCGTACATTAACAGAGGGATAATTCTTTCCCCCGGCCACGCGCGCGGGGTCGCGGCTCGCGAACAGCCTTATTGCGCCGCCCGCCCGCGCAAGGGCTTTGATTCCATGCGGACGAGAAAAAATAGCGCCAAAGAGGCGCAGAGCGTGACGACCACAAAAGCGAGACGAAACTTCATCGCGAGCGCGTCGGCCGCGCCGGCGGACGAACTCACAGGCGCGGAGCCGGTCACGAGCGCGCCGAGAGCCGCGACGATGACCGCGCAAGCGATCTGACGAACAAATTGCATAACCGCGGTGGCGGAGCCGAGATGGCGCTGATCGACGGCGTTTTGCACCGAGACCGTGCTCACGGGCAAGGTCGCGCCGACGCCAAGACTGAAGGCGGTCAGAAGCGCGACAAGCTGGCTCAGATCGAGGTTCCGGGCGAAGAGGGCGAGACTCGCCCCCGCCGCGCAGGCGCTGGCGAGGCCGACGATCGCCGGAATTTTATAGCGGCGAATGTGCGGCATCATCCGGCCCGAAATCGTGGCCCCCACGACGGTTCCCGCCATGATCGGGATCAAAGCGGCGCCCGATTGGTCGGAGGAAAGACCGAGGACGCCCTCGAAATAAACCGGCATGATCACCGAGAGGCCGATGAAGGCGCCAAGACCAAACGCGCCGCAGATCGTCGCGTCGCGGGCCACCGGGTTTTGGAGAAGGCCGAGAGGTATGAAAGGCTCCTCCGCCCGCGCGATCCGCCACGCAAAAAGCACCCAGAACAGGGCGTCGAGGACCAGCAGACCGCCGATGGTGGAGACTTGGCCGCCGCGCCCGCCCAGCGCCAGCGCCAACAAGCCGGAGGCTGCGGCGAGCAAAAGTCCGCCGAGGCTATCCAGCCTGTGCGGATGGCGGCGGTTCGGCAAGCGTTTCAGGGTTTGGTTGGCGATCGAGAAAGCCAAGGCGCCCAACGGGATGTTGATCCAGAAGATCAAGGACCAGCGCATGTAATGAGCGAAAAACCCGCCTAGCGCCGGTCCGGCTATGCTGGAGGTCACGAACACCGCGGCGAAATAGGTCTGGTAGCGCCCGCGCTCCAGTGGCGTCACCAGATCGGCGATCACGGTTTGCGCCAAGGATATGAGGCCGCCGCCGCCAGCGCCCTGAAGCGCGCGCGCGACTATGAGAATCGCCATGTTCGGCGACAGCGCGCAGGCGATGGAGCCGCCGACGAAAACCGCGATCCCGATCAGCAACATGATCCGCCCGCCGTGGATGTCGGCCAGCTTGCCATAGAGCGGCGTGACGATGGTCGAGGCGATGAGATAGGAGGTCACGATCCAGGGCGAGTCCGCGAAACCGCCGAGCTCGGCGCCAATCGTGGGCAGGGCGGTCGCGACGATGGTCTGATCCAGCGCCGACAGCAACATGGCGAGGCTCAGCCCGACCATCACGCGGCGGATTTCCGCCCTTGCAAGGGGGGCTGCGGCTTCCATGCGACGCGGTTCCTTTTAAGCCGGGCGAGAGAGTCTCCGTCTCACTCTTGGCGTGATTTGCGCAGAATGCGCAAGAACTCCGCCGCATCCCTCGGGTCCAGGCCCTCCATCGCCGAAGCGTCGGGAAACGCGTCCGGACCATCGTGGCAAGCCAGCCGCCACAAGACGCTCTCCGGCGCGATTCGCTGCGGCGCCGTGCGCCTCCGCCGAGCGATCGAGAGGCGGGCGGCGAGCAACTCGCGCAATAATCTTTCCCGCGTGACGGTGAGGGTCGTTGAGGGAGGGAAAAATGCGCTTTGCGCGACATTCGGCGGCTCCCCGTCGATAACCTCCGACGGCTCATGAGGCGTCTCCAGCGCCGAGTCGATAAGACTGGCGGCGCTCAACCGCAACCCGGCCGAAAAAGACTTCAGCCGTCGTATTGGAGCCAAAATCCCCTGGCAATGATCGCAGAGACCGCACGGCTCGCTTTCCTCGCCGAATTCGGCCAACAGCGCCTTGGCGCGGCAGCCGGGAGCGACGCATAGCCGCGCCATCGCCCGCCGGCGACCGAAGGCCGCCAGAGCGAAAGGATCTCCTTCCAAACCCGACGGAACCCGCCAGCGCTCGAGCAATTCGCGGCGGCCATAGAGAAGCAGCGTCTCCGCTTCCCGCCCGTCGCGGCCGGCGCGGCCGATTTCCTGATAATAGCCCTCGACCGAATCCGGCGCGTCGGCATGGGCGACGAAACGCACGTCGGGCTTGTCGACGCCCATGCCGAAAGCGATGGTCGCGACCATCACGACGCCCTTGCGGGAGAAAAAGGCGTCCTGATGCAGAGCGCGCCGGCCGGGGTCCAGACCGGCGTGATAGGGTATGGCGTCGAATCCGAGTTTAACCAGATCGCGCGCCAGCTGGTCCGCCTTTGCGCGGAAATTGCAGTAGACGATCCCGCTCGATCCCGCGTGACGGCGCGCGAAGACGGCCAATTGACCGAGGCTGTCGTCGCGCTCCTCGAAGGAGAGCCGCAAATTCGGGCGCGCGAAGGATTGAACGAAGACCGAAGGAGCGCGCGCGAACAGCAGAGCGGCAATGTCCTCGCGGGTGCGCGGCCCCGCGCCGGCGGTCACGGCGAGGATGGGGGGGTCGCCGAGACGGCGCGCAATGAGCCCAAGCTGGCGATATTCCGGCCTAAAGTCGTGGCCCCAATAGGAGATGCAATGGGCTTCGTCCACCGCGAAAAGCGACACCCGCCTCTTGGTCAGGGACTCGATCAAGCCGTCCTGCGTCAGTCGCTCCGGAGCAAGATAGAGAATTTTTATCCTGCCTGACGCCACGCCTTCGAGCGCGCGAAAATATTCGGCGTCGTCCTGAGCCGAATGCAACGCGTCTGCGGGTAGACCACGCGCCGCCAACCCGCGCAGCTGGTCGCGCATCAGGGCGATGAGCGGCGAAACCACGACCACGAGTCCGGGGCGCAACAGGGCGGGCAGTTGATAGACCAGCGACTTGCCCGCGCCCGTGGGCGCCACCATCAAAACGTCGCGGTTTTCCAAAACGGCGGCCAGGGCCTCCGCCTGTCCCGGCCGGAAATCCTTATGCCCAAAACGCTCGCGCAGGAACCTCCGCGCGTCTTCAAGAGTTGGCGATGCGAGCTTCACGGACGCCGGCTCCCTTTAGGAGGCCAGCGGAGTCGAAAAGCTTTCCGGTCCGGCCCAAGCGCCGCCTCAAAGACATGCCATTCTCCATAAAGCGCGCTCAAAAGCGAAGAAAGCGCCGCCGTCGACTGACGGCCAAAAAAGCCGAAAGACATTTTGCTCGCTTCGACGCGGCTTCGCACTTTCGCGGGAGAAGCGCCGCTCGCCAGCGCCAGCATTTTTTTCGAGCGCGGGCGCCGGTTTTTCCGCCTGACGAGCCGCCATGTCCTCCAGGAGGAGCCGATCCGGCGTTTTCCTGACCGCATCGAGATTGATTTGCGCCTCGACGACAAGAATACCGCGAAAATCCCCGGCTTTCGCCATTTCGCTTCATCTTGACGGCGCGCCTTGGCGGCCGCGAGGGTTCTACAGCGCCGGCCAGATCGGCGTCGCGGTGATCGAGATCGACCGCTACGCCCGAGCTTTCCGCGCACCTCGCGCTCGGCGCCCGCGACACGAGACTGGACGACGCGCTGGGTCTGAACCGCGCATGGCGCGCGCCTATTCCGATCACGCAGACGCAACGACGAGGCTGCGGCCCCCGGCTTGAAACGCATTTCGACAGCGATAAGTTTGGCTTGGGTGCGCGAAGGCTTGACGAGGGAACGCGCATGTGGGGCGCTTTACTTGTTCTTTTATATTTCGGCATGGCGCTGGCCGCCGCCGTCGTCATCATGCAGCCCGACCGCTTCGCGATCAGCCGCTCGGCGACGATAGACGCGTCGGCCCGCGACGTGTTCGCCCGCATCGACGACTTGCGTGACTGGGGCGCATGGTTCTCCTTTGCGCCGGCGAACGTCAAACTCCTTGCCGAAAGGCCGGCGGCGGGAGTAGGAGCCGCCTGCGACTGGCCGGGCGACGGAACCTTCGCCGCCGGCGGGGCGGAGATCGTCGAAAGCCAGCCGTTCGACAAGGTGACGATCAGACTACAGCCTCGAAAGCCTTTCGCTTCGCCAAGAGACCTCTGTTTCGTGCTAACGGCGGAATCGGCGCGGCGGACGAAAGTGACCTGCACCCTCTCGGGCCGCAATAACCTCCTCGCGAAGGCCATGAATCTTCTGGGACGCGACGAAAAGAAGCGCGGCTGCGAGATCCAGGCGGGCTTGGCGAGACTCGGCGCGATCGCAAACGCTTAGACGGGAGGGGCTGGCGAAAGCGGCGGCGCGGGGTTAAGCCTTCCGCTTCCTCTCCGCAGCACGGCAGGCCGTCTCATGATCAAACTTTATTGTTTCCGACCCACCTCCGGCCTGCCGGACGCCAGTCCTTTCGTCTTGAAGGCGATGACCCTGCTCAAGCTCGCGGGCCTCGACTATGAACTGGACAGCAAGGGTTTCGCCCGCGCCCCGAAAGGCAAGCTGCCTTACATCGATGACGAGGGCGCCATCGTCGCGGATTCCACTTTCATCCGCTGGCATATCGAAGAGACCAGAAATTTCGACTTCGACGCACAACTTTCGGCGGAACAGAAAGCGGTCGCTTGGGCGGTCGAAAAAATGTGCGAGGAGCATCTCTACTGGCTCGTCGTGCGCGGCCGCTGGCTGGACGACGCCAATTTCGAACGTGGACCAGCCCGGATTTTCCACGCGGTTCCCGCGCCGGCGCGGCCTTTCGTGAAATGGCTGATCCGGCGCAAGATTGGGAAGTCCCTGCGCCTCCAGGGCATGGGGCGGCACAGCTCCGAGGAGGCCGCTCGGCTGGGCGAGAAGGATATCGAGGCGCTCGCGACGCTCCTTGGCGACAAGCCTTATCTTTTCGGCGAGACGCCCTGCGGCGCGGACGCCTCCGTCTTCGCTTTTGTATCGGCCACGCTTTCGCCCTCCTGGGAATCGCCGATACGTGAGGCCGCCGAGAACGCTCCCAATCTCGTCGCCTACCGCGATCGGCTCATGAAGCGCTTTTTTCCCGACTTCGCCTGAAGCCCTCTCCGGGCAGCGCACGCAAAACGAAAGTCTGCCGATAGGCGAGAAGGGCTTTGTGTTTCGCGTCCTCGCTTTTGCGGTCGAGAGTGAAATAATCGAAAGCCGTTCGGGCGGGAAAGCGCCAGCTGTCGAAAAAAGCGACGCGGCGGGGGCCGATGCTCCGGACGGCGGTCCAATGGTCCCAAGGGTGGTCTATGCCGATGATCGCCGCGGTCTTTTCGCCGGTTTTTTTCGTGGCGACGACGTCGCGCAGGAAAGTGAAAAACGCCTCGGGATCGTCGAAGCGCTTGCTCCGCGCCGGGCGGGTGAAGCGCAGCTCCCGCCCATGCTCCCGCCAGACCCAGTCCTTCGCCGCCGCGAGAAGGCGCGCCACGCCGCCGACCTCAGTCCCGGCGTAGACGATGCGGGGAAAAAGCTGGGGATTCTTTCGGCAAAGCTCCCTGAATAATCTGAGGTCCTGCGCTTCGGAATGTTCAAACAACAACTTACAGGCGTTGAGAACGGCGTAGATCGCGCACATGCCGTCGATATGGCCCTGACGTTCGGGCGCAAAAGCTTTTTTCTTGCTGGTCACGATGAAAAACCCGACTGCGCGGAACGCGCGATCGGGTTCGACGCTAGAACTCGCCGGGAAGAGAAACAAGCCGCCCCGAACGAACGCTTAAGGTCTCGGTTAGGCTCCGCTTAACGGACTATCTCATTGCCCGAGAAAAACTGGGCGATTTCAACGGCGGCGGTTTCAGACGCGTCAGATCCGTGAACGGTGTTTTCGCCGACATTGAGCGCGAATTCCTTGCGGATCGTGCCCGGCGCGGCATTGGCGGGATTAGTGGCGCCCATCACCTCGCGATAACGGGCGATGGCGTTCTCGCCTTCGAGCACCTGCACCACGACTGGCGCGGCGGTCATCTGCTCAACCAGTTCGCCAAAGAAGGGGCGCTCCTTGTGGACGGCGTAGAAGGTTTCGGCTTGCTCGCGGGTGAGACGCACGCGCTTCTGCGCGACGATGCGAAGCCCCGCCTTTTCGATGACGGCGTTAACCGCGCCGGTGAGGTTGCGCCGCGTCGCATCGGGCTTGAGAATGGAGAAAGTGCGTTCGATCGCCATGGGCGCGCCGTCTCATGTGTTGGAGGGTGGAAAACGCCGCGCTTATAGCGGGCCGGGGATGCGGGAGCAAGGAGGGCGCCGCCGCATCACCTCCACGCCGCCGCGATTCCCAAAAAATCGCTGGCGAGCAGGCTGGCGCCGCCGACCAGCGCGCCGTCGACGTCGGCGACGCTCATGAGTTCGCGCGCGTTCGAAGGTTTTACCGAGCCGCCGTACAAAATCCTGACGCCGGCGGCGGCTCCCGGTTCGAGCAGGACGCCGAGCCGCTCGCGCGCGACGCGGTGCATCCGCGCCACATCTTGCGGCGTGGGCGTGAGGCCGGCGCCGATCGCCCAGACCGGCTCATAGGCGAGAACCAGACGCTCCGCCGCGACACCGGGCGGAATGGAGCCCGCGATCTGGCCGGCGACAATCTCTTCCGCCTCGCCAGCCTCGCGCTGCTCGCGCGTCTCGCCGACGCAAACGATGGGGATGAGCCCCGCCGCGAGAGCCGCCAGCGCCTTGGCCCGCACCAGAGCGTCGCTCTCGCCGTGGTCCGCGCGCCTCTCGCTATGGCCGAGGATGACGAAACTCGCGCCGGCGTCGGCAAGCATTTGCGCGGAAATATCGCCGGTGTGGGCGCCGCTCGCCTGCGTGTGGCAATCCTGCCCCCCAAGCGCGATCCCCGCCCGGACGGCGATGGGCGAGGCGCTGGCGAGTAGCGTCGCGGGCGGGCAGATCAACACGTCGATTTTTTCGCGCAGCGTCGCTCCGAGGCCTGCGGCGGCAAGGTCGATCTGGCTCAGCGCGGCGCGCAAGCCGTTCATTTTCCAATTACCGGCAAGCAGCGGGCGACGGGCGAAGGTCATTGAAACCCCATAACGAAGGCTCGGCCTTGACTGAACCCATAGTCGCGGGAAGGTTATTTTCCCGTCAACGCCTCCCCGGACGATTCATGTAAAAAAAGGCGTTAGCGTGAGCGTTAGCGTTAGCGTTTGCGCTTCCGATCGAGGTCGAGCGATTTGCCGATTATATGTTTGTCGCGCCCGATCACCTGCGCGCTGGCCCCCACGATGAGCGGGTCGGGACCGTGAATGACGCGACGATCCTTGTTGAGATAATCGAGCACGGTCAGGAAGTGTTGCATGCAATTTAGCCGTGCGCGCTTCTTGTCGTCCGACTTGATCACCACCCAGCGAGCGTCCGCGGTGTCGGTGAGGAAGAACATCGCCTCCTTGGCCTCGGTGTAATCGTCGGGTGCGCTCGCGTTCCCAAGGTTTTTCGAGCGCCGCCACGCGCGCGGCGCGGGGATGGCGCCTCTCCTCGATCCGGGCGCCGGTTTGCTGCGCGGCGGAGGGCGTGGCCGGCTCTGCCGCGGCCCGGGCGTCGGAACTCGAGATTTCCGCCGGCCCTTGGAGAATTTCATTCGGCATCCTGTCGTCTTTCACCCGCGAAATCATCCAAATCTCAAACTATTGGAGCGACCAGGCAAGCGCCCAAATCGACGCGGCGTCGCCTATTGCGAATGCGCGGCTAAACTCGCGAGCAATTCGCCCAGCGCCTCAAGCGCGGACCGCATCGAGTCACTCCCGGTTTGCGCGCGGACAATGGCGCCGTCGACGCCAAGGGCCGCCGCTCGCGCGAGCGCCATGGAATTCCCTCCCGAAGGCAGCAGCGAAGCGATGGCGACGACCATCTCCTCTTTATGCGAGGCCGAGATGCTCAGCGCATCGGGAAATACGCCTCCAATCTCGGCGACGGCGTTGATAAAGGCGCAGCCCCGGAAGCTGGGGTCTTGCAACCACTCAGCCAAGGCGTGACGCACCGGGGCGAGCGGCGCGCTTTGGCGCTCCGACGCGCTTTGCCGACTTCGATGGCGCGCAAGCGCCTCCTTGAACCAACTCGTCCAACGCTCGTGGCGAAAGATGAGAAAGGCTCGAATCAGGTCGTTCTTGGAAGCAAAATGCCGATAAAACGTGACTTTGGTGACACCGGCTTGCGCGATCAATCTGTCGACGCCGGTCGCCCGTATCCCCTCGCGATAAAAAAGATCGTGCGCGGTTTGGAGGATTCGCTCGCGGGCGGACCCCGAGCAGCGGGGACACGGCTCAATCGTTTCTGGCATGGGTCCAACATAGACAACTCTGTCTACTTTGGATAGAGATCCGCCTGTAGACAGATCTGTCCACTCCGTCCCTGCTGGAGGATTTTTTCGCCATGGAAAACAGACCGCCGCTGCCTCCCTTCACCGCCGAAAGCGCCGCATTAAAAGTTCGACTGGCCGAAGACGCCTGGAACTCACGCGATCCGGCAAGGGTTGCGGAGGTCTATACGAAAGATACGGAATGGCGGAACAGGGCGGAATTTCCCGCCGGCCGAGAAGAGGTGCGGAAATTTCTGCGGCGCAAATGGGGCCGTGAGCTCGATTATCGGCTGATCAAGGAGCTTTGGAGTTATAGCGAAAATCGCATCTCCGTGCGGTTCGTTTACGAGTGGCGCGACGACAGCGGCCATTGGTTTCGCTCCCATGGCGTGGAGTTGTGGGAGTTCGACGACAACGGATTGATGAGCCGGCGGATCGCCAGCATCAATGACCTGCCGATCGAACCCGAGCAGCGGCTCTTCCATTGGCCGCTCGGCCGCCGCCCCGACCAAAACCCCGGTTTGACCGAGCTTGGACTCTAGCGCGCCAGCCGCGGCGGCGGCGGACGCCTCGGGGCCGTCGCCTTTCCCCGCCGCGTCTGGATGGGCCGGGATCTTTGCGTTCGAGCCCGTCTTTCGCGCCTCCATGGCAATTGCAACAAAGCCCCGCCGTCCCTATAGTCCCGCGCCAAAAAGGGGCGGGAGACGTCCCGCAAATCTCGAATCCGAGGAAACGTCATATGCTCGAAGGGCTTCGCGTCGCGTCGCAAAATTGGATCGGACGCGCCATCATGGGCGTCGTAATGGGCTTTATCGTGATCAGTTTCGCGGTCTGGGGCATTGGCGACGTGTTCCGGGGCTTCTCTTCCCAGCGCCTGGTCAAGATCGGCGGCGGCGAGGTGACCGTGGAGGCTTTCCGCGCCGCCTACCAGAACGAGTTGCGGCGGCTACAGCAGCGGCTGCGGCGCGGCATCACCAATGAGGAAGCCCGCCGGGCGGGCCTCGACCAGCAGGTTCTCGACCGCCTCATCACCGATGTCGCCCTCGATCAGAAGGCCGGCAATCTCGGACTTTCCGTCAGCGAGGAAGAAACCCAGCGCCTGCTGAAGAGCGAAAAAGTCTTTCAGGGCCTCAATGGTCAGTTCGACCCGGATCGCTTCAAGCAGATCATCCACGACGCCGGCTTCAGCGAACGTGGTTTTCTCGTCGACCAGAAAGGCGCCTATCTACGCAAGGAGCTGACGGACGCGGTGACCACGGGACTCGAGCCCCCCCCCGTCATGCTTGAGGCCATCTTCCGGTTCCGCAACGAAACGCGCTCGGTTGAAACGATTCTGCTGCTTCCTTCGGCGGCCGGAACCATCCGTCTCCCGAGCGAGGAAGAAGTCAAGAAATTCTTCTCGGATCACGAATCGAGCTTCCGAGCGCGGGAATATCGCAAGCTGACCCTGCTCGCGGCCACGCCGGCGACGCTGGCGAAGCCCGGCGAGGTTCCCGAGGAAGAGGTCCGGAAGCTCTACGACGAAGTGAAGGCCCAGCGTTACGGAACTCCTGAAAAGCGCGAGGTCGGCCAGATCGTCTTCAAGACCGAGGCCGAGGCCAAGGATGCGCTCGCCCGCCTCAAGGGAGGTCTCGACTTCAAAGCCTTGGTCGCGGAACGCAAGCTCGATCCCAAGGACGCGGACCTCGGCCTCGTGTCTCAGCGCGACTTCGGCGACCCCAATGTGGGCGCGGCCGTCTTCGCCCTTCCCTCGCAAGGCTTCACCGGCCCGACCGCCACGCCTTTCGGCTTCGTGGTGTCGGAGATCCGCAAGATTCAGCCGGCCGTGTTCTCGAAAAGCTTCGATCAGGCGCAGGCGGAGCTTCGCCAGGAAATCGCCGCCGGCAAGGCGGCTCCCGACGTGCGCCGTCTCCACGACGCCATCGAGGAACAGCGGAGCGCCGGCAAAACCCTCGCCGAAGCCGCCAAGGCGGTGGGCCTCGAAACCAGGGACGTCGAGCCCGTCGACGAGACCAGCCGTGGTAAGAGCGGAACGCCCGTCTCGGATCTGCCCGGAGGCGCGGAGCTATTGAAAGCGGCTTTCGCCTCCGACAAGGGAGTCGACAACGAAGCGGTGGCGACGCGCGACGGCGGCTATGTCTGGTTCGAGGTCACGGACGTCGAGCAGGCTCGCCAGCAAAGCTTCGAGGAAGTCAAGGCGCAGGTCGAGGCGACGATGCGCAAGGAAGCCGAACAGAAAGCGCTGAGCGCAAAGGCCAACGATCTCGTCGAGCAATTGCGCAACGGAAAACCGATCGACAATCTCGCGGGCGAACTCGGTCTCGCGGTGAAACGCGTCACCGACGTGAAGCGCGCTAACCGCTCCGATCTAGCGTCGTCCACGATTGTTCAGTTTTTCGAGGCGCCGCTTCACGGCGCGGGCTCCGTCGCGGTGGAGGGCGGCCAGCTCGTCTTCGTGGTGACCGAATCGACGACGCCGAAATTCGATCCCGCCTCCCCGGAGGCGCTCGCCATCGCCGAACAATTGCGCCCCGCCATACAAAACGATGTTTTGGAGCAATATGTGGGCGGGCTCGAAAAAGCCTTCAGCGTCCAGATCAACCAGAAGGCGCTTGAGTCCGCGCTCGGTGGAGAATCCGACAAGTGACGCTTGAAACCCACGAGCCCGGCTTCGACGCTTTCGCCGCCGATTACGAGGCGGGCCGTCCCTGCCTCGTGTCGGTTCGTCTGGTCGGCGATCTCGAGACGCCGGTTTCCGCCTATCTGAAACTGTCGCGCGGGAGGAAAGGCAATGCCTTCCTCCTCGAATCGGTCGAAGGCGGCGCGACGCGAGGCCGCTATTCGATGATCGGCGTCGATCCTGACGTCATTTTCCGCGTCGAGGGCGATGCGGCGGAGATCAACCGCAACGCGCTCGACGACCATGACGCCTTCACGCCTTGCGGCAAACCGCCTCTCGAAGCGCTGCGCGATCTGATCGCGGAGTCCACGGCGCCCCAACGCGAAGGCCTGCCCCCGATGGCGGCGGGCGTGTTCGGCTATCTCGGCTATGACATGGTGCGCCAGATGGAACGTCTGGCGCCCGCCAGGGAAGACAAGATCGGCGCGCCCGACGCGATCCTGCTGCGCCCCACCGTCATGGTCGTGTTCGACAGCGTGCGCGACGAACTGTGCGTCGTGACCCCCGTCCGCCCGGCCGCGAGCGTTTCGGCGCGGGCCGCGCATGAAGCCGCGCTCAATCGTCTCGATCGTATCGCGGCCGCGCTGGACCAGCCGCTTGATCATCACGAAGCCGAGGGAGAACCGGCGCTGCTGGCGCACAAGCCCGTCTCGAACACGCCGCCCGCGCGCTTTCTGGAAATGGTCGAACGCGCCAAGGAGTATATTCGCGCCGGGGATATTTTTCAGGTCGTGCTGTCGCAGCGATTCACCGCGCCCTTCGCTCTGCCCGCGCTCGCGCTTTACCGAGCCCTGCGTCGGATCAATCCGGCGCCTTTCCTGTGTTTCCTCGATTTTTCCGATTTTCAGATCGTCTGCTCCAGCCCGGAGATTTTAGTGCGGCTGGTCGACGAAAAAGTGACGATACGTCCGATCGCCGGCACGCGGTGGCGCAGCCCGAAAACCGAGGAAGACAAGCGCCTGGAGCAGGAGCTGCTGGCCGACGAGAAAGAGCGCGCCGAGCACCTCATGCTGCTCGATCTCGGACGCAACGACGTCGGCAGGGTCGCCCGCACCGGCACCGTGCGCGTGACCGACAGCTTCACGATCGAGCGTTACAGCCACGTCATGCACATCGTCTCCAATGTCGAGGGCGAACTCGATCCTGCCTACGACTGCATCGACGCGCTGGCGGCGGGATTTCCAGCCGGCACCGTTTCGGGCGCGCCGAAGGTGCGTGCGATGGAGATTATCGACGAGCTCGAAATTGACAAGCGCGGCATTTATGGCGGGTGCATCGGCTATTTTGGTTCGGGCGGTCAAATGGACACCTGCATCGTGCTGCGGACCGCCATCGTCAAGGACGGCCAAATGCACGTTCAGGCTGGCGCTGGCGTCGTGTATGACAGCGAACCAGCCGCCGAACAGCGCGAATGCGAAAACAAGGCGATGGCCCTTTTCAGGGCGGCCGAGGAAGCCGAGCGTTTTGCGGCGCGCGCTCGTCGCGGCCCATGACAACGCTGATCGTCCGGCGGAATTGAGCGCCTGGCGACAGAGGAGCGCGGATGAGCGACCCCAAGAACCACGACGACGCCGACGACCCCTACAGGGCGATCCGCGTCGGCGACCCCGGCGGGGCCGGAGAGGGAACGAAATGGGGCCAGCTCTTGACGCGCTTCATGCGCGTCATGGCCATATTTTGGCTACTTCAAGGCTTGATGCAATGGTATGCCATATTGACGGCTCAAAAGCCCATTTTCGACGCGATGCCGCAGAGCGCCGCTCTGGCGATCATCCTATTCAGCATGCTCGATCTCGTCGCGGGCGTCGGCCTTTGGCTCGCGACTCCCTGGGGCGGCGTTCTATGGCTGTTGATCGCCAGCGCGCAGATTTTCGTCGCCGCCGGAATCCCGCGTTTCTTCGCGGGAGGATATTGGTTGATCGGCGTCAATCTGGTGCTGATCGTCTTGTATTTCGCGCTCACTTTCGAAGCAGGCCGCGATTTCGAGGCCCAAAACCAAATTGATCGCCGTCGGAAACGCGCAAACGTCATCGGCTTGGACACTTCCGTCGAACCGGCGAGCCCCGAGGGGCCGCCGCCCTCGGCCCCGGCGGCGCGGATTGCCGCGATGGACGCCGCCGCCGCGCCCAATGCCGTCGAGCCTGCGCGGGACCCTCGGCGCAAGTCCGCGCCGCCCTCGGAAACGCCTTCCAAAGCCGCACCGAAGCCCTTTCTCGCATCCGCCGCCAATACGTCGAAAAGGGGGAAAGAAGGGCCCAAGCCTCGCTCGGATGGTTAAGCGATTTTCAGCGTAAATGCCTGGTTTAATTCACTCTCGATTCACTGCGACGCGAGTGTTTCTGGTAAACGACGGATTCAGCCTGTTACTTAAACTGGTTTTCATTTGGGTCCGCTAAATTCTCCTCATGAACGGTAATCAAGGGATGCTTCAACGCATCTTCAGAATAGACGGAGAGGAAGAATGAACACTACCGCGAAGACAGCCCCTCAGCAGGCGCGAGCCGAACGTATTGGCGAGATCCGTCCGGTATATCTCGAAGCCCTGACGCTCGTGGAGCGCCTCCATCGCCGCCTGCTCGACGTCATCAAAGACGAATTCGACCGCCGCGACCGCGGCGACGTCAACTCGGTCCAGGCGCTGCTCCTTTACAACATCGGCGACAAGGAGTTGACCGCGAGCGAGCTGCGCACGCGCGGTTATTATCTCGGCTCGAATGTTTCCTACAATGTTAAGAAGCTCGTCGAGATGGGGTACCTCCACCACGCCCGCTCCCGCATCGACCGCCGCTCCGTCCGCATTAGCCTGACCCCCAAAGGCAGGGAAGTCCATGACATCGTGGCGAATCTCTATGAGAAACACGCGATGACGGTGGAGCAGATCGGCGGCGTCACCAGCGAAGAGTTCAAGGTTCTGAACACGTCGCTGAACCGCCTCGAGCGCTTCTGGACCGATCAGATCCGCTATCGGCTGTAACCTGCGTCCATCCTCTCTTCCCCGTTGCTTCCTTGGCCGGACTGGACTTTCCCGAAAGGGAGAGTTCTTCCGGCCCTTTTCGCGCGGAGCGCATCCAGATCCCGTGTACCAACCAGAATTGGAAACGCTCCAATTGCAGGAGCGGGATGATGTCCCGATCGAAAAAGTCATTCAACTTTTTCGGGACATGCTCTAATGAAAAACGACGGCTCTCGCCTGCGAAATCGGACCAAACAGATGGCCAATGTCACGCTGATCGACAATTACGACAGCTTCACCTTCAATCTCGTCCATTACTTCGGCGAACTGGGGGCGAACGTCTCCGTTCGCCGCAATGACAAGGTCTCCGTCGCCGAGGTCTTGGCGGGCGGACCCGACGCCATCGTGCTCTCGCCCGGCCCCTGCACCCCCCACGAGGCGGGCATTTGCCTCGATCTGATCGCCGCCGCCGCCCGCGATGTGCCGATTTTCGGGGTTTGCCTCGGCCATCAGGCCATTGGCGAGAGCTTTGGCGGCGAGGTGGTGCGCGCGCCGCTGCCCATCCACGGCAAAATGGCCACGATCGAGCACAAGGGCGAAGCGATCTTTCGCGGGATCGAAGGTCCATTTCAGGCGACGCGCTATCATTCGCTCGTGGTCAAGCGCGAGACGCTCCCCTCCTGCCTGCGCGTCACCGCGCGGACGCCCGACGGGCTCATCATGGCGCTCTCGCACGAGTCCCTTCCGGTTCACGGCGTCCAATTCCATCCCGAGAGCATCACCTCGCAGCACGGACACAAAATCCTGCGCAATTTCCTGGAGCTCGCACAGGAATGGAACGACTCCCGCCCCAGCCGGGCCAAGGTCGCGTGAACGGATTCAAATCGGTTCTGGCCGTCCTCGCCCAGGGCGAGAGTCTCACGCGGGAAGGGGCGCGCGACGCGATTTCGCTGATCTTGCGGGGCGAAACAACCCCCGCGCAGCTCGGGGCTTTTCTGATGGGGCTGCGCCAGCGCGGCGAATCCCTCGAGGAACTGATCGGCGCGGCGCAGGCCATGCGCGCCGCCATGCTGCCTGTCGAAGCTTCGGCCGACGCCATCGACATCGTGGGCACCGGCGGCGACGGCGCGAACACCTATAATATCTCGACCCTATCGGCGATCATCGTCGCGGCCTGCGGCGTGGCGGTGGCCAAGCACGGCGGCAAGGCCGCCTCCTCGCGCTCCGGCGCTTCCGACGTTCTGGGGGAGCTTGGCGTGAAGGTCGGACTCGATCCCGCCGCCGCTTCGGCCTGCCTGCGCGAGGCCGGCCTCTGCTTCATGGCGGCGCCGACACACCACCCCGCTTTGCGCCACGCCGCTCCTATTCGTTCCGAGCTGGGGTTGCGCACGATTTTCAATCTGCTCGGACCGATGTGCAATCCGGCCGGCGTCAAGCGCCAGGTCCTTGGCGTCTATGACAGGAAATGGCTGGAGCCGATGGCGCTGGCACTGCGCGAATTGGGTTCCGAACAGGTTTGGCTGTTGCATGGGAGCGACGGGCTCGACGAAGCGACGACGACTGGGCCGACTCACGTCGTGGCGCTGGAGCAGGGCGGGCTGCGCTCCTTCGCAATATCGCCTCTGGACGCCGGTCTGCCGCTCGCGACTGCGCAAGATCTCGAAGGCGGCGACCCGGCCTATAACGCCCGCGCCTTGCGGGAGGTTCTCGCCGGCGCAAAAAACGCCTATCGCGACATCGCGTTGCTCAATGCGGCGGTGGGACTTGTCGTCGCCGGCAAGGCGGGGGATTTAAAGAGCGGAGCCGCTCTCGCCGGCGAGGCGCTGGAGAGCGGAGCCGCGCGCGAGAAGCTCGAGCGCCTCGCGCTAATTTCGAACCGTTGCTACGGATAGCGCTTCAACAATCCATCAGCTCGGCTTTTGTGCTATTGTCGAATAAATCGAGCCGACGCCAAACATGGTGGGCCGCGGGTCTCCGAGCATTAGAAATGACCGACATTCTGCATAAAATCGAATCATACAAACGCACCGAGATTTCGGAGGCGAAGGTGCGGATGCCCCTCGCCACTTTGGAGCGCAATGTGCGGGAACACGATCCGCCGCGCGGATTCGTTCACGCCATCGAGCAGAAATTAGCCGAACGTCGGATCGCCTTGATCGCTGAAATCAAGAAGGCCAGCCCGTCGAAGGGCCTGATCCGCGCCGACTTCGACCCGCCCGCTCTCGCCCGCGCCTACGAAGCCGGCGGCGCCGCCTGTCTCTCGGTCCTCACCGACGGCCCGTCCTTTCAAGGTTCGCTCGAATATCTCGAAAGCGCCCGCAAGGCGGCGCATCTACCGGCGCTCCGCAAGGATTTCCTTTACGACCCCTATCAGGTGTTCGAAGCGCGCGCCTATGGCGCCGATTGCATCTTGATCATCATGGCCGCCGTCACGGACAGCGAAGCCAAGGCGCTGAACACCACGGCCCACGACCTCCGCATGGACGTGCTGGTCGAGGTGCACGACGAGCGCGAGCTGGATCGCGCCCTGGCTCTGGAGACCCGGTTGATCGGTTTCAACAACCGGAATCTTCACGACTTCAAGGTCTCCCTCGAAGTCAGCGAGAAGCTGGCCGACATCGCCCCCAAGGACAAAATCCTGGTCGCGGAAAGCGGCATCGCGAGCCACGCGGACTGTCAGCGCCTCGAGCAATCGCGCATTTTCACTTTCCTAGTCGGCGAAAGCCTCATGCGCAAAGACGACGTTGAGACGGCGACGCGCGAGCTGTTGCAGGGCGCTCCCGCCCGCGCGCGCGCCTGAATGGCCGGCTTGACCCATATCGGCCCCCAAGGCGAAGCGCATATGGTCGACGTGTCGGAGAAGTCCGACACAAAGCGCACTGCTATCGCCGAAGGCAGGGTGGTGATGGCGCCGGAAACCATGCGTCTTGCGCTTGCGGGCGACGCCAAAAAGGGCGACGTTTTCGGCGTCGCGCGCGTCGCCGGGATCATGGCGGCCAAGAAAACCCACGAGTTGATCCCGCTCTGCCATCCGCTCGCGCTCTCGAAAGTCAGCGTGGACATTGCGCCCGACGAAGCTTTGCCCGGTTTGCGTGTTTTCGCCGAGGCTAGTCTCTTCGGCAAAACCGGGGTCGAAATGGAGGCGCTGACCGCCGTCGCGGTCGCCTGTTTGACCATCTACGACATGCTGAAGGCCGTCGATCGCGGGATGCGCATAGAGGGCGTCGAACTGGTCGAAAAGCGCGGCGGTAAAAGCGGCGAATGGCGACGCGAGAAAGAATAATCATGTCTGACAAGAAACTGCTCGGCGTCGACGAGGCGCTCGGTCGTATTTTGCAGAGCGCCTGCCCGCTCGACGCCCCCGAAACCCTGTCGCTCGCGAAGGCGCATGGCCGCACGCTGGCGAAGGACGTGATCGCGAGGCGCACCCAGCCCCCGGTCGACGTCTCCGCGATGGACGGCTATGCGGTGCGGCGGGCCGACTTCGCCAATCCGGCGACGCGCGCGCGCCTCATTGGCGAAAGCGCCGCCGGCCATGGCTTCATCAGCGAAATGAAGCCCGGCGAATGCGTGCGTATTTTCACCGGCGCGCCGGTCCCCGCCGGCGCCGACGCAATATTGCTCCAGGAAGACGCCATCGTTGAAAATGGCCTGATCGCCGCCGCCGCCCCGCCCGAGCCGGGCCGCCATATCCGCAGGCGCGGGTTGGATTTTTCACAGGGCGCGCCCGCGCTCTTGGCGGGGACGCGGCTTGGCGCCGCCGAACTCGCGCTGGCGGCGGCGACCAACCACCCCGATTTGTGCGTGGCGCGCCGGCCCCGCGTCGCCATCATCGCCAGCGGCGACGAACTGGTCGCCCCCGGCGCGGAGCCGGGTCCGACCCAAATCATCAGTTGCAACGACGTCGCCGTGGCGGCCATCGTCGAAGCCGCCGGGGGCGAAGCCATCGAACTCGGGATTTTCCGCGACGATCTGACCGACCTCAAGCGCGGCCTGACGCAGGCGCGCGAAGCCCGCGCCGACGTGCTCGTCACGCTCGGCGGCGCCTCGGTCGGCGACCACGACCTGTTGCGGCCCGCGCTAGCGAGCGAAGGCATGACGCTGGATTTCTGGCGCATCGCCATGCGTCCAGGAAAACCGTTGATTTTCGGGCGACTCGGCGAGGCTTTCGTGCTCGGCCTGCCCGGCAATCCAGTGGCCTCCTATGTCTGCGCTCTGGTTTTTCTCGCGCCGCTGCTGCGCGCCCTGCAGGGCGATCCCACGGCCGGCGGCGACAAAACCGAAGGCGCCGTGCTGGGCTGCGACCTTCCCGCCAATAAGGGCCGACGCGATTTCATGCGCGCGACGCTCATGCAGGACGCGCTGGGACATCTTGTCGCGAGGCCTCAACCCTTGCAGGATTCTTCGCTCCTGACGGAGCTCGTCCGCTCGCAGGCGCTGCTGCTGCGCGAGATCGACGCGCCGGCGGCGAAGGCGGGCGACCCCTGCCGCATCCTGCGTCTGCGCAAGGATTGACCGCACATGAGCTTCGTCCCGGACTATAAAAGCGCCCGCGTCGTCCCCTCTCCCAATCATGGCGAACGACTACGGCCGATCAGCGCGCTCATTCTCCATTACACCGGCATGCCGACCTCAAAGAGCGCGCTGGACCTGCTCCGCAGCCCCGAGGCGGAAGTCTCGGCGCATTATTTCGTCGAGGAAGACGGCGAAGTCTTTCAGCTCGTGCCCGAGGCGCGGCGCGCCTGGCACGCGGGCAAAAGTTTTTGGGGTGGGGAAACCGACCTCAACTCCGCCTCCATCGGCGTCGAGATCGTGCATCCCGGCCATGACGATCCGCGCCCTTATCCGCCCTTGCAGATCGCCTCAGTCGCGGCGCTGGCGAAAGACATCTGCTGGCGCCGCGGCATCGCTGCGCGAAGCGTTCTCGCCCATTCGGACATCGCAATTTCCCGCAAGATCGACCCCGGCGAGTTTTTCCCCTGGGACAATCTGGCGGACCTCGGCGTCGGCCATTACGTCGCGCCGGCGCCGCTCGCCTTCGACCAAGGGCTTGGCCCCGGCGACGCGAGCGAGGAGGTGCGCGCGCTGCAACAACGCCTCGCCGCCTATGGCTACGCTGTCCCGCAAAGCGGCGTCTTCGACGACGGCACCGCCAAGGCGGTCGCGGCGTTCCAGCGCCATTTCCGCCCGCAGAAAATCGACGGCCGCGCCGATTCGTCGACGCTGGCGACGCTCGACAATCTCCTCGCGGGACTCGACCATGAACGCAAAGCCTAAACCCGTCGTCGTCGTCACCGGAGCCTCGACCGGCATCGGAGAGGCTTGCGCCGCCGCTCTGATCGAGGTCGGATTCTTCGTCTTCGGCTCACTGCGCAACGAGGCCGACGCGGCGCGGCTTGGCGCTCATTTCGCCCCAGACTTCGAGCCCCTCTTTTTCGACGTGACGGCGCCGGAAGCCATCGCCCGCGCGGCGGAAATGGTCTCTGCGCGCCTCGCCGGGCGAACCCTCGCGGGTCTCGTCAACAACGCCGGAATCGCGCTGCCGGGTCCGTTGCTTCATCAGCCCGTCGAAGAATTCCAGCGGCAGTTCGAGGTCAATCTCTTCGGCCAGTTGAACGTCGTTCAGGCCTTCGCGCCGCTGCTCGGGGCCGGCGAAAAACGCGACGGGGGCGCGCCCGGCCGCATCGTGAATATGAGTTCGGTCGCCGGCTCCCTGGCCATGCCCTATCTCGGCGCCTACGCCGCCTCGAAACATGCGCTGGAAGGGTTTTCCGACGCTCTGCGGCGCGAGCTGATGGTTTTTGGCGTCGACGTGATCGTGATCGAACCGGGCGTCATAAAAACCCCGATATGGGACAAGGCGGATCGGGTCGATCTCTCCCGCTACGACGCCACCATCTTTGGCCCCGGCGCGCGCGGATTGCAAAAATGGGCGGCGGAGCGCGGCCAGAAGGGCGCGCCGGCGGAATGGGTCGCAAAAGCCGTGCTGCGCGCCCTGACCGAAAAGCGCCCGCCGGTGCGCATCATTGTGGCGCCGAATTATTTTTTCGACTGGCTTTTGCCGCGCCTCATGCCCGCGCGGCTGCTGGATTGGCTCGTGGCGAAACGGCTGGGGCTATTGCCGGGGAAGGGCGAGGGCGCCGCGCCATGAGCTGTCATTCCCGCCTCAGCGCGAATCAGGGGTTAAGGCCGCGGCTTTCTGGCTTTGCCGCTGTATTCTTCCGAGCGGGATATTTGGCCGCCGAACTCCGCCATCACCGTTCCGACCGCCGATCAAAGGCGGCCGCGCGCTCCCGCTTGACCTCGGGGCCATTCCGGCTCACCTAGAGCAACTTCCATTGCCGCGAGCAGAAAATCCATGACCTCAGACGCCGAAACCTTCCTGCCGCAACCCATCGACGCCGAGCCGAAGCCGCGCCACCGCAGCCGCGCCGTGACGATCGGCAAGGGCAAGGGCGCCGTGACTGTCGGCGGCGGCGCGCCGGTCGTCGTGCAATCCATGACCAACACCGATACGGCGGACATCGACTCCACCGTGGCGCAGGTCGCCGCGCTGGCGCGGGCGGGCTCGGAGTTGGTGCGCATCACCGTCGACCGCGACGAGGCCGCCGCCGCCGTGCCCCATATCCGCGAAAAGCTCGACAAAATGGGCGTCGACGTCCCACTGGTCGGCGATTTCCATTATATCGGCCACAAGCTGCTGGCCGATCACCCTGTCTGTGGCGAGGCGCTCGCCAAATACCGCATCAACCCCGGCAATGTCGGCTTCAAGGAAAAGAAAGACAAGCAGTTCGGCTCAATCGTCGAACTCGCGATCAAGCACGACAAGACGGTGCGTATCGGCGCCAATTGGGGCTCGCTCGATCAGGAGATGCTAACCCATCTGATGGACATCAACGCCTCGGCGAGGGAACCTATCGACGCGCGCGCGGTGATGCGCGAGGCGATGGTGCGCTCGGCGCTCTATTCGGCGAAGCGCGCCGAGGAAATCGGCCTCGGGCGCGACAAGATCGTGATTTCCGCCAAGGTCTCGGCGGTGCAGGATCTAATTTCCGTCTATCGGATGCTGGCGCTGCGCAGCGATTACGCGCTGCACCTTGGTCTCACCGAAGCCGGCATGGGGACCAAGGGCGTCGTCGCCTCGGCCGCCGCGCTGGGCGTCTTGCTGCAGGAAGGGCTTGGCGACACCATCCGCGTCTCGCTCACGCCCGAACCCGGCGGCGACCGCACGCTGGAAGTTCAGGTGGCGCAGGAAATTCTCCAGACCATGGGCTTTCGCACCTTCGTCCCTCTGGTCGCGGCCTGCCCCGGCTGCGGGCGCACCACCTCCACGGTTTTTCAGGAACTTGCGCGCGACATCCAGTCCCATATCCGCGATCGCATGGAGGTGTGGCGGCGGCGATATCCCGGAGTCGAAACGCTCAATGTCGCCGTGATGGGCTGCATCGTCAACGGGCCAGGCGAATCGAAACACGCCGACATCGGCATTTCGCTGCCCGGCACCGGCGAAAGCCCGGCCGCGCCGGTGTTCATCGACGGCCAGAAGGCGATGACGCTGCGCGGCGAAGGCATCGCCGACGAATTCATCCGCATCGTGGACGATTACGTCGCGCGGCGCTTTGGCGGCGCGGGCGCAGGCAAGGCGGCGGAGTAGGGACGGCGGCTCAGCCGTCCAAAATCGCCGCGAGCGCCCGCAACGCCCGCCACGCCTGGCGTTTCAGCGACGTGGTTTTGAGCATCGCCGCGAGAGCCGGCGCCGGAACGGCGGAGATGGTCTCGTCGCCCGCGCGAAGGTCAAATTTACGGCCGTAGAGCTTCGCCGGCGGCTCATTGGCGCGAAGCACAATTCTCGCCGTTTCGCCAAGCAAAAGCACGGCTTTCGGCTTGGCGAGCTCGATATGCCTCAGCGCGAAGGGAGCGAGCGCTGAGGCCACATGCCCGGCCAACGAATGGCCGCCCGCCGGGCGCCATGGCGAAAAATAAGCGTAATAGGCGCTCTCCCGATCGCGTCCGATCGCAGCCATCATGGCGTCGAGCAGGCGCGCCTCCGCCCCGCTGAAGGCCTCGCCGCCTCTTTCCTCGGTCTCGCCTGGGGCATAGTCCAGCGCCATTAGCGGCGCTGGATTGCCGCTTGAAAACAGAAAATACCGCGCTCTCGACGCCTGCCCGCCCTCGAAAGCAGCCAGCCCCGAACGCAGTTCCTCCAGCGTGCGCGCGGCCGAGGCGATTCTCTCCGCTTCTTTTAGCGCATCCTGCGGCGTCATCGGCTCCGGGAGGGACGCGCGAGGAGAGGCGGCGGTGGTGGGAAGCGAGCGCGGAGGCGCTTTCGGCGCCTCGGCGGGGACGACCGGCTCCTTTTCGGCGAAACGATCGTGCCGATGCTCGTCGAGGGCGCAATCCACCCCGATGGCGCGGTAATAATCAAGCAGCGCCTTTAACGCCTGGGTTTCTTCGGGCCCTGCGTCGAACATTCGCCCTCAACAACAGCGCAGAGCGCGCGAGCCGCCCTCGCCGAAGCGTCGCGCCTGCCGGTCGAGGAAGAACTGCTCCCGCGACATGACGGGTTCGTCGGGGTGGCTTCGGCCGCGATGCGCGACATAGATCTCGTAATCGGGCTGTCCGACCATCAGTCTCGCGCCCTCCCGCAGTTTCGACGCGAGGCGGGAGATGTCAAGCCGCAACGGTCCGCAGTTCAGGCAATCCATCCGGCGTCTCCCTCGTTGTGGCGGTCTCGCTGCGCAGGGCCTGACGCATCGCGATGAGACCGAAGGCGGCCATGGTCACGACCAGCGCGATGAAAAGCGCGGCGCAGGAAACATCGACGTAATCGTTGAAGATCACGCGGCGCATGTCCAGCGCGGATTTCGCCGGCGCGAGCAATTGGCCTTTTGCCTGCGCATCGGCGTAACGCTGGGCATGGGCGAGAAAGCCTATACGCGGATCGGGGTGGAAAATCTTCTCGAACCCGGCGGTCAGCGTGCAGAGATAAAGCCAGGCGGCGGGCGCCAATGCAACGGCGGCGTAGGCCTCCCGTTTCATGCGGAACAGCACGACCGCGCAAAGCGTGAGCGCGATCGCCGCGAGCATCTGATTGGCGATGCCGAACAGCGGCCAGAGCGAATTGATCCCCCCCAAGGGATCGACGACGCCCTGATAGAGAAACCAGCCCCAGCCGGTGACGGCGAGAGCCGTGGCGGCGAGGTTGGGAACGATCGCTCGCGTATTGCGGAAGATCGGGATGAAATGGCCGAGCAGATCCTGGATCATGAAACGCGCGACCCTGGTGCCGGCGTCGATGGTGGTCAGGATGAACAGCGCCTCGAAAAGAATGGCGAAATGATACCAGAACGACATCGCCCCCGAGCCGCCGATCGCGGAGGCCAGAATTTGCGCCATCCCGACCGCGAGCGTCGGCGCGCCGCCGCTACGGGACAGAATGCTCTTCTCCCCCACTTGCGCCGCAATGTCCGCGAGCGCCTGCGGCGTGATGGCGAAGCCCCAGCCCGAGACGACATTGGCGACCGCGTCCGGGGTCGAGCCGATCACGGCCGGCGCGCTGTTCATGGCGAAATAGACGCCGGGCTCGAGCACGCTGGCGGCGATCAGCGCCATGATCGCGACCATCGACTCCATTAACATGGCGCCGTAACCGATGAATGGAATTTGCGTTTCGTCTCCAATCATCTTGGGCGTCGTTCCCGAGGAAACCAAAGCGTGAAAGCCCGACACCGCGCCGCAGGCGATCGTGATGAACAGGAAGGGGAAGACGCTGCCCGCGAAAACGGGTCCCGAGCCGTCGATGAAGCGGCTCACCGCGGGCATTTTCAATTCTGGCCAGACGAAGCAGATGCCGAGCGCAAGGGAGAGGATCGTGCCGATCTTGAGGAAGGTCGAAAGATAATCGCGCGGCGCCAGCAGCAGCCAAACCGGCAGCACGGACGCGATGAAGCCATAGGCGATCAGCATGAAGGCGAGCGTTTCGCCCTTGAAGGTGAACAGCGGCCCCAGAACCTCGCTTTGCGCGACAAAGCGGCCGGCGGCGATGCTGAGAAGAAGCAGAACGAAGCCGATCAAGGACATGTCGCCGATCCGCCCCGGACGCACATAGCGCCCATAAAGCCCCATGAACACGGCTATCGGCAGGGTCGCGAAAACGGTGAAGCTGCCCCAGGGACTATCCGCCAGCGCCTTCACCACCACCAGCCCCAGCACCGCGAGCAAAATGACCATGATCCCCAGAATGCCGACCATCGCGATGAGGCCGGCGGCGGCGCCCATTTCCGTCTTGATGAGATCTCCGAGCGAACGTCCGTCGCGGCGCGTCGAGATGAAAAGCACCAAAAAATCCTGGACCGCGCCGGCGAAAATGACGCCGCTCATCAACCAGAGCGCGCTCGGAAGATAACCCATTTGCGCGGCGAGCACCGGGCCGACGAGCGGCCCCGCGCCGGCGATGGCCGCGAAGTGATGGCCGAAAAGTACTATTTTGTCGGTGGGCACGTAATCGAGCCCGTCGTTGTGACGATGCGCGGGAGTCCGCCGGTTGGGATCGAGCCCCAGCACCCGCTTCGCGATGAAGAGCGCGTAATAGCGGTAGCCGATGAGATAGACGCCGACCGCCGCCGTGACGAGCCACAGCGCATTGACCTTTTCTCCTCGCGCGGTGGCGAGCGTGAACAGAGCGAAGACCCCGGCGGCGCCGACGGCGGTCCAAATCAAAGCGGGAACAATGCGCTTGAGCATGAGAAAAACCTCGGAGAGAACGGTCTCTTCCCTTCGCGGGAGGAAGCGGCGGAGCCTTCGACTCCTGAAGAATTGTCAGGAATATTCCCAGCTCCGCGCCGCGTCCAGCCTAAGCTCGTCGCCGCATGTCACGCCGTCGCCTCGACCGCCGGCACGTAGTTCAATATCGGCGCCAGCCAGCGCTCGACCTCCTCGACCGGCAAGCCCTTGCGGCGGGCGTAATCCTCGACCTGATCGCGCTCCACTTTGGCGACGCCGAAGTAATAGGCCTGCTCATGAGCGATATAGAGCCCGCTCACCGTCGCGGCCGGAGTCATCGCGAAACTCTCGGTGAGGCGCACGCCGGTTCGTTTCTCGACGTCGAGAAGGCGGAAAAGGGTGGCTTTCTCCGTATGGTCGGGTTGGGCCGGATAGCCGGGGGCGGGACGAATGCCATGATAGGGTTCGCCGGCGAGTTCCCGCGGCGAAAAATTCTCGGCCTTCGCATAGCCCCAGAATTCGCGCCGCACCCGCTCGTGCATCCGCTCCGCGAAAGCCTCGGCGAGGCGATCCGCGAGAGCCTTCACCATGATCGAGCCGTAATCGTCATTTGCCCGCGCATAGCGCGCCGAAATCTTCTCCTCCTCCGCGCCCGCCGTGACCACGAAGGCGCCGACGTAATCGGCCTTGCCGGAACTTTTCGGCGCCACGAAATCGGCGAGAGCGACGTTGGGCTTGCCGGTCTGGCGCGAAAGCTGCTGGCGCAGCGTGAAAAAGGTCGCAAGCTTCTCTTCGCGCGAGTCGCCCGCGAACAGCGCAATGTCGTCGCCGACGCTGTTCGCCGGCCAGAAGCCGATCACCGCCTTTGGCGTGAACCAGCGCTCCTCCACGATGCGCTTCAACATCGCCTGCGCGTCGTCAAAAAGCGACTGCGCCGCCGCGCCGCGCTCGGGATCTTCGAGCAGAGCGGGATAACGGCCCTTGAACTCCCACGTCTGGAAGAAGGGAGTCCAGTCGATATAGGGAATGAGTTCGGCGACATCGTATGTCGCAAAGCCTCTCGCACCTAGGAATGTCGGCTTTGTCGGGGCGTAGTCGCTCCAGTCGATCTTGAGCGCATTGGCCCGCGCTTTTTCCAGCGACACCCGCTGCTTGTCCGCCTGCGCCTTGGCGTGAGCTTCGGCGACACGCTCATATTCGCTTCTTGTTTGAGCAATATATTCGTCGCGCGTCTTTTTTGAGAGAAGCGCCTGCGCGACGCCGACCGCGCGACTGGCGTCGGTCACGTAGACCGCCTGTCCGCGCCGGTAGTTCGGGCTGATTTTCACCGCCGTATGCACGCGGCTCGTCGTCGCTCCGCCGATCAGGAGAGGCACGTCGAAACCCTCGCGCTCCAACTCCGCGGCGACGAAACACATTTCGTCGAGCGAGGGCGTGATCAATCCCGAAAGACCGATGATGTCGACCTTTTCGTTTTTCGCCGCATCAATAATCTTCCCGACGGGCGTCATCACGCCGAGGTCGATCACCTCGAAATTATTGCAGCCGAGCACAACGCCGACGATGTTCTTGCCGATGTCGTGAACGTCGCCCTTGACGGTCGCTAGCAGCACCTTTCCCGCGCTGGAACGATGGTCCTTTCCTTCCTCCATGAAGGGCAGAAGATGCGCGACCGCCTGTTTCATAACGCGCGCGGACTTGACCACCTGCGGCAAAAACATCTTGCCCTGGCCGAAAAGATCGCCGACGACGTTCATGCCCGCCATCAACGGGCCTTCGATCACGTCGAGCGGACGCGACGACATCAAGCGCGCTTCCTCGACGTCGATTTCGATATAATCGGCAACGCCGTTGACCAGCGCATATTCAAGGCGCTTCTCGACACTCGCCTCCCGCCAAGCGGCGTCTTTCTCCTGCGCCTTGGCTCCAGCGCCCTTGAACTGCTCGGCCAGGCCGACGAGTCTCTCAGTCGAGTCCTTGCTGCGATTAAGCACCACGTCCTCGCAGGCCTCGCGCAACTCGGGGGCGATCTTTTCGTAGACCGCGAGCTGGCCGGCGTTGACGATGCCCATGTCCATCCCGGCCGTAATGGCGTGATAGAGGAACACCGAGTGCATCGCCTCGCGCACCGGCTCATTGCCGCGAAACGAGAAGGAAAGATTGGAGACGCCGCCCGAGACATGGGTGAGCGGCATTTCCGTTTTGATCGCGTGCGCGGCCTCGATGAAATCCACGCCGTAATTCTCGTGCTCCTCGATCCCCGTCGCGACCGCGAAAATATTGGGATCGAAGATAATGTCCTGAGGCGGGAAGCCGACCTCGCCGACAAGAATATTGTATCCGCGCTTGGCGATCGCGACCTTGCGCTCGAAGGTGTCGGCCTGACCTTGTTCGTCGAAGGCCATCACCACCACGGCGGCGCCGTATCGCTTGACCTTTCTGGCCTGTTCCCGGAATTGATCCTCGCCTTCCTTGAGCGAAATCGAATTGACGACGCCCTTGCCCTGCAAACATTGGAGACCGGCCTCGATCACCTCGAATTTCGAACTGTCCACCATGATGGGAACACGAGCGATGTCGGGCTCGGCCGCCACGAGATTGAGAAACTCGACCATCGCCCGCTTCGAATCGAGCAGGCCTTCGTCCATGTTGACGTCGATCACCTGCGCGCCATTGGCGACCTGATCGCGCGCGACGTCGAGCGCGGCGGCGTAATCGCCAGCGGTGATCAGCTTGCGGAATTTCGCCGAGCCGGTGACGTTGGTGCGTTCGCCGACATTGACGAAGGGAATGTCCTTGCTGAGCGTGAAGGGTTCGAGGCCCGAGAGCTTCAGCAAGGGTTCAATCTTTGGTGTTTCGCGCGGCGCGACGCCCTTCGCCACGTCGGCAATCGCCTTGATGTGCGGCGGCGTCGTGCCGCAACAGCCGCCCAGGATATTGACGAGGCCGGCCCGCGCGAATTCACCGACCAGTTCCGCCATATATTCGGGGCTTTCGTCATAAAGCCCGAATTCATTGGGCAGGCCGGCGTTGGGAAAGGCGCAGACGAGAGTGTCTGCGACGCGACCTATTTCAGCGATGTGCTGCCTCATTTCGCGCGCGCCGAGCGCGCAATTGAAACCAATCGAGAAGGGCTTGGCGTGAGCGAGCGAGTTCCAGAACGCCTGCGGGGTCTGGCCCGAAAGCGTGCGGCCGGAAAGATCGGTGATCGTGCCGGAGATCATGACCGGAAATTGGGTTCCAACCTCGTCGAAGGCGTCCTCGATCGCATAGATCGCGGCCTTGGCGTTCAGCGTGTCGAAAATCGTCTCGATCAGGAGAACGTCGGCGCCGCCCTTGATGAGTCCTAGCGCCGCCTCATGATAGGCCTTGCGCAAATCCTCGAATGAGACCGCGCGAAACCCGGGATTGGAAACGTCCGGCGAGATCGAGGCGGTGCGGTTGGTCGGCCCGACGGAACCCGCGACGAAGCGCTTGACGCCGGTTTTCTTTCCGATCTCGTCGCAAGCCTGACGCGCAAGACGCGCGCCCGCGAAATTCAGCTCGTAGGCGAGGTATTCGAGGCCATAGTCCGTCTGCGCGATGGTTGTCGCCGAGAAAGTGTTGGTCTCGATGATGTCCGCGCCGGCTTCGAGATATTGGATATGAATATCCTTGATCGCCTCGGGCTGCGTGAGCGTGAGGAGATCGTTATTGCCGCGCAGATCCTTGGGGTGCGATGTGAAGCGCTCGCCACGGAAATCTTCCTCGGTGAATTTACAGCGCTGGACCATCGTGCCCATCGCGCCGTCGAGGATAAGAATTTTTCCTTGCGCCCGCGCTTCGAGCTCGCGCCGAATCCTCGGGCCGTGATCCTGGTCGAAATTCATGCGGTGGCTTTCTGGCGCGCCGGGCGAACGCCCAGCAGATGACAAATGCCGAATACGAGATCGGCGCGGTTGTTGGTGTAGAAGTGCAATTCGTTCACTCCGGCCTTGACGAGATCCATCACCTGCTCCGCGGTCGTGGTGGCCGCCACGAGAGCATGAGTTTCCGGGTCGTTTTCCAAGCCGTCGAAACGATCCGCGAGCCATTGCGGCACGCTCGCGCCAGCTTTCGCGGCGAAGCCCGCCACCTGCCTGAAATTGCGCACCGGCATGACGCCGGGCACAATGGGAATGTCGATCCCGCGCGCCCGTGCGCGATCAAGAAAACGAAAATAGACGTCGTTCTCGAAAAAGAACTGCGTGATGGCGCGCGTCGCGCCGGCGTCGATCTTCGACTTCAAAGCGTCGATGTCGTTATCGATTGTGGAACTTTCGGGGTGTCCTTCGGGATAGGTCGAGACCGAAATCTCGAAATCGCCGATCGCGCGAATGCCGCGCACGAGATGGCTCGATGACGGATAGCCGAGCGGATGCGGCATGAAGGGAGTTCCGACGCCACCGGGCGGATCGCCGCGCAGGGCGACGATGTGGCGAACGCCAGCATCCCAATATTCGCGGATCACTTTGTCGACCTCTTCGCGCGTCGCCGAAACGCAGGTGAGATGCGCGGCCGGTTTCATCGAGGTTTCGCGAGCGATGCGCGTGACGATGGCGTGGGTGCGTTCGCGGGTGGAACCGCCCGCGCCATAGGTCACGGAAACAAAGCGCGGGCAGAGCGGCTCAAGACGTTTGATGGTTTCCCACAACTGGATTTCCATCTGTGGCGTCTTCGGCGGGAAGAATTCGTAGGAAATAACGAATTCGCCTTTTGGGGAAAGCGGGTGCAGCGGAAGGGCGGTCATCAGACGGTCTCGTAGTCGGGAGAGGGAACAAAATCGGCGTTGATCCGAGGATCGCGCGCGACCCATAAGGACACGGTGAGCTTGGCGAAGTCTTTTTCCCCCGGCGCGAGATCGCGTTGCAAAAGGGTCTCGAGGCCCGCCTGGGAGAGCAGATCGGAAATCTCGCTGACGGAGAATCCAAGCCGGCGATGAGCGTGCTTTTCGCGCAGCGCCTCTTCGTGATGAGGCGCGAAATCGACCACGATCAGCCTGCCGCCCGGCGCCAGGGCGCGCGCGGCCTCCCGCAGGGCGCGCCCTGGATCGTCAAGGTAGTGCAGGACCTGATGCATGACGGCGACGTCGCAGGAGTTGCGCTCGACCGGCAGGGCGTAAATGTCTCCCTGCCGCAATTGCACATTGCGAACGCCGCATTTCTCCAGCCGCCCCCGCGCCACGGAGAGCATGGCCGACGAAAGATCGACGCCAATGGCGCGCTCGGCCAGCGGCGCGAAGAGTTCGAGCATCCGTCCAGCGCCTGCGCCAAGGTCGAGCAGCAAGTGGATAGGCCGATCTCCCATGGCTTCGCGAACGGCCTCTTCCACCTCGGCCTCCGGCACATGACGCGAGCGAATGTCGTTCCATTCGTCGGCGTGCGCGGCGAAATATTTGGCGGCGCTTTCGGCCCGCGCCTGTCGCACTTCGGAGAGGCGAGCCCGGTCGGCGGCCAGCAGGACGTCGCGAGCGTCGATCCGATCGATGACGCCGCGGGCCATCATTCCCGCGGGCGTGGAGGAAGCGAGACGAAAGAAAGCCCAGGCTCCCTCCCTGCGGCGCTCCACCAGCCCTGCCTCCACCAGGAGCTTGAGATGCCTCGACACGCGCGGTTGGGACTGTCCGAGAATGGCGACCAACTCGCTGACCGTCAGTTCCGATTCGGTGAGGAGAGCCACCAACCTCAGCCGGGTTTCTTCGCCGGTGGCGTTGAGCGCCGCGAGCGCCGCCTCCAGAGCGAGGGCTTTTGGGACAGTCATTTGCTTGCCTGAATACATATAAAGATATCTATATACGTCGAATATAAATAACACAAGCCCGCCGGATAGCCCGGCTGATTAGGAATTTCGTGCGCTTGCTTGGTCCGCCAGCGACGCGACGCCGCTAAGCGCCGGCGACCGAAAATTAGGCTTGACCAAATCGGAAACTGGGTTCAGCATCATATCAATCGCAGTCGTCGGTGGTTCGAAAAGCCGACGAAGGGCCGCTCGAGCGGGACCTCGAAATCGGACGCGATGGGATCGTTCGGCGCCGGAATATGGCGTCGCGTGTGTGGATAAGTCTTCCGAGAGGAGCATGACGCCACCGGGTCGGAATTGATCTGCGCGTCAAGCGGCAGATCACGGCGGTCCAGGGAGTTCAGCGCTGATCCCTTCGACGCCGCCTCATATAGCATTTGCTTTTCAGTCGAACCTTTACCGCGAAGGCCAAGCGGTTTGGTTCGACCGTAAACTGGAAATCCCCCAGAAAGCTTCGCTCCGACGAAGCGCCCCGGCCCCGTCAGCTCCGCGCGACGGGGCCTTATTTTTGCGGCTCATGCTCGCCCATGTAGCTCCGGCTGTCAATTTGGAATTCCAGCCGGTTCCGTCCCCGCGGTCGCCGCGGCAGCCGTCATAGTGAGCCGGCTTCCCTGCAGTCGGCGTCGGCGCGCGTCGGTCGGAAGCCGTTTCAACCATATTCGAAGCAATCTATAGAGTTCCACACTCGCCTCGGCTAGAGCGCTTTCCGACCAGTCGGAGTCGTCTGGTCGATAAGAAATCGCGCCAGCTTCAAAAAGCTAGAGCAAAATCTAATCGAAAAAGTCTATCAACTTTTTCGGATTTTGCTCTAGCCACAGGTATGAAGCCTCACTCAGAAGGTCGTAGCCTGAAAACATCGAATTAATTTTCTCAGGCCTATAATTTGTTTTCATAATTTATTTAACAGACGCTGGAGATGTTTAACTAATATCAAAATAATTGAATATACCGCATAATTTAATTATTATATATGACGACTTAACAGACTAAAATATCATCATTATATAAATTTGTATAATTATTCATTGTCTCACATGGCAATGGTCGCCTCCTTATTACATCACACAGCGTCATGAACGCTTTCGAAAAGGTGAGCAAGTTTCGCGATCTCAATCAAACCATTTTTGGTCGGTTCTATTTTATTATAATTACAAGAGGAGACTCCAATTTCTTTGGGCTCCCTCCTTTTTCCTGCTAAGGCCACGAGTATCTCGGAATATGCTTCTAAAGGCTTGAGGCATCAAATTCGTTCCGCCCAAATGAATGGCGCAGCCGATCTCCAAAGGCGCGCTTCGATCCTCTTTTCGAAGCGGGAAGCCCCGCGCCATAAATCTGGAAAGTTGGAAACATGAATGGTTGATTGCGTTTACGCGCAACGTAATAATGACTTCACCCTAATTGTGCGCATTAAGCTTAACCCGTGGACCGTTTGGCGGCGCTCCGGTATTATATTTTTCGAGAGTTGCTTGGATTCTTTCGAAGTGCAGCGCATAATTCTCATTGTCATGACCATTGTGGCTGCACTGCTTACGACCGGGTCGTGGGACCATGCCCGCGCTTTTGATTTCTTTGGACTGTTTGGCTCCAGCGAAGAGCCGCCGACTCCAACCCTCGACGCTCTCCCCTACAAAATGGAAATCCCCGGCCTCGATGACAACGAAGCCCTCCTGCAGCATCTTAAGGACGCTTCGAGCACATGGCGTCTGCGGCATGAGCCGCCCATCGGCGGAGCGGCGCTTGCCCAAAGAGTGGTGGCGGACATTCCCCGCATGGGCGAAACGCTCTGGGGCGACGGCTATTTCGACGCGCAGGTCAAAGTCGAGATAGCCGGCGTCGAGGTCTTCGCCGACGGTCGCGGCGCCGACACGGCCGCGGTCGCCGCGGAACGGCTGCGCGGCAAGGCGCTCGTCCCCGTCGAATTCAGGGTCGAACCCGGCCCCATGTTCCATTTGCGCAATGTCGTCGTCTATGATTCGCGCCGCATGACGCCGATCGATCGGGCGCTTTTCACCAAAAAATCCTTCGAACGAATCATTGGCCAGCCCGCTCGGGCGGCGAGCGTGCGGTCTTTGGAGGCGGATTGGATCGACCAGCTTCGGGCGCAATCCTATCCGCTCGCGAAGGTGATCAAGACCGCTCCGGTGATTTTTCATCGGGAGCGGGTGATGGATGTGGCGATCACCATTGACCCCGGCCCGAGAGCGGGAATTGGAGAAGTGAAGCTGAGCGGCTCTCCCGGCGTGCCGGATGACGTGATCCGCTCCTTTATCTATCTGGAGGAAGGCGAGGACTACAGCCCCAAAAAGCTAGCCGACACCCGCAAATCGGTGGCCCGGATCGAAGCGCTCGGCTCGGTGAAAGTGGAGGACGCCCCCCCGCTGGACGGAAACGGCAATATCCCAATTCTGGTCGAAACCTCCGAGCGCAAACAGCACGCGGTCGGGTTCACGGGCCAGGTGTCCAATATCGACGGTCCGGGACTGCGGGCCTATTGGGTGGACAGAAATGTTTTTGGCGAGGGCGAAAGACTGCGATTCGATCTGCAGGGAGGCCTCTCCCCCACACTCACTTCGGGCTCGAGCGTCGGGAATTTTTTCAGCCTGCCCGGATTCAATTCGAGCAACCTCATCGGCAGCGCGAAAATGAGCTTCGTGAAACCGGCGCTGGAGGGCTCGCGCAACGATCTGCTCATCGACGCCTCAGCTGTGCGGGAGAAGACTCCCTATTATTGGTCCGATTACGGCAACGCCAGCATAGGCGTCAGACATCGCTTCAGCGACATGGCTTCGGTCCAGGGCGGCTTGGAGTTCGAGGCGGGCCATACCTTCGACGCCTTCGGTCCACATAATTATTCCTTGCTCGGCGTGCCGCTCGCGGGGAATTACGACTCGACCGACAGTCTCCTCGAGCCCACCACGGGCATTCGCGCGATTGCTACGGTTGAGCCTTATTTCAAGGCTTTCCACGACAGCGTGGGGATGGTCCAATCCCAGGGTCAGGTGAGCGGATATTACGCCCTCGACGACGACGCCTGGTATATTCTCGCCGGGCGGGTGAAAGCTGGATCGATCGTCGGGGCAACCATCCAAGACATCCCCGCAAGCCATCGCTTCTTCGCCGGCGGCGGCGACTCCGTTCGCGGCTATGAATATCGCTCGCTCGCTCCGGACTACGGACTTGGATTTGTCGTTGGCGGCCGCAGCCTGCTTGAAGGTTCGGCCGAGGCGCGCATAAAGATCACCCCGGAAATCGGGATCGTGCCATTCTTGGATACGGGTATGGCCTTCGCTTCGCCTTACCCGGATTTTTCGTCTTCCATGCGTTTCGCGGCTGGCCTCGGCTTGCGCTATTACACCAGCATCGGACCGATCCGACTCGACCTGGCGACCCCGATCGCCCGCAGGCCCGGCGAAACCCCCTTTGCGATGTACCTTGGGATCGGAGAGGCTTTCTGATGCGCGCGCGCTTGTGGAGATATGTCGGCGCTGGCCTTGGCCTTCTGCTTCTCATTGTCGTCGCCGGTTCGATGAGCCTCGGCCTCAAGACCCATGAAGGCAAGAGCTTCCTCGCCGATTTCATCTCCCGCGCGGCCACTTCGCCGCAAATGAAAGTCGACATCGGCGAGGTCGAGAATCTTCTTTCCGCCCATCCGCGCATTCGCCACATCACTCTCGCCGACAAGGACGGCGTTTGGCTGAAAATCGACACCATCGACATCGACTGGTCGCCTCTGGCTCTCGCGACGCTCCGCCTCGACGTCAATGCGATAAATATCGGACGGCTCGACTTGCTGCGCCGGCCGGAAGCTGGCGCGCAAGAGCCACAGCCCGCGGATTCCAAGTCTGCGGGAACGAAATCTTCAACGTCCCTCGCCCCCGATCTGCCGATTAAGGTGCGTTTGGCGGGGTTCGAAATCGCCACTCTCGCTCTGGCGGAGCCGGTTCTCGGCGCTCCAGCCGTCTTGCGGGTCCACGGCTCCGCCGAGGCTGGAGCTTCGTCGGATGGAGCCAAGGCGTCGGTTGCGATCGTGCGCGAGGACGCCCCCGGCGCGATCGATATGAAGGCCGAAATCGCGGCCGACCATCGCCTGCTGATCGCCTTCGCCGCGAAGGAGCCGGCGGGGGGACTCATCGCTCGCGCCGCCAAACTGCCGGGGACGCCGCCGCTCGACATCGAACTGAACGGACAAGGACCGCTCGACGCCTTTCATGCGACTCTCGCCGCCAGCGGGGGCGACGATCTGACCGCTCATGGCGACATCGGCCTTTCCCGCAGCGGAGCCGCGAGACGTCTCGATTTCGCACTCGCCGCCAAATTTTCCGCGCTGCTCCCCAACGCCTTAGGAGACATTTTCGCCGGCGACAACAAGCTGCATGGCGCGGCCAATTTCGCCGAAGACGGGACGCTGGTCCTGGAAAATCTCGCTCTCGTCAATCCCGCGATGCGTATCGAGGCCTCGGGGCGACTCGGCCAGGATCGCAAGATCGACGCCCGCCTCGGCCTGCACGGACAGCCCATCTCGGAAACGGCCGCCTTTCGCGCCAAGACGCTGGAAGGAGAAGTCACGGTCGCCGGAAGCCTGGACAAGCCGGATATGAAGCTTACCCTGACGCTGGAGGATGTTCTGTCCTCCGCCGGACGAATCGGTCGCTTCGACGCCGCCGCCAAGGCGATGGCCGATGGTCCGCTCGGCGTGGCGGGCTCGCGCATCGACATCGACGTCGAGGCGAAGGGCGACGGCCTGGCGCCGAGCGACCGGGGGCTCGCGGACGCGCTCGGAGACCGCGTAAATCTCTCCCTGCGGGCGCGCGCGAACATGGATGGCGACACCGACTTCGGCGTCGCGAAGATTGAAACCGGCGCGGGACTCCTGACCTATTCCGGCAAAGCGGGGCCGGGGGCGCTCGACGGCAAATTGAACGTCTCCGCCCCCGATCTTTCGCGGTTTTCCAGACTCGCCGGGCGAGGCCTTCGCGGCGCCTTGACGCTGGCGGCGACCCTGAACGGTGTTCCAAAGGAGCGCCGCGTCAGCGTCGCGCTGAACGGCGCGATCGTCGAACCGGGCCTGGGCCTCGCCGCCGTGGATGGCTTACTGGGGCGCAAGCTGGCGATTAGCGGAGCGGCGGCGCTGTCGCCCGACGGCGGGCTGAGCCTCGACGCGGTGACGCTGAATGGCGAATTCGCGCGGGCAAGATTCAATGGCGCGGCGACCAAGGAAAAGTCGGACATTACGGCGTTTATCGAACTGCCCGACCTGCGCCGCGCGGATGCGCGTCTCTCGGGACACGCGACGCTCGAGGCCGCGCTTACGGGGTCGTTGGACAAGCCGGACGCGCGGGCGGACATCGCTCTCGCTGATGCGACCGCCAATGGACGGGCGATTCCAAAGCTCGAACTTCATGCCAAGGCGCAAGACCTCACCGGAGCGCTGACGGCGGCGGCCCAGCTCGACGGGAGCATCGACGGCCGACCGGCGCGCGGCCAATTGAAACTTGCGCGCGATAGAGAGGCGTGGACGCTCGAAAAGGTGGACCTCGCCATCGGGCGCTCGACGCTGAAAGGTTCGGTCGTTTACGACAGCGCGGCCCGTGGGCGACTCAGCCTCAACGCTCCCGACCTCGACGATTTTTCCGCGTTCGCGCTGCAAAAGCTCGCCGGCCAGTTGAGCGCCGACGTCACGCTCGACGCAACTTCGGGCGGGCAGGACGCCGCCATCGATTTGAAAGGCTCGGGCTTGCGGGCGCGCGATCTTTTCGTTGGGCGCATCGCCGCGAAACTCACCGGCCGTGACCTGCTGCGCCGCCCCGCCGTGCAGGGCGACGCCAGTCTCGACAAGGCCGAAGTGGGCAAGGAGACGATCGCCTCCGCCCGGCTGAAAGCTCGCCCGGCCGCCTCGGGCGTCGCGCTCGATCTCGACGTCAGCGCCAAAGGCTTCGCCATCGCCGGCGCGGCGACAGTGACGCCGGGAGACAGAACCCGCATCGACATCGCTTCTTTTTCCGCCCAGCGTGGCGGGAAAAAGCTGACGCTGGCGGGTCCGGCGTCGATCATTCTTGCGGGGGGACAAGTCGAAATCAAGGGTCTCGCGATCAACGCCGAAGGCGGCCGCCTTGAACTCGAAGGCCGCGCCGGGGATCAACTCGAACTCGCCTTGCAGGCGCGAGCCATACCGCTCTCGATCGCCGACTTCGCCGACCCCGGCCTTGCTCTGGACGGCAAGTTCGACGCCGAGGCCCGTATCACCGGGCAAAAATCCGCGCCAAGCGGCGACTGGAAGGTGACGCTCACCAAATTTTCCGCGCCGCAACTCAAAAGCAATGGGCTGCCCGCCATCGACGCCTCCGCGCGCGGCCGGCTGGCCGGAAAGCGAACCAGCGTCGACGCCGATATAGGGATGGGGATGTCGAGCCGCCTCAAAATAACCGGTTCGGCGCCGCTGGACGCCGCCGGGACGCTGGATCTTGCGGCGAAGGGGCGTATCGACGCCGCTCTCGCCAATACGATGCTTTCCGCCAATGGCCAAACCGCGCATGGCGATGTGGCGCTCGACCTTCGGGTCTCGGGTCAGAGCGCCTCTCCGATCGTGGGAGGTTCGATCACGCTCGCAAACGGCGCCTTCGCCGACCCTCTGAACGGCGTCGCCTTCGATAAAATCTCGGCGCGGCTCGAAGCGCGAGGCCGCGAACTGGTCCTGGCCTCTTTGCAGGCGTCGACCAAGAATGGCGGCCAGATTTCCGGCAGCGGCCGAATCTCGCTGCTGCCGGAAGCGGGAATGCCCGGCTCCCTCAGAATAACAGGACGCAACGCCCAGCTCGTGAGCAGCGCGCTCGTCTCCTCGACTGCGGATTTCGACCTCGATCTTGGCGGGCCCTTGGCGAGATCGCCCAAGGTCGCCGGCGTCGTCAAGTTCAATACGCTGGAGGTGAATGTTCCAGACCGCCTGCCGTCGGCGCTGACGCCCCTGCCGGATGCGACTCACATAGACCCCCGCGGATTCGCCCGCGAATTGCTCGAGCTTCAACGCAAGCAGAAAGCCGCCGCCGGCAAGTCTCCCGCCTTCGACGCGACGCTCGACCTTCGCATATCGGCGCCCAATCGAATTTTCGTGCGCGGACGGGGGATCGACGCCGAATTTGGCGGCGAGCTCAAAATCGCCGGAACCTTGCAGAAGCCGGATGTGATTGGCGGCTTCGATCTGCGGCGCGGAAGCCTGCAACTTTTAACCCAACGCATCGACATTACGCGCGGCAAATTGACCTTCGCCGGCGGCCTCATGCCCGAGCTCGACTTTTACGCGGAAACGACGGCCGCGGAGATCACGGCGCAGATAGCGGTCACGGGTCCCGCATCGAAACCAAGCTTCGCCTTCACTTCAACCCCGGATTTGCCGCAGGACGAGGTGCTGTCGCGGCTGTTGTTCGCCAAGGCCTCCGGCTCATTGTCGCCATTTCAGGCCATACAGCTCGCCGCCGCGGTGGCGGAGCTGACCGGAAGCGGAGACGGCGCCTTCGAGAAAATGCGCAAGGCGCTGGGGGTCGATTCGCTCGACCTCAACTCCAGCGGAGCGAACGGCCCCACAGTCGGGGCCTCGCGCTATCTGACCAACAATATCACCGTGGGCGTGCGCACAGGCGCGAAGCCTTCGGACGCCGCCGTCAATGTGGGGGTCGATGTGATGAAAAAACTGCGTATTCAGGGCGAAACCGGAGCGGACGGGCATACGTCCGTCGGCGTCGGCGCCGAGTGGGAATATTAAAAAGCCTCCCTCCGAGCGAGGAGGGAGGCCCATCGAAAGCTGTCCCGTGGCGACAAGGCGCTATTCTTCGCCGCCGACGACATCGAGAAAGGCCTGCGCCGCTTCCTTGCGCTCGAAAACATGCGGCGAAAGTCCCCGCTTCGTCATCGCCTCCTTCATCTTGAGACGGGCGAAGGCGCTGGTCGCATAACGCGCGGTCGTCGCGTAATAATGCTCCTGCATATATTGGATCATCTCGGCGTAATCGTCATAGAGCGCCTCCGCGATCTTCGCGCCATCGTGGTTGACGACCGAGTTCACGCGCTTTCCGACGTTCTGACAGGCCTCGATCAAGGTCTTACGCAGCTCGTCGACGTCCTTCTTGCTTCGGGCGTGCCATCCCTCCAGATTGACGAACAGGATGTTGCGTTCGGGATCGTATTGCACGCGCTCGTGGAGATTGAGGTTAAGCAATTCGGCCAGCAATCCCATCGGTTCGTCGATGAAAATGCGCTTGTCCATCGGTTCTGGTTCTTCGATGATCGGCTTGAAGGCCATATGCGCGAGGATGTCCTTTTCGATGTCCACTCCCGGCGCGACCTCGATCAGCTCCATACCCTTCTGGCCCAGCCTGAACACGCAGCGCTCGGTGACATATATGACCGGCTGCCTGCGCTTTTGCGCGAATTTGCCAGAGAAGGTGATCTGCTCGACGTAGTTCAGGAATTTCCTGTTGCGGCCTTCCTTGACGATATTGACCTTTCCGTCCTCGATTTTGATTTCAAGCCCGCCATTGGTGAAAGTGCCGGCGAAAACGACGCTTCGCGCGTTCTGGCTGATGTTGATGAAGCCGCCGCAGCCGTTCAAACGGCCGCCGAACTTGCTGGTGTTCACATTACCCTGAACGTCGCATTCGGCCATGCCGAGGCAGGTCATGTCGAGTCCGCCGCCATCGTAAAAGTCGAATTGCTGGTTTTGCTGAATGATGCTGTCGGCGTTGGTCGCGCCGCCAAAACTCGAACCGCTCGCGAGTACGCCGCCGATCGCCCCCGCTTCCGTGGTCAGCGTGATGTAGGGGGTGAATTTTTCTTCATTGGCGACGGCGGAAATGCCCTCGGGCGCGCCAACGCCGAGATTGACGACGCCGTTCGGCGGCAATTCGAAGGCGGCCCTGCGCGCGATGACCTTACGCTCGTCAAGCGGCATTTTCGCCATACCCTCGACGGGAACGCGAATTTCGCCCGCAAGCGCCGGATTATACATCACCCCGTAATTCATGCGGTGCAGTTCGGGCGTCGGCGCGACGACGACGCAATCGACGAGGATACCGGGAACCTCGACATCCTTGGGACGGATCGAGCCCTGCTCGACGATCCGCTCGACCTGGGCGATGACGATGCCGCCATTGTTCCGCGCGGCCATGGCCTGCGCCAGATTGTCGAGCACCAGCGCCTCCTTCTCCATGCCGATATTGCCGGAGGGATCCGCCGAAGTGCCGCGAATGAAAGCGACATCGATCTTGGTGGCGAGGTAGAACAGCCACTCCTCGCCCTGGATATTGTGGTATTTGACGATGTCTTCCGTGGTGACGTCGTTCACCTTCCCGCCGCCGAAGCGCGGATCGACATAGGTATAGAGGCCCACCTTCGAGAAGAGGCCGGGCTGCCCCGACGCGCAGGCTCGATAGAGCCGCGAAATCACGCCCTGCGGCAAATTGTAGCCGAGGATCTTATTCGCCTGAGCGGCCTGAGCCACCTTGGGCATGCGCCCGAAATTGCCTGCGATGACTCGGCCAAGCAGGCCTTCGTGATGCAGCCGTCCGGTGCCGAGCCCTTTGCTGTCGCCCGCGCCCGCGGTCATGATCAGGGTCAGGTTTTTGGGATGGCCGGTCTCGAGGAAGCGCTGCTCCAATCCCATGTGGAGGGCCTCGGGGATACAGCTCTGGACGAACCCCGAGGTGGTCACGACGTCGTTGTCCCGGATGAGCGCCATCGCTTGTTCCAGCGTAGTGACCTTGTTGTTCGCCATTCTTCCGTTTCCCCTCTTTTCGGCTCCACTCTTGAGGCGTTTGCGGTCTGATCGCCGCGGCTGCCGTGTCGTTTTGGTGGATGCCCCCTAAATAGCACGCCCAAGGCTAGAGATTGGGCTCCAGTTTCGCAATAGGCGCGAGACTGGAGGCGCGAGACTGGAGCGCCTTCAATCACAAAACGCCGCAAGCTCACCGCCTTGTCCGCCTCGTCCTTGTGCCGGAGAGGCAAATTCTGTCAAATTCGGAGGCGCGTGATTCCACGCGCCACGCCCGAGGGGGCGGACCGAAACCTCAGCCTGCGACTCTCCCCCATGTCCATGTCACGCATTTTTTTGCTTTACTTGGCGGCGATTTCCTTCATTCCGTGCGGCGAAGCGGCCTTCGCCCACGCGATCGTCGTCGTTTCCTCACCGGCCCCAAACGAAACCGTCGCCGCCTCCGAAACCGAGGTCGAAGTCCGGTTCAACAGCCGGGTCGACCGCGAGCGCTCGCGACTGACGCTGGTTGACCCCGGCGGCGCCAGCGTCGTTTTGCCGCTGGCGGCAGGGGCGACAGCGGAGACGCTTAAATCGCATGCGACGGGGCTGGATAATGGCCGATACCGCCTCTTGTGGCAGACGCTGAGCGTCGACGGGCACATAACCCACGGAGAAATCCCCTTCCAGGTAAAGCGGTAAGCCCGTGCAACTGTTCATCGAAATATACGGCTTCCTCAACGTCGCTTTGCGCGGATTGATCCTCACCGCGCAATCGCTGACCCTCGGCGGCCTGGCCTTTCTTCTTCTGCCCGCGCCGGGCGGCGCGCAAAACGGCGAAATGGTCGCCCGGCGCGCGCGAGCCTTGATCTTCTGGAGCGCGGCCGCGCTTTGCGTCGAGGAGACGCTCGCGGCGGCTTCGCTGGGCTTCATGTTAAATGGGACGCTCGGTCTTTCGCTCGAGGCGTTGCTTAACGCCGAGGCGATCGTGATCGACCTCCTCGCGGCGATTCTTGCGGCGGTGATCGCTTTTCTCGTTCGCAGACCCCGTGATGCTCTGCGCGGCGGGGCGCTGGCCGGCCTTCTCCTCCTTGCGACGCAGGTCGGCGTGACGCACGCCGCCAGCCGCCTCGACCATGCCGCCGGCCTTTATATCGCGGAATTCGCCCATATGCTCGGCGTCGCGCTGTGGATCGGCGGCATTCCCTATTTTCTCATCGCGCTGAAGGAAGCCGGAATCGGAAACCGGCGTTACGTGGTCCGGCGGTTTTCGACAATTTCCATCGCCGCCGTGGCCATGCTGCTCGGCGCCGGCGTCTATATGGCCGCCGTCTATCTCGGCGAGCCTTCGGCGCTTTACGGCGACTCCTACGGGGTCATGCTGTCCGCCAAGGCCGCTTTGCTGGCTGGCCTGCTTCTGTTGGGTGGCATGAATTTCCTCACCGGGCGTAGGCTCCAGACCGATCCGGGCGGCTCTATTCTGAGATTGCGCCGCTTCGCCGAAGTCGAGATCGGCGTCGGCCTCACCGCGCTTTTTTGCGCCGCGTCGCTGACTTCGTTGCCGCCGGCGGTCGACCTGCCCAACGCTCGCGCCAACTGGTCCGAAGTCGTCGAGCGGGTCGAACCCCGCTGGCCGATAAGGCTGGCGAGCCCCGACCACGCGACCCTTTCCACCTCGCAGCCGAGAATCGTCGACCCCGCCACGCCACGCGCCTACGCCCTGGGGGAACCCGCGACGCCGCCACGCAACGCCGAGGATATCGCCTGGTCGGAATATAATCACCATTGGGCGGGGATTTTCGTTCTGGTCATGGGTCTCCTGGCGCTGGTCGAACACAGCCGCCGGCTCGCCCCCTTCGCTAGGCACTGGCCTTTGACTTTTCTCGGCCTCGCCGGCTTCCTTTTCCTGCGCGCCGACGAGGAAGTATGGCCGCTCGGCCATCTTGGCCTCATCGAAAGCCTGCGCGACCCCGAAATCGCGCAACATCGGCTGATGATCCTGCTCATCGTCCTGTTCGGGATTTTCGAATGGCGGGTGCGGCTCGGCAAACTCAAGGCGGCCTGGGCGCCCTATGTATTTCCGCTCACCACCGCGATCGCGGCGGGGCTTTTGCTCACCCATTCGCACGGACTGGCCAATCCCAAAGAGGAAATGCTCATCGAGATCACCCATACGCCGCTGGCGTTGGTGGGCGTGGCGGCGGGATGGTCGCGCTGGCTGGAGCTACGGCTCGACGATGGCCCCGCGCGGCGCGCGGCGGGCCTCGTCTGGCCGATCGCCTTTATTTTGGCGGGGCTTCTGCTGATGTTTTATCGCGAGGCATAGGCGGCAAGAAAGACGGCGGAGTCTTAAGCCACCGCCGCGGCCTTGCCGCTCTTTTCGGCGCGCTTGCGCTCGTTGGGGTCAAGATGGACCTTGCGCAGGCGGATCGACTTCGGCGTCACCTCGACGCGCTCGTCGTCCTCGATATAGGCGAGCGCCTTTTCCAGCGTCATCTGGATCGGCGGCGTCAGCCGCACCGCCTCGTCCTTGGACTGGGTGCGGATGTTGGTGAGCTGCTTGCCCTTGAGCACATTCACTTCGAGATCGTTGTCGCGCGTGTGCTCGCCGACTATCATCCCGCGATACACCTTCCACCCCGGCTCGATCATCATCGGGCCGCGATCCTCCAGCTTCCACATCGCATAGGCGACCGCCTCGCCCTGGTCGTTGGAGATCAGGACGCCGTTGCGGCGGCCCTGAATTTCGCCCCGGTGCGGCGCGTATTCGTGGAACAGGCGGTTCATGATCGCGGTGCCGCGCGTGTCGGTGAGCAACTCGCCCTGGTAGCCGATGAGGCCGCGCGTCGGGGCGTGGAACACGAGGCGTAGGCGATTGCCGCCGGAGGGGCGCATCTCGATCATTTCGGCCTTGCGCTCCGACATCTTCTGCACGACGACGCCGGAATGCTCCTCGTCGACGTCGATCACGACTTCCTCGATAGGCTCGAGGATTTCGCCGTCATCGCCCTTCTTGAACACGACCTGGGGGCGCGAGACCCCGAGTTCGAAGCCTTCGCGGCGCATGGTTTCTATCAGAATGCCAAGCTGCAATTCGCCACGACCCGAGACGATGAAAGCGTCGGCGCCGGGCGAATCCTCGACGCGCAGCGCCACATTGCCTTCGGCCTCCTTGTAGAGGCGCGCCCGGATCATGCGGCTCGTGACCTTATCGCCCTCGGTGCCGGCCAGAGGTGAATCATTGACGAGAAAGGTCATCGACAGAGTGGGCGGGTCAATCGGCTGCGCTTGCAAAGGCTCGTTGACTTCGAGCGCGCAGAGCGTGTCGGCGACGTTGAATTTCTCCAGACCGGCGATCGCGACGATATCGCCCGCCTCGGCCTCCTCGATGGGCTGACGCTCGATGCCGCGGAAGGCGAGAATCTTGGAGACGCGACCTTGCTCGACGACCTTGCCCTCGCGGTCGAGCACCTTGACCGCCTGATTGGGCTTCACGCTGCCCGCGAAAACCCGACCGGTGACGATACGGCCGAGATAGGGATTCGCCTCGAGCAATGTGCCGAGCATACGGAAGCCGCCTTCCTCGATCCTGGGCTCCGGCACATGTTTGAGAACAAGGTCGAACAGCGGCGCCATCCCTTCCTTGGGGCCTTCCGGCTCCTCGGCCATCCAGCCCTGCTTGGCGGAGCCGTAGATGATCGGGAAGTCGAGTTGCTCGTCGGTGGCGTCGAGCGCCGCGAAAAGGTCGAACACCTCATTCACCACTTCGCTGATGCGCGCGTCGGGTTTGTCGACCTTGTTGATACAGACGATGGGTCGCAGGCCGATTTTCAACGCCTTCCCGACGACGAATTTGGTCTGCGGCATCGGACCTTCGGCGGCGTCGACCAACACGATGGCGCTGTCCACCATCGACAGGATGCGCTCCACTTCGCCCCCGAAGTCGGCGTGGCCGGGGGTGTCGACGATATTAATGCGCGTGTCCTTCCAGACGATCGAGGTCGCCTTGGCCATGATCGTGATGCCGCGCTCTTTTTCAAGGTCGTTGCTGTCCATGACGCGCTCGGCGACGCGCTGGTTTTCGCGGAAGGCGCCCGACTGCTGCAGCAGGCGGTCGACCAGGGTTGTCTTGCCATGGTCGACGTGGGCGATGATGGCGATGTTGCGCAGCTTCATGGATGGGCCGATGCTTGTTCAAGGGATGATCGCCGCCGCTTCCGACCGCCAAAACGCAGGCGCGCGGAGTGCGGCGGAAACGCCGATTGTTGCGATGCGGCATTACATATAGGAGCGCAAGCGGAAATGGAACCCGCGGCGTCGCCTATCCGAGTCGTTTAGGCGAAGCGCCGTCGGCGAGCGCCCCCTTCGCGCGGCGCTTTTTCCCGCATCAGGCGAGGCAGCAGCAAGTGCGGGGACACGCCCTCGCGGATGACCGCCCGGCGCAAGGGTCCGAGCGCGGTCATGATCACGAAGCCCGCGCCGCGCAGGAGATCGACCGGAAGCTGAGGAATGATCAGCGAGCGGTTGAGAAGATCGACGCCCAGCGTGCGGAAGCCGACGTCGGCGCGCCGGTGACGGTCGTAGCGCGCCAAAGCGTGAGCAAGTTCGCGCGGATTGGCGAAGTCCACGCTGGCGAGGCAGTCCTCAAGATCGGCGACGTCGCGCAGGCTCAGATTGAGGCCCTGAGCGCCGATCGGCGGAAAAACGTGACAGGTTTCGCCGACCAGCGCGACGCGGCCCGTCGCGTGGGTCGAAACCCGCATCCCGCCCATGCGGAATTGCCCGATTCCACCCTCGATTTTGATCGCGCCGAATTTTCCCCGCGAGCGGTCTTCGAGTTCGAATTCGAGTTCCTCTCGGGGCTTCGACAGCCGCCGGCTGGCGTCGGCGACGCTCATCAGCCAGACTAAGCTGGAGCGGTGCGGCGCGCCCTCGCGCCCTTGCAGCGGAACGAGCGTGAAGGGGCCGGAGCGGGTGTGAAATTCGGTCGAAATATTGTCGTGCGGCTCTTTGTGCGAGAGCAGCATGGTGAGCGCGACCTGAGGATAGGTCCATTCCTTGGTGTCAATTCCGGCGACCGCCCGCGCACGGCTCTGCCGTCCGTCGGCGGCGACCACGAAATCCGCCTCGATTCTGCGCCCGTCCGCCAAAACGGCCACGGCGCCCGCGCCGTCGAAGACATAATCCACGATGTCGGCCTCGACGAGGTCGAAGGCCTCGCGCTCCCGGGCCAATCCGAGAAGAATCTCCACGAGTTCGTCATTGGAGACGTTCAGGCCCAGCGCCGGAAGATCGATCTCGCTCGCCTTCAACAAGAGGTCCGGCGTCGGCAGAAGCTGACCCGTGTCGTCGATCATACGAATTGCTTCGATTGGACATGCCTTTTGCTTGACCTTGGTCAGCGCCCCGATCGCGTCCAGGAAGCGCAGCGAGGCCTCGAACAGCGCCACGGTGCGGCCCGGCAGCGGCGGCGGAAACCGCCCGGCCAGCGTCACCTTCAGCCCGGACCGCGCGAAAGCTAGAGCGGCGGCGACGCCCGTCGACCCCGCTCCCGCGACAAGAATTTGGGTTTTGAGTATTTCGCCCGAATGTTCCAGAGCCATCGCCTTTTTCTCCATCGACTGTCTTTATAGCGCCCTCCGGCCGGCAGGGCGAGGCCCGGCTCGCTTTCTCGTAAAATCCCTCTCGGCGCATTATTTTGTTATGGTCGCCGCGATTGTCGCTTCGTCGTGGAGAAGACCATGGTCAAGGTTGTTCGCGTTCATCACGTCGGCGGGCCGGAGGTTCTCCAATACGAGGACGTCGAACTCGCGCCTCCCGGGCCGGGCGAGGTTCAGCTCCGCCACCACGCCATCGGCGTCAATTACATCGACATCTACCGCCGCACCGGCGCCTATCCTGCGGAACTCCCGTTTATCCCCGGCCACGAGGGCGCGGGCGAAATCGTCGCCGTCGGCGAAGGGGTGGAAGATTTCGAAGCGGGCGACCGGGTCGCTTATGTCGGCCCGCTCGGCGGCTATTGCGAGGCGCGCAATATCTCGGCCTCGAACCTCGTCCATCTGCCAAAATCCTTCTCCTACGCCGACGGCGCCACGATGATGCTGAAGGGGCTCACGGCGCAATATCTGCTGCGACGCACGTTCCGCGTGAAGAAGAGGCATTGCGTATTGGTGCACGCCGGGGCGGGCGGAGTGGGCCGGCTGCTGTGCCAATGGGCCAGCGCTCTCGGCGCCAAGGTGATCGCGACCGTTGGCGGAGAGGAAAAGGCCAAGATCGCCCTCGACGCCGGCGCCAAACACGTGATTCTCTACCAAAAGGAGGATTTTCCCGCGCGGGTGCGCGAACTCACCAAGGGAAAGCTGTGCGATGTCGTCTACGACGGCGTGGGCGCCGCCACTTTTCCGGGCTCGCTCGATTGTCTCGCGCCTTTCGGCCTGTTCGTGAGCTATGGCTCGGCCTCGGGACCGATCGCCGCCTTCGACCTCGGCCTGCTCGCGCAAAAAGGGTCGCTGTTCGCGACCCGCCCCTCGCTTTTCACCCATATCGCGGACCGCAAGACCTATGAGGAAATGACGGAAGACGTCGAGCACGCTTTGAAGCGGGGGCATATCAATTTCGACGTCGCTTCGACCTTTCCGCTAAGTGAAGCCGCGAAAGTACACCAGGCGCTCGAAACGCGCAAAACCGCCGGATCGATTGTCCTCACGCCGTAAGCGCGGCTTTTCGAGAGGCTGCGAATCGAAATTCATGAGCGCTGTGACTTTTTCGTCACGGCGCCGTGCTATGGCGGTCGAACGCAACGCAAGCCGCTGAAAAATAGAGCGAGGCTTTCGGAGCTGGCGCGACCTTCGGCGCAAGCGCGACTGGCGGGCTCGCCATTGTGGGCCTTTGTAAGGCGATTTCAAAAAATATCCGCAGGTCTTTATGCTTCGAATCGACTAAACTCATCGCTGTTGTGGCTTGAAGGTTCCTCCCGCCTCTCGATGAGCCATAACCGCCTAAGACCCGGCGAAGCGCCGGGCCTTTTTTTATTTATCGCCCTGTCTACCCCTTTCGGCCGCATCTTTCGCGGCCGAAGAGTTGCATTCAGGCCAAAATCGTCCCATCTTCACTTTCGCGGGCAAAACCCCGCTCCCGTGGAGATTGCGAAGCTGACGACAAGCGCATTACCTTCGAGCGGCTTTTCAGCCGCCAGCGGCGCGCCCCGGCCCTTAAGCGCTGAAACCTCGTCTTTCGCCGAAAAGCTGCTCGCGTGCCTCGCGGAGGCCAAGGCGGAAGAGGTTGTGACGATCGACCTCCAAGGCAAAACTTCTCTGGCCGATATGATGATCATCGCTTCGGGGCGATCGACCGTCCATGTCGGCGCGATTGCGGATCGCGTCATAAAGACCTGCAAGGCGGCCGGCGTTTCGAGCCCTCGAGTCGAAGGCCTCGTTCAATGCGACTGGGTGCTGGTGGACGCAGGCGACGTCATAATCCACCTCTTCAGACCGGAAGTGCGGCAGTTCTACAATCTGGAAAAGATGTGGGGCGGAGACAGGCCGCGCGAAATGCGACTGGCCTGACCTCGACCGATGCGCCTTGGTCTTTTATGCGTCGGACGATTGAAAACGGGGCCGGAACGTGAATTGTTCGCGCGCTATGCCGAGCGCATTTCGGCCATGCGCAATCTCGGGCTGGACGGGCTGGCTTTGCGAGAATGCGAGGAGAGTCGTGCGCGCGGAGCCGATGCTCGCATCGCGGCGGAAGGCGACGCGCTGTTGGCCGGGATTGGGTCCGACGCCGCTCTCGCCGTCTTCGACGAGCGCGGCAAGTCCGCCAATAGTCTCGATTTCTCCGAATTCGTCAGGCGGGAGCGGGACGCCGGCCGAAAGGCCTTATGGTTCGCCATCGGCGGCGCGGAGGGCCTGGATCCGAGGCTACGTCAAAAGGCCAAGGCGATATTCTCCTTCGGGGCGATGACTCTGCCGCACCAATTCGTGCGGATTATGGCGGCCGAACAAATCTACCGCGCCATGACCATTATCGCCGGACATCCGTATCACAGAGGCTGAAGCGGCGAGGACGCCTCGGCGCGGCCCCTTTACCGTTCTGGCGCCTTGAGGTAAGGAATTTCCGTAACGAGCCTCGGCGTTACCGCCGGGGCTTTTTTTCCGACCGAGTCTTTTCCGCCGCGCGGCGGAGAAGCGGACTTGGATTCTTACGCGTCGCTCTTCCCGCACAGCGTGAAATTCCGTCGGCGGCGAGCACTTAACAGAAAAGAACGTGCCATGGCGAATGTGGCGGTGGTCGGCGTCCAATGGGGCGACGAGGGCAAGGGCAAGATAGTCGACTGGCTTTCGCTCGAGGCGGATGTGGTCGTGCGCTTCCAGGGCGGGCATAACGCCGGCCATACGCTCGTCGTCGACGGCAAGACCTATAAACTGGCTTTGCTTCCCTCCGGCATCGTCAGGCCAGGAAAATTATCCATCATCGGCAACGGCGTTGTCGTCGATCCCCATTTTCTCGTGGGGGAGATCGACCGTCTCAGGGAGCAGGGCGTTGAAATTTCCTCGACCAATCTCAAGATCGCCGAAAACGCGCCGCTGATCTTGTCGCTCCATCGGGAGCTTGACTCTTACCGCGAGGAATCTGCCGGCGGCGGGGCCAAGATCGGGACGACAAAGCGGGGAATCGGCCCTGCTTACGAGGACAAGGTTGGGCGCCGCTCGATCCGCTTGATGGACCTTGCGGAACCCGATTGCCTCGACGACAAAATCGCGCGGATCCTCGCCCATCACAATCCCTTGCGGCGCGGCTTGGGCCTGCCCGAAATATGTGCGGAGACGCTGAAAGATGAGTTACTGAGCGTCGCTCCCAGCATTCTGCCCTTCATGGATGTCGTATGGGAGTTGCTCGACAATGAGCGCCGCGCCGGAAAGCGCATTCTTTTCGAAGGGGCGCAGGGCGTTCTTTTGGACGTCGACCACGGCACCTACCCCTATGTCACCTCGTCGAACACCGTCGCCGCCGCCGCCGCCACCGGGTCTGGTCTTGGCCCCGGCGCGGTGAATTACGTCCTCGGCATCGCGAAAGCCTATACGACCCGCGTTGGCGGCGGGCCTTTCCCGACCGAGTTGAACGACGCCATTGGCGAATTGATCGGCGACAGGGGCCGCGAATTCGGCACCAACACCGGCCGACGCCGGCGCTGCGGATGGTTCGACGCGGTCTTGGCCCGACAGGCGATAAAGACCTCCGGCGTCAATGGCGTCGCATTGACTAAGCTTGATATTCTCGACGGTTTCGACGAGATCAAAATATGCACTCACTATATGCTCGACGGTCGCCGGGTCGACCGCCTGCCCGCCTCTCAATCCGCCCAACTCCGCGTCCAGCCGGTCTATGAATCGATCGAGGGATGGAAAGGCTCCACCGGCGGCGCGCGATCCTGGGTCAATCTCCCCGCGCCGGCGATCAAATATGTGCGACGGATAGAAGAATTGATCGGAGCGCCGGTCGCTCTGCTTTCCACCAGCCCCGAGCGCGACGATACGATTCTCGTCCGTAACCCGTTCCAGGATTGACGCGCCAGATCGACACAACCCGACTCGCCGCCAAAAGTTGACCGCAACGGCGCAAAATGGTCATAGCAAAGCATGGCTGACTATTATTCATTGCTCGCACGCAAAATAGGCCCGCTACCGCAGTCCAGCCCGGAAGGGCGGCAGGCGGTTTACGAATTGGCGCGCAAGGCGCTGTTCAACCAGCTTCGCGCCATTCAACCTCCCGTCGCGGAGCAAGTCATTCAAAACGAGGGGCGCGCGCTGGACGAAGCCATAGCGCGCCTGGAAATCGAGGCCGCCGCCCAGCGTCAGGCCGAGGCGATCCCGCCAAAGGTGGCGGAGGCGGAGGAAACAGAGAACGAAACCAAGGCGGAAGCCCCGCCGCGTGAACAACAGCGGCCAGCGGCGCCACTTCCTCCGACGCCAGAGTCTCCCAGCAGCTCTCGCCGGATTCTCGGCATAACAGCGGTTCTTCTGCTTCTCGTCGGCGGCGTTTCGCTTGCGGCGTTGCATTTTCGCGAGCGACCGGAAGATCTTTCCAAGCTCAAGCCGGAAGAGAACGCTCGCACCGCCAACGAGGGCGGCAAAATCGCGGCTAGGGCGGTGGGTGGCGGCGCGCGGGAATCGGGGGCCGAAAACGCCAACGCCAATCCCCCGGTTCCGGTCGCGCAGAAGGCCGAATTGTTCGTCGCGAGTCTCGATCACCCGGACAAGGTCGACCGCGTTTACAACGGCGCCGTGATCTGGCGTCTGGATAACATTGGCGGCGCCGACGGCGAACCCATGAAGTCGGCGATCCGCGGGGACGTCGACTTCCCCGACGCCAAAATCAAGGCGACGCTTTTGATCCAGAAAAACCTGGATCCCGCCTTGTCCGCGTCTCACACCATCAACATTTCCTTCACCTTGGCGCCCGACAGCGATCTCAAAGGCGTTAAGCAGATCGCTCCCCCGCAGATGCGCCGGCCCGAGGCGCAATCGGGGGATAAAATCTCGGGAATCCCGGTCGAGATCACCGCCAACACCTTCCTGATCGGGCTGATTCGCGGAGAAGCGGAGGCGCGCAACCTAAAGCTCTTGCGCTCTCCCTGGGTGATCGATCTGCCCATGCAGCTCTCGGACGGCCGGGTCGCGACGATAAATCTCGAAAAAGGCGCCGCGGGCGATCGCGTTTTCGCCGACGCGATCGATTCTTGGTCGCATTGAAACCGGCGGGCCGCGCCGTTTTTCACGTCACGAGGGTGAGCTTGCGGGCGGCGCGGGTCACGCCGGTATAGAGCCAGCGCGCGCGATGTTCGCGAAACGCGAAGGATTCGTCGAAAAGAACGACATCGTTCCATTGCGATCCTTGCGCTTTGTGAACCGTGAGCGCGTAGCCATAGTCGAACTCGTCGGAATCCTTGCGCAAGGCGTAGGGAATCTCGGTTTCGGAACCGTCGAAGAATTGCGGGACCACCCCGACGCGCTGGATTTTTCCGTCGCCCTCCTCGGGTATGACCAGCATGCGCACTTTGCCGCGACGCAGCGCGCCGGCGCTCTTGACCGTGAACAATGCGCCGTTGAGCAATCCCTTTTTGCGGTTGTTCCGCAGGCAGACGAGTTTTTCGCCCGATTGCGGCAACGCCCCCGAAAAGCCGCGCAATTCCCTTAGCCGCCCGTTATAGGCCCGGCGCGTCTTGTTCATGCCCACCAACACCTGATCGGCTTCCGTCACCAGCGCGCGATCGAGCTCGCCGCGCCCAATCACCCGGCTTTCACCATAGATTCCGCGCTCGATCCGGCCGCCTTCGCGGATCGCCATCGACAGCCGGATGATCGGATTGTCGGCGGCCTGGCGGTGAACCTCGGTCAGCATCGCGTCGGGTTCCGCCTCGGTGAAAAAGCCGCCGCCTTTCACAGGGGGCAATTGGGCGGGATCGCCGAGCACCAGAACCTTGCGGCCGAAGGAAAGAAGGTCTCGGCCAAGCTCCTCGTCGACCATCGAACATTCGTCGACGACGATCAGCTTGGCTTTAGCGGCGTCGCTGTCCTCGTTGAGCTCGAAGCTCGGCTCTTCCGTTTCAGTGTCCGTCGCCCGATAAATCAAGCTATGGATCGTTCTCGCGCCCTCGCAGCCCTTGGACCGCATCACCAGAGCAGCCTTGCCGGTAAAAGCGGCGAAAACGACGGAGCCTTCGACATGGTCGGCGAGATGGCGGGCGAGCGTGGATTTTCCGGTTCCCGCGTAGCCGAACAGCCGGAACACCTGCGCGCCGTTCTTTTCGGCCAGCCAGCGCGCCACGGCGTTCAGCGCCTGATCCTGCGCCTTGGTCCACGAGGTCATGCGAAACTGCGTTTCTTCATTATCGGAGCGTCGCGATGGCGTTCATCCCGCGAGACGCATGAGCAGGTCAACCTTCGAGGCGATATTGACCATCGCAAGAATGAATCCGATCCAGATCGCAATCGCGACGGCCCAAAATCTGGGATTGCTGTGCACCGTCCCCTCCGGCGTTGTTTTATCTCTGTCACCTTGCGGCCATTCGCCAAGACTGCGCAAGGGCCGCCGCCGCGTTTTGGACAAGCCGCCTTAATTTCTTAGCGAGCGGAATTTTGCGGGAGCGCGGGCAGCGCGCTTGTATGGGCCGCCGGAGACCTCCAAATATGGTCCGAGGAGAAAAAAATGTCCGCGCCAGAAACGCCCGCCCAACCTCCATGTCTTCGCCTCCAAGCTCTGGAGGGCGAGGATTTACACCTTCTCTCCGCTCATTTGCAGGACGCGCTGGTGCGGGTCGGAGATTTGGCCTATCTGCCGAAAGAGAAGCGTTTCGCCCTGATCGCGTCGCGTTTCGACTGGGCCGCGGAAGCCGCCGGACGCCTTGAACGTTGCCGATCCGCTTTGCATTTCGAGGGGGTTCGCAATGTTCGTTACAAAGGCATAGCGCGCGATCGTTGCGACGATGTGCTTGAGTTGCTTATGCTCGCTTTCGAGGGAGGGCCAACACCCCCGGAGGGACGGATTCGCTTCATATTCGCTGGCGGAGCGACGATTTTGGCCGAGGTCGAATGCCTGGAGGCGCAGTTTTGCGACCTTGGCCCCCGCTGGGCGGTCAGCAACCGCCCCACGCATAACCTTGACGAAGACGCCGGTGCGGGGCCATGACAGCTGGAACTTCCGGCTGGAGATGATCATGACCTTGCGTTTGAATGCGTCCGCCCAAGATTTTGAGACGAAGTTCACGGCGATGCTCTCGATGAAGCGCGAGTCCTCGCCCGACGTGGACGCCACCGTCCGCGCAATCATCGAAGACGTTGTCGCGCGGGGCGACGAAGCGCTGATCGACTATTCCCGCAAATTCGACCGCATCGATCTCGCCAAGACCGGCATCGCCGTCTCGGCCGCGGAGGTCGACGCCGCCGAGGCGAAATGCACCGAGGAACAACTCGAGGCGCTCGACCTCGCCTTGCAGCGCATCGCCGCCTTCCACGAACGTCAGCGTCCCACCGATCTGCGCTATTGCGACGAGGCCGGCGTCGAACTGGGCTGGCGCTGGACGCCCCTCGACTCGGTGGGTCTTTACGTGCCGGGCGGCACTGCCGCCTATCCCTCTTCCGTGCTGATGAATGTGGCGCCGGCCAAAGTCGCGGGAGTCAAAAGAATCGTCATGGTCGTGCCCACGCCCGACGGCCATGTGGAACCCCTGGTCCTTGCCGCCGCGAAACGCTCCGGCATCACCGAGATCTATCGGGTTGGCGGCGCTCAGGCTGTCGCGGCGCTGGCCTATGGCACCAAGACCATCGCACCGGTCGCGAAGATTGTCGGGCCCGGCAACGCCTGGGTAGCGGCAGCCAAGCGGCGCGTATTCGGTCAGGTTGGGATCGACATGATCGCCGGGCCGTCGGAAGTGCTCATCGTCGCCGACAAGACCGCCAATCCCGATTGGGTCGCCGCCGACCTGCTGGCGCAGGCCGAGCACGACGAGTCGGCGCAATCCATCCTCATCACCGACGACGCCGACCTCGCCGAGGCGGTCGTCGCGGCGGTCGAACGGCATCTGGCCACGCTGTCGCGCAAGGAGATCGCCACCGCCTCCTGGCGCGACTATGGCGCGGTGATCGTCACCGAAACTCTGGACGAGGCGATGCCCCTCGCCGACCGCATCGCCGCCGAACATCTCGAGATCATCAGCGAAAACGCCGAGGAGCTCGCCGCAAGGGTAAGCAACGCGGGGGCGATTTTTATCGGCGCCTATACGCCCGAGGCGGTCGGAGATTATGTCGGCGGCTCGAACCATGTTCTACCAACCGCTCGTTCCGCGCGCTTCTCCTCGGGCCTCAGCGTGCTCGATTTCGTCAAGCGCACCTCGATTCTGAAATGCGACGCTGGTTCCTTGCTCGCCATCGGTGGCGCGGCCGTCACGCTTGGCAAGGCAGAAGGCCTCACAGCTCATGCGCGCTCGGTGTCGATCCGCCTGAACGCGCTCGGAGCCTGAATGTGGAGCAAGGCGCGCAAAAGCGTTTGACGCAGGTCTCGCTCGACGAAAATTCGATCGGGCGCGGTTCCGCGGATCAGGAGCATGAGCGCGCCATCGCCATTTACGACCTCATCGAAGACAACAAATTTGGCGTCGTGGGCCATGACGGGGGGCCGTACAACCTCGTCATCGCCCTTCACGACGCCAAACTCGCGCTCGCGGTGCGCGATCAAAACGACGCCAGCGTGGTGACGCATATTCTGTCGCTCACCCCCTTCAAGCGCATACTCAAGGACTATTTCATGGTCTGCGAATCCTATTACGCAGCCATCCGAAGCGCGATGCCGAGCCGAATCGAGGCCATCGACATGGGCCGTCGCGCGCTACATAATGAAGGGGCGCAGCTTTTGCTGGAACGCCTCAAGGGCAAGATCGACACCGATATCGACACCGCCCGGCGGATTTTCACCCTGGTCACGGCTCTGCACTGGAAGGGCTGACGACGATGGCGGCGCAAGACAAAGCCGCGCCGCCAGCGCGGGCGCGGCCGCAATCCGTTCTGTTCGCATGCACGCTGAACACTGTTCGCTCGCCGATGGCCGAGGCCTTGGCGCGGCATTATTTCGGCCGGGAAATTTATTTTGCCTCCGCCGGTCTGAAGCGCGGAGAGCCCGACGGTTTCGCCACGACGGCGATGGAGGAGATCGGCATAGATCTCTCCCGCCACCGGCCCCACACATTCGAGGATCTCGAGGACTCGAATTTCGACGTCATCGTCACTTTGTCGCCAGAGGCGCATCATCGCGCGTTGGAGTTCACCCGCACGATGGCCGTCGAGGTCGTCTACTGGCCGACCCCCGACGCGACCGCGGTGCAGGGCTCCCGCGAAACCATGCTAGACGCCTATAGGGAGGTTCGGGACCGGCTGGCGGCGCGCATCAAGAAATTTCTGGCGCGCCACTGACCCCCGCCTCTCTCAGGCGATTCCGAGCAGCGCGGCCGCCCGCTGGGCGAAACCAAGCAGGTTTCGGTCGGACCAGCGCCGGCCGATCAGCGACAGGCCCAGAGGAAGGTCACCGGTCTTCAACGGCAGGCTGATCTGGGGCAGGCCGAAAAAGCTCGCGGCGATGAATAGCGGAAACATCTGGTAGCGCTTGCGGTCGAGCGCCTCCGCGCTTTCGTCGAGGGGCGGCGCGAAGAACGGCGTCGTCGGCAGGATGAAAAAACCGTCCTCGCCCAAAAGCGCCTCCACCTCGGCCATCGCCTTGAGACGAAAGAGCTCGGCTTGCCTGTTCTGCTCCGGCGTCACGCTGGCGGCATAGGCGAAGCGCTCGGCGACACCCGGCCCGAGCCGTGGCCGCGCGGCGGCGATCCAGCCGCCTTGGGAAAGGTGGGCTTCGAAAGCCTGAAGATTACGGAAATGGCCGAGCGCTTCGGCCGAGAAGGCCTGCGGAAGCTCGACCTCACGAACCGGAAAGAGCGGCCGCAAGCGGTCCAGCGCGGATTTGAACAGCGCGAATTCCCCCGCCGGGCAATCCGCCAAAGCCTCTATCGGCAGCAGGGCGCGCATGAAAGGCCCGTGATCGAGATCCTCTGGCAGAAGAGTCTCCGCGACCCGGAACAGAACGTGGATTTCGCGCGCGAACCAGCCGATCGTGTCCAAAGAGGGAGCCAGAGGAATGAGCCCATTGGACGAAACCGCGCCATGGGAGGGACGGAACCCGTAAACGCCGCAATAGGACGCTGGCGCCCGGCATGAGCCGGCCGTGTCCGTGCCGAGTGCGAAATCGGCGAGGCCTCCAGCGACCGCCGCCGCCGAACCGGAGGACGAGCCGCCCGGATGGCGGCCCGGCGCCGAAGGATTTATCGGCGCGCCGTAATGGCCATTGGCGCCAAACAGGCTGTAGGCCATTTCGTCCATATGGGCTTTGCCGACGAGCCTTGCGCCGCATGCGAGCAGTCGCTCCACCGCCGAGGCCGAGACCCCCGCCGGGGCGCGAGTCGCCGCGAAGGTGGGCTGGCCATTCGCCGAGATATGGCCCTGAACGTCGATATTTTCCTTGACGACAAAGGATAGTCCGCCCAGCGGGCCATCGTCGCGGCCCTTGAGTTCAAACTCGGTCGTCAGAGCGCCGTATTTGTCCATCCTGCTCCGCCTTTCCGCAGCCGCCCCGCCCGGAAGCCGGCGGCGGCGACCTCCTACGCGGTTGGGCGCGCGGCGTCCAGTTCAACTCTCGCCTCAGTAGTCGAACGGGGCGTAGTAAGGATGAGCCTGCCAGGATCTCACGCTGATCGAATGGCGATGATGGGCCGACGCATAAGCCAAGGCGTGCGCATGGTGAGCGCCGTGACCGTGAAGACTGGCGTAATGGGTGTGATGATGATGACGCAGACTGGCGTAGCGGGTGGCGCCGGCAGGAGAGCCTGTGATCGAGATCCTGGCCCCCTCAGCCTGCACCATATGGAAGAGTTGCGCGGCGTTGCCGGGCGAGAGGCGCACGCAGCCATGCGAGGCCGGTCGCCCCAGAGAGCCGGTCGCGTAAGTGCCGTGAATGGCGTAGCCGCCCCGGAAAAAGATCGAATAGGGCATGGGGGACATGTGATATTTCTTCGAATAATGCATGCGCTGGAGCCCCGTGGGAGCATAATAGCCGCGCGGCGTCGAATAGCCGGAACGCGCCGTCGAAACAGGCCAGTCATAGGTTCCTTTCGACGATTCAACATGCATTCGCTGAGTGCTCAGATCAATCTCGATCCGAACCGTCGCGTTCGCCGCCGAAACGAAACCAACGAAAGCCAAGAAGACGACAAGGAGGAAACCGAATAAACGCATGTCTTTTCCCTCTAACGATACTGGCGCCGGGACGGCCTGCTTCTCATCAGAACAATCGCCCAGTCGATCTTTTCTCACAACTCAAAGATTTTATTAAGGTTGACGCCCGACGCCAAATATCGGGGCCGTGGTTGCGCACACCGAAAAAACGAAAACTCAGTAAGGGAGTGAGTTCCGTAGCGTCGAGGAAGGGCGCGGTGGCTTGTGCCTGTGGCTGTCGCTTCGTTTCCCCGCCCCGCTGATCAAACCGGAGATCTCGTGTCCCGCTGGATCGCTCGACCGCCAAAAGCGGCCTTTGTCACGAGGCTTCGATAAGACGAGATTTTTCTCGCCGCATGGGGCCTGAGGAGGAAATCGCCGCTCGTTCGCGGATGAGAAACCATAAGCCAGGAAACAAAGCGTGGCGCGATGATTAAAGCCGCGCCACCCCCCTCGCAACGACGGCGCGGGCAATCCCCCGCCATCATTGCGAGCGCAGCGAAGCAATCCAGAATCGCGCCAGCCTCCAGGATCGCCTCGTCGGCTCCGCCTCCTCGCAATGACGGGGGGGGTACGGTGACAGTCCAGTTATTGATTGTATGACTCACCCTCAGGTCAATAGAGTGGACTGTCACCCTAACTCACCGGAACCCCAAATTGGTGATCGTTGAACAACGTCCACGAGTGAGTGGAGCCGCCCGCCATGCGGATCACCACCATCGGCGTCGATCTCGCCAAGCACTGCTTTCAGCTTCGCGGTCTCGACGCATCGGGAAAGTCGCAGTCAAGCGTGGGCTTCGCCGCTCGGAAGTTCTCGAGTTTTTCAAAGCCGTCCCTGCGCTTCTTGCCGATGAAGAGTCCCTTCGCAAGACACGTGAACTCTTGATTCTCTGAGGCTTTCCGGGGAAGCGAGTCGCCGATGTCGCGCCGTTGCTTCAACCAACCTTCGCTCGCCGATTATTTCGTCAAGGCCTATTCTCTCTCCCGCAGGTTTTTGGATAAAATCGCCAAGACCTTCGTTTGATCGGTGATCGACGCGATCATGCGGACGCCGCCTCGTTCTCAATGGAATCCGCCAGCGAATGACCTACACCGAAAACGACGTCTTGCTGCATGTCGGCCCCCGCGCGCTGGAGGCGGGGCGCGTGTATCAACGTCAGCGCCGTGTCATCAGCTTCGAAAGCCATGGCGACGGCGCCATGTCCGCGACCGTTCAGGGCAACGAACGCCGACCCTACGCCCAAGATATTTCCGTCACGCGCCGCGCGACCGGCCAAATCGCCATCGAAAGCGACTGTTCCTGTCCCGTCGGCGAAAACTGCAAGCATGTAGCCGCCGCGCTGCTGGAAGGGCTGGCGCGGACGCAAGCGCCTTTCGCCCGCCGCGGCGCGTCTGTCGTTCCCCTATCCTCGGCCGCCCCATCGCCGCCACCGGCGTCAGAACTGCCGCCCCAACTTGCCTCCTGGCTGAATTCGCTGGAAGAAGCCCGCGCCCGCGACGAAGAGGACTATTCCGAGGGCCAGCCGCAACGCATCATCTACGTGCTGGCGCCGGAAGCCAATCGGCTAGGCGTCCCACGGCTGGAACTCAAGATCCTTTCGACGCGGCGGCTCAAGGACGGTGCACTGTCGCAGAACGCGCATAATTTCGAGCCATGCACTGCGCTCAAGTCCTCTAGCCCGGCCAAATACCTACGCCCCTCGGATTTTCGCATCTTTCGTAAAATCATGATAACGCGCGGCGAATACGACTATTACAGCTCGGCCCCGCCGTTCATGAGCGACGACGGCTTCGAGCTTTTGCAAGACATTCTCGCCACGAACCGCGCGCGCTGGCTGGAGATGGCAGGCTTGGCGCTGTCGCCGGGGCCGCCCCGCGAGGGCAAGATTTCCTGGGACGCGGCAAAGGGCGACGAATTGCATTTGCGCCTCGACGTCGGCGACGGACTCCTCCCGATGAACGCCACGCCGCCGGTCTATGTCGATCCGAAGACGGGGCTGATGGGAAAGATCGAACTCGGCCTTTCGCCGAAACTGGCGCGCACGCTGGTGGCGGCCCCGCCCGCGCCGATTACCCATGCGGCGCTGCTGAGCGAAAAAATGGCGCAGCGCGACCCGAAGATCGCCGCGCTTCGGCCGCCGCCGCCGGCGCCGCCCGTGCTCTGGACCAAGCCGCCGCAAATGATGTTGAAGCTCATTCGCGGCGAACTGCCGATCGAAGCCGGCCAGGACGGTCATCACGAATATCGTTCTCGCTATTTCGGCTATCAGGAGCCGACGGAGCCGGTCGGTCTCGCCCGCCTCGTGTTCCGTTATGGTCCGGTGGACGTGGGACATGGCGAACAGAAATCCATTATTCTGCGCTATCACGACGGCGCGTTGATGGAAGTTCGACGCGACACACGAACCGAGACCGCCGCTCTCAAACGGCTCAAGGCCGCCGGTTTCGCCCCCGCCCAAAAAATCCGCCGCCAAGCGCCAGTGCGCCACATGAACGATTTTCTGCCCGTGGACGACGAGGAATACGCCTGGTTAGACACGCTATATCACGAGTTGCCGCGCCTCAAGGACGAGGGCTGGATCATAGAAATAGCGCCTGATTTCCCGGTGCGACTGCTCGGCGGGACCGGCGACATCGCCGCCTCTATTCGAGAAGGCTCCGGCATAGACTGGCTGGAGCTTGATCTTGGCGTCATCGTCGACGGAGAAGCCCTAGACCTCGTGCAACCCATCGTCGCGCTGATCGGCGCCGAGGGCTTCGACCCCAGCGGCTTCGAGGGGCGCGGCGACGACGACGAGCCGCTTTATCTTCCCCTTGCCGACGGGCGGTTTCTCGCGCTTCCCGTTTCGCGTCTCGCGCCGATCGTTGCGGCGATATACGAACTCGCCTGCGGCGGCGCGCTCGCCGGCAAGACCGGCAAGTTGCGGCTTTCGCTGGCGGACGCCGCTGGTATCGCCGATTTCGAACAGGCGACTCTGGCCGCCGGACTCGTTTGGCGCGGCGGCGAGAAGCTGCGCGAAATGGGTCGCAAACTCTCCGCCGCCGGCGGCCTGCCGCGCGTCGAACTGCCGGACATCTTCAAGGCGACGCTGCGTCCCTATCAGGAGCAGGGCGTCTCCTGGCTCGCTTTCTTGCGCGATGTCGGCCTTGGCGGGGTGCTGGCCGACGACATGGGCCTCGGCAAAACCGTGCAGGCATTGGCGTTGATCGCCATCGAAAAAGCCGCTGGCCGCCTCACGTCCCCCGCGCTGGTGGTCGCGCCGACCAGCCTGATGGCCAATTGGCGGCGCGAGGCGGAGAAATTCGTTCCCGAGCTCAAGGTTGTTACGTTGCAAGGCGGCCAGCGCAAGAAGCGCTTCGACGACATCGACGCCTGCGATCTCGCACTGACCACCTATCCGCTCATCGCCAGAGACCACGAAACGCTGAATGCGCGCCAGTGGCGTCTGCTGTTCCTCGATGAAGCGCAGACGATCAAGAATCCTAATGCGACGACGACGAAGCTTATTCGCGCGCTCAGAGCGAAGCATCGCTTCTGCCTCACCGGCACGCCGCTGGAAAACCACCTTGGCGAACTGTGGTCGATCTTCTCCTTCGCATCGCCTGGTTTCCTGGGCGATTTGACCGGCTTCAACCAGTCGTTCCGCGCGCCGATCGAAAAGAAAGGCGACGCCGAGCGCGGGCGTCTTCTGGCGCGACGGATCTCCCCTTTTCTCCTGCGCCGCTCCAAGGAGGAAGTCGCGAGGGATTTGCCGCCGAAAACGGAAATCGTCGAGCGCATCGACATGGAGACGGCGCAGCGTGACCTTTACGAGTCCATCCGCCTTTCGATGCACGAACGAGTGCGGGAAGCCATCTCGGCGAAAGGTTTCGCCCGCAGCCGGATTGTCATCCTCGACGCGTTGTTGAAGTTGCGCCAGGTCTGCTGCGATCCGCGGCTGCTGAAACTCTCCAAGGCTTCGGCGAAAGCCGGCTCCGCCAAGCTCGACCGCTTAAGCGAGATGCTCGCCGAGCTGCTGGACGAAGGCCGGCGCATTCTTGTGTTTTCGCAGTTCACCTCGATGCTCGATCTCATCCGTCCAAAGCTCGACGACAGCGGCGTCGCCTATTCCTTGCTGACCGGCGACACCCGCGACCGGCCGAAGGAAATCGGGGACTTTCAAGACGGGCGGACGCGCGTGTTCCTCATCAGCCTAAAAGCCGGCGGCGTCGGCCTCAACCTCACGAGCGCCGACACGGTGATCCTATACGATCCCTGGTGGAATCCCGCCGTGGAAGAACAGGCGATCGACCGCGCCCACCGTATTGGCCAGGACAAACCGGTGTTCGTCCACAAGCTGGTGATGACCGGCACGATCGAGGAGAAAATGGAGGCGCTGAAGGAAAAGAAACGCGCTCTCGCCGAAAGCCTGTTCGACCACGACGGCGCCCCCACGCTCGCCATGACGCAAAGCGATCTCGACATGTTGTTCGAGACGGGATGATAGCGAATCATAGGGCGGTTTCTTCAGTCAAGCGCACACAAGCGACTGTTTTATATTTTAAAATTTTAGTTCCGGCGACAATCCTCTTCATTAACCCGCCGGCGAGGCTTTCAATTAAGCGGACTGTCACCGTAACCAAGCCGCCTGCGGCCACATCAACGAACCAATCAGGCCGTCAGACGCCGGCACAGAGCATCGAGTTGATCCAGCGTTTCATAGCGGATCTTCAACTCCCCACGCTCGCCCTCGTGACGAATGGCGACGGAAAGGCCCAGGCTGTCGCTGAGAAGCTTCTCCATCGCCCTGGTATCGGCGTCCTTTTCGTCACGCGGCTTGCGCTGCCTGGCGCCCGACTCCGAGGCCTGCCGCTGCGCCAGATGCTCGATGTCCCGAACCGTCAAGCCGTCCTCGACGATCCGCCGGGCCACGGCGTCCGGATTCTTCACCGCGAGCAGAGCACGAGCGTGACCGGCTGAGATTGCGCCTTCGGCGACGAGCTTGCGGCTTGCTTCCGGCAGGTTCAACAGGCGCAACGTATTGGCGACATGAGAACGGCTTTTTCCGATGATCTTCGCCAATTCCGTTTGGGAATAACCGAAGTCGGCCGAGAGCCTTTCATAGCCCTTGGCTTCCTCGAGTGCGTTCAGATCGGCGCGCTGAACATTTTCGATGATCGCCAGTTCGAGCGCCTCGCGGTCGTCAGCCTCATGGATAACGACCGGAATATCGGCCAGACCCGCCATTTGGGCGGCGCGCCAACGGCGCTCCCCCGCGATGATCTCATAGGCGTCGGCGACGCCAGCGATGGTGCGAACGACCACCGGCTGTATGATGCCTTTTTCGCGAATCGAGGCGGCGAGATCGGAGAGCTCGTCCTCGCGGAACGTGGTCCGCGGATTACGAGGATTTGGCCGCAGGAACTCGATCGGAATCCGCCTCTGCCCGCGGGTGCGCTCGATTGCCGGCGCTTCGTCGCCAGCGTCGCCAATCAGAGCCGCCAGCCCTCTTCCAAGGCGCGGCCGGGGTTCTTCCGCCATATTCTTTTCCTCGGCTCGATTAGGCTGCGCGCAACCGCCGTTCGCGCTGAATGACTTCCGACGCCAACCTCAGATAGGCTTGGCTACCGCTGCATTTCAAATCGTAAAGCAATACGGGTTTCCCATGTGAAGGGGCCTCCGAAATGCGAACGTTTCTGGGGATCATGGTCTCATAGACCTGATCGCCCATGAAGCGACGCACGTCGGCGACGACCTGAGTCGCGAGATTATTGCGCGAGTCGAACATCGTCAGAACAATGCCGTGAATCGAAAGCTTCGGATTAAGCGTCCGTTTGATTTGATCGACAGTAGAGAGGAGTTGAGACAGCCCTTCCAGCGCGAAAAATTCGCATTGCAGCGGCACAAGCACCGCGTCCGCGCTGGCAAGGGCATTTATAGTCAACAAATTCAGAGACGGCGGGCAATCGATCAAAATGTAGCTGAAGTTCCGCGCATCGGAATGATGGGCTGCCGCCGCAAGCTCGGCCAAGGCGCGCTTCATTCGAAAGGCGCGATCCTTGTCCCCCGCGATCTCAAGCTCGACGCCGAGGAGGTCTAAGGTTGAAGGCGCGACCGACAGGCGGGGAACCGCGGTCGCGACGATGGCGTCGTCCAGACTGCTTTCGCCGATCAACACATCATATGTCGAAACGGCCCGGTTTTTCCGATCCACCCCGAGTCCCGTGGAGGCATTGCCCTGGGGATCGAGATCGATGACGAGCACATTCTCCCCAACCGCCGCCAACGCGGTGCCGAGATTTATCGCGGTCGTCGTCTTACCGACGCCACCCTTCTGGTTGGCGAGCACAAGGACGCGCGGAATGATCGGGGTTTCGGTCAAGGACTTACTCTCCACGGACTTCCCCTGCAAATTGGCCATCGGCTGGAAATTCTCTCGCCACTGCGATCAATCGCGCGGCGGGATTGGTGCGACTGACGACGCTCCGAGTGTGGAAACTACCCTCCGGGGCCAGAGCGGTCAATTCGTTGCGCCATTCTTCCCCTTTCAAAAACACCCCAACCGCGCCTTTGCACAGAAATTCTCTCGACCAGGCGACGAGTTGCGGCAGTGGCGCCAGGGCACGCGCGCTGATTCCATCTACCTTGTCCATAAGGGAGGGCAATTCCTGCTCGATTCGTCCGACATGGACAATGACCGGGGCCCCTGTTTCACGTGAAACAGCGCGCAGAAATGCCGCCTTACGCTGGTCGCTTTCGACAAGATGCACCAACGCGTCATCTCGGCCCCTTAATAGCAACGCTGTCACCAATCCCGGAAAGCCCGCGCCGGAGCCCAGATCAACCCATCGGAAAACCCCAGGAAACGCCGCCCCAATTTGAGCCGAATCAGCGAAATGTCGCGTCCAGACGGAAGCAAGTGTGGCGCCAGACACCAGATTGATCCGCTTCTGCCACGTCCGGAGCAGCGCTTCATAGATCTCAAGTTCCGACACAATCCAGTTCAGTTCCGGACAAAGCTCAAGCGCTCTCTTACGGTCATCGATAGCGGAATCCTCCGTCACGCGCGCCTCGCTCGGGTCGCGAGCAGCGTCAGCGCCGCCGGGGTCATTCCCTCTATCCGCTGCGCCTGCCCTAAGGTCCGAGGTCGCAGAAAGGCGAGCTTTGTTTTCAGTTCCGCTGAAAGACCCGAAATCGCGCCATAATCCAGTCCGGTGGGCAGCGAGAGCTGCTCGTCCCGCCGGAATGCAATGATGTCCGAGGCCTGCCGCTCAAGATAGACAGCGTAACGCGCATCGACCTCCACTTGCGCTGCCGTAGACGGGTCTATCTCCGAGAGCTGGGGCCAAACCGCTCGAAGCCGCTCCAGGCTGATCGAAGGGAAGGACAAAAGCGCATAGGCGCTGCGTCTCTGCCCATCCTGGTTGACCGACAGACCATGGCGCGCCGCCGCCGCCGAGGTCATGAAAAGTTCCGACAACAGCCGCCTCGCTTTTTCCAACCGAGCGGATCGATCCGCGAAAATTTCCGCCCGCTCCTTGCCGATGCAACCGATTTGAAGCCCGCGCGGAGTGAGGCGTTCATCCGCATTATCCGACCGAAGGGACAAACGATATTCCGCACGTGAGGTGAACATGCGATAGGGCTCGCTGACGCCCTTCGTCACCAGGTCGTCGACCATCACGCCGATATAGGCTTCGGCGCGATCGAACAAAACCGGTGCGCTACGCCCAGCGAAAGCGGCCGCGTTCAACCCCGCAACGAGCCCCTGCGCCGCCGCCTCTTCATAGCCCGTCGTGCCATTGATCTGACCGGCGAAAAACAACCCCGCTATTCGCTTCGTCTCCAGCGTAGGGAGTAATTCCCGGGGATCGACATAGTCATATTCGATCGCATAGCCCGGGCGTAAAATCCGAGCCTGTTCCAGCCCCGGGATCGAATTCACGAAGGCCTGCTGGGTTGGTTCGGGCAACGAAGTGGAAATTCCATTGGGATATATCGTTGGATCGTCAAGTCCTTCCGGTTCAAGAAAAATCTGATGGCCGTCACGATCGGAAAAGCGCGTTACCTTATCTTCTATCGAAGGGCAATAGCGCGGACCGGGACCAGAAATGGCGCCGGTGCGCATCGGCGACTGACCCAGATCGTCGAGTATGATCTTGTGCCCCTGCGACGTCGTTCGCGTAATATGACAGGAGATCTGAGGATTGGAGATGGTTTTTGTCCGCGCGGAAAAAGGCTCCGGTTGCGCGTCGCCCCATTGCTGTTCCAAAGCCTCCCAGCGAATCGTCGCGCCATCCAGCCTCGGCGGCGTTCCCGTTTTTAGCCGCGCTAAGCGGAAACCCGCCCCGCATAGGCTCGCGGCTAGACCAACTGCTGGCGGATCTCCCATCCGACCAGCGGGGATGCGCTTTAACCCGATATGGATCACGCCATTCAGGAAAGTGCCGGTCGCGATGACGATGGCGCCCGCTGGGATGATTTGGTCCCCGAGCCGAACCCCGACGACGCTTCCCCGTTCCAGCACCAAACCTTCAACCAAAGCTTCCAAAACGGTCAGGTTCTCGGTGGCGTCGATGGCCGCTTGCATCTGCTCCCGATAAAGTTTTCGGTCGGCCTGGGCGCGAGGGCCGCGAACGGCGGGCCCCTTGGATCGATTGAGCACCTTGAACTGAATGCCCGCGGCGTCCGCAACCCTTCCCATCAGCCCGTCGAGGGCGTCGATTTCGCGGACCAACTGGCCCTTGCCGAGGCCCCCGATCGCGGGGTTGCAGGACATCGCGCCGATCGTCGAGCGAGACTGCGTGATGAGCGCGGTTCTGGCGCCCAGACGTGCCGAGGCCGCTGCCGCCTCGCAGCCAGCATGACCGCCCCCTATCACGATCACATCGTAAGCCGCACTGTTCTGTTTCACGTGAAACATGCCTCTCATTTTCCGATGCAAAAACGCGAGAACACCGCACCAAGAATTTCTTCCACATCGACTACGCCAAGAATTCTCTCCAGCGCCCGTGACGCCAACCTGATTTCCTCGGTCGAAATTTCAAGAGGGCAATCGCCAGTCATCGCCACCTCTAGCCGACTTCGCGCCTCCCCGATCGCCGCGCGGTGCCGCTCCCGGATCACTAGGCCCGACTCCCCGTCGCCAAGCGCCTCGCGCGCGCGCTTGGCGATCTCCGCGCTTAGCATATCCATGCCGTAACCGTTGGCCCCCGACACCGCAATCGTCCCAGGATCGATCCCAAAGATATCCGCCTTTGTCGCCACTGGTAGAACTTCTATCTTCTCGTTCTCGAAGCATGGCGAGGGTTCGCGCCCACCCTCCGACAACCAAAGGATGAGGTCGGCCTGTCCCGCCCTGGCCCGAGTGCGAGCAATGCCGATCCGCTCGATTTCGTCCCGCGCCTCGCGCAGCCCCGCAGTGTCGACAAGGATCACCGGCAGGCCCTCAAGATCGAGTTCAACCTCGATCATATCCCTCGTCGTGCCGGCAATTTCCGAGACTATTGCGATATCGCGCCGCGCCAGCCAGTTCAACACGGTCGACTTCCCCGCGTTGGGGGGGCCGAGAAGAAGGACCAAAAACCCCTCGCGCAAGCGCTCCGAAGCGGGAGCTTGTCTCAGGGCCTGCTCCATATCCTGCATCATTGGCGAAAGGCTCCTCCGCAAAGCCTCCTGCGAGAAAGCGCCGACGTCGCCCTCATCGGAAAAATCGAGTTCCGCGGCGATCATGGCCAATGAATCGATCAGCGCGGCGCGCCATTTTTGAATCCGATCGCGCAGGGCCCCTTCTGCGATGCGCAAGGCCTGGCGCCTCTGGAACGCCGTTTGGGCGTCGATCAAATCGGCCAGGGCCTCGACCTGAGAGAGATCCATCTTTCCTTCAAGGAAGGCGCGGCGGGCGAATTCTCCGGGTTCCGCAGGCCGCAGCCCCCACAGCCTCTCAAGCGAAGATAACACGGCGTTCACCACCGCGCGGCCGCCGTGCAGGTGGAACTCCACGCAATCCTCGCCAGTGGCGGAATGGGGCGCCGGAAAGAACAGCGCCAGGCCGCGGTCGAGGATTTCTCCGCTCTCCGGATCACGAAAGCGCGCATAATGGGCATGGCGCGGTTTGGGGTTAAGCGCGGTCAAGGCTTTAAACGCCGAGAGCGCCGCCGGCCCCGAGAGTCGAACAACCGCGATCGCGGATCGTCCTGCACCCGTCGCCAAAGCGAAAATCGTGTCTGCCGGCATGGAAGATGTCCTCGCCGGGGTTTAGACGGATTCATTGAAAAAAAAGCAAGGCCTAATCCTTCCCGACAAGGAAGTGGTCGCGCTCTCGATTAAACCCACTTTCGGCGTTTTGTGAGTTTTTGGCTTGGTGAGAATCATACATTATCATCCTAATAGCGCTTGACCTCGCACTCGGTCAGGCTCGAAGGCAGGAGCCGGCAACGCCGCGCGATCATATCGCGACGGCGCGTGCGAGCGACTTTAGCGTCGTCCGTGACCGATCATGGCCAGCAAAAACTGTCATTCGTTGAAGTAGGCGCCGACGCCGAGTTTCACGAATACAGTGCTTGGTCACGTCACTCGACGAGGAACTCTCGGTCTTTGGCCAATTGTATCGAGAGGTGCGCCGAGCATGATCGACAACTTGGAGGTGTAAGTCCTCTATCCAGTCTGATGGCGACGAAGGGTTAGCGAAGCGCAAGGGCGTCGTCGTGAGGTGGGGTCCGAAAGAAGCGCGGAGCAAAACCGCGACCCGATGAACAAGAACCGAATATGAGGCCCACCTGGCTGGACGAGCGGACATCTGACCGCGAAGTCCAAGGTCATCAAGGGCCAAGGTGGTAGATTCGGCGGATGTGCGGGGAAGGCGGTCGATCTTACCTCGGGAGGTCTGTCCCGTGTCCGCGTGCGTATTGGACTGAGCAGATCGCAAGGACTGTGATCGCGGGGCAGAAGTTAGCAGAGGGCATAGTAATCGACGGGGCGCTACGGCGCATGCCGGCGGTGAAGGATCGCCATATCTGAAAGACCACTGGCCGGCCCCCTTCGCGCCCAATTGCTCGAAGACGCCGATAAACAAAAGCCGGTAAGGCCCCTGAACATGCCCAAGGCGTCCGCCGGTTCAAGGAACAAGTGCGGAGGCTGAGGCAGCGCAAAACGTTAAAAGCAAAGCGTCTCCCAGTCTTCAACTGCCGTGATTAGGATAAACAGTGCCTGGAGTTTTCGAAAGATGCTCGCGAAACCTTCTCGCGAGCCCTATTCCGTCATGTCAAGTGTTCATCGAATCGAAGAAAGCGGCGTTGCCCTTCGGCGTTTCGCGCAGCTTTCCAAGCAGGAACTCGATCGCGTCGACCGTTCCCATCGGATTGAGAATGCGCCGCAATACATAGGTCTTCTTGAGGATGTCAGACGGCACCAGAAGTTCCTCCTTACGAGTGCCTGACCTGGTGATGTCGATAGCCGGAAAGACCCGCTTGTCCGCCACCTTGCGGTCAAGGATGATTTCGGAATTGCCGGTTCCCTTGAACTCTTCGAAAATGACTTCGTCCATTCGCGAACCGGTATCGATCAGGGCGGTGGCGATGATGGTGAGCGAACCGCCTTCCTCGATGTTTCGCGCCGCGCCGAAAAAGCGTTTCGGGCGCTGTAGGGCATTGGCGTCCACGCCGCCGGTCAGAACCTTTCCGGAGGATGGAACCACAGTGTTATAGGCCCGGCCAAGCCGGGTGATCGAATCCAATAGAATCACCACGTCGCGGCGGTGCTCCACCAGACGCTTAGCTTTTTCGATCACCATTTCGGCGACCTGGACATGCCTGACCGCAGGCTCGTCGAAAGTGGAGGAGACCACCTCGCCCCGAACCGAGCGCTGCATGTCCGTCACTTCCTCGGGCCGCTCGTCTATCAGCAGCACGATCAGATAGCATTCCGGATGGTTGGTAGTGATCGATTGGGCGATATTCTGGAGCAGCACGGTCTTGCCGGTCCGCGGCGGCGCCACCACCAGGGCGCGTTGACCCTTTCCGATGGGCGCAACGATGTCGATTACCCGCGCGGAAAGTTCCTTCCGCGTGGGGTCGTCGATCTCGAGTTTCAGCCGCTGATTTGGATATAGCGGCGTCAGATTGTCGAATGGCACCTTGTGCCTGATCTTCTCTGGTTCCTCGAAATTGATCGTATTAACTTTGAGAAGCGCGAAATAACGCTCACCTTCCTTCGGGCTGCGGATGATCCCTTCGACCGTGTCGCCGGTTCGCAAGCCAAATTTTCTGATCTGCGACGGAGACACGTAAATATCGTCGGGGCCGGCGAGGTAATTCGCGTCCGGCGACCTCAAAAAGCCGAATCCGTCCTGAAGTACTTCGACGACGCCGTCCCCGACGATTTCGACGTCTCGACTGGCGAATTGTTTCAATATTGCGAAGAGGAGTTCTTGCTTGCGCAACAGCGAGGCGTTCTCCACCTCGTGTTCCTCCGCGAAAGCGAGCAACTCGGCGGCGGTCTTTGATTTCAGATCGGAAAGTTTGATTTCCCGCATGGGAATAGGCCTCGAATCGATAGGCGATCGGATAGAACGGAGAATTGACAGGAAGGAAGGGAGTTTTAGCTCCCGTGGCGCCGGTTAAAGACCAGCGGTCGTTGTTACGACACTCTGCCATTGGGTGAGACAACAACGCAATAAACGCTTTTTTCCCCGAAGGCAAGGCTATCAGAATCTCTTGGCCCCCAACTTTTTTCTAAAAGGGCTTCACGATCACCAGCGTGACTATCGCGATCATCAGCACGGTCGGCGCCTCATTGTAAAAGCGATAAAATTTCGAACTCTTGACATTGCGGTCTTCGGCGAAGACCTCGACCAGACGTCCGTTATAAAAATGAACTCCGCTCAATAAGACAACCGCCAGAAGCTTGGCGTGAAACCACCCCGCGTGAAAAAAACCGGCCTCGAAGGCCAGCGTCAATCCCGTCGCCCATGACAACAGCATGGCGGGAATCATGATGAAGCGCATCAATTTGCGCTCCATCATCTTGAACAGCTCCGATTGCCCACCGCCGGCCGGAACCCCGGCGTGATAGACGAAAAGCCGGGGCAGATAGAACATACCGGCCATCCAGGCGATGATGGAAATCACATGCAACGCTTTGATCCAAATATACATTGTCTTTCCTTGAGGGAATTAGATTCTCGGCGAACGCACGCGAGCGATCAGTCGCTCGACATGCTCGATAGGGGTCTGGGGCAGGATTCCATGACCCAGGTTGAAAATATGCCGATGGCCTGAAAAAGCCTCCAAAAGGGAATCTATTTCGATGTCCAGCGCATCGCCTCCCGCGACAAGCGCCAAAGGATCGAGATTGCCCTGCAGCGCCGCGCGCCCCGCCGTCTGCCTCACCGCCCAAGCCGGATCCTCGGCCGTCTCCAGCCCATAGGCGTCCGCTCCGAGCCCCTCGACGAGCTCGATCAAATGGGTTCCAGCGCCTCGGATAAAAGCGATGATCGGCGTTTCCGGACGCTCCTTCTTGAGCGTCCGAACCATTTTACGCACCGGGGAAAAGACCCATTTGTCGAATTCTCCCGCCGGCAGCACTCCTGCCCAGCTGTCGAAAATCTGCACCGTCTCCACGCCGGCATCGATCTGCCGCAGCAGATAGGCAGTCGAGGCCGCGACCAGCCGGTCGATCAATTTCTCGAAGGCTTCTGGATGCCTGTAGGCGAAGAGTCGAGCCGGCGCCTGATCCGGCGTTCCCCGGCCCGCGATCATATAGCTCGCCACCGTCCAGGGCGCGCCGCAAAAGCCGATGAATGCGGTTTGCGGCGGTAGAGCGCCTTTCACCCGGTCGATCGTTTCGAATACGGGCTCGAGACGATCGAGATCGATCGAGTCCCGCAACAAGGACAGCTGCTCCGGATACTCGATGGGTTCGAGCCTAGGGCCTTCGCCGCTCTCGAAGGACACTTTTTGTCCCAAAGCGTCGGGGACGACCAAAATGTCGCTGAAGAGAATGGCGGCGTCGAAGCCGAACCGCCTGATGGGCTGCAAAGTGACTTCGGCTGCGGCCGAAGGGGTGTAACAAAAGTCGAGAAAGCTTGTCGCCTTCGACCTGATCTCTCGATATTCGGGAAGATATCGGCCAGCCTGACGCATCAGCCAAATGGGCCGAACCGAAGTTTTTTTTCCGCGCAGAACCGACAGCAGCGGTTTTTCGTCGTGCATGGGCTGGTCCAGTTAGACGAATGTGAAACCCAAATTCGCCGACGGCTGAAATTCGGGAATAGGGAGGGAGCTAAACTGAATGATAATAAAAAGAAAGATAGGATTAATAATTTATTAATGATTCTTATTGCCCGCCTCGAAACAGTGGTTAATTTTTGTTAACGTTTTCTCCCCAGCCTATTCTCCGTGGACAGGTTTTGGCCAGCTTTTGTTGATATGTGGATATCCTTAAAAACACTAATATTATCAATTATTTATTATATAGCGTGACCATGGTTTCGTTTGCTTTTCCGTCAAGCTTCCGTTAACAAGCAACCCGTCTCCTTTGAAAGTCGCAGGCAAAGAGCTGTTGAAAGCTGGGCCGACTTATGCGGAGCTATACAATCGGTCTGGTTTTAGGGGGGAGTTTTCCCCGCTATTCGTCGCTCGCGACCTGCTGTGGACGGAACCTTCGGTGACATCGTCAAACCAAACATCCGGCGCCTCGCTGTGGCGTCATGCCCGACCGCTCGTGCTCGCCTCCAGGAGTTGCGGCAGGCGTCTGGTTCTCCAGCAGACCGGGATTCCCTTTGTCTGCGCCCCCGCGGACGTCGACGAGCGCGAGATCGAATTGGCGATTCTGACCAAGGGAGGCGGTCCCGACGAAGTGGCCTTGGCCCTGGCGAGGGCCAAGGCACTAAAAATTTCGGCGCAGGAGCCTCAATCTTTTGTTCTTGGCGCCGATCAAGTGGCCAGTTGCGATGGGCGGCTTTTCGGAAAGCCCAAGGATATGGCGCAGGCCTTGGAGCAATTGACGTTTCTTTCGGGCCGCGCCCACCGGTTGCACTCCGCCGTCGCTCTGGCCCTCGGCGGCGCTATCGGATTCGAGACGGTCAGCCATGCCGATCTTTGCATGCGCGCGCTTAGCGAGGATTTTCTTCAGGCTTATCTTACGGCTGTCGGAGAGAACGCGCTCGGCAGCGCCGGGGCCTATCAAATCGAAGGTCTAGGCGCGCACCTTTTCGGCGCCATCAGTGGAGATCAATGGACGATTTTGGGGCTTCCGCTCTTACCCGTGCTCGAAGCCCTGCGGCGTGAAGCCGCGCTTATCGGGTGAACTGGGGTCTCGTCATGATTCTCATAGGGCTGACAGGCTCGATCGGAATGGGCAAATCGGCCACGGCGGATATTTTCCGTGGCGAAGACGTCCCGGTCTATGATTCCGACCGCCTCGTTCATGAGATTTACAATGGGCCGGCGGCGCGGGAAATCGAGAAGGCTTTTCCTGGCGCCACGATCAACGGCGTGGTCGACCGCAACCGGCTGGCGGCCATGGTTCTGAACGATCCCGAAGCGATGAAACGGCTGGAGGCTATCGTGCATCCCCTGGTATGGGAAGGCCGGCGCGAATTTCTCGAGGAGCAAAGACGACTGGGAAAGGACGTCGTCGTGCTGGACATCCCTTTATTGTTTGAAACTGGGGCGGAGAAGGACGTCGATAAAATCATCGTCGTCACGGCGCCGGCAAATGTCCAGCGAGAGCGCGTTCTATCTCGTCCAAATATGACGTTGGAGAAATTCGAAGCCATCCTGGCGCGTCAGACGCCCGACGATGAAAAACGCCGCCGCGCCGATTTCGTCATCTCCACCAACGAGGGATTGGACTCGGCTCGAAAGCAGGCTCGGTTGATATTGGAGCATCTCCGCGCACAAGGGAAGGAAGATTTATAATGCGGGAAATCGCGCTCGACACCGAAACGACGGGGCTCGACCCCGCCAAGGGTGACCGCGTTGTGGAAATCGGCGCCGTCGAGATCGCTAATCTCATTCCAACCGGCCGTGTCTTTCACGTCTATATAAATCCAGAGCGCGATATGCCCGACGAGGCCTTTCGGGTGCATGGCCTTTCGGCCGACTTCCTCTCGCAACACAAAAAATTCGCCGAGATCGTCGATGAGTTCAATGAATTCATCGAGGACGCCCAGCTCATTATTCACAATGCGGAATTCGACGTTCGGTTCCTCAATTCGGAATTGTCGCGACTGCGATTGCCGGGCATCGACATGTCGACCGTCACCGATACTCTGGCGCTCGCTCGCCGTCGCCATCCCGGCGCCTCGAATTCGCTCGATGCGCTTTGTCAGCGCTATGGCGTCGACGCGTCGCGCCGCGAGAAGCACGGCGCCCTGCTGGACGCTCAATTGCTGGCCGAAGTCTACGCCGAGTTGATGGGGGGGCGGCAGGCGGCGCTGTCTCTCAGCGTCGAACAAAAAGTCATGGCTCAGACGCAGACCGGTTTGCTGCGCAGCCGGCCGCAGCCCCTGACCTCACGCCTCACCGCCGAAGAAGCCGAGGCTCATTTGGCCTTTGCGCGCGCGATTGGAAAAACGCCGCTCTGGGGCCGTTATCTTGCCCTCGACGAAGGCTGAACAGTCAAGCCGTCGCGCCTGCGTCGATCGTGACGACAGTCCCTGTCACATTGCGCGCATTGTCGTGCATGAGAAAGCTCACGGCATTGGCCACGTCTCGCGGTTCGGCCAGCCGGCGCAAGGCGGCCCGATTCGCGATCTTCGCGCGGTCATCATCGGCGAGAGAGGCGGTCATTTCCGTTGTGATGAAGCCGGGAGAGACGGCGTTCACGGTGACTCCGAGCCGTCCCACTTCACGCGCCAGGGATTTTGTGAACCCCACCAGCGCCGCCTTGCTGGCGCCATAGGCGCTCAATCCGCTGTAACCCGTATTGGCGATGATCGAGGAGATATTGACGATCCGTCCGCCACCCGCCGCCATCATTTGCCTTACGACATATTTACTCAGTACGATTGGCGAGGTGACATTGAGCCGAATGAGATCCTCGATTTGAGAATTGTGCATCGTCGCGAGCAGACCTTCGGCGCCGATGGCGGCGTTGTTCACGAGACCGAAGGGCGCGCCATGTCTTTTCTTTATCGAGGCCGCCAACGTCGACAGAGAATCGATATCCCCGAGATCGGAAGACTCGAAAGTCAACGCGCCCTCGGGCAGGCTTTCGATTTTCTCGCGCAAGGCGTCGGTTTCGCGGCGCGCGATGGCGATGACGCGAAACCCATCTTCGACCAGACGACAAGAAATCGCGAGGCCGAGACCTCGGCTGGCCCCGGTGACGATGACGTTACGCATGGCGGCGAGCCAGTTTGCCGCTCGCGAGAACGTCCAGCGCCGGAACGAAACGCATCGTGACGGGGACCATATGGCGCGGCAGCCTAGCGCGACAGAACTCGAGAATGTCGTGCTTCAGCGCGTCCTCGTCCTCGGTCGTCGCCGTCTCTTCCCGCAACACGATTTCCGCGGCGATAATGTCCCCGATGATCGGATTTCGCCGCGCGCCGACACGGGACATTCGCACTTTTTCATATGCGTTGATGACCTGCTCGACCTCTTCCGGATGAACTTTGAGTCCGCCGACATTGATGACCCCGGTGCGGCGTCCCTTGAAAAAGCAGCGCTCGCCTATCCGTTCCAACATGTCCCCCGTATCCACGAAGCCTTCCTTGTCGCGAAGCTGCAAATCGTCCCGCCCGACATAGCTTGTCGCGGTTCGAGGCGAGCGAATGTGAAGAGAACCGTCGCGCAACCGCAATTCAATTTCGCCTTCGACGTCCAGAAGCGAAGCCGGAAAGCCTTCCATCCCGTCCGTCACCTCGAAGCCGACGCCCCCTTCGGTCGACGCATAGGCGTGAACGACCCGCGCTTTCGGATAGGCTTCCCGCAAGGCGGACAGTATCGCGCGATCCGCGATTTCGCCGGAGAGACGGACATATTCTGGTTCGAGTAAAACGTGATTGGGATTCATCAGGAGCCGTCTCCAATGCGACGGCGTGCCCGAGATATGGGTGACGCCAAGCCTAAGACAACGCGCGATATGACCGTCGAGTGATTCTTCGGCGTCGGAGAGCGCCAAAGTCGCACCGGCGACGCAGGCGCGCAGAAAAATCTGCAAGCCGCCATAGCGACGGATATCGTAAAATGTCGTCCAGACGGGAGACGGCCCATTGCTCGCGCCCTTTATGGCGCCTAGAAGACTGTTAAGACTATGGGCCACAAGTTTTGGAGGGCCGGTCGTTCCAGAGGTAGGCAGGAGCCATTGGGTCCGAAGACGCGGCGACTCGATCCGTTCCTCCCGCGTCCCGGCGCTCTCGATCACAAAGAGCGGGCGCGCCGAGCCGAAAACCATCCGAGAGTCCTCGCAGACGATGGCGTCGACCCGCGCCTGCTCGATGACGCTCGCCAATCTCTCGGGCGAGAAGTCGGGAGGACAAATAACGAGGCGGGCGGCGAAGCCGTCGAGCTCTATCATGGCGCGGGCGGCCGCCAATTGGGACTTCGCGCCAATCAGGACGGATTTACCCGCGAGACGAGAGAGCCCGCCGACATAGGTCAACGATCCCAAAACCTCCGAGCCAAGAACGGCGCCCGAGCAAGTCTCGAGCCGGAATCGCGGCCTTGAGCGAATAAGCCCTTCGAGGGTTGTTTCAGGCGGGGCAGTGTTCATAAAGCTCGACAAATTCGCCTAGCGTCGTCGGAAAATACACTTCGTCTGACGCGGTGAAGGGATCGGTTCCCAATATATCCTCGAGGCGAGCGACGAGGATAGCGAAGCACAAGGAGTCAAGCCCGGATTGAGACAGGAGGAGACTGTCGTCCAGAGGCGCGATCTTCTTGCTCTGCTCGGCGGCTATGTTCTCGATTTGGGAAATGATGGTTAGTCTTATCGACACCTGGGCTGTTCCGTCGTTGTCAGAGTTTCAATATTTTTCCTCTCTTTATTCATATCGCGCAAGCTGTTCAGGAATTGATGGTGAACAAAAATGACTCGTGACACGCCTCCCCGCATCCGATGCCGGTTGATAGGCGAAGGAGATGTTGAAGCCGTCATGGAACTCCTCGCCGAAGGATTTGCCGCTCGATCGCGAGAATATTGGGCGCGCGCGCTGGAGAAACTCGTGCGCCGGGAGGTTCCCCCAGGTTATCCCCGGTTTGGTTACATGCTCGATTGCGGGGGACGCCCGGTCGGCGTCATCCTGATGATATTTTCCTTGTGTGATGGCGTGGGAGCAGCCAAGGCGCGGTGCAACATATCGAGTTGGTATGTCGACCCCGCCTACCAGGGATACGCGTCGCTTTTGATCGCCGCCGCGGTGCGTCTAAAGGATGTGACCTACATAAATGTGTCGCCCGCGCTTCACACGTGGCCGATCATAGAGGCTCAAGGTTTCCGCCGTTATTGCGAAGGCCAGGTGCTTTCCATCCCTGCCTTGGGGCCTTGGGCGTCGAAAGCGCGAGCCCAGGAATTTTCGGTAAAAAAGGATTACGCCGCGTCGCTCACGAAGGAGGAGCGCGGCATTCTCGAAGCTCACCAGAATTATGGCTGTCTGTCTTTCGTCGTGATCGAGAAGGGCAAGGCGCACCCCTTTGTTTTTCTGGAGAGGCGGCTTTTTCATGAAACGCTTCCGGCTCTTCAGCTCGTCTATTGTCGCGGGCTCCATGATTACGCTCGTTTTTCGGGACCGATCGGCCGGAAGCTATGGAGCCGCGGTCATTTCGTGATCATTGTCGATTCCAATGGGCCTCTGCCGGGACTCGTCGGGTTCTATCGGCCCAATCGCGGCCCGAAATATTTCAAGGGCCCCGAGCCTCCGCGCATGGGTGATCTGAGCTTCTGCGAGTCGGTCTTGTTTGGACCCTGATATTCCGGCCACTGAATGCAAAAAGAGCGCATCATGACGCCAACGCAAAAAACCGCCGCCCTCGCTCTGGTCGACCAATTGATCGTCCTCGGCGTCGACAGAATTTACTGCGTGCCCGGAGAGAGCTATCTATCGGTTCTCGACGCCTGCTACGAACGCCGTCTTTCGCTCATCGTATGCCGCAACGAGGCTGGCGCCGCGATGATGGCGGACGCCCACGGCAAGGCCACGGGCCGGCCGGGGATTTGTTTCGTCACCAGAGGCCCAGGCGCCGCCAACGCCCTCGCCGGCGTGCATATCGCCCAGCATGATTCGACGCCGCTCATCCTGTTCATAGGCCAGGTCGAACGTTTCGTTCGCGAACGCGGGGCTTTCCAGGAAGTCGATTACCCCGCGATGTTTGGCGGCGTCGCCAAATGGGTCGCGGAAGTCAATCAGGCGAACAGGATCAATGAATTCGTTTCCCGAGCCTATGCGATCGCCTGCGCCGGACGGCCCGGCCCCGTGGTTCTATCGCTTCCAAAGGACATGCTGGACGAAGAAGCCGGCGACGCGATCCATCCTGCTCACCGGGACATCGAAACGAGTCCCGGCGCCGAGGAGATGCGCGAACTGGAACAATTGATCGCTAGGGCGCGGCGGCCCATCTTCGTGCTTGGCGGATCGCGCTGGGACGAAGACTCCCGTAGAATGATGCACGGCTTCGCGGAGCGCTTCGCCATGCCGGTTGCGACCAGCTACCGTCGCCTTCCGCTTTTCGACGCCCTCGATCCTTGTTATGTCGGCGATCTCGGGCTGAACGCCAATCCCGCGCTGATCAAGCGCGTTCAGGACAGCGATCTCTTCGTTCTGGTCGGTGGACGTCTGGGCGAAATCCCGTCGCAATCATATCGTCTGTTTGATCTTCCACGCCCGCGCATGACCTTCGTGCATGTCTATCCGGAGGCGGAGGAATTCGGTCGGGTCTATGCGACCAATCTGTCTATTCACGCGACGCCGCGCGCCTTCGCCAAGGCGCTCGGTCAACTGCGGTCTCCAGAAACCCCGATCTGGCGGACAGAAACCGCCCACGCTCACGATGCTTATTTGGCGTTTTCATCCGACGCTTCACCGTCTGCCGATGTCGATCTCGCGCGCGTCATGATGTGGCTGAGCGAAAATCTCCCCGAAGATGCGATTATTTGCAATGGGGCGGGCAATTATGCGGCGTGGATCCATCGCTATTTTCGTTTCAGGCGCTTCGCTTCCCACATTGCGCCGACTTCAGCCAGCATGGGTTATGGCGTGCCGGCGGCGGTGGCCATCAAGCAGCTCTTTCCCGGTCGCGTCGTGCTGTCCATCAATGGCGACGGAGATTTTTTGATGAATGGCCAGGAATTCGCCACCGCCGTGCAATACGAACTGCCTATAATCGTCATCGTTTGCGACAACGCCAGCTACGGAACGATTCGAATGCATCAAGAGCGGAGCTTCCCCGGCCGCGTTATCGCGACGGATCTGCGAAATCCGGATTTCGCCGCCTATGCGCGCGCCTTCGGTGGGTTTGGCGCGATTGTCGAACGCACCGTCGATTTCGCGCCCGCTTTCGAAGCCGCGCGGGATTCGGGAAGACCCGCCATCCTGCATGTCAAGATAGACCCCGAACGCATCACGCCCGCTGCGAATCTTTCAGCGATCCGGGCGGCGTCACAGTCGCGAAATAATTAAGACGCCGCCCGCAGCATGGGCTTTGGGCGATTTACGCCGTTAGCGAAATCCCAGTAGAGCGCGCGGGCTTTTGTGTAGAATGGTCCGGGTTCCAACTCCCGCTGGTCGATGCGCGTCATCGGCGCGACTTTCTGAAAATTGCCGGTCGAAAATATTTCGTCGGCGTTCAGAAAGTCGCGATAGGAAAGAACCGCTTCGATGACTTCGACGCCCGATTCGCGCAACAGGCCGATGACGCGCTGGCGCGTTATACCGTCAAGAAAAGTCCCGTTCGGCGCGGGGGTGAACACGACGCCGTCCTTGGCCAGGAAGGCGTTGGAGTTCGCGAATTCGGCGACATTGCCGAGCGCATCGAGCAGCAGGCAATTGTCGAATCCTCTCTGGGAGGCCTCTATCAAGGCCCGAGCGCCGTTGGCGTAAAGACAACTCGCCTTGGCGTTCACCGGCGCCGACTCGATGGTGGGTCGGCGAAACGGCGACAGCGTGACCGCCGCGCCGCGGGGCGTGGGCATCGGCGCTTCATAGATCGTCAGGCACCAATTGGTGGTGGCGGGATCGAATCGCACGCCGCCGCCGAGGCCCTGCTCAGCCCAATACATCGGGCGGATGTAAAGTTGCGCGTCAGGCTCGAAGCGACTCAATCCCTCTTCGACAAGCGCTCGCCAATGGTCGACTTCGACCACGGGCTTCAGCAACATATTTGCCGCGGAACGATTGACCCTTTCGAGATGCCTGTCGAGATCGGGCGTGACGCCTTCGAAAGCGCGGGCTCCGTCGAACACGACGGAGCCGAGCCATGCGCCGTGCGACCGCACGCCGAGCACCGGTTGGTTGCCATCGCGCCATGCGCCTTCGAAAAAGGTCCAGGTTTTCGTGGGCGCCGCCGAGATCGACGAAGAAGCAGCCATTGTCATGATTCAACCCTTCTTGACTGTGCGGGATGCTCTGGCGCCGAAAGGATCGAGCGGCGTCACCCGGCGACCCTTCCAAACATGCCAAGCGTGGCGCCTTCTTTCTTGCGTAAGCCCACGCCACGCAAAAGGGACTTGGCGATGTTCCTGGCGACCAAATAGCTTGGGTGAGGCGGCTTACGGCAAAAGGCGATCTTGCGGACATAGGATTCCACGCGCCACAACGCCTTCGATCCAGCCGGAAAAAACGCGGTGTCCCCTTGCTTGAGATGGACGGACCCGCCTTGTTTGTCCATGACGACGACGGAGCCGTCGATGACGAACACTGTTTCGTCGATGTCATAGTTCCAGTCGAACACGCCTGCGGTGCAGTCCCAGACAAGGGTGAAAGCCGCGCCGTCGTCGCTCTGCGAAAGGAGCGCGTTCCGGGCCAAGGGCGCGCCCTCGAGTATCCATTCGGGATTGATCGGCGCCGGCTTGAGCTCCAGATCGTTAGCGCTGCCGAAGTTGATTTTCATTTTGCCGATCATAATCCTCTCCTCGCGGGCTGGCTTTCGCTCCCGACCGCTTTTCGAGCCGCCTTAGCCCTCGCGCGGCGCGACGGTCCAGAACCCAGGCGAAACATTAGCCTTATCAAGCGCCATTAAGCGGCGACAAAGTTAAGAACTGTTTTTGGAGGCGGGCGGAACAAGCGCCAAGGTTAACGTCCCCAGATCCTCGCGCGCGCCGATCGCGCCCAGCGAGACGGCGCTGCGCATGACGACAGGCTTTCAACTCGCTTCACAAGAGGCGTCAAGACGCATTCCGAAGACGCCGGGCCTTTTCCGCCGAGACATTGGCGAGCCAATTCCTGTAGAGCCTCGCCGCGTCATCGCTCCAGTGTCGCGCGAGTGGCTCGTTAGCAAGAATCTGGTTCAGCCTTTCCGCGAAATGGCGGCGATTGACGGAATCGCGTTGGCGGCGTAACTCCTCGAAACGCGACTGGCTTAGGGTCGAGAAATAATTTTCCGGCGGCGCCGGCAGTTCGCCGCGCTCCCCGGTCAGATAACGAAGAACGTCCCGCCTGAATTCGCGCGCAAGCGTGTCGGCGTCATATTCGGGATGTCCTTGCGTGAACAGGAACAGACTGGGCTCGCGTCGCCAGAAATTGTCCACGCCCGCCGTCGGCGACCAAGAGGATATGTTGTAGCCGCGCTGCTCCAGCTCCCGCTGGGACAGCCCATTGTATCGGGAGTGAGGCACGGTTATCGCGCCCTTGGCGCCTTCATTCGCCCAATCGTGATCGAGGATCTCGAAGTCGAAGACGCCGCTGAGTTTTTTTTCGAGGCGTTGTCTTCCGACGCCATCGAGGAGCTGAACGGCGGCATGGGCGCTAAGGCACGACCACAAGGCGCTCAATGTATGCGATCGCGCCCAATCGACCAGCCGCGCGAAGTCGTTCCAGTAGGGCTCTTGTTCGAGCGTGTCGGCGCGCGGTTCGGCGCCCGTGACGATCAGAGCGTCGGCGCCGCGCGCGTAAAGCGCGTCGACGTCGTCGTGAGTCTGCGCGAGAGTTCGGCGCCCAGTCTCGCTGCGCGGCACGCTCGGCAGCGCATAACAGCGCAAGCGGAAGGGCGCTCCATTCGCTCCCATGTCGAGAAGCCGCGTGAACTGACGTCTGGTCGCGTCGATTGCCTGGTCGGGCATATTATTGACGAGCGCGATTTCCAGCGTCTCAGCGAGGTGCGATCGAGGGGTGACGGAGATGGACACGTCAATAGACCCCTTCTTGCTGGAGCGTGGGGGAAATTCTGGCCTCTTGCGCCACCGCCAGCGCCTGATCGAGATCGGAAATTATATCGTCTCTATGTTCGATGCCGACGCTGAGACGGATCATCTCCGGCGTCACGCCCGCCTTCGACTGTTCGGCGCGGGACATTTGACGATGCGTGGTCGAAGCGGGATGACAGGCGAGCGTCTTGGCGTCGCCAATGTTTACGAGACGCTTGACGAGGCGCAGCGAGTCATAAAAGGCCTTTCCCGCCTCCAGACCGCCCAAGACGCCGAAAGTCAGCAACGAAGACGCTCGACCGGCGAGATATTTTTGTGCGAGAGCGAAATGCGGATTGTCGGGAAAGCCCGAATAGTTCACCCATGCGACACGCGGGTCGCGGCTCAAAAATTCCGCGACCTTTCTCGCGTTTTCGACATGCCGCTCAACACGCAAAGCGACGGTTTCCAGTCCCTGCAACAGAAGAAAAGCCGAAAGCGCCGGCAGCACAGCTCCCATCGTGCGCTGATAGACGCTCCGCGCCCGCGCGATATAGGCGGCTTCGCCAAAATGATCGACATAGACCATGCCGTGATAGGATGCGTCCGCCTGGTTGAACATGGGGAAGCGCGTGGGATGCTCGCGCCAGGGGAATCGGCCGCTGTCGATGATGGCGCCGCCGAGCGTCGTTCCGTGGCCGCCCATGAATTTCGTGAGTGAATGCACGATGATATCGGCGCCGTGTTCGATCGGCCGAAGCAGAATCGGCGTGGCGACCGTGTTGTCGACGATCAGGGGAACGCCCCGAGCATGAGCGACCGCGGCGAGGGCGGCGATGTCGCAGATATTGCCGGCAGGATTTCCCACGCTTTCGCAAAACAGGGCCCGCGTATTTTCGTCGATGGCGGCCGCCATGTCCCCGGCCCGGTCGCTTTGCGCGAATCTGACGCCGGCGCCTTGACGCGGGAGAATATGCTGCAACAGTGTGTGGGTGGTGCCATAAAGCGTGGGCGCCGCGACGATGTTGCCGCCATGATCGGCGACATTGGCGAAAGCATAATATAGCGCCGCCTGTCCCGTGGCCACGGCGAGCGCGGCGACGCCGCCTTCGAGTTGGGCGATGCGTTTTTCCAACACCTCCACCGTGGGATTGGCGATTCGGCTGTAACGGAAGCCCTCGGCTTCGAGATCGAAGAGCGCCGCAGCGTGATCGGCGCTGTCGAATTCGTAGGATACGGTCTGGTATATGGGAACCGCGACCGCCTTGGTCGCGGGATCGTTGTCGAAACCGCCATGCACCGCGATGGTTTCACTACGCATTAGCGCGACCTCTCCGAAAATCCGGCGGATGGTGACGTTCGAAGCCGGAGACCATGCTTCGTCATAACGATGAGAAAATAAATAAAGCCTGACGCGGGCGTGGGGCGAAGCGAATGTATTTGGTAACCCTAACAAGTTACGTTGATTTGGATCGAAACGCGGGGGATTTTCCAATCAAAGGCCGGTGAAACGTGCATTAACTATCGTTGGAGGAATAGAGCCTTCGCTAGCGGGCGTTCGTTCAAAATTGAGTCGAACGCGCGTTGAACGTAATCGATCGAGCATGTTCTATTCCAAAAACCGCTGCACACTTTTGGGGAACATGCTGTTATGAACGACCTCAAGACCGGCGCCGGCGCTCCGGCGCCAGAAAAACGCTCCGCCAACAAGGATTGGCTGCGCGCGTTGCAGAACGTCGCGCGGATTGAGGCGGATCGACGCCGTATCCTCGGCGTGGCCTTCGAGGAAGTCGCCGCCTTGCAGGGCGACGCCGTGGCGGTGATCGACAATTACGAGACAGTGACCTTCGCAACATTCGCGGCGCGGGCCAATCGCTATGCGCGTTGGGCTTTGAAAAACGATTTGCGAAAGGGCGAGGTCGTCGCCTTGTCGATGGGAAACCGCGCCGATTACGCCGCCATTTGGCTGGGTCTCACCCGCGTCGGCGTCGTGGTGGCGCTTCTTAACGTCAATCTTCCCGCCTCCGCTCTCGCGCATTGTCTTGGCGCGGCGCAAGCCCGTTGCGTGATCGCCGCCCGAGAACTTGACGAGACCTGCCGGCAGGCAGCGGCGTTGCTCGATTCCCCGCTCGAGGTCATCGGTTTCGAAGAAACGGCGGATGGGCGACGGTCGTTCTCCCCCGAGACCGCAGCGATCTCGGGGGAGCCGCTGCGTCCCGCAGAACAACGCGAGGTCACGCTCAATGACCGCGCCCTCTATATTTTCACCTCCGGCACCACCGGCTTGCCCAAGGCCGCCATCGTCACCCATCGCCGTCTAATGAACTGGAGCCTGTGGTTCTCTGGTCTGATCGACGCCGGTCCAATGGATCGCATGTATAATTGCCTTCCGATGTATCACTCCGTTGGCGGCGTCGTGGCGGTGTGGTCGGCGCTGCTCGCCGGCGGCTCGGTGGTTCTGCGCCCGCGATTTTCGGTTTCCAATTTCTGGGAAGACGTCGCTGCGCAACAATGCACCTTGTTCCAATATATCGGCGAGCTGTGCCGCTATCTGGTCAACGCTCCGGATTGCGAGGCGCACAAGCGGCATAACTTGCGCCTCGCCCTCGGCAACGGGCTACGGGGCGACGTTTGGACCTCGTTTCAGCAACGCTTCCACATTCCCCGCATTCTCGAATTTTACGCCGCGACCGAGAGTAATTTCTCGCTTTACAATGTCGAGGGCGAGCCGGGCGCGATCGGACGCATTCCGGCCTTCCTGGCGCAACGCTTTCCTGTGGCGTTGGTCGCCTTCGACGAAGCCGCCGACGCGATAGCGCGCGGCGAGGACGGGCGCTGCATCCGCCGCGGCGTCGATGAGGCGGGCGAGGCGATTGCGAGGATCGACGTCGACGACGCGTCCAGCGCCGGCTTCGACGGCTATCTGAGCCGCAAGGACTCGGAAAAGAAAATTCTGCGTGACGTTTTCGAAGCTGGAGACGTCTGGATGCGCAGCGGCGACCTCATGCGCAAGGACGCGCGCGGATTCTATTATTTCGTTGATCGCATTGGCGACAGTTTCCGCTGGAAGGGAGAAAATGTCTCCACCTTCGAGGTGGCTCAGGTTCTAATGAAATTCCCTGGCGTGCGCGACGCCGTCGTCTATGGCGTGGTCGTTCCCGGCCACGAAGGGCGCGCCGGCATGGCTGCTCTCGTCGTCGACCAAGGTTTCGATTTACCTGGCCTGCGTCGCCATGCGGAGGCGTCGCTGCCAAGCTACGCCCGGCCACTCTTCCTCAGGCTGCGCTCTTCCATCGAGATAACCGGCACTTTCAAGCACAAGGCGCAGACGCTCGCGGCCGAAGGCTTCGATCCGGCGAAAATCGGCGAGCCGCTTTATTTCGCGGATCCGGAGAGGGGTGGCTACGCGCCTTTGGACGGGAAACTCCACAACCGCATCCACGCGGGAGCGGTTCGGCTCTAATTCTCAGGAATGAAATGATTGGCGACGAGCTGGAGCGATTTTCCAAGCAGGAGCCGATCCAGTTGGCTCGGCGCTTGCCGCGCCCCGATGAGACATCGCGCACGTCCTCGAAACCGCCGTCGACGGATCGCAAGGAGCGGCGCGAAAGCGCAAGCCCGGCCCTGAGGCCACAAGCGGGAGCTCGCTGACAATCCCGATGCGATCGAGGACCACATCCCGACGCACTGTGAACTTTGTGGCTGCGGCTTCGAAGACGGCGCGCCCGCCGATCTGATCGGCGAATATGACGAGATCGAGATTCCGCCGCTGCGCCCCTTCGTGGGCCGACATCGGCGCTTTGCGATCCGCTGCGCCTGCTGCGGGGGCGCAACAAAGGCTCCTGCGCCGGCGGCCAGCCCTTCGGCATCATCCTTCAGACGACCACATTCTGACGCCGAGTTGATGGCCGGCCCAGATGCGCCGCCAGCTCCGCCAACACATGCTCACGTCATCCGTGGGCAATTGCAGCCGCCTGTCCGGATCGTAGCTCTCATTTGCTCGTCCTATTCCCCTGGGTCACACGCTTCTCGTCGCGGTCGGCGAGGGGCAGCCGCATGTTGGGATCGGAAGGGCGGGGCGTCTGAGCCGCTTGCATTATTCGATCCAATCCAGTTCAATGTCTCCCTGCCCGCGCGGAGCCGCCGGGTCGGGCGCCTTTCTGGCTGAATGTCAGCGAAAAATCTCGGACGCGGACTCCCTGCCGTCCGGCTCGCGCGCGACGAATGAAATCCCGCATTATAGCCAACTCTTGGAGAAAGCCGCGAACGACGGCTCACTACATTGTAGTTTTTGTTAAAATACAATGTATTGCATATTCCCCTGCGACGCGGTTTAAGTAACACAGGGATTGGAGACCTGGGACGTGAAGAAGACGCCTGACCCGATTGACCGCCATGTCGGCAGCAGAGTCCGAATGCAGCGGGTGCTCATGAAAATGAGCCAGGAAAAATTGGGCGAGGCGCTTGGGCTAACGTTTCAACAGATCCAAAAATACGAAAAAGGCGCCAACCGCATTGGCGCAAGCCGTCTCCAGCAAATCTCCAAAACACTGAACGTCCCGCCTTCCTTCTTTTTTGAAGGCGCTCCCACTTCCAGCACATTTCCCCAGGGCATCGAGGAGGAGAGTTCGTCTCAATTCGTGGTGGATTTTCTGGGCACGGCGGAGGGGCTGCATCTCAACCGGTCCTTCGCCCGCATTCGCGATCCCAAGATTCGCAAGAAAATCGTGGAGCTGGTCGCCACCCTGGCGGAACAGGAGGGCGCCACGATCGAACAAGAAACACCCGAAGGGCCCTGAAAGCTTAAAAAAAGGCCCCCAGCCAAAGGGTGTTCGATTTAACGAACAAATCTCGGCCGGCGCGCTTGACGAAACGAACACTTGCTGCGAAATGAGCCATTCCCAATTCGTGCGGTCGGGCGCCTCGGCGCGCGCGGCGCCAAGCCTGAAGGCGAGGTTTTGAAGTGGCTCGTAAAAATTATCTCTTCACCAGCGAGTCTGTTTCCGAAGGTCACCCGGACAAAGTCTGCGACCGGATCTCCGACGAAATCGTCGACGAGTTTTTCCGGGAGGGGGCCAAGGCGGGCGTCGATCCTTACGTCATTCGCGTCGCGGCCGAAACGCTTTGCACCACCAATCGGGTCGTGATCGCCGGCGAGGTAAGGGGACCCCATCTCGCTTTCGAGCATATCGAGGATATCGCCCGCATGGCGATAAAGGACATTGGCTACGAGCAGGAAGGCTTTCACTGGAAAAACGCCAAAGTGGAAGTCCTGCTCCATGAGCAGTCCGCCGACATCGCCCAGGGCGTTGACGCCGCCGGCAACAAGGACGAGGGCGCGGGCGATCAGGGCATCATGTTCGGCTACGCCGTGCGGGAAACCCCTGACCTCATGCCCGCTCCGCTTTATTATTCCCACAAGATACTGCAAAAACTGGCTCATGCGCGCCACTCCGGCCAGGAGAAGGGGCTTGGCCCCGACGCCAAAAGCCAGGTGACGGTCCGCTATGTGGACGGCAAGCCGGTGGAGGCGAATCAGATCGTCCTCTCTCACCAGCATGTCGACGAGAGCCTCTCGCCCGAGGACATCCGCCGTATCGTCGAACCTTATATCAGGGAAGCGCTGCCCCAGGGTTGGATCACGGACAAAACCGTGTGGCACGTGAACCCCACCGGCAAGTTCTTCATCGGCGGGCCGGACGGCGACGCGGGCCTCACCGGCCGCAAGATCATCGTTGACACCTATGGCGGAGCAGCTCCGCACGGCGGCGGGGCCTTCTCGGGCAAGGACCCGACCAAGGTCGACCGCTCGGCGGCCTACGCCGCCCGTTATCTCGCCAAGAACGTGGTCGCGGCGGGTCTGGCCGATCGCGCCACGATCCAGCTCGCCTACGCCATCGGCGTGGCGGAGCCGTTGTCGATCTACGTCGATCTGCATGGGACTGGCCAGGTCGCGGAGGACAAGCTCGAAGCGGTGTTGCCGCAGATCATGCGCCTGTCGCCGCGCGGCATTCGCGAACATCTCCAGCTCAACCGGCCCATTTACGCGCGCACCTCCGCCTATGGCCACTTTGGCCGTACGCCCGACGCGGACGGCGGATTCTCTTGGGAGAAGACCGACATCGCCGACAAATTGAAGGCGCATTTCTCCTGATCGTGTCGAAGATCACGGCCGTCTCTACAGAAGACGCGGAGCGCTCCAGCGCCCCGCGTCGTTTGTTTGGGCGCTCCAAAGGCAAGGCGCTTCGTCCCCATCAGACCGAGTTGATCTCGCAACTGCTGCCGGCGCTTTCCCTCGACGTCTCCAAACCGATCGATCCCTCGGCGCTTTTCCCAGAACCCATGCGCGAATTGCGGCTGGAGGTCGGCTTTGGCGGCGGCGAACATCTGATCGAAGCGGCGAGCAGCGAGCCCGATGTGGGCTTCATCGGTTGCGAGCCCTTCGTCAACGGGGTCGCCCGGCTGCTTTCTCGGATCGAGCGCCGCGAACTGAAAAACATCCGCCTCTATCGCGGCGACGCCGTCGAAGCGCTGGATCGCCTGCCCGACGCAAGCCTCTCGCGGGTCTATTTATTCTATCCCGATCCCTGGCCGAAACGCCGCCAGCGCAAGAGACGCTTCGTTTCGGAGGACGCCCTGGCGCGACTCGCGCGCGTAATGAAAAAAAGCGCGGAGCTTCGCTTCTCCACCGACATAGACGACTACGCCGCATGGACTCTCGCGCGCATCGGAGTATCCCCATATTTCGAATGGACCGCCAAGGCCTCCGCGGACTGGCTCGATCCTTGGGAGGGCTGGACTCGGACCAAATATGAAAGCAAGGCGATAGCGGCGGGTCGGAAACCCGTTTATCTGAACTTCACACGCCTTTAGATCGAACCGCAGGGCTCAAGGGGAGGCAAACGATGACTTCAAACGATTTCGCGATCAACCCCGGACAGGCGGTCGCCGAAGAAGCGCCGATTGAAACGACCACGGCGCGCTTTCGCGCGGACGTCCTGGAAACCTCGATGAGGCGGGTCGTGCTGGTCGATTTCTGGGCGCCGTGGTGCGGACCCTGCCGCCAGCTCGCCCCCGTTCTCGAAAAACTGGTGAAGGCGACCAAGGGCAAGGTTCTCCTGGTCAAGATGAATATCGACGAAGAACCGGAAATCGCCGGCCAGCTAGGCGTCAAGTCTATTCCCGCCGTCGTGGCGTTTCAGCGCGGCCGACCCAGCGATGGTTTCGTCGGCGCTCTGCCCGAGAGTCAGATCAAGGGTTTTTTGGAGCGGCTGATCGGCCCCATCGAGGCGGACGCCGACGCCCTCGCGTCGGTGGAGAACCTGTTGGCGGCCGGCCAGATCGACGAGGCCGAAGCCCTCCTGACGCAATTGGCGGCGATCAAGCCGCCGCAACCCAAGGCCTGGGCCGAGTTGGCGAGGCTTTACGTCGCTCTTGGTCGACTCGAAGAGGCTCGGGGCCTGCTCGCCTCCACGCCGGAATCGCTACGCGGCGATCCTTCGATCCTTGCCGCGGCGGCGGCGCTGGAGAACGCGATTCAGGCGAGCGCGCTCGATGAGGTCGACGCACTGCGCCAGCGCGCCGAGACGAACCCCGGCGATCCGCAAGCCCTTCTCGATCTGGCGCTGGCCTTGAACGCCAAGGGACTTCGTGAAGAAGCCGCCGATCAGCTCCTTGAAATCATTCGACGCGACCGTAATTGGAATGATGACGGCGCGCGCAAGCAGCTCGTCCAGTTTTTCGAGGCGTGGGGACCGATGGACAAGGCTACCGCGAGCGCGCGAAAAAAGCTCTCGACCTTGTTGTTCGCCTGATCGAGCCTCGCGGGGCAATCCGGGAGCGCTGGCGTGACATGTGCATGAACAAACAGTATGTCTCGATCGACCAGTTGCCGGCAACCCTGCGCATTTTCCCTCTTACCGGAGCCCTGCTGCTGCCGAGGGGCGACTTGCCGCTGAATATATTCGAGCCTCGTTATCTCGCGATGGTCGACAGCGCCATCGCATCGGACCGTCTGATCGGCATGGTTCAACCTCTTCCGAGCGCCGGGCCGTCCGGCCTATATCAAATTGGTTGCGCCGGCCGGCTCACCCATTTCAGTGAGACCGGCGACGGACGCTATCTGATCACGCTGACAGGTGTTTGCCGTTTCAAGATAATCGAGGAGAGAAGCGACGGCGCTCCTTTTCGCAGTTGCGCCGTCGTCTATGACGCTTTCTCCCATGACCTGGAGCCGGGCGCCGGAGAAGACGCGGTGGACCGCGCCCGCATGACCGAGATGCTGCGCAAATTCGCCGACGCCTCCAGACTGGAAGTCGACTGGGCGAGCATAGACGCCGCCCCCACCGAGGCCCTCGTCAACGCCCTCGCGATGATGTGTCCTTTCGGCTCCCAGGAAAAGCAGTCGCTTCTAGAGGCGGTGGACCTGAAGACGCGCGCCGAAGCGCTGATCTGTTTGGCTCAATTCGACCTCGCGCAAGGAAAACGCGCGCATCTTGGGGGCGGCGCGGACCGGAGTCAGCTCCATTGATGCCGAACGACGCGAAGCGTTATGATCCGACCGGGACAACCAACCAAACGACGCGCGGGTAAGGAGACGAAATGGACGAAAACGCCGAGAAGCCGGGCGAAGGGGCGCGCGAGACCACGACGCGGATCGACCCCAGACTGTTGGAAATTTTGGTGTGCCCGCTGACGAAATCGACGCTCGAATACGACGCGGCCCGACAAGAGCTGATTTCTCGGTCCGCCCATCTCGCCTATCCCATAAGGGACGGAATCCCGATCATGCTCCCCGAGGAAGCGCGGCGGATCGAATAACCCGTCATGCCCGATCCAACCCAGCAATTGCTCGATCTGCTCGATCTGGACAGCCGCGGCGAGGACTGGTTCCGCGGCTACAGCCCTGCAACCGCAGGCAAGCAGGTCTATGGCGGACAGGCCGTCGCGCAGGCGCTCGCCGCCGCCCAGCGCACCGTGCCATATGACCGCCCCGTCCACTCCCTGCACGGTTATTTTGTTCTCGCCGGCGACCCCAGAACGCCGATTGATTTTTTCGTCGAACGGGTCCGCGACGGGAAGAGCTTCACCACGCGCCGCTGCGCCGCGAAGCAAGACGGCCATGTCATTTTCTCGATGGAAGCGTCCTTTCAACTTCGGGAGCCGGGCCTGGAGCACGCCGTGGAGCCGCCGGCGGTTCCGCCGCCCGAAACGCTGCCCACCACTAGCGCGCTCGCCGAACGGCTGCGTTCTTTCCTGCCGCGCGCCGCGCTGGAGCGCATGGAGCAGCCCTCCGCGCTGGACATAAGGTTCGTGGAGCCGCAAGCGTTCCTGACCGGTTCGGCGCCGGGCGCGACCCCCCAATCGATCTGGTTTCGGATCATTGGCCCCTTGCCCGAGGATCACCTGCTTCACAGCGCCCTGCTCGCCTATCTCTCGGATATGACGCTGCTCAACACGGCGCTCTCGGCGCATGGGCTTACCGTCTTCGACCCCGCCTTCCAGATTGCGAGCCTCGATCACGCGCTCTGGATTCATCGATCGTTTCGCGCCGACGAGTGGCTGCTCTATGTCCAGGACAGCCCCAATGCCTCGGGCGCGCGAGCGCTGACGCGGGGCGAATTGTTCACGCGGGAGGGGCGGCTCGTCGCTTCGGTCGCGCAGGAAGGACTCATTCGCAAGCGTTGAAGTGGAATTGCTCGAGCCTGTTAAAGCATGATTGATTCGATAAATCGGGAGCGCGCCTTGTGCGAGAAATCGCCTTCCACTTTTCCACGGCGTAATTTAGGGCCGAAAAATTGAGCAGTCTCCAGATCGCTTTTTAGGCGTTTCATCCCTGCCGGGCAATTCTGCCGTTTTTGAAGGCGCCCGCGCTTCCGCCCAACGAAAGCAAGGAATCTCCCCGCGGCGCCCCCAAAATCGGCCTTTCGCCCTTCTCAAAATCCGCTAACGGCTTGAGCGCAAGAGCAGGCGCTACGCCGAAGATCAAAGTCCGCCCGCCCCATCTACATGATTACAATGGATTTAGCGCCACTGGCACACAAATTGATTGTTGTGCGCCGTGCGCGGGACATCTCGCGCTCCAAACGATCGCGCCATGCGCGGCGTCTTGTTCACCACACGGGCGCCGCCCGTCTAATGTACCAAACACAGGATAGGCAGATGAAAATCGTGACCGCGATCATCAAGCCCTTCAAGCTCGATGAAGTTCGAGACGCGCTGACGACGATCGGCGTCCACGGACTCACCGTGACGGAGGTCAAAGGCTACGGCAGGCAAAAAGGGCACACGGAAATATATCGGGGGGCCGAATACGCCGTGAGCTTCCTGCCGAAGCTGAAGATCGAGGTCGCCATTCCGGTCGAGCTGACCGACAAGACGATCGAGGCGATTACGAACACGGCTCGCACGGGCCAGATCGGCGACGGCAAAATTTTCGTCGCGCCGATCGAACGCGCGGTTCGCATTCGCACCGGCGAAAAAGACGAAGACGCGCTTTAATATTTGTCCCTTGACCTATCAGGAGTCCCCAATGAGTCTTCGCCTGCAACGAAGCTTTTCTCGCACTTGCGTTTTTGCGGGAACGTCGCTGTTCGCCCTTGGCGCCGCGCCCGCATTCGCGGGCAACGCGCCCGTTCCCAATCCTGGCGACACCGCATGGCTGCTCATTTCGAGCGCTCTGGTGCTGATGATGTCCATTCCGGGCCTTGCGCTGTTTTACGGCGGCCTGGTTCGGACCAAGAACATGGCGTCGATCCTCACGCAAACCTTCGCCATCGTCGCGCTGGTTGGGGTGCTGTGGACGCTCTATGGCTATTCGCTGGCCTTCGGCGACGGCGGTTCGCTCAACGCCTATATTGGCGGTCTTGGCAAAGCGTTTCTGAAGGGCGTCGGCGTCGACGCCACGGCGCCGACCTTCACGCCGGGCCATGTCGTTCCGGAACTCGCCTATTTCGTGTTCCAGATGACCTTCGCGATGATCACCCCGGCGCTGATCATCGGCGCCTTCGCCGAGAGAATGAAGTTTTCGGCGGTATTCGCCTTCATCACCGCGTGGGTCACGCTGATCTACTTCCCGATCGCGCATTGGGTCTGGGCCGTGGCCGATCCCAATGTCATCGTCGACGCCGCGACGGAGCTCGCCGCCGCGACGACCGACGCCGCCAAGCAGGCCGCGCAGGCCAAGATCGACGCGGCGACAGCCTCCGTCGGATGGATCGCCGGGGGCCTCGCGCCCTGGATGAAGGGCGTTGGCGCGCTGGATTTCGCCGGCGGCACGGTTGTGCATATCAACGCGGGCATCGCGGGACTGGCGGGCGCGCTGATCGTCGGCAAGCGCATCGGTTACGGGAAAGAAGCGTTGCCGCCCCATTCGCTCACCCTGTCGATGGTCGGCGCCTCCTTGCTGTGGGTCGGTTGGTTCGGTTTCAACGCCGGCTCCAATCTCGAGGCCAACGGCACGACGGCCCTGGCCTTCGTCAACACGATGGTCGCCACTGCCGGCGCCGCCCTGTCATGGTTGGTGACGGAGTGGGCCGTGAAGGGCAAGCCTTCGCTCTTGGGGCTGATCTCGGGCGCGGTGGCGGGGCTTGTCGCGGTGACGCCGGCATCGGGGTTCGCGGGGCCAATCGGCTCGCTCGTTCTTGGATTCGTCGTCTCGCCGATCTGCCTGTTCTTCGTCTCCAAGGTGAAAAACACCTTCGGCTATGATGACGCGCTCGACGTCTTCGGCGTCCACTGCATCGGCGGCGTCACCGGCGCGCTCGCCACCGGCATTTTGGTCAGCCCAGACCTCGGCGGCGTCGGCATCACCGACTACACCGCGATCGGCGAGAACTACGCTGGAAAATATGAAATGCTCGCCCAGATGATCGCACAGGCCACCGCGGTCGGAGCCACTCTGCTCTATTCCGGCATTGGCTCCGCGATCCTCTATAAAGTGGTGGACCTCGTAATCGGGCTCCGCCCCGCCCCAGACCAAGAACGCGAAGGCCTCGACATCTCCGACCACGGGGAAAGGGCATATAATTTGTGATCGTCCGCCTCATACGATCAGGAATGGAAAACGGCGCCTCCGGGCGCCGTTTTTTATTGCGCGCTCACATCCCGCCGAGGCAGACGTATTTGATCTCGAGATAATCGTCGACGCCATAGCGCGAGCCTTCGCGTCCAAGGCCCGAGTGCTTGACGCCGCCAAAGGGCGCGACCTCGGATGAGATGAGCGTCTCATTGACGCCAACCATCCCGAACTCCAGCGCCTCGGCGACGCGGAACACGCGGGGAATGTTCCGGCTGTAGAAATAGGCCGCCAGCCCATAAGACGTGGCGTTGGCGAGGCGGATGGCGTCGTCCTCGTCCTTGAAGGACACGACGGGCGCCACCGGACCGAAAGTCTCCTCCCGGAAGATGAGCGCGTCCTCCTTGACGCCGGCCAGCACCGTAGGCTGAAAAAATGTCCCCCCCAAAGCGTGCCGCTCGCCCCCGGTCAAAAGCTTCGCGCCGCGCTTCACGGCGTCGGCGACATGACGTTCGCATTTCTCGACGGCGGCCTCCTCGATCAAAGGGCCGATCACCGCGCCCTCCTCCAGGCCGGGGCCGACCTTGAGCCCCGCCGCCGCTTCGGCCAGTCTTCGCGCGAATGCGTCGGCGATGCGCTCATGCGCAAGGATGCGGTTGGCGGAAACGCAGGTTTGGCCGCAGTTGCGATATTTGGTGGCGAGAGCGCCTTTCACCGCGAGATCGAGATCGGCGTCATCGAACACGATAAGGGGCGCGTTTCCTCCAAGCTCCATCGAGCATTTCTGCACGTTCTCGGCCGCCTGCCGCAGCAAAATCTTGCCGACTTCGGTCGAGCCTGTGAAACTGAGCTTGCGAACGACGGGGTTTTGGGTGAGCTCCAGCCCCACCGGAGCCGGGTCGAGCGCCGTGACCACATTGACGACCCCGTCCGGCACCCCGGCGCGCTGGGCGAGTTCGACCAGCGCGAGCGCGGAAAATGGCGCCTGCTCCGCCGGCTTCAGCACCATGACGCAACCCGCTCCAAGCGCCGCCCCGACCTTTCTCGCGAACATGGCCGAGGGAAAATTCCAGGGTGTGATCGCCGCGGCGACCCCGATCGGCTGTTTGAACACGAGTTGGCGGCGGTCCCCGTTGGTGATCGGCAGCACGTCGCCATAAACCCGTCGACCTTCCTCGGCGAACCAGTCTATGAATGAGGCGCCATAGAGAATCTCGCCACGCGCCTCGACCAGCGGCTTGCCCTGCTCGGCGGTGATGATATGCGCAAGAGTCTCAAGCTCCTCAAGCGCGAGTTCATGCCAGCGGCGCATGATCCGCGCCCGCTCCTTGGCGGTTTTGCCGCGCCAGCCGGGCAAGGCGCGGCGCGCGGCGTCGATGGCGCGGCGGGTTTCAGCGACGCCCATGTCGGGAACCGAGCCGAGAATTTCGCCGGTCGCGGGATTACGGACCGGAAATACGGCGCCGCTGTCAGCGTCAATCCATGAACCCTCGATAAACGCCCGTTGACGAAACAGGCTGGATTGGCGCACATCCATTTATTGTTTCTCCTCGCATGAGTTGGGGGCGGCGATTTCGATCGTTGGACCGCCGAGAATGAAGTCATATAAGGGAAACAGCTAGGCGCGAAACTATTCCTCCGGCAATTTTTGTTTCCATCCCCCGAGTCGCCCCAACCGACCTCGGGTCCAGCGGCCCGAAATCTTCCCCGACGCGGAGGCCGGACTGGCGAGGACGCCAAAAAGCGACATAATCGCCAGCGAATCAGTCGGCAGCCGCGTCGACCCCCAATCCTCGCTTCCCTGAGGCAGCCCGTGACCGAACAACGCTTCGCGCTTTTACTGTCCCGTCGCCGCGCTCTGCGAGCGGGCGCGGCCGGCGTCGCCTTGCTCGCGGCCCCGCGAGGGTTCGCCGCGGCGCCACGGTCGGCGGATGTCGAAAGCCACGGCCTTTCCATTTTCGGCGACCTGGCCGAGAAGCCGGATTTCAAGGCTTTCGGATATGTCGACGTGAGCGCCCCCAAAGGCGGGACGCTGATCATGGAGCCGCCCGGCGGCTCCACCGGGAGCTATGACTCGCTCAACGCCTATATTTTGCGCGGCAATCCCGCCGCCGGCATGGGGCTGATTTTCGACAGCCTGATGACGGGCAGCCTTGACGAGAGAGACGCGGTTTACGGCCTGGTCGCGAAAAAGGTGCGCGTGTCCGCCGACAAGCTCACCTACACTTTCTTCCTCAGAAAAGAGGCGCGGTTTCACGACGGGACGCCGCTCACGGCCGAGGATGCGGCTTTTTCGCTCAATATTCTCAAGACAAAAGGGCATCCGACCATTTCCCAGTCCATGCGCGACATGGTGAGCGCCGAGGCGGAGGCGGACGATGTGCTGGTGGTGAAATTCGCGCCGGGCCGCGCGCGTGACCTGCCGATCATCGTCGCCAGCCAGCCGATATTCTCCAAGGCTTATTATCAGGCGCACGATTTCGAGGCCACCACGCTGGAGTCGCCGCTCGGCTCCAGCGCCTATAAAGTCGGGCCGCTGGAGCCCGGAAGATTCATTTCGTTTCAGCGTGTCGCGGACTATTGGGCCAAGGATCTGCCGGTCAATGTCGGGCAGGCGAATTTCGACCTGATCAAATTCGAATATTTCGGCGACCGCAACGTCGCCTTCGAGGCGTTCAAGGCGGGAGCCTTCACCGTTCACGAAGAATTCACCTCCGCGATCTGGGCGAAAGGTTACGATTTTCCCGCCTTTCGCGAGGGCCGCGTCAAGCGCGAGGAAATCCCGGACGACAACATCTCGGGGATTCAGGGGTGGTTCTTCAATTTGCGCCGGCCCGCGTTCAAGGATCCCCGCGTGCGCGAGGCGATCGGCTACGCCTTCGATTTCGAATGGACCAATCGAAATCTGATGTACGACGCCTACAAACGCACGACGTCCTATTTCGAAAACTCCGACCTCAAGGCGGTCGGCGGGCCGGACGATGCCGAGAAAGCGCTACTCGAACCGTTCAAGGAACGCCTGCCGTCCGAAGTTTTTGGCGAGCCCTTTCGCCCACCGGTCTCGGACGGGTCCGGGCAGGATCGCAACCTACTCAAAAAGGCCGTCGATCTGCTGACCGCGGCGGGCTGCGTGCGAAAGGACAACGTCATCCGCCTCCCCGACGGCAAACCGCTGGAGTTCGAGTTTCTCGACTTCTCCAACGCGCTAGAGCGGCACACACAGCCTTTCATCAAGAATCTGAAACTGATTGGCGTGAACGCCCGCATCCGTATCGTCGACGCCGCGCAATTCAAGCAAAGGCTCGACGATTTCGATTTCGACATCATGACCGAGCGCCTGAGAATGGCCTATTCGCCGGGGGAGGAACTGCGCGCCCTGTTCGGTTCGGAAGCGGCCAAAACCAAAGGCTCGCGCAATGTTTTCGGCATTTCCGATCCGGTGATCGACGCGCTGATCGACAAGGCGCTTGTCGCGACCTCTCGCGGGGAGCTGCTCTCCATTTGCCGCGCGTTGGACCGCGTCCTCATCGCCGGACGCTATTGGGTTCCGCACTGGTATAAGCCGACTCATTGGATCGCCCATTGGGATCTGTTCGGCCGGCCGGAGCGCTCACCCCGCTTCGATCCCGGCATAACCTCGACCTGGTGGTGGGACGAGGACCGGGCGCGCAAGATCAACTTCACGGGACAATGACATGGGAGCCTATATCGCGCGGCGTGTGCTGCTGATGATCCCGACGATCCTCGGCATCATGCTGGTCTCGTTCGTCATCATTCAATTCGCGCCCGGCGGCCCGGTCGAACGTATCATCGCGCAGCTCCAAGGTTACGATACCGGAGCGACGGGACGCTTTTCGGGCGGCGGCGAGGAGGTGGGACAAAGCTCAGCCACGCAATTGGGAACCGGCGGCGCTGACGCCTCCTCCAAATATCGCGGCGCGCAGGGCCTCGACCCCAAATTCATCGCGGAATTAGAAAAGCAGTTCGGCTTCGACAAGCCCGCCTGGGAGCGCTTTCTCCTGATGGTGAAGAATTATGCGATGTTCGATTTCGGCCGCAGCTATTTTCGCGACGAAAGCGTGCTGAAACTCATCGGCGAGAAGCTGCCCGTCTCGATGTCGCTCGGGCTGTGGATGACGCTCATCTCCTACTCGATATCGATACCCCTCGGCATCGCGAAAGCCGTTCGCGACGGCGAGCGTTTCGACGCCTGGACCTCCAATCTGATCATCGTCGGCTATGCGATACCGAGCTTTCTCTTCGCCATGCTGCTGATCGTGGTTTTCGCAGGAGGCTCGTTCTGGCAGATTTTCCCTCTGCGCGGACTGACTTCGGATAATTTCGACCAGCTCTCCCTAACGGCGAAAATCGGCGATTATCTGTGGCACATCGCGTTGCCGGTATTCTCCATGACGCTTGGCGCCTTCGCCACCCAGACCTTTTTGACCAAGAACTCCTTCCTCGACGAAATACGCAAGCAATATGTGCAAACCGCGCGCATGAAGGGGCTGACCGAAAACAGGGTGCTTTACGGCCATGTCTTCCGCAACGCCATGCTCATCGTCATCGCGGGTTTTCCCGGCGCCTTCGTCCACGCCTTTCTGACCGGCTCCGTCCTGATCGAAACCATCTTCTCGCTCGACGGGCTCGGCTATCTGTCGTTCGAATCCATCGTCAATCGGGATTACCCGGTCGTCTTCGCCGATCTCTATATCTTCGCTCTGCTCGGATTGGTGGTGAATCTCATTTCCGATCTGACCTATACCTGGATCGATCCGCGTATCGATTTCGAAACCCGCGAGGTGTGAGACGATGAGCGCAGCAACCGCCGACGCCCGGCTCGCGCCGAAAATCCCGCGCTCGGGTTTTTTTCGCCTGACGCCGCTCGATCGCCGCCGGCTCGACAATTTCAAAGCCAATCGCCGGGGATTCTGGTCGTTCTGGCTCTTCATGCTGATGTTCGTTCTCTCGCTCGCCGCGGATTTTCTCGCCAACGACCGCCCGATCCTGGCCTGGTACAAAGGAGAATTGCTTTCTCCCGTGCTCTTCACCTATCCGGAAGAAAAATTCGGCGGTTTCCTCGCCCGGACGGATTATCGCGATCCCACCATCTCCAAGGAAATCGAGGCTCATGGCTGGATGCTTTGGCCGCCGGTCCGCTATTCCTACGACACCCACAATCTGGATTTGCCGACGCCGGCGCCCTCTCCGCCGACCTGGCTGTTGACCAAAGAACAATGCGATGCGGCGGCGGCCAGGAAGCTCGCGCCGGGCGCACCCAATCGCGGATGCCGGGACATCGAATGGAACTGGCTCGGCACCGACGATCAGGGCCGCGACGTCGTGGCCCGCCTGACATACGGGTTCCGCATTTCCGTGCTTTTCGGCCTGATCCTCGCGACGATCTCTTCAATCATCGGCGTCGCGGCAGGCGCGATTCAGGGCTATTTCGGCGGCCGCGTGGACCTCGTGCTCCAGCGCGTGATCGAGATTTGGTCGTCGCTCCCTCAGCTTTACCTCCTCATCATCATTTCTTCCTTTCTCACGCCGGGATTTTTCATCCTGCTCGGTATTTTGCTCCTGTTCTCGTGGGTTTCGCTGGTGCATGTGGTGCGCGCCGAATTCCTGCGCGCCCGCAATTTTGAATATGTCAACGCCGCTCGCGCGCTCGGACTCTCCGACGCCAAGATCATCATGCGGCATCTGTTGCCGAACGCCACCGTGGCGACGCTGACCTTTCTTCCCTTCATCCTCAATTCGTCGATCACGACGCTAACCTCTCTCGACTTCTTGGGTTTTGGCCTGCCGCCCGGCTCTCCGTCGCTCGGAGAACTGCTGTTGCAGGGTAAGTCCAATCTTCAGGCGCCCTGGCTTGGACTCACCGGCTTCGTCGTCATCGCGCTCATGCTTTCATTGCTGGTTTTCATAGGCGAGGCGGTGCGCGACGCCTTCGATCCAAGGAAGACTTTCGGGTGAAGATGAAGGAACCGATGACCTCGCCGCTTCTCAATGTTCAGGATCTCTCGATCTCCTTCCTGCAGGGCGGAAAGGAAACCCTCGCCGTCGACCGCGTCTCGTTTTCCGTCGAGAAGGGCAAGACGCTGGCGCTCGTCGGCGAGTCGGGTTCGGGCAAATCCATCACCGCTCTGTCGATTCTGCGCCTGCTGCCCCCGTCCGCCCACCATCCGAGCGGCCGCATCCAGTTTTCCGGGCGCGACATTCTCAAAATGGACGACGCCGAGCTGCGCGGCGTGCGCGGCGCACGCATCTCGATGGTGTTCCAGGAGCCGATGACTTCGCTCAATCCGCTCCATAGCATAGAGCGGCAGATCGGGGAGATACTTGAGCTGCACGGCATGCGGGACCATGGCCAAAGGCGCGCCCGCGTCGTGGAGCTTTTGGCAGAGGTCGGCATTCCCGATCCCGCCCAGCGCCTCGGCGCTTACCCGCATGAGCTTTCGGGCGGCCAGCGTCAGCGCGTCATGATCGCGATGGCTCTCGCCAACAAGCCCGATCTGCTCATCGCCGACGAACCCACCACGGCGCTGGACGTCACGGTGCAGGCGCAGATTCTGGTTCTGCTCGATCGGCTGCGCAAAACCTACCACATGGCGATGTTGTTCATCACGCACGATCTCGGGCTGGTGCGGCGTATCGCCGATGACGTATGCGTCATGCAGCGCGGCGAAATCGTCGAAGCCGGCTCCACGGCCGAGGTGTTCTCCGCACCGCGCCATCCTTACACCAGGGCCTTGCTCGTCGCCGAACCATCCGGCGCCGCCAACCCCGCGCGGCCCGACGCGCCGATCGTGTTGCAGGCCGACGATCTGCGCGTCTGGTTTCCGATCCGGCAGGGTTTCATGCGCCGGGTCGTCGGTCATGTAAAGGCGGTCGACGGCGTATCGCTGACGATGCGAGAAGGAGAGACCGTTGGCGTCGTCGGGGAGTCGGGGTCCGGAAAAACCACGCTCGGCCTCGCCTTGCTAAGGCTCACGCGCTCGGAAGGCCCGATTGTCTACATGGGCCGACGCATCGATGGAGCGACCGCGCGCGAGATGCGCCCGTTGCGGCGAAACATGCAAATCGTTTTTCAGGATCCTTTCGGCTCCCTCTCTCCGCGCATGTCCGTCGCCGAGATCGTCGCCGAAGGCCTGGCCATTCATCGCCCGGGCCTTTCCCTCGACGAACAGCGCGAGATCGTCGCCGCGGCGCTGAATGAAACCGGCCTCGATCCGTCGACAATGGATCGCTATCCCCACGAGTTCTCGGGCGGACAGCGCCAACGCATTTCCATCGCGCGCGCCATCGTGCTCGAGCCGAGACTCGTCGTGCTGGACGAACCGACTTCGGCTCTCGACATGTCGATTCAAGCGCAAATCGTCGATCTGCTGCGAGACCTTCAGGCGAGGCGCGCGCTCGCCTATCTCTTCATCAGCCATGATCTTAAGGTTGTTAAGGCGCTGGCCGCGCAAGTAATCGTGATGCGCAACGGAAAGGTCGTCGAACAGGGACCGGCCGCCGAAATCTTCTCCTCGCCCCGGCACGAATACACGCGCGCCCTGTTCGCCGCCGCCTTCCGCGTCGAGGCGGAGGGTCAAAAAAATTCGGCGAAATAGAAAAAAACCAGACAAATGATGTTACTAATCTGACCGCTTGCGCTCGCGGGACAAAAAGTGACGCCCTCCGCCGCAAACACGGGAACAACATGACAAGTCCAGCGCAGGAAGCATCGGAAATCATAAAATCCCGCAGCGGACTCGCCATGATCGAAGCGGCGATCATTCTCGGGCGCAATTTTTACAGCGTCGCCGATATCGCCGAAAGCCCGATCGCGATACCCTACGCCGATTTACCTGAATTCCCCCAGGCTTCGCCATCGAGCCAGGGCGAACTGCTCGTCTGCGCCATCGAAGGTATTCCCGCGCTGATTTTTAAGGGTCGGGCAAATTTTCATGATTCCGGCGACCCCAGCGTCATGGCCAGTTCGATCGAAACGATGACCCATCTCGGCGTGCGCAGCATTTTTTCCACGACCTTCGCCACTTCGGTGAACGCCGATCTCGTTCCTGGAAGCCTTGTCGCCATCACTGACCACATCGACCTTAAGGGGCTTAACCCCCTGATCGGCTCTGGTGGAGAAAAGAACGCGATCAATATGAACGACGCCTATGACAAGCGCCTGCTGCGGCGCGTCAAGATCTCCGCCAGCGCCGCGGGCGTAAGCGTACACGAAGGCGTCCTTACCTGGTTTTCCGGCCCGAGTTTCGAGACCCCCGCCGAAGCGAAAATGGCGCGCATTCTCGGTTCCGACATCATGGGTCACTCCCTTGTCCCCGAGGCGATTCTCGCGCGTCGTTTCGGCATTCCCTTCGCGGGCCTCGCGGTCGTCAGTGATTTCGGCGCCGGTTTCATGGGCGGGGCGCCAGCCGGCGATTATTCGCGCGGCCCCGTCGCAGCCGGTCTGGTCGCGCTAAAACGTCTCGCACGCGCCTTCGTCAAGAACCGATAGGCTCATCACCCGCCGGGGCGGCTTCCCGTCCCTGCCTCGTCGGAACGACCAGTCTGGCGGTCAGGATCTGCACCGGCTCGTTTCTTTGATTGTAGGTCGTTGTTTTGACGAGCGCTATTCCTCTTTCGGGGTGAGCGCGGGAAAGCGTAATTTCAAGAACTTCGCTTTCGATGCGAAGCACGTCGCCGGGACGAACGGGCCGTAGCCACGCCACGTCGCCGCCGGCGCCGATCACCCCACCCGCGAAAGACGCGCCACGCTCGATCAAAAGGCGCATGGATAGCGCGGCGGTTTGCCAACCGCTGGCGACCAGTCCGCCAAACATGCTCGCTTTGGCGGTCTCGGGATCAAGATGAAAATATTGGGGGTCGTTGTCGCGCGCGAAGCGGATGATGTCCTCGGCGTTCATTCCGATCTCGCCCGCGTGGAAGCGCTGGCCGACCTCAAGGTCTTCGAGGTAGAGCTCGCCCGTCATGCCGCCTCCGTGATTTTAGCGCAAATGCGCAAGCGTTTGAGGGCCGTCACATCTCCGGCGCCGGCGCGGATGTTGCGCGCGCGCACTTCATCGAATGGCTCGCTGGCGACCAGCATATGCGTGGCGTTGGCGTGCAAAAGCGTATTTGGATCGCGCATGACGCCGACATGACCCTTCCAGAATACGAGGTCGCCGCGTCGCAGCGGCGCATTCGCCTCTATGCCCTCGCCAAGTTCGACCTGCTGCAGGTCGCTGTCGCGGGGCGCGCGTATTCCGGCAAGGAGCAGGGCGCATTGAACAAGGCCAGAGCAATCGACGCCAAGGGAGCTGCGGCCGCCCCAGAGATAGGGCGCTCCGATCAAGGTCTCGGCGACGGCGACGAAATCGTCGACGGGCTCCGCGATCTCACGGAGATGCTTTGCGAAAACGAAACCGCCCTCGCCGGTGACGAGGAAATTGTCGCGAGCGGCGACGACTTCCACCTCCGCGCCCAAAGGAAGACCCACGAGCGGAGGATCCTTGATGCTCGGTCGTGGATAAATGAAGGTGCGCGGAACCGTGACCAAATGGGAAGGCTTGTAAATCCTGCTCCACAAAGTATTCGCGGCGATCCAGCCGACATAGCCGTCGCGGGCGAGTTGGACCCAGGCCCACCCCTCTTCCTCGTCATAGACGGTCACGCATTCGCCATAGAGCGTCTGGGTGTCGAGCGGCGCGTCGGGACGCGGTTCCCGCTTGACGTCGACGACGCCTTCCTTGACCTGCATTGCGACGCCCTCGACGAAGCGCGACGCCTCCACGCGGCCCTTGAGGAAACTCGCCGCGAGATCGGGTCGCGCCGGGGTGAGACGGCGGTCGAAAGCTTCGCTCACTTCGCGCTCCTCTCGAAAGCGCGCGTCTCGATGAGTTCATTAAGACCGCGCGCGACCTGAATTTCTCCACCCTCGGGGCGACCGGGCTTGGTCGCGCCATTCCAGCAATAGGCGTCGAAATGCGCCCATCGGGCAGGATCGGAAACGAAGCGGCGCAAAAACAGCGCGGCCGTGATCGAACCCGCGAAGCCGTGACTGGTCACATTCACGACGTCGGAGATTTTGCCGTCCAGACCGCTGTCATAAGGCTCCCAAAGGGGTAATCGCCACAGGGGATCGTTGGCGTTTCGCGCATTGCGTTCGATGTCGCGCGCGAGATCGTCGCAACCGGTGTAAAACGGCGGCAGATCGGGGCCGAGGGCCACGCGCGCCGCGCCCGTCAAAGTGGCGAAGTCGAACAACAGGTCGGGTTGATCCTCGCAGGCCAGAGCGAGCGCGTCCGCGAGAACCAGCCTGCCCTCCGCGTCGGTATTGCCGATTTCGACCGCGAGTCCCTTCCGGCCGCGGTAAATGTCGCTTGGCCGGAATGCGGGGGCCGAAACGGAGTTTTCGACGATCGGCAGAATCACCCGCAATCGTATGGCGGCTGCCCCCCCCATCAGCATGGAGGCCAACGAAAGCGCAATCGCCGCTCCGCCCATGTCTTTTTTCATCAGCAGCATCGCGCTGGAGGGCTTGATGTCCAGCCCCCCGGTGTCGAAGCAAACGCCCTTTCCGACCAGAGTCACCCTGAGACCGTCCTCCGGTCCGTGAACGAAATCGACCAGCCTCGGCGCCTGCGCCGCCGCCTTTCCGACGGCGTGAATCAGCGGAAAATTCTCGGCAATCAGATCGTCGCCGACGATGAGGCGCGCCCGCGCGCCATGTCGCCCCGCGAGTTCCATCGCCGCCGCGGCGAGCGCCTCCGGCCCCATTTCGTTAGCCGGCGCGTTAATGAGGTCGCGACCGAAGGCGACCGCTTCGGCGATGCGGGCGATGCGCGCCGCGTCGACGCCGGGCGGGACGCACAGGCGCGGTTGCGCCGCCTTGGCCGGCACAAAGCGCGAATATTTGTATTGAGACAGAAGGAACGCCAGCGCGGCGGCGGCAGGATCGGCGGGTCCTCGGTCGAAGCGATATAGGCCCGGAGGCAGAAGGGTTCCGAGCTTTCCGGGAAGGAAGGGGTCTCGCAGCCGGGCGTCTGGATTTTCGACTCCGCACAACACGCGCGTCACGGCGCCGTCGCATCCCGGTAAGAGCAGAAGCCGCTCCGGCTTTGGTTCGTAAGCGCAGCAGGCGGCATAGGCCCGCTGCGGCTCGGACAGGCTCGACGCATAGACCTCCCAGCTTTGGGCGTCGACAAAGTCGATCGGCGTCGCGGCTGGAGAAAAATCATCGAACCCGAATGTCGTCGCCATGTGGCCTCCCCGCTCAGAAATGGCGTCCCGTCCTGAAACAGCGCCGCCGCCTCGTTAAGCATCCGTTAGGGTTAACACTTTATTGATCTGTTCAACGCGTCCCAATCAAATGAAAAGATCGCCGTGAGCCAGGCAACCGTTTTTCCCTCCGCTTCTCCCCCATTCGCTCAAGTCGTCTCGAAGCGCAACCGGCGGTTATTGGCGCTCGTCATCCTCCCCTTGCTCCTCGCGCTTCCGGGCTGCTCGAAATCCCTAAACGACGTCACCGGGTCGATCGGCAGGTCGAACGCACCCGCCACTTTGCCGACCGGCGAGGGCGACTTGCGGCGATTCGCCGATGAATGGGGCCAGCGCTACGATAAAAACCCCAAAGACAAGGAAGTTGCGATCACTTACGCCCGCGCGTTGCACGCGCTGGACCAGAATGCCCAAGCGGTCGCGGTATTGCAGGGAACCGCGATCCAATATCCGCAGGATATGAAGGTCCTCGCCGCCTATGGCAAGGCTCTGGCCGACGCCGGCCGCCTCAACGAGGCCTCGGACGTCCTTTCGCGCGCGCATACGCCGGAGCGTCCGGATTGGTCGGTGCTTTCGACGCAGGGCGCGATCGCCGACGAACTCGGGAATCACGAAGCGGCGCGAAATTATTACGAGGAAGCGCTCAAAATCCGCCCCAACGATCCGACGGTGCTGTCGAACCTCGGACTGTCCTACGCCCTTGCTCAACAATTGCCCCGCGCCGAGGAGACCCTGCAGCTGGCCGCCAATCAGCCGGGAGCCGATATGCGGGTCAGACAAAATCTCGCCCTCGTTCTGGCGCTCGAAGGCAAATTCGGCCAGGCGGAGGAGTGGTCGAGACGCGACCTCTCCCCCATCGACGCCGCCGCCAATGTCGCCTCGATCCGTCAGATGATCTCCCAGTCGAACACATGGCGCGAAATCCAGCAGAAAGGTCCCGCGACCCGCCGCAATGTCGCCGCGCGCCGGCAAGAGGACGCTTCTCCCGCCGCTCGATGACCGGGAACGCCGCCAAGGTTCCGCTTCGCCGCGAAAAAACCTAGCGTTGGGCGCGAAGCCCTAAGTATAAAGGTTCTGGACCATGGCAAAGGGACGGACCGCGCCTTCTCGCCCGCCCGACGTCGCCAGAGGGAGCCACGGAGCCGAGAAATGCAAACCAACACGGCGAGGGTCGGCGACGGTGTCCCGCCAACCTGCAGGGTGGACCCGCGGAGCAAGGAGTTTTCCGACAATTTCGGGACATTTCTGCTTGCGCGCGGGGCGGTGGACGATCTTTCGCTGCAAAGGTCGCAACGCGCCGCCCGCCAGGCGGGCGAGCGCTTCGATCAGGTTCTCACGAAACTCGGTCTTATTCCCGAAGCGGACCTGTGCGGCCATCTCGCGCAATTTCTTCGTATCGGCATAGTCGAGGAGAAGGAACTCCCGCCCGAACCGATTATGCCCGACGTCATCGTCGAAAGATTCATTCGCGCCAATGGACTCATCCCAGTTGCGCTCGACGGCCAGCGGCTGACCGTCGCCCTGGTGGATCCCTTTAACCTCGAATCCGTGGACGCTCTGGCCTATTCGACCAGTTTCGAACTCGAAATGCGGTTGATAACGCCCGCGAACATGGAGAAGGCTCTGCTCACGCTCTATGGCAAGAGTCAGAGCGGCGTGTCGATCGTCGACGCCGACTCGCGAGGAGACGCGGCGAGCGAATTCGACCTACAGAGATTGCGCGACATCGCCAACGAAGCCCCGGTCATCCGACGGGTCAATCAGATCGTGGCCGAGGCGATCGAGGCGCGCGCCTCCGATATTCATATCGAGCCGACCCTGGAGCAAGTGCTGGTGCGCTATCGGATCGACGGCGTTCTGCGCAATGTCGAGCAATTGCCGCCAGGCCTGAAAGCGGCGATTTCGTCGCGCATAAAAATCATGGCGCAGCTCGATATCGCGGAGAGGCGCCTGCCGCAAGACGGCCGCATCAAATTGGCGGTGCGAGGCGTCGATATCGACTTCCGCGTCTCCACGATCCCGACCGCGCATGGCGAGAGCATCGTCATGCGTATTCTGGACCGCAGTCATGTCTCGCTCGACTTTCAGGCGCTGGGATTCGACGCCGACCTGCTCGAGCCGTTCCGCACCGTGATGAGCAACCCCAACGGCATCATCCTCGTCACAGGCCCGACCGGCAGCGGCAAGACGACGACGCTCTATACCGCGCTGAAAGAACTCAATCAGCCGGACCTGAAACTGTTCACGGTCGAAGACCCGATCGAATATCAGCTTGGGGGCATCAATCAGGTGCAGGTGCAGCCGGCGATCGGAATGGACTTTCCGATGGCGCTGCGCGCGATTTTGCGCCAGGATCCCGACATCATCATGATCGGCGAAATTCGCGACGCGGAAACGGCGCGGATCGCCATTCAATCGTCCCTCACCGGCCATCTCGTGTTTTCGACGCTGCACACCAACGGCGCCGCGGCCTCGATCACCCGCCTCATCGACATGGGCGTCGAAAACTACCTGATTGCCTCGACGGTGAAAGCCGTTCTCGCGCAACGCCTTGTGCGTCGCCTTTGCGAGGCTTGCGCCGCGCCCAATGCGACGACCGAACAATGGCGCCAGCGTCTCGCCGGCGAGCGCTTCGCGACCACTCCGCCGCGCCTGCGCGGACCAGTCGGCTGTCCAAAATGCCGCCACAGCGGCTATTCCGGACGTTCGACGATCGCCGAACTATTGATCATGAACGATCGCTTGCACCGGCTCGTCTGCGAGACGGCGACCGATGCGGCGCTGGACGGCGCGGCGCGCGAGGCGGGCATGTTGTCGATGTATCAGAGCGGTATGCGCAAAGCCTGGCGAGGAGAAACCAGCGTCGAGGAAGTCTTGCGCGTCACGCGCGTGGACTGAGCCGGCCTTCGCCGAACGCCGTAACAACGGGAAAGATTCCATGCCCCAATTTCATTATCGCGCCTACTCCGCGCAGGGCGAGTTGGACGAAGGCGAGATCGAGGCGCGCAGCCGCGAAGAAGCGGAGGACATGCTCTGGGCTCGCGGCCTGACGCCTTTCGAAACGCGGCCAACGGGCGGAGCGAAGGGAAGCGCGGCTAAGAACGGTTCGGGGGGGCAGAAACGGCTCAAGCCAGCCGACGTCACCGCGTTCACCCGCGATTTCGCCACCCTGGAGGAAGCCGACGTTCCGCTGGACCGCGCGCTGAGAATATTGGTTGAACAGGCGCCCAGCCCGGCGCGACGCCAACTCACCGAGGAAGTGCTGCGCAGGCTGCTGGACGGCTCCACTCTATCCGACGCTTTGGCCGCGACGTCGAGCGCTTTCGGGGACGGCTACATCAGCGTCGTCCGGGCCGGCGAAGCGATGGGAAACATCGGCGCGGCCCTCGCTCAAATGGCCGACATGCTGGAACGGCGGCAGGAGTTGCGCGCCCGCATTCAGTCCGCCCTGATTTATCCTGTCGTCTTGATCGTGCTCGCGCTGGTTTCGACCGGCATCGTGATCGGCGTTCTGGCGCCGGCGGTCGCGCCGATCTTTTCCGAAAGCGGCAAGCCCATGCCGAGCGGACTGCAATTCATCATGAATCTCGAAGACCAATGGCCTTTCATTCTGGGCTTTCTGGTTTTCGCCGTGGGCTTCTTTTTCTGGTTCAGGTCATACGCCGCGGCGCGGCCGCCAGTTAAGCTCGCCGTCGATCGCAGGATGCTCGATCTGCCGGTGATCGGTAGTTTGAAGGCGCAATACGACATCGCGCAATTCGCCCGCACCTTGGGCGCCATGTTGAAGGCCGGCGTGCCACTACTCCAGGGGCTGGAAAGCGCCGTTCAATCCGTGGGTAATTTTTTCCTTCGCGAGCAACTCGCGGCGGTCGTCGACTCGGTTCGCAACGGCGGCAGCCTTTCGCGCGGTCTTGCCGAGATCAAACAACTTCCGACCGTGGTCCCGCAGCTTGTCGCGGTGGGTGAGGAAGCAGGGCAATTGGCCCCGATGCTCTTACGCGTCGCGGGCAGCTTCGAACGTTCGACCGAGCGCTCCATCGAGCGCGCGATGAGTCTATTGACGCCGCTCCTCACCGTCATGATCGCCGGACTTGTCGGCGCATTGGTGCTGACGGTGATGAACGCGGTGCTAGGCATAAACGAACTGGCGACGCAATGAGGCGTATTCCCCGCCGCTGTGCGAGCGGAGGTTTCACCTTGCTCGAAACATTGGCCGTGCTGGCGATTTTCGCTCTGATGATTGGCGTTTCAACGCCCTTGTTGCGGCCAGCTCCGGGTGGACTGCAATTGCAAACTACAGTGCGCAGGTTATGCGCGACGATGCGGGACGCGCGCGCGCGCGCGATCGCCAGCAACGCCGAATTCGCCGTCACCTTCAATATCGGGCGCAAGAGTTATTCGACGCCGACTCTCGCCGAGACCTTCCTGCCGCCTCAAACGCAAATCGATTTGAAAATCGCCGAAGCGAGGCGACAAAGCCCCTTGCAGGGCGATATTCTTTTCTTTCCCGGCGGCGCTTCGACAGGCGGCGAAGTGACGCTCTCGCTTGGCGGGCGAAGCGCCATCGTCGACGTCAACTGGCTAACAGGAGCGGCGAGATGCGAGGTCTTTTGAAAGCCCGCCGGCCAAGGCCGCGGCGACGGGCGACGCTTAACAAGCGTCAAGGTTTTGTTTTGATCGAAGCCTTGGCCGCTTTCGCCATCATGACCTTCTCGCTGGCGGCGTTGATCAACGGTCTTTCCGGCGCGGTGCAAAACGACGATCGCGCCGACTTCATGCTCCGCGCCACGCGCGTCGCCCGCTCCGAACTCGACGCGCTGGGCATTGAAACGTCGCCGTCGCCCGGCACAACTCAAGGGCGCAGCGACGACGGCCTGACCTTTGCGATCACGGTGAATTACGCGCCCGCCCCCCAACAAAACAACAATATCCCGTCGCCGAACGCGCCGACATATAAAACCATAGCCTTCTCCGCCCACATCGACGTGATGCGGAGCGGAGAAGGGACTGGCAGGGCGCTCTCTATTGGTTTCGACACCTTCAAAGTCTTGATCGTCGTTGGAGAACCGCAATGAGGCGCCGCACGCGAAGGCGAGCCGACGCCGGCTTCACCTTGCTGGAGCTTTTGATTTCCCTGGCCTTGCTTGCCTTGCTGATGGGATCGCTGCTCGGCGGAATGCAGCTTGGGCGCAAGGCTTTCGAAACAAGTCGCGCCAATCAGTCGGTCGGCGATCTCGAAGCGGCGGCGACAGCCTTAACGGACGTCTTGTCCCACGCTTATCCCTTGGCCATTCCCGACCCCAAAAAGGGGCAAATCCTGTTTTTCTACGGGAGCCCGGAGAGCTGTCTATTTATCAGCCTGAGCGAAGGCCGCACATTGCCGGGCGGATTTTTCGCGAGCGAAATAGGTCTCGCGCCCAATGGTGATAGCGCGGATCTTGCGCTATGGACCGAGTCGTTCCGATCCGCCGACGCCGCCAGGATCAATCGCGCATCCATGCAAAAAACCGAGGCGGCGCGTGGGGTTTCATTCCTGCAACTGAGCTATTTCGGCGTGATCGAGGACGGCAAGCCGCCACGCTGGAGCGACAACTGGAACGACGCGACTCATTTGCCCCAACTCGTGGCCTTGCGTTTTGGCGCGGTCCGCTTCGGCAGACCGATCCAAATCTCCGTCACGGTCGCCTTGCGCCAAGAAGCGCAATAGCCTCTCCACGCGATCGCACGCCACGCTCCATCGATTGCCCGCGCCGCCGGGCTGGCGTCCCTCGTACAGGCCAGCGATCGCGGCGGGGGGGGGTTGCGACCAGTCGATCCGCACTGACGAATTCCACCCTCGCTTAGAGCGGCTGAGATTTTCTTGCGCGCCGCGGCTGGAAAGCAAAGGGAAGCGGTTGTATCGTCTATCCGTGGAGGCGGACTTTGGACAAGCGGCTTGGCGCAAACAACCAGTAATTGTCCGGTTCAAGGCCTTACGCTCCCACCGCGTCGCGCATAAGACAGGCCGAAGTCTCGCAACCCCTGGACCAGAAACTTTCGATGCAACTGCACGGCGCTATCCGCTTTTTGCTGGATCCGATAACTTCCGAACTGTTTTTGCCGGGCTCCATTCTTTCGGTATATTCACTTGCTTCGACATTTGTTATCGCGGTTTGCGCCTTGGCCTACCGCCACAGGGCGCGGCGCGGCCACGCCAGTTTGCCGGCGATTTTTCGCGCGATATTCGGACAGCGCGTGGCGCGACACAAATCCTTTTACGCCGACGTGAAGCTCGTGGCTCTGAGCCTGTTCATTTTGCCGCCCGTCATGCTGGCTCTTGTGGTGTCGGCGAAGACCGTTTCGATAGCCACACGCTCTTTGCTCACGAATTTGTTTGGAGCGGTCGGCGCGATCGAGGGTCACAATGCGCTAATAACCGCAGTCTCGACCATAGTTCTGTTCCTCGCTTATGAGATTGGATATTTTATCGACCACTACCTTAAGCACAGAGTTCCCTTCTTGTGGGAGTTGCACAAAGTTCATCACACTGCGGAGGTGCTTACTCCGTTAACAAATTATCGAAATCATCCACTCGATAATGTGATCTTCGGCTATATGCTCTCCATATTCATGGGCGGCGCGTCCGGCGCGCTGACGTGGCTATTCGGCCGCGACACGGAAATCGTCTCCATCGATGGTAAAAATATAATTTTCATCGTTTTTCTCTGGACCATCGGTCACTTGCAACATTCCCAGTTCTGGATTCCGTTTGGCGGCGTTTGGGGACCCATCATCATGAGTCCCGCCCATCATCAAATCCATCACTCGAACGACCCCAGGCATTACAACCGCAACATGGGCAGCGTCCTCGCGATATGGGATTGGATGATGGGAACGCTTGAAATTCCGTCAGAAGAAAACCCTCGACTGTGTTATGGCGTCGAAGGAGAAGGGCGGAGCGCGCACTCCTGGATTGGGATACTGGTCTCGCCGCTCGCCGGAAGCGCCTTGGCGCTATGGCGCGCCTGCCGCTCAATGAAAAATTCGCTTCCCAGCGCGACGGCTTTAGGCTCGGAGCAAAAGAGGGAAATAATTTGAACAGAACGCGGGCGGATGTTCTTCTTTTGCTGGTCGCATTCATTTGGGGAACCTCTTTTATCGCTCAAAAGCAAGCCAATGAGCACATGGGGCCGATTAGCTTTGTCGGGTTGCGATTTCTGCTTTCCTGGATTTTGGTCGCGCCGTTGGCGCTCAGGGAGCAATTAAAAAATCCTCCATCCCGCTTGAACAAAGCAGACCTGGCTCTCGCTGGGCTGATCGGCTTATTTCTCTTCGCCGGCGCCGCCGTGCAACAAGTCGGCCTCCTCACGACAACGGCGACCAATGGCGGGTTTTTGACGGCGCTTTACGTGATTTTCGTTCCCTTGATCGGCTGGCCGATAACCGGGAGGGCGCCCAGAGCCTTGGTCATGGTCGCCGGCCTCGTGTCCATCGCAGGAGCCTGGCTCCTGACGGAAAAAGGGCAATTCCAGCGATGGACGGGCGGCGATACTTTTTTGCTCGTGGCGGATATCGCCTGGGCCGCGGCGATAAGCCTGATTCCGGTTTTTCTCGACCGCGCCGAACGGCCATTTTTTTTGGCTTTCGCACAATTTGGCGTCGTCGCCGTATGCGGCCTCATCGGCGGGTTGGGTTTCGAGCCGATCTCCAGAGAGGGGCTCGCGGCGGCGCTCCCCTCCCTCCTCTATGCCGGACTGTGTTCGGGCGGAATCGCATACACGCTTCAAATCCTCGCCCAAAAATATACGCCGCCAGCGGAAGCCGCTTTGATTCTTTCGCTCGAAAGCGTCTTCGCGGCTTTTTCGGCAGGCGTTTTGTTGTCCGAACGCTTGACGGCTCCTGCGCTCCTTGGTTGCGCGCTTATTTTCGTTGGCGTCATTCTTGTCGAAGCCGGACCAGCGAGGCAAGCCGGCGAACAAGGCGCAAAGGACCGGTGACGAATTTCGTGAAACTCGCCATTGCAAGTTCGTTGGCGCGTCGAAAAGCAGCGAAAATTATCGTATTGAGGCGCGCGACGGGAACAACGCGATTGAAGCCACGAAGAATATGATCAAAAATCGGCATATCAGATTTTCCGTCGCGCCCATGATGGATTGGACCGACAGACATTGCCGCTATTTTCACCGGCTGATGTCCCGTCGCGCCCGGCTCTATACCGAGATGCTGACGACCGGAGCCGTCATTCACGGCGACCGTGGCCGGTTGCTTGGTTTCGACGAGTTCGAACATCCCGTCGCGCTCCAACTCGGCGGTTCGGAGCCGGCTGCTCTCGCGAGAGCCGCGTCGATCGTGGAAAACTTCGGTTACGACGAGATCAATCTCAACGTCGGTTGCCCCTCGGACCGCGTCCAGAACGGCGCCTTCGGAGCCTGCCTTATGCTGCGCCCCGCGCTGGTCGCGGATTGCGTGCGCGCGATGAAGGACGCCGTGAGCGTTCCGGTCACGGTCAAATGCCGCATTGGCGTCGACAATCAGGAACCCGAGACCGCGCTGTTCGACATCGCGCAAGGCTGCGTTGAAGCCGGCGCCGACGCTATCGTCGTTCATGCCCGCAAGGCCTGGCTCAAGGGGCTCTCGCCGAAGGAGAACCGGGACATTCCTCCGCTCGATTACGCTGTGGTGCATCGGCTCAAGCGCGCCTATCCGTCGACGCCTGTCGCGATCAACGGCGGGCTCGCGACCATGGAGGCGATAGCCGAGCAACTTCAGTTCGTCGATGGCGTCATGGTGGGTCGGGCGGCCTATCACGATCCCGCGCTTCTGCTGCGCGTCGACGCGGAACTCTTCGGCGAGCCGGCTCCGCTGAAAAACTGTTTCGACGTCGTGGACGCCTTCATTCCCTATATCGAGAAACAAATCGCGCGAGGCGAACGGCTGTCGTCGATCACGCGCCACATGTTGGGATTGTTCGCAGGAATGCCCGGCGCCCGGAATTATCGCCGGCGACTGGCGCTCGACGCGGTGCGGCCGGGAGCGGGCGTCGAGACGCTAATGCAGGCGGTCGCCGAGGTTCGCGACGCAGTCGGACGCCGCGAATTCGTCTTGGGGCGCGACGTCCAATCGCAAGGGCCTTGAGCGTCGGTTTCGTTACAATTGCACGGCTAATTCCGAGAAAAACGAACAATAACCACATTACAATGGAACATTTCCAACCTACATATAAGAATATTTCCAAGTTGAATTCCAACTCCTTGCACGCTTTTGGCAGCCGATATTAACTGGCTGCAAGGTGTGTAATCATTGGGAGAGGAATTCATGTCGCGTGCGTCGAAGCGCATACTACTTATTCGCTACATTGGTGTCCTAACGGGCGCGCTGCTCGGGGCGCCGCCATTGCAGGCGGAGGACGCGGCGCATACCCAATATCCGTTTTCGTTTGATGGCGCCTATCACGAGATCGAGACCAAATATATTTTCGGCTTTACCGACGGCTCAGACATCGGCGCGGAGGGCGAAACGGCGATCGAGTCGGACACCAACGCTGCGTTCCGTAGACGACACGGCGTTTACGACGCAGTCGAACAGGAAGTCGAACTGGAGGGCGTACCGACCCAATTCTTCGCTTATGAACTCAGTCTGCACGGCTTTGGCGATGCAATAAGGAACGACGACAATTACAGCGACCTCCATCGGGTGAATTTTGGCGGCTTTTCCACCAATCTTCGTTATCTGCTGCTTGGCCGCGGCCCCGAGTCCCCTATTGGCCTCACCATAATGGCGGAACCCGAATGGGAGCGGGTCGACGGCGGCAGCGGTCGACATACCCGCGGTTTCGGCTCCACCTTCGCCGTGCTCGCCGACACCGAACTTATCGAGAACAGGCTTTTCGCGGCCGTGAATCTCTTTTACCAGGCGGGCGCCGCGAAGGCGGTCGGCGATCCGGCATGGTCGAGAACGTCGACATCGGGATTAAAGGGCGCGATGGCGTGGCGTGTCTCGCCCAAGATCGCGCTGGGCGGAGAGATAGAATATTTTCGCGCCTATAACGCGCTGGGATTTGGCGCCTTTCAAGGCGACGCCATTTACCTTGGTCCGACGCTGCACGTGCAGGCGACGAGCAAAATCATGATCGCCGCGGCGTTTTCCACACAGGTCGCGGGACATGCCGTGGGGGACCAACGTCCACTCGATCTCGTCGATTTCCCACGCTATCGCGCAAGATTGAGAATGGAATATGAATTTTGACCGCCAAGCTTCTCAAGGTCGCTAAACGGGCAATTTGTCCAGATATCCCTCGGTGACGATACGCAGAACGCTGCCGATTTTTCTGCCTGGCCCCGGATAGGCGACGCCAAGCCGTCGCCAGAAATCGACGAAGACCCAGACGTCGGAAAGATCATAGTCGTCCTCCGCCCGCGCCTTTTGGCCCGCGACGTTCATTTTGGCGACGTCGATCAAATAGGGCTGCAAGCTTTCCACGGAAACGCCGGTTGCGGCGGCGAGCCTCCCGGGATCGCTATCCCAGTCCAAGGCAGAGCCCTCTTCGTCCCAATAATCGGGACGCGAGCAATAGCTGTGCAATTCTTCGGGGCCGCAATAGGCGAGATGTTCCCAATAGTCGCCGTCATTACGCCCTGTACGCAAAAGATAACTTTCTGGCGGCGCGGGCTTTGCGGGTGCTTTGGTTGGTGTGCTGGACCTTCCGCCCGGAGGGTTGGATGGCAACGGGATGGAGTGGCGGATGAGGATCTTGTCGTCTCCGACGAGGATTTCCTTGACGAGAAGACGCAGGACGCGCTGACGCTCGCCAACATCGAGGGTTTGGGCCGACGACCGCAGGCGCCCTAGAAAATCCGTGACGGACTCGGCGAGGCGCAGGCAGATTTCGCGCTCCTTGGATTGGTCTTCGATCGCTTGCAGTTCCGCGAGGCAAGCCTGTTCGCGTCCCCGCAAATCCGGCATTCGGTTGCGCAGCTCTTCAAGCGAGAGAAGGCTTTCTTGATAGGCCGTGAGCAGGCGCTCGATGCTCTTTCGACAACGCGCGAGATCGCGACGCAGCGCTTCTTCCCGGCGCTGGGTAGGATCGGCCTTTCGTGCGGCCTCGAGCCGGCGATCGAGCTCTTCCTGTATGAGACTTGGCTCTTCGAGCAAGCGCGCAATTTCTTTCCATACCACTTCGTCCAGCAAATCCTGACGAACCGGGCGACAGTCGCAAACCGGTCCGCCGAGCCGGCGCCAGCCGTCCGAACCGAGGCAGCGATAGTAATAAATGGTTCGGGCGCTCGACCTTGTAGACGTCCGATAGAGACCGTAACCGCACTTGGCGCAGCTCACCAAGCCTTGCACGACGCTTGGCGTAACCGTGCGGCGCGGCGCGTGCTTCTTGTTGGACTGCAAGCGCTCCGCGGCCAAGGCGTAGGTCTCTTCGCAGATGATCGGCGGCACGGGGATCTCGATCCACTCGGCGCGCGGAAGCTCATGATTGGCGCTGTTGCGCGTCGCGACGCCGCCGCGCAATCGCAACGGCCGCGTTATGCGCTGACGCGGCGCGGCCCGCGTCTTTCCAAAGCAAGCCTTCCCGATATAGGCGGGATTGCGCAACATCGCCCAGACCGTCGAACGCTCCCATCGTCCTGTCCCTTTCGCGGTCGGGATTTGGCGCTCGTTGAGACGACGGGTGACCGCGCCGATGCTCAAGTTTTGGACGGTGTAAAGTTCATAGGCCCACCGCACGATGCGCGCCTGCTCTTCGTCGATCTCATAATAGGCGGCGGAATGGTCGGTCTTGCGCCTATAGCGATAGCCATACGGCGCGCCGGCGAGCACGCTGATTTGGCCTTGCCGCGCGCGATGCCGCTTCCCCCGCCGTGACCGCTCCAGGATTTGCGCGCGCTCATATTCGGCGATCATGCCTTGAAATTGCAGCAGCAGCTCGTCCTCCGGAGTGGTCGCCCGTTTCGACCGGATGAACAGGACTTCGACGCCGGCGCGCGCAAACTCTTCGATGAGCAGAATTTGATGCGCATAGCGCCGGCTGAGACGATCGGGAGCATAGATCAGCACCGCCTGGATCAGCCCTTCCGCAGCAAGATCGCGCAGCCGCTCGAGCCCAGGGCGCAACAGGCTCGCGCCGCTATAGCCGTCGTCTTCGATCACCCATTCCGTCGGCACGTCGCAGTTCTGCTCGCGCGCGAAGGCGATCAGCGCGCTCGTCTGGCTGGCGATCGTGTTTTCTTCCCTCTGCTTGTCCGACGACACCCTGGCGTAAATCGCGGCGGTTTTCATCTTCGCCTCCCGTCACATCCGCGCCGGCGCGCACGACCCGCACCCGATCGGAAACGAGAATTTCGTAAACTTGCTCGAGCTTGACGGCGACCAGGCGATCGAACGCGAATTCGAGTTGAATGTCGCGCTTTTGTCGCCGCTCAGCCATCTGCGTCGGCGGACGCTAGAAACGCCGTCACCGCCCGACGCATCACCTCGCTCGCTGTGAGATTGGAAGCGCCGGCGTGCGCCTGAAGTCTTTGAGCGAGATCGGCGGGCATTTTCAAAGAGATCGTGACAGACGGCCGCGGCGCGGAGAGAGGCGGCTCCTTCTTGCGGGCCGCTTCGAGATAGCGATAGGCCTGCCGCAACGACAAGCCGTTTTCGCGCGACAGCGCCAAGGCCGCCTCCGCCATGCTGATATTGTTCGCCAGCAAGCGCTGCGCCGCCCTCAATCGTTCGGCCTTCTGCACCTGCGTCGATCGAATCATATGACATGAGCGTATTATCCTTTGCGTCTCAAATCAACAACGACCCAGTCGCGCCAGCCGGTGATAGCGCGCTCAAATCGGAAGTTATCTTTTGCGTACGGGGCGTGATAGACCTTCAACGTCGAAATCAACCAATCCTTCTCCACGGCCATGGCGCGCGCGGCGGCTCCAACATTCACCCCGAAATATTGAGGCCAAAGCGTCACCGTCCACTCGGCTTGCGGTTCATGGACGAGAACATCGGTCTCATGATTGACGGAAACGTCCGGCGGCATGGCTCTAACCTCGACGCCATGAGAAATGAAATAATCCGCGCAGGCTTGCGCGATTTCTTTCGGATCGGCGCGCCTGATGGCGCTCGCCGCGAGAAATAGACCCATATCCAACCTCATGATCCGCGCGGTGGGCGGGCTCAGTTCGATGATAGCGCGAGCAGGACGGCGATCTCGGCCGCCTGCTGCGCGGCTCCGAGGACGTCGCCGGTGAATCCGCCGATCTGACGCTCGGCCAATTTCGCGACCGCGACAGGCGCCAAAACCGCCCCAATAAAGGCCGCCGCGACTTGCGAAGGGCGCGCTCCACCCAGCAATAAGGGAACCGACAAGGCCGCGGTCAACATGAGCGCCAGCCTGATCGCCTCTTTGGAAGGACGCGGCATCGCGGCGCCCAGTCCGTCCTGCCGCGCGGGCGGCAGGAGCATCAGGGGCGCAAGCCCTCCGACGCGAGAGGCGGCGCCCGCGCATATCAAGGCGGCCAGCGCAAGCCAAAGGGTGCGCTCCAAAAGCGCCGCGACCGTAAAGACGCGCAGCATCAGCGACAAAACCAGCGCCATCGCGCCATAGGAGCCAATGCGGCTGTCGCGCATGATCTCGAGCTTGCGCTCGCGCGTCGCGCCGCCGCCGAAACCGTCCGCGACATCGGCTAGGCCATCCTCGTGCAAGCCTCCCCCGATCGCGACCAAAGCCGCTATCGTGCAAGCGGCCGCGGGAAGCGAGTGGAGATGAAAAGATTGCGCAAGAACGAGAACTAGGCCACCAAAGCCGCCGACAAGAGCCCCCGCGACGGGCGCCGCGCCCAAAGCGCGACGAAAATCGGGGCGCGCCGTTCCCGCCGCCATGGGCAAGAAAGACAGATCCAGCCGCGTGTAAAATCGTAAGCAGGCAAGCAGGTCCAGAATGAAGGAAAAAAGCGGCCGCGTATCCATGACGCGGTTTTGACCCCGATCGATGTTTTTGTCGAGCGGCGCGCCGAGAAACGTGGCGCCGAGTAACGTGGCGCCGAGTAACTTGGCGTGGGGTCGGCTATGGCGAAACGCCCTCGAGCCGGCGGGGAGGGACTCCGGCGACCGGCGCCAATATCGCCGCCGCCGCGCGCTCGGCCGCGATCTGCATGGCCTCCGATCCGAGCGATCCAATCAACACGAAGGCCATGCCCGAACCGCGCCATTCGACCGCGGTCAGGCTGCTATCCACACGCGGCGCGACCCGGGGCTCGGGTCCAGCCTCCGCCCGCTCAAAATATAGCCCGACTCGCGCCCCGTTATCCGCTTCATAAACCAAAAATCCGGCCGGCGAGACGAGGCCGGGAGTGACGCGCCCCCCCAGTAGACGCAACCCCACCGGAGAAAGATCGGGCGCATGGGCGAAACCGACCTTGAGCCTCATCAGCGAAAGCAAGTCCGCGTATCGGTCGGGCTCGTAGTCGACCGGCTTCGGGTCTCTGGCATAGGTCAGGTAATCCATATCCGCCCGGTCGACATAACCCTGCGCCAGAGTGATCGGCGGCGGAGAACTCCCCGGACGCGTGAGCGCGTACACCGTGACGCCAGCAAAGGTTGCGCCGGCGAGCAACATCAGCGCCGAGGACAGAGCCGCCTTCCTGCGGCGGTCTTCGCGTGCTTCATCTAGACGACGCACCAATCGGGAGGAACTGGGGCGGCCCCAGTGCGTCGCTCCGGTTTCTATGGGCGGGGGCCCCGCAATTGCATTGCGAGCGGCGGCGTTACGCAAGGACAGCGGCGGCGGCTCCTGCGCGATCGGCTCAAAAGCTGTCCGCAAAGCGGCGTTCTGGCGCCTCCAGTTTTCGACCAGCGCCGCGTCCTCTGGGTGCTGAAGCAGGTGATCTTCGACCTGACGCCTGCGTTCGGGAGAGATTTCTCCGTCGACGAGCGCGTGGAGGTCGGCTTCTTCAATCCCGTCGAAGGACGTGTTCATCAAACTATTTTACGACCCGGAGATAGGCGCTGGCGCGGCGGATGCGGTCCGACGAGGTAAAGGGCCGCAGATCAAGCGGCGATAACGCCGCTCGAGCGCGCCGAAGCTGCGCGAGCAGAACGTATCGCGTGACTCCAAGAGTTTCGGCGGCCAAATCATAGGAAAAGCCCTCCAGAACGACGAGAAGAAGGCTCGCGCGTTCACTGAAGGGTAGGCCGGCGAGGCCCTGAACGATGAGGGGGTGCTGCGCGGAGGGCTTGGAGAGCGCTCCTTCGCCTGTCTTTTCCCGCACGAGCGCCGTCACCGAGCGATAAGCGCAGAGACGCGCGGCATTATCTTCACAAAGCGTGGGTTCTTTCGCCCGAATTTTCGCCGCCGCGCGCTCAATCGCTGTCTGAACGAGGTCATCGGCCGCGCCGAGCGCGGCGCCAGCGCACAGAGCCCGAGCGTAGCGGCGAAGAGAGGGGATCGCCGCTTCAAGCTCGTGGAGTAAATCACACTTCTGACCCATCTCCCCATCCGCTCCGCTTTGATTTTTGATTATTTTTCGCGATGCGACCGAAATTTTCCCAACAAGATAGGCTACTCATGGCTCGGAATCTAGGTTAGCCGTCATTTTTGTTGGAAGATTTCGAGGAGGAAGCGGGGGTCCGCGTCTCCATGCGGCCATGGCCCTTCTACACCGTCGGCTTGGCGACGCATTCGCGGTCTGGCGCGGTTTCGAAATAGCTCTTGGCGTCGGTTTCGAGCGTGAGCTGATTGCCTTTGAGCGCGAGGAGATAATCGGCTCCGTGCGCGACAAACGACGATTGCGATCGCCGGTTCACACGCCAAGTCGATCCCCGTCGGCAAGTCGATCCCCGTCGGCAAGTCGCTCCATGCTGTCGCCTTGTTTCTGCGTGATCTGTCGAAAAATGCGGAGCAGTTGACGACCATGCAACGCTGGCGGGCGATCCTATCGAAGGCCTTCAAGGTCTTCCTGAACGAGCGCCCGTTGCGACTGCCGCCTCGCCTCGCGCCCAGTTGACACAACCAGTGGTCGCAAAACGTTAAAAGCAGAGCGCCTCCCAGCCTTCAACTGCCGCGATTAGGTTCATCGTTAGTTCCTCATCATTCGTGCGAAAGCCCGCCCCACACGGCGCGGGGCGGGCAAATTCGGTCCTTCCGATGGGCTTAGTCGGGGTTGGGTCCTTCCGGCGCGTTTTCAAGGACCCGCCCGGTAGTCGCGTCGACGCCGACCTCCTGGGTGACTTTGCCGCGCTTAATGTCGAATGAGTAGCGAAGGCCGCTGCCGCCCGGCTCGCGCTCCAGCTCTTCATCGGTAATCTTGCCGGGATGAGCTTTCAGGGCGATCTCGCGCGCCTTCTCTATGCCGATCTTGGCCTCGCCGGCAAGCTTGTCGCCGGAATACGCAAGCGCCGGCGGCGTGAGCGCCAGCGTGAGTGCGGCCGCGCCGATCAATCTTATGCGTCGCGGTGGTGATCTATCCATTACTGTCTCCAATCGCCCCATCGCCCGTGAAACGACGCAATCGCATCCATGCGAGGGCGTCGAATGCAGAGGTTTGTACGATGCGAGAATTAGGGACGAATTAGCTCCTCATGCGCAGACGACCAGGCCTCAGCAGGCATCGTCACCCGCGCGATGACGCCGTGTGCGCCGTCATCGCGGTTTTCGACAGTGAGATCAAAGGCGTGACGTTCAGCGATTCGGCGCGCGACGGCCAGGCCCAGCCCCGCGCCGTCCGATTCCTCCGGCGCGCCCCGGTAGAAGCGGTCGAAAATGCGCGCTTCTGCCCCTTTCGGCAATCCCCTTCCCGTGTCCAGGATTTCGACAACCAGCCGCCCGTCGCGGCGAACCAGCGATACATCGATCTTTCCGCCCGCCGACGTGTATCGCACCGCGTTCTCGATCAGGTTTGCGAACAGGACGCGGATCTCACCTTCGACGCCGCGGCATAACGCGGGCGAACCCACACCCACGCCGATATCGATCCCCTCCCGGTCCGCCAGAGGCGCGTAATCGCCGACACAGTCGATAAGCAGCGCGCCGACGTCGAACATCTCGCTACGCGCAGCAGTGGGTTCGTCAAGTCTAGCCAACCTCAGGAGTTGATTGACCAGCAGACTCGCGCGCTTCACGCCTCCCGCGAGCGCCGCCACACGCTCGCCCAAGGGGCCTGGCCCGTCGGTGGCGAGATTGTCGGCCTGAATCTGCATCGCCGCGATAGGTGTCCGCAATTCGTGCGCGGCGTCGGCCAGAAACCGCTTTTGCGTGTCGATAACCGCTCGGAGCCGGACGATAAGCCCGTTCATGCTCTCGACGAGCGGCGCCACTTCGGCAGGGATGCCGTTAAGAGGAATCGGCTTTGCCGCCGCGGCGCCGCCCGCCGCAATCGCGTTCGCCAATTCATTAAGACGCCCGAGCACGCGGTTCATCGCCCATCCGACCACCAACCACGAGAGCGGGATGACGATGAGGATCGGCGCGGCCACCCATAGCGCTGCGCTATCGGCGATTTCCGTGCGAACGGAGTCGCGCTGAGCGACCTGCGTGGTCCGGTCGCCGTCGGTGGTCGTATAGACCCTCCACAGCGCTCCTCCAGCCTTCACATTTGCAAACCCAGGCTGGCTCTGTCGCGGAATCTGGACGCCCGGAAGGGATTCATCGACCACACGCCCGGCCGCATCCCATATCGTAACTGCAAATTGGTCCTCTGGGTCGATGTCGGTCGCCGCCGGCGCGTTGGCGGAAAGCGTCCCCGTTCCGGCGTACAATGCGATCTGGCGCAGCTGACCGTCGAGAAATTCCTCCGCCTCGCTGCGGGCGTAACAATATGCGGTGACGGTCGTGGCCAGTCCTATTAAGGTGAGCAGCCCCGTCAGCCACAGCAGGGCTGCGCGCCGCAGTGAAACCGTCATGATTTCGGCGCCATCCACCCGGCGCCGCGAATGTTAACAATAATGTCCTTCCCGAACTTGCGCCGGATAGAATGGATCAAGACGTCGACGGCGTTGCTTTCGACTTCGTCGCCCCATCCGTAAATGCGCTCTTCGATCTGCGACCGCGAGAGAATGCGCCCCGGCCGCTCGATCAGCGCGTGCATCAAGGCGTATTCCCTCGCCGGAAGCACCTCCACAACGCCGCCGCGAGACAGCTCATGCGTTTCAGTGTTGAGTTCCGTCCGGCCCGCGACCAGCAGCGACGTGGCTCGCCCCGCACGACGGCGCATCAGCGCCCGCATCCGCGCCTGCAGTTCGCGCGTCTCGAAGGGCTTTACGAGGTAGTCGTCCGCGCCAAGATCGAGGCCGGCCACCCGATCGTCGAGTTTATCGCGCGCCGTAATGATGAGCACCGGCGTGTCTGCGCCTTGCCGCCGCGCCGCCTTCAGCAGGTCGAGCCCGTCCTGGCCCGGGAGCCCGAGATCAAGCAATGCGATCGAGTAGCTGCTGTCGCGCAACATGACTTCGGCGTGCGCGCCGTCGCGGACCCAGTCAACCGACATGCCCTCAGCCGAGAGCGCGGCCACCAAGCCTTTGCCGATCATGGCGTCGTCTTCCACAAGTAGAACGCGCATCTCTCACCTGGTTGTGCGGCTAACTTCGTCTTTTGTGGCGTAACTGGCAAGGCTCGAATATCTCCTGCCCAAGGCGGGATCATGAATCGTTAGGCGACGCCGCAAGATAATTGAATCGATTTGGGCGACGGGGATTCGCCACGGCTATGGGGCTGTTTTATCACGGCGGCATGATTGATAAAACGGCGATACGGAACCGTCAGGGCGATTTGCCAAATGTATTTAACGACTTGAACGACATATGATTTTTTGATTCGAAAGGGGCTTCTTGATTCGAGGAGGCCCCGCTCATGCAGTTGCGGTTTATTTTGCAACAAATTCCGGACCCTCGCGTCGGACAGGGCCGGGATTATCGACTGTGGCCGCTCCTCGCTTTGATCATCGTGTCGATGTCATGTGGACGGCGCGGGATGAAAGCGGCGTTTCTTCTTGGACGCAGCTTCACCCGGCGACAGAAGGCGCAACTCGGCTTGATTTCTGGAGCGCCGCCCTGTCACCCGACGCTGACCGAAACGCTATGCATCATTGACTCACGCGCCTTGGCCGACACCCTCGGCTCGCTGTATTTCGAGGAAAACGGCGACGCGCGACATATCGCGGTTGACGGCAAGAAGATGCGCGCAAGCAAGGACGGCGAAGGCAGGGCCGAGCATGTGCTTTCGGCGTTCTGCGGCGGTTTGCAGACCGTGCTTTCGCATGAAGCCTCACATGGCAAGGACTTGGAAATTCCCGACGCCCTGAAGCTCCTGGAGCGGCTCGACCCTAAAGGAAAGATCATCACTGGCGATGCGCTCTTTCGCCAAAAATCGATCACAGCGAAAATCGTCGAAAGCGGCGGCGATTATGTCTTTCCAATCAAAGACAATCAGAAGACTTTGCGAGGGAATGTCAAAACGGCTTTCGAGGAGCCGGTTTTTCCCCCCTTGCCCGTTACGATGGCGGCGTCGAGAAAGCGCACGGTCGACTTGAACGGCGCGTGATCGACGCGCTTCCAGCAGAAGCCGCCGGCATTGGAGAAAAATCCGAAAAAGTTGATAGACCTTTTCGATTAGATTTTGCTCCAGCCTTTTGAATCTGGAGCGATTTCTTATCGACCAGACGATTCCGCCTGGTCGGAAAGCGCTCTAGCGACCAATGGCCAACGGTTCGTCAGATTTGTCGCGTGACCCGTTTGCGTTGCCGAAAGGTCGATGGAAAATGGCAAACGCCGCATCAGGAAATCGTCTATCTCGTCACCAGCCTGACGGCCTGCCAAGCCACTCCGAAGGCGCGGCTCCAAATCAACCGCGAGCATTGGGGCATCGAGATCATGCGCTGCAACAAGGGTGTTATCCTTGGCGAGGATGGTTATGCCAGCCGCCTCGACAACGCGCCTGGCAACGTCATCTCGCTCATCGGCCTGACGCTCAAAATCCTCAAAACGATTTCACGCTCCGCCCCGCGCGGTATTACGGTGACACGCCCGTCTTTCTCCTAAATAGCCGATGCAACTCATAATCGCCCGCCTCGAAAAACACGGAAAAACACGGTTGCGCGACAATTGCCACGCTGGGCGACATGATGCGCAAGGCCGGGGACGACGATAGGGGCGATGCCGGTCATATGCTCTCGGTAGCATCGAACAGATATAAGGTAAATACGGGCGTGTCACCGTAAGTGTGTCACCGTAAGTTGTAATTTGGCGGTTTGAATCAAGCCGCGTTTTTCGTGTTAGCGGCCACAAATTATGGCTACGCTCCGGTAGGGAGTGAGAAATTACGTTCCGCCCCCTCCGCGCAGGCGATTTCATGCGCTCTTCACGCCGAATTGAACTGGAGCCACGGCCGGCGCGCAGCTCGGCCATCACGGCTTAATCCAGGGCTCGCGACGGAGTCTAATTAAAACCTTTCACGATAGCTCTTGAATATGACAATCATGTAACATTACATTCGCAATCAATATGCCGCTCGCGCTTCACCCGGAACGCGAGGTCAAACGAAGGAGGAAAGAATGATCACGCAGCGTTCGATCTTGTTGGGTTTGTCCGCGACGGTCGCAGCGGGTTTTCTCGTTCTCTCGCCGTTGGTTTCCGCGCAGGCGGGAGAAAGCGCGCTCGACGCTTGCCGCAAATGGACCGGCCAGGGCGCGGGGATGCAATACAAGTGCTTTGACTGCATCAAGCCGGTGGGCTCAGGGCCAAATGAGCGCTGGGTCAATACTTGCGCGGATGACTCGCGCCGCGACCGTCCGGGCCAAGGGTGGGGCTTCTTTGATTAACCAGAGGCGTCGCCTTGAAGAAAAACCCTCCGGCCGCGCGAGCCGGAGGGTGGATTGGTCCGAATAGACGCGCGGGCTGGGACAAGCCCGCGCAAGGGCCTTCGGGTTAGTTAAATGGATAGTAGCGAAGGCTGGTGAAGAACATATTCTCCGTGCCCTTGACGGCGCCGCCCACTCCTTGGAAGGAGTCCTTGACGGTATAGGAATATTGCGCGCCGACGCGGAGCTTGCCGGCGGGGCCGTCATAGAAGTTGTGCCAGACGCCCGTTGTGATCTGGCGCACGTCCTTGATATTGCCGACGCAGGTCGCGACGGTCGGACCTTCGAAATTACATCCGATGTTGTTATAGGCCGGATTGCCGTAGCCATAGGCATAGACGCCGGCGGCGGTGAACGGCGTCTTCGGCAGATAGGTGTTGTTGTAATTCTGGCTTGCAAATTCGCCGCCCGCGAAGACATAGACGTCGGTGCGTGGCGTAACATGCGCCGTAAGACCCACCATCGCCTGCCGCTCATGGACCGGCTGCGCGCCACCGGTCCAATTGAAGGTGGCGTCATTGATCTGCGCGGCGCCGTAGCGGCCGTTGCCGTTGCCGCTCACGCCCGAGAACTGGAAGTCGAGCAATTTGGGGATAAGCTGCACGATCAGGCCAGCTTCGATATTTGCGCCCCAAACGCTGTGATTACCCCAATAGGCGCGGTCGGTGAAGGTGCGCAACATGCCGCCGACCTCGAGGTGGACGTTGTGGTCCATGATGGTCGGATCCCAGGCGACCTTGCCCATCAAATCCGGAACGTCGCCATAAGTGACGGGGTTGAGCGAGTTGTATAGAGACCCCCCGACTGGCCCGACATTGTAAATGCCGGGGATGGTGCCGCCGGCGCATGTGCTGCCGGGGACCACCGCGGCGGCGCCTGCAATACAGGGTGCGACCGAGCCGTTGAAGGCCGCGCCTGGGTTAATATAGGTGGTCTGGAAATTTTCAGCTGCGACCGCGACCTGAATGTCCTTGGTGACATCCTTGCTGATGCGAATGCCTGGCTGACGAGACCAGGTAAAACCGGGCATGTATTGGTCGTCGATGACCGGCGGGGTGATAAATGTATCGGCTGTCGTCCCGCGCGAGTTTAAGCCGATGAGCGAATAGGCTTGGCCCGCCATGACGTGCAGACCGAAATCTTTCCTGTCGACCTGCCCATAGAGCTCGCGGAAGCGGAAGTTGAACGAGTCGCTCTGGTTCAGGTTGGCGGTTTGTCCAGCGCCGAGAAAGTCGGTCGCCAGATATTCCTTGACATGCGTGTTTTCGTCGAAATCCGCGTCGGTCTGCAAAATGAAGCGGCTGCGGCGAGCCGTGAAACGGGTTTCTCCGCCATGCGAGGCGGAACTGTTGTTGTAGGGAATATTCTGGAACGGCGTGGCGATATCCGCGCCGATGTAGCGGTCGCGATAAATCCCGCCAAATTCGAAGAAGCCGTCGGGTCTTATCGAAACAGCCTTGAAGTAGAACCTCGATGGCCACGGAGCGCCGTCATCGGTTCCGACGGCCACATGATCGCCCGGCTTACCTGTTCCCGTCTTGCCCGTGGAGGTGGCGACGCGCTCGACCTGCTGTTGGGTCTTCTTTTGGCTTTGCGCCTGGACTTCCATTTTTTGCTCCAGGCGGCGCAATTGCGCTTTCAGAGCTTGAATTTCGGCCTTGGTGTCGGCGTCGGAGGCCAGTGCGGGAACGGCAAAAGCGACGAACACCGCCGCCGTGGAAACCCCCGCCATCAACTTTCGAAGCCCCCGATTGCGGGCGCCCGTCTTATTCAGAATTCGCATATCTAACCCCCCACTCGCCAATGATCCGGGCTTTTTGGCCCGCAGCTTGGGGGGAAGGGGTAAAAGGCTCTCATGACAGTTTTGCAACAATTAAATCTCAAACCCTTGTTTTGATTAAATATGGATAAGGTGTTGCCTGAATGTCACGCCGGAATTGGAGCGATCGCAAATAGAGCGAAGCGGACTGACGAGCGAGCGCGCCTGATGATAATGGGGAAGTTCAAAACGATTCGGCTTTTCTTGCGGTTTCTGGAGGCGCGTCTCGCTTTTGATTTGGAAATTGTCACGCCAGCCGACCCATAGTCTTTAACGCGTCTTCTATCCGCACGCGGCGGACCCGGCGTCCCGAAATCTGCTTGAATGGCGGCCGCTTCCCTTTGTCAGGGAACGAGAACGGCGGCGCCCTGAAGCGCTCCGTCGCGCAGATCGGAAAGCGCCTTGTTGGCTTCAACGAGCGGATAACGAACCACATGGGTTTCGACGCCAGCCTTCGGGGCGAGCGCGAGAAACTCTCTCGCGTCCTCTCGCGTGAGATTTGCGACGGAGAACAATGTCCGCTCTCCCCACAGAAGCGCATAAGGGAAGGAAGGAATATCGCTCATGTGGATGCCGCCGCAGACGACCGCGCCGCCTTTTTTCACGGCGGCTAGCGCGAGCGGAACCAGCGCGCCGACCTGCGCGAAAATGATCGCCGCGTCGAGTTGCTCGGGGGGCGCTTCATCCGACCCTCCGGCCCAAACCGCGCCGAGCGACAAAGCGAAATCGCGGGCGGCGGCGTCTCCGGGGCGGACGAAAGCGAAGACGCCACGAGCCTGATAATTCGCCACCTGCGCCACGATATGCGCGGCCGCTCCAAAGCCGTAGATTCCCAATTTCTGGCCTCGGCCGGCCATTTTCAAGGAACGCCAGCCGATCAGGCCCGCGCACAGCAGCGGCGCTTGAGCGGCCGGATCGGCGTCCTCTTCGAGAGGAAAACAAAAAGAGGCGTCGGCGACGACGTGAGTGGCGTAGCCGCCATCCCGCGTATAACCCGTGAACAAGGGATCGTCGCACAGATTCTCGCGCCCGCTTTTGCAATAGCCGCAGCAGCCGCAGGTTTTCCCAAGCCAGGGGACGCCCACCCTTCGCCCGAGCGCAAATCCTTTGACATCGCCGCCCATGGCCTCCACCACGCCGACAATCTCATGGCCCGGAACAATAGGCAGGGCCGGATGCGGGAGTTCCCCGTCGACCACATGAAGATCGGTGCGGCAAACGCCGCAGGCCAGAACCCGCAAGCGCAACTCCCCGGCGGCGGGCTCTGGAATCGCCCTCTCGACCAGTTCCAGCGGCCGCCCCGGGCGACTCAGCGTCATGGCCTTCATCACCGTCACGAGCCGACCTCTCGTCTCTTGGAGCGGAGCCTCAATCTATCTGGTTCGAAGCGCGGTGGATATCCAGGCGTCCTTTCGGCGCGCGCACCGGCCGACGGCGAATGATTAGCGGCCCTGCACTTCCGGGACCGACTGCGACGGACCGAAGATGACCTGGGACGGGTCGCGTTCGAAATTGCGCACGGCGCGGTCGAGCGAGTCGACGGCTTTACGCGCATCCACGGCGAGTTGCTCGTATTCGCGCAGCCCCGTGGTCGAGAATCGGCTTAAATTGTTCGACGCGCCGGCGATATTGCCGGTGATGCTCTTGAGGGCTTTGGGATTGAGCGCCTTGATCACCCGGTCGGCGTCCGCGATCAGGCCATCGAAGCGAGCGGCGATTGGTTTCAGGGAATGAGCTGCGTCGGCCGCGTCGCGAATCAACGAACCCGCCGGCGTGCTGTTGTCGGCAAGCGCCTTGGTGAAAGTGTCCAGGTTTTTCAATGTTTCGGCCACACTGGTGGAATTCGTGTCGAGCATTTTGTCGAGTTTCTCCATGACGTCCGACGCCTTCACGGAGAGATGCTGCACATTCTCGAGAAGATTCTGGATTTCGGAGCGCTCGGCGGTGATGTGCGGATAGACCTCGCCGGCTTTCCTTTGGATTTCCGGCGCCCCGGGAGTTCCGCCAACCAGAGACACGACTGCGACGCCTGTAAAGCCGCGCTGCTCCACCCTAGCGCGCGTATCGGCCTTGATCGGCGCTTTCTTGTCCACATCGATGAGAACGTCGACCTGGCTTGGATCGTCGGGGTCGATATCGAGACTCGTGACATCGCCAACCTTCAGGCCATTGAACATCACCGAGCTACCGCGCGTCAGCCCGTCGACCGAGCCGCGCACGACAAGCTGATAGGTTTGATAAATCGCGAGCTTGCTTGGCCCGGCGATCCAGAAGACGAAAAGAAAGCCTGCGATCGCGACCGCCAGCGTGAAGAGACCGATGAGCGCGAAATGAGCGCGGCTTTCCATTTTTCGTCCTTATTGCGGCGGCGCCTGGCCGTCTGTTTTTCCTTTGCGCGCGCCGATCAGCCTGCTGCCGCGAGTTCCGTGGAAATAGGCGCGCAGCCAAGGCTGGTCCGATGCGAGAAGATCCTCGAGCGAGCCCTCCCCGATGACCTTGCCCTCGGCCAGGGCGGCGACGCGGTCGCAGACGGAGTATAGGCTGTCGAGGTCGTGCGTCACCATGAATACGGTCAGCCCCAGCGTCTTCTGCAAAGTCGCGATCAGCTCGTCGAAATCGGCCGCGCCGATCGGATCGAGCCCCGAGGTCGGCTCGTCGAGGAAGACCAGTTCCGGATCGAGCGCGAGGGCTCTCGCCAGCGCTGCGCGCTTGATCATGCCGCCGGAAAGCTCGGAGGGAAGCTTTTCGGCGGAGTCGGGCGGCAGGCCTACAAGCTTGAGTTTAAGCATGGCCAGATCGTCCATGAAGCGTTGCGAGAGGTCGCGGCTCTCGCGCATGGGCATTTGGATGTTCTGTTTCACTGTTAGGCTCGAAAACAGCGCGCCATTCTGAAACAGCACGCCCCAACGTTGCTCCAGCCGCCGCAATTCTAGGGGCGGGAGGCCGTCCCTGTCATGGCCGAAAAGACGGATCGCGCCCTCCCGTTTTTGCACGAGGCCGAGGATCGTGCGCATCAAGACCGATTTGCCCTGCCCCGAACCGCCGACGAAGCCCAACACCTCCCCCCGATAAATATCCAGATCGAGGCCGTTCATCACTCTATGAGCGCCGAATTCCACGATCAGACCGCGCACGGAGATCAGGACTTCCGGGATGGGACGCGTCGTTTCGGAAGCGGCGTTCATGCGGTCTCGTCAGTAACTTATCGTGGCGAAAAACATAGCGAAACATCCGTCGACTATTATGACCATGAAGATGCCTTTAACGACTGCGGCGGTGACCTGTCGCCCGAGCGACTCGGCGGAGCCCATCGTCGCTAGCCCGTCCTGGGTGGAAATGAGGCCGATCACCAGGGCCATGAAGGGCGCCTTTATGATCCCGACCATGAAAGTGTTGACGCCAATCGCCTCCTGAAGGAGGGACAAAAAGGCCGGCGGACTGATGCCGGCATAGCTCCAGGAGACGAGCAGGCCGCCAAACAGGGCGGCCATATCGGCGATGAAGGTCAGAAGCGGCAAGGAAAAGACCAGAGCGAGAACGCGCGGGACGACGAGCACTTCGATCGGCGACAGTCCCATGACTCGCAGGGCGTCGACCTCCTCGCGCATTTTCATCGAGCCGAGTTCGGCGGTGATGGCCGAGCCGCAACGGCCCGCGATCATGATCGACGTCAGCAGAACGCCCAGTTCCCGCAGCACCAATATGCCGATGAGATCGACCGAATAACTGGTCGCGCCGAAACGCATGAGCTGGAAAATGCCCTGCTGCGCCACGATCGCCCCGACCGCGATATTAATCAGGAGGATGATCGGGATGCTGCGCAAGCCGAATACTTCCATCTGATAGATTAGCGATGTCCCCCGGAAGAGACGCGGCGAAAGAACGGTGCGGCCGAGAGCGGCGACGAATTCGCCGAGAAATCCGGTTCCCCGGTAAAATTCGTGCAGGCCGTCGACTAAAGAGAGGCCCACATCCACCAGCAGGTCGACGATCAACAAAGTCCGCTTCGCCGGCGTGGAGACGAGGCTAAACGTGGTTTCATCGAGCAGAATCCTATGTTCCGCTCTCACCCCTTCGATGGCGACGGTCGCGCCGGCCCGTTCGAGCGCCTCCCTCGCGCGATTCACCAGCAAGGCGCCCGCCGTGTCGAGGCGGTCGATTCCGCTCAGATCCACGACGACTGATTCGGCCTTGCGGCCTTTCTCGACGAGCGATTGCGCCTGCCGCTCCAGACCTCGGGAGGCCGCCAAGGTCCAGCCGCCGCGCAGAGAAAAACGCGTGACCCCGCCGCTGACCGACTCGGCCGCGGTGGGGGAGTTCGCCATAATGTCTGACGTCATGTCGCCTCGTCGCCGCCGCGCGATGTTGGCCGCATAATCGCCTGAAAGCCGGCGCGAAGTCAAAAAAGCTTGCGAATCTTATTAGCTTCGCCGATTGCCATTGTCGAGCGCGGACGGCTCGGACTCAAACGAGCGAATCCCGCGACGGGAGATCGAATGGGCGTCGAGATCGAGATTTCAGTGGAAACCTTTCCCATAAGGGGCAGTTTCGTGATCGCGCGGGGCGCCAAAACAGAAGCGCGCGTCGTAACCGTCCGTTTGCGCGTCGGCGCCAATGAGGGGCGGGGCGAATGCGTGCCCTACGCCCGTTATGGCGAAAGCGTCGAGAGCGTGACGGCCGCGATCGAAAGCGTCCGCTCCTTTGTGGAGGGGGGCGCCGACCGCGACGATTTGCGGCGGCTCCTGCCGCCGGGCGCCGCGCGCAACGCGATCGACTGCGCGATGTGGGATCTCGCGGCCAAGAGCTCCGGAATTCCCGCGTTTCGAACCGCCGGCATCGAGTCCTTGAAGACTCTGACCACCGCCTACACTCTTTCGGTCGGAACGCCCGAAGAGATGTTCGCGGCGGCGACTGAGGCCGCACATCGGCCCTTGCTGAAAATCAAGCTCGCCGGCAGGGGCGACCGCCAGCGCCTCAACGCCGTGCGCGCGGGCGCGCCCAAGGCGCGGCTGGTGGTGGACGCGAATGAAGCCTGGCGGGAGGACGACCTGAAAGCGAACATGGAAGCTTGCGCCGAAGCAGGCGTGACGCTGATCGAACAGCCCTTGCCGGCGGGCGCGGACGCGGCGTTGGCTCGAATCGATCGCATCGTGCCGACATGCGCGGACGAGAGCGCGCATGACCGAGCCGGACTGGCCGAGCTTCGGGACCGCTATGACGCCGTCAACATCAAGCTCGACAAAACCGGCGGGCTTACCGAAGCGCTGGCGGTCGCAAGGGAAGCGCGCGAGCTGGGCTTCAAAATTATGGCGGGGTGCATGGTGGGCAGTTCGCTCGCGATGGCGCCCGCTATTCTGATCGGACAAATGGCCGATTTCGTTGATCTCGACGGCCCGTTGCTGCTCGCGCGCGATCGCGACCCGGGCCTGACTTACGAGGGTTCGGAAATTCATCCTCCCGACGGCGGCCTCTGGGGGTGACGATTCTTCAGAGCCCCTTTTCGACCTCGAGATTGGCCTCGAGCCAACCCAGAATACCGCCGCCGAAATGGGTGTCGAGGTCGCCGCGACCGGCGAGCCGCGCCATTTCCATCGCCGTGACCGAACGGCGTCCAGACCGGCAGTAAATCACCACTTTTTTCCCCCGGGGGGCGAGCGGAATTTTCGCGGGGTCGAACTTCGACAGGGGATTGAATAGCGCGCCCTCGATGTGGCCGGCGGCGTATTCCTCGGCCTCGCGCACGTCGACGAGAATGAGCGAGCCGTCGGCGACCCCCTGTTTGAGCTCATCGAGACCGATGTCGTTGAAAGTGAAGGCTGTCATCTGCCGGACCCTGAATGGTGAGGCGTCAGAATTGTCACGAGGCAGGCTGAAAGTCCAGAAAATGTGGCGGGCTGGATAATTTCGTCGCGGTCCCGCGGGAAGCATGGGCGCTATTCGGCGGCGCGGAGTTGCGCCCGCGCCCGCGCCCGCAGGTCGTCGATCGGCGCGAGCTCCCCGCCCCGTTCATAGTGCCAGAAGGTCCAACCGTTACAGGCGGGCAACCCCTGCACGAGCGCGCCGGTCTTGTGGATCGATCCGACGATGCCGCCATTGATTCCCAGTGCGCCGTCGGCGCGGACCAGCGCCAAATGCTGTCGCTTCGCATCCGTAAGCGTCGCTCCGGGTTCGATGAGACCCGCCTCGACGAGACTTCCAAAAGCGACGCGAGGCTCGGCGCGCTTCGTGGGTGCGATGGCGAGCGCGGCGGGATCCAGGGCCTCGATCGCCGAAATACGCGCCCGCGCAGCCTCGGCGTAATGGTCCTCGCGCTCGATGCCGAGGTAATCGCGGCGAAAGCGCTTCGCGACCGCCCCGGTCGTTCCGCTGCCAAAGAATGGGTCAAGCACCAGATCGCCCGGGTTGGAGGCGGCGAGAATCACCCTCGCCAGGAGAGCCTCGGGCTTTTGCGTGGGATGGGTTTTGCGTCCCTGTCCATCCTTCAATCGTTCCGAACCCGTGCAGATCGGCAGCAGCCAATCCGAGCGCACTTGACAATCCTCGTTGGCCGCTTTCAGCGCCTCGTAATTGAAGGTGTAATTCTTGGCGCCGCAATCGCGCGCCGCCCAAATCATGGTCTCATGCGCATTGGTGAAGCGCCTGCCGCGAAAATTCGGCATGGGATTGTTCTTGCGCCAGACAATGTCATTCAGGATCCAAAAGCCGAGATCCTGCATGATGGCGCCGACGCGAAAAATATTGTGGTAGGAGCCGATGACGAAGATCGTTGCATTCGGCTTCATGACGCGCCTCACACCCGCAAGCCATTCGCGGGTGAACGTGTCATAAGTTTCGAAACTCGCGAATTTGTCCCAATCGTCATCGACTGCGTCGACGACGCTCTGGTCCGGGCGGATCAATTTATTGGCGAGTTGAAGATTGTAGGGTGGGTCGGCGAAGACGAGGTCGACGCTCGCGGGCTCCATGCCGCGCAACAACGAGGCGCTGTCGCCGCGCAAAATGGAATTTCGTAGCGACGCCGCGCGGGTCGGCCCGGAATTCATTAACCCAGTACGCGTGACCTTTAGCTGGGTGTTGAGGCGGGCCGCCCCGACGCGTGCGCTACTCATTGGCTCGATACCGGTTACGCTTACTGACAAGCGCGACTATGCCGGATCGGGGTAAAAAGCGCGTTTAACGGGTCCTTTCCCGAACGTCTCTTTTTCGAACGTCTTCGTTAAGAAATCATCATTTCCAACAATAATTTATGAATTCGCTCGCGCGCCCGCCGCAGGGCTTGGCTTTAGTCTCGCCGCTCGCGAAGAGGAGCGAAGCTCAGGCGATGATGAGGCGTCGGACCGAACTCGCGGATCGCGGCGATATGGCGTGCAACCCCATATCCCGCGTTCTCCGCGAAGCCATATTGCGGGTGTTCCTCCGACAACCGGCGCATCAATGCGTCACGCATTACCTTGGCGACGACTGACGCCGACGCAATGGACAGCGAAGTCGCGTCGCCCTTGACGATCGGCGCCCCCGGACAGGGAAGATCGGGCAGGAATCGACCGTCAACCAGCGCATAGGCTGGCTTTATCGGCAATGCGGCCGCCGCGCGCGACATAGCGAGCAAGGCGGCCTTTCTGATGTCGAGGGAGTCTATTTCCGCGGCGGTGACGAAAGCGAAGGACACCGCCAGCGCCGTTTCGCAGATCAGCGCGAAGGCGGCTTGCCTGGCTCTCGCCGTCATCGTCTTGGAATCGTTCACCCCCTCGGGCGGCTTTTCGGGGTTCAGGATCACGGCCGCCGCGCAGACCGGGCCGGCGAGCGGTCCACAGCCGGCTTCGTCCAGCCCGGCGAGCGGCCACAATCCCTTGGCGCGGAAGTTGTTATCAAAGGAGTAGTCGAGTTTCTGCTTTGGCATAAGAGTAAACCCCTCATCGTATGAAATAATATTAATTCAATGGTCCGCCTGATGCAATTTTTATCTTATAAAAATAATAAGATATTGCCTTTATTTAGGGCTATAAAAGTAATAGTTCGGCAACAAAATCATATTGTCTATTCTGCCGCTGTTTCCCTAACTTTATAAGGCGACCAGACTAACCCCTCACGAATTCCTTCATGTTGGGCGCGACTCGATTTCGCCGCACGATCTAACGAGATGGTTTTTTTAACGAATCTATTTTGGCAATGGCGGGATCATGCGGGCGACGGCGCAACAGATTGGGTTTGTTGATAATTACCTGGTTTCCCTGTTGGGCTCGGACCGGCGCGTCAAACGCGTGTGCTCTTTGGTGCATGTGGCGCTCGGCGTGATGACCAGCGCCTCGCTCGCCGTCTCGGTGATCGGTCAGGCTCTCGCATAAGCGCGCGGCAAGGCGGGCAAGCACGCGATCAAGCAGGTCGACCGTCTCTTGACTAACCAGGACGTCGACGTCGGGGAGCTAATTCCGCTGTGGATCAAGGAGACTACCGGCGCGAGCCGCGATCTCGTCGTCGCCCTGGACTGGAACGAATTCGACGCCGACGCTGAAGTCGGGCGACATCGTTATGATCGACAATCTCGGCTCGCACAAAGCCGCCGCCATCAATAAAGCCGTCCCCGCCAGAGGCGCGCGGCGCGTCTTCCCTCCAAAATACTCGCCCGATCTGAATCCAATCGAGCATGTTCCCCAAAAGCGCGCGCTTTTTGGGAACACGCGTTAACGCCGGTAAAGAGTAACGTCGGCGCTGTCCGCCCCCGCGCGCACATGAAAAGACTCCGACGCGTGACGCGCCCCATCCTGAGGCTCGGCGTCATAGCCGAGCGGAGCGGGTCGTGGCTGAACGGTTTCCGCGCGAACATGGCCGCCGATTCGCACGCAACCGCTTGCGCCGGAAATGGAGACGAAGTCCTGTCCCAGGTTTGAGCAGGCCCCGCGCGGGCTTTCCGCATGAGCAATCGGACAAAGAGCGACAACCGCGAGAATGCCCCTGACCATTGCGTTGATCGCCGGGAAAACTCCTGCCGCTTCATGCCGATCGGGGTATGCGGAACGGTTCATGCTCCTCCGGGCCTTGTTGGTCTTGTTGAAATGGGAAGCCACCCTCAAACGCTCGAAGAATCGGCAATGATTCTTTGGGCGAAAGGAGTTACGTGAAAGTTAACGCAAACGATCGCGCCGGTCTCAAGCACGCGCCGGATCGTGACTACGACCGTTTGATCCTTTAGATTCAAAAAATGCAAACATCGTGGCGGCATGGTGTCGTCAAACGCCTTTTTTGGCGCGGCTCGCGAAACCGCAGAAGCCAGCGCTTCGCGCAAAGTATGTTAACATATAGAATGAAAAACGTTTTCCGCATTTGAGCGTGTCCGCCCGAAAGCAGCGCGATCTAGCGCCAATCGCCCAGGACCGACTGCACGAGAGCGAGCGCCGCGACCGCGGCGGTGTCCGCGCGCAGAATTCGCGGGCCGAGGGATAGCCGCAGGAGGCGCGGCCGTCGCAAAATCTCGGCCCTCTCAACCTCGTCGAAGCCTCCTTCGGGTCCGATCAAGACGCTGACCGCGCTAGGCTCGTCCGAAGCGCCCCAATCCGACGCCTTGGATCGCAGCGCGGCGATAGGATCGGAAAGCGCGGCGTCTTCGTCGCAAAATATGAGAACGCGCTGCGCCGGCAGACCCATAAGCCAATTTTCCAAACCCTCGACTTCCGCGATTTCAGGCACATTGAGCAAGCCACACTGCTCCGCGGCCTCGATCGCATTGGCTCGCAGGCGTTCGCTATTCACTTTTCGAACTTGCGTGCGTCGGGTCAGCACCGGGGAGAGGCGCGTCGCTCCCATTTCCACGGCTTTCTGAGCCATATAATCCAGCCGCGCCTGTTTGAGCGGCGCGAACGCGTATTCGAGGTCGCCGGACTTCGTCTGTTCGCGTAATTGAACTTCGACGACGAGATCCGCCGCGCGCCGGGAGGTCGCGCGCACCCGCGCCCGCCACTCTCCGTCGCGGCCGTTGAAGAGCAGCAAAGGGTCGCCGTCGCGCAGTCGTAATACGTTCAAAAGATAATTTATCGCCTCGAAAGCGGGCGTCACACTTTCGCCTTCGCTCAGCGGCGCCTCGACGAAAAGCCGCTGGGCGGCGAAATCATAGATCGACAAGATTTTCCCCGGCGCCGTTGATCGTTCTCTCCGACAGCGCTTTCCGACCGGACGGAATCGTCTGGTCGATAAGAAATCGCTCCAGATTCAAAAAGTTGGAGCAAAATCCAATCGAAAAAGTCTATCAACTTTTTCGGATTTTGCTCTAGCGTGAGATTCGGCACAATAGCGGCGGCGGACGCGAAAATCGACCCTGGGTCCGGCCACATACAGGCTGATCGGATGAAGAAGCAGGCGACAAAGGGCGAATGGTCTGAATCTCTCGCGATCCTCTGATTGGGTTCAGGAGGATGGCGATGGGCGAGGTCAATTGCGCCGTTTTGGCGGAGACAACGATTTTATTGCAATATTTCAGAAACATGCCCGACGCGCGCCAGCCTGGCGAAGTGATCCGTCCGCTCGACGAGATCTTGCTCTTGTGTCTGCTTGCGGCGCAGAAGGTCTCGCTTCTTCTCGCCAAAGCGAGTGATGTCGGCGAAGGCCTCGGCCCCCGCCAGCGGCTCGTTCTGGGGCGGCCGCCGTGGCGAAAAAATCAAACGAAATCATCGCTATTCCTGCGCTACTGGAGATGATGGCGCTCGAAGGCGCGGTGCTTGCGATCGACGCCATGGGTGTCAGCGCGGCGTCGCCAAAAAGATCAAAGACAAGAATGCCGATGACCTCATCGCGCTCCAGGGCAATCAGGGAACATTGCAAGAAGACGTGCGGTTGCTCCTCAAAGAGCAGAAAGCGGTAGGCTTCAAGGACACGACGATCCAAGACGTTGGATGGGTGCAAAAGCGCCATGATTGGCAAGGTCTTGCAGGCGTCGTCATGGTCGAAAGCAGGCGGGAGTTTAAGGACAAGATCGAGCAGGAGACGCGCTTTTACATCGCTTCGCCGACCCTTTCGGCCCCCATGATCCGCGATCATTGGGCGGTGGAGAACAGCCTGTATTGGGTCATGGATATGACCTTGCGAGACAACGAATGCCGCATGAGAATCGAAAACGCCCCCGCCAACTTCGTCACCATCAAGAACATGGCCACTAACCTAATCCGGCGGGCTCCGGGCAAAGATTCGCAGCGCCTAAAGCGAATGACCGCTGCTTGGGATGATGAATCCCTTGCGAGCCTCGTCGCCGCCCGAGCCTTCACCCCATTCCCCTGCGGCCACATAAGCCCTTGCTCGTCAAACTGAAACCGGGCAAGCTCCAATTGCGCGGAAGGGCCGAGCCGGGTCCCGCGATCTTATGGGGGCAGGCCGGTGAAAGCGTTAAAACTCTGCGGCGTCGCTATTATTTTCTGCATGGCCGTGATCGGCGCCGTGCGAGCCGAGGAGCCTGTCCCTCCGGAACCGGAAGGCTTCCGCCTCGACAATTATCACGCGCCGACGCCGGCCACGCTCAAGGGCGCGACCGTGATCGACACGGAGCAGGCCTATGAAATATGGAGCAAGAAGGAGGCGGCGTTCGTCGACGCCCTGACCCGGCCGCCGCGGCCCGCCGATCTGCCGAGGGAAGTGGTCTGGCGGCCATCTCCGCGTCACGACATTCCCGGCAGCATCTGGTTGCCGGGCACGGGGCTGGGCGATCTGACGCCCGAAATGCAAAGCTATCTGGAGGTAGGCGTCGCCCGTGCAACCGGCGAAAACAAGGACCACCCGGTCGTCTTTTATTGCCGCACCAATTGCTGGGCGTCTTGGAACGCCGCAAAACGCGCGCTCGCGCTCGGCTACAAAAAAGTGCTGTGGTATCCGGGCGGAGCCGACGCCTGGGAAAAGGCGGGCCATCCGCTCGAAGAGCGGTCGCCCGAACCGATGAACGCCGTGCGCTGATATTGGCCCTGATTTTCGCAAAAGCCGACAGACTTTTGCGATCTGACCTCGCTCCAACATATTGAGTTTGAGCGATGTTTCATCGCTCAAGCGATGCCGTTCGGACGGAAAGCGCTCAAAGGCGTCACGAAAAACAAGGGACTGGAGGAAGCCGCGGCCGCCGCGCCGCGGCGATTCGTCCAGCTCTTCCGCCATCAAGACGCCGTTTTATTGCCTCCAGAGTTCGCGGCTTGCGCGGGGCGCCTGCGTCCTGTTAACTGAGGCGATGATTTACGGATTATTCGAATGAACGCTCGTTTCCCGGCTTTCCGTCGTGGCTTGGCGGGGCTGCTGTTCGCCGCCGCCCTGCTGGGCCTCGATCCAAATTCGGGCGCGCGGGCGCAGCAGTCCTGTCAGGCGGATTTTCAACGTCTGACCGAAAAGCGCATGGCGCAAATCGCGGCGTTGAATCGTTTGGGCAAGGCGGGAAAAGGCAAAATGGACCCTATCGCCGCCTGTCCCGTGGCGCGCAATCTCACCGGCGTCGAAACCGAAATGTTCAATTACATGGTCAAGAACAAGGATTGGTGCGCCATTCCCGACAATGTGATCGACACTTTCAAGCAGGCGCGGGCGAAAACCCAGACCTTTGCCACACAGGCCTGCGGCGCTGCGGTGAAGGTAAAGAAAATGCAGGAGCAACAACGCCAGCAGGCCGCCAACCCGTCCAACGCGCCAGTAAAGCTTCCCGCGGGACCGCTGTGAGCCTGACCGAGGACAAATTCGAGGCGAGCGAGATTCTTCCCGACGCCGTCGACGGCCACTTCTTATTGCGGCTTGCGCCCGAGCCGCTCAAGCCTTTCGTCCAACTCGCCAGACTGGACCGACCTATTGGCTGGTGGCTGTTGCTTCTCCCCTGCTGGGAGAGCGGCGTCCTCGCGGCGGCCGCGCTCGGCGGCCCCCCCGACATCAAGCAGCTAGGGCTGTTTTTCGTAGGCGCGGTGGCGATGCGCGGCGCCGGTTCAACCTATAACGATCTCGTGGACCGCAAGATCGACGCGAAGGTCGAACGCACGCGTAACCGCCCTCTTGCGAGCGGCCGGGTGTCGCCCCCCGCCGCCATTATTTTCCTCGTCGCCCTATGCCTCGTGGGGCTTTTCGTGTTGCTGTCGTTCAATGGGCTCACCATCGCGCTGGCCCTTGCCTCGCCGCTCATCGTTCTGCTCTATCCCTTCGCCAAGAGATTCACTTCCTGGCCGCAAGCCATACTGGGCTGCGCTTTCGCCTATGGCGGGTTGCTAGGCTGGACCGCGCGCGCCGACAGTTTCGGTTGGCCGGCGCTGCTGCTCTACTTGAGCGCCATCTTCTGGACGATCGGATATGACACGATCTACGCGCTGCAGGATGTCAAGGACGATGTGCGGGCAGGCGTCCTGTCGACCGCGCGCCTGTTCGGATCGCGCGTAAAAATCGCGGTCGGCGCGCTCTATGCGATATCGGCGATATGCGCCGAAGCCGCAGTCGCCGCCGCGCATCTTGGGATTTTGGCGCAATTAGGTGTGGCGGCTTTCACCGCCCATCTCGCCTGGCAAACGATACAGCTTCACGACGATTTGCCGACGGCGCAGGCGCTAAGGCTCTTTCGCGCCAATCGCGACGCCGGGCTCTTGCTCTTCGCGGGCCTCTTGGCCCAAAGCCTCCTTGCGTCGTTTCACTCATAGCAAATAATCTCGCGTTCCGCGACGAAGACCGTTTCGCCACGGCTCGCCTCGCCTGTCTTGCGGCGCGCAAGGAAGCGCGGCCGCCGTTTGAATACGGCCGCGTTGCGGCGCCTTTCGATCGCGAGGGAGGCGCCCTTTGGCGCTTCGATCGGCAGCATCTTGCCGTCTTCCTCGGAAAGCCTCGGCAGGTCGAGGTAGGCGGACCAATATTTCCAATCCGCCGCCACTGCGGCGCTGTCTCGCGTCTCGGCCAGCACAATGTCGAGATCGGGGTCGTTGTGAGCGAGAGACAGACGATAGGCCGCCCCGCCTTCCGCGGCCGTCTCCACCGCGAGCGCGACGCCCCGATAGGCGCGCACCGGCACGGAGACCATCATGGCGATTCCAGCGAATCGGCGCGCGATGACAATATCGTTGCGGGTGACGCGAACCTGGCGCTTGCCCTCGTCGGCGCGCTGGTCGCGCTGCACCAGGCTGGAGCCGAGTCTTTGCGCCGCGCAATTCGCTTCGAACATGGTCGCCTCCTCAAATGAGCGTGTCGCTTCGTTGGATGCATATTGGCGCGATCTCGGACCGCAAGTCGCTAACAGGGCTGGTGAATCCCCGGTAAATCCAAGCCTTTTCTCCGCGTTTTGGCGGACAAGGTGAAGGGTTGGAAAATTCTTTCGCTCAAATCCCGCCCAATTTTGCGCGAAATGACGGCGGGCCTGCGCACAAAAGGCGCCTTGCGGCCCGCCGCAGGCTCGCCTACTCCCTTATCGATGCAAAGCACACAAACCGATCCGGCGAACCTGCGCCAATTCACCCGTCGCCTGGAGGAGGCGGCGCGAAGGGCGGGGGAAATCGCCTTGGCCTATTTCCGCCCTGGCGAAAAGACCAGCGCGGGCGTCAGTTACAAAGGCGGGGGCTCGCCGGTCACCGAGGCGGATCTCGCGGTCGACCGTTTCTTGCTCGAGGAGATGACCGCGCTCGCGCCGCAGGCGGGATGGTTGTCCGAGGAAAGCGTCGACCATCCCAGCCGGCTGGCGCGTTCCTCCCTGGTCGTGGTCGACCCCATCGACGGCACCAAGGCCTTCGCTCGCGGCGACGCGCGTTGGGCCGTCTCGATCGCGCTGGTCGAAAACGGCCGTCCCGTCGCTGGAGTCATCCACGCGCCGGCGCTGGGACACACCTTCACTGCTTTCCGGGGCGGCGGCGCCTTTCTCAACGGCGCGTCGATCAAAGTCTCCACGCGCGGCGACCTCGCCGGGGCTCGCGTGGTTTCCCCACGCGGCTTGGCCGAATTTTTTGAAACCTCGGCGCTGGGCCTCCAAATCGCGCCGCGAACCCCTTCGCTCGCTCTGCGCCTCGCCGATGTAGCCATGGGGGCGAGCGATCTCGCCATCGCGGCGCCGGACGCGCGTGACTGGGACATCGCCGCCGCCGACGTGATATTGAACGAAGCTGGTGGAACGCTCGCGGAGTTGGAGGGCGCGCCCTTGACCTATAATCGCAGCAGTTCGCGGCGCGACATGCTGGTCGCGGCGCCGGAAAAGCTTTTTGAGCAAAGTCTCGCTCTCGCCAGGGCAGCTATGAAAGGGAAACCATGACGCAATCGGCGATAGACAAACATGCGAAACCAAAACAACTTTTGCATCTCGTCTTCGGCGGCGAGTTGGTCGACCTGCATGGCGTGGCGTTTCGCGATTTAAACAAGCTCGACATCGTGGGCGTCTATGCGGATAATGAGAGCGCGCTCGCCGCCTGGAAGGCGAAAGCCCATTCCACGGTGGACAACGCGCATATGCGCTATTTTGTCGTCCATCTGCACAAACTTCTTGATCCGGATATCGAAACTCTCTGAGTTTCAAAAAATTGCCCGTTTTGGGCGCCACTCCTTCGAGAGCTTGGCGCCCAACCGCATTGGATGGCGCTCGAATTCGACATTCGTGGACAGGGGCGGCTTTGCGCGTTCCTCCCACGTACGTCGACTTCCGAGCGGATCGGGTCCAGAGCAGCCAGGCCTTAACATCGTGGCTGGAAACGCCTCGATTTCCGTTTTGTTGTATTGGATCCGTTCCCGATGCCGATCCTTGCATTCTACCGGCTTGCGACGATCACGCTAACGCCACTCGCCCGGCCCCTGCTCGCTTTGCGGGCGAGGCAAGGCAAGGAAGATCCTGGCCGTCTCAACGAGCGACTGGGCTTTTCGAGCCTGCCGCGTCCCGCGGGGCGCCTGGTGTGGCTGCATGGCGCCAGTCTTGGAGAAAGCCTCTCCCTTCTTCCCCTGATCGACCGGTTCATTCAGCGCGGCGTGGAAGTGCTCGTGACAAGCGGAACCGTCAATTCCGCACAGGTCCTCGCCGCAAGATTGCCGGCGGGGGCCTTCCATCAATATCTACCCCTCGACGCGCCTCGTTTCGTCGACCGCTTCCTCGACCATTGGCGCCCCGACCTCGCTCTTTTCGCAGAGTCGGAGCTTTGGCCGAACGTCGTCGCGGCCATCCATAAGCGGCGCGCGCCCCTGGTGCTGGTCAACGCCAAAATATCCAGCGCTTCCGCGGAGCGCTGGCGCAAAGCTCCGGGCGTGGGGGCGGCGCTTTTCGGCAAGATCGACCTCTGTCTCGCCCAGGACACCGAAAACGCGGCGCGTTTTCTGGGCCTCGGCGCGCCTCGCGCCAGGGTCGCGGGCAATCTGAAATTCGATGTGCCTGCTCCGCCGATCGAAGCGGCTCAGCTCGCGGCTTTCAAGGGCGCGATCGGTGCGCGGCCCGTGTTCGCGGCGGTCTCGACCCATCCCGGCGAGGAGGCCTTCGTCCTCGACGCGCATCAGGAAATGTCTCGGCAATTGCCGGCTCTGCTCACTGTCATCGCGCCGCGCCATCCCGAACGCGGCGCCGAGATCGCCGAGCTAGCGCGCAGCCGAGGGTTCTCCGTGGCGCAACGTTCGCAAGGCGTGCTGCCGCAGCGTGCAACGCAGATTTACGTCGCGGACACCGTCGGAGAATTCGGCCTGATTTTTCGCGTCGCGGAAGTCGTTTTCATGGGCCGCTCGCTTGCGCCGGGCGGCGGACATAATCCAATCGAGCCGGCCAAACTCGGCTGCGCCATACTGCACGGCCCCTTGGTGGAAGATTTCGCCGATGTTTACGCCGAACTGAACGCGGCCAAGGCCGCCGCCCGGGTGACGGACGCGCCGGGGCTGGCGCGCGCGGCGCTGTATCTCTTTTCGCAACCAGCGCGCATGAGGAAAATGGGCCGGGCCGGAGCGGAAGTGGTGGAGCGGCTGGGGGGCGCTTCGCGGGAAATCATGACGGCGATCGAGCCCTATCTCGCTCAGCTCGCAGCCGCGCGGCAATGAGCGGCGCAGATGCGCGCGCCTGAATTTTGGGGCGCTCCGGCGGGGCTGCGGGCCAGGGCGCTGGCGCCTTTGGCGGCGCTTTATGGCGCCGCCGCGCGGGCGCGACTGAATCGAAGAGCGCCCCGCGCTGACCTGCCGACGATAGCCATCGGCGGCCTGACGCTAGGCGGTGACGGCAAAACGCCAACCGCTCTGGCGCTGGCGGCAATGCTCAAGGAGGCGGGAGAGCGGCCTTTCTTCGCGACGCGGGGATATGGCCGGCGCAACAGCGCTGAAAAAGAACCATTCGTCGTGGACCCCGGCCGCCACGACGCTCTCGACGTCGGAGATGAAGCCCTCTTGCTCGCCCGCGTGGCTCCGACCATCGTCGGACTCGACCGGCTCGCCAGCGCGCGGCTCGCTGCGACGCTCGGCGCCTCGGTGTTGCTGCTCGACGACGGCTTTCACAGCCGGCGGCTCGAACCCGATCTCGCGCTTCTCGTCGTCGACGCCGATTATTTCGCTGGAAGCGGATTTTGTCCGCCCGCAGGGCCTTTGCGCGCGCCGCTCGCGGCCCAATTCGCCCATGCTGACGTCGTTCTCATCATCGGGGCGAATGGCGCCTTCCCCCCCGTCCCTCATAGGACCATCTTGCAAGCCCGGCTGGTCGGGAGACCCGCCTCCGCCGCGCGCCTGAACGGCCGCCGGGTTTTTGCTTTCGCGGGCGTCGGGCGTCCGGCGAAATTCTTGAAGACTCTCAAGGAAATGGGGGCCGAAGTGGTGGGCGCGAGATGGTTCCCGGACCATCACCCCTATCGGCGGGAGGAATTGGCGGCGTTGCGTCGCGAAGCGGGTCGTCTCGCGGCGCTACCCATCACCACCGAGAAGGACATGGCGCGGATCGCGCAGCCAGCCCCTTTCGAGGCGGCGGCGGTTGCGTTGTCTTTCGAGAACCCTGCCCTTTTGAAGCAAATCCTCGCTGCAGCCCTCGTCCGGCAGCGCGTGGCGCGAAAACGCGGCCTATGACCGCCCTTGCTCCCGCAACAGTTTCATCCGCGCTTCCGGACTACTGTAGGCCTCCTGCCGATCGACGCTCCAATAGCGCAATTCCTCCAGAGGAATCGGCTCCCCCGTCACCGCGCAACGGACGAAGGCTCCCGCCTTGCGAACACGATATTCGCCGTCGCGATATTCTAGCTCCGCCTCGACGGCGGGGTGGGGTTGTCGTTCAAATCGGTTCATGCGCGGGCCGCCGGTTATGCGTCGGGTGAAATGTCTCAAGGATGAAATAAACGAGCTGTTACGCATTTTTCAATGGCTCATTCACCTAATGTAGCTCCGTCGTCGCCTTTCATGGTTTGCGCCGGCGCCTAATTACGGTTATCGGAAGCCCCAAATCAAGGATCGGTTGGCGACGGATATGATGGCAATCACGAATCGACGACGCCAGGCGGCTTTTATTTTCATCCTCATCACCGTCTCCCTCGATATGCTCGCCTTGGGCGTGATGATCCCCGTTCTGCCAAAACTTATCAAGGAATTCGAGGGCGGCGATCTTCAGCACGCCGCGAGCATCGCCGGGATTTTCGGCTTCTCCTGGGCTCTGATGCAATTTTTGTTTCAGCCGGTGCTCGGCGCGCTGTCCGATCGCTTCGGGCGCCGGCCGATCGTCCTCGCCTCCAATCTCGGCCTCGGCGTCGATTACGCCTTCATGGCGTTCGCGCCATCGCTCGCCTTTCTTTATGTGGGACGTCTGATCTCGGGGATCACGGCCGCGAGCTTCTCGACGGCGAGCGCCTATGTCGCCGACATCACTCCGGAGGAAAAGCGCGCGGGCCGCTATGGCCTTCTTGGCGCGGCCTTCGGCTTTGGTTTCATCCTGGGGCCCGCCATCGGCGGCGTGCTCGGAAATTACGGGCTCCGCATGCCCTTCATCGCCGCGGCGGCTCTTAGTCTCGCCAACTTCCTTTACGGTTATTTCATTCTGCCGGAGTCGCTTGCGCCGGAGCGGCGCGCGACGAAAATCGCGTGGCGCGGGGCCAATATTTTTGGCGCGCTTGAGTTGTTGACGTCGAAGCGCGAACTGGCGCTACTCGCATTGGCGGTTTTTCTCTCCTACCTCGCCCATGAGTCTCTGCCGAGTCTCTTCGTGCTCTATACGGATTATCGTTACCAGTGGGACGCGAAAACCACGGGCTGGGCGCTCACCATCGTCGGCGTGTCGCAAACGCTCGTCTCGGGCGGCTTGGTGCGGCCGGCGGTCGCCCGTCTCGGCGAGGTCACGACCCTCGTCATCGCGCTGGTTTTCGGGGCGCTGGGCTTCGCGGTCTATGCTTTCGCCTCGAACGAATGGGTGTTTCTCTCCGCGCCGCCCCTGATCGCGTTGTGGGCGATGGCCAACCCGTCTTTTCAGGCGCTTGCGACCCGCTTCGCCGACGCCTCCGAGCAGGGACGGCTCCAGGGCGCTCTAGCCAGTCTGCGCGGGGTTTCCGGCATGATCGGTCCGCTGCTCTTCACGCAGTTATTCGCGGTCAGCGTCTCGACCGGCTATTTCGCGGGGGCCGCTTATTTTCTCTCGGCGGCGCTCCTTGGCGCGAGCCTCTTCGTCGCGGTTTCGGCGATGCGCGTCGCCGCGCCTCAAACCGCGTTGCGATAGGCCTTCTTCGAGAAGACGGTCAGGACGATGATCCAGATGTCGAAGAGAAGCGAGCAATTGTCGATATAATAAAGGTCGTGCTCGATGCGCGCGCGAATCTTTTCGGGCGAGTCGATCTCGCCGCGCAGGCCATTGACCTGCGCCCAGCCGGTGATCCCCGGCTTGACGTTGTGACGGCGCGCATAGAGCGCGATCTTGCGCTCGAATAGCTGGTCATGCGCCAGCGCATGGGGGCGCGGTCCGACCAAGGACATCTCGCCCTTGAGCACGTTCAATAATTGGGGCAACTCGTCGATATTGTAGCGGCGAATAAAGCTGCCAATTCGTGTTATCCGGCGATCGCCCGCTGTCGCCTGAACCACGCGGCGGCCGTCCTCCATCGTGGTCATGGAGCGAAATTTGAAAATTCGGAACGGCTCGCGATTGAAGCCATAGCGGCGCTGGAGGAAAAACACCTGGCCCTCGCTGTCGAGCTTTATCGCTGCGGCGACCACGAGCAGCAATGGAGACAGCATCGTCAGGGCGAGGCTCGCGCCCAAAATATCGAAGACGCGCTTGGCGATCACTTCGACGAGATTTAGAGGCTGTCCGCCAAGGCTCAGGCTGGAAATGCCCCCGTTCTTGTCGATGCGGGCGTTGGCGAAGCGATCCAGCACCTTCTCCGGTCCAAGATGTATCTGCGCCGGCACGCGCATGAAGGCGTTGACGCAGGATTCGATCATCCGGGTCTCCGACCAGGGAGCGAGAATGAAAATATCGTCCGGACGCAACATGCGCGCCGCCGCCGCCGCCAAGGTCAGGTCTTCGTCTATCGTCGCGGGATTCTCGCGCAGTCCGATGGCCCCGACGATTTCCATGCCGCAGCCCGAGGATTTGTGGCGGTGGGCGAAACTCTCGATATTTTCCGAAACGCCGACGAGGAACACGCGTCGAGACGCCATCCCGCCCGCTTGGGTTGCGTCGTGGGCGACCTTCGTCAAAAGCCGCCTCGCGACGAAGATCGAGACATAGCCCCCAACAAAGAAAAGCAAGACGCCGCCCCGGGACGTTTCGGTGGCGCGGGTGAGAAAACCAAAGGCGAGCGCGATCAGGAAGCTCAAGCTCCAAACGGCGAACAATCTCCAGTCTTGCCTCTTTAGCGTCAGATATTCGGCGATCCGATAGTCCCCCCGCATCGCGTTCGAGATGACAAAGAGCAGGGTCGATAACAGGCAAAGCTCGAGGTTTGGCGAGGTTATCCCGCTGTCGCCATAAGCGAAGGCGTGATAGAGCGCCTCCATCGTCGCCGCGGTAGCCCCCGCGACCAGCAACTCCATGACCGCGACGCCGATTCCAAGAAAAGCGCGCGCCAGAACCGCGTTGCGTTTGGGAAGCTTCCGGCTCCAGTCGCCGCGACGTGCTCTTGCCGTTCCTCGGCCAGAGGCGACGAACGCAGCCTTCTCGCCGTCGCCCCGCTCTGGGAGTCGGTCATGAAATGAGGTCAAGACGAGCCTCCGGATGAAACATCTGTGTCCCGAAGCGGCGCGTTCTTGGGCGGCGCCCGAGACTTCGGAGGCCAAGTTGCAAACAGGGCGCCCGGCTCGAATCGCCCGCGTGGGGGGCGCTGCGGCCAAATACAAACCATCTAAATGGCGATCTAATACCTGATAATACTTGAAGTATAAGCTCGACGCCTCGTGTCTCGTGAATAAGCGGCCCGGAACATGGGCGCCTTCACAAAGACGTCATCCTCGCTATAGACTATGCGCGACATTCGCAAGGGTGATCCCGAGCGGCGATTGCTCGGGGCCTCCTCGCAAGATGAGAGGCAACGGCGTGACGATTCACTTTCGAAGCCATAATGTCTCGCCGCAGTCTTGTCCGGCGTTGGTGCTCAACGCCGATTTTCGCCCCTTGAGCTATTACCCGTTGTCGCTTTGGGGGTGGCAGGACGCGATCAAGGCGGTGTTTCTGGATCGCGTCAATATCGTCTCCGAATATGACAAGGTGGTCAAAAGCCCTTCTTTCGAGATGCGATTGCCTTCGGTCGTGTCGCTAAAGGCCTATGTGAAGCCCTCGCGCCAGCCGGCGTTCACCCGTTTCAACGTTTTCTTGCGCGACAGATTCACTTGCCAATACTGCGGCCAGCAGGAAGAATTGACCTTCGACCATGTGATTCCCCGCTCCAAGGGCGGCGCCACCACCTGGGAAAACGTCGTCGCCGCCTGTTCGCCCTGCAATCTGCGCAAGAGCGACCGGCTGCCCGGCGAAGCGCATATGTTTCCCGCGCAAAAGCCCTATGCTCCGAGCGTCACGGACCTGCACCGCAACGGCCGACTGTTCCCTCCGAATTATCTGCACGAGAGTTGGATGGATTATCTTTATTGGGACTCGGTGCTGGAGCCTTGATCACGAAGCTTCTTCGCCGCGTCGTCGTGATGGCCTTTGCTTTTCTGGTCGCCGTCAGCGCTGGAGCCTTGGCTCTGCCGATCGCCGCGGTAATGGATCCTGTTGTCCGGGAGGTCGGACTGAACGCGGTGGTTTCAACGCTTTTCGCAACGCTGGACCAGTCTTTCCACTATGGCGAACCCGGCCTTGGCTTCGCCTTGCTGGGGGAAGCCTTTTGGGCGATTCTGGTCGCCGTTTGCGCCGCGCCGCTCGCGCTCGCGGCCCTCGTCGGAGAAATAGCGGGCGTGCGCGGCGTGGTCTGGTATGCCGGGGCGAGCGGGGTTCTCGCCGCCGCTTCGCCCTGGATCCTGCGCGCGACCCACGGTCTCGCCCGCAGCGCAAAAGCCAGCCCGCTCGAAATTCGCATCGCTCTTTTGTTCTTCCTCACGGGAGCGCTGACCGGCGCGGTCTATTGGCTCCTCGCCGCCCCGCGCGAGCGCCCCGTTCCCCCCGCCTGATCTTCACCGCGACATGTTGCCGAAGATATTGCGCATCACTTCGCGGGTGATTTGGGTTCCGACCGAACGGGCCGCCGATTGCAGCGCTGCGCGCGCCGCAAGTTCCGCCGGGGACATGCGCTTGGGGTTCGTGCGGGCGAACAGGCCTCCAACCATGCCGCCGATCTTGCCCAAAACGCCGGCGTCCGCCGAGGCTTGCGCCGGGGGAGCGTCGTCGGCTCGGGGAGCGCCGACCGGCGTCGTGGACGCGGGTTTCGCGCCGACATTCTCCATCCGGCCGCTGGCGCGTTTCTGCAACACCTCATAGGCCGACTCCCGGTCCATCGGCGTATCATAAAGGCCATAGAGAGGACTGTTCTCGATAATCGACTGACGCTCCAGCGGCGTGATCGGACCGACGCGCGCCGCCGGCGGCGCGATCAAGGTTCTGTCGACCACTTCGGGCGCCCCCTTGGCGTCGAGCATCGAGACCAGGGCCTCGCCGACTTCAAGCTGCGTGATCGCTTCGGCCGTGTCGAATTTGTCGTTCCGCCGGAATGTTTCCGCCGCCGCCCGCACCGCCTTCTGGTCTCTCGGGGTGAAGGCGCGCAGCGCGTGCTGAATGCGGTTGCCGAGTTGACCCAGCACCGTGTCGGGCACGTCGAGCGGACTTTGGGTGACGAAATAAATGCCCACGCCCTTTGAGCGGATGAGCCGAACCACCTGCTCGATGGCGGTCAGAAGGCTCTTCGGCGCATCGCTGAAGAGAAGATGCGCCTCGTCGAAAAAGAAGGCCAGTTTTGGAACGTCGAGATCGCCAACTTCCGGCAGATGAGCGAAAAGCTCGGTCAGCATCCACAACAGAAAGGTCGCGTAGAGACGCGGCGCCCGCATCAGTTTGTCGGCCGCGAGAATATTGATGTAGCCGCAGCCGTTCTTGTCCTTGGCGATGAAATCGTTGAGGTCGAGCGCGGGCTCGCCGATGAATTTGTCGCCGCCCTGATTTTCGAGCACGAGCAACTGGCGCTGAATGGCGCCGATGGTGGCGGGCGCCACATTGCCGTATTTTGTCTGAATGTCGGAGGCGTTTTCGCCGACATAGCCGAGCATCGCGCGCAGGTCCTTGAGATCGAGCAGCAGCAGGCCCTGTTCGTCGGCGACGCGGAAGACAATGTTGAGCGCGCCTTCCTGCGTTTCGTTGAGATCCAGCATCCGCGCCAGCAGCAAGGGACCCATTTCAGCGATTGTTGCGCGGACTGGATGGCCCTGCTCGCCAAAAATGTCCCAAAATACGACCGGAAATTTTTCCGGCGCGTAGTCCAGACCGAGTTGCTTCGCCCGCTCGATGAAAGCGGGCCTCGAGTCGCCGGGCTGCGAAAGACCGGCGATGTCGCCTTTCACATCGGCGAGAAAAACGGCTGTTCCCGCCTTTGAGAAGCCTTCGGCGAGGCGCTGGAGCGAGACGGTCTTGCCGCCGCCGGTGGCGCCGGAGATGAGGCCGTGGCGATTGCCGAAGGGCAGCAACAGGTAACGATAGGCAAGATCCTGTCCGGGCTTGCCGCTGGCGCCGACCAGGATTTCGCCGGGAACCGCGTTTGGATCGTCGCTCATGTCGGGGGCCTCTCTCGGAATCAAGGGTTTGATCGACGCATCATCGCAGAGGGCGGCGCTGCGTCAAAGCGCCCGGGGCGCTTGACCCCGAGGCGCTCTCGGCGCGAAAATGAGTTTTCTCGTTCAGAGTAGGAATTGGGTCGATGGATCGCCCGACTGTCATACCTCCCGCGCAAGGTCGCGACCGGGGACGGCGTGGGCTGCGCCTCGTGGCCGATAACGGCTGCGCTCCCCCGGAAAAGGCCAGGCTTCGCCGCCCGACGAAAGCGCGACGATTGGCGCTCGGTCCCGACGCCTCGCTCGACGACGCGATCGCGCGCATTCTTTTTTCGTGTCTGAACCATTTCACCGCTAATGCGTCGGCGCTGCGGGACACCGGCGATCCGGAGGCAGTGCATCAACTGCGCGTGGCGCTGCGGCGTCTGCGCGCTTTGCTCAGCTTGCTGAAGCGCAAGGCCTCCGTCCCCGACGTCGACGAAATCTCGCGGCAGGCGAAAGCCATCGCCGCCGTGTTGGGAGAAGGGCGAGATTGGGACGTATTTCGCGAGGGGCTTGCGCAAGGGCCTCACGAGTCCTTGGGCGACGACCCCGCCTTCATTGCCCTGCTCGACGCCGTCGAGCTGCGGCGGCATCGCGCCAGGGAGGCCGCGCGCGCGGCGCTCGCGGCTCCGTCGACGGCCCATTTTCTGGGCAAGCTGCGCGATCTTCTCGCGGGGCGGCCCTGGCGCGAAAGCCTCAAAGGCTGCGAGGCGAAGGGCTCGGCCCGGGTTTTCGCCACGCGCGCATTGAACCGACTGCATCGGCGCGCCATGAAAAAATGCGTCGGGCTCGATGGCTTATCCCCCCAGCGACGGCATCGGGTCCGCATCGCTTTGAAAAAAATCCGCTATGCCGGCGAATTTTTCGAGAGCCTTTTCTCAAGGAAGCCGGCCCGGGATTATTTACGGCTGCTCGCCGCGATCCAGGATGGTCTCGGGGAGGAAAACGATCGGGCGACGGCCGCGCGATTTCTGAACGAACTCGAAAAAGCCGACTCGGCGCGGGAAGCCGCGCGGGCGGTATGGTTCCTGCGCGGCTGGAGCGCCGCCGCCGCCCATCTTGGCGAGAGTAAAACCACCGAGGCGATGCGCCGTCTGAAAAAGCTCGAACCTTTCTGGCTCTAAAGCACGGACGGCGGCGACGTCATTCGCCTCCGACAAGCTTCTTGACGGCGCCGGTGACGGAGCCAAGGGCGCGCTGCGCTCCCTGCAGAAATCCGTCTCCCGCCGGAGCGGGCGTGGGGCTTGGAGCCGGTTCGGCGGGACGGTCGGCGGTCGCTGCGGCCTGCTTTTTGGGCGCTGCTGTTTTCGCAGCCGCCTTCGCCGCCTTCTTCTTGGCGATTTTCGCGGCCGAGTTCTGCCCCGTGGCGTTGGGTTTTGCCGCCTCGGACGGATTGGGCGCGGTCTGCGCGGAGCCCTGGGAAGAGTTTCCTCCCGATGGATTCGAGTAAGCCGGCGGCGCGAAGGCGGGGTCCGGCTGCCGGGATGAATCCTTGGGGGCCAGCGTGCCATCCGGCAGTATGGTGACCGTCTGGACCTGTTGGGGCGTCGCTGGCTGAGGCGCGGGCGGCGCGGCGGGCGACGGCGCGTCCATATGAGCGGCCGAAACCTGAGCAGCGGGGATGGAGGCCGCCGCTGGCGCTGCTGGCGCCGATTCCACGGGAGCGGCGTTGGCTGCGGGGGCGGTCTGTTCCCCTGCCGGCGCGGCCGCCTCGACAGGGTCGGAAGCTGCGTCGACGTGGGCGGACGCCGGCTCGGGGCTCGCCGCGACAGGCCCGGGGGAAGGCGTTGTCCAATAGGCCAGGGTCGCGCCGAGCGCGCCGACAAAAACGACCATGATCAGGGCTGAAAACGCGAGGAGGAGACGTCTTCTGTTGTCATGCTCCTCAGCCTGAAATTCGGCAGGGGCTCCAACCTCAAAAGATGGCTCGCGTTGAGCGGCGAAGTCCGGCTGCGGATAGGCGTATGGGGGGGGAGCTGGGTCCAACCGCGGACCTTTATCGGCCACCGCGGCCTCGCCCGCCGCAGTGGATTGCCGAAGCCGTTTCTCGAGCTCTTCCAGACTCGCGATGAGTTGTTCCTGATCGAGCGGCAATCCCATTTTTCGTCCCTTGCTTTAACGCCCGTTAGAGAGTCCAAAAATCCGCCTATGTGTCTTCTAACGCAAGAAAGCTCCTAAATTATGGCTGACCACGGCGAAGCGCGCTTCAGCCGCCGCCAAAAAGCTTTTCAAGAAAGTTGCGGTTGTCGCCCTCGGGCGCGTTCCCGGCGGGTCTTCGCTCGGCGCGTTTGCTGGTCGCGGGCGGAATTTCGCCGGGCGGCAATAAGGTCTCGAGCCCATGCAGGGCGGGTTTCGAGCTGGCGGGCGGCGGGGACGCGGCGGGCGCCGCCCGCGGCCGCTGGGGCGGAGACGCGCTGAACAGGCCGAGAACCGTGTCCGCGACTTGCGCGGGCTCGGGCAGAGGCGTCGGCGAGCGCCATGCGCCGGAAGGCAGGGCCGCCACCGGCGCGCCCTGATGCGCGGCCTTCATGAAGCGGCTCCATATTTCCACCGGGAGATTGCCGCCCGAGGCTTTCTTGGTCGGCGAATTATCGTCGTTGCCGAGCCAAACGCCGGCCACGAGATGGCTGGTGTAGCCGACAAACCAGGCGTCGCGGAAATCCTGGCTGGTCCCGGTCTTGCCCGCCGCCTGCCATCCCGGCAGTTCGGCTTTGCGGGCGGTGCCCGTCAGAAGCGTTTCCTCCATCATGCTGTTCATCATGGCCACGAATTGAGGCTCGATCACGCGCCCGTTGGAGGATCCTTTGCGGACGTAAAGCTGCTTGCCGTCGGCGGTGCGGACCCGCGTGATGATGTGGGCCTGAACGCCGACGCCGCCATTGGCGAAAGGGGCGTAGGCCGTCACCAGCTCGAGGGGCGTCACTTCCGATGTGCCAAGCGCCAGCGAGGCGTTGGGTTGCAGTTCGGATTGAATGCCCAAACGATGCGCCGTATGCGCCACGGCCTTGGGGCCGACCTCGAGGCCGACCCGCACGGCGACGGTGTTGAGCGAAAGCGACAGCGCCTGGGTGAGGGTCACGGGGCCGAAATATTCGTGGCTGTAATTCTCGGGTTGCCAGCCCTTGACGTTGATGGGGCCGTCTTCCCGCACCGTATCCGGCGTCATCCCGTGCTCGAGGCCCGTGAGATAGACAAAAGGCTTGAAGGAGGAGCCCGGTTGGCGCTTCGCGGAGGTGGCGCGGTCGAACTGGCTTTCGGCGTAATCGCGGCCGCCGACCAACGCCCTAATGGCGCCATTGGGGTCGATGGCGACGATGGCCCCCTGCGAGACGCCGAATTTCCCTCCCTTCCGGTCGAGTTCTTCGGTCAGCGCCTTTTCGGCGGCGGTTTGAAGCGAGCGGCTTAGCGTCGTCGTGACAACAATATCCTGGTCGATCGCCCCGATCGTGTCGTCGAGCACGTCCATCACGTAATCGGCGGCGTAATTGATGGAGCCCGCGCTGTTGTCGCGATGGGTGCGCGCCGGATTGGCCAGCGCCAATTTCGCCATCGCTTCGGTGATATGACCCTCCTGAGCCATGGCGGTGACGACCTGCGCCGCGCGTTCGGCGGCGCCTTCGGGATTGCGGTCGGGCGCGAGCTTGCTGGGAGCCTTCATCAATCCGGCGAGGACGGCGGCTTCCGCCAGCGTCACATTGCGGGCGCTGTGGCCGTAATAACGCTGCGCCGCCGCCTCCACGCCATAGGCGCCGGAGCCGAAATAGACCCGGTTGAGGTAGAGTTCGAGAATCTGGTCCTTCGAATATTTATGTTCGAGCCAGAGCGCGAGGATCGCCTCCTGGATCTTGCGAGAAAGCGTCCGCTCCTGGGTGAGAAACAGGTTTTTGGCGAGCTGTTGCGTCAGCGTGGAACCGCCTTGCATCCCGCTGCGGCCAATGAGGTTGCGGGCCAGGGCGCGGAGAACGCCGACCGGATCGACGCCCCAATGCGAATAGAAGCGGCGATCCTCGATGGCGATGAAGGCCTTGGGCAAATACGGCGGCAGGTCCGACAGGCGAATGGCCGCGCCGCCGGTGTCGCCGCGATTGGCGAGCAGATCGCCGTCGGCCGCGAGAATGGCGATGTTGGGCGGGCGTTTCGGGACCGCGAGCGTGTCGATGGGAGGCAGTTGCGCGCCGTAATAGACGGCGAGGCCGGCGCCGCCGATGGCGCCCCACAACCCGATAACCATGATCCAATAGATCAAGCCGCCGAGCAGCGATCCGGACCGAGGTCTTTTGCCGGAGGCGGGCTTTTTGCGCGGCGCTTCCTGATTGGAATTATTGTCGCTCGCGCCCTTCTTGGCGGTCTTGGCCGGTTTGCCGCGAGGCTCGGGGCGCCGATCGTCGTCATCCTCTTCCTCGGAAGCCGTGTCGCGGCCTTTGTCCTTGCGGGCCATCGAGAGATGCTTTCACGTTTTCAGGGGCCGGGTCGCGCCCGGCGCCCCGCCGAAGTAAGAGGATCGTTACAAACTAACCTTGTCCATTTAAGGGTCGGTTAAGCGCGCTGGCGGCCCATACGTCGCGATTTATTCACAACTTGGGGCCGGCTTCGGCCAAACCTCCTCTTGCGCTCGTTGCTGCGTCGCGCCAAAGTTACGCCCCCCGGCGGATGGAAATTGACCGCTGTAACATCTAGGCCACGGAATTTCCCTCCATGAAGGTCACGATCGAGAGAGCAGCGCTGCTGCGGGCCCTGGGCCATGTTCACCGGGTGGTGGAGCGGCGCACGACCATACCGATCCTGGCCAATGTCTTGGTCGAGGCCGGACCCGACGGATTGTTGCTGAAGGCGACGGATCTCGACCTTGAGATCACCGAAAAAGCGCCTGCGGAGGTGGCGCGGGCGGGAGCGACCACGCTGCCCGCCCACACGCTCTACGACATCATGCGCAAACTGCCCGAGGGCGCCCAGGTTTCGCTGGAGGAAACGGGTGATCAGGGCCAGTTGACGCTGCGCTCGGGGCGTTCGCGCTTCAATCTGCAAACCCTGCCGCGAAGCGACTTCCCCGATGTGACCTCGGGCGAGTTCAGCCATGGTTTTTCCCTGCCGCCCACCGATCTCAAGCGGCTGATCGAGAAGACCCAATTCGCCATCTCCAGCGAGGAGACGCGCTATTATCTGAACGGCATTTACATGCACGTCGCGGAGATCGAAGGGCGCTCCCTGTTGCGGGCCGTCGCCACCGACGGTCACAGGCTGGCGCGCCTGGAGCTTCCGGCGCCCGCCGGCGCCATCGGCATGCCCGGGATCATTATTCCCCGCAAGGCGGTGGTGGAAATCCAGCGTCTCATCGAGGACGCCCAGGGCGACGTTCTGGTCGAGCTTTCGACCAACAAGATGCGTTTCGCTTTCGGAGAGGCGCTGCTGACGACCAAATTGATTGACGGCACATTTCCGGATTACAGCCGCGTCATCCCGACAGGCAACGACAAGCGCCTCACGGTCGAGCGCGACGCCTTCAGAAATGCGGTCGACCGCGTCTCGACCATCTCCTCGGAGCGCGGGCGCGCGGTAAAACTCGCGCTCTCCGAGGGCAAGCTCGTGCTCTCCGTCACCAATCCGGACCAGGGCTCGGCGGTGGAGGAGCTCGAAGCCGACTACGACGCGCCGCCGCTCGATATTGGTTTCAGCTCCCGCTACCTGTTGGACATCGTAAACCAGCTCGACAGCGACACCGCGTTGTTTCTGCTCGCGGACCCCGGCTCTCCGACGCTGATCCAGGACCGCGATGGCGCGAACGCGTTGTATGTGTTGATGCCCATGCGGGTATAGCGGCGCCGGAACGGCTCATTGCTCGTCGCGCGCTTCGGCGCCTTGCCAAGGCCGCAGGCTTAACGCATGTTTGCCCGCTAGCCTTCGCGTCGGTCCGGGGTGGGCGTAATGGTCTATGGTTTCTCGCATTACTGGTTCTGGCTGTTTGCGATCTTCGTGATTGGCGTGACGAATGGCCTGCTGACCAGGCAGACCGAGAAGCACAGGCTAATATCGCCATGGCTGATCTGGTTCGGCCTCGCTTTCGGCGTCGGCTTGGCGCTCGCCCCCCTAGACGCGCTCTCTGGCCGTGCCGGTCTATGGCTGGAAACGGGGCTAGCGTCTTTCGCGAGCTTCATCGCGGGCGCGGGCGCGGGCGTTTTCGCCCGTCGCGGATCATTGCGCGAGCACCGAGACTGGGCGCTGGGGCTCGTCCCCTGCCTGTTGCTGTGGTGCGTCGGAAACATATTCGCCGCGCCCCGGATCGAAGCCGATTTGAAGCGCTCGGTGGAGGCCGCCGTCAAAAACGCGGACGGCGATCCAAAAAACGTTCTTGTCGACGGCCGCGACGTTTTGTTGCCGAACAGCGTCCCCAATCGCGCCGCCCTTGTCCGCGAAATAAGCAAGGTCGACGGCGTTCGTCGGGTGACCGGAACGGACTGGGTCTTCAGCGAGGGCGCGCAGATGGGGCCGGTCGCCGAAAACGGCTCTACGGAAAGCGGGGAACAACACGAGCCCGTCGAGCAACCCGACCGGATCGAGACGACTCCTGGCCCCTCGGGCGGGACGGCGCGGACGGAGGCGGAGCACGGAAACGTCCAACACGCGCCGTCGCGACGGCAGGAGACGGCGGACAAGACAGGAGCCGCGGGAGCCGGCGTAACGGAGGTCGGGAAGCCTGCGGTCGACAAAGCGAAAGCGGCCAGAACTCTGCTGGCGGAATTGCCGCCAACGGGCGCGCTAGACATTGCCACCTGTCAATCCGCGCTGGATGCGGAGCTGGTCCTTCAAGAGATCGCCTTTCGCGGTCGAGGCGTCGCCATTCATCGCGCCGCAGCCAATGCGCTGGATCGCATCGCCGCCTTACTGCTGCGATGCCCGGGGGCCAAAGTGCGGATCGCGGTCCGCGCCGGCAAAACCAGAGACGAGGAAGGGGATCTGGTTTTGTCGCAACGCCGCGCCGAGAGATTGGCGCAATATCTGATTGTGGAGGGCGTTCCGAGCGAGCGTTTGACGGTCGCCGACTTTGGCTCGAAAAATACGACCGCGCTAAAAGAAATGAAGGGCGCGGCGGGAAGCGGACGGGTCGAATTCATCCTGAGATGAGCGTGAAGAGGTCTGAGGACCGGAAAAATGAACCGTTTTTAAAATGAGTTTGGAAAGGAAATCTTCTTGCCAAGGATTCACCATTTTCACAATTGCTAACGTAAGGCAAGACTGTTGTGCGGAAAAGCGTAACCTCCGCAAACTATCAAAGCGGGCGTTCAACGCGCAACGCGGCGAAAACGCGCCGCATGCGCCAGGCGGAATTCCAAGGATCGCCAATCCTGTTTTGAAAGAGAGAGCGCCGTGAGAATTATGGACCTGCCCCTTTCGCCCGCGATTTCCACAACATCCGATCTCGATCCCTTGGCGCGCGGACTGCGCGACGATGTTTTGCGCCGGCTCGCCTTCACGCTCGGCAAGGACAAATCCTCGGCGAGTCAGCGCGACTGGTTTATCGCCGCCGCGCTGGCGACGCGCGACCGTATCGTTGCGCCCTGGCTCGCCTCCAACAAGCGCAATTATCAGGAGGACAGACGGCGGGTTTATTACCTGTCGCTCGAATTTCTGGTTGGACGTCTGCTTATCGACGGGCTGACAAACCTCGGTTTGACCGACTCGATGCGCGCCGCTCTCGCCGACCTCGGCGTCGACCTCGACGCCATGCGCGCGCTGGAGCCGGACGCCGCCCTTGGCAATGGCGGCCTCGGTCGTCTCGCCGCCTGTTTCATGGACAGCATGGCGACCCTGGAGATTGCGGCGGTGGGCTATGGCATCCGGTACGATCATGGCCTGTTCCGCCAGACCATCAAGGACGGCTGGCAGCACGAATTTCCGGAAGACTGGCTGTCGTTCGGCAATCCATGGGAGTTTCCGCGACCCGAAATCGTTTACGACATCTGCTTTGGCGGTCATGTCGAAGGCGCGCGGCTCGCGGACGGCGCCCTCGCCCATGTCTGGCGTCCGGCGGAAACGATCGAGGCGGTGGCTTACGACACGCCCGTGGTTGGCTGGCGCGGCAAGCACGTCAATACGCTACGGCTTTGGTCGGCCCGCGCGCCGGACCCCTTGCGGCTCGACGCCTTCAACGCCGGCGATTACGTTGGCGCGCAAGCGGATCAGATGCGCGCGGAGTCGATCTCCAAGGTGCTTTATCCCAGCGACTCCACTCCCGCCGGCCAGGAGTTGCGTCTGCGTCAGGAATATTTCTTCGCCTCCGCTTCGTTGCAGGACCTCATTCGCCGTCACATGAAGCAGACGGGCGACATCGGAAAGCTTGCGAGCAAAGTCGCCATCCAGCTCAACGACACGCATCCGGCCATTGGGGTCGCCGAACTGATGCGCCTCCTCGTCGATGTCCATGGCGTCGAATGGACGGAAGCCTGGGAGATCACGCAGGCGACTTTCTCCTACACCAATCACACTCTGCTTCCCGAGGCGCTGGAGAGTTGGCCCGTTGGGCTGATGGAAAGGCTGCTGCCGCGCCACATGCAGATCATTTATCTCATCAACGCGCTGCATCTCGATCAATTGCGGGAGAATGGCGTCCATGACACCGGCGTTCTGGCCAATGTTTCGCTGATCGACGAACACAACGGCCGTCACGTGCGCATGGGCAATCTGGCTTTCCTCGGCTCTCATAAGATCAACGGCGTCTCCGGCCTGCACACGGAGCTTGTCAAGGAGACGGTGTTCCGCGACTATCACAAGCTCTACCCGCAGCGGATCGTGAACAAGACCAACGGCGTCACCTTCCGCCGCTGGTTGCTCGAGGCTAATCCCTCGCTGTCGAATCTTCTGGCGCAAACCATCGGACCGGAAGTCTTCGACGATCCGACGCATCTCGCCCAACTCGAGCAATATGCGGACGACCCTGGGTTCCAACAGCGCTTTGGCGCGGCCAAGCGCGCTAATAAGGAGCGCCTCGCACAGCTTATCTTCGAACGCGCGGACTTGAAGGTCGATCCCGGCGCGCTGTTCGACGTGCAGATCAAGCGCATCCACGAATACAAGCGCCAACTCCTGAACGTGCTTCACACCATAGCGCTGTATCAGGACATAAAGGCGCAGCCGTCCCGCGCCTTCGTCCCTCGCGTGAAAATTTTCGCGGGCAAGGCGGCGGCGAGCTACCATCAGGCCAAGCTCATCATCAAGCTCGCGAACGACGTCGCCAAGATCGTCAATTCCGACGAGGACGCGCGCGGGCTGCTGAAAGTGGTGTTCCTGCCGAATTACAACGTCAGTCTCGCCGAGACGATCATTCCCGCCGCCGATCTCTCGGAGCAGATTTCGACCGCGGGCATGGAGGCTTCCGGCACCGGCAACATGAAGTTCGCGCTCAATGGCGCGCTGACCATTGGAACGCTGGACGGCGCCAACGTCGAGATCAAGGAGCACGTCGGCGACGACAATATCTTCATCTTTGGGCTTACCGCAGCCGAGGTGGAGGCGAGCCGCGCCAAGGGCATCGACGGGCGCGAGGCGATTGGCGCTAGTCCGCGGCTGCGCGAGGCGCTTCAGGCCATGGCGGCGGGGGAGTTTTCGCCCGACGATCCCAATCGCTACGCGCAACTCGTCGACACCTTGACCTATTACGACCACTTCCTGATCTCGAAGGACTTCGACTCCTATTGGGACGCACAGGAAGCCGTGGAAAACCGCTGGCGCGATCAAAAGGCCTGGCGTCGCGCCACGATCCTCAACACCGCGCGCGTCGCCTGGTTCTCTTCAGATCGCACCATTCGTGAATACGCCGAGGAAATCTGGAAGACGCCTGTCTGATCATGGCCCGCGCAGGCGGGAGATGACCCTTCATTCCAACCAAACGAACCGCGCCGGCCCCGGCGCGTTTTTGTTTTTCAACGGCTTCCCCGCTCTTTAATCTGGGCGGCGACAAGGAGGCCGAGCCGGATGATGAACCGAACCAAGGACTCCCGATGATTCCTTGCGGAGGCCGACGGACGATTTCGCCCCTCGGCGTGGCGGCGCCCCGAAAGAGCCTTCGCCTTCGCCGCTTTTCTGTGGGCCGTGTCGAGATCATGCGCGGTCGAGGCGGCGGCGAGAATGGAGTTCACTGGACTTCGCGGCGTTTTCTTGGTCGCGACGGAGTTCTGATGCGACAACGGGTTTGTCATGGGTCGGTCCTCGATTATGGCTTCGCAGCCGTCTCGTCGCGATTTGAGCGGCGCGCGCGCCATGCTCCAGACGGAGGCTGCCGGAGGAATTTTGATCAACCGCGGCGGAGGCTGTGCGCCCCGCCAAGCGTCAAAGACAGCGGGACAATCAGCCGAACCCAACGCGCTCTTGGTTCGAATCAAGCGTTTTCTGATGAGACAGCTAAACGGTGGCTATTTGTTGGTAGGGCGCAAGTGTTTGTCGCATTGGACCGAAGTCGTCCGTCTTCGCGCTCCTCGCGGCGAAAATGGCGCATGGCGCGACAAAGGCGCTCTGGCGCCGGCGCCGGTTTTTCTTTATTTCCAATAAGGACGATTCACGACCGCGAATAATGCGAGCCTCCGTGACCCAAAACGGCCAAAGTTCGTCGCAAAACGCACAAGTTCGGCTTGGCGCCTGTTGGCGCGCCACGCAAAGCGAAATCGACTCCGTGTCGTCGGCGCGCTGCGGCGACCCTTTCGCTCTCCTTGGACTGCATGAGACAGGAGCGGGTTTCGCGATCAGGGCCTTTGCTCCCGGCGCCGACGCGCTTGAAGCGCTAACGCCCGACGGCGCCGCCATCGCCGCGCTCGAACAAGTCCATTCCAATGGTTTTTTCGAAGGGCTGATCCCCGGCGCGAAGCAACGCTTTCCATACAAGCTGCGCGCACAAAACGCGCGCGGCGAATGGCAGTTTCGAGACCCTTACGCCTTCGGCCCCGTGCTCGGGCCGCTCGACGATTATCTGCTCGTCGAAGGCGCCCACCAAAAGCTCTATGAGCGGCTCGGCGCCCATCTCGTCACGCATGAAGACGTAGATGGCGCGCTCTTCGCGGTCTGGGCGCCGAATGCCCTGCGCGTCTCCGTCGTGGGCGATTTCAACCGCTGGGACGGCAGACTGTGCCAGATGCGCAAGCGGGTCGACAGCGGCGTTTGGGAGATTTTCGTCCCGGACGTCGTCCCGGGCGCCCGTTATAAATATGAGATCGTCGGCGCCAATGGCGCGTTGACGCCCTTGAAGGCGGACCCCTTCGGGCGGGGGGCGGAGCTGCGTCCCGCCACCGCGTCGATCGTCGTGGACGATGCGCCCTTTCCCTGGACCGACGGCGATTATCTCGCCGCGCGCCGCAAGAGAGACCCTCGCCGCGCTCCCATGTCTGTCTATGAAGTTCACTCGTCTTCCTGGGCGCGCGCGGCGAGCGGGCGTTTCCTGAGCTATGACGAACTCGCGGCGGAGCTGATTCCCTATGTCGTGGACCTCGGCTTCACCCATATCGAATTGCTGCCGATCAACGAACACCCGCTCGACGCCTCCTGGGGCTATCAGCCGATCGGCCTTTTCGCTCCCACCTCGCGCCACGGCGGCCCCGACGGCTTCAAGCGCTTCGTGAACCGCGCGCATGAAGCGGGGCTCGGCGTGATACTGGATTGGGCGCCAGCCCATTTCCCGACCGACGCCCACGGCCTCGCTATGTTCGACGGAGGGCCTCTCTATGAGCATTCGGACCCCCGCCGGGGCTTTCACCCCGATTGGAATACGGCGATCTATGACTTCGGACGTCGCGAGGTCGCCAATTTCTTGATCAGCAACGCGCTCTACTGGCTCGACTGCTTCCACATCGACGGTCTGCGCGTCGATGCGGTCGCGTCGATGCTCTATCTCGATTATTCGCGCAAGGCGGGAGAGTGGGCCCCCAACCCCGACGGCTCCAACGACAACCGCGACGCGGTGGCGTTCCTGAAAAGATTCAACGAGCTGGTTTACGATCTGTTTCCGGACGTCGTCACGATCGCGGAAGAGTCGACCTCGTGGTCCGGGGTTTCTCGGCCGACAAACGCTGGCGGACTGGGCTTCGGTTTCAAATGGAACATGGGCTGGATGAACGATACGCTCGCCTATATGGCGGCCGATCCGATCCATCGCAAATGGCGCCATGACAAGCTCACTTTCGGCCTGCTTTACGCCTTCTCGGAGAATTTCGTCCTGCCGCTCTCGCATGACGAAGTGGTGCACGGAAAGGGCTCCATCATCGGCAAGATGCCCGGCGACGAGTGGCGAAAATTCGCCAATGCGCGCGCCTATTATGGATTCATGTGGGGCCAGCCGGGCAAGAAGCTGCTCTTCATGGGGCAGGAGTTCGGCCAGACGACCGAATGGAATTTCGATCGCGGCCTCGAGTGGTGGCTGCTCGACCATGCGCCCCATCAGGGCCTTCGGAAGTTCGTCCGCGATCTCAATCGACTCTACCGCGACCGCGAAGCCCTGCATGCACGCGACTGCGAAAGCGACGGTTTTCAATGGATTGTGGTCGACGATGCGGATCATTCGGTTTTCGCCTTCCTCCGCTTCGGCGAGGATCGCTCGAGACCCGTCGTGGTGGTCGCCAATTTCACGCCGGCGCCGCGAGAAAATTACGTCATCGGTTTTCCTCGCGCGGGCGTCTGGCGGGAGGTTTTGAACTCCGACGCGCTGGAGTATGGCGGCTCGGGACAAGGCAATCTGGGCGAAATCGTCGCCGCCCACGAGGCGTTTGGATCTTTTCCCGCCTCGGCGCCGATTCTCGTGCCGCCGCTCGCCGCTCTTTTCTTCGAATTGACATCGGATGAGCCAGAATAATTCCGAATCGCGGGTGGGACCGATGAACACCTCTCTAAACGCTCCTCTTGCCCGACACGCCATGGCCTATGTGCTCGCGGGCGGGCGCGGGTCGAGGCTGATGGAGCTGACCGATCGCCGCGCCAAGCCGGCGGTTTATTTTGGCGGCAAATCGCGCATTATCGACTTCGCACTCTCGAACGCACTCAACTCCGGCATAAGGCGCATTGCGGTCGCCACGCAATATAAGGCGCACAGCCTGATCCGGCATTTGCAGCGGGGTTGGAGCTTCTTTCGCACCGAGCGAAACGAAAGCTTCGATATCTTGCCTGCGAGTCAGCGCGTGTCGGAAGATCACTGGTATCTGGGTACGGCCGACGCCGTTTTTCAGAACGTCGACATCATCGAGAGCTACGATCCCAAATACATCGTTCTGCTGGCTGGCGACCACATTTATAAAATGGATTACGAGCTGATGTTGCAGCAGCACGTCGATCAGAACGCCGACGTCACCATCGGCTGCCTCGAGGTTGCGCGCATCGGAGCCTCGGGGTTCGGGGTGATGGCCGTGGACGAGGAAAACCTTATTCATTCCTTCGTCGAGAAGCCGACCGATCCGCCCGCGATGCCGGGGCGCTCCGACAGATCTCTCTGCAGCATGGGCATCTATGTGTTCGAGGCGCAATTTCTCTACGAGCAATTGCGGCGGGACGCGGACGATCCCAACTCCGCTCATGATTTCGGTCGTGACATTATCCCTTACATCGTAAAGCACGGGCGCGCCGTGGCCCATCATTTCTCGCGCTCCTGCGTGCGTTCGGCCAATGAGCAAGAAGCCTACTGGCGCGACGTCGGAACGGTCGACGCCTATTGGGCGGCGAATATCGATCTCACCGATTTCACCCCACAGCTCGATCTCTACGACCGCAACTGGCCGATCTGGACTTACGGGGAAATCACACCGCCGGCGAAATTCGTGCACGATCAGGTCGGGCGGCGCGGTCAGGCGCTTTCCTCGCTCGTCTCGGGCGGCTGCATCGTCTCCGGCGCCACCTTGCGCCGCACCCTTTTGTTTACGGGCGTTCGCGTCAATTCTTACGCCAGCGTCGAGAATGCGGTCATTCTTCCCTATGTCGACGTAGGTCGCTCCGCGCGCCTCGCCAATGTCGTCGTGGACCGGGGCGTGCGGATTCCGCAGGGTCTCGTCGTCGGCGAAGACCCCGAGGATGACGCGCGAAGATTCAGGCGATCCGATCAGGGCGTTTGTCTGATCACTCAGCCCATGATCGATCGGCTCGATCGATGATTCGCATTCGCGCGCTTGCGGTCGCCTCCGAGATTTCGCCGTTAATCAAGACCGGCGGTCTTGCCGACGTCGCGGGCGCCTTGCCTGCGGCGCTCCTCGCCGAGGGCGTCGACACGGTGACGCTCGTTCCGGGATATCCCAAAGTGTTGGCGGCTTTGCGGGAGGCGAGGTCGATCCATGATTTCAGCGAATATTTTGGCGGCCCGGCCCGGCTGCTCGCGGCGAAAAGCGTCGGTCTCGACCTCTTCGTCCTCGACGCCCCCCATCTTTACCTTCGCGAAGGCGGGCCCTATGGGAGCCACGACGGAGTCGACTACCCCGACAACGCCTTTCGTTTCGCGGCGCTGGCGCGACTGGCGAGCAGCATCGCGCAGGGCATGTTGCAGGACTATCTTCCCGATGTCTTGCATGTCCATGACTGGCCGGCGGCGCTCGCGCCGGCCTATCTTCATTACGCCGAGCCGGGCGCGCGCCGCCCGCCGACGGTCCTAACCATTCACAACATCGCTTTTCAGGGAAAATTCCCCAAGAGCGTGCTCGGGGCGCTCGGTCTGCCGCCCGAATCTTTCGCCATCGACGGAGTGGAGTTTTATGGCGGCGTCGGATTTCTGAAGGCCGGTCTCCAATTCGCCGACCGCATCACCACCGTTTCGCCCTCTTACTCCGCGGAAATCCTGACGCCTGAATTCGGGATGGGGCTCGAAGGCCTTCTGCGCGCGAGGGCGTCGGATGTCATAGGCATTCTCAACGGCGTGGACGAGGAGGTCTGGAATCCCTCCCGCGATTCTCTCATCCCGGTGAATTACAATCAGGCGTGGCTGCCTTTGCGCCCGAGGAACAAAGCGGCCTTGCAGCAGTTGTTCGGTTTGCCGCTTGATTCGCAGGCTTTGCTGATCGGCGTCGTCAGCCGTCTTTCCTGGCAAAAGGGGCTGGACCTCTTACTTGAAGCGCTGCCGGAAATAAAGTTGTTCGGCGTTCAGCTCGCCTTGCTGGGCGCGGGGGACAAAGCGCTCGAACGGGGCTTCCTCGACGCGGCGCGCGTCCTTCCGGGACAGGTTGGGGTCAAGATCGGCTATGACGAAAACGCGGCGCATCTGGTCCAGGCCGGCGCCGACGTTTTTTTGGTTCCCTCGCGTTTCGAACCCTGTGGATTAACGCAGCTCTACGCGCTGCGTTACGGCGCCGTTCCAGTGGTGGCGCGGGTCGGCGGTCTGCAGGACACCATCATCGACGCAAACGAAATGGCGCTCAAGGCTGGCGTCGCGACAGGCTTTCAGTTTTCGCCCGTGACAAAAGACGCTTTGATCGCGGCGCTGCGTCGCGCCCGATGCGTCTTCTCCGACAAGCCGCGGTGGCGTCATCTCCAGAGCAATGGGATGAAGACGGATGTTTCCTGGCGAAATCCGGCGCGGCGCTATGCCCAGATTTTTCGCCAGTTGATCCAGGCGCGCGGCGAGACGTGACATGAGGGAAATCACGGAGGGCGCGCCGGAGCCTCTCGGTCTCGCATTGACGTCCGAGGGCGCTAATGTCGCGGTGTTTTCCGCTCACGCTCAGGCGATCGATCTCAGTCTCTTCGATGAGGCGGGCGACACGGAAATCGAGCGGATCAGGTTGCGCTGGCGCACCGGCGATGTTTTTCACGCGCACATCGCAGGGCTGAAGGAAGGCTCCCGATACGCTTTACGCGCGCATGGCCCCCATGAACCAGAAAAAGGCCATCGTTTCAACGCCTCGAAGCTGCTGATCGATCCCTATGCGCTTCGTCTCGACCGCGCCTTCAGGCTCCATCCCACCATGTATGGCTATTGCGAAGACGATCCCATGGGAGATCTCTCCTTAAGCCGCGAGGATAGCGCCGCCTCCATGCCGAAATGCGTGGCGACGCGCCCCCGCCGCGCCGACCTCTTTCAAGGCCCCCGCCGCGCCTGGGAAGATATGATTCTCTATGAATTGCACGTCAAGGGGTTCACCGGGACGCATCCGGATATCCCTCCGCAGGAGCAAGGAACGTTCAAAGGGCTCGCTCACGAGGCGGCGATCGCGCATCTGACGGGTCTCGGCGTCACCGCCGTGGAACTCATGCCTTGCGCGGCTTTCATCGACGAACGCCATCTGGTCCGTCTCGGTCTGACCAATTATTGGGGTTACAGCCCCATCGCGATGCTTGCGCCCGACCCGCGCCTGGCGCCGGGCGGCTGGGACGAGGTGCGGGAAACGGTCGCGGAGCTGCATCGCCACGGCCTCGAAGTCATCGTCGACGTCGTTTTCAACCACACCGGCGAAGGCGACGAATTCGGCCCCACGGTTTCGATGCGCGGCCTCGACAACGCCAGCTATTATCGCCTGCGCCCGGATGCGCCGCGCTACTATGTGAACGACGCCGGTTGCGGCAATATTCTCGCGATGGATCGCGCGCCGCTGGTGCGCTATGCGCTCGACGCTCTGCGCGCCTGGGCGGAATATGGCGGCGTCGATGGATTTCGCTTCGATCTCGCGACGACTCTCGCGCGTCGGTCCGAGGACTTCGATCCTCAGGCGCCCTTTCTCGCGGCGATTCTGCAGGACCCAGTCCTGCGTGAACTGAAGCTGATCGCCGAACCCTGGGACATTGGCCCCGGCGGCTACCAATTGGGGAAATTTCCGGGTCCGTTCGGTGAATGGAACGACCGCTTTCGCGACACGGTCCGCCGCTTCTGGCGCGGCGACGGCGTGGGCGTCGGAGAATTCGCGACCCGCGTCGCCGGATCGCGCGATTTCTTCGAGGCGCATCGGCGCCCCTCGCGCAGCGTCAATTTCGTCACCGCGCATGACGGATTCACCTTGCGCGATTTGGTCTCCTATTCCGCCAAGCGCAATCAAGCCAATGGTGAGGACAACCGCGACGGAACCGACGAGAATTTCTCCTGGAACAATGGCGTCGAAGGCGAAACGGACGAACCCGCTGTGCTCGCCGCGCGCGGGCGCGATGAACGCAATCTCCTGGCGAGCCTGTTGCTCTCGCGGGGCGCGCCGATGTTGTCGATGGGCGCGGAAATGGGCCAGAGCCAGGGCGGCAACAACAATGCTTACGCACAGGACAATGAAATCGCCTGGCTCGATTGGGCCAAGGCCGATCGTGAACTTATCGCCTTCGTCGCGCAACTGATCGAATTGCGGAAATCCTCGGCGGCGATCAGACGGGACAGTTTTCTCACCGGCCAATCCTTCGACGAAGCGCTGCTACCCGATGTCGAATGGCGCCGTCCCGACGGCGAGGCGATGCGGGAGGAGGATTGGCGCGATCCGCATGGCGAGACTCTCGTCGCCAGTCTTTATGATTCGGGCGCGAACGAGGGTTCCGCCGATCGGCGCCTGATCGTTTGGCATCGCGGCGGAAATGAAACCTCGATAGTCCTTCCGATCGCGCGCGAAAATTTCGCCTGGCGGATCGCAATCGCGACGGCGCGGGCCTCTCTTCGGCAGCACAGGCTGCTCGCGCCCGCGCGGTCCGTTGTGGCGTTGAGAGAAGAGAAGACCGAGAAGACGGTCTCGGGATTAGTGCAAGCGCCTCCCGAGATTTTGCATGGACTTGCGCGGGCGGCCGGCGTCGCGCTCGATTGGCGCGACGTCGAAGGACACGAACACGAAGTTCCAAAAGCAACGATCGAGAGCTTGCTCGAAGCGCTGGGATTTCCGGCGAACAATCTTTCTCAAGCGCGCGAGAGTCTTGCCCGTCTTCGCGAGCGGGAAGATGGCCGCGCGCTGCCGTCAAGCGCAGTCTATCGCGAGGGCGAAACGATCTGGCTGCGGACGCCGCGTCGCGCCGGCGGGCTGTCGCTGCAATTTTTGCTGAAAATGGAGGAGGGCGAAGAACGATACATAAGCCTCGGGGCCGGCGATCTGGAGAACATGGAGTGGCGGGGAGTGGACGGCCGGCCGCGCGAGGGACTTCGCGCGCGTCTTCCGGTCCTGCCGCTCGGGCGGCATATCATATCGCTCGATGGCGTGGATTGCGGTCTGACCGTTGCGCCCCGGCGGTGTTTCTCGCCTTCTCCTCGGTCGCGCGAATTCGGGCTCGCCGCGCAGCTTTATTCGGTGCGGCGCGAGGGCGACCAGGGCGTCGGCGACTTCACCACCCTGTCGCAGCTCGCGCGCCTTTCCGCCCAGCATGGCGCGGCGATGCTCGCGCTCAATCCGCTGCACGCGCTCTTTGGAGAAAATCGCGAGCGCGCCAGTCCTTACTATCCTTCGGACCGAATGTTTCTCGACCCCCTCTATCTCGACGTTTCGCGCCTCGCCGATGGACCCGTTCGGGAAACCCCTCATTTCGCGGCTTTGCGCGAAGCGTCGCTGGTCGATTATCCCGGCGTTCACGCTCTGAAACAAAAGGCCTTCGGCGAAAGTTTCGCCGCCTTCGATGATTTCGAAAGCCGCATGCCGAACGCGGTCCGCGCGCGCGAATTCGCCGAATTCGTCAAACTTGGCGGCGAAGCCTTGTTCCGCTTCGCCTGTTTCGAAACGATCATCGAAGAGAGCCAAGGGGTGGGCTGGCGACAGTGGCCGCAGCCGCTGCGTGATGGCGAGACGGCGGCGTTGCGCAGCTTTGCGAACAAGCACGCGCGTCGCATCCGCCACCACAAATATCTGCAGTGGCTCTGCGACCGCCAATTTTCACAGGCGGCGCAGGAGGCCCGCGGCGCCGGTCTGTCGCTGGGCTTTTGCCGGGATCTCGCCGTCGGCGCGGCCCCGGACGGTTGCGAGAGCTGGCGTAACGCCAAGCAATTGCTCGATGGATTCTCTATTGGCGCTCCGCCGGATCCCTTTTCGCGCGAGGGACAAGTCTGGGGGCTGCCGCCGGCCAATCCGCTGCTATGGAAGGAGGGCGGCTGCGCCGCTTTCGCGGAGCTCGTGCGCGCGAACATGCGTCACGCCGGCGCGCTGCGCATCGATCACGCCATGGGGCTCGCGCGGCTGTTCGTCATCCCGGAAGGAGCGAGGGCGTTGGAAGGCGCCTATCTCGCCTATCCGCTCGAAGACCTTCTCGGCCAGCTCGCGCTCGAATCCGACCGCGCCCGGTGCCTTGTCGTCGGGGAAGACCTTGGGACTTTGCCTTGGGGCTTCAGTGAGAGATTGGCCGATTCCGAGGTCCAGAGCTACCGCGTGCTCTGGTTCGAGCGCGAAGGCTCCGATTTCAAGTCCCCTGCGCATTATGCCCAAAAGGCGATGGCCTGCGTCTCGACCCATGATCTGCCGACCCTTCGAGGCTGGTGGGAAGGCCGCGATATCGAGGAAAAGGCGAGGCTTGGGTTATTGAACGAAGAGGCGGCGCTCGCCGAAATGTCGGCGCGTCAGGCCGACCGGCGGCGCTTGCTGGACGCATTGGCGCGGGAAGGCTTGCTCAACGAGACCCGCGAGGACGCGCCCTTCAGCGCGGAGTTTGCGGCGGCGGCGCACGCCTATGCGGCGCGGACGCCCTCGCTTCTCGCCATGGCGCAGCTCGACGACCTCGCGGGGGAAGCGATCGCGGTTAATCTGCCAGGAACGGATCGGGAGCGGCCGAACTGGAGACGCAAACTGGCTGGCGACGCGCCATTTTTGTTCGAAAATAGACTAGCTTCCGGCATTCTAGCGAGACTTCGCCGCAATGTGGACTAGATTTGCTCCGCATATTAACCCGCCCGGGATAGGTTTAAAGAAGAAGGGCTATCGCCGAAGCGACGCGGACAGGGCGGGCGAATTTGCGTGGTTGGAAGGTTGCTGGAAAATTTGAACATGTTTCGCCCGACGCAAGCGCGAGGAGCCAAAACTTGCGCGAGTCGCTGAAGCGTGGCGGGGCGAGGCGAGTCGCCAAGGGCGGGCGACGGAGTGCAACGCTCGCCTTTTCCTGCGTTCTCAGTTTCGCCACGCCGATTAGGGCGGAGCCGGCGCAAGCGCCAGAGCCGTCCGCGGCCAAGGACGTGGATATTTTCACCAAAAAGCTCGAGCTGCGCGGCGTCGAAGACACGATTGACGCCTCCGAGGAGCAAAGGCGTAAGATCGAAGGCGAAATCGCAACCCTGCGAACGGAACGGGAGCGCCTCAATCAGACCCTTCTCGACGCGACGGCGCGACTGCGGGCCACCGAGGAAAGCGCGCAGGAGGTCGAGAAAAGGCTGGACGAACTGAAAGCGGGCGAGGAGGCCCTCGTTGAGTCGCTGAAGAACCGCCGCGCCCTGGTCGGCGAGGTTCTGATGGTGTTGCAACGCATGGGGCGGCGTCCCCCCCCCGCGCTGCTCGCGCGACCGGAGGACATTTTGGAGGCGATCCGCGCCTCCATGACCATCGGCTCCGTGCTACCCCAGATGCGGGCGGAAACAGCGGCTCTCCAAGTCGATCTTACCGCGTTATTGCGGTTGCGGGAAGACATTCGCGGCCAACAGGCCAATCTCGCGCGGCAGAAAGAAGACTTGAACGTCCAGCGTTCCAACTTGGCTCCGATGATCGAGGCGCGGCGAAAATCCCTGGACGAGGCGGAAAGCGCCCGCGTGGCGCAATCGGAACGCGCCCGCGCTCTTGCCGCGCAGGCGACGAGCATCAAGGATCTCATCGCGCGGATGGAGGCGGACAATGAGGCCGCCAAACGCGCCTCCCGGGCGGCGCGGGAGGCCGATGCCGCGAGAGAGGCCGCCGACGCGGCGCTCTCGCGCGAGCAGCGAGCGGCCGCCCTCGCGGCGCCGTTTCACGATTCCGCGCGCCTTGCGCCGGCCGTCGCCTTCGCGGATCTCAAAGGTCGGCTGCCGATGCCGGCGATGGGCCAGATCCTTCGACGGTTCGGCTCGCCCGACGGCTATGGCGGGACGGAAAAAGGCGTGTCCATCGGCGCGCGCGAAAAAGGGATCGTCATCGCCCCGGCCGACGGATGGGTCGCCTATTCCGGCCCGTACCGTAGTTTTGGACAACTCTTGATCATCAATGCCGGCGCCGGTTATTATATTGTTATGGCCGGCATGGCTCGAATTAATGTAAATGTCGGGCAATTCGTGTTAGCCGGTGAGCCCGTGGCGAGCATGGGCGATGGCTCCGCGCAAACTGCCGCGACGATTGCGATAGGCGCGAAACAGCCCATCTTATACGTCGAATTCCGCAAGGACGGAACTTCGATAGACCCTGGCCCATGGTGGGCGCGGTCGGATACGCGGAAGGTTGGCGGATGATTCTTCGGAAAACTGCTTTGATCGTAACCGGCATCGCCCTTGGCGCCGGATGTGTAACGCTTGGACAGCAAGCGCGCACATTGCTGGGCGGTCCAGCTCTGGCAGCTCCCGCCGACACCTATAAAAGTCTCAGCCTCTTTGGCGACGTTTACGACAAGGTCCGCACCGATTACGTCGAGAAGCCGGACGAGCAGAAAATGATCGAGGCCGCCATCAACGGCATGCTCTCGTCGCTCGATCCGCATTCGAGCTATCTCGACGCCAAGGGCTTCAAGGACATGCGGACCCAGACCGAGGGCAAGTTCGGCGGCCTCGGCATCGAAGTCACCCAGGAAGACGGCTTCGTGAAGGTCGTGGCGCCGATCGACGACACGCCGGCGTCGCGCGCGGGGATTATGTCCGGCGATCTTATCGCCGGCATCGACGACGAGAGCGTTCAGGGCCTCACGCTCAATCAGGCGGTCGATAAAATGCGCGGCGCGGTGGACACGTCCGTCAAGCTGACACTCTTGCGCGGCAAGGACAAGCAAAAGATCGAGGTGAAGCTCAAGCGCGCCGAAATCCACATCAAGTCGGTCAAATGGCACAAGCAGGACGAGGACATCGGCTATATTCGCATCTCCCAATTCAACGAGGAGACCGCGGACGGCCTGAGGACCGCCATGCAAAAATTTCAGCAGGACATCCCGGCGGACAAGTTCAAAGGTTACATTCTCGACCTGCGCAATAATCCGGGCGGCCTGCTCGACCAGTCGATCCAGGTGGTGAACGCCTTTATCGACCACGGCGAAATCGTGTCCACGCGCGGGCGCAATGCCGACGAGACCCAGCGCTACAACGCCCGTCCGGGCGACCTCTCCAAGGGAAAGCCGGTGGTCGTGCTGATCAACGGCGGCTCGGCTTCCGCTTCCGAGATCGTCGCGGGCGCCTTGCAGGATCACAAGCGCGCGACCCTGATCGGCACGCGATCCTTCGGCAAAGGCTCGGTGCAGACCATTATCCCGCTCGGCGGCTCCAACGGCGCGCTACGTCTCACGACCGCGCGCTATTACACGCCGTCCGGCCGCTCGATCCAGGCCAAGGGCATCGACCCGGACATCGTGCTGCTCGAGGACGTGCCGGACGAACTCAAAGGCAAGGACGACACCAAGGGCGAGGCTTCGCTGAAGGGTCACCTAAAGAACGGCGAGGACGAAAAGACCGGCTCGCAGGCTTATGTGCCGGCGGACGAAAAGAAAGACAAGCAACTGAACGCCGCGGTCGAACTGCTGCACGGCAAATCGCGGGCGCAGATCCTGCAGTCGCAGGAGACCAGCGCGAAGGACGCCGCCGCCAAGCCGGAGAAGAGCGCGAATTAATCGCGGCTCCGGTTCCAAAATCATCGCCGACCGAGGGGCCGTTACGCGGCGCTCCGGTCGGCGGAATGTTTGAGGCGGGGCGCGATCTCAAGGAGCATGCGCGGCGTGGCCAGTTTCCTCGATTATTTCAATCCCACGCGTTTCATGGCGTTCACGGACAGAGCGCTGCCATGGCTCGTCGGGGCGTCTTCGCTATTGCTCGGCGTTGGTCTGTTCGGCGCTTTCTTTGTGGCGCCGCCCGACTATCAGCAGGGCGAGACGGTGCGGATCATGTACATTCACGTGCCGTCCGCCTGGCTCGCGATGTTCGCCTATATCGTCATGAGTTCGGCCTCGCTCGGCGTTCTGGTCTGGCGCCATCCGCTCGCGGACGCCGCGCAGAAGACCGCCGCTCCTCTTGGAGCCGCCTTCACCTTTCTGTGTCTCGTCACAGGCTCGTTGTGGGGCAAGCCGATGTGGGGAACCTATTGGGTGTGGGACGCCCGCCTCACCTCGTTTCTCGTGCTCTTTTTGCTTTATCTCGGCATCGTCGCGATCCGCCAAACCATGGACGACACGCCGCGAGGCGCGCGGATCGCCTCGATCATGACGCTCGTTGGACTGATCGACATCCCGATCATCAAATATTCGGTCGACTGGTGGAACACTTTGCACCAGCCGGCCTCCGTGTTTCGCATGGGCGGCTCCACCATATCAGGATCGATGCTCTGGCCGCTTTTGACGATGGCGCTCGGCGCTTCCGCTCTGTTTTTGACGCTCCATTTCATGGCGCTGCGAAATGAAATATTGCGACGGAGGATCGCGAGGCTGACGATGAACCAAATCCGCGCCGGCGAAATCGGCCCCGCGCTGGAGACGACGCCCTAGGGAAAAGCGACAGAATGACCGAAGACGCGCACTGGCCATACATCCTGCTCGCCTATGCCGTGACTTTTCTGGTGGTCGGCGGCATGAGTTGGCGCATCATGCGCGAGCATCGTCGCCTGCTGGCGGAACTCGCCGAACTACGCGACCGCGACGGAGAAGACGCGTGAGCGAACCTCAAGCCCAGGGCGCGAGGCCGTCCAAACGCTCGCTTTTACGGCTGCTGCCTTTGGGCGTTTTCCTCCTGCTCGCCTCGGTGTTTTTGCTCCGGTTGTTCGCGGGCGACGCCTCGCGCTTGCCTTCCGCATTGCTGGGCCGCCCGACGCCGCCTTTTACCCTTCCAGCCGTCGCAGGGTTGGCGGGGGTTCCTGGTTTCAGCGACGACGAACTTCGCCAGGGCCATGTGAGCATCGTCAATGTGTTCGCCTCATGGTGCGGACCCTGTCACCAGGAGCATCAGACGTTGATGGCATTGTCGCGCGACCCGGCGATGAAGGAAAAAGGCGTGGGGATTTATGGTCTTTCCTATAAGGACCAAGCGGTCAACGCCGTGAAATTCCTGACCGACGACGGCGATCCCTACGCTGCGGTCGGCGCCGATCTCACGGGACGGACGGCTATCGACTTCGGGGTGTATGGGGTTCCGGAGACTTTCGTCATCAAGGGCGACGGAACCGTGGCCTACAAATATGTCGGGCCGCTTACTCCGCAGGCGGTCGCGCTCACGCTGCTGCCGGAAATCGAAAAGGCGATGAAGTGATGTCGTTACGGGCGGCTACGGCTGCTCGTGTGGCGCGTCCCTGCTGATGATTTTGCGCGCCCAAGGCCAGACAAACCGACCCACCGATGCGGGCATGGTTTTTAGGACCGACTTAACGCCTTGCCGCACATCGCTGCGCCAGGCAAAGGCGAATAGTCTCCCCGGAGCGGTGAAGCCCGCGACATAATCCGCCACTGGCGCGGCCGCGCTCGCCCATTCCGCCTTATAGGCGTCATAAGGCGCAAGCATGTCATAATGGGTCAGGCCGCGTTCGAAACAGCTTTTCATGACATGATCGGCAAGGAGCAATCCGACCCCCTGCTTTTCGCAGGACGGTTCATGCGCGAGCAGATGGCCAAATCCCGCGCCCTTGCAGGCCAGCGTGACGCCGACTGAAACCGGAGCGCCGTCGCGGATGATGGCGTCGACAAGGGTCTCGACACCCTGCGGCGCCCGCCCGGCGAAATCGAGAAAGAAGGACAGCATCGCGTCGCTTTCGATCGGCGCGGAAAAGAGTCCGCGCCGGAGCAGCCAGCGCCGCTTCATCGAAAAAGCGGCGCGAATCAGGCTTTGCGACTCGGGGGAACGAGCCCCCGAGCAAAAGAAAATGGAGCCCGTCTCCTGCAGCCGTCGCAACAATCTGCGGCGCGAGGATTTGGTTTTGGCGGAGCGTCGCGAAAACGCTTCCTCGAAGCTGGATTTGCCCGCAAAAAGCGCGAAAGGCGCTTCGGCGGCTTCGCAAGCGTTCGCCTCTCGGGAGAGAATTTCGCCGACATTGGAGTCGCGGCGGGTTTTCCGCAATAGAGCGACGTCGGCGCCCAAAGCGCGGAGCGCCCGCCATCCAAGCGTCAACAATTGCTGCGATTGCGCTGCGGGCTCCGACAATGCGTCGCCATACTGGCTGACCGGTTCGCCCATCCACCTCAATTCGGTAAGGCGGCATGAATTGACCGAGACGACAAGCGGCCACACCATCGCCAGCCGGCCGTTCGATCGGCCCAGGATGATGCGCAGGCCGCATGCATCTTCGAGAAAATGATCGGCCCAGCAACTCAGCCATCGATGGTTCTGAAAAATATGCTCGGGCCTCGCCGCCCGGTCGAACAGGTCGTCCCATTCGTCCGCCAGAGCGTCGAAGCCCGCGCGATCGCGGACGACCGAAATGTCACAGGACGCTCCGACACGGGTTTGGGGAAGCGTCGCCGTCGGTCCCCTCGGCGCGGCGGCGGCCCCTTCCTTTTCCGAGCGATGGTGAGCCAGGCTCATGTTCAAGCCCTGCGTAAGGCTCGCTCGGCCAGCAGCCGAGCCCCCACGAGCGGAAAATTATAGAGATACGAGAAAGCCAGCAGCGGATGGCGCATGACGAAGGCGGCGTCGGCGGCGACGAGCGAGCGGATGGCGACCAAGGGTATCGGCGCCCGCAGGGGTCGGAAGCGCTCGTTCCACAGGCCCGGCTCCGGCGCGTCGGGGTAAAAAACGCCGATCATGCGCGCGCGCAGGAAGGAGGTCAGGCGAAGGCTCTTTTGGGCGCGCGCCAAGGTCGCGATCCCTTCGGCGGTCGTGCAATTGGGGAAGGCGACGAGAATAGCCCGGTAGACGCCCATTTTGGGAGGATGGGGAATGTCCTCGAATTGAGCGAAGGCTTTCAGCAGTTCGCTTCGCACGCGTTCATAGTCATCAGGCCTGGCCTCGCTGACGCCAAATCGCAGCGTGTCGATGCGCGCTCCAAAGGAGGTGAAGGGACAGACGTTCCCATCTCGGCCAAGCTCGGGATGGTCGCTCATCAGGAAATCCCGGGCCCAATTTTTCAAGACGCCGAGCGCCCGGTCATCGGGACGATCCTCCCTCAGAGAGAACAAAGGAACTTCCTTTACGGCTTGATCTCTCATGCAACCTCTCTGGGCGGCGGGCTGTGTGGGCCGGTTCTCCCGAAATCGAGTTTGTACGTTGGAGCTTAATTTTGTGTAAGCACGATGAGGTTGCGGCGGCTCGCCGCAAGGAGGGTCAAGAGGCTCTGTAAAACAACCCGATCGTCAGCGCGACGCCTATGGTGACGACGAAAAGGCGCAAGATCCTCTCGTCGAGATGGTGAAGGAGTTTCGCTCCCAGCACGCCGCCGAGGATGGCGCCCGCAGAGGTCAGCGCCGCCTGGCTCCAATGGAGGTCCGGCGCGAAAAGGAAGATGAGCGCGGCGGCGGCGTTCATCACCCCCGCCAGCACGTTTTTCGTGGCGCTTGCGGTGCGGACATTTTGGCCGGCCATGGTCAAGGCCGCGACCATCAGAAAGCCGATGCCGCCGCCGAAATAGCCGCCATAGACGGAAATCAGAAACTGCGACGCCGCGGCGGCGCGCGCGCTCATGTGTCGCGGCTCCTCGGTGGCTTTGCGAAAGAAGCTGCCCCAGGCGAAGATGACGGTTGCGAACAGCACGAGCCAGGGAACGAGATGCGCGAAAAAGGATGAAGGGGTTATCAACAGAATAACGGCTCCGATCGCGCCTCCGACGATACTGATTGCAAACAGCGCTCGCAGAGACAATCCATTCGCGCCGGACGCCAGAGCCCGCCCCGTCCAACCAGTGGCGACCTGGGCCGGAAACAGCGCGACGCAGGAGGTGATGTTGGCCGCGCGCGCGTCCATGCCCGAGAACATCAGAGTCGGGAGGATCAGAAAGGAGCCACCTCCCGCGAGCGCGTTTTGCGCCCCGGCCCAGGCGCCAACTAGGAAGATAAGAAAGTCGATCATGGCCTGCTATCTCAAGCCGGAGCATAAATGACAAGAGCGGCGTCAGCCGCCGTCGTTCAGGCCACGCAGGAAAATATCCATGAAATCGGACAATTGGCCATCGAGCGCGGCCTCGGGCGTCGGCGCTAATTTTTCCTCGAGTCCGAGCACGGTTATTCCATGCACTGCCGAAAACAGCATTCGCGCTTTCAGTCGCCTCGATTCGGCGTCTCCATGGGGCAGCAGTCGCGCCAAAGGGGCTTCGAGCAGCATGAACAGACGGCTTCGTTCATCGGCGTACCAATTGGGCAGCGGCTTTCCCGGCGGCATCCTATGCTCGAACAGCGCGCGCCATCGCGGCTCGTTAGCTCGCGCGTAATGAAGATAGCCGAGCGCGAGACGTCGCAACTCTTTTTTCTTTTTGGGAACTTCGTGAGGCGTCGCCAGGGCTTGTTCCAGTTGGGAGAGCGTGCGCGCGTTGACCTGCAGGATCAGTTCGTCGAGATCGTGGAACGCGGTGTAGATGGCGCCGAGAGCGCAGCCGGCCCTTTCGGCCAGGTCGCGCGCTTTCAGGGCGGACAGGCCCTTGTCGCCGATGACGACTTCGGCCGCGTCTAACAGCCTCTCGCGGAGATTCTCGCGCCTCGTCGCGCTCTTGTCTTTTGATCCGCTCAAGAATTCGATCCTCCAGGGGCCCATCAGCGCACATTTAATGAACGTAGTTCATTATGTTCTTGAACGGAACTCAATTTCACGCTATCAATGAATGAACTATGTTCATAGGAGGGCGTTTGACTGTCTGTGCGCTTAACGATCCCCTCTACCGCTCGTCTGGTGACCCTCATCGAAGCCCCCTCGGATTTAAGGGCGCCGAATTCCGTCGCCCGCAAACACCAATCGCAGCCCCCAATATGCGGCGCAATCCTGGGCCTCCTTCTTCACCGCCGCCGCCCTAATAACCTTGACGACCTCAGTCCAGCCGCCGTTGAGGCAACCGATCCTTAAAGTTAATCGGCGAAGCTTCGCGGCTATCTCCCCGCTTGATGCGACGGATCTCTCCCATGTCAAAGCCGCTCATCGCGACGCGCCGCTTCGCACCTCTTTTCTGGTGTCAGTTCTTTGCGGCGTTCAACGATAATTTTCTAAAAAACGCCCTCGTTCTTTTCATCCTGTTCAAGATTGGCGGAGACCACGGCGCTTCTCTCGTGACCGTGGCCGGGGCGACGCTTATGGCCCCCTATTTCATTCTATCCGCCCTCGGCGGCGAGCTTGCCGACAAATACGACAAGGCGCTGGTCGCGAGGCGGCTTAAGCTCGTCGAAATCGCGGCCGCAGCCGTGGCGGTCGCCGGCTTTTGGCTCGGCTCGCTCGAATTGCTGTTCCTGGCGTTGTTCCTCTTTGGCGCGCTCGGCGCGCTATTCGCCCCGATTAAATACGGGATACTGCCCGACTGTCTCTCGCGGCACGAATTGCCCGCCGGCAATGCGATGGTTGAGGGAGCGACATTTCTTGCAATTCTCTCGGGCACGATCGCGGGCGGCTTGGCAATGCGAGGCGGCGGAGACATCCTATATCTCGCCGTCGGCATGATGGGCTTCGCCATCGCAGCCTATGCCGCCGCATGGTTCATTCCTTCGACGCCGCGCGCCGCGCCAGAACTGCCGATCGACCGCAACTTCCTCCGCTCGAGCTGGCGGTTGCTGGCCGAATTGCGCCGCGACGAAACGCTGTGGCGCCTCGCGATCGTCACGAGCATTTTCTGGCTCATCGGCGCCGTCGCCATGTCGCTGCTGCCGCCGCTCGTCACACAGACGTTTCATGGCTCGGAGCCAGTGGTGACGATCCATCTGGCCGTTTTCGCCATCGCTATCGCTTTCGGCTCAGCCATCGCGGCTTTTCTGCTTCGCGGCCGGATCGTGCTCCTTCCCGCCGCGGCCGGAGCCGCGATCATCGCGCTCGTCGCGCTCGATCTCGGCGCCGTTCTTGCCCTTCATCCCGTGGCTGTTGCGGAGGGGTTGCTCGCTCCGGCGGAATATTTCGCCCAAGGCGCCGCGATGCGCGCCGCCATCGACCTCGCCCTGCTATCGGCGGCGGGGGGCCTCATGGTCGTGCCCGCTTTCGCCGCGTTGCAGGCCTTTTCTCCGCCACGGCGGCGGGCGCGCGTCATCGCCGCGGCGAATGTGCTGAACGCGGCCTTCATGGTGGGCGGAGGAATGGTCATCGCCGCGCTTCAGGATCAGGGCGCCCCCGTCTGGTCTCTCTTTGTTGGCCTTGGCCTTGTGGCCGGGCTGGGCGCGTTCTGGATCATCACGGCGGTGGTCGCCTCTCCGCTGCGCGACTTCCTGTTCATCTTCTTCACCCTGTTTCATCGGCTCGAAGCGAAAGGGCTGGAGAATTTTGAAAAGGCGGGTTCCAACGCGATCGTCGCCCTTAATCACGTCAGCTTTCTCGACGCGGCGCTCGCGCTCGCCGTTCTGCCCCGAAATCCGGTCTTCGCGATCGATTACACCATTGCCTCGGCATGGTGGGTGAAGCCGTTTTTGCGCCTGGTGCGCGCGGCGCCGCTCGATCCCGCCAAGCCAATGGCAACGAGAGCGCTCGTCAATCTCGTCAAGAACGGTGAAACTCTCGTGATCTTTCCCGAGGGAAGGCTCACCGTCACCGGAACCCTGATGAAGGTGTATGACGGCGCGGGGCTCATCGCCGAAAAATCGGGGGCGATGGTGGTCCCGGTGAGGATCGAAGGACCGGAAGCCACGGTTTTTTCGAGACTGTCGAGGACTCAAGTTAGGCGACGCTGGTTTCCAAAATTCACGCTGACGGCGCTGGAGCCCGTGGGCCTGACCGTCGACGACGCCCTGAGGGGCAAGGCCCGCCGTCAGGCGGCGGGGGCCGCCCTGTATCATACAATGTCCGAACTCATCTTCCGCACCACCGATACCCGCAAGACCCTGTTCGAGGCGACTGCTCGAGCCGCGAAGGAACACGGTTATTCTCGCGTTGCGCTGGAGGATCCTGTGGCGGGCAAGCTGAGCTATCGCAAGCTGCTGATTGGCGCGCGGGTTCTCGGCGAAAAACTTGCTCCTCACGCCAGTCCCGGAGAAGCCGTCGGCCTGATGATGCCCAACGCCAACGCGGCGGGCGTCGCTCTGCTCGCTCTCTCTTCGGCGGGCTGCGTGCCGGCCATGATGAATTTCACCGCCGGGGCGGCGAACATGCTCTCCGGATTGAAGGCCGCGGGCGCGCGGACCGTCGTGACGTCGCGAACTTTTGTCGAGAAGGCCAAGCTCGAAAGGCTTGTCGAACTGCTTGGCGCGGAAATTCGGCTGATTTATCTTGAGGATTTGCGCGACAGCGTCACGCTTGGAGACAAGTTGCGGGCCTTTCTCGCCCATCGACGCCCACTCGCCCGGCGCTCGCCGGACGAGCCTGCGGCGATCCTCTTTACGTCGGGTTCGGAGGGAACGCCCAAGGGCGTCGTGCTCTCGCATCGAAACATGCTGGCGAACGCCGCGCAGGCGGCGGCGCGGATAGACTTCGGCCGTGGCGACAAAGTGTTCAACGTGCTGCCGATCTTCCATTGCTTCGGTCTGACGGTCGGCTTTGTGCTGCCAATCGTCTCTGGCGTGCCGATCTATCTTTATCCTTCGCCGCTGCATTATCGCATCGTGCCGGAGTTGGTTTACGGCTCCAATGCGACGATTCTGTTTGGCACGGACACGTTTTTGAGCGGTTACGCCCGCACCGCCAACCCATACGATTTCCGCTCGATACGTTACGTCATCGCTGGCGCCGAGCCCGTCAAGGAAGCGACCCGCGCTGCATGGAGCGAGAAATTCGGCGTTCGCATTCTGGAAGGGTATGGCGTCACCGAGACGGCTCCCGTGCTCGCGCTCAACACGCCCATGTTCAACAAGTTCGGAACCGTTGGACGATTGATGCCCGGAATCGAGGCCCGGCTGGAGCCCGTTCCCGGCGTCGCGGGCGCGGGCCGGCTGCTGGTGCGCGGGCCCAATGTGATGCTTGGTTATCTCAAGGCGGATAATCCCGGCGCGCTGCAACCGCCGGCGGAGGGCTGGCACGACACCGGCGACATCGTCTCCATCGACGACCGCGGTTTCGTGTCGATCAAGGGGCGCGCCAAGCGCTTCGCGAAGATCGGCGGCGAGATGGTGTCGCTCGCCGCGGTCGAGGCGCTCGCGGCGGAGTTGTGGCCCAACGCGCTATCCGCCGCCGTCACGGAAACCGATACGCGCAAGGGCGAACGCATCGTTCTCGCAACCGAACACAAAGGCTCCACGCGCGCGGACTTCCAAGTTTACGCCAAAACGAAGGGCGCCGCCGACCTCATGATTCCGGCAGAGGTCATGATTGTCGAACAAATGCCCCTGCTCGGTTCCGGCAAGCTGGATTTCGCCGCGATCGTCAAATTGGTGCGCGAAAGACCCCTCTTTGTCGTTCCCGCGCCGCGCACGCCCAACGGCTTGGGGCGCATCAACGGCGATGGGCTGAAAAGCGCTTAGTTCTGCTGCGTCACGAAGCGGCCTGGGGCTGGGCCAGCGCCCGTCATTGCAAGCGCGAGCCGAAGCAATCCTTAAGCCGCGCCAGCCCCCTGGATTGCCACGCCTTCGGCTCGCAATGACGAAACCGCCGACAAATTCGTTCATGACGCAGTAGAATTAGAGCATGTTCTCGAGAGGCGCCGGGCGGTTCTTGGAAAAGAACATGCTCTGAGCGACAGGAGCGGCGATGACGCCGCTCCTCTTCTTGGTAAATTAATTCTTCGATGTGATGGGCGTGGCTTCGCCCCAGGCGATCGGCCCGCTCAAGGTTATGCGGACGGCCGGCGGATCGATGGGCTTGAACACCCGACCCGAGATGCCGTAGGCGCTGCCGCCAGCGTATCTCGGGAACAGAAGGAAGTCCTGCTTGCCGAACATATTGGCTTGATAGTCGATCATGTCCGAGCGGGAGTTAGTGATATTGAACCCGTCCAACTGCACTTTCCAGCCATTGTCGAAGCGATAGCCGAGGCGGGCGTTCACTGTGCCGGTGGCGGGCGAACTGATCTGGCCGTCCTCGGTCAGAGGCCGCGCGCCGAAATAGCGATATTGCAGGCCGCTGAACCAGCCGGTTTTCTCGCCGATTTCGAGGCCCGCGGTCGCGACCCAGACTGGCGCGAGCGAGAGGAAATTGCCCGGAGACAGCCCCCTCAGGCCCATCGGCCAGAGGCCGCCGTCGCTGCCCGGCCCGCCGGAGAGATAGCTTGCCAGAGTAGCGGCTTGTATCGTGTCGAAGCCTTGGAAGCGCGCATGAGTTCCGGTCACTTCGCTGTCGAAATGCAGCCAGGAGACCGGATCATATTTGGTGGTCCATTCGAAGCCGTAACGCCGACCGGGGCGGCCGTAGACGCTGGTGGCGGAATCGGCGTTGAACTCCTGTTCGGCGTCCATGTGCTGCCAGAACAGTGAAAGATCAGTTTCAAACCCATCGAACAGCTTGGCCCGAAATCCGCCTTCCGCGCCGCGCGTTTTGGTCAGAAGCTGCACATTCGGAATATATGTATATTGCGTGCCGTCCGTGGCGAAATGGTTGGTCGCGGCGCGCATGTCCTCCGCGCGAAGGCCTTCGCCATAATTGAGGAAGAATTCCGTATTGTAGAACGGCCCGAACACCGTGCCGAATTTGGGGCTGGTGAAGAAGCGGCCGAGTTCGCCGTTGTTATAGCTGCCGAGGTAAAACGGCGTTCCGTTAAGCCAACCTTGGGCCGCTATCGGATTCGCCTCGGAATTCACCGAGCCATGCACATAATCGAGCCGGAAGCCGGCGGTCGAGCGCATCCATGGCGTCCATTTCAAGGTCGTGTCGGTCCATAGGGCCTGGATATATTCCTTGATGTAATTGTCGGCGATCTGATCGTATTGAATGCGCTGGGAAGAATCGCCATTGCCGTTGTGGATGAAGTCAAAAAGATTATCCGTTCCCACCCGCGTTTCGGTCGGGAACGAGGCCAGATTATAATTCCAGCCGTGTTGGGCTTTCATGCCGATCTGATTGCGGTGGTCGAACTGATGTGTCTGGTCTCCCAGCCCGCCGGCGGTCACGGGATTGGAGAGCTGGTAGGTGAAGTTGTCGTAAAGATTGGTGTCGTTGTGGATGAAATAGGCTTCGACGCGAGACCATTGCTCTTTGGTCGTCTCGCTCCAGCGCGCCGAAAGGCTGTAGCGCGAGGCGTTGCCGCCATCGGTCGGATCCTGCGTGCCCCAGCGCGACATCAATCCCAACCACACCAGATGATTGGGGATCTGGTCAGTGGCGAAATAGTGGTTGGAATAGGCCATGCCGGTGATGGCGTAACCATTGTCCTCGGTGCCGGCGCTCCACCGCGCCACCCCGTTGATCTTGCGCTCCTCGTCGGGGCGCTCCCATGGACCATTGTAGATATTGCCTTCCAAGGCCATCAGCAATTCGCCTTCGCCGACGCCCCATGATTTGGCCATGACCGTGCGGCCCCAGGCGAAACTGCCGCCGGAGGCGATGATAAGGCCATCCCGCAGCGAGTCGACATATTGCATATGAACGGCGCCGACCGAGGAGAACACGCCCTCGTCCGCAAAATAGGGCCCCTTGCGGACATCGACGCCGCTGAGCAATTCCGGGATGAGCATATTGGTGTCGGCATAGCCGTTGCTGTGCACATGCGACGGCTGGTTGACGTTCATGCCGTCGAGGGTGATGCCAATGTCGTAGCCATGGTCTAGGGCGAAGCCGCGCAGGAAATACTGGTTCGCCTTGCCAACGCCGCTGTGCTGGGCGACGATGAGGCCCGGCACGATTTCCAGCGCTTCGCCCGGCTGGGAGTAAATGCGCTGCGTGACCTGTTTCTCCGAATATTCGCGCTCGCTGGAGGCGGTGACGTCCGGATGGGCGCCGGGCCGCGGGTTATCCACGACATCGGGAGAAGACTGCGACGAAACCGCCGGAAGGGGGCCTGCGGCGCCAGGGGCCGCGGCGGGGTTTGGTGTCGCGGCGGCGCCGACGTCGATGGTCGGCAATGCTTCCTGCGCCAGCGCGGCAGGCGCGCCGAGAGCGAGCGCAAGAGCGCTGACGCTCGCGCCAGCGGCGCGAGTGAAGAGGGAAGAAGACATGTCTTATAATCCTTGGTTTCCGCCTATGGCCGGGCGGACAGCCGCGCTGCTCCCCAAAGGAGGCGCGCAAATTGAGTTTTCGGATGGAAACAGCGTCGAGAACGCCTCGGGCTCAGCTGAAAATCGGGGGGGCTCTCGCTTGGTGCGACTTGTAAAGCCAGCTGGGACGCGGGCCTGCGACGCCGAAATTGGCTAGCCGGATGGTGACAGGCGGCGCAATGGCGAATATCGGCGCCGGCGCCGCAGAAGCGGCGGCGAAGACGGACAAATTGCAGAGCGTGCAGCAATCGCCATGCTGCTGGGCCGGCGCGCCGTTCTTCTGGTCGAGGCAATGCGCCGCCCCGCCGTCGGAGACGCCCATCGACATGACGATGTGGCGAACGCTCCCTTGTCCGCCGACGACCAGCGCCACGGCAAGAACAACGAACATAAGCCATCGGCGCATCGCGGGCATAGCGAGTTGTCGTCCCCTAAAGGGTTGGTCCAGACGGGCTCCCGTCGAAAACTTAACCGCGGCGATTCCTGGCGCCAATAGCGATTGTGTCGATTGTTGCCAATTCTTGTCTGATGTGACTTTGAAGTAACACTCTCTTAACGCGCCACTCGCGGCCCGACCGCGAGTGGCGGTCCGAGACGCGGACGCAGGCATGAGGATTTCGCGTTTACTTAAGATCGTGGCGCTCGTACTCGTTCTGGCTGGCGCGACAACTGGCCTTCGCGCGCCGCTGCGACTTCTGCGGCATTATGTTGTCGCCCGCTTCAACGAGCCGACAAATCTGCTCCCGCTGGAGGGAAATCCGCGCATACGCTTTCAGGAAAGCGCGCGCGCCTGCGCGGGGCGGGTCGCGGCGCTCCTGTCCTCCGCCCTCGTCCGCGTCGAGAAGGAGCAAGGGCGCCCCTTCGCCCGCATCCCGACGATAGGGGTCTACGCTTCCCTCCAAGACTACGCGCGTGCAAGTGGATTGGAGGAACCCACTATATCCGGCGTTTCCCGTTCTGGTTATGTGCTTTTGTCTCCGACGCTTTGTGGAGACGAAACGGACCGGCTCGAGGGAGTGCTGGTTCACGAACTCTCGCATTCCCATATCTTTGGCTGGCGGACCTCGCTCTTCGCCTCTCGTCCGCCGAGTTGGTTCACGGAGGGTCTCGCGACGCTGGTCTCCGGTGGCGCGGGCGCCGAGGGGGCGAAGCAGAGCATGGCCGCCAGGGCGATGGCCAAGGGCTACGCCATTGTCGTCGAGGACCGGGGAATATGGCGCGATTTCTCTTCGATCCGTTTCCAGATCGAGCCGCCGCCAGAATTGTTCGAAGGCGACGCCTGGTCGGGACGCCAAAGTCTGGCTTATCGCGAGGCGGCGATGTTCGTGGATTGGTTGCGTCGCGGCGACCCGCAAGCGTTTTCGCGCCTTGTGGGCCGTATCGAAAACAATGAACCTTTCAAGCGCTCTTTCTTCGAAATTTATGACGCCGACTCCTCCCAGTTATGGCGCGAGTTTCTCTCCGGCTTCTCTGGATAGGGGATGAAAATGCGTTCCGACCGCTCGCCGTCGCTCGCCAGCAACATACGGCTTTTGAAAGGGCTGCTGCTCGATCTCGACGGCGTCGTCTATGTCGGCGGCCGCCTCCTGCCGGGCTCGCTGGAAGCGGTTCTGCGCATAAGGTCGGCGGGGATTCCGGTGAAATTCATCACCAACACGACCCGTCGTCCCCGCCGACGCATCGTTCAGGGGCTCGAGGAACTCGGATTACCCGTCGTGATAGATGAGGTTTACACCCCCGCGACGATCGCGCATGACCTTCTCCTCCGGGAAGGGCTTGTCCCTTTTCTCGTCGTTCATCCCGACCTCCGGGAAGATTTTGCTGAATTGCCCCTCGATGGAAAGGAGGCTGTCGTCGTGGGCGACGCCGGCCATTTCTTCACCTATGAACGCTTAAACCAGGCGTTTCGGAAAATTCAGGCCGAGGCGCCGTTCTTCGCCCTGGCCAAAAACCGCAATTTTCTCGACCATGACGGCGAACTGAGCCTGGACGCCGGTCCCTTCGTGGCGGGGCTCGAATATGCGTCAAGGCGCGAAGCGACGATTCTCGGCAAGCCTTCTTCGACCTTTTTTCGGCTCGCGGCGCAAGGTCTCGGCTGCGCGGCCGAAAACGTCGCGATGATCGGCGACGATGTGGAAGCCGATGTCGGTGGAGCAATTTCCGCTGGCATGACGGGCGTTCTCGTCAAAACCGGAAAATACCGCCCTGGACACGAAAGCTGTCTCGCAGAACCGCCTCATCTCGTGGCCGACAATCTGAAGGCGGCGGTGGATATTCTGCTCGGATAAAAGTTCGGTCGCCACTCGCGGGCCGCGCGCAAGAGGGAGCGCTCAAAGCACGACCACCTTCATTCCCTTTTTGACGCGCTTGTAAAGATCGATCACATCGGCGTTGAGCATTCGAATGCAGCCGGACGACACCGCTTGACCAATGGTTTCCGGCTCATTGGTGCCATGAATGCGAAAGAGCGTATCCTTGTCGCCTTTGAAGAGATAGAGCGCGCGCGCGCCGAGCGGATTGTCCATCCCGCCATCCATATGGCCCGGCAGGTCGGGACGGCGGAGCAGCATCTCGCGCGGGGGCGTCCAGCCGGGCCAGAAGGCCTTGCGGCCGATCTGGGCGACGCCTTTCCAGGCGAAACCCTGGCGGCCGACTCCGATGCCATATTCGATCGCCTGGCCATCTCCGAGCGAAAGGTAAAGCTTACGTTTGCCAGTGTCGATGGTGATCGTTCCGCTCCTGTCGCGGAAAGGATCGTCGACCAGCGTGGCCGTGGTTTGCCGGAAGTCCACCTCGTCGTCGTAATCGATCGGAGTCGAATAATTTGGATCGGCGTCGGGGGGGAGGCCCTCGCCGCGCCCCCCCGCCGGGAGACGCTCCCGCCGGGCGCGACGATCGAGCGCGCGCTCCTCCATATCATAATCTGGATCGATCCGCGCCCGAGGCCGACGTTGCGGCCGGTATTCCTCGATGTCCGGCTCCGGTTCATAATAGCCATAGGGCGGGTATGCGGGAACCGGCGAATAATATTGCGCATGGCCGGTTTGGGCCGCGAAAGCGAGCGAACAAAAAACGCCGCCAAGAAGGGACAGGATCCATGTGCGCGACATTGCGAACAACCTTCTGTTTTCAAGCGCCATGTTCTGAAAAATGACGGCGGAAATAAGGGCGTTCGCGCCTTCGCGCCCGCCGCGGTCGATTCCGTTAATCGGCGCATCAGGCGAGTTCGGGGGCCGCGCCGCTGACGCTTTCCCCGTCTCGCGGGCGCAGACTCCAAAACGACAACGAGGACAGCGCCGTCAATGCGCCCAGCGTCAGAAAAGCCTGATGCAAGGCGGCGATCACCGCCGGCTGGTCTGATTGCGGCAAGCCGTCGAGATACCAGCCCGCCACCAGAGACCCGAAGGCGAGGCCAAAGCTCATCGAGATTTGCTGGAACGAACTCGCGATGGTGCTCGCCTGGCTCGAATCCTTCTCTTGAATATCCGCATAGGCCAGACTGTTCATGCTGGAGAATTGCAGCGAATTGAAAAAACCGAGCGCCAGTCCAATGGCTGCGATGCCTTCTAGCGGCGTTCCTTTCGTCACCAAGGCGTAAAGACCGATGGTTGCGCCGATCATCACCGTATTGACGATAAGAACCTTGCGGTAGCCGAAGCGCGCCAGCACGCTCTTCGATATGGTTTTCATGACCATCGCGGCCGCCGCCGTGGGCATCATGAGCAGGCCCGATTCCCATGGCGGCAGGCCGAGGCCGACCTGCAGGAGCAGGGGCGTGAGGAATGGCAGACCGCCGACGCCGAGGCGGGTGATAAAGCCGCCGATCACCGACACGCGGAAAGTGCGAGTCTCGAACAGCCGGATGCGCAGAAGCGGAAATTCCTCCCTTAAAGCATGGCGCCAATAGGCTCCGAGCAATGCGAATGATACGCAGAATAACGCGGCGGCGGGCGTCGCCGCGATTTCATGCTCGCCGAAAATTTCGAGCAGCCATGACAATAGAGCGGTTCCGCCGCCAAAGAGACCAAGGCCGAGCCAATCCAGTGGCGGCGACGCGCCGCCGTAATATTCCGGCATGTAGCGAAGGGCGAGCCAAAGCCCGATGATTCCGACAGGAATGTTGACGAAGAAAATCTCGCGCCATGAGACCCAATGAACGATCAGCCCTCCGATGGTTGGCCCGAGCAGCGGGCCGATGAGCGCCGGAATGATGATGAAATTCATAGCCTGCAACAGTTCGGATTTGGGAAATGCGCGAATGACCGCGAGCCGGCCGACCGGCATCATCATCGCGCCCCCCATTCCCTGCAAAATCCGCGCGGCGATCATATGGGCGATGTTTTGAGCAAGGCCGCAGAGGACCGAAGAGATCGTGAATGTCGCGACGGCGAGCATAAAGACGCGCCTTGTTCCATATTTGTCGGCGATCCATCCGCTCACGGGTATGCCGACAGCAAGGCTCAGAATATAACTCGCCGCGACGGCTTTCAGGCTCAAGGGCTCGACATGGAGGCTTGCCGCCATGGCAGGAACGGCGGTGTTGACGATGGTCGAATCAAGCTGCTCCATAAACAGGGCGCTCGCCACGACCCACGGCAGGAATCGCTTGACGGTAAATTTATCCATTTCGGCAATTTCCATGAGTTCTCATGCCAAGCAAAGACGAAAGTGGCGCGTGGTTTCAATTCGTCGCTCAATTGGGGGCGCGGCGGAAGGGGAGAGCGGTTTCGGACTCTGCTATCGATTGCTCCACCGCCTGACGCTCCCGGATGAGGAAGTCCGCCACGGCCGCGCCGAAACGGGCGTCCGCGAATTCATGCGCCGAAAATGTCATGACGGACCGGTAACCGCGCGCCAGCTTATGCTCCCCCTGCGCTCCGGCCTCGACCCGCCTGTATCCGTTTCGAATGGCGTAGTCGATCGCTTGATAATAGCAGACTTCGAAATGAAGGAAGGGGCGCTGCTCCAGCGTTCCCCAATTCCGTCCATAGATCGCGTCGTCGCCGAGAAAATTGATCGCGCCGGCGATATATTCTCCGCGGCGCCGCGCCATCACCAACAATATTCGGTCGGCCATCATGGCGCCGATATGATCGAAAAAAGCGCGGGTAAGATATGGTCGTCCCCATTTGCGAGAGCCCGTCTCCATATAGAAGCTGAAGAAAGCATCCCAATGGGGCGGCTTGATATCGCTTCCCCTGAGTAAGTCTATCTCGATGTCGTCGCCCAGGGCCTCGCGTCGCTCGCGTCTGATGGATTTTCTCTTGCGCGAGGACAATGCCTCGAGGAAATCGTCGAAGTCGCGATAGCCCTCGTTGAAGAAATGGAATTGCTGTCCGCTGCGAAGCAGGAAGCCCGCCTGCTTCAGGCGCCGCGACTGAGATTCTTCGACAAAGGTGATATGCACAGACGAGGAGCCGCTTCTTTCACGCAGCGCGCGCAGCCCTGCTAGCAGCGCCTCCGCCGCTTCCTCGGGAGCGTCCGGGCTCAGAAGTAGACGAGGTCCGCCAACCGGCGTGAAAGGAGTCGCGACCTGGATCTTTGGATAGTAGCGGCCGCCGGCTCGTTGATAATATTCCGCCCAGCCGGAGTCGAAGACATATTCTCCCAAACTGTGGCTCTTGAGATAAGTCGGCGCGGCGGCGACTAGACGGCCGGCCACGTTCTCGACCAAGATATGAGCGGGCGCCCAGCCGGAGCGGCCGCCGACCGATTCCGAGCGCTCCAACGCGACAAGAAACGCATGCGAGACAAAGGGATTGTATTTCTCTCGTAGCGGATCGACCAAAGCCCTTGGCTGGGGATTGGCGCAATTATCCCATGCGACCCGGTCGACCCTTTCCAGCGAGTCGACAACGCGAATTGCGAGCGTTTGTTCTGTCATTCGGCGCGGCGAGGAATGAGTTCGAAATGGCGATACGGAAGGAAAGCGAATGGCGCCGTTCAACTCGTCGCGGCGAAGGCCGCGTGCTCCTTGAGAACCTCTCCGCTCTTCTTGTCTACTTCCTGCAAAAGAACTTCATAGCCCCAAAGGGCCGCCAGATGTTTCATCACGAGTTCCGCCTCCTCTGCGTCAAGAAAGCGACCTTCCGCCACCTGATGATGCAGGACGAGCTTCCTGGCGCCGGCTAGGTCTACGTCCACCACCTCTATATGCGGGGATTGCGCGGGCGCGTCATATTCGGCGGCGAGGCGCCGGCGCAGCTCGCGATATCCTCTCTCATTGTGGATCGAGGAAACCTCGAGATATGGCAATTCGCTTTGGTCGACGACGTGAAACAGCCGCCATTTGCGCATCAGCGCGGGGCTCAGGAATTGCGCGATGAAGCTGTCGTCGCGATAATTCGCCCAGACGTCGCGAAGCGCGCTCATTTCGTCGCCTGTTCCAGCTAGATCTGGAAACCAGACCCTGTCTTCCGGCGTGGGGTTCTTGGCGATCCTCGCAATATCCTGCATCATGTCGAAGCCGAGCGCATAGGGATTCACACCGCCGTAACCCGGCTCGTAATACATCGGCTGACGAATGACGCTCGTATGCGAGTGAAGAAATTCAAGGAAGCTTCCGTTGTCGATCAGACCCTCTTCGTGCAGCCGCGTCATTATGCGGTAATGGCAGTAGGTGGCGCAGCCCTCGTTCATGACTTTCGTCAGTTGCTGCGGATAGAAATATTGCGCAATAAGACGGACGATCCGCAGCACCTCCCTTTGCCATGACCGCAGACGAGGCGCGGCTTTTTCGAGGAAGTAGAGAATATTCTCCTGAGGCAGGCCGAGCAGCGCGCGCTGACGGTCCTTGCCGCCCTTTACGACTGTCCGTGACCGCCCCGGCACGGTCCGCCAGAGATCGTTGTATAATCTTTCGCGCTCCTGCATGCGATCGCGTTCGCGCTTCTCCTCCTGTTGCAAGTCGAGCGGGCGCTTGTGCGGGGAGCGATCCACGCCTTGCGCCATCAGCGCATGGCCGGCGTCCAGAAGGCGCTCCACCTCATCGTGGCCATATCGCTCTTCGCAGCTTGCAATATAATTGCGCGCGAAAGAAAGGTAATCCAGAATGCTTTCCGGAGCGGTCCATTGTCGAAACTGGTAATTGTTTTTGAAAAAATGATTATGTCCGAAAGCCGCATGCGCCATCACCAACGTCTGCATCGTCGCCGAGCTTCGCTCCATGATGTAGCTTATGCACGGGTTGGAATTGATCACGATTTCGTAGGCGAGATCCTGCAGTCCCTTTTCGTAGACGGTCTGGTGCTGGACGAATTTCTTGCCGAATGACCAATGCCTATAAAATATCGGCATGCCGGTCGCGGCATAGGCGTCGAGCATTTGTTCGACCGTTATCACCTCGATTTGATTGGGAAATATGTCGAGGCCAAGTTCCTTTTCCGCGATTGGCTCTATCGCGTCATGGATTCTCCGAAGCGTTTCGAAGTTCCAATCCTTGCCTTGGAAAAGCAGCGGCCCGCTTTTCATTCGTGGTCACCATGGGGCGCGCCAGCTTCCCGCCTTTGGAACAGTTCCCTGAAAACGGGATAAATTTTCTCCCGCTTCGACACGCGCCTCATTTGAAATCTTCCTCCCTCCCTTTGCAGGGGAGCATAGGCGGACCACAATGAACTCGTGCCGCCATCGAACGGATTCACCTCTTCAAAGAAGGAGTCCCTCACCTCGATATAGGCGAAATATTGGCTCAGCGGGAGGATGTCGTTCTGCAATAATGCGCGCGTTCGCTCATTGTCTCCCATGAGATTATCGCCATCTGACGCTTGGGCCGCGTATATGTTCCAGCTTGTGGGGTCGTAACGGTCCTTGACGATGCGGAGCATTTCCTCGAGCGCCGAGGAAACCATCGTTCCCCCGGTTTCGACCGACCGAAAGAAAGTCTCTTCGTCGACTTCGGCCGCTTCGTCGGTGTGTCTGATGAACACGAGTTCGATGCGTTTGTAGCGGCGGGTGAGGAAGACATGCAGCAGCATGAAAAAGCGCTTGGCGATATCCTTGGTATGCTCGGTCATGGAGCCTGACACATCCATCAGACAGAACATGACAGCCTGAGCGACCGGCTTTGGAAAACGCTCGAAGCGCCGGTAGCGCAGGTCGACGGGATCGAGATAGGCGACGCGGCCGCGCCGGCGACGCAGGACTTCGAGATCGCGCCGGAGATTTTCGATATTCGCGCCGCCTTCCGCCATGGCGGCGGCGAGTTCTTCCTCGGCCCGGACGATCGTCTCGCTCTTGGGTCGCGCAAGAGCGATTCTGCGCGATAAGGACAGGCGCAGAGTTCGGGCGATGGCGAGATTGTTTGGCGTTCCCGTGGTCGCGTATCCGGCGCGGCGCAAGCCTTCCTTGTCGACAAGGGCGATCCGGCGTTTCGCGAGATCCGGCAATTCGAGATCGTCGAGAAAGATGTTCAGGAACTCCTCTCGGGTCAGCATGAAGCGAAAGAGGTCCGGCCGACCCTTTCCCCCGCCGGATCCGGCGCCCTTCCCGCCGGCGCCATCGTCTTCCGGGGGCCGGGCGATGCGGTCGCCTTCGATATATTCCCGATTGCCGGGCAGGATCAGATCGCGCCGCGCGCCGGGGGCGTGATGAAAACTGGGTTGCCGAACCCCGTCCGCCGGGATGGCGATTTCGCCGGGATTTTCCAGTTCTTCGATGGATCGTTCGCCGCTGGCTTCGCGCACGGCCCGCTCGACCATTCGTTTCACCCGCCGAAGAAATCGCTGCCGGTTCTCGAAGTTCTTGCCGCTTGGGTTCAGCCGACGATCGACGATGCGCATAGGTTCCTGGCCCGTGCCTGCTATGGATTGGATCAACCCGACTGCTTGACGCGCATGTACCATTCGACGAGTCGCCGAACTTGCCGCTCGGTGTAGCCGCGCGCGGTCATGCGGCTGACGAATTCGCCGTGCTTTTTTTCTGTGTCGTTATCCTTCTTGGAGCCGAAGCTGATGACCGGCAACAAATCCTCGACCTGAGAGAACATCCGCTTCTCGATTACGTCCCTGATTTTTTCGTAGCTGTTCCAGGAGGGATTACTGCCTCCGTTGGCGGCGCGCCACCGAAGCGCGAACTTGACCACCTCATTGCGGAAGTCTTTCGGGTTCGCGATGCCGGCCGGCTTTTCGATCTTGGTCAGCTCCTGGTTCAGCAGCTCCCGGTCCAGCAATTGTCCGGTGTCCGGATCCTTGAAATCCTGATCCTCGATCCAGGCGTCGGCGTAATCGATATAGCGGTCGAACAGGTTTTGACCATAATCGACATAGGATTCGAGATAGGCCTTTTGAATTTCGTTTCCGATGAATTCGGCGTAGCGCGGCGCCAATTCGGCCTTGATGAATTCAAGATAGCGCTTCTCGGTCTCCGGAGCCAATTGCTCCCGTCGAATGCTCTGTTCGAGGACATACATTAAATGAACAGGGTCGGCGGCGACTTCGACCGTGTCGTGATTGAAGGTCGCGGCCAGCACCTTGAACGCGAAGCGGGTGGAAAGGCCATCCATTCCTTCATCCATGCCCGCGGCTTCGCGATATTCCACCATGCTTCTCGCGCGCGGGTCCACTTCGCGCAGGCTCTCGCCATTATAGACGCGCATTTTCGAGAATGGGTTCGAATTCTCATGCGGCTTCAGTCGCGACAGCACCGTGAATTGAGCCAACATTTCGAGGGTTGAGGGCGCGCAGTTCGCATTGGCTAGTTCCGAAGCCTTCAGGAGTTTTTCGTAAATTCTCTGCTCCTCGGAAAAGCGCAAACAATACGGAACCTTGATGACGTAAATGCGGTCGATGAAGGCCTCGTTATTGCGGTTCGAGCGGAAACTTTGCCACTCCGACTCGTTGGAGTGGGCCATCACGATGCCAGAGAACGGAATCGCGCCGATGTTTTCGGTTCCGATGTAATTGCCCTCCTGAGTGGCTGTCAGGAGCGGATGCAACATCTTGATGGGAGCTTTGAACATTTCCACGAATTCAAGCAGACCCTGGTTCGCTCGGTTAAGTCCGCCGGAATAGCTATAGGCGTCGGGATCCGCCTGAGCGAAATCCTCGAGCTTGCGTATGTCCACCTTGCCGACGAGCGAGGAAATATCCTGATTGTTCTCATCCCCCGGTTCCGTCTTCGCGATGGCGACCTGACGGAGTCTCGATGGAGACAGTTTCACCACCGTGAAACGGGCGATGTCCCCGCCGAACTCGTCAAGCCGTTGCAGGCACCAGGGGCTCATCAACCCAGTCAGCCGTCGACGCGGAATGCCGTATTTTTCCTCAAGCATGGGGCCGGCGGCGGCAGGATCGAAGAGGCCGAGCGGGCTCTCGAACACGGGGCTGATCTCGCGCCCGGCTTTCAGCACATAAATCGGATTCTGCTCCATCAGGAACTTCAGTCGTTCGGCCAGAGAAGACTTGCCCCCTCCGACCGGCCCCAGCAGATAGAGAATCTGCTTGCGCTCCTCGAGCCCCTGCGCAGCGTGCCGAAAGAAGCTGACGATGCGCTCGATCGTTTCTTCCATCCCGTAGAATTCGGCGAAAGCCGGATAGACCCGGATGGTTCGGTTCATGAAGATTCGGCCGAGTCTTTGGTCTTTCGATGTGTCGATGAGCTCCGGCTCGCCGATCGCGTCGAGAATCCTCTCGGCGGCGGTCGCACACGCCTTCGGGTCTTCACGGCAAAGGTCGAGATAATCCGACAGTGACATCTCGATGGAGCGCCGCTCCTCGTAGGATCTTGCGAATTGCGCAAACACATCTGCTGTCATCGAACCGCCACTCATCGCGTTAAGTCTCTTATGCTCGGAGAAGATATGACCCTGGTCTTCTTCTCCAGGAGTCATATGAGTAGCGCGTTGGCGTTAGCCAAGGCGGCGCATGGAGAAACTAAAACGGCTCCGTTGAACACGCCGGCGATAACTTTTCCCGCCCTCGGGGGCGAGCCGCCGAGATCACTCGCTGCTGCCGCAAGGCTCGCAATCTTCGGACCACCGCATAGACTCCGCCGGCATGACGAGGAACCGCTAGGTTGCGCCCGAAGACTGCGACGCGCGGCGAGCGATCTTAACCTGTGCTGAAAAATCCCGCGCTTTGTCGGCTGCATGTGCGCCGCGAGCGTTGCCTTGATGAGACCCTCGCGACCGGACCGAATGGCAAAATTCGGAGCGTCGGGGCTTTTGGCTTGGGTGAAGGATTTGCCTCCCGTCCTGAATCGAGCGGATCAGATTTCGCTAGCGATCCGTTATCCAAACGGCGGCGGCTTCCTGTTCCATTTTGTTCGCCGCGGCCTCGAGCGCGGCGGGGATCTTGGCGCAGGCTGTCTCGATTCCGAAACAGGCGCCGTTGGGGAGCTTTCTCTCTTCGAGGTGGAAGCTCATGCTCCGCTTCCTCCCAGTTCACTCCTTGGCGAATCTTCTCCGCCTCGTTGAGGCTGTAAACATAGGGTTCCAAGCATCACAAATGACTTAATAAACCCGTCCGAGCAGTTTATGTTTTCGCCTTCGGATCGCTTGGAGGCCGTTAAGCTTATGAATGACTTCTCATTAATGATACACGGCGGGGCCGGCGCGCTTCTTCCCCCGAGCCGATACGAGGAATCTCTGCGCGGCGTCGTCGAATCCGGCGCACGTCTGCTGGAAGACGGGGGCTCCGCGCTCGACGCCGTTTCTCGCTGCGTGTCCTTGCTTGAGGACGACCCGCTCTACAACGCCGGACGCGGGTCGGCGCTCAACACCATGGGGCAGGTTTTTTGCGACGCCTCCATCATGGACGGGCGTAACATGGCCGCTGGCGCCGTCGCCGGAGTCCGAGGCGTCAAAAATCCCGTGTTGTTGGCGCGCGCCATTATGGAAAACACTCCGCATGTGTTCCTGATTGGCCCGGCCGCCGAGAATTTCGCGCGCGCGCGGGGGTTGAATTTCGAAAGCCCGGAATATTTCGTCACCGACGAACGCGCGGCCGAATTGGCCGAGATGCAAGGGCGCCAGTCCGACCTGCTTTCTCGCCTCAATCCGCAAGGCGGCGTCATGGGCACCGTCGGAGCGGTGGCGCGAGACAAATTCGGCAACCTCGCCGCGGCGACCTCCACGGGCGGCCTCGCCAATCAACTTGAGGGGCGGGTCGGCGACTCGCCGTTGATTGGCGCGGGCGTCATCGCCGACAATGCTAGCTGCGCCGTTTCGTGCACGGGAGTGGGAGAACATTTCATAAAAACATCTCTCGCCAGAATGGCCGCGTTCAATGTCGAGTTTCGCGACATGCGCGCCGAAGAAGCCGCGCGAGAGGCGCTGCGATATCTCGTCGATAAGGTTCGGGGCGTTGGCGGCCTGATCCTGATCGATCGTCATGGCGGCTGCGCGCAAGCCCATTCAACTCCCGGAATGCTGACAGCCAAGGCTGAAAACGGCGCCATCATCGTGCGGACGAAGGCCGGAACATAGCGCGGTCTTGGAGTTGCTTCCCGTGCTAGAGCGCTTTCCGGTCAGACGGAATCGTCCGGTCGATAAGAAATCGCTCCAGATTCAAAAGCTGGAGCAAAATCTAATCGAAAAAGTCTATCAACTTTTTTGGATTTTGCTCTAGCGGGCTTGATGAAGCAGGAGCCGCCGTCACGCACTCTTGCGGGCGAAAACGACTTGCGTGTCGCCGTATCGTCTGTCGTCGTCTCGTGCGAAGCCCGGCGGAAGCTCCACCACTGTCGCCGCCGCTTCCTCGATGACGACAAGCGCATTGGGCGCAAGCCATCCACCGCGCGACAATTCGCCGAGCGCGAGAGAGGCGAGCCCGTTGCCGTAAGGCGGATCGAGAAAGGCCAGCGAAAACATTTCTCCGGCCGGGGCGGCTCCCAGCCGGGTCGCGTCTCTGCGGAAAACGCGCGTCACGCCGCCCAGACCAAGCTTCTCGATGTTTTCGCGCAACAGCGCGCGCGCTTCCGCGCCATCGTCGATGAACAAGGCGCGCGCGGCGCCGCGAGACAGAGCCTCCAGTCCCAGGGCGCCCGTGCCCGCGAAAACGTCGATCGCCGCCGCGCCTTGAATTGCGTTGTCATAGGCGTGCCCAAGAATGTCGAAAATCGACTCTCTCAGGCGGTCCGTGGTTGGCCGCACATTTTGCGATTTCGGGCTCGCGAGGGCGCGCCCGCGCAAGGCGCCTCCAACGATCCGCATCCTTAACGCGGACGTTTCGGGCCGCGCGGCGGCGGTTTGCCTCCATGCGATCCGCCCGGCCCGCGCGATTTGCCCTCGCCCCTCGGCTTACCCCATGCTCCCGGCGGCGTAATTCTTTCATTTTCGCGGCGCGGCGGGCGACGGCCCTGGAAAGCGGTCCGCTCCTCGGCAGGTCCCGACGTTCTCTCGCGCGGCGAACGCGCCGGCCTCGCCTCCTTGTCCGGACGGGCGCGGGGTCTTTCGCGGCTGGACCCGGATTCTTGCCGGGGTTCGTCGTATCTTGCCGCCCTCGGCCTCGTCTCGCCGGAACGGCTTCCGCGCGCCTCGAACCCTCGCTTTTGCCCGAAATCCCCTCGCGGCGAACGCGCCGGCCTCGCCTCCTTGTCGGGACGGGCGCGGGGTCTTTCGCGGCTGGCCCCGGATTCTTGCCGGGGTTCGTCGTATCTTGCCGCCCTCGGCCTCGTCTCGCCGGAACGGCTTCCGCGCGCCTCGAACTCTCGCTTTTGCCCGAAATCGCCGCGCGGCGAGCGCGCTGGCCTCGCCTCCTCGTCCGCGCGGAGGCGGGGCCTCGCTCGGTTGGACCCGGATTGCTGACGGGGTTCCTCGGATCTCTGATTGCGATCGAATCGTTTCGCGCCGTCACCCCGCGCGTTGCGCGTCTCTTCCTCGCCGCGCAAACGAGGCGCGCGCCGCTCGGCGGGCGGATCGAGTTGCTCACGCAGGGCCTCGAAACGCCTCGCGTTGCGGCTGTGAACGACAGGCTTATCGCCCTTGACGACGATCCGCTCCACCGCCACGGCCCGGCCCTGGCGATCCGCGGTGACAGCGCGCTCGACACGCGCGCGCGGCTTTTGCTCCCCTTCCGTTTCGCGCGGTTTGCGCAGCGCAGAGACATGTTTGCGCGGCCGGTTCTGCTCCCGCCGTCGCGTTTCCTGCGCCTCGGCGGCGGTCGGCTCCTCTCGCACCGAGGAGGAAAAATCCACCCCCGCGAGTTCGGCGAGCCCTTTGCCTAATTGATCGCGCAGGACCTTGAGCCTCACTTCTTCCAGCCCGTTTTCGGGCAAATCGCCGAGCTGGAAAGGTCCGAAAGAGATGCGTATGAGCCGTGTCACATCCAGCACGAGGTGCTGTAGCACGCGCTTGATCTCGCGGTTCTTGCCTTCCGAGAGGCTCATCGTGAGCCAGGCGTTGGCGCCCTGGACGCGATCGAGCCGCGCCTCGATCGGCGCATAGGCGACGCCCTCGACGGTGACGCCCTTGGCCAGCGTATCGAGCTTCGCCTGGTCCACATCGCCGTGCGCGCGCACGCGATAGCGCCGCGTCCATCCCGTCGCCGGTAATTCGAGCGTGCGCGCCAGCCCGCCGTCGTTGGTTAGCAGCAGCAGGCCCTCGGTGTTGATGTCGAGCCGTCCGACGCTCACCACGCGCGGCAAATCGGGATAACGCGCCTTGAGGCGGTCGAACACGGTCTCGCGGCCTTCAGGGTCTTTCGCGCTGGTGACGAGTCCGGCGGGCTTATGGAACAGAAACAGCCGCGTGCGCTCCCGCTCGACCATGGGCTCGCCGTCGATCAGGATTTTATCGTTCTCGGCCACATTAAAGGCGGGGCTTGTCAGCGTCGTTCCGTTGACGGCGACGCGACCGTCCACGATCCACTGTTCGGCGTCGCGCCGCGAGCAGATCCCGGCGCGCGCCATGACCTTGGCGATGCGATCGCCCTCGAAGGCCTTCGGCGTCAATTCGCGCTTGTGGGTTTTCGCCGCCGATTTCGCCGGGCGGCGCATGGGCCTTTCGCCGCCGTTGGATGGGGCGCGGGAACGTCTTGGTTTTTCTTCGGTCATGAGCTTTGATAGCAGGCAAAGCGAGGCGAATGAAAGGGCGAAGCGAAACACTCATGCGAGACGACCCCTTCGCCGAGGCTTTTGAGGCCGCGCGGCAAGCGGCCTTGGAGGGCGAGGTTCCGGTCGGCGCGGCCCTCGCGCGAGCCGGCGGAATCGTCGCCGTCGCCGGCAACCGCACGCTGCGCGACCGCGATCCCACGGCTCATGCGGAAATATTGGCGATTCGTGCCGCTTGCGCGGAGCTGGGCTCCGAGCGACTGCCGGACTGCGATCTTTATGTGACGCTGGAGCCCTGCGCCATGTGCGCGGGGGCGATCTCCCTCGCCCGCATCCGGAGGCTGTATTTCTCGGCGCAGGACCCCAAAGGCGGGGCGGTCGAGCACGGCGGCCGGTTTTTTTCGCAGCCCACCTGCCATCATGCGCCGGAAGTCTACGGCGGTCTGCGCGAGAGCGAGGCGGCGCAATTGCTCCGCGCGTTTTTTCAGGCGCGCAGGATTTAAAGAAAATCCTCCAGCGCTTTCAGCACCGCTTCCGGCGCTTCCTCGGCGAGGTAATGGCCGCTTTCGAGGGCCTCGCCGCGAAGGTCGCCGGCCCAGTCCCGCCACGCCTCCAAAAGCGATGGCCCCTCGGAAAAATGCGCGGCGCTCCAAAGCAGCAGCGTCGGCGCGAGGATTTTTCCGCCCGCCGCCTTGTCGGCGAGCAGCAGTTCCTTGTCGACGCCTTCGCCAGCCCGGAAATCCTCGCAAAAGGCATGAATGCGCAAGGGATCGTCGAAGGCGGCGCGATAGGCCTCGAGCGCCGCCTCGCCGAAAGGGTCGAGCGTCTTGTTCAGGGTTCCGCTGCGTAGCGCATCGGTCAAAAAGGCGGCGGCGTCGAGCGCGATCAGATTTTCCGGGCGCGGCGCCTCAAAGCTCATGAATTTGGCGCGGCCGACACGCTGCAGGTTGGCGTCTCCAAAACCTTCCTCCAGCGGAGCGATGTCGAGCAGCGTGAGTTTCGTCAGTCGGCCTGGATGGTCAAGCGCGAGGCGAACGCCGACGCGGGCGCCGCGATCATGGCCGACCAGCGCGAATTGGATATGGCCGAGTTCCTCCATCACCTTGATGGCGTCCGCCGCCATCGGGCGCTTGGCGTAATTTTCGCCATTGTCGCTGTCGGGGACAGCGGACCAGCCATAGCCGCGTAAATCCATCGCCACCACGGTGAAGCGTTCGGCGAGGCGCGGCGCGATCTTACGCCAGGCGATATTGCTTTGCCCAAAGCCGTGCAGCAGCAGCACGGGCGGCCCCGCGCCATGCGACCGCGCGAAGATTTTGCCCGCTTGCGTGTCGATCCAATGCGAGGCGAAGCCGGGGTAGAAGTCGACGGGGTTGGACATGTTTAGAAGCTTTCTCGACTATTGGCGGATCGTCGTCCGCGTCGGTTCGGCGCTATGGCGTTTTCAGCTTTCCGAAGCGCCTTCGCCCTCTACTCCTAACTCCCGCAACTTCTCCCGCTCCGCCTCGCTCAGCGCCGTCGGCGCGCCGTCGTCGGCGGCGGATGCGCGGACGGCGCGCCAGATCGCGGCGGCGCCGCCAAGAAGCGCGAGCAGCGGGGCGAACCAGAGCAGCAGCGTTTCCGGTTTGAACGGCGGGCGCAACAGCACGAAATCGCCATAGCGCGAGACGACGAAATTGCGCACCTGCTGGTCGGTCATGCCCAGTTTAAGTTGTTCGCGCACCAGCGTGCGTAAATCCTTGGCGAGCGGCGCGTCGGAATCGTCGATGGACTGATTCTGACAGACGAGGCAGCGCAATTCGCTGGCGACGCCGCGCGCGCGCGCTTCGAGCGCGGGGTCCGCGAGCTTTTCGCTGGGGTCGAGGGCGAAGGCCGCGAGCGGCGCCAAGAGCGACGCGGCGAGCGTGAGAGTCTTCAGCGCCTGTTTCATTCGGCAGCCTGTGGTATGGCGGCGGTCGCGCGACGCGCGACGCCGATGCGCAGCCTCCGGTCGGCGAGCGAGAAGGCGCCGCCGAGCGCCATCGCGAGCGCGCCGATCCAGATCAAGGTCACCAGCGGCTTGTAATAGAGCCGGGCGTCGATGGTCCCGTCGCCGTGAGCCTCGCCAAGCGCGGCGTAGACCTGCCCTAGTCCCAGAGTGACGATGCCGGCCTCGGTGCGGGCCATTTTGCGGGCCTGATAGAAGCGCTTGGCGGGCTCGATCCGTGCGACGACTTCGCCGTCGCGGCGAACGTCCATCACGGCGTAGGTCTCGGAATAATTGGGTCCGTTTCGCGCTGACATTTCGGTCAAAACGATGTGATAGGGGCCGACCTCATAAGAATTGCCGACGCTCATCGTGGTGATGTTCTCGACGCCCCATCCGGTCGCGGCGAGGCCCAGAAGAGTGAGCCCCATGCCGGCATGGGCGAAGGCCGTGCCGAAAGCCGAGAGCGGAAGCTGGAAAAATCTCGCCACGGCGGCGCGCGCGGAAGCGCCGCGGCCTCCTGCCCGCTGCAACAGTTCGGAAATCGAGCCGACGATCAAATAAACGGCGACTCCCGCCGCGACGACCGAGAGATAAGGCGCGCCTTCGAAGGCGCCGAAGACGCCGAGCGCCAGCAGGCCGGCGAGGAAAGCCGCCCTCAGCCGTTGCAAGGCCGCGAGAAGGTCGCCGCGCTTCCATGCCAGCATCTGCCCGATCGGCATTAGCAAGGCGAGCGGCAAGGCGATGGGGATGAGGACCGTATTGAAGAAAGGCGCGCCGACCGAGATTTTTTCGCCGGTGATCGCCTCGAGCGCCAATGGATAAAGCGTGCCGACGACGACGGTCGCGCAGGAGACGGTCAGCAACAGATTGTTCACCACCAGCGCGCCCTCGCGCGAGATCGGCGCGAAAATTCCGCTGATAGGGAGGGCGCCTGCGCGCAAGGCGAAGAGCGCGAGAGCGCCGCCGATAAAGAACACCAGTATCGCGAGGATGAACACGCCCCGTTCGGGATCGCTGGCGAAGGCGTGGACCGAGGTCAGCACGCCCGAGCGCACCAGAAAAGTGCCAAGCAGCGAGAGCGAAAACGCGAGGATCGAGAGAAAAATCGTCCAGATCTTCAGCGCCTCGCGCTTCTCCATCACGGCGGCGCTGTGAAGAAGCGCGGTTCCCGCGAGCCAGGGCATGAGCGAAGCGTTCTCAACCGGGTCCCAGAACCAGAAGCCTCCCCAACCCAGCGTGTAATAGGCCCAATAGGAGCCCATGGCGATGCCGAGCGTGAGGCTCAGCCAGGCGGCGAGCGTCCAAGGCCTGACGATACGCGCCCAGGCCGCATCGATGCGACCGCCGATCAACGCGGCCGCGGCGAAGGAGAACACGATCGAAAAGCCGACATAGCCGAGATAAAGCAGCGGCGGATGAATCGCGAGGCCCGGATCCTGCAGGATGGGGTTGAGATCGCGGCCTTCCCATGGCGCTTGCGCCACTCGGGCGAAGGGATTCGACGTAAGAAGAATGAAGAGGAGAAAGGCCGCGCCAAGGAGACCCTGCACGGCGAGCGTGTCGGCGCGAAGCTTGATCGGTATCGAGGCGGAGAAAGCGGCGATCAGCGCGCCGCAGAAGGAGAGCACCAGCACCCAAAGGAGCATGGAGCCTTCGTGGTTTCCCCACACGCCGGAGATTTTGTAGACCAGCGGCTTCAACGAATGGGAATTCTCGATCACATTGACGAGCGAGAAATCCGAAACGACATGCGCATAGGTGAGCGCGCCATAAGCTAGGGCGATCAACAGAAATTGCGTCATTGCGACCGGACGCGCGACCCGCATCAAGGATGCGTCGCCGAGGCGGGCGCCAGCGAAAGGAATGATGGCCTGCGCCAGCGCGAGCGCGAACGCCAGAACCAAGGCGAAATGACCCGTTTCGACAATCATGCGCGCCTCACTTTTTGTCGCCCTGCCAGACGCCCTGTTTTTTCAATGCTTCGGCCACGTCGCGCGGCATGTATCTTTCGTCGTGCTTGGCCAGCACGCTGTCGGCGCGAAATGTGCCGTCGGTTCCCAATACGCCGTCGGCGACGACGCCCTGCCCCTCGCGGAAGAGATCAGGTAGGAGGCCGGTATAAGTCACCTGCAACTCCCTGGCGTTGTCGGTAACGACGAAGCGCACCTCGCGGCCGTCGCCCTTGACCACGGAGCCTTGCTTGACGAGGCCGCCGATGCGTAGCCGCGCGCCGGGGGAGGGATGTTTTTCGGCGAGCTGGGCCGGCGTATAAAAGAACACGATATTGTCGCGTAGCGCGAACATAACGAGGCCGGCGGCGATTCCGAGAATCGCGAGCGCGCCGAATATGAGCGTCAACCGTTTGCCCTTGCGCGTCATAGGCTACCTCTCGATGTCCAATTGTTTCGCCAGCGCGTCGAGGCGTCCGATGTCGTCGGCCTTGCCTGCGAGCGCCTTTTTGGCGTCCGCGAGAGCGCTTTTCGCCTTTCCCGGTTCGCCCAAAACGCTATAGGCGCGAATCAACCTCAGCCAGCCTTCCGCGTCGTCGCCATTCCGCGCGAGGCGAGCGGCCAGCCTGTCCACCATGCCGCGAATGGCGGCCTGCTGCTGCCCATCGGGCATGGCGGCGATGGCCTTGCCCTGTTCCGTCGCTGGACCTTCAGCCGCGTCCGGCCTCGCTTCTTTCGCGCCCTCGGACGGCTCCGCTTCCAGACTGTCGAGTTGGGTCCGCACCAGATCACGATAACCCGCGTCGGACGACGCGTCGGCGAGCAGCTTGGTCCAAATTTCCCGCGCCTTGGCCTTCTCGCCGTCTTGAGCGGCGCCGAGCCCGAGATAGTAACGCGACATAGGGTCTTGTTCGTCGAGCGCCAGCGCCGCGTCGAAATTGCGGCGCGCAGCCGGCGTCACGACGCCTTCGGACGCGATGACGATCGCCTCGCCAAGCGCGTCGTAGCGGGTGGGCGTCGCTCCAAGCAGGCGAAGAGCCTCGCCATAGGCGTGAAGCGCGTCGTCGTGGCGGCCCGTGCGCAAATAATAAGGAGCCACCACCTCGAAGCCGCGTCCGTCCTCGGGGTGCTGGGCGAGATGGGCTTCGATTTGCGCGACGGCGGCGGAAAGGTCTTTATGTGGAGGAGTCTTGGCGAGCCGCTCGGCCAGGGGCATGTCCGGCAGGCCGGCCGCGCCGACATAAAAATAAAGCGGCAGCGCCAAGGCCGGAATGAGCAGGAGCGCGCCGACGGCGGCGATGACGCGCGTTTGCGTCGCCGAGGGGGCGGGACCGCCGTCAGCCGCCTCGCTCGCGCGCAGCAGCCTGCGCGCGGCCTCGACCCGCGCGGCCTCGGCGTCGCCGGACTCGAGCCGTCCCTCGGAACATTCGCGCTCGATTTCCGCGATTTGTTGACCGAAAAAGGCTTTATCGGTTGCCGCGGGGTCGGCGGGCGCGCTTTTTCCGGCGAGCGGCGCGAGCACGGACATGACCGCCGCGCCAGTGAGAAGAGCGAAAATGAGCCAGATCATGCAGGGTTGTTTAGAGGGTTGCGCCCAGCATTGGAAGCGCGCCGTATGGCCGCGCCGCCGCCTGAGCCGTTTTTGCGCCGTTATTTAGGGGAAGAGATATTTTCGGCAAGAAATCGTTATAAATCCGCAACCGCCGCCGCAGCCAGGATTGGAGACCGCGCGTGACCGTTTTCGAGGCCATCCGCATCGATAAGGACGAGGCCGGCTATCGCGCCGGCTACGGAACAATGTCGGACGCCGACCTGATGCCGGGCGACGTCGATATCGACGTCACTCATTCGACGATAAATTTTAAGGACGGGCTGGCGGTCACGGGAAAAGCGCCGATCGTGCGCCGCTTTCCGATGATTCCGGGCGTCGATTTCGCGGGGCGCGTGACCGCCTCGACCCATAAGGATTTCGCGCCCGGCGATCTCGTCGTCGCCGGCGGGTGCGGGATCGGAGAGACGCATCTCGGCGGCTGGGCGCAAAAAGCGCGCCTCTCAGGCGACTGGCTCGTGCATTTGCCACAGGGGCTCTCGCCGGCGCAGGCGATGGCGATCGGCACGGCGGGGCTCACCGCGATGCTCTGTGTTCTGACGCTGGAGCGTTTTGGCCTCACGCCGCAGCAGGGAACCGTGGTCGTCACCGGCGCCTCCGGCGGCGTCGGCTCGGTCGCTGTCGCCCTGCTCGCCCGCGTTGGCTGGCGGGTCGCCGCCGTCACCGGCCGCCCTGAGGAGGCGGAATATCTAAAAAGCCTTGGCGCGGCGGAGATCATCGACCGGGCCGAATTGTCCGCGCCAGGTAAGCCTCTGCAAAGTCAGCGATTTGCGGCGGGAGTGGACACGGTTGGCTCCGTGACGCTGGCCAATGTCCTGTCGCAAACGCAATTCGACGGCGCGGTCGCCGCCTGCGGAAACGCGCGGGGCATGGACCTCCCAGCGAGCGTCGCGCCTTTCATCTTGCGGGGCGTTTCCCTGCTTGGCGTCGAAGCCGTTCGGCCGCGTCTGGCGCAGCGGCGCGAGGCCTGGGCGCGTCTCGCCCGCGATCTCGACAAGGAAAAGATCGACCGCATGAGCCAGACGATTCCCATTTCCGAGACGTTGAACCGGGCGCGGTCCATCGTGGACGGCAAAGTGCGGGGCCGGCTCGTCGTCGAAATCGCCTGAACGAGCGGCGGCTCGAATCAACCATCGAATCAAGACGAAAGGCTCGGCGATCTTGCGCGAGAACGGGAACGATCTTTACGGCGCAGCCGCAGCGATTTTTATCTTCTGCGCCATCGCGCTCGCTTTTCCCTTCCTCTCCGGCGCCTATACCGTCCCCTGGGACGCCAAGGCGCATTTCCAGCCCCAGTTCGCCTTTCTCGCCCATGCGCTGCACAGCGGCCAATCGCCGTTCTGGACGCCTAATGTCTTCGCGGGGATGCCGCAGATCGCCGATCCGCAATCGCTGATCTTCTCGCCCTTTTTTCTGGTCGCGGCTTGGCTTTCGCCCGAACCCTCTTTTCAGCTCGAGGACGGAGTCGTCTTCGCCATGCTGGCGATGGGCGGTCTTGCCTTGATTCTCTATTTTCGCGATCGCGGCTGGAACGCGGCAGGCGCCTTGCTCGCGGGGATCGCGTTCGCTTTCGGCGGTTCGGCGAGTTGGCGCATCCAGCATACCGGACAGGTGATGAGTTTGTCCTGGTTTCCAGTAACGCTCTGGCTATTGGCGCGGGCCCTGGATCGCCGCTCGACGGTCTATGGGGCGGCGGCCGGAGCCGTCGCCGCCTTTCTCGTTCTGGGGCGGGATCAGGTCGCTTTTTTGTCGGTGTTGCTTCTGGCGGCCTATGCGGTCTATCGCGTCGTTACCGACGACGCCAAGATCTGGAGCGCGGCGAAGCCGCTCCTCGCCGGCGCATTCTGCGGATCGGCGGTCATCGCCCTGCCGCTTGCATTGACGTTCGATCTCGCCGCCAATTCCAACCGGCCCGCCATTGATCTCGATGGCGCCTTCAAGGGCTCTCTTCCGCCGGGTTCGTTCCTGACTCTCATCTGCGCGAATTTGTTCGGCACGGATGGACCCCTCAAGGATTTCTGGGGGCCGCCGTCGCAAGCGTTCGGGACCACCGACATTTATCTCGCCCGCAATATGACGGCGATCTATATGGGCGCGCTGCCAATGGCGGCGCTGCTGGCGGCAACGAGCAAAGGCTTCTTCAAATCGCGCGAGGCGCGTTTTTTCGCCGGCGCCGCGGTATTGTTCGCCTTATACGCGCTCGGCCGCTACACGCCTGTCTTCGAGTTGATGTTTCATGTTCCCGGCGTCGACTTGTGGCGCAGGCCCGCCGACGCAACTTTCCCGCTGTGCGCGGTTCTCGCCATTCTCGCGGGATACGCCTTGCACTTGCTTGTCCGCGGCGAGGCGCGCCCGAACCTTATCGCGCTCGTGACCGTCGCGGCGGCGGCGCTTGCCCTTTGCGCGGTCGTCGCGGCGGAAAAAGGTCGGCTTGCGCAGGCGGAGGCCTCACTGCTGACGGCGCTGGCCTTTTGGGCTCTGGCCGTCGCCGTCGTTGTTGTGGCGCCTCTCCTCTCCCAAAAGAACGCTCTCGCCGCCCTTGCGCTGGTCGGCTGCGCGACGACGCTCGATCTCGCCGTCGGCAACGAACCCAATGAATCCACGGCGCTGCCGCCGGCGCAATTCGACGTATTGCGGGCCGACACCAAGAACGAAACCGTCGCTTTTCTGCGTGATAAGCTGAAGCTTCAGGATCCCGACCGGCGCGACCGCATCGAACTCGCCGCCATTGACTTCCATTGGCCCAATGCGAGCCTCGTCCACGGTTTCGACCACGATCTCGGCTATAATCCAATTCGGCTGAAGCTGTTCGAGGACGCGACCGGCGCGGGCGATCATCTGGCGCTGCCCGAGCAGCGAAATTTCTCTAAACTCTATCCCGCTTATCGCTCGCCGATGTCGGATCTCCTGGGTCTGCGTTACATCGCCTCCGGCGTGCCTATCGAGCAGATCGACAAGAAAATGAAGCCCGGCGACGCGACGCTCGTCGCGCGCACCAAGGACGCCTATATTTACGAATATTCTGGCGCGCTGCCGCGCGTGATGCTCCCGACTTGCGCGTTAAAGGCCGATTTTGGCGGAATGATCGAGGAAGGCGGTTGGCCCGAGATCGATTTCCGGAAAACGGTCCTGCTCGAAGACGCGCCAGTTTGTCACGAGCGCGAGCCCGGCGAGTCCGCCGCGAGCGCGCGGATAGTTTCTTACGAAAACACCAAAATCGTGATTGACGGGGAGGCGCCGCGGGGCGGAGGCTGGGTCGTTTTGAACGACGTATGGCATCCCTATTGGTTTGCGAAGGTTGACGGAGCCGAGACCGAAATCTTGCGTGCGAATGTGCTGTTCCGCGCCGTGCGAATCCCCGAGGGGCGTCATCGCGTGGAGTTCGGCTTCGATCCTCTGCGCGGGTTATGGAAGAAACTGCGCGCCGGGGAGCAGAAATAGAGGCCCGTCTAAATCCAACCTGCGAGTTCCTTGCGCGTCAGCGCGACAAGCAGACGCATCCCCGCTTCGCTGTCGTTGAGGCAGGGGACGCGCGCGAATTTTTCGCCTCCCGCTTCCAGAAACAAATCGCGAATTTCGACGCCAAGCTCCTCGATGGTTTCGAGACAATCGGCGGAAAAGCCCGGCGCCACGATGGCGAGACGTTTGACGCCCTCTTTCGCGAGCGCGACCACGGTGTCCGCAGTGTAGGGCTCGATCCACTTAGCCCGTCCGAAGCGCGATTGAAACGACAGCCGCAACTGGCTTTCGTCCATGCCCGTCGCCTCGCGCAAAAGCCGTGTCGTCGCCTCGCATTGAGCCTTATAGGGATCGCCCTTGTCGATCTGGAACTGGGGCAGGCCGTGAAAGGAGGCGAGCACGACCTCCGGCTCGAAATCCAGAGTCTTGAGATGTTCCCGCAGTCCTTGCGCCAGCGCTTCTATATAGGCAGGGTCGTCGAAATAGGGCGCCGCGAAGCGCAGCGTCGGTTGGCGGCGCATTTTGCCCAAGATGCGCGCCGCCGCGTCGAAAGCCGTCGCCGTGGTGGAGGCGGCGTATTGCGGATAAAGCGGCAAAATCAGAATCCGCTCACACCCCTTAGCCATGAGCCGTTCAATCCCGGCCGCAAGCGCGGGCTCGCCATAACGCATGGCGTAATCGACCTTGACCGCCGACGAGCCGAGCGCGCCGCTTTCCGCCGTCGCTCCAAGCTTTTCGGCCTGTAATCGCGTGAAGGCCTTGAGGGGGCTCTCGTCGGTCTCCCGGTTCCAGATGTGCCGATAGCCCTTGGCTGATTTCGCCGGGCGCGTGTTGAGGATGACGACATGGAGCAACGGGAGCCAGATGAAGCGCGGAACCTCGACCACGCGGGGGTCGGACAGAAACTGCGCGAGATAGCGGCGCACGGAGGAAGCGTCCGGAGCTTCCGGCGTTCCGAGATTAACGAGCAGGACGCCAATCGGCTTTGGGAGAGAATGGTTCATTTATCGCAACAGCGCAAAAACAATGCGCGCTCCTCGTCCGCCATTTGAAAGCTATGTTCCTCGCGCGGAAAACGCCCCGCGCGCACGTCGCTCGCATAAGCGGCGACCGCGTCGCCAAGCGCTTTTCCAATCGCGGCGTAGCGATGGTTGTGCTTGAAATCCCGTTCGGTGATTCCGGCGAGATCGTTGACGACGAGCACCTGGCCGTCGGTCTTGTCGCCCGCTCCAATTCCGATCGCGGGCGCGCGGATGCTGCGAGCGATGCGCTCGGCGAGTTCCCGCGGCAAAAGCTCCAGCACGATGAAGTCCTGACCCGCCACGTCGAGGGCGATCGCGTCATTAAGGAGTTTGCAGGCGGCGTCCGCAGTCTTTCCCTGGCGACGCTTCTCGGGCTGGTGTTGCGATTCGAGCCCGATATGGCAGCACACGTCGAAGCCGGCGCCTTTGAGCGCTCGCGCCAAATCTGGCTCCGCGCCTTCGAATTTTACGCAATTTGCCCCCGCCTTGCGCAAAACCTCCGCATTGGCGAGCGCTTGCTCCGGCGTGTCGTAAGTCGCGTAAGGCAGGTCGCCGATGATATAGATGTCGGGAGCGCCGCGCCGCGCCGCCGCGATATGGTGGGCCATGTCCGTGAGCGTCACTTCCCGCTCATGGCTGTATCCCAGCAAATTCGTGCCAACGCTGTCGCCCACGAGTATGAGATCGACGCCTGCGGCCGCCTCGATTCGAGCGGTCGGCGCGTCATAGGCGGTGAGGACGACGATTTTTTCGCCGCGCCGTTTCATATCGGCGAAATGCGAGGCTTGTTTCATTGCGCCGGCTTTCCTTGAAGGCGCTGTCGCCAGAAGAGGAGCGAAGTTGTTTTTAGCGGCGGGCGTCGTCGGCGCATGTCTTTGGTGGAAAAGGCGGCTGGATTTCCTGCCATCCCCCCGTGCATTTGTCGCAGGCGGAAAGTAGCGCGCAGGCCGTCAGAATCAATGCGAAAACCCCAATCCTGCGCTCCATGCCCTGGCCCTCGTCGAACGTCTTCGCCATGCCCGGACGCCCAAATGGCGCTCATCGGCGACGCGCAACATAGAGGCGAGCCTCCCCGCGAGCAAGATTGCCGCGGGGAAGAAGCAAACGGAACAGGCAAAGCGGCCTCGAACCCTTCTCCCGCGGGTTCAACTCGCCTTATTCACCCACTCGGCACGCCAGTCAGGCATGGTCGAAACCTGCCTGGCGCCGCAGGCAGGGCAGATGAAGCTACGCTTCTTCTCGATTTCGGGGAGAGGGGTGGCGGGATCGAGCGAGAGGGTTTCGAACTCTATGGGGGTGGATTGCTGGCAGAAGGGGTTGGAACAGGTTACGAAAAAACCCGGAACGCCCTGCGACTGGAGGGAGGCGATTGTAGGAGGCGCGACAGCCATGGGATAACCCGTCATACTCTCTGGTTGAGCCTTCGAAACTAGAGCAACAGGCGGGCCAAAAGAACGCTTGGTCCGTGAGTTTATTGTCGCAGCCTTCAATCCGCCCCAAACTGTTTATTCCCGTTAACTTATGAACGGCCGCCGAGTAGCGGAGATAAAAAGGGCGATGTGACGCGTCTTTAATTCGAATGCAGCCTTTGGCGAGGTTTTGGGCGCCTTGCGCATTACGTTGGCGATTATTTTGGCCGCTTCCCAACGTTTCGGCGAGCAACGCGGCTTGCATGTGGAGCAAATGGAGTTATAAAGCGCGCTTCGCGACGCCTCGGCCGGGGGCTGAACGGAAGCTTGAGGCTAAGCCTCGAGAGGGCGCTTTTCCCGTCTTCCCGTGTTCCCGCCTTCGAACCTCCCTCGTCGAGCCTTTCCTCATGAAGGCTCGAAGGGCTACGCGCCGGAGCGGGACGCGAATTTTTTTGGAAAGGCTAAGAGAAATGGCTCTTTACGAGCATATCTATCTCGCCCGTCAGGATATTTCGCCGCAACAGGCGGAAGCTCTGACCGGCCAGTTTAAAAACATCGTCACGTCCAACGGCGGAACCGTCGGCAAGGTCGAATATTGGGGCGTCAAGTCCCTCGCCTACCGTATCAAGAAAAATCGCAAGGCGCATTTCACTCTGCTCAATATCGACGCCCCTCCGGCGGCGATCGCCGAGCTTGAGCGCCAGGAGCGCATCAACGAGGACGTGCTTCGCATTCTCACCGTGCGCGTTGAAGAACTTGAAGAGGGGCCGTCCGCCCAGCTTCGCAAGCGTGACGACGATGGCGAACGCGGCGGCGAGCGCGGCGACCGCCGCCCCCCGCGCGGCGACCGTCCCGACCGCCGCCCCCGCCGTGAGGACAGCGCAAGACCCGAAGGAGAGGCGATCTAATGACCACCGCAGCCGCGGCCCCGCGCCGCCCCTTTTTCCGCCGCCGCAAGTCCTGCCCCTTCACCGGCGCGAACGCCCCCAAGATCGACTATAAGGACACGCGCCTTTTGTCCCGCTACATCTCCGAGCGCGGCAAGATCGTCCCTTCGCGCATCACCGCCGTCTCGGCGAAGAAGCAGCGCGAATTGGCTCAGGCCATCAAGCGCGCGCGCTTCCTCGGCTTGCTGCCTTATGTGATCCGCTAAAAAAGAGCTGAAGTTCAGGCTGTTGCAGCCGCGCCCACAGCGCGGCTGTTTTCATTTGAGGGTTTTGCCGAGCCGTCCAGCGAGATCCTGGATGAATTGCCAGGCGACGCGTCCCGACCGGGAGCCGCGCGTGATCGACCATTCCAGCGCCTCCGCCCGCGCGCTTTCCGCCGGGGCGTCCAGCGCGTAATGGCGCATATAGCCGAACACCATCTCGAGATAGTCGTCCTGGCTGCAATTGTGGAATCCGATCCACAGGCCGAAACGGTCCGAGAGGGAGACTTTCTCCTCGACCGCCTCGCCGGGATTGATCGCGGTCGCCCCCTCGTTTTCCATCATGTCGCGCGGCAAGAGATGTCGGCGGTTGGAGGTGGCGTAGAACAGCGCGTTGTCCGGCCGGCCCTCCAGGCCGCCTTCGAGCGCTGCCTTCAGCGACTTGTAACTGGTCTCGGCGGCGTCAAAGGACAAGTCGTCGCAAAAGACGATGAAGCGGAACGACGCCTTGCGCAGAGATGCGAGCAGGGCGGGGAGGCTCTGTATGTCCTCCCGGTGAATTTCGATGAGCCTGAGAGGCCATAGTTTCGCGAGGGCGCCGTGGACCGCCTTGACCAGCGAGGACTTTCCCATGCCGCGCGCGCCCCACAGCAAGGCGTTGTTGGCGGGCAGCCCTTTGGCGAAACGTTCGGTGTTGGCGAAAAGCAGGTCGCGCGCCCGGTCGATGCCTTCCAGCAGCGCGAGATCCACCCGGTTAACCGCTTCGACCGGCTCGAAAGCCGCGGCCGCGGCTCGCCAAGTGAATGCCTCCGCGGTGGAGAAATCCGGTGCGGGCGGCGGCGGCGGCGCCAGACGCTCCAGCGCCTCGGCGATGCGGAGAAGCAGGGCGGAGTCTAAATCGGACATTGAGAGCCTTCTTTGATGCGTCGGTTTTCGGCGCGCAGTATAGCCTGTAGGCAAGCTCATTGTGCAGGAGGAAGCGTTGCCGTCCATAGCCGAAACCAGCCTTCTCGCCCGCGCTAGAATTTTCATCGAAGCCGCTGACGCCCAATCGGCGAAGAAGTTTCTCGATCGCGTCGTGGATCGAGACGAGGACGGCGCCCTCTCCGAACTGCTCTCGAACGATCCCCGCGCGCGCGCGCTGCTCTTCGGAGTTTTTGGCTGTTCCCCTTTTCTCGCGGGTCTCGCCGCGCAAAGTCCGTCTCGCCTTGCTCGGGCGCTCGCCGGCGATCCCGGCGAGATTATAGACCGCCTGATCGGCGAGACGCGCGGTTTCCACGCGCCCGACGAGGCGACGCTGATGCGCTTCCTGCGGCTCGTGAAACAGGAGGCGGCGCTCGTCGTCGCGCTCGCCGATTTGTCCAAGGCCTGGGACACGATGACGGCGACGACGGCGCTAACCCGCATCGCCGACGCTACTTTGTCCGCCTCGGTTTCCTTCGCCTTGCGCGAGGCGGCGCAAGCCGGACGCATCGAACTCGCCGACCTGCGCGATCCGGAGCGCGGATCTGGCTGGATTTTCCTCGGCATGGGCAAGCAAGGCGCCTATGAACTGAATTATTCTTCCGACATTGATCTCGTCGTTCTTTTCGATCGACGGCGTGCGCGTCCCCTCAGGCCCGACGAAGATGTCGATCTCTTTGTGCGTCTGACCAAGCGCGTCATCAAGATTATGAGCGAACAGACCGTCGACGGTTATGTTTTTCGAACCGATTTGCGATTGCGTCCAGACCCTGGCGCGACTCCCATCGCAATTCCTCTCGAGGCCGCCTTCTCTTATTACGAAAGCATGGGTCAGAATTGGGAGCGCGCCGCTTTCATAAAAGCGCGGGCCGTCGCGGGCGACATCCCCGCAGGCGAGGCGTTTCTCCGCGAATTGCAGCCGTTCGTGTGGCGGAAATATTTCGACTTCGCCGCCATCGCCGACGTGCATTCGATCAAGCGGCAGATTCACGCCCATAAGGGACATGGCGAGATCGCGGCGCGCGGCCATAACATCAAGCTCGGGCGCGGGGGTATTCGCGAGATCGAGTTTTTCGTTCAGACCCAGCAGCTCATCACGGGCGGGCGCGATCCAGCGCTGCGAGGCCGCGCGACGCTCCAAACGCTCGATCGCCTCGCCGAGAAGGGATGGATCGAAGGCGTCGTGCGCGACCGTCTCGCCGAGGCCTATGTCTTTCTTCGCGACGTGGAGCATCGCATCCAGATGGTCGCCGACGAGCAGAGTCACGCCTTGCCGCAAAGCGAGGAGGGCCTGATGGGTATCGCCCGCATGATGGGCTATGGCGATAGTGAGGAATTCGCGCCGGCTTTGCTTAGACGACTCGAGACGGTTCAGAATTGCTACGCCCAATTATTCGAAAGCGCGCCGCAGCTTTCTTCTGGCGCCGGGAACCTCGTTTTTACCGGAGACGAGGACGACCCCTCCACGCTCGCCACGCTTGAGAAACTCGGCTTCGCTCAGCCCATGACCGTCACGGCGATTATCCGCAGCTGGCATTTCGGCCGCTATCCGGCGACGCGTTCGTCGATCGCGCGGGAACGCTTGACGGAACTCACGCCCGCTCTTCTGGAGGCGCTCGCTGAAACCGACAACGCGGATCAGGCATTGCTGGCTTTCGATAAATTCGTCAGCCGCCTGCCTGCGGGAGTGCAGTTGTTTTCGCTCCTGGCCTCACACCCAAATCTGCTCGATCTGCTGACTCAAATCATGGGAGCGGCGCCGGAACTCGCGCGAACCATCGCCACGCGGCCGCGCGTCTTGGCGGCTCTTCTGGAGCCGGCGTTTTTCACGGAGACGCCCACTCGTTCCGAACTCGGCCAGCGCCTTAATACCCAGATCGCCGAAGCGAGATCGTTCGAGGACGCGCTCGATCGTGCGCGCATATTCGGTCAGGAGCAGAAGTTTTTGATTGGCGCGCGGATCATCACCGATGCGCTGTCCGTGCAGGAGGCCGGATGTGCTTACGCTCAACTCGCGGAGACTTTGATCGTCGAATTGCTGCAACGCGTCGAAGCCGAATTCGCCCGGGTCCATGGGCGTGTTCCCGGAGGCGAAGCCGCGGTGGTCGCGCTCGGCAAGCTCGGCGGGCGCGAGATGACGGCGGCTTCGGATCTCGACCTGATGTTGATCTATGACGCCGATCCCTTGATCGATTCCTTAGGCGGCGAACGCCAGCTCGCCTCGCCCCAATATTATGCGCGCCTGACCCAGCGTCTGATCGCCGCGCTTTCCGCGCCAACCGCCGAAGGCTTGCTTTACGAAGTCGATTTCCGTCTGCGGCCTTCCGGCAATAAGGGCCCGATCGCGGTGAGGCTGCGCGCGTTCGAGGAATACCAAAAAACTGAAGCCTGGACATGGGAGCACATGGCTTTGACGCGCGCCCGCGTCGTCGCGGGGCCGCCGGATCTCGCCGCGCGCGTCGCGGCGGCGATCCGTTCGGCGCTCGTTTCCCCGCGCGATCACGAAAAACTGCGCAGGGATGTGATCGACATGCGCCGTCTGATCGAAAAAGAAAAGGGCTCCAGCAATCCGTTCGATTTGAAACGGGCGTCGGGCGGACAGATCGATATTGAATTTGCGACTCAATATCTGTTGCTACGTCACGCTGAAAATCATCCAGAGTGTCTCAATGTTTCGCTTAATGACGCTTTGCGGCAACTGCGTGACCGCGCACTGATCGATAAGCGCGCGGCGGAAACGCTCATCGGCGCCGCGCGGCTTTATCAGGCGTTGATGCAGGTTCTGCGGCTCGCTATTTTCGACGAATTCGCGCCGGAAAAATCGTCGCGCGGCTTGAACAAACTGTTGTTGCGCGCGACGGACGCGCCGGATCTGCAACGGCTCGAAGCGCAATTGCGCGATACGCAATTCCACGTACGCGAAGTTTTTACGCAGATTGTCGAAAAATAGCAGGTTTTTTGGCTAAAGCGCTTAGGGGCGGTTGTCAGGATCGTCGGCTTCGGCATAGATATTCCCGATTTGTCGCGCACGACCGCTCGGGCCGTGGTGGACGCTCCGGCCAAAGGCCGCTTCATTTGGAGAAGGTTATGTCTCACGCCCAGACGAATGTGCGTTACGACGCCCGCGCCGCGCACAAAGTCCTTGGTCTCGCCCTCGGCTTGTGCGGATTTTTAGCCATCGCCGGCGCGACCGCGCAGGCCAAGGTTTTGGCCAAGGTGAACGGCGTCGAGATTACCGACGAAGACGCGAAGCTTGCCGCCGAGGACATTGGTCCGGGCATTCCGCGTCAGGTCGAAGGCAAGGCTCGCGACGCCTATATCCTGGATTTTCTGATCGACGAGCAGCTCGTCGTACAGAAGGCGCAGGCGGAAAAGCTGTCCGAGACTCCGGAATTCGCCAAGCGTCTCGCTTACCTGCGCGACAAGGCGCTGATGGAGACGCTCCTTGGAAAGGTCGCCAAGGAAGCGGCGACGGACGCTGCGATCAAGCAGACCTATGACGAGGCGGCGAAGAATCAAAAACCCGACACGGAGTACCACGCCCATCACATTCTCGTCCCGACAGAGGATGAGGCGAAAGTCGCGGAAAAGCGAATCAAGGGCGGAGAGGATTTCAAGAAGGTGGCCGGCGAACTGTCCAAGGATCCGGGTTCCAAGGACGGCGATCTTGGCTGGTTCACCAAGGACAGGATGGTGCCGGAATTCGGCGAGGCTGTCGCCAAAATGGAGCCGGGCCAGGTGTCCGATCCCGTGAAATCTCAATTCGGCTGGCACATCATCAAGCTCGACGAGAAGCGCGCTAAGACCTTCCCGCCGCTCGACCAAGTGCGGGATCAGGTGGCGCGCTACGTCGTGCAAAAAGCTCAAAGCGACCTGGTCTCCAAGCTGCGCGAGGGCGCCAAGATCGAGCGCACCGAACCTCCGGCGGACACTGCGGCGAAGCCGGCCGAAGCCGCGAAGGCCGCCAAGCCGGAAGAGAAAAAGAAATAAATCTCTTCCGTCTCTTTTGACGCGCGCCTTTCGCTTCCCGCGAGAGGCGCGTTTTCGTTTCATCCTTCGCGAAACGGCGCCGCGCATTCTCCCGAGGCGCTGGCCCGGAATTTAACGCGGCGCCAAGCATTTTCCCCGGCGCGGTCTTGCGCGAGCCTCTTGACGCGGCGGCTACAGGCGTTAACACCGCGCAACAGCCGCTCCCCTAGCAAGGATTGATTTTCATGGCCAAAGCCGCACCCGTTTCGCCGCTGGCGCCCAAGAGCATTCCCGAAATTCCCGCGATCGAAGGCGTGCGATTCGCGGCGGGCGCGGCGGGGGTCCGTTACAAGGGGCGAACCGACGTCATGCTGGCGCTACTGGACGAGGGCGCGCGCGTTGCTGGCGTGTTCACGAAATCCAAATGCCCGTCGGCTCCCGTCGATTGGTGCCGAGCGCGAGTCGAAGGGGGGAAGGCTCGCGCGCTGCTGGTGAACTCCGGCAACGCCAACGCCTTCACCGGCAAGGTGGGCAAGGATGCGGTCAAGCTTTCCGCCAAGCTCGCCGCCGCCGCGACCGGGACGCCGGAGCGCCAGATTTTCCTCGCCTCGACCGGCGTCATCGGGGAGCCGCTGGACGCTTCCAAATTCGAATCCGTTCTGCCCAAGCTCGTGGCCAAGGCGCGGCCCGAAGCCTGGCTAGAGGCCGCTCGGGCCATCATGACGACCGACACCTACCCCAAGCTCTCGACCCGCACGGCCATGATCGAAGGCGTCGAAACGCGGATCGGGGGCTTTGCGAAGGGCGCGGGAATGATCGCGCCGGATATGGCCACGATGCTAGCTTTCGTCTTCACCGACGCGGCGATCGGCGCGGACGCCTTGCAGACCCTGCTCTCGCGTTCGGTACGCGGCTCTTTCAACGCCATCACCGTGGACAGCGACACGTCGACTTCGGATACTTTGCTCCTGTTCGCAACAGGAGCGGCGGCCCGCCGAGGCGCCCCGGAGATAGAAAAAGCCGGCGACCGCCGGCTGAACGAATTTCGCGCCGCGCTCGACGAAGTGCTGCTCGATCTTGCCCATCAGGTGGTCAAGGACGGCGAAGGCGCGCGTAAATTCATCGAGATCGTTGTCGACGGCGCGGCGAATGACCGCGCCGCCAAGCGAATCGCTCTATCGATCGCGAATTCGCCGCTGGTGAAGACCGCAATCGCCGGCGAGGACGCCAATTGGGGCCGCGTCGTCATGGCGGTGGGAAAGGCGGGAGAACAGGCCGATCGCGATCGCCTGTCGATCTGGTTTGGCGGCATTCGCGTCGCGCACAAGGGGCTGCGCGATCCCTCTTACGACGAAGCCGCCGTTTCCGAACTCATGAAGCGCGACGAGATCAAATTGCGCGTCGATCTAGCGCTCGGCTCGGGTTCCGCCACAGTTTGGACCTGCGATCTCACCAAGGAATATGTGGCGATCAACGGCGACTACCGCAGCTAGCATGTTCCCAGCAAGCGCGAATCGGTTTTTGGGAACATGCGCCAGTGCGTCAATCGCGGTCGAAGGCGATGCGGCCGGGGCCGGCCGCCGCCAGATACAAGAAGATGAAACAAAACAGCGCCGCCGGTTCTCCCTGATTGAGAATCGGCAAGGAGCCCTTGGGGAAATGGGCCATGAAATAGGCTGCCGCCATCATGCCGGAGAGCAGGAAGGCGGTAGGCCGGGTCAAAAATCCCACGAGGAGCAAAAGGCCGCCGCCGATCTCCAGAATTCCGGCAAAGCCGAGCAGGGAGTATAGCTTGAGCCCGTCGAACATCGCCACATGAGGATGGCCAATTAGTTTGGCGGTTCCATGCTGCAGGAACAGGAACGCCGTGACAATCCTCAGCACGCTCAAAAGATAGGGCGCGTAAGACGCGGGATTCAATCGCCAATTCATTTTGCGTCTCTCGTCTTGTCAAGGCGCCCGGCAATTGGCGCGGGCGGTAAATCTCATGTGTCCGCGGAGCTTCGGTCCGTTGCTCCGCAACATTTCTTATATTTCTTGCCCGACCCGCAAGGGCAAGGGTCGTTTCGGCCAGTTTGATGGCCCTTGACGATCGGCGCGGCTTTTCGGTTCGCCTCTTCGACGAAATACCAACGTCCCTCGCCTTCGTCGAAGCGGAACAGCGAGCGCTCCCGATGGGCGCGCCGCTCGCCTTCCATCACGAAATGGGCGACGAATTCCACATAGCCGTCCTTATCGCCGGGTTGGCCCCGCTCGGTGGAGAGAATTTCGAGCCCCAGCCACTGCGCTTGGCTCGACCAGTGGGTGACGGCCTTGCGGTCGAAGTCGTATCGCGATTCCGGGGCGAGGGAGTCGAGAAGAAAGTCGATATTGCCCCGCGCATAGGCGCTATAGCGGGCCCGCATCAGGGATTCCGCCGTGGGAGCGGGCTTACCGGCCTCGAGATAGGGCGCGCAACACGCGGAATAGGGCGTCGGGTAGGCGGCGTGGAGTCGGCAGGGACAGGCGGTTTCGCTCATTTGCAGCATGGTCCAATGGTTTGACCGAGAATCATCACGCGTCTTCTAAGGCTTTTTCGCGCGAAGTGGGAATCCGGACCCCGGCCGAGCCGCGTCGTCGGGTGGGTGGTTGACAGCGAAGAGAAGGTTCTCTACTTGTTCTAATGTTCACTCTGTGTTCTCGTCTGAGCGAAACTCGTTCCTGCGTGAGTAACCGACGCGTTTTCAAGTTCGGCTTGCGGCGCGAGGGTCTGGCTGCGGTCCCCTCGGCGGCGGCTCCGGCCGCAAGCCGGACTGAAAGTCGGCCTTGGATCGCGATTAATATCTTTTCGGAGGAGCCGCCGCCATGAACTCACCCGAGATATCCCAAGGCGGTCCGCTTGGGCTCACGGTCGGAAGCCCGTCGACCCGTCATTCAATGGAATCGCTTTTAACGCCGATCGATCAGGTCGCCGCCGAACGTCGACGCGGGCGTGGGGCTCTCTCCAAACGAAGCGGTCGTTACGAGCCTTTCGTCCGCGAGGAGGAGAACGACGGTTGGGATTCGCTGGAAAACCTCGAATGTCTGAAGACCAATATTCACATCGAGCGTCCGCGTAGCGTCATCACCCGTAATGACTCGCCAGACATTTCCTTCGATCGCTCGATCAATCCCTATCGCGGATGCGAGCACGGCTGCATCTATTGCTTCGCCCGACCGACCCACGCCTATGTCGGTTTTTCTCCCGGGCTGGAATTCGAGACCGAGATATTCGTCAAGGAAGGCGCGCCGAAAATTCTGGAACGAGAGCTGTCGGCGCCGGGCTATGCGCCGAAGACCCTGGCCATCGGCACGAACACCGATCCTTATCAACCGATCGAAAAGCAACGCCGCGTCATGCGGGGCCTGCTGGAGGTGCTGGCGCGCGCGAACCACCCCGTCGCAATCGTAACGAAGTCGGCGCTAGTGACGCGCGACATCGACATACTCGGGCCAATGGCGCGCAAGGGGCTCGTCAAGGTCGCGATCTCCGTGACGACATTGGACGGCGGGCTTGCCCGCGCCATGGAGCCACGCGCGGCGTCCCCGCGGCGCCGCCTCGACACGATCTCGAAGCTGGCCGCCGCCGGTATTCCCACTGCGGTCATGGTGGCGCCCATTATACCAGCGATCAACGATGGTGAAATCGAGACCATACTGACGAGAGCCCACGCCGCTGGGGCGCACGAGGCGGGATATGTGATGCTGCGTCTGCCGCTAGAGGTGCGGGAACTGTTCGCCGAGTGGCTCGTCGCCCATTTTCCCGACAAGGCGCGACATGTCCTTTCGCTCATCCGTTCTGCCCGAGACGGCAAGCTTTATGATTCCGCTTTTGACAAGCGAATGAAGGGCGCGGGGCCTTACGCCTCGATGACCGGCCGCAGATTCGAGATCGCCGCGTCTCGGCTGAATTTCGGCGTCACCCGTCTGCGCTGCGATCTATTCCAGCGACCAGTCCGCGCCGGGGAGCAACTCGCCTTGTTTTGACTGGGGGCGTCATCTGCGGCTCAAAACAAGCCGCGCCGTGATCAACATGATGAGCAAGCCGATAGAGAGGGGAACGACGATCCAGTTTAACAAGCGGCCATAAGCGCTGTTTCCTCCGCGACAAGAGGCGGCATCCTCGCTGTCCTGATTGGGGCGCTGTCCCTCGAGAGCCGTTTCGGCAGGATGTCTATAGGCGGCCAGCCGTCGCTTCGCGCCGCCCCGGCGGGCTGATGGGCGGGAAGAAATATGCGGTCTGCAGGAATTACATTCATTTGAAAAAAAAATGGCTAAAATTTATGATGGCGGAGGTGGTCCGCGCGAACCGATCTTCCAAGGTAAATTCCCCGGTAAAAAGGTAAAATCCTCAAAAGAAGGCGCGGCGCCAGGGCGCAAATGCCGTCATCAAGACGTCAGACCTTTGTCGCAATGGCATCGGCGCGGATTTCGCTCGCGATCTGGACGGGGACGGCCCGGTGACAAAGCAAAGACTTGGCGTCTGCTACTACCCGGAACATTGGCCCGAGGCCTTTTGGGACGGAGACGCGCGCAGGATGCGCGAAATCGGCCTCTCCTGCGTCCGGATCGGCGAATTTGCGTGGTCGCGCCTCGAGCCGGTAGAGGGGCGCTACGATTTCGAATGGTTCAAGCGCGCGATCGACGTCTTGGCCGGCGCCGGGCTCGATATCGTTCTCGGGACGCCGACCGCAACGCCGCCAAAATGGCTTGTCGACAAAATGCCCGACATGATCGCGCTCGACGTCCACGGGCGGGCCCGCAATTTCGGCTCGCGGCGGCATTACTGCTTTAGCTATGAGCCCTATATTCTCGAATGCGAACGCATTGTCGCGGCGGTGGCGGAGGCCTTCGGCGATCATCCCCATGTCGTCGCTTGGCAGATCGACAACGAATACGGCTGTCACGACACGGTCGAGAGTTATTCCAACAGCGCACGCGACGCCTTCCGCCTATGGTGTGAGAGGAAATACCGCGATATCGAGGCGCTCAACGGCGCCTGGGGTAACGTTTTCTGGTCGATGGAGCTTTCGCGCTTCGATCAAATCGAACTTCCCAATTTGACGGTCACCGAGGCCAATCCGTCACATCTTATCGATTTTCAGCGTTTCTCGTCAGATCAACTCGTCGCCTTCAACAAGCGGCAGGCCGAGATCGTCCGGCGGCGTTCGCCCGGTCGCGACATTCTCCACAATTTCATGGGCTCCTTCACCTCTTTCGACCATTTCGCCGTCGGGCGCGATCTCGACGTGGTCGCCTGGGACAGTTATCCCCTCGGCTTTCTCGAGCGCGGCAATCGCGACGATTTGTTCAAGCAGCGCTTCATGCGCGTTGGCGATCCCGACTTTCAGGCCTTCCATCACGATCTGTATCGGGCCTGCGGGCGCGGTCGCTGGTGGGTGATGGAGCAGCAGCCGGGCGCGGTGAACTGGGCGCCCTGGAACCCCTTGCCCGCTGAAAGCGTCGCGCGGCTCTGGAGCTTCGAAGCCTTCGCGGCGGGCGCCGAGGTCGTAAGCTATTTTCGCTGGCGCCAAGCGCCCTTTGCGCAGGAACAAATGCACGAGGGCTTGTTGCTGCCAAATTGCCAACCCAACGACAGCTATCACGTCGTCGCCAAGGTTGCGCAAGAACTCGCGAAGATCGACGCCCGCGTCGAGACGCGTCGCGCCGACGTGGCCCTCGTCTTCGATTATGAAAGCGCCTTCGCCTGGAAGATTCAGCCCCAGGGGTGGAATTTTTCGTATTTCGACATCGTATTGAATTTTTACGAGGGCTTACGCCGACTCGGCCTCAATATAGACATAGCGCCGCCGACGCCGGAGGCGCTCCTTGGCCGCAAGTTGATCATCGCCCCCGCTCTCTTCTCATCGAGCGAAGCGCTCGCGCAAGCGATGGAGGCGAGCGGGGCCGTTATCCTGCTCGGTCCGCGAAGCGGCTCAAAAACACAAGACTTCCAGATTCCGCCAGAGCTGCCGCCGGGCGCCTTCCGCAATCTGGTCGGCATCTCCGTGTGTCGTGTCGAATCGCTGAGACCGGGCGGCTCGATCATGGTCGACCCAGCGGCGGACACGATGTTTCAATGCTGGCGGGAAATCGTCGCCGCTGGCGACGCCGCGGAAATCGTGCTCCGCTGCCGCGATGGAGAGCCCGCGCTGACACGGCGCGAGCGCTTCTATTATCTCGCGGGCCTGCCGAATGATTTCCTGCGCGACGCCATCCTGCGAGGATTGTCGGAGGAGGCGGGCCTCGCAATCAGGGAATTGCCGGCGCACATTCGAATTCGCGACAACGGCCCGATGCGTTATGTGTTCAACTATGGCGAGCAGGATTTCGACATATCGGCGATTGCGGGCGATGCGCGCTTGCTCTTGGGCGAGCGCTTGCTTGCGCCATGCGGAGTCGCGGTTTTCAATTGGGAGCGTTGAGTCATGGCCGCCGATTCAATGGCCATCGTGAGAGAACTCACTCAGAGATTCATCGAGCGCTTTGGTGTTTCGCCAAAAGTTTTTCGTGCGCCTGGGCGGGTCAATCTCATCGGCGAGCATACCGATTATAATGAAGGTTTCGTTCTTCCCGCAGCTATCGATCTGGCGACTTACGCCGCCTGCGCGGCGCGCGAAGACAGCCTCGTTTCTGTCCACTCCCTGGCTTTTGGAGAAACGCGCGAATTCGCTCTCGACGCCAGGGCGACGCCTAGTCACGATTGGAGCGATTATGCGCGGGGCACGGTAAGCGTCCTGCGAAAGTCCGGGCGGCCATTGCGCGGGGTCAACATCATGGTGCATGGCGACCTGCCGATGGGCGCCGGACTTTCCGCTTCCGCCGCGCTTGAAGTCGTCATTGGATATGCGTTGTGCGAATTATCGGACATAGCGATCGATAAGATCGAACTCGCCTTGCTTTGCCAGGCTGCCGAGAATGATTTCGTGGGGATGCGTTGCGGCGTGATGGACCAGCTCATTTCTAGTTGCGGCGTCGCGGATCACGCCCTGCTAATCGACTGTCGGACATTGGAGATGCGTCCTGCGCCAATCGATCCAGGCGCGCAGATCGTGATATGCAACACCATGGTCAGTCATGAATTGGCGGGGAGCGCCTATAATGCGCGCCGGGAGGAATGCGAGCGAGCCGTTGAGCTTCTGGGAGGAAAGCTTTTGGGCGTAACCGCGTTACGAGACATAACGCCTCAACAGCTCGCGCTCCATGGCGCCGCTTTGCCCGAAGCGATCTTGCGTCGCGCGCGTCATGTCGTGACCGAAAACGGTCGCGTGCTGGAGATGGCGTCGGCGCTGGAAGCTGGCGATCCCGTTCGCTGTGGCGAGTTGATGAACGCTTCGCACGCCAGTTTGCGCGACGATTACGAAGTGAGCTGCATTGAATCGGACCTCATGGTGGACCTTGCGCAAAGAGCGGAGGGGGTTTTTGGCGCGAGAATGACCGGCGGCGGCTTCGGTGGTTGCGTCGTTTGCCTCGTCGAACCAAGGACGATCGATCGACTTATCGAGACTGTCGGCGAGGAATACCGCCGGCGCGTGGGGCTGACGCCCCAGATTTTCTGCTGCGCGCCGTCGGAGGGCGTCGGCCCGGTTTTTGTTTAATGACCGATTTTCTCCAAACCCTTTCGCATCGTCGCTTCAATCCGCTGAGGGGCGAATGGGTTCTGGTGTCGCCGCATCGCGCCCAACGCCCATGGCGCGGTCAGGTGGAAGCGGCGACGCCAGCTCCTTTACCCGTTCACGAGCCGGGCTGTTACCTTTGTCCAGGCGAACTTCGGGCCAATGGCGAGAGAAATCCCCTCTTCGAAGGGGTCTATGTCTTTGACAATGATTTCGCGGCGCTGCGGCCCGAAAATCGCGTCGACGAGTTTAATGACGACGGACTCTTCGTCGCTCGTGTGGAATCGGGCGTCTGTCGTGTCGTTTGTTTTTCGTCGCGTCACGATCTCACCCTCTCTCGGATGGAGACGCGCGACATTCGGCGCGTCGTCGATGTTTGGCGTAACGCCTATGTGGAAATCGGCGCACGGGAAAACATTCGTTACGTGCAGATTTTCGAGAATCGCGGCGCGACGATGGGCGCGAGCAATCCCCATCCGCATTGCCAGATTTGGGCGAGTTCGAGCATCCCCGATGAAGCGGCTAAAGAAGATCGCGCGCAGGCGGATTTTCTCGCCAGGCGCGGCTCTTGTTTGTTATGCGATTATCTTGCGCGAGAAAGCGCGGCGAGGGAACGTCTCGTTTGTGAAAATGACGCCTTTGCGGTTATCGTTCCATTTTGGGCGGTGTGGCCCTTTGAAACAACGGTGATCGCCAAGCGCCACTTCGGCGGACTGAACGAGCTCGCCAACGATGAAGCAGGCGCGTTCGCCGATATTCTTAAGCGATTGACGACGCGCTACGACAACCTGTTCAGCGCGCCTTTTCCTTATACCATGGGCCTTCACCCGTCGCCGACGGACGGCCCCGCATATCCTCATTGGCACTTCCACGCCCATTTTTACCCGCCATTGCTGCGATCCGCGACAGTCAGAAAATTCATGGTCGGCTATGAGATGCTGGCTTCGCCGCAACGCGACATGACGCCGGAGGCGGCGGCGGAAATGCTGCGAACAAGCTCCGAGACCTTCGGCTGACTTCCCCGTAGTTCGTCGCATCGCATTTATAGGAGCGGATCAGCTTCAAGGGCTTGGTGGTCGGGGATTAAGCGCTCGCGACCAGTTGAGGGGGGGGGGCTCGATGACCCAAATCCCAAGCCGCTGAACGCGGGCCTCGACCTTTCCACGGCGCTCGACAGTTGGGAGGATATTTTCGACAATATAGTTGCCGAGGCGCGTTCGCGCCTTACTGCGACGGCGCGACTCGACGAAGCGGCTCGCCGGATATAGGGGCCAAATTGTTTTTGACGCCTTTGTCGTCGGCGCGCGCCTGGAAGCGAAAGCGTTCGGAGAAGAAACGTCGCGTTAACGTCACGCGCCGGCGGTCGGCGTCGAGGGTCCGGTCTTCACTATGATTGGCGCATGTGAGGATTGACCGGGGTTCTCGCGCCCAAGGCGCGATCGATGTTTAAAGCGCTTCCCAGAAAATTCATGGGAGCCAGCAACTCCGTCAGCGTCCCGTCGATGGAGCAGTGCACTGGTCATGCATGGGAAGTTCGGTTCCAGTGTCGTTGGTCGGTAACGGCGGCGGGGCATAGGCCCCAGAATTCAGGACGTAGGAACCCTCGTTGGCTCCCCAAATAGCGGCTTGAGTGCGGTTTTTCAGACGTAACTTACGAAAAATAGTTCTAAGATTGACCTTGACGGTCTGCTCGCTGATCCCGATCTTCCGCCCGATCACCTTATTGGAATCGCCGATGATCAAACACGACAATATTCGCTTCTCCTGAGTTGAAAGCCTTGGGACATCGCCAGATGGTCCTTTGTCGAACTGTCTGGTTTCGGTTGCGGAATTTCCTTTGATTGGAGAACCGGAGACGCTCGTCTCCATCGCCGTATCGTCTCGCGGAGACTCCTCCTCATTCAGGAGATGCGGCAAAAGCGCATAAGGTATGACCGTTCCGCCGAGCATGACCATCTCGATGGCCTTCAGCAAAGAATCGGAAGTGGCGTCATGTGTGAGGAAAGCGCGCGCTCCTGCGCGTAAAACCGCCAGCATTTCCAGCGAATCTTCTTGCATGGCAATGACCACGACGCAGCCGTCACGATAAAGCTCTTTAAACATAGTCACCAGCCCCACCGTTTTGTCCGCTTCTTGACAGGCGCATAAAATCAGAGGCTTCTGATCTTGTGGTTTTAATGTGCTTGGAAGATCTGCGTCGTCCGGTGACGCGGATACGATAACTTCGTAATTGTTAGAGGATAGAATTCGAGCGAGGCCTTCTCGAAATAGAATGTTATTTGCAATGATAATTGCTGGAGTTTTCTCTTTTAACTCGGCCACAACTCACTCCACGGAACACTTACTATCCGTTTCAGACGTTTCGTTTTGAAACGAAGCGCTGGACGTTGCCGAGAAGATGGAAGAAGGGCGCCAGCCGGAAACCGGGCCTTACGGTTCGGACTGTTTGAAATTGGGCCATAACAGACGAGCGACTCGCTTTTTTTGGCCCTCCTGCGTTGGTCGCAAACCGAACCAAGCAGCGCCGCTGTCCGCGCGCCCGCGCCTGTTTACATCACGCATTCTTCGAACGCCGGCTCGACCGAACCACCCCACCGCATATGGAAGCTTTCGAGCCGCCGCGCAGCCAGCGGCCGGCCGCTCCGCGCGATGGCCTCCAGCGGTTCGAGATAAATCGTCTCGTCGAAACCGCCCGCGTCGAGGCGTGCGCGCCGCTTCAAGCCGGCTCGCGAGAGCGCCAGCATGTCGAGCGCGATTTCGCGGGCGCCGCGGCCTCGGATACGCGCATCCAATGCGCGAACCGGCGCCTCCGCGCGCAATTGCGTCCTGTCCTCGGCGGTCCAGCCCCGGATCAACTCGCTGGCGGCGCCCAGCGCCTCTGCGTCATAGAACAGCCCCGCGAAAAGCGCCGGGAGCGCAGTGATATGCGTGCGCGGCCCCGCGTCCGCGCCCCGCATTTCGAGGTACGTTTTGAGTCTGACTTCCGGAAAGATCGTCGAAAGGTGATTCGCCCAATCGGAAATTGTCGCGCGTTCTCCTGGAAGCTGCGTCAATTTGCCGTCCAGCAAGTCGCGAAAACTCGCGCCCGCCACGTCGTGATAGACCTCCCCGCGCTTGACGAAATACATGGGCACGTCGAGCGCGTAGTCGACATAACGTTCAAAGCCCATGCCTTCCTCGAAGGCGAAGGGCAACATGCCGGTTCGCGCCGCGTCGGTGTCGAGCCAAATTCGTGAACGTTGCGACATCGCCCCCGTGGGCCGACCATCCAGAAAAGGGGAATTGGCGAACAGCGCCGTGACGATGGGTTGCAGAGCGAGACCCAAACGCATCTTGCTCACCATGTCGCTCTCGCTGGTGAAGTCGAGATTGACCTGAATGGTGGCGGTGCGAAACATCATATCGAGGCCGAGCGCGCCGACCTTCGGCATATAGGCGGACATGACGCCGTAGCGCTGTTTGGGCATGACAGGCGTCAGCGCCCGCGACCATTTCGGGCTCGTCCCCAGATCCAGAAACGCTATTCCGAGCGGTTCGGCTATGGCCTGCAAGGCCTGAAAATGCTCATCGCTTTCGGCCCTGGTCGCGTGAACATCGGGCAGCGGCGCTCCCGAAAGCTCAAACTGGCCCCCGGGCTCCAGAGAAATGGCTCCGCCGCCCGTCTCGTCATATAGTCCAATCAGGGCGTCACGATCGAATATCGGGGACCACCCCTGCGCCGCCTGGAGTCCTTCGAGCAAGGCCCGAATTCCGCCTTCATAGGGAACTGGCTCATGGGTCGCCGTGAAAAAAGGAATTTTTTCGTGTTCTGTTCCGATCAGCAAAGGTTTGGAAGGATCCTTGGCCCCCGCTTCGAGCCAGGCGACCAATTCGCGGCGCGACGAGATCGGCGTAGTGTCGTTTGCGTCGCGGGCCATGAGTCGTTCTCGTCCAAGGTTTCGTAACAAGTCGGCGTCGCGACGGGAAGGACGCTGACGCGATGATGTCCTCCGTACCTCGGGAAGGCGCGGGAGGAAAGCGGAGCCGCTTTTGCACGGGCTCCGAGGCGAGCGAGCAAAAAGCATCGCTCCCGCCTTTGGCTTGGTCGTTGCATTGCCGCAAAAGCGGACCTTAAGCAAGCCCGCCTCGAGCGCGCGAGCCTCCGTGGAAAACGAACTTTATGAATTTAGTACATTTATCTCTATTTGAATTAACGTTTTCGCGATATTCGCCCATTATTGCTGCTCTTGAAGGGGAGTCTCATGAGGCGATTGCTGCTTCAATTTTTTCAAAATGAAGACGGGGCCACCGTCCTCGAATACGCCTGGATAGGCGTGCTGATCTCAATCGCGGCAATCGCGGCGTTCCACGCGATCAGCTCCCAGATGCGCACCTGGTATTGGCCAATCGTCAATAACCTCGCTCAGTGATCATTTTTTGGGAAAAACCCTGTCCAACACGTCCTGAAGCTCGGGGCTCGGAGCGGAGTCGGCGGAGGCCCTATCGGGGTTCAATGTCTTTTTGATCTGTTCCAGCCCCGCCTGTAGCGTGGCCGGATCGAGTCCGCCGGGCAAGGAACTGGCGCTCCCGCCCGGAACCTGCGCGCCGACCGGCTGCTTGCCGCCCAAGAGAGCGCCGAACAAAGCACCCAGCAAACCGCCGAGAAAGCCGCCGCCGGGCTGCTGCGGCTGAGGAGGCGCGGCTCCGCCAAGGTGGCCGAGAATGGAGCCAAGACCGCCGGCTCCGGCCAACTGGCCCAGAATCGATCCAAGCCCCTGACTGTCGAGCGATTTGAAAAGGCCGCCCAGCACGACCGAAGCGAGCGCCGGCAGCAAGCGGTTCATTACGTCCGCTCGCAGGCCGACGTCGCGGGCGGCGACCTGCGCCAATTGGCCCGCGGCCGATCCGGAACCGAATAAATTCGCAATCGCGGCCTGGCCTAGCGCGCCGACCTCCTCCCCTCCCGCCGCGGCAGGGTCTCCAAAGGCGGCGAAATGCATTGGGTGGGCGACGTCCGCGATGACTTTTTCGAGGACTTGAGGATTCGCGGCCGCGTTACGCAGCCCCGCCGCCAAAGCCGGCGCCAACGCCCCCACGGCGGATGTCATCTGGTCTTCCGAAAGGCCAAATTGCTGCGCCAAATTTTCAATGAGTTTCCCGCCTTGGGCGGACTCGAGAATCTCGGTCACTATCGACATTGGCTCCTCCGTCTCGCCGAGACTAGCGCGGCGCGCCTCCTTTGACAGGAACAACAGCTTAACCAAAAGTCCGCAAAAGGCGAGCGTCTTCGCGTGCGCTCGCGGTCCGTGCGCTTATCTGATAAGAATTTCCGTCTCTTATCGGGAAAGAGGGCGCGGTCGCTTCCAATTCGCGCCATATAAGCTATGGTTAGGGCAGATTTTGTGCATCGCAGCATGGAAAGCGCGTCGCCACCGCGCCTCTGGTTGTCGATCCGTCCCGGGAGAAGAGTGAAATGGACAGGTATTCTTCCTATCAGATGTACGAATTGCTGCATCTGGCCTTCGCCCCGGCGCGCGCGCTGTCCGAAACCGCGATGCAGATGCTTAAGAGCCCCCTCCATCCGTTCGCCAACACGCCGGTGGCGCGAAATCTCGCCGCCTCCGCCGAATTGTTCGAACGCATGACCCGGCGCTATGGCAAGCCGGTGTTCGGTTTTCAAACAGTCGAAATCGACGGCGAGCCGACCCTCATCACCGAGGAGCATGTTTGGGCGCGGCCATTTTGCCGCCTGCTCCATTTCAAACGGGAATTCATAGGTCCAGCGCCCCGCCAGTCGAAATTGCTGGTCGTGGCGCCCATGTCCGGCCACTATGCGACGCTCCTGCGGGGAACGGTCGAGGCCTTTCTTCCGAGCCATGACGTCTATATCACCGACTGGAGCGACGCGCGCGCCGTGCCGCTGAGCGAAGGCCGCTTCGACCTCGAGGACTATATCGACTATCTAGCCGAGATATTGGCTCACCTCTCCAAGGATTGGGACGGGGTTCCCGTGCACACACTCGGCGTCTGTCAGGCGTCCGTTCCCTTGATCTGCGCCGTCGCCATGCTGGAGGCGAGAAACGACCCCCATGTCCCCGAGTCCTTGGTGCTGATGGGTGGCCCCATCGACCCTCGCGTCAACCCCACCTCCGTGAACCGCCTCGCGGAAGAACGTGGGATCAACTGGTTTAAGCAGCATTGCATCCACGCCGTGCCATTTCCGAACGCCGGCATGGGACGCAAGGTCTATCCCGGCTTTCTGCAGCTCTCCGGCTTCATGGCGATGAATATCGAACGCCATGTTTCGGCGCATTTCGAAATGTTCAATCATCTTGTCGCAGGCGATGGCGATAGCGCCGAGAAACACCGCGACTTCTACGACGAGTATCTCGCCGTCATGGATATGACCGCCGAATTCTATCTGCAGACGGTGGAGGATGTATTCATTAAACACGCCCTTCCGCTCAGACTGCTGCGTCACCGGGGCGAACTCATCGATCTTCGGGCGATTCGCCGCACCGCGCTGCTGACGATCGAAGGGGAGAAGGACGACATATCCGGCGCCGGCCAGACTTACGCGGCGCAGGGCCTATGCGCCGAAATTCCGCCGGAGCGTCGCCTGCATCATTTGCAGGAGGGCGTCGGACATTACGGCGTCTTCAACGGTTCGCGCTTCCGCAAGGAAATCGCGCCGCGTATCCGCGCATTTTTCCATGAGATGGAACGAGCGTCAATGATGGCGATGTGAAATCGCGAGCCGATAAGTCCGCCTGGTCGAAGAGACTCACAAAACCGGCGTCGCTCCGCGCGCGAAATTTTCTTGCGCCAGAGCGATGAGCTTGCGAGTGATCGTCTCGTCCGAAAGCCAGCCGTCAACGCGCGGATGGGAGATTTGCGAAGGGCGCGCGCGCTTGTAAACGGCGTAACAGGCCTCGAGATATTCCGGCAGGGTCATGAAACTTCCTACCCCGTTGGAGATGTGGAAATTGCCCTGTTTGAACAGATAGCCGCCACGCACCCCAAAGTTTTCCGCGATTTCTGGATAGACAGGAAAAATCTCCGCCCGCGCGAGATCGTCGATCACGTAATCGTCGAGATTCTCATTGCGCACGACGAGGCCCTTCTTGGCGAAGAGACGTCGCGCGATGTCGGCGAGCACGAAGGGTTTGGGGTGGACGATCGAATACATGAAGACGCCGCGTCGCGACCAGTTCATCAGTTCGTTCGAAAGATCGAGATCGTAGCGTTTGGCGTTGGCCAGGAACTCCCCCGCGGCTGAATTCCAGACGTCGAAAAAGCCGACGGCTTCGAATACATTGCGGTTGAAAAGGGCGTTGGCCTGTTTCGCCGACAATCCGACCCGATAGGCGAACACCGCCAGAGACGAGTGGTAGGGACCCAGCGGTCCAAATAGCGCCTTATTGCATTTCGCCGCATCGAGCAGATAAACGAGGTCGGGATGGAATGCCGCGAAACTCACCGTTGGAAACAGCGTGGCGTTGTTCAAGCGGCGCAGCAATTCCTGGGAATCCCCTCCCTTAACGATGGAAGGAGGAAAATCCTGCGAAAAGACCTGGTCATAAGTCGCAAGGGTTTTGGTCAGCAGTCCGATGTCCGCCCGCGCCTTGCCGATAGACGAATAATGGTCGACCCGCGCGGTGGGGGCAAGCAGTTTCATCGCGTAAGCCACCCCATAGCTCTGGCAATTGCCGATGACGGCGATGCGCGGACTGACGCCTCGCATGACTCTGCCGGTGATTTTGGCGAGTCGCGGCTCCACGACGAGTTGCTTCCAGCAGCGGAAAATCTGTTTGTCGATTTGCGAAATCATGCGTGTGAAGCGCCATGAACGGGTCAGCGCGCTGGCCGCCCTTGTCTTGGGAGGCGGCGCCGACGGATGACAAGCGGCCGGGCTGCGTTTATGTTCCCGACACGATCTAGGGCGGCGCCGAACGCGAGGCGGGCAGCGCCATCCAACAGGAGACCGACCATTGGCGGACAATCCCTATAGCTCCCTACCCGACCATCGCTTCTGGCGCAAGGCGGTGGCCTCGCTGCCGCCCTTCGCGCTCGATCCGATCGTCGAGGCGCCCTTCAAGATTTCGCCGCGGGACAAGGTCGCGACCGGGGGAAGCTGTTTCGCCCAGGAAATCGCGCATCGGCTGCAACAGAGCGGCTATCACTATTATTTAGCCGAGCAGCCGCCCGAGGGAATGTCGCCACAAGAGGCGCGGCGCCGCAATTATTCGATGTACTCCTGCCGCTACGGCAATCTTTATACGACGACGCAACTTTTGCAGTTGATCCAACGGGCCTATGGCGACTTCAAGCCCGATCTCGACGTCTGGACCACCGAGAACGGCCGCGTCGTCGACCCCTTCCGGCCGCGCATCGAGCCCGATGGATACGCCAGCGTCGAGGACATGCGCGCGGATCGGGAACGGCATTTCGCAGCCGTGCGGAAAATGATCGAGACGATGGACGTCTTCGTCTTCACCTTCGGCCTCACCGAGTGCTGGCGCCATAAATCGGACGGCGCGGTGCTGCAACTCGCCCCTGGCGTCGCCGGCGGCGACTATGATCCGCAAACTTACGAGTTCTGGAACATGACCGTCGGCGACGTCGTGCGTGACTTCCTCGCCTCGGCCGACCTCGTTTACGCGCGCAACCCGAATGCGCGGATGATCCTGAGCGTCTCCCCGGTTTCGATCATCGCGACGAGCGAAGACCGTCATGTGCTTGTCTCCAACTCGGCGTCGAAGGCGATTTTGCGCGCGGCGGCCGACGAAGTGGTGCGCGCGCGTTCGAACATCGCTTACTTCCCGTCATACGATCTCGTGACCGCTTCGCCCAATGCCGCGCGCTTCTATGGCGACGACACGAGGCGTATAAATTCCTTTGGCGTCGATCGCACCATGAAGATCTTCTTCGATCATTTCATGTCGCGCGACGAATCTCAGAAAGGCGACGTGCAAGCGATCAAGCTCGACGTCGCCGGGGAGGCCAAGACCAACGCCAGGGTCGTTTGCGACGAAGAAGCGATCGAATCCGCCTGACCCCCGGCAGGGACATCGCCTATTGCTTCACCCAAGAAGGACGCAACTCATGATCATCGGTTCTCTCGCGCTCGCCGCCGCAGGCGGTTTCAGCGGCGCCTCGCTTTATCTAAATTACGTGGAGCAGCCGGCGCGGGAAGCTCTGGACGACGGCGCGCTCGCCAAGGAATGGGAGCCTTCCGATCACCGCGGCTTCATCGTGCTCGCAGGACTGGCGCTTTTGTCGGCGATTTGCGGCTTCGTGACCTTCCGTGAACTCGACGACGTGCGGTGGCTGCTCGGCGCGCTGGTGATTATTGCGAGCTGGCCCTACACTTATTTCGCCATCGTGCCGCTCAACAACCGCATATTGGCCTTGATTGGCGGCGAGGGCGCTCATGAAGCGCGCAATGTCATCAAGCTTTGGGGCCAGCTGGAACTGGGTCAGACCGGCCTCGGCCTTTTCGCCGTGGCTATTTATGTTTGGGCCGTGGGCTGACGGCCCCGCAGGCTGATTTGGCCTCTAGCTTTCCGCGGCTCTTTCGATGCAAAGTCGCCCGCCCCGCGAGACGGGGCGGCGGAGCAAAAAGGGGATGGACAGCTGCATGAGCTATGATCTCATCGTCATCGGAACCGGTCCGGGCGGTTATGTGTGCGCGATTCGCGCCGCGCAACTTGGGCTGAAAACGGCGGTCGTGGAGAAAAGCCCGACTTTCGGCGGCACATGCCTCAATGTCGGCTGCATTCCCTCCAAGGCGCTGCTGCACGCCTCCCATATGTTCAGCGAAGCGGCCCATGCCCTGGCGCCGCTCGGCGTTCTCGTCGACGCTCCGCGTCTCGATCTTTCGGCGATGATGAAGCACAAGGACGCAACCGTCGGCGCCAATGTCAGCGGCGTCGCCTTCCTGCTGAAAAAGAACGGCGTCGACGCCTTCATGGGGGTCGGAAAGCTTTTGCGCGGAGAGGGAGGACATCAGGTCGAGGTGACGGCTGCGGACGGCGGCAAACAAACGCTTTCCACCAAAAATGTGGTCATCGCCACCGGCTCCGCAGTCGCCCCGCTGCGCGACGCCGATGGCGCGCCGATAGAAATCGACGAAAAGCTCCTTCTCTCTTCCACCGGCGCGCTGAGCCTGCCAAAGGTTCCGGAAAATCTGGTGATCGTCGGCGCCGGCGTGATCGGGCTGGAACTTGGTTCGGTCTGGCGGCGGCTCGGCGCCAAAGTCACCGTGATAGAATTCCTGGATCGCATCCTGCCCGGCTTCGATCTCGAGGTCGCCCGGCGCTTTCAAAAAATCCTCGAGAAGCAGGGCTTCGATTTCCGGCTTTCGACCAAGGTCACCCGGGTCGCGCGCGCCGAGGGCGCCGTCACCGTGTCCTTCGCCGCCGTAGACGGCGGAACCGAAGGCGTCATCGGCGCCGACGCCGTGCTGATCGCGACCGGACGCATTCCTTACACCGAGGGTCTCGGACTGGCGGAAGCCGGCGTGACGCTGGAGCGCGGCCGCGTCGTCATCGACGACAATTTCGCCGCCAATATTCCCGGCGTCTACGCCATCGGCGACGTCGTCCGGGGACCGATGCTCGCACATAAGGCCGAGGAGGAAGGCGTCGCCGTCGCCGAAATCCTTGCCGGACAGCACGGACATGTCGACTACAAAGTGATTCCCGGCGTCGTTTACACAATGCCCGAGATCGCCAGCGTCGGCCTCACCGAAGAGGAAGCGCGGGCCAAGGGCGCCCCGGTCAATATCGGCAAATTCCCTTTCACCGCCAATGGCCGCGCCCGCGCGATGCGGGAGACCGAGGGCTTCGTGAAAATCATCGCCGACGCCGCAACCGATCGGGTTCTTGGCGTGCATATCCTGGGCGCGGGCGCCGGCGAATTGATCGCCGAGGCTTGCGTATTGATGGGTTTTTCAGGCTCGGCGGAAGACCTCTCCCGCATCTGTCATGCTCATCCCACCATGTCGGAGGCCGTCAAGGAAGCCGCGCTCGCCGTCGGCAAAAGAGCGATTCACATTTAGTTACTGCGTCTGAACGAATTCGCCGGCGGGTTCGTCATTGCGAGGAACGAAATGACGAAGCAATCCAGGGGTCGTAAGGCCGAGGCTGGACCGCTTCGAGCATTCTTGCGGGCATGCAAAGGCAAAAGGGACCGCCAGCCCCCCTGGATTGCTTCGCTCCGCTCGCAATGGCGTTCCCCTTAACCGCTCCAGTTTTTTGCTTTTTGACGCTGCAGAATTAGGGCGTTATCCGCCCGCGACCTTGCGGCATTCCTCGGCGCAGGCCGCGCAGGCGGCGCCAAGCGCCTGGCATTCGGCGATCTGGGGAAAGCGGTCGCAGTCCTTTTGGCTGACGAGGCACAGCTCAGCCGCTGTGCGGGCGAAACCGAGCGCGAAAGGCGCGCCGGTCGCGGCCAGAGCGGACAAAGCGGCGCAAGATCCCAGAACGTCGCTGGCGGATCTGGCGCAATCGACAAGCGAGGAATCTTTCGCCGCGAAGCGCTCGAAACATTTGCGGAGCAATTCCTCCGCCGCCTTCACGCATTTATCTCCGGCCTGGGCCAACACCACGTAAGGCGGCTTGGGCGGCGGCGGCGCGGAGACAGGAGCGGTTCGCCCGGTCAGCGCGCCCGGCCCCGCCGCCGCCCAACCAACTCCCGCGATGAAACCGCGACGCTCCACCTTTCCTCCGGCTCCCGAAAAGCGCCTCGCGCCAATGTCACATTGCCACTATACCCAGGAGTTGACGGGAATCCATCACTTAACCGACGGACTGCCAATGACGGCGCTCACCCATTTCGACGCGCAGGAATTTTTGAACACCTTCTTCTCCCTATTCGTCGCCCTACTGCTCGGCACCGCCATCGGCGCCGAGCGGCAATATCGTCAGCGCAACGCAGGCCTACGCACCAATGCGCTGGTGGCCCTCGGCGCCTCGGCTTTCGTCGATCTTGGCATGAGGCTAAACGGCAATCCGGGCGCAACGCAGGTTTTGGCCTATGTCGCGTCGGGCGTCGGTTTCCTTGGCGCCGGCGTAATCCTCAAGGAGGGCACGAATATCCGCGGCCTGAACACCGCCGCGACGATCTGGTGCTCCGCCGTCACCGGCGCCTTTGCGGGCGCGGACCACCCCGTCGAGGCCGCGCTGCTCGCCGCTTTTATCCTGGGCGGAAACACTTTCCTCCGGCCACTCGTCACGCTGATCGAGCGCGCGCCGATCGACGAAAGCGCGACCGAGGCGATCTACGAGGTGCATGTGACGGCTGTGGAGACAAAGAGAGACGCGATCCGCGACCTTTTGATCGAAAAACTCGAAGCCGCGAAATATCCGGTCGGCGACATCGAGGAGCTTGACCGCGACGACGAGGTGGAACTGGTGGCGACGCTATCGCCCAGCAGCGTCGAAGCTGATGAACTCGACGCGGTGACGGCCGAGCTTGCGGCGCTCGACGGCGTCCTCCACGCCACATGGTCCTCCCGGCGCAGCGATTAGGCTTTTTATTGTTCTCCGGGGGATTCACGCCTAATCTGTTGTCGCCTTCGGTCGATTCGCTGCGTTGCGGACAGCCGAAAATTACATCCGCCAACCGGAGACCAGGCGCATGGCTCGCGGCCGGATCGTTCCCGCAAATGGCTCCGAAGGGCGCAGGCCTCATTCGGACGAGAAGTGCGATTCTTCGCCTGCCGCCGCGCGGCCCCGGCGGGCGGCGGATGACCAATTCATCGCCGAGACGGCGCTGATCGTCACGCAAGGCAAATATCGCTTCTATTCGACGGTTCTCCCGAGCGACGTGCTGGCGGCGACATGCGCGGCCGACACCAGACAGGAAAATCCAATCGACGGGTTTCAGCGTCTGCTCGACAAGCGCCGCGCGAAGGAAATCGCCGATTATATTGACAGCGGCTTTGGCTCGGCGCCAAGCGCCATAATCCTTTCGGCGCAGTCTAGCGCCGAATTGCATTACGATCAGGCCAGCCAGTCGCTACGTTTCCGCAAGGACCAGCGCTCTTTTCTCATCATAGACGGGCAGCATCGCGTCTTCGGCTTCAATCTCGCCAAGCGACGCGTCAATGTCCCTGTCGTCATCTACAATAAACTGACGCGGGCGCAGGAATGTCAGCTCTTCATGGACATCAACACCAAGCAGCGCCCGGTGTCGGCGGAACTGCTGCTCGACATCCGCAGGCTCTCGGAGACCGAAACCGAGGCTGACGCGCTGCTGCGCAATGTGTTCGACCTGTTTCACGGCCGCGAGGATAGCGCGCTTTTCGGACTGCTTTCGCCTTCCGAGCGGCGCAAGGGGGCGATTTCCCGCGTGACCTTCAACGCGGCGCTGAAATCCATCGATGGGACCTTCGTCGACGCCGGACCCGAAGACGTCTACCGCGTGTTGAACCCTTATCTGCGCGCCTGCCAATCGGGGCTGAGGCTGCACGGCATCGAGGCCAATATCGTCAATCCGGCGTTGTTCAAAGCCTTCATCCTTCTGTTTCCCGATATAGCGGAGCGCGTGTCGGAGCGGTTCAACGGCGCCTATAACCTCGCCAATTTCGAGGAAATATCGCAGCCCTTTTTCCGTAGGCTGAAGAAAAACGAGTTGCCGAAGCCCGGCGCCGGCCACCTCGCGCTTTATGAGCACTACCGCAAGACGTTGGCGTCAGGATTCTCGCTGAAGCTTTGGCTGTTCGCATAGGCCGACGCCGCGCGGCGCAAGGCCATGTTCGGTTTTGCGCCAGCGAAACGGCTCGGTCCAAAGTTCGCTCAAGGCTCGCCAGGCGGTCACCGTCAACATGAGGTGCCAGAACGGCGTCAGCAGCAGCGCCGGCCAAAACCGCAAAAGCTGAGGCCGGCGACGCATCCCCAGAAGCAACGGCCATATGATCGAAGCGGCGCCGGAAAGGGCGAGAAAGCACCACAGCGTCGAGAGCGCGATTTCGACATTCGTGGTCGGCGTCAGCAAATCGCCGTAAACGCAATTGAGCAGCAAAGCGAGCGTCAGCGGCGGACCCAGCAACGGCCCCGCCAATCCGCCCGTCAACATCGCAAGCGTCGCAAGCGCCCGTCTTGGACCAAGATCGCGAAGGAAGCGCGCCGGATCGCGGCAGTGGACCACGGCCGTCTGCATCCAGCCTTGCTAAATCGTTTCCATCAGCTTCCATCTAGCGTCATAACATGCTGCTTGTAAAAGGGAAACCGCTGCTTTATCTTCCATCTAGTATCTATCAAAATACCATCCGAATGGCGCGCATTTGTTTTGACCGTGTTAGCACGGAACGGACATTCGGACATCGTGGCGGGACATTTTATGAAGCGAGGCGCTGGTAAAACAGTCGAGGCGAAAGCGCTCACAAACAGATTTATAGAATCGCTCAAACCGAATGGCGCGCCATACCGTATCCGGGACATTCTGACGCGCGGGCTCTCCATTAGAGTCGCCTCCGATGGCGCGCGAACATGGTATGTCGCTGCGCGCGTGAAAGGCGGCAAGGTCATATCGCGACCAATAGGCGGATTCCCGCGCGACCTCTCGCTACAAGAGGCGCGCGACCGTGCGAACGAGATAACGAAAGCGGCGCGCGCTGGAAAAAATCTATTGGCGGACGAAGCGGCGCAGCGAGAAGAGAAGTCGAGGGCCTATACCGTCGAGCAACTAATATCGATCTATTGCGAGAAGCGCGTAAGGGGAAAGCTTCGCACGGCGGCGGACATTGAGCGACGACTTGTGCGAGCCCTCGCGCCTATCAAGAAAATGAGCGCTCAAGACATAGAGCGCCGCCACGTTCGCGAATTGCTGGACGGCGTTGCAGCGCGCGGCAATGAGCGCGAAGCCGAGAAGAGACGGCAAACCATTGGCGCAATGTTCCGATGGGCCATAAGCCGAGACATTCTCGAAAACGATCCAACGTCCGGCATAGCCGTTTACGATCCGGGGACGCCGCGCAACCGCATCTTGGACGAAAGCGAGATAAAGGCGCTCTATGCGTGGCTGCTTTCGGACGCGACGCCGCCCGATCATTCCGCCGTGCTTCGCCTGCAACTTCTACTAGGCTCTCGTTGTGGCGAAGTCGCGGGAATGACGGCGCAAGAAATTGATCAAGACTCATGGGTCTGGACGCTTCCAGCGGAGCGCTCGAAGAACGGAAAGCCGAGGACAACGCCGCTCTCTGGACTGGCGCGCGAGATTGTCGCCAGTCGGCTTGTAAGCATCAAGCAGGGGCCGCTTTTCCTAAGCGAACGGGGGACCGGCCTAACATCATCCTCAGTAGGCTCGCGGATAACATTCCAGCGTAAATGCAACCGCTCTCCGATCTCGCATTTTGGAACCCACGATTTGCGGCGAACGGTCGCTTCGCAGCTGGACGATATGGGGATTGCCCGCGACACAATCGGCGCGATCATCGGCCATGAGAGCGACGACAAGCAGACGGCTGTTTTAAGGCGTCACTATCTAAAGTCGGACGGAATCGAGAAGAAACGCGCCGCTCTTGCCGCGTGGCAAGCAAGGCTGCTTGCTATTGTCGAGGGCAAGCCCGCGCCTGCAAACGTTGTGGTGTTTCCGCGATGACGCAGACAAAGCGAGGGCCTCAAAAAGGCGAAGGTGGCGCGCCGAAGGTCGCCATAAACTACGACGCGGACCGCTATTTGCTCGCGACCGCGCTGGCGTTGGAATGCTGCGGTATGCCGAGATTGCGGGCTTGCCGGTTGGCGATTGCCATCTTGTCCGGGAGACAGATTCCCGCCCGCGCCGAAGCTGCCCAGCGCGCGGATAAAATGAAGGCAGACACGGTTGCCCTTTCCTATGAACTGCGCCCCGCCCCCGGCGCTCCAGCGACGATAGACGGCAAAGCCGCCACATTACGGCGCAAGCTGGATCAAGACCGGACAGCCAGCGACGCGCTTTGGCTCAAACATATGTCGCTCGCGACGATGGTCGCACTTGGAGGAGACGCGCGCGACCTCAATCAAACGCAAATTCGGGGATGGGCGGAAGCCGCTGGGGAAAGCGATTTTGCCGATGCGGTGCTAATTCCGGTCCTGCTTGCGGGCGCGCCCAATATTTGAGCGTCGCTAAAACTTATTGAGCAATCCGCTCTCGCAAAAAATATTCCATCTTCGCGCCATCGCCGCACACAAGCGGCAGACGGAGCGAGACAGAATGATTCCTCTAAAAATTCCCAAGGCCGAAACGCCCGCAGTTCTAATGACTTGCGACGAGGCGCGAAGTGCGCTTCGGCTTGGCCGAAAGCAGTTTGACGACCTCCGAAAGGCCGGGTTGCTCAAGGCGGTAAAGCTCGGCCGGTCCGTGCGAATTGTCGCGGCGAGCGTTCACGAACTTCCGGCGCGTCTCTCGAATGAGGAGGCGGCGTGAGTCATGCTCTATAAAACTAAGGCCCCCGTCGCGGCGAACGACGGAGGCCCAAACCCTCATGAAGAAAATCGCCCCAACTATACCGCTTCGCTCGCGAATCACAAGCAAAATATTGCGCCCGCGCCCGATTTTGAAACAGATTCGACGCAGCGTGCCGTAGCGGTGGCGGAACTGATCGGCACGCTGAACTTCGTCAAGCACAACCTCCACGACGCCGCCCGTGAGGCCCTAAACGCGGCGGCTGCAATCGATGAACGCGACTTTCGGGCCGCCTACGGCTGCGTCTCACTATTCGCCGCGCACGCCCGCGCCGCGACCGGGGCGTTTCGCGACTTGCTCGAAAGCCCGAACGCGGAGGCGCGCCGATGACCGTTTTTGATCCGAGTTGGACACAGGCTGAACGGGACGAATGGGCCGCCGCCGCCGCGCGAGATTATCGAGAAAAACGCGCTGACACGGGGCAAATCATCGTCCACGCGCCAGACCTCGCGACCGTGATAGCAAGCGAGCGCTGGCCGCGCCCGAAGCCGATAGAAAGCCCGCTGCCGCCAGTTTTGCCGCTTGATGGCGGCCTACTGCCCGATGCGATCCGCGACTACGTTCTTGACATCGCAGACCGCCAACAATCGCCCCCCGACTTTTCCGCCATCGCGGCCATTTGCGGACTAGCAGCCGTTGCAGGGAATACAGTTCGCGTTCGCCCAAAACAGCATGACGACTGGACCATCGTCCCTAACCTTTGGGGCGCGATCATCGGGCGCCCAAGCGCAATGAAGAGTCCGGCCATGCAAGCGGCGCTAGCGCCCGTCTACGGGCTCCAAGACGGTATGCGGAAGGCATGGGAAGATGAAACCCGCGAGACCGAAATAGAATCCGCTCTTGCTCAATTAGATGCTGGCGAGGCTCAAAAGCGCGCGAGAAAGGCGCTTAAGGACGGCGACCGCGACGAAGCCAAGCGCCTTCTCTCCGAAACCGCGAGAGGAGACGAAGACGAAGCGCCGTGCCCTCGACTGATCGTTAACGACGCGACGGTGGAAAAGCTTGGCGAGTTGCTCAACGAGAATCCGCGCGGGGTCTTGCTGGTTCGCGACGAGCTGCCCGGCTTCATTGCTCGCATGGAACGCGAAGAGTTCCAGAGCGAACGCGCCTTTTACCTCGAGGCCTTCAACGGCGATGGCAGTTTCGTCTACGACCGCATCGGGCGAGGAACTATTCACATAGAGAACGCGACCGTTTCAATAATTGGAGGAGTTCAGCCGGCGCGTATTGCCCCGCTGGTCAGAGGCGCGATGACAGGTGAAAGCGACGATGGATTAATCCAGCGCCTTCAACTCACCGTATGGCCCGATGACATTGGCGAATGGCGCTGGACTGACCGGGCGCCGGATATGCGGGCGCGCGAGCAATACAACGCAGCCTTTTCCGATCTCCACGACTTCGCCAAGGCCCAAGAGGAACCTGCCGTTTTCGGCTTCACGCCTGACGCGCAAGATATGTTTCGCCAATGGATGACGGAACTACAGACTGAAGCGCGAAGCGGCAAGCTGGCGTCAACGCTGGAAAGCCATCTGCTTAAAATGCCGAAGACAGTTTCGGCGCTGGCGTTGCTCTTCCATTTAACCGACGGTGGACGCGGGGCTATTGAAGCCGAATCTACCGGGCGCGCGCTCGACTTCGCGGATTATCTTCGTTCGCACGCCACGCGCCTCTACGCCGCCGGCGGATTGCAGATTGAGGCCGGCGCCAAGCTCATCGTCGAACGAAGGGCGCAATTGCCGGAACGGTTCACGGCGCGGGACGTTTGGAAAAAATCTTGGGCCGGAATTTCCGATAGAGAATCGGCGGCGGCGGCAATCGATCTGCTCGTTGAAAACAACTGGTGCAAGCAAGTGCCCCCCGATCCGTCGCCAGCCGGGGGCCGTCCAAGCGTCGCATATGTCTGGAACCCGCAACTTAAAGTTGAGGGCTAATCATGGGCCGCTGGCAAACCATCGCGCGCGCTAAATCCGAAAAAAAAAATCCAGCAAGCGCCATATCCGGAACCCCCAAAACTCCCGAAACCCCTCAATGTGACGTTTCGGGGGTTTTGGGGGTTCCCGGAATCGGCGTTTCGGAAAAAAAATCCGCCGCGCCTGCAATTGCCCCCGTAGGTTTCGGGGGTTTTGGGGGTTCCGCAAAGGGCGGTTTTCAGGAAATTTTTTCCGAAGCCGAGACCCTCGAAAGCGATCTAACTCGCGCCAAGGTTGCAACGCCCGTCCCGCCGCGACCGGCTGGCGAAGACATCACCAAGCTCCAGCGCGCCGCAGACCGTCGCAACCGTGAAGCCGTCGCCGCCGGATTCACGAATCGTTTTTGCCTTTGCGGCGATTACGCGTCGAACGAATGGACCATCGACGGCAAGCGCGTCTGGCTTTGCCTCGAATGTGAGAAAGAAAGGTTTCAGCAATGACCGCCCATGCCCTTGTGACGGGAACACTCTTCCGCGCGCCCGAGTCCCGCACGTCGAAAAACGGCAAGAATTTTGTTTCCGCGACCATCAAAGCACGCGAAGGCGAAGGCTTCAGATTCTGGAGGCTGATTGTATTTTCCGAAAGCGCCGCCGCGGAACTTGTCGGACTTGGCGAGGGCGACGCCGTGAGCGCGGCGGGCGCGTTGAAAATCGAGACTTACGAAAAGGACGGCGTCGCCAAAATTGTAACAACGATAATTGCCGACAAAATCCTTGCGCTGACGCCGAAGCGCCGTGAACGCCAGAAGCCGGAAAACAACCGCTCACCCGCTCCAGCCGACCGGCGCGACCTGAACGCCCATGCCGGGAGCGGCGCGGATTATTTCCATGATGAAATGCCGTTTTGAAAAAGCAACGCCGCATCCATGAAAACGGAACCCCTCATGCCGCCGAAGACCTTCACAATTGGCAAATTCACATTGACCCTCTCGCGCGCGGAAGACGGTCGCCTACTCCAGACATGGTTGCCGCGTGCGCCCGTACGCCTCGGGCCAAGCGAACTGAAGCTGGCCCGGTTGGCGAAAGCCCTATACGAGCCGCCGCTGATCCTTGATGCAGTCCCTCGAGGAACTCCGACACGCCGAAGCATCAACGGCAAAATCGTCGCCCGCCGGGAATTGGACGCGAGCGCGGGCCGCCCAGTGGCCTCAAGCGCATCGCCCGCTAGGTCGTTATCAAAAATCGACAAATCGCATCAGTGGCCCTCGCAGGCGCGGGAAGCGCAAGGGGGCGGAAATTGAGCCCGGAGACATTAGCTGCAATCGCCCGGTTGCGCTGGCGAGCCGCCGCCGCCGAGAAATTTTCGCAATGGCTATCGAGGACGCAGCTTATCGACGACGACGAAAAACGCGAAAGCGCCGAACGGTTTTTTATCGGGGACGCCGATTTTATCTTCGAGCCGGACGAAAGGACGCTGCTCGAAAAACGGGACGGCCTGATACGAGACGCGCTCGCGACACATTATGACGGCATGACGGCAAGCGGCGCGGCGAAGGCACTGGCCTATGACCTTGCGCGCGTCGCGTCGCACACGGCGCCGTTATGCAAAGATGCGAGACAGGCGTTGACGAATATTGTCGAACTGAACGGCGGGAAGCCGCTGGCGTGGCGACAGTTGCTAAACATCGCGGACGGCTTCCGATGCGGTTGATCCGGCGCGATGGCGAGTGAGTGCGACACGCTGCACACCATCGCACTCACGCGCAAAAGTTTGCAAGAAACAGCCGTTGCAATTGCAAACGCTCTCGCGTGATTATCACGTCACGGAGATTGAACGCATGAATAAAAAATTCTGGCAAAAATTCCTTCCAGCGCCGCGCAAGAAAGGCGATGCGACACCCGCGCCGGAAAGCGTGCTGGACGAATTGTATCAGGCGCTAGAGCGGATCGAAGTCGAACGCCGCGGCGCCGATTCGATCATTCATTCGCATGACCTCGAACGCAGACATTTGCTCGCGAGCGACGCCGATGACGATGAAATTAAAAAGCACGATCTAAAAGCTGACCGCGCGCGAATTGTCTTGGAAAAACTCGCGCTCGCGGAACAGGAAATTCAGTCGCGCATCAAGCTCGAAGTCGAAGAAGCTGACGACAACGAGTTTCGCGAATGGTTGATTGATTGGCGTGAAAGCGCGCTCGCGTTTTTCGAAGCGACGGAAAAAGCACGCGAGGAGCAAGCGCGGTTTTTGCGGGTGAACGCAGCGCCGCCGGGCGATAACTTTTCGCGGATTCGCTGGCATGACGTAATCAGTGTTGTCCCGCCAGCGGGGGCGCTTTCGGCGCATGTCGCGCATGTCATCGCAACTGAAAACGCGCGTCTCGCGGCGAATGAGCAACGGCGCGAAGCGCAGCGCGCGGCGATGAGCAGCGAGGGGGCGGAATAATGCAGGTCGTTAGATTTAGCTCGCGTTGGCAATGGCACGAGCCCGGCGATGTTTGTGAGCTTCCTCAACGCGAGGCCGTTCACTTGATTGCCCGCTTGATAGCCGAACCCGTGGACACACCCTCCAGCGCCGCGCGCTACGCGGCAAAGACAATGGTGCGCCGATCGGTGAGCGCCGCGCCGTCAAGCCTAGATGAAAAGACGCGCACAGTTGAACTGATCTTCGCGACGCCAACGCCTGTCTTGCGAGAGAATCCGCGAGACGGATTGTTTCAGGAAATCCTTGATTGCAGCAAGCGCGCAATTGACATGGCGCATTTGAAAATTGGCATCCCGCTTTTGGATAGCCATAAGCACGACGGAATTAAGGAGATTCTTGGCGTCGTGCTGCCGGACACAATTCGAGCGACCGGAACCGCTGTGGCCGGGAAGGCGAGATTCTCGCGCAATCCCGATGGCGACAGAGCTTATCAGGACGTGAAGGACGGAATTATTCGAGCGTTGAGTGTCGGTTATGCGATTTATGAAAGACGCGTGGATAACTCGGCAACGCCGCCCATTCACCTGATAACGCGCTGGACGCCGCTCGAAGTTTCTTTGGTGAGCATCCCCGCCGATCCGACAAGCGGATTTATTTGATGAGCGCGAACGAAAAACAGCGCGTCGTCATGCTGGTCGCACATGGCAAGCATCTTCGCGGCGCAATCGTCGAACTGGATTCGGCGCAAGCGAAGCGACTGATCGCGAAAGGATACGCGCGACCTTTTGACATCGAGGAACGCCCACACCGCGCCGACCGATGGCGCCCGAATCTGACGACCCGGTAACAAAACGAAAGGACATAGAACATGAACACGAACACGAACGATATGGTTTGCGTGCGATTTTTGAGAAATGATTTGCCGTATTTGAAAGGCGAACTCGCCGGTTTTCCTCGCGCGCAGGCCGAAAGGCTGATCAAACTCGGCTTCGCGGAACAGCATGGCGATGGGAAGCCGGTGCGAATTGGCGGGCGCGTTCCTGAGCCGATCGATTCTGGTTATTGGTCGCCGCCCGAAGTCATTGCCGCTGCGCGAAAGGCTTAACCGCGGCGTAAACGAGTTGCGCTCGCTCTCTGGCGGAGTCGCGAGCGCGAAGGCGGCGCGGTTTTCAAGTCCTTGGGCCGCGCCGCCAACTTTGAACGAGAGAACACATGCAGGCGATGCGAGGATTTAACGCGGCGATGTTTGAGCGGCCATTCGAGGGCGCGAGCGAGATTGTTCCGAGTGACACGAAAACGATCCCGTTGACGCGCGCGATTTATGTCGGGACTGGCGGCGACCTTCGCATTGCATTTTCGGACCACAGCGTTGCGACGCTGCGCGGAATAAAATCGGGAAGCGTTCTGCCCGTGCGCGCGCAAGCCATTCTGAAAAAGGGAACAACGGCGCAACATTTGACGGCGCTCTATTGATTCATCGAAAGACAAACAAATGGACCCATTTTCAGGTTTCACGCCGTCGTTAAACAGCCCGTTTGTGAGCGCCGTAGCGGTGACGCCGAGTGACACGCAGACCTTCGCGACGACAAGGGGCGTCTATGTCGGAGCGGCTGGCAACCTTGTGGCGACGATGGCGGATGGCGCAACGGCGATCTTCGAGGGTGTTTCCGCTGGCTCGACACTTTGGATCAGGGTCTCGCAGGTCAGGGCGAGCGGGACGACGGCGGGTGCGATATTGGGCTTATATTGATGGCCTCTAGGATTAGCAGCGAGGGCCGTGGGTGAGCGAAAATAATTTGGGTCTAGCAGGTAGCGGGCGCTCAAAGGGCGCTCACGTAGCCCCTACCCCTACCCGTCACGGGTCCTATCTACAACCTATTGGTGTAGCGGGGCGCGGCAGCCCCCTTACCCAAGCTCTGAGGTCCAACCCTAGGGCTTTAACGTTACGATTTTCCCTAGAAAAATCAAGCAGTTCTATGGTTTCACATAAAAAAGTAGTAAAAACGAGGGAGGGGGCTTTAACAAAATGACCGCTAATTCTGAACTTTCTCAAGCTGCTTTCGCCCGTCACCTTGGCGTCGCGGCGCCGACCGTTAGCCGCTATCTAAAAATCGGCATAATCGCCTTGAATGAACACGGCAAGTTGCCAATGCCGGGCAGCCTTCATGCCCTTATTGCTCACCTGAGCGAAGTCGCAGCCGGGCGCGGCGGTAGCGAGGGCGTTGCCGATCTTTCGCTTGAGAGGGCGCGTTTGGCTAAGGCGCAGTGCGAAGGGCAACAGCTAAAGAACCAAATTGCCAAAGGCGAATATCTCTCACGCACCAAATTGCAGCATGACCTAGACCTGATTATGGTCTCGTTCCGCAACCGCCTGCTAGCAATCCCTAGCGAGCTTCCATGCGAGTTGCCGCATTTGACCAGATACGACTTAGACGCCCTCGACAGGCATATCAGAGACGCTCTTACGCAGCTCGCGGACCAAGCGGACGCCATGGAAAAAGCCTCATGAAACAACGGCTTACCATTGCACAACGCAGCGATGCGAAGACCGCGATAAGCCTTGTCATGAACGCCGTGGAAGCGTGCGAGACTGGCGACGAGGCCCTTGAGCTTGCCTTGAACCTCTTGCACGGCGCGGCGGCGGCGCTAGTAGGTGTGACCAGTCACGATTACGCCGTAGAATATCTTCGCACCCTGACAGGCGTCATAGAACGCGAGGCTTGCGACGAGAAGCTTTCGAGGGGTAATTAACCACCGCTAGCACACGCTAGCACTTGCTATTGCGAGCTATCCTATCAAATGCTATATATCTCTAGCTAGCATTAGCTAGCGTGATAGCAAATGATAGGAGTTGCTACGATGCTTGTTCAAATCAATGTGCGCGCCCCCGAATCCGCCCGCCCTTTGTTGCTCGCCATTGCTGGCAAGCTGCGTGACGATCCGGCTTTCGCGGGAAGGCTTGCTTCGTTCCTCAATGACGCCGCGATAGACCCGGCCATTGTAGATCGGCTTGATATGATCGAGGGCCGGCTCACGAAGCTGGAGGCGAAGCCATCGAAGCCCTCGAAGCCCGCGAAGCCCGCGGTAGCAATCGAGGGCAAGGCGTCACGCGATTGGCTCATGGATCGGGCGGGATACGTCACTGACGCGACGACGACGCCAGACTGGGCAGCCCGCGCCGCCAGCATCCAGCTCGCCACGGGCGAAAGCAAGGGCAGGCGATTGACCGGCGATGGCGAAGCGCTGTTTCAGGATATGGCGACCGCCGGTTGTTCTAATGCCGAAATAGCCGCCGTCTTCGGCATGAAGCCGGGATTCGTGGCGCTGCGCCGGGCGAAAGTGAAGGCGTGACCGCCTGAATCGGATATCCGTTATTCCTAAATCGGATATCCGCTAGTGAAGGCCCAGACGCCGCCGGGCGATATTTTCCCCCCAAAGGGGGATAATTAGCTAAATCAATGGCTTAGACCAGTTGTCACCATATGATGACGACTGAATTACGCGCCACGAAGGGGAAAAAGCCCTCGATAATCAATCAGTTAGACTAGTCGCTGCGATATCGCAACGGCTCAATGGCGCGCCTTGGAGCAGCCGAACCTGTTACATTGTAAAAGGTTCGGTCTTTGGCCTTCCCGCGCCATTTATTCGGGAAACGCCGAATAAGTCACGGAATCAATGGGTTGCGACCGTTTAGCGCCAGCCGTTGTGGCCGGTGGTGATAGGTCGCCCTTTTCGGCGACCTTTTTCCGCCGTCGCAGCATGGCGCAGGCGGCGCAGGCCTTGGTCGGCGCTTGTCCCAGTCGGGCGCGATGGCTGGTCAATGTTGATAATATCAACGTTGACCTCTTTCTTATCGGGGTGCTTATTATGCTGGTTGGCGCCATGCGGATTATTCACCCCTCCCGGCCTTTGTTTCATCGCCCCGTCAAGTAGATCGAGGGCCTCATTGTCATCGCGAATTAGGTTCTTCAAAGCGTCGCGAATGACTTCGCCGGTGGTTTCGTCTATCTCTGGCGTGGCGGCATGGCGCAACCGGCGCAGCCCCTGATCTGCGCTATTGCCAGTTGGGCGTGATGGGACCGAACCGTTTACTTTGTCAACAGTTCGGTCTATGGCCTTCACGCGCCCGTCTTCGCCGCGTGGCTGCTCCTCAATTCGAGGGTTGCCATCGCCACGCAAGGCCGCCCTTCCCGGTCCCCAAAAGGGGGGAGCGGGAATCCCCGGCCCGGATCATGAACATTGTTCACGAAACCCGCGGCATACCGCAAAATCGCTCATGGCGGATTTTGCGCCATGCTAAGAGATGTCAGGAAAGGCGTAGCTCTCTGATTCTTATCCCTGCGACCGCAGTAGAAACGTTAAATTCCCGCGCAAGATCGCCGGCGGTTTTCATTCCACCCCGCCATTTTTCGCCTACCAGTGGCGCCGGCATGAGGATAGATGCAGCGTAATTGTTAGCCTGCCGTTCGATAGCATCGCCTCTGGAACTGCGATAAAGGCCGTCGTCAATAATTCCGTCACCGATTTTGTTGCGATGCAAGACGTAATGAGCAATCTCATGGGCGAGCGTAAAGCGGCGCCGCGTCTCGCTGTGACGAGCGTTCACCGAAATTGAAAATCCGTTTTCACGGTCGCGCTCGATTTTCCCTGATATGTCGGGGCCAAGGTCTTCGTCCGAAACGCGGATACCAAGCTTCTTCGCAAGCGCGCGGACGTCGACGGGAATCGCTTGCGTAAAGTCGCGAATAACTTCAATCGGAAGTCGCTCAAGCACCGCTTGCATTGCCGTCCCCTCCCGCTGCTCCCGCACCATAGCCCTGATTGGACCCGATTCTGCGTTCTATTTCGTCTTCGACCATAGTCGGCAACTTGGAGCCCAAATAATGTCTGGTTTCCTGTTCAGCAACAATCTTCGCTACTTTTTCGGCCTTGTCTCTGGCTTCATCGGATAGTCTACTAAAGCCCCATACTGCGAGAATAGCAATAAAAAGCGTGAGTACGGCGACCATTACGCCGAGCGCTGTCAGCATGATTGTCACGAGTTCGACAGGCGTCCACCCACCATTCTTCCCGATGCCCCGAGTGAACATAAAGTAGGCGCCAATTGAGAAGAGCGCCAAATTCACTGCCGACAGCAACACATTGAGAATCTTGCTCATTCCGCCCGCGCCTTGCGGAGCCGCACGCCCGCGCCGCCGCCATTTTCCGCGATAAACTCAACGCCAGCGGCTTCGAGGGCGCGACGGATGGCCTCCACGTTGTTCGCGAAGCCGGGCGCGGCCCCCTCGCTGGCCTCCATTCTCTTGAGTGTCCCTGTCGAGATATTAGCCCGCTCTGCAAGCTCTGGCTGCATCATGCCTAGCAGCGCGCGAGCCGCCGCAATCTGTCGCCCGGTTAGCCTATTCTTTTCCATCTAGCTCACGCCGTTCTAATTGTCTTGACTTTTAACCCAGCATGAACCTATCGTAGCACACTACGACTTTTAGGCCAATATCTTACGGCAACGCCTGCCCTTGTCTGGAGGCCCCCATGCCAGTCCCCATGATCGTCGCACTGACACTAAGCCTAACGCCCCTGCTAGCCGCCGCTATCGGGACGCCGCTAACCGCCGCCGCCATCGGGGCGGTTCGCATCGCCATCGAAAATAGGTGAGACGATGAATAGCCGCTGGTGGAAGTGTCCCGAATTGGTGTTTTTGGATCGCCGTATGCAGCGCCTCCCCGCTGGCCTCTTTCGGTTGTGGTTCAACCTGCATTGCGTCGCCTCATGGTCCGGCGGGAAGCTCCCCGGCCTTGATGACGCGGCGTTTTTGCTTCGCACCTCGCGAAAATCGCTGGAGCGGCGCATTGAAGCCCTGCGAGCGGCTGGCCTGATCGAAGGCGATGGCGACGCCTTGCGCCTCATCCCCCTTGGCGGGCGCAACGACAATGACGTGGACGCCAGCGAGCCATTGACCGCCGCTGAACGAACGAGGCGCTGGAGGGAGAGACAAGCTCGCAATGACGCCAGCGTGACGCCGTGTGACGAAGGCCGAGACGCCAGCGTGACGCCGTGTGACGCTCTAAGAGAAGAAGAAGAGAAAACAGAGAAAAAAATAGACGGGCGTGAACCCAATGTTTTTTTTTCCGACTTTCTAGGGGCGTATCCCGAACGTGAAGGCGGGACGGCGATTGAACCCGCCCGAAAGGCTTTTCGCGAAGCTGTTGCCAGCGGCCATGATCCAGCGGCCATCATCGCTGGAGCCAAAGCCTACGCCGCTTCGATGGCCGGCAAAGACAAAAAATTTGTCGTTTCCGCCTCTCGCTGGCTCACTGAGAAGCGCTGGCAGGGGCTGGCGCCGAAGGCCGCTTCGCCAGCAGGCGCGCCGGGCGTATGGATCGAGAATGGCTCCCCTGAATGGGCCGCGTGGACTTCCTATCGAGGCAAGACCCCGCCGCTCGACACGAAAGGCGGGTGGCGCTTCCCGTCACGCTTCCCGCCCGCTGCGCTGGAGCAAGCCGCATGAACCGGCTAGCAGCATCGTGAGCAAAACGATGAATGACCGCCAACGGGTATTTAGATACCGCGCTCATATTCGGGGTGCGAGGCAAGGGCACGGGGCGGAACAGCGCCCGGATGCGAGACGAAGTGTAGCAAAATTAGCAAACGTAGCAGGGCAGGGGGCGGAAACTGAATTTTCGTCGCGACCGCGCCTCATGATCTGTAGCCGCGATAGCGCCCACGGGCGACTAAAAGCTTGTTTTGACCGTGTTAGCACGGGGGCTTTTTGACCGCTGACAGCGCTCTTAAGTGGTTGAATATATTTAATATTCACGAAACAATGGCAGTGCGCATCCAGCCCTTGAGCCAGCGCGTGCGCTGATTCAGTAGCGCCTTCAAGGTCGTCGGCGCTTCTTCGTAAGTGTGGGAATCGAAGGTCCGTATCGCATATCCCGCGCGGGCCAGGCGTAGGCCGAGATCCGCGTCCTCGGTCACATTATAGGCGTCCCAAAAGCCAACCCGGCGCAACGCGTCGATACGGAAGTGATTCGAGGTTCCGCCAAGGAACATGGGCGTCCTCATGACGCTGAGACCTTTGTTGAACACGTCGAACAGGGCGGCGTATTCCAGCGCAAAATGGGCCGCGAGCAAATTGTGCGGGCCGTTGTCGATGCACAGACTCGCCTGCAGACAGGCGACTCGCGAGGGAAGCCGGGCGAACAGCGCGGCCGCCCGGCGAAGCTGGCGCGGTTCGGGCAAATCCTCTGCGTCGTAGACGGTCAGCAACCGGCCGCGAGCGAAGGGCGCGGCGACATTCATGGCGCGCGGCTTGGTCTTGGGCGCGCCGCGAGGGGCGACGACAATCTGGTGTGGGGCGCGGAGACGATGCTCTCGCAACGCCGCTTGCGTTTCCTTGTCGTCCTCTTCGACGACGAAGATGACGTCGAGCTTGGCCCGGGGGTAATCGAGACTGTCGATCGCCCGCGAGAGCTGCCGGGCCACGGTCGCTTCCCGGTAAAGCGGCGCGATGACGGTATAGACCGGCAAATCGGCGTCGCTGATCTCGAAATTGCGGTCGCCGGATTCAAAACTCGCCGCGCAGGCGAAGAGCCGCATGAAGACGCTCGCGAGAAACAGCGTCGCGATCGGCAAGGCCACGGCCAGCGCTAGCGGCCGATAGGGAAGAAAAAGAAAAACGAACGGCAGAAGGAGCCCCGCCGCGAAATAAGCGATGGAGCGGCGCGTTAACGCCGTCCGGGCGCAGAGCTCGGGGTCGACGCGTTCGGCGCGATAGGGCGCGGTCCGCCCGGCCGCCTTTAGTGGTTCTTCTTGAAGCGCTTCGATGAAGCGGCGCCGGGTGGTGACGGCGAAAAGGGGCCGGGATTTCTCGCCCCGCGCCGCGCCGATCAAATGACCGATCGCGGCGCCTCGCGGCGCAAAGACCCATCGCAGCCCCAAGGAGTTTGGCGCGAGTGGCGCATATCCCAATTCGACGGCGCGCGACGCTTCGATCGAGGGAGCGATCTCCAAATCTTCCTGCTCGAACTGCACGTTGAGGTAGTCGGCCAGCGCCCGATAAAAATCCTCTTCCTCCATCAATCCTTCGGCGAGCAGGGCGGCGTCGGCCGAGACGCCTTGGCGTCGGCTCAAAGCCGCAGCGTAATTAAGAACCTGGGAGGGAACTCCATAAGCCGGAAGAAAAGCGATCTCTTCGGGGAGAGCGCGCGCCACTGATTTCTCGGGCGCGAAAGCAGCGCGAAATCGCGGCTTGGGCGGCGGAGCGAAGGATTCCTCCAATTCGGCTCGGCGACGGTCCGAATGGCGAGGCTCCTGCTTTTGACGGGGGTCCGGGAAAGATCCGGCCGACGAACTCAAACTCATGAAAACCTGCGACTTGCAACACCGCGAGAGGCCCCCCGCGCACGAATGGCTCCAAAGCCTCTCCGCGCCGCTTCGGCGGAGGCTATTTGTTAAGGATTGTGGCGCCGAAGCCCCGCCTTGGCAAGCGGCGCTCGGCCTAAGTCGATGATGCAATTATCTCTTCGCTTGTCGTCGAAGCGCGCGGAAGGGTGCATAAATCACTGACCAAATTATATTTTTTTGAAATTTTCGGCCGCCCGCGGCGCTGGATGTGCGTCTCCCTGCCCTGAAAAAGAAGGGGGACGCCATTTGATTTTTATCAACCTTTTTCGCATTCGGAGCGAAACGCCTTGCGGGGCTTGCTGTGAAGACCCTTGGGGGTACGGGTTACGGCGACAGTCCACCTGGAGCATTATCCGATCAAAACCCGTCATTGCCACATGCGGCGAGATAATTCCTGCATTGGTCGGGCGTGACGCTTCGCAGCGCGTCACCGACGGCCGCCTCCAGCGCATCGACGCTTCGCGCCGCGATACGTCGCAGGACCGACTTGAACTTCGAGAAGAGCTTCTCGATGGGATTGAAGTCGGGCGAATAGGTTGAAAGATAGAGCACGCTCGCGCCCTTCGCCTCGGCCACGCCAATGACCTTGTGCAGCGCCACATTGTCCAACACCACCATGTCGCCTGGGGAAAGCGTCGGCGCCAAGACCTGTTCGACATAGGCCAGAAACGACGCGCCGGCGATCGGCGTCTTCGTGTCCCAATGTCCAAAAGGAACGGACATCCGGCGACGCTGGCCTTGCGCCGCCCAGCCGAAGCGGCGCGCCATGTTCGTCGAGATCGCCGTTTCGTCAACGAACACGAGTTTCAAAGGATCGAGACCGAATTGCCCGTCGAACCACAGGCCTCGCGGGCGGACGCGACCGCTTTTCCTTCCTGCTCCGATGCATGGCCTGTCTTTTTCTTGCGCGTGATGAAGCTCTCGTTCAGCAATGGCTGAAGAAGGAATATCCGCGCATCAAGGCCATGGCGCGGGAAGTCGGCGCTGACATCTATTTCGGCGCCGCGGCGCGGATGCGTTCCGATCGTCACGCCGGCCGCACATGGGGCAAGAAAGGCGAGACGCTGATTGTCGAGGCGACGGGCGCGGTCACGGGATGAGTTTGATATCGGCGATCACTTCGCGCGGCCACATGCGGTTTATGCTTATCGAGAAGGGCGGCGTCAACGCTGATGTGTTCATTGAGTTTTTGAAACGATTGACGGCCGGCGCAAAGCGCGCGATCTTTCTCATCGTCGATCGCGGACCCGCTCATATCGCCAAAAAAACCAAGGCATTTGTCGAGGGTTTGAATGGCGCGCTACGGCTGTTTTATTTGCCGCCTTACTCGCCCGATCGCAATCCCGACGAACTCGTGTGGAAGCATCTGAAAGCCGACACGGTCGGGCGCATGACGGTGACGGGCAAGGACGACTTCAAAAGCAAGGTGCGGTCGTCAATGCGGCAATTACAAAATAACCCAGCCAAAATCCGCTCCTCCTATCAAAAACCATCTCTACCATATGCCGCGTGAATATAGAGATACTTATGAACTGATTAACACTCCCGTCATGCCCCGCCCAGGGCCGGGCATCCGCCAAAACGGCTGACCCACGCCCCGCGCTCGCGCATCGTCCCGGCGTGGATGGCCGCGACAAGCGCGGCTATGACGGGATTGACGCAGCCTTCAACCGCCCCCCTTCGCGATCAGCGGATAGCCGGCGACCGTGAGCGCGACGCGCCCCGAGACGCGGGCGACGGCCTGGTGCAACTCCCCGGCGGCGTCGCGGAAGGCGCGGGCGAGCACGTTTTCCGGCACGATGGAGAGGCCGACCTCGGACGCCACCACCACCGTCGGCGCGGCGCGGGCGGCGAGCGCCGCCGCCACAGCCGTCCGGTCGACCGCGAGGTCCGCGCCCGCGAGCAGGCGGTTGGAAAGCCACAGGGTCAGGCAATCGACCAGCATCGGCCGCGCCGCCTCGGCTTCTATCGCGCGGACGAGGTCGTGCGGCGCCTCCATCGTGCGCCAACCCTCGCCGCGCCGGGCGCGATGTCGGTCGATCCGGGCGCGCATCTCCTCGTCGAAAATCTCGGCCGTGGCGAGATAGGTCCAGGGCGCGGGATGCGCCATGACGAGCCGCTCCGCATAGGCGCTCTTGCCCGAGCGCGCGCCGCCGAGCACGAGAGTGAGGAAGGGGTTATCAGTCATACCCGCGCCTCGCGAAAACCGTCGCGGGCCAGCAGCGCGCCCCCGCGGTCGAACACCATGATCTCCAGTTCAACCGCCGGATTGTTCAGCGCCCGCGCAGCCGTCGTCCAGGCGCGGCGCGCGACGAGCCCTGGCAAATCGACGCCCGCCTCCCGCGCGAGATTCAGCGCCTCCAACGCGCTATTGGCGACGCCTATGCGCAGGGCGAGCCTTTCATGCCCCCCGACCTCCCGCGCCATTTGCTCCAGCGCCGCCATATCGACGCTGGAGCGGCTGGAGTGAAGATCGAGCCGCCCTTGCGCCAGCTTGGTCAATTTGGCGAAGCCGCCGCCAATGGTGACGCGCGGAACGGGATTCTTGTGCAGATATTTTAATAGCCCGCCCGCGAAATCGCCCATCTCCACCATTGCCTCCTCCGGCAGAGCGTGCAGCGCCCGCACGGAGCCTTCCGAAGTCGAGCCGGTCGTTCCCGCGATATGATCGAGGCCGCAGGCGCGGGCGACGTCCACCCCTCGATGAATGCTGTCGATCCAGGCGGCGCAGGAATAAGGCACGACGATCCCCGTCGTCCCCAGCACCGAGAGCCCCCCGACGATTCCCAGCCGGCCATTGAGCGTATGTCTCGCCATCTCCTCCCCGCCGGGAATCGAGATTTCCACTTCGGCGTCCGGCGGGACGCCAAGCGCCCGCGCGGCCTCGAGGATGTTGTCACGGATCATCGCGCGCGGAACGGGATTGATCGCGGGCTCGCCGACCGGCAGCGGCAGGCCGGGGCGGGTTATGGTTCCGACCCCTTCGCCAGCGCGGAATGTCACGCCCGCGCCCGCCGGGTTGCGGCTCGCTCTGGCGAGGATCAGCGCGCCATGGGTCACGTCGGGATCGTCGCCCGCGTCCTTGATCACGCCCGCCTGCGCGAAGCCATCGCCCTGCGCGAATTTCGCGAGCGCGAAGGAGACCCGCCGATCGCCGGGCAAAGCGATCTCGATCGGATCGGGCGACGCGACGCCATGCAGCGCGACGAAGGCAGCCCGCGCCGCCGCCGTGGCGCAGGCCCCGGTGGTCCAGCCCCGGCGCAGGGGTTTATCGGCGTGGTCGGTCATGGCGAGAGTTATAAACGAGATTGGAGGCGACGGCGGTGGATTTTCACTTGCGCTTCGCCGGCGTCGATTGCACGCCTGCCAGGGCAGAGCCATGAATTGTTAATGCGTCGAGGCGGGAAAGGGATTCCAAGGGCCTGGAGGGGGAGATCCTTGGATGAGGGCGAATTTTCTGGACCACATCAAGGAAATTGAGGACGGCCGCATTCCGGGGATGCCGAGCTATCCGCCCCATTGACGCCATCGGGACGCAAAAGGCCATCGCCGCCAGGATCATCGAGAAAAAGGCCGATTACGTTGTTGCCAGGAAGGAAAATCAGGGCACGCGGCACGCCGGCTGGCTCGCCGAGCGCCATCCACAGTGGACGGGCTCGCAGTCGATCGCCGCGCTCCCATGCCTGCGCATGGGCAAGAAAACCGCCGCCGTCTCCAAGGAAACGCGTTTTTCTACATCTCCTCCCCGCCACCCGAGCCAGCGCGGCTCCTTGCCGCCACGCGTCGACATTGGCGCATAGAAAACAATCCGCATTGGAGGCTCGATGTCGCGTTTCGCGAAGACGAACCCCGAACCGGCAAGGGCCACAGCGCCAAAAACCTCGCCATCATGCGACACGCCGCGCTCGACATGCTCAACCGCGAACCGACCAAATCCCAATCAAACCAAAGCGCCTCAAAGCCGCCATCAACCCAGACTTCCGCGCCGCCCTCCTAAAATGTTAACGATTCATGATCCCGACCTGGGGGCGCGCTTTGTAAGAATTGCGCCACATCCGCGAAATGGGTTAAATAGCGAGTTCAGGCGACATTTAATGGCCCCATGGCCAAGCGGGCGCCAATCAGCCACGGTTTTTCGCGAATGACCTTCCCTTCACCCGACCACGCTCCCCTGGTCGCCGGCAAGCGCCCGGCTGATACCCGCGTCGTCGTAGCCATGTCGGGCGGCGTCGACTCCAGCGTGGTCGCCGCCCTGCTGAAGAAAGATGGCTATGACGTCATAGGCGTAACGCTCCAGCTCTATGACCACGGCGAGGCCACCCATCGCAAGGGCGCCTGCTGCGCCGGTCAGGACATACAAGACGCTCGCCAGGTGGCGACCCGGCTCGGCATTCCGCATTACGTGCTGGATTACGAGGCGCAATTCCGCGAGAAAGTCATCGACGGATTCGCGGCGAGCTACGCGAGCGGCGAGACCCCGGTTCCCTGCGTCGCCTGCAACCAATATATCAAATTCGCCGATCTCTTCGACACCGCCCGTAATCTCGGGGCCGACGTTTTGGCGACGGGCCATTACATCTCTTCCCGCGACGATGGCGCGGGCGGACGCTCCTTGTTTCGCGCCCGCGACGCGGCGCGAGACCAGAGTTATTTTTTGTTCGCAACCACGGCCGAGCAGTTGCGGATGCTGCGCTTTCCCTTGGGAGACTATCCCAAGAGCGAAGTTCGCGAGTTCGCCCGCCAATTCGGCCTTGAAGTCGCCGACAAGCCGGACAGCCAGGACATTTGCTTCGTTCCTTCCGGCCATTACACCGACGTGGTTGAAAAACTCGCGCCCGGCGCGGTCGTTCCGGGCGACATCGTTCATGTCGACGGCCGCGTGCTGGGGCGCCACACCGGCGTCATCAATTTCACTGTCGGCCAGCGCCGTGGGCTGGGGCTGGGCGCCGCCCAGGCCGGGAATCCGGGAGAACCGCTCTTCGTGGTCAGGATCAACGCCGCCAAGGCTCGGGTGGTCGTTGGCCCCCGCGACGCCCTCGAGACTCGCGCGGTCTCCCTGCGCGACGTGAACTGGATCGGCCCAGGGAATTTCGCTGATTTGCCTGCGCAAGGACTCGATATTTACGCGCGGGTGCGCTCGACCCGCCCTCCCGTGAAGGCGCGAGTTCTGGCGCGGGAGCCAAACCAGGCGGCGGTCGTTTTCGCCGCCGGGGAATTCGGCGTATCGCCGGGACAAGCCTGCGTCTTTTACGATGGCCCCGCAGACGAGGCGCGCGTCCTCGGAGGGGGGTTCATAGCGGCTGTCGAGCCAGCCGCCCCGCCCGCCGATCTCAAGCGCGCAAGCCGCGAGCTGGCGGAGCGCGCCGCAGGCTGAAGCGCTTATCTACCGGACGGCATCGTCCGGTAGATCAAGAAATCGCTCCAGATTCAAAAAGCGGGAGCAAAGTCTAATCGAAAAAGTCTAACAACTTTCGCGAAAATTCGCTCTAAAACCGCGCCTCGATCGGCCGCCACTGTCCGAACTCTTCTTTGGCGGGATTCACCACATTCGGGTCGACCTCGTGCCGCTGGCCGCCAAGATTGTTGAATTGAGCGGTGGAGAGGCATTGCTTGAGCGTCCATTTTCCGGCCTTCGCATAACGCGCCGATTCGGAATGACGGCTGGATTGAGATAACCAGCAATAATCGGCCAGTCGCCTCTCGTCCTTGACGCTTCTGCACGCGAACCCGCTTCCGTAGACTCCCACTTTGTATCCAGCCGCTTTCAGGTAAGCATTAACCACCTCGAAATATTTGGCGATATGGCTCATGCCGTGGTCCACCTCGCCCCGTTCCCGAAATTTTTCGTCGACGCCGTCGACGCCAAAGTAGATCGCCGTTCCCTCGGGTTGAGCAAGCGCGCGCGCCAGCTCCAGCGCCCGTCTCGCGTCATAGGGCGCGCGCCGCTCGTCCAGCCAGGTTTCGACGCATTCGTTGAAGTGCTGGAACACGACAAGAATATTCAGCCCATGGGAGAGGATGAGATCGCGTTCGGCGGGGCTCAGCGTCTTGACGCAACTCTCCGCGGGAAGGCGCCGCCTTTCTTCGGCGCTCAAGGCGGCGCCGCACCGCTTGGACGTGAATATTTTTTGACAGACCGATTCGGTCTGCTCCCATCTGCCCGCCTCCAAACCGGCCGGCGGCTCTCCGGGCCTGTGCGCCCAATCGTAGTAGCGGATGATCGTCCCCACCCCTTTTTGCTTGGCTTTTTCCAAAAATCTCGCCGCCGCAGGGTCCGATGGGTCGAAAGCGTAGGCGGTATCGAGGGCGGTCGCCTTCTCTCTGGCGGAGGGATTGTTGGGGCATCCGGCCCATTGCGCCCAGGCCAGACCGGAAAAAGAGAGCGAGAGAGCCCCAATCAGCGCCGCGTGGACAAGTTTTCTCATCGAGAGGCCGAAGATTTCCGATAATTCAAGCGTGTCCGCGACTATGGCCCAGAGCGGCGCCGCAATTGGGGCGAGGAACAGGGTCGCGGCCTTTGCCCGGTCGGGCCAACCGCCCCGCTTCCGATTTCCCTTGTATCTTTTTGCATCGCAACCATAATCGCGGCTTGTGCGGATCGACCCGGCGTCGCCGCGATTTTCGAAGAGGACGCGCCTTGGCGGATCAATCGACGCACGTTTACCTCACTCGAAAATCGGTCGAAGCCATCGTCGCAGCCAATGGCGAAGATCGTCACGGCCTGAAGCGTCCGCTCGGCTGGGCGTCCCTGATGGCGCTCGGAATTGGCGGCATCATCGGCGCGGGCATTTTCGTGCTGACGGGAACGGCCGCCGCGCATTACGCCGGACCCGGCGTCATGATCTCCTTTCTGCTGTCCGGCCTCGCCTGCGCCTTCGTCGGCCTGTGCTATGCGGAGCTCGCCTCTCTCATCCCGGTTTCCGGCAGCACCTACACCTACACTTACGCGACTCTTGGCGAAATCTTCGCCTGGATCATCGGCTGGGATCTGGTGCTCGAATATGGCGCGGGGGCCGCGACCGTCGCGGTGGGGTGGGCGGGCTATTTCGCCGACACTCTCGCGGGGTTTGGGATTCATCCGCCCCCCGCCCTGATGACCGCCTATTTCGCCGACCCCGCCGCGCATGGCGGAACCTTGGCTCCTGGCTTGTTCAACTTTCCCGCCGCGGTCGTCGTTCTGCTGCTGACCGCCATCCTGACGCAAGGCACCCGGGAATCCTCGCGATTCAACAATGTGATCGTCACGATCAAGGTTTGCGTGGTCATCGCGGTCATCATTTTCGGCGCCCCCCATGTCAACCCCGCGAACTGGAGCCCGCTCGTTCCCGAAAACACCGGCGAGTTTGGCCATTTTGGCTGGAGTGGGGTCGTCAGCGGCGCTTCGGTCGTTTTTTTCGCCTATATCGGCTTCGACGCGGTTTCCACCGCGGCGCAGGAAGCGCACACGCCGCAGCGCGACGTGCCGATCGGCATTCTGGGCTCGCTGATCATCTGCACCGTCCTCTATATCGCGGTGGCGGCGGTCGCGACCGGGATCGTTCCCTACAAGGAACTCGGCGTTCCCGACCCCATCGCCGTGGCCATGGACCACACGGGCGTCGCTTGGCTGTCATGGGCCGTGAAACTCGGCGCTCTGGCGGGGCTCACCACGGCCATGCTGGTTCTCCTCTTCGGACAGACCCGCGTATTCTACGCCATGGCGCAGGACGGACTGCTGCCGCCGGTGTTCGCCAAGCTTCACCCGAATTGGCGCACGCCGGCAATCAGCCAAACGCTCGTGGGCGTTCTCACAGCAATGATCGCCGGCCTGCTGCCGATCGAAATCCTTGGCAAGCTGGTCAATATCGGCACGCTCGCCGCTTTCGCCCTCGTCTGCGGGGCGGTGCTGCATCTTCGCCGATCGAGTCCCGATCTGCACCGCCCTTTCCGCGCGCCGGGAATCCCTTGGCTGCCGGTCCTTGGGATACTGTCCTGTCTCGCCTTGATGGCCTTCCTTCCCCTGTTGACCTGGATCAGCCTGTTCGGTTGGACCGGCATTGGCCTTCTGGTCTATTTTTTCTATGGCTCCCGTCACGCGCGACGGTGACGCATGAGCGCCCCGGCGGTTGTATGGTTTCGTCACGACTTGCGCCTTTCGGACAATCCGGCGCTCGTCGCTGCCGCCGCAACCGGGGCGCCGATCGTCCCGCTCTTTATCCTCGACGAAGAGGCCATGGGCTGCTGGCGCTACGGCGGAGCGAGCTGCTGGCGGCTTCACCACTCCCTCGAGAGCCTCGCGGACGACCTGGCCGCGCAAGGACTGACTCTGGTTCTGCGCAGCGGCCCCGCCGACCTTGCGCTCTCCGGCCTGATCGCCCAAACCGGGGCGACATCGGTGTTCTGGAACCGGCTTTACGAACCCTGGGCGATCCGGCGCGATAGTGAAATCAAGACCCGCCTGCGCGGTTTTGGCCTCAAAGTCGAAAGCTTCAACGCTTCGTTGCTTTTCGAACCAAGCCGGCTGCGCAACGCCAAGGGCGAACCGTTCCGCGTCTTCACCCCATTCTGGAAAGCTATTCTGGCGGCTCCGGCGCCGGACGTTCCCCTCGCCAAACCGGAGGGAATGCGGGCCGGACCCCGGGCGTCGAGCGAATCCATCGAAAGCTGGAAGCTCCTTCCGACTTCGCCGGACTGGGCGCAAGGGCTGCGCGAGCGCTGGAGAGCCGGCGAGACCGCGGCGTTAGCGCGCCTCGCCCAATTTTGCGCTCGCGGCGCGACGCGTTACGCCGCGACAAGGGACCAGATCGCCGAGCCGGGCGTCTCGCTTCTGTCGCCGCACCTGCATTTCGGCGAAATCTCGCCGCGGCAGGTTTGGCGCGAAACCCTGGCGCGCGCGGGCGAAGATGGCCTGCCTTTCTTGCGTCAACTGGGATGGCGGGAGTTTTGTCACCATCTGTTGGCTGCGAACCCCGATCTACCCGAACGTCCTCTCGACAAGAATTTCGAGCGCTTTCCGTGGCGGGAGGACGAGCAAGGCTTTTTGGCGTGGAAAAAGGGCCTCACCGGCTACCCTCTGGTCGACGCTGCGATGCGCGAGTTGTGGCGCACCGGCTATATGCACAATCGCGCGCGCATGGTGGTCGGCTCCTTTCTGGTCAAGCATCTGCTTTTGCCTTGGCGGATGGGCGAAGCCTGGTTCTGGGACACCTTGGTCGACGCCGATCTCGCGAATAATTCCTGCGGTTGGCAGTGGATCGCAGGCTGCGGGGCCGACGCGGCCCCCTATTTTCGGGTGTTCAACCCTATTCTCCAGGGAGAAAAATTCGACCCCCAAGGGGCCTATGTCCGCCGCAATCTGCCCGAGCTCGCCCGGCTCGACAACAAGTTCATCCATCGTCCGTGGGAAGCGCCGGACAGCGTCCTGCGCGCCGCGGGGGTGAAGCTGGGCGAAACCTATCCACTCCCCATCGTCGACCACCTACACGCCCGCACCCGCGCGCTCTCGGCCTTTGAATCCATGCGCGCTCACCGGTAATCCCCTAAAGAGCGGCGTCCCGGCACTATCAAAAAGGCGCCGCGGGGGTTAATTGAGCAAAGCCTTCATCCAGGACAAAATCAGCTGTGTCGCAATTCTCCGATCTCCTGTTTGAAACGCGCATCGCCGCCGAAAGCTTCGCCGAGTTCATCTCTGGCGGGCGTCTGCGGCTGGGCGTTACAGGCCTGTCCCGCTCTGGCAAGACGGTTTTCATCACCGCTTTCGTCCATCAGCTCACCCGCGCTCTCGCGGCTGGAGCCGGGCGGAAAACCATGCTGCCGGTGTTCCGCGTGATGGCCGAAGGAAGGCTCGAGAGCGCCTACCTCGATCCGCAGCCGGATTACAACGTCCCCCGCTTCGCCTATGAAGAGCATCTCGCCGCGCTGACGGGGCTGGACCGCCGCTGGCCTCACTCGACTCGGCGCATTTCGGAATTGCGCGTCAGTCTGGAGTTTCGGCGCAAAACCTCTTCGGTGTTCTCGCGTTCCACGACGACGAGGCTGGACATCGACGTCGTCGACTATCCCGGCGAATGGCTGCTCGATCTGCCCCTGCTCGGTAAATCATTCGCGCAATGGTCCCGCGAGACGCTGGAGACCTCCAGCGCGGCCGCCCGCGCATCCATCGCCGCCGACTGGAGAGGCGCGAACGCTCTCGTGGACCCTTTGGCGCGGCTGGACGAGCCCACCGCCCAGCGGCTGGCGTCGCTGTTCACGCAATATCTTCGGCAGGCGAAGACCGATCGCTATGCTTTGTCCACGCTTCCGCCTGGTCGTTTCCTGATGCCGGGAGACCTCGAAGGCTCTCCCATGCTCACCTTCGCTCCCCTCGCGGTCGAGGAAGGGGCCGAACCGCCGCGCCGAAGTCTCGCCGCCGAAATGGAGCGCCGTTACGAGGCCTATAAGGCTCGGGTCGTAAAGCCTTTCTTCCGCGATCATTTCGCTCGGCTCGACCGGCAGATCGTGCTTGTCGACGCTCTGGCGGCGCTGAATTCCGGCCCCGCCGCCGTGCGCGATCTGGAGACGGCTTTGACCGAGGTCTTGACTGCTTTCCGAACCGGCCGCTCAAGCCTATTCTCCTCGATCTTTCGACCCAAGATCGACAAGATCCTGTTCGCGGCGACCAAGGCCGACCATCTGCATCACACCAGTCACGACAGGCTGGAGGGGATTCTTCGCCTGCTCACTTCGCGCGCCATCGCGCGGGCGGAAGGCGTCGGCGCCAAGATCGACGTGATCGCGCTGGCCGCTGTGCGCGCGACTCGCGAGGCAATGGTGAAACACGAAGACGAAACGCTCTCCGCCATTGTCGGCACACCCATAGCGGGTGAACGGATCGGGCTCGACGCCTTCGACGGCGAAGCCGAGGGCGCGATTTTTCCCGGAGAACTACCTACCGATCCCCGTCATGTTTTTCGTGGCGACGCTCTCGCGGTTCCCGAGGAAGAGGCGGATTTCCGCTTCCTCAAGTTCCGCCCGCCGCCAGCCCAACTCGGCAAGGACAGCCAGCCTCTTCCCCTGCCGCACATCCGTCTCGACCGAGCGATGGAGTTTTTGCTCGGCGATCGGCTCGAATAGAAAAGCGGCCAGCGCGAAGCCCCCCAACCAGATTTCAGACCGAGCCCATGCCCGAAGACATCCGACCGTTTGAAGAAATCCGCCTCCTGTTGGCGAATTTGCCGCCTCCCTGTGCAAAGAGCGTCGAAGCCGCACGCGCGCGCGACGCGCAATTGACCAAGCCGCCGGCGGCGCTGGGGCGGCTCGAAGAGATCGTCGAATGGCTCGCGGCATGGCAGGGCAAGGCGCGGCCGACGCTGGAAACGCCCCTGGTGGCGGTTTTCGCGGCGAACCACGGGGTCGTCGCCCAGGGGGTTTCCGCTTTTCCCGCCAGCGTCACCCGGCAGATGCTGGACAATTTCACGGCGGGCGGCGCGGCGATCAATCAGATTTGCAAATGCCACGGCGTCGGCTTGAAGGTCTTCGAACTGGCTCTGGAACATCCGACGCGGGATTTCACCGAGGCCCCCGCGATGGAGGAAGCCGAGGCCGCGGCGACGCTGGCCTATGGCATGGAAGCGATTGACGGCGGAGTCGATCTTCTGGCGCCCGGCGAAATGGGGATCGGCAACACCACCTCGGCGGCCGCGATATACGCCGCCCTCTATGGCGGTCCGGCCTCCAGATGGACCGGGCGGGGAACAGGCGTCGACGACGCGGGGCTCGCCCGCAAGAACGCCGTGATCGACGCGGCCATCGCGCTGCATGGCCCCTATCTTTCCGATCCGCTGGAGATTTTGCGCCGCCTTGGCGGGCGCGAAATCGCCGGCATGATGGGCGCGATCCTCGCCGCGCGGCTGAATCGCACGCCCGTCGTGCTCGACGGCTATGTGGCCTGCGCCGCCGCGGCCTTGCTGCACGCCATGAGCGACGACGCCATAGCTCATTGCGTCGCGGGTCATGTTTCGGCGGAAGGCGCCCATCGGGAGGTCCTCGCCCGACTCGGCAAGAGGCCCCTGCTCGAACTTGACATGCGCCTCGGCGAGGGCTCGGGCGCCGCGATGGCGATCGGCCTCATCAAGGCGGCGCTGGCTTGCCACTCCGGCATGGCGACCTTCGAGAGCGCCGGGGTCAGCGGGAAGATCTGAACTATAGCCGCCGCGCCAGCGAGCGCAGGAATCCCTGGGTTTCGTCGGTCAGCTCCACATCGACGGCCGGAGCGGCCTTCAGCAGAAGATTGGCGATGAAGGGCTGATCGTTCCTTGTCTCGGACAGGGCTTCCCGCAGGATTGGGACATTGTCCTCAATGTGGTGAAGAAAGGCGACGCCCTTCTCGGCCGCCTCCGTCCATCGGTCGCGGTGCCATTTGGCCAGGGGAAACATGATTTCGCTGGAGAAATTCGACCCCCGCGCTTTTTCGAAAAACCGCAGCCCCGTCATCCAGTATTCCTTGGCGCGCATGGGGGGCGGAGGGGCGTCGCCCACGAGCATCCTCTTTCCCGCCTGCCCCACCGCGTCGTCGAGCGTCACCGGCGCATCGAGGCTGGAGCGAAATGGCCATAGCGCCGCAAATCCCGGAAACTCCGCACCGAAGGCTTCGGTCAAGCCGGCTTCCATCTTGTCGACCGCGGCTTTGTCGGCGTTGAGCGTGGCGGTCATGCAAAAGGCGAACACCGCGTCCGCAGCGTATTTGACCACGACGCCGCTCTTGAGGTCCTGGGGCGACAATTTTGGCGGCGATCCATCCACCGAACCTTCGGCCTCGCCCGCCCTGAGCGCGGCGACGTAAGAAGCGATCTCGAGCCAACCCAGGAAATTGTCGGCGAAAGCGTCCGGATCGACATAAACGATCGCAAGGTTTATCGGCTGCTTTCGCTTTTTGAATTCGGCGACGACACGCTGATCCATAAACCGCTTCCTTCCGCGAGAGCGAACGCTCCGGTTGGACGGAAGCGAACCAGGCGATTTGAAAGCAATCGTCGCGCCAGGGATCAGCCGCAGCGGATCGTCTCGCGCTCGGTGATGACGTAGTCGAGCTTCTGGTCGTGCGGTTCGGTCGGCACGGCGCCCGCCTCCTGCACGGCATAGGCCAGGCCGACCGCCGTCACCTTATGTCTGGCGCGCAGGGAGGCGAGGGTGGCGTCATATATGCCGCCGCCATAGCCCATTCTCGAGCCTTTGCGGTCAAAGGCCGCCAGTGGCGCGAAAACGACATCTGGATCGAGCCGATCCTTGTCCGCCGCCGGCTCGGAGAGCCCATAGGGGCCTTTCAGCAGGTTGTCTCCAGGGGAGAAAGCACGAAAAACCAGGGGCTCTCGGACCGCGCTCATGACCGGCAGCGCCACTGTGACGCCACGCTCGCACAACGCCTCGATCAATGGCCTGGTGTTCATTTCGCTGCGGATCGGCCAATAGACCGAAACGACGGGATCGCCGATTTTTGCAAGCTTTTCGACCAGCGCAAGCCCCGCGTCGCGAATAATGACCGACGCTTGATGAGCCTCATCAGGAGAGACGAGATCGCGTCTTTCGAGAGCATGGCGACGCAAATTGGTTTTTAGATCGATCATCCGGGAACCATGCGCCAAGGAGGCAAGGTGCGGGCCACATGAGCCGTGGGACATCGATCCCGGGAACCTACAACGTAGGTGGGCGCCATATGCCCAAGCCCACGGGCAAGGACAGGGACAGCTCCCTTGGAGATCGATAAGGCCCCGGGGAATTAAAGTCCAACACGCACTCCGCAGCGCCGCTCGCTCAATCTAGCGTCCCACCCAGAAAAACGCCAGAGGCTAGTCCGAGCCTTGCGCGCGCGCCCCGACTTTTTCGACGCGCGATCGGGCTTGATCCTTGATCGAGAAAGAAACGATGAGGCTGAACATCGCCGCGGACATGCACCACAAGGAATACCATGCCGCGCGGTTGTGGATCAGCGCGTAAACGAATGTGAGAAGAACCGCCGCGCCGAAGAGTTTCAAGGCGCGATTGTCGAAGCCGACCAGCGGCCCCACGGTCAAGGCCAGGTATATCAGATCGACGACGAGCGGCGGGCGCTCGAATTGAGGATCATAGGCAAGGGAATGTTTGACGACGCTGACGTCGATCCTATCGGCGCCGGCGAGTTGGACCGTCAGATAGAGGGCGAGAAGAACCCCGCAGCCTGTCATCGCCACCCAGATTTTCTTGCGGCGGGGCTCGGTTTCGGCCAGCGTCGCGGCGAAAGGGGTTAACACCGGCCACACCAGAAAAGCGATGATTGTATAAAGATAACGGAAAAACTCGTCCCCTGCGAAGGGTTGCTCCAGCGACCACCAGACGACTCCCTCGACGAACTGGTGAACCGAGAAAACCAGCGGGAAAATTGCGAAACCCCACATTTTCGGGTCGTTCAGGCATGCCTTGCGCACCGTGGCCGCGCCTATGACCGCCAAAGCGACGCTCGCATTCGCGCTTGCCGCAAGAGAGTAGCACATTGATCGGCTTCGCCTTTCGAAATGGGCGCCATCCGCCGACCGGGCGTGGGCGCTAAAAACGGAAGCTGGTCGGATTACTCGGGGAAATTAACTTCTCACTCGACAAATTCAACCATGTGACGTTCCCGGCGACGACTGCGCCCCAGTTGGCGGATATTGCCCTTGCTCGGCAGATGAACAACCCCTACATCCGCAGTTCGAATCAGCCGTGTGAGGCGCGAATGGAAAATGATCGACCCCAGACATCGTCTGGCTGGCACGCCACGACGATCGTCATGGTGAAGAAGTCGGGCACGACGGTGATCGCCGGCGACGGGCAAGTCAGCCTCGGCCAGACGATAATGAAGGGCAACGCCAAAAAAGTTCGCCGGCTTGGCAAGGGCGACGTGATCGCGGGTTTCGCGGGCGCGACTGCGGACGCCTTCACGCTCTTCGAGCGGTTGGAAAGCAAGCTCGAACAATATCCCGGGCAACTCACCAGGGCCTGCGTCGAACTCGCGAAGGATTGGCGAATGGATCGCTATCTGCGTCGTCTGGAAGCGATGATGCTGGTCGCCGATAAGGATGTTGGGCTGGTTCTCACGGGTTCGGGAGACGTTCTCGAGCCGGAACCGCAGGGAGGCGGGGCCGTCGCGGCGATCGGCTCCGGCGGCAATTACGCGCTCGCCGCCGCGATAGCCATGATTGACAGCGATCACGACGCCGAAGCCATCGCGCGGCGCGCCATGAACATCGCCGCCGATATATGCGTTTACACAAATCACAATGTGGTCGTGGAGACGATCTAGTCGCCGCCCTCCGCGCGTTTCTGAAGGATAAGGAAAATGGCCGATTTCTCGCCGCGCGAGATTGTCTCTGAACTCGATCGCTACATCGTCGGCCAAAAGGAAGCCAAGCGGGCGGTCGCTATCGCCTTGCGGAACCGCTGGCGCCGACTTCGGCTCGAAGGGCAGATGCGCGAGGAAGTGCTGCCAAAGAACATATTAATGATCGGCCCCACGGGCTGCGGCAAGACGGAAATAGCGCGCAGACTGGCGAAGCTCGCCGACGCTCCTTTCCTAAAGGTCGAAGCCACCAAATTCACCGAGGTCGGCTATGTCGGCCGAGACGTCGAGCAGATCGTCCGCGATCTCGTGGAAGTCGCGATCAGCCTCGTCAAGGAGCGCCGGCGCAAGGGCGTCGAGGCGCGGGCGCAACTCGCCGCGGAAGAGCGGGTGCTCGATGCGCTCGTCGGCCCCGCCGCGTCGCCGCAGACACGCGAATCCTTCCGCAAGAGATTCCGCGCCGGGGAATTGGACGACAAGGAAATAGAGATCGAAATCGCATCGTCTGGACCGAGCGGACCAGTGTTCGAAATGCCGAACATGCCGGGTAGCATGGCCGCCTTCTCCATCGGCGACATATTCGGCAAGGCCTTTCAGGGGCGCTCGAAAACGCGCAGATTGCATGTCAAGGACGCGATTAGCCCGCTCGTCTCCGAGGAGAGCGACAAGCTGATTGATCAGGAAGAGAGCGTGCGCGAGGCGATCCAGGACGTTGAAAACAACGGAATCGTGTTCATCGACGAAATGGACAAGATTTGCGCGCGCGAAGGACGCGGCGGCGGCGATGTCTCGCGCGAGGGCGTTCAACGCGATCTTTTGCCCCTGATAGAAGGAACCACCGTCTCCACCAAACATGGCTCGGTCAAGACCGACCATGTTCTCTTCATCGCCTCGGGCGCGTTCCATGTGGCGAAGCCTTCCGATCTTTTGCCGGAGTTGCAGGGCCGCCTGCCGATCCGGGTCGAACTCGCTTCGCTCAACGAAGAGGATTTCCGCCGGATTCTGACCGAGACGGAAGCCTGTCTGACTAAGCAATATGTCGCCCTCATGGGCACGGAGGGGCTTGAACTCGAATTCGCGCCGAGCGCCGTCGAGGCGATCGCCAAGGTTGCGGTGGAAGTCAACACTTCCGTCGAAAACATCGGCGCCCGCCGGCTTCAGACCGTGATGGAGCGCGTTCTCGATGAAATCAGCTTCGCCGCCTCCGATCGTGGCGGCGAGAAAATCGTCATCGACGGCCCCTATGTCGAAAAGCATATTGGCGATCTCGCCAAGAACCGCGACTTGAGTCGGTTTATTCTGTGAGCTTTCCGCGCGGTGGCGGCGCTGAGGGCTTCCATCGCCCGCACTTGCGCTCAGCGCGAAGCATTGCCATAAGGACGGCGAAACCCTCATCATCCGCCCGGCGCATTCCATGGAATTCCCTGAACAACCAACATCTCCCGAGCGCGTGTTTTCCGGCGTGCAGTCCACCGGTAATCTGCATCTCGGCAACTACCTCGGCGCCATCGTCAAATTCGTCGAGTTGCAGAACAATTACGACTGCCTTTATTGCGTCGTCGATCTGCACGCCATCACCGTGCCGCAAGACCCGATAGCGCTGCGCAACAATACCCGCGAGATCGCTGCGGCCTTCATCGCCTGCGGCATCGACCCCAAGAAGAACATCATCTTCAATCAAAGCCAGGTGCCGGAGCACGCCGAGCTTGCATGGGTGCTCAACTGCGTCGCGCGCATCGGCTGGCTCAACCGAATGACTCAATTCAAGGACAAGGCAGGCAAGGATCGTGAGAACGCCTCCATGGGCCTGCTCGATTATCCCGTGCTGATGGCCGCCGATATTTTGCTCTATCGCGCCACCCATGTTCCTGTAGGCGAAGACCAGAAACAGCACCTCGAACTCGCCCGCGACATCGCGCAAAAGTTCAACAACGACTTCGCTCAGTCCATTGTTCGCAATGGATATGACGGCGGCGTTTTCTTCCCGCTGCCGGAGCCTCTCATCTCTGGTCCGGCGACGCGCGTGATGAGTCTACGCGACGGCTCCAAGAAAATGTCGAAATCGGACGCCTCCGAATATTCGCGCATAAATCTTTCGGACGACGCCGACCAGATCGCGCAAAAAATTCGCAAGGCGAAGACCGACCCCGAGCCTCTGCCGTCCGAGGAAAAAGGCCTCGAGGCCCGGCCCGAGGCCAATAATCTGGTCGGGATATTCGCGGCGCTTTCGGGCCGCGCCAAATCCGAGGTGCTCAAGGAATATGGCGGCGCCAATTTCTCGACCTTCAAGAACGCGCTGGTCGATCTTTCGGTCGCGAAGCTGTCGCCGATCACCGCGCAAATGCGTCGTATTCGCGAGGACGACGGCTATATCGACCAAGTGCTTCGCGACGGCTCCGACCGCGCCCGCGCCATCGCCCGCGAAAATATGAACGCGGTGAAGGATATCGTGGGCTTCCTGCGCTGAACTCCTTTTAGAGTTCCGCGTCTCTCAATGCCGAAGGCTCAGGCCCGCCGCTCGCCCAGTCGAGCAGTTCGACAGTGTGAACGACAGCTATGCTGGTTCCAGCGCCAATCTGGACCATGCAACCGAGATTGCCGGCCGCGATCGCCTGCGGCGCCATGGATTCGATATTCGCAACCTTGCGCTCGCGTAATTGCGTCGCGATTTCCGGCTGAAGCAGATTATAGGTTCCCGCCGAACCGCAACAGATGTGGCTTTCGGGAACGGGAAGCGCCTCGAATCCGGCGGCTTTCAGCAGAGCAAGCGGCTCTTGCGTGATCTTCTGTCCATGCTGGAGCGAGCAGGCCGAGTGATAGGCGACGCGCAACGCTGGCGTGTTCCCCGTGGCGTTGAAGCCCAAAGCCGACACGACTTCGCTGACATCGCGCGCGATGGCCGAAATCCGCGCCGCTTTTTCGGCAAGCCGCAAGTCGTTGCGGAACATGAAGCCGTAATCCTTCACGTTCGTGCCGCAGCCGGATGTGTTGACGACAATGTAATCGAGGCCGCCCGCTTCGATCTCCCGGCTCCAGGCTTCGATATTGCGCGCGGCGAGCCTGCGAGATTCCTCGCTCTTGCCGAGATGATGCGCCAGCGCGCCACAGCAGCCCCCGCCCCGCGCGACCACGACCTCGGCGCCGAACCGAGTGAGCAGGCGAACAGTCGCTTCGTTGATTTTTGTGTCGAGCACGGTTTGCGCGCAGCCATTGAGCAAGGCGACGCGCATCTTCCGCTCGCCTTGAGCCGCAAATGTCTGAGGCTTGTCGACGCTTGAGGGCGCCGGGAGATTCCGCGGCGCCATTGCGACAAGTCCGCGCAAGCGGCCGGGAAACGCGCCCGCGAACCCGCGAACCAGCCCCGCCCCGCGCAGGGCAAGACGAAAGATCGCCGGACGCGGGAGCATGAAAACGAGCAGCCTCCGCAGCAGACGATCGCCGAGCGGCCGCGAAAAGGTCTTCTCGATATGGGCGCGCGCATGGTCGACGAGGTGCATATAATGCACGCTCGACGGACATGTGGTCATGCAGGAGAGGCAGGAAAGACAGCGATCGACATGCCGCGTGGTGCGGGCGTCGGCGGGCCGTTCATTTTCGAGCATTTCCTTGATGAGATAAATGCGCCCGCGCGGCGAATCGAGTTCGTCGCCCGTCAAGAGAAACGTCGGGCAGGTGGCGGTGCAGAAACCGCAGTGCACGCAGGCGCGAAGTATCTTTTCCGACTCCGCCGTGTCCGGATCGACCAGGGCGGCAAGGGAAAAATGAGTCTGCATGGTTCAGAACTCCGCCCGCAAACGCCCACGCTCCAGAATATGCGCGGGATCGAAACTTTCCTTCACCCGTTTTGAGAGCCCGGCCAGTGTCGGCGGCTGTGGATGAAAGACATCGACGGCCGCGCGCACATCGGCCTCGGCGCGGATGAGCGTCGCGTGCCCGCCGAACCGATCGACCACGCTGCGCAAGGCGCTCGCGTGAGCGTCGGCGGCGCTTTGCACGCAGAGCCACACCAGGCCGCCGGCCCAGTCGTAGAAATGTCCGAGGATAGGCGTTCCCCTTTCCCGCAGCGCCGAGACGACCGCGAAACCGTCGCTGGGCGCGACCGAAACGCGCCACACCTGGCCTTTGAGTTCCGCTACGGGTCCGGCGTCGCGTAAGCCGCGCCACAGCGCCGTCGAACGCACAACATCGAGAATTTCCAACGCGCCGCCAAAGGGCTTTAGCAGATCGCGTAAATCCACAAGTCTTTGCGCGACGGAAATCTCCGGTCCTTCCAGACGGATGGCGGCGGCGTTTTTATCGAGCCGCAGGGGCGCGGCGCCTTTTGGCGACAGCGCCAGCGCGCTCGCCTCCAGCGGCGCTCCCGAGACCTTGCGCAGCGCGGATAAACCGATGCTTTCCTCGACGCCGATCAGCAGGAGGGTTCGCTCCGTCTCCGGTTTCGGCAGCACTTTCAAGGTGACTTGCGTCAGCGCGGCAAGCGTCCCAAAAGAGCCCGTCACCAGCTTGGATAGATCGTAGCCGGTGACGTTCTTCATCACCCGGCCGCCGGATTTGACAATCTCTCCCCGCCCGGCGACGCAACGGAAACCAAGCAGATGATCGCGCGCGGCGCCGGCTTTTATTCGTCTCGGGCCAGACGCATTCACGGCCACCAGCCCCCCGACCGTGCCGCGCCCTGCTTGCGAACCCAACAACGGCCCGTAATCGATCGGCTCGAATGCGAGATGCTGGTTGCGGGAGGCGAGTAGCGCTTCGATCTCGTCGACTGGCGTGCCGGCGCCGGCGGTCAGAACCAACTCCTCGGGCTCGTAGAGAGCGACGCCGCTCAGCGCGCGCAGCGACAGCTCCTCGCCGATCGACGGCCGACCGAGATTCGCCTTGGAGCCGGAACCGCTTATTTTCAGTGGTCGGCCTTCCGCATTCGCGGCGAGAATGGCTTCGGCAGTTTCTTCTTCGTCGCCAGGCGCCAAAACCATCAGAACCTCGGCAGGTCGGGAAAAGGCAAGGCGCCGCCGACGACATGCATCATTCCAAGCTCCGCGCAACGATGAAGCTCGGGAAACATCTTTCCGGGATTGAGCCGTCCGGAGGGGTCGAAGGCGCATTTGACCCGCATCTGCTGCGCGAGGTCGCTTTCGTTGAACATTTCGCCCATCAGATCTCGTTTCTCGACGCCAACGCCATGCTCGCCGGTCAGCACGCCGCCGACAGCGACGCAGAGCCGCAAAATATCGGCTCCGAGATTCTCGGCGCGCTCACTGTCGCCCTCCTTGGAGGCGTCATAGAGAATGAGCGGATGCAGATTGCCGTCGCCGGCATGAAACACATTGGCGACGCGCAACCCGTGCTTCGTCGCCAGCTCATCCATACCCATCAGGACTTCCGGCAGCCGTTTGCGCGGAATCGTCCCATCCATGCAAAGATAATCCGGCCCGATGCAACTCACCGCCGGAAAGGCGTTCTTGCGCCCCGCCCAGAATTGCAGGCGCTCCGCCTCGCTGCCCGAAACCTTCGCCGTCGTCGCGCCTTCCGCGCGCGCGATCTCCTCGACGACACCGACAAGGTGATCGACTTCCGCCGGCGTTCCGTCGAGTTCGACGATCACGATAGCGGCGGCGTCGATTGGATAGCCGCAGGGCTGAAAGCGCTCCACGGCGCGGACGGTGGCGTTGTCCATCATCTCCATCCCGCCCGGAACGATGCCACGCGCGATAATGGCGCCGACGCAGCGCGCGCCGTCCTCCACGCTCGCAAAACCAAGCAGCAGTCCGCGCGCGACCGGGGGCTTTCGCAGGATGCGAACGGTGATCTCGGTGACGACGCCAAGCAGGCCTTCTGAGCCCGTCATGAGGCCGAGAAGATCATACATTTCGCTGTCGAGATGTTTGCCGCCGAGACGCACGATTTCGCCGCCCATCAGCACGACTTCGAGACCAAGAATATTATTGGTCGTCAGCCCATATTTGAGACAGTGGACGCCGCCGGCGTTCTCCGCGACATTGCCGCCGATGGAACAGGCGATCTGCGAGGAAGGGTCCGGCGCGTAATAAAAACCTGCATGTTCGACGGCCCTGGAGATCGCGAGATTCTGCACGCCGGGCTGCACTCGCGCGCAACGGTTTTCATAATCGATTTCGAGAATGCGGTTGAATTTCGACATGCCGAGCAGAATGCCGTCCTCCAGCGGCATGGAGCCGCCGGAGAGCGAAGTGCCGCCGCCTCGCGGCACAACCTTCACATTCAGCTCCCGCGCGACCGCCATGATCGCCTGGACTTGCGGAACGGTATCGGGAAGCGCCACCACGAGCGGCAGCGCGCGATACATTGTGAAGGCGTCGCACTCATAGGCGCGACGCGCCGTCTCGTCCGCGATGATATTTTGCTCAGGCAGAATCTTACTCAGCCGCGCCAGAAGCTCGTCGCGCCGCGCGAGAATTTCCGGCTCCGGCGAGGGCATTAAAAGAGGCATTCGCGAGACTCTCCCATCAAGGGGACGCCCTTCCCCAGCGGGGAAGGGAACTCGCTTCTTACACCCGCTTCGGCGCCAATATCACGCGAAAATCATTCACATTGGTTCGCGTCGGGCCGGTGACGACAAGATCGCCGAGCTTCTCGAAAGCGGTATAGGCGTCGTTATTGGCGAACAGCGCCTTGAGATCGACCCCCGCTTTTTGCGCGCGCGTGAAACTGTCGGCGGTCATTATCGCGCCGGCGTTGTCCTCGCTGCCGTCGATGCCGTCGGTGTCGCAGGCGATGGCCGAGACGTCGCCAAAACCTTCCAGCGCCAACGTCAGCGCCAGCAGAAATTCCGCGTCGCGGCCGCCCTTGCCCTTGCCGCGCACGGTCACGGTGGTTTCGCCGCCGGATATGATCGCGACCGGCGGCTCGAAGGGCTGGCCGTGCAGCGCGATCTGCTTCGCTATGCCTGCGTGAACCAGCGCCACGTCGCGCGACTCGCCTTCGAGATCGCCGAGGATGCAGGGCGTGAAGCCGGCTTTCTTCGCGACCGCGGCGGCGGCGTCCAGCGAACCCTGGGGCGTGGCGATGAGAATGTTCTCGACGCGCTCGAAAATGGGATCGCCGGGCTTCGGTGTCTCGCAGGCGTCGCTGTTCAGATGAGCGATGACGGCGGCGGGCGCGTCGATCTTGTATTTGGCGATGACGGCGAGGGCGTCGTGGCGGGTCGTGGCGTCCGGCACGGTGGGGCCGGAGGCGATGACGGAGAGGTCGTCGCCGGGCACGTCGGAAATCATCAGCGCCACCACGCGCGCCGGCGCGGCGGCGCGTGCGAGGCGCCCGCCCTTGATGGCGGAGAGATGCTTGCGCACGCTGTTCATTTCGGAGATCGTGGCTCCGCTCTTGAGCAGCGCCTTGTTGACGGCCTGTTTTTCTTCCAGCGTCACGCCCTCGGCGGGCAACGCCATCAGCGCCGAGCCGCCGCCGGAAATGAGCGCCAGCACGAGGTCGTCCTCGGTCAGGCCCTGCACGGTCTTCAGCACCCGCGCGGCGGCTTCGCGACCAGCCGCGTCCGGCACGGGATGCGACGCTTCCACGACCTCGATATGATTGGTCGGCGCGCCATGTTCATAGCGCGTGATGACCATGCCCTCGAGGGGCCGCGAATAATGCTTCTCCACGGCGACGGCCATCGCCGCGGCGGCCTTGCCGGCGCCGACGACAATGGTGCGGCCCCTGGGCGGCGCGATCTTGGCGAGATAGGGCGGAACGCAAAGCGACGGATGCGCCGCGCCCACGGCGGCGTCGAACATTTCGCGAAGGAGCGCGCGGTGATCTGGTGACATGGCCGGTTCCGAATGAGACGACGCCAAACTGGGGCGATTCCCTCTCCCCGCATACGGGGAGAGGGGGATCGATTTGATTACGCGGCCGCCATCGCGTCGGCCTTTTCGATCAAGGCCTCGGCCATGCGGATCGAAGCGATGTCGATCAGGCGGCCGTCGAGAGAAACGGCGCCCTTGCCTTCCTTGGCGGCCTGGGCCATCGCGGCCAGGATGCGGCGGGCCTTGTTCACTTCCGCTTCCGATGGCGTGAACACTTCATTGGCGAGTTCGATCTGCGAAGGATGGATCGCCCACTTGCCTTCATAGCCGAGCACGGCGGCGCGCTTCGCCGCGGCCTTGAAGCCCTCCGGATCGTTGAAGTCGCCGAAGGGGCCATCGATCGGACGCAGGCCATAGGCGCGGCAGGCCACCATCATCCGGGTCTGGGCGGCGTGCCACTGGTCGGCCCAGTAATAGTTGCGCGGCTTGTCGCCATCCTTGTCGGCGAGGACGCCGTAATCCGGGTTCACGCCGCCAATGACCGTGGTGCGGGCGCGGGTCGAGGCGGCGTAGTCGGCGACGCCGAAGGACATGGCCTCGAGGCGCTTGGAGGACTGGGCGATGGCTTCGACATTGGCCATGCCGAGCGCGGTCTCGATGAGAACCTCGATGCCGACTTTCTTGGTGCGCTTCTTGTACTGCTCGATCTGGGTGATCAGCATGTCGATGGCGTAAACATCCTGTGGCACGCCGACCTTGGGGATCAGGACGACGTCGAGACGCGGGCAGTTCTCGAGCACGTCCACGACGTCGCGATAGCAGTAGTGGGTGTCGAGACCATTGATGCGGAGCGTCATGGTCTTCTTGCCCCAATTGATGTCGTTGAGGCCCTGAATGATGTTCTTGCGGGCCTGCTCCTTGTCGTCCGGAGCCACGGCGTCTTCGAGGTCGAGGAACACCACGTCCGCCTTGGAGACGGCGGCCTTTTCGAACATGCCCGGATTGGAGCCCGGCACGGCGAGTTCGGAACGGTGCAGACGGGACGTCGCCTGTTCGATCAGTGTAAAGCTCATTTCGGTTCCCTTCCTTGGGTGGTTGGCATATCCCCGAAAAGCCGATGACTTTTCGGAATGAAATATGCGTTGAAAACAAGACTAGCCGGTCGCTCCCAGGCCTGCGGCGATGCAACTGATGGAGAGCAACAGCGGAATCTTGATCGACTCCCTCGCCGCCTCGTCTTCCGTTGTGCGGAAGCGGCGCAACAGCTCCACCTGTTCGCGATTGACTTCGTTGACCGTCGGCAAACGCTCATCCAGCCTGGCGCGATGGGCCGGAAAACGATCGCCGAGCCGCTCGGCGCCGGTGACGCGCAGGATCATGGCCCGCGTCAGATCGTGTTCGGCTTCGATGGCGGAGAAAATTCTATGACGGATAGCTTCGTCGGCGACGAGCGAGGCGTAGGCTTTGGCGATGGAAATATCGACGAGCATCAGAGCTTTTTCGACTTCGTCGAGCACGAGCTTGAAAAGACGCGACTGATCGATCATGCGACGCAGCAGCTCCAGCCCCTTGTCTTCGCGCGCATCGAGAAACGCCTTCAGCCCCGAGCCCACGCCATACCAGCTCGTGATCGCATGACGATTCTGCGCCCAGGCGAACACCCAGGGAATGGCGCGCAGATCGGCGAGGCTGCGGGCGCCGAAACGCCGCGCCGGGCGTGAACCGATGTTAAGCATCGAGATTTCCTCCAGCGGGCTCGCGGCCTGGAAATAGGCCACGAGACCGGGATCGTCGAGGAATTTGGCGTAGGCCTCCAACGCGGCGGCGGACATTTCCTCGAACGCCTCTTCGAACTCGGCGCGCGGAATCAAAGCTTCCTCGCGCTCCGACTTGAGCGCGTGCATGAAGACGGATGAAGCCAGCAGCTCCATCTGATAGGCGGCGGTGCCGCGATTGGCGTATTTGAAGGAAACCACCTCGCCCTGTTCGGTGACGCGGAAACGCCCTCTGATCGACCCCGCGGGCTGAGACGCGATGGCATGGCCGGTCGGCGCCCCGCCGCGACTGACCGAACCGCCGCGGCCGTGGAAGAAGGCGATGGCGATCCCCTCCTCGGAGCCTACCGCCGTCAGGTGCGCCTGAGCCTTGTAAAGCTCCCAATTAGAGGGGAGAAAACCGCCATCCTTGTTGCTGTCGGAATAACCGATCATCACTTCCTGCAGGTCGCCCTGCGCCATGGCGCTGGAGCGGACCAGCGCAATGTCAAGCAGTTCGCGCATGATCGCGGGAGCGTCCTGCAAATCCGGGATGGTTTCGAACAGCGGCACGATGGGCAGACTGCAATAGGCGCCTTTCGAGCCCTGCCGCACCAGTCCCGCTTCCTTCGCGAGCACATAGGCGCCGAGCACATCGGCCGCGCTGTGCGTCATCGAAAGGACGAAACTGCCGAAGGCTTCACTGTCGAGACTGTTTTGCAGTTCCGCGACCACCTCGAACATCTCGACCGTGTCGCGCGTCTCGGTGGAGAATTTTTCACGTGCTTTCGTGCTGAGCGGCGGGGTCCGAAGCTGCGAGTCGAGCCAGGCGCGCCATTCCGGCGCTTCCACGGCGGGCGGTTCGTCGTCGCGCGTCGCCCGCCAAAGATCACGCAGCGCGCTGGTCGTACGGGTGGTGTTCTCTCGCAAGTCGAGACGCACGGTCGAAAAGCGGAAAATTTCGGCGGCGCGCCTAACTGGCCGCACCAGATCGCTGGCCAAGGTCGTGGATTTGCCCTCGATCAGCGCTTCTTCCATCACGCGCAGATCGCCGATCAATTCGTCAGCGTTATTGTAACGTAAATCGCTCGGTGTTTCGCCTCTGGTGGCTTGCAGAGTCTGGTCGAGCTTGTAGAGAATGAGATTACAGAATTGCCTGTATGGCTCCATCTGATTGCGATTGCGGATGGAGCTGGCGTCTCTCAGGGCGGCCAGTCGACGCTCCAGTTCGTCCCGCAGCTTTTGCGGAATTAGAGCCGCGCGGGGACTGAGCGACAGCATACGCCCCAATTCGATCATGCGCTGACGGTAATAATTCAAACTCGCCAACGCATTGTCGCTCATCGTCCTCCGCGTCACCGCATTGGTGACGAATGGATTGCCGTCGCGGTCGCCGCCGATCCATGAGCCGAACTGAAAAAACGGCGTGACCTCGAACTTCTCGTCGGGATAATGTTTCCTGAGCGCGCGCTCGAAAGTCGAAAGGAGGTCGGGCGCGAGATCGAAGATCGTTTCGGAAAAGAAATGCTGACCCCAGGCGACCTCATGCTCCACGGTGGGCTTTTCTAGATGCAGATCGCCCGTGAGAAACAACAGCTCGATCTGGTCGCGCACCTGAACCGCGAGGGCGTTGCGCTCGCGGTCGGTCCAGCGCGTCGACTCGAGGTCGCGCAACAAAAGATAAATGCGTCGGTTCTTCTCCAGAATCGAAACCCGCTTGGCTTCGGTCGGGTGCGCCGTGATCACTGGACGGATGCGCAAGGTCTGTAATTGCGCGCGGATCTCGTCGGCGGTCACGTCCGCTTTTCGCGCCGCAGACAGCACCTGGTCGAAGGTGCCAAGCAGTTGATCGTGTCCACGCTCCCGCTCGATATGACGGCGGCGGCGCATGGCGTAGGCTTGCTCGGCGATGGAGACGAGCTGAAACAGAATTCCCTGAGCCTGCAGGGCGCGCCCCATCTCGTAATCGGTCAGATTGGAGCCGGCCGCGAAACCGCGCAAGACCGGCTCGATTTGCGGCATGTGGCGTTTCACGACCGCGAACAATTGTTCGATGAGATAGGCCGAGGCGTCCTTGACGGAACGGGTTGCGAACGCGGAAGGCGCGGCGACGGGCGGGATTTCTGGAGAAGCTTCAGTCATGAAAACTCTCGCACTCTGCGGCGTTGCGCCAGTGAAAAAACGGGTTCGTCCCTGCACGCCGCAAAGGCCGGCGCCGGTTGGGCTGATCCCTGTCGCATCCGCTCCCCGAGACGACCGCCTTGCTTGGGCGGGAGTAGGGAGCCCTATTGAACCAAGTCCCCGGAACAAGACGGATGACCGCCTCAACCCCTCTATTATATCCGGTGTTTTCACCGACGCAGAGCCGGGACGCTTCCCCCGATTGTGGCCGGAAACGCTTGTTTCCGTCCGTCAGGCGCGTTTGAGCACTTTAGCCACCGTCTCGCCAAACTCCGAAGGACTTGGCGCGACCGTGAGGCCATAGGAGCGCATGATCTCCGTTTTCTCCGCCGCGCTGTCGCCCGTGGAGGAAATGATCGCACCGGCGTGCCCCATGCGGCGCCCCTTGGGCGCTGTGAGGCCGGCGACGAAACCGATGACCGGTTTGGAGAAATTCTCCTTGATCCAGGCGGAAGCCTCGGCCTCCTGAGGACCGCCGATCTCTCCGATGATCAGCACGGCCACAGTCTCCGGATCCTTGTCGAAGAGAACGAGGTGATCGAGAAACGACGAACCGTTGATCGGGTCGCCGCCGATGCCGACCGAGGTCGAAATGCCGACGCCCAATTCCTTGAGCTGGGTGGCCGCCTCGTAGCCCAGCGTTCCCGAACGGGTGATCAGCCCGACATTGCCCTGTTTGTAGATGTGGCCCGGCATGATGCCCAGCATCGCCTTGCCGGGGCTTATGATGCCGGCGCAGTTGGGTCCGACCAACATGGGCCGGCGATCCTTGGGATAGCGCATGAAATAGCGCTTCACGCGCATCATGTCCTGAGCCGGAATGCCGTCCGTGATCGCGCAGATCAACCGAATGCCGCCATCCGCGGCTTCCATGATGGCGTCGGCGGCGAAAGGCGGAGCGACGAATACCAGGCTCGTGGTCGCTCCGGTCTCCTTGACGGCTTCCTTCACGGTGTTGAAAACCGGAACCCCATGCACGCTCTTGCCGCCCTTGCCGGGCGTCACGCCCGCGACGACCTTGCTGCCATAATCAAGCATTTCCTTGGTGTGGAAACTGCCTTTGTCGCCCGTGATGCCCTGCACCAGAATCGGCGTCGTCTCGTCGATAAGAATGCTCATTATGCCCTCCCGGCGGACCGCGAGCGTCGCGCTCCCCGCCATCAAAACTCTTGCGCCCGAACCTTAGGCGTTCGGGCGATTGCTCAACCCGCTTTCTTGGTGGCGGCGACGGCCTTGTCCGCCGCCTCCTTCAACGTGTTGGCGGTAATGATCGGAATGCCGCTTTCCGCGATGATCTTGTTGCCCGCTTCAACATTGGTGCCGGCGAGCCGCACGATCAGAGGGACGGTGATATTCGTTTCGCGCACGGCGTCGACGACGCCTTGAGCGACCCAATCACAGCGGTTGATGCCCGCGAAGATGTTAACGAGCACGGCCTTCACATTGGTGTCCGACAAGACAAGCCGGAACGCCGTCGCCACCCGCTCCGGGGAGGCGCCGCCGCCGACATCGAGGAAATTCGCGGGGCTGCCGCCGGCGTGTTTGATCATGTCCATCGTCGCCATCGCGAGACCGGCGCCATTGACGATGCAGCCGATTTCGCCGTCGAGCCCGATGTAATTCAAATTGTGCTCCGCCGCCTGCGCTTCGCGCGGGTCGGACTGCGACGGATCGTTCATGTCGACGATGTTGCGACGACGGAAAAGCGCGTTGTCGTCGAACGACATTTTGGCGTCGAGCGCGAGAACCTTGTCCTCCTTGGTCACGACAAGCGGGTTGATCTCCAACATGGTCGCGTCGCAATCGCGAAAAGCCCGATAGGCGCCCAGAATGGTCTGCACCGCTCGGGAAACCTGCTTGAGGTTGAGGCCAAGCTGGAAGGCGAGTTCGCGCGCCTGAAAGGGTTGTAGTCCGACCGCCGGCTCGACGATCACTTGCAGCAATTCCTCTGGCGTGTTCTTGGCGATCTCCTCGATCTCCATGCCGCCATGTTTCGAAGCGATGACGCGCACGCGCTCCAGCTTGCGGTCGAGCACATAGCCGAGATAGATCTCACGCTCGTAAGGATCGGCGAGCTCGATATAAACGCGCTGAACCGGTTTGCCCTCGGGCCCGGTTTGAGCGGTGACAAGGCGCTTGCCCAGCATGTCGCGCGCCGCCTGCTGCACCTCGTGATAGGTGCGGCAGAAGCGCACGCCGCCCGCCTTGCCGCGCGCGCCGGCGTGAATCTGCGCCTTCACCACCCAGTTAGAGCCGCCGAGCTCGGTTGCTGCGTAAACCGCCTGATCCGGGCTGAATGCGATAGTGCCGGGTGGGATCGCCACGCCATGCGCGGCGAGGAGTTCCTTGGCTTGATACTCGTGGACGTCCATCTTGTCCTCCCCGAACAAGGTTTTTCTTAAAGGCCTTAAGAGCCGATCTTGCCGCGCACCACATTATAGACCTCTTCCGTCTTCGTGGCGGCGAGGTCGAGGAGCGCGTTCGTTTCCCCAAGGCGAATTTCGGCGAATTCCCGGTCCTTGATCGACTTGGCGTTGATAAACACGTTGAGAGCGGCGCTCTGCAGGCCGGCATTCGCCGCGAGCACTGCGACGCCCGCGTCGCTGATGACGTTGAGATTGCCCTTATCGGCGACGACAGCCGAGAGCTCGATCACCTTGTAGCAGGCCTTGACCGCCCGCAAAGGCGCGTCCGTAGCCTGCTTCAGCGCGGACTGGATCGCGGCGGCGCGAGCGGCTTTTTCTTCGTCGGTGGCGCGCGGCAGGCCATAGGCCCCCATCACCGCGTTGAAAGCCACGACATCCTCGTCAATCGCGGCGGTCAGCGCCGCGCGAACAGCTTCTGCCTTCGCATTGGCTTCCTTCAGATCGGTCTCGAAGGCTTCGTAATTCTTCTTGCCGATGGTGAGATTGGCCACCATCGAGACGAGAGCCGCCCCAACGGCGCCCATGATGGCGGCGGCGCCGCCGCCTCCGGGAGTCGGCGCTTCGCTGGCGAGCCCATCGAGAAATTTGGCGATCGTTTCGTTTTTCGTCATAGCCGATCCATCCAATCAGGCGAGCGCCTTGGCTTGCGCGTAAATGTTTTCAGCGTCGAACACCTGATCGGCGCTCTCGAACAGCTTGCCGACGCATTCGCGATGCAGCTTGAGCTTCAGCCCCCCGAGCCCCAGCGCGCCGATGACGATCTTGCCATGCCGCTCCTTCGCCTTGTCGGTCGCCTCTATGCCGCCGATTCCAAGCAGAGGCTGAGCGTTGCAGTCGGCGATCAGTTCGATCGTGGGATCGTTTTGCCAGTCCTTTTCGTCGAGCAAGGTGACGCCGATGGCGCCGGCGGCGAAAACGACCTGCGCGCCCTTGACCGCCTGGGCGCGGCCGGCGCTGTCGGCGGCCTCGATGGCGGTGGGCGTGAAACCGAAACGCTCCTGAATCGCGGCCGCCGAAGCTTTCGCGCGCGCGAGTTCACGGGAAGTAATGGCGACTTCGGCGCCTTCGATATGGAGCATCGCGGCCGCGCGCATCCCTACCGGGCCGGTGCCGGCGAGCACCACCGCCTTCTTGCCGGCGAGCGGCTTCGCCTTGGCCAGCAGGGCGACGCCGGCCGCCGCGGTGGTGTTGGAGCCATTGCTGTCCAACATCGCCGAGACGCGGAAATTCGAGAAGAAGCGCTTCTTCACCGCCTTGAATAGCGCTTCGCCCGCCGTCATGTCGCCGCCGCCAACAAAGATCGCGGTGAACTGCTTCTCCTTGGGTCCGCGAGTGTAGATCGCGCCGTCGACCAGAGCGCCAACATTCGCGGGCGTGACCCCGCCATAGCCGACGACGTGATCAGCGCCGCCGTCATATCCGACAACGGTGTCGAAAACGCTCGGAACAGGGTCCGTATCCAGCAGGAACAAAAGCTTTTTCGTCATTTGCGTCTCATTTCATGTTTGCGGCGCCGAGCGTCGTTGAAAAAGACTCCGAGCGAGACCGAGCCTTACGCGGCGCCTCCCGGAGGCGCCGCTTTGTCTTGAAAGCGTTGCGTTCGCGACTTTCCCGCTCCCTGCGACGACACACGGCGCGCGGCCGTGATTTTGAATTTCAGGCCGTAACGATGTTGCGCGGAGCGCCCGCGGCGAAGGCGTCGATATTGTCGATCAGCTGATCGGCGAGCACCTGCATCGCCTCCTTGCTCGCCCAGGCGACATGAGGCGTCACGATCAAATTTGGAATGGTCGGATCGAGAAGCACATTGCCGTTTTTCGGTGGTTCGACCGTCAGCACGTCCATGCCGGCGCCGCCGATAACGCCCTTGCGCAGGGCGTCGGCGAGAGCCTGCTCGTCGATAATGCCGCCCCGCGCCGTGTTGATGATGCAGGCGGTCCTTTTCATCGACTCGAATTCTTTCGCGCCGATCATGTTCCGAGTCTGCGGCGTCAGCGGGAGATTGAGCGTCACGACATCGGACTCGCGCAGAATGGTCGCGACGTCGACCTTGTTGGGAATGTCGGTGACGTCGTTGATCAGCACTTTCATGCCGAGCGCGACGGCGCGCTTCTCTATTTCCCGGCCGAGCGCGCCATAGCCGATGATGCCGAGCGTGGAGCCGGCGATGTCGTAGATCGGATAGTCGAAATAGCAGAATTGATTGTTATAGCCCCAGCGCCCATGAAACACGGAATTGTGGTAGTTCACGAGGTTGCGGCGCAGCGCGAAGAGCAGCGCGAACACATGCTCCGGCAACGTGTTGAAGGCGTAATTGCGAATGTTTGAGACGACAATGCCCTTCGAGGCGGCGTAGGCCTTGTCGATCACATCGGTGCCGGTCGCCGCGACGGCGATCAGCTTGAGGCCCGGCAACTGCTTGAGGGTCTCCTCGCGCAGCGGAACCTTGTTGGTGATGCAGATGTCGGCGCCATTCAGACGCTCGACGAGTTCGAACGGCGAGGTCTGCGCGTATTCGACATATTCATGCGGGAAATTGGGCTTGCGCAACTTGGCGTCGAGCGTCTCGCGATCGAGAAAAACGATTTTGTGCGACATTCCCTTTTCCCCCGAATGTGTAGCTACGGCGCTTTTACCGGCGCTCGCTTTCTGGCGGCGTCCGGCGCTTGAAAACGCCGGACGCCAGGATTTTTAGACCTTGAGCAGCGGATTGGCGCGGTAAACCGCCTGAGCGGCAGCGACGCCCGAACCCGGCTGAAGCTTGATGCCGACATCGAGCATCGCCATTTCGGCGCCGGCGATCGCGCCAAGGAGCATCAACTCGTTGAGATCGCCGAGGTGGCCGATACGGAACACCTTGCCAGCCACTTCCGACAAGCCGGCGCCGAGGGCCAGATTATAACGGTTATAGGCGATGGAGATCACCTTGGCGGCGTCGAAGCCCTCCGGCACCACGATAGCGGTGACCGTGTCGGAGTTCCACTTCGGCTCCTTGGCGCAGGGCTTGAGACCCCAGGCGGCGACTGCGGCGCGAACGCCTTCGGCGAGATGGTGGTGGCGCTTATAGACCTGATCGAGACCCTCTTCGAACAGGATCGCCAGAGCCTCCTTGAGGCCATACAGCAACGGGATCGACGGCGTATAGGGGAAATAGCCGCCCTCGTTGTTCTTGATCATGTCCTGGAATTCGAAATAGGCGCGCTTCATCTTGTTGGATTTACCCGCCTCGATCGCCTTGGGACTCGCCGCCATCAGCGCCAGACCGGCCGGCAGCATGAAGCCCTTCTGCGAACCCGACACGATCACGTCGACGCCCCACTTGTCCATGTGGAACGGGAGCGACGCCACCGAGGACACGCCGTCGACGAAGAGCAGCGCCGGATGCTTGGCGGCGTCGATCGCCTTGCGCACCGCTCCGATGTCGGAGGTGACGCCCGTCGCAGTCTCGTTATGAGTGGCGAGAACGGCCTTGATCTCATGGTGCTTGTCGGCCTTCAGCGCCTCTTCGATGAGCGCCGGATCATTGCCGGCGCCCCAGGGAAGCTCCTGCTTGACGACATCGAGGCCAAGGCGTTTGCAGAGGTCGATCCACAAATGCGAGAACTGGCCGAAACGCTGCGCCAGCACCTTGTCGCCGGGAGAAAGCGTGTTGGTGATCGCCGCTTCCCAGCCGCCGGTGCCGGAGGCCGGGAAGATGAAAGCGTGGCCCTTCTCGGTCTCGAACACCTTCTTGAGCTGCGGGAACAGCGGCTTCACGAGGTTGGGGAAAATCGGCGAGCGATGATCTTCCGACGCCACCATCATCGCGCGCAGCACGCGGTCAGGCAGATTGGTCGGCCCCGGCACGAAAAGAAAATTGCGGCCGGGAATTCTGGAATTTGACATATTCGGCTCCCTTCGAGCGCTTGGGTTAGTCAACTTCAAAGGATGCGGCGCGAGAAAGCCTCGGGCGCATCGCGGCGATTGCGAAAATATCGCGCGGGCTTGGCGCGCCCGCGAGAACTAGAACAGACCGGCGATGCGGCCGTCGGCTCCGACTTCGATGCTGTTCGCGGCCGGAACCTTCGGCAGGCCCGGCATGGTCATGATGTCTCCGCAGACGACGACGACAAACTCGGCCCCCGCCGAAAGGCGCAACTCGCGGATCGGGATGGTGAAGCCCGAAGGCGCGCCCTTCGCGTTCGGATCGGTCGAGAAACTATACTGCGTCTTGGCGATGCAAACGGGCAGATGGCCGAAGCCCTCCTTCTCGAGTTCCGCAAAGCGCGACTTGATGCTTGAGTCGAAGGAGATGTCGGCCGCGCCATAGAGCTCTTTGGCGACGATCCGCACTTTTTCCGCGAGCGGCGCTTCGTCGGCATAGAGCGGCTTGAAATTCGAAGACTGCGACTCGATGGTCTGAATTGCGGCGCGCGCGAGATCGGCGGCGCCCGCGCCCCCCGACCCCCAGTTGTCGGCCACGACGCACTCGACGCCTTCCGCGCCGCAAAGCTTCCGCAGCAACGCCATTTCGGCTTGCGTATCGGACGAGAATTTATTCACCGTGACGAGCAAAGGCACGCCGAATTTCTTCACATTGCCGATATGGCGCTTGAGATTGGAGAAACCCTTCTCCAGCGCCTCGATATTTTCGGCCTTCAAATTGTCCTTCGCCACGCCGCCGTGCATTTTGAGAGCGCGGATCGTCGCGACGATCACGGTGAGGTCGGGCTTCAGCCCCGCCTTGCGACACTTGATGTCGAAAAACTTTTCGGCGCCCAGGTCGGCGCCGAATCCCGCTTCGGTCACTACATAGTCGGCGAGCTTCAACGCGGACTTGGTCGCGATGACGGAATTGCACCCATGCGCGATGTTGGCGAAGGGACCGCCATGGATGATAGCCGGATTGTTTTCGAGCGTTTGCACCAGATTGGGCGCGACCGCATCCTTCAGCAGCGCCGCCATCGAGCCCGCCGCCTTCAATTCGGAGGCGCGGATGTTCTTTTTCTCGCGCGTCTGGCCGACGACGATATTGCCGAGCCGCTTTTGCAGGTCGGCGAAATCCGACGCCAGGCAGAAAATCGCCATCACTTCGGACGCGACGGTGATGTCGAACCCATCTTCGCGAGCGAAACCGTTGGAAACTCCGCCCAGCGACGAGACGATCGACCGCAGCGCGCGGTCATTCATATCCACGACGCGCCGCCAGCCGATCCTGCGCGTGTCGAGCCCGAGGGAATTGCCCCAATAAACATGATTATCGATCAGCGCGGCGAGGAGATTATTGGCGGCGCCGATCGCATGAAAATCGCCCGTGAAATGGAGATTGATGTCCTCCATCGGCACCACCTGGGCGTAACCGCCGCCAGCGGCGCCGCCTTTGACGCCGAAGCAGGGGCCGAGGCTCGGTTCGCGAAGACAGCAGAGCGCCTTCTTGCCGATGTGGTTCAGCCCATCCGTGAGGCCCACGGTGGTGGTGGTCTTGCCTTCTCCGGCGGGAGTCGGCGTGATCGCGGTCACTAAGATTAACTTGCCGTCGGGCTTGCCTTCCAGCGATGAAATATATTCCAGCGAGATTTTAGCCTTGTAGTGGCCGTAAGGCTGGATGTGTTCTTCCGCGATCCCAAGCTTCTCGCGCGCGATGTCGACAATCCTCCGCATCTTCGCGGCTTGAGAAATCTCGATATCGGATTTGGGGGCGAGATGCTGATTATTGATCCCGCTCGCGCCTCGCGCGGCGGCCGACGATGGCGTCGTCATTCCACTTTCACTCCCTTCGAGAGCCGGTGTGCCGGCCCCTGAAAAAAATTTCTGAACTGCGCTCAATGCAATTGAGCTCGAAGGGCGACGGGACGCAAAGCGCGCCAACTCCCCCCAATGGCAGCCGGGCCGAAGCAACGACAAGCCGTCATTCGGCCATTTTTCAGCGACCCTAGAATCTTATTTGTCGATCATCAAGCGACAGAACCGCGCATCGCGACCAGCCCCGAGACCAAATGACCTACCCCCGCGCAGGCTGCTTTCATCGCGCGGCGGCATCGCCCCTATGGGGGTGAAGCATTTCCTCGTCAAGTGGATTTTCATTGAAAATGGGCGATTGCGAGCGCTTCGCCGCCTCGCGGAGCGGAGCGACCCATCCGGGCGACAAGCGCCATATTAGCGAAGATAAGAAAATAGGATGGGCGTAAAGCACTATCCTCAACCTATCCTATCGGGTGTAAAGTCATACCATCCGCTCGAATGGCGGAGCCCTACTGAATCACGGGGAAAACAACATCGAGCGCCGCTGGGGCTTCCCCCCTTTGGCGGGTGAAAGACCGCATTCATTGCGGCACAACGAATGGGAGCGGAGCGCCGCGACCCCTCTGTGCAGACGGGCATGGCGGCGACATGAAAGCGCGCGCGGGAAAAATTGTCGCAGGGATTTTGATTAGCGCCCGTTAGGGCTATTCGTCCTCGCCAAAACGATTGGCGACCAGCGCGGCCAGTGCGTCGAGGACCTCTTCCGCTTGCACGCCCTCGGCGGCGACATTGATAATGGTCCCCTGAGCCGCGCCCAAGGTCAAAATGCCCATGATCGAGCTGCCGCCCACCGTTTCTCCGTCCTTTGTGACGAAGACGTTTGCATCATATCGATCACAGCACTGCACGAATTTGGCCGTCGCCCGCGCATGTAATCCTTTCCGATTGACAATCATCAAATCCCGCGAAAGGATTGCGCTGACGGTCCTTTGCTCTTCCTGAGTTTCCATTACTTCGTCGGTTCGATGGTTTGCTTTTTTTCTTCGGCGCAGCGAGGAGAAAGAATTCTGCTCGCGACGTGAACATATTTTCGCCCGGCGTCCTGCGCCTGCAGGACGGCCTGTTCGAGCGTTTGCCCCTCGCGCACGGAAGCGAGCTTTATCAGCATCGGCAAATTCACGCCCGCCAACACCTCGACATTGGCGCCGTTCATGACCGAAATGGCCAGGTTCGACGGCGTTCCGCCGAACATGTCGGTCAAAAGCACGACGCCATCGCCGGTGTCGGATTGCTTGACCGCCTCGATAATATCGAGACGCCGACGCTCCATATCGTCCTCTGGCCCGATCGAAATCGAGGCGATTTGTTTTTGTGGGCCTACCACGTGTTCCAGCGCGGCGCGAAACTCCGTGGCGAGATGGCCGTGGGTCACCAGGACCATTCCTATCATTCGACGCTACCACTCATGACGACGTCTCGCGAGACACCCCAGGGGGAAATGTTTCCGGGCCCGACGACCGCCGGTCTCAACCCCATTCCTCGCCCCTATGGAAGAGCGAAGAAGGGACAAGCACAATAATGTCCCGCCAAGAGTTATACACGAGCGTCGCCTTCCTGTCGCGGGCGCTTTCCAGCCCGGCATTTTGTGCAATGCGGCGAAATTGGCAAGCCAAATTCCGCTCCTCTCGTCATTTTACATTAAGATAATGAATAAAATGGATTATTTTTTCGACAACGGCCGAGTCGCGAATTTCCGCGGCGCAACGCGGCAAGCTCACGCCACAAATTTGCGTCGAGCCGCTGTCGGACAAGGGGTGTCGAGGGTGGCCTTGCCCGCCCGGCGGCGCTAGATCGATAACGGCGCGGATCACCCCCGCGGCTTCGAAATCGACCCGAATGAGGCCCACCCCCCGCATCTCGATAAGACCCGCTATGGCGGGATGCGGGCGGGCGACCAGCCGGCCGCCGCGGCTGGCGAGCGCCACCCGGTCGTCGCCGATCAATCTCGCATAGGAACGGTTGGATTTTCCCCAGCCGACGAGTCGAAGCGTCAGGGCGCTCTTGCCCGATCCCGAAGCGCCGCGGACCAAGAGCCCGGTTTCGCCGATAAGCAGCGCGTTGGCGTGCATATACGCCGCCTTCGGCTCACTCATCGCTCGGCCGGCAGCCAGACGACGAAGCGGGCGCCAAGAACAGTGTCGCGCTGATCTTCTTCGCCCTGGCTCGTGTCGTCGCGCATCAACTCATCCGTGCCGTCCGGCTGGGAGACCGTCCGATTCAGCGCGCGGATGCGTCCGCCATGGGCTTCCACGATCTGCCGCGAAATCGAGAGGCCTAGTCCCGAATTTTGACCAAAGCGCTGCTCTGGCCGGTCGGTGTAGAAGCGCTCGAACACCCGTTCGATCGCGCCCTGAGGAATGCCCGGCCCGTCATCGTCGACGAGAATTTCATATCCGTCCCGAAGCCGCCCGGAAATGTCGATTCCGGTTTCGGGCCGAAGCGTCACCCGCACCGCGCCGCCAGGAGCCGAGAAAGAACAGGCGTTCGCGATCAGATTGTCGAAAACCTGAGCGAGACGCGAATCGTGTCCGAGCACGCGCCAGCGCCGGCGCAACGCCTCTATGGCGACCCCTTGTTTGACGAGAGTAACCGTTACGCCGTCGTCGCGATCGACCCCGCCCGCCATGCTCACGACCGTTTCGATCACCGAGGAAATATCGACACTGCTCATATCCGCTCGCGCGAGTTCCGCATCCAGCCTGGAAGCGTCGGAAATATCGGTGATGAGACGATCGAGGCGGCCTACGTCATGCTTGACGATCTCCAGTAGCCTTTCGCGCGAGGCGTCGGTTTTGGCGATTGGCAGGGTTTCCACGGCGCTGCGCAACGACGTCAGCGGATTTTTCAATTCGTGAGCGACGTCGGCGGCGAAATGTTCGATCGCCTCTATGCGATTATAGAGCGCCCTGGTCATGTCGCGCAGGGCGCCGGACAAATGGCCGATCTCGTCCTGCCGGTCGGAAAAATCCGGGATTTCCTGGCGCGATTTGGCGCCGCGGCGCACGCGCTCGGCCGCCTCGGCGAGCCTGCGCATCGGCTCCGCGATGGTTCCCGCGAATAGCAGCGAGAGCAGAAGCATCACGCCGGCGGACACGAGGAAGATTCGGATGATGGCCCACCGCTCGGTCGCGATTATCGCGTCGATGTCGCCGCCCAAAGTGGAAAGCAGCAGGGCGCCCCGGACGGAACGGAAGCGCTGCACCGGCACCGCCACCGAAATTATCGTCTCCCCCTTGGCGTTGACGCGCACCACCGATTGCGCCGCCCCTCCGAGGGCCGCCGCGACCTCCGGATAGGCCTTGCCGTTGGCCATCCCGATATCCTCGTAAAGCGGCAGACCGGGCCGTCGCGACCAGCGCCTCAGCGCATTCATGACTTCTTCGAACATCGTATGCGCGTCCCAACCCATGCGCTCCGCCCCGACGGGGCGGAGATCGAAACGGAGAATGTTGGAACGGCCCGAAACGGATTTCGAGTCCAGAAGAAGCGAACCGTCGCGGTCGTAAATCCGGGCGCGCGTCCCTGTCGGCGTCACGAGCCTGCGCAGCAAGGGTCCGACCTGTTCCGGATTTAGGGAAAACTCCAGCGGCGGCGAACTTTCGTCATTGACGCTGAAGCTTTCGCCGGGCGCGAGTTTGAGAAGCTTTTCGGGATCGATCGTGATCGCATCGGCGTCGATGGACGCCGACGCCGCCACCGCCGCCGCGATAATCTCTCCCTGCGTCTGCAGGCTATGGACGCGCGCGTCGATCAGGCCTTCGCGGAACTGATTCAGGTAAAGAAAGCCCGCGAGCAGCGCGACGAGTCCACCCAGATTGAGCACCACGATGCGGCGCGTGAGCGACGAGGAAAGCCTGGCCTGCGCGGTGCGCAGCAGCCTCATCGCGCGCACCAAGGCCATGCGCCCGGCGCGGCTCTGACGCGCCGGTGAGGCGGTTTGCGCCCGCTCGCGCGCCTCCATGCTCATGGACAGCCAGCGCCCCTCCGCCCCCTAGTCAATTCAGGCCTCCTTGAAACGATAGCCGACGCCGTAAAGCGTCTCGATCATTTCGAAATCATCGTCGACCACCTTGAACTTCTTGCGCAACCGCTTGATGTGGCTGTCGATGGTGCGATCGTCGACATAGACTTGGTCGTCATAGGCCGCGTCCATCAGCGCGTTGCGACTCTTGACGACGCCGGGGCGCTGGGCAAGCGCCTGAAGAATAAGGAACTCCGTTACTGTGAGCGTCACCTGATCGCCGCGCCAGGTGCAAGCGTGACGTTCGGGATCCATCGTCAGGGCGCCCCGCTCCAATATCTTAGCTTCGGATTCCTTCTGCGCCGCCGCTTCCTTCGGGTTGGCGCGGCGCAAAATCGCTTTGACGCGCTCGACCAGAAGGCGCTGCGAGAATGGCTTGTGGATGAAATCGTCCGCGCCCATCTTCAGCCCGAACAACTCGTCGATCTCTTCATCCTTGGAGGTAAGGAAAATCACGGGAAGATCGGACTTTTGCCGCAGACGCCGCAAAAGCTCCATGCCGTCCATGCGCGGCATCTTGATGTCGAAAATCGCAAGATCCGGCGGATTGGCCCGCAGACCGTCGAGGGCGGCGGCGCCGTCCGTATAGGTTTGAACCCGATAGCCTTCTCCTTCCAGAGCGATCGATACGGAGGTCAGTATGTTGCGATCGTCGTCGACGAGAGCGATGGTCGGCATTGTCAACCTTTGCTGTTGTGCGGTCTTGACGGCTCCGAATATGTCATGACCTTGGCGACATGAACCGGCGCTGAAGGTTTCATGTCATGCTAGGACGTTGTTTCGGCGCCGGACGCTCGCCGCGTCTTGTCGATGAACCAGCGCGAAACTCGCTTGCCCTTCAGGCTTTGGCGAGGCCGCCGATTTTCTCTGGCATCGCGTCCAAATTGCGGCTTGGCGCCTTTTTGGCGCTCAACCGTCTTCGGGCGGCTGCGCCGCCGCCCCCTTCTCCTCTATATACTCATTTTCGGCGCAAAAAGCACGCCTTCCCGCAAAGCTCGCGCCCCAAGCGCGAGAACTGGAGAGTAAAGACATTGACAGAAAAGGAAGATGCGCCCCGCCCCGGCCCTGGACAGGACCCCTCTTTCGATCCGGTCGGAGAGTCCAAGCGGCTGCTCCGCGTCATTCGAACGGCGGCGCTGGGCACATTGAGCGACGACGGCGCGCCATTCGCGACTCTCACCGCCATCGCCTCCGATTACGACGGCGGTCCCATCCTGCTGATGTCCCGCCTCGCCGCGCACACGCGAAATCTGGAGCGCGATCCTCGCCTGTCTCTATTGCTGCCGGAGATCGGCCGGGGCGACCCACTCGCCCATCCGCGCCTCACCCTCTCGGCCAGAGCGGAGCGAAGCGTCGAGCCGGCGCTGAAAGCGCGCTATCTCAGACACAATCCCAAAGCCGCTCTCTATGCCGATTTCCCGGATTTCTCATTTTGGCGGACGACGATCCTCAGGGTTCATCTCAACGGCGGCTTCGCCCGCGCCGCGGACTTTGGACCCCAAGCCCTGCTCACTCCGCTCGATGGCGCGGAAAGCCTGATCGCCGCCGAGGAAGATGCGATCTCCCACCTCAACGCGGAACATTCCGAAACGCTGGCCCTGCTCGCGCGTAAAAACGGCGAAAAACAAGCGCGGTGGCGCGCGAGCGGCCTCGATCCGGAAGGGATGGATCTCATCGCCGGGGACGCCTGCGCCCGAGTGTGTTTTCCGGTGCGCGTCCCCACTCCCGAGGATTTGCGCTCGACGCTCATGGCGCTCGCGGCCGAGGCTCGTAAAGATGCGCCGCAAAGCGAGTGAAACAGTCCGCTCGCCGCGCTCCGGTTCACGCGATGGCGAGAAGCTGGGCGATTTCGTCCTTGAGCGTGAGGCGTTGCTTCTTGAGACCCTCGAGCGTGCTGTCCGCGACCGGCTCCACATTGGCCTCCATGCGGTGAATGGCGCGGTTTAGCTCGTGATAAGTGTCTGCGATCCTGGCAAAATGCGTGTTCGCGCCTTTCAACTGCTTAATCGCCTCGGCCTTCTCCGGAAATTCCTCATGCAATTCGTGTGCGACGTGAGTCATGATTTTACTCCTCCCTTTCCTTTGTTCGACGCCTTGCTCCAAGGCTTTGTTTTCCACGCGAGACCTTTCGGCAATGGTAGCCAGTCTCGACATAAGCGCAACGGAGAACCGGCTTATGCGGCGATCGGTCGCGCAAATGAAAAAGACGCCGCAAAACAATGTCGGCGCGTCCTGTCGCGCCCCCGCGCCAAGTTCCGCGCCGAACTGACGCATGGCTGGCCGATTGCTTAATCTCGACGTTTCCAGCAGAATTTCCTCACTCGGAGGGCCGGGGCTCGTCGGAGTGACGCTTCAGTGACAAAGACAAAAGCGACGGACGTTTACGTGTGCTGCGCGTGCGCCTTCGCGATGACCGCGCTTATGTCGATCATTGCGATAAGTTTTCTTGGCCGGCACGGTCGGGAGTTGCCCTCCATGCCACATTGGAGCGAACGACAGGTTTCGATGGACTCCAAGACCGCCCACAATGTTGAGGAGCTCGGATACGACAAAATTGAACGGTCGCAGTGACGGAGATGGCGCTGTCGCGGCTGCGACGCGATAACGACATGAGGTTGTAGGTCCTAATTTTGTCGAAGCCAAATGCCTGGGGCGGCCCGGACCCAAAGCCGGGCGCGACAGGTTCATCCCGAGGCGGCCTGCTTTCCGCCCGCGCCGTTTCTTGAATTGGAAGGTCGAGAACAAAGCCGTCCTCCTCAAGGGCGGCGCGCGGCGAAAATTGCCCGCGCTTTCCGGGACCCGCTTTATCATATAGCATGTTGCGATGAGTTCGATCGCCGAAATCCGAACCTTTTCAAGCTCCAGGCCAAGACCGGTTGGCGGGGAGGGATCTCGCGCGCGTATCGAGGAATTGGACCCCGTCTGGCCTCCCGCGATCGAATTGGACGGTCTACATGGAGAAATGGTCGCTTGCGCCCGGCTTCCACCACTCCCGAGCCTTTCTCTATTTCCAGGGCGGAGGCTATTGCTCCGGCTCGATACTCGGTCGTCGAGGCTGGTCGTCGAGGCTGGTCGCGCCGCCGACGTCGGAACGCTCGCGATAGGCGATCGCCAGCCGCCGGAACATCCATTTCCAGCAGGTTTCGACGACGCGCCGAATGCATGGCGATTCTCGCGCGGGCAAGCCTCGATTCTAAACGCTTCCCGCCCGCGCGGCGGCGGACGCTCTGCGCATGTCGCCGCTCTTCTCGAAACTCCATGGCTTTCCGCCTATGGTCATCCAGGCTGCTTCAGCCGAGTCGCTGCTTTTGGATTCGACTCGTCTCGCCGCCCGGCGCGGCGGGGCGAACGCACCCGTCACAATGGAGATCTGGCCTGAGACGATTCGCGCCAGTTGATTCGCGCCTGGAATTTGTGAAACGCGCATTCGGAGCCGGGACGCCGCGCGGACGTTCAGGCGGGCGCATTCGTCGGATCGAGACTTCAAGCGGAATGAACCCGGAAGCGATCTCCCAATGAAACAAGACCGGAGCGCGCATGGCCGCGATGGCCAAAACCAGCTGGGCTGACCTCGGGGAGCGAGATCGGCGCCCCGGCGACGGCGACGCCGGAAAACGCTCGATCGCGAGAGAACAGCTCATGGAGAGCGTTTAATGAAATTGAAGGTTTTTGGCGGGCTTTGGCCTTTGACCCTCCGCGAAGCGGGACGAGACTTCGTCGCGGGGTTAACTCTGGCGTCGATGAACATTCCGCAGGTGCTCGGCTATACCCGGATCGCCGCGACGCCGGTGGTCACCGGGCTATATACGGTGCTGCTGCCTCTCGTCGCTTTCGCGCTCTTCGGCTCGTCGCGGCATCTGGTGGTCGCTGCGGACTCCGCGACCGCGGCGATTTTTTCGAGTTCGCTTTCCCATATGGCGAAGCCCCAGAGCCAGCAATACATGGCGCTCGTCGGCGAGGCGGCGCTTTTGACCGCCGCCCTCCTTCTTCTGGCGCGGGTCTTCAAGCTCGGCTTTCTCGCCAATTTTCTCTCGCGTACGGCTTTGGTCGGATTTCTCACCGGCGTCGGTTTCCAGGTCGGGATCGCCATGCTTGGCGACATGATGGGAATCGAAGCATCCGCGCATCGCACGCTGCTCCAAATAAAGGAACTCGTCGAAAACAGATGGCAGTTCGATGTCGAAACACTCGGACTGTCCTTGCTCGTCGTGAGCGCCATCCTGCTTGGGCGCCGTTTCGCGCCCCGATTTCCCGTCGCACTCGTCGCGGTCCTCGCGACGATCGCGGCCAGCGTGGAATTCGACCTTGAGAAGCGGGGCTTCGCCGTCATCGGTCCAGTGCCTGGCGGCCTGCCGTCGATCAAACTGCCGGAGGCGTCGCTGAGCGAGGTCGTTGCGCTTTTGCCAGTCGCTGCGTCATGCTTCGTGATGATCATCGCCCAGAGCGCGGCGACCTCGAGAGCATACGCGTTGCGGCGCCGCGAACACGTCGACGAGAATGCCGATATATTGGGGCTTTCGGCCGCGAACGCCGCAGCCGCGGTGAGCGGCGCCTTTGTCGTCAACGGTAGCCCAACCCAGACCGCCATGGCGGAGAGCGCGGGCGCGCGCAGCCAATTCGCGCAACTCGTCTTCGCCGCCGTCGTTTGCATCGTGCTGCTGTTCCTGACGGAGTGGCTGCAATTTCTGCCACGCTGCGCGCTCGCCAGCATCGTTTTCACGATCGCGATCGGCATGATCGACATCAAGAGTCTTGGATCCATCTTCGGCGAGAGCCGGGGGGAGTTCTATCTGGCGATCTTCACCGCTGTTTCCGTGGTGTTCATAGGAGTCGAGCCGGGTATTCTCATGGCTATCGGCCTTTCGCTAATCCGGCATGTTCGGCACAGCTATCGACCTCACACCCTGCTGCTCGCGCCGGACCGATCCGGGCGCTGGTCGCCGGCGCCGGCGAGCCCCGGCTTACAGACCGAGCCGGGATTGATCGTCTATCGTTTCGGCGCCGATCTCTTTTATGCGAACGAGGAATCCTTTGTGAGCGAGGTCCGCGGGCTGGTGGAGGGCGCGCCAACAAAGGTTCGCTGGTTCGTCGTGGATGCCGGCGCCATCACGGACCTGGATTATTCCGCCGCTCGATCGCTTCACGAGCTTCTCGACGATTTACGCAGTCAGGGGACGCAAGTGCTGTTCGCGCGAGTCAGCCCATATCTGCGCTCGGACATGGATCGGCACGGCATTACCGAGGCGATCGGAGAAACACGGATTTTTGCAAGGCTACATGAAGCGCTCGCCGCGACCCATTACGAAGGCCATGAGCAACAAGCTCAGGAGAGGCCTTGATAACGCTGCCTAGCGATAGGCCCGCGCAATTCGATGGCGAGATCGCGGGGAACAGCCTGGTGCGCGGATATGGTGGGGAGACTATCCGCTTTTTGGATCGCGCCGAAAAGAGCCGAAGATGACCGCCAAGCGCAAGTAGGTAGGGATGCGCCGCAGCGCCGATAATAGACATGATAGTTCGGCCAACGCGGGCGTCGGCCCCCGATGACCCGTATCGGTCCACGCCTCGCCCACGCCCGATATCGCTTATTCCACGTCACATCGAAGGAGAAAGGAACAGGCAAGCTTCGAAGGGCAGCGTGATTGACCCAAATCGATCCTGTCGAGAGAGACGCCATGAACTTCGATTCCGCGATCGCCACCCATGTCGAATGGAAGATGAAGCTGCATTTGGCGATCGCATCGCAATCTCGTCCGGACGCCGCGACGATCGGCAGGGATGATCGCTGCAGCCTCGGCCAATGGCTGCATGGCGTCGCGAGGACCAAATATGGCCATCTCGCCTCTTACCATGAGTGCCTTGGCGCGCACGCGCTGTTTCATCGCGAAGCGGGGCGCGTGGCGCAAGTGATAATCGGAAGACGATACGCTCAGGCCGAAGAGTTGCTTATGGGACCCTCTTATGCAGCGGCGTCCGGAAGAGTCGTTTTCGCGATCAACAAGCTGAAGGGAGACACCACTCTTTTCCTGGCGCCGGAAATCGAGTCAAAAAAAGTCGAAGCATGAGTGGAAACCATCCGGTTGGCGGGCGGCCAAGGCGCCTTCAAGCGCGAGGCAAGAGTCGCCCGGCGGCATTTCCGCTCCGGCGTCGAGGCCCGACGCCGATCCTCCGTCGCGGCGCTCTCCACGTTCCAAGGCGGCGCGAATGACAAACGCCATCCTGCATCTCTCGCTTCGTCGCCGGGGCCTTCCCGATGTACGCGATATCTTTCGCCGACATCGAATTCGAATCGGAATATCAACTCGCGGAGCCCGTGACGGACTCCGCAAGCGGATGACCGCGCTTCCGATTCTCCCGACGTCCCGGCGAGCCGTGCGCGCAAACGAACACGAGGGACAGGAAACCTATGGATTGGGAGTCGGTGGAGCCAATTTCGAAGACGCGGTTGGAGCGTAAACGGCGATTGCGCATTGCGCGTGGCGCACACAAGAACAAATCGCCGTCATCGGATGGGAATGCCGCTGTTTGCGAACAACGCGAAACTTCGGCGGCGCAGGCTGAGCGCCTGGACGACGGACCGCTTGAATCGCTTTCCGCCCGATTGGCCGAGCACGACATCGAAAGCGTCCCGAGTGAAAGATTCCTGGATCGGAAATCGAATGGCAATACGATTGACCGCTATGCATGCGATGTCGCCGCGAAATACGAAGCGCCCGACGACTACTGAAGAAGGCGCGACGCCTCACGCCGCAGGGTAATCCTGGGGACCGAATTTAGATCCCCCTTTGAACGGACGCATTAACGCGGATTGCATAGTCGAGGAAATTTTGGCGACGAGCCGCCTGGCCGGATCGATAGCGCTCATATTCATGCCGTCGATTTGATTCCGGTTCGCCTCCCAATCGACTGGCTACGGTTCAGTTGGACCGAACCGCTTTAGAGTCTTTGAAACACAACATTCTCGGAGTAGATACAGGGTTCGTTGCGCATAATAAATTGGTGCGCGAAGAAGGGCGTCGGATTGGACCCCATCCGCAAAATGAGAGCCTGAAAGCAGCATCCCGGATAGCCCGCCACCTCCCGCGCCGGTCGGGATTGTCTTGACGGGACGACGAAATCGCCGAACCAAATTCGCGTCGAGGGCGGCGGTTCCCGGTTGGCTCAGGCGGCGCGGCTCGGCTCCACGCCTAACTTGACCCACGCGCCATCTTCCCGCTGCGTGAAGCCTCCGTCCCTGTATAGGTTTCGCACCGGGCCGTTACGGGAGGTTTCGACGATACGCGCGAGGATCGCGCTTGTTCCAGCGTCCTCGACGATCCTCGTCAACAGACGCTGCTCCACGCCAAGACCGATGACGCGACAGCTCATGGCGAAACCGAGAACCTCTCCGCCTTCCACGATCGCCGCCGCGACAAGCCCATGGTCGGCGAAACGGTCGCGGACCCACATGGCGTGGACAGCGCCCCCGCGCGCCACGAGGGCCGACAACTCGGCCGAGGCGAATTTGCGTCCGGTGGCGTTGAACTGGGTCGTGCGCTGGAACAATTCCTCGACACGAGAAAAGTCCGCGTCGGCGCCAAGTCTTGCGATTTTCTCCCGAATGTCGATCGACTTCAGAAACGCGTCCCTGTCGGCTGTTTGGGCGCGCAGCTTTTCCCGATCGATCTGGGCCTTGACGAGCGCGCTGCGCGTCTCCGCCTCCGCCGTTATGCGCGGGCGCTGCAGGCGTGGGTCATCGAGCAGGCGCCGGCGCAGCGCGAACAAATCCTCGCCCCATGCCTCCACCTCCGGGAGTTCTCGCGTGACGCGCTCGCGTTCATGCGGGTGGTCATCGATGAAAATGAAGGAGTTCAGCGCAAAGCCGAGTTCCGAAGCAAGCTCGCGGATATTGGCCGACTTGTCGTTCCAATTGACGCGCCAGGCGACGAAATCGTCCGGCGTAAGGAGACGTTCGCGGGGATAGGACTCCGGATAAGTCCAGAGTCCTCGCAACAGCGCCTCGTCGTTCTTGCTGGCGGCGGCCAGCACAATTCCGCGACGCTTCAGCGTTTTCAGCGCTTCATGGATTCCAACATAAAGCCCAATGAAGGATGCAAGTCCAGAAATCTCTGGAGTCCATGCGAAGGGCGACCCAGTTTCGGCCAGAACCCCAGGCCAAAGCACGCCGTCGAGATCGACGATCACGCATTTCTTTTGATCGACCCCGAGCGTGGTCATGATCGCATCCATATGCGCGCGAGCGACGATTCGCTCCCGCCCGAACGGATCGCCCTCGATCAATTCCACCAGCGGTGCGGTGTCGGGAAATATGCCATGCACGGCCGCTTTCTCGCTCTCCGGGCGCAGCATCAGCCAACCCGGCGAACCGAAATGACTGAAAGAGAACAGACCGTCGTCGAGCCAGCGCGAAGCGCCGGCCTTCCCAAGCGCCGCGGCGACATCGACCACGTGAACGTCGGCGAAGCCCTCCGCGAGCGCGGCGAGCGCGAGATTGGCGCGCCTATAACGATTGCGATGACCCTCGATTCCGCGCTCGGCCAGCCCAAGCGGCTGCACGGTGGGCTCGGGCAAATTGTCGATCAGGATCGGCTTGTCGCTCTCCGCGCGCAAGGCTTCGATAAGACGGCGCGCTTCCTCGATATAGGGTGCAACCGCATCTTCGCCCGGCGCGGCCGCACCGATGAAGCCCCGCGAGCGCAGCGCTCCAATCAGCATCAGGTCGTGCGAGCGCTCGGCCGCCCAGCGCGGGTCGTCGGGAAAGGTCGCGCCGACACGGATGTCGAGACCGCGCTTGTCGCCCTCCAGACTCAGAAATTCGGCCTCACGTTGCAGATCGCAGTCGGCGAAAAGCGCGACATCGATGCGGCGTCTCGCCGCGCCGAGATTGGCGATCGTGCGCGTCCCTTTGGCGCCCCAGTAGTCGGCGGCGCCCTCTCGCCGCGCGCGACGCAGGGCGTCCAGTCGCTCTCCCGGGTCGCGCCCCGCGCCCTCGCCGAGTGTGGCGGCGGCCGCCTCCAGCTCTTCCCGCCGCGTGCGCTCGGTAAGAAATCCTCGTTCATAGAGCGCTGCGATCGCCCCGGATAATATGTCGACCCTGTAGCCAAATCGATTTGCAAGCGCAGTCGTCTCTTCCGGCGTCGCAAGAGGCGTTTCGAAGGCCGCGAACAACGCCAATGCTTCGTCATCCACGGCGAGCCGCAGGTGATTCAAGGCGTGAAGGATCAAAGCGCGCCCCGGGCCGATTTTCAGTGTGTGCGCGAAGCAGGATTGCCGTAGAATCATGCGCCACGCCTCAAGGGGGATGTCGCCGACGCGCAAGGAGAGGCGAAGAGGCGCCTAACGATCGTCATTTTCAAGCCGCCGCGAGCCGCCGCGCTTCTGCTTCGGTATTGTGAAAGAAGGTCAGCAAGACATAGCGTCTGCCTTTGAGAACATGTGTCGCCTCATGCAGCAGCGTTGCGGAAAAAACCACGGCGGCGCCGGTCGGCGCCTTGTAGCGGCAAGAGCTATATTCTGGAAAGAGCAAATGGCCGCCCTCGTATTCCTCCGCGTTCAGATTGATCGAGACCGCGAACTGTCGATAGGCGACGCCGGGAGCAGCATTGTCCCTGTGACGCAGAAAACAGCCTCCATCGGCGTCGTAGCGCGCTAGGACGATCCGATCGGTGTACGCCGCGTCGAACTGAAACGCCCGCCGAATCTCTGGCGCGCATGTTCTCGATAAGGTCTCGACAACCGGCGCGAACAGACGATCTTCAGCACTCAGGATAAAATCCTCGCGTTTCTTTTTCGCATCGTCGATTCTGTTGTAGGCCGCGCCATTGGCGTCCATGCTCGCAATGCCGCCTTTGACGTGAGGATTATTTTCGAAATGCTCAATCAGCTCCCCGCAGAAGCTGGCGCTGAATACATTGGGGATCAGCAGGACCGGCGCCGGCTGCTGGGCTTCGTCGCTCGCCCCGCCGGCTGGAATATATTCCAAGGCCGATTGCGCGACGTCGTCGGGCGCGCCTGCATTCGCCGAAGAGATCACGCGCGCGTTGCGGTCGATTATGAAGACTAGCGGTTGGGCTCCGTCCCAGCCCCATTCTTTGAAAGTTCGCGGTAGACAATAAATAAATTCCAAAGGCGCGTTCGGCGCTGATTCATAGTCGATGGCGTGAGGGGCCGTCGCATCTATGAAGACCAAAATGTCGGCGTCTCGAAGCTTGAATTCCCCCGCGCGCCGCTCGAACGCCGAAAGAAGCTGCATGACGGCCGGCGACGCTAGCGCGCCAACCGCGACCGCCACGGCTGGACGCCCCGCCTGATGGTCAAGGGAATATAGCGTTTTATCTTTTCGCACGCCGTAATCGAGCGCGAGCCGATCTCCCACGCGAATTTCCCTTGCGAAATTATCGCCTGTCGCCATTTTTCAATCTCTCGACCGAGGATTTCGCATCCCTTTCGGGCGCGCGAGGCCCTCTTCTGGTGGATGACGTCATTTGCATCTTTCGTTGAGGCGAGCAGCCAAATCCAACCCCGAGTAATTTTGGTTTAGGAAGAGCACGAGTCCGGGGGCGACCTGAACGCCATTGACCGATGTCGGCCTTAGAACGATCCAGGATCCATCGGGGCTTCGGCGAAAATCGCTACACGACGAACTTACCTGAACACGGCGCGGGATCGGGACGATTTGCCCCGCGCCGGGTGAAGTCGCCAGAATCAGCCCCACGCTGCCCAACAAGACGCCAGCTCGCATCGGAAAAGTCTCGATCCATCAAGTTTGGTCGAAGATTCTTAAGTCCGCCGCCTTGCGTGAGGCTTTATGTCGAAAAAGAAACGCGCTCCCCGAGCCGCTTTTCCGCCAAAGCGCGACCATCGACTACGGAGCGCCGTGTTGTCGGTCGCCCGATCGCCTGGCGCTTGCGGAACACCGATGATCGTCGTTGCGAGCGAAGCGAAGCAATCCAGGGGCGCCTCGGCGCTGGATTGCTTCGTCGGCTTCGCCTCCTCGCAATGATGGATTACGGTGATCGTCGCCTCGATTTAAGCCTCGCATGCGGGTCAATAGCATGCACTGTCGCCGTCACCCCCCGAAATTCTAGAGCGCTTTCCGACCAGATGGAATCATCTGGTCGATAAAAACTCGCTCCACATTCAAAAAGCTGGAGCAAAATCTAATCGAAAAATACTGTCAATCTTTTCGGATTTTGCTCTAGCAGGTAGGGAATTAAAACTGCTGCCTGCGCTGCTGACAATTGGCGATTATCGCCGTACATTTTTACATGCGCCGAACTATCGAATTGACAATGAGGAGCTTGCCGAGCAGTTCAAAGAGCTGGGGAATCCCCGTATCCCTCCGCCGAGGGCCGCCATTTTTTTAAATCAGGCGGCGGCCGGCGGAGCGATGGCCGGCGCCTGAAAAATTACCTCCACATCGCACACGTCAACGCGGCTGAAAAGAAGGCCGTGGTGATCTCGCGCCGCTTACTTTTGATAAGTCCTTCCCTTCAGGCCGAGACCGATTCGAGGAGTTTGCGGGACATGCCGGGAAGATGCAACGCATAGGCGCCGGGTCCCAGTAGCGCCTGCACGATCAACAAGACGATCCACAGCGCCGGAAACTCCCAGCCGCCGTTTGCGGCGGAGAATAGCCAGCCGTTCGAAAGATGCGCCAGCAAGGCCCCGAGGAGGATCGGAATGAGCGCGACCGAGACGACGCGCGTGAAGAGGCCCATCAACAGCAGCAGTCCGCCGAGGATCTCAAAGCCCACCACGGCGTAGGCGAGCGCCGCCGGATAGCCGAGGCTCGCGAAGAACTTCACGGTTCCCGGCAGCGTGAACACGAACAGTTTGAGCAGCCCATGCGCGAGAAACAAGGCGCCGAGGCTCAAACGAAGCAAGAGGGCCGCGTAAGGAACGGTGCGAGTGTCGGACATCGGTTGAAACTCCATCCTTCGAGTGGGCGCGATCTCGCGCCGATGGAACGGAAATTAGTTGGTTTTGAAACGAAGATAATTATCGATTTCTGAGAAAGATTGTCTGATAATCTCAGACAATATGGATCTTCTCGCCGCAATGAGAGCCTTCGTCGCCGTCGCGGATGCGAACCAGTTTTCGCTGGCCTCGGAGCGGCTCGGGCTGTCGCGCGCCATGGCCAGCAAGCAGGTGATGGACCTTGAGGCGCATCTGGGATTGCGTCTTCTGAACCGCACCACGCGGAAGGTCAGTCTGACCGACGAAGGAGCAGGCTATCTCGAGCGCTGCCGTGACATTCTGTCGGCGATCGACGAAGCCGAGCAAGAGTTCGCGTCCAGGGCTTTGGAGCCATCTGGCCGCTTGCGGGTTACGGCGCCGATGTCATTCGGCGCGTCGCATCTGGCCCCGCAGATCGCCCTCTACGCTGCTAGCAATCCGCGCGTGAGCGTGGAGCTTATTCTCAACGACCGACATGTCGATCTCGTCGAGGAAGGCTTCGACCTCGCCATCCGCATCGGCCGCCTCGCCGACAGTTCCCTCGTTGCAAAGAAGATCGGCGAGATGCGGTTGATCGCCTGCGCCGCGCCGAGCTATCTCTCCGCGCGCGGCCGGCCGCAAACGCCCAGCGACCTCACGGATCACGAATGCGTTCTGTACTCCTATGCGAGCGCGGGCGCGGTTTGGAATTTCACGGCGCCCGGAGGTCGGGAAAGCGTTCGCGTGGGGGGAAGGGTGGCCTGCAACAATGGCGAGGCCATCTGCAACATCGCCGTCGCTGGTCTCGGCGTCATCGCACAACCGGATTTCATCGTCGCGGCGCATCTCACGACGGGCGCGTTGGAGCGCGTCCTTCCAAATCATGCGATGGAGCCGAGGGGAATCTACGCCATTCACACGAGCCGCCGCTATGCGCCTCTGAAAATCAGGAGCTTCATCGATCAGCTCTCGGCCGCGTTCGCCGAAGCGAAAGTCGTCTGAAACGGAATTAGCGCTGAAAGCGAAGTTCCTTGAGCCGGGGCGGATCATCGCACGTCGCAGCGTCCACGCCTCCGCGCCGGTGGTGTTCCCGGCGTCGTCAGGCGAATGCGCCGCACGCTATTTTCGGGGCAAAACCATGTCGAGATGCGCCTCGAACAGGTCGGCGATATTTTGGGGATGGGTCGGATCGAGGACGCCGTTATAGATGATCCCGTACCAGATCGGGGCGATGAGGAGCTGCGGATAGTTGACAAGCCGGTCTCCGCTCAGTTCGCCATTGGCCTGGGCGGCGATGGCCAGTTCCCGGATCTGTGCAACGAGAGGCTCGATCATTTCGCGCCGGTAGATGTCGACCAGCGCCGGAAAGCGCCCACCCTCGGCGAGCACGAGGCGCGCGATCGACGCACGTCCCTTCGTTTCGATGTCGCGCATGGCGACCAGCATCGTACGGCGCAAGAACGCGCCGACCGGTTCGCCGGGCGCCCGGTTCGCGGGGTTCACATCGACAAATGCGCCGGCGATCTCTTCCCGCACGACGCCCTCGAATAGCGCCTCCTTCGTCGCAAAATAACGGTAGGGCGTGCCCTTGGCGACGCCGGCCCGTTTTGCGACGTTTTCCATGATCGCGTTGGCGAAGCCTTTCTCTAGAAACTCGCTCAGCGCGGCGGTGGTGATGGCGCGGCGGGTTTGGATGGTCTTCTCGGGGCTCGGTCCGCGCGCGCGGGTCGGCTTGTCGCCAGCGCACGTTGGCGCATCGGCGCGAGAGTTTTGGGTTGTGGCGTTCATTTTCCGCGTTTCATTCTTGACAAAAGTGACTGAATGGTCATTTTAGGCGCGCCGAGGCGCCAATGCAACCCCGCCCTCGCCAACCACGCTCACAAAGGGCCGATCTGGCGAACGCTCATGAACCTCCCCACGATGGGACACTGGATTTTCTCCGTCAAAACCTTTTGCGCTGCCGTTCTGGCCCTCGCGGTCGCCTTTTGGCTTGACTTGCCAAAGCCTTACTGGGCTCTGGCCTCTGTCTACATCGCTTCGCAACCGCTCGCCGGCGCGACGCTCTCGAAGGCGCTCTACCGCGCGATCGGAACGATCGTCGGCGGCGCGATGGCGGTCGCCCTAACGCCCAATCTCGTCGATGCGTCCGTGTTGCTCGTCGCGGCCATATCGCTCTGGACGGGCCTTTGTCTTTATCTCTCGATTCTAGACCGCTCGCCGCGCGGCTACGCCTTCCTTCTGGCCGGCTATACCACCGCGATCATCGTCTTTCCCGTGGTGGACGCGCCGGAAACGATTTTCGATGTCGCCCTCTCCCGCTGTGAGGAAATCGTCACCGGCATTCTCTGCGCGGGCGTCGTGTCGGCCCTGGTGTTCCCGAGTTCCGTCGGTCCCGCCGTGGCCGAGCGATTGAGAACATGGGTGGAGCATGCGAGAACGTCCTGCCGCGAGACGCTGACGGGAGAAACGGGAGATGGCGCGCAGGCGAATTGGCTCAAGCTCGTCTCCGGCATCGGCGAATTTGAAAATCTCGCCTCGCATTTGAGCCATGAGGCGCTCGTGGACCCAGGCGCGGTTTCCTATGTCGCCAGCGTCGTTCCGCGAATGATGCTGCTGCCGCCAATCCTTTCGTCGATCTCGGATCGACTGGGCGAACTGGCGAGCATTGGCGGCGCGACGCCGCAAACGCGGGCGCTCGTCGCTCGGTTGGCGTCTTGCCTCAAAGCGCAAAACCTCGACGCGGGGTTGGAGCTGCACATTTTGCGCGCCGAGCTCGAAGCGCGAGAAGGGCGACCTCTGCTCGACCCTTCATGGCGCGATCTCCTCGAGGCGGGATTGATCCACCGTCTTCGCGAGGTCGTGGAGCTCACCACCGATTACGCGACGCTGCTGTCCGCCCTCTCATCCCAGTCCCCGACGACGGCGATCGCCCTCGACTTTCCCGTCGAGATGCGGGTGGAGCGGGCGCAGCACCACGATCACGGCGCCGCCCTCATGCCCGTGCTCGCCCTCATCTGCGCCACCGCGGCCTGCTCGTTCTTCTGGATCGCGTCCGCCTGGCCGGAAGGCGCCGCCGCGGCGACCTTCGCGACGGTGAGCGCCGGCCTCTTCGGAGCGCAGGACGATCCCGCGCCCAAGATCCTCGACTTCGCGAAGTGGGCGATCGTCGCGACCCTGATTGCGGGGATCTACACCTTCTCCATCCTGCCGTATGTGCATGGCATGGAAACGCTTACGCTGGTTCTTGCTCCGGCGTTCCTGATCTTTGGCGTGCTGATCGCCTCGCCGTCCACATTCATGATCGGCTTGCCGCTCGTGGTTTTCACGCCGAGCCTCATGGCCCTGCAAGAACTCTATTCCGCTGATGCGCAAGCTTTCGTCAACTCCAGCCTAGCCACGATCGTGGGAATCGCCTTTACGGCTTTGACCACCTCGCTCATTCGGCCGGCGGGAGCGGAGTGGCGCGCCGCGCGCTATGCGAGGGCCAATAGGCGCGCGCTCGCCGAGGCCGCGGACGTCCATACCTCCAATGACGAAACGCGCGTCATGGGTCTGATGTTCGATCGCCTCGCTCTGCTCGCGCCCATCGCCCATGCGCTCGATCATTCCATGCCTGACGCGCTGCGGGAACTGCGAGCCGGTTTCAACATCCTCGAGGCGCATTCGGCGCGCGAAAAGCTGAACCCCAAGGCCCGTCGAGCGGTCGACCTCTTGCTACAGCGCATCGTGCGCCATTACCGCCAGAAAAAACCCAGACCGCACGGCGAGACCGCGTCCGCGATTGGAATGGCGTTGCGTCTCGCCAGCCGAGACGGCGATCGGAAAACCATGCTTGCCTTGACGGGGCTATGGCGCGCGCTCTTCCCGGACGGCTCGCCTCCCAGGCTCGTTCGTTCCGAGGAGATCGCCCGATGAACGCGGAAGTCAGCTTCTTTGGCGTCTTTGCGCCGTCGATACTCCCTTGCGCGCTTCTCGCCATGCTCTTCACCAGCGTGCTGACGCGATGGCTGGCCGCCATTGGCTTCTATCGCGCTGTGTGGCATCGAGCGCTGTTCAACTTCTCGATGTTCGTCTGCATTCTTGCCGCGACCCTCGTCGTCGCATCTCGGGTGTCGTCGTGATGACTCAACTGCTCGACCGGATAAAAAGGATGGCGCCGCGGACCCGAGCCCCCGGCTCCGCGCGCGTTTCGCTTGTTTCGAGAAAATCTTTGTCACGCGGCTTCGTCGCTTCGGCGACGAAGCTGCTGCTCGGCGCCCTGCGCCTGACGACGACACTGACGCTTGCGGCCGTCGCCGCCTTCCTCGGCTGGCGGCTGTGGGTCTATTACGAGGAAGAGCCCTGGACGCGAGACGGCCGCGTGCGCGCCGACGTCGTCACGATCTCGCCGGACGTTTCCGGCCTCGTCACCGAGGTTCTGGTTCACGACAATCAGATGGTGCGCAAGGGCGACCTGTTGTTCCGCATCGATCGGGAACGCTTCGCATTGGCGCTGCGTCAGGCGGAAGCGACGGTCGCCGGTCGCGCGGCGGCGCTGGACTCGGCGTCCCGCGACCTCGTCCGCTACCGAGCGATCGACGCCAAGAACATCATCGCCATCTCGAAGCAGCAACTGGATACGGCCATCTCGGTCCAGGCGCAGGCCAAGGCCGCCTATGATCAGGCGCTGGCCGATCGCGATGTCGCCAAGCTCAATCTCGAACGATCCGACGTGCGCGCTTCGGTCAATGGTCCGATGACGAATTTTGAGCTTCGCCCGGGAGTCTACGTCACGGCTGGCAAAGGCGTCGCGGCGCTGATCGATGCCGACAGCCTGCATGTCGACGGCTATTTCGAGGAGACGAAGCTTCCCCTGATTCATGTCGGCGACCGCGCCGCCGTGCGTCTGATGGGAGAGAGGGTCGACTTGTCGGGCCGCGTCGAAGGAATCGCCGGCGGCATCGAGGATCGAGATCGCGCCGCGGGTGCGACCCTGCTCGCCAACGTCAATCCGACCTTCAGCTGGGTGCGTCTTCCACAGCGCATTCCGGTGCGCATCGTGCTCGACAACTCGCCATCGAACGTGAGCCTGATCGCCGGACGCACCGCTACCGTCGTCATCAATCCGAAGACGGGCGCTAGACCAGGTTTTTCGCTCCTCCCATAGACGACCATAGAGATCTTCTTCCGCTGGAAGAAAATGCGCACATCTTTGAGGCCCGCATGCCATCGCTTTCCGTCGTCGAGAGAGCCAATCCGACTTTTCGCTCGAGCGCGAAGCATATCGCCGTCTGCATCGGCTTCTTGGCGCTCTGTGGTTGCAATCTCGACTGGGAAAAGCCGGAAATTGCCGCCCCGCCGCCAGCGCGATTTCGAGAGCCGCAGGCCCGCAGGGCGCAACCCCTCGAGGATGCGCGCGGTTTCGTGGCGCTCTTCGGATCGCATGAACTCGATGGCTTGGTCGCGCAGGCGCTGGCCTCCAACTTCGATCTGGCTGCGGCTGCGGCCCATATAAAAGAAGCCGACGCGGCGGCGCGCATCAACAGCGCCGCCCTGTGGCCCTCGCTTTCCACGAATTTCTCGGCGAGCCGCACGGCGATCCCGGGCACGGCCCTCTCGCCCAGCGTCCCTGCGGGCCAAACCGACTTTTCGGCGGCCGATCTCAACTTATTCTCGCTCGGCCTCAACGCGAGCTACGAAATCGACTTCTGGGGCAAGAACGAAGATGCGTCGAAAGCCGCGCGCCTGCAGGCCAACGCCAGCCGCTTCGACCGGGACGTCGTCGAGATCGCCGTCGTCGCCTCAGTGTTGAACGCCTATTTCCTCATTTGCGACGCGCAGGATCGGCTGGCGATCGCCCGCAAGAATGTTGCGATAGCCGCAAAGGCGCTCGCGGCGATCAAGGTGAGGCTCGACAGCGGCACGGCGACGATGTTCGATTATGCGCAACAGCAGACCGTCTACAACCTCCAGCGCGGCGCGATTCCGCCGCTCGAACAGTCGCTGCGCCAGACGAAAAACCTTCTTGCGGTCTTGCTGGGGCGCACGCCTGAGAGCCTCGACGTCAAAGGCGGCTCCCTGACGGGCTTGCGTTTTCCGGCGATCGCTGCGGGCCTGCCGTCGGAAGTGTTGCTGCGGCGGCCCGATGTGGCCGAAGCCGAAGCCAAACTCGCGTCGCAGGAGTTTTCCGTATTGCAGGCGCGCGCCGCCTTCTTTCCGTCGATCACGCTCACGGGGCAGTATGGCCTCCAGAGTCTGGTCTTCAAGAACCTGGCGCGACCGGAGGCCATTGGCTACGCCGTTCTCGCCAACGCCGCGCAGCCCCTCTTCGACGGTTATAATTTGCAGGGCCAATACAATTTACAGCAAGCGAAGTTCGCAGAGCTGGCGGCGCTCTATCACAAACAAATAAGCTCGGCGCTCTCCGACACCGAAAACGCGCTCATCGCCACGAACGAGAAGGCCCGGCAGGTGAAGATACAGGCGGAGGCCGTCAACTGGGCGCGCCGCGCTTATGAGACCGCCGAGGCCCGGCTGGAGGAAGGCGCCATCGACATCGTCTCGCTCACGACGGTCGAAACGACCTATTTTCAGGCGCAGGACACGCTGGCGCAGCTACGCTTCGCCGACTATCAGGCCGCCGCCTACCTGTTTCAGGCTCTTGGCGGCGGATGGTCGCCGACGACGCGCGAGATTGAGATCGCCAAGGCCGATGAGTCCTACGCCGCCGACAAGGGCCCTTGGCCGTGACCGCTCCGGCAAAGCTTGTGCCGAACTTGTTGCTCGCGGTTTCTCGACGCGCCACCCCAAAATCGAGGACACGAAGCCCTATCCGACGACGCTCGTGCAATCCAGTAGAATTGATGGCTGGACGGCGCGAAGATTGACGCCGACGCCAGCCGGCGCGGCGCGCTGTCTTAGGATTATGCGGGCAAGATCGAAGCGCAGCTCAAAGCCGAAGCGGCGGATGTTCCCGACGACAATTGCCGATGGAAGCGCAATAAAAAAGGCGCTTCGCCGAATGCTCGTTTGCAGCATGAAAACCGAATAGTTCCTCGCTCATCGTATCCGCCGGGCCATCATCAAAAAGCCTGGCGCGATCATTTTCCTGCTGGGCGGCGCTGGCGTCCGGCAAATTTTGCAGACGCGAGATCATCGACTTCGCACACGGATCGCGGCCGAAGGGCGAAAGATCATGCGCCATCTTGAAGACGGGATCGACGCCAAGGCCGGTGGCGTCGTAGCCGCCCTCAAAGCCCGCGGCGATTCGGCAACGCGAAGAGGTCGCTCGATCTCGCTCAAGACCAGCACGCCGGCGTCCGCCCCCATCTAGCGGCCGGCCTGCCGGCGACGGATTTCTTCTTTTACGCGCAGCCAGTGTCCCCTTGGTCGGTTGCTATCAATAACGCGCTCTTCTTCTTGAGCGCGAAGCGCCGCTTCGCCAAGCGCGCCTTCGCCAAATCGTTGGATCAGGGCGATGGCGTCAGCCTTGACTAGAGCGGCGGATACAGCCCGACGGCGCAACCACCGAAATATCATTATTTAACCGCCGCATGAGTTGCGCCAAGCTTCCCGTTTCTTTCGGATGCTGGCGTGGCCGTGTTGCTCTTTTTTTGCTTCTTACGTCCGGGCGTCGCTTACCCGTCACGAACTCGGACAAGTGATCGTCGCCCGGGCGTCGGTCAGATCGGCCAACATGGCCGCCACCTCCTGAGCGGACAGGATCAATTTTTGCTGGTGGTCCGTTATCCAGAGCGCAGTCGCTTCGAAATAGAGGGTCCTGGCCGCTTCGAGCGCGGCTTGGATGGTTGCGTGGGCTTGGACGGCTTTAAAATGAGCTCCATCCAGCCTTGTTCTTCCTTCCAAATAGAAAGTCATCGTCGCTCTCAGCCCCCAAATCGCCACAGGGTCGGTCAACAGAAAGATTAATCTCCCACACGGGCGTTGGTTCCATGCTCGCGGGTGCGGCATTTTGGCGCGCGGGCGTTCCATTGCGCAAGGAAAACCGGGACGCCGCCATCGCTCCGGCCAGCCTTCCGGCTATCTTCGCGTCGTCGGCGAATAGCGACCGGAGGCAAGGCGCGGCCGAAGCCGAGGGTTTGGATCGACGGCGTTAACCTCGTCTTAACCATTTCAACCTTTAAATAATCGCCAGGTAGACGGTTCTCCGTCACTAAAGAAAGCGCCTCGACCGTGGATGTAACGGCGGGGCGTTTTTGTTTGTCGCCTCATGCCTCCAAAGGCCCTGATTCGGCTTCCGGTCGAGCGGTTCCAGAGAGAAAGCGCGGCGCAAAAGCGCCTCATTTCCAAATGTTGTTGCGAGACAATCGTCGGGCCGCGCGCGGGGTGGCTAAATTGGTCGCTTCGGTCTATAGAAAACACCCATCGGAGCGTTGATTGGGCGGAGCGCCAAATGCGGGTTTTGATCACCGGGGGGGCCGGCTTTATCGGTTCCGCCGTCTCTAGGCGATTTATCGAATGCAGCGATGACGACATCCTTATTCTCGACAAGCTGACCTATGCCGGCAATCTCGATTCTCTCGCTCCGGTCGCCGGTAATTCCCGTTATTCGTTCATTCGCGCCGACATTTGCGACCGCGCGGCCGTGGCGAAGGCTTTTGCGGAATTCAGGCCTCAAGTCGTGATGCATCTTGCCGCCGAAAGCCATGTGGATCGGTCGATTGACGGACCCGCCGCCTTCATCGAGACCAATGTCGTCGGAACCTTCGCAATGCTGGAGGCGGCGCTAGCCTATTGGCGCGGCCTTGATTCGGAGGCCGCCGCGAAATTCCGCTTCATGCATATTTCGACCGACGAAGTGTTCGGCACGCTCGGGGCGCAAGGCTATTTTCGCGAGGATACGCCCTATGCGCCGAATTCGCCTTATTCGGCCTCCAAGGCGGGATCGGATCATCTCGTGCGCGCGTGGCGCGAAACCTATGGCTTGCCGACGATCGTCACCAACTGCTCCAATAATTATGGACCTTATCATTTTCCCGAGAAATTGATCCCGCTCGTCATCCTCAACGCGATTGAAGAAAAGCCTCTGCCCGTATATGGCCGGGGCGAAAATATCCGCGACTGGTTGTATGTGGGGGATCACGCGGCGGCGTTGATGCTGGTCGCGCGCGAGGGAAAGATTGGCGAATCCTATAACGTCGGCGGACGGAACGAAAAGAAAAACATCGACGTGGTCATGACTATATGCGGGATTTTGGACCAAATTCATCCGCGACGGGCGGGTTCTTATCGAGAACTCGTCGCTTTCGTCCAAGACCGCCCCGGGCATGATCTACGCTACGCCATAGATTGTTCGAAAATCGAACGGGAACTCGGCTGGAAGCCGATGGAAACCTTTGAAACCGGTTTGCGCAAGACGGTGCAGTGGTATCTCGACAATCCCGCCTGGTGGCAGGCCATCCGATCCGGCAAATATCGCGGCGAACGGCTCGGCAAACTGGCGTGACCGCTTTTAGTCATAATGATCAGCGAGAAATCCGCTTATGCTTGTAGAAGAAACGGCGATCGAGGGCGTGAAAATCATCACGCCCAAGCGGCACGGCGACAGTCGGGGTTTTTTTTCCGAGGTTTACAATCAGGAGGCCTGGCGCAAGGCGGGTCTCGAATATAATTTCGTCCAGGACAATCATTCGCTCTCGGCCGAGCTTGGGACGATTAGGGGAATGCATTTTCAGACCCAGCCCTTTGCGCAGGCCAAATTGGTGCGCGTGTCGCGCGGTCGCGTATTGGACGTGGTGGTGGATTTGCGGCGTTCATCCCCCACTTTCGGCCGCCATGTCGCCATAGAGCTTTCCGCGGATAACTGGCGCCAACTTCTGGTCCCAATCGGTTTTGCGCACGGCTTCTGCACGCTCGAACCCAACACTGAATTCCTCTATAAAGTCACCAATTTTTACTCGGCCCCAAATGACCGAGGGCTCGCTTTCGACGATCCAGAGCTTGGCGTAAATTGGCCCGTGGCGCCGGATCGCGTTCATTTATCCGACAAGGACCGCAAATGGCCGCGTCTGCGCGATCTCCTCGACACATTTGAATGAGAGCGGCCATGCGCATCGTCGTCACCGGATTGCGTGGACAGGTGGTCGCGTCCCTTCTCGACAGAGCGGCGGCGCGCGCGGAAATATTGCCTTATGGACGCCCGCGACTCGATCTCGCGGCGCCGAGCAGCATTGCTGGCGCGCTACATGACGCGCGCTGCGATGTGATCGTGAACGCCGCCGCCTATACGGCGGTCGACAAGGCGGAGTCCGATCAGGAGGCCGCCATGCAGGCGAACGCAGCAGGCGCCGGCCATGTCGCGGAAAGCGCCGCCAAACTCGGCGTGCCGCTTCTTCACATCTCGACCGATTATGTTTTCGACGGGACCAGCGGCAGGCCTTACAAAGAAGACGACCCGACGGGTCCAACCGGCGCCTATGGCCGCTCCAAGCTCGAAGGCGAAAAACTGGTTCTGGCGGCGCACCCCAACAGCGCCGTATTGCGCACCGCATGGGTCTATAGCCCCTTCGGCGCCAATTTCGTCAAAACAATGCTGCGTCTTGGCGAAACCCGCGAGGAAGTCGGAGTCGTCGCGGACCAACTCGGCAATCCGACCAGCGCGCTCGATATCGCCGACGCCATTCTCGCGATCGCCGCGCGGATTGTCGTCGATCCCTCTCCAGAACTGCGCGGCGTCTTTCACATGACGGGACAGGGCGAGGCGAGTTGGGCTGATTTCGCCGAAAGGATTTTCGAGGACGCGGAAAAACATGGGCGCGGACCGGTGAGGGTAAAGCGCATCGCCACCGCGGATTATCCGACCCCCGCCAAACGCCCGGCGAATTCCCGGCTCGACAACGGCAAGCTTAAAGCGGTTTACGGCGTCGGCCTGCCCCCATGGCGAAACTCGGTTTCCGAATGCGTCGCGCGCCTTTTGGCGTGACTAAACAAGGATGTGAGAATGCGCGGCATTATCCTCGCGGGCGGCAGCGGCACCCGCTTGCACCCAATGACGCTCGTGACCTCCAAGCAATTGCTTCCGGTCTACGACAAGCCGATGGTCTATTATCCCTTGAGCGTTCTCATGCTTGCGGGCGTCCGGGAAATCCTCATCATTTCAACTCCCGAAGACCTTCCGAATTTCCAGCGTCTTTTGGGCGGCGGATCGCAATGGGGCGTCAGCCTATCCTACGCCGTTCAGCCCCGTCCCGAAGGGCTGGCTCAGGCCTATGTCATCGGCGCGGAATTCGTCGATGGTCACAAGTCCGTTCTGATCCTCGGCGACAATATCTTCTATGGACATGGACTGACCCAATCGCTCTTCGAGGCGCGCAAGAATTCCGGCGCGGCCGTGTTCGCTTATCACGTGAGCGATCCCGAGCGTTACGGCGTCGTTGAATTCGACGACAGGGGCGTCGCGATTTCGCTCGAGGAAAAACCTGGCGATCCGAAGTCCAATTGGGCCGTCACGGGGCTTTATTTCTACGACGAGCGCGCGCCTCGCTTCGCTGCGGAATTGAAACCGTCGCCAAGGGGCGAGCTCGAGATCACCGACCTCAATCGCATCTATCTCGATAACGGAGATTTGATCGTTCAGCGGCTCGGACGCGGCTTTGTTTGGCTCGACACCGGAACGCCGGCGTCTCTTCTGGAGGCCGCCGAATATGTTCGCGCCATCGAACAGCGCCAGGGACAGCGCATCGCGTGTCTGGAAGAAATCGCCTTTCAGCAGGGATGGATTTCCGCGGACGAGGTGCGGGCGATGGCCAAGCCGCTGGCAAAGAGTGGCTATGGCGGATATCTGCTGCGTGTGCTGGACGAGGCGCAAACTCCCCAAGCTGGCTAAGATCGAGAGCAAGTCGCCGAAGGGCGCTCACGCGCCTTTTCCTCGGATGGAAACATCCGAGGGATAAGAAACCAGCCATACCGAAATGCGGGAGCGAATTCCGGTCGCAAAAGTTGACAGCCTTTTGAGATGGAAATTCTCACAAAGGCCGTCGGCTCAGTAAACCCGTTCGATGCAGAAATCGACGACTTCCAGCAGAGCGCTCTTCCATGGCGACGCCGGGAAAATCTCCATCGCGTCCCTGGCGATCGCGCCATAATGGGCCGCGCGTTCAATCGTGTCGTCCAGAGCCTTGTGTTTTTTTAGCAACCCGCACGCCGTTTCGACGTCATTGTCGGCGATCTCGCCGCGCTCCAAAGTTCGGCGCCAGAACTCGCGTTCTTTTTCATTGCCGCGACGAAAGGCGAGGACAACCGGCAATGTTATCTTGCCTTCGCGGAAATCGTCTCCCACATTCTTGCCGAGCTTGGCGGAAGAGCCGCCGTAATCCAGGGCGTCGTCGATGAGTTGGAAGGCGATGCCGAGATTCATGCCGTAGCTGCGGGCGGCGGCCTCGTCGGCTCTAGGGCGGCCCGCCAGCATGACGCCGACTTCCGCCGCCGCGGCGAACAGCTCCGCCGTCTTGCGCCGAATCACGCCCATATAGGCGTCCTCGGTCGTTTGGGTGTCCTTCGCCGCGTTAAGCTGCATGATCTCGCCCTCGGCGATGACCGCCGCGGCGTTCGAAACGACGGTGAGGCAGGGCATGACGCCCGGCTCCACCATCATCTTGAAAGCATGACCGAGCAGGAAGTCTCCGACCAGCACGCAGGTCTCGTTGCCCCAAAGCATACGGGCGGCGATCTTGCCGCGCCGCATATCGCTCTCGTCGACCACGTCGTCGTGCAGAAGCGTGGCGGTGTGCATGAATTCGATGCCTGCGGCGAATTTGATCTGGCCATCGCCTTCATAGCCGCACATGCCGGCCGTCGCGAGAACCAGCATCGGGCGCAATCTCTTTCCGCCCGCCGAAATCAGATGGTTCGCCACCTCGGGAATCGTAGTGACGTCCGACCCCATCCGCTGAATGATGAGTTGATTGGTGCGCTCCAAATCTGGCCGGATCAGCTCCAGTAGACTTTCAAGCCCTGCAGGTTTTTGCTTTTCTCTCTCTTCGAGCGGAATGACGATACCCACGGAGCCCCCTGCAGCCTCGGTTATATTTCGATTTGTTTCCCGCGAACTTACGGCTTTGCGAAGCACGCGGCAAGTCGGGTCCCAGACGGCGCGGCGAAGGAGACAGTCATGTTCTATTTTAATGTTTAATTTCATAATGTTGTCGGCTCACCTGGCGGGCGCCTCGCCCAGCGGAACGGAAAGCCCTAAACTCAACCGTGATGACGGAACGAACAATCGGTTTTCTGGGAGGGCGCATCTCCCTGCGGCAGGCCGCGAAGGGCCATCGGGCGGGCACGGACGCGGCGCTCCTCGCCAGCGCGGTTCCGCGCGACGCCGAAGGGTTGGCGCTGGACGCGGGCGCGGGCGCGGGCGCGGTGGGGCTTGGGGCGGCGGCGCTGGCTCCCGGGATCATGGCGGGACTGATCGAAATAGAGCCCGAGGCCTGCGCATTCGCCCGGGAAAACGTCCTGTGCAATCGCCTCGGCGAGAGAGCCAAGGTTTTCGAGGCCAATCTTCTCGATCCGATTTCGCGACGGACCGCTGGGCTTCAGCCGGAGACCGCGAACATCGTGCTCACCAATCCGCCCTTCCATCAAATGGGGAGAATACGTGTCACTCCCGATCCTCGTAAGGCTTTGGCGCATGTCAGCGCCGCCCCATTGGATACGTGGGTCCGCGCCTGTGTCTCTCTGTTGCGGCCTGGAGGGTTGTTCCTGATGATCCACCGCGCGGACGCTTTGGCGGAGTGTTTGGCTGCGGCGCGGCCACGCCTCGGCGCCCTTGCTATCCTGCCCGTGGTTCCGAGAATGGGGCAAGCCGCGACGCGCGTGCTGATGAAGGGCGTCAAGGGTTCGAAGGCGCCTCTGAGGCTTTGCTCGCCGCTCGTTTTGCATGAGACAGACGGCGTCTTCACCGCGCTCGCGGAGGCGATTCACCGTGGAGAGGCGTCTACACCGTTCTGACCGGTCATTTCGCGGGCGCGAAAAAAGGGAGGAATTCGCGGACGACCTGCTCGTAGACATGGCGCTTGAACGGCACGATCAGTTGCGGCAGCCGCGCCGGTTTTTCCCATCGCCAAGCGTCGAACTCGGGTTGGTGGGCGCCGCCAGCGGGGTTGGCGATGTCGATTTCGCTCTCATCGCCAGTGAAGCGCATGGCGAACCATTTTTGCGTCTGGCCGATATATTCGCCCTTCCAACGCCGACCGGCCTCCGGAGGAAGATCGTAGCTCAACCAGGATTCGATTTCTCCCAGAACGACGGCGCTGCGCACATTGGTTTCTTCGTAAAGCTCTCGCAGAGCGGCCTCGATGGGCTTCTCGCCCTCGTCCACGCCGCCTTGCGGCATCTGCCATTCAAAACGCGCGCTGACAAGATCATACGCTCCTTTCGGACGCCGCCGCCCAATGAAAGCCTCACCGGAATCGTTAAGCAACATCACCCCGACGCAGGGACGGTAACGCGCCCCGTTCATTTCGAGACTCCGCTTATGACGGCTGGATGGCCGCTCCGGGCCACGATCGCCGAGGCGGGAGCCATCGCGAAGCCGCGCCTTTCCGCCTCGCGGGCGAAGCGCGCCAGCCGGGAGATGGTTTGGGTCTGGGCATTGGCGAAGCCTATGGCGGCGCCGTTCTGCAACGATTGCGCCTCGAGCTGCGCCAGCGCCGCGTCGATGGATTGCGGCGCGCTTCCGGAGTCGAGGATCACGTCGACACGGGATTGGGGTAAGGACAATTGCCCCGCCGTAGCGGCGATCAAGGAACGCGGCGACGCTCCATCGTCGATGAAGAACAGTCCCCTCTTGGCGATGTCGGCGAGAACCGGCGTCAGCGCCTTCTCGTCGGCGGTCAAGCGGCCCCCGAGGAAATTCATGACGCCGGCGTAGCCGGAGAAGCGGCTCAGGAGCCAGTGCAAATCGTCGAGGTCGCCGGCGCTCTCGACCAGCAGCGTATGCGGCCCCGGATTGTTTTGCGGGTAGTCGAAGGGCTCCATCGGCGTTTGGAGCAAAACTTCATGACCGCGCGTTCGCGCGCGGGCCACGGCGACTTCGAGACCTGGGCCATAGGGCGCGAAGGCGAGCGTCACCGTCTCTGGAAGTTCATTGATGGCCGCCTCCGTCGTCTGCGGATTCAGTCCGACGCCGCCAATGATGAGCGCGATCCTGGGCGCATTTGGTTTCAAACGGGGCGAAGGAACGAAAGGCCGGGAATAGATGTCCATCGGTCGCGCGCCGTCGGGGCTTATGCGCGGGAGCGTTCCATAACGTCCCTTCTCGGCGATACGGTGGTCGGGCGCGGGGGCAAGACGGACGCCGGAGGACTCCGGCTGCACCTGAATGATGATCGGTCCAGGCCCGCTCGGTCCATTGCGGGTGACTTTGACGCCCGATAGCTGCTCGATGTCTCCGACAGTGACGATGTGGTCGCGCTCCCAAGATTGCGCGGGCGCCTGCGTAAGTTGTTGCTGGGGCGCCGGAGTTGGCTCGGGCGGCGGCGGCTGGTAGGGGTCGATCTTGGCGATGGCGTAGGGCCGCCCACCGAGGGTGGCGAGAAGGGGATCGCGCACGGTCGAAACATAGAGGCCGGCGCCCAGTCCTCCGAGGACGATAAAGGCGATCCAAGGCGCGAGCCTGCGTCCACGGCCGTCGGCGGGCGTTTCCCGCGTCTTTTCGTGGCGGGAGCGCCCAAGAGGTTGATGCAATTCATCTTTCATTTTGCGGGAACTTCACCAGGGTGAGTATTCGCTCCGAATCGGCTTAAATCACGCGCATTGTGGCGACTTCGGCGGCCTGCGTCGAGGCGTCGGAGGGTCAAAACTCGCGGGGCAGCGCGCCATCCGCCTCCATCAGCTCGAGCAACATTCCCTCGCGCAGTCCCCTATCGGCGATTCGGGTGCGCGAAGCCGGAAAAAGCTCCCGAATCGCCTCGAAAATCGCACAGCCGGCGAGCACCAGATCGGCCCGCTGCGGACCAATGCAGCCGTTTGCGACCCGCTCATGGAAATCCATGGCGCGTAGCCTGGCGATTGCGCGAGACGCTTCATCATTCGACATCCAAAGGCCATCCACGCGCCAGCGGTCGTAACGGTCTAGTCCGAGGTGGACCCCCGCGAGCGTCGTGACGGTGCCGGAAGTTCCCAGCAGATGAAAGCGTGCGCAGCGTCGCCGCTGCGACATCTTTCGCGCGAATGGCGTCAGCGCTTGTCGCGCTTGGTCGGTCATCGCCGCGAAAACGTCGGCGCTGACGCATTTCCCGCCAAAATGCTCGGCGAGGGACACGACGCCGAGCTCAAGCGAAGTCCAATCCCGCAGTTCCAGCGGGCCGCCGGCGCCGTCGTTCGGCCGCGCCAGCCAGACCAACTCCGTGGAGCCTCCCCCGATATCGAAGAGCAACACGCTCTCGGCGTCGCGATCCACCAGTGCGCCGCATCCGCGAGCGGCGAATCGGGCTTCCGTTTCCCGGTCGATGATTTCGATCTCAAGACCGGTGCGCGCCACCACGCGGTCGGTGAATTCATCGCTGTTGCTGGCGCCGCGGCAGGCCTGGGTAGCGACGAGGCGCGCGCGCGTGACGCCCCGGGCCTCCATTTTATCGCGACAAATCTCCAGCGCCTTGAGTGTGCGCTCGATCGCTTCCTCGCCGATGCGGCCATTGCGGCTGAGGCCTTCGCCAAGCCTCACGATGCGGGAGAAAGCGTCGACCACGCGCAGCATTTCCCCGCCGCGCCGCCGCAGGCGTTTCTCCGGCCTCGCGATAAGGAGCCGGCAGTTGTTCGTGCCAAGGTCAAGGGCGGCGTAAAGATGCTCGCCATTTCCCTGCGGCGCGCCATGGCTCCAAGGGGGATGCGACCGCAGCGCGGCGCGTGGCGCGACGGCGCGGGGTTCCGCGGTCGTTTGGGCCAGCGGCGCGCGTCGAACCGCGTCGACCGCCCTTTCGCCCCCCGCCGGCTGATCCGTCTCGGTCACGTCCCGCTCCCGCACCCGAAGTCCAATCACGGCCTAAGCTGCTCGCCCCGCGCCTGTCCGACCCCTCTTCATGAAGTATTGCGGATAATCCCGCAAGCCGATTTCTCGGGCGAACAGGCTTTGGGAAGCTCGGCTTTTCGCCTCGGCGCAATAAAGCGGGGCGTGGTTTGAATTTCGAACTCCTCCCATGGTCGCGAGGCGAGCGCGGATCATATTGACATGAGCCTGCTCGCTGACTAGACCACCGGCGTGCTAGCGGATGCAATCTGCTCAGGCGCCCTTTGGGGGATAGTTCAACGGTAGAACAGCGGACTCTGACTCCGTTAATCTTGGTTCGAATCCAGGTCCCCCAGCCAGACACCAGAAATCGGCTTTCTAACAATAACTTCTCGAACGTGAACGCCATTACGGCGCGAGGGGTCCGCATGTGTGGCGCACATCCGGGCTCGAATGCGGCATGGGCATTGCCTCCAGCGACGCGGCGGCGCGTTCCGATTTCGCTTCCGCCTGCCTAAAAAGGGGGCCTTTCCTCGCGGCCCAACCGTTCGTTTGCGCAACACGCTGATAATCCGCAGCTTCCGACCTAGAGTGCGTTTTAGGGAAGATCCCACGATGCCCCTTGGGCAGTGAGAAGGTTGGGCGAAGCCACGCTCCTCTGTCGATAGCGAATTAACTTGGCCGGTTTTGGTAGCACATCAAATGTCCGCTGCTTCTGGTTTCGTTCTCCTGTGGGACTGTGGTCAAGGCGCTTGCCTTGTCCACATTTCCACAGGCGGCTCGCTGAGCGGGTTCAAGCGGCCTGTTTTGCGTGGTCCGTGGTCTCCTCGATTGTTTTGCCCTCGGCGTCGTAACGGCCAAGCCGCCGTTGGCCATGAAAGATCGCATAGGTTCCGTCGTGATATTGGCGGACCTTGACCCGCGCCTTGACGAAATGGGCGCGCAGCGGACTGGCCGGGATTTGCAGTTTCAGCCGATTGAAGGACACGCAATTGTCGTTGCCGACCTGGCGCTCCTCCACGGCTCGGAAGTCAGGTTAACGCGGTTTTAGGCTGATTTTGGGTTGACGGCGTGTTGTGATTCCCTTGGCGCTCTGATTCGAGAAGGGAGCGCGGCCATGGAATTACGGTGACACGCCCGTCTTTCCCCTTTAAATAGCCGATACAACTCATAATCGCCCGCCTCGGAAAACACGGTTGCGCGACGATTGCCACGCTGGGTGACATGACGCGGAAGGCCGGGAACAACGATAGGGGCGATGCCGGTCATATACTCTCGGTAGCATCGAACATATATAAGGTAAGTACGGGCGTGTCACCGTAATTCCCGGACGGACGTCGACGGGACGCGAGCCGCACTCGACGCAGCGCATGCGCCGCTTGAGCGTCGGCACTTCGACCGATCCCGGGTGCGCCGCCATGTCGACGCTGGCGCTGTGGCTGCACGCGCATGTCGCCTGGATTGAGCGCACGCCAAGGCCGCGCATGTTCGCGAGGTCCATCAATGGGCCTATATAGCGGGAGCGCATGTATTGAATCCTAGCCTTCGCGGCCGGTATTTGAACTTTCAAGCTCGCGGCCGATCGCGGTCGAGGCAAGCGGTAGCGTCGCCCAGACGTTACAGGAGAGGGGATTATGAAGGACTCCAAAAAGAGTTTTGCTTTCGCGGCAATGGTCGCGGTCTCAATTAGTATAATGGACCGTCCTGCGCTCGCCTCCTCGAAGTATGAAGCCGCCACTTCAGCTCTGGACGCAGCAATTCAATCTCTCAAGGCTCAGCCGAACCAGTTCAACGTCCAAATAAGCTGTCAGGGGTTGCAAGCTATTTCTAATGGGGGAGCGCCAGCAATAAATAACAACGTCGTGGGCGGCGGGCTTGGCTCACAGACGACGGGGATCACCGTCACGACAAGTTCAGCTCAGTGCCAAGTTGCTACGGGCAATGCTACTGCGGCGGTGCAGGAACAAGGGGAGCAAGCGGTCAAGTTGCTGACTGAGCTCAAGTCGGCGCTCGAAGCGAAAAAAGTCGATAACGAAAGCATAATTGGGATGCTCGCGGATCTTGGGCAAACCTATATCTCCCCCGCGTTGAAGAAAGTAATTGAAACAGTTGTGAAGAAGGTGCTCCGGCTGCCCTAATTTTGATCGCCGTCGTGCGATCAGGTGTATAGCATCCAGCCGTTCGAGTTCTCATCGCGATCTTAAAGGAAATCAACCATGTCTAAGTTCATTTCTGGTGCGTTCATCTTCGGTTTGGGGCTGCTTGCTTGGGAGGGAACGATCAACCTTAAAACCGCGTATGCACAGTCGGCGACCGGGGTCGAGATTAACGGAAATAAGCAAGGGGGGAATGCCGTCGAAATAATATCAAATGGCACCCCCGGACAGCCCTCAGTTGGCATGGACGTCACTACGACGGGAAATGAAGGACAAAGCGTAACGGGGCTTCGAACCCGACTCGAATTTCAAATCTGACCGGCATTCGCCCTCGCCAGCCGGCGCATGAGCAGGAAAGCCAGGGCCAGTTGCAGCCAGGCGAGAGCGGATTCGATGGTCGCCTCGAAGTCTTTTGACAGACGGCGAGCGCGATTGATCCAGCCGAGCGTTCGCTCGACGACCCAGCGTTTCGGCAGCACGACAAATCCTTTCACCTCTTTGTCGGTTCGCTTGACGACGGTGATGGAAATACGGCTCGCCTCGAAGGCAGCGCGCTGGGCTTCATCACCTTGATAACCCCCGTCGACGAAAGACATTTTCACCCACGGGCTCTTGCGATGCACGGCTTTCAGCAACGGCGCGAGAGCGTCGCGATCCTGCACGTCGGCGGTCGTGATCTGGCATTCGATAGGCAGACCAATCGTGTCGACGGCGAGATGGCGCTTGCGGCCCTTGACCTTCTTGCCCGCATCGAAACCACGAGGGCCGCCGGCTTCCGTCGTCTTGACCGACTGGCTGTCGACGACAACCGCCGTCGGCGCGGCTTGACGGCCTTCCGCCTCGCGGGCGTCCATTACCAGAACGCTGATGATTTGCGCCCACAAGCCGCTGTCGCGCCATGCGTAGAAGCGGTTTTGCACGGTCGTGAACGGCGGAAAATCCTTTGGCAAATACCGCCAGGGGCATCCGCAACGGATCAAATAAAACAAGGCGTTGAGAATGATCTGGGAATCTGTCGGCTTGCGTCCGCGCCGTTTGGGAGGCGGCAGCAGCGGCGCGATCAGCGCCAACTCGGCCTCCGACATATCGCTTGAATAGCGCGCCCGAATGACTTCATACTTCGCCCGATCGGCCTCGTTCCAAGGCATCGCGAATCTCCCAAAGTTGTTGCAAACCAAGGGAATCAAGGGCCGCGAGGCCGGTCAACCAATTTCAGGTCAGGCTCTTCGTGTCCAACAAAATGGGTCAGGAACAGGCTTACGAATTATCCAAAATGGACCTGGCGTTGGTGTTCGTGTTCGTTCAACGGTCGGACAACAGAACAATAAACTGACAAATTGAATCTGGATTGAGCACGCCTCCGCCTCGAGCCTTCGGCGATGGGCGCAGCCGGCTGCAGCGGGGGAACTAGACCGCCGCAGTCAACTGCGGCGGCCAATAAAGTGCTTTCCGTAACATGTTTTGACCGTAACAAATTCACCGTTGATGATGGTAATACAGCAGACCCTAAGTGTCTGTCCGAGCAGAAGTTGAGTCGAATGAGTCTTTTATGATTCGATGTGGCGGCCTGATTCTCGAAACACGGTGACACGCCCGTCTTTCCCCTTTAAATAGCCGATACAACTCATAATCGCCCGCCTCGGAAAACACGGTTGCGCGACGATTGCCACGCTGGGTGACATGACGCGGAAGGCCGGGAACAACGATAGGGGCGATGCCGGTCATATACTCTCGGTAGCATCGAACATATATAAGGTAAATACGGGCGTGTCACCGTAATTCTGTATCAAAAGTCGCCGCAGAAGCCGCATGATGTTCCCGATCTGTCCGCTTATGTGTATCAGCCGGTCTTTTCATTACTTGAGGCCGCCTCTGCGATCTCCACGCTCCGCGCAGCGACGGAAAGCGGGGAGATGCTGGTTTCGTCAGGCGTCCTGCAGGCGGAGCATGACCAAACGCACTTGGGCCTCGGTTACTTGCTCAAGTAGGCGAGAGTATATCGCGTCGTTTTCAATCTCGGCCTGCACCGCCTCGGCGCAAGCCTGTTCCACGGAGTCCGGCGCCTTGACGCGCGTGGCCCAGGTATCCTCCTGGCGGGGCTGCGCCCAAACGGCGGAACTGAGCCAAGAGTGCAGCGACATGTCGGCCTTCAGCTTCGACGATATTTACAAACGGGCGCACAGGCCCGAAGCACTCGATTACCTTACGGGTAGGTAGCCCGCGCTTTGTATTCGTCGTCTAAAGCCTCCGAAAGGGCTTCAATCGTCCGCCGATCAGTCATATGCCGCTCCGTGAATTGGCATGGCGTTCTTTCAGCTATCAGCTCGTGGCGACCGAGTGCACATGAACGTCACGCCCCGAATGCGTCTTGAGAATGCTGACGGCTCGTTTTTCGTCTTCCTCGTCCCAAGTTCGCACCCAGAGCAATAATCCACCATGATCGAGTTGTTCTTGCAGATAACGTGCGTGATGATCGCCAACCAGCTTGGCTAGAACCGAGCCTATCACTGCGCCTGCGCTACCGCCCAAGACGCCGCCAGTGATCGCTGTCGCCAGTGCGCCAGCGGAAGCTAGAACTGCACCGACACCGACGCCGATATAAAGCAAGCCGCCGATCAATGCTCCCTCCGCGTCGCCTATGGACTCAGACGATACATAGGCAACGCGGGGAACTGAGTCGTTGTCTTCGAGTTCCCCGACCTTCTGGTATTTATGACCAAGCTTCGCCTCAACCGCCGGCTCACTTGCCATGAGACTTAACTGCGCACGGTCGAACCCAGATTCCAACAACTCGTCGATCGCCTCCTGAAGCGTATCTGCCGTCTGAAAAACTCCAATTGCTTCTCGGACGGCGTCGCTTTGCTTGGATAGCATCTAAAGACCCTCCCAATGGCTGCTACGATGTGGGCTAAACGGCTAACACTCTCGTCATGAGTGCGCAGGCGGAATTCGCCGCAAAGACTGTCGGAGACGCCTCAATCGCAGTAGGCGGCGTTCTTCATTGCGCCGACGAAGATAAAAGCCATTTCGTCGTTGTCTTCGTATTTGTGGCGTAACGGGTTCGTTGGCGCAGTAATTTCTTTGTCGACACGCTCAATTAGCTCGGTCACTGGGATCGGCCTGGGAGACGCGCATATGACCGATGTGCCCATCGATTTCTGCGCATAGAAAACAGTCTCGCGCATCGCGGTAAGAATGAGCCCAAGAGTGCCTTTGTCGGACTTCTTCATCTCGCGATAAGTCGCCAAGTCGAAGGAAACGCGGGAGCGCGCGCTTGGCGGCGGGGCGTCTCCAGCACGGGCGCTTGGCGCCGCGATAACCGACATCAATATCGTTCCGCAAGCAAGGACCACTCGGATAATAGGCCAAGTCAACATTGCGATCTCCCCTCCTATCCAATTGGGCGTCAATGAGTTCGATGTTTGCGTTGCGTGGCCGTGTTGGACCTTGATCCATCTCAACCGAGATTCCACTGGGGATGTCCCGCTTGATGTTGAAAAGCGGAAATCGGCGTCGCTGGCATGAATGCTACGCGGCCTTCGCGGTTGGAGCAAGAGGCTCGTTCGAAGGTGTTACCGCAACGTGGAAATGTCCCCCTTTCGTGCAACATGAAAATTTTCCCTTCCGGAATGGCGCGATGGGGGCTTGGTTTGGGGGACGAGATTTTGGGGATGAGCCGGCGCGAGCGGGAGCGCTCGCATTTGGTTCGGCTGGTGAACGCGAAGAAGCTCACCCAGCGCAAAGCCGCGTAACAGCTGGATATCTGCGTGCGGCAGGTGAAGCGTCTGGTGCGCGCCTATCGGTCGCAGATTTACGGTGACACGAGCGTCTTTCTCCTTTAAATAGCCGATACAACTCATAATCGCCCGCCTCGGAAAACACGGTTGCGCGACGATTGCCACGCCGGGTGACATGATGCGGAAGGCCGGGAACAGCGATACGGGCGATGCGGGTCATATGCTCTCGGTAGCATCGAACAGATATAAGGTAAATACGGGCGTGTCACCGTAATGCGGGCGTGTCACCGTAATGCGATGCGCCGGAGCGCGTCGTATTTGGACGCCTGCAGCGAGAAAACTATCGAAATCTCTGGACGCGTATTGGTCGCGATATATCGGCAGTATCGGATGCTTGCGCTTCAGCGATGACTTTAAACGACCACCATGACTGGGTGCGTGTCGCCGCCAATCAACTAATGTGCGGGGGCGATGCTCTTTGGAGCGCCATGTGCGCAGAATGGGCCGAACTAACACCGCGACGCGAAATCGATTACCTATTACAGGGGATAGCCGACGCCTTAGCTTAACGTCCCCAACGCTTCGCCGATGCCTTCTTCGCGATCTCCGCGCGCCGTTCCGCCGTCATGCTTTCGGCGCGCTTCTTCCCACCCTTGCGGCCTAGCTCGGCTGCGGCCTGATTCTTCGCGGGAGCGTCGCCATAATCCTCCGGCTCTTCACCCGTGAGGATGCGCATGACTTTGACGGCGCGCGCGATGGCGTCGGCGGGGCGCTTCTCGCCTTTAGGGCCGGTAGGCATTCCGCTTGTCCAATTCTCTTTCGGCCGTATCGATCTTTTGGCGCAGCCTCGCTTCGGCGTCGCTTGTTTGAGAGGCAAGCAAAGCGACGCGCATAGCCTCAAGCTCTTCGCGCAAGGCGTCGTCAGAGAAGGAAGAGAAGTCCACTGCAATCTCCTGCTTTGCCCTTAGCATACCACGGGAAAATGGGCGGACGCGAGCGCGCGTCAAGTGCACCCATTTTCAAACTGAGACACTACCGAATTTTGGGACGGCTCCCGATTTGTGGACTGGTTTATAGACGGACTTTCGAGCAATTTTGCCGCCGGAAGCCGCCTGTCCATAAAACGAGCCATTTTTGGACGATTCTGCAACACACTGATTTGATGACTTTTCCGGCTTAGATTACGATTTGGAACGGATTCTCTCATGACCCCGACGAGCGGCTTTAACGGTCATGGCGACAGCCTCCCAATCGTCTGCGGACTGACATTGTAGGTTCGGCCAATCTCGGCAAGCGTTTCCTCAGCCTTGTCGCGTCGCCTGACGGACTCCGCCCTCTGGTGCGTCGTGAGCTTCGCCGGTAGCCCCATATGCTGTCCAAGGGCTTTTGCGCGTTCCCTGCCTTCACCCGTGCGGGCGCGGATCAATTCGCGTTCGAACTCGGCAAGCCCGCCAAGAACCGTCAACATCAAACGCCCGAGCGCCGTCGTTGTGTCCGCCCATGCGTCGGCAAAGGATTTGAAACCGGCCTCGCGCTCGGTGATCTGCGCCAGCGTGTTCACAGGTCGCGGGTGGATCGCGCCAGCCTGTCCAGCCGCGTGACAAGCAAGGTGTCGCCAGCTTCAAGGGCTTTGATCGCCCGCGCCAATTCGCGATGATCCGTCGTGGCTCCGCTGGCTGTTTCCTGAAAAACCTTCACGGCTCCGGCGTCGGTCAATTGCGCCACTTGCGCCGCGACGCTCTGGCCGTCCATTGAAACTTTGGCGTAGCCGTAAATCATGCCGAATTATGGCGGTGACTTATGGAAAAGAAAAGCGCAATCGGATCAACGGGCTAAAAAAATTCCAAAAGTCTTGATTTACGTAACGACATCTCCCTTGCTTATCGTTCAACATCGGTCGACAGCGAGGACGGTTGAAACATGACAGGGAGTTTCTGTGGCGCCTTGATCCGCAACTGTTTGTTGATGTTCATGCGTCCGAACACCACCTCAATGGCGGAAGATGGGACGCCAAATTCGCTGGCCAGAAAGCGCACCATGTGATCGGTGGCTCGGCCTGCGCGGGGAGCGGCGGTCACGCTGACTTTTAGTTGTGTGCCCTTGGCTTTGCCGATGGCGTCGCAGCTGGCGCTGGGTTTGCCCAGTATGTTGACCACCAGCGTGTCACCCTCCCACCAGAAAAATGAGCGGCCTGTCTTGTTGTTGGTTTCCCGACTTCCGCTTGGACTCGGTTGTTTCATTTCCGCCCGCTCCGTCGTCAAAACTCGTGCAGACCGTGTGAAAAGACCTCGCCGCCAGCGTGACCGAGCGTCCGGCGTCGAGCTATGGCGGGTTTTCGCCATAGCGCCGAAAATTCCGCTCCCGACGCTCGCCGAGGGGGTCCTGTGGCGTCCGGGCGGGCCCTTCGGCCGCCATAGGTCGGAAATAGCCCTCCCTCAGGCCCGCACGGCCTTCATCAGCACCTCTATCCCGAGGATGTTCAGCGCCCTTCGCAAATTGTAGACGAGCGCCGTCAGGCTGAACTCGGCGCGGACCTTTTCGAGGCCTTTCATCAGGAATGCGCCCTGGTTCATCCATTGCTTGATCGTGCCGAAGGGATGTTCGACGATCTCGCGGCGCGTGTTCAAAATCTCCGGCCGCGCCTTCAATCGCTCCGCCACGCGGTCCAGAACCGCCTCGTTTTCCAGACGGGAGACCTTGCGCCAGTCGGTCGTGCAGCGCGATTTGAGCGGGCAGGCAAGGCACGCCGCGCGGTTGCAATAGTTGAACCTCTTCAGGTCCCGCTGCCGGCTTTCATAACGCGTCGCAAGAACCTGTCCCGCCGGACATATGTAGGCATCCTTTTCCGCGTCGTACCGGAACTCGTCCTTGCGAAAGAGGCCATTGCGAGCGGCATATCCGCGTTGTGGCTTCGGCACGTGCGGCGTCATTCCCGCCTTCTCGCAGGCCTCGATGTCCTCGATCTTGAAATAGCCCCTGTCGGCGACGACATCGATCTTCTCGACTTCGAGCGTCTCGCGCGCGGCCCCGGCTGTTTGTGTCAAAAGGCCCATGTCGAGGACCTGGTTCGTCACTTCCTGTTCGACGATCAGCTTGTTCTTCGCGTCCACCGCGATCTGGACGTTGTAGCCGACGGCGACCTTCGTGTGCTTCGCCATGGCGCGGCTGTCGGGATCGGTCAGCGATATCTGGTCCTCGCCGCTGGCTTCCAGACCCGCCAGCAAATCCTTGTAGCGTTCGCGTTTCGCGCGCAGCGCCTCGATCTTTTCGGCGAGGTTCTTCGTGCGCGAGCCGCCGGTTCCGGATTCCGTCACGTCGCCTTCGTCGAGGCGTTTCAGATATTCGTCGAGACGCTCGTCCACGTTCTTGATGAACTTCTCCAGCGAGTTTTTCGTGTAGTTGCGGTCCTTGTTGTTGACCGCCTTGATCCGCGTGCCATCGACGCCAAGCAACTCGCGCCCGAACAGATCGAGCTTACGGCAGAGAACCACGAACTGGCGGAACACCGCGCGAAAGGCCTTGCGATTGTCGGCGCGAAAGTCGGCGATGGTTTTGAAGTCGGGCTTCAAGGTACGCAGCAGCCATATGACTTCGACGTTGCGATGGCATTCGGCTTCCAGCCGTCGGCTCGAACGAACGCGGTTGAGATAGCCGTAGATGTAGAGCTTCAGCAGATCGCCGGGCGCGTAGCCGGGCCGTCCCGTCTTCTCCGGCGCGACACGCGCGAACCCGGCCGCCGCGAGATCGAGCCCGTCCACGAAGGCGTCGATGAAGCGGACGGGATTGTCGGGGCCGACGTAATCGTCGATCGCCTCGGGAAACAAAAGGGTTTGCGAACGGTCGATTCCGGATATGTGCGCCATGACGCGATTCTACCAGGTCGTCGCCGCCAGCGGAATCCAGGCGCGAAAATTTCAACGCGGGTTTTCACACGGTCTGCGTGAAATTCGCAATTCGCGCCTCTTGCAAATGGGCCTTTGAAAGCCTCATCATGCTCGGCTCTTGGCCTTAAGCGCGGCCAGCATTCTCGCCGAAGAATTGCGTTCATGCGCGCTTGATAGCCCTCCCCTTGCGACTTGAGCCAATCGAGAACATCGGCATCCACGCGCGTCGTGATTTGTTGCTTGATGGGCTTGTAGAAGCGCCCAGGCATGGCGCGATCCTCGTGAAATTCTGCGGATGGCAGGTCGCTATAGTCGAGGTAGGGTCGGGATACGTATAATTTTCGGTCATAAGCGGCTTCGAAGTCCGTCCATAAAGGCTCGCCTTTGCGGACGCAGAATGTGCCTTCTCCAAGCCATTGAAAAGATGGATTTTCCCTGTGAGTTTTGGCGAGCCCTTTTCTGGACATTTGGACGATGGCCCCAGTCAGACCCGCCTCAGCGGTCGCTAGGACGCCATCTAGCGTTTGCATAAGACGTTGTTGTTAAAATAGTTCTATCATTGTGACTACTTTTTGCGCGTATCCCGACCCTACCCCAAGAAGACGACCATAAGCGAGTTAACCAATTCCTTACCCCGAGAGCCATAGCGTCCTCCTGCACCAATCAGGGAGTCACGCATGACCGATGCTGTGGGAATCGCGGGCGATCGCATCCGCTCATTCGTTGAGCGAATTGAGCATATCGAGGAAGAGATTAAGGCGCTCAACGAAGGGAAGAAGGAAATCTTCGCCGAAGCGAAAGGCGATGGCTTCGATGTGAAGGTGCTGAAGGAGATCATCCGTCTGCGCAAACAGGATAAGGATGAGCGCGACGAGCATGAGTCCCTGCTCGACCTCTACCTCAGAGCAATGGAGACGCCTGATGCGGAGCGCGCAAAGGCCGCTTGAGGGTTGGAGAGAAAAAGGGGGTAGTTGAGAAACCTGGCTGCCCTCAGAGGCTGAAAATCTTTCGACTTCCATCGAATCGGAGGGGGCATGGGAGGCTTTTGCGGATTAGAATCGGAGCCGATCTGATTCTTGCGAGCTTTGCCGATGACCGAGAACGACCCTAGTTCTACTGCGTCACGAAGCGGCCTGGGGCTGGGCCAGCACCCGTCATTGCGAGCGCGAGCCGAAGCAATCCTTAAGCCGCGCGAGCCCCCCCTGGATTGCCACGCCTTCGGCTCGCAATGACGAAACCGCCGATAAATTCGTTCATGACGCAATAGAACTAGCAGCCTGTTGGACTTAGCAAATCAGCGAACCATTGACTGCAAATCCGCCGAGAAAGATAGTGCAAATCTGCCGGGAACCGGAGATGGCATGTACGAGCGATTCGTTGAAAGGCGGGCGGAGGAGGCCCTTAGAGTCTGTCCGCGAACATCATGTTGGATTGCATAGCTTTCTGAGCATGAGGCGGATTGAGGCGATGCGCAGAAATGCGAGCGCCTTTCGGTTGAGGCATTCCCAATCCTTAGCCAATCTTCGACACCGACCGAGCCAGGAAAAAGTTCGTTCGACGACCCACCGCCTTGGCAAGACCTCGAAGCCTTTCGCTGTGTCAGAACGCTTGACGATTTCCGTCACGAGGCTTGGCAAAGCTTTCTTCTGCGCCTCGCAAAAGATTGGTCCCTGATATCCGCCATCGGCGAACAGCTTTTGCAGAAACGGAAATCTCCCAAACATTGTGCGCAGAACAAGAACGCCGCCGTCTCGATCCTGAATGTCGGCCGGATGAACGATCGCATGAAGCAGCAGGCCTATCGTGTCGACGAGAATATGCCGCTTCTTGCCGTTGATCTTCTTGCCCGCATCATAGCCGTGCGGATCAATGCAGCGCCCCCTTTTTCCGCCGCTTTCACGCTCTGGCTGTCGATGACGGCGGCGGTCGGGCTGGCGTCACGCCCGGCGGCCTCGCGACACTTCACGTAAAGCGCGTGGTGGAGACGATCGAGCGTGCCGTCATAGGTCCAAAGGTCGAAATAGCCGTAAACTGTGCTCTTGGGCGGCAAATCCTTCGGGATCGCGCGCCACTGACAGCCCGTCGAGAGAACATACATGAGTCCGTTCACGACCTGCCGCATGTCCACCCTGCGCTTGCCGCCGCCGCGCTTTGCCGGCGGGATCAAGGGGGCGATCAATGCCCACTCCGCGTCCGTGACGTCGCTGGGATAACGCAGACCGCTACGGTCGTAGCGCGCGCGATTTTCGTTCGTCCACATCGGCGACCCCTTCGAGAATCAGGCCGCCACATCGAATCATAAAAGACTCATTCGACTCAACTTCTGCTCGGACAGACACTTAGCGACACTCCGGTCGTCCTGATCGTGGGGCCGCGCCGGGTCGGCAAGACGATGCTGGTGCGAAAGATGGGCGACACTGATCGGACCTACAGCACACTCGATGACCAAACCGTACTTGAGGCCGCGTAATCTGACCCTGCGGGCTTCATCCGAGGACTTGATCGCGCGATTATCGACGAGATCCAGCGCGCGCCCGATCTGTTGCTGGCGATCAAGAAGACAGTTGATGAAGATTATCGTCGGGGCCGTTTCCTGCTCACGGGCTCCGCCAATGTGCTCACCTTGCCGCGCGTCGCCGACAGTCTCGCCGGACGGATGGAAACGATACGAATGCTGCCGTTGGCACGGGCGGAAATCGAGAACCGGGCGCCGACCTTTCTGGAGCGCTTGTTCGAGGGGCGGTTGCAGAGCCAGAGAGACACCATCGTCGGCGATGAATTGGTCCATGCCGTTCTGCGCGGCGGTTTTCCCGAGGCCATTGGCCGTGACAGCGAACGGCGTCGGCAGGACTGGGCGCGGTCCTATCTCGCCTCGATCCTGACCCGCGACCTTCGCGACATCGCCGAACTGCCGCGCGACAAACAAGGTGAGAGTCCAGCGTCAATCAGGATGAGAATCGCGGGGGTGTCGGCGTGACGAAGGGAGGGCGGAGCCCGAGCTTCGTCACGCCGACACCCCCGCGCGCGCTGAAAAAACGGCCTGTCTGCCGGTCGCGGGGCCGGGTGAATGGTCGGTTTTCCCAGTGGGAGGACCGATTCGTTGCCCGGCCGCCATGTCACCGATCGCCAGATGAGGCTCTTCATGCAGTTCAGAAAATCCGATCCCGCCGCCGTCGCCGCGGCGAAAGCCGGCTTCAGTCCGGCGACCGCCTACAGCCAGGAGAAGGATCCCCGGCTTCCCTCCCAAAAGAAGGCGCCGCGCGCCCGCCGGCGGCCAGATCCGCTCGAAGACGTGTGGGACAGCGAGGTCGTCCCCATGCTGAAAGCGGCGCCCGGCTTGCGACCGATCGGCGTGTTCGAAGAGCTGCGCCGCCGGCGCCCAGCGCTCGACTCCAGAATGCGCCGCACGCTGGAGCGGCGCATTCGGAACTAGCGCGCCCTCCATGGTCCCGAGCAGGAAGTGATTTTTCGCCAGGAGCATCCGCCGGGTCGCATGGGGCTCTCGGACTTTTGCGACATGCGCAATCTCGGCGTTTCCATCGTCGGCGTCCCGCTCGACCATCGGCTCTATCACTTCCGCCTGCCGTTTTCGGGCTTCGAATCCGCCCATGTCGTGCTCGGCGGCGAGAGCTTCGTCGCCCTCGCCGAAGGCTTGCAGAACGCTTTGTGGACGCTCGGCGGCGCGCCGCAGCAGCATCGCAGCGACAGTCTGTCCGCCGCCTTCCGCAATCTCGACGCCGACGCCAAGGAGGATATGACGCGCCGCTACGATGCGCTCTGCACCCATTACAGCATGACGCCGACCCGCAACAACAAAGGCGTCTCCCATGAAAACGGCTCGATCGAAAGCGCCCACGGTCATATCAAAGCCGCGCTCGAAGACGAACTGCTGCTGCGTGGTTCGCGCGACTTCGACGATCTTTCCGCCTGGCGAAAGTTCGTCGACGAGCTCGTCAGCCGGCGTAACGCCCGAAACGCCGCACGCATTGATCTCGAACGCGCCGACCTGAAGGAGCTGCCGCCACGCAAAACCTCCGACTTCGAGGAAGAGCGGGTCAGGGTCACCTCGTCGAGCGCCTTCACCCTGCGCAAGGTCTTCTACACCGTGCCGTCGCGCTTGATCGGCCACAAGCTTCTCGTGCGCCTCTACGATGATCGGCTCGAAATCTTTCAGGGATCGACGCATCTGTTCGACCGGCCGCGCGGCAGGCCCGGTCCCAACGGCAAACACGGGCATGTCGTCGATTATCGGCACGTCATTCATTCTCTGCGCCGCAAGCCCATGGCGCTCCTGAACCTCGTCTATCGCGACCAGCTCTTTCCACGGCGCGCATACGCCAAAGCCTTCGACGCGCTGCTCGCCGGAGCCGGAGAAAAAGTAGCCTGCAAAACCATGGTCGGCCTGCTCGCCCTCGCGCACGAGCGCGCCTGCGAAGCCGAACTCGCCGCGGCGATAGAGGAAGCGCTCGACGCCAGCCTTCCGCCGGACCTTGCCGCGCTGACCGAGCGCTTCGCGCCGAAAACCCAAGCTGCGCCCAATGTGATTGTCGCGCTGCCGGAGCTCGCCGTTTACGACGCGCTCGCCTCTCTCGAAGGAGCGGCGACATGAAGGCGAACGACAAAGTCGACGCCGCCCGCGTCGATCTTCTTCTCGCCGAGCTGCGCCTTTCCGGCATCAAGCTCGTCTGGAGCGCGCTCGCCGCCACGGCCGACAAGGAAGGCTGGCCGGCCGCGCGCTTTCTTGCGGCGCTCGCCGAGCAGGAGCTCGCCGACAGAGGTCAGCGCCGCTTCGCCCGGCATCTCGCCGAGGCGCGCCTGCCGCCCGGAAAAACGCTCGACGTCTTCGACTTCGACACGGTGCCGATGATCTCGAAGGCGCAAGTCAAGGCGCTCGCCGCCGGCGACGCCTGGCTCGAGAAGGGCGCCAATCTGCTGTTTTTTGGTCCGCCCGGGGTCGGAAAGTCGCACTTGGCGGCGGCGCTCGGCCTGGCGCTCATCGAAAACGGCTGGCGCGTTCTCTTCGCCAGAACGACGGACCTCGTCCAGAAGCTGCAAGTCGCGCGGCGCGATCTCGCCCTCGAAGCCGCAATCGACAAGCTCGACAAATATCACCTCCTCATCCTCGACGACATCGCCTATGTCGCCAAGGATCAGGCCGAAACAAGCGTCCTCTTCGAGCTGATCAGCGCCCGCTACGAAAGGCGATCACTGCTCATCACGGCAAATCAGCCGTTCGGCGAGTGGGGCAAAATCTTTCCAGACCAAGCCATGACGCTCGCCGCCATCGACAGGCTCGTCCATCACGCGACGATCTTCGAGATGAATGTCGACAGCTATCGACGGAAAGCCGCGCTCAAAAAAACCGCTGGTCCGGGCCGGCCTTCGGCGCGCGCGACAATCAAAACATCATCCTGATTGTCGCTCCGCGTCAATCAAAACGAACGTCACTAAAAATCCGCTTGCCTTGTTGTCGCTCCGCGACAATCATCTCGTCACCGCGACCGAAGAATCTCATCCAGATTGATGGTGTGGAACGGCCCCGCTACCGACAGCATCTGAAGTGCTAAAACGTGGTCGTTGCTGGCAACGCCACAAGGTAGGGAGCCGTTCCGTGAAGCAGATTAGCACTATCGGCCTGGATTTGGCCAAGAACGTTTTTCAGGTCCATGGCGCCGACGCCGAGGGCTCGCCGATTTTCAACCGGAAACTGCGTCGAGCCGAAGTGCTGCGCTTTTTCGAAAAGCTGCCTCCGTGTCTGGTCGGGCTGGAGGCCTGCGGCGGTTCGCATTACTGGGCGCGCGAGATCGCGGCGCTTGGTCACGACGTGCGCTTGATCCCGCCGATTTATGTGAAGCCGTTCGTGAAACGGGGCAAGACGGACGCCGCCGACGCCGAGGCGATCAGCGAAGCCGTGACGCGCAAGACCATGCGCTTCGTTCCGATCAAATCCGCCGAACAGCAGGCGGCGGCTATGGTGCTGAAGACGCGCGCTCTTCTGGTCCGCCAGCAAACTCAGGCGATCAACGCGCTTCGCGCTCACCTGTCGGAGCTGGGCGTTATCGCGGCCACTGGCACGTCGAAGGTGGCCGCGCTGATCGAGATTTTGCGGGACGAAGAGGACGTCCGCCTGCCAAAAGCCGCCCGTTTGGCATTGGCCGAAATCGCCGATCAGATCGAGGCGTTGACGCGGCAGATCGACAAGCTCGAACGAGGGATCGTCGCCGAGGCGAAGCGCGACGAGGACATGCGGCGGCTGACCACAATCCCGGGCGTCGGAGCGATCACGGCGGCTTCCGTCAAAGCGCTGGTTCCGGATCCCGACGGGTTCAAATCCGGCCGACACTTCGCCGCCTGGCTTGGACTGACGCCAAAGCCCCATTCGAGCGGCGGCAAGGAGCGGCTCGGCGGGATATCGAAAATGGGCAATCCGACGCTCCGCTCGCTTCTCGTTTGTGGCGCAACGTCAATCTTGCGACGCGTGAAGGGTAACGACAAAGCGCCGCAATGGCTAATCGGGCTTTTGGCGCGGAGGCCCTTCAAGGTCGTCGCGATCGCGCTCGCAAACAAAATGGCGCGGATCATCTGGGCGCTGCTCACCAAGGGCGGAACATATCGGAATACTGATGCGGCGAACGGAGCGGCGAGCGCTTGAGTCGAAAGACGACCAGGACAGACTGACCGGCGTAGACGCCGGACAGAGGTGAGGTGCATAATTAGACGATGACTCCACGGGACGAAATCCCGAGGCGAGAGTGGCCGGCGCGACAATGCGCTTACAGCGCGTCAGATTGATTAGCCCCTCGCATCGCGAATTTCATCAAGGCCAGCGGTCCATGACCGCGCTGAAAGGCCGGACATATGACCGCACCGTTCCCGCAGGATGAAATGTCTGAAAAAAGCACTTGCCTGGCGGGCCGTTCCACATATGGACCTTGGAGAATAAGGTTCGTCTTCGAGCGCCAGCGATCGAGAATTTCCGAGAGCTCTGCGCTGGTCAGAAAACATCCCTCGGCAACGATATTTTCTATCGAATAAGGTGATTCTTCTTCGGCAATCTCTTCGTCTTCAGCAACTAAAGAGCTTTCGGAGATATCAGCCGCGATGGTCTCCGATTTGGCGCCATATTTTTCCAACCAGTACGGCTGGGCGAGAAACCACGCATAATCCTGGGTTACGCCTCGGAAGGTAAAATCGATCAATCGGCGACCGTCCTCCGCCTCTGGGTCAGCTTCGACGATAGTGGTTCGGTATGTATAGAAATACCAGTCGCGGGGCTCTGTTGGCGGGTCCCAAGCAACTTTCACCGTCCGTCCGTCGCTCGCGTTATCCAGGACGGTGCCTGTAGCCTTTATCCTCATTACCGAGACGGACTTACCGCCGACGTCGAACGGAACTCGCTTTTTTACAAAGCTTGCCTTTACCGCGATCTGATCGCCTGGTCGTATCCGCCGAACAAGATCCAAAAACTGATCTTGGTATCCATTTTCCCAGACCCCTTGCTCGAGAAAGCGGGGAAGCTGGTCTTCGGTTCCGTCCCAAACAGAGCCAACGAACCAATACGACTTTCCTGCCTCATCGCTCTCTTCAGCAGCGCCCGGGGCCGGCGCATCTTCGTTGGCCTGGACGGCTCCAGGCCGGTTAGCATCGCGGATGCGGACATAGAGGCCCCACGTCTCTTCCGGCGAGAGTCTTGTTTCACGTCCCTCGGGGGTAAGAACCCGACTCGAATTTCAAATCTGACCGGCATTCGCCCTCGCCAGCCGGCGCATGAGCAGGAAAGCCAGGGCCAGTTGCAGCCAGGCGAGAGCGGATTCGATGGTCGCCTCGAAGTCTTTTGACAGACGGCGAGCGCGATTGATCCAGCCGAGCGTTCGCTCGACGACCCAGCGTTTCGGCAGCACGACAAATCCTTTCACCTCTTTGTCGGTTCGCTTGACGACGGTGATGGAAATACGGCTCGCCTCGAAGGCAGCGCGCTGGGCTTCATCACCTTGATAACCCCCGTCGACGAAAGACATTTTCACCCACGGGCTCTTGCGATGCACGGCTTTCAGCAACGGCGCGAGAGCGTCGCGATCCTGCACGTCGGCGGTCGTGATCTGGCATTCGATAGGCAGACCAATCGTGTCGACGGCGAGATGGCGCTTGCGGCCCTTGACCTTCTTGCCCGCATCGAAACCACGAGGGCCGCCGGCTTCCGTCGTCTTGACCGACTGGCTGTCGACGACAACCGCCGTCGGCGCGGCTTGACGGCCTTCCGCCTCGCGGGCGTCCATTACCAGAACGCTGATGATTTGCGCCCACAAGCCGCTGTCGCGCCATGCGTAGAAGCGGTTTTGCACGGTCGTGAACGGCGGAAAATCCTTTGGCAAATACCGCCAGGGGCATCCGCAACGGATCAAATAAAACAAGGCGTTGAGAATGATCTGGGAATCTGTCGGCTTGCGTCCGCGCCGTTTGGGAGGCGGCAGCAGCGGCGCGATCAGCGCCAACTCGGCCTCCGACATATCGCTTGAATAGCGCGCCCGAATGACTTCATACTTCGCCCGATCGGCCTCGTTCCAAGGCATCGCGAATCTCCCAAAGTTGTTGCAAACCAAGGGAATCAAGGGCCGCGAGGCCGGTCAACCAATTTCAGGTCAGGCTCTAAGGCTCCACAGTCCGCGTTTTGCGTTACTGAGAAGACCGCCCTTTACGAGGTAAAAGCGAGCCCAATGGACATCGTTTTCGAAGATCGATTGTGTCCCGTTTTCAACAAATCTCGTCAGGTCTTCCGCCCGAACCTCTTCCTTTGCTCTGATCCAGGCCATTGCTTCGGCTGGCCGCATCGGATTAGGGTCCGTAGAGCGAAGGGCATCCAGCAGAAGAGGGAAGTATTTGGTAAATCTATTGCTCTTCGCTTCGGCCATCTTCGACCCGTCCGCCTTCCTGAAATCGCTCTCCGTCCGGGCAAGCTTAGCACATTTCCACAATACCCCTGCCATGCCGGAGCTAGAGCGCTTTCCGACCAGACGGAATCGTCTGGTCGATAAGAAATCGCTCCAGATTCAAAAAGCTGGAGCAAAATCTAATCGAAAAAGTCTATCAACGTTTTCGGATTTTGCTCTAGGTAACGAGGGGCGCCGTTGCGCGTTTATGGAAATTGCCGGCCTTGCACCGACAATATCCCAGCCGCACCCGGTTTCACCAGTCTCGCCGCCACTGTCATAGGGTTACAGCGAAAACGTAGCGATCATCGCTATCGGTCGCGGCCCGCCAGCTAAGCCATAGCAAACTCTCAAGGCCGGCTGACCAGCGCCAGAAAACGTCGCCATTTCCGAAGGGTTTGCGGTTCCCGACTGAACTTCTGAGACTGCCGCGCGGGGCAAAATCCGGTCTCTAAAGCCCTTCGGTCTCATTCCGCGCGAACCTCGCCGAAATTGGTTCGCTCGAAGGATACCGCATGTTTTCAACGCATTGAAAAAGCTGCGCAGACGTCCAGTTTGAGTTGGTTCCCGCGCCCTCGGTTTCTTTAAAACCAAAAGTGGGCATAACGGCGCGAACTGCTGCGGGCCGCAGAATCACGCAGGATTTAGTGGAACGTCGGCCTGAGAAATCAGGCGCCCGCGGCATCTGCCGCCGCTCCCGGTCGGGGCCAGGACGAAAATGGACGCGTCAGGAGCGCGACCTTGTTGCTGCGACCCAGGAGATCCACTGCTCGCGTTTGTTCCTGCAAAGAGAGTTCCGCTATGGGCGTTGACAGTAATCCGCTGTCCCACGCAGAATCTGCTCCTTATCCCCTCACGACGAAGAGAAAAGTGTTGGCTTTTAATGATAAACAGTGAAAACGTCGTCGAGAGCGAGGTTTTGACGACTATGGAGGAATTCCATGCTTTTGGCTTCTCACTACTTGGTGGCCCGCTTCACCGGCTTGGGCTGCGTCTTGGCCTAGTACGCGAAGGAAAAAACACAGTTCCACTGGGGTTGGCGCTGGGATTGTTCTCATGGTCGATTTTGCTGGCGCTTGCGTTCATGGGGGGCGTTGTCGGCAGGTTGTTTTCGCTCTCGGCGATCGCCGGGGATATACGCTTACTGGTGGTTATCCCCCTATTCTTCTTGTGTGAAACGTCGCTGGACCCTCGGTTTAATACCTTCGTAGCCACGATCGTGCGCTCCGGTGTCGTGCCCAGCAACGCACTGCCTGAGTTGGGAAAAGAAATTGCTCGCATGATCCGATGGAAAGACGCCTGCTTACCGGAAGCATTGTGTCTCTTCGCTGCAGTATTGTTGTCGTTTCTCGCGCCCCAATTGCACTTGTCAGGAAAGACATCGGCCTTCGACCCGGCCACTCAGTGTCTGTCCGAGCAGAAGTTGAGTCGAATGAGTCTTTTATGATTCGATGTGGCGGCCTGATTCTCGAAGGGGTCGCCGATGTGGACGAACGAAAATCGCGCGCGCTACGACCGTAGCGGTCTGCGTTATCCCAGCGACGTCACGGACGCGGAGTGGGCATTGATCGCCCCCTTGATCCCGCCGGCAAAGCGCGGCGGCGGCAAGCGCAGGGTGGACATGCGGCAGGTCGTGAACGGACTCATGTATGTTCTCTCGACGGGCTGTCAGTGGCGCGCGATCCCGAAGGATTTGCCGCCCAAGAGCACAGTTTACGGCTATTTCGACCTTTGGACCTATGACGGCACGCTCGATCGTCTCCACCACGCGCTTTACGTGAAGTGTCGCGAGGCCGCCGGGCGTGACGCCAGCCCGACCGCCGCCGTCATCGACAGCCAGAGCGTGAAAGCGGCGGAAAAAGGGGGCGCTGCATTGATCCGCACGGCTATGATGCGGGCAAGAAGATCAACGGCAAGAAGCGGCATATTCTCGTCGACACGATAGGCCTGCTGCTTCATGCGATCGTTCATCCGGCCGACATTCAGGATCGAGACGGCGGCGTTCTTGTTCTGCGCACAATGTTTGGGAGATTTCCGTTTCTGCAAAAGCTGTTCGCCGATGGCGGATATCAGGGACCAATCTTTTGCGAGGCGCAGAAGAAAGCTTTGCCAAGCCTCGTGACGGAAATCGTCAAGCGTTCTGACACAGCGAAAGGCTTCGAGGTCTTGCCAAGGCGGTGGGTCGTCGAACGAACTTTTTCCTGGCTCGGTCGGTGTCGAAGATTGGCTAAGGATTGGGAATGCCTCAACCGAAAGGCGCTCGCATTTCTGCGCATCGCCTCAATCCGCCTCATGCTCAGAAAGCTATGCAATCCAACATGATGTTCGCGGACAGACTCTCAGGCAATAAGCAATATGCCTTGGGCCGGTCTGTGGTACTGGATCGTTTGTCTGCCGCTTTTTCGTTTCCTGATGTTCCGCTGGATTTGGCGAATTGGCCTCTGGTGCTTTTTCCTTTGGCGCGTCACAAAATTAGATTTGCATCTCGCGCCAACCCATCCCGATGGAGCCGCAGGGCTCGGATATCTTGAAGTGGTGCAAACATATTTCACCACGTTGATGGTAGCCATTTCACTCTTGGTTTCAGCTTCATTTGCTGAAGAGATTTCTACTGGTAAATCGGTATTTGAGGTGATCTATCCCGCGCTTGTGCTTACGATCATCATCGAATTGATGATTGTCCTTCTTCCCCCGTGCATCTTCATTTCCAAACTCCGTGCATGCCGAGAAAAGGGCTTGCGCGACTACATGGTGTTCGCAGCGCGTTACGTGACGGATTTCGAAAACAAATGGTTTAACCCTGCCGCGGTCTCGGAGGAGCCCTTGTTGGGCACCCCAGACTTGCAGTCTCTCTCGGATTTATCAACGAGCGTCGGGATCGTGCGAAACATGCGCACGGTCCCGGTGAGCAAGCGCCTGGTCATCTCTGCTCTAGTCGCCGCGTTTGCGCCGATGGCGCCGTTGTTTTTGTTTAAATATCCGGTCGCAGAGATAGCGCAGCGACTGTTCAGCAAGCTGGCCGGCCTGTGACATATTCATAAAAAATATCTGAACCTTGATTGTCTGGACATAGTCGAATCGGGGGCTCGGAACCGGGGCTGTTCGCAGAATCCCTTACTCACTGCGCCTCCTGCTCTCGTTTTGGCAGGAACCAGAAAAGGGGGTCACTTCGACCAATGACCGACCAGTAATCGGCCGGAAACCTATCACGGGCCTTCCAGGCCTTCCTCGAGGGCCGCCTCCCGCGCGCGACGCCCCACCCCATGCCGAGGCGACCAAAAGCTGCAAATCCAACATGCGAGGCCTGCACGCACACGCCAACCGCGATGGTTGGAATGATTGGCGGCGGCGGCTTTACTGGCGCTCGCGACCGAGACGACTGCGAGCGCGGCCATAAAAGGCGTAAAGGGCGAGCCCCAGAAGCAACCAGACGACGAAGCGCTCCCAGGCCGCCGTCGGCAGTTTGCTCAGCAACCACAGAGAGAAACCCACCCCGACCAGCGGCGTGAAAGGAACGAAGGGCGTACGAAACCGGCGCTCGGCGTCGGGACGCCTGCGCCGCAGGGCGATCACGGCCAAACAGATGACGACGAAGGCGGAAAGCGTGCCGATGTTGACGAGTTCCGCCACCTCGCGAATTGGAAAAAAGCCCGCGACCAGCGCGCAAAGAGCGCCGGCGATAAGCGTGGGGCGATAGGGCGTCGCAAAGGCCGGATGGGGCTTGGCGAACCAGGCCGGCAACAGGCCGTCGCGGCTCATTGCGAACCAGATGCGCGCGCAGGCGAGAAGGAAGGCCAGCATCACACTGAGAAGCCCCACCACCGCCGCCGCCGATACGATCAACGTGACCCAGGCCATGCCCAAACTCGCGAAGGCGTTCGCGACCGGAGCCGCGTTGTTCAGCGTGTCGTAGCGGACGATCCCCGTCAGAGCGAAAGACATCGCCACATAAAGCGCCAGTGAGACGCCGAGCGACAACAGCACCGCGCGCGGCACATCGCGCTGCGGATCGCGGGACTCCTCCGCCGCCGTCGTCAGCGTGTCGTAGCCGAAGACGGCAAAAAAGACGACCGCCGCGCCCTCGACGACTCCGCCAAAGCCGAAGGGCATGAACGGCCGCCAATTTTCCGGGTGGATATACGGCGCGGCGGCGAGGATGACGAGAAGCACGGCGCCCACTTTGAGAACGACCATCGCCGTGTTGAAGCGCGCGCCCCATTCTATGCGCAACGTCAGGAGAGCGGCGACGCCGAGGCTTCCAAGCACGGCGACGAGGTCGATGACATAACCCTGACCCACGCCCGGCGCCCCGCGCGCCCAAAGCGGCAACTCGACGCCAACCTGCCGCAGCAGCGCCGCGACATAGCCGGACCATCCGATGGCGACGACGGCGACGACGAGCGCATATTCGAGCAGAAGATCCCAGCCGATGATCCATGCCACGAGTTCGCCAAGCACGGCGTAGGCGTAGGTATAGGCGCTTCCCGCCACCGGAATCATGGAGGAAAACTCGGCGTAGCACAGCGCGGCCGCCGCGCTCGCGACGCCGGCGATGGCGAAAGAGAGGGACACGGCCGGCCCCGCCTCCGTCGCCGCGACGACGCCGGTGAGCACGAATATGCCGACTCCGATCAGGCCTCCAAGTCCGAGGGCGGTCAATTGCCAAAGGCCGAGCACTCGGCGCAGTCCGCTCCGCTGGCCGGTTTCGGCCTGGAGATCCTCAAGTTTTTTCGTGCGCAAAAATTCTTCGAACTTCATGGAGCCGAAATCGCTTCCCGAGGGCGGATGCACGAGGCCAGGATGAACCGCGAGGCTCGCGCCCGCAAGACGCATATTGCTTCGCGGCGAGCGTTATATAGACAAGCGTGTTTGTGACGGAGGGGATCATGGCGGAGCATTGGCTGATAGCGGGAGCTAACCGGGGCATTGGGCTGGAGTTGGCGCGGCAATTGAAAGCGCGCGGAGACCGGGTGACGGCAAGCGTGAGGAACGAGGAAGCGCGCGCCGCCCTCGCCGCGCTGCTCGCGCCCCAGCACGCCGAAGTCGAAACCTTGATTTTCGACACGCGGGATTTCGCCGCCATGCAAAAGGCCGCCGAGGCGGTCAGCGCGCCAATCGACGTCATTGTCGCCAACGCCGGCGCCTTCGGGCCGGCGCTACAGTCGGCGCTTGGCGTGGATTTCGACGCCGCGCTGGATTTGTTCTCGGTCAACGCGCTCGGGCCGATCCGGGTGGCCGACGCGTTTCTTGCCCGGCTGAAAGGCTCGTCCAATCCCCGCATCGCACTGATTTCCAGCGAGCTCGGGTCGATGTCGAACGTCAACCCGTCGACCGCGATCTATTCGTCGACCAAATCGGCGCTCAACAAGCTCGCCCAGTGCCTTGCGGTTGAATTGAAACCGCGGGGCGTCACCGTCGTCGCCTTGCACCCCGGCTGGGTCAAGACGGACATGGGCGGCCCCAACGCGCCCTTGAACGTCACCGAGAGCGCGACCGGGCTTCTGGCGACGCTCGACGGGTTGACGATCGAGGACAGTGGCGGTTTCCTGAACCATCGTGGCGAGACCGTCGCCTGGTGAGTTCATTGGGAGCGCAGGGAAGCGATGATCGACCGAGCCTCTTGCTCGATCGCCTTCGCAGCCTCGGTCGTCATTCGTCCGCGCGGGGCGTCGATGCGAATCTCCGCCGCCATGCGGGCGGGACGCGGCGAGAGAATGAAAATCCTGTCGGCGAGGGCGATCGCCTCGCCCAGATCATGAGTGACGATCAGCGTCGTCACGTGAGTTTCGTTGATCAGCCTCGCGACTCGTTCGCGCAATTCCAAAGATAGGACGGCGTCGAGCGACACCAGCGGTTCGTCCAGCAAAAGAAGATCAGGCTGGATCGCGAGAGCCCGCGCGAGAGCGACGCGACGCGCCAATCCCAGCGACAATTCGCCCGGAAAATGCGCCGCGTGCGCCGAGAGGCCGAGCGCATCGAGCAAAGCCTCGACCTCCATGCTGGTCGCCTGCGGCGCCGCGATGCGCAGATTCTCCGCGACCGTCCGCCACGGCAAGAGGCGCGGCTCCTGAAACACGACGCCGAGACGACCGTGATCCGGCAAGGCCACCTCGCCCGAGAAGTCTTTCTCGAGTCCCGCCACGATGCGCAACAGCGTGGTTTTTCCGCATCCCGAGGGGCCGACCACGGCGCCGGCTTCGCCGCGCTTGAGCGTGAGGCGCAAGTTCTCCAGCGCGCGCTGAGGGCGTCCGCTCGCCGAACGAAAATCCTTGGACTTAATATCGACGTCGAGCAGAGTCGCCGCGCCAGCGGGAGGCATGTCGTTCAAGGGGCTGCACCAAAAATGACTCGACTCCCAGCATGATCGCCACGAAGGGCAGAGCATAGGCCAACAGCAGGCGAACGTCGAAGAGCTGGAAAGCCATGTTGATCTCGAAACCGACGCCGTTGGATCGACCGAGCAATTCCACGACGAGCACGATCTTCCAGACCAGCGAAAGGCCGGAACGCGTCGCCGCGGCGAGATAGGGCGCGAGTTGCGGCAGGACAATATGGCGCAGCCGCGTTTTTATCGGCAGTCGAAAGACATGCGCCATTTCGTCGAGGGTGGGGTCCAGGGCTCTCGCGCCCTCGCGGACCACCACCACGGCGCCAGGCAGCTTGTTGATGGCGACCGCGCCGATGGCCGCGGCTTCGTTCAGCCCCGCCCAGATATAGGCGAGAACGATGATCACCAGCGCGGGTAAATTGAGCAGCGCCACGAGCCAGGGATCGAGCCATCTGTCCGCGAGTCGGTTGCGTCCCATCAGATAGCCTATCGCCGATCCGAGGCTCATGGCGAGAACAAAGGCCGCCATTACGCGCGCGAGAGTCACGGCCAAATTCGCGAAAAGCGACCCCGACTTCGCCTCGTCGACGATAGCAAGAAGAACAGGCGCCGGACCGGGCAGGCCGCGAGGATCGGCGAAATAGGACGCCGCCTGCCAAACGAGAATCATGGCGGCGAAGGACGCCAAGCGGATCAATGTCTGTCCTTCTCATTCTCGAAAAAGAGGCGGGGGTCCAGAGTCTTCGCCGGTCCGACAAGTTTTTCGCCGCCGATTTGAGCGAGAACGGCGTAAAGCTTGCTCAAATCCCGCTGCTGATCGAGCGCGTCGCCCTCTGGCGTCGCCTCGACATAGCGTCTGCGATACAATCCGAGCGTCGCTTTGTCCTTCTCGCGAATGCGCCCCGCCGCCGCCTGCCAGGCCTTATCATCGGAGGCGATCAGCGCTCGCGCTTTTTTCATCATGGCGAAAAAGCGTTCAAGCGCCTCTTCGTGACGGGAGGCGAAGCTTTCCTTGAAAACATATCCGGTGACGATCGGCTTGCCGACAGCGCCGAGCGACTTCTCGACCTCGGTCATCTCGACCGGCCTTCTGAACCCCTGCGCTTCAAGCTCCACGGCGAAATTCCAAAACTCCAGAACAGCGTCGATCTCGCCCTGCCGCGCTTTCTCGGCGAGGAGAGGCGGAGCGCCGTAAAGGATCGTCGCGCCGCGATCGAGATCGACGCCCTGTTTCAGCGCGGAGGCCTTCAGCAGCAGCCAACTCTTGTCCAACGGGCCGCCGGCCACGCCGAGCTTTTTGCCCAGGAGATCCTTCACGCCTCCGATCTCGGGATTTTTGGTCATCACCGCGCCAATGCCAGTCGAAGCGGGATAAAAAAGCAGCTTGACGCCGTTGGCGCGCTCGCGCGCCGCCCATATCCAGTCGGACACGATCAGATCGGCGGAATCTCCTTGAATCGCGATCTTGCCCGCGTCCGTCGATGCGAGTTCGACGACCTGCAGATCGAGGTCGGCTTCCTTATCGAGTTTGAAGGCCGAAACCACCGCAAGATCCCAAACCGTGGTCCCGGTGGCCTGCACGGCGAGCCGCAACCTGTCCGCGCCGAGGGAAGGATGCGGCGCCGCCAGCAATGAAACGAGAAGGAGGGCGCGTAAGAGGGCGGACGTTCGAAGACGCATGAGAAATCTCGGGGACCATCCAAGTCGATCGCTCATAGCCCAGGAAGCGAGCCGCGTCGATGCGTCGACGCTGGGCGTGGCGCAGCAAGGGTCAGCGCTTCGTTTCCGATCCGCGACGTCCCCCTCTGGATGGCGATTTCTTTAAGGGGGCGTCATGTTCCTGCCCGCGATTCGGGGCGTTTTGGCGCGGGGGGTCGGCTTTTCCGTCCAGCGTTTGGGCGCCCGACGAACCGATCCAGCCATCGACGTTCGATTGTTGAAGGCGGTAATCTTCGCGGGCGGCTTCGATGAGCGTGAGACCCTCGTAACCGTTCAAGGGATAGACGGCGTAGCCCGGCGCATGAGACAGAGCTCCGATTCCAGCAAATTCGGGCCGGTGAAAGATCGCATACATTCGCGCGGCGATGCTTTTCAAATCCGATGCGTTCGCCAGCAAAGAGACGCAAACGACGATTTGGTTGCGGTCGAGGACGGCGACATGGTCGGTCGCTCTCAGCCCGCGGCGCATCGCCTCCGCCACCGCCTCGACCTTGGCTTCCGCTTCGAGGGGGCCGAGAACCTTTTCGAGCGCCGCATATGAAGGAATCTCAAAATAGATCAGGCCTATGGTGCGACTGAGGCGGACGCAGGCGGTTGCCGCGACTTCGATCTGACGTCCGAGGGTGGGGAGATCGTTCGAAGGCGTAAAAGGGCTGTGCGGCAGCGTTCTGGGAACGAGAGCGAATTGACCGTTTCCCACGGCTGGTTCAATCGCCGTCACCGCCTGGGACACAAGTTCTTCCTTGTCGTCGACCCAAGATTCCTGCCGCGGGGCCGCCCTGTGTCGAAGCAGCAAGACAAAACCCGCGATGCAAATGAAGACGCCGGCGGCGACCCGGAAATAGAACACGAGCCCCGCGCTTTCGGGCGCGGTCTGCAACGTCTCTCCTTTCTCGGCGGGAATGGTCTTGCCCAACACCAGCGCCGCTTGCTGGATCAGCCCCTCTTTCGGATGATCGAAGGCCATCGCCGCCTGAGCCGCGACTGTGTCGAGGGAGCCCGGCCGCGGGCGCCATGAATCCGAAATCAAATGACGCATCTTCTCCTGGCGCAAACAGGGTCCGCCTTGCGTCTCCGCCGCGATCACCGAAAGCAAATGCAAGGTCGCGGGATAGTAATTCTGACTCGCGATGAAGCGATAGAATTCGTCAGGATAGGGAACACCCGAGGCGGCGCAGCGCGCGATCGACGCGACAGCCCGATAGCCCGGCTCTTTGAGCGGCGGCGCGGGCTTCTGATCGCTGGGGGGGCCAAAATTGACCAGGGACGGCTGGCGCCCATCGAGGGGCCACGCCTTGGCGAAATAGCTCGACCGCTCCGGCGTCGCCATTGTCGCCCAAAACATATAGAGCGGGATGCGAATGGCGTCATATCCGAACCGGGCGTCGAAACCTTCGGCGAGCGCGACCTTGTCCTGAGCGAGCAACAGCCAGTCCGGCGGCAGTTTCGCCGCGCCGAAGCGCGCCTTTTCCAGAAGCGCCAGTCCCGTTTCCGCCAGGCTTCGCCAATCGTATTCGGGCGCGACTTGAGCAAGGCGAAAAAAGGCCGGGTAAATCCAGTAGGACAAATTGACGACCTGACCGCCGGCGCGCTCATCCCGCGAGAAACCGTGCGTTCCCGGGATCAAAATGGGCCCGTAATGAGGGGTTGAAATCGTGGTTTCCGCCACGATGTCGGCCGTGATGCGGCGCGCCTCCCGAAGATAGACCGGCTCATTCCAGAAATCGGCCGCCTCGGCCAACGCCCAGGCGATCAGTATGTCGCCGTCGCTTGCGTCGTTGCTGTCGCTCGTCCGCGGCGCGCTTGCCGACCACTTCCAGGCGGCGAGACTGTCCTTGCGGATCAGAAGATGGGCTTTCGTCCAGGACCAGATTGCGTCGAAGGCCGCCCTGTCGTTCGCCGCGACCGAGAGAAGCATCCCATAGCCTTGACCCTCGCTATGGGTGATGCGGTCGTTGCCTGTGTCGATAATCCTTCCGCTTTCGACCAGAAATCGCTCTTTGTAGGCGGCCCAGTCCGCGCCGTCGCGCAGAACGCCGCCAATTCGAACCGGCCCCGCTCTTTCCACGGATGGATGCGGGGCGACGGATTGCGCAAGCGCCCCGTCAATTGTCGGGCCGCATGATAAAAAAGCGATAAAAACAAAAGTATAGCGTATTTTTGGCGGCATCCTTGTCCCCCCGACGGCAAAAGAGGTTGAACGGCAATTTTTCCTCAGGGATTCCAGAGTATTTCCAGATCGTTCAACATTCTGAGTTTATAGCATGACGGAAGATAAAGGAAGGTAAAGCCCCGCGTTCGTCGGTAAGCAAATAACTTCTTTCGCGTGGTAGATGATCGTATTATTCTGATAATAAAAAAACACCGAAATATGTTTAAAACATGAAATGAAACAATCAGCTTTTTTAAGCTTAACAATGAAGCGTTTCGTCACGTCTAACCGAGACTAGGCCTTGCGTTTCGGCCTCCGAGCGGAGTTCCGCGCCGCTTGCCGCAATGGCGGCTTTGGCAAAGCGGCCCTGCGACGGCGCGCCGCCGCAGGGTTCTCGTCGATCAGTATGAGTAATACATGTCGTATTCGACCGGATGCGGCGTCATTTCGAAGCGATAGACATCCTGGTACTTCAACTCGATGTATGATTCGATGAAGTCCTGGCTGAACACATCGCCAGCCGTGAGGAAGGCGTGGTCGGCCTTTAGGCTGTCGAGCGCTTCGCGCAAGCTGCCGCAGACGGTCGGGATGGCCTTCAGTTCGGCCGGCGGCAGATCATAGAGATCCTTGTCGGCGGGCGCGCCCGGATCCATCTTTTTGGCGATGCCGTCGAGGCCAGCCATCAGCATGGCGGCGAAGGCGAGGTAGGGATTGGCGGTCGGATCCGGGAAGCGAACCTCGATGCGCTTCGCCTTCGGGCTCGTCACATAAGGAATGCGGCAGGACGCCGAGCGGTTACGCGACGAATAAGCGAGCAGCACCGGCGCTTCGAAGCCCGGAACCAGACGCTTGTACGAGTTGGTCGATGGATTGGTGAACGCGTTGAGCGCCTTGGCGTGTTTGATGATGCCGCCAATGTACCACAAGCATTCCTGCGACAGACCAGCGTATTTGTCGCCCGCCATCACCGGTTTGCCGTCTTTCCAGATCGACTGGTGCACATGCATGCCCGAACCATTATCGCCATAGACCGGCTTGGGCATGAAGGTCGCCGTCTTACCATAGGAATTCGCGACCTGGTGGATGGCGTATTTGTAAATCTGCAGGTGATCCGCCACGGTCACGAGGCTCTGGAACTTCAGACCGAGCTCATGTTGGGCCGAGGCCACTTCGTGATGGTGCTTCTCGACGGCCACGCCCATGGCGGCCATGGCGGCCAGCATCTCGCCACGCATGTCCTGGGCGGAGTCGACCGGGGGAACCGGGAAGTAGCCGCCCTTGGTGCGCACGCGATGGCCAAGATTGCCGCCCTCGTAGGCGGTGCCGGAATTACTCGGCAACTCGGAGCTGTCGACCGAGAAACTCGTGTTGTAGGGCTCGGCCGAGAAGCGGACGTCGTCGAACACGAAGAACTCGGCTTCGGGACCAAAATAGGCGGTGTCGCCGATGCCGGTCGACTTCAGATATTCTTGGGCCTTCTTGGCGATGCCGCGCGGATCGCGGTTGTAACGGGCGCCTGTGGTGGGCTCGACGACGTCGCACACGAGGACCAGCGTCGAGGCGGCGAAGAAAGGATCGATCGTGGCGGTCTCGAAGTCGGGGATCAGGAGCATGTCCGATTCATTGATCGCCTTCCAGCCGGCGATCGAGGAACCGTCGAAAGCAATGCCCTCGACGAGGGCGTCGGCGTCCACGACGGAGACGTCGAAAGTAACGTGCTGCCACTTGCCGCGCGGGTCGGTGAAACGGAAGTCGACATACTTAATGTCGTTGTCCTTGATCTTCTTGATTACGTCATTCGCCGTCGTCATATCCATGAGCCCCTGCTTGTTTATTACTAGCGAGATCAACCTTCGCGCCAATAGCCAAGGTGAAATGGTATTTCTTGAAGGGCATAAGCGCGTCAGATTGCGTCCACGCCGGTTTCCCCCGTCCGTATCCTGATCGCTCCCTCCACATTGGAGACGAAAATCTTACCGTCGCCGATGCGGCCGGTCTGCGCCGCCCCGCGAATGGCCTCCACGGCGCGCTCCACGGCGTCGTCCGCAAGCACGATTTCGATTTTCACCTTGGGGAGGAAATCCACGACATATTCGGCGCCGCGATACAGTTCCGTGTGACCCTTCTGGCGACCGAAACCCTTGGCCTCGGTGACGGTGATGCCCTGCAATCCCGCGGCCTGCAGAGCCTCCTTCACCTCATCGAGCTTAAAGGGCTTGATGATCGCCTCAATTTTTTTCATTCACCTTGCCCTCTCGCGCCAATCCCGGTCTCCGGCGCCCAAGCGCCGCGGCGCCCCGGGTGAGAGACCTTGCGGCTAATAGCATTTGGCGAAATTTTGCGCCACGGCTAAAATTGCCGTGACGGCTAGGAGTCCTCCGCCCATAGTTGATGGAATTCAGCGCAAAAACCAAAATAATCGTTGACTTTGACCGAATGGAAAACCGCTCAAATTCGAAATCCATCGAACGGCCGTGGGATAAACGGCCCAAGCGAAAGACAAAGGCTGCTGCGCCAAAAAGACTGAGGGAGCGACTGCGCAAATGAAACGCTAGAGCAAAATCCGAAAAAGTTGATAGACTTTTTCGATTAGATCTTGCTCCGGATTTTTGAACCTGGAGCGATTTCTTGTCGACCAGACGATTCCGTCTGGTCGGAAAGCGATCTAGATTGGCGCGCGTGGAAATCACGGTGTGGGCACGGTGGCGATGGTTTTGCGGATCGGCGAGGCGATCGGGTGGGTATCCGCCTTTAGAATTGTGACGGCGGTCTTCCAGATATCCCCCGTAGTCGTTGTTAATGAAGCTGTGAGGAATCCGGATCGACGCCCCACGATCCGCGACTCCATATGAAAAGGCGTCGATCGACGCCTTTTCGCGCAGGCTGGTGAGGCGTAGATGATTGTCCGGTCCATGGGCGGCGATGTCGTCGGCTTTGGATTTGTAGAAGGCCGCCATCAGCTTTTCGAAATAGTCCCTGCCGCCTTTTTCCCGAATGTATTCGGTAGAAAAAATGGCGTGCACGCCGGAGCCGTTCCAATTGGTGTCGCCGAGCGGCTTGCACTGATGTTCGACATCGACGCCGTCTTTTTCGTCGAGCCACTGGAAAATATAGCGCGCCATCCAAATTTCGTCGGCTGCCTTTTTCGATCCTTCGCCAAAGATCTGGAATTCCCACTGGCCTTTCGCCACTTCGGCGTTAACGCCCGCTTCCAGATATAAATCAAGATGCTCCTCGACGACCTGCCGCGCTATGTCGTCGACGTTCTTATATCCGACACTCGCGCAAAAGGGGTCTTGAGGCGCGGGAAAGCCGTGCTCGGGGAAGCCGAGCGGACGCCCGTCCCGATAAAGGAAATATTCCTGCTCGAAACCAAACCAGGCGTCCGGATCGTCCAAGATCGTGGCGCGGGCGTTTGAGGGATGAGGAGCGACGCCATCGGGCGTCACGACTTCGCACGCGGCAAGGGCGCCATTCTTTCGAGCGCCATCGGGATAGACGGCGACAGGCTTGAGAGCAAAGTCGGAGTTTTTTCCTTCCGCCTCCTTTATCGAGCTTCCGCCGAAACTCCAAAAAGGAGACTGCTCCAGTTTAGGAAAGCTGTCGCATTCCTTGACTTGCGTCTTGCCCCGGAGGTTGGGAACAGGAGTATAGCCATCAAGCCAAAGGCGCTCGAGCTTGTATTCAGGCATATTCAAATTTCTCCGGCCGTCGATAGGGGAACTCCAGATCCCGTCGACGCCACTCGATGAGGGGGAGGCTTGAAGCCCGCGAGGCGAAACGCCTCCGCAACGCCCATGCCAAGCGCGAGCAGCGACGGCCCGCGAGCCTAATCCTTCGATCGGAGAATGAATTGGCCGCAGGGAACCGGACGACGCGTCGGCGTCCGGCCCCGGGCGCGAATGCGCCCTCTTGGAAAAGACCGGATCACTCAAGCTCCCGGACGACCGGCAATTCTTCGCGACCTCCCCATTCGGACCAGGAGCCGTCGTAAACGGACGAAGGGCCGCGTCCTGTCGCGGCAAGCGCGAGACTGAGGATGCACGCCGTAAGCCCAGATCCGCAACTCGCGATCACCGGGCGACGCGGATCGATGCCGACCGAAGCAAACTCCGTTTCCAGAGCGGCGGCGTCCTTTAGCTGGTCCTGTTCGATCAGGCGGCTAAAGGGCAGGTTAATCGCTCCCGGCATGTGACCCGAACGCAAGCCCGGGCGAGGCTCCGGCGCGATCCCGCGGAAGCGTTCGGCGGAGCGCATGTCGACGACCTGCGCCGATCCGGCCTCCAGCGCTTTCTTCACCTCGGTCGCGTCCGCGACGAGGCAGTGGTTCAGTCTGGCGGTGAAATGGGCCGGAGAACGCAGAACCTCCCTTTGCTGAAGTTTGCGGCTTTCTGCCGTCCAGCGAGGCAAGCCGCCAACTAAAATTGCGACGTCCTCGACGCCAAATACGCGCAGGGTCCACCAAAGTCGCGGGGCGGAGAACAACCCCACGCTGTCGTAGACGACCGCTCGCATTCCGTCGCCAAAACCAAGCTTCCGCAGGGAGGAGGAGAAGGCGACGGGGTTTGGAAGCATGTGCGGCAGATCCGCGCTCTTGTCCGCGATCGCGTCGATGTCGAAAAATACGGCGCCGGGAATGTGGCCGGACAGAAACTCCGCGCGCGCGTCGCGTCCGGCCGCCGGCATGTGCCAGGATGCGTCGAACACCACGAGGTCTGGGTCGGACAAATGCTGCTCCAGCCAATCGGTCGTAACGAACAGTTTATCCGGGTTTATGCTGTCTTGCGGCATCGGACTTCCCTCAAAATTCTTTCGCCGTTCCTTTTCAGCGCCCGCCACCTGACTTGTCGAAGACAAAAAGGCCCTGTTGCTTCTCGGCGCATTGTCGGCAGAATAAGCACATTCGATTCCGTCTGTCGAAGACAGATTGTCATCAGGAATGTCATGCTCGAAATCCCCGGAAAAGCCTGCGGCGCCTGCTCCTTTTGTTGCCAGGTTCTCGAAATCGAGGAACTCAAGAAAAAAGCCGGGGCGCTCTGCGTTCACTGCGCGGCGGCCGGCGGCTGCTCGATCTATGTTTCAAGACCTGGAGTTTGCCGCGACTACTATTGCGACTGGAAGGAGGATCGCGGGCTTTCCGCGCAATTCCGTCCCGATCGCGTCGGCACGCTTCTCATGGACGACCCCGACAGCGACGAATACCATGCGGTTTGCGACCCGGAAAAGCCGTTTTCCTGGCGCAATCCTCTCATATTCAGGCATCTACTAAGTCTTGCGAAGGATGGCCGAACCGTTGTCGCCAAAGCGGGTTTGAGAGCCTGGCGCATTTTTCCAGATGGGCGCTCGCAGGAGACGGCGTGAGTCGGGCTCGGCGACACAGAGCGCGGATGTCCTTCCGACGTTGACCCCCGGCTCACCTCAATCTGGAACTCAAGCGGGCGGATATGAGCGAGTTCAATCATTCGGACGTCGTAGGGGCCAAGAGACTCTCGCGCGCGTTTGCTGTTTTTCTGGCGCTTCTCGCGACGCCCGCTGCGGCGGAAAGCCTGAAAGCGCATTACGATCTGACGCTGATGGGACTTTCATTCGGCAGCGCGTTTGCGTCGGCGATGATCGAACCAGAAAGCTACCGGCTTGACATTTCGATGAAAACGTCCGGCCTCGCCAATCTTGTGAACAACACCAAGGCGGCCGCGACCGCATCGGGAAAGCTTGCCGCCGCCGGCCTCGCTCCCGCCGCCTTCGCAAACACATTTTCGAACGCCTATGAGACGCGCACGACCCGTATGGCGCTGTCCAACAATAGCGTGCGTGCGCTGGAGGTGCAGCCGCCGCCATGGGATGCAGCAATACGCCTGCCTGTCAGCGATGATCAAAAGAAAAACATCGTGGACCCGGTGAGCGCGCTAATCATGAGCGTTCCGGCGGACCAGCCTTTGGTCGGACCAAGCGCCTGCAACCGAACGATCTCCGTGTTCGACGGCGTGACGCGCTTCAATGTTCAACTTTCCTATGTCGACACGAGGACTGCCAAGACAAAAGGATATTCGGGTCCAGTGTCCATTTGTTCGGTGCGCTACACGCCGATCTCGGGCCACAGCCCCCAGAGCGCCTCGACCAAATTCATGGCCGAAAACCACGACATGCGCGTATGGCTGGCGCCTCTGTCAAACGCCCATGTGGTGGCGCCGTTGCGTATAGACGTTAAAACGACGGTCGGCATGTTGTCGATCGACGCCGTGGAATTTCAGGTGGGGCAAAAATGACGGATGCGCTTCGGCGCGCCATCAATCGATCGGAATCTCGCGGGTCTTTTTGCGATTCATGCGATCCGATTCATATTGCAGATAACGTAGCTCCTTAGGCTCCAGCGCTTCCTTGCCGCTCCCGCGCAAGCAGAAGGAGGGCTTGGGATAATAGGCCCCGTCCGGCGCCTCGAAACAGTCCGTGAACTGGGTTTCGCACTGAATGGAGTTGTTCATCTTCGGCGCGGAGCGCACAGCCGCCTCGCGCGCCTTCTGAACCACGGCCTTGCATGTTGCGGCGTCGAAACCCCAAGCCTGACATTCGCTCAGAGTGGACATGATCTTGCCGTCGCCGCCGCAAGCGGGGGCTCGGCGGGTCGCCACGAAGGCGGCCAGCGCGGAGACCGCGACCACGGCCGCGAGCAGGAATTTTTTCGACGGTAGGGCGCTGCTCATTATTTGTATCTCTTGGTCTTCCCGGAAGCAGTCCGTCGCATCTTTTTGCGCGCTCAAACATAGTGCGCGGATCACTGCTGCCGCAAGCGCAAACTTCGCCAATAGTCCAGTCGTCTTGCGATGCAGTGATTCGAGTCGCTTGACATTGGTCGGCGCTTACAATAGTTCCGTCATTAACTGCAGATCGGGAACGCAGACACGCGCTGCTATTTCGAATGGCTCGATTCCGATAGGAACAGAGCTGTAAGCGACCATGCAGGAATGTTCCTGTCTATTCGAGACACCGCCCGTGTCGGGTATTGACGCTGCGGGAGCCGTGAGGCTAAACGGTCCACTTAACTGAGATCGCAAGACAGGATGTCGCTCTGAGTGAGCGACGCGTTAAAATGTCGGCAACTTTCCCGTGACCGGCACATTAGTGAATGACGAATAGGAGGAAGTTATGGGCGCTATTCTCGAACTGACAAGCTACGCTGCGACCCCGGTTGGCATGGTCGCCATCATCGTTCTGGGCGCGGCGGCCTATTTCGCCGCTCGTTGGGTATTCTCCGACAACTGAGCGATAATCACGACCTAAGCGCAAGTTTCGAGCGCGACGCAGCGGCGAACAGCCGCGGCGTCGCGCTCTTTTTTGTTCTGCCCGCGACAACCGCCCTTTCGGATAGGGCCTCTTTTCATTTTCGACAGAGAATTGTATGCTTGCCCGCTGGCTCACGGTCGCGCCTGACGCAACCGCCGCAGGCGGCCTGAAAAGACTAGATTCGCTGAAATAATCCACTTATCCGCTCCCTCCGCGTCTCGCGGCCGGGGGAGCTTGGCGAAACAGCGGAGATGATTATGGCTCCCGCCTCATCGAATAGCCCGGCGGACGATCAGACCGCCCCGGCCTCGGCCCCGGCGAAATCGCCGGGAAAGAAACAGGCGGCCAACGGAGCCGCGATCGACGTGGGTATCTGCGACAAGAGCCCTTTGATTCTCGCGGGGCTCGACAAATTGCTAACGGACGACCGCCGTTTCAATCTCGTATTGAAGGTCACGGACGGAGAGGAATTTTTGGAAGCCGCGAGGCAACCGAATTTTTCCCTTGCGGTTATCGGCTGGCAATTGCCCACCATGCACGCGCGCGAGGTTCTGCGCGCGCTCTCTCGCCAGGCTTCGGCCCCAAAGATCGTCATTTACAGCGGCACCAACGATCCCGCCGCTCCGGCGGAAACGCTGCAGTTGGGCGGAGCCGGTTTCGTGAGCAAGCGAGCGCCGCCGGAACGCCTGCTCGACGTCCTTTCGGCCGTCGCGGCGGGAGACATGGTCTTTCCTTTCGTCGACATCCGAAAGATGCGGGCCGATCCGCTCGAGAACCTCACCTTGCGCGAACGCAGCCTGTTGTCGGCGCTGGGGTCCGGACACACGAACGGTCAACTCGCCAAGGATTTCGGGGTTTCGATCAACACGATCAAGTTCCATCTGCGCAATCTTTTCGAGAAGCTCGAGGTACGAAATCGCGCGCAGGCGATCGCCCTCTTCCTCGAAATGAAGCATGGCTCATGGCCCTCGAGCGTTGGACTGGGCGGCCGGGGCGCCGAGTCTCCCGGCGGCCCGCGCGGAAGGAAACATGCGCGTCCGGAATAGGGCGACTTTTCGTAAAAGCCGACACGCTTTTACGATCGGAATTCGCTGCGGCGATTTGACAGGGCAGCGTTTATCTCAGGGAGCGGGAAACAGCGCGCCGGTCTTGCCTGTTAAATAGTAAGCGACGAGGCCTATCCATTCATGCGCCGCGAAATCGGTCGCGCCCACTGCGCTTTGCGTGAGGGACGCGAGATGCGGTCGCCAGAAATCACCATTGGTTCTGAAATCGACGGGATAAGCGATGACCGGGAAGCCCGCCTTGCGAAAGACGCCGACGGAGCGCGGCATGTGCATGGCCGAGGTAACCAGCAGCCATCGCTCTCCCGCCTTGGGTTTGACGAGGTCGCGCGTGAAGACGGCGTTTTCGAAAGTGTTACGCGAGTGATCCTCGTAGAGGACGTCGCCCCGGTCCAGTCCCGCCTCCCGCCAGAATTGTTGCACGGCTCTCGCCTCGGTGTAGACCGCGCCTGTCAGCGCCGCCGAGCCTCCCGTGAAGACGAGCCGCGCGTGGGGATAGCGGCGCAACAATTCAATTGGCGCCGTTAATCGTTCCGCGGCGTCGTTGAGAGCGACGCGGCCCATCTGTCCGCTCAACTCCTCGTCGACCGACCCGCCCAGCACCACTATCCCGTCGGGGGGCGTCATATCGTTCGGCGGGAGAGGAAATCGCGATTCAAGCGGAGCCGCGAGAAAATGCCCCATGGGTCCGAAAGCGATAACCATCAGCAGGACGGCGCTCGCGGTAATGACACGCCGGCCGGCCGTCACATGCCTCGTATAGGAGAGGCCCACGCCGAGCATCAGCGCGAATAGAGCGAAATGAGAAGGCGCGTAGAAAAATTCAAATATCTTCGACGCGATAAAAAACATTTTCTAATCCGACCCTTGGCTCTTTGGATCAAGGCCGGCGGCGGCCAGCGGCGCGACGAGAGGACTCCCGCAGCCGCCGCGTTTGAGCACGAGCGTCACCCATCCCTCGATTTCACGACTTTCGCGCAAAAAATAGCCTTGCGCGCGATAAGCGGCGAGGACGCCCGGCGCGTCGCGGATCAGGAGGCCGGAAAGAACCAGTTCCGCTTCGGGCGTCGCGACCCGCGCGAGACTGGGCGCCATCAGCATCAAAGGCTTGGCCAGAATATTGGCGAGGATCAGGTCGAAACGGCGTCCAAGGAAATCATCGTGACGCACGCCTGCGGCGACGACCGGCCGCACAAAGGCCCCCATGCCATTCGCGACGGCGTTGGCGCGGGCCGTTTCCACCGCGATGGGATCAATATCGCAGCTTGCGACGAAACGACGCAGCCGCTTCGCTGCGGCGATCGCCAGCACCCCGGTGCCTGTCCCAACGTCCAGCACGGCGGACGGGCGACGGCGCTTCACGATGCGATCGAGAGCTTCGAGGCACCCGAGCGTCGTGCCATGATGCCCCGTTCCAAAGGCGAGCGCGGCTTCGATCTCGATGCCTAGATCATTGGGGCGCAACCTGTGGCGATCGTGCGAACCATGCACGACGATCCGCCCGGCGCGGACCGGCTTTAGTCCGGCAAGGGCGCTTTGGACCCAATCTTCCTTGGCGATTTGCGAAAATTGCGCCGCCATCGCGGCTTCGGCCCCCGCCGCGCTGGCGACGAGGCCGCGGACGAGTTCCTCGTCGGGAGGGTCGCCGAAAAAAATCTCGACGATCCAGCTCGCGCCGCCATCTTGCTCGAAGGCGGAGGCGGCCGTCTCGGTCGGATCGAAGGTTTCGACGATAAAGTCGGCGATGGCGCGGGCGTTCCGCTCGTCGCAGACGATTCGCATCACATGGCTGGCGCCGTTTGGAGGAAGACCTTCGAGCATGGGAGGCGATTATCACGCCGCGCGTGCGCCGTCACCTTTCATCGCCAGCCCCGCGCCTGTATTTTCTCGCTGCCTGCTCCGCCAAGGGCCAGGCTGGCGCGCTGGGTCTGGCGCGCTTTCCGCCGGCGTGGAATCATGCGAACGATTGGAAATCTTGTCGGATCGACAAAGCGGAGCGAATCCCTATCGAAAAAACCGTGGGGTTTTTCGGTAATTCGCTCAGGGCCTCCGGAGCGCCGATGTAAGCGATGAAGGAAAAACTGACCATATGCCTCATAGGCCCGAAAAAGGGTGGCAAATCGTCCCTTCTCGCCTCCATTGCCGATTGCGTGGCGCAAAACGCCTTCGGCTACCCTTTGACCTTGCGGCCGACATTGCAGCCCCTGAGCCAGACGGAAGCGCTCGACCCCGAGCCGCCGGCCAAGCGTCAGGACATATTCGCAGGACCAAGCAACGATTACGAGAAGCTGAGAAACGATTTCGTCGAGGGCGGCGTGGCGACCGACACATTGGACACCTATGAATATTACTTTCGGCTCGGGTTGACTGGCGTCGCGCCCCCCGCGGTCGCCGAGCGCGCGCCCTGGCTCCTGGAAATTGTCGATGCCGCCGGCGAACTCGCCGTGCCTCCTGACGGCGCGCGTGTCGCGATATTGAACGACGTGAAGGATAAATTCGCAGGGCAATTGCTGTCCGCGCAGGCGATCGTGCTGGTTTTGCCGACGATCCAACTCGAGGACAGCGGTTGGATCGCGACGCTCGCGCGGCTTATCGACCGGCTCGGCCGCAACAAGGACAAAAGACTGCGGCGGCTGATCGTGGCTTTCTCTCAATATGAACGGCTGTTCGTCAATCTCGGACCCAGCGCCTTCACTTACGCCTGCGACCCCGCGGTTATGCTGCACGTGATCCGCAAATTGGTGCGCGCCGCGCCCTGGCTAGACGCCCTTCGCGCGCTCGACGCCGCGGGGGTCTCCGTCCGCTTCACGGCCACCTCGGCCCATGGTTTCACCAGGCGCTTCCAAAATCCAAACCTCGACCCTCATCAGCCCGGCGAAAAGCGGTTCCGCCGCGCCGGCGTCGAAGGCGCGCGCGGCTTTGGCGAATATTGGCGGCCCTTTCTGACGGCGGAACCCATTCTTTACGCGGCGCTCGATCTCGACAGCGCTTTCACCTTCTCCTACCGGCGGATCGACGCGCGCTCGGACATCGAATGATCAAATGACATACGCGAATGAATCGTAAGCGAGGTCGCTCAGAAGTTGGTCCATGTCTCGCGCGGGTTCCGCGCAACCATTGGCGCCAATGATTTTCGCGGGAACGCCCGCGACAGTGACATTGCGCGGCGCGGCGCGAAGCACCACCGACCCCGCGGCGACGCGGGCGCAGGTTCCGATTTCGATATTGCCGAGAATCTTCGCGCCCGCGCCGATCAAAACGCCTCGGCCTATCTTGGGATGGCGGTCGCCGGATTCCTTCCCCGTGCCGCCCAGCGTCACATTTTGCATGATGGAAACGTCGTCTCCGACCACCGCGGTTTCACCGACGACGAGCCCCGTTGCGTGATCCAGCAAAATCCCTTCGCCAAAGCGGGCGGCGGGATGGATGTCGGTCTGGAAAATTTCAGAACTACGCGACTGCAGATAAAGCGCAAAATCCATCCGCCCATGGCGCCACAGCCAATGCGCAAGTCTGTGCGTCTCGATGGCGTGGAAGCCCTTGAAATAAAGAAAGCCGTCGATAAGCCGGCCGCACGCCGGATCCCTCTCGACAAGAGCGGTGAGGTCGGCGCGGAACGCATCCACCAGTTTCGGTTCGGCGGCCAGCGCCGCGCTGTAAGCGTCGAAAATCATTTGCGAGGAGATCGCGCTCTCGCCGAGTCGGGCGCTGACGCGATGGGCGATTGCGTCGGCAAAGCCCGATCTGTTGATGACCGCGCCCATCAGCAGCGGAGTCAGGGCCGGCTCGATGGCGAGCGCCGCCGTCGCCTCCTCAAGCATATGGCGCCATAAAGCGTCGCTCGCGCATATCTTGCTCAACTCGGCGCGGTCGGCGGACGTCGCCGGGGCATCGACCCGATATGGCTTGGCGTGCTGGTTCATTATTGCGATCTCAAGGAAGGGCTCGTCAACGATCTCGCGCCGCCAACCCAGGTGGCGTTTCTCGCTAGATAGGCCAGTGAGGCCAAAGAAGAAAGCGCGTCCCCGTCTTGGGCTCCGATGCTCAAAATTTTACTTGGGGAGCGCCTTGCGCCGCTTCGCTGGCGGTGAATTCCGCCATCGGCCTTTCGGAAGAGAAGAAGGTTTTCGCCCACAAGAGCGTCGGGAACGTGCGCAAAGCGAGGTTATAATCCCGGACCGCCTCGATATAATCGCGTCTTGCGACGTTTATGCGATTTTCCGTGCCTTCGAGTTGCGATTGCAGGGCGAGGAAATTGGCGTTGGATTTGAGGTCAGGATAGGCCTCGCTGACCGCCAGCAAGCGACCAAGCGCGCCGCCAAGTTGAGACTGAGCATCTTGAAACTGCTTCATTTTTTCGGGATCTGACAAGGCGGAGGCGTCGATTTTCACTTGGGTCGCCTTGGCGCGCGCCTCGGCGACCGAGGTCAGCACGTCTTTTTCCTGCTTGGCGTATCCCTGGACGGTCGCGACGAGGTTGGGAATGAGATCGGCCCGACGCTGGTATTGCGCCTGCACCGCCGCCCATTTCGCCTTGGCGTTTTCCTCGAGCGTCGGAATGGTGTTATAGCCGCACCCCGCGACGGTGAAGCTCAATATGGCGGCGATGACGAGCGAACGCCAGCTTGAAACCGATCTCATCGAAATCTCCATCGTCGGGCGCGCGGAAAAGCGCGCGGCGCGAATTTAGGCGCTCGGCTGGGATTTTGAAAGACCGGCGAGACCTTCGCGCTCCCGACCCCGCGACTCATGGCCAAGCTCCCTTGCGCGGGGGCCAAACCCCTTGTAATGGCGAGCATCCGCGTCATGCGAGCAGCCCTATGTCCGTGCTCTCCGTTTATCTTCGCGTGCTGCGCCAATTAGCGCCCGAAGCGAAGCTAGCCTATGCCCTGGTCGCCGCCAATCTCGTCCTCGCAGGCGCCCAATTCGCCGAACCGATTCTGTTTGGGCGCATCATCGACCTGATGACGACCACGCAGTCGACGGGCGCGACCCTGGCCTGGAGCGACCTTTTACCCCTGGTTCTAGCCTGGGCCGGTTTCGGCCTTTTCTCTATCGGCGGATCGATGGCGGTGGGCCTTCGCGCCGATCGACTCGCGCATCGTCGGCGTCTCGCCGTCATGTCGCAATATTTCGATCATGTTCTCAATCTGCCGCTCAGTTTCCATGCCAATGTTCATTCCGGCCGCCTGCTGCAATCGATGCTCGAAGGCGCGGCGGCCATGTTCACCCTGTGGCTGTCTTTCTTCCGCGAACATTGCGCTTCGTTTCTTGCGCTGTTCCTAATGCTGCCTGCCACGCTGCTCTATAACTGGCGGCTCGCCAGCCTGCTGATCGTGATGGTGACGGTGTTTTACTTCGTGACCACCTTCGTGGTCCGGCGGACAGAGACTTTGCAGGCCATGGTCGAGCGGCACAACGCCGCTCTCGCAAGTCGCGCTTCCGACGCGCTCGGTAACGTGCCTGTCGTGCAGAGTTTCACTCGGGCGCAAAGCGAATCGCAGGCGCTCAAACTCATCATCGACGATTTGCTCGCCGCGCAATTGCCGGTGTTGTCCTGGTGGGCGGTCGTGGTCGTCGCGAGCCGCGCCTCAGCGACGTTGACGGTGCTTTGCATCTTCGTGCTCGGCGCCTATCTGCACATGCGCGGTCTCGCGTCGATCGGCGAAATCGTCACTTTCACCAATTTCGCCACCATGCTGATCGGGCGACTGGAGCAGACCGTCGGCTTCGTCAACTTCCTGTTCCAGCAGTCGGCGAAATTGCGAGAATTTTTTGCAATTCTCGACACTCATCCGGTCGTGGCGGACCGTCTCGACGCCAAGGACGCCGGCCGGCTCAAGGGAAAAGTCGCGTTCGAGAATGTCGGCTTTTCCTATGATGGAAAACGCCTGGCGGTGCGCAATGTCAGCTTCGTGGCCGAGCCCGGAGAGACCATAGCCCTCGTCGGTTCCACCGGCTCCGGCAAATCCACCACGCTCGGCTTGTTGCATCGCGTCTTCGACCCCGTGGAGGGGATTGTCTCCATCGATGGCGTGGACATTCGCGATTTTACGCTGACGTCGCTGCGCCGAAATATCGGCGTCGTGTTTCAGGAGCCAATGTTGTTCGCGCGGTCGATCGAGGAGAATCTCCGCATCGGCAAACCGGACGCCACTATTGCGGAAATCGCACTCGCGCTGGAGCGTGCGCAGGCCGCAAATTTCGTGGCGCGTCAAAGCGAGGGCATTGCGACCGAGGTCGGCGAGCGTGGCAGAACGCTCTCTGGCGGAGAACGGCAGCGACTGTCCATCGCCCGAGCCCTGCTCAAGGATCCGCCGATCATGGTTTTCGACGAGGCGACAAGCGCGCTCGACGCCGAGACGGAAAAACAAATACAAAAAGCGCTCGACGCCGCCATCAAGGGTCGCACCACTTTCATCATCGCGCATCGGTTGGCGACGATCCGCAATGCGGACAGAATTTTCGTGTTCGAGAACGGCGCGATAGTCGAAAGCGGCTCCTTCGACGAGTTGGTCAAACAGGGAGGCCGCTTCGCCGCTCTCGCCGCCGCGTAGCTTTTGACGCGCGCTGAGTCTGCGCCGGCTTGAAACGCGCCCGACGCGATTTTCCCATCAAAGCGCTTACGCCCCCTCGGGACTGACTTTGAGCGACGTTATGCGATTGCGGACTCGGCGTAGCACCTCGAAACGAAAGCCGTGGAAACTGAACACCTGGCCGGGTTCGGGAATAGCGCCAGCTTCATGGATCACAAGGCCGGCGATCGTCGTCGCTTCGCTGTCGGGCAAGTGCCAGTCCATCGCCCGGTTGAGGTCGCGCACCGGGACGGCTCCGTCGACGAACACCGATCCATCCTTTTGCGCGCGGACCCCCAACACGGCGACGTCATGCTCGTCTCTTATGTCTCCGACGATCTCCTCGAGAATGTCCTCGAGCGTCACGAGGCCCATGACCTCGCCATATTCGTCGACGACGAAGGCGAAATGCGTTTTCCGCTTCAGGAAGGCCTCCAGTTGATCCTTGAGCGTCGTCGCCTCCGGTGTGAACCAGGGTTCGAGCATGATCTCGTCGATATGCAAGGAGGCGGCGTCCCCGCCGGCCGCGTCAAGCGCGCGAAGCAGGTCCTTCGAATGCAAAACTCCGATGAAATTGTCCGGTCTTTCCCGCCACAAAGGCATGCGGGTGTAAGGCGACGCAAGCACTTCGCGAATGATCTTCTGCGGCGGAAGATCGGCGTCGATGGCGCGCATTTTCGTGCGATGAACCATGACGTCCGACACATGCATCACCTGCAGATCCAGAACGCCGCCGAACATGTCTCTCGCGCTGCGTTCCACATTGCCTTCTTCGTGCAGAATGTCGACGGTGCTCATCAACTCGTCGTAGGGAGACAGCACGCTTCGGCCCTGGCCGAATTCGACACCCGCCTTGTTCAGCAGCCAGCGCACGAAATATTCAACGCCGGCGAGCATGGGGCCGAAAACGGAAACGACGAGATTGACGCTCCGCGCCACCGAAAGCGAAATGCGATCAGGACGATTTATCGCGAGAGTCTTCGGTAGAACCTCGGCGAACACCAAGAGCAGAATCGTCATGACGATAGTGGCGTAGACGGCGCCGCGATCTCCAAAAAGCGCCACCAGCATACTGGTCGCGAAGGCCGAGCCTCCGATATTGAAAAGCGTGTTGCCAAGAAGAAGGGCCGCGATCATTCTGTTTCGCTGGCGCATGAGCCGCGAGACGACGCCCGCGCGTTCATCGCCCTCCTTGTCCAGCGCGTGCATATGCGCCGCGGACGCTGCGGTAAGCGCGGTCTCGGACCCGGAAAAAAAAGCCGAGAGCAAAACGCAGACGATAACGATAAGCAGCGTCGTCCATAGGTCGCCGTTGCTCAAGCTCGCCTCCATGTATCCGGCGGCCACGTCATCATTGCGCGCTCCGTTAAATTTGACTTTGCAAGAATTTCTTGACGTCGCCCGCGTCGATCGACTTGGCGACAAAGGCTTGGCCGATGCCGCGCAGCAACACGAAAGTCAGCGAGCCTTTTTCGACTTTCTTGTCCTGATGCATGGCGGCCAGAATGTCGTCCGCGCCAAAGCTCCAGCCTGGGATATCGCTTATACGCGTCGGCAGGCCAAGGCTGGTGAGATGACGCTCCGCGCGCTCGGCGTCCTGCCCGCCGCATAGCCCGAGATGTCGAGAAAAACGCATAGCCAGCGCGAGACCTATGGCGACTCCTTCGCCATGAACGAGCCGGGCGTTGTCGTAATTGACCAGACGCTCGAAGGCGTGACCGAAGGTATGTCCGAGATTGAGGAGCGCGCGGTCTCCTTGCTCGGTTTCGTCATTGGAGACAATGCGCGCCTTTATCTCGCAGCTGACCGCGACGGCGCAAATCTGTTCCGGCTTGCTGTGGAAGACGGCGTCGCCGTCGGCTTCCAGCCATTCGAAGAAGCGCCGGTCGCAGATCAAGCCATATTTGGCGATCTCTGCATAGCCGGCGCGAAGCTCTCTCGGCGGCAGGGTTGCGAGCGTGTCGACGTCTGAGAGCACAAGCGCCGGCTGATGGAACGCGCCGATCAGATTTTTTCCCTGAGGCGAGTTGATCCCGGTCTTTCCGCCGACCGAACTGTCTACCTGCGCCAGGAGGGAGGTTGGAATCTGCACAAATCGCGCGCCACGCCTCAGACTAGCGGCGACATATCCCGCAAGGTCGCCGACAACGCCGCCGCCGAGCGCCACGACCACGTCGCGGCGTTCAATTTTCGCGGCGATGGCTTCTTCGCAGACGCGACCGAATGTGGCGAGGGATTTGGAGCTTTCGCCGGGCTCCACGACGACGGAGGCGACGCGGACGCCCCGCGCCTTCAAATTATTCTCGAGCGCGGGAAGATAATACGCCGCCACATTGCTGTCCGTGACGATGAAACAGGCCGCCCCAGGCGCGATCGCGGAGATTCGTTCGCCGGCCTGCGCCAGAACGCCCGAACCTATGATGATGTCGTAGGAGCGTTCGCCGAGGCCAACCCGCACATTTTCAAGGTGCGGCGCGGTGTTGGAGGGATGGTTCGGGCGCTGCGCGAGATGATCCATGATGAGCTGAGTATCCTTGATGGAGCGGTGTGCGCCTAGGGTCATCCCAGGGAGGCGATTGGCCAGAGTGTTTAGCGTTTCTTCAACCATCGCCTCCTGCGGCACATCCCGCGAAACGACCCTGATGTCCGCCGCGGCGTAAATGGGATAGCGGTCGTCCATAAGTCGGCGCAAGGTGGCCGCGGGATCCGGCGTATGCAGCAGTGGGCGGTCGCTTTTGCGACGCACCCGCTTTAGCAGGGTCTCGTGGTCCGCGTCGAACCAGACCGAAACGCCCCGTTCGGCGATGCGTTGTCGCGTACGCGGATCGAGGAACGCGCCGCCGCCGGTCGCCAGCACCATGGGGCCATTGTTGAGCAGTCGAAACAGGACGCGCCTTTCGCCGTCGCGAAAATAGCCTTCGCCGTATTTCTCGAAAATTTCGGGGATGGTCATGCCCGCCGCGGAGACAATTTCCGCGTCGGCATCGAGGAATCTCAGTCCCAGACGGGAGGCGAGGCGTTGCCCGATGGCGCTTTTCCCCGAGCCCATCATGCCGACAAGCACAATGCAATAGCTGTCGAGCGCGGCGCGGATAGCAGCTACGCGCGGGTCGGCGGCCCCCTGCGCCCCCTCGCAGTCATGGCTTTTCATCATGATTTGCAACTTATACCGGCGGGTCGGAAAATTCAGCCAAAAAAGGCATTGGGCCATCTCAGGACAGCAAAGGCTCCAGGAAAGCGGTCATAAAGGCGGGCAAGCGCGGATCGGAAAGCTGATCGCGCGCGCCCAACATATATCCGCTCGCCAATTCGGGGTCCTTTTCTCTGGCGATATGCCGTTCTACTTGACCCGCAAGTTCGGTGGCGGATGTGGGCCAGTCTATTATTTTCATGCAAGCGATGCGCTGGCTGTCGAAAACAACGCGCCATCCCGGAGCGAACATGATCTCGTCGACACAAACGCCTGTCTCTTCGGCCAGTTCGCGAATGGCGCTGCCGTCGAGATCGACGCGGTCGCCCACTATGTCGTTGCGATCGGGCGTGCCGGCGGGAAAATAAAGCTGCCCGGCGCACGAGTGGCGCGGCCCCATCACGCCCAGAAGAAAAGCGCCGTCCGACGTTCGAACGGCAGGCATGGCGAAGCAATTATAGACTTCGCGATCGGGAAAGCCGAAATCGCGCCATGCCAAAAAACGCGAGAATGTCACCTCGAAGAAATCAAGGCCCAATACTCTCCCGCCCGCCGCGTTCTGCCGTGGTTCGACGCGGCAGGCGAGAAGGACGGGTCCGTCGAAAAGCGCGGTGTTAGAACTCTTGCGCTCGGCCCAATGCGCCACAATCTCTCTCTCGTATCGGCGTTCGAATTCCCAATCATGGCGCACAAGGCGACAATCGAGACGATCGACTTCCAGGATTCGAACGGCGTCCGTCAAAGTTTGAGTTCTCCGCGCATTGTCAGCACAGCCTGACCGCCAAGGCGAATTTCGGCCAACCGTTCGCCATGAACGGTGAGACCCAGCGTCACCCGCGCGGCGCGGCCGATGTTATGTCCCTGCTCTATGAACATTTGGTGTTCCCCGTCCTTGGGGCGCTCAAACTCGCAGGCGACCAGGGCGAGGGCCGCGAGCGCCTCGCCGCTGCCGGCGTCTTCGGCGCCGTCGGTGAGAAGGGTTCGGACATGGAGCGCGCTCTCCTGCGACACTGTTTCGGCAGTATAAAGGCAAACCCCGGTTCCTGCGCCAAAAACAAAGGACGACGCCGCCCCCGCAAGCCGCGCCTTTTCTAGCGAGGCGCGGCTGTTCACGGGGACGAACGCGAAGCGGTCGATCAGGCGGCAAATGCGCGGTTCGTGCCCGCCAAAGCCGATATCCTCGCGCGCCAGAGCAAGCGAAGCCGCCGCCGCCTCTGGACTGAGCGAAACCGACTCAATTCTGGGTGTCCGAGCCAGCGAGAACTGGGCGTAAGCTATCCCCGCGCGACTTCGAATGACCTCGACGGGATAGGCCGCGTCCCCCATTTCCAGCGCGATAATCACGCCCTGCCGCGCCAGAATGTCGGCGGCGCGAGTCTGCGCCAGCAAGACAGCGACGCCGATCGCCGCCTCGGCCGAGAAGGCCAATTCGCCGGAACCTGAAAACAGGCGCAGGCGAGCGCTGTTCACCGGATCGCGGGGCGCGTGGAGAAAGGCCGTGGCTGGAAATCGGAACTCATTCGCAATCGCTTGCATTTCAGTTACTGAAATGCCTTCGCCGCCGTCGATGACGGCGAGCGGCTTGCCACGAAATTTGGTATTTGTGAAAACATTCAGCGAAAAGAACTGCGGCAGCTTGGTCACAGGCCTTACATTTCGCCCTGCATCTCAAGGATGGTGACGCTGTCGCGAATTTCGATCAGTTCGACAATCAGGCCGTCCTCGTATTTCACGAATTCAGCTAGTTCGACCAGCCCCTGGCTTCCCGTCCCGCGATGGCGCCACTCGACGGTGCGGCGGAAGGCGACACGACCGCCATCGACGACAACATCCGAAAGAGTGTTTCTAAATTGCTCGAAATCGACGCCTATTGCTCGAACAATATTAATGAGCGCTTCGATGCCGACATGTCTTCCCGCATAGGGGATACGGATTCTGTTGCCCACGAATTCACAGACAATGTCCGGTGAGCAATATTTTCTTATCGCCGCTATATCCAAACCCATCGGCGTCGGAAAATCCGCGAGCGCCTCAAGCCGCCGCAGCATTTCTTCTCGGTTCAATCCCGGGGGACGCGGATTCAGCATGTCTTCGTAGGTCCCCAGCGCGCCACGATCGAGAATAGCGGCGCCCGGCAGGTCCAGAAATTCATGCATCTCGATGACGAGATTGTTCCGCCAGCGCAGGAAATAGGCCATCTCGACAGTGTATGTTATTTGCGCGCCGCGATGACGCCAGCGTGTGCGCCAGCGGACGACGGAAAGATCGTTCTCGACCAAGATGTCGATGATTTCGCCGTCGACGCCCTGATAATTTTCTTCGGTCAGCCGCAGGTTTGCCCAGAATTGATCTCGCCCGTTTAGAACGCCGGGGCTGAAAAGGCCCTCTTTGGTGCAATTATAATGGACCACGACGTCGGGAGCAAAATATTCCATCAATCGGTCGAGATCGCCGGAGAGCCGAAGGCGGGTGATTTCGGCGATCCGCTGACAAACCTCGCTCCCGGTCACTTGGGCTGGGCGGTCCGCCCCTCCATGCATGCGCTATCCCCTTCCCGCCAGCCCCCTTTTTCAGGGGGCCGGCCTCTTTTTTCAGCGCCGCCGCCAGTGGCGGAAGATTCCCGAAAAAGCCCACATTTGTTTCGATTTGGTTATATTATGCGCTAGTTCCGTTCTTTGTCGACAAGCTTGTTCTTGCCGATCCAGGGCATCATGCCGCGGAGCCGTGCGCCCACCTCTTCGATGGGGTGAGCGGCGTTGCGGGCGCGGGTCGCCTTGAAGGAAGTCTGGTTGACCTTGTTCTCGAGCATCCAGTCGCGGGTGAACTTACCCGATTGAATATCCTCGAGAACCCGCTTCATCTCGGCCTTCGTCTCGGGCGTGATGATGCGAGGACCAGTCACGTATTCGCCATATTCCGCAGTGTTCGAGACCGAATAATTCATGTTGGCGATGCCGCCTTCGTAAATCAGGTCGACGATGAGTTTGACCTCGTGCAAGCATTCGAAATAGGCCATCTCCGGCGCGTAGCCGGCCTCGACCAGCGTCTCGAAGCCCGCGCGGATCAGTTCCACGAGCCCGCCACATAGCACGACCTGTTCGCCGAAGAGATCGGTTTCGCATTCTTCGCGGAAGGTGGTCTCGATAACGCCGGCGCGGCCGCCGCCGATGGCGCTGGCGTAGGAAAGGCCAAGCTCGAGCGCGTTGCCCGAAGCGTTCTGATGAACCGCGATCAGGCACGGCACGCCGCCGCCCTTGAGATATTCACCGCGCACCGTGTGGCCCGGACCCTTGGGCGCAACCATCAGGACGTCGAGGTCCTTGCGCGGTTCGATCAGGTTGAAATGAATGTTCAATCCATGAGCGAAAAGCAGGGCGGCCCCCGGCTTGAGATTCGGCGCCAGCTCATTCGTATAGATTTCGCCCTGCAGCTCGTCGGGCGTAAGCATCATGACCACGTCCGCCCATTTGGCCGCTTCGGCGACTTCCATGACCTTCAGCCCCGCTCCCTGGGCCTTGGACGCCGAAGCCGAGCCCTTGCGTAACGCCACGGCCACATCGGCGACGCCGCTTTCCTTGAGATTAAGGGCGTGGGCGAAGCCCTGGCTGCCATAACCGACGATGGCGACTTTTTTGCCCTTGATCAAATTGATGTCGGCGTCCCGATCGTAGTAAACACGCATTTCTTTTGCATCCCTCGACTGCGGCGGCGTGAAGCCCCTTATGGCGGCTATTGCCCCACTGTCCGCTGGGACAGCTTGCGGGGCGTCGTGTCGGCTCGACCTATAAAGACGAGCCTGTTTTGAACTTCTGAATTTCCGGCTTCTTCTACGCGGCGGCGGCGCGAAGGTCAAAAATCGAGTTCGCCCAGATTAAATCGGCTGCGGTCCGCGCGAAATCGCCGCAACGCCGGTTCTCGATACCTCGACCAGTCCGATGGGGCGCATTAGGTCCACGAATTCATCGATTTTCTCTGGCTTTCCGGTCAGTTCGAAGATGAAGCTCTCCGTGGTCGCGTCCACGATGCGCGCCCGGAAAGCGTCGGCGAGCTGTAGTGCGTCGGCGCGATTCTCGCCCCGTCCGCGCACCTTGACCATGGCCAGTTCGCGCTCCAAGCCTTTGCCGCCTTCGGAAAGGTCCGTGACCTGGCGCACGGGAACAAGACGCTCGAGCTGATGCCTGATCTGGTCGATCGTTTCCGGGGCGCCCGAGGTTCGGATGGTGATGCGCGAGAGATGCTCAGCATGAACCACCTCGGCCACGGTCAGGCTTTCGATGTTGTAGCCGCGGCCTGAAAACAAGCCCACGACGCGAGCGAGGACGCCCGGTTCATTGTCGGCCAGCACCGAAAGCGTGTGCTGCTCTATCTTCGATTGCGCCTTCGACGCGGAATAGGGCGAAGGCGGCGAGGCTGGAGCGTTCATGTCGGTTCCGTTCTTTATCTGTGCGGTTTCGATCTCCGCGGTCAGACGAGCATCTTGCCTTTTTCGTCGATGACGGCGCCAAGCTCGATTCCCGCGTCGTCCGAAAGATCGGCGAGCAGCATATCGTTATGCGCTTTTCCCGACGGGATCATAGGGAAGCAGTTCTCGGATTTTTCCACAACGCAGTCGAACAGCACCGGACCGTCGTAGTCCAGCATCTCCTTGATCGCGGCGTCGAGGCCGGCAGGATCGTAACAGCGGACCCCCTTGGCGCCAAAAGCCTCGGCGAGTTTGACGAAATCCGGCAGCGCTTCGGAATAGCTGTGAGAGTAACGCCCGCCGTGGAGGAGTTCCTGCCACTGACGCACCATGCCCATGTATTCGTTGTTCAGGATGAACACCTTCACCGGGAGGCGGTATTGAATTGCGGTGGAGAGCTCCTGAATGCACATCAGGATCGACGCCTCGCCGGCGATGTCGACCACGAGCGAGCCAGGGTGGGCGAGTTGCGCGCCGATCGCCGCCGGCAGGCCGTACCCCATGGTGCCGAGCCCGCCGGAGGTCATCCAGTGGTTTGGCTCGTCGAAATGAAAGTGCTGGGCGGCCCACATCTGATGCTGACCGACTTCGGTCGTTATATAGACGTCCTTGTCCTTGGTGAGCTCGTAAAGCCGCTGCACGGCGTATTGCGGCTTGATCACCTTGTCCGAATTGCGGAACGCGAGCGATTTCCTTCCTCGCCATTGGTCAATCTGGCGCCACCAATCGCCAAGCTGCTGTTTTTCCGCGTGCATGGCCTCCGAACGCCACACCCGCACCATCGCCTCGAGCACATGACCGCAGTCGCCGACGATGGCGAGGTCGACCTTAACGTTCTTGTTGATGGAGGAGCGGTCTATGTCGATGTGGATTTTCTTTGAGCCCGGCGAAAAAGCGTCCAATCTTCCTGTGATGCGGTCGTCGAAGCGAGCGCCGACGGCGATCATCAGATCGCAATCGTGCATGGCGTTGTTGGCCTCGAAAGTGCCATGCATCCCCAACATGCCGAGCCAGGCGTCGCCCGAGGCCGGGTAGGCGCCGAGTCCCATCAGCGTCGAGGTGATCGGAAAACCGGTCAGCGCCACGAGTTCGCGAAGCAGCGTGGACGCGGGGGAACCCGAATTGATGACGCCGCCCCCGGTATAGAAGATGGGCTTTTGCGCCGAGGCCATCATCCGCACCGCTTCCCTGATGAGCGCGGTATCGCCGTCCATCTGCGGATTATAGGTCTTGTGCTGGACATTGTGCGGCGGCGCGTAGACGCCGCGGGCGAACTGCACGTCCTTGGGGATGTCGACCACGACCGGGCCGGGCCGGCCATTGGTGGCCACGTAGAAAGCCTCGTGGAGCACCCGGCACAGGTCGTCTATGCTTTTGACGAGATAATTGTGCTTGGTGCAATGACGGGTGATTCCGACGGTGTCGCATTCCTGAAAGGCGTCGGAGCCAATGAGATGCGTCGGCACCTGCCCCGTGATGCAGACCAGCGGGATACTGTCCATCAAGGCGTCGGTGAGGCCGGTGACGGTATTGGTGGCGCCGGGGCCGGAGGTGACCAGTAGGGCGCCGACCTTGCCCGACGAGCGAGCGTAACCCTCCGCGGCGTGCGCGGCGCCCTGCTCATGGCGCACGAGAATGTGTCTTACCGCCTCTTGCTGGAAAAGCACGTCGTAAATGGGGAGAACCGCGCCACCCGGATAGCCGAAAAGGACATCGACGCCATGATCCTTGAGGGCCTCGACCACCATTTCAGCGCCGGTCATCTCTTTTGACATCTTCGTGCTTTCCGTTTCAGGCGTTCCATTCGGGCTCAGTCGCGTTTCGGGCAATAAAAAAGGCCCTCTCGGGGCCTTGGTCAAGCGCCGATCCCGGGAACCGGGCTAGGCCCAGTCCGGCGTCGGCGCGAAATATACTACCTTTTGCTGACCCACTTTTCCGACCTCGGCTACATTTAGCGAAAATCAAATTAGGCGACAGCCGAAAACCGGTCAAGCGTTTGGCCAAAATTCGATCGCAAGCCGATAGGCTCAAGGCGGCGCTAGAGGGCTTTCCGACCGGACGGAAACGTCTGGTTGATTAAGAAATCGTTCCAGATTCAAAAAGCTGGAGCAAAATCTAATCGAAAAACTCTATCAACTTTTTCGGATTTTGCTCTAGGCGAGGCTCGCCGCCTCGCGGCCGACGACATCAGGCAAGGCGGCGCGCTCCTCGGCGAGACGCGCGACAATTCCCCGCTTGACGCGGGCGACGAGACCCGGCCCCTCGTAAACCAGTCCCGTATAAAGCTGGATGAGGGAGGCCCCCGCCTCGATTTTGGCGAAAGCGGTCGCCACGCTATCGATTCCACCAACGCCGATCAGGGGAAACTGCCGCTCGACCCGAATAAAGGCCTGAGCCAGACGCTGCGTCGAAAGCGCGAACAGCGGTCCGCCGGAAAGCCCGCCGGTTTCGCCGGCCAGCTTGGAGCGCAGCGAGGCGGGACGAGAAATGGTGGTGTTGGAAACGATCATGCCGTCGATGCGGGAGTCTCGCGCGATGCGCACGATCCCATCCAGTTGATCGAGATCAAGATCGGGCGCGATTTTCAGCAGCAGCGGACGACGCGCCGGCGCCGCGTCGCGCGCTTCCAGAACGCGCGCTAGGAGTTCGGCCAGAGCCCGAGGCTCCTGCAAATCGCGCAGCCCTGGGGTATTGGGCGACGAGACATTTATCGTGAAATAATCGGCGACCCGCCAGAAGGTTTTCACTCCCCCGACATAATCCCCGATGCGATCGCTCGAATCTTTATTGGCGCCGATGTTGACGCCGACGATCGCGCCGCCCCGGCGCGCGGAAAGACGACGCAGCGCAGGCGCGTGGCCGTCGTTGTTGAAACCATAACGGTTAATGACGCCGCGATCCTCCACGAGACGAAAAGCGCGCGGACGTGGATTGCCCGGCTGGGGGCGGGGAGTGAGCGTGCCGACTTCGACGAATCCGAAGCCGAACGCCCGGGCGGACCCAAAAACCTCGGCGTTTTTGTCGAAGCCGGCGGCGAGGCCGATTGGATTTGGGAATTCGAGGCCCAACACCGAGGTTTCGAGACGAGCGTCGTCGGGGGCCGGCGCCAAATCCGGCAAGAGTTTCAGACCCGCTATCGTCGCTCGATGGGCGGCTTCCGCGTCCAGCCGCCTCGTCAAAGCCGTCGCGGCGTCCCCGAGCCATGCGATCATAGCGAAAACCCCGAAAAATCGTGCCCGCCGTCTTCGGTCCGAGGCAAGGGCCTGGCCCAGGCCACCACTGAGAGCGGCAATTCGCCATAGAGATGGGGGAACAACGCGCCGCCGCGAGAAACCTCCCATTTCAGCGCCGCGCCCAAAGCTTCGGCCTCGACCGCTACGAGGAAGAGACCGTCCTGCCCCCGGTAATGACGCTCGGCGGTTTCTCTCACCTGCTCGGCGGTCGAAAAATGGATGAAGCCGTCCGAAAGATCGACGCCGGCGCCCCTGAATGCGCTTTTCGCCGCCTGGAAAACCGGGGCGGCGACAATCTTGTATATTAGCGTCACGAACAAACCTTCATTCGGCTGCGGCGGCCTCTGGCCTGTCCAGGCGGGGAAGGCGGGCGACCATCGAGATCAAAGCCCGGTCGCTCAGCGTGACCAGACGTTCTCCACGATTGAGCCATTGCACCGCATCGTCGATCGTCTCCGCATCCGCGAGCTTGGCCTCCGCGACGGCGCGATCGGCGGTGATCTGGCCGCGCTGACGCGGCTTGCGCACGGGGAGCCAAGCCTCGTGCAGGGCGCGCAGTTCCGCATCGCCGTGGATGGCCAGAATGCCGTTGGCTTCGTCTTCGCCGGCCCGCGCCAGCACCTTGGAAAGCGCCCGTCCGCGTTTTGCGATGTGCGGCGTGTTGGTCTCCTCCGGCGTCACCAGCGCCCCAGCCCGGCGAAAAGCCAACCCGAGCCAACGTTGGCTGGTCAGCCAGGAGATCGGGATTGCGAGAATGAGGCCGGCGATCGTGGGCGACATCCACGCCACCAGCGAAGGTGAAATCAACAGGCCGGCGAGCAACGAGAGAACCCCGAGCGCCATGTGCGAGCGATGACGCCGCACGATGGCCGAGAAAGGCACGGAGCCGTCGTCGCGGCGCTGCGGGTCCCAACCCGTATCGAAGCCGAAGACGATATGGACGACATGCCCTGTCTGGATCAGCATCATGATCGGCGCGAGCAGGGCCGAGAGCACCACCTCGAACAGGGTCGAGATGAGCAACATGACGACGCCGCCGGACCCCCCGCGTGTCTCGGGATCGTGAATCGCGACGATTAGCCCGAAAAATTTGGGCGCCAGAAGGATACCCATCGTCAGCGCGAAAAGCTCGAGCGAGCGCTCGGCGTCGAAACGCGGCCAAACCGGAAAAAGGGCGAATTCCGAGGAGAAATATTCCGGCCGGAAGTAGCTTGCTTGAAAGACGATGGTGATGCCAACCAGCAATTGCAGCAGCCACAGCGGCGAGGTGAGATAGCCGAAAATGCCGGTGAGGAAATGCTGGCGCGAAGCCCAATGGAAGCCGCGGCCGAACAGGATGCGGATATGCTGCAAATTGCCCTGGCACCAGCGCCGGTCGCGAGTCGAAAGATCAATGAGCGAGGGCGGGCTTTCTTCGTAGGAGCCGCCGAGAGTGGGCAGCATATAAACGGCGTAGCCAGCGCGGCGAATGAGCGCCGCCTCGACGAAATCGTGGCTCATGATATGACCGCCCCACGGAGGGCGGCCTCGCAGATCCGGCAGACCGCAATGACGCGCGAAGGCCTCGGTGCGAATGATGGCGTTGTGTCCCCAATAGTTTCCGTCGCGCCCCATCCATTCCGATAGGCCGGCGGCGATAACGGGGCCGTAAATGCGGGCCGCGAACTGCTGAACGCGCGCGAAAAGCGTGTTACGGTTGATAATGAGAGGCAACGTCTGGATGATCCCGGAGTCGGGGTCCGCCTCCATCGCGGCGGCAAGGCGCACGATGGTCGCCCCGGTCATAAGACTGTCGGCGTCGAGCACAACCATATGGGCGTAAGCGCCGCCCCACCGCGACACGAAATCCGCGATGTTGCCCGCCTTGCGGCTCGTGTTTTTTTCGCGATGGCGATAAAAAACGCGGGCTCCGGCGGCCCCGAGCCTGTGGCGAATGCCGATGAAGGCCCGTTCCTCCGCGATCCAGATGTCTGGGTTTGTCGTATCAGACAGAAAAAACCAGTCGAACCGCTCGCCGAGGCCGGTGGCTTCAACATCCTCGAAGATGGCCTGCAAGGCGGCGAATACGCGGCTCGGCGCTTCGTTATAGATCGGCATGACCACCGCCGTTTTGGCGGTGAGCCGCATGGGCATGGCCAGCGGCCGAGACCTACGCAGCAGCGCGGCCAAACCGACGAGGCTGCTCGAAAATGTCAGCGCGATCCACGAGAAATTCAGTATGAAGAGCGCAAGCAGCGCCCATTTCAGGGTAGTGACGCCGCCGACGTCGATCACCTTATACATCTCGTGGCCGCCATAGGCGGTCAGCGCCCCGCCGCCGCCAAAGGTCGCCAAACGCGAGAGCCAAGGGGTGTAAGCGAGGTGAGGCGCCGCCGGGCGACGTGGACGAGAATCAAATTTGAAAAGGTTCTGAGCCGGCATCGACAACCGGGCCTCGGCGGGCGTCGGAGGCGCGAAAGCGCCCCCCAGCGTCGAAAGGGCGTCAGCATCGGAAGAAAGGGCCTCGGCGAATGTTTGGTTCACGACGTCCATCTGTAGAGCCAGGTTTCGCTGATCGGGTCGTCGCCCGATTGGAGAACGAGCCGCAACTCGCAAAAACTCTCCCCGCCGGGATCGAGGTCGAACACCACTCGGCAGGTCTTGGCCTGCTGATTGGGATAAATGCGAATGTTCGACGCTGCTCCCGGAGAAGTAGAAAGGGCGGGTCGAAGCGAAGCCGTCCGCGCCGGATCGCCCAAAACCTCGCCAGCGAAGACAACGACAAAACGGCGCAATTTTGGCAAGGAGGCGCGACCGCCGCGCGCGTCCGTCACATACGCCAAAGGCGGGCGCGCGGGCGGCTCCCAGCACCAGAATTGGCGATAGGCGTAACTTGTCTCCTTGGGCGCGGTCAGGGCCTCCTTGGGGCGCCAATAGGCGATGATGTTTTGGTTGATCTCGGATTCGGAGGGGATCTCGACGAGTTGCACCGAGCCCTCGCCCCATTCCCCGAGCGGTTCGATCCACAAGGACGGCCTGCGCTCCCAATGCTGCTCGTCGTCTTGATAGGCGCCGATCTCGCGGTTGCGCATCAGACAGCCGAACCCCTTGGGATTGGCGTCGACGAAGGACGAAAGCTGTAGATTGTTGCGATTGGAAATCGGCCGCCAAAGCCATTCATTGGCGCCGGTCAGCATTTGCAGTCCGTTCAACTCCGCCACGGCGGGACGAATGTCGTCGGTGCGACGGCGGTCGAGTGGGGTAAAAAGCGAGGCGCCCGCAAATCCCGCGATCCCGATATGATCTAGATCGGCGCGGGGAAAAAGCGTCAGCTCGGTGTCGATGATCGTGGCTTCGCCGGGGCGCAATGTGAAGCGGTAAGCGCCGGTGACGCTTTGCGAATCGAGCAAGGCGTGGATGACCAGCGCATTGTCGCCGAGCGCGGGTTTTTCGATCCAAAAGGTTCGGAACGCGGGAAACTCTTCCCCGCGAGGATCGGCGGTGCGAATCGCGAGGCCGCGCGCGCTCGCGCCAAGCATCTGGCCGGGGGCGCAGGCGCGGTAGAAACTCGCACCCTGAAACAGGGCCAGTTCGGCCTCGGCTCCGCCGTCCCGCGCGCGCAGAACCCGAATGCCCGAGAAGCCGATGTCCGGCAGTTTCTCGGGAACCTTCAGGCCGCCGTAATCGAATTGGCTCTGGTCATAGGCGATGCGCTTCGTCACTCCGCCCTCGACCACGAACAGATCCACGGGCGTGCTGAAAATCGGCCCGCGATGCAGGGGCTCGAAAGAAAAGCCTCTGTTTGCGCCCGACCAGACCGCGGCGCCGGGCTTCATTTTGATGCCGACATATTGCTCGTAGGTCAGCGCGGCGAAGGGCTCCCGCAAATCGTTGACGGGAGAAACAAAAGGCTTTTTCGCCAGCGAGCGGGCGAGCTCAATGACATTATCCCGTGAAAAAGCAGGGGTGGCGGGCTGATCTGCGGGAGCGCCCATCGCGGGGCCGAAACCGGCGGCCAAAGCGCCCAGCGCCGCTCGCAAAACATCTCTACGTTCAACCATAAGCTTTACTAACCTGAGGGGGTCGCGGCAGACCAGCCGGAACAGGTTTCAATTTATACAAGAACCCATGCGAATCGAAACGGCTTTCTTGAAACCTCCACGACATTTAGACAGAAGACCCTGGCAGGCGGACTTTTCAGGGTCGGCCCTCACTTTGGAAATCCCGAAGAGCTGTTAGAAGACGACCGTAGGACATTTTTAAGATCGAAAGGACCGCGCAAAACCCATGCCCTCATCCCAAGATCGCCGCGCCGCCCTGGCCGTTGTTCTCGCCGCCGGAGAAGGCACGAGAATGAAATCGGATCTGCCGAAAGTGCTTCATAAGGTCGCGGGCCGGTCCATGCTGGCCCATGTTCTTGCAAGCGTATCCGCCGCTGGGGCGGCCAATGTCGCGGCGGTGATCGGCCCAGGCCGCGAAGATGTGCGTGACGAAATAGTGAGACTGCGCGAGGACGCGCGGGTGTTCGTGCAGGAGCGGCGGCTCGGCACCGCACATGCCGTGCTGGCGGCAAAGGAAGCCATCGCCGCGGGCTTCGACGACATTTTGATTCTCTTTGGCGACACGCCTCTTGTGACGCCGGCTTCGATTGACGCTCTTCGCGCCGCGCTCAGGGAAGGCGTCGCCGTCGCGGCGCTGGGCTTCGAGGCGGCGAATCCCTCCGGCTACGGCCGCCTCATACACGACGAAACGGGAGGATTGATCGCCATCCGCGAAGAGAAGGACGCCAGCGCGGCGGAGCGGGACATTACTCTTTGCAATGCGGGCCTCATGGCGATCGACGGTCGCAGCGCCCTTGGGCTGGTCGAAGCGGTCGGCTGCGCGAATGCGAAGGGAGAATATTATCTCACCGACGTCGTCGCGCTTGCGCGCGCGAACGGTCTAACCGCCCGCGCCATCTTGGGAGAAGAGAGCGAAGCGCTCGGCGTTAACGATCGCCTCCAACTCGCCGAGGCCGAGCGCATCGCGCAAGACCGGCTGCGTCGCGCCGCTCTCGCCGCCGGAGCGACGCTGATTGCGCCCGAAACGGTCTTTCTGTCGGCCGACACGAAAATAGGGCGGGACGTAACCATCGAACCTCATGTGTTCCTCGGTCCGGGAGTCGCGATCGCGGATCGCGCCGTGATCCACGCTTTCTCGCATATCGAAAAGGCGCAAATCGGCGAGGGCGCGCATGTCGGCCCGTTCGCGAGACTCCGGCCAGGCGCCGCCCTTTCGGCGGATGCGAAGGTCGGGAATTTCGTCGAAATAAAATCGGCCACTATCGGCGCGGGGGCCAAGGTCAGCCACCTCACCTATATCGGCGACGCCGACATCGGAGCGAATGCGAACATCGGCGCGGGAACGATCACCTGCAATTACGACGGCTTCTTCAAATATCGCACGAAAATAGGCGAAGGCGCCTTTATCGGCTCCAATTCGTCGCTCGTCGCCCCCGTGAGCATCGGGGCCGGCGCCTATGTCGGCTCCGGTTCGGTGGTGACCAGGGACGTCAGTCCGGGCGCCCTAGCCGTCGCGCGTGGCAGACAGGTTGAGAAACAGGGCTGGGCCGAAGCGTTCAAACGCGCTCAGCAGGAAAAGAAGAACCAGAAAAATCCGGCCCGGTGAATTTCCGCTTTAGCCAATCGGTCAAACTGTCGGTTGTGTTGTGCGCTGGCGTGACGCCTTTCGTGTTATGCTGTTTGATATCGTTCTGGAGATAGCCCATGTGCGGCATAGTGGGAATTTTGGGGCGCGAACCGGTGGCCCCCTCGCTGATCGAGGCGCTTCGCAGGCTGGAATACCGAGGCTATGATTCAGCTGGCGTCGCAACGCTCGAGGACGGCAGGCTTACGCGCCAGCGCGCCAGCGGAAAACTTCGCAATCTCGAAGAGAAGCTCGCCGGCGCTCCGCTCAAAGGCACGATCGGAATTGGGCATACGCGATGGGCGACGCACGGTCGGCCAAATGAAATTAACGCCCATCCCCACGCCAACGAAAATGTGGCGGTGGTCCACAATGGAATCATCGAGAATTTCCGCGAGCTGCGCGAAGAACTGACCAAAAAAGGGCATGTCTTCGTGACGCAAACGGACTCCGAAGCCGTCGCCCACCTGGTCGCGGATTTCATGCGTGAGGGCGCGACGCCGCAGACAGCGGTCGCCTCGACGCTGACGCGCCTCAAAGGCGCGTTCGCGCTGGTGTTTTTGTTCGACGGCCAAGACGATCTTCTGATCGGCGCACGGCGAGGCTCGCCACTCGCGGTCGGTTTCGGCGATGGCGGCGCTTATCTTGGTTCGGATGCGCTGGCGCTCGCTCCCTTCGCTAGGGAAATCACCTATCTCGAAGAAGACGACTGGGTCGTCTTGACCCGAGAAAAAGCGACTTTCCACAACGCGGCGGGCAATATCGTGGAGCGGCCGAAGCGACCGCTGCAGGCCGGTTCGCTCATGGTCGACAAAGGCCATTTCCGCCATTACATGGCGAAGGAAATGCACGAACAGCCGGAGGTCGTGGGACGCACGCTCGCGCATTATCTCGATCTCGCCAGCGGAACGGTGCGGCTCCCGTTCGAACTCGGCTTCGACGCGAAGGCTCTTTCGCGCGTGACCATCTCCGCATGCGGCACCGCTTTCTACGCCGGCCTGCTCGCGCGTTATTGGCTCGAGCGCTTCGCGAGGCTCTCGGTAGACATCGACATCGCTTCGGAGTTCCGCTACCGGGAATCGCCTTTGCCGGAAAAGGGGCTGATGATCGTCGTATCCCAATCCGGCGAAACCGCCGATACTCTCGCCGCGCTCCGCTACGCGCGCTTGCAAGGGCAGCATATTCTCTCGATCGTCAACGTCGAGACTTCGACGATCGCGAGAGAAAGCGACACGGTCGCGCATACGCTGGCGGGACCGGAAATCGGCGTCGCCTCCACCAAGGCCTTTACTTGCCAACTGGCCGTGTTCGCGTGTCTTGCGCTGGCGTTGGGCAAAGCGCGCGGCGTCCTGAGCGAAAAACAAGAGAGAGCGCTGGTCGCCGAACTGATCGCCACGCCCGGCCTGATGGCCGAGGTTCTCAAGGACGAAGCGCGCGTCGAGCCGGTGGCGCGGGATGTAGCGCGCGCCACCAGCGTGCTCTATCTCGGCCGCGGCCCTTCATACCCGCTGGCGCTGGAAGGGGCGCTGAAGCTGAAGGAGCTTTCCTATATCCACGCCGAGGGCTACGCGGCGGGCGAACTCAAGCACGGCCCGATCGCTCTGATCGACTTCGCCATGCCGGTCATCGTTCTCGCGCCCCATGACGCCAGCCTCGAAAAAACGGTCTCGAACCTTCAGGAAGTGGCGGCGCGCGGCGGCCATCTGATTTTAGTCGGCCCCCAAAGTGCGAAAACGGCGGCCGCCGTGGAACTGGCGGGCTTTATCGAGATGCCGGAGACGGCTGCGGGTCCTTTCGCCGCGCTGGTTTACGCCCTTCCGGCTCAGCTTCTGGCCTATCACGTCGCAGTTTTCATGGGAAAAGACGTCGATCAGCCGCGCAATCTCGCCAAAAGCGTGACGGTCGAGTAGCCCCTCATGTCCCGATTGATCAGGCGGGCGTCGCGGTTTCGACAAGCGGGATAACATGGCGCGCCAGCGCCCGACGATAGGCGGCGGGGCTGAAGGATGCGTCGTAAAGGCGCCGAGTGTCCGAACCTTGGCTCGCGGGCAGCGTCGCGCCAGAGCGGAGCCGCGCCGAAGTTTCGCCAAGAGCCGCGGCGAACTCGGCCGCGTCATGCGCGAGCGTAACATTGGAGAGACCGTGCGGGTCGACGCCCATGCCGCGAAAAGCCTGAGGGGTCGCAATCAGCGGCGCGCCGCTGGAAAGCGCTTCCACCGCCTTGATCGAGAGTCCGTGCCCTTCGATGGTCGGCAACAAAATACAGCCCGCAGCCGCGTATACCGCTCCGATGTCGGCGACGCGTCCTTTGAAAAGCGCCTCGTGGGCTTCGTAAAGAGGCCGGTCGCGGCTTTCGACCCCCTTGTCGATATTGCCGTATATCGAGACCGGGACATCGGTCGCGAGCGGTAGAACTTCATTGAGAAACCAGCGCAAACTTACGAAATTTCCGTAATTGTCGCTCGCGACGATGATGATGTCTCGTCCTTCGCCGAGCGGCGCCGGATCGGTCGCGGGATAGACCAGCGCATGGCGCGCGCCGGGAAGCATTTTCTGGAACTCGACAAACTCGTCTTCGTTCAGATGGATGCAAAGGTCGGCGCGGCTGGTCCAGTCAATCTCCACCCTCAGCATGTCGTCATAGCCGACATGAGGCGGCAAGAAAAAACCGCCTTGATTGCGCAATACATATTGGCGCGCCTGGATGTCTTGGGTCTCGAGGATAATCGGAACGCTCCGGGTTCTCTTTACGCGTTCGGCGAGAGGCAAGGTGAAATAGTGATTGGCGTGAATTAGGTCGATATGTTCCCCTTCAAGCCCCTTCGGCGGCGGCGCGCGCTTGGCGAGTTCGATCAGCCAGGTCGCCTGATCGCCGTGAACGAGCGGCCACCACCCGGCGATGAGCAGACCGGAGGTGACAAGGCCGTGGCGGGGCGGCGCGGTGAAAAACCTGCGATCGGCTGGGAGATCCCGCGAAGCGGCGAGGTAGCTGGCCCAGCGGCCGCCCCGAGGCGCCGGCGGCTGCAAATCGTCCATCATCGCCAAGGAAATCACCCTCGCTCCCAGTGCTTTGTAGGCTTTGATCTGTGCGACGTTGACCTGATAGCTGCCGCAGGAGTGCCAAGCGGCGTGAACGACCGCGACTGTTTTGCCTTTGAGAGGCAAACCCTCGCCAGCCTTCCCCTCCATATCGCCCGCCTCCAAAACAGTCCCTCTTGCTAAGCGCCAAAGATTCCAAGTAGAGCTTGGCGCATGAGCCCGCACCAGCCTAAACCAACCTATTCGCCCTCGATGGAAAACGGCGCCCAGGGTGGCGCCTCCACCGAGGTCGGGCGGCGACGCTATGGCGTCGCCATAGTCGGCAACGATAAGATCATCGACTGGCTGTTGCCCTTCCTCGAAAGTTATCGCGCGACCAATTCGGCCTTGCCGATCTATCTTATCCCCTATGACGACAACATCGTCCAGACGCGCCGCGCAGCGGAAATTTACGGCGCGCATTTCGTCGAGGAAGAACCCAAGGAGATCGACAAGCTCGCGAACGAACTCTATCCGGGATTTTTCAACAATAATCGCCGCCGCCTGCGAAAATTGCAGGCCCTGGCGCTCCCTCTCGACGAGGTGGCCTATGTCGATGTGGACGTCATTCTGTTTCGCGATTTTACGCCAATATTCGGCCGGCTCGAGGCCGGAAAGACCGAATTCATCGTCGCCTCTCCCAGCTTCGAATATGTCTATAACGATCGCCGCGGCGCCTATCCCTTTTTACGCGACGTTCTGCTGTTCAACGACGGCTTCTGGGTGACTTCCAACAAATATCTCAAACTGTCCGACTTCATCGAGACGATGGCGAATGACGCCGGGATTTTTCACGACGTCCGAAAGCGCGGCCAGTTGTTCGCCCAGCCGCTGGTGAATTTCGTCACGCACCGGCGTGGGATCAAAATTGCATTGCTGCCCAATGTCGTCGAAAACGCATCCCATGAGAGCTTCTACAAAGCGCCTGGCATAAGATTTGTCGACGGCAAGCCGCTCGACCCCGACGGCAAGGAGATTTACTTTTGCCACTGGGCCGGCGCCACGGCCCTGCCTTCGAGCGGAACATTCGATCCCGCCTGGACCGAATATTCAAAAGCGGCCTGGGCGAGGTTCGGAAAATGAGCGCTCCGCCGGTCGGGCTTGGGTGAGAAATGCCCCGTCTGCTCTTCTTATATTTAATAAAGCGCATCGCGCTCGCCGCCGCCGTGATTGAGTTCGCGCTTTGCGTTCCTGTGGTGCTTTCCTATCTTTTGGGCTCCCTGTCCGCGGCGGCCGTGCGCGGCGGGTTGGTTTGGCCCGCCCTCGTGGGCGTCGCGCCCACTGTCGCCTATGTCGCTCTCCCCATGGCTGTTGGCGTCGCCACCGCGCTGGAATTCTCGCGCATGGCGACCGAGGGCATGATCGCCGTGCTTTATGCGCTCCGGCTTTCCGTGTGGGCGGTGTGCCGTCCGGCTCTTGCTCTATCGGTGTTTCTCGTCGGGGCGGGCTATTTTCTTTCGAATTTCGTCGCGCCCGAATCGGCCGGAAGCATGCAGGACGTTCTAAACGTCGTCCGCAATTCGCTCAACCATCGAATGCTCGACCCCGCGCGCTTCTATACCTTCGAAAACGGCGTAAAGACGCTTTATCTCGAGCGATGGGAGACGCCGGACATCGCCGTCAATCTCTTCCTCAGGCAGATTTCGGTCGAAAAAAACCAGGAACAAACCATCACCGCCGCGCGCGCCGAATTCAGGCGCAACGAGGCCGGCGTGATTGTCGCGCTGACGAAGGGCAGCATCCAGACCCGTGCGCTCGACAGCACCGAGGTGCGCATAACCAATTTCGACCAATATGCGATGGCGTTGCCGATGCAGGGCAGCGGCGGCCTGCCGAAACGCTCGTGGCGTGGCGTTTTTGAGCTGTCGGCGGCGGAATTTTTGGCGCAATATCAAGTAGCGCGCGCGGACCACAGGCTTCTGGCGGAATGGACGACCGAGGCGGCCATGAGATTGGGCGTGCCGCTGCTTTCGCTTGGACACGCGCTGCTCGCCATCGCGCTGACGCTCACCTATGGCAATATCACGGGCAGGCGCGGAGCGGGCGGCTCGCTGCTGATCGTCGCGATACCCGCGGCACACATCGTTTTTCTGGTGGCGCTGCAATCCTTGCTGCGCGCCGACGCCCGCTTCGCACTGCTGCTCGCCTTGCTGCTGCTCGCCGAAATCCTTTACTCGATCCGGCTGATCGGACGGCTGAACCACGGCCCTGCTCGGCTCGAACCTTTGGCCTCGAGCAACGACTACGCGGCCCATTACGCTTAAACGCGCCTAAGCTGCCGGAGTCATCTCCGCCCGATAGGCGTCGACCACCTCGGCCGGATCGCCTGTCAGCCTGACGACGCCATTGTCCAGCCAAATGACCCTATCGCAAAGGTGCCGCAAAAACTCGAGATCATGCGACACCATGAGAATGGTGCCGGTTTTGGCGAAGTTGGCGATGAAAGCCTCGCATTTTTTTTGGAAGGTTTCGTCTCCAACCGAGAGCGCCTCGTCGACGATGAGAATGTCGGCCTTGGCGTAGGCGCAAATCGCGAAAGCCACTCGCGCCAACATCCCGCTGGAATAGGTGCGCATCGGCTGTTCGAAGGCCGAGCCGATGTCCGCGAATGCGGCTATGTCTTCGATGCAGGCGTCCACTTCGCGCCGCGACAATCCCAGGATCGCCGCCCCGATCCGGGCGTTCTCGCGCCCAGTCAGCAATCCGTCGAAACCAGAGCCAAGCGCCAAAATTGGCGCGATGCGTCCTTTGACGGAGAAGCTTCCTCTGGTTGGGCGCGTGATCCCGCACAGAATTTGGAGCAAGGTGGTCTTGCCCGCGCCGTTTCGGCCGATCAGGCCAACGCGCTCCCCTTTCGCGACCGAGAACGAAACGTCATTCAGAACCCATTTGTCCTTATAGAACTTCTTCCAAAGGCCGAACAGGATCTGCTTTAGCTGATCGTTCTGATGAGCATAAATCTGGAACGCCTTTCCGACGCCCTGACTTACGATAATGGGCTCAGATGACATCGACGATCACCGACTTGTAGCGCATGAAGAACTGGTAGCCGAACCAGAACACGGCATAGGATACGATCGCCACGATCAGGTAACCAATGAGATTTGGAATACGTCCGTCGAGAGCTATCGCCCGGAACATCTCGATATAGTCGCCGATCAAATTTAGACGCAGCAAGGTCGCCACATTCGGCGGCAATTGCTCGAGCGAATAAAATACGGGCGTCGCGAACATGAGAATCGGAACGATCGACGCCATGATGTGGGCAACGTCGCGCGTGAACGCGCCAAGCGCCATGAAGAACCAGACGACCCCCAGAATCATCAGCGCGAAGGGGATAACCAGAAAAGGCGTAAACAGCAACGACCAATGCCATGCCCCTCCCGTGACCAGACGAAAAACGAGAAACACGAGAAAGGCGATTCCGCCATAGGTGAAGGCTCGTATCGTCGCGGTCCAGGCGATGGTTTCGCTAGGAAAAATAGACTTTTTCACGAAGTTTACATGTTCGTGCAACAACATCGGCGACCGATAGGCGAGTTCGCTGAAAAGGTTGAAAACGATCAAACCGATAAAAATGCCCGCGGCATAGTCCGTGATGCTCTTGCCCGCGGCGAGCTGCGGCGCCGTCACCGAAAACACCACCGTATAGGTCAGCATCATGAACAAGGGCGACAGCACCGCCCAGAGCGGCCCCAGCGCCGAACCCCGAAATCGAGAAATAAATTCCCTCCGCGCCACCGCGCGGATCAGCTCCCGATGGCGCCAGGCCCGCTGGAAGGGCTCATAAATGTCAGGGGATAAAAGGTTGGGCGACAGACTCTTGATCCTTTCCAAGGCCCCAAATTTCATTGCGGCGGTCCCGCATAGACCAGTTGCGCGGGGTCCCTGTCAATGGCGGCCGAGGCCCTCGGGGCGCCGCTCTCGCCTCTTCGCCGCCGGAAAACGCCGATAAATCATAGCGCCGAGCGCGCGACGATGGCAACCAGCTGTAGTCCCGATCTAATTTGGCGAATGCACGGTTCGACCTGCGCCGATCGTGCTTTGGGATGATCACGAAACACGGCTCCAAGAGGAAGGCGCGCGCCTTGCACCCGAAGCTGCGGGAACCGCTGGTCGAAACCTAAGTATCTTGTCGTCCGAGCTTCACCAATTCCTCATTTGAACATCACAGACCTTTGCTATTCCTTTCCCCGCCGACGAAACGAGCGGCGCGAAATCTCAGGAGGACGTAATGGCCGAGAACGCATCCAAGCCCGTGGATACGGCCAATGAGGAAAAAGTCGAAAAATGGACCGGCAAGCTTGTCGGCGGCGGCGTCGGATTGGCGCTCGGCGGCGCGATTGGATATCTGCTGCTCGGTCCAGGCGCCGTGCTTTTCGCCGGCGTCATTTGTGGATTGATCGGAGGCGCGCTTGGCGCGGCTTTCGATTGAGCTTTCAGTGAGCATCGTTGGATAATTCCCGTTTTTTCGAGTCGCGCGTCATAGTCTCATCATGTATTCTTTCGAACTTCCGCAGCTGCGGGGCTCCGCGCATTCGCGCGGAGCGCTTTTTATCGCGGCGCCCGGCGGCCACTGGCGCGTTCATCCCCGGGATGGAATCAGCCGAGCGATAAGAAATCGCGCCACATCAATTCGCTGGAGCGAATTTTCGCGCTTGAAGGCCCGTCAACGAGAAAACAACGCCATCGCTTCGCCGGACAGCACGCCGCCGGTTATCTCGATGTCCATGAAAGGCGTGGCGGCGGCGACGGCCTCGCTCTTGATCATGATCTGATTCAGTTTGTCGGCAAGCTGATCGATCGAGGCCGCGTAAACCACGCGCCCAAAACCGCTCCACAGAATCGCGGCCATGCACATCGGGCACGGCTCGCCCGTCGTGTAGATCACGGCTCCCTTGAGTTCGCCCGCCGGGCGCGCGGCGACGAAGTTCCGGATCGCCTTCATCTCTCCATGAGCGGTCGGATCGTTCGCGCTGACGCCGGAATTATGGCCCCGCGCCAAGACGCGCGCGTCTTTCACGATCACGGCGCCAAAAGGAAAATCGCCCTTGACCGCTTCTTCCAACGCCAGGCGCATGAAACGCTCGTCGTCGGCGCGCTCGGCGGTCTCTATCGCCTTGGCGAAGGCCCGCGTCGCCGGGGCGGCGCAAGCAAGGACGGCCGAAAACATCATCCCGCGCCAAAAGCTTTGTCTGTTGATGCAAATTTCGCATTCGCAGGGAGTTTCTTCCATTTCGGGTTTTCCTCGCGTCAAAATCCGCATCCCGAAACGTTAATTTGGACCGATCCAATCCTCAAGCCGCTAGGCGCCAAGCAAATTGCTCTCGCCATCATCACGGGCTCCATAAAAAAGAAACAGTTGCGTCCGCGCGGGACTGTTACAAGATAGGCGCAAAGTCTCATTCAGATCCGAGAGGGCCGGGAAATGATCCTCACAAGGGCGGCGACGCGGACGATTTTTCTGCTGATTTTTCTTGCGGGCGTTTTTCTGCTCGGAAAAGCTTATCGAATCGGTGGTCCGCTGAGTTCGGACGCGTCTCCTCCATTCAACCTTGGCATCGAAGCCGAACGGCTGAACGCCACCCTTCCCGAGATGGTGAGCGAAGGCGTCCGTCTCGATGAAACGCGCGCCGGTCCGGGCAATTCATTCGCTTATATTTACACGATCCTCGATGACAGCAGGGTGAGCGACCTTTCGCCGGACCGGACGAAACTTGAGGACCTCGGGGCGCAATTGCATAACCGGGTCTGTGTGATGATGCCGGCCTTCCGCGAACATGGCGTGATCGTGACCTATTCCTTCAGGGACGGCTCCGGTAAAACGATCGCGGAAATAAAAATCGATCCGATGGATTGCTGAGACGCCCTCGCCGCGCGTCATAGATCCGGGGGCGACAGGACCGGCGCGTCGCAGAAAACGACGCCGCCGAACTCGCGCGGCTCCCAAAGCAGCGCATGCAAGGTCAAATCCGGCTTCTCGGCGAGGCGCCCCAGCAGAAAATCGCGCTGACCCGCCAGCAGATACGAGCCCTTTCCGCCCATGGACTTGGTCGCCGCGCCGCCCGTCGCGCGCGCCGCTGGCGCCCGGCCCACCGTGCTGGCGACTCTCACCTGGATGCGCGCCGCCGCGCGCCTCGTCGATCCACCCAACACCAACGCGACGACACGCGCACGAAGATCATTCGCATAGGGTCGTCCCATTCCTCCCGGCCCCCGGCCGGTCGCTTGAATCAGGCTGAGCCAAAAAAGGAATCTCCCGCCGATTCGGGCAATCTTCGAAAGACTCTAGTTTATAGTTTTTCGATTGAAGACCATCCCGTGCGAGCGTCGTGCGGCGGTTTGGTCTTCCGCAAGTCGAGTGTTGCGACTCTCTTCTCCCATGAGGATGCGCGTGACCCTGGCGGCGTCGCCGAGCACATCGGCGCGTCTCGCCTTCAGATCCCGCTGGCATTTTTTAGTTCATTCAGCTTTTGCAGAATTTCTTCAGGGGAGTCCTTGACTTTCACGTGGTCAACATGCCCGCTTCCAAATTCGATCCTGGATCCCGAACCTTCGCCAACCGGCTTAAGTAACCGCACCAGGTCAATATTTACGTAAACCAAGTCACCCTCGAGAGAGGTGCATTTTATCCAGTTTGTTGGCATCCATGCCTCCGTGTTTTCCGTCGAAGATAGCAGGGATATTTGCGGAGCGCGAGTCCGCGTAAGGGCCTCAAATCTCAAACCATGGCGCTAGATCGCGCCGCGTTCGCGCGGAATCGCTAGAACGCTTAAAGCACAAATAGTTCAATATGATATGGCGTATTTTGGGGGGAGGCCAGACTCTGATTTTTCGCCAGACGCGCTTGCGTTTTTTCCATAGGCCGGCGGGGTGAGATTCTTCGCCCGCCACCAATGATCGGCGGGATCGCCGAACCGATCATCTGGCCCATGGCTCATCATTCCATTCCGTGGACGAAATTGCGCCATCAAGAGCTGGGATCACGCCAGGAGTAGCTCCCGCCATTGATTTTGAAGGCCGGCTCTGAATCTCTGTCGCTTCGTAGCAGCGACGGTGGTGATTCCTGGCCGGGAAAAGAGCTTGGCGACAGAGAATGACACGCCGCGCAGGCCGCGCGCGCTTGCGCGAACAATGGCCGCATCCGGCTTTTCACATCACGCGGGGACGACGCCCACAGTTCAACCGTTGTCTCGATATCCCTTGACCCCAATGACAAATCAGGGTGACCGAGGGAGTCGGAGATCAGACAAATTTGCGGCTAAAATTCTAAGTTGCATATTTCAATGGTACCGCCACCCCGGCTCGAACGGGGGACCCCCAGATCCACAATCTGGTGCTCTAACCAACTGAGCTATGGCGGCCCGAATTCGGCGACCCCCCCGCCCTTGGGGCGAGAACGCCAAAATACGAAGGCGCACGACGGCTCGGTCCCGGAACCCGCTGATCACAAGCCAACGAAGCCGGTCCGACGGGGCTGAGTGCCGGAAAGCGAAAGGCGACTCCACTTGCCGATCGATCGAGGATTCAGCGAAGAAACGCTTGTGGCGAATTGTTTCGCTAACCCGTCATGTCGACCCAAACCCTACCCCAACCGTCTTGGAACGACTGACCGATCGCTCAATAGAGAAAATTACCGCCGCGCGCAAGGAAATTGACGCAGGAAATTGACGCGGGGGCGCGTTCTCGCGTCTCGATCCCGCCTCTTGACAGGGAAGGACGGCCCACCTATCTCTCTGGTCGTCTGCTGGCACTCGTGTCAAGCGAGTGCCAGACATTTTCATCATCCCTTCGCTGGGGTCCGCGCGGGCGCGGGCGCCGCGGCGTAAAAAAGGAACATCGCAACATGGCATTCCGTCCTCTGCATGACCGGGTCGTGGTCAAGCGCCTTGAAGGCGAGGAAAAAACCAAGGGCGGCATCATCATTCCCGACGCCGCCAAGGAGAAGCCCCAGGAGGGCAAGGTGATCTCGGTTGGCCCCGGCGCGCGCGACGAGGCCGGCAAGCTCGTTCCTCTCGACGTCAAGGCGGGCGACCGCGTTCTGTTTGGCAAATGGTCGGGAACGGAAGTGAAGGTCGACGGCGAAGATCTCCTGATCATGAAGGAAAGCGACATCCTCGGGATCGTCGACTAACCGGATCGCTAAATTTGTTCGGACCAAAGGTCCCCACGGAGTCAATTAAATGGCCGCTAAAGAAATCCGTTTTTCCACCGACGCGCGCGACCGCATCCTGCGCGGCGTGGACATACTCGCCAATGCGGTAAAGGTCACGCTCGGCCCCAAAGGTCGCAACGTCGTCATCGAAAAGTCCTTCGGCGCGCCGCGCATCACCAAGGACGGCGTGACGGTCGCCAAGGAAATCGAGCTTGCCGACAAATTCGAGAATCTCGGCGCCCAGCTCGTGCGCGAAGTCGCCTCCAAGCAGAATGACAACGCCGGCGACGGCACCACCACCGCGACCGTTCTCGCCGCCGCCATCGCCAAGGAAGGGGCGAAGGCCGTCGCTGCGGGTCTCAACCCGCTCGATCTGAAGCGCGGCATCGACCTGGCGGTCGAAGCCGTGGTCAATCATCTCAAGACCAATTCGAAGAAGGTCACCTCCAACGACGAGATCGCCCAGGTTGGCACCATCTCCGCCAATGGCGACAGCTTCATCGGCCAGGAAATCGCCAAGGCGGTGCAGAAAGTCGGTAATGAGGGCGTGATCACGGTCGAGGAGGCCAAGAGCCTCGAAACCGAGACCGTCATCGTCGAAGGTCTCCAGTTCGACCGCGGCTATCTCTCGCCTTACTTCATCACTAACGCCGAGCGGCTCGTCGCGGAGCTCGAGGATCCCTATATCCTCATCCATGAGAAGAAGCTGTCCACGTTGCAGCCGCTGCTCCCGATCCTTGAAGCCGTGGTCCAGACCGGCAAGCCGCTCCTCATCGTGGCCGAGGACGTCGAGGGCGAGGCGCTCGCGACTCTCGTCGTCAACAAGCTGCGCGGCGGCCTCAAGATCGCCGCCGTCAAGGCGCCGGGCTTCGGCGACCGCCGCAAGGCCATGCTGGAAGACATCGCCATCCTCACAGGCGGAGAGATGATCGCGGAAGATCTCGGCATCAAGCTAGAGAATGTCACGATCAACATGCTCGGCCGCGCCAAGCGCGTGAAGATCGACAAGGAGACGACGACCGTCATCGACGGCGCCGGCGCCAAGGCCGACATTGAAGGCCGCGTCGCCCAGATCAAGAAGCAGATCGAGGAGACCACCTCCGATTACGATCGCGAGAAGCTGCAGGAGCGTCTCGCCAAGCTCGCGGGCGGCGTCGCGGTGATCCGCGTCGGCGGCGCGACGGAAGTCGAAGTCAAGGAGAAGAAGGACCGCGTCGACGACGCGCTGAACGCAACCCGCGCTGCGGTCGAGGAAGGCGTTTCACCGGGCGGCGGCGTCGCTCTTCTGCGCGCGATCGCTTCGCTCGATTCGGTTCAGACCGCCAATACCGACCAAAAGACCGGCGTCGACATTGTCCGCAAGGCGATCCAGTCTCCGGCGCGCCAGATCGTCGACAATGCCGGCGGCGATGGCGCCGTCGTAGTTGGCAAGCTGATGGAGTCGAAGGATTATGGCTTCGGCTACGACGCCCAGAACGGCGTTTACGGCGACCTGGTCAAGCTCGGCATCATCGACCCGACCAAGGTCGTGCGCACCGCGCTGCAGGACGCGGCTTCCATCGCCGGCCTGATCGTCACCACCGAGGCGACCATCACCGAACTGCCGAAAAAAGACGCGACCGCCATGCCGGGCGGGCACGGCGGCATGGGCGGCATGGACTTCTAAATCCAGCGACGCCGCGCTAATATCGAGGCTCCGGAGTAATCCGGAGCCTTTTTTCATGTTCGCTCTTGTCTCGACCGAAAGCCGCCGGAATGTTTCGCAGCTTGGACGCCGCTCGCGGCTATCTTGAAGCTCGGGGCGGGGCGAATTCGCCGACCGGCTGATCCCCTTGCCGCGGCCCTGTCTCATGCTGGCCTCCGCCGGCAGCGACCGCGTCGGCGGCGCGCGAATAGGGGGCCGGCCGGATTTGCCGCCTCATATGGCCTGGCTCGCGCGGGCGCCGGTCACATCCGAAAAGATCCTCAAAGCGGGAGGCCGCAACCATGCCGCATGGTTCGCCAAACATGCGTCAAGGCCGATCCCCTTCGAGTTTGTGGCTCAGACCGATTTGACGGAGGCCGCCCGCTTCGCCCCGAGCGCAGGCCGGCCCGAGGAAGGACGGCTGCTGTTTTTCTACGACGGCGCCCTGAGGCCATGGCAAAACGCGAGCGACGCGGGGCGGTCCTCTGGGACAAAATAATCCCCGCTTGCCGATCTGGCGCCGCGCCAGGCTCCCGATGTGCTGCTGGAGCTAGAGGCGTCCGAACGCGCGGAATATGATCATTTGCGCGCGAACCCGATCGAACTGGCGAAAAACCATTCGCCGGCTCAAATGCGCATTTTCACGAATGGCCTCCGGGAAGGACAAACGCTCGAAGATTTCTTCCGCGAAATCGCCGGCAGGACGGAATTCAGCAGCCGCTATGTTCATCCGTCGCAACCGATCCGCGTCGAAAGCGCACTGCAATGGCCAGACAGCAACTCGCCCGAAGCCGCCACTCAAGAAGATCTGCAAGCTTTCCTGGCCGAAGCGCAAATGGACAGCTTCACGATACTGTCGCGGCCGGAGCGGCAGGCCGCGTCGTCCCCGCATGTGTTGTTCGGACCCCAATCCCCGATCAGGACGACCCGCGCTACGATACGGCTCGTGCCGCTGATCCCCTGCTCGCGGCCCGGCTGCGGGAAGAGGGGGAGGCGACTCTGCCCGCGCTCGAAAAAGCCGCGGCCGATTGGCGCCTGCTGCTGCAAATCGATCAGGCCGCGCTGCAGCAGGCGCGATTCGCCGAGGGAATCATCTGTTTTGTAATTCATAAAACCGATCTGGCGGCGCGAGATTCCACTCGGGCGCAAACGGTCTACCAGCAAAGCTGAGCACGTTCCGCGGCATTCGAAATTATTGTGCGGCGCAGCACATTTTGTCGCGGCCCGCAGGTCTGTCATGGGCGGCGCCGCTGTTGCAGGACGGATCAAGCTCGGATAGCATCGCTCGCGGTCGGCGCTTTGGGCCGGGCTTGCTCGAAGCCGCCACCCGACTGGGGAAAACTAATGACCGACAGAGCGGACGCGATGGGCGATTTCAACGATCACCTCAAAACCTACAAAGGCTTCTTAAATCTCTTAACCTTCAGCGCCGCGGCCACGGTAGCGATACTCGCGATCCTTTACCTCACTCTGGCGCGCTAAAAGCGAGCACCCAAGGCAAAGCCGTCTTGGGCGACCATGACGGAAAAAGAGCCTCGGCGCTACTGGAGTCCGTCATGCGCATTGCTGTAACTGCCGAATCCGATAAAACCGAGACCCGTGTCGCCGCGACGCCGGAAACCGTAAAAAAGTTTGTTGGCCTTGGAGCTGAAATAGCCGTGCAGGCGGGAGCCGGGGCGGCTTCGGGCTTTTCCGACGCGGACTATGCGGCCGCGGGGGGCAAAATTGGCGGCTCCGCGCGGGAGACCTTGACCGGCGCGGAAGTGCTGCTGCGGGTCCGCCGTCCGGCCGCGTCCGATATCGCGGGCGCGCCCCAAGGCCTCGCCGTAATCTCGATGCTCGACCCGTTCGGCCATGAGCGCGAACTCGCCGAGCTTGCGAGCGCGGGCGTCACCGCTTTCGCGATGGAGCTCATGCCGCGTATCACGCGCGCGCAATCCATGGACGTTTTGTCCTCGCAGGCGAATATCGCGGGCTATCGGGCGGTCATCGACGGCGCGGCGGAATATGGCCGCGTGCTTCCGATGATGATGACGCCCGCTGGCACGGTTCCCGCCGCCAAGGTCTTCATCATGGGCGTAGGTGTCGCCGGTCTGCAGGCGATCGCCACAGCGCGGCGCCTTGGCGCGGTGGTGACCGCGACCGACGTCCGTCCGGCGACGAAAGAGCAAGTCGAGTCTCTTGGCGCCAAGTTCGTCGCCGTCGAAAACGAGGAGTTCAAACAGGCCGAGACAGCGGGCGGCTATGCGAAAGAGATGTCTCCGGAATATCGCGCCGCGCAGGCGGAACTGATCGGCGCCCATATCGCCAAGCAGGATATCGTCATCACTACCGCCCTGATCCCCGGACGTCCTGCTCCCAAGCTCATTTCCGCCGCCCAACTGCGCGCGATGAAGCCGGGCTCCGTGATCGTCGATCTCGCGGCGGAACGGGGCGGCAATTGCGAATCGACCAAGCCCGGAGAAACCGCGATCGTCGATGGCGTGAAAATTGTTGGCGCCTTTAATCTCGCCGGGCGCCTCGCGGCCACCGCTTCCAGCCTCTACGCCAAAAACCTGCTTGCTTTCCTGGAGACGCTGGTCTCCAAAGAAACCAAACAGCTTGCGATCAACTGGGATGACGAATTGGTGAAAGCCACTTGTCTCATCCGCGATGGCGCCGTGATCGATCCGCGTTTTCAACCTAAAGCCTGAGCCGAAGGAACACTCACCAGAAAGGGCTTGAAGATGGCCAACGACTCAACGCAGCAATTGCTCGAAAAGGCGCAAGCCGCCGCGGAGGCCGCGCGCCATCTCGCGGAGCAGGCTCAAGCCTATTCCGATCAACTCGCTCAGACCGCGGCGGCGGCCGCCGCCCACGGTCTTGGCGGCGGCGCGATCGATCCCGTGGTGTTCCGACTGGCGATTTTCGCGCTTGCCGTTTTCGTGGGATATTACGTGGTGTGGGCGGTGACGCCGGCTCTCCACACGCCCCTGATGTCGGTCACCAACGCGATTTCATCGGTCATCGTCGTCGGCGCTCTTTTGTCGGTCGGGGTCGAGGCTTCGAGCGCCTCCGACGATGGCGCGGGATGGGCGCGCTGGTTCGGCTTCTTCGCTCTCATCCTCGCAAGCGTGAACATCTTCGGCGGCTTCCTCGTCACCGAACGTATGTTGTCCATGTATAAGAAGAAGGGCTGAGGCAATGAGCGCCAATTTAACCGCCCTTCTTTACCTCGCCGCTGGCGTCCTGTTCATCCTCGCCTTGCGGGGATTATCGTCACCGGCAACGTCCCGAAAAGGCAATCAATACGGGATGATCGGGATGGCGGTCGCAGTGGCGACCACCCTCTTGCTGCATATCCCGAGCTTCTGGGGTCTGCTTTTGATGGTGGTCGGCGCCGGCATAGGCGGCGGGTTGGGCGCGACGCTGGCCCAGCGCATCGAAATGACGAAGATGCCGCAGCTCGTCGCCTTCTTTCATTCCCTGGTCGGCCTGGCCGCGGTTCTTGTCGCCGGGAGCGCCTTTTTCGCTCCGCACGCCTTCGGCATTGGCGCGCGCGGCCATATCGAAGGCGGCAGCCTGTTCGAAATGTCGCTCGGCGCGGCGATCGGCGCCATCACCTTCACGGGCTCGGTCATCGCATTTCTGAAGCTCGACGAGCGGATGACCGGCAAGCCGATCCTCCTGCCGGAGCGCCACACGATCAATATCATGTTGGGCGTGGCGCTGCTCTGCAGTATCGCTCTCTTCGTCGGGACCGAGGCCGGATTCTGGCTCTTGCTGCTGATCCTGACTTCGCTGACGCTGGGCGTGACGCTCATCATCCCCATCGGCGGCGCGGATATGCCCGTGGTCGTGTCGATGCTCAACTCCTATTCGGGTTGGGCCGCGGCAGGCATTGGCTTCACCCTCGGCAATTTGGCGCTGATCATCACCGGCGCGCTGGTCGGATCCTCGGGCGCGATCCTCTCCTACATTATGTGCAAGGGGATGAACCGATCCTTCATCTCGGTCATTCTGGGCGGGTTTGGCGGCGAGGTCGCCGCCGCGACCGGCGTTAAGGAATCGCGCCCCGTCAAGCAGGGCTCCGCCGACGACGCCGCTTACATCATGCAGAATGCGTCGAAGGTCATCGTCGTTCCGGGTTACGGCATGGCGGTTGCTCAAGCCCAGCATGTGTTGCGCGAAATGGCCGATCTGCTCAAAAAGGCTGGCGTCGAGGTGTCCTACGCGATCCACCCCGTCGCCGGTCGAATGCCCGGCCACATGAACGTTCTACTCGCCGAAGCCAATGTCCCTTACGACGAGGTGTTCGAATTGGAGGACATTAATTCGGAATTCGCGCAGACCGACGTCGCCTTTGTCATCGGCGCGAACGACGTCACTAATCCCTCCGCCAAGACTGATCCGCAATCGCCGATCTATGGAATGCCGATTCTCGACGTCGAAAAGGCCAAGACTGTTCTCTTCCTCAAGCGCGGCATGGGATCGGGCTACGCCGGCGTGGAAAACGAGTTGTTCTTCAGGCCAAATACGATGATGCTGTTTGGCGACGCCAAGAAGACCGTGGAGTCGATCGTAAAGGCGCTGTCGCACTAACCAGGCTTCTGGCTTTCGGTATAGCCCGGGGCGCAGGCCGGCGCCCCGGGACTTTTTTCGTCGAACTCGGGCGACGAAGACGCTTTGGACGAAATGGAACGCCTCGATGGTGATGCCGATATACGACGATACGCCGATGCGCTATCTGCGCCGACCGGTCGTCAATTGGACGCTGATCGCCCTCAACGTCCTGGTTTTCGCTCTGGTTCAGAGCGAAATTTTCGGCGACCCGCTGACGATCATGCGCGGCTTCGCGGTGATCCCTCGCGTATTGTTCGGAGAAGCGGCGCTCGCCAAATGGATCGTCGGACCGCCCGCGCCCTTGACTCTGATAACGTCGTTGTTTTTCCACTCAAGCGTGTTGCACATTCTTGGCAATATGCTGTTTCTTTATGTGTTCGGCGACAATATCGAGGACGCGATGGGGTCGTTGCACTACCTCTTGTTTTATTTGAGCTGCGGCGTCGCCTCCGGCGTCGTCTTCGCTTACGCTTCCCCTCATACGATCACGCCGCTGGTCGGCGCATCGGGGGCGATATCCGGCGTTTGCGCGGCTTTCTTGCTTCTCTATCCCCGGTCGACGATTTTTGGTCTCGTGGTCGGGGTTTTTCCCATCCACGCTCCCGCCTGGATGTTCGTCGGCACATGGATTCTGTTGCAATTCATTAACGCCATCCTTGGAGAACAGGGTCACGTCGCCTGGTTCGCTCATGTCGGCGGCATTTTCGCCGGACTGGCTTTGACCCCCCTTTTCAAGCGCCGCGGCGTGCGGCTTTTCGACCCGCCGCCGCCATCCCCCCCGCCTCTGCCCGAGGATCTGGGCGCGCCGCCACGGTTTTGAGCGTTTCTTAAGGGTTTGACTTGAGCCCAAGCGCCCGCTACCAGAGCGCGTTCCAAGGTTTCGCCGCATAAGGTGACATCGCGTCACCCTCGCCGGGAGTAGCACGATGAAAATTCTCGTGCCCGTCAAACGGGTCGTCGACTACAACGTAAAAATCAGGGTCAAGGCCGACGGCTCCGGCGTTGATCTCGCCAATGTCAAAATGTCCATGAATCCCTTCGACGAAATCGCCGTCGAAGAGGCGTTGCGACTCAAGGAGGCGGGCAAGGCCAGCGAGGTCGTCGTCGTGACCATTGGCCCAGCCAAGGCCGACGAAACGTTGCGCACCGGCCTCGCCATGGGCGCGGACAGGGGAATTCTGGTCAAGACCGACGAAACGGTCGAGCCACTCGCGGTCGCCAAGATTCTCGCCAAGATCGCCGCCGAGGAGAGGCCGGGCCTCATTATTCTTGGCAAACAGGCGATCGACGACGACAGCAACCAGACCGGCCAAATGCTCGCCGCGCTGCTGGGTTGGGGCCAGGGAACCTTCGCCTCCAAGGTTGAGATCGCAGGCGACAGCGTTGATGTGACCCGCGAGATCGACGGAGGCCTTCAGACCGTCACACTGAAATTGCCGGCTATCGTCACGACCGATTTGCGCCTCAACGAGCCGCGTTATGCAAGTCTTCCCAATATCATCAAGGCCAAGAAGAAAGAGGTGGCCGTGAAGACGCCCGCCGACTACGGCGTCGACATCGTCCCCCGCCTCGAAGTGCTGAAAACCACCGAGCCGCCGGTCCGCAAGGCGGGCGTCAAGGTCGGCTCCGTGACGGAACTGGTGACGAAACTCAAAGAAGCGGGAGTAATTTGATCATGGCGACGCTCCTTCTCGCGGAAACCGTCAATGGGACTCTTGCGCCCGCCACGGCGAAAGCCCTCGCCGCCGCCAAGGAAATCGGCGGAGCCATCCATGTCCTCGTCGCGGGTTCCGGCCTGCGCGCCGCCGCGGAGCAAGCCTCGGAACTCGCGGGCGTGGAACGGGTTCTCCTGGCCGATTCCGCGGTTTATGATCATGTTCTGGCGGAGCCGGTCGCGGCGCTGATTCTCGGCCTCGCCGGGGCCTATGACGTGATTATCGCCCCCTCGACCAGCGCGACGAAAAACGTGTTGCCCCGCGTCGCCGCTCTGCTGGACGTCGCCCAAATCTCGGACATCATCAAGGTCGTCGCCGCGGACACCTTCGAGCGGCCGATCTACGCCGGAAACGCCATTCAGACGGTGCGCTCCAAGGATGCGAAAAAGGTCATCACCGTCCGCACCACCGCCTTCGCAGCGGCAGGACAAGGGGGCTCGGCCCCGATCGAGCCCGTTTCCGGCCCGGCGGAACCTGGCCTTTCCGCCTTCAAGAGCGAGGCCCTGGCTCAATCCGAACGCCCGGAGCTCACCGCCGCCAAGATCATCGTTTCCGGTGGGCGTGGACTCGGCAGCGCCGAGAATTTCGCCAAATACATCGAGCCGGTCGCAAATCGCCTCAATGCGGCCATCGGCGCTTCTCGCGCGGCCGTGGACGCCGGCTACGCCCCCAACGACTTGCAAGTGGGGCAGACCGGCAAGGCCGTTGCGCCCGATCTTTACATCGCGGTCGGCATTTCCGGCGCCATCCAGCACCTCGCGGGCATGAAGGATTCGAAGGTCATCGTCGCCATCAACAAGGATGAAGAAGCGCCGATATTTCAGGTGGCCGACTTCGGCCTCGTCGGCGATCTTTTCAACGCTCTACCGGAACTAGACGCGGAACTGGCCAAAAGCGGCCGCTGACCGCGGGCGCTTTCGGGCTCGAGCGAAATCACGCTCGAGCCCTATTTCTTTTCGCCTAAGGCCATCATCTGAAAAGATTGGATTTTCATTACGGCGAAACGCGCGCTATATTGCACTGCATAACAAGAGCCACATCTCGTTTGGGGACGCCCCGAAACATGAGCCTTGAAATTCGCAAGATTGGCGTGATCGGCGCCGGACAGATGGGTAAGGGTATCGCCCATGTGTGCGCTTTGGCGGGTTTTGACGTTGCGTTGAACGACGTAAACGGCGAACGCATCGCAGCAGGCATGGACGATATTGCAGTGCAAATGCAAAAAGCCATCGACCGCGGAACCATCGACGCCGCAGCGAGAGATGCGGCGCTGGCGCGGCTTTCGTCGGCCCCTGCGGTGCAGGATTTCCGCGACGCCGACCTCGTGATCGAGGCCGCCTCCGAAAACGAGGAGGTCAAACGCAAGATTTTGTTGGAAGTCGCGCTCGCGCTCAAGCCCGACGCCATCATCGGCACGAACACATCCTCGATTTCGATTACGCGCCTCGCCGCTGTCACGGGGCGCCCGGAGCGGTTCATCGGCATTCATTTCATGAATCCGGTGCCGAGGATGCAGCTTGTCGAGCTTATTCGCGGCATCGCCACCGAGGATCGCACCTTCGAGGAGGCCCGCGCTTTCATCACCCGACTCGGCAAAACGATCACCGTCTCCGAGGATTTCCCCGCGTTCATCGTGAATCGCATTCTGCTTCCGATGATCAACGAGGCCATCTACACACTTTACGAGGGCGTGGGGTCGGTCGATGCGATCGACACCGCGATGCGACTCGGCGCCAATCATCCGATGGGGCCGCTCCAATTGGCGGATTTCATCGGCCTCGACGTCTGTCTCTCCGTCATGCAGGTGCTGCACGAAGGGCTCGCCGATTCTAAATATCGGCCTTGCCCGCTTCTCGTAAAATATGTCGAAGCCGGTTGGCTCGGCCGCAAGACTCAACGCGGCTTCTACGACTATCGTAGCGGCCAGCCGGTCCCCACCCGTTAAGAACTGGGGCGAGAAGTCTTTTCCCTGCCTTTGGGCGCCTGTCCGCTTTGCGTGTCGGGCCGACCTTCTATGGCCGGCGCGCCCGCCGAGGTTCCGCTTACCCCGCTCTCCTTTTGCTTCCCGGCATGAGGAATATGGCGATTTTGCTTTTGGACGGCCGTCGAGGGCTCGACATTGCCGCCGACCGCCGGACCGGTGGTGCTGCCGCCAGACAGATTCTGCGCCCGCGACGGCTGTAAAGCGAAGCCCATGCATAGGGCGAGAAGAATGGCTAATAGGGAGCGTTTCATCAGTCCCTCCTTAGTTGCATCGAACACAAAACATCAAACAAATATAGGTGTAGAAACAATACATGCAATGGCTGGCGTTCATTCAGCAAATAATAACCATGGGCGTGGCAAAAAATAAAATAAGATTTTGCTATTAACAAATGATTAAATTTCTGCTGTTGCGGATCTCCAGCAAAGCTTGCGAAGAAATTGGGTAACCGGCGCGCGTTAGGCTTTGGCTCGGAAAGCTTTGCTTAGGTTGCGACATGCTCGAGACATTGACGACGATCGGCGCGGCGCTGTTCATGACTAATTTCTGGTCGAATTGGCGCTATGGCTTTTTCGACTATTTTTGCGCCCTTGTCGCGGTCGCGGGCGCATTCGCGGCGCCTGCGCTCCTCGAAAGCCTGGCTCCCGAGGCGGCGGAATTGGGCATATTCGGCGCGGAGTCCGGCGGCGCCTTGCTTGGCTGCCTCATCTATGACGCGCTCGCCGTCGGACGACGCTAATCGATATTTCCGGTGCCGCCGCGAAGTTCCCCGACGAGATCGGGTCTGCGTTCCCTCGTCAGCCGCAGCGCTTGTTCGCGGCGCCAACGGGCGATTTTCTTGTGGTCGCCCGAAAGCAGAATTTCGGGAATCTCGAGCCCTTCGAACATCCGAGGCCGGGTATAGTGCGGATATTCCAACAGGCCGCCCTCGAAACTTTCCTCGGTTCCGGAGGCCGCCTCCCCCATCACTCCCGGCAAAAGCCTGATGCACGCGTCCATCAATGCCAGGGCGGCGATCTCTCCTCCCGAGAGGATGTAATCGCCGATGGAAATCTCCTCGAGCGCGCGGGCGGAAATGATTCGCTCGTCGACGCCCTCGAATCTCGCGCAGAGAATGATAGCTCCCGGCCCATTGGCAAGCGCTCTCACGCGGCGCTGCGTCAGGGGCGCGCCACGCGGACTCATCAGCAGGCGGGGACGCGCGTCCTCGGGCGTCAGGGCGGCGTCGATCGCCGCGCAGATCACGTCCGCCCGCATCACCATTCCAGGCCCGCCGCCGGCCGGCGTATCGTCGACCGCCCGGTGGCGCCCCAAGCCATGCTCCCTGATCTGGCGGGGCTCCAGTTCCCAAACGCCGCGCGACAGCGCATCGCCGGCAAGGGATAGACCCAGCGGGCCGGGAAACATTTCGGGAAAAAGCGTGAGGACCGTCGCGCGCCACATCGAAGCCTTATGCCACGAGGGCGAGCAGACCTGAAAGAGGCGACCGGAGTCCCCATCCGTAAAAACGCAGCCCAGCTGAAGCGCGCCCTTGAGCTGATGGGTTTCGACGAGGTGGTCGAGCAACTCGGGAATGGCGGTGATTTCGTTGGTTTTCTCTAGAATCGAGCGCTGGGCCAAGGTCAGCCGGGCGTTGGTGGCGTAGGCGCTGAGCCTGTGCAGCGACTTCAACCCTTTGCGTTTGTCGCCGGTGCGGCGGGAGGTTTTGCCGCCGTATGTGGACGGCCACATCTTCAATGGCGATATGTCGCGCGTCGCCGTTTTCCTCAAAATACAGAGAGCCGAGGGTGTCGGCCAAGGCGCGTGAGTCAATGATGCATAGCGTTTCGGTCAGCGTCGGGTGACAGGGCGGCGCTCCAGAAACCAAGCCGAGTTCCAAGGTTCGAACGGAATCGAGGCGCGGCGGCGCTCGCCGCGCGGCCCCCCAGCCGAAGCGACGCGCCATGCTCGTCGAGATGCTGGTTTCGTCCATGAACACGAGCTTTTAGGATCGAGATCGAGCTGTCCTGCGAACCACGCTTCGCGCGAGGCTTCGACGTCATCGCGTTCCTGCTCGCTCGCATGACCGGTCTTCTTCTTGCGCGTGATGTTGCGCCGCGCCAGCAACCGCCACACCGCGCCATTGCCGAAGGACTGGCCGTGGCGCTCCCGGATCTCGTCGCGCAAGCTCCATGATCGTCACGTCCAGCTTCGTCTTGATCTCTTTGATGATGAACTGCGCGTGCGCCTCGATGCGCTGCGAACCGCGGTCGCCGCCCATGGTCTCAACGCGCTTCGCCCAGCGAATGGCGGTCGCCGGAGCAATGTCGAACCGCGCCGCGACATCCCGCCCTTGATCGCATTCGCGATCTTCTCGCGAAAATCCTTCGACAACGGCATGAGCCCCTCCCGTCGCCGCGTCGCGTGGGAATGCCGCAACCGTCCTCCTTCGGATATGGGAGGCCTCAGCAGGATATCGAATCCCCTATTGAATCGCCATGCTCGGATAATGCTCATCTAAGTCGTTGGAAACACCTCGGTCATATTTCGGGAAAAAAGCCATCCTACGTTGCTTCCGCCCGTCGGCGCCTGAAAATCCCCGCGTGTGGAGCTTAAGTCATCGCAGGCGGCTCGCGGTAATATAAAGTTGACCTGAAGCGCGGCGCGGCCGAAAAGACGATTAATAACAAGCAAGCGCCCGCCCGGCTGCTTGCAGCGCTCTTTTCGAGGGCGGAAGATCACTGACAGGCTTACGGAATCAAGTCATGAAAAAAAGGCGCGCGACGCAATCGCCACTAGCCGGCGTCGCGCCGGCCTTGGCGGCTTTCGCCCTTGCGGGGGTTTTGGCGCTTGGTCCTTCCGCGCCGATATGGGCGCAGGCCACGCCGCCGGCGACGCCGCGGCCTTCGGGCGCAACCCCGCCGTCCGCGCCCGCAGCGACTCCGATGACGCCGATGTTTCCCGTGACGCCTCCTCCCGAGGGCGCGCAAGCGCCTTCCGGCCAGCCTGCCGCCACGGTTGAGCCGGTAAAGCCCAAGCCAAGGCCGAAGCCACCGGCGCCGCCGCGCGAAACCGCGCTCTCCGACGATCCGACGCCCGTTCTGCAGCCCGAGACCTTCTTCGCTACCTCGAAGGCCTCGGAACGCTACGCCGCCATCGTCGATCAGGGCGGTTGGCCAAAGGTCGGCGTTCCCTTGCACCCGGGCTCCAAGGGGCCGGCGGTGGCGGCGCTGCGCCGACGCCTCGCGGCCGAGGACGATTCACTCTCGGGGGTCCGCCCCGCATGGGACGATAAGCTCACGGAGGCGGTAAAACATTTCCAGTTCCGCATGGGCTTGCGCCAGACCGGCGTCGTGGCGGGCGCGACGCTCCGTGCGCTCGACGTTCCCGCCGCGACCCGCTTCCGTCAGCTCGCCTCCAGCGCCCAGCGGCTCGCCGGCGTCGATTTTCCTTTCGGACAACGCTACATCGTCGTGAATATCCCCTCGACCGCGGTCGACGCCGTGGAGAACGATCGCGTTGCTCATCGCTACACCGCGATCGTCGGCGACGTCGAGCATCACTCCCCGGAGGTCTCGGCGAAAATCGTCGCGGTGAACATCAATCCGACCTGGACCGTGCCGAGTTCGATCATCAAGAACGAAATCGCGCCGAAAATGCAGCATGATCCCGGCTATCTCGCGCGCGCGAAGATCCGCGTGCTGGACAATCGCGGCGAAGAAATCGATCCCCGAACGGTGAACTGGTCGAGCGAGAAGGCGCTGAACTACACGCTGCGTCAAGACAGCGGCGCGCATAATTCCTTGGGCTCGATCCGCATTTCGATGCCGAACCCTTATTCCGTTTATATGCATGACACGCCGACGAAGAATCTCTTCGCCAACGACTATCGTTTCCTTTCCCATGGCTGCGTGCGGGTGCAGGGGGTCTACGACCTGGCCGCCTGGCTGCTGGAGGACGCGCCGGGCCATTGGGACAAGGCCGCGATCATGAGCAAGATCGCCTCCGGCGAGCGCGAGGAAGTGAAGCTCGCGCATGCCGTGCCGGTGATCTGGGTCTATATGACCGGCTGGGCCTCGGCCGATGGCGCCGTGCATTTCCGCGACGACGTCTATGGCGTCGACGAGGTGGGGGGAGAAATTTCGCGCTGAGGGCGTTACTTGATACAGCAAATTTGGAGAACCTTACCGAGAGTCGATAGCGGGCCTAAACAACAAGCATTCTATAAAACGGAGTCCCGCCTCCAATTTCGGCGAGAGCGTTAAATACTAACCCCGCCTATATGGCGCAATCTTTCGCCCTAAAATTTGCCGGAGGCCCGCGCGCTGCCGCGCCTGGACCGCGCCATGGTCGACCTCTATTGCGAATCATTCACGCAGATCCCCAACCGCGTCGCCATCGACGACACGTTCGACGCCATCCATGGCGGCCAGCAATTGCGCTGCTTCGACACGCCGCACCCTCGGCCGATCGAGATCGCCGCGTCGTCGAGATGAAGACGAAGATGAGGATTCATTTGCCCGCACAGGGTTGCGGACAGGACATCTGGAACTTCCCGCTAGAAAAAATCCCCCCGCTCGCCACCCGAGCGGCGGAGCGGGGCGCCGCGCAGACCAAACTCGTCCCTCAAACCGTTCTTCTTTGAGCGCCGGACATGCCGCCGGTGACGAAAACGCGCGTCGGCGCCACTGAAAACTCTCGATTGGGTCACCCGAAAACCGCGCCGCGAGCGGCACAAAGTTCGAGACGCTGAATAATGCGGGCGGAATGACACTAATTTTTTATCGGAACCTCAATGCTTTGCGCCCAGCATTGCCCCATGCGAGTTTTGATAGCCATTTCCCTCTGCATAGCCGGCGCCGTGATCGACGCCGCAGAGTTCAATGGCGTGCATAATGTCATGGCGTGGCGCGAAATTCAGCGCTGCGCGGCTTCTGCTAATGAGGAAATAGATTTCTGGGTCACGCGTGCGTCCCCCAAGTCCAGATAACCACGACGACAGGCTTGAGGGCGCGCAAAAGCTGACGCTGGGCGGGCATCCCTTCAGGGGCGCCGCAGCTTCGCCCAATCCACCTGCCGCCTGAAGCTAGCGATGCGATAATCCGCGAGCGGCAGCACGGGACGAGCAATTATCGATGGGGCGAGATAAGGCTCGGTTGCCGCACACAGCGCCGCAATCTTGGCTGACAGTTCTTTTTCCGCGCCGTCGTCGAGAATTTGTTCCGCCGACCGATCCTTCCGACGCAACATGGACGCCCCCTAAAACACTTTCGCTTTTAAAAAGATAACATTGGGCTGTAAATGACCGGTGTGCGCCTTCCACGGCTGTTTAATCAAATTTTCCGCGTGAAGGCGCTGGATCGCTCCATCCGCGCCACGCGGCCTTATGGGGATCGCGCCTTCGAGGCCGGTGTTTTGCGAGGGCGCGAGCCCACATGATAGAAATCGGCGCAGAGCCAAAAACGGGGCGACCGTCCGCGACATGACGCCGAGCGCATTATCTTCGCCCCAACCTTTCCTGCGGGTCGTGGGGCTCAGAAAGACTTATCCCTCGCCCCAAGGCGCCCTGGAAATCCTGAAGGGAGTCGAGTTGACGCTGGAGGCCGGCGCCAGCGTCGCTTTGATGGGTGAGTCAGGAAGCGGCAAGAGCACGCTGCTGCACCTCGTCGGCTGCCTCGACCGTCCGGATTCGGGGGAAATCTGGTTGGACGGGACGCTGGTCTCCGCTCTGCCGGAAACCGAGCAAGCGACAGTGCGCCAGCGGGCGATTGGCGTCGTCTTCCAGCAATTCAATCTGATCCCGAGCCTCGACGTCAGGGACAATCTGGCTTTTCAGGCCCGGATTTCAGACCGATTAGAGGCTTCGTGGCTTGACGAACTGACCGAACGGCTTGGCCTTTCGAGCCTTCTCTCGCGCTATCCCGAGCAGCTTTCTGGAGGACAACAGCAAAGAGTGGCCATCGGACGGGCCTTGGCGGTCCGGCCCCGTCTGCTCCTCGCCGACGAGCCGACCGGCAATCTCGACGAAGCGACGGGCGACGCGGTTCTGAATTTGGCGCTCGAACTCGTGGCCGAGACCGGATGCTCTTTTATGATGGTGACGCACAGCGCCCGCCTTGCCGCCAAGCTCGGGCGGCAAGCTCTCCTCTCGTCGGGAACCATCGTGGAAGACGGCGTCTGGCCCGGGCGCCGAGGCGAGAGATGAAACAGGCGTTTTGGACACTGTTCGCGCTTCTGGCGCATTGGCGGCGCCACCGCCTGAATCTGGCGGCGCTTCTTGCGGGCTTGTCGATCGCGACGGCGCTCTGGAGCGGCGTGCAGGCGCTAAACGCTAATGCGCGCAAGAGTTACGCGGATGCGGCGGCGGCCGTGAACGGCGCGGACACGCGAGCGCTGGTTTCGCGTCAGGGCGGACTGTTTCCGCAAAGCGATTACGTCAGGCTGCGCCGCGCCGGGTGGAAGGTTTCTCCCGTGCTCGAAGGGACGATCCGCCTGAAGGACAAAACCCTTCGAATCATCGGAATCGAACCGCTCACCCTGCCGCGCGGCGCGCGGCTGTCGGGCTTGGGCGAAAAAATCGGCTTGGAGAAATTCATAACGTCGCCAGGCGCTGGCTTCGCCGCGCCGGAAACGCTCGACACTTTTGGTCTAAGAGGAGCCGTCGCGAGCCTGGGCCAGGCGTTCCCGCCGGTGGAGGTTCTATCGCAAGCGCCGCCTGACGCGCTCATCATGGACGTCGGTCTCGCGCAAAAGCTTCTCGATCGCCATGACCAGCTCTCTCGACTGATCGTTGAGAGCGAAGGAGAGGCGCCGCTGAGCGATGTGGTCGGGCAAACCCTGCGGTTGGTCGAGCCCAACCAAGACTCCGATCTCGCGCGCCTCACCGACAGTTTCCATCTCAATCTGACAGCCTTCGCGCTGCTCTCTTTTCTGGTCGGCCTCTTCATCGTCCACGCCTCGTTCGGACTGGCCTTCGAGCAGCGCCTGACGATCATCCGCACGGTTCGCGCGGTTGGCGTTTCCGCAAGGACACTGGTCGCCGCCATGTGCATGGAGCTTTTCGCTCTGACCCTTCTCGCGGGCGGAGGCGGTTTATTGCTTGGCTATTGGATGGCGCAAGCCCTATTGCCCAATGTCGCCGCAAGTCTCGACAGCCTTTACGGCGCCGCAGTGTCGACGCGGCTGTCGCTGGAACCGGGCTGGATCCTCTCTGGAATGCTGATGGCGTTTGCGGGAGCCATCAGCTCGGCGTGGAGCGGCCTGATCCGCGCGTTCCGCCTGCCGATATTGCGTACGCAGCCTCAGGCGTGGCGTGAAGCGCACCGCCATTATCTGCGCCGGCAGGGTCTGTTGGGCGCGACGGTCTTCGCCGCCGCGCTCGCCTTCTGGTTCTTCGGGGGAGGATACACGGCCGGCTTCGCGCTGATTGGCGGCGCTTCGCTTGGCGTCGCGCTCATTTTGCCGGTCGCGATGGACAGCGCGCTTCGTCTGGGCGGACGCTTTGCAAATCGTCCCTTGACCCAGTGGTTCTGGGCGGACAGTCGTCAGCAGCTTCCCGGACTTTCCCTCGCGCTCATGTCCTTGCTTCTGGCGCTCGCGGCCAATATCGGCGTTGGCGGCATGGTGGAAGGATTCCGGCTCACCTTCACGCAATGGCTCAACGAACGTCTGATCGCGGAAGTTTATTTCGAGGCGAAGGACGACCTCGCCGCCCGAAGGATCGAGCAGTGGCTGGGGCGCCGCGCCGAAGTCGAGGCGATACTGCCGACATGGCGGACGAAAACGGAAATCGGCCATTGGCCGGCGGAAGTTTTTGGCCTGCGCGCGCACCCGACCTATCGCGAGCACTTCCCGCTGCTGTCGCAAAGTGAAGAGGCCTGGGACCGTCTGACACGCGGGGACGCCGCCTTGATAAGCGAACAATTGGCCCGGCGGCTGAAACTCGGGCTCGGCGACGCCATCGAAATCCCGGCTCAGGATGCAACCTTGCGCGCGATCGTGGTGGGGATTTATCCCGACTATGGCAATCCGATCGGACAATTGCGGGTGGACGCCGACGCCTTCAAACGTCACTGGCCGCTGGCGCCGCGCACAAATTACAGTATTCGGGTCGCCCCACGAAAAACCGAGGCGCTCATCCGCGATCTGCAAGAGGAGATGGGCCCCTCGCTCGCGCGGCTCGCCAATCGGGCCTATGTCAAGGAACTGTCCCTATCGATTTTCGAACGCACTTTCGCGGTGACTGGCGCGCTGAATACTCTCACGCTGATCGTTGCCGCGATCGCTCTTTTTTTCAGCCTGCTGACGCTGAACGAAATGCGATTGATGCAACTCGCGCCGGTATGGGCGCTTGGGGTCTCGAGCCCTCGCCTCGCCGTGGTCGAACTGGTTCGCACGTTGATTTTCGCCGCGACGACCGCCTTATGGGCGCTACCGCTCGGCCTGTTCATGTCCTGGTGTCTGGTCGCGATCGTGAACGTCGAAGCCTTTGGCTGGCGCCTGCCGTTCCATGTCTTCCCCGGTCAATGGGCGCAGGCCTTCGTTATCGCGCTGCTCGTCGCCTTGGCGGCCGCGCTCGTTCCCGCGATCAGACTGGCGCGCAAGACGCCGGCGGAGTTACTGCGAGTATTCGCCAATGAAGGCTAGAGCGCTGGCGGCCGCACTGGTCTGCCTGGTTCCGTTTTCCGTCGCCGCCGATAGTTTTGGCGGACTGGGGAAGGAAGCGCCGGGATTCGCGCCCGTCGTTCCAGGCGTCGAGTTTACGTTTCCGCGCGACTTTGGCGCGCATCCCGGCTTTCGTACCGAATGGTGGTATCTGACCGCCAATCTCCGCGATGGTTCGGGCGCCTCCTATGGCGCGCAATGGACGCTTTTTCGTCAGGCGCTTAAACCGGGGCCGGAGGGAGGCGGCTGGGACAACGGCGTCGTCTTCATGGGCCACGCGGCGGTGACGAGCGCGACCGAACATCTCTTCGCCGAAACTCTGGCCCGCGGAGGGATAGGACAAGCGGGTGTTTCGGGCGAACCCTTCGAGGCCTTCATCGACAATTGGTCGATGAAGGCGAGAGGAAACGGGATCGCCCGCCTCTCCCTCGGCGCCGTGGGGCGCGAGTTTTCTTACAAGCTTGAATTGACTTCCGACAAAGGCCCGGTTCTTCAAGGCGATAAGGGCTACAGCCTCAAATCGGAAAGCGGGCAGGCGTCTTATTATTTCAGCGAGCCGTTTTATACCGTTAAGGGCGAAATCGTTTTGCGGGGAAAAGCGGTCGCGGTTTCCGGCCGCGCCTGGATGGACCGCGAATGGAGCAGTCAGCCTTTGGCCTCCGATCAAAAGGGGTGGGACTGGTTTTCCTTGCACCTTCCCGCCGGTGAGAAATTGATGTTGTTCCGCCTGCGCGGCTTATCGGGCCGCGATTTCATCGGCGGAACATGGATTTCCGCCGATGGCGCGCCGCAGCGCTTGCAGGCGGGCGATATTTCGATTGAACCGCTGAAAGAGACAAAACTTTCGGCCGCCACGCTTCCGAGTGAATGGCGACTCGCCGTGAAAAGTCACGGCCTCGACATCATCACGAAGCCGGTCAATCCCGCAAGCTGGATGGGAACCAGATTTTCCTATTGGGAAGGCCCCATCGCCTTCGCCGGCTCGCATGAGGGGGAGGGATATCTCGAAATGACGGGTTATTGAGCCTGGGGCAGGGGCTCAATAACCAAACTGCTCGCGTAAAATCCGCTCCTCCAGCGAGTGCCCGGGGTCATGCAACAGCAACAATTCGGTCGCGTGATCCATCGCTATCTCGACGCTCGCGACGTCGCGAAATTCGTCGTGGTCCGCGACCACCGAAACTGGCCGTTTTTCTGCCTCGAGCACTTCAAATTTCACTTTCGCGTCGTCCGGTAGCAGCGCGCCGTGCCATCGGCGGGGCCGGAAGGCGGAAATAGGCGTGAGCGCCATCAGCGGCGCGTTGAGCGGTAGGATCGGCCCGTGCGCGGAGAGGTTATAAGCGGTAGAGCCTGCTGGCGTCGCGACCAGCACGCCGTCCGCGATCAACTCGGCCATCGCCTCTTTATCGTTTACGGAGATCCTCAGCTTGGCGATTTGCGAGGTTTGCCTCAGCAAAGAAACGTCGTTGATCGCATGGGCGCGGAATTCTCCGCCCTGCCGGTCGATCGCGTGCATCAGCAAAGGATGAATGATCGAACGCTTCGCCGCGGCGATCCGTTTGCGCAAACCGGTTTCGCGGTATTGGTTCATCAGAAAGCCAACCGACCCACGGTTCATGCCGTAGATCGGTTTGCCCTCGCCGAGGAAGCGGTGGAGAGTGCGCAGCATGAGGCCGTCGCCGCCGAGCGCGACGATGCAATCCGCCTCCTCCGGCGCGACCTCGCCGTATTTTCCGACGAGACGCTCCCGAGCCTCGTCGGCTTCCGGCGCCCCGGAAGACAGGAACGCCAGCGCCTTTGGCAAGCTCGGCTGCTCGCCGCTCGCGCCGATATCCCCGTCCGTAACCGCGCCGGAACCCATTTTTCGACCTTCGAATTAGCGCCAGAACATCGGCTGGCGTCTTTCCAGCCCGGAATATACCGGGGCGAGGGCTGCTCGGAAAAGAGCGTCGTCTCATTTGAGCTTAACGCGGCGGGGGACTGCGGCGCAAAATTCCTCTTGGCGGCGCCGAGAGAAGCCGTTATAAGCCAGCTTCCGTGGCGCGCGGCCGATAGGCTCCGCGCCGCGATTGTTTTGCGGAAAGCGTCTCTCGTCAAGGACGACGGGTCGCGCTCATGAAACTCCAGGGCGTCAGGTAAGTCCTCATGGCCAATCCAATTCAATTCCTGCAGGAGGTCCGTTCCGAGGCGAAAAAGGTCACTTGGCCTACGCGCCGCGAAACCCTGGTCACCAGCGGACTCGTCATATTGATGGTGCTGGCCGCGAGCCTGTTCTTCGTCGTCGTCGATTGGGCCCTGCGTCTCGGTGTCGGATTGATGCTGCGGATCGGGCAGTAATTTTAGTTTTTCAGGAGCCAATTTAGCGGCATGACCATGCGCTGGTACATCGTCCACGCCTATTCGAACTTCGAGAAGAAGGTCGCGGAATCCATTCGGGAGCAGGCTGCGCAGCGAAACTGCCTGGACCGCTTCGAAGAGATTCTCGTGCCGACCGAGCACGTGGTCGAAGTGCGCCGCGGCCGCAAGGTCAATACGGAGAGAAAATTCTTTCCCGGCTACGTTCTCGTGAAGTGCGACCTGACGGACCAGGTTTTTTCACTGATCAAGAACACGCCCAAGGTCACTGGCTTTCTCGGCGCCGACAACAAGCCGATGGCGATCAGCGAGGACGAAGCGCTCCGCATCAAGGGCCAGGTCGCCGAGGGCGTCGAGCGGCCCAAGGCCACCATCTCCTTCGAGGTCGGAGAAACCGTTCGCGTCGCCGACGGTCCTTTCGCCTCATTTAACGGCGTCGTCGAGGAAGTGGACGAGGATCGTTCGCGCCTCAAGGTCGCTGTGTCGATCTTTGGTCGCGCGACGCCGGTCGAACTCGAATTCGGCCAGGTGGAAAAAGTCTAGGATTCAAAGAATTCGAGGCGGCTCGCCGCCTCGAGGAGCAGTGTGGCGGGCGTCTCCCTTGAACGCCATGAGGGAACCAGCGCCGTGACCACGCGACTGCAGCCGGCTTTGACCGACCAGCGTGCAACCGCGCGGTCGCCAAGGTCCAACGTTGGAGAAGAAAATGGCGAAAAAAATAACGGGCTACATCAAGCTCCAGGTGCCGGCTGGCGCGGCGAATCCGTCTCCGCCGATTGGTCCAGCGCTGGGTCAGCGCGGTTTGAACATCATGGAGTTCTGCAAGGCGTTCAACGCCAAGACGGCGCAGATGGATAAGGGAACCCCCATTCCCGTCATCATCACCGCCTATCAGGACCGCTCCTTCACCTTCGAGATGAAGCAGCCGCCGGTCAGCTTCTTCCTGAAGAAAGCGGTGGGGCTGAAGATTGGAAAGAAGCCGGCCTCCGGCTCGAAGACACCCGGACGCGGCTTCGTCGGGACGATCACCCAGGCCCAAATCCGCGAGATCGCCGAAAAGAAGATGCCTGATCTGAATTGCTCCACTGTCGAGTCCGCGATGACGATGATCGCCGGTTCGGCTCGGGCGATGGGTCTGCAGGTGGCGGAGTAAGATCATGGCGCATATCGGAAAAAGAATCGCCAAGGCGCGCGAGGGCGTCGAGCGCACGAAGCTCTATCCGCTCGGCGAGGCCATCAAGATGGTGCGCGAGCGCGCCAAGGCCAAGTTCGACGAGTCCGTCGAAATCGCAATGAATCTGGGCGTCGATCCCAAGCATGCCGACCAGATGGTGCGCGGTGTCGTCAACCTGCCGAATGGCACCGGCCGCGTCCTGCGCGTCGCCGTTTTCGCCCGCGGCCCCAAGGCGGACGAGGCTAAGGCCGCCGGCGCCGACGTGGTAGGCGCGGAGGATTTGGTGACCACCGTTCAGGGTGGCGTCATCGAGTTCGACCGCTGCATCGCCACACCGGACATGATGCCGCTCGTCGGTCGCCTGGGCAAGGTTCTCGGTCCGCGCGGCATGATGCCAAACCCGAAGGTGGGAACAGTCACAATGGACGTCGCGGCCGCCGTCAAGGCGTCGAAGGGCGGCGCCGTCGAGTTCCGGGTCGAGAAGGCGGGCATCGTGCAGGGCACGGTTGGCAAAGCCTCCTTCGATGAAGGAAAGCTCGTCGAGAACATTAAGGCTTTTGTCGACGCGGTGGCGAAGGCGAAGCCGGCTGGCTCCAAGGGCACCTATATCCAACGCATCGCGTTGAGTTCGACCCAGGGACCCGGCGTGAAAATCGACGTCGGCTCCGTCGGCGCGCAACAGCAGTAAGCGCAGACGCCTCGCATCTCGGGAAAGCCGGCGGTCTTCCGTCGGCTTTCTTATTTGTGAGCGGTCAAAGCTTGGCTTCCTCAAGGATTTTCGAAAGCGCCGCCGCCACTCCGGCCTGCTGGGCTTTCGTCAGATGCAACCCAAGCTTGGAGCGCCGCCATAGCACGTCATCGGCGGAGCGCGCCCATTCTTCCCTGACAAGATAGCGCAACTCCGCGCTTGTCAGGCCATCGCCGAAATCCTCGCCAAGCTCCGTCAAGTCATGAGCTGCGCCCAAGAGGCGCCAGACTCTTGTTCCATAGGCGTGAGCCAATCGGCGCGCGGCGATGGGCGACAGGAACGGCTTTTCCCGCGTAAGCTGGGAGAGAAATGCCGGAAAATCGGTGATATCTCCGCCCGGCAGCGGCCTCGCCTGGGTCCAGGCGGGTCCAAGATGTGGGAAAAATGGCGCCAATTGTTCCAGCGCATGTTCAGCAAGGCGACGCGCCGTTGTGATTTTTCCGCCGAAAATCGACAGCGCCGGCGCCGCGTCGATATCGAGATCGAAGGCGTAATCGCGCGTGACCACCGAGGCCTCGATCGCGCCATCGTCGAAGAGCGGGCGCAGCCCCGAATAGCTCCAGACAATATCGTTCTCGGAGATGACGCGATTGAAACAGCGGTTTATCGCGCCGGTCAGATATTCGATTTCCTCGCCGCTGATGGAAACCGGGGCGGGAGGGTCGTCGAAAGACAGGTCGGTGGTGCCGATAAGGGTGAATTCCTGTTCGTAAGGAATTGCGAAGACGACACGCTTGTCGGGATTTTGCAGCAGATAGGCGTGATCGCCTTCGTATAATTTTCGCGTGACGATATGGGAGCCCTTCACGAGTCGGGCATGTTTGCGCGATTTAATGTGAAGCGAGCCGTCCAGAACACGTGAGACATAGGGACCCGCTGCGTTGACCACGATCCGGGCTTCGAGATCCTCGGCATCGCCCTTGCGCTCGATCGTCGCGATCCACCTGTCCCTGGTTCGTATCGCGGAAACAAATCTCGCGCCAACATGGATTTCGGCTCCATGCTCCTTGGCGGAGACGGCGTTGGCGATCACCAGACGCGCGTCGTCCACCCAGCAATCGGCGTAGGTGAAGCCCCGCGTGAAGGAGGGCCGCAGGGGCGCGCCGAACGCGTTGTTTCGCAGGGAGACCGCCCGGGAGCGCTCAAGCTGTTTTCTCGGCGCCAGATAATCATAGAGAAGAAGGCCGATCCGCATCATCCATGCCGGCCTGAGCCCTCGCTCGTGCGGCAGGACGAATTTCAGCGGCCAGATGATGTGAGGCGCCGAGCGAAGGAGAAGTTCGCGTTCGGCCAAAGCCTCCCGGACCAGCCTGAACTCGTATTGCTCGAGATAGCGCAGCCCGCCATGAATGAGTTTGGTCGAGGCCGAGGATGTCGCGTTCGCAAGATCTCCCTGCTCCACCAGCAGAACGGAAAGCCCACGCCCCGCAGCATCTCGCGCGATCGCGCAGCCATTGACGCCGCCGCCAACGATAAGAAGATCGTAAATCATGGGATTTGATTCCGAATCACACCGATAAGCATAAGATTCCATAATTCGAAGGAAATAGTGTAGGCGTGGCTTCGTAATCGCCCGGCCGCCAACGCCGCCCTCCATCGCGCCCGCGCCGCTGAGCCATGCCGCGGAATCCCTTCGCCAGATTCGTCCCGACTGCTCCGCGCAATTCGTCGAACCAGCATTGCGAATCGGCAAGCACCGTTCCAGCTGCCTCCTAGATGGCGCTTATCGACCAGACGAAATCGTCTGGTCGATAAGAAATCGCTCCAGATTCAAAAAGCTGGAGCAAAATCCGATCGAAAAAGTCTATCAAGTTTTTCGGATTTTGCTCTAGTTCTACTGCGTCACGAAGCGGCCTGGGGCCGGGCCAGCGCCGTCATTGCGAGCGCGAGCCGAAGCAATCCTTAAGCCGCACCAGCCCCCCTGGATTGCCACGCCTTCGGCTCGCAATGACGAAACCGCCGACAAATTCGTTCATGACGCAGTAGAACTAGCCGGATGGCTGACTTAACACCCCGTGATTGTTTGGGCTAGAATGGGCGCCAACGCATTGGCGAAAATCGGACAACGCCGCCCGTGAGGCGACGCATGTTGCGGCAATCCCTCGAAATGTCGACGCCACTGGTTGAAGGGCCGATCTTTTCCACGCTTCCCCTTGTCGCGCGGGCCAAGAAATCCTGCTCATCCGTCTTGGCTGAAGGATAAAGCCACAGGCGGGAGAATTGCGCGGCCCCATCCGCTCCCGCGCGAAATATTGGGCAGGGCGGGAAGCACGATCTTGGATCCGTGCTAATTCTCCTGGCGAGGAATTCGCGGCGGGCCCGAATTGCTCACCCTTCTTTCGCTTCGATTTCCTTTGGCGGCGCGACGATCACCCGTCCGCCGTCGATGTCCACCACCGGGACGACCGCCTTGGTGAATGGAAAAAGCAGCGTTTCTCCGCTTTGCGGCGGCTGAATTTCGAGAATGTCGCCGGCTCCAAAATTACGCATGGTCAGCACATGGCCGAGCAAAGTCCCGTCTGCCGTTTCGGCGCGCAGCCCTTCGAGGTCGACGAGATAGAATTCGTCTTCCTCGGGCGCGGGCAGGCTCGAACGCGGCGCGAAAAGATCGACGCGGTTGAGCTTTTCGGCTTCGACGCGGTTGGTCACGCCTTCGACGCGGACGATGAGCATGTCCTTGCCCTGCGGCCGCGCCAGCGTCAGCACAAATCTCCGCCGCCCGCCCTCGTCAAAGAGCGGGCCATAGCTCGCGATGGACAAGGGGTCCGCCGTGAAGCTCTGGAGGCGGATTTCACCGCGCACGCCATGCGCCGCGCCGAAACGCCCAAGCAGAATCATCTCCCGTCCCATGTCGAGGTCAGGAGCAGTCTCGTCGATCACTCGGCGGCGGCGGCGGCGGCCGCAGCCGCGGCCGCGCGCTCCTGCGCCTTCTTCTTGGGCTGCGCCTTCACCGGATTGTTGCGCGCCTCGCGCTTACCGATTCCGACGGTTTCCAGCAAGCGCGCCACGCGATCCGTGGGCAGCGCTCCCTTGCCGATCCATTCCTTGGCCTTTTCCGCGTCGAGGACGAGGCGGTCGGCGGCGTCCTTCGCCTTCAGGGGATCGAAGGTTCCGAGCTTTTCGATGAAACGGCCGTCGCGAGGCGAACGAGCGTCGGCGACGACAACGCGATAGAACGGGCGCTTCTTGGCGCCGCCGCGGGAAAGTCTGATCTTCAGCGACATTTGGCTTTTTCCTTTTGTGTTGTGAATGAGACGCGGCCTGAAAAGCGCATCTTATTTTTTCTTCCCAAACGGGTTGAACCCGCTCAGAAGGCCTTTGCCCCCAAGTCCCGGAAGGGTGGGCTTGGGCGCGAACAGTTCCGCGGGCGGCGCCTCGGGGAGGCTTTCGCTTGGCGGCGCGATGCCGCCCGCAGCGAGCTTCTTTTGCATCTCGGCGAGTTCTTCCTTGGAAGGGGGCGCCATTCCGCCGAGGCCCATCATTTGCGCCGCGCGGCCCATCAGACCGCCGCCGCGCTTGCCGCCTCCCATCGATTTCATGAGATCGGCCATGCCCCGATGCTGCTTGAGCAGCTTGTTCACTTCCTCGACCTTCACGCCGGAACCCGCGGCGATGCGCCGTTTGCGCGAGGCCTTGAGGATGTCGGGATTGCGGCGCTCCTTCGGCGTCATGGAGAGGATGATCGCGCGTTGACGCTTGATGATCTTCTCGTCGATATTCGCGGCCGCGAGTTGGTCCTTCATCTTCGCTACGCCGGGCAGCAGCCCCATAATTCCGGAGAGGCCTCCCATTTTCTCGGCCATGGCGAGCTGATCGCAGAGGTCCTGAAGATCGAACTTGCCCTTTGCCATGCGCTGGGCGGCGCGTTCGGCCTCCTGCTGGTCGATGGCCGCCGCCGCCTTCTCCACCAGTGCGACGATGTCGCCCATGCCGAGAATGCGATCGGCGATGCGCTTCGGCGAGAATTCGTCGAGCGCATCCATTTTTTCGCCGGTGGCGATCAGCTTGATCGGCTTGCCCGTCACATGACGCATAGAGAGAGCGGCGCCGCCGCGGCCGTCGCCGTCCATGCGGGTGAGCACGATGCCGGTGATGCCGACGCGAGCGTCGAAATTCTTGGCGAGATTGACCGCGTCCTGGCCGGTCAGCGCATCGGCGACGAGCAGAATTTCGTGCGGATTGGCGTAGGACTTGATGTCCGCCATTTCCTGCATGAGCGGTTCGTCGATATGGGTGCGGCCCGCCGTGTCGAGCAACACGGCGTCATATCCTTCGAGCCGCGCGGCTTCGGCCGCCCGGCGCGCGATCTGCAAGGGAGTCTGACCCGCGACGATCGGCAGCGTGTCGACGTCGACCTGCCGGCCAAGGATGGCCAGCTGCTCTTGCGCGGCCGGACGCTTGACGTCGAGCGAGGCCATCAACACGCGCTTTTTGTGACGCTCTTTGAGGCGTTTGGCGAGCTTGGCCGTGGTCGTGGTTTTGCCGGCGCCCTGCAGGCCGACCATCATGACGATGACCGGCGGTCGTTCCTCGAGCTTGATCGGTTCGGCCGTCTCGCCAAGGGTTTCGACCAGAACGTCGTTGACGATCTTGATGACCATCTGGCCGGGCGACACCGACTTGATGACATTGGCGCCGACGGCGCGATGTTGCACCTTGTCGGTGAAGGAGCGGACGACGTCGAGCGCGACGTCGGCGTCGAGCAAGGCGCGACGCACCTCGCGCAGAGCTTCGGCGACGTCGGCCTCGGAGAGAGCGCCGCGCCGGGTCAGCTTGTCGAAAATGCCGGAGAGCTTGTCGGAAAGGCTCTCGAACATGCGTGTTCTCCTTGTGCCCGGCCGTTGGCGGCGCAGGATCGCTCAAAACAAAAAGCGCCCGGGAGCGCAACGCGCTGCCGGGCGTGGGCCTGTCGTCTCCAGGGCGAGCAGGTTTCCTTTGAGCATCTCTGACGAGATTTATCGCAGCTTTACGCAGGACGGAAGTCCAAGTCAATGCGCGCATCCAGGACAATTTCGTTGACCTTGGCGTTCTCCTGGCGCAATCCTGAAATCGCCAGGGGAGCCCCGTCCGGCGCGGTCGAGGGGCTGAGAGGCCGAGAAAAATGCGTTGCAAATCGCCACGCGGCGCGGCGACCCTTATAACCTGATCCAGTTAGAACTGGCGTAGGGAGGATAAGTGCGACGAAAAATCAGCGAGTTGTCGCTCTGCGGCAAGACGAATCTCCATGCGCGTTGACGTGATCGGAGCCGGCGTGGCGGGCCTCACGGCGGCCTTCGAGCTCGCGCGGCAGGGGGCGGAACGAGACCTTCACGTCGAATTGGTCGAACGGCGGCCACAGGCCGGCATGGGCTGTTCGCGCTTCGCTGGCGGCATGATCTCCCCCTGGTGCGAAAGGGAAAGCGCGGAGCCGATCGTCGCCAGTCTCGGCGAGGAGGCGCTGGAGTTCTGGACCAGGGATGCGCCAGTGGCCACGGTTTCGGGGAGCCTTGTCGTCGCCCCGCCGCGCGAGCAAGCCGAATTGCGCGATTTTTCGAGGCGCACGCGGAATTTCGAGGCGCTCGACGGCGCGGGCGTGGGGAAGCTGGAGCCGGATTTGGCGGGCCGTTTTGAAAACGCGCTCTATTTTCGATCGGAGGCGCATCTCGATCCGCGCCTTGCGATGGCTGCCTTGACCGAACGGCTCGCGGGCATGGCCAATGTTTCGCTGCGCTTTGGCGCGGAGGCGCGCGAAGGCGCCGATTGGACCGTTGATTGCCGCGGCCTCGCCGCGAGGGACGATCTTCCCCGCTTGCGCGGGGTGAAGGGCGAAATGCTGCTGCTGCGCACCAATGATGTGAAACTTTCCCGTCCCGTGCGCATGTTGCATCCGCGCCGGCCGGTCTATGTCGTGCCGCGCGCGGAAGGCGTCTTCATGGCGGGCGCGACGATGATCGAGAATGAAGAGGCGGCGCGCGTCACCGCGCGCTCCGTCGTCGAACTCGTCAATAGCGCTTTCGCCATCCATCCGGCCTTCGCCGAGGCCGAGATTATCGAGATGGGTTCCGACTTGCGCCCCGCCTATCCCGACAATCTCCCCCGACTGACGCGACGGGGCCGCACTCTATACATTAACGGACTTTACCGGCACGGCTTTTTGCTGGCCCCGGCGCTGGCTCGGCGCGCGGCCAGGATCGTGCTTGAAAACGCTTGGTTTCCGGAGGTCTGTGATGCGGATTCGGGTTAACGGCGAGGCGCGCGAAGTCGCCGCGCCGACGCTCGACGAGCTTTTGGCCGAGCTTGGCTACGACGACCAGCTCGTCGCCACCGCGCTTAATCGGGCGTTCGTACGCGCGAAGGACCGGAGCCTGACGAAACTGAAAGAGGGCGACGCCGTGGAAATCCTCGCGCCTAAGCAGGGAGGCTGACGTTGCAAGACGCGCTCACCCTTTATGGCGAAAACTTTAGCTCTCGATTGCTGTTGGGCACCGCCCGCTACCCTTCTCCTTCCATTCTCGCCGAGGCTATCCGCGCCTCGCAAAGCCAGATCGTCACCGTTTCTCTGCGGCGCGAGGCGGGCGGTTCGCGCGCCGGCCAAGGATTTTGGGAGCTTGTGCGAGCGTCTGGCGCGCGCGTTCTGCCCAACACGGCGGGCTGCCGCACCGCGCGAGAGGCCGTGACGACCGCGCAAATGGCGCGGGAAGTTTTTGCGACGGACTGGATCAAGCTCGAGGTGATTGGAGACGAGGACACGCTGCAGCCCGATCCCTTCGGTCTCTTGGAAGCGGCCCGCAGCCTATCCAGCGAAGGCTTCCACGTCTTTCCCTATATGACCGAAGACCTCGTGCTCGCCGAGAAACTGCTCGACGTCGGTTGTCGCGTGCTGATGCCCTGGGCGGCGCCGATCGGCTCGGGGCGCGGAATCAACAACGCATTTGGTTTGCGCGCGCTAAGAGCGCGCTTTCCCCGCGTTCCCTTGATTGTCGACGCGGGGATCGGAGCGCCGTCCCATGCGACGGCGGCGATGGAACTCGGTTACGACGCCATATTGCTCAACACCGCGGTCGCGCGAGCCGGCGATCCCACGACGATGGCCCGCGCTTTTTGCCACGCTATTGAAGCGGGGCGCGCCGCATATCTCGCCCAGCCCATGACTCCGCGCGATCTCGCCGAGCCGTCGACCCCGCTGATAGGCCGGGCTTTTGACGAGGAGGCTCCGTGAAGCTCGATCCCTTCTACCTTGTAGTCGACGACGCCTCCTGGCTGGAGCGCCTGCTGCCGCTCGGCGTCAAGCTCGTGCAATTGCGTATCAAGGAGCGCCCCGAAAGCGAGCTGCGCGCGCTGATTCGGCGCGCTCGCGTTGATTGCGAAAGACATGGCGCGCAATTCATCGTCAATGACTATTGGCGTCTCGCTCTCGATGAGAAATGCGACTTCGTGCATCTTGGCCAAAGCGACCTCGACGGCGCCGATCTTCCGGCTTTGCGAAAGAACGGCGTGCGGCTGGGGATTTCCACGCATGACGCGCGCGAGCTTGAACGGGCGTTGTCGCTTTCTCCGGCTTATGTCGCCCTTGGCCCGGTCTATCCCACCTTGCTGAAGCAAATGGCGTTCGCGCCACAGGGCCTTGGCCGCGTCGCTGAATGGAGGCGGCGCTGCGGCGCGACGCCTCTCGTCGCGATCGGGGGCCTGACTCCCGAGCGCGCCCGTCTCGTCCTCGACGCCGGCGCGGACAGCGCCTGCGTCGTGACGGATATTTCGCGCAACGGCGACCCCGAGGCCCGCACGCGAGAATGGCTGCACGCGACAGCGGAATGGCGCCGCTAGAGCTTGTCCTCGAAAGAGGTCCGGCTTTGAGGCTTTGACCGCGACCGCCCTTATGTTACGAGAAAAAACACATCTGCGGCCCGAGGCTTTGGCTTGAAGCGCACAGGCTTAAAAAAGGGCGAAAAGGCCTAAAGAAATAGAGGAAACTGGACCCATGAGCGAACGTCGCTCGTCTTTCGGCTATGAAGATTTGCTGGCCTGCGCTCGCGAGGAGCTGTTTGGCCCCGGCAATGCGCAATTGCCGCTGCCGCCGATGCTGATGTTCGATCGCATCACGGAGATTTCCGAAGAGGGCGGTGAGCATGGCAAGGGCTATATGCGCGCCGAATTCGACATCAAGCCGAGCTTGTGGTTTTTCGATTGCCACTTCAAGGGCAATCCGGTCATGCCAGGCTGCCTCGGGCTCGACGCGCTGTGGCAGCTCGTCGGCTTCTTTCTCGGCTGGCTCGATCTGCCCGGCCGCGGCATGGCGCTCGGTGTCGGCGAGGTGAAATTCTCTGGCATGGTCCGCCCCGACGTCAAGCTCGTGACTTACGGAATAGACTTCAAGCGCGTGATGAAGGGGAAACTGATTCTCGGCATCGCCGACGGCTGGATGGCCGCCGATGGCAAGCGTATCTATGAGGCCAAGGATTTGCGCGTCTGCCTCGCCAAGGAAGCGGCGCCAACACAATAAATCCGGGCGGTTTCCTCCGCCGGCCAAATTATCAAGCGGCGCGGAGAACGCCGCGTGGGGAGTGCAGAATAATGAGACGAGTCGTCGTCACCGGAATGGGTATCGTATCGTCGATCGGAGATAATGTCGAAGAGGTCGCCGCCTCTCTCCGCGCCGCCAAATCAGGCATCGTCAAGGCCGATAAATACGCCGAACTGGGCTTTCGCTCGCAGGTGCACGGAATGCCCAAGCTCGACGCCAGCAAGGTGGTCGATCGCCGCGCGATGCGTTTTCACGCCGCCGGCACCGCTTGGAACCATGTGGCGATGGAGCAGGCGATCGCTGATTCCGGGCTCGGCGAGGATGAGGTTTCCAATGAGCGCACCGGCATCATCATGGGCTCGGGCGGCCCATCCGCCAAGGTCATCGTCGATTCCGCCGATCTCACCCGCACCAAGGGGCCCAAGCGCGTCGGCCCCTTCGCCGTGCCAAAGACCATGTCGTCGACGGCTTCGGCGACGCTCGCGGTGTGGTTCAAGATCAAGGGCGTCAATTATTCGATCTCCTCAGCCTGCGCGACCTCGAACCACTGCATCGGCAACGCCTATGAGCAAATCCAGTGGGGCAAGCAGGACATTGTTTTCGCGGGTGGCTGCGAGGAGCTGGAGTGGGAGCTCTCCGTCCTGTTCGACGCCATGGGCGCGATGTCCTCTTCCTACAACGACACGCCGGCCACGGCTTCGCGCGCCTATGACAAAAACCGCGACGGCTTCGTCATCGCCGGCGGCGCCGGTGTGCTGGTTTTGGAGGAATATGAGCGCGCCAAGGCTCGCGGCGCGAAAATTTACGCCGAAATCGCCGGCTATGGCGCGACCTCGGACGGCTTCGACATGGTGGCGCCTTCGGGCGAGGGGGCGGTGCGCTGCATGCGTCAGGCTCTCGCGACAGTGAGGACCCCGATCGACTACATCAACCCGCATGCGACCTCGACCCCGGTCGGCGACCTCAAGGAAATCGAGGCTATCCGCGAAGTGTTCGGAACGGGAGACAAATGCCCGCCGCTTTCCGCCACGAAATCGCTAACCGGCCATTCGCTCGGCGCGACCGGCGTGCAGGAGGCGATCTACTCGCTCATCATGATGCGGAACAGCTTCATCTGCGAGAGCGCCAATATCGAAGAGCTCGATCCGGAATTCGCCGACATGCCAATCCTTCGCCAGCGCCGCGACAATGTGAATCTGCGCGCGGTGGTCTCAAACTCCTTCGGCTTTGGCGGCACCAACGCCACTTTGGTGTTCAAGCATCCAGACGCATGAACGGCGCCGCCTTCCAAGACAGGTTTTAGGAGAATAATCATAGATGACGGTTGCCAAGGGTTTGATGCAAGGCAAGCGCGGCCTCGTTATGGGCGTCGCCAACGACCATTCCATTGCTTACGGAATCGCGCGAAAACTGGCCGATCACGGCGCGGAACTCGCGTTCACCTATCAAGGCGAAACCCTGTTGAAGCGCGTCACGCCACTCGCGGCGGAAATGGGCTCGAAACTGGTCATTCCTTGCGACGTCGAGGACATTTCGACGGTCGACGCGGTCTTCTCGCGCCTAAAACAGGAATGGGGCGAACTCGACTTTCTGGTTCACTCCATCGCCTATTCGGACAAGAGTGAGCTGAAGGGTCTTTACGCTGACACCAGCCGGGAAAATTTCGTTCGGACGCTGGTGATTTCCTGCTTCTCGTTCACCGAGGCGGCGAAACGCGCGGCGGAGATGATGAAGGATTCTGGCTCCATGCTGACGGTGAGCTTCGCCGGCGGCGCCCATGTGATGCCCAATTACAATGTCATGGGCGTCGCCAAGGCCGCGCTCGACTCCTCCGTGCGTTATCTCGCCGCCGATTATGGCGCGCGCGGCATTCGCGTGAACGCGATCTCTCCCGGTCCGGTTCGCACAATGGCTGGCGCCGGCATCACCGGAGCGCGCGCGATGGGGGCGTTCCAAAAGGCGCATTGCCCGCTACGACGCTTCGTGGCTCTCGACGAGATTGGCGGCTCGGCGCTCTATCTGCTTTCGGAGCTTTCGGGCGGCGTCACCGGCGAGATTCACCTCGTCGACGCGGGTTACAATATCATGTTGCAGCCACGGCCCGAGGATTTGAACGCGGAACCCGGCAACGCCCTTTAATCCTCTTGAAGAGCGGCGGTCTGGCCGCTCTTGCCCTTTAGTTCCTCCAACGCTCGGGACAGCGCGACAAAGCCGGCGACGTCGATCTCTTCGGCGCGAAGCGTCTCGGCGACGCCCGCCTTCGCGAGCAGAAGCTCCGACTTGACGTCCAGTCCTTTGAGGCTCTGGCGCAGCATCTTGCGGCGCTGGCCGAAGGCGGCTTGGGTGATTTTTGACAAGAGCAGCCGATTACAGAGCAATGGCGAGGGGTTGGGCGTCAGTTCCACGACCGAGGACACGACCTTGGGCGGCGGCGTGAAGGCGGCGGGCGATAGGTCGAATAGGATCCGCGCCCTGGTTCGCCAGCCGCAAAGCACGCCGAGCCTACCGTAATCGGCCCTTTGAGCCGGCGTCGCCACGATCCGCTCCGCCACCTCGCGTTGAAACATCAGCACGTAACGGTCGAATAGACTTGGCCAGGGCTCCGCCTCCAGCCATTTGACCAACAAGGCCGTCGCGACATTGTAAGGGAGATTCGCGCATATCCGTACTGGCCCGCCAAGCCCATGCGCGCGAACAAGCTCCGCGAGCTCGAGCTCGAGCGCGTCGCCTTCGATCAATGTCAGGCGGCCGGGATAGCGGTCCGCGATCTCGGCGAGCGCCGCCGCGCAACGAGGATCGCGCTCCACCGCGATCACCTTGGCCGCGCCGCCCGCGAGCAGCGCGCGGGTCAGACCTCCTGGGCCGGGACCAATCTCGACGACGGTGGCGTTGTCCAACGGCCCGGCCGCTCTCGCGATGCGGCTCGTCAGATTGAGGTCGAACAGAAAATTCTGGCCCAGCGACTTGCGGGCGTCGAGCCCGTGGCGCGCGACCACTTCGCGCAAAGGCGGCAGATCGTCGATCATGCCGAGATGCGATCCGCGAGTCGGATCGCTTCGATCAGGCTGGCAGGATTGGCGATTCCCTTTCCCGCGATGTCGAATGCCGTGCCATGGTCCGGAGAAGTTCGCACGAAAGGCAAGCCGAGCGTCACATTCACTCCCCGGTCGAAGGCGATGGTCTTTATTGGAATAAGAGCCTGATCATGAGTGGGGCACAGCGCGACATCATAACGCATGCGCGCCTCGGCGTGGAACATCGTATCGGCGGGATGCGGTCCGGTGGCTTCAATTCCTTCGGCGCGTAGCGCTTCGATCGCCGGAGCGATAATCTCGATTTCCTCGCGTCCCATCGCGCCGCCTTCGCCGGCATGGGGATTGAGGCCCGAGAAGGCGAGCCGGGGGCGCGATACGCCAAAGCGCGCGGAAAGATCGCCTGCGACGGTTCGACCCGTTTCAATCAGCAGTTCCCGCGTGAGGAGCTCTGGGACCCTCGCCAAGGCGACATGGATCGTGATCGGCACGACAGCGAGTTCCAGCGACCACAGCATCATCACGGGCTTCGCGGCGCGATTGAAAAACCGTCGCGACAGTTCGCCCAGAAATTCGGTATGTCCCGGATGATCGAAGCCGGCCCGGTAAAGCACGTTTTTGGCGATGGGGTTGGTGACGACCGCGCGGGCTTCTCCTCTTGCGATCGATTCGACCGCGCTCTCGATTGAAATAATCGTCGAGGCGGCGTCGTTCGGATCGGGTTGTCCCGGCTCGCCACCAACCTCCCTTCCCACCGGAACGACAGGAAGCGCGCGGGGAAAAACCGCGCTGGCGGCGTCGGGCCTCGTTGCCTCCACGCGCACCCCGAGCCCGAGCGTGTCGGACAGCCGTGAGAAGGCCGCCGGATCTCCGATAACGAAGAATGGCGGAAGATTTTCCTCACCCCGGGCCGAATAGGCCTTCAAGGCGATTTCAGGCCCAATTCCGGAGGGATCGCCCTGCGTCAAGACGAGAGGCGGCGCGCTGCTTTTGTCCATAAGCCAGTTTACAGGCAACTGGCCGCCGACGCTACAAAAACGGGCTCCCCGGCGTGAAGAGTCCGCGCGATCCGATGGCGCCGAAGGCTGATCAGCATCGCGTTAGTCCCCGCCGCACACATATTTGAATTTGGCGCGCTTCGCTCCTGGCGGAAAGCCGGTGGTGAAGGACGCAGCGCTTTGCGCTGAGATGAAGAATCGAAGATTTGCGGCGACGGCGTTGGCCGGAGTCACCGTGCAGAACGCAGCGCTTTTCCACGCCTTGGCGAAAATCAGGGTGCATGTCGACGAATTATTCCACCCAGTGGTGAAGGACCCGGCGCGGTTCGAGGAACTTTCGTCCAGACTGGCGTCCTCGCCGCAGCCCGAAAGCGACGGCGAACCGCCGCTCGACGCGACGGTTTCATTCACTGTCGAGAGGTCGCCTTCGCTGTCGGCGACGACAATTCCCGCGCCGCTCAATTTCGCCATCGTCATCTTGGAAAGAATCCGCACCACCCCTTTTCCTTTGGCCTGCAAGTCCAAGGGTATGTCCGCTTCGGGGCCGGTGGCGGTCACGCTTGGCGCGGCGCCGGCGGGAGCATTGATCAGCGCAAGATTATTCGCGGCACGGTCTCGCGAGACGAAATCCGCTACCGTCGCGCCATTTTGTTGCAGCCTGGAAGTGTTGGCTCCGGCTTGAAAAAGACAATCATCCTCGAAGTTGAGACATATTTTTTGGCCGCCTTTCGTTTCAACGGCGTATTTCATCTCGCCCGCGCCGGTGTAAAGCCCCGCGCTCTAAGTGTCTGTCCGAGCAGAAGTTGAGTCGAATGAGTCTTTTATGATTCGATGTGGCGGCCTGATTCTCGAAGGGGTCGCCGATGTGGACGAACGAAAATCGCGCGCGCTACGACCGTAGCGGTCTGCGTTATCCCAGCGACGTCACGGACGCGGAGTGGGCATTGATCGCCCCCTTGATCCCGCCGGCAAAGCGCGGCGGCGGCAAGCGCAGGGTGGACATGCGGCAGGTCGTGAACGGACTCATGTATGTTCTCTCGACGGGCTGTCAGTGGCGCGCGATCCCGAAGGATTTGCCGCCCAAGAGCACAGTTTACGGCTATTTCGACCTTTGGACCTATGACGGCACGCTCGATCGTCTCCACCACGCGCTTTACGTGAAGTGTCGCGAGGCCGCCGGGCGTGACGCCAGCCCGACCGCCGCCGTCATCGACAGCCAGAGCGTGAAAGCGGCGGAAAAAGGGGGCGCTGCATTGATCCGCACGGCTATGATGCGGGCAAGAAGATCAACGGCAAGAAGCGGCATATTCTCGTCGACACGATAGGCCTGCTGCTTCATGCGATCGTTCATCCGGCCGACATTCAGGATCGAGACGGCGGCGTTCTTGTTCTGCGCACAATGTTTGGGAGATTTCCGTTTCTGCAAAAGCTGTTCGCCGATGGCGGATATCAGGGACCAATCTTTTGCGAGGCGCAGAAGAAAGCTTTGCCAAGCCTCGTGACGGAAATCGTCAAGCGTTCTGACACAGCGAAAGGCTTCGAGGTCTTGCCAAGGCGGTGGGTCGTCGAACGAACTTTTTCCTGGCTCGGTCGGTGTCGAAGATTGGCTAAGGATTGGGAATGCCTCAACCGAAAGGCGCTCGCATTTCTGCGCATCGCCTCAATCCGCCTCATGCTCAGAAAGCTATGCAATCCAACATGATGTTCGCGGACAGACTCTTATGCTCTCCCGCGAGTTGCAGCCCAAAATCGAGGAGGCGCTTTCATAGACCACATTGTCCGAGGCGACGTTTTGCCGTTCACGAGTATCGCGTCGTACATCATGTGGCCTCCAGGATTTGAAGCGGTAATCGCCGAAATTCCCGCCATATAGATGCCTGCGGTCACGCGGTAGGACGTAAGCGGCTGAATGCCCAAAGCAGCCGACACCGCGCCGCCAACCAGAAAGTCGCGGTTGAAGTTCGAATAATTTATTTCCAGTCCCATCAACTCCTTGTCGCCCACGCTTTCGTGTTGAACAACGTCGATATTCGCGCCCCACACGGGGCCGGCGCCGGACGCGACCCACATGTTTATAACCTGGCCGTATTCCTGCGCCTCATTGCCTTCGCTGGTGCCCGCCTGAATGAGATTTTGGGTGTTGACGAGGTGAGACCTATCTGGGATTCCATTGACTGCGCTGGCGACGCCAGTCATCGGCGCCATTTTCACGGCCCTCGGTCCGCCGACCCGATCCGGCACGAAGGAGCCGCTGCACTGGGGAATCGCGGAGCTCGTGTTCTTATAGAAGCGATAGGCTCCGCTATCGCATTGCGTGGAAACTCTGAACCGCGCCGGGATTGCCGGAGGCCATTTCGTTTGAGTCACGCCGCCAAGGCGCGTCCCTCGATTTGCGCATAGTAGCGCGCTTCGGCTTCTGCCGGCGGAATGTTTCCGATCGGCTCGAGCAGTCTGCGATTGTTGAACCAGTCGACCCATTCGAGCGTGGCGAACTCGATCGCCTCGAAGTTTCGCCACGGCCCCTTTCGCCAGATCAGCTCGGCCTTGTAGAGTCCGTTGATCGTCTCGGCGAGCGCGTTGTCGTAGCTGTCTCCGACGCTGCCGACCGAGGGCTCGACGCCGGCCTCGGCGAGGCGCTCTGTGTATTTTATAGAGACGTATTGAACGCCGCGGTCGCTATGATGGACGAGGCCACCGCCGTGAACCGGCCGACGATCATGCAGCGCCTGCTCGAGCGCGTCGAGCACGAAGCCCGCATGCGCCGTGCGCGAGGCGCGCCAGCCGACGATCCGCCGAGCGAAGGCGTCGATCACGAAAGCCACATAGACGAAGCCTTGCCAAGTCGAAACATAAGTGAAATCGGAGAGCCACAGCGCATTCGGCCGCTTGGCCCGAAATTGCCGGTTCACCTTGTCGAGCGGGCATGGAGCCTTGCGGTCGCTCACCGTCGTTTTGACCGGCCTCCCACGCACGATCCCTTGCAACCCCATGCTCCGCATAAGCCGCGCCACCGTACAGCGCGCGACCTTTTCGCCCTCGCGGTCCAACTGCTTCCACACCTTGCGCACGCCATAGACCTGGAAGTTCTCGTCGTAGACGCGCCGTATCTCCTTGCGAAGGTTCACATCCCGACGCGCCCGGGCCGACGCTTTCGCGGGGTCGCGCCGGCGCGCCGCATGCGCCCAATAGGTGGAAGGGGCAATCGGCAAGAGCTTGCAGATCGGCTCGACCCCATGCTTGTCCCGCTGATCGTCGATGAAGGCGATCATTGTTTCGAGCGGCGGTCGAGCTCCGCCGCCGCAAAATAAGCCGACGCCTTTCGCAGGATCTCATTGGCCTGCCGCAGCTCGCGGTTCTCGCGCTCCAGCGCCTTGATCCGCTCGCGTTCATCCGTCGTCGCGCCAGGGCGGGCGCCCGAGTCGCGCTCTGCCTGGCGGACCCAGTTCCGCAACGTCTCGCCCGTGCAGCCAATCTTCGCCGCGATCGAGGCGATCGCCGCCCATTGCGAGGCATGATCGCCGCGGTGCTCGAGCACCATCCGAACTGCCCGTTCCCGAACCTCAGGTGAAAATCTGTTCGATGTCTTCTTCTTCGTATCCATGGCTCCATCCTCTCAAGGGTTGGAGCCTCCGGCAATCCCGGCGCGGTTCACTCCGTTGCTCTGCCGTTCAACTGCGGAGGCCGCTCCAAACATCCAATCCAGCGAGGCCGCAGGCAGGGTAATCGGAGAGTTGGGGATCGCCTCTTCCGCCGAGACGGCTTCGAGCGGCGAAGTCAGAGTGGCGGCCAAAGCCAACGCCATCCGCTGCGCGCTTTTCATCTCGTTTCTCCCCCAAAAGGCCTCGATCAGCCCTCGCCGAACGGGGCATATCCAGAAACTCCAAGGGCTTTGGCCGAGTATTCCTTAAGGATGACGCGCGCGTTGCTTGGGACTGGCGTCCGCCGCTTCACCGCCCAGAGCTTTGTCGAACAGCTTCTTATATAGTTCCACCAAGTCCCGGCCCTGTTCGTCGGACGTCCTCAATTTCGCCAGTGGGGCGCTCTTTGGCGCGCATTGATATCGTTTGTAACGTTTATCGAGCAGGTTGAATGTTTTTGCCAGAGCCCGTCCGTCCGAGACGTCGATCACGAAGCCGTTCTCGCCATTTTTGACGCCCTCCCCAATGGCGCCCCGATCGGAGGCGACGACCCAGAGCCCAAGACCCTGCGCCTCGCGCGCGACCAGACCAAAGCTCTCCGGCCATATCGAAGGGCAAAGCAGCACGTCCATCGAGCCATAGAGATCCGCGACTTCAGACTGCGAGACAGGCCCGCATAGCGTGACCGGAGTGGTCCCCCAAAGCCGCTCGACGCGCTGACCCGCTTCAAACGTATAATCGACCATGATCAGTTCGAGGTTTTTGAAAGGCGTCGCTCTCAAAACGGCTTCTATCAGCACCGCGCCCTTGTGAGCCGAGCGGCCGCCAATATGACCAAGAACGAGACGATCGTGGCCGCGCGGGGCTCTTTTCACCGTTTTCAGGGAGGAGACGCCATTTGGAATACTGATGACGTTCTTCAGTCCGGCGCCTCGCAGGATTTTCGAGAATGAGTCGGAAACGGACGTCACCGCCATCGCATGGTCGATCAGTTGCGACAATCTTTGCCGCCTCGTTATTGCCTCGGTCAGCGAAACGTTGCGTGGGGGAACAGCCGAGATAAAATCCGGCGAAGGCAAACGGAAAAATCCATCCTTGTCGACGAGGAACTGGAGATCGGAAATCCACCAGCCGTCATGCATGGTTATGAGAAATGGCACATGTTTCTCAATCGCCGCTTCGACAATCGAGGCGCTCAATCTTTGGATGCAATGGAAATGAATGAGGTCTGGCTGAACGGTGTCGACGATCCTTGCGAACGTCTCTTTATTTTGTTGGTTGAACGGCGCCCAATCCATATTCTCGACTCTCGGAGTCGACAAACGATAAACCGGAATTCCCTTGTGTTGATCGATGCGCAATCGGCCGGGAGGCGAAGCGCCTTCGTCGGAGCAAAACACGGTGATTTCGTAGTCCGCCTCGCGCGTTAGATATTCGATATTGTCTTCGAACACCCGCGTGGCGCCGCCAAATGTCTGGGGCGCGTAAAATACGTGGCACATCAAAATTCTTTTTTTTCTCGCGGAGAATGTTTTCACATTCTGGCCAGAAGAGCCGTCGAACTGCTGGCGCCAAAATTTGGCGGCCGCATCCAGCGAATAGTTTTCCAACGCTTTTCTTCTCGCCGCCGCGCCGATCTTCAGACGCCGCGATCGATCCTTAACCAGGGACTCCAACGCGCCGCGCCAGCTCTTGGGATCGTCCGCGATTAAGGCGTCTACTCCGTCATCGAGAATCTCGCGATATGTGGCCGTGCCGCTCACGACGGACGGAATCTGAAACATGGCTGCTTCCAGCCATTTGATCTCGCTCTTGCAATCGGACATCTCATTGCGGGAAAGGACGGCTAGATTGATGTCGCAGCACGAGAGCAGGGTCCAGTATTCATCCACATTGCCGACGAACTGGATCCTTGTGATTCTTTCCTTGAACTGCGCCAGTTCGGGCCGGAGCCCGAGATGTCCAACGATCACCAGCCGAACATTGTCATAAGTTCTGAGAATATATTCCAGGGCGGGCGCGGCCAGTTCGTTGAAATCGCTGTTGTGCGCCTTGGTGCCCGAGCCATAGAAGATCGAGACCACTCCGCGATCGGGCCGCGGCGACGCCCCAATCTCCAGAAAGCGGTCGTTGCGTTGGTCGAAAGCGTTACGCAGGACGCGACATTGACCGCTCTCCACCACCGCCGATATATGCTTCGCGAGCGGCGGAGTCGACGCAATTCCGTATTTGCACAAGCTCATGGCATGGCGAATCAAGGGAACGCCATACATCAACCCGTTGTAGTCGCCGCGCGTGATTTGACCCTCATAGGATTCCAGGCTGTCGGGAAAATATCTTGGATCGAAAATCAGGTCGTCGACATCGTAATAGGTCGGGATTCCGAGGGCGTTGGCGGTGAGAATCGCCTTGATGATGTTTGGAAAGGCGTGCACCCGATAGAAGATGGCGGCCTTCGCGCCGGCAAGAGAGCCGATAAAATCCTCCGGGTCCGAGTGACTGAAATGTTTTACCTCAAGCCCCGCGGCTTCGAGTTGCCTTATCTTTTGATCGACGCGATAATATTTGCACTGAGCGAGATCCAGATTCGCCAGGAATGAAACGTGGCCGCTATCCGGAATTTCGATTTCACCCGGCATGCCCTCCAGGCTCAGGATTAGCTCCTCGCAACCCTGCAACATCTCCTTCATCCTGGCGTCCGCGGCCGGCCGCTGGTCGGCCTTATAGAACTCCATGGCGGCGCGCGTGCCTTCCGCGAAAAACTCATCGATGAAATTCGCGACCCGCTCCCGGAATCGGATGTGTTTCTCCCAGCGTGGTTTCGCCGCCCGAAGAATTTCGCCAGCCTGGAGATAATCGCCGAGTTTCACCGCCGCTTTCGAAGCGTTGATGCACGACCACACCGAGGCGGAAGGGCTCTCCGCCGCTTTTTTGAAGTCGGCCAAAGCTTCCGAATTTCGCTCCAGCGCCATATTGGTGTCGCCGCGCCGATGCGTCGTTTGGCTGTGATCGTCGTCTCCCGCGTCAATGGCTCGGTCGAACGCCCGATGCGCCAGGGCGAAATTTCCCCGAACCAGATGGTAGTCTCCAATGGCCCGAAAAAGCTCGGATTCGCCCTTCGCGACGGTCGTCGCGGCCAAACCCTTTTCGAACCCGTGTTCGAAAAGATGATGCAGCGCTTCGACCCGATTTCTAAGATTGACCCCCCCCGACTTCACCAGCTTCTGGTATTTTCCCCAATCGAACGCGGCTGGAAAAACTCTGCTGGAAACCAATGATTTTAGAGCATATTCCTCATTGGGGCACCGGCCCGCGACAAGCCCTTGATCGAGCCATTCGGCATAGATTTCCGCATCGGACCTGGCGTCGGAAATTTCATAGGTCTTTCGAAAAAAGACCGGATCGAACACCAGCTCCATGTTCAGCGGCGCAAGGCGCGGAATGCCGTCCTCAACGAAAATCCGCGCCGCTTCCTGCTTCGATGTTGGAATATTTTTTAGCCAGCCATAGCAATAGGCGATGAAAGCGTGCGCGTCGAATAGGTCGAACCAGGGATAAGTGGAGCCCGATTCGCCAATGTAAGGGCGATTTTCGCCCCGGCCGAATTGGAGAAAATGCGCGGCGAGTTCAACTTCGGTTTCAAATTGCCCGGCGATATCCCTGTTTAGAGCGCCATACATATAGGCGTTGAAGTCCGCCGGGAGGGGACCGAACCGCTCTTGAAGCTTTTGCAGGGCTTCCTTGGGGTTTTTGTAGCGATTTTCCTTGCGTCCGTGGTAATAATAATGCGCGTAAAGCTGATCCTCCGAGGTTAATTGCCGCAAATCGCTATAATACGATCGGTAAAATTCCGGGTCGAAATCGGGATGCGCGAGCCGCGACGCCACCCTGGCGAAAGAACCCTTGATTTTCCCAGCTATGTTTTGAGCCATTCATGCGCTCCGAGGCATAAAGAACAATGTTTGTCGCCCGATTTGGCCAAGGCAAGCCTTCAACCCGATTGAGGCCAAATTTTATCAACGCACTAGCTCTACTGCGTCTCGAAGCACGAACTGGAACCGTAATGGGGAACGTCTTTGCGAGCCAAGGGCGAAGCAATCCAGCGGCGGCGCCAATCGCTCTCGCCTCGTCATATCCGCAAGAACGCCCGAAAAGATCCAGTCTCCGCCCTATGCCCGCTGGATTGTTTCGTCGCTTCGTTCCTCGCAATGACGAAGCCGCCGCCGAACTCGCTTGTGGTGCGGTAGAACTAGCACGCCTCATAGTCAACCCACCCACGCAGTCAACAGGAAAAAGGCGCCTCCGCCAAAATAGGTCGCCCAGAGCCATTTATCCCTGGCTTGGTTCCAGACGGAACTTCATGTTATGGGGGACGCCTGATAGCGGATACACAGAGTCCAGGGGTCGAGCCCGGGGCGAGGTCACGCTAGCGAGGAGTTTAAATAGCTTATGACGCTATATTCCGAATTTCTGAAAAACACCGATCGGCCAATACACAAAATGGCCCATTATTTCGTCGCTTATGAACGTCATTTTGGACGCCTTGTTAATAGGCCCTGCGTATTCCTGGAGATCGGCGCCGGCAATGGCGGTTCTTCTCAAATGTGGAAGCGCTGGCTAGGCCCGGTAGCGCGCATTGTAACGATCGACATCAACCCCATATGCAAGCAATTTGAAGATGAACAGGTGGCGGTTAGGATCGGGGATCAATCCGATCCAGTTTTCTTGCAGTCGTTGCTGGATGAATTTGGGCTTTTCGACGCCGTGCTCGATGACGGTAGTCATCAAATGGAGCATGTAACAAAATCGTTTAATTACCTCTACCCCAGAATCGCTCATAATGGGGTGTATATGGTGGAGGACATGCATACTGCCTATTGGCACGAATGGGGCGGCGGCGTTCGAGACGGTAAGTCGTTCATCGAATATTTCAAAATGCTGATCGACGAACTGAATGCTTACCACATTAGAAACAACGAGCTTCCTCCGACTAATTTTACCAATTCAACCTATGCCATGACTGCTTACGACAGCATCCTTGTGTTCGAAAAAGCAGCGTTCCAGAACCGCCATACGTTCATGTTTGGCGACCCCGACAAACGGGTTAATTATTGATATGTCGACCATAATCCCCGGGGGCGGGTGGTGGGGCGAAACCAACGTCTCCGAGGAAATCCCGCGTACGCAGCGTGTGTTTAATGCGTTGTATATGCCTTATGTCTACAATGAGGTTTGGGGCATTTTCGACGCTCGCGGGCGGATTGTGGAAGAAGCGGTCGACAGATATGGGTCCCGCAAGGAGTTGCAACACCAGAAGATCAATGACCAAGAAATCTCCCAGGCGGTTTCCTGGGCTTCAACAAAGAATTTTGTTTATTTTGGCCAACTGAATTTGCACTACGGACATTTTCTGATCAACACCTTTCCCCGTTTGTGGTGGTTGGCGAAAGACGACCCGGGCAAGCCGAGATCTCTTTTGTGCCATTTGGGGCCTACGCTCTCCGCGCTGGAGGGATTCAAGTTTATTGGCGACATACTTGGCGCGTTGGGGATTAGACTGAGCGATATCGAAGCTTTTGACGCCCCAATGCGCATCTCCTGTGTGGAGTGTCCAGAGTCGTCGATGCATGAACAATACGCCGTTCATCCGATTTTGCGCGAGTTGGCTCTGAAGGCGGCGGCGGGACTTGGCTTGACGGTCACGGCCAATAGTCGTCCCGAACCGCTTTATATTTCAAAGAGCCGCTTAAAACGTGCGGTTGGGGTCTTCGAGAATGAGGATGTTTTCGAGGAAGCGGCTCGTTCCCGTGGTTTTCGGATAATGTACCCCGAAACGATGACATTTGCCCAGCAAGTGGCGGCCTTGACAGAACATCGGGTCGTGGCGGGTACCGTCGGTTCCGCATTCCACACTCTGTTGTTTTGTCCGCCCGGAAAGCGTTTGATTGGCCTTAATCCTGGCCCTGATGTGAATTCGAATTTCGGGTTGATCGACCGCATATCTGGCGTAAACGCGAGCTATTTCGCTCCCAGCCCGGACCTTGTGGAGCACATTTCGGGGCAGGAAATTCTGACGACTCATCGCTTGTTGGACCCCCAGGCCATAGCGAGAGACTATTTTCTTGAGGTGGAGAAAGCTGCGTTAGAGTCCGCATGAGAATGGTCGACTTATCGCGAGCGTGGCTCTCACCTCCTTGTTCAACCCCGATTTGCGACGACGATTCGTCCGGGCGGAGATTGACACCGCGTGGGCTGGAGTTGGGCGCCGATTATGGTATGGCGCCTTGCATCGGAAAACTTTTGGAGCTTTCGGCGGTTTTGTAGCCGAAAGGGCCGAATCTCTAGCGAAAACCACAATAGAGCCGAAACTCGCTTTTTTGGAGCGGTCATTCCGCAAATTGCATCCCCGAACCCGCCAATCGGGCGGTCTCTCTCAAAATCACTTGCCAGTAGAAGAGGGCCGGGTTTAGGTTGCGCCGCAATCCATTTACCGGAGGCTTTCGTGAGTTACCCGATTTCCGCTACGCCTACGTGCTTCGTTGAACATACGGCGCTCGCCGCGCTTTCGGAGCGCGTCTCTCAAGCCGGCGTTAAAGCCCTTCTCGTCGGGTGGGGGGAATACGCCAAGCATCTGATCAATTTGCACCCGGCGAATGTCGTCGCGGTTTGCGACCCGGACAAACGATATTGGGGTATCAAATTTCGTGGCGTTCCTTTGCTGTCTCTAAATGAGACAGTGGATGCAAATCTAATTGTAGTTTGCGAATATAAACATGTTTATGAATTCTTGGGCGCGGTCACTACAAAATATTCACAAGTTCCATTTTATATCCCGCCGAGTTTAGACTACAAACCGACCTGGGAAATTAAGCCGTTCGAGCAAGAGTTAATATATCAGGAGCTGTATAAAGACACGCACGACGCTCCAGCTTCCATGATGAGCAAGGAGAAGGTTCAGTTTCTGCTGGAGTTAATGCGCCTTGGATTGACGTTCCAAGGAGACGTCGTCGAGATGGGGAGTTGGCAGGGCGGCAGCACATGGTACATGGCCAGACTGTTATCGCTACTCGGCGAAAAGAGAAAACTTTTTGCTATGGATCTTTTCGAAACGCATATGATGGACCCAACAGCCACGATGTGCAGTGACGAAATCCGTCGTCGGCTGGACGCTGCCTATTGTAATTGTGAGATGGTTACTGGCCTCGTCGATGATCCAAACGGCTTAGCTCGTATACCGGGGGCGATATGCTTTGCGCATATTGATCTTGGCCCGATAATTGGAGCGATGGAATTCGTCTGGGAACGTCTTTCTCCGGGAGCGCCGCTCCTGTTGGATAACTATGGTCACATTCAGGCGCCCACCTGGGCGTTCGACAAATTCTTCGCGGCCAAAGGGACCCGGGTAACGCGATTGCCGTGGTCAGAGCAGGGGCTCGTCTTCAAACGGCATTGAAGTTTCCCAGGAGAAGTTGCGGCTTTCGAAAATCTCGCCGCCATCACTGAATCTTCCATCTGAGAGGCTGTCTCAAAACCGCCACCGTTGCCTCTTGAAAAGGCGCACGCCGATGGAATCTGAGGGGATACATGGGCGAATGAAGTTGCGATAAAATGGTAAGCCTGCATCTTGCTTTAAAATAAGAGAATATGCGATGAACGGCGCTCAATTTCAATCAGCTGTTGTGGGTAATTCTCCCAAAACATATGCTCCGGCTTACAGATACGCATTGGTCGCATGTGCAAGATGGGAAGCGGATTCCATTGTTGAGTGGCTCACATTTCACCGACTAATTGGTTTCGAGCACGTTTACCTTTATTGCAATGACGAAGATCCGAGGGAGTTATATCAGGCAATCATGCCTTTTGGAGCTTTCGTTACGTTTCACCACTATGGCCTTCAAGGTCACCAAGAGCATATGTATCGTCATTTTTTATTGAACCACGTGAACGAAACAGAGTCGTTCGCCTTCCTGGATATAGACGAATTTTTGCTTTTGCGCCATTGCGATTCAATTGCGGAGTTCGTTGCTCAATACCAGAATGTCGATGCGATTCATTTTAATTCTGTCGATGTCAGCTACGGCGGATATGAAACAAGGCCCCCAGGGCCAGTTATAAGAAATTATCGATTTCGCTCCAAGACAGCCGCTGGGTTTACGAAGTGCATCGCGCGCTCCTCCGCCTTTGACTTGTCGAAATTGGTTCACGCGCTGTTTGGCGCCTGGTGGCATAACATCGATCTTATTTTGAACGACGACGCCAAGATCGTCAATGTTCTTGGCATAGATATGCGGGGCTACTACCCTGACCTTGATAATCGCTGGAGAGCTCTTTCAAGCATCCCGTCATTTCACGAGCGACTCATCGACGCTGCCTTTATCTTCCATGTCGGCATGAAGTCAGAGCAAGACCTTCTGCGCCGATATCAGCGAGGGACAGGAGGCAGCTTTTTCGCACAGACCGTGTGGCGAGACATACACAAGCTAGGGCCAGAAGAAGTCAGAAAGACGCTAAATCGTTTTGACTTCGAAGAGGAAGCGAGGCTTGTCGAGTTGATGGACGCCGCGCTATCCCACGCCTTCGACGGGCAGATCGTCCCGCCACCCCCGGGCAAGAATCTCGCGCTGGGATGTTGCGCCACACAAAGTTCGATCTGCTCCTGGTCTCGACATCAAAATATCTCGCTTGACGCCGAAGGCCCAATCAATGGAAAAGCGCATGGTCTATGGTCTCATCATACAGACACGGAAGACGATCCTTGGTGGCAAGTCGATCTTGGCGCCATTTCCACAGTGAGGGAAATTCGAATCTTCAACAGGATCGACGCCGTAAGAGATCGGTTCAGAAATTTTGTCATACGAGGCAGTCTTGATGGAGAGGAATGGTTTGTCGTCCATATGAAGAACGATGACCACCCCTTCGGGGGGTTGGATGGCTTCCCCTTCATATGGCGGGCGCCCAATGACTCCATTGCTCTCAGATATTTACGCATCCAGGGGATCGGTCACTCATGTTTGGACCTCGATCAGGTCGAGATCTACTAATTTGATGCGACGTTGCCGAGAGGCCCAAGGGATGCGACCCCTTGGAGTCATCGCCCTCAAAACGAGGGGCTGGAGTCGCCTCATCCCTACCGCCGCTTAACCGCTTCAACCTCGTTGCATAAAAGGACCACAAAGCTGCGGTAGGGGTGTGATAGGGGATGCCGGCGTCTTACCTTTCGGCCTTCATTATAATGCGACGGTCACGTAAGCATAAAATCTAAACCTGAAGCAGCGCAAAATGGCCACAGTCGGAAAGATATTTACACACGTCGCGACGTCGCGAGCGTCAATCGCTGCTATCAATGATATATTTGACCGCAATTACCGCATTATACGCGCGATCTTGTTGCAGGACATGCGAACGAGGTTTGGCCGCACCTATTTTAGTTATTTGATAAGTGTTTTATGGCCTTTGGCTCATTTGTCGATCATACTTGTCGCTTACGCCTTCATGAATAAAATAGCGCCGGTTGGCGGAGATCCATTGGTGTTCGCGGCGACCGGGGTTCTCCCCTATATTATGTGCGTCTACCCGGCGCGGCAAATTGCCGTGGCGGTAGCGCAGAACAGACAAATGCTTAATATCCCAATAGTGAGGCCCCTGCACTTGATTATCGCGCGGGCTGTCATTGAGCCAATAACAGCGAGTATCGTGTTTATTATATTTTGCGCCGTATTATATGCGTCAGGTTATGAAATATTCCCACGCGACCAGGCAACGGCCGTAATGGCGTTGCTCGCTACCGTATATTTCGGGATTGGATACGGATTTTTTGGCATTGTTCTCGTTGCCTTGTTCGGTCCATTTTCCATGATTGTAATTATTCTTAGCTTAGTAGGACTGTATATAGCTTCTGGAGTTTACCTCCCCCCGTATATGTTCTCCGATTCTGCTCTGCAAATAGAATATTATAATCCACTTTTCAATTGTTCTACCTGGATGAGATCCGCGTATTATATTGGCTATGACGCTATTACCATAAACAAAAGTATGATATTCTGGGCGGGGACCGTTTTGCTGATGCTTGGTCTGCTTGGCGAGCGATATTTGCGCGGTAAATTTTTCTGACACGCTGCTGAAAAGATCATAGCCTGTGGCGAGCAAATGCCGTTTACAGCGACAGTCTAATAATCGAAAGCCTCACACCCTCGAGTCAATAGAGCGGACTTTCATCGTAACCCAAACTGAGGATTCGTCTTAATTTTCGTGAGGGTTTTTCAATGCAGTCGCGTAAGCAGGGATATAGGTGGATTTTGGCGATGATGGACCTAGTTTCCCGCCGGTAGCATGACCTTTGCCGTTAAATATCCCAGGCGCAGGGACTGCGGTCGGCGCGGCGTCAGGCGTTGATCGACTGAAGGATGAGCCGAAGGGCTCGGCGCCGTTGAGGCGGGCGGTGTCAAGCGTGGTGCGCGCGCCGGTCTCGTTGCTGGCGACCTCGCGCGGAACCGCCAGCGCTTGACCGCGCTTTTCCTAAAAGGCCGGCGCGGCGATGTATGGTTTGGAGCGACTCGAGAAGCTCCCCTCATCGCTTTGTTGCGTCGGCGATATAGTGGCGCAATAAGGCGATTCCCTCGCTCGATGTCCAATCAACTTCGCCGGTTATGTAACCTGCGGGCCGTCCTTCCCGGTCGATCACGTAGCTTATTGGCATTCCATAAAGAACGAAAGGCGACGCGCCGTCTTCGGCGTCGCGGACGCCGACGCTTCCGCTGGGGTCGAGAAACGGATGCAGGCGCTTGACGCCAGCGCGTTCGAGGAACGCGCTGACCGCCGACTTGCCCTCCCGATCGACCGAAACCGCGACCACTTCGACGTCCCGAGAGCCGAGAATTTGCAGAAGCCTTTCGAGCCGCGGCAATTCGCGACGGCATGGCGGGCACCATGTCGCCCAGAAGCTCAGCAGGACGACCTTTCCGCGAAGCGACTGGAGATCGATGATCCTGCCGTCGATGCGTTCGAGCTTGAGCGGGGGCGCCTCGACCAGCGGCCTGAGTTCGACGAACTGCGACGTCGCCGACATTAACGGCGGCGGCGCCGATTCCGGTTCGCATCGCGCCATGATTGGCGGCGTAATCCCCGCGCCGACGAGCAGGGCGACGAAAGCGCGCCGTGACATAGCCTTCGCCGTAATCATTTTCCGAAAATCAGACGGTCGAGCGAAATCGCTCCCGGCCCTCGCGCGATGAGGACGATGAGGAGCGCGACCCAGTAGGCGTGTGCGGTCCACCATGCGTCGGGATAGACGAAGATCTCGATGACCATCGTCATCGCCAGGAGGCCGAGCGCGGAAAGCCGCGTCAAAAGCCCGAGCATGAGCAACAAAGGCAGCATGAACTCCATTGCGGTCGCCACATAGGCCGCGACATTTGGCGACAGGAACGGCAATTTGTATTCGTCGGCGAACAAGGCGAAAGTCGCGCTCCGGATCGCGGTCGGAAGCTGCATCGTCAAGTCGAGGCCGAAAATCTCGCGACCGATGGTTGGTCCTTCGATCTTCGTCTGGCCGGACACGAAGAAGGGATGCGCCGCGACGACGCGAAGGAACAAAGCGATCACGGAATAGGGAATCGCATCCAGCCAAGCGGTGATTCTTTTCGTCATGTTCATAGGGTCTCAAGCTCCAATAATCGCCCGGGCGACAAGGCTTCGGGCGAGCGCCCAACTCGGTTTCAGATGTTGATGGCCGTGAGCGCTTCGCTGGCCAGAAGCATGCGAAGGTTGGCCGTAAGATCGAAGTCCTTCGCGCGCCGACTTGCCGCGCTCGCGGCCTCTCCAAAGGCGCCGCCGCCCATCAGGGTTTCGATGAAGGCCGATCCGCCGGACGGCAGCGCATGCGCTTCGACGTCGAGGCGAGGCCGGACAACGAGGGCGTCTTCGGCATGGTCCAGCGTCAATGACCGCGGGGGATCGGTCGCCATGTTCGCGCGCCAGATCGAGACAATGGGATAATCGGAAGGAACGACCTGCGTCGACGGATGAAAGGATGCGGTCGCGGCTTCAAGGCGTTCGAGCGGCAGCGAGCGCACCAAGTCCAACGGCAAGGGCGTGGCGTCCACCGCATGGCAGGCGCGACCCATGGCGTATTCGAGACTGGCGACGTCGGGCAGATAAGGAAGGCTGCGCGCCGGCTCGAACCCGGCGACGAATTCCGCGAAATCCTCGCCATATTCAAACAGCAGGGGTGTGCGGGGAAGGGAACGGCGAACGTGGCGCAGCGCCATCGCGCGGAAGAACTCCTCGCCAACCAGTCGCAGGCACACTGGAAAGCGCTCAGCGAGCGCGTCGATCAACCCGACGACCACGTTGTTGCGGTAAACGGCAAAGCGCCGCAAGGGTGGCAAGTCATGCGTCGCCTTCAGGCCAGCGGGCGGCGGAAGGTCGGGATCGAGCAACGCCCGAACGAACTCCTCCTGATCGAATTCAGGCGACGGCGCCATGAGGAGCCTCCGATCGCAAATCGTCATCCCCGGGAAGTCGTCGCCTCTCCAACAAATTTTCGGCCCGCATCGCCTCCGCCATCAGGATCGGCCAAGCCGGAACGTCGTTGTCCCATTCGATCAAAGTCGCGACCGATCCGCGGCGGGAAAGCGCGCGCTCATAGAGTCTCCAGACGGCCACCGAAACAGGGGCGCAATGCGCGTCTATCCGCAGGCGCCCTCTGACTTCGTCCATGTCCTCCGCATATCCGGCGAGATGGATCTCCTCCACTTGGCGCATCTGGAAAGCGTCGATGTAGTCTTCGGCCACGAAGCCGTGATTCACGGCGCAAACATATGTGTTGTTGACGTCGAGCAGCAGGCCGCAGCCCGTGCGATGCACGACTTCCCCCAGGAAGTCGATCTCGGAGTAAATGGACGACTCGAAGCGCAGATAGGTCGCGGGGTTCTCGAGGAGGATGCGGCGCCCAAGCGCCTCTTGGACTTCGTCGACATGGGCGACCACGCGTTTCAATGTCGTCTCGTTGTAAGGCAGTGGCAGCAGGTCGTTGAGGAAGCTCGTTGCGCGTGTCGACCATGCGAGATGTTCCGAGAACACTGCCGGTTCGTAACGCTCGACCAAGCTCTTTACTCGGCCAAGATGCGCGCGATCCAACGCTTGCGCCCCGCCGATTGAAAGGCCAACGCCGTGGATCGACAAGGGATAATCCCGACGGAGCCTCGTCAGCCGCGCGTGCGGCGGCCCGCCGGCGCCCATAAAATTCTCGGCGTGGACCTCGAAAAAGCCGACGGCGGGCGCCGACTCCTCGATCGCCGTGAAATGCGCATCCTTGAAGCCGACGCCTGCCCGTGCGGGCAAAGCCGGGTTCCGCCGCTCACAGATTCGTTCCGAGGCGCTCGGCGCCCACATGTCGGCGTCAGTTTGCGATTGGTTCGAGACTGCCCTTGCCCTTGGGCGTCACGATGGCCGTGCATGTGCCCTTAGCCACATATTTCCAGGCGCTGCCTTGGTAGTTCTTCGACGCAGACCCGGCGCAGGTGGTCCCTGGACCCGCGGCGCAATCGTTCTTTCCCTTCAGCGCGACGCCATAGCATTTCTCTTGATCGGCGTTTTCCGCCTTGGCCGTTTCGACCGACGCCAAGGCGGCGGCGAAGGCGCCGGCGATCATGAACGCGGAGCCAAGCTTCTTCTCGAACATGCCGATTCCCTTCCGAAGGTGAGTTGGTTCGTGAGCCTATGCTCCGATTGCTAGCCTAGCGAAAAGCGCTAAATATTTCAATGACGGCCAACCTTGCCCATCCGCCCAGATTTCGTCCCGGCGAGGAGCGGGTTGACCGTCTCGTCGATCACATTTCCGCGACCGTGCCGCCTTTCGCTTCGCACGCCTTGGCGGACTTCTCCGGCATCCATCCCCGTCCCTTGCAGGAGTTCTGTCCCTTGCAGGAGTTGTTCGCGGTCTTGCAGGCGCTCATCCCTTTGCAGGAATTTATGCCGGCGCAGTGGACGGGACTGGCGGCCTTTTTGGCGAGCGCGGGGCTCGTCGCGGCGCCATTGACGGCCAAGGCGACCGCCGCGATGGCGAGCGTAGCGCCAGATACGACTCTTACCTTCATTGCATTCTCTCCTTCGGATCAGATCGCAAGGCGAGCGTTGAGGGCTTCGACCGAAACACTGATTCCGTTCGCTTTCGCAGCTTATTGGACGACGACGCGGGAGGCAGTTCCCGTGGCGGCCACAAGTGTTCAGAAGCGATCCTGCGCGAAGCCCGGAGCTTGCTCCTCGGCGCTGAGGAGATATTCCCGCACGAGGAGGCGCGCCCGAAGCAGGCGGGCCTTGGCTGTCTGGACGCTGACGTCGAGCCGTTCGCAGATCTCGGCGATGGTCAACTCTTCGAAGTCGCGCAGCAGGATCACTTCCAGATAATGGGTAGGCAGGGACTCGAGCGCGAAGGCCAACCCCGTCCGCAGCTCGTCCATCGGACGCGCCGCCAGCTGGTCCGCGATCTTCTCGTCGTCCAGCGCTTCATGCTCGAACATCCGTCGCGACAGTCGTTGGCATTCCCGACGCACGACCGTGAAGAGCCACCCGGCGAAGGACGCCGCCTTCTTTAGCGAGCGCAGGCGTCCTGCGACGATGAGAAGCGTCTCTTGCACTGCGTCGTCGACCTCGCTCGTCACGCAATGGCGCAAGGCATAGCGGCGCGCCTCGAACCGGGACTCGACGAGCAGTCGGTCGAGCGCCGCGGCGTCCCCACCTTGGGCCCGAACGACGAGATCGTGGGTGCAGGCCGCCATTGGCTCGTCTCCATCAGTGCTCGAGCCTGCGCCCGACTAGGGCGCAGGCGGGGCAGAAGCCGACCAGGCCCGACATGGCGGCCATGGCGCCCATGGCTCCTACGCCCCATCCCATCGGCGTCGCGCCGAAGTGGAGCACGGAGGCCGCGAGGAGCCCCACCCCCATCGCCACCCGAACGGCGCGCTCCCAACTCGGAATATTCTTCACGTATAGCATTGCCCTACTCCCGATAATGTTCTGATGGTCGTCCCTCTATCAACAAGAGGGAGCGGGATCGCGAAAAGATTCGTCGGCGCAAAAAAAATGTCGCCCCTCAGGGCAAGGACCTGGAGGCATGATCGAATGCACTCCAGCCTCGGTGTTTTGCGACGCCGCGATCAACATCTCTCGCTCTGCGCGCCGCCGTGGCGACATTTTTCCATACACATCGAGGTCGACAAAACGGCAGATGCTCAAGCCAATGAAGGATGATGCCGAAGGGCTGGCCGCCGGCGAGGCGAGCGGCGTCAAGGGTGGTGCGCAAGGCGGCGTCGTGATCCGCCGCCGATTTGGCGCGGAGGCCCTTCGTCACCTTGCGTTGGATCACGGCGGGCCGCGGCGCGCGCTCGCAGCCATTGTTGGTCGGCTCGACCTCGCCAGGAAAATCGCAGAAGGTCAGCAATTGGTCACGCGCCCGGGCGATCTTGGCCAGGAGTACTCGCGCGACCGCGCAGGTCGTCGGCGTTTCCAGAATGTCGTCGATCCCGCGCTTCAGCGCACGCCGCTTGGCCCGCACAGTTGATTGCGCGAATTCCGTCATCTCCCCCTTTGGCGAAGGCGAAGACCGCGCCGAACCACGGCTTCAGCCCCAACACGAGGCATTGGTCGGAAACCTCCAAGCCATAGGCGCCGTCGCGGGCGACAGGGGCGAGACAGGTCTGCCGGGCGCTGTAGCGATCGGAGGTCCACACCTTGGCGCGCGCGCCGTCCATGGTCTCGCGCGACCGCCGCCGAACGGGAAAACGCCGCCTGGCGCACCACCGCCGCCTTGCAGCGGAACACCCAATGGTAGCCGTTGACGCCCTCGATGCGCACGCCGGTCTCGTCGCTGGCGACGCAGGCGGCCTCGCGCACCGCGAGCCCCTGAATAAGCGGACCGAACGGCGCGTCCTGCGACCGCCGGCGCAGGAGCTTTTGTTGCGCCCCCGCAGCAGATCGCAAAGCGCCGATGTCGGCCCACGAAGGGGCGCAGCGGCGGAATCTCGATCTCGTCATATTCGCCGATCAGATCGGCGGGCGCGCCGTCTTCGAAGCCGCAGCCACAAAGTTCACAGTGCGTCGGGATGTGGTCCTCGATCGCATCGGGATTGTCAGCGAGCTCCCGCTTGTGGCCTCAGGGCCGGGCTTGCGCTTTCGCGCCGCTCCTTGCGATCCGTCGACGGCGGTTTCGAGGACGTGCGCGATGTCTCATCGGGGCGCGGCAAGCGCCGAGCCAACCGGATCGGCTCCTGCTTGGAAAGTCGCTCCAGCTCATCCCAACTCATTTGAGCCTTGAATCATCGAGCCGAACATCGCGCAAGAGCCTTGCAAACATCACCTACCCTAAAAAGTAAACGCCAAGTTCACGTCACCCGTTGGTAATTACACATCCGATCTCTCCAGTCTCAAACCAGACATATCATCTTCACGTAACAATAGCGAAACAATTAGTTGACATTAAAGAAATGGTGTGGTGTGGTTAGGTTTGTTATATAGCTGCAGATTTACGATGGTTGAATTATATTTCACATGCAACTCAGGGTATAGAGGTGTATTGTTCTGATTTAGTTGTGGATTTTATGTGGCTGAAATTAGTTTTTCAGCACTGATGATGTGTTCCGTATGCGAATAAGTCACCGTTATGCGGTCTTAACTCTTTCTTTACGTTCATTCAACCGCATTGGATAAAACTTATGCAATCTTACGGTCTACATGCCTGCTCATCTGACCGACTACATTCGACCGCGTTCGTTGGAGACGGAATTCATTTTCACGCAGTCTGGGCGAAGCAGTTCGCGCAGCTAGGCTTTGGCTCCTACGCGGGTCGTTTTTGAGTGCAGTCGTTTTCGTCCGATTGGAGCCTTGCGCCGATCGGAAGCATCGGGGGGAGTATCGAATGAATAAGAACTCACGTTTCAAAATAATGAGAATTGCCGCTGCGGCGGCGGCGGCAGGGCTTGCCGGAGGGGTTCCGGCTCGGTCCGCAGAAATAGCGGCGGCGACGCCCGTCGAAGCTCAGACGCACTTGCAAGGAGGCCCCGGCGCCGCGGTGGTCGCGAAGCAGGTGATTTTGAAAAATCTCCCCAATGTCACTGCGGCGGACGCGCAGGCTTTCCGCAGCATCCGGCCGCGGACAGCGCTGTTAAATCTCTCGGCGGTCAAGACGCAAGCCGCCCGCCCAAGCGATAGTCCCGCGCCGGTGACATTGTATGGGGAGCCTCAATCTCCTCCGAATATCAACCCGCTAACGCCAGGCGCTAGCTTGAGTTTTGATGGCGACACGGAATTTGAGGCGTGCAGCAACCTCACTCCCGCCGATCAGGCCATCGCCGTCGGCGACGGTCCAAGCCCGATCTTACAGGCGGTGAATGCCTGCGTTTCCGTTTGGAACCCCAGTGGAGCGCGCTTGCTTGGCCCAAAAAGCCTTGTCAGTTTCTTCAACCTGCCTGCGGGCACTTTCGTCAGCGATCCGCGCGCGCTCTATGACTTCTATAACCACCGCTTCATCGTCACCCTGCTCGATAGCGACTTTGCCAGCAGCAACAATTACAACATAGCAGTGAGCGCGGGCGACGATCCGACAGGCGGATGGTACACATACAGAATTCCGGTGCAGAGCGCGTCCAACGCCCTTCCCGACTTTCCAAGAGTTGGGCAGGACAGGTCGTCGATCTATCCGATCTCGTCAGGCACAGCCTTTCCCGGCGCGATATATGTCGCGGCCAATCTGTTCAGCAACGCTAAGGGCGGTGGATACCTAAAAGAGGAATGGCTGATCCTGCCCAAAGCCGCCATGTACAACGGACAGGCCTTCTCCTTCTGGCAGTTCAATGGGATGACTTCCGGCGGCGTGCCGACCGACACCACTCAGCCCGTGAACGTCTGGAGCCCGTACGACAATCCGCGAGCGGAGTTCCTGATTACCTCGGAGGACTTTTATTGCTCCACCGGCTGTAACGGCCTTACGCTATGGGCGATATCCAACCCCTTCGGCTTCGTCTCGGGAGGACCAGGCCCTGAACTGACGGGCGCCATCATCAGCACCGTCAATAATTATTCTCAGCCGCCGAATGCGAGCCAACCAGGTTCGGCTAATAGCGTCGATAGTGGCGACTTGAGGATTTCCGGCGAAGCCACGTATCAGTCGGGATCAATCTATGCGGCGCATTCCTCGGCCAATGGCGCCGGCGGCGTCATGTCGATCCTCTATCGCGTCCAGCCGACGCTGAATATTAACGACTCTCGATGCACGGGCAGTTACCTCAATCTTTGCCCGATGATCACCGGGGCCTCGATTCTCGACGAAACCATCTTGAACTACGGCGGCATGGCCGGCGCCTATTACGCAGTGCCTCAGCCTGATCTTGAGGGCAACGTCACAACGGTGTTCACTTACAGCGGCAATGGAACCTATCCCGGGCTCGCGTATATCTCGCAGCGTGCGACGCAGGGTTATGGCTCCTTCGTAGACAACGGCTACTTCCTCATAGCCGGGCAGGCGAGCTACACGCAGGCCCGTTGGGGCGACTACAACGCTGTCGCACCGGCCGGCGTTGCATATCTCGTCGGCAATGGTCAGAAACCCGTGACGCCCGGCGCGGCGTTCTCCGGCATGTACGCCGGTCTCAGCAACAACTGGAAAACCAGAATTGGGTTCAACAAATTCACGAGCCCAGCACAGCCATAAAAGCTGCAACGGATTGTTGTTGACTGAAATGACGTGACTTGAAAAACCCGTCGCGGGCAGCATCCCGCGGCGGGACTTTTTTGACCGCTACTATTCAACTGCCCGCTCGACGCATTCCGGGGTCGCCTTGTCGAGCTGGCGAGCCAGAGCGATTTCAACGAAGATATAAAATCACATTCGATATGCTGCGGCGCTCCGGGTTGCAGGAGTTTCTTGCCGGAGGCCGAGAGTTTTGGAACAGAATTTTGCACTAGAGCAAAAACCGAAAAAGTTGATAGACTTTTTCGACTAGATTTTGCTCCCGCTTTTTGAATCTGGAGCGATTTCCTATCGACCAGACGATTCCGTCTGGTCGGAAAACGCTCTAGGCGTCCTGAGTTACGGTGGAAAGTCAGGAGTATATGGTGAGTTTGACGCGGAATCGCTGGGAGATATTTGGGATTCTGCGCCAGAGGCGATCAAGGAGCGCGCGCGTCGGAATGGCTTTGTCGGCGATGCGCCGCAACCGTCTCCATTCTCTCCACCGAAAATGCCGATCGCGCCTTACTCTCCCTGGATATGCCCGTTGCTAAAACGAAGTGAGAGTTCCCCCGGCTCTGCCGGAGTGGCCGTAGCAGTTTGACATTTCCTGCAGTAGGCCTCTCGCGATGCGCTGGCACGCAGGGCTGAGTTGCCTCTTTCCGTGTAGCGTCTTCCTGGCGTTCAAAGAAGGAGTTGGGGCAATGCGCCGCCGAGGGAGTTCAACGGCTGCCGAAGCCTGTGAATTGATCAATGTGTAGGCCGCGCAAGCGGCCTTCCCAGCCGCTTTGAGCGGCTCACATTCTAAAAACCCCCGCTTTGCCAGGGGATACTTACTTTCGCCCCCCTCAAGCACATGGCGAACAACCTGATCCGCCGCGCCTCAGGAAAGGACTCGCAGCGCCTCAAGCGCATGACCGCGCGCTGGGACGACGACTTCCTTGCCAGCCTCATGGAAGCCTGAAATCCTTCACCCGATTTCCCTGCTGAGGCTCCCAAACACACTATGAGACATCAACTCTCTCATATTCAACGAGTTATGATGCTGTCTGAGATGGTGGGAGAAGGGTAAATGGTGCCGCAAGAGGGATTCGAACCCCCGACCCCCTCATTACGAATGAGGTGCTCTACCGACTGAGCTATTGCGGCGATCTCGCGCCGTCCAAGACGACGCCTCTATTATCGGGGCCGTTCCTCTTTTTCAAGCGCCGGCAGCCGTCACGCGCGAAATTTAAAAGGTTCGTCGGACCGCTGTGACGCAAAGCCGCCCCGCGCGACGGAACTCGCGCAATTTATTCCTAGTTTTGAGAGGATCCCGCGCAATCAACCGCCGCGTTTCCGTTTGGGGTCGATCTCGACCAGTGTCTGTTGCCTCAGTTGCTCGATTTCGCTCTTGACCTTCGAAGCTTCGGCGCGCGCCTGTTTCGCCGTGCGGCGCAGTGGCGCGTGTGTCAGCCAGGAAGACAGGCCTCCCGCCAGAACGCCCACCGCGACCGAGGTCAACACAACCAGAAACAGCGGCGCTTCAAACGACAGGTTCGAGGCTGCGCCTCCCGGAAAGGGATCCAGGGAGATTTTCACCGAGCCGCGATTGGCCAGAGCGAAATAGAGGATCAAGAGACCGAGCGGAATATATACCAGCAAGCGCAGCAGCGACCTCATCACTCTCCTCGATCCCTAAACCTTCGCGGTCGAAAGCATCCAACCGTCAACCCTTGTAATTCTCGTTCAGGCGCTCGCGCATTTCCTTACCTGTCTTGAAGAAAGGCACACTTTTTTCCTGAACGGCGACCTGCTCGCCCGTGCGCGGATTGCGACCTGTGCGGGCGTCGCGTTTCTTTACGGAGAATACGCCAAAACCCCGCAGCTCCACCCGGTCGCCCCGCGCCAGCGCCGCGGTGATCTCGTCGAGAATGGTTCCGACGATGGTTTCCACGTCGCGCTGGTACAGGTGCTCGTTTCGGCTGGCGATACGCTGAATGAGCTCGGATTTAATCATATGATCTCTCGCCCTGAAATATGCGCCACGAAGCCTCGCGGCGACGAAAAGCCACCCTTAGTTTGCCGACGAACCCTGCCAAATCGACAAGAGTCCGTCAAGGCGAGCCGTTTCGATTTCCGCTTGATCCAGAAAGAGGGCTAGCGAGTGGGCGCCGAACGCCCGCGCGCCGGCGGACGCGAGGCCGAGCAGCCCTGTCCGTTCCAGGCTCGGCTTCTTCTTCCAGTCCCTGACGGGCAGCTTCTTGGCGACGCCCTTGTTCGTCTCGAGCCATTCGATCGCCTCGGTTTCCCCGCCGATAGCGTCGGCCAGTTTCAACGGAATGCCCTGACGCCCCGTGAATACGCGCCCGTCCGACACTTTGGCGAGGTCGGCGTCGTCGAGACGGCGCCGCTCCTTCACGAGATCCTTGAACCAGGCGTAGCTGTCGCTGACGAGCGAAGCGATGGCGTCCCTGGCGGCTTCGCTGGTCGGTTCATATCCGTTCGGCGCGGCCTTGAGCGGACTCGACTTGATTTCCTCGACCTTCACGCCAAGCGTGTCCAAAGCCTTGGAAACATTCGGGAACTGGAACAGCACGCCGATCGACCCGATGAGGGAGTTGCCTCGCACCACGATCTCGTCGGCGCCCAGGGCGGCGATATAGCCGCCCGAGGCCGCAAGCGTTCCCACGACGGCCACTACCGGCTTTTTCTCCGCGACCTTGCGCAAGGCGAGATAGAGCTTCTCGGAGCCGGTTGTGGTCCCGCCAGGGCTGTCTATGGTCAAGAGAATTGCGGTCGCCTTTGAGTCTCCGATGTTCTTTATAAGCTCCATTGTGTCGCGATCGCCGGTGATCAGCCCTTCGATCGAGAGGCGCGCGATATGGGGCGAGGCCTTTTCGATCTCGTCGATCCCGGAAAATTTGCCCATCGCGGCGATTGCGGCCGCGAGCGCGGCGCCGACGGCGGCGATGCGCCAGAACCCGAGCTTGCGCCGTAACCGACGCCGGTCGACCATGTAATCGCTGGAAAGGGGCATGAGCGGACTTCTTGTGGGGGCTTGCGAGACTTATCGCGCCGCAGCAGTGGAGCGAATCAGCGCGAACGAGACTAAACCGGTTTCCCGGGCAAAGAAACGGCGGCGGCATTGCATCCGCCGGGCAAACGCGCTAGCTGGGCCGCGCCGCAATCCGGGCAATTCATGCCGGACGAGACAGCCCGAGGATCGTTTATGAAGCTTCCCAATCAATTTTATCGCCCGTTGGCGATCGGCGCGCCCGCCCCTTTGCGTGAGTTGCCCGTCAAGGTCGAGCGGATGATTCACTTCGTGCCGCCCCACCTGGAGAAGTTGCGCGCCAAGGTTCCAGAGCTTGCAAAGCAGGTCGACGTCGTGCTCGGCAATCTCGAGGACGCCATCCCCGCCGACGCGAAAGAGGCGGCGCGGGCTGGCTTTATCGAGATGGCGAAAGCCGGCGACTTTGGCTCCACCGGCTTGTGGACGCGCATGAACGCGCTCAATTCGCCCTGGGCTCTCGACGATATGATCGAGATCGTCGGCGCCGTCGGCGACAAGCTGGATGTGGTGATGCTGCCCAAGGTCGAGGGTCCCTGGGACATCGCCTATCTCGATCAGCTACTGGCGCAGCTCGAGGCCCGCAACGGGGTGAAAAAGCCCATTCTCATCCACGCCATTCTGGAAACGGCCGAGGGCGTGAAAAATGTCGACGCCATCGCGAGCTGTTCGCCGCGGATGCACGGAATCAGCCTCGGCCCCGCCGACCTTGCGGCTTCCCGCGCCATGAAAACCACGCGCGTCGGCGGAGGTCACCCCGATTACAAGGTCATCGCCGACGCCGGCGAGGAGCCCGCTCCTCGCCCAACCTATCAACAGGACCTCTGGCACTACACCATCGCCAAGATGGTCGACGCCTGCGCCTCGGCAGGCATCAAGGCCTTTTACGGTCCTTTCGGCGATTTCTCGGACCCGACCGCTTGCGAAGCCCAGTTCCGCAACGCCTTCCTGCTCGGATGCGCGGGCGCCTGGTCGCTGCACCCTTCCCAGATCGTCATCGCGAAAAAAGTGTTCTCGCCGGACGCAGCCGAGGTGGCCTTCGCCCGCCGCGTACTGGAGGCGATGCCCGACGGCACCGGCGCCGTGATGATCGACGGGCGCATGCAGGACGACGCCACCTGGAAACAGGCGAAGGTGATTGTCGACCTCGCCAAACAGGTCGCCGCGACCGATTCCGATTACGCCAAGATTTACGGTTTTTAAATCAAGATTAACGGGGAAGGCGAGGCTTGCGTCTCGCCCTTTCGCGCTCCAGCCCGCGGCCTCGCCAAATGAAAACAAAAGCCATCGCGGATTTCGGCGCGGTATTACGAAAACTTAACCTCCTCCTCAGCTTCAGGAAAGCCGACAGCCATCTTTAAGCCATGCTGCGGGCTGCCTATATAGTGAGATCGCGACTGGCTTGACGCGGTCGCATAGGGGTTCGCCCGGAAAGGGGAGCCCAGAGGAGAACGAATATGGCGAACGCCTTTCCTATCATAGCCAGCGAGAGTGGACTGGCGCGATATCTGGCCGAAATCCGCAAGTTCCCCATGCTCGAGCCGCAAGAAGAATACATGCTAGCGAAGCGCTGGCGCGAGCATGAGGACCCGCTGGCGGCCCAAAAACTAGTGACCTCGCACCTGCGGCTCGTCGCCAAGATCGCGATGGGCTACCGCGGCTACGGCCTCCCGATCGGCGAGATCGTCTCGGAGGGCAATGTCGGGCTCATGCAGGCGGTCAAGCGCTTCGAACCGGAGCGCGGCTTCCGGCTGGCCACTTATGCGATGTGGTGGATTCGGGCGTCGATTCAAGAATATATCCTGCGATCCTGGTCCCTCGTCAAAATGGGCACCACGGCCAACCAGAAGAAATTGTTCTTCAACCTGCGCAAGGCGAAGAGCCGGATTTCCGCTTTCGAAGAAGGCGATCTCAAGCCCGAGAATGTGGCCGCGATCGCGACGCGGCTCGGCGTCACGCAGCAAGACGTCGTTGAAATGAACCGCCGCATGGGCGGAGACTCTTCCCTGAACGCGCCGCTGCGCGAGGAAGGTGAAGGTGAGTGGCAGGATTGGCTGGTCGACGACAGCGCGGATCAGGAGCATTTGCTGGTCGATCAGGAGGAAGCGAGCAATCGGCAACTCGCTCTGCGCAGCGCGCTGGATGTTTTAAATCCTCGCGAGCGGCGCATTTTCGAGGCGCGCAGGCTCGCGGAGGATCCTATTACGCTTGAGGAGCTCTCCGAGGAGTTCGCTGTTTCTCGCGAGCGCGTGCGCCAGATAGAGGTCAGGGCTTTCGAGAAGGTCCAATCTGCGGTCCGCGCCGGCGTCGCCCGCATCGAGGCGCGGCGGGATCTGCTTCCGGCGTAAACGATCTCCTTGGCGAGCGAGCGCCGCGAGCGGACACGCGCTGCCTTCGTTAATCCCTCGCCAATCGTCTCGGAGCCGCTTCGTTTCGCAGGTCTGGGGCCAACTCAAGCGCGCGGACGGCCATCGCTTTTCTCTGGGCGGACCGCAATAATTCGTCGAGGTTGTCATTTGTCGAGGGCGCGCGGATTGCGGGGCGGGTCGCATCGCCAAATGGAAACTTTCGCCTCGACGAAAGGCGGTCGAGCCAAGGTCGGGAGCGTTAACCATTGCTTCGGTTAAGACGGGGGGGGGGGGCCGGCAGGACTGTCGTATTTCCAAGCGGTCGCCAATTGTCAGAGAATAAAAAATCCGTTAAGATATATTTATGTCGCAGAGGCGAGAAAACCGTTCTGAATTACGAGGGATCTTCGCCGTAGTAGCGGTTTTCGCCCTCGTGTTCAGTCTATTTGTCTCGGGAGCCATGCGCGGCGCCCGTGCGGAAGCGTCTGCGGTCGCGGAGTTTTCGTACTCCGCGCCATGTCCGTTGATGTCGGACGCGGAGCCAGCGCATCATATTGGGTCCGGCCACCAGAAGAGCGGCCACGCCGGCAAGGTCGACTGTCCGTTTTGCTGCCTCGCCGCTCAGGTGGGGGCGATGGTGCTCCCCGACAGGCTCGGAGCCGTTGTTCGCCCTCCGAGGGTCGTTTCCTCTCGCGTCCCATATTTTGCAGTTCCGGCACATAATCCGAAGACCGCCTCATCAAACGCGGTGAACGCGGCGCGGGCGCCGCCAGCAACTTTCTCCTGATCCCAATCGCCAGTCGGTCCGTTTAGGATTTGTCTGCGGAAAGCGCGTCGATTGGCGTTGCTGGTTCCGCTGGCGAGGTATGAAAAAATAACAATAACAACATATCGCCGCCGAGGCGGCGGATCTCCCAAGGAAGAGTTGCTGTCATGGAATATACTTCGCTTTCCCCGTTGGCGATGTTCGTCAACGCTGGTCCCGTCGCCAAAGCCGTGATGCTGACGTTGATCCTCGCTTCGATTTACACGTGGGTGTTGATCGCCCTGGGCGCCTACTCCGTCCTAAAAATCGGCAAGGCGGCGCGTTCCGCTCGCGCTGGCGGCGACGTCGGCGTGCTGGCTCCTGTGACCGCGGCGGGCAATTCCGCAGCCGCTTATGACTTGCCGGGGGAGTCGATCGGCGAAAAGCGCGAGCGCATCGCCGAACTGATGTCCCGCACCGCGCGGGAGTTTCTCACGCAGGAGGAGGGCGGCCTGCCGAACCTCGCGGTCATTTCCTCCGTGGCGCCTTTTATCGGACTCTTCGGCACGGTTTGGGGCATTATGACCAGCTTCGCGGGGATCGCGCAGTCGCAGGACACCAGTCTCGCGGTCGTTGCGCCCGGCATAGCGGAAGCGCTCGCGGCGACGGCTTATGGCCTCGCCGCCGCAATTCCGGCCTCGGTCGGCTATAATCGCATCGGCGCCGCTTTCGCCCGGGTCGGGCAGCAGGTGTCCCATTTCATCGAGGACGCGGCGCTCGCTCACGTCTCGGGACGTTCGGCGACCTCGCAGAAAAAGGAGGCGGCGTGATGGCTCTCCCGTCCCGAATGAAAAACGGCAATGACCTATACCAGCCCTTGGCGGACATCAACGTGACGCCCTTGGTGGACGTCATGCTGGTGCTCCTGATCATCTTCATGGTCACGGCGCCGCTGCTGTCCAAAGGGGTGAAGGTCAACCTGCCCCAAGCCAAAGCGGCGCAGCCGCTCAACCAAAAGGACCCGATCATCGTCACCGTCGGCAAGGACGGCAAAATCTCTCTCGGAGCCGACGCCGTCTCGCCCGATACGTTGATCGACGGCATCCACGCGGCCATGGGAGACGATCTCACTCGGGTCGTTCACGTGCGTGGCGACACCGACGCCGTCTATGGCGAGGTCGTCGCGGTAATGGACAAGCTTGCGACCAACGGCATCACCCATATCGCCATAATGACCAATGCGCGCAGTAAGTCTGCCGCGGGCGCGGCGGCGCCCGCCGCGCCGAACAGCAGCCCGACCAGCGCGTCGCGGACGGCTCCAGCCGCGGGAGGGACAGTGAAATGACGGACCTCGCGTTCACCCCGGATTTCACCAGATCGGCGTCTCCAGGTCCGGAGTTCCCGCTGGTCAAGCCACGCTGGCTCAGCCCCGCCGCCACCGTCGCCGTGGTTCTGGTTCATGTGGCCGTCGCGGTCTTGCTGATGGCCACGGCGGTAGAAAAACTCGTGCCGCTCGATTCGCTCAGCATGGATTTGATCCCTGAAGGCGACATGTTCGAGTCTCAGCCGATGCAGGCGCAGGACGACGTCCCGCCACCGGAAGAGATGGAGCAGCCCGATCTCGCTCTTCCGCCTCCAATGGTCATGGCTCCCGACGCGCCGCCCCTGCCGGCGAAGAAAGAAATCGCGGAGCCCAAGAAACGAGTGGTGGAACCCAAGCCGCAAGTCGCGCCGCAGGCGAAAGAAAAGCATGAGGCTCAGGAACGTCATCGCCTCGGCATGGCGGACGGGCGCGCCCAAAGCGGCGGCCTTTCGCGAGCCGCCTATGGCGCTATGCTCGCGGCGGCGATACGCCGTCACGTGCCGTCAACATCGTCGCTTGGCGAGGGATCGGCTTCCTGCTCCTTCCATGTGACGTCTGGCGGCGGCATGTCAGGCATCGCCTGTTCCGGGAGCACCCCGGCCCACGCCGGCCTGTTGCAGAGGGCCATCGCTTCGACGCACGCGCCGCCGCCGCCCGGCGGAGGCTTCTTCGCGGCGCAGGGAGTTCATTTCCACTAAACTTTGGCTAAACGCTCAGAGACGAGCGGCTTCGCGAGGACAATGCGGAGCCGCCGGTGATGTTCTTCCTGACATGATGTCGACGCAGGCCATCGCGCAACTGCGTATTTCCCGCCCTGAACCGAGAGAAGTCATGAGGCGCTGCGCCATTTTAACCTTCTTCGCGCTGCTTAGCTCCGCGGCAAACGCCGAAAGCCCGAAGCCATCCGCGCCTGCGGGCCCCGCCACTCCGGCGCCGTCAACTTCGGCCCCTCTTGCGCAAACGACTGCATCGCCGAACGCGGGGCAGGCCCCCGCGCTCTCGCAGAGCAAATTTCTCGGACTACTTTACGTGGAGATCGCTCGTCATACGCCTGCCCGGAATGCGTTGGGCCAAGGCGATGTCGCCGCCAGTTTTCACGTCAATGCGCAAGGCAAGGTGGACAAGGTGGTCATCAATAAGAGTTCCAGCGCCGCCCATGCCGATCTTGTGAAACAAATTCTCGCCGTCGTGAACGCTCCTCCCCCGCCCGGAGGTGGAGCCGAGATCACGCAGAACTTTAAGTTTCATTGAACGGGGCGCTGTTTTTCTCGCGGAAAAACGCGGGGCGGGCGCTCTGGAGCTTTACGCCGCGCCCGGCTGCGCGCGCCGCCTGAAAAAGAGCGGCCGAAAACTGAGATTATTGATAATGGAGGTTATTTCGGCGGCTTATGCAATGCTCCGCCGGAGCCCGTTATCTCGCGCGCCGGTGGAGCATTGAAAAATTAGGCGTTCGCAAATGCCGTAATCGCCAAAGTGACGGCGGCTGCGGCTGCCAAAATGGAAAGGATGGCTGTGACTGAGTTCATGTACGTGTCCTCTCTTCCTCGAGGCGTCGCGCTCATCGCAATGAGCGCGAAACGACTCTTCCATCTCCGTGCCTATTTCGGCGAGACGGGCGAGTCCCCGCGCCTTCGCCTCGCGGGGAGGCATCCTCGTCCTCACCCTGCGACAAATTAACGCATCATTAAACCGAGGGTTTCAAGGCCGAAGTTTATTGCGCCGCACGTCACATCGGGGCCATGATTTTCGAGACTGCGGTAAAGACTATATTTAACAGTGACGCGCAGGGTTTCGCGACGCGGCGACGATTTTACTATCGGTTTGTCAAGACTAAGCAACGTGGCGCTAGGGCTCGGAATTTGGGTTAACGGCGATTAACGGATCGCCAAAAGCATGATTCTTTTTGGGCGGACTTTTGATCCGGGATCGGTCGCCATGAGCTTCGCCTTCGCCGTGTTTAGGGAACAGTCGCGGCTTAAGTCTCTTCTCGACCATTGCTCGACCGAAGATCCGCGCGAGCCCTGGCGCGTCGCCCATCCGCTGCAGGAAGTGCTTCTGCTCGTCGTCTGCGGCACGATGGCCGATTGCGACCATTACGACTCCATCGCCGCCTGAGGCAAATCCCACCTCGAATTTCTGCGCTGCTACTCCCCTATGATCATGGCGGCGTCAAAGAGCCAAAGCGTGGCCGCCGGAGCGCCGCCAGAGAGAGGGACCGTCCATGGAAAAGTTTATCAGAATCGGCGTCGATCTGGGCAAAAACCATCTGCAGATCTATGCCCTGGACAGCGAAGACGGGCGCGCCCTGACGCGCAAGCTACGCCGCCAGGGCGCGCGCCAGTTCTTTTCGGGAGTGGAGCCTTGCCTGATCGGCATGGAGGCCTGCGGGTCGTCGCACTATTGGGCGCGCGAGCATGCAGCGATCGGCGTTGAGGTGCGACTGATCCCGCCCATTTCACGGACCATGAAAAGGCCATGGCCGCATCGAGCCGCCCGTCGTCAGCGTCCTTCAAGAGACCGATTGGCTCGATGGCGCGAAACGGTTCCCGGGCCAGCTGCGCTTGCCGCACGCGGCGACGCGCTCATTCGCATCTGCTCGCGCGCCGAGCCTTCTGACCGCAGCCGCGGCGAGACACGCGACGACATATCCTTCGCCTTCTGACCGCGCGATAGGCGTCCAAAGCGGCGCGCGGCCATTGGGGCATAGAGAATTGTGCCCATAGGGCGCAGGAGGTGATCTTCGCAGACGACCAGTCGCGCTACCGCAAGGGCAATGGCGCCAAGAACACGGCCATCGTCCGGCATTTCGCCGTCGATCTCGTCAGAACCGCCCGCAAGCCGCAGAGGCCAAAGCCCCTAAAGCCGCAACGAAAAGCGACAAAACCCAGACGCACCAGCATCAAGCTGCGCAAAAAAAAAATCGCCGGATGGGACGATAATTATCCCGCAAAGCAGATCGGAGCCACACCAAGTTAACCTCGATTCGGAGCCCCGAGCGCAAGGCTTGGCTCAGGGCTTGTTTTCCGCAAGAGCGGCGAGTCTTGCTTTGAGCGTGAAAATCTCCGCCTCGGCGCGTGCTTGCGCCGTAACGTCATATTGGACGCCGAGCAGATAGAGCAACTGCCCCTGAGTGTCGTAAAGTGGGGTGATGTTCAGTTTGTTGTAGAAAAGCGCGCCGTCCTTGCGATAATTGCGCAGCGTGACCTCCACATGCTCACGCTTGCTGACAGCCTCCCGCGCGCGCGCGCGCCCCTCTTGATCCCGGTCGTTCCCCTGCAGAAAGCGGCAATTATGACCGATGATGTCCTCTTGCGAATAGCCCGTGATTCTCTCGAATTCCCGATTGGCGTAAACAATCGGCGCGTCTTCCTGATCTGGATCGGCGAGCGTGACGCCATTGACGCAGGAGTCGAGAATACGGGTCAATATTTCCGGGATCAACTCCGCGCTTTTACGAATCGCGAAGACATGCCCTTTGGGGTGACTTCTCGCTCTCGCCAGCACGCGATAGGCCCCTGGCGCCACGCCGGCGTAACGACGGAATATGCGACGGAAACTCGCCTCATCCGTGAAGCCCGCGTCGCCCGCCAGCTCCTTCACCGATTTCTCGCTTGTCTCGAGCAGGGTCCGGGCCGTTTCGACGCGCACCCTGTCAATGAAGCTTTTGGGGGACTCCCCCGAAGCTTCCTTGAGCCGCCGATGCAGCGTCCGCTCCGAGGTGGAGAGGGCGTGGGCGAGGTCGGTCGCCGACAAGGCCCGTTCTCCCGCCTGACGGACGATCCGCTCCGCTTCGATCAGGAACGGGTTCGCTCCCGCCAGATAGCCGGTCGGCACATAGGCGGCGTCCTGGCCACTCCCGCCGTCGAACGCTGTTGCGTCGGCCGCGATGCGGGCGGCTGTCTCTCCGCAGAGCGATTGGATGCAATGCAAGGCGAGGTCGACCCAGCTGAGCGGCGCCGCCGTCGTCACCACGCGTCGGTCCTCTATGAGCGGCGCCCCCCTCGCGGGGTCCGCGCGCGGATATCGTCGCTTGAGCTCCTCGACGCTGCGCCAATTCGTGGTGCATCGCCGCCCATCCAAAAGGCCCCCTTCGCCCAGGATAAAGGCGCCGGCGCCGGCGGCGCCCACGAGAGCGCCGCGGGAATGCTGCCGGCGAATCCAGCTGGCGATGGAGGAAAGATTTGTCAGGGAGGTCGGCAGCCCGCCTTCGCCAACTTGGAGTCCGGGGGCCAGAACCGCGTCGCAGCAAGCGATTTCCTCGATCGAGGCGTCGACGGCGTAGCTGCGGCCAAAGCCGTCGGTTATGCGGGCGCCATTGCTGCTTGCGGTCAGAAGGTCGAAAGGAGGCGCTTCCCCCGTGGCGTGAACGATGGCCTCGCGGGCCAGAGCCAGAGTGTCCGCAAGACCAATAAACGCCGAGCCGAGACAGCCGGTTATGCCTGCAATAACGATTTTCACCATCTTTGACCGGCCCTCTGGCGAATTATGCGCTTAAATTGGCGACTCTGTCACTCTGCCTTATTTGTCGGCGCAGGCATAATGGTTCAACTAAGGGAAGAGAAATTGTCGTCCGAATAAGAGGAGGTGGCCCGTCGCTTGCTGGCAGAAGCGGGCGGCGTAGCCCTCGAGGAGAGGCAGCATGAACGCAAATTGGAAAAAATACGCGCCCTGGATAGTCATCGGCGCGCTGGCCGTGACGGCCTTCATCATGTTCCAGCAACACAGTCCCCGGACCCAGATCCGAGACATATCCTTCAGCGAATTGCTCGTCCAAATTGACGAGGGTCGGATCCACGACGTGACGATCTCCGGCAATGAGATCACCGGTCATTTCAACGACAACCGGAGCTTCACGACATATACTCCCAATGACGCCGACCTCGTCTCTCGGCTGGAGGCTAAAAAGGTTCAGATCAGCGCGAAGCCCTCTGGCGACCAGAATGGCTTCTGGATGACGCTGGCGCTGAACGCTCTTCCGTTGGTCCTGTTCATTGGCGTTTGGATATTCCTTTCGCGTCAGATGCAGGGTGGAGGTATGGGCGGCCGGGCGATGGGCTTTGGCAAGTCGAAGGCGAAGCTTTTGACGGAGTCTCAGGGGCGCGTGACCTTCGAGGACGTGGCGGGGGTGGACGAGGCCAAGGAGGATCTTGAGGAGATCGTGGAATTTTTGCGCGATCCGCAGAAGTTTCAGCGTCTTGGGGGGCGGATTCCACGCGGCGTTTTGCTGGTCGGCCCTCCCGGCACCGGCAAGACCCTGCTGGCTCGTGCGATCGCGGGCGAAGCCAATGTGCCGTTTTTCACCATATCGGGCTCTGATTTCGTCGAGATGTTCGTGGGGGTGGGCGCGTCGCGCGTGCGCGACATGTTCGAGCAGGCGAAAAAGAACGCGCCCTGCATCATCTTCGTTGACGAGATCGACGCGGTTGGCCGTCACCGCGGGGCGGGTCTTGGCGGCGGCAACGACGAGCGCGAACAGACCTTGAACCAGTTGCTGGTGGAGATGGACGGCTTCGAGGCCAATGAAGGGATCATCCTGATTGCGGCGACGAACCGTCCCGACGTTTTAGATCCGGCTCTTATGCGCCCGGGCCGGTTCGATCGCCAGATTCAGGTTCCCAATCCCGACTTCATTGGACGCGAGAAGATCCTGAAGGTCCATGCGCGCAAGGTTCCCTTGGCTCCGGACGTTGATTTGAAGGTGGTGGCGCGGGGGACGCCGGGCTTTTCGGGCGCGGATCTGATGAACCTCGTCAACGAGGCGGCCTTGCTTGCGGCGCGGCGCAGCAAGCGGATCGTGACCAAGGCGGAGTTCGAGGACGCGCGCGACAAGATCCTGATGGGGGCGGAGCGTCGCACCTTGATGATGACGGAAGAAGAGAAGCGCCTCACCGCCTATCACGAGGGCGGCCATGCTCTGGTTCAGTTGACGATGCCGGGGTCGATCCCGATCCACAAGGCGACGATCATCCCGCGCGGCCGGGCTCTGGGCATGGTGCAGGGTCTTCCGGAGCGCGACCAGGTTTCGCAAACCTACGAGCAGATGGTGGCGATGCTGGCGCTGGCGATGGGCGGCCGGGTGGCGGAGGAGCTTGTGTTTGGCCACGACAAGGTGACGTCGGGGGCGGCGAGCGACATTCAGCAAAGCACGCGGATCGCGCGGGCGATGGTGACGCAGCTCGGCTTTTCGGACAAGCTTGGCACGGTGGCCTACGCCGACCCGCAGCAGGAGCAATTCCTGGGCTATTCGCTGGGCCGACAGACCACGATCTCGGAGGCGACCCAGCAGACCATCGACGCCGAGGTTCGGCGCCTGGTTCAGGAAGGCTACGAGAACGCCAAGCGCATCCTCACCGAAAAGCGCCATCAGCTCGACATTCTCGCCAATGGACTGCTCGAATTCGAGACCCTGTCGGGCGACGAGCTCAAAGGACTCCTCGAAGGCAAGCGTCCCGTGCGAGAGGATCAGCCGCCGGCGCCCTCCCAGCCTCCGCGCGGTTCCGCGGCGCCGGTCGCGGGCTCAACCGAGCCAGGCGTCGACGGAGCCTCGCCGCAGCCCGCCTGATCAGCGTGTCGCTCATCCTCTCCCAGCCAAACTAGCCCGGCGCAAGCCGGGCTTTTTTGTGCGCCGCCGCATTCGATCCACCTGATTTTTGGCAGAAACTGCGCCTAATTTGGCGACTTAGTCACGTGCCCGCACGTTCTCGAATCGGCATGATATGGCAGCCTCGAGGATGTTTCCTCGGGTGAACAATGTGGAGGATAAAGCATGAGTTCGACCACCGAGACAGCTGCTGGCGCAGCGGCTGGCACAGACACAGTCGTCGATCTGAGAGGAATGTGGATCGGCCTGGCCGTTCTGAACACGTTCTATCTGATCGTTCGGATTTACGAGCAGATTTTTGGCTGGCGCGCTGGCCTGGACTCCTTCGCTCCGGAGTTCCAGACCTACTGGCTGTCGATTTTGTGGACGGAAATTCCGCTTGAGCTGGTTTCGGGCCTTGGGCTTGCCGGCTATTTGTGGAAGACCCGCGACCGCAACGTCGACGCGGTTTCGCCGCGCGAGGAGATGCGTCGTCTTGTGGTTCTGGTTCAATGGCTGACGGTTTACGGCGTCGCCATTTACTGGGGCGCTTCGTTCTTCACGGAGCAGGACGGCACCTGGCACATGACGGTGATTCGCGACACGGACTTCACGCCGTCGCACATCATCGAGTTCTACATGAGCTACCCGATCTACTCGATCATCGCGGTTGGCGCGTTCTTCTATGCGAAGACCCGCATTCCGTATTTTGCTCATGGCTACTCGCTGGCGTTCCTGATTGTGGCGATTGGTCCGTTCATGATCATCCCGAACGTCGGCCTGAACGAGTGGGGCCACACCTTCTGGTTCATGGAAGAACTGTTCGTGGCTCCGCTGCATTGGGGCTTCGTGTTCTTCGGCTGGATGGCGCTTGGCGTGTTCGGCGTGGTTCTGCAGATCCTGGCGCGCATCCATGCGCTGGTTGGCAAGGAAGGCGTCGCGCTGCTGGCGTAAGGCGTTTCGTCGCTCGCGCCCGGTGGCGCGAGCGACACCACTGAGTGGAAACCGGAGGACGGACGATGGACGCTCTGTTGTCTTTAATGGTTACCGGCGCATTGACGCTCCTAGGAGGATTGGCGCTGATCGGAAAATTGCGTCAGGCGACGCTCGTTCCAATTCTGGTGCGGAAAAAGCGACGTGGGCCAGCCTAGGTCCGCTTCCCGCGACGCCTTGTTGAGAAGAGAGACGAAACCGCGATGAAAAAGACAACCACACTGGTGCTTATCGCTTTGGCGATGGCCGGTTATGGCGTCTGGTCGCTTTTTGTCGCTAGCCGTTACCAGGCTGTCTGTGAGTTGTCCTATTGGTCGGCGTCGAGCGCGGAGTTGAAACTATGCGACGAGCGCCGCTCCGAGTTGGGCCTTTAGATTCGCGCGAAATGGCGCCCAATATCAAAGCATTTTGCCTGGATTGAGGATGCCCTTGGGGTCGAGGCTCGACTTGATCGCCTGCATCGTTTCCAGCGCCACCGCGTCTTTCACGCGACGCAATAGATCCCGTTTAAGCGCTCCTATGCCGTGCTCGGCGGAAATTGAGCCCCCGTATCTTTCCACTATATCGTGAACGATGTCATTAACATCGCCCCGGCGTGCGAGGAACTCGTCTTTCGGCATTTCGATCGGCTGAGAGACATTAAAATGAATATTTCCATCGCCCATATGTCCAAAAGGCACTGGACGCGCCCCGGGAATGAAGGCGGTCACCGCGCGGCTAGCTTCCTCGATGAAGGCGGGGGTATCCCCGACCGCCACCGACACATCGTGTTTGATCGAGCCGCCCTCATGTTTTTGCGCCTCGGACATTGACTCCCGCAACCGCCAGAAGGCAGCGCTCTGCGCCATGCTGTTCGCGATCGCGGCCCCGCCCAAAAGACCGGAGGCGTCAGCCTGCTCGAGCGCGGAGACCACCCGGTCATTAAGGCTTTCCTCTTCCCACGCCGCAAAATCCGCGAGCACGTACCAGGGGAATCCGGTCGGCAAAGGATCGTGGGCGCCGCCGATGTGGCGCAAAACGAATTCCAGTCCTATCCGCGGCATGATTTCGAAAGCCAGCAACTCGGGCCCAAGCCGGGACTTGAATGCATGCAACAGAGCAAGGGCGCGTTTCGGCTCCAGTATTCCCATGAAAACGCAAAGGCGGGAGCGGGGGCGGGCGAAAAGCTTTAAACTAGCGGCCGTAATGACGCCGAGAGTTCCTTCGGAGCCCACCATCAGCGAGGTGAGGTCATAGCCGGTGTTGTCCTTGCGAAGCTTGGAGAGAGTGGACAACACCCTGCCATCGGCGAGAACCGTTTCGACGCCTAGAGTGAGCGCCCGCGCCGAGCCATAAGCGATGACATGCACCCCGCCGGCGTTGGTGGCGAGATTGCCCCCGATCGTGCAGGATCCTTCCGAAGCCAACGAGAGCGGAAAATATCTGTCCTTCGCTTCGGCCGCTTCTTGCGCCCGCGCGAGAGTGACGCCGGCTTCGAGCGTCATGGCGTAACAAAGAGGGTCGACTTCGCGAATGCGATCGAGTTTTTGGAGAGAAAGAACGATCTGTGTTCCAGAAGCATCCGGCGTTTGACCGCCGACGAGTCCGGTGTTGCCGCCCTGAGGAACAACGCCGGTTCCGCTCTCATTGCAAAGAGCGAGAACCCGCGAGACTTCGTCCACATTTCCAGGTTTGACAACGGCTAGAGCACGACCACGAAACGATCCCCGGGGCTCTTGCGTGTAAGCAAAAATTTCATCCGGCTCGACGAGGACGCGCTTCTCGCCTACGACCACCGCGAGGCGCGCAAGCAAATTCATCGCGTCTTTCCAACTGTCATCGTTTCGGTGAAACCGCTTTTGTCTAGCCTCTCGCTCCTAACTCAGCGATAGCGTCGCCGGGAGTATTTTTTGTCGCGCCGGGCGTAAACATAGATGGCTTTAGCGGCTGGCGCACAGGTTAGGACGATACTGCACAATGCCGCGGCGAGTAGCGCATTCATCATGACCACATCTCCTTCCATATTACGGGGAGATTCACAAATTCTCCCCACCACACGGACTCTGACGCAAATGCTATGCCTGTTTTCGAGATGCGGCAAGAAAAATTGCGCAGGCTCCGTTCAAACGGAATCGACCGTCATGATATATAGTCGGCATATCAAACTTACCTAGTCTTTAACCAAAAATCGCAGCCGCGACGCCGGAACTGGCGTGAAAGCGCATTGGGAGAGCCCGGCCCCGGGCTCATCCCTATCGCGACAAAAGCCCACGCTTGCGTCGCACAGAGGATTCGCGCGAAAATCGGGCGATAATCTCGACATGCGGTGAAAAGCGAAATTGATCGATCGGAACAACTTCGCCTAAATCATAGCCGCCGGCGATCAAAATTTTCGCGTCGCGCGCGAAGCTCTGCGGACTGCACGACACGGCGACGACGCGCTTGACGTCGGATTTCGACAATTGTTGCGCCTGGGCCTCGGCGCCGGCGCGCGGCGGATCGAAAATGACCGCGTCGAAACCCGCAAGCTCGGGAACCTGAAGCGGCTTGCGAAATAAGTCGCGCGCCTGCGCTTCGGCGATCCGCGGGCCCTCCATTTCGCGCGCTGCGTCTGTCAGCGCGCCAATCGCGCTCGAGTCGTTGTCGTAGGCCCACACGCGCCGCGTTGTCGCAAGACGCAACCCGAAAGCGCCTAGCCCGCAAAAAAGGTCGGCGACTCTTTTCGAATCTCCCACCGCCTCGACGACGCGGCGGGCCAGTTCTTCTTCTCCGGCCTCGGTCGCCTGAAGGAAACTCCCCGGCGGCGGCGTTACAAGCGCCGCGCCGATCGCGACATGCGGCTTACGACGCAGCGTCACGACGCGTCCGTGATTGGAGAGCCGTGCAAGGTCATGCTCTTCACCGACTTCGATGAGCGCCCTGTATTCCGCTTCCGAGAGTTCACCGCAGCCGCGAATGTCGAGGTCCAATCCCTCAAGCGTCAAAGTGGCGGCGATGTCGAGCGGCTTGGCCTTCCCGGCGAGACATTTCGCCGCGGCTCTCGCCGCGACGAGCGCGGGCGCCAGTCTCTTGTCGAGCAAGGGGCAGGCGTCGATTTCGACGATCCGATGCGCGCGCGCCTGCATAAAGCCGACCCGCGTTTCCCGGGAGTGAAACGTCACGCGGCGCCTTCCCGTCCCATGCGCATCGACGAGCGGCGCAATGTCGGCTTCGAGGCCGGCGTTGCGCAAGGCCGTCTCCACCAAGCCTCGCTTCCAATTTTCGTAAGCCGTGATCGAGAGCGTCTGTACGGCGCAGCCGCCGCAAACACCATAATGCGGACAGAAAGGCGCGACCCGATCCGGAGCGGGGTCGAGAATTTCGAGCAGCCGCGCCTGCTCGTCCTGCATCTCCACGCGCACTTTTTCGCCAGCGAGCGCATAGGGAACGAATACGAGTCTTTCGCCGATACGAGCAACGCCTTCGCCGCGATGGCCGAGGCGTTCGACGATCAAAGTTGCTTCTTCTGTTTTGCTCATGGTCGCCGCGCGCAAAGGAGAAATTCGCGATTGCCGTCGCCGCCTTCGATCGGCGAGGGCGAGACGCCGACTACGCGCCAGCCGAGCCTCGTCGTCTCCGCCTCGATGCGCGCGCAAACTTCGCGATGGATGTTTTCGTCGCGGACGACGCCTTTTTTCGTGGTGGCGCGCCCCGCTTCGAATTGCGGCTTTATCAGAGCGATGAGAGAAGCCTCTCCAGCCGCGAGCGAGAGGATGTTTGGCAATAACAGCGACAGCGATATAAAGCTAGCGTCGCAAACCACAATTCCTGGCGCTTCCGCAAGCCGTCCCGCGTTCAAGGCGCGGGCGTCGGCGCCCTCGTAAGAGGTCACGCGCGGGTCGCGGGCTATTCGTGGATGCAGTTGTCCATGACCGACGTCGACGGCGACGACATGGCGGGCGCCACAAGACAACAGCACATCGGTGAAGCCACCCGTCGAGGCGCCGATGTCGAGGCAATAGCAGCCCTGCGGGTCAATGCCGAAAACCCCGAGCGCATGGGCGAGCTTGACGCCACCGCGGGAAACCCAGGGGTAGGGGGCCGTCGCGGCTATTTCGGCGTCGCCGTCGAGTTGCTCCGAAGGCTTGGCGACGAGGCGGCCATTGGCGGAAACCAGCCCCGCCTCGATGGCTTCGCGCGCCTTGGCGCGGCTTTCGAACAGGCCGCGCTCGGCGAGAAGTCTATCGGCGCGGGGCATCGCTCACTCTCCCGTCTGCAGTAGCGTTCCAGCCTTGCGGGCGCCTTCCAGCAAGCGCGTAAAGGCGAATACGGCGCCGACGAACAGAACGAGGTCCATGACGAATCCGGTCGCCATCAGATCGGCGCGGACCGCATGATCCATCAGCACGGCGCGCAGGCCTTCGAAAACATAGGTCGGCGGCAACGACCACGCGACGAATTGCAACCAGTGTGGCAGCACCGAGACGGGATAATAAACGCAGCCCAGGGGCTGCACCGCGAACATGAGCGACCAAGCGAGGTTTTCCGCGCCGAGTCCATAGCGCAACAGCATTCCGCAAACGAGCAGGCCGAGACTCCAGGCAAAGAGCGAAAGCACCACGAAGAAGCCCGCCAGCGCGAGGCCGAGCGACCATAAATTGAAGCCGAAGACCCAGATGGCGAGAAGCGTCACCGGAGCGACGCCGATGAAAAGGCGCACCAGACTCATCGCCATCAGGGAGAGCAGAAACTCGCTTTTCCGCAGTGGGCTCATCAGGAGGTTGGCGAGATTGCGCGACCACATTTCCTCGAGAAAGGAAAAAGAAAAACCCTGCTGCGCGCGCAACAGAATGTCCCACAACAACACCGCGCCGATGAGCGTTCCGGCGAGCCTGCCGGCCGCGCTCTGGCCCGACCCGGCGCGAGCCAGATAGCTTTGCAAAAAGCCCCAGGTCAGCATCTGCACGGTCGGCCAATAGGCCATCTCGACGAGACGAGGCCAGGAGGAGCGCAACAGATAAGTATAGCGCAGCATCATCGCGGCGACGCGCGCGAAGGAAAAGCCGCTCATGCGCGCGCCTCGTTCATGCGCCCGCGCGCGACGTCGAGAAAGACTTCCTCGAGCGTCGAACGGCTGTAGCGCTCAAGCAAGGCGGCAGGCGAGGCGTCGTCGACGATGGCGCCTTCGCGCAGCATCAACACCCGGTCGCACAGGCGCTCGACCTCGTTCATATTGTGAGAGGCGAGCAGTATGGTGCAGTTGTGGGCGCGGCGATGATCCTCGATCCGCGCCCGCACCCAGTCGGCGGTGTCGGGGTCGAGCGAGGCGGTGGGCTCGTCGAGCAGCAGCAGCGCGGGGTCGTTGAGCAGCGCCTTGGCGAGAGCGACGCGGGTTTTTTGGCCGGCGGAAAGCCGTCCCGTGGGCCGGTCGATAAAATCCTTCAGCACGAAATCCTCCGCGAGCCGCGCAATCTTTTCCTCGCGCGCGGCGACGCCATAGAGCATGGCGAAGACATTGAGGTTTTGACGCACTGTGAGCCGATGTGGCATGTCCACATAAGGGCTCTCGAAATTCATCCGCCCGAGCACCTTGGCGCGCTCGGAGGCCATGTCGCAGCCGAGCGCGTGGATCGTTCCCGCCGTCGGCTCGATCAGACCCATGATCATGCCGATGGTCGTGGTCTTGCCCGCGCCATTGCCGCCAAGGAGGCCGGTGACGGAGCCCGGCGCCAGCGCGAAACTGAGCGGCCCGACGACGCTTCTGCCGTCATAGGATTTGGAGAGGCCCTGAACGCTAAGGGCGGCGGGCTTTGATGCGGACATGCTTGGTTTTAGCCTTGGGGAGAGCGCGGGCGCAAGACGGGGAAGGAACCCGTCTGACGACAATAAATGTTAATCGCAAGGACAAACTAACCGGCATTATTCAGCGTTTCGAACTTTGTGCCGCTTGCGGCGCGGTTTTCGGGTGATCCGATTGAGAGTTTCCGGTGGCGCCGACGCGCGTTTTCGTCACCGGTGGCATGTCTGGAGTTCGAAGGGGATGGGTTTCGTTTTCGGGGCGTTGCGCTCCGCCGCTCGGGTGGCGAGCCGGGGAGGGGGGCGAGCGGGAGGCTCAAGACGGCGGGCTTTGGCTTCTCAAACGATCCCGAGCCTCGCCGCCGCTCGCGCGACGAGGCGTTCGCGCTCCCCGCGCAATGACCTCCCCCGCGATCTGACGGCGTCCACAACCTCGCCAGGGGCGGTCGAGGGATGTCCTGCATCGAAGAGCGGCGCCGGAGCATGCTCCAATTGCAATTGGATGGCCTCCGCCGTCTGCCGACTCGCGATTTCGCCAATCAGCGCGAGCGCTAAATCAAGGCCAGCGGTCATGCCGCCGCCGGTCATGACGTTCCCGTCGCGAACGACCCGTTCGGGCGTCGGAATAGCGCCAAAAACCGACAGTAAATCCAGGCAGTTCCAGCGCGTCGTCGCTCGCCTTCCTTTGAGCAGGCCGGCAGCCCCCAGGACTAGAGCGCTTCGCGACCAGACGGAATCGTCTGGTAGATTAAGAAATCGCTCCAGATTCAAAAGGCTAGAGCAAAATCCGATCGAAAAAGTCTATCAACTTTTTCGGATTTTGCTCTAGCGGCCCGGCAGGCGGTTGAGAACCGACTTCGTCGCAAGCCCGTCGGCGGGCTGAATTCCCTCGCTCAATTGAAAGGCGTGAACGGCGTTCCGGGCCGCGCGGCCAAGCTTGCCGTCGATTGCGCCGTGATAAAAGCCCCGCTGCGTGAGAGCTTCCTGCATCGCCCTGCATTCGGCGGTGGTCAGCGGCGTCACTTTCGGCCAGGCGGCGCGCGGAACGTCGCGTCCCGCGACGCGCTCGCCAAGCAAGGCCACCGCCAGGGCGTAGGCGTCGGAAGTGTTATACTGCCGGATGACCTCGAAATTGTCGGTGATCAGAAAGGCTGGCCCGGCGGCGCCCGCAGGCAGGTAAAGGCTAGCCGCGCCGCTTTCGGGAAGGGCTTCGCCGCCGGCGCCGGTGAAGCCCAGCGCGCGAAATTGCGAAAAGTCCAGGTCGTAGGCGGCGAAGTCGTAACCCGACGGCAAGCGCGCTTCGACGCCCCAGGGAAGGGCGGGATTCCATCCCGACTTTTGTAGAAAGCTCCCGATCGAAGCAAGCGCGTCGGGTTGCGAAGTCCATATGTCCGGTTCGCCGGCGCCCGCGAAGCTGACCGCGTATTTGAGATAGGCCGAGGGCATGAACTGCGGCATCCCCATGGCGCCCGCCCAGGAGCCGCGAAGCCGATGGCGGGGAACGCCCTGTTGAAGCATCACGAGCGCCGCCACGAATTCGTTGCTGAGTTTTTCGGTCATGTGACCCTTGAAGGCCAGCGTCGCCAAAACCCTCGGAACGTCGGCGCCCCCGGTGGCGGTTCCGAAATTGCTCTCGACCCCGAGTATCGCAACGATAAGCTCGCTTGGAACGCCGCTGCGCTGTTCGATCCGCTCCAGCATATGGGAAAGCTCAGAGGCGACGGCGCGTCCCCGCGCGACGCGGGCGCTTGTCACGACCCCCGAGACATAGGCGGGGATCGACACCGTGAACTCGGACTGCGCCTTCGGTTTGGCGAGGACGGCCGGGTCCGGCGTCAGGCCCGAAATGGCCGCGTCGAATGTTTCCCTTGTGACGCCCGCCGCCCGCGCCGCCGGCCAGAGCCCGCGCAAGAATTGTCCGAAATCCTCCGTCTGGGCCAAAACGGCGGGAACGCCGGCGAGCGTCAGCGCTCCCTGCAGAAGCAGGCGACGGTGGATTTGCGCGATGGATAAATGCTCGTCCGAATTTTGCATGGGTGTTCCCGAGCCGAAGCAGTGAAAGCGCTCTGACGCCTTGTTTGGAAAGTTTACACTTTCCAGCATTTTGTTTGACAGGGGCGTGGCGCTGTCTTCTACTCCCGACAGATTTTATCGACAAAAAGGAGGCGCGGACAGTCCGCGTGGGCAGCGTAATGACGCAGTTTTCCCTGGGAACGGGCTCCGTTGCGGCGATCCGGCTGCGCGAAGCTCCCATTAAGGGCGTTCCGACCGAACTGGACCTTAAGAATAAACTCCGCGCGGTGGGTCTGCGTCCGACGGTGCAACGACTGTCCCTGAGCAGGCTGCTGTTCGGCAAAGGAGATCGGCATGTCAGCGCCGAGGCGCTCCATGCCGAAGCGAGAGAAGCAGGCCTTCGAATGTCGCTTTCGACGGTTTACAACTCTCTAAATCAGTTCGCGCGGGCTGGGTTGCTGCGGGAAATCGCCGTGCAGGGACCGCGCACCTATTTTCACACGCGCACGTCTCCGCACCACCATTTCATGGACCAATCGACCGGGCGCATGTTCGACGCGCCCGACGGCTCCGTCGAATTCGCCCGCCTGCCGGCGCCGCCGGAGGGTATGGAGATCGTCGGCTGCGACGTCATCATTCAGCTGCGCCCCAAAAAGCGCTGACGCCGCCCAAGCCGCGCCGCCCAAGCCGCGCCGCGTCAGCCGACGAGCTTTTTGATCTCGGCCTTCAAGTTCTCGGCGATGTCGGGGCGCTCCAGACCGAAGGCGATATTGGCCGCGAGGAATCCCAATTTCGAGCCGGTGTCGTAAGTTTTGCCGTCAAACCGTACGCCGTGGAACGGCTGCGCCGCCGCCAGTTTGATCATCGCGTCCGTGAGCTGGATTTCGCCGCCCGCGCCTTTTTCGCCTTTTTCGAGCAACTCGAAAATCTCGGGATTGAGGATATAGCGCCCAGAAATCATGAGATTGCTCGGCGCCGTGCCCTGCGGCGGCTTTTCGACCATCCCCTTGATCTCGAAGCTGTGGCCGTGGTCCTCGCCCACGCTGACGATCCCGTATTGATGCGTCTCGTGCGCCGGAACCTCTTCGACGGCGATGATGTTGCCGCCGTGTCTTCCATAGGCCTCGACCGTCTGAGCCAGGCAGCGGGACTTGCGCGGGCCGTTCGGCAAAGTGATCATATCGGGAAGCAAAACAGCGAAAGGCTCGTCTCCTATGATGTCGCGCGCGCACCAGACCGCGTGGCCGAGCCCCAGGGGCGCCTGCTGACGCGTGAAACTCGTGGCTCCGGCTTTCGGCAGGTCCGCCATCAGGGCTTCATATTCCTTCGTTTTATTGCGCCGGCGCAGGGTGTCCTCAAGCTCGTAGGCCATGTCAAAATGGTCTTCGATCATTCCCTTGTTGCGCCCCGTGACGAAAATGAAATGCTCTATCCCAGCCTCGCGGGCCTCGTCGACGACATGCTGCACGACCGGGCGATCGACGACGGTGAGCATTTCCTTTGGCACAGCCTTGGTCGCGGGCAAAAAGCGGGTGCCCAAACCGGCGACCGGGAAAACAGCCTTGCGAATGCGCTTGGTCATGGATGGTCCATTGCGTTACAGGTGGTGCGCCGCGCTTCGAGACGATCACGTCTCAGCGGTGGTTGAGAAAGTAGAACCCGCCCGTTAATTTCGGGTGAGGAAACTGATTGAACGGGTTTTGACCATGTCGATTTTGGTGACAGGCGGAGCAGGTTATATCGGCAGCCATATGGTTCTCGAATTGCTTGACGCGGGCGAAAACGTCGTTGTTGTCGACAACCTCTCCACCGGGTTTCGATGGGCCGTTCCCCAACAGGTTCCGCTCGTTGTAGGCGATTTTGGCGATCAAAATTTGGTGAAAGAGACCATCGCCCGCCACAATGTGAAAGAGATCATTCACTTTGCCGCCAAAATCGTGGTGCCCGAGTCGGTCGCCAAGCCCTTGCTCTATTATTCGAATAACACAGCGAAGGCGGGCGCGCTGCTTGAAGTCGCGACCGAATGCGGCGTCGAGCGGTTCATCTTTTCTTCCACCGCCGCCGTCTATGGCGACCCGCTTCAAAATCCGGTCACCGAGGACGAGCCCCCAAAGCCGATGTCTCCCTACGGCCGCTCCAAGTTGATGGTGGAGTGGATGCTGGAAGACGTCTCGAAAGCCGCCAATTTGAAATATGTGGCGTTACGCTATTTCAACGTGGCGGGCGGCGACCCCCTGGGCCGGGCCGGTCAGTCGACCCCGAACGCCACCCATCTCATCAAGGTGGCGGTCCAGACCGCTCTCGGCCTGCGTGCGAAAATGCAGCTGTTCGGCCTCGACTATCCAACGCATGACGGCAGTTGCGTGCGGGACTATATCCAGGTCACAGATCTCGCCCGCGCTCACATGGACGCGCTGAGTTATCTGCGGAAGGGCGGCTCCAGCGTGGTCTGTAACGCAGGCTACGCCAAAGGATTCTCGGTCATCGACGTGATCGAGACAGTCAAACGCGTGTCGGGCAGGGATTTTCAGGTCGAGACTGTCGGCCGGCGGCCTGGCGATCCCGCCGCGATCGTCGCGGGAAACGACTTGATCAAATCCGCGCTCGGATGGCGGCCGCGACATAACGATCTCGATGAAATTGTTCGTCAGGCGCTCAAATGGGAGGAAAGGCTGGCTGCGCGGGCGACGGAATAATCGCTTTTCTCAACGAGGGTTCTTGCTTCCGAAGAAAAGGCCGTTCAGCGCCTCGGCGCCAACGACGCGCTCCATTTCAAGGAAAGCGAAGAACGGAATCAAAGCCACGAAAAGAATGATCTCCACCATCAGCAAAGCTTGAAGCGATCCGTCCCCCAGAGTGGGAACGCTCTCGGCGAGAGTTTTTCCGTGCCATTTTCCGATCAAGGTCTCCTCGATCACATGGAAGACGAGCAGCAGAAGCGAGAAAGCGACGGCCTTGAACAACACGGGATATATCAGGGGCTTGTTGTGGAATCGCTCTCCATAATGGAGGCTCTGCGCGACGAGCGTCACCTTCGACATCGCGAAGGCGTTTATAAGCGCCACGGCTTGTTGATAAGTGAAGAAATCTTCATTGAAGACAAACGCCTTGTGCAAGGAAAACAGCGTCAGCAGCGCCCAGAAATAGAGAAAAATCCGAAAGAGCCTTTTTGCCTCCTCGACCGCCTTCGCCTTAACGCGGTCCAGTTTTTCATTGGCCATGCCGCTTTTCTCCTCCTCGCGATACGACGCGACCGGCATAGCATCTAATTCTCGCGGGCCCGTTGCAAGCCGCAGCGATCCCCCGCTCTTCGGGGGTGGCTTACCCAGTGTTGCGCAGCCCTGCGGCGACGCCATTGATCGACATCAAAATGCCCTGGCGAATGTCGTCGTCGGTCTTGCCCGAACGCCAGCGCCGTATCAATTCGATCTGCAGATAGCTCAAGGGCGTGATGTAGGGCACCCGCAGTTTCAATGAATGCGCGAGACCGGGATTGTCGGTCAGTCTTTCGCTCGCTCCCGTTATCGCCTCCAAAGCCTCGATCGCACGGTTATATTCCTGCTCGATGAGGGCGAATATCTCTTTCGCCCGATCTTGGTCGGGCGCGAGTCCGGCGTAATGGCGCGCGATGGAGATGTCGGTCTTCGACAGGATCATGTCGATATTGGAAAGTATCACGCGAAAGAACGGCCACTCCCGGTTCATCCGGCGCAGCAAATCGAGCCGCTCCTTTTTATCCTGTTCGAGGAACTGCGAGATCGCGGAGCCGAAGCCGAACCACCCTGGCAAAGCGAGCCGGGCTTGGCCCCAGGAGAAGCTCCAGGGAATAGCCCGCAAATCCTCGATCCGACGAGACGGTTTGCGCGACGCGGGCCGCGAACCGATATTGAGAGAGGCGATCTCGGAGATCGGCGTCGAACCGAAGAAGAAATCGACGAAGCCGGGCGTTTCATAGACCATGCGCCGATAGGCCGACATGCCGTATTGCGACAACTGCTCGGCCGCGGCGAGAAACGCCGCCTCGGGCGCCTGCAAGTCGGACAGCAAAGTCGTCTCCAAAGTGGCGGCCACCAGAAGCTCGAGCTGCGTGCGTCCAATTTGGGGATTGGCGTATTTGGCTGCGATAACCTCGCCTTGCTCGGTTAAACGAATTTGACCTTTAACGGTGCCGGGCGGCTGCGCAAGGATCGCGTCATAGCTCGGGCCGCCGCCTCGTCCGACAGTGCCGCCGCGCCCATGGAACAGCCGCATGGTGATGTTGGGCAGGCTGGAGAAAAACTCCGCGAGCGCCGTCGAAGCGCGGTAAAGCTCCCAAATGCTGGTGAATATTCCGCCGTCCTTGTTGCTGTCGGAATAGCCCAGCATGATGTCCTGACAGGCGCCCGAATTGGCGACGAGCTTGGCGACGCCCGGCAGAGCATAGAACTCTCGCATGATAGGAGCGGCGTTGCGCAAGTCCTCGATGGTTTCGAACAAGGGCACGATGATCAGCTCGGCCGAAACCGTGCTGGCGTCGCAGGAGTCGAGAGTGCCGCGCATCATGCCGCACTCTTTTTGCAGCAAAAGCACTTCGAGCAGATCGCTCACGGTCTCCGTGTGACTGACGATGTAGTGGCGGATCGACTCGTCACCGTATTTCCGTCGCATCGCCGCGGCTTTGGCGAAGATCGCCAATTCGCTGGCGCAGCTCTCGGAATACTCCTCTTCGACCAGGCTTACCGGGCGCGGGTCGCTCAGCAGTCGCATCAACAGCTTCTGTTTCTCCAACTCCGACAAGGCGGCGTAATTGGGCGTCACTCTGGCGTGAGACAGTAGTTCCGAGATGGTTTCCTCGTGACGGTCGGAGCTTTGGCGGAGGTCGACGGTCGCAAGATGAAAGCCGAAAACCTCCACTGCGCGTATCAAGGGCTCCAAGCGCTGCGAGGCGATCACCTCGCTGTGATGCAAGCGGAGAGATTCGTCGACCGTCACGAGATCGGCGAGAAAAGCCCAGCTGTTGACGTAGGGTGCGCCAGGCGCGAGAGCATGGCGTTGCGCCTGACCGCCCGTTAGCAGTTCCAGCGTGGCGGCGAGACGGGAATAAACGCCAATCAAGGCGCGCCGGTACGGCTCGTCGTCGCGGTGGGGATTGTCGTCGCCCGAGCGCGTGGCGAGTTCTTCAAGCGCTTTGGTGGCGCCTGCGTATTTGCGTGAAATCGACAGCTCGGCGCCGAGTTGATGCACCTCGGTCAGATAAAAGCGAAGCGCGGTGTCGGCCTGCATCCGCAGAGCGGTTTCCAAAGAATCCGCAGTGACGTTGGGGTTGCCGTCGCGGTCGCCGCCCACCCATGCGCCCATGCGCAGAAAAGGCGGCACCCGCAGTCCTTCGAGTTTTTGTTCGATGTCCGCGTAAAGATGGGGGATCTCGCGCAGAAAGGTGGTCCGATAATAGCTGAGCGTGTTCTCGATTTCGTCGCGCACGGTCAATCGGGACTGGCGCAAAAGCTCCGTTTGCCACATCTGTGAAATTCGCGCGCTCAACTGCATCTCGTTGCGCGCAAGATCCGCCTTGGAATGTAGGTTTTCGCGCTTCTCGAGCAGCGAGAAGATCGCGTGCTCCAAATCGAGCAGGCTCTTGCGGCGCACCTCTGTCGGGTGAGCGGTGAGAACGGGCGAAATCCAGGCGCGAGACAGGACTTGCGCGATCCTGCCAGCGCCGATCGAGGCTTTGCGAAGGTAGGAGAAAGTCCGCGCGAGACTGGGCTCCGACGCCAGTCCGGACTTGTCGCCGCTCGCCTCGGCGCGCGCCCTTACTTGCAGTGGATGCAAATCCTCCGCAATATTGCCGAGATGCAGGAAATAGCCGAAGGCGCGGATGACGGCGAGCGCTTCCTTGGCGGAAAGCGTTCGCAGCAGCTGGTCGAGCTTGGCGTCCGCCTCCGCGTCCCCGTGCCGACTGGCGGCGACGGACAAACGTCTTATCGTTTCTACGCGTTCGAAAGCCTCGTCTCCTTCATGCTCCCGAACCGTCTCGCCCAAAAGGCGTCCCAGAAGACGAATGACTTCATGCAGCTCCCGTTCGCCATGGCGCGGTTCGGCCCGGTGAAGGGCCTGGGCCACGGGGGCGGGGGCGGGAGAAACCGGGGCGTTCTCTTCGACGTGCATCGCGCGGGACAATCCTTGCATGGGGGTTGGAGGGAATGAACAGGCGGGACTCTCCCATAGCGGGCTTTGCGGCGCAATCCGTTTGACGCAGCATCTGCGCCGGGGACAAACGACCGCGAACGAAATCGGAACACGCCCGCGCCCTTGTTCGCGGCCTCGCTTGGACCTATAGACCCTGCGGCGGCGGACGCCCCCAACCCAAAGCAAAAAAGCGGGCGAAAGCCCGAAGAGCGGTCCAACCATGCAAGACACGGCTGAAATAATCCTGTTCACCGCCCTCGGCGTCGCTTTCGCCGTGGGGCTCATAGTCCTCGTTCGTTGGGCGAAAAAGAATGTCGTGCATGTCGCGGCCTATGCCCTGCTCGCCGTATCCTTTCTTTATGTCGGCTTCGCGATGCGTTCGGACTCGCCCGGCGCCTGGGTGGGCATAGAAATGACCGGCGTCGCCGTATATGGATCATTGGCGGGGCTGTCGTTCGTAGCCTCGCCCTGGTTTGCTGTCGCGGGCCTGTTGCTTCATCCCCTCTGGGCGATTTCGTTCCACTACCTTGGAACCGGCTCCGTCTTCACGGCGGCTCCTTTCGCGCTCGGCAACTCTGGCTTCGACGTCGCGCTGGGGCTATGGGTCGCCTTTGAAATATGGAAATCTCGCGCAAAGGCGAAGCCGAAAGCCGACGCCCCCGCGCTCAAAAAGGGTCGCGCACCATGAACGCTCCAGCGGATTTCACCCTGCGATACGACTGGACGGCGGAAGAGATCGTGGCCATCCACGATTCGCCGCTGCTTGGACTCGTCGCGCGCGCCAGCGCTGTCCACCGGCGTTATTTCGATCCCAACGATGTTCAGAAAGCCGCGCTGCTCTCGATCAAGACCGGAGGTTGTCCGGAGGATTGTTCCTACTGCCCGCAATCGGCCCACCATCGGGAAGTGAAACTCGATCGGGTGGAGCTCATGAACGTCGACGACGTCCTCGACGCCGCGAAGACGGCGAGGGAAGCCGGAGCTGACCGCTTCTGCATGGGCGCCGCCTGGCGGTCCGCGCCGGAGGGGCCGCGCTTCGACGCGGTTTTGCGGATGGTTCGCGGCGTTCGCGCCCTTGGCATGGAGGCCTGCGTCACTCTCGGCATGATCAACCGCTCGCAGGCGGATCGTCTCGTCGAGGCGGGACTGACAGCCTATAATCACAATCTGGACACCGGACCCGAATTTTACGAGGAGATCATCTCCACCCGCACCTATCAGGATCGCCTGGAGACCCTCAAGGCGGTTCGGGGCGCCGGGCTCGAAATGTGCTGCGGCGGCATCATCGGAATGGGCGAGAGCGTGAAGGATCGCGCGGGGATGTTGCAGACGCTCGCGAGTTTTGATCCGCACCCCGAAAGCGTTCCCATCAACATGCTGGTCGCGGTCGAGGGCACGCCTCTGGCGGATCGGGAGCGCTGCGATTCGATGGATCTGGTTCGCATGATCGCCACGACGCGCATCGTCATACCGAAGTCGCGCGTGCGGCTGTCGGCGGGTCGTTCGTTTCTCTCCCGCGAGGCTCAAATTCTCTGTCTCGTCGCCGGCGCGAATTCGATCTTCCATGGAGAAAAGCTCCTGACCACCGGAAACGCCCAGGTCAGTGCTGACGACGCTTTGTTCGCGGCCCTCGCCGGCCGAGGAGATACGTCAGGCTGCGCGCGAGACTCGTTGTAAGCCAGTCGCCGGCTGGGAGGAGAAATTGCAAAAACCCCATCGCTTCATTCTCGCTGGCGTCATGGGATGGCCAATCGGGCATTCGCGTTCTCCCAAAATTCACAACCACTGGATCGAGCAATACGGTCTGGAAGGCGTTTATGTTCCCTTGGCGACAGCTCCAGGCAAGCTCGAAGAAGCCCTTCGCGCGCTCCCCGCTCTTGGCTTTGCGGGCTGCAATCTGACCATTCCCCATAAGGAAACGGCGCTTCGGCTGCTGGACAGAGTGGAGGCGGACGCGGCAAGAATCGGCGCGGTCAATTGCGTCGTCGTGGAGCCCGACGGATCGCTGACGGGGAAAAACTACGACGGCTACGGATTTGTCGCTTCCTTGCGCGCCGCCGCTCCCCATTGGCGGGCGAGCGAGGCGCCGGCGGCGGTTATCGGCGCCGGTGGCGGCGCGAGAGCGATCATCGCGGGTTTGGTCGACGCCGACGCGCCGGAGATTAGGGTTTTCAACCGCACGGAGGAACGCGCGCAAGCTCTTGCCGCCGACTTCGGCGCGCCCGTGAAAGCCTATCCTTGGTCGCAGCGTGACGTTGGCCTCGAGGGAGCGGGGCTCGTGGTCAATACGACGAGCCTGGGCATGGTCGGCCAGCCGCCGCTCGAAATCTCGCTGCGGGCCGCGCCAAGGGCGGCGCTGGTCGCGGATATTGTTTATGCCCCTTTGGAGACGCCGCTGCTCGCCGCCGCCAGGCGACAGGGGCTGGCGGCGGTCGATGGACTCGGCATGTTGCTGCATCAGGCGCGGCCAGCTTTTCGCGACTGGTTCGGCGTCATGCCCGAGGTGACGCCTGCATTGCGCGCGCTGGTCTCGGCGACGTTATGAAGCGCCCTCAATCAGCCGATCGCAAAAAAGCCTTTGGGGGCCGAGGAACCGATTTCCTTGGAAAGTCGGGCGTAGGTTCCAAGACGATCCGCGAAGAATTGCGACTGCAGAGCGACAACTTCGCCCAAGTCTTTCGCCTTGCTTAACGCGCCGGCGAACTCCATGAACGCCGTCGCGTTTTCGTTCCAGAGATCGAAACTCTTGCCGGGCCACATAGTGGTCCAGGCAAAAATGGCCTTGGTCGTCTGGGCGGTTTCCGTCGCATGGACCGGCTCCACCAAGGAGGCGATTAGCGCTTGCGGCTCCTCGAGAGCCGGGGACGCCGCCTCTTCCAGGACTATTTCGACAAATTCCAGGCTTTCAACTTCCACGCTTTCCACGATCTCCGGCGCATCGGCGGGGGCCGTCGCCTCGACCGCCGATTTTTGAGCGTCCGGCTGGGGCGCGATCGTGAATTTCCTCTTTGCCTCTCGCTTCTGGGTCGTCATCGACTCGGACTCCGTCTTTCTGGGCGGGTGAAAACGGCCCCTGCGATCCCATCGAGGAAGATAGGGCCGTCCGGGCCGGGCATTAAATCCGGCTTACTTGGGCGTGGCGGCTTTTTGTATCACGACGCCGAGTTCTTTGGTCTGCTCCTGAATCGCGCCGAACTGGCTCTTCACGAATTCGGTCTGCAGTTGCATGACTTCCTGAATGTCCTTCGCCTGCACGAGCTTCTGCGCGAGATCGAAGGCGGCCTTCACATTCGCTTCGGCGAAAGTGAGGGCGGTCTGGCCGACGTCCTTGGCTCCGGCGCTGAACGGCATGGCGGAAGTGTCGACCGAGGCGATGGCCTTTTGAGCCGCCCCCGAAAAGCCCTCAAACGCCTTGCGCGCCTGTTCAACGCTTTTTTCGGCGAAATCGCGCACTTCATTAGGAATCTGATAGGCTGAACCGGCCATGAATGCTCTCCCTGCAGCTTGTTAGCGCCAAAAGCCGCGAAACAATTGCGCGGCGTTGCTCAATTCGACCCCGTCGGCGCTACGACGTCGGACGTATGAGAATATGAACCATTCTATTGTGCATTGCAACATAAATTGTGCGCCGCATCCGCCAAGCCCTTTGACTGGTCTTCGGGTCCTCGCGGAAGTGTTCTCCATTAATGATTAATCCTCAAATTAAGTGAAAAGCGTTCACAGCGCATGGACCCTAAATCGATGACGCATTAATCTCCCGTTAACTGAACGCCAACTGCGCTAAGCGGCCAATCGAACGGCCGGACCGCAGGGGAGCAAGCGTGTCCCAAATGTCCGAGGACGAAGGTAGCAAAGCGGCGACGCTGATCGCCACCGACCCTTCATTCGCCGCCCTTGAGGCGTCGGGGGCGCCGATTTTCGCCTTGGCGGGAGAGCCGCTGCGAGCGGTTTACGTCAATGACGCCGCCAAGGCCGTTTTCGGCGAGAACCTTGGCGAGAGCTTGCGTTTGGAGCCCGCCGAAGCCAGGTCGTCCCGGCTTGCGGAACTGATTGAAGGCATTCGTCACGGGGCCGCGCCGCGCCTCGAGCGTTTGCCAATCTTGATTGGTGACACAATTCGAACAGTGACGATTTTGTGCCGCCGCCTATCCGAGCGGGACGCCGACGCGTGTTTCGTCGTCGCCGCGCTTGGGTTGAGGGCGACCGCGGCATTGGCGCCAGCGCACGCATCCGAGCCGTCAAAATTTCGCGAGGTCATGGCGCCGCCAAGCGGGGAGGAGGGCGTCGACGCGAAGGACGCAAGCCTTGCTCCCGAGAGAGACGCGGCGGCGCGCGCGCGTCTGTTGGAACGACATGGCGAGATTGCCCCTCGCTTTCTATGGAAAACGGACGCGGCGGGCAGATTCGTGGACGTCACCCATGTATTGGGCGACATCGTTGGCGGCAAATACGCGGATCTTCTCGGTCGCGAAATCGGAGAACTATCACGCGCGCTGGGGTTGGGACCGGCTTTCGCTGAAGCGCTCGCGTCCCGCAAATCATGGAGCGGGATCGAGGTGAATTGGCCGATCGAAGACCCTCCCGCGCGCGCGCCGACAATTCTGGGCGCGCTTCCCATTCACGACGCAGCAAGGCGTTTCCTCGGTTTTCAGGGCTATGGCGTCATCCGGCTGACGGAAGCGGCGCGCGCCGCCAGCGACGAAACGGAAGCGACCGCTTTGCCGATCGGCGCGGCTCAAACCGCCTCGACCGCCGTGGAAGAAGAAGCGGCCGAAGACTATCCAGGCCCCATCGAAGCCTTTCCCGAAAGCGCTTATACGGCCCCTAACGTCGTTGCTTTACGCCCGGCGGGGGCGCAGCGGGAAACCAGCGGGCATACTCAGGCGCTTTCACCCCATGAGCAATGCGCATTTGACGAGATTGCGCGCACGCTCAACGTTTCCAACTCCTCGACGGGGCATGCGCGAGAATTGATCGACCACGTCGGCCGCGCCATTGGAGGCGTCGAATCCAATCCCCGCTTCGATGATGCCGGAGCCTCCGCGCAAGCGGCGGATTTGATCGACAAACTGCCGGTCGGCGTGTTGGTGGCGAGGGGGAGCGATGCGTTATACGTCAATCGCACCTTGCTCGATTATTTGGGTTACGACAATCTCGAATCCTTGAACCGCGAGGGGGGGCTATCGCGCGTCTTTCTTGGCCGCGCACCGCATTCATACGCTGCCCCTGCGCTTTCGGGCGCGGTCGAGATAGCCGCCCATGATGGGCAGACTCTCGATACGGACGCTCATATCCAGACCATAGAATGGAATGGCGAGCCCACGGCCCTCATCAGCTTTCGCCGCCATCTCTCCCCCGTGCGCGCAAGCGCCGAGGAAGTCGCGGCAAGGGCTTTAGCCCGGACCCAGGCTCGCGAACTGGCGCGTTTACGCAACGAAAACGAGGAATTCGCCGCCGCCTTTTTCAAGGCTAATCCCGCGCCTTCGGCTATTGTCGGCGCATCGGGTCGGATCGAAACCGTCAACGCCGCATTCGCCGATCTGCTCAGCGCGGATACGAAGGCCTGCGAAAAGCAAGAACTCGTCAAGTTTTTCTCGGGCGGTGACTCCCGCCGTCTCGCGGCGGTTTTCGGTGAAGCGCATGCCTCCCGCGCATTCGCGGCGACGGCGTCCGAGGCGGAAATTCTCGCCTTCGACAATCTGACCATCGGAACATCCCCGGTCAGGCTGACTTTGAGGCGCCTCGGGGATCCGCCGCGTTTCCTTTGTTTTGCCGCCAGCCCTCCCGAGACCCGGAAGGCGAGGCCTGAGGCCGATGCGGCGCGCGAGGAAGCCGAACGCGCAAGCGCGGCCAAATCCGCCTTTCTCGCCCGCGTCTCGCACGAGATCAGGACGCCCCTCAACGCCATCATCGGCTTCGCTGAAGTCATGATGGAAGAACGCTTTGGCCCGATAGGTTCGGAGCGATACAAGGAATATCTCAAGGACGTTCATACTTCCGGCGTTCACGTCCTCAGCCTCGTCAATGATCTCCTCGACCTTTCCAAAATCGAAGCGGGGAAAATGGAGTTGGTCGTCGAGGACGTGGACGTCAACGCGATCATTGGCGAATGCGTCTCGATCATGCAGGCGCAGGCCAATCAGCAGCGCGTGGTCATGCGTCTCTCGCTTGCTCCGAGACTCCCGCGCATCCGCGCGGACGAGCGCTCGCTGCGCCAGATTCTGCTCAATCTTCTCTCCAATGCGGTCAAGTTCAACGAACCGGGCGGGCAGGTCATTGTCTCCAGCGCCTTGACCGACGCCGGCTATGTCGTCATCCGCGTGAAAGACACTGGCATCGGAATGTCCGACGATGAGATACAGATAGCCATGGAGCCGTTCCGGCAGGTTGCGACCTCGCGCAGAATGTCAGGCACCGGCCTTGGCCTCCCGGTGACAAAGGCGCTGATCGAAGCCAACCACGCCTCGTTGCTGATAAAAAGCAACAAAAACGAAGGCACGCTCGTCGAAGTGGCGTTTCCCTCGGCGCAGGGGCTCGCGGCGGAGTGACGCCGCGCCGCCTATTCTGCAACCGGGGCTCTGGTCAATCGAGCCGGCCTCTAAGGCGCGGGAGCGCGTATGCGGATCGTTGATCTCAACGCCGACCTTGGCGAAGGTTTTGGCGCCTGGCGCATGGGCGACGACGCGGCGATGCTTGGGGTCGTGACCAGCGCCAATGTAGCCTGTGGTTTTCATGCCGGCGATCCCGACATCATGGCGGCGTGTTTCGCCCAAGCCAGGGAAGCCGGGGTCGCGGTCGGCGCCCATGTCTCCTTCCACGATCTCGCGGGCTTTGGGCGTCGCGCTATTCCCATGACTACGCTGGAGGTGGAACGCATCGTCGCTTATCAACTCGGCGCCGCTCAAGCCATGGCCTGCTATGCCGGGCACAGGATCACCTTTGTGAAAGCTCACGGCGCGCTCGCCAATCTCGCCGAGCGCGACCCGGAAATCGCGGGCGCGATCAGCCGCGCCGTCGCCGCCGTCGATCCGTCCATAACCCTCCTCGCCATCGCGCTGAGCGAGCAGGTCCGGGCCGCCGAGCGGGCTGCTCTGCGCGTTGCGCATGAGATTTTCGCGGACCGCGCCTATGCCGCGGACGGCCGCCTTGCGCCACGCGCGCGAAAGCGGGCGGTGCTTCACGACCTTGACGAAGTGGTTGAACGCGCGACGAGAATGCTGATGGAAGGAGCCATTGTCACGGAAAATGAAACCATGCTACCGACGCCGATCGACTCGATATGCGTGCATGGCGATACGCCCCAGGCGCTGGAAATGGCGAGACGACTTCGCGCCGCGTTGGAAGCCTCGGGCTATAGGCTGCGTCCCTTCGCGCCAAGCCTCCAATAAGACGCCATGATCTATGAGCGGCCACGCTATCTCGACGCTGGCGAATCCGCTCTGGTCGTGGAATTCGGCGACAGCGTCGACCCCGCGCTCAACGTCCTCGTTCTCGCCCTCGAATCCGCGCTGCGACGCGCGGGGCCGAAGGGAGTTGGAGAAACCGTCCCCACATACCGCTCCTTAATGATTCATTACGAGCCTTTGACGGTGACGCGCGCGGAACTCGTGGCGTCATTGGAGAGCTTATCTCCTCGGGAAAGCGCGAGCCCGACAGCGAAAGCGCGTTGGCGCCTGCCCTGTTGTTACGCCCCGGAACTCGCCGAAGACATCGCGCTCGCGGCGCACTCCCTGGGCATGACGGGCGAGCGTCTCGCCGAGCTCCATGCAGGCGCGGATTATCGCGTTTATATGTATGGCTTCGCGCCGGGCTGGTGCTATTTGGGCGGCCTTCCTCGCGAGCTCGCCTTGCCGCGTCGCGATACGCCGCGTGGGCCGACGCCGCAAGGCGCGGTGCTTATCGGCGGAGGCCTGTCCCTCGTCGCGACAAATCCAATGCCCACCGGCTGGTATGTGATTGGGCGAACCCCCGAAAGGCTGTTTTCTCTGGACCGCAACCCGCCAATTCTCATAGAGCCCGGCGACGCCATCGGATTCGATCCGATCGACGCGCGGACATTTTGGGCGTTGGAGGCGCGAGCCGCCAGCGGCGAAACGCTCGCACGGCGCGATGAAGCGCGATGAGCGGCGCGCTTCGCATAATTTCGGCGGGTCCTGGCGTAACGATACAGGATGCCGGCCGACGCGGCCTGCTGCGTTTCGGCGTGACGCCCGCGGGGCCGATGGATCAGGACGCTTTCATGGCGGCCGTTCTCGCGGCGGGCGACGCGGATGGCGCGGCCATCGAAGTTTCGATCGGCGGCGTCGAACTCATTGCGGAAGGCTTGGCTCTCGGCCTCGCCATCGCGGGCGGGTCGTTCGACATCAGGCTCGATGGGCGCGCCTTGCCTCCGGCTTGCGCTTTACGCCTGGAGCCCGGCGAGCGGCTCTCCCTGCGGCCTGGAAGGGCGGGCGCCTGGTGCTATGTAGCCCCTTTTGGCCGTTTCGATCTGCCGCTCGTTTTCGGTTCGCTCTCCACCCATTCGCGCGCGGGGATCGGAGGACTGGATGGCCGGATGCTGGGGCGGGATGACATTCTGCCGGTGACGGACTTGCGTCCGCCGCCCGATCGGCTTCTGGCGATAGGCGCTACTTGGCTAGAGGCGGCGCGAACAAAGCTTCGCGTTCTACTGGGGCCGCAGGACGACTATTTCTCCCATGATACGGTGGAGACGTTTTTCTCTTCGCGGTGGCGCGTCTCCGCGCGCAGCGACCGTATGGCCTATCGTTTGGAGGGGCCGCCCTTGCGGCATCTCAAAGGCCACGACCTCGTCTCCGACGGATTGGCCTTCGGCGCCATTCAAATCCCCGGCGACGGGACGCCGCTCGTGCTCATGGCCGACCGCCAACCGACGGGTGGTTACCCGAAAATCGCTCATGTGATCGGCAGCGATCTTGGCCCGCTGGCCCAGGCGCGGCCGGGAGATTATGTCGCTTTCGAACGCGTCTCGTGGGAGACGGCGGTAGCGGCGCGGCGCCGGCGCGCGGACCTGATCGCCGCCGGACCGCGATTGGCTTCTGAGCCTGGCGAAATTTCGACCGAATTCCTGCTTTCATGGAATCTAATCGGCGGCGTCGTCGACGCAAAGGAGGTCGATTGAACGGCGCCCCCGCTCTTGGCCCCGAGTTCAAGATTTGAGATGAACCGCCAGCCATACGGTCGGGCGCGCGGCGTCGGTCCACTCCACCCGGTGACGAACATGGGCCGGGATTTCGAGATAAGCCCCCGGCGTCATTTTTCTCGGAGCGTCTTCGCCTTCGATTAGAAGGCCGGCCGAACCCGAAAGCAGAAACACCCACTCCGCGAAGTGCTGATCGTACCAGAATCCCGGAGGGCTCGCCTGGCCGGTCGAGAGGATTCTCTCGATCCTGCCCCCAGCGTTGTCGGCCAGAATCGAAACTTTCTCCTCCGCCAGAGGCTCCGAAATTCCAGCGAATAAATCGCCCGAATCGATAAGCCGCGACATTTTTTCTCGCGCCTACTCTGGAATGACCCCGATCCGCTGCAACAGCCAATAGGCCCCAAAGAGCGCAATCACGGACGACAAGCCGTAGACGAGCCTTTCATTGCGCTTTCCGCCAGTCTGACGATCGATCAAAAGTAGAACCGGCATCAAGACCATAACGATCGCGATCTGGCCGATTTCCACCCCGATGTTGAAGCTCGCCAGAGCGGGGACGATGGTCTGCTGCTGGACGTTCAACTCCTTCAGCCCGCTCGCGAAGCCAAAGCCGTGGATGAAGCCGAAGATAAACGTGTCCCTCCAGCGCTTGTCGGTGTCTCGCGAAAAGAAATTCTCGACCGCGACGTAAATGATCGACAAGGCGATCGCAGACTCGGTCAGGGTCGTCGGCAGCGTGACGATGTCCAGCGCGGCCAGGGACAGCGTGATCGAGTGCGAGATGGTGAAAGCCGTCACGATCTTCACCACCGGCCAGACCCGGTTCGCCCACAAGATGACCGCGATGAGGAAGCAGATGTGATCGTAGCCGGTCAGAATATGCTCGATGCCCGCGAAGCCGAATTTCTGCATCAACTGCCAGGTTGTTTGCAGAGGCTTCGTCAGATCGAGCGGCGGGCTTTTGCCATCGAGCACAATCTCGCCGGGATTGGCGCCATTCGTAACCGTCACGAGCTGCTTGCCCCGGCGTCCTTGAGCCGCGAGAAGCTTCGTCGCGTCGTACACGATCAATTGGTCGCAGTTGAAACGTAGCACGACAAGCGCGCTGTCCTGATTGGTCGGATCCTCGCCCGCGCGCTCCACCTTGCCGAGGCAAGCGTGGCCGGCTGCGTCCTTCATCACAACCCTGCGCGCGACGAATTTGCCGATCTCTTCCTCGAGAGCGCCGGGCGCAGACAAGTCCGCGTTGGGACGTTCGTTCATCGTCTCGCCGAACATCCTTTCGAGGTCGGTGGCGAGAAAGCCCACGTCGACGGTCCAGCCGCCGTCCTTCGCCACGAGCTTCCCCGTGGAAATGTCAGGCGTATGGGCGGCGACGGGCGCAACGAGACCCAAGGTGAGCAGGACGATGGCGGCCAATCTCGTCCACAGCGCATTCATATGAGCGTTTCCCTGAAGCTTGGCGTTGTTTGAGCGCACAATGCCCCAAACCGCGACGTGCGACAAGGCCGGCGCGCGCTTGCATTGCCGCGCCGCCGCTTCCTCGGTAAGACAGGCCGGAAATCGTCCAAAAAAGACTCAAGTCGGGAGTTTCCGCCGTGCAGCGCGTGACCATGACCATCGACGACGATCTTATGGAAAGCCTCGACCGCTACATGGAGGCGTCGGGACACCGGAACCGCTCGGAGGCCGTCCGCGACCTCGTGCGCGCGGGGCTGTTGCGGCTGCCGAAAACAGACGACGGCGCGCGGCGCTGTATGGCCGCGCTGGTCTATGTCTATGACCACGAGACGCGGCAATTATCGAAACGTCTGATGGATGGCCATCACAGCCACACCGACCTCAGCATCGCGACCCTCCATGTCCACATCGACGAGGGTAGCTGTCTTGAAGTGTCCTTGCTCAGAGGGCCAAAATCCGAGGTCGATCATTTCGCACAACATGTGATCGGCGAGCGAGGCGTCCGCTACGGCCAGCTTGTGGTCGTGCCGGCCAGCGCGGAGGCGCCGCAGGCGCGCCATCCTCATGAACATGACCGCCGCCACGAGCATTAGGTATTTCGGACGACCGGCGTGCGACGGAATGTGGCAAAGTTATCACAAGGGCATAATGTTTGGGCGCCTCGATTGACGCCGACGATTCCGATAAGATAAAATTTAAAAAAACGCTTACGGATGACGGTGCCGACAACGCGGGCGCGGCGGTCGATTTCCTGTCGACGGCCAGGGGGATTGCAAAGCCCCCTGGTGTTTCTAAAGCGCCCTGGTGTTTCTTGTGCAAGGCTATCGAGAGCCACGTTACGGGGCATAAATCGGACAACGAGATCCTTCGCATAAAATATCTCGATAATATCGCCAAACAGGACCATTGAGCAGTGAAGCAAATGAAGCGACAAACGCTAGGTTTCGAATCGTTTCGATCGACCGCGGCGACGCTTTTCGGGATCGATCCCATGCCTACGATGCGAAAGGGCCAGTCTCGAGTCGGGCAAAACCGCGTCCAGCATGGCTGCTCCATGGTCTCGTCGCGTGAGCCGCGTCTCTCGTTCACGCTCCTCGCGTCCATGAACGGAATTTGCGACAAAGCCCGAAAACGCAAGGCGAAGATGACCGGTGCGGGCGTCATGCGTTCCATTGGATTTATTATTGCGCCAATATTGTTGTTTTACGGCGCTGCCTTTGCTGCCGATATGACGCGGCCGCAGCCGCCTGTCCTGGTTTCATTCAACCCATGGGAAGGTTTCTACGCCGGCGGAAGCGTGGGATATATCTTCGCCGGCAGGTCTTCTTTCGCCACCGATCTCTCGGGCCTGCCGTGGGCGGGAACGACGAGCGTGGTCGGCGAGGAGCACATCGATTACGCGCATCAGCTTGGGCCCCTCTCCTCAGGTTTTCAGGCAGGCTATAATCATGTGACCGCCTCGGGTCTCCTGCTTGGCGTCGAGGCCAATTTCTCTTTTCCCGCCATTCTGCGCAGCAATCTGCAGCAAAATATCGCCGCCTTGGGACCCTCCGTCATCAATGACAATATCAAACTATTCGGTTCCCTCGGCGGTCGCATTGGTTACGCATTCGGCGATTGGCTCATCTACGGCGCCGGAGGCTTCGCTTACGACCGGGACCGATTGAACACCACGGATTTCGCAAGCGGCAACGTCGATGACAACATTTATTTCTGGCGGCCGGGTTGGACGGCGGGCGCCGGTGTCGAAGCCATGTTGACCTCGAATTTGAGCGCCAAAGTCGAATATGACTACTTCGACTTCGCTTACGCCAGTCGTTATCTTCCGGTCGCCGCCGAGCGCTATGATTCAAATCTCAGATTTCAGGCGGTGCGCTTCGGGCTAAATTATCATTTCGCCGACAATCCATTCGCTCCGGCCGCCACCGCGACGACAGGTGGAGTATTGCCGCAATCTGCTCGCGACAATATGAGCATTCACGCGCAGACGACCATCATTGGTCAGGGAGATGCGCCGTTCCCCGCCGCCTACTCCGGAACAAATAGCCTGAATCAATACGGCGAGATGCGCGAAACCTGGAGTACGACCGGATTCTTCGGCTTCAAGGACCCTTATGAGGGTACCGAGTTTTATTACAATCCCGAGCCTTTCCAGGGTTTCGGTCTTTCCCAGACGCACGGCATTGCAGGCTTCTCGAACATCGAAGCGCAGAAGGCCGGATATGATTTTCCGCATTACAATACAGCCCGCCTGTTCCTGCGTCATGTCTTCGGCTTGGGCGGCGAGCAGGAGGATATCGCGGACGGTCCGAATCAGGTTGCCGGAAAAGAGGATATTTCGAGGGTGACATTCACCTTCGGCAAGCTCGCGGTCGGCGATATTTTCGACGCCAACGCCTACTCGCACGACGGGCGGGTCGGTTTCATGAATTGGTCGCTGGTCGATGCCGGCGCGTTCAATTATTCGGCCGATCAGCAAGGCTATACCTATGGGACGGTGCTGGATCTGAACCAAAAGGACTGGGCCATTCGCGCCGGCTATTTCCTGGTGCCCGATGTTTCCAATGGCGAGAATTTCGACACTAGGATCGGCCGGCGCGGCCAGTCGATCGTCGAGTTTCAGCACAATTACTCGCTGTTTGGAATGGACGGCGTCATGCGCTTCTTGGCCTTCGAGAACCAATTTTACGCCGGCAGCTATGCCGCCACGCTCTCTAATCCCTTGCTCATCAATCCATTGACCGATGGCGGCACGCCGGACATTGCGGCGACACGCAAGACACGATCGCAATTCGGCTTTGTCGGCAATGCGGAGCTGGCCGTGACGAAGGATCTTGGCCTGTTTGGTAGGATCAGCTGGTGGAACGGGCAATCGGAAATTATCTATACCGATATCGATTCGAGCCTCTCGTTTGGTGGTGTCTTGACCGGAACGTCATGGGGCCGGCCGCTGGATAAGGTCGGATTGGCGACCTCCATCAATCGGATTTCCAATGCCTACCAGCAGTTTCTCGGCATCGGCGGCTTGGGCGTCAATATCGGCGACGGCGCGTTGAGTTACCGGCCCGAGTCCATCGTGGAGACGTATTATTCTTATGGTCTCACAGAAAATGCGTTTTTTACTTTGGATTATCAGTTCGTCGCCAATCCCGGTTATAACTATGTGCGCGGACCGGTGTCGATAGGCTCCGTGCGGCTGCATTTGCAAATTTAAAGCGCTGGCCTTGCCGGAAGGGGAAGCAAGGCCAGCATTGGTCGGTCAACTCGATCGGGACGGCTTCCTTTCCGCTCCCGAACGAGAAAGCGACAGGGTTTAGCCGAAATCAACTCTCCTCCATCGCTTCGAGTTCGGCGATGAGTCCTTCGATCATTTCCAGCCCAATGTTCCAAAACGAAGGATCGCGCGCATCGAGGCCAAATGGCGCGAGGAGTTCGTTGTAGGGCCGCGAACCGCCCGCTTCCAGAAGTTGGAAATAACGCTCGGCGAAGCCTTCGTGAGCTTTTTGATAGACGCCATATAGCGAATTCACCAGACAATCGCCGAATGCATAGGCGTAGACATAGAATGGCGAATGAATGAAGTGCGGAATATAGGCCCAGAAACTCTCATAACCGGGGCCCAAGCGGATCGAAGGCCCAAGACTCGACGACTGCACGCTCATCCACAGCTCGCAGATTTTTTCCGCGGTGAGTTCGCCGTTGCGTCTTTCCGTATGGACCTTGCGTTCGAAGGAATAGAAGGCCATCTGACGCACCACCGTGTTCAGCATGTCTTCGACCTTGGAGGCCAGCATCGCGCGACGCTCGTTCTTCTCGGCGGCGCTCTCGAGCAGCTTGCGAAAGGTCAGCATTTCGCCAAACACCGAGGCGGTTTCCGCTAACGTCAGCGGGGTCGGCGCCATCAAGGCGCCCTGACGCGCGGCCAGCACCTGATGAACGCCGTGGCCGAGTTCATGAGCGAGCGTCATCACATCGCGCGGCTTGCCCTGGAAATTCAACAAGACATAGGGATGCGCGGACGGCACGGTCGGATGCGAAAAGGCGCCGGGAGCCTTGCCAATGCGCACCGGCGCGTCGATCCAACGCTTGTCGAAGAAATCGCCCGCGATTTGCGCCATGCGCGGCGCGAAACCGTCATAGGCTTCAAGCACGACCTTGTGCGCTTCCTCCCAGGAGAAATTTCTCGCTGGCGCCATCGGCAGAGGGGCGTTGCGATCCCAATAGTCCAGGGCCTCCTTGCCAAACCATTTCGCTTTCAGCTTGTAATAGCGGTGGGACAGCCTCGGATGCGCCGCCTCCACCGCGGAAACGAGCGCCGCCACGACCTCGCCTTCGACGCGGTTGGACAAATGGCGCGAGTCGGCGACATCCTTGAAGCCGCGCCAGCGGTCCGAAATTTCCTTGTCCTTGGCCAGCGTGTTGGTGATCAAGGCGAAAGTGCGCAGATTCGCCGTCAGCGTTTTCCCGATCGCTTCGGCTGCTTCGCGACGCACGGCCTCATTCGGGTCCTGCATCAAATTAAGCACGGGCTCGATCGCGAGTTCTTTGCCGCCAACCGAGAAACGCAGCGAAGCGATGGTTTCGTCAAACAGGCGGTTCCAGCTGCTCGCGCCCGTCACGGATTTCTCGTGGAACAACTCTTCGAGCTTGTCGTCGAGTTCGTAGGGTTTTTCTTTCCGAATGTCTTCCAGCCAGGGGCGCCATCGCGCGAGTGGCGCTGTTTGCGCGGCCCGATCGAGCACGGCGTCGTCGATGCGATTGAGTTCGAGCTGAAAGAACAGCAACTGCGTCGAGGCGTCGACAATTTTGTCGCGCGCGTCCGCGAAGAACTTCGCCCGCGCGGGGTCCGTCACGTTCCCGGCGTGAAGCAGACTGGCGAAGGACATGATGCGACCGAAAAGATCCTGCAGCGACTCGTAACGGGCGACAGCCTCGCCAAGTTTCTCGCTCGCCCGAGGATCGGCTGCGAGGCCGGCCAGTTTGCCGCGATACTCAGCCGCGAAGGCGCCCGATTCTCTCGCGGCGCGCTCAAAATCGGCTCGAAGCGCGGGTGAATCGACGCTCGGATAAAGATCGGCGAGATTCCATTCGGGTAAGGATTTATTCACGGGTGCGGGATCGGCAAGCGTCATGGGGGAAAGACCGGAGAAATGAGGAGCGCCGGAGCGGCGCATTGCGCTTAATATTGGACAAAGCGCAAGCAGGATCAACCCGCATGGGGCCGCCGAAGGAAAAAGCAGCGCATTAAAAAATGAAAACAACGGCCCGGTCCGTCCAGACTCAAGCCCGCTTAACGGGGTCAAGCCGAATCATCCGCTTCATCTTTAAAATAATTCAACCAGCATATGCAATTATAATGAATGGCCAAGGGGCTTGAGGCGTCCCCATTAACCCGGCCTTTACCCTGTTCCTCGACGATGGCACTTGGCTGGCGCTTGTTACAGCCGACACAAAGCACAATCAGCAATGACGGCGACGCCAAGCGTTGCGCATCAAGGGCGACAATGACTCCGACAATTCTCATCGCCGACGACGATCCCGTGCAGCGCCGCCTGCTTGAGGCGATGACGCGGCGCTTCGGCTATGACGTCGAAACGGTGGAGAGCGGGGAGCTCGCGCTTTCGCGTCTCACACAATCTGGGGCCTCGCCGGTCGCCTTGCTGATTCTCGATCTCGTCATGCCCGACCTCGACGGCATGGGCGTTCTGACCAGAATGCGCGAACTCAAGCTCGCCACGCCGGTGATCGTGCAGACGGCGCATGGCTCGATCGAAGCGGTGATTTCCGCGATGCGGGCCGGGGCGCATGATTTCGTGGTCAAGCCCGTCGGCGCCGAGCGTCTACAAATTTCGATCAAGAACGCCTTGTCCGCCGATGCGCTCGCGGGAGAAATGCGGCGCATTAGCCGGCGCTCCCAAGGCGCTTTGACCTTCAAGGATCTGGTTTCTCACAGCCCCGAAATGGCCCGCGTGATCCGCCTTGGCGAACGTTCGGCCCACTCGACGATTCCGGTCCTGATCGAAGGCGAATCGGGCGTGGGAAAGGAACTTGTCGCGCGGGCGATTCAGGGCGCCTCCGATCGCAAGGGCAAGCCTTTCATAACGGTCAACTGCGGCGCCTTGCCGGCGAATCTGGTCGAGTCGATTTTGTTCGGCCATGAAAAAGGGGCCTTCACCGGCGCGACGGAAAAACACGTCGGCAAATTCGTCGAGGCGAATGGCGGCACCCTGTTTCTCGATGAAATCGGCGAATTGCCGCTGGATTTGCAGGTCAAGCTGCTACGAGCCCTGCAGGAAGGCGAAATCGATCCTATCGGCTCCAAGCGTCCGGTCCGCGTCGATATTCGCCTGATCTCCGCCACGAACCAGAATCTCATCGAACTCGTCAAGCGGGGCCAGTTTCGCGAAGACCTGTTCTATCGCCTTAACGTTTTCCCCATCTGCATCCCGCCGCTGCGCTCCCGCAAGGAGGACATTCCCGATCTGGCGCGCCGCTTCTGCGCGCGACTCTCCGCGGAGGAGGGGCGGACGATTCGCGGGGTCGGGGCCGAGGCGTTGTCCCTGCTGTGCTCCTATGACTGGCCGGGAAATGTGCGCCAACTCGAAAACGCCGTGTTCCGCGCCGTGGTGCTGGCGGAAGGCGACGAGCTTACGGTCGCGGAATTCCCGCAGGTCGCGGCGCATGTCTCGGGTTTCGACGTCCGCGTTCCCCCCTTGCCCGCCCCCGAACTGCAATCTGCGCCCAGAGAGCGCGAGATTCTGCGCGTGGAAGTGAGAGACCCTAATGTTTTGCCGCTGCTCGCTCAGACCGGCGAAATGAGGAGACTTGAAGACATCGAGGCGGAAACGATCCGTTTCGCTCTCCAGCATTACCGTGGACAGATGTCAGAGATCGCCCGCCGTCTCGGCATTGGACGCTCGACTCTTTATCGCAAGATGAAGGAATATGGTCTGGGCGAGGACGGAGCCGAGGATCAATCCGCTGAAACCAGCCTGGTGGCTTAGGCCGACAGATTGTGCGAGCCTTCCGCCCAGGGAGGCCAGGCATGACCCGATTCTACGATATTGAAGCGATAACCATCGAAGGCGAATCGATAAAACTCGGCGAATATTCCGGCAAGGTTTTGTTGATCGTCAATGTGGCCAGCAAATGCGGATTCACGCCGCAATATGCCGGACTGGAGACGCTCTACCGCAAATACGCAGCGCAGGGCTTTGTCATTCTGGGCTTCCCATGCAACCAGTTTGGTCAGCAGGAACCTGGAACGGAACAGGAAATCGCGAAATTCTGCGATCTCAATTATAATGTGACGTTTCCAATGTTCTCCAAACTGGATGTTAACGGAGAACGGACACACCCGTTATTCGCCATTTTGAAAGAGCAGGCGCCTGGATTATTGGGCACGCTGGCGATCAAATGGAACTTCACGAAATTTCTGGTCGATCGTCGGGGTCGCGTCCTCAAGCGCTTCGCCCCGAGCGACGCGCCCCAGGCCATCGACGCCGAAGTGGCGGCGGCGCTCGCGTGACTAGAGCAAAATCCGAAAAAGTTGATAGACTTTTTCGATCAGATTGTGCTCCAGCTTTTTGAACCTGGAGCGATTTCTTATTCCCGCAATAAACCTCGCCGAGGGTTGAACCCGATTTTTTCACGCCTGACGGGAGCAAGAGCGCCTGACCGGTTTTTCTCGCGCAACCTTTGGCGAAGACCGGCGTTTCGCGAGCATGGCCCATCTCTTGCTTAAGAGAGATGCGACGCATGATCGCACGCCGGAACATGGCGGTGAGCGGGATTGCTGCTTTGACTCTCTGAGCAGCGAGGAGCGGCTACTTTGGAATTCAGCAGGGTCCAGTTCGACGAAATGAAAGGAACGGGAGGCCTAACCCGTCCGCCATATCAAAAACTCTCCAATTGGCTCGCGGAAACACCCCAGGATTTTCTCTCCTCGCGTCGCGCTCAAGCCGAGCTGTTATTCAGGAGAATCGGAATCACTTTCGCCGTCTATGGCTCCAAGGAGGCGACCGAGCGACTGATCCCTTTCGACCTTCTGCCGCGCATTCTCTCCAGAACCGAATGGTCCGTGCTTGAGAAAGGCCTCGTTCAGCGCGTCCGCGCCCTTAATCTCTTTCTCGCGGACCTCTATGGCCCCGGCGAAATTCTGAAAGCCGACGTCGTGCCGTCGGAACTCGTTTATCGCAATCCGGCCTATCGCCCGGAAATGGCCGGGCGCCGCACGCCGCACGACGTCTATGTGCAGATCGCCGGCATCGACATCGTTCGCACCGACGACGAGAATTTCTACGTTCTGGAAGACAACGCCCGAACGCCTTCCGGCGTCTCCTACATGCTGGAAAACCGGGAAGTGATGATGCGGTTGTTCCCGGACCTCTTCGCGATGCATCAGGTCGCTCCGATCGAAAATTATCCCGACCGTCTGCTCGCAACCTTGCGCTCGGTGGCGCCGCGCAATGCGAACCATGATCCGACCATCGTGCTGCTCACTCCCGGGCAGTATAATTCTGCTTTCTACGAACATTCGTTTTTGGCGGACAAGCTTGGCGTTGAACTTGTCGAAGGTCGGGATCTCTTCGTCAGGGATGACGTCGTTTATATGCGCACCACCGAGGGACCCCGGCGGGTTGATGTGATCTACCGGCGCATAGACGACGATTTTCTTGATCCCTTGGTGTTTCGACCGGATTCGGCTCTCGGCGTCGCCGGTCTGATGGGCGCCTATTATGCGGGCAATGTGACGCTCGCCAATGCGGTCGGGGCTGGAGTCGCGGACGACAAGGCGACCTACACCTATATTCCGGACGCCATTCGCTTTTATCTCGGCGAAGAGCCTATCTTGAAAAACGTGCCGACATGGCGCTGCCGCGAGAAGGAAGCGCTTTCCTATGTGCTCGGCCATCTCGACGAACTTGTCGTCAAGGAAGTGAATGGCTCGGGCGGATATGGCATGTTGGTCGGTCCGCACGCGACGCGGGCGCAGATCGAGGAATTCGAGAAAAAGCTGACCGAACGGCCAGACAATTTCATTGCGCAGCCAACGCTTGCGCTGTCGACCTGCCCGATTTCCGTCGCCCAAGGCCTTGCGCCGCGCCATGTGGACCTGCGCCCTTTCGTCTTGCAGGGCGCCAAGGATATCTGCGTCGTTCCGGGCGGGCTCACCCGCGTGGCCATGACCGAGAAATCGCTCGTCGTGAACTCGAGCCAGGGCGGAGGAACCAAGGACACCTGGGTTGTGGACGACGCGCCTGGGTGACGCGCAGCAACCTTCGTTCGATACGACGCTTCACCTCCGCCAAGCCTTTGGTCTGGCGCCTCTTTGAGTTCGATTATGCTGTCACGCACCGCCGACAATCTCTATTGGCTCGCTCGCTACATGGAGCGCGCCGATTTTCTCGCTCGTGTCATAAAGGCCTCCCGTCGGCTGGCATCCCTGCCCAAAGCCTATGGCGGCGCGGAGAGCGAATGGGAGGGCGTGCTTCTCTCTTCCGGCTCCGTTCAGGCCTTCCACGCGGCCGGGCGACCGCTCAATGAGGCCAATGTCATCGAGTTTCTGGCGTTTTCCCCCGAAAACCCCAGTTCGATCCGCAATTGCATCGGGCAGGCGCGCGCCAACGCTCGGGCGGTTCGCACCGCTTTGACGGTCGAAATGTGGGAGGCCATTAACGACGGCTATCTCGAGATGCAAGCGATCGAGCAGGCGCGCGCCGCTCGCTCCGGCGAGGATCTCACACGCTTCCTAGATTTCGTGAAGCGCGTGTCGCTGACCTATGATGGCGGCGCCAATCGAACCATGCTGCGGAACGACGCTTATTGGTTTTCGCGCGTGGGGCTTTTTATCGAACGGGCGGACAACACCGCGCGGCTGCTCGACGTCAAATATCAATTGCTCTTGCCCGAGAAGGAAGTGATCGGCGGCTCTCTGGACTATTTTCAATGGGCCGCCATCCTGCGCGCGGTTTCGGCGCACACCGCCTATCAATGGGTCTATCGCGAGAGCCTCAAACCATGGCTTGTCGCTGACCTCCTTATCCTTCGGCCCGAAATGCCTCGATCCTTGATTTCATGTTATGAAAGCGTCGTTCGCTATCTCGACCGCCTGGCGAATACGCATGGGCGACAAGGGCCGGCGCAAAGCCACGCGCGGGCTGTCTATGGCAAGCTCGAAAACATGTCCGTGGAGGCGCTCTTTCAGGGCGGATTGCATGAGTTCGTGGGCGCTTTCATATCGGACAACGCACGTTTGGGCGCGCTGGTGTCCGATCAATATTTGTTCTGAGCCAAGGTCCTCTTCATGCGGATGCGCGTCAAACATGAGATCAGCTATCGCTATAGCGAGCCCGCGAAAGCCGCGGTCCAAAAACTTCTCGTCACGCCGCGCAATTGCAATAGCCAGCGGGTGATCGCCTGGCGCATCGAAGTCGATCGCGACAGCCGACTGAGACAGGTCGAGGACGCCCTCGGCAATATCATGCACTCCTTCACGGTCGACGGCCCGTTCGAAAGCTTGACGACGCTTGTCGAAGGCGAAGTCGAAACTTTCGATACAGCCGGGGTGGTGAGCGGAACGATCGAGCGTTTTCCGCTCGAATTGTTCTTGCGCGAAACGCCGCTAACGGCCTCGAACGAGCAAATTCGGGATTTCGCGAAATCCGCCTGTGCAGGAGAAGCCGCGACGCTCGACAGGTTACATGCGGTTATGGCGGCGTTGCATGAACGTATGCAACTCAATCGCGACGCAACGCAAGAGATCGAATGCGCGGACGTCGCTTTCGACAAACAGGCCGGTCATCCCCTGGATTTAGCCCATATATATATCGCCTGCGCCCGCGCGCTCGATATTCCCGCAAGATACATAAGCGGCTATGTGGCTAGGCAAGACGGCTCGGAGGCGAGGGTGGAGGCTCACGCCTGGGCCGAGGCCTTCGTGGCAGGACTGGGGTGGGTTGGTTTCGACTCCAGCCGAAAAATGTCGCCCGACGACTCTTATGTTCGGGTGGCCGTCGGGCTCGATCATCTCGGCGCCGCGCCTGTCCGAGCCGCGCGCACGGGCGGTGGGGACGAATCTATGGACATTCAGTTGCACGTCGCAATGGCGCGCGCGCAGTCCCAAAACTGACAGGGTGAATTCGCTGTCAGGCCGCCTGTTCTCCCGCCGGAGGTAGAGGCGTCGCGGCGCCGGCGTCATTTTCGCGCGCGAGCACCGCGCGGAGCGGCGAATATAACAGCTTCCCGTCCCGATAAAAATATTCGCAGCTGTTATCCTCCGCTAATTTGGTCAGCACTCGCGACCAGACGTCGTTTTTCACCCAGCGACGAAAACGGGTATAGGCGGTGTACCACTTGCCGAAATGAGACGGAAGATCTCGCCAGGGAGAACCGGTGCGCGCGACCCACAGCACAGCCTCGATAAACAGGCGATTGTCACGACCGTGGCAGCCAGGATCTCCCTCTTTGCCCGGAACGCATTCCGCGATCAGCGCCCAGCGCTCATCGGTCAAATAAAATTCTTTCATCAGAGCCCCCCGCAAGGTCAAGGCGTCCGGTTTGCTCCTGGCGCGGCGGCGTAAGCCTCTGCGCTTCTGTCGCAAACACGGATCGCTGGATGCCTCCCGGCTCGGCGTTTCGGGCACGAACCCGGGAAAAATCCGATTCGATGCATACTTTAGGTTGTGTTTCATTTTGTTGCAACCAAAACACACGGGATTGCGCCAGGGGCGCCCAGCATGACCGAATAGCGGGGTGAAATCTCACCGAATTCCAATATCGGTTCAACCGCAGATACAAACTCGAAGACATGATCCCTCGTCTCGCCTTCGTCGCGTTGGGAACCCCGCCAATGCCATACAAGCTGCTAATTCTACTGCGTCACGAAGCCGAAACCGGAGCGGTAAAGGGCGACGTCATCGCGAGCCGAAGGCGTGGTGGGAGGCAATCCTTAAGCCGCGCCAGCCCTCTGGATTGCCACGCCTTCGGCCCGGCCTTGACAAAGATCCTGTTGACCACGGCCGCGAGCGGCGCCTGGATGGTTTGACGCGCCGAGGGGCCGGGCTCGGCTCGGCCGAAGGCTTCGACGATGCGCGGCAGGCTCCCCTTTTCGAGCTTGGTCAGACGAACGAGGGCTGTCGGGCTGCGATCTGCGCCTCCCGCCACGCCGGATGCCGGCGTGGCGCACGTCCCCGCGACGAAGATGAGAACTGCGAAGAGCTTGAGGCTGCTATGTTTCATCCGGTCCGACTCTCGAGGGCGAGCCGCGCCGAGCGGATGGCGAGCCGCACGGGCGGAAATCCGAGCCCCAGTTCGAGCGCGAGAAGGATATGATCCTCACCGATCTGGCGTTCGATCGACACAACCTGCAGCTGCCGCTCGAACGCCGTGGTTTCATAATCGACGAGGCTGCGCTGGTCGAGATTGCCCTGCGCATAAGCCTGCCGTGCGTTGGCGGCGATCAATTCGGAGATCCGCGCTGCGGAGCGGGCCTGCCCGAGGTCGGCGGAAAGGCGCGAAGTCTGTTCAAAAAGGCCGCGCGCTGTGGCCGCGGCGGCGTCGAGCCGCGCCTGATGCTGAGCATGCAACACCTCCTGCGTCGCGCGGGTTTTGGCGATGACGCACTGGTTGCGGTCGAAAATGGGCAGCGCGAAGGTGACGGTTGGCCCGGCGCTCACGATGGCAGTGGTGTCAGCCAGATAGTTGCCGCCGATCGAGAACGCCGGAAACTGGCCGAGAATCGCCGCCCTCACATCTTCTTCGGCCGAGTCGTAGCCGAGACGTAGTGCGGCGAGATCGGGTCGTCGCTCCGGTAGGCTGGCGATGAGAGGCTCGATCGCTGATGGCGGCGCCGGCAAGGCTGGCGCCGCAATGGCTAAGCGGACCGTCGGGTCGAGACCGAGAAGCGCGTCGAGCGCCTGCCAATTTTGGAGACGCTGCAGCCGCAGCGCCGCGAGCGATTGCTGCGCAGCCGCCAGGGCCGAAACCAGCGGCGAAAAGGGCGGCGAGAGCGAGATTTCGCGCGCCGACCGCTTTTGCTGCCTGCTTGGTCGCCTCACGGATGCGGTCGCGTTGCCGCTCGGTCAGCGCGACCAAGCGGTCGGCGAAGGCAATATCGAGAGCGAGCTGCCGCGCTTTCTGCGCAACCTGCCATTCGCGCCATAATTGATCGCCGTCCACTTGGCGCAAGCGCGCCTCCGCCGATTTCATTCGCGCGCCCCTGGTAATGATCGGGACGATCTCCGCGGCCAACGAGGCCGCGTTCGACGGGATGATGCCGGGACCGCTGATCAACTAGCCATAGGAATAAGTGGCCGTCGGGTTGGGAAGGATGGCGGCTTGCACGACGCGGGCGCGCGCGACGTTAATCTCACCCTGTTCGGATTTGAGGTCCGGGTCGTTGAGAACGGCGAGGAGTCCGACGTCGTCAATGATGATGTGGACGGCCTCTCCTCAACGGCATCATAGTGCCAAGGCGTGGTCGCAGGAGCGCCACAAAGAGGGAGGCCGTCCGTGAAACAGTTTATCAGAATCGGCGTCGATCTGGCCAAGAACTATTTTCAAGTTCACGCGGTGGCGAATGAAGGCGGGCCCGCGGTGACGCGCAAATTAAAGCGCTCGAAGATGCACGAGTTCTTTGCGCAGATCGAGCCCTGCCTCATCGGCATGGAAGCCTGCGGCTCGGCGCATTATTGGGCGCGCGAACTCGAGACGATGGGCCACGAAGTTCTGCTGATGCCGCCGGCTTATACCAAGCCCTATGTCAAACGCGGCAAGAACGACGCGGTCGATGCGGAAGCGATCTGCGAGGCGGCGTCCCGCCCTGGAATGCGCTTCGTTCCGATCAAGAGCGCCGAGCAACAAGCGACGCTGATGCTGCACAAGACACGAGAATTGCTGGTTAAACAGCAAACGATGAGTGTCAACGCCCTGCGCAGCCATCTTTCGGAGTTTGGCATTGTTGTCGCCAAGGGAATTGGCCGCGTCGACGAACTGCTCGAACTGGCCGAAAGCGATACGACCCTTCCCGAGGTCGCCAAGGCAGCCGTGAAGATTCTAGCCCAACATCTCGAAGGGCTCGACAAATCGATCGACGATCTGGAGAAGCAAATCGGCCGCGTCCATGCACAAAGCGAAATGAGCCGGTTGCTCGACCAGGTTCCCGGCGTCGGGAAAATCATCGCCTCGGTGATCTCGGCTAGCGTGCCCGACCCGAGTGTGTTCAAATCGGGCCGCGATTTTGCCGCCTGGCTCGGTCTCACCCCGCGCCAGAATTCGAGCGGCGGCAAGCAGACGCTCGGGGGCATCACCAAGCAGGGCAACCGATACATCAGGAAATCGCTTGTCTTGGGGGCAACCTCGCTGTTGCGCGTTGTAGGCAAACGCAAAGGCGCCTTGCGCGACTGGATCGTCGCGTTGCTGGCGAAGAAGCCGGCGCGACTGGTCACGGTGGCCTTGGCCAATAAGCTGGCCCGGATCGTCTGGGCGATGATGAAAACTGGCGAATGCTTTCGCGCCGAGATGTTCGCAAAGGCATAAGGAAAAGGCCGCCATCGCTACAAGCTAGGGGGCCTGAGCTTCGAGTTTGGCAAGCGCATCGAAACGTGATGAACGACACGGTCGTGACCGAATGCCTGGAACACCCTGACGCTGAGCATGAGCACAAAGCTCGCTCCAATGATAGGGATCCAGTGCGTCGGACTTCATCAAGGCCAGCGGACGTATGTGCCGCACCGAAAGGCCGGACATATGACCGCAGCCGACCAAATCGTTCAACGCGAAGAAAACGCTTGCCATGGGGCCGTCCACATATGCTCAACGGCCGGGCCGTGTCGATCCGTCGGGGCGCGCCATCGTCGGCTGCAGGGGGTATCGTCGCGTCGAGATCCGCGAGACTGGCTTGCAGATTCGGGCGCTGCGGCAACGGCAGCGCATCGTAGCTCGCGCAGCCGGCGACGCCGATGATTGCCGCCAAAACCGCGAGCTTTCCGGCGGCCGACGTATTGACGGATCGCGGAAATCTCTCGAGAAAACAGCGCATCGCGGTATCCAGGCTGGCAAGAACGGCGGGTCACGATCAAACTGGGCGTTCACGGCGCGGTAGAAACAACTCATCACGGATCGCCATCCAGCAGAGGGTTTATTCGGCCACTTCCTCCGGCCAGTCAAACAGCTTCGTGCCCCGAACGAGGAGGCGCCGCGTTGGCTGTGTCGCAAATTTTGTTTACGGAGGCGACGTGGGGACTGAGAGTGAAGCGGCTTATGCCGCAAGGGCGTAGAACTGCTGCGCAGGCCGAAATTTGCCTCTGGTCTGCATCTGGTCCTTCCGGATCATATGCATGAGCTCGATCCCCGAGAGGGTCGCAGCAGCCGATCGAAATGATTTGAAACCCAGCCTCGGCCGCGTCACTCGCTTCACCGCTCGATGGTCCTGTTCGACGATATTATCGAGATATTTGATGCAGCGGATTTCGATGTCCGCTTCATGCTCCGCATTGTAGCTTTCGATCGCCGCCGCGGAAGCCAGGGCTGCCGCGGCGGCGAAAAAACGCCGCTGGCGTTCATCGAGATGCGGCAGCATCGCCGCCTTGCGCTGCTGGAGCGAATCTTCGTCGATCATCCCGCAACGCTACACCGCCGCGCGATCGCCGGGAATCCAGCATCTGTTCCCGCAAAAAAAAACCGATTCAGCTATTCCCTGACGGGTCCTTAATGATCTTCCGTTCGGTCGCTGGATACGTCAAGCTCGTATATGTCCCATTTTTTTGAACGCGCTCCCCGACTTCGAGGGTCCAAGGGAGACGCCGCGAAGCCGAGCCGGATGGTCAAATGCTGCTGGCGCTCCGTCGCCGCGGGCGACACAACGCGTCAACGGTTTTCTCGCGCCCAACCATGAATGAGTCGCGCGCGCACGATGAGACTTGACCACTCCTTGGCGGTGTAACCGTGGCCTGCCTGCAATGTGGCGAGGGCCTGCTTGTGCGCACAAATTTCGTTTGCAGCTTCATCCTTGGGAGCATCGACGTAGAAGTAAACGACATTCATCTTGAGCACGGAGCGTTGCTGGCTCAGCACGGTGCCGCGCTTTTTCACCCACACGCCCCATTCGTCTGGCGCTGAAGGGCCGAGTTCGGGCGGCTTGAAACCGTACGCGTAGTCGCCTTCGCCGCGGATCAAATCGAAGCGAATGTAACATAGCTTGCCGGCAGGCGTAGGCTGAGCAATCAGCTGACGACTGACGATGACGTCCTGATTGTTGTAGCCGATGTCGTAATCGACAGGGAAATGCCAGATATCGACTTTCTCGAAGGACTTGAGCAACTCGCTTTCATCCGCATCCTGCGCTGTGAGCGCAGGCGTTGCGAGGAACATTACGGCGAAGATCGCGTATAGGAAGGAGTCCAGAACTGTTGAGCCGGAGCCAAAAAGAGGTGAACGCATGGCGAGGTCTGTCCGTTGAGAGCCCATCCGACGACGAAGCCGGATCGGCGAAGCCTCAGGGATAAATATGTCTGAACTCAAGCGAGCCTAGTCGTCATGGAGTCAGCCTTTTTCGCGCGAACTCGGAGCATGTACCATAAGAATCCGCACAATACCGTGAAAGCGACGCCATAAAGAATATATTCCAGGTTGGCCATGAAGGTAAAAACGCCTACCGTGAAGGGAAAACGTGAGACCCACTCGTTGCCGAGATCGTCGGAAACCGTGACGATGCCCAAGTATTTGCCCGGCTCCTTGAAATCATGCTCGAAGGTCATGATGCCGTTGCGATAGACCTTTGGCGGGTAGTAGGCGACGGTGGCGGCGTCGAGATTCGCCTTTTCCTTGGCTTCTCCCACGTCTTTCACGACGCGGATGCCGATGGCCATGTCGCGGAGATCGGGAGAGACTGCGCTCAAGGCGATCACGGTCGGGCCCGTTTGCGCAATGTCTTCACAAAATTCCTGCTCCTCGCCGGCGCGCTGATATCCGATGAAGTGCATCGTGTTGGGACCGATCTTTATTACGCACTCGTCTTGTTCGAGCCGCACGCCGCCGTGGGCGCTAGCGTCGCCGACGCCCCAGGCTAAGAAAGCCGCGGCGAAGACGGCGACGAATGCGTTCTTCACTGCCGAAGATGTCATGATTTCCCTCCGCTGAACGGCCGCGCTTCAGGCCGGTTCGCTTGATGGGGGGAGCCTCTCACGAGCTAGCTGTCGGTTTCCTGTCCGAACTGGCGATTCTTTGCAGGCGCTTCGTTGGGCCGATGGCGTGCGCTCGAATAATTTGGCGGGATCTGACGGCGTTTCGACAGGCGATGGATGCAACTGTCCAGGTGGGCTGGCGCCCAATACACCAAAGCAATGGAGAACGTTATGCACAGGATCGCGAGTCATTTGGTTTGCATCGCAATCGTCGCCACCCCGGCAATCGCTCAGGCTGCGCCCAATTGCACGAGCGAACCTCGGGACAAATGGATGACCGAGGACGCCATGAAAGCGAAGGTATCGACGCTCGGCTACGAGCGGATCAAGACTTTCAAAGTTTCCGGCAACTGCTACGAGATCTATGGCTATACGAGGGACGGGCAGAAGGCGGAGATCTATTTCAATCCCGTGACGGGCGACATCGTGAGGTCGAATATCGGGGGCTGAAATGAGCGGGCTGATAAATATGCCGAAGGCCGGCACGGCCTCCGGCGGCGAAGTGCAGGTATGGGACGCCGTCGTCCGGCTCTTCCATTGGATCGTCGTCGCTGGATGCGTGTTGGATTTGTTCGTGCTGGACGACGGCAAGGCCGCCCATCGGCTCATTGGCTATGTCGTCGCCGTCACGCTAACGTTGCGCTTCGTCTGGGGGGGCTCGGCCCGGGGCACGCCCGCTTTGCGGATTTTGTTCCGACACCTGCGGCTCTGGCGCGGTATCTAAAGGCTCTTCTGCGAGGGGAAGAGCCGAGATACATTGGCCACAATCCCGCCGGCGCCGTGGTGATGCTGACGCTGATGGGACTTCTCGCCGCCGTTTCAATAACGGGATGGATGCTCACGCTCGAGGCCTATTTTGGCGATAAGGCGCTCGAGGAACTGCACGAGGGGATCGCCAATTTCATCCTCGTTCTGGCTGGGCTGCATGCCTTGGCGGCGATTTACGAAAGCCGTCGGCACAAGGAGAACCTTGTTTGGGCGATGGTCACGGGTCGCAAACGCGCATGAGATTGCTGCTTGTCGAAGATTCGGCTCGTCTTAGGGATCTGCTGACCGAGGCCATTCATGGCGCCGGTTGGCGGGTCGACGCCGTAGCGACCATCGGAGAGGCGACGGAAGCCGTCGCCGTCACGCCTTATGATTTGCTGCTCGTCGATCTTGGCCTTCCCGATGGTGACGGTCTCGACCTTGTCCGCGAATTCCGTCGCGAAGGCGTTCAGACCCCAATTCTCGTATTGACCGCGCGAGCCGCGATCGACGAACGAATATCAGGTTTGGACGCCGGGGCGGACGATTATCTGGTCAAGCCATTTAATAACGGCGAATTCCTTGCGCGTTGCCGGGCGCTTCTGCGTCGCGCCCCGAACACCAAGACACCGATCCTCCTCGCCGCGCAATTAAGTCTCGATGTGGCGACCGGCGTCGCAACTTGCGCCAACGTCGATCTTGGTCTTGCTCCGCGTGAACGGATGGTGCTCGAAGTTCTGATGCGAGAAGCAGGCCGCGTCGTCCAAAAGCGGAAACTGGAACACGCGCTTTCGGAATTCGGCGATGAGCTTTCGAGCAACGCCCTCGAACTCGCCATTTCCCGCTTGCGGAAAAAGCTCGAGCCGCACGATTGTGGCGTATCGCTCGAGACGATACGCGGCGTCGGCTATTTGCTACGTGAGACGACACCATGACAAAGGTCCAGCCCTCGCTCGTCGCCATCGTCGTCCGTCGAGTTATCTTTTATTCCGCGCTGGCGATGCTAGGCCAATTCGTCGCGGTCGTGATCCAGGCTTGGTCGGACGACCTGCAACTCGGTCATATGGCGATTGAACAGGAGAGTTTCGCCCTGGCGGCAGGGCTGACGCGCGTCGACGGCGGCGTGTCCTATTCCCTGCCGCCGTCGTTGCGCAAGCGGTATGAGCAGGGCGAACACGACACCTTCGCTCGCATTCGCAACAAAAGCGGCATTGTTCTCTTCTCCAACTGCGATCGTGAATGCGCCGAGCGGTTTCTTCCGCTCAATATCGATCCCCCAAATTTTTGGGTTCGGCAACTGGCGCCGGGTAAGCCCTTGAACGTCGCTGGCGGACTATTGGTCGATCGCGGCGTCGAACCCATCCTGGTTGAAGTGGCGATCCTGGGCGATAAGTATCATGTTATAAATTCCGTTTTGGCGCATGAAATCAAAGACCATATGGCAACCCCGATGTCGCTGCTGCTGATGGTGGTGCTTGTCGCTACGACCCTTTCGATTACCCGGGCGCTCAAGCCAGTCGCTCAAACCGCAGCGCTGGTGCCGAGCATTAATCCATTGAATAAGAAGGCGCGTCTTCCCACTCGGGAATTACCGTTGGAAATCGCGACATTGACCGGAGCGATCAATACGGCTTGCGATAAGGTCGGCGAGTTGATGCGTGCTCAGAGAGATTTTACGTCCGCCATTTCGCATGAAGTGCGCACGCCGCTCGCTATCGCGCATTTGGAGCTCGAAAAAATCTCCGATCCCAGAGCCAGGAAAGTCGAAGGCGATTTGGAGACGCTCAATCAGTTGGTCGAGCAGTTGACCACGCTCGCGCGGCTGGATGGCGCCGATCTCATTCCCATGCAGTTGATCGATTTACGCCAAATGGCCGAAGACGTCGTAAGCGCGATGGCCCCGTTGGTCTACGCGTCTGGCAGGACCATCGAGTTTGTCGACAACGGCGCTTCTGAGGTTCGGGGGCATTCCACTCTCATCGAGAACGCGCTGCGCAACCTCGTCGACAACGCTATTCGGCACACGGGCGCGCACTCCGAGATTCGAGTGGAAGTTGGTCCGGGGCCGGAATTACGTGTCTGCGATAACGATATGAATTCCGCCGTCGAGCAATCAAACGCGATCTCACCTTCATTCCGGCGAATTGGCCTCGGTTTGAAAATCGTGAACCGTATCGCTGAAATCCATGGTGGGCGATTGGAGGTCACCAAGCTGGCAAGTGGTGGAACAACGGTGCGTCTCGGCTTTCGGGGCTGAGAGAATTTTGGATCGCGCCCTGGCCTACGTTATGGTTCTGTATGTTGGAATCGTCAGCTTGTTTGGGAAACAAGCGCTCAAGACGCGCGTCGACGCACAGTGGACATGCAGCCTTTCGTGTTACAGCGGCGCTACGTGCAGTTGGGCTTATATGCTCGACCTCGGCTCCCTCTTGAGCCTGCCGGCATGTCGGATAACGTCAGGGGGGAAGCGGTGGCCGGAGTAGGAGATGGCTTTCTTCATCGCCACCGACAATACATTAACATTCCTGATGTCTCCGTCATTGGAGGCGGATCAATCTGTGACTGGTAAAGGTCAGCCAGAGAACAGAAGCCGCCGCCAACGAACCGACATGATTGAGACACGCGAGCCGCGGCTGCGTTACAGTTCATCAGCCCAGCGTCTCCATTGGAGTTCGGCGCTGCTGGTAGCGATCGCATGGCTGTTGGTAAACTTCGCCGATGACCTCCCAAAAGGCGGCATTCGCGAATTCGGTAAACTGATTCATGTATCAGCGGGCCAACTGATTGCCGCCGTGCTTCTGGCGCGTCTCGTCTGACGCGCCATCGATCCACCGCCGCCGGTAGAGGTGACGCCGTTGAGACTATGGGCTGATCGTGGCTGCCGGATCGTGCATTTTGTCCTTTACGGGCTGCTCGCGATGGGTCCGATTGCAGGCCTAGTAACGCTGTTCGCGGGGGGAGACAGGCTGTCGTTCTTCGGTCTTGGCAGCATCCTCTCGCCTTGGGTGAAAGACAAGGCGTTCGCGCATTCCGCCAAGGAGATCCAGGAGATGCTAGCGAACGCGCTGGTGATTCTGGCGATATTCCACGCCAGCGCGGCGCTCGTGCATCATTTTTACTTCAAGGACAGGACGCTGAAGCGAATGTTGCGGGACGTGTTCGACGCAGAATCCTGATATCAGAGCGATAAGCACAACCGAAAACCGTCATGCCGGAACCAGGGGGGAAGGCGCATCGACATTTCGATGGAACGAACGATAAAGCCGTCTGGGGTGGCCTTGAAAATGCCTCGAAACGTGCATCCTGACCATACAGGAGTCTGAAATCGGGACGGTTTGTGGCGATCAACTCAATCCGGCGGCTCTCAATGCCGTCATCCCCTGCCAACCGACATACAGCCCGACGGCAATGATGACCGCACTGGAAAAATAGGGCGCGCGTTGCGCGAGCGCGCCAAAACCAGACCAGCGGCGCGACACGTGCCGGACGCTGAGGGCTGCAATCACACCCGCCGTCACCATGGTGATGGCGAGGCCGACGCTGAAGCAGAGGACCAGCCCCATTCCTAAGGTGAATTGTTTGAGCTGCAAACACAGCAGCAGCACGGTTATGGCGGCCGGGCAAGGAATCAGGCCTCCGGTCAGGCCGAACATCACGATCTGTCCGGTGGTCACGTTGCGATCGGCAAAGCGCCGCCGGATGTCATTGGCGTGCGCCAGCTCATGCGCGTCTTGATAACCGCCGGCGGCGACATCGAGGCCGCGCAATTCCTCATGCAAGTGGTCGCGGCCGTGGTCATGTTCGAAGAAGGCTACGTCACAGTCATGGGTATGATCGCCGTGAGAGAGCCGCACCCGCGCCATGAATTCGTGGGGCTCTGGAATTTCTTCGAGGGATTCCAGATAGCCGCCCCGGTCGGCAAATGTGAAGCCTTGCAGGCTTCCGCCCGGACGTTCTGTTTCGACGGTGACGGCCTGCGCTGGCCAGCCGTGGCCGCTCTCCGCGCGGATACGCCAGCGTGGCGGCACGCCGTCCTCGAACACCTCCAAGGCAAGCACGCCGTGCCCGGTGTCGATGCGACGCACTTCCTCGCCGTGATGGCGGCCGCGAGTCTGTTCATGAGACTCGAGAATGGCGCGTTGCCGTTCAATCCTAGTGCGCCAGATCATCCAGACGGCGATGCCGATGATGAGAACGGCGGACGCAACTTGGAAATACAGCTCCGTGGTTTCGGCATTCCACTGGCTGCCGAGACGCATGCCGACGAGAGCAACGCCCCAGACCACCGCCGTATGGCTGACAGTCGCCGCCAGCCCCAACAGGATCGCCTGAGCGACCGTGCCGCGCACGGCGATGATAAAGGCCGCCATCATGGTCTTGCTATGACCGGGCTCCAGGCCGTGCAGGGCTCCGAGCAGAATTGCCGACGGGATGAACATCCACGCGTTCGCGCTACCTTGCTGAAGCAGGTCGGAAAGTTGGGTCATGACGGGCCTCAGAGATATTTGGTGATCTGCTTGAATTCATCGACGACGGCGCGCTGCGGTCGCGACACGGAGCCAACAGCGCTTTCGAGGCAGTGGTCGAGATGGTCGTGAATGAGCGTCTGCTTGGCTTTGGCTATCGCGGATTCCACGGCCTGAAGCTGTTGTGCGATATCGAGACAAGGTCGCTCGGCTTCGATCATCTCGATCACACTCTCCAGATGACCGGCGGCTCGATTCAGCCGCTTGATGATATCGGCATGGGTTCGGTGCGGGTGTGGTTTTCTCATACGTAAACCTATCCTCCTGGAGGGGATATCGCAAGACTCTGGTTGCACTCGAAACGCTATGCAGCACTCTTCGTTTTTGCATACAAAAGGCCGGGTCCTAAAGGCAATACGACTCTTTGATCATCGAATTTTAAGAACCTGCAAACTATGCTCACTTTGCGATTGACAAATCATTCGCTCGGGAACACATACGGCTTCGTCGGTCGGGCTTTTGCACGTTCCGCGACAACCAACTCAAGAAGGAACCATGGGCAGTAGCAGCTTTGGCGCCCCGACCGCGGCTTTGTCCGCGCAAGCGACGCCGCTCGACATCGAAACCATCCACGGTCACCCAGACCGTGTGAGAGGCGTCGCAAGAGCCTAAAGCTCCTGCCTGCCGCTCATGCTCCGGGCCGTGGATCAACGGCACAGGAGATGAGCGATGAACAAGCTCACGAAAACTCAGTTCGCGCGCCCGATTGTGGCGGAGATCATCCCGTTTCGCCGCCGCGTGCGCCGGGCGCTGGTTTGCGTCTGGAGGACCGACCTCGAGACGGGTCGCCTCGCCTGTTCTTGGACGAAACCGACGGACGACGACCAGTGTCGCGCGCGAGACCTCGGCGAACCTCCCCCCGCGCTCCCGATCGCGGCCTGATGGAGAAACCCATGAAAGACGGCTCCAGTAGGCCCACCGGCGACGCCTGCGGCCCGCCAGTGGGCGTAAATCCCAACACACTTCAAACGATTATCGCAACCGAGCGAGATCGAGCGATGTAGGGGGCCGAGCCGGCCTCGCGGCTCGTCTCCAACAATTGAGCGAGATGAGCCATGACCTTGCATGTCGAACTGAAGGACGCCCCGCACAACGCGGTTCTCGACGAGGCCCACGTCGGCCATATCCATGGCGCCTTAGGCACCATCCTTCACGGCGACCATGGCCCCCGGATCGGATGGAAACACCGCTTCCAGACGCTGCTGGCGATCCTCGGACCGGGCCTCATCGTCATGGTCGGGGACAATGACGCCGGCGCCTTCGGCACATACACTCAGGCGGGGCAGAACTACGGCACGGCGCTCCTTTGGACCTTGCTGCTGTTGGTTCCGGTCCTCTATGTCAATCAGGAAATGGTTCTTCGCCTCGGCGCCGTCACCGGCGTCGGCCACGCGCGCCTCATCTTCGAGCGCTTCGGCAGGTTCTGGGGGGCCTTCAGCGTCATCGACCTGTTCCTGCTGAACGCCCTCACCATCGTCACCGAATTCATCGGCATCGCGCTGGCGCTTGACTACCTCGGGGTCTCCAAGCAACTCGGCATCGCTCTATCCGCCGTCGCCATTATGATGGCTGTCAGCACGGGAGATTTCCGCCGCTTCGAAAGGTTCGCGCTGGCGCTCTGCGCGGGTAGCCTCCTGCTCGTTCCGATCTTTCTCATGATCCATCCGCCACTCGCCGAAATCGCGCGGGACTTGGCCATCCCACACGTTCCAAAGGACGTCAAGCTCAGCGAGGTCATGCTGCTCATCATCGCCATCGTCGGAACCACCATCGCGCCATGGCAACTTTTCTTCCAGCAGAGCTACGTCATCGACAAGCGAATCACTCCGCGTTTCATCAGATACGAGAGGGTAGACCTCTGGCTCGGGATCGTCATGGTCATCGTCGGCGCGGTGGCGATGATGGCCTTCACTGCGGCGGCGTTCAGCGGACAGCCGGAATTCGGGAGCTTCGCGGATGCGGGCTCGGTGGCGTCCGGTTTGGAAAAATATGCCGGCCGGCTGCCCGGGGTGCTTTTCGCTCTGGCGTTGATCGACGCCAGCGTCATCGGGGCGTCGGCGGTGTCGCTGTCGACCGCCTACGCTATCGGCGACGTCTTGTCCCTGAAGCATTCCATCCACCGCAAGCCGAAGGATGCGAAGGGATTCTATGCGGTTTATTGCAGCCTGATCGTTGTCGCCGCGGGCTTGGTCTTGACCCCCGGCGCGCCGCTCGGCCTATTGACCAACGCGGTTCAGACGCTCGCGGGCGTTCTTCTCCCGAGCGCGACGGTGTTCCTTCTCCTGCTCTGCAACGACAAGGCGGTGCTTGGGCCATGGGCCAACACGCGCGCCATGAATCTTTTCACCGGGGCGGTGATCGCCGCGCTTGTCATGCTGTCGATTATCCTCACCGCATCGGTGTTGTTCCCCGAGGCGACAAACGAGACCGTCATGCTGTCGATTCTTGGTGGCGGAACCGTGCTGGCCATACTGACCGCCATGTTCAGCGGGGCTCTCCGCAAAACGGAGGGCGACATGAAGAGAAAATCGATTGGTCGCCGCAGTCTCGACAATTGGCGGATGCCCCCACTCGCCGAATTGCCTCCCTCGGAACTCTCCTCTGCGAGCAGAATCTGGATGGGCGTGCTTCGAAGCTATCTCGTCATCGCCGGAGGGCTGGTCCTGTTGCGGATCGTCAGTCTGGCCGTGACGCATTAACCTGCGATCAAACTTGGAGATCCTATGCCGACTGTCCCTCACGTCGAGAAGCACTTCCTTGGTTCCGAATCCGTCCGCGATGCCGTGATCGGCATGGCGGACGGACTGACCGTGCCCTTCGCGCTGGCCGCTGGGCTTTCCGCCGCCGTGACGTCCACCCACGTCATCGTCACGGCGGGACTGGCTGAAATCATCGCCGGAGCGACCGCAATGGGATTGGGCGGATATCTGGCCGCACGAACCGATCAGGAGCACTTCGCCTCCGAAGAGCGTCGCGAATCTTTCGAGATCGACAAGCTTCCGGAGCAGGAAAAAGCGGAATTAGGAGAGATTTTCGGAAACTATGGCTTGCAAGGCGCTGAACTCGACGCTGTCGTTGCGGCCCTTTCAAAGGACAAGAAACGCTGGGCGGAGTTCATGATGCGTTTCGAGTTGGGGCTCGAGCGACCTGATCCTAAGCGAGCCCCGATCAGTGCGGCGACCATCGCCGTTTCATACGTCGTGGGCGGCTTGATCCCCTTGGCTCCTTATATGCTTGCGGGCGACATGAAGCGCGCCTTGCTCTTTTCGATTCTGTTCACGGGGGTTGCGTTGATCGCTTTCGGAGCCGTGAAAGGTAAGCTTACCGGGATGAACCCTTTCAAATCCGGGCTGCAAACACTGCTCGTTGGCGGGCTTGCAGCGGGAGCGGCATTTTATCTGGCGTCGGCATTCGCTTGAACGCGGCCAAGGAAGCCGTGCCGCCTGCATGGACTGCATTGCATAGAGCGATTATGAACAGGCGGGCAGCTTCGCTTGATCTTATTTCAAGAAAACATAAGTCGCGGCGTACGGCTCGGCGTGCAGTTCACCCTCCTTCGAGCAAGCTCCTGTGAAGGCGCCGCCTCTCGTATCGATGCGAAGGATTGTCGTCGCTCCCCCTGCCGGCCCCGATTTTGCCGGTTCGGCGATAGCGATCTTGAGCCAGGGCACATCATTGACGGTGGCTCCAGGCGCCTTGGCTTCTGGCCTTCCTGTGACGTGCGTTCCGTCGGCGAACTCCCACGTCGGGCCAACGAAATGGCGTCCAATAGTCTTGCCGTCTTGAAGCAAGGCCGCGACCGGCTCTCGGAAGCTCCATTCCAAGCCGCCCTTTGCATTTTTTGTGCAAGTATAGAGCTGTGCGCCAGTTCCTTGCACCGTCGTGATGGCTGCAGCCCCCTTGACGGCTAGCGCCTCTGGGAGCTCCGATAAATCCCCCGCACGCGCCGAGGCGAACAGCGAACTGATGGCAATAAGGCAAACAGCGGGCATACGCATGTAGCTCCCTCCCGAATGACGTAGATTGACCTTGTTGGCGCTCTCGAGTGCGCCACTGCAGAGTATGTTGAGATTTGGCGCCGCGTCTCCGAGCGGCATGATGCTATCCGATCAAGCGGCAAGGTCAAGGATCTGATCGGCAGATACACCCTGCACGCACGTTACATGGTTCTGTCGCAAATTTTTGACGCGGATCGGGCCTGAGTTATGATGGCTGGAAGCGGGCTGGGTGAAATAGCGGGATGATCGAGTTCAAGGGCAGCCATTTCGAACGTGACGTGATCCTGTGGGGCCTGCGCTGGTATGTCGCCTATCCGATCAGCTACCGGCAACTCGAGGAGATGGTGGGAGAGCGGCGTCGAGGTCGACCATGCGACACAGAGCTGGCCTCGCAAATTTGGACAGTAGCATGAGGGGATTTTCTGCCTGACTGCGGCGAGGATTCTCGCCGCGAATCAGGAGCTTTAGATGAGGAAACGAACACGGCGGAACCACGCGCCGGCCTTCAAGGCGAAGTGGCGCTGGCCGCCCTCAAGGGCGACAAGACTTTGGCCGAACTGGCGCAGCAGTTCGACGTTCACGCCAACCAGATCACGCTATGAAAGGGCCAGCTGCTCGAAGGCGCAGCCGGCGTCTTTGGCGGCGACAAGAGCGCGGCGAAGGAGGCCGCGGTAGACCTGAAGGCGCTGCACGCCAAGATCGGCGAACTGACGTTGGAGAACGATTTTTTTTTGGAAGGCGCGCTCAACAAGGCCGGCATGTTGAGCGCAAAGCAATGATCGACCACGATCTCCCGATCGCCCGGCAAGCGAAGGTTTTGAACATCAGCCGGGGCGGCGTCTATTACGAGCCCCGTCCGGTCTCTGCCGAGGATTTGAAAATCATGCGCCGCCTCCACGAACTGCATCTCGAGCATCCCTTCGCGGGCGCTCGGATGCTGCGCGAGATGCTCAACCGCGAGGGCGTTTCCATCGGCCGGCGCCATGTTGCGACATTGATGAAGCGCATGGGGATCGAGGCGATCTACCGCCGTCCGAACACCAGCAAACCCGTGCCCGGCCATAAGATTTATCCCTATCTCTTGCGCGGGAAAAATATAGGGCGCGCCAACCAGGCATGGGCGATGGACATCACCTATGTCCCGATGGCGAAGGGCTTCGTCTATCTCGCGGCCGTCGTCGACGTGTTCAGCCGGCGCGTCCTGGCGCATCGGGTGTCGATCACCATGGAAGCGGCGTTTTGCATCGAGGCGCTCGAAGAGGCCTTGGCGAAGCACGCCAACTCTGAGAGGCTGAAAATCTTTCGACGTCCAGCGAATCGGGGGAAGCATGGGGAGCTTTCGCGGATTAGAATCGGAGCCGATCTGATTCTTGCGAGCTTTGGCGATGATTGACAACGACCCCAGGGAACTGTTCGACGATTTGTCGCGTCAATCCACTCCGGAGCGGACCAGCGCGGCGGCGGCGCGCATGCGGGCGGCGCAAGATCGCGAGCATCGGGTCGCGAAGGCTCTCGATGTCACGCGGGAGCTGCACAAGCGGCAACAGGAGCAGGCACGGCGTCGCGAGGAGCGCGCGTTCCGCTAAAACTTAAAGCGGGCGGACGCCGACAAGGCGGGCGCACCGGCGACAGCGCAACAACAGCAGCCGGAAACGAAGCACGGAAAAGAGAAGGAGCCGCGCGCCTCGACCACGGACGCCGAGGCGCGGGTGATGAAGATGGCCGATGGCGGCTTTCGACCGGCCTACAATGTGTAGTTCGCCTCCGATACGCGCAGCGGCGCGGTCGCCGGCGTCGCCGTCGACAACAGCGGCTCCGACAGGGGCAAGATGGCGCCGATGAACGCGGCTCTGGCGAAGGACTACGGCGAACGTCCGCGCCAGCATCTGGCCGATGGCGGCTACGTCAAATTCGACGACATCGAGGAATTGGAAAAAGCTGGCGTCGACGTCTACGCGCCCGTGCCGGCGCCGCGCGACAAGAGCCGTGATCAATACGCCGCGCAACAAGACGACGCGCCGGCCATCGCCGCTTGGCGCAAGCGCATGAATGAGGACGCGGCCAAGGACATTTACAAGGAGCGGGCGGCGACCGCCGAACGCACGAACGCCCAGGCGCGCAATCGCGGCCTGCGACAGTTTCTCGTGTGCGGCGTGGACAAGGTCAAATCAATCGCGCTCATGCATGGCTTGACGCACAACATGGTGTGCGGCTGGCGTCTGATCGCGATTTGAGGCGCGCGAACGCTGAGCAAAAGCGCGACGGCGGGAAAGACGGACATAGCAATTGAGCTTGTTGAAGCCGATGGGGCAAGAACGCTCCGCGCGCCGCGCTCCACATCACTCTTGCGCCATCCGCCAAACTTCCCAGGCTATTCCAACGACGCCCATCACAACTACAAGGCCTTCGGCCCCCCATCATATCCGCCTCGACCAGTCGCTGTTTTTGCAGCCACCAAAGCCCCCGCCCCATATTCATTTTCAGTCTCTGAGTAGATTCCGACGCTACAAACATCGGTTGATCTCCACTATCTGATTTGATGTGCGCAAACGAATTGGAGATCATGACATGGACAAAGAGAACATCAAGGGCGCCGCTCAGAAGATGAAGGGAAAGATTGAAGAGATCGCTGGCAAGGTTCTCAGCGACAAGGATCTTGAGCTTCACGGGAAAGCCGACCAGCTCGGCGGCGCCGTGCGCGATGCGGTGGGAACCGCGAGAGATACAGTGAAGGACGCGGTCAAGGAGGCTAACAAGCCCTGATCGGGTTCAGCCGAAGCAGCTCGGTGGCGCGTGTCCTCGTTCGCGTTCTTTTCGCTCGTCGGAAAGGCCATGAGGTTCGCGCCATCGGCGTCGAGAGCGGAGCGGAGTTCCTTGAACTCGCATCGCGATCTCACTCGGTCATTCAATCGCAATGCGGAATCGAAGCCGAGAAGCCTAGGGCTTTTTGGGATTTTTCTTTTGGAGCGCACACGCCATGACTCTCACCATCGCGCATATGCAACCAATCGTCTCGCTGCTCGCGGGCGTTCTCATTTTGGTTATGCCCCGCCTGCTCAATTACATTGTCGCGATCTATTTGATCATAACGGGAGTGCTCGGGCTCGGGCTGTTTCACTGACGCCTCACGGTGACGCCCCGTAAAGGCTGCTGGTTAACTTCAGTTCGCGCGGCCCAATAAAAAAGAGATATTGGGTAACAACAAGTCGCTGTCGCGGCCGCCTTGTCGATGCTGGTTCGCCAGGGTCGCGTTCACACCAATCCAGCGTCGTTGTCCCGCGTCGTCATGGAGACAGATACGATGAAACATATGCGCGTTTCCCTCACGGTCGCGGCGCTCTCCATCATTTTCGCCGGCCCGCTCGCCTTCGCGAAAGCGCCCGAGCCTGCTCCCACGGGAACCACAACGCCTACTCCTGCCACGCCAGCTTCGTCCGAGCCCTCAGATGGGAGCAAGGTCGAAAAATGGACCAAAAAGGAATGGAATAACGCAGTGAAGGAGTGGGCCCAAGACAAGGCGAAATGGGCAGACTGCCGGGAGCAATCGAAGGCGAGGAAATTGTCCGGGCGAAAGAGCTGGTCGTTCCTCTATCGATGCATGACCGAGTGAGTTTGCTCATGAGTTCGTGAATGACCAACGAGCAAGCGAGAGTCCAAATGCCCAAGTAAAAACTTCGAACCAACGCTGGCGTCGTCGTCGCCATGCTCTTCGGCGTGTTTCTTTCGGCCGTCCCGTCGCAGGGCAGCCATATCCTGTAAATCGGATTCCAAATCATGACCCGCTTCAGGATTTCTCGTGATCGTAAAATCAATAGCGTATGTGCGCGACCCCTCGCCGATCAGCGTCGTGACCCCATGCCGAGTTACACTTTTCGCTCTGTTGCGTCAGCCGCGCGTCGTGCGCGTTTCCCATTAAGTGTGACGATATCTTGCGGCGATCATGCGAAAACAGACTCCGAAACTACTCAGCTCACCTTGAAGGCCGCAGCCCAAGCCGCTCGACAACGCCTTCCGTCATTCGCGGATGGCGATGCGGCGTAAGTATATTCCGAGTCTGGCGCATCGCCGACAGACGCGCTTGTATCGCGTCGTCCCGCCAGCTTTCTCCTACCCGGAGAATTCTCCGGGATGCGCCATGACCTCCCGGTCGGCGACTTCGAAACAACAGGCGGAGCGCCCCGCGCCAACAAAGCCCGACGCGGGGTAAAGGTTGTAGGGCTAGGCACTTTCACGTGAGCGCCCCGATCGAAAGCGTGCGACAGGAGCTTTTCATGGTCAAGGAGCGCAAACGCGGCAACCGCGAAGCGAAAAAACCGAAAGCAATCAAGCCGGCCGCCGATCCGAATCCGCCCTTCATGGCGGCGGGCAGGCTCACGCCGATCAAGCCGCTAAAAAAGGCACACTAAGGGAAATCACATGCCCGTGCGAACCACCGAGACGACCGTAATATTCAAGCGCCCGTTCACCTTGCCTGAATTGGAAGGTCCACAGCCGGCTGGAACCTATCGTCTCGTCACCGACGAAGAGGAGATTTCAGGGCTGTCGTTTCTCGCCTTTCGTCGCATCGGGACAATGTTGCGTCTCCCGTCTTTGGCGACGTCCGGCAGGCCCGAACAGATGATTTCCATTGACGCCGACGACCTTGCAGCGGCGTTAACGGCCGACGGCGAGAACAAGTAAGACCGCCATGGCTTTCAAGACAAAGGCGCTACGCGATCACGGCGAAATTTCCGGACGCGGCGTGGTAAAGCCACAACGGCGAGACCATCGCGCCGGCAAAATTCGATCTCGTCGTCTATCATCGCGCGCCTGTGGGCATCACAGGTAGCGGCGAACTCTGGCCGGGCGAAATACTCGAACCTCTGTGATGTTGCCGATGTGGATGTGACGGTGCAATCGCTGATCGCGACCGGCGATTGGCGCTAATGATAGCCGCCAATAGAAGGCAGAACTTTAAGGATCGGAGTGAGCGTGTCGCAAGCCTTCCCCCCGCTTGACCAGGTTTACGAGCCATTCCTCTATGCCATCGTGTGCAATGAAGGGAACGGGATGCCGCTGACCGTGGTTTCGGTGATTGCGCGCTCTGGAGCAGATCCCTGGAAGGAAGCGGCCCGCATCGCTAAAATGCCAAAGATTGCGGCGCTCGACGCACTGGCCCGCATGATCCCGGAGCGCGGCGACAGTGACGGCGTCGCCATCGCGAACCGACTTTTCGCACTTCTTCCGCTTGGGCGCGAAAACAAGATCAATTCCATTGTCGGCGCCAAGATCGGAGCTCCTCGATGGAGCCCCCTCGTCCCTGTCATGCTCGTGCTGCTCCTTGGTCTGGCGCTCGTTTTCGCTTTCAAGATGACGTCGCATGGGGACGCAGGCCAGCAAGAATCGCCTTCCTCCACGCCGATCGCCGACAAAGTCGATCCGTGACCGCAAGCGCGTTTTAGCGAAATGAATATCGGGTCGCGTCAAGAATCTAAGGTCCGTGAAGCGAATATGCGTCCAACCAAGAACCTGGAGCCCGGACTTTCATTGGCGACCGGCGCGATCTTTTTGTCTTCGACTCAAATGTCAAATGCACGAGGACGTTGAGCGCATCCCCATTTTTGATTTGACACCCCCTTGACAATGTTTCTGCACAACCTGTTTGCGCGGGCGCAATCGCCCTGGGACAGCCAAGCGCCCATTCGCGAGGAGCTGTTCAGCGTCGAGCGGCTTGAAGAGCATGCGCGAAGTCTGGCGACGGCCCAGGCAGTCACGCCATTGCCGAACAAAGGCCGGTCGTTGGCCGGTCAGCTCGCCGAAAATGAAGCGGCCTTGCTCGACGCCTATCGGACGATGACCGCGGTGATCGACGAAGGGCGCGTCATCACGCCAGTCGCAGATTGGCCCTGCTTCGAACTCTCTTTGCGACACGGTTCGGCCCAATACGAAATCACGGTAGAAAATCCCAATAGCGTTGGGCGCGGCGTCGCCTTCGCTACCCTCGACGAATCCATCCTTGCGGACCGGCCATTGCGGCTTAGACTCGTCGATGACGGCGCCACGCATCGGCTGCGGGTTCGGCTCGGGTAAGGGGCGCGAGGAGTGCGGCAATAAAAGCCTCATGCGGTCGAAAAAGTGGGGTATAGTCATTAAGTAAGTACCTATTATCGATGGTCAGCAGGTCAATGGCTTGACTTGGCCCAAGTAGCGGCCCAAACTGGCAAAAATCGCCCCTCCGGCCCCCTCCGCCGCAAACCACGAGCGCTTCATGACCGTCACCGTCAAGATCGGCGAAGCCAAGGCGCGCTTCTCGGAACTCATCGCCAAGGTTGAAGCCGGCGAAGACATCATCATCGCCCGCGGCAATCAACCCGTCGCCCGGCTCGCGCCGCTCGCCGAGCAGGCCGAGCGCGCCGCCCTCATGGAGCGGGCCCTGGCGCTGCGGGACAGCGGCGCCATCAAGCCCGTGACGGTCGACGAGATTCTCGCCTGGCGGCACGAGGGACACAAATATTGACGCCCTTCGTCGTCGACGCCTCTTTCGCCGCCAGCTGGTTCCTGCCCGACGAAGCCAATCCGGCGACGACCGCGCTCGCGCGGCAAGCCGCCCACGCGCCGCCGCTGACGCCGAGCCTGTTTCTCCACGAGATGCGCAGCCTGTTCGTCATGGCCGCGCGACGCGGGCGGGGCTCGAAGGACGACATGCTGCAGCAGCTCGACGTCGTGGAAAAACTCTACGGCAAGCATGCGGGCTCCGGCGACGGCCTGGCCATCGCGCGTCTGGCCTTCAAACACAATCTGACGAGCTATGACGCCACCTATCTCGCGCTGGCGCTCGACAACGAGGCGCCGCTCGCCACGCTCGACAAGGCGCTCGCCGCGGCCGCTGAAGCAGAAAACGTCCCGGTGCTCGGACCGCTGGGCGCGTCATGACGTTCGGCGACGATTTGGCGATCGACGCGCTCGCCGGATTTTTGCCGCTGGCCGCGCGCGACCGCTTGGCCGAGACGCTGAGCAAGGCGGAAATCGACACGCTGACGCATCTCGCCAAGACCGGCACAGGCCCGAACTCGCTGCGGGCGCTTAGCTCCGACATCGCCTATCTCGAGGCCTGGGCGCGCGCCGCGACAGGGGCGCCGCTGGTTTGGCCGGCAACCGAGGCGACGGTGCTGCGCTTCATCGCCCATCATTTGTGGGACGAGGAAGAGCGCGAGAGAAATGCCGAACACGGCATGCCCGAGGCGGTGGCCGAGGCCTTGCGCACCGAGGGTCGCCTGAAATCCACCGGCCCGCATGCGCCGGCGACGGTGCGTCGGCGCCTCGCGCTGTGGTCCAGTCTGCATCGCTGGCGCGGGCTCGATGGGCCGTTTAGTAATCCGTCGATTCGCAATGCGTTGCGTCTCGCCATTCGCGCCGCCGATCGGCCGCGGGCGCGCAAAAGCGCATCAGCGATCACCCGCGATGTTCTCGATCAGCTGCTGGCGACGTGCGGGCGGGGCAGGGCGGTCGATCTGCGCGACCGCGCGCTCTTGTTGCTCGCCTTTGGTTCCGGCGGACGCCGCCGCTCGGAAATCGCGCGGCTCAAGGTCGACGATCTCGAAGAACGCGAGCCGGTCGCCGGCGATCCCGCGGCGCCGAATGGGGAGAAGCTTCCGGTTTTGGCGATCCGGCTGCGGCGCACGAAAACTTCGTCCGCCGACGTCGGCGAGAGCGTGCTCGTCGTCGGCCGGCCCGTGGAGGCTCTGCGCGCCTGGCTCGCCTATTCGAAAATCGACGCCGGCCCGGTGCTTCGGCGCATCGACAAATGGGGCAATATCGGCGCCGCCGCGCTCGATCCGCAAAGCGTCAACGCCATGATCAAGAGCCGTTGCGCCGCCGCCGGACTCGATCCGGGGCAATTCTCCGCGCATGGGCTGCGTTCCGGCTATCTCACCGAAGCCGCCCGCGCCGGCGTGCCGCTGCCCGAGGCCATGCAGCAGTCGCGGCATCGCTCCGTCCAGCAGGCCGCGCGGTATTACAATGAGGGCGAAATCGCGCGCGGCAGGGCGGCGCGGTTGGCGTAGGCGTCAGGGTAATTGTCAGCCCGCTGACTCCTTGAGGCATCACCCAACGCGCACTGAATTCGGGCCAGAATGCTGCTAGCAGCCTTCATTGCGCGTAGCCCCATTCTTGCGCATAGGCTTGATTATTGCGCGAACCTGGGCCATTCTTGCGCATAAAGTTTACACGCAAGAAAGCTCCGCTTTGGCGAAACAGATTCCCGATGACGCGCCGGCGCCGTCAACTTAACACGAGCGGCGGGGTCTGATAGAGGAAAGCCATGCCGCCGCCCGTCAATTCCCTCTATCGCCGCCATCGTTTCCCGCCAGAGGTCATCGCCTACGCGGTTTGGCTCTATTTTCGCTTTCCGCTCAGCCTGCGGATGGTCGAGGAGATGCTCGCGGCGCGTGGCGTGGACGTCACCTACGAAACGATCCGCCGATGGGCGGAGAAATTCGGCCGCGATTTTTCATCCAACATTCGCCGGCACGCTCCGCAGCGAGGCGACAAATGGCGCAGGGACGAAGTCGTCGTCTCTATCGCCGCCAAGAAACACTGGCTCTGGCGCGCCGTCGATCAGGACGGCTTCGTTCTCGACGTTCTCGTTCAAAGCCGTCGCGACCGGAAAGCCGCCCGCCGCCTCATGCGCAAGCTGCTGCGAAAGACCGCCAGGGCGCCGCGCGTCATGATCACGGACAAATTGCCCTCTTATGGCGCGGCCCGCAGGGACATGACGTTGAAGGTCGAGCATCGCCAACACAAAGGCCTGATCAACCGAGCGGAAAATTCGCATCAACCGACGCGGCGACGAGAGAGGATCATGAAGCGGTTCAAATCGGCGCGACAAGCGCAGCGCTTCTTGTCCATTCACGATCAGGTCGCCAATCTCTTCCACCTTCCCCGCCCCGAACATCAGACGGCGAACGCCCGCCGCGCTCATCGCGCGAGGGCGATCGCCGCATGGCGCGAGATCACGGGAACGGCCAGGGCTGCATGATCCCCGAGACCCGCCTTGCGGTTTCGGCGCGACCTCCGGCCGTTAAGTTGACGGCGCCATAATTGGAGAATGGCATGAAAGCGCTCGTCTACAATGGGCCCGGCAAAAAGGCCGTGGAGGATCGCCCCAAGCCAGAGCTGCAAGCGGCGGGCGACGCGATCGTGAAGATCGTCAAGACCACAATCTGCGGTACCGATCTGCACATTTTGAAGGGCGACGTAGCAACCTGTACGCCAGGGCGGATCCTTGGCCATGAGGGCGCCGGCGTGATCGAATCCGTGGGCGCCGGCGTCACTGCCTTCCGTCCCGGAGACCGTGTTTTGATCTCCTGTATTTCTTCGTGCGGAAAGTGCGAATATTGCCGCAGGGGAATGTACTCTCATTGCACCACCGGGGGCTGGATTCTCGGCAATGAGATAGACGGAACCCAGGCGGAGTATGTCCGCATTCCCCATGCCGACACGAGTCTTTATCTGATTCCCGAGGGTGCGGACGAGGAGGCCCTGGTAATGTTGAGCGACATTCTGCCAACGGGCTTCGAATGTGGCGTTCTCAATGGCAAGGTGGCGCCCGGCTCGACGGTGGCGATCGTCGGGGCGGGTCCGGTCGGCCTCGCCGTGCTGCTCACCGCGCAGTTCTATTCGCCCGCGGAAATCATCATGATCGACCTCGACGACAACCGGCTGGAAGCGGCGCGGCGTTTTGGCGCGACCCGGACAATCAACAGCGGTGAGGGGAGGGCAGCGGAAACGGTCAAGGCGCTGACCGGTGGCCAGGGCGTCGATGCCGCGATTGAAGCCGTGGGTCTGCCCGCGACGTTCCAGCTCTGCCAGGACATAGTGGCGCCTGGCGGCGTCATCGCCAACGTCGGGGTGCATGGGAAGCCAGTCAGCCTCCACATGGAGACTCTCTGGCCGGCCAATATCGCCATCACGACCCGGCTCGTCGATACGGTCTCCACGCCGATGCTGCTCAAGACCGTGCAAGCGAAAAAAATCGATCCGAAGCTCCTGATTACCCACAGGTTCAGGCTTGACCGGATTCTCGAAGCTTACGAGACCTTCGGCCACGCGGCGAGCACGGGCGCATTAAAAATGATCATAGAGGCGTAATCAGGAACCCATTGCGACAGCACCACGCTCTCGACGCCGCGTTCCGCACCGAATCGAGCGGAAAGGACGAGAACGGGGCGCGAATGAAGATAAGGACGCCGGCCATGCAGGCAAAAGATATTATGACATCGGAGGTTGTGACGGCCGCCCCGATATGGCCAGCCGCGAGATCGGGCGGCTGTTGAGCCGGCACGGGATCAGCCCGCTGCCGGTCGTCGATAGTTCCGGCGCCCCGATAGGAATAGTGAGTGAAGGCGACCTCATAGGCCGCTCTGGCTTCGATCGCGAGAGCCGGCGCGATTGGTGGCTGACGCTTTTCTGCGATGCTCCGCTGTTCAGCGCGGAGTCCGTCCTGGCGCTGGCCAAACTCTTTGCGAAATTGCGGGTTCTCGAAATGAGAGCAGGGGAAATTATGTCCGGACCAGTCATCACAATCGGCGAGACGGCGGAAGAACAGGAGATCGCGGGCTTGCTCACGGCTCACGGTATCAAGCGGGTTCCTGTCGTTCGTGACGGGAAGATCGTGGGCATCGTCAGCCGGGCGGATCTCATTCGCTCGATGGCGTCCCACGATGCGGGATGGGCTGGGTAGGCCGGTGGATCGCGGCAGTCCAATGTTTTGGCTCAATTGGCGTTAAAAATATGCTTGCTGGCCTGATGTTCAAGCGCATGCTTTCGGACAAATATGGATTCCCGCGCGGGCGCAGGCCGCGATCGGGAAGCGTGCGCGGGTTTCGCACGGGCGACATTGTTCGCGCCACTGTTCTTGCGAGAAAGAAGGCGGGGACTTATCTCGGTCGCGTCGCCGTACGTTCCTCCGGCAGTTTCAATATTCGCACTGGATCGGGAACGATTCAGGGAATCGGCCATCGACGCAGCCGCATCGTCCAGCGCGCCGACGGTTACGCCTATGCGGCGACTCCATCCACAACCAGCAAGGGAGCCGCGTTCATCCCCGGCGTAAACGCCGGGGTCTCCGCGCGGAATTTTTGATGAGATCGTCGAAACCGATCCGATATTCCGCATCCAGCGTAGCCGGTGAACACAATCAATTTTGGCCAAAATCGAGCTGAGAGAATAATTTGGCGTCCCCCGCATCAATCAGTCAGAGGATAGCGATGATAAATCCAAGCCAAAACATTTCGCATGCCCAGCCGGGCATCAGCGTTCCCCTGTTCTGGCCATTCGCCGCCGCCACGCAAATGACGGAACAAGGCCTCGACCTTCTTGCCAAGAATATGAAGTTCCTGGCCGAAGAGGAAAAGATCCATCACGAGCTGCGGCCCAGGCTTGCGACGGAGAACCATGTGATGCTCGATTTGCGCACCATGATTTTCCGCGACTACTCCAGATCCGGCGCCAAGGGAATCCCAACCATTGTCGATGCGCCCTATGCCGGACACACGGCAATGATTGCCGACTATCACAAGGGGCAAAGCCTGATCGAGACGCTGCTTGCGAACGGTCTAGAACGCGTTTTCCTGACCGATTGGAAATCGGCCACGGATGATATGAAGGATCTCGAAATCGATCAATATCTCGCCGAGCTCAATGTTTGCGTCGGCGACCTCGGCGGCCCGGTCAATCTCGTTGGCCTTTGCCAGGGCGGTTGGATGGCGGCGATGTACGCGGCGCGCTTTCCGCATAAGGTTGCAAGCCTCGTGCTCGCCGGCTCGCCCATCGACACCGCTGCCGGGGATGGCCCAATCAAGCGCATGGCGCTCGAAACCCCCCTCGATTTTTACGAAGAGCTGGTCGCCGTGGGCGGAGGGCTGATGCGGGGCGAAACCATGTTGCAGGGCTGGAAAAGCATGCACCCGGAAGAGCATTACATAAAGGATCATGTCGATCTCTACGAGCACATCGGCGACCCGGTATATCTTGCCAAGGAAGAGACCTTCGAGAGCTGGTATGAAAACCCCATCGATCTGCCCGGCCGCTGGTACCTTCAGGCGATCAGCCAACTGTTCAAGGAAAACCGTTTTGCGAAGGGCGAATTTGTGGGGCTCGGCCGACGTCTGTCGCTGCGCGACATTACCTGTCCTCTCTATCTTCTCGCGGGGGAAGCCGACGACATCACCACCAAGGAGCAGGTGTTCGATGCCGAAAAGCTGGTTGGGACGCCAAAAGACAAAATTGTGAAGGTATTAGCGCCGGGCGGCCATGTCGGCTTGTTCATGGGCTCGCGCGTGTTGCGGGAGTTCTGGCCGGCGGTTGCCCGCTGGATAGCGAGTCAAGGACCGGGCATTACTGAAAATTAGCCGCCCCTTTTCCCGCTGCAATACGGAGGCTCCAAATGGTACACGAAACCGACGTAGTCGTGCCGGGTGTCGAGGGTGGCGGCTATCTGGCCGCATTCCATCTCGCCAAGGCCGGCCGCCGGGCGGTGATGGCCGATCCTATTGGCAAGATGACGCAGGGTCGGATCGGCCGCTCGGAGCCGTTGCTAGTCGGCGGCAAGTTGCGATTGGTCAGGAACACGAACAGGAAGCGTCGCGTCCGCTTGATCATCGCCGCTGGCCTTGCCGACACTCAGGCCGGTCTCGTCGGGAGCATGACCCAGTGTGGGACCGTACATGCGGCCTCTACGGGAATATAGCCCAGCATTTGGCGCACCCCACACTTGGTCATGCTCCCGGGGATCATGGTTCGCAATGGACCGCGATCGCCTCGATTGGGGCGAAGATTGGCTGCACGGGCGAGACGCTGCACAATTGGCTTCGCCAAGCGGAGCGCGATGCGGGCAGCGTCCCGGCGCGACGACGGATGAGTGCGAGCGGATCAGAGCACTGGAGCGGAGAACCGCGATCTGCGCCAAGACGAAAAAGTAGCATAAGCGGCCGAGGAAGGAAGAAAGATGCGGCAAGCAAAACAGAGAAACGGCCGCGCCTTGCCGCGCGTTGGACTGCGGGAAGCCGTCTACAACTGCCGCACAGGGCTGTCGCGCGCGGAGGCTAGCAATATATGCGAGACGCTGGCGCGGGGCGAACCCGTGCAATTGCGCGGCTTCGGCAGTTTCAACGTCCGCGCGAAGCGCGGACGGATCGGGCGCAACCCCAGGGACTGGCATGGAAGCGCCGATCACACCACGCAGGGTTCTAACCTTCAAGCCGTCGCTATTCCTCGTCGCCCGGCTCAATTGCGAGACCGTCGCTGGCAGGGAGGCCGAGCGCGAATGTTCGAAAGATTTCCGCGCCTACGCCGAATCGCTCGCCTGAAAGCCGCGCCTGCGCGAGAAGCGTCATGGTTCGACGCGCATTACCGAGCCGGACGCTTTTTGTGCGTCGAGACAGCGCCGCGCCTTTCTCCCATCTGGAGCACGAAAAATGCGCGCAAGGATCACTGCAAATCACATCACGCTGAAACGGGCCTATGAACGCCCCTCGGACGAAGACGGGGTTCGTGTGCTGGTTGAGCGCCTATGGCCGCGCGGGCTCAAAAAAACGGATGCGGCGATCGCCAAATGGGCGAAGGAAGCCGCCCCGAGCACTGATTTGCGAAAATGGTTCGGGCATGATCCAGCCCGCTGGGACGAATTCCGCCAACGCTACGTGGAAGAGTTGCGCCGACATCCAGACGAACTTGGCGAGCTGCGCGATATGGCGCGCCAGGGGAAGATCACACTCGTTTTCTCGACCCACGACGCCGTTCACAACAACGCCGTCGTGCTCAGAGACATTCTTCTGGGCAGAGAAGCAGGGGCCTGAGGACGATGGGTTGGAGCGCCGCTTTCTGCCCTGTATTGGGAATTTTGGCACGAGACGGAAACAAACCCGGTCCGAATCAGGGGCGCCAAATTCGGGCGGCGCGTTCGTGAAGAAAGGGTTGCCATGCCAACTCGCGAGCAGGGCTCGATGAAAAGCGGCGCCTTCCTGGGAGTAGCGGGAATCTCATCGTAAGGAGGGACCAGGACATGATTTTGGAGGCCGAACGGATCGATCCGCCAGTGAATGATGCGGTGAGCGACGTGCTCAAATGGGTGCTACTCGCCGTCGCCATCGCCACCTTCGCGCTGCTTGCCTGGGCGACGGTCGCGACCTACCGGCTCGCGCCACCTCAACCCGACCGGTTCGTGAACGCGGACGGTGCGGTGCTGATGACTAACGCCGATATCGTCGCGGGCAAGGCGGGGTTCCAGAAAGCCGACCTGATGGATTACGGCAGCCTCTACGGCATGGGCTCCTATTACGGCGAGGACTACACGGCCTCGACTCTGGTTAGCCTCGCTGAGTCAACCCGTTACGACATAGCCATGGCCCGCTTCGGCAAGGCGTTCGCGCAGCTCGGCGAGGATCAGCAAGCCGCCGTAACAGTCGCCATGCGCCGCGCGCTGCAGGGGATTGATCTGACGAAGTCAGAAGTGACGCTGCCCGACTCTGTGACAAACGCCTTCCTTGCTGTCCGGGACGAGATTGCAAATTCGCTCAAAACGGCCAATCCGTCTGCCGGATGGACGCCCGCCTACAGCCTTGGCCGAGAAAGCGCGCAACAAACAGCGGATTTTTTGGTGTTCTCTGCGCTCACCACTGTCGCGCGCCGGCCGGGCGTCACTTGGTCGTGGACGGAGAACTGGCCTTATGAACCCCTGGTCGGCAATACGCCGACAACCAACACCTTCAGATGGACGTGGATCAGCTTCTGCTTCACCTTCTTCGCGTTCGGCGTCGTTCTGTTCATCTATGAGTTTTTCCTCAATGATCCTGACGACGCGCCGATGGACCCGGTGATCTCGACATTTCGGCCGCTGACACCGAGCCAGAAACGGGTATGGAAATATTTTCTCCTAGTCGCCGCGCTCCTGCTTGTGCAGATCGTGGCCGGCACGATCATGGCGCATTCCTATTACGACCGGGCCAGCTTCTATGGGTATGACGTCAACCGGCTCTTCCCCTTCAACTTCCTGCGCGACGTCCATATCCAGGCGCCGATCGTCTGGATCGGGCTTTCCTGGATCGGCGCGGCGCTGTTCCTCGCGCCGGCGATCGCCGGCGGTCACGAGGCCAAGGGCCAGCACTGGCTGGTCGATCTGTTGTTCTGGGTGACGCTGTTCATCGTCGCTGGCGCGCTGATCGGCGACTATCTCGGCATCATGGGCGTGATTGATCAGAATTGGTTCTGGTTCGGCAATCAGGGCCTCTCCTACATCCAGCTCGGCCGCTTCTGGCAGATCGGCTTCTTCGTCGGGCTGGCGTTGTGGAGCCTGCTGGTGATGCGGGCGCTCTGGCCGAGCGCAGCCAAATGGTGGAAAGCGGCCGGGCAGTTCTGGACGGGCCGCATCCGGCTCGAGCATCTGATCTGGGCGTCCACGATCAACATCGCGGTGCTGTATGTCTTCGGCATGATTCCCCTGACCGGCATTGAGAAGTCCTTTACGCTGACCGATTTCTGGCGCTGGTGGGTTGTCCATCTCTGGGTCGAGCAATCCTTTGAGTTCTTCGCGGCTGCGATGAGCGCATATCTGTTGATGGCGGTCGGCCTGGTGTCGCGCAAGCTCGCCGAGCGCGCGACCTATTTCGAAATCATTCTGATCTTCCTTGGTGGTGTGATCGGCACCGGCCATCATCTCTACTGGGCCGGCGGCCCCAGCATGTGGGTGCCGATGGGCAGTATGTTCTCCTTCATCGAGGTGCTGCCGCTGGTGCTCCTGATCATCGAGGCGATCAACCATTACCGGCTGATCAAGGCGCATCAGGAGTTTAACTACCGGCTCGGCTACACCTACGTCATCGGCGCGGCGTTCTGGAATTTCGTCGGCGCCGGCGTGTTCGGCGGTGGCACGCTCAACGCGCCGTTGGTCAACTACTACGAGCACGGCACCTTCCTGACGCTGAACCACGCCCACACCGCGCTGTTTGGCGCGTTCGGCGAACTGGCGATCGGGCTGATCTATTTCTGCCTGCGCTACATCCATGCCGAACGGCCCGCCTTCAACGAGAGGCTCGGACTGTTGGCGTTCTGGCTTTACAATGGCGGGCTGGTGCTGTGGATCCTGCTGAACTTCTTCCCGATTGGCTGGCCGCAACTCGACGCCGTCTATGAGCACGGGCTCGCCTATGCCCGCAGCAGCGCGTTCTACAACACGACGCTGTTCTGGCAGTGGATGCGCCTGCCGGGCGACGTGGTGTTCGCGCTCGGGGCGCTGCTGATGGCCTGGGACTTCGTCGTCAAGCTGCGCCCGCTCTATCCGCAGGCCATCGACAGGTTGATCTTCCGTAGGCCGCTGGCGGTCAGCCCCCAGGCAGCGGAATGAACATAAGCAGGGAAGCGCATCGCTGGGGCGTTGCGATCGGCGAAAAAATTGGTTGGTGCAACGCAGAACGAGAGAACGAAATGTCCGATGCCTACATTCCCTATGCGCCACTCTATACGCTCAAACCGATCGCGGTCGACGTGTGGATCGTCGATGGTCCAGAAATCCGCATGGGCTATTTCGGCATGAAGGTTCCCTTTTCGACGCGCATGACGATCGTGCGCTTCCCCGACGGCGCAATCTGGATTCACTCGCCGATCGCGTTCGACGAGTCGTTGGCGAACGAAGTCAAAAAGCTCGGGCGCATTGCCTTCATCGTAGCACCGAACACGCTGCACTATTGGTACGCCCCCGATTGGAAGGGGCGTTTCCCTGACACGAAATTCTTCTACGCCCCTGGCCTTGAGGTCAAGGCAAAACGCGCACTTCCCGATGGCGAGCGCCTGAGCGGAACGCCGCCTTCCGATTGGGCCGACGTTCTGGACCAAATTTGCGTTGAAGGTGATGTGTTGAGCGAGCTGGACTTCTTCCATCGCCCTTCACGCACGCTCATCCTCACCGACCTCATCGAGAATTTCGAGCCCAAGCGCGTGAAAAGCCAGTTCTGGCGCTTCATGATGCGTTTCTTCGGCGCCGCCGATCCCGACGGCAAGGCGCCTTTCGATATGCAGATGACATTCTGGCGTCATCGTGCGGCGATCCGCCGGGCGGCGCAACAGATGATCGACTGGAATCCGGAGCGCATCGTCATCGCGCACGGCCGCTGGTACGAGGCGAATGGCGCTGCAGAGCTACGCCGTGCCTTCCGCTGGGCTTTGTAGCGCTTCAACTGCTTTGCCGCACCCAAGGTTTGCACGGAGGCGGCGGCGAATGCCGGCAAGGAGCAAAAATACTCCGTCATCGTCGCGGCGCCAGCGGCTCCAGCACAGTGAGCGCGAAGGAGAAGTTTCTCGAAACTCACGCAGACCGTGTGAAAAGACCTCGCCGCCAGCGTGACCGAGCGTCCGGCGTCGAGCTATGGCGGGTTTTCGCCATAGCGCCGAAAATTCCGCTCCCGACGCTCGCCGAGGGGGTCCTGTGGCGTCCGGGCGGGCCCTTCGGCCGCCATAGGTCGGAAATAGCCCTCCCTCAGGCCCGCACGGCCTTCATCAGCACCTCTATCCCGAGGATGTTCAGCGCCCTTCGCAAATTGTAGACGAGCGCCGTCAGGCTGAACTCGGCGCGGACCTTTTCGAGGCCTTTCATCAGGAATGCGCCCTGGTTCATCCATTGCTTGATCGTGCCGAAGGGATGTTCGACGATCTCGCGGCGCGTGTTCAAAATCTCCGGCCGCGCCTTCAATCGCTCCGCCACGCGGTCCAGAACCGCCTCGTTTTCCAGACGGGAGACCTTGCGCCAGTCGGTCGTGCAGCGCGATTTGAGCGGGCAGGCAAGGCACGCCGCGCGGTTGCAATAGTTGAACCTCTTCAGGTCCCGCTGCCGGCTTTCATAACGCGTCGCAAGAACCTGTCCCGCCGGACATATGTAGGCATCCTTTTCCGCGTCGTACCGGAACTCGTCCTTGCGAAAGAGGCCATTGCGAGCGGCATATCCGCGTTGTGGCTTCGGCACGTGCGGCGTCATTCCCGCCTTCTCGCAGGCCTCGATGTCCTCGATCTTGAAATAGCCCCTGTCGGCGACGACATCGATCTTCTCGACTTCGAGCGTCTCGCGCGCGGCCCCGGCTGTTTGTGTCAAAAGGCCCATGTCGAGGACCTGGTTCGTCACTTCCTGTTCGACGATCAGCTTGTTCTTCGCGTCCACCGCGATCTGGACGTTGTAGCCGACGGCGACCTTCGTGTGCTTCGCCATGGCGCGGCTGTCGGGATCGGTCAGCGATATCTGGTCCTCGCCGCTGGCTTCCAGACCCGCCAGCAAATCCTTGTAGCGTTCGCGTTTCGCGCGCAGCGCCTCGATCTTTTCGGCGAGGTTCTTCGTGCGCGAGCCGCCGGTTCCGGATTCCGTCACGTCGCCTTCGTCGAGGCGTTTCAGATATTCGTCGAGACGCTCGTCCACGTTCTTGATGAACTTCTCCAGCGAGTTTTTCGTGTAGTTGCGGTCCTTGTTGTTGACCGCCTTGATCCGCGTGCCATCGACGCCAAGCAACTCGCGCCCGAACAGATCGAGCTTACGGCAGAGAACCACGAACTGGCGGAACACCGCGCGAAAGGCCTTGCGATTGTCGGCGCGAAAGTCGGCGATGGTTTTGAAGTCGGGCTTCAAGGTACGCAGCAGCCATATGACTTCGACGTTGCGATGGCATTCGGCTTCCAGCCGTCGGCTCGAACGAACGCGGTTGAGATAGCCGTAGATGTAGAGCTTCAGCAGATCGCCGGGCGCGTAGCCGGGCCGTCCCGTCTTCTCCGGCGCGACACGCGCGAACCCGGCCGCCGCGAGATCGAGCCCGTCCACGAAGGCGTCGATGAAGCGGACGGGATTGTCGGGGCCGACGTAATCGTCGATCGCCTCGGGAAACAAAAGGGTTTGCGAACGGTCGATTCCGGATATGTGCGCCATGACGCGATTCTACCAGGTCGTCGCCGCCAGCGGAATCCAGGCGCGAAAATTTCAACGCGGGTTTTCACACGGTCTGCACGAGTTTTGACGACGGAGCGGGCGGAAATGAAACAACCGAGTCCAAGCGGAAGTCGGGAAACCAACAACAAGACAGGCCGCTCATTTTTCTGGTGGGAGGGTGACACGCTGGTGGTCAACATACTGGGCAAACCCAGCGCCAGCTGCGACGCCATCGGCAAAGCCAAGGGCACACAACTAAAAGTCAGCGTGACCGCCGCTCCCCGCGCAGGCCGAGCCACCGATCACATGGTGCGCTTTCTGGCCAGCGAATTTGGCGTCCCATCTTCCGCCATTGAGGTGGTGTTCGGACGCATGAACATCAACAAACAGTTGCGGATCAAGGCGCCACAGAAACTCCCTGTCATGTTTCAACCGTCCTCGCTGTCGACCGATGTTGAACGATAAGCAAGGGAAACGATAAGCAAGGGAGATGTCGTTACGTAAATCAAGACTTTCGAAGAATTCCCTTGATCGTTGCCGGTCAAGCAGTTGCGCTTGTCGAAAGATATGTCCGATATCCTACGCCCGAATGCCCTTGTCATGCTCCCGTCTCCACCGTCGGCGCTTCGGGTCAGTCTTTCTCGGCATCCTGACTGGTCCGCGCCGGCGCCGCGATCAAGGATCGTTCCTGCGAGCGCTGAATTCGTTCCGCGCGCTCATTTGGATCGCGACCGATCCTGTCGGCAAGATCGGCAAGATCGATGACTTCGTCCGCCTGACGTCTCAACTCGTCGGCTAACATTGACGGCCGCGTTGTGATCGTAGACACCACCGAGACTCGCACCCCCTTGCGCTGGACCGCCGCGACGAGCGAGCAAAAATCGCCGTCTCCAGAGAACAGCCACATGTGATCGATGTGGTCCGCCATTCCCATGGCGTCGACCGCGAGTTCGACGTCCATGTTGCCCTTGATCTTGCGGTGGCCCATGGCGTCCACAAATGCTTTGGCAGGTTTGGTTACGACCGCATAGCCGTTGTAGTCGAGCCAATCGATCAGCGGACGGATCGACGAAAACTCCTCATCTTCGATCACCGCCGTGTAATAAAATGCGCGGATAAGGCGACCTCGCTGCTCGAATTCGCGCAGCAGCCTCCTGTAGTCGATATCGAAACTCTGCGCCTTGGTAGCCTGATAGAGATTGGCTCCGTCGATAAACAACGCAATGCGTTCTTGACCAGACATTTTTCACAATCCTTTTGTTAATATGAAAGGTTCAATCAGCTTAGGGATATAGGCTCAAATCACCACGCGCTCAACCTCGTCGCGCCGTCGGTCATAGAGTTGCGTGGTGCGCGTCGAGGCGTGATTGGCCATGCTGACCGCCTTTTCGAGGGTGCCGCCGTTTTTGAGATAGGCGGTGATGCCCGTGGCGCGGAAGCTGTGGTTGCCGACCTTCGTGGCGATGCCCGCCGCCAAGGCGCATCGGCGGATCATTGCGTAAGCGTTGGCCTGGGGCAGGTGGGTGCGGTCAGCGCGCCGGCGCCGCAGCCGATCGTCCGAAAGAAAGGCGCCTTTTCGGATCGCCCGCGAGTCCGCAGTCATCGATATAGGCCTCCATGTTGTGACGACAGGGGGTCTCATGGCGCTTGCCGCCTTTTTCGTGCAGCCGCACCCAGAGGCGGCGGTTCTGCACGTAAACATCCTCGACCCTCATGGCGAGCGCCGCGCCGACGCGCGCGAATAGCTGATGTTTGCGAGCACAGGCTCCGATGTTTGCGAGCGCCTACAGGTAGCGCTGATCATATTCATCGTTCATCAGACCTCATGGTTTATTTGATAAAGGATAGAACGACTTGCAAAACTACGGCGCCGCGATGAATTTTTCTGCCTGAATGAGGGGCAGCGAAGCCGTCCGCAGCCCGTTCGGTTATGGTGTTTCAGCGACGAATCACCCACCGAATGGGGATGCGGACATGCCTCTGCGCGAGACGCTAACAAGCAACTGGGATCACATTCAAGGCTTTCTTTTCCCGATGCTGCGGGAAGAGGCCGGGCCGCTGACCGCGCAACATGAGCGGCTCGTGATCGTGCTCGATGTGGCGCGGGTCGAGACCTTCGTTCAAATGTGGGCCGGCCTGCCGGGGCGGCCGCCGGAAGATCGCCATGCGCTGGCGCGCGCCTTCGTCGGCCGCCCCGTGCCAATGATTTTGAGACAATCATCTGCCGGGAGTTTACCCTTGAGGGCCGATGTCGAAACATCCCATGGTTATGCCCCCTATCACTGATGGAAAGACTCTTGCCCCGTCCGGCGCCGAAACTGAGGTGTGCCAGGCATGGGCATCGAATTGGAGGTGGAAGTCCTTCGTGGGGCGAGTTGGTAGCAACCACGAGCCGAGGGCAACTGCGCGTCCGCGAGGGGAAGAAGCCCAGTGGCGAACCGCACAGCACCGAACGAGTAGTGAACTCCTCAACAGGCCGATCCAGCGGGGTTAGCGTGCCTCTGAACGCGACGCCCGAAATCCAATCGAAGCTGGGGCGGTAAAAGGAGCGGCGGCGGCGGGACATTCGATGTTCTTACCGGAGCCGAGACTGGCATGCTCTCGCCGGACGCTCCATAGCATCTACACAAGGCCGCGCCGGCCTCGGACGCGATCACCCATTGCTGCTTGAGTTGCGGTTTGAGAATGTTTTTTGAGCGTGCGCCCGATCGTATTGTCGCTGGCTTTGGCGACAATGTTCCGTTCGGCGACTTTCTCCTCCAGCACTCTCAGCATCCATCGAGCGTCGGCCCGCAGGCGAGCGCAATCAGCTTCGCTTCCGCCACGCCGTCGAAAAGGCGCTGCGGCGCCGAGTTCGGATTGTATTTGCGGATCAGGACCCCCTCAAACCCTTCTTCCACCAATTGCCGCCGCGTCCGCTCGACGTTGGAGACGCTGGTGTCCAGCGCCCTGGCGGTCTGGGTGTCGCTTCAGCCTTCGCCGGCTTCCGATACATCCGCTTTCAACAGGACGCGCGCCTTAGTCAGCAATTGCGCCGAGCGCTTGCCCGAGCCGATAAACTCCGCGAGCTTCCTGCGGTCCTCCGCGCTCACACCAACACGTATTTCTTGACGGTGATTTCTTTCCCGGCCACGAATCATCTTCATCGCTGCTGCGCAGCGACAGAGATTCAGACTTCGCCTTCAAAAGCAATGACGGATACCACTAGCTTCTGACGCAAAAACTGCGAGGATCCATGTTCGCGCGACGCTGGCCACAGTCTGCCAATGCATCCAAGAATCCCTCCATCCAAGCACAGGCGTCCTGCTGGCGAACCCGCGCCATCAGAGCGCCGTGGCGTTCGATTCGTTCCGCCAGCGGCATATTGATCGCGATCTGCATTGCGTGCGCCACTTCGTCTGCGTCGTAAGGGTTTACGATCAGCGCTTCCTGTAGGTCTTCGGCGGCGCCGGCAAATCGCGACAAAATCAACACCCCGGGATTCCCTTCGTCTTGGGCGGCGACATATTCCTTGGCGACAAGATTCATGCCGTCGCGCAAGGGCGTGACGAGCCCCACGTGGCTGCCGCGATATAAGGCAGCGAGCGTATCACGCGCGATCCGTCGGTGAATGTACCGTACAGGCGTCCAATCAAAGTCGCCGAACTCGCCATTGATTTCTCCCGAAAGAGCCTCAAGTTCATGACGTATGTCGGCGTAGGCTCTCACGTCCTCACGTGTCGGCGTCGCGATCTGCATCAAAGTGACCGCCCTGCGGTTTTGGGGGTAGAGTTCGATGACCCGTTTGAAGGCGCGCAATCTATCTGGCAGGCCTTTGGTATAGTCTAAGCGATCCACGCCAATGACGTTCATGCGAAGCTCACGGACGCTGCGTAGGCGCTGAATTAGTTTCGTCGCCTTAGGATTTTTCGCTATGGAGGCAAAAGCATCGACGTCAATGCCGACCGGAAACACGGACGCTGACACAAGCTTGTCGGCAACGCGAATGACCTCGTCAGAGATCATCTCGCCGCCCATGAAATCGCAAACAAAACGACAGAAATTCGCCTGATCCGTCTTCGTCTGAAAGCCGACTAGATCGTAGCCGCAGAGCGAGTTTATCAGCCATTCGTGCTCCGGCATCGCCACAAGCACATCCGGGGTTGGAAATGGAATATGGAGGAAGAATCCAATGCTATTGGCAGCGCCGCGCGCGCGCAAGCCGGCCCCAAGCGGAATGAAATGATAGTCGTGCACCCAAATGAGGTCGCTCGGCGCCAGCAGCGGCATAAGCGTCCCGGCAAATCGGTCGTTGACCCTTCGATAGCCTTCGATATTTTCTTGCGTAAAGCACGCTAGGTCGAGCCGATTGTGGTGAACCGGCCACAGAGCGGCATTGGCGAATCCAAGATAATATTCGCGATAATCTCGTTCGGCGAGCGGCATCGTCATCAGAGTCAAATCGCCGAATTTCGCGGTCGCCACGTCGATTTCGGCTTCGTCCGTGACGATAGCGCCGTTCCAACCGAACCACATCGCGCCACGCTTACGAAGAGAGTCGAGCACACAAACCGCGAGTCCGCCATGAGCCTGGTCGCATGCCGGATTAGCGACGCGGTTGGACACGATGACGAGGCGTCTCATATCGCTGTATTTCCACTATAGGCCGGCTCGCTGCGCATGCGATCCTTGAGATCGATGGCGGAGAAACCGCCGTTTTCTTCTTGGTTTTTTGGGCCGCCGAGCAGGCCATGAAATAGTGGGTCCCCGTCGAAGCGAGCCAGGCAACGCCAAACTGCGCTGGTGTCGCGGTTGATGAGGGTGGCAATGGAACAGCTTCCGACGACAGCGGGGTCGAGATCGGTCATACCGCATGCTCCTCGCGCGTTTCAGCCGCGAGCTCGCCGAGCCAGTCGTGGAATTCTCTTACGCTTTCGGCGCGGAAACGGGCCAGCGTCGAGCCTTCGCCGATTTTGATCGAAATCCCTTCGCGTACATTGACGGCAGAAAATCCGATCTCGTCGGTGATGTCGTCGCCGGCAAAGATCGGCGTTCGCCCCAAAAAGGGTTGCTCTCCCAAAAATGCGTCGATCACGCATCCTTTGTCGTTACCGTCGCGCCGGATCTCGAAAACCATTTTTCCTCGCACGACGCGCAAATCAGGGCGTAGGGCAGCGAGCCTTTCGATGATGCCGCGGCATCGCTCCTCCAGCTCTGGACGCATGCGGAAATGCAGTGCGGCCGCGCCCGTCTTTCGTTCGATCAGGATGCCGCGTTCATCGCCGATAGCTTCCTCGATGAGGAGAGCGATTGCGCCAAGGCCCGGTTCCTCTGGGGCGATCTGCCGGAGCCTGCCGCTCGCATCGCGTCGCTGCAATCCATGGACGCCCGCGACAGGCAAGACGAGGGGAGAAAAGAGCTATGGCCGAAACTGGGTGATGACGGGGTGAGGAAGGCGGCGTAACGGGGTT
>PHSQ01000005.1:152500-277827 GCA_002862095.1 Methylocystis sp. KS32 | reverse complement strand
GCTCGTAGAGCTGGGTCGGGAAGCTGTGCGCCAGATAATCCAGCACGTACTCGCGTGGAGTGATGTCGACCTGAACGTCGCCCCATTCCTCGGTCGGAATCTCGGCAAGGCGGCGCTCCATCAGCGCCTCGCCGGTCGAGACGATCTGGATGACGGCGGCATGGCCAGCCGTCAGATCGCGCTCGACCGCCGCGATCAGCGCAGGCGTCTTGATCGCCGTGATCAGATGGTTGAAGAAACGCTGCTTGGTGCTCTCGAAAGCCGACCGCGCGGCGGATTTGGCCTGCGCGTTCAGCGTGCCCGTTTCGCCGGTGACGTTGGTCGCCGCCAGCGCGGCGTCGAGATTGTTGTGGATGACCCCGAACGCGCCCGCATAGGCGTCGTAGATGCGGATCTGCTCGTCGGTGAGCCGGTGCTCGACCAGCTCATATTCGACGCCCTCGTAGCTGAGCGATCGCGCGGCATAGAGGCCGAGCGCCTTCATGTCGCGCGCCAGGACTTCCATGGCCGCGACACCGCCGGCCTCGATCGCCTCGACGAACTCGGCCCGTGTGGCGAAGGGAAAATCTTCGCCGCCCCAGAGGCCAAGTCGCTGGGCATAGGCGAGATTGTGGACGGTGGTGGCGCCGGTCGCCGAGACATAGACCACACGCGCGTTCGGCAGCGCATGCTGGAGGCGAAGCCCGGCGCGGCCCTGCTGCGAGGCGGCCTGGTCGCCGCGTTCTCCCTTGCCGCCTGCTGCGTTCTGCATGGCATGGCTCTCGTCGAAAATGATGACCCCGTCGAAGTCGGAGCCCAACCATTCGACGATCTGCCTGACCCGCGAAACCTTCTCGTCCCTCGCGTCGGAGCGTAGCGTGGCATAGGTGGTGAATAGGACGCCTTGCTCCAACCGGATCGCCGTCCCCTGACGGAAGCGCGACAGCGGCGTCACCAGAAGCCGCTCCTGCCCGAGCGCCGACCAATCGCGCTGGGCGTCCTCGATTAGCTTGTCGGATTTCGATACCCAGACCGCGCGGCGGCGGCCCTTCAGCCAGTTGTCGAGCAGGACGCCGGCGACCTGTCGGCCCTTGCCGGCGCCGGTGCCGTCGCCGAGAAACCAGCCGCGGCGGAAGCGGACGGCGTTCTCAGCGTCATCGGGCGCGGCTGAGACGATATCGAAAGTCTCGTCCACCTTCCACGATCCGGCGAGGTGGCCGCAGTGGGCCTCGCCGGCAGTGATCACACTTTCGAGCTGGGCGTCGGACAACATGCCGCCCGCGACGACATTGGCGGGCAGGTGCGGCCGATAGCTTGGCTTGGGCGGCGCCACCGACGCCATCGCCGCCGATTGCACCAGCCTGGTGGGGTGGGCCTGAGAACTGGGAATACGGATCGACTGCAATCCGTATCCTTCATAAAGCGCCTCGGTGATGTGACCGCCCTCGACCGGCATCCAGTCGATGGTCTCATAGGTCAGCTCAACCGCCTCCGGCTCGGGCGTCGCGGCCGGGACGGAGGCAGGGCACGGCGCAACGCGCCGCGGCCGTGCGGCGGCGGGACGAACCGTGGCGCGGGTGATGACTGGCGTGGCAAGCGGGAGCCTTAGCGGAACGGATTCCGCGATCCAACCAAGCAGGGTTGCGACGTCGGGGGCGCAACCGCGCAAAGCCGGAAACACGCTCGGATCGGCGACGGGCAGACGGTCGATCACGGTCAGCCGCGTGTCGATGGTCGTGCCATGTTTGGCATACACCGATCCATCGACGGCGGCCGAGAACACGATGCGCCCGCGTTCCTGCAACCGGACGAAGGCGTCGGCCCACACCGGATTGTCGGGCGCGCAGCTCGCCCCGGTGATCGCGACTAATCGGCCGCCCTCGGCGAGACGCGCGAGTGCCGAGGCGATGTGGCGCAGGGCGGCGTCGGCCATGCGGCGATCGACGTTCGCGAGCGCGGAGAATGGTGGGTTCATGAGCACGACACTTGGAACGATGCTGGCGTCGAGATGATCATGGATCTGCGCGGCGTCGTGGCGGGTGACAGCGACGGCGGGGAACAGATGACCCAACAGCCCGGCGCGCGTCTCGGCCAGCTCATTGAGAACGAGTGACCCGCCGCCGAGTTCGGCGAGGATGGCGAGCAGCCCGGTGCCGGCCGAAGGCTCAAGCACGACGTCGGCCGGCGTGATCGCGGCGGCGACACTGGCCGCGAGGCCGAGGGCGATCGGCGTCGAGAATTGCTGAAGCGCCTGACTCTCCTCGGAGCGGCGCGTGTGGGTGGGCAGAAGGCCCGCGATCTTGGACAGCATCGGCAGCATGGCGGCCGGTGAAGATGCCCGCGCGCGGATGGCCGGGCTGAACTTGCGCAGGAACAGAACGGTCGCGGCTTCGCAGGCATCGTAGGCGGTCTTCCAGTCCCAGGCGCCATCGGCGTCGGAACCGCCGAAGGCGGAGACCATCGATGCCCGGAGCGTCGGTGCGTCGACACGCTGGCCACGTTCGAGATGGGGAAGGATGATCAGCGCAGCATGAGCCAGCGCGTCGGCGGTCGCCGGAGCGGGGGGCGCGAGAGGGAGGGGCGCGACCGCGAAGGCGGCCGTGGAAGCGGGATTCGTCGTCATGAAGGGAACCTCGGGAGAGCCGGAACGGGTCGAGCCGAGGGGCGCTCTCTCTCGACCCCAGCGACTCAAACCTGTCCCGGCAACCCTCTCCCTCTCGGGACTCCCAAGAAGAAAAGGGCCCGGCGCTGGGCGCCGGACCCTTTGATGGCGCGCGGACGAAGGCGCCTGCTCAGCCCGTGGGATCGACGAGTCGGTAGGACCGCCTCTTGATGTTGGGAATCCGATAGATGTTGCCGGAGCCGGACGCACGAAAGAGCAGGGTGCGATGGCTGCGCGGGTTGGCGATGACTTCCAACTGCTGGAAGCTTCGGCCATCGGCGAACGAGAGCGGCTCGTCGAAGACGATCACCTGGCCAACGCGCGGGTTCGGCTTGGAGGCCCTCGTGCGACGAGCGACAGTGTTTTCGCGGCACCGAGCCCGCCATTGCATCGCATATTCGCGGTCAGTCGGCGTCAGCAGATCGAGAATCGATTCGGGGCAATCGGACTCACATGGCCCCATCGATTCTTCCATATCCTTGTAGCCGAAGATGTAGCCCTCGGGGTCGCGCGGATTGTATCGGACGAGGCAGATGGCGGCCCAGACCTCCCGCTGACCAGTGGCCACGCGGACCTGCTCCACGGCGGCGTAATATACGCGCATGCCCACAAGCGCGGAGCGCAGCACTTTGGAAATTAAGTCGGGGCGCTCGTGCGTGAACTGAGCGTCGAGATATTGGCGCGGGCCGGAATGGCCCTTGAGGGATTTCATGTAGAGCCAGCCCATAACTGTCTCCTTTCGATGTGAGATGAACGCGATGCGCGCGGTGAGCGCGGCGCGGGGTTGGTTTTGAAAGTCCCCCCGATCAGCGGATCGGAGCGAGCCGTTGTTCGGCTTCGCGTATCGCCGCGAGCGCGGCGCGAAACTCGGCGGCGCCTTGCTCCTCTGACAGGTCGCTGCATTCGACGACGGCGAGACAGGCGGCGTGGATGTCAGAGTCATTGACCGCGTCGGCCGTAAGACGGGTGAGCGTGGGATCGGCCTCGATTGCCTGGCCGATCTGTTGCCTGACGGCGTCTTCGCGGATGCGGAGCAGAACATGCACGCCGTCATCGGCGGCATCTCCCTCCTTCTCCGCGAGGAAGTTCTCGAGGATGTCATTGGTGGATTTGCCAACAATCGCGTCCGCCGTGATCAGCACCGCCATGCCGCCGAAGCCGTCCGGCCGCATCTTCGAGCAGGTGAAAGACGTAACCGCGGTGACGTAGCGGAGCGTGGATGAGCGCCGGACGACGTCCTGGAAGATGAACTCCCAGGATGTGCCGCTGAAATCGATCTCGATCTCGGTGTCGTCGGTGGATGCGACCGCCACGCGCTCGGCGATGTACGTGGTCGCCGTGCTGTCGATTCCTGCGGATGCATCGAACGCCGCACGAAGTTCGTCGATCGAAAGCCCGATAGTGTCGCTCGGACCGAGAGAGGTGTGGAAGTACATCGCCTCGCCATCCGGCTCGGCATCGAAGATGAGGCTGAGCAAGAGACGTTCGAGCGGCGTCATGTCGGTGATCGGGATCGATTGCTGAATGACGGTGGGTGAGAAGTAGTTGGCCATGTCGGGTCTCCAGAAATGCGAAAGCCCGGCACGATGGCCGGGCTTTTGGTTGGGTTGACGAGGAAGAGTGATCAGCCGGCGGCGGCGAAGGGATCGACGTCGCGATGGATCGGCTGGGCCCGGCCCATCCAGGGCTCGGGGCGGATGCAGCGCACCCAATCCGCGAAGCTCGGGATGAAGCCGAGGTCTTCGCGCACATGCTGCTCGCCAATCAGCCGGACCGGCACCACGCGGCCGGTCGAGATCGTGATCGTCGGGCCGAAGAAGCGCTCCAGCATGAAGATGCCTTCGGCATGATGGCGCAACGCGCGGTGCCGAAAATCAGCAGTGATGGCTTTCGACTCGTCGAACCATTGATGCAGCGGCAGATAGTCCTCGGCCGCGCCGCCCCATTTCTTCACCGAGGAAAGCGCGTGATGAAAACAATGTCCCATCGTCACCTCCTCAGAATACGTGCTGGGAATAATCGGACTCCATGTGCCGCTCGTTGTAGTCGAGCGTAATGGTCCGTTCGGCGACGTCGAAGATGAAGTCGCCATAGGCGCCGTCGCTATTTTCCCAGCCGTCGTGGGTTTCCTCGAGAAAATCGTAGGCCAGCCGCTCGATTGCGTGGCGGATGGACATCCCCGTCCGTTCGGGCTCGGCGTGGCCCCAGGCGGCGGCCGCGATCTCGACATTGCCGGGCGGCAGGGCGACGACATCGTCGCCGGCCTTGGCTTCGATGTCTTCGATCTGTCCGCTGTCGCCATAGCCGTCGAAACGGACGGTGACGATGGTGAGGCCGGCGGCGGTGAGCGCATCGAAGACAACGGCCTTGTTCGCGGGACGCAGTTCGGCGTTGAGGCGATCATGCTCATCGCGCTGGACATCCCAATCGGTGAGCGTCGGGGCGGCTGTTGGGGTGATGGGGGAATGCTCGGTCATGGCATGGCTCCGAAAGCGAGAAAGCCCGGCGCGATGGCCGGGCTTTCGGGTGGAATTGGATGGAGAAACGAATGCGGGGCGGCCGAAGTCACCCCGCATGTCGACAGTCACTCGGCCGCGACCATGTGCGCCGGCTCTTCGTCGGCGTCGGCGGGCGCTTCGTCCTCGTCCCCCGCGAGGAAGTCCGGCAGCGCCTCGGACTCGCCGGTGGACTCGTCGCCGACGGGTGCGACCTCGACGAGGCGAAGCGGCTCCGGCAGCCAACCCGTGCCGGCAAGCAGCCGCTCGGCCTCTTTGGCCATGTCGGTCTTCTTGAGGTGGTCGATGAGCTGCGCCGATTGCTCGCCCTTGGCCTCACGCACGGCTTCGAGGATGCGCGCCTTCGGAACCCGGCCGAGATAGTTATCGACGGTCGGCGCCCAGCCGGCGGCGGCCAAGTCGAGATTGACGGTCCGGGCGAGCTGGTCGCCATGCGCGAAAGCGTCCGGACGCCGGTTCCAAGGCTCCTTCACGACATTGACTGTGAGGGCGGCGCAGTGAGCGAAGAGCGCAGCTTGGCTGTCGCTGTCGAACGCCGTCAGCGAGTCCCACAGAGCCGCCGGCGCTTCAGGCAACTGCTTGGCCCACTGCGCGTGCCGTGCATCGATCGCTTTGGCGGAGGCGGTCTCCGCCAACCCCGCCGCCTGCGCGCTGAAGCCGGAGTGCTTCGCCGTGATCTCCAGGCAGGTGTTCGAGGCGGAGCGGTAGAACCCGTTAAGGCAGAGGGCGTGCAGCACCGCCTGGAAGGCGATGTGCGGATCGTTCGCCAGCGCATCCCGCAACGCCAGGGTGCGATGGGCGGTCAGCTCAGTCACCAACCGATCCGAAAGCGGACGGATGGTCTCGTCATCCTCCGGCGTGTCGATCTCGGAACCCGTCGGCGCGCCGCCGATGGTGATGACGGCCCGGTGGATGGCGCCGCTCGCACGGGCGGTGGTTTCCGGCGCATCGCCATCGCCGCCCTGGACTGGCTCGACCGGCGCTTCGTCCTCGGGGCGCACAAAGCCGCGTTCGATGTGCAGCGCCCCCTCGTTGTCGATGCTGACGAAGATGCCCGCGCGAGCGATCTCGGCCGGATCGTAGTGGACTGGCCGGTTCTCGAACGCCGCGATCGCGGTCTCGATCTCGCCGAGGCGCTGATCGACCTCGTCGGGCAACTCGTCGGCTTGAGAGTATTGCTCCTCAAGCGCGTCCTGTTCGGCCTTCAGCGAGGCGAAGCTGGCGTTCTCCTCTTCGCTGAGATCGACCGTCTCGCCGGTGAGGCGGCGCAGACCGGCGGCGTGGCCATAGGGGAAGTCGGTGGCGACCGCGATCCAGCTCCAACCCTCCGCCCGCAGCGTCTCGGCCTCGGCCTGGAGCTTCTCGGTCACCAGCCGATCAAGCAACGCCGGATCCTGCAGCCAGCCGCCATCGTCATGCTGGAAGAGGTCGCGCATGACCACGCCGCCGGCGGCTTCATAGATGTTCATGCCGACGAACCGCGCGCGGCGGTCGGAGGCCCGGACTGCGCCCTCGGTGAGTTGGCGGCGGATCAGATAGGACTCCTTGTTATAGGAGCGCGAGACGGCGTCCCAGACCTGCTCCTGACGAGCATGGTCGTTGTTGACGGTGAACGCCATCAACTGCTCCAGTGTCATGCCGTCCTCGGCATAGATGTCGAGGAGCTTGTCGGAGACGGCGGCCAAACGCAGGCGCTGCTTCACCACGGTCGGGGTCACGAAGAACCGCGCGGCGATCTCCTCGTCGCCGAGGCCCTTGTCGCGCAACGCCTGGAAGGCGCGGAACTGGTCGAGCGGATGGAGCGCGACGCGTTGGACGTTCTCGGCCAGCGAATCCTCCTCGGCGATGCCGCCCTCGCGCAGCACGCAGGGGACCGGCGCGGTCTTCGCCAGGCGCTTTTGCTTGACCAGCAGTTCGAGCGCCCGGAAGCGCCGGCCACCGGCCGGGATTTCGAACATGCCGGTCTCCTGGCCTTCGGCGTCGAGAACCGGTCGGACGCTGAGGCTCTGCAAGAGCGTGCGTCGGGCGATGTCCTCGGCCAGTTCCTCGATCGAGACGCCGGCCTTCACGCGCCGGACGTTCGCCTGGCTGAGCACCAGCTTGTTGAAGGGGATGTCGCGTGAGGCGCTGAGGGTGATCTTTTGGACGGCGGTAGCCATGTTCTATTCTCCGCGACGGGCGGCCGAAAGACTCTCTCTCGACCTCCAACCCGTCACGAAAAACCCAGCCTTCCTCTGACTCTCTTTGAGGTCGCGAAAACGCATATCCGCGGAATCGGAAACGCGGGTTTCCGCAGATGCGTGCGCCATGATCACGCGGCTTCGCGCTCAGTGTTGGTCGCGTCGACATCGTCTGGTTCGAGCCGATCAGGCTGGAACGCCAACAAATAGTCGGCGGCTTTGGAGGCAGCGCTGGCAGCGCGGACGATGGCGCGATCATCCTCGCGCAGTACTTCCAGCCAGGAACCGATATAGTCGGCGTGGCGCACGGTCGGCACTATCCCGAGCGAAGCGCACACGAAGGCACCCGCCATTTCAGCCACCAACTCCTCGCGTGCATAGCATTTCGTGCCGAACGAACCGGAGAAATCCCGGCCAAGTCTGGAGGCGGCTCCACTCCAATGCGATAGCTCGTGAAAGGCCGTCCGGTGCCAGTTGATCGGGTCGAAATAGGCTTGCGGAGGCGGAACCTGCACGAAGTCGAGGCCAGGGCTGTAGAAGGCACGTGGCCCGCCAATACGGAAATCCGCGCCGGTGGCGGCGATCAAGGCCTCGGCCCGCGGCTCGATCAGGTTGGGTGGAGGCGGCGGCGCCAAGGTGGTGATCTCCTCGGGCAGGCCCTCGCACTGGTCCGTGTTGAAGACAGTGAAGCGCTTGAGGAACGGGATCACGCCAGGCTCTTCACCGCTCTCCTCCGCACGGCGGCGCTCATCCCGCGGGATGAAGCGGTCGGCGTAGACGACGGTCGTCCCGCGCTCGCCCTTTCTGACATTGCCACCAAGACCGAGGGCCTGCCGAAAGGTAAGCCAGTTTTGGCCGGTGAAGCTTTGCGCGAAAACTGCCCCCCAGAGTATCAGCACATTGATCCCCGAATACCGGCGATGGGTCGAAGCGTTCCGCGGCATGGCGATCGTCGCCGTCGCTGAAGCCATCCCCCAAGGCTGGACCCAGGGAATCCGGCCGGCTTCCAGCTCGAGGATGATTTTATCGGTAATTTCCCGATAGATGCTGGCCCGGTCCTGGCCGGAGCGAACGGGAGCGGTATGTTTGGACATCGCGGTTCTCCGCGACGGGCGCCGCGAGCCTCTCTCGCGACCTTCAACCCGTCACGGCTAACCCCTCCGGACTCTCACTCTGGATTCGGAGACGAGCGAAACCGGCGTTCCGCGCATTCGCAATACATTGATCTGCCGCAAGGCCCCTGGGTTCAAAAACTGCCAATGTCGTGGTCTCGCCGAAGCCTGACCGGCAGGCGCGCGGTACGGCGACATCGCGGGCCGAAACGAGCGTACCGGTTTCGTGCCGTCGTTTAATCAAAAGTTCGAGATGGCATGCGGGGGACGCGCGGCTGCCGAGCGAGCCTGAGCACTATTTCTGCTTTCCCGCATATGCGCATTGGCGTATATAAAGCGCTATGCACGATCCAGTCACCCTCCTTTCCGCCCTGGCCGAACCAACACGTCTCGCCGCCATCCGCCTTCTCTGGGACGGCCATGAGCATTGCGTCTGCGAATTGATGGAGCGCCTCGGAGCAAGCCAATCGCGGATGTCCCGCCATATGGCGACGCTCAAGAGCGCTGGGCTGGTGACAGATCGCCGTGACGCCCAATGGGTGCGCTACCGGCGCACCCCGAATCTGCCGGAGCCCGTTGCGACCCTCATCCAGGCCGCTCTGTCGGTCCCGCCACTTCCTGAACGGATCGCAGCATGACTACCTCAACCCTGACCTCGCCACCTCCCAATCAGACGCTTGGCGATGCGAAGCTGATCGGCGTCACCATCCTGGGCCTCATCGCCTGGTTCGCCGTCTATTGGCAGCTCGAGCCGTTCTCCAATTGGGCGGTCGCCCAGATGCCGATCACGCCCGGTAGCCATCTCCAGGAAGCTGCCAGCTTCTTCATCTTCGACACCCCAAAGGTGCTCATGCTGCTGGCGCTGGTGGTATTCGCCATGGGCATGGTGCGCAGCTTTTTCTCGCCCGAACGCACTCGTGCCTTTCTGGCCGGGAAGCGCGAGGGACTCGGCAATGTCGCCGCAGCCAGCCTCGGCATCTTCACCCCGTTCTGCTCCTGCTCCGCCGTGCCGCTGTTTGTGGGCTTCGTCTCAGCCGGCGTGCCTCTGGGTGTCACCTTCTCGTTCCTGATCGCCTCGCCGATGATCAACGAGGTGGCGCTAGGGCTGCTGTTCGCCCTGGTCGGCTGGAAGGTCGCACTTACCTATCTCGGCTTTGGGCTTGCGGTTTCCATCATCGCCGGCTGGGTCATCGGCCGGCTGCATCTGGAAAGCTGGCTGGAGCAATGGGTGCTCGATGTCCGCAGCGGCTCAGCCGACCTGCCGAGCGAGCATCTGACCATCGCCGACCGCATCCACGCCGGGATTGAGGCCGTGCAGGATATCTTTGGCCGGGTTTGGGTGTGGATTATCGTCGGCATCGCAGCGGGCGCCTTCATCCACGGCTATGTGCCGGCCGAGATGCTTGCGGGTATCATGGGCAGCAATCACTGGTGGTCGGTGCCGGCGGCCGTGCTGGTCGGCATTCCCATCTATTCCAACGCGGCCGGGATCATCCCGGTGGTCGAGGCCCTGCTCGGCAAAGGGGCAGCACTGGGCACCGTGTTGGCCTTCATGATGGCGGTGACCGCGCTGTCGGCGCCCGAAATGATCATCCTGCGCAAGGTGCTCACCGCACGCCTGATTGCTGTCTTCATCGGCGTGGTCACGGTCGGCATCATGGCCGTCGGCTTCCTGTTTAACGCACTGTTCACCTGAACTCCGGAGATTTCCCATGAAAAACGTCAAGGTTCTCGGCCCAGGTTGCAAACGCTGCGTGACCACCGCTGAGATGGTCCAGACCCAGGCGGACAAACTCGGGGTGCCCGTCAGCATCGAGAAGATAACCGACTACGCCGCTATCGCTGGCTACGGCATCGTTTCCACCCCGGGCATCGTGATCGATGGTAAGGTCGTTCATGCTGGTGGATTGCCAAAGGCCGAGGATCTCGCAAAGTGGCTTGCGGCGGCATGACCGATGCTTGAATACCGGGTGAAAGCGCGCCGCGTCGATGCGCTCGGCAGCGTGGCGACCACCAAAGCGGCCGAGATCGTTCTCGATACCGCACTCGATGGTCGCCCCGACGCTTTCAATCCGGCCGAGCTGTTCCTGGCGGCGATCGCGGCCTGCATGATCAAGGGCATCGAGCGTGTGACGCCGATGCTGGATTTCAAATTACGCGGCGTAGAGGTCCACCTTCACGCCATCCGCCAGGACAGCCCGCCAAAGATCGTATCGGTCGATTACGAACTGATTGTTGATACTGACGAGGACGACCACAGGCTTGAACTCCTGCACACCAACGTCCGCAAATACGGCACAATTTCGAACACCGTTGCTGCCGCGACCAAGCTTGAGGGCGTGATCCGTCGGGCCGACAATTAAAAGACCTGGCCATACGCCGGGTGAAAGTCGCCGCTCGAAAATCGGCGATTGAACTGTGATGTTCTTCAACGGGTTCTCCCCAAAACTCTGCTGACCAGCAAACGCGCCGCCGGCGGTGCGCCATTGGCTCCATCCCATGAAAGGCTCGGTGCCTGTGGCCACGAAAGACATCAATCGGCTGCGATTAGACCTGCCGGTCCTGCTTCCAGATGCACCGGGCGAAGCTGACGCCTGCGTCGGGCGGGTGGTGGGGGATCTGACAGGCCGCGACGGAATCGACCAGGTTCACGTCATGCCGGCCTCCGGAGACCAGCCCGCCAAGCTCTGCATCCACTATGACCCCAAGATTCTCAGCCTCGGACGGATCAGGGAGATCGCCGAGGGTGCTGGCGCTCGTGTGACCGAGCGCTTCGGCCACGCGCTGTGGGAGGCGAATGGGCTGCAGGATGAGCGCCGCGCACGTACCGTCTCCGAATACTTACTGCGCGTGCCAGGGGTCCTGGAGGCGGTCGCGGCGGTCGCGGGTCCAGTCCGGATCGAGTTCGATCGAACTCTGACCTCAGAACAGGCGCTTCGCCAGATGCTCAACGCCATGGGCGTTGTCGTCCGCGCTCCCGCGCATGCACTCCCCGCGGCGGGCGAGGCCGTCGAAGACCATGAACACGCGCATGGCGGCCTGTTCGGCGAGAACAGCGAACTCATCTTCGCGGCCATCTGTGGGGCATCGCTGGCGGCGGGCTTTCTGATCTCAGTTGCAGGCATCGCGCCCGCCTGGGTGGCGCTTGGCTGCTTCGTCGCCGCCTATGGCTTCGGTGGCTTCTATCTGGCGCGCGAGGCGATCGACGAGCTTCGCCTCGGCCGGTTCGAGATCGATTTTCTGATGCTGGTCGCGGCCGCCGGCGCCGCTTCTCTCGGCAAATGGGCCGAGGGCGCACTGCTGCTGTTCCTGTTCAGCATCGGCCATGCGCTGGAGCATTACGCGATGGGTCGCGCCCGTCGCGCCATCGCGGCGCTTGCCAACCTCGCGCCGCCGACGGCCGAGGTTCGCCGTGGCGGAGTAGTGACCGAGGTTCCGGTCGCGGATCTGCTAGTGGGCGATACGATCATCGTCCGGCCGAACACGCGCATTCCAGCGGACGGCTTCGTCATCCTCGGCGCCAGCAGCGTCAATCAAGCACCCGTCACCGGCGAGAGTCTCCCGGTGGATAAGCAGGCTGTAGCCAATGCCGGGGAAGCTGCCCTTCGGCCGCAGGCGCTTGCAGCCGAGTATCGCGTTTACGCAGGCACGATCAACGGCAGTGGGGCGCTGGAAGTCCAGGTCATCAGACTGGCCTCGGACAGCACACTGGCCCGCCTTGTCCGCATGGTGGGCGAAGCGGAGACACGGAAATCGCCGACACAGCGATTCACCGATCGCTTCGAACGCATTTTCGTTCCCGCCGTCCTGGCGTCGGTTATTCTCCTGCTGTTTGCCTGGGTGGTGATCGACGAGCCTTTCGGCACCAGCTTCTACCGCGCCATGGCGGTGCTGGTGGCCGCCAGTCCTTGCGCGCTGGCGATTTCGACGCCGAGTGCGGTGCTGTCCGGCGTCGCCAGGGCAGCACGCGGCGGCGTCCTGGTGAAGGGCGGTGGGCCGTTGGAAAATCTCGGTACGCTCGGCGCCATTGCTTTCGACAAGACGGGCACTCTGACTGAGGGCAAGCCCCGGGTCACGGATGTGATGCCGGCGTTGGGGGTGGCGGAGCAGGATCTCTTGACCATCGCCGTCGCGGTCGAGGAGCGCAGCGATCACCCGCTGGCAACCGCCGTGGTTCGAGACGGACGCGTGCGGCTCGGTGACGGAGCAGCGGTGCCGCCAGTTGAGGATCTGCGCAGCATCACCGGCCGTGGTCTTGCAGCCAGAGTTGGCGGCGAGCAAGTCATTGTCGGCAAGGCCACGCTGTTCGCCGAGGTCGAGGGGGCACCGCTGCCAGCCGAGTTGCAGCGCGTGATCAGCGGTCTGGAAGAACAGGGCCGCACCACGATGGTCGTGCGGCGCGGCGACAAGTATCTCGGTGTACTGGGCCTGATGGACACGCCGCGTGCTTCCGCCGCGGCGGTCATCGCACGGCTGCGCGCACTCGGCATCACCCGCATGATCATGATCTCCGGGGACAACCGACGGGTCGCCGAGGCCGTCGCGAAGCAGGTTGGCCTCGACGAGGCGTGGGGCGATTTAATGCCTGAAGACAAAGTTGCGGCGATAAAGCGACTGCGATCTGAACAGGAAGTGGCGATGGTCGGCGACGGCGTGAACGACGCGCCTGCCATGGCCAATGCGACCGTGGGCATCGCAATGGGGGCGGCTGGATCGGACGTGGCGCTGGAGACAGCCGACGTGGCGCTGATGGGCGACGAGCTGTCACGCCTGCCATTCGTGATCGGTTTGAGCCGCGCCACCAGCCGCATCATCAGGCAAAACCTCTGGATCAGCCTCGGCATGGTCACCGTGCTGGTGCCGGCGACGCTGCTCGGGCTGCAACTCGGTGTGGCCGTGGTCTTCCATGAAGGCTCAACACTGCTGGTGGTGGCGAACGCATTGCGGCTGCTGGCCTATCGCGATCCGACAGAGACCGTCCCCAGGAGCGTGTCATGAAAAGCGAGCGGCAAGACAAGGGGACCATGTTTCTCGGCCACCATTTTCAGCCCGTCGTGCTGGAGGACAAGGTGGTGATGCAGGACTACCTTCGCCGCTATCCGCAGCGGGTCTCTGGCTACAGTTTCGCTTCCCTGGCGGCATGGGCAGAGCCGTATGGTGTGATGTGGTCACGCGTAGCGCCGGAGTGTCTGTTGCTCTCGCGGACATTGGGCGATGACGGCGAGCGCCATCTGCTTCAGTCGATCGGACAGCCGAGCACTGCATGCTGCACGGACCTGGTAGCAGCAGCGGCAGCGCTGCCATATCGCCTGAAAATGTTGTACGTGGCAAAGTCGTATATCGATCAAAATCCTGAGTTCTGCGGGCGTTTCACCGCCGAGGAGGACCGCGGCGGTGCCAACTATATTTACCTGGCACGCGATCTGGCCGAGTTGCCCGGCGGAAACTACGCCAAGAAGCGCAACCTGATCGCACAGTTCCTCGGGCTTTACCCGGACTGGGAGGCGGTGCCGCTCGATGCGAGTTGCGGTTCGCTCTGCCGTGACGTTCTGCTAGCGGTCGCCCACGGCGACGGCACCCAACCGGATGATCCGTCCCTGCGGGCCGAGCTACAGGCGCTTGATTTCGCGATGGAACACTTCGACGTGCTCGAGCAAAGCGGGCTGATAATCCGCGTCGGCGGCCGGCCGGTGGCGTTCTCGATCTTCGAGCGGCAGAACATCGATACGGCCGTGGTGCACTACGAAAAGGCACTGAGGGACTTCAAGGGGCTGTATCAGATGGTCAACCGTGAAACGTCGCGGCTGATCGCGGCAGCGGGATACCATTTGATAAACCGCGAAGAGGATCTCGACCGCCCCGGCCTTCGGCAGGCCAAGCTGTCGTATTTTCCGCTGGAGATGTACCCGGTCTTCGATCTGACGCTGAACGATGCACCTGTCTCGGCTTGACGTGCGTCAACGCGGGCATGACCGCGGCGGCCTATGAACCCTCTAAGCAAACTACCTAACGCAACAGGAGTGGCCCGATGGAGCATCGCGAAGTCGTCATTTGCAATCCGGTCCGCACCGCGATCGGCACGTTCGGCGGCACGCTCAAGGCCACGCCCGCCCCGGCGCTCGGCGCGGCGGCGATCAAGGCGGTGCTGGCAAGCGCGGGACTGGACGCGGCGGACATCGGCACGGTGGTCATGGGCAATGTGATCCAGGCCGGCGTGAAGATGAACGCCGCTCGGCAGGCGGCGATCGGCGGAGGGGTGCCGGTGGAAGTCCCGGCGATGACGGTCAACCGCGTTTGCGGTTCCGGTGCGCAGGCCATCGCCTCGGCGGCGCAGGAGGTGATGCTGGGCTTCGTCGACAGCGCCCTCGCCGGCGGAATGGAGAACATGGACCTCGCTCCCTATCTCCAGCGCGAGGCTCGCTGGGGCTACCGCATGGGGCCGGGTGTGCTCGTCGATGCGATGCTGGAAGATGGGCTGAATGACGCCTTCTCCGGTCAGCACTCCGGCTGGCACACCGAAGATCTCGTGACCAAGATGCAGATAACCCGCGGCGACCAGGATCGCTGGGCCGAACGGTCCCAGCGTCTGTTCTCGGCGGCGCAGGCGGCCGGACACTTCAAGGACGAAATCGCCCCGATCGAAATCCCCGGCCGGAAGGGGCCGACGGTGTTCGACAAGGACGAGCACAACCGCCCGGACACCACCCTCGACTCGCTCACCCGCCTGAAGCCCGCATTTCGCAAAGACGGTACCATCACGGCGGGTAGCGCCCCCGGGTTGAACAGTGGCGCGGCGGCGATGGTCGTGGCCGAGAAGGGTTGGGCGGAGCGCCACGGATTGCGCCCGATGGCCCGGCTGGTCGCCTACGGCGTCGGTGCGGTGGAGCCGGGGATGTTCGGCCTCGGGCCCGTGCCGGCGGTTCGCCAGGCACTACAGCGCGCCGGGTGGCAGACGAAGGATATCGAGCGGATCGAGATCAACGAGGCGTTCGCTGCCATCGCGCTCGCGGTGACGCGCGAACTTGGCATCCCGGAAGAGATTGTAAATGTCGAGGGAGGCGCTATCGCGCACGGTCATCCTATCGGGGCGAGCGGTGCGATCCTCACGACCCGCCTGCTGCATTCCATGCGGCGTGACGGGCTGCGCCGCGGGGTTGTCACGTTATGCATTGGCGGCGGTCAGGGCATCGCGCTGGCGCTCGAGCGGTTCGGCTGACCCGGCTATTATGTCGAGGCGGGTAACGGGGCCGGATGCCTGTCTGCAGCCGGCCCCAGTTAGGCACCCGTCACGCGATCAGCGAGGTCCGCCGCCCATCGGCCCCTGCATCATCCCCATGCCATGACGCATCATCGGCATGCCCGCCTGCTGCATGCCGGATGGACCGCGTGTCGCGAGACCAGGTAGCGCTGTCCGCGCCTTGGCCTTTTGGGCGTCATCGAGCGACGGTAGCAGCGCCTCGGCGGCGGCCTTCACCTTGCCAAAGGCCTGCTCGTGCATGTCCCACTGCGTGGTCATGAACGCGGAACGATCCTGGGGGGGCATGTCGTGAATCGCGTTCATATCCATATTGCCGCGAGCCGCCTGCATTTGCGCGGCGGTGTCCTGCACCGCCTTCGCGTACGAATCCCATGCCGCCGTCTGCTCCGGCTTGATGCTGAGCTCAGTCTTCAACGCCGCGAGATGCGCCGCTGGATCGCCGAAGCCGCGCCCCTGAGGACCACCCGTCATACCCATCATGCCGGAACCCATGTGCCCGCGCATGAAGGGAAGGCCGAAACCCGGGCCAGACGTTTCCGCCATGGCCGCCAGGCCGATACCCCCGACCGCGGCGACAACGGCGCCGATCGCGAGGGCCTTGGTAATTTTTCTCATCGAGATGCTCCTGTCATGTGTCGGCGCTACTTCCGCCGTCACCGAACATCTGGGCCTCACCTGTCACCAGGGTTTGTCGACAGGAGCGAAATGTGTGGCAAGGTTTGTCAAAGCTCACCATGGACACCTTCCGCCACAATTATTCGGCAGACCTTCCGTCCGGGGCCGCTTACGGTTCATCCATGAACGCCGCGCCGCACATCCTGATCGTGGACGACCACCGTGAGATGCGCGAGTTGGTCTCGCGCGTTCTGAATCGGGAAGGTTTCCGGGTCAGCGGGGTTTCCGATGGAAAGGCCATGCGGAAGCTCCTCGCCGACAGTCGGATCGATCTGATCCTGCTCGATCTGATGCTTCCCGGCGAGGACGGGCTGTCGCTCTGCCGAACCGTTCGTGCCGAGAGTAATGTTCCGATCATCATGCTTACCGCCAAGGGCGAAGAGGTGGATCGCGTCATTGGCCTGGAGATGGGCGCCGACGATTATCTGCCCAAACCGTTTGGGAGCCGCGAGTTGATCGCCCGCATTCGGGCCGTACTGCGCCGCAGTCGAATGGAAGATTCTGGCACCGCACGCGGACCGTCGGCAAAGGCATACCGGTTCGACCGTTGGGTTTTGGATACCGCGAGCCGGGAGTTGCTTCGTAACGACGGAGTAAGCGTGCCGCTCAGCTCTGGAGAATATGAGTTGCTGCTGGTCATGGTCGAGCGGCCCCAGCGTGTGCTGAGCCGCGATCAACTCCTCGACCTGGCGCGCGGACGAGCCGCGGCCGGCTTTGATCGCAGTATCGACACCCAGGTGAGCCGGTTGCGCAAGAAGCTTGAGCACGATCCGGCCGACCCGCGACTAATCAAGACCATCTGGGGCGGTGGCTACATGTTTACGCCGCCAGTCAGTCAATCATGACACGATTGCTGCCTCGTACCCTCGTTGGTCAGATGATACTGATTCTGCTTGTTGGGCTGGCTGCCTCCCACTTCGTCGCTAACTGGATATACGCCACCGACCGGGGTCAGGCGGTGCGTGCGGTCGGCGGCTACGCGGCGACGCAGCGGATCGCCAATCTGGTCCGCCTGATCGACGAAGCCCCTGAGGATTGGCGTAGTCGCATCGTCGCCGCCGCGAGCGACCCGACGCTTCGTGTCACCCTTTCGTCAGAGCCGCTCGCAACTTCCGCTGGAGCTTCCGATTTCGCTGATCTTCCGGTTCAACGCTACCTCGTCGAGCAGTTGCCTGAAGCTCTGGCGGCACGGCTACACATCTTTGTCGCCGGGCCACCAAGCTCGCGGCTCACCGGATTCGCACATCCGATGCCGATGATGGGACCATGGATGCACGGGGCTGGGAATTGGCGCGGCCTTCAAGCCGTCGTCCAACTTTCGAATGGACAATGGCTGTCATTTGTTACCGCATTGCCGGACGCCGGGCCTTCAGCGTCATGGCAGTTTGTTGCTGCCCTGGCGGTGATGTCGGTTATCGTGGTGCTCACATCTATTTGGGCGGTCCGGCGTGTAACCGCGCCACTCGGCATCGTGGCCCAGGCCGCCGAGCGCCTGGGACGTGACGTCAACGCGCCGCCGATTGCGGAAGCAGGTAGCATGGAGATGCGCCAGACGGCACAGGCCTTCAACAAGATGCAGGCGCGGCTCCAGCGGGTTCTTGGGAACCGGACTCGCATGCTGGCGGGGCTATCACACGACCTGCGGACACCGCTGACGCTGCTGCGGTTGCGCATTGAAGGGCTGCCGGAGGGCGAAGAGCGCGATCGGATGCTTGCCAGCATTGGCGACCTCGACGCGATGATCGACGCGACCTTGAAATTCGCGCGCGACGAGGCTGCCGCCGAACCACGCCGGCGCACCGACCTCAGCGCGCTGCTGTCATCCATCGTCGATGACATGGCAGATGCCGGACTGCGGGTGACGATGGAGCCTTCAGAACCGGTCGTTCTCGAATGCCAATCTGGCGATTTGCGACGTGCGGTGATCAACTTGCTCGACAATGCCGTGAAGTACGGAAAATCGGCACGGGTCGAACTCCTTACGTCGCCAGTTGCTATCAACATCCTCATCGACGACGAAGGTCCGGGTATTCCTGATGCCGAGCTGCAACGGGTATTCGAGCCGTTCTACCGCCTGGAGCAGTCTCGGAGTCGAGAGACGGGGGGCACGGGCCTGGGCCTCGCTATCGCACAATCGATCGCGCAGGCTCATGGCGGGCAGATCTCGCTGGCCAACCGGCCGGCAGGTGGCCTCCGCGCGATCGTCTCGCTGCCGCGATGAGTGTGTTACCAGCGGAATGTGACGTTCGCTATAGGAAGCACAGACCCGCGCTGCCCTGGACGGTCAGTGCGGCGCGGGCGTCCGATGTGGGCCTTGTGGTGCCGCCGCGTGAAATTAGCCGCCGATACCGCGGCGGGATACCGGAAACATCATCGAACGGGATGACCATGTGCGAACTTCTCGGAATGTCGAGCGACCTTCCCGCGACGCTGAGCCTCTCCATCGCGAAGCTGGCGGAGCATGGTGGGCCGCCCACATCGATCAAGGACGGATGGGGAGTGGCTTATTACGAAGGCGCGGACATCCGTCTGATCAAGGACGCCAAACCGGCCAATGACAGTGATTGGGTCGCCTTCATTCGAGACCATGATCTGCGAAGCTCCATCGCCATGGCACATATCCGCAAGGCCACGGTGGGCGAGCCAGCCTATCGCAATGCGCAACCCTTTGCCCGCGAACTTGCCGGGCGTATGCATTTGTTCGCCCATAACGGATGGCTACCGGGCATTTTTGACTCATCCCGCTTTCGGTCCGTCCAATATTCGTCCATTGGAGAGACTGACTCCGAGCAAGCCTTCTGTGCTCTTCTCGATCAATTGCGGGATATATGGCACCGGCCCGGCGACGTCCCCCCACTCGAAATTCGGCTGGCGGTCGTATCCTCGTTTGCGCAGAGCCTGAGGGCGTTGGGACCTGCGAATTTCCTTTACTCAGACGGCGACGCGCTGTTCGCCCATGGAGACCGTCGCAAGCAGGCGGCAACCGCCAAGGTCGAACCGCCAGGCCTCGTCTTCCTTCAACGCTGGTGCCGAGGAAGTGAGCAAGGTCTCGTGACGAGTGGTGTTTCCGTCGAAGCCGCTGATCAGACCGTGACGCTCGTGGCGAGCGTTGCCCTGACAACCGACCCCTGGCAGGCCTTTGCAGAGGGAGAAGTAATCGCGATTTCCAAAGGGCGGACTCTTTTAAGACATCCATACCGCCCCAAAGAATAACTGGAAGCGTTCCAATTTTGCATGCGAGGCGGTACCATGCTTGGTTCCTTGTAGCGCGACATATGTGGAACGGCCCGCCAGGCAAGTGCTTTTTTCAGACATTTCATCCTGCGGGAACGGTGCGGTCATATGTCCGGCCTTTCAGCGCGGTCATGGACCGCTGGCCTTGATGAAATTCGCGATGCGAGGGGCTAATCAATCTGACGCGCTGTAAGCGCATTGTCGCGCCGGCCACTCTCGCCTCGGGATTTCGTCCCGTGGAGTCATCGTCTAATTATGCACCTCACCTCTGTCCGGCGTCTACGCCGGTCAGTCTGTCCTGGTCGTCTTTCGACTCAAGCGCTCGCCGCTCCGTTCGCCGCATCAGTATTCCGATATGTTCCGCCCTTGGTGAGCAGCGCCCAGATGATCCGCGCCATTTTGTTTGCGAGCGCGATCGCGACGACCTTGAAGGGCCTCCGCGCCAAAAGCCCGATTAGCCATTGCGGCGCTTTGTCGTTACCCTTCACGCGTCGCAAGATTGACGTTGCGCCACAAACGAGAAGCGAGCGGAGCGTCGGATTGCCCATTTTCGATATCCCGCCGAGCCGCTCCTTGCCGCCGCTCGAATGGGGCTTTGGCGTCAGTCCAAGCCAGGCGGCGAAGTGTCGGCCGGATTTGAACCCGTCGGGATCCGGAACCAGCGCTTTGACGGAAGCCGCCGTGATCGCTCCGACGCCCGGGATTGTGGTCAGCCGCCGCATGTCCTCGTCGCGCTTCGCCTCGGCGACGATCCCTCGTTCGAGCTTGTCGATCTGCCGCGTCAACGCCTCGATCTGATCGGCGATTTCGGCCAATGCCAAACGGGCGGCTTTTGGCAGGCGGACGTCCTCTTCGTCCCGCAAAATCTCGATCAGCGCGGCCACCTTCGACGTGCCAGTGGCCGCGATAACGCCCAGCTCCGACAGGTGAGCGCGAAGCGCGTTGATCGCCTGAGTTTGCTGGCGGACCAGAAGAGCGCGCGTCTTCAGCACCATAGCCGCCGCCTGCTGTTCGGCGGATTTGATCGGAACGAAGCGCATGGTCTTGCGCGTCACGGCTTCGCTGATCGCCTCGGCGTCGGCGGCGTCCGTCTTGCCCCGTTTCACGAACGGCTTCACATAAATCGGCGGGATCAAGCGCACGTCGTGACCAAGCGCCGCGATCTCGCGCGCCCAGTAATGCGAACCGCCGCAGGCCTCCAGCCCGACCAGACACGGAGGCAGCTTTTCGAAAAAGCGCAGCACTTCGGCTCGACGCAGTTTCCGGTTGAAAATCGGCGAGCCCTCGGCGTCGGCGCCATGGACCTGAAAAACGTTCTTGGCCAAATCCAGGCCGATAGTGCTAATCTGCTTCACGGAACGGCTCCCTACCTTGTGGCGTTGCCAGCAACGACCACGTTTTAGCACTTCAGATGCTGTCGGTAGCGGGGCCGTTCCACACCATCAATCTGGATGAGAGAATGTTCAGCGCTGCATGTCCTTGTTGATAATGTCGCCCCGCGCGCCAAAGAGGTCATTGGCAACGAAGCGATAGGAGGCAAGCGCGGTGACCTCGATGGTCTGCGCAGGCGGAATGGTCAGCAGGCGTTCATTCAACGCATTCGCCATCGCTTCGGCTTGGTCGATAATGGCGGCAGAGACCGGCTCTCCCCCTGCGCGGGTGGCGCGTATCCCGGCTTCGAGCGCAGCCTGATCCGGGGGAAAGACGCCCGGCTTGAGGCGGACGTCACAGGCCTGTCCGGTGGAGATGCGTTGCAGGATGAAGCCGTCACCTACGGTGTTGTCGATCCGAAGCGTCTGAGAGTTAATGCGTGCCCCTGTCATCAAAGACACGACATCGACCCAACACGGCCCGTTCTTCGAGACGGCCCGCAGGTCGGTGCGATCAACGATGCCATCGGGAAACAGGGTTTCCAGACCCGCCTTGATCGCGACATAGCCGATAACCATGCCATCGCAAAGATGGCCGTGGACGCGCGCCAGATCCTTGAGACCTAGCGCCTTCGGCCGAAGCGAATATCGGCCAAGGGCGCTATCAGTATCGCGCACCAGGATAGGGGCGCTGCCCGGTGCAACGGCAGCCCAATGGGGGTAGAACCAGTCCGGTATCGCATCAGTTTGCATGGGGTGATCCTTTGCGCGATGTCGAGGGGCGGCGGCGCACCGCCTCGGCCTCAGAAGCTGATAACGGTCGCTCCTTCCATGGCGTAACGGACGAAGGCATCGCGAGCGTATTCCAGCTCGAATCCAAGCGCCTTGAACGCGTCGGCCTTGCCAAGAGATTCGGCGGTACTGCGACAGGTGACGACGCGGACGCCCGCCTTCGCAAGGCCGACCATGGCGGTGGACATGGCGCTGCTTTCGTCGGCCATTGCCGCTTCCGCGGGACCAAATATATAGACCTCAAGCGAAACAGCGCCGTGCTCGATCACTTGTCGAATGCGATCGGCAACATGTGAGCCCGTATTGAGCGAACTCGGATCATCGTGAAAAATATGGATAACAAGTTTCTTGGACATGACTATAGTTCTTTCGGTTGTCGGTGGGGGTCAGGTGCAACTTGAATAACGGCAATGGAGTCGCGTATCAGAAACGAGTGCAGGAGCCTATTCAGTCCGTCAACCGGATCGCGGTTACCTAACCCAGCAGCCTGGATATCGGTCACGGACAGCAGACAGTCGCGGCGCTCGATCAGGGTGATATCCACGTAGTCACCGCAGAAATCACGCACATACTGGGCGCTCGCCAGACCTGCGAAATTGCCTCCTGGCACGAGGACGTGCGGTTTATTTACGGGTTGGGTCATGAAGCGATGTCGTTAGACAATGAACGCAACTTATCTCATCACTGTCGGCTGTATGAGATTGAATCCTGGCCGGCCGCTGGGTCATTGTTGTGAAACACTGGCCGCTTGGGAGCGACGCGGGCAGACAGCGCATAAGATTTGCGCCATGCAGGCCGTTTTCGATAAAGTCGGTCAGGGCTGACAATTGCGCCTCACTCAAGCGCGGTCGACTTGGATTGTTCTCCGTCGAACCAGCGCTTTTTCAACCAAAGAGCCACCGAGACGAGCAAAATTAATACCGGAACTTCGACGAGTGGCCCAATGACCGTGGCAAAGGCGATGGGTGAAGCCAGGCCAAATGTCGCGATGGCAACCGCTATCGCGAGTTCGAAGTTATTGCTGGCCGCGGTGAAGGCGATTGCCGTGGTACGTGGATAATCGGCCTCGATCAGCTTCCCCATCCAGAAGCTGATCACGAACATGATCACGAAGTAGAGCGCGAGCGGGACTGCAATGCGCAGAACGTCGAAAGGCAGTTGCAGCACCATGCCGCCCTTGAGGCTGAACATGGCCAGGATAGTAAAGAGCAGCGCGACGAGGGTGATCGGACCTATCTTCGGCAGAAACTGCTTTTCATACCATGCGACACCCTTGCGCCTGGTCAGGATGAGCCGGGTCAGGAAGCCGGCGGCAAACGGCACGCCGAGATAGATCAGCACGGCTTGAGCAATCGTCCAGAAGCTGACATCGATAATGCGGCCGTGCAGCCCGACGAGGGGAGGAAGCACGGTCAGGAAAAACCATGCGTAAACGCTGAAAAAGATGATCTGGAAGATCGAGTTCAAGGCGACCAGCCCCGCCACATACTGGTTGTTTCCGCCGGCGAGCTGGTTCCAAACGATGACCATGGCGATGCAGCGGGCAAGGCCGATCAGGATCAGCCCTGTCATGTACTCGGGGTAGTCTCGCAGGAACAACACCGCGAGTGCGAACATCAGCACCGGCCCGATCAGCCAGTTCTGTATGAGCGAGAGGGTCAGGACTCGCCAGTCCTTGAAGACCTGAGGAAGCTCCTCGTAGCGCACCCTCGCAAGGGGCGGGTACATCATCAGGATCAAACCGATGGCGATAGGCACGTTGGTAGTGCCGAACGAGAGGCTGTTGAGAAAGCCCGGTAAGCCCGTGAAGAGCGACCCAAGGGCAATCCCACCCGCCATGGCGGCGAAGATCCAGACCGTCAGGTAGCGATCGAGGAATGACAATCTTTTTGTTAAGGCCTGAGCCGACATCGCGAGCTCCCTTTTTCTATAGACGATACGAAGTGGTCAGGCGGCTTTTGGAGTCTGCAAGACTGTGGCGAGCTGGCGGAGATTCCTGGCGCCTACCAGCTCTTCAGCCATCATCGGCACGACTGCGTATCGGCTGGCGAGTTCGTCCCGGACTTTGGCGATCTGGTCGTGTTCGGAGGCCGCCCGCTGTCGCAGCAGGGGATGATCCGAAACCGCCGCCGTCAGACTGGCGTTGATGATCCAGGCCCAAGGCTCAATTCCCGCGCGGCGCAAATCATCCTGCAGGTGGGCCGCTTCGAGCACCGGGGTTGTCTCCGGCAACGTCACGATCGCGATCTTTGTCTGCCCGGGGTCCTGCAGCCGCATCATGGGGGTTACCATCCGACCATGGTTGCCCGGATCGGCGTGGCGGACGATGTCCCGGTGATAGGACCCGGTCGCGTCAAGCAGCAGGAGTGTATGGCCGGTTGGCGCCGTATCCATGACCACGAAATGCCGCGTGCTTTCCCGAATGACACGCGAGAAAGCCTGGAAGACCGCAATCTCCTCGGTGCAGGGCGAGCGCAGGTCTTCCTCCAGCATGGCGCGGCCTTCGGGCTCGAGATCCTTCCCCTTGGTCTCCAGCACATGCTCGCGATAGCGTGCGGTCTCTTTGGCGGGATCGATGCGGCTCACGCTCAGATGTGGCGGGCTTTCGCCCAGAGTTTCCGTCAGATTTGCTGCCGGGTCTGTTGTTGTCAGCAGTACCTCGTATCCGCGAGCGGCGAGTTCGGTCGCGACCGCGGCCGCCATCGTCGTCTTGCCCACACCGCCCTTGCCCATGAACATGATCAGGCCCTTCCCCGGACGCTCGATTTCATCGATCAGGGTGCCAAGACCCGGGAATTCCGCGTGGATGGGTCGCGGGAGCTTCGCTTCAGCGTTCAGCGCCGCATCTTCGGCGCCCAAAGCAAACCGCCTCAAGGCCGCAATGCCGACGAGGTTTTCTGAACGTAGCGGAAAGATCTGTCTCGGAAGCCGGGCCAGACCCGCGTCCATGGTGGCCAGTGCCGCCCGGTCCCGTCGGCCCAATGCCGCTGCGAGCGGATCGGCGGTTCCGTCCTGGGGCATGACACCGTTTATTGCCAGGTGTTGGTTCTCGATCCCGATGGCCGCCAGTTCGCGCGACGTACGCGCGGCTTCGGCGAGCGCTGAGTGACGTGGGCGGGCGACCAGAATGAGGCGGGTTGAAGCGGCGTCCGCGAGCCGATCGACCGCGGCGCCGTAACGCTCGCGTTGCTTCTCAAGGCCAGCAAGTGGGCCAAGGCAAGACGCATCGCCCGCACCGGCTTCCAGGAATCCTGACCATGCCCCCGGCAGCTTCAAAAGCCGGATGGTATGTCCCGTCGGCGCGGTATCGAATATGACATTATCGTATCGGTCGATCACGTCAGGATCGGTCAGCAGGCTCGTGAATTCGTCGAATGCGGCGATCTCGGTCGTGCAGGCACCGGACAATTGCTCCTCAATGCTTTTCAGGGCCTTTTCGGGCAGCAGGCCGCGCATTGGACCGACGATACGTTCGCGATATTCGGCTGCCGCCTCTTCCGGGTTGATCTCGATCGCATCCAGGCGTTCGACGCCGCGAATGGCTGTGATCTGATTGCCGATCTCGGTTTCGAAAACTTGTCCGACATTCGAAGCAGGGTCAGTGCTGACCAGAAGAACCTTCTTTCCTCCGTCGGCGAGGCTAAGGGCCGTGGCGCAGGCGAGCGACGTTTTGCCGACGCCGCCCTTGCCGGTGAAGAAAGCGAATTTTGGCAGGTCCTCGAACATCTTCCCAATTCCTTCCTGACCGTGCGGCGGCAGATAGGCTGCTCTGCTCAGCAGCAGCGTGTGGCTTTAGTTTCCGAGCCTTCGGCTCTCGCGGAGCCGCCACAGCAGGACGTGGAAACGATCTTTGGCTCTTCGGCGGCGAGCATCGTGTTGGCCATGTTCAGAATGTTCTTTGTTGAGGCTGCCTTGACGGCCTCGCCGATTTGAACCGCCTCGCGCATAATCTCCAGCGAGAGACCCAGTTTTTTTGCCCTGTCTTGGTGGAACTTGAAGCAGGGCTCACAACTCGCGCCGATCGCCGCTCCAAGTGCAATCAGTTCCCTGATCTGCTCAGTCATTGCAACGGGAGCGGTCGCGATCTTGAGACCCATCAGTGCAGCGAGTTCGTCACGGCGGGGATAGCGCCCATTTGCAACGAGAGCATCGCCGATGAGGATAGCAGGCAACTCGTCCCCGCCGGAGCGATCGAGGATTGCCTTGACGTCGGGATTCGCGACAAAGCTCGCCGGCTCCTGCGCCAGATTGAAACGTCGAACTTCCACGCCCTGGCTCGTCAGCCAGTCGAGGTCGCCCGCGAACTGCGCCAGTTTTGGGTCGATGTGCGGTCCACAGATACCGGTCGAACAACACATAGGCGGGTCATAAACGGTGAGGATGGTCATGGCTGTATTCCTGTTCAGGCCAGGCGGCCGTTGATTTCATTCGTCGTCGACGGACAGCACGTCGAGCCAAGAGGTCCGCCCGGCGCGGTCTTTTCAAAGACGGCATTCAGGAGGCCGAGCAAAGGCAAGAGCCTGTCGGGATTGAGCGAGTAGCACACGCGCGGCCGCTCGATTTCGCCGGTAATAACGCCGGCAGACTTGAGAATGCGGAGATGCTCGGACACCGTGGATTGGGCAAGGCCTACCTCATCCACGATGTCGCACCCAATGCAGGACTGCTTCTCCAGCAGCAAACGGACAATGTTGATGCGCGCGGGATGACCGAGAGCCTTGGCGATGGCGGCCAAAGACTCAGTGTCTTGCGTGAAGGCTTCTCCGATCTGAGACGCAGTCTTGGCGACGGATGGCATCCGAACTCCTGCATATCGGCTTTCGACGATAAACGATAAATGGTGTTGATCAGGCCAAACGCAATCACCTGTGTCCGACTGATGTGGTGGAGATTCGCGGCTGCGCCGTCCAACCGTCCTCGGCGGTTAATGGCTGCCTACGACCTTTGGTTGCTCCGGATGCTGAATGATGCGCCTCAAGGCCGAAGCGGGATCGTCAAGGCAGACTGGTGATAAACTTGATGCACCTGGCAGGGGTGCATGGAATCGGCCTAATCACGCTGGTCGCGGCCGCCGCGCATAGGGCAGCAGAGCCACCGCGGCGAAGATGTTCAGCATGGATAATCCGCACAGTACCGCGATCGTGCCATCCGGACCGAAATGCTCCATTAACACGGCGCCAAGCGAGGGCGAGATCGCTTGCGTCACGAGGATGGGCAGCGACAGCCAGCCCATCAGAATTGCGTAGCCTTCCGTACCGAAAAGCGCGAGCGGCACCGTTCCGCGCGCGATCGAGCGTATCCCGTTGCCCGCACCGTACAAGATTATCCCGACCGCGATCACACTCGAGCCGCCAAGCAGCATGCCGAGGCCGGCAGCGACTGCGATAGAGGCAATCACCATGCTCCAAACAGGATGGTGCCGTCGGCCAAAAGCTGCTTCCAGGATTCGGGCGCCGACCTGGCTCGGTCCGATCAGGGCTCCAAAACCGACGGCCGCTGCCAACGCGACGCCGCGCGCCTGCAGCAGCGTAAGAATGTGCACCGCCACAACGGTCATCACCACGGACGCGAGCGCCAGGCCAGCCGCCAGGAGCGCAAAGACTATCCTGTGCTCCGGGCGGATGCTACGCGGGCGCGCAGTTCCGCTGACCGGTGACGCCGGCGGACGGGACACTTCCGACGGAAGCCCGAATACATAGAGTGGCAGGACGACAACGAGATGAATGCCGGCATAGGCCAGGCAGGCGCCACGCCAGCCGATCTGCTCCACCAGGAAGGCACTGACCGGCCAACACACCGTACTGGCGAAGCCCCCAAACAGCGTGACATGGGTGATGGCGCTGCGGGCCTTTTCCCCGTACAGGCGCCCGAGCGTGGAGAAGGCAGGATCGTAGAGACCAGCCCCCATTCCCACCCCAAGCACCAGCCAGCCGGCAACGAACACTTGCAGGGACGGAGCAAGGCCCAGCACCAGCAGGCCGGCCGCAAGCAGCAACGCACTCGCGACCAACACCGGCCGGCCACCATGATGGTCGATCAGGTGACCTACGCGCGGTGACACCAGCCCGGAGATGAGCAACCCGACCGATAGCGCGCCAACCACCCACCCCATCGGCCAGCCGGTATCGACGACAATTGGTGCCGCCAGCACGGCGGGGAGGTAATAAGTGCTGCCCCATGCCAGAATCTGCGCGAAGCCCAACGCGGACACCACAACGAGGTGCGGCGGGCCGCCGGCCTGTTCAGCCTTGGCATGGCCGGAAGCTGCGGCGGGAGCCGCCGCTTGGCTCATGCGACCGGTTCGGCGGCGACGAGTTCCTTGGCGTTGCCACAGCAGGTGCTTTCCGGCGGCGCCGCGGTGGCGGGCGTCGCACAGCAGGTGGTCGTTGAGCTGGCTGGGGCACAACAGGATGCGGCGGCATCTTCCAGAAGATCGGAACTGCACACGCCTGTCGTCGGCAGATCGAGCTCCACGCGCCGTGCCGCTTCGATGTCTCCGGCCAACCATGCGGCAACCGAGCGTACCTGCTCGTAGCCCGTCGCCAGCAAGAACGTGGGCGCGCGGCCGTAGCTCTTCATGCCGACGATGAAAAGACCCGTCTCCGGCTGTTCCAGCTCCGACGCGCCATGCGGGCGCACGCTGCCACAGGAATGGACATTGGGATCGATCAACGGTGCCAGCGCCCGGGGGCATTCCAGCGCGGGATCGAGGTCAATCCGTACCTCTCGCAACGCCTCCAGATTGGGTCGGAATCCAGTGCAGACTACCAACTCGTCGATTTCAATCGTCCGGTTACCGAGATTGTCATTGCCGCTGACCCGCAAATGGCCTTCTTGGTGGCGTGCAATGGCTTCGATGGCGAACGGCTTCAGCACCGCGATGGCGCCTTCGTTGACCAGCCCGCGCACGCGCAGGCCGAGCGCGCCGCGTTCCGGCAACTGATCCGCGGCCCCGCCGCCGAAGGCACGCCGCAGGTCGGCATTTCGCGCGGCCCAGATGATCGTTGTGGGGATGGCGCTGTCGGGCGTCTGCCGCGCCAGCGCTACCAGGTCGATCAGGGTGCCGAGCGCGGAATCCCCGGACCCAACGACCATCACCCGGCGTCCTTCAAACCGGCTGCGTTCCGCGCCCAGTACGTCCGGCATGCCGTACCGAATGCGTTCCGCGGCCGCCCGTTCGCCGAGCGCTGGAATACCACTTGCGCCTGCCCAGCCGGGTTGGGACCACGTGCCGGAGGCATCGATCACTGCGCCCACAACAACACCGGACTCATTTCCGGCGGTATCCACGATTCGGAGTTCATACGGTGCCGTCTCTCGCCCGCTATTGCGCACCTTACCGATGCCGGCGCGCGCCACAGCGATGACGCGGCTGCCAAGGCGAAGGCATGGCGCGATCTCGGGCAGAGCGGCCAGCGCGTCCAGATAGGTTTCGGCGAGGTCCTGGCCGGTCGGGAACGCGTCCGGTTCGGGCTCGACCCAGTCATGCCGTTCCAGCAGAGCGCGCGCCGCCTTGTCGATATTGTAGCGCCATGGCGAGAACATGCGCACGTGGCCCCACGCTCGCGTGGACGCACTGACCTTGGGGCTCGCTTCCAGCACGATCGGCTGCAGGCCCATCGCCAGCAGATGCGCCGCCGCTGCCAAGCCGACCGGCCCGGCGCCGATCACCGCCACCGGCAACTTAGCGGCCCTGTCGCGCATGGCGCTCGGCTCGACGGCCGACATCGCTGCACGTTGTATAGACGAGCAACAACCACTCATGGCGTATCCCTTCCCGTTCAACACTGGCGGCCACACGACGCGTGGCCTGCAATTCCTTTTGTCTCCAGCAGTGCCGATGTGACTTCTGCCCAGGCTGCCACGCCCACACGGAACGCTTCGCGGCCCTTGTCGGTCAGCGTGTAGACGCGCCGCTCCCGCCCGGAAACAACGGTCGTCTCCGAGGTGACGTAGCCGCCGACCTCGAATTCCTTCAGCACGGGATAGAGTCCACCCTCGGTCGGAGAGCAGCAGCCGGAGGTAGCGCGTTCTACTGCGCGTGCGATGTCGTAGCCGTGCGAGGGACCGTCATGCAGCACCCGCAGCACGAAGAATTTCGACAGCGACATCTTGATTGTACCGACCCAATAGCCCCGATCGGTCAGATCGGGGACGGGACGGGCAACGCCGTGCAACTTGATGCGTGGATTAGACATTGGGATGGTATATGCATTGACCATCTATGCGTCAAGCTCGAACGTCGCGTAGTGCAGCCGGCTGCTTTGGTCTGTACGAAAACCGGCGTCCAGAATCTTGGCTTTCGGGGCGGTGGCGTTCCCCCTGCAACTGCTGCGCCGATGAGCGGAGATATTCGATGATACCGCCGGGACGGATCGCTCCACCGAACACCATTCCCTGGCCACCGCTCATCTATGGTGGTGCGGTAATGGCTGCGGTGGTGCTGGATTGTCTGGTGCCACTGGACGTTGCCGCTCCCCGAAGCATCAGGGGGGTTGGAGCTGCAATCGTAGCGGCTGGAATCGGGCTGGATGTGTCCGCGATGGCGGTGATGCGCCGCTATAGGGCAAACATCCTGCCGCACCGCTCTGCGACCGCGCTGGTGACATCGTGGCCTTTCTCGATCTCCCGCAACCCGATCTATCTGGGCAACACATTGTTGTTGGCAGGCGCCGCCCTTGCGTTTTGCAATCCATGGTTTTTGGTGATGGTTGCCGTGGCGACAAAGGCCGTAATTGTGCTCGCGATCCGCCGCGAAGAATGCCACCTGGCAGCAGCCTTCGGCACCGCCTGGAAAATCTACGAGGAGCGAGTGCCTAGATGGATCCGTCTTACGCCTTGACGGCCGTGCCAGTGCCTTGTGACCGAATCAGCGGCGCCACCGGTCTTCGTCGGCTGACAACACGGCTCTAAGGTCCGATGGACATCCGACCCGACGCCGCACCTTTCCGGGCAATCCAATCCACCGTCTCGCGAACAGCGAGCAAAAGCTGTTGGAAAATTTCTCGGGGTGGCTTGGCTGGCCGCCTTTGTTCACCAAAAAGCGTGGGCCGCCCGTGACACGTCAGACCCGGCCCGTTTGCCAGAAGCAGAACTAGGGCGGGGAAATCATTGCGATTGAAGATGCTGGCTTCATCAAATCATTGCTGATGAGTTGCCGACGCGACGCGCGGTCGCGTCGGTGGGCAACAGAAGCGTAAGGCCTAGGCATACGGCGAGCATCGCGGCCGAACCCCACAGGCATAGGGGCAATCCGCCCGCCTGCATCAGCAGGCCGGAGAGCAGAATGCCTGAAAGCCGTCCGGCGGCGTTGGCGGCATAGTAGAAGCCGACATCCTCGGCCGCCTTCTCCGATCCTGCATAGGCCAGGATAAGGTACGAATGGAGCGACGAGATAACGGCGAAGGCAAACCCGAACACTGCAAGGCCCACGACTACGAGTATGTCGGGATGCCGAACCCCAGGCATTGCAAGCAGCAGTGCGATCAAGACGGGGATGAACGTCAGGACCGCGCCCCAGATGCGTGCGGCCGGAACCTCACGCGAAAGCCCATCTTTGCTTCTTGCGACAACGGCCGGCGCCATGGCCTGAACTCCGCCGTATCCGATGGTCCACGCTGCCAGGAACCCGGCCACCTCGATGTAATGCCATCCGTTAGTGTAGAGAAATACTGGCAGCCCCACAACGAACCAGACGTCGCGTGACCCGAACATAAAGATGCGCGCGCCTGCGAGCAGGTTGATAGCCGGGGTCTTTGCGAACAGCTCTCGGAAGCTCTTCGACGACTTCGCCTTCCCGAGAGCGCGCGGCAGGCTGAACGTGACACCCACCAGAGAGATCGCAAGCATCGCGGCCATCAGCCACAGCGCGGGACGGAAGCCTGCATATTGCAGCAACGCGCCGCCGGCGAAGAAGCCGATCCCCTTCATCGCGTTCTTGGAGCCGGTGAACCAGGCGACCCATTTGAACAGCTGCCCTGCATCCTGCTGTGAACTGGCCTTGATGGCGGACTTCGATGCCGTCTTGGTCAGGTCCTTCGCAACGCCGGCGATCCCTTGCGCGGTCACAACCCACGTCACGGAGAGGGCGGCACCCCAGGCCGGATCCAACGCGGACAGCATCAGCAGGCCGAATATCTGCAGTGTGAGTCCGACGGCAAGCATCCTGGGGATGCCGAACCGCAGGGCGAGCCAGCCGCCGCCAAGATTGGCGAAGATACCTGCGGCTTCGTAGAGCAGGAACAGGAACGCCAGCGTGAACGGTGTATAGCCGATCTGGTAGAAATGCAGCAGGACGAGCATTCGCAGCGCGCCGTCTGTCAGCGTGAAGCTCAGATAGGCAGCCGTGACAATCGCGTAGTTTCGAGCGCCGGACATCATGCGCTGCGCTCCATAACGATATTCGCCAGATCCACCATCCGGCATGCATAGCCCATCTCGTTGTCGTACCAGGCGTAAACCTTGAGCAGGGTCTCGTCGGTGACCATCGTGCTTGGCCCGTCGACGATGGAACTCCGTGTGTCGTTGACGTAGTCGACCGAGACGAGTGGTCGCGTCTCAAAGCCCAGGATCCCTGCGAGTGGGCCTGCCGCCGCGGACTGGAACAACTCGTTCACTTCGCGTTCGGTCGTGGGACGCTTGAGCTCGAACACGCAATCGGTCAGGGACGCGTTCAGCACGGGTGCGCGAACCGCATGACCGTTTAGTCGACCCTTGAGTTCCGGATAAATGAGAGCAATGGCCGTCGCGCTGCCGGTCGTCGTCGGCTGCAACGACATCATCGCCGAGCGTGCCCTGCGCAGATCCTTGTGGGGAGCATCCACGATGACGTTGGTGTTGGTCGGATCGTGGATGGTCGTGATCTGGCCATGCCGAATGCCGATGGACTCCTGGATGACTTTGACCACCGGCGCCAGGCAGTTCGTCGTGCAGGATGCGGCCGTCAGCAGTCGGTGGGTGGCGGGATCGTAGAGTCCGTCGTTGACACCGACGACAACGTTGAGCGCGGTCGGATCCTTGACGGGTGCGGCGACAATGACGCTGCGGACACCGCGATCAAAGTAGCCCTTGAGTTGGTCGGGTTTAAGGAACTTACCCGTGCATTCCAGGACAATGTCGCAGCCAAGGTCGCCCCATGGCACGTCTCCAGGCGATGGCGCAGCGGTAAAGCCGATCCGACGGTTGCCGATCAGGACGGCGCTGTCGTTCTCAAATCCCAGATGTTCGCGCCAGCGACCGTGGATGCTGTCAAACTCCAGGAGGTGGGCCGCAGTCTCCGCGCCGCCCTTGAGCTCGTTGACGTGGACGACCTCGAGCCGATTGTCCCGACGGGGGTCGCTATCCTCGCGAAATACGCCGCCCATGGCGGCCCGGAGCGCGAGTCTGCCGATGCGGCCGAGGCCGTTGATGCCAACTCGCATTGCTTAGCGCTCCCGCGCGCCAACGCCGACTGGCCCTGCCCCGATATCGTCCAGTCTGGCCCTCGCGGCCATACGGTCGAGCGACGCGAAAGGAAGGCTGATAAAAATCCCAAGGCGGCGAGTCAGGCTTGCATAAAGTTCGTTCAGCAGCGTGGATCTCTCGGCAGCGCTGCCGGTGAATTTGGCTGGATCCGGCAACGGCCATGCGCCTGTGATCGCCTTATGGCCGAAGTCGGGGCAAACTTGTCCATCAAGCGTGTCGCAAAGCGCGATCACGAAATCCATGTGTGGTGCATCGGGGCCGCTGAATTCGTTCCAAGACTTGCTTCGCAGCGCCGAGACGTCGTGTCCCAGTGCGCGAAGCTTCTCCAGAACCTCTGGCATTGGTTCATCGGCCGGCTCTGACCCCGCCGAGTAGACATTGAACTTGCCCCCTCCGAGTTTCTGAAGGATGGCCTCGGCCATGATGGAGCGCCCCGAATTGCGGGTGCAAAGAAACAACACGTTGTACGCGGGGGTCATCAGGACATTCTCCTGGGGGTTATCTGGCAGCAAGTGAGCGATATCGCCGCAAAGCTCCGGCCGACCTGAGAGGCCATTTCGGAATCAAGGCGGAATGTGATTTGAGAGGGGTTGGATGGCCGTGCCAGATGTGATTCCGGACAGGTGTTCGAAGCCTTGCCGGAGATCACATGTGGACCCCGACCACCCGTGCGCAACATAGCCGCGCGGGCCTACGCTATGGAAGTGACGTGACGGACGCCGAGTGGCTGATCCTTTCGCCTTTCCTGCCGCCGCCGCGTCCTTGCGGCTGCCCGCGCAAATGGGAGATGCGGGAGATCATCAACGCCATCTTCTACGTCCTGCGTGGCGGCATCGCCTGGAGCCTGCTGCCCAAGGACTTCCCGCCCTGGCCCACGGCCTACCGCTGGTTTGCCCGCTTCCGCGACGACGGCACATGGGAGACGATCAACCACCACCTGGTGATGCTCGACCGCGAACGGGCCGGACGCGAAGCCAGTCCGACGGCGGCGGTGATCGACAGCCAAAGCGTCAAGACAACCGAAAGCGGGGGTATCCGCGGCTATGATGCAGGCAAGAAGATCAAGGGCCGCAAGCGTCACGCCATGGTGGACACCGACGGCCGGGCACTCAAGTTGCAAGCGCATTCCGCCGACATTCAGGACCGCGATGGGGCTGGGCCGCTGCTGCGGGCCTCGCGCCCGAGTTGGCCATTCGTGGCGTTGGGCTATGCCGATGGCGGCTACGCTGGCCCGCGTGTGGCCAACGCCAGCCCGATCCGTATCGAGGTGGTGCGCAAGGCCGACAACCAGGTCGGCTTTGCCGTCATCGCCCGGCGCTGGGTCGTCGAGCGCTTCTTCGCCTGGATCAACCGAAACAGGCGGCTGGCGAAGGACTTCGAGGCGACCATCGGAAGCGTCGAGGCGTTCCTCTACGCCGCATCCAGTGTCATTCTGCTACGCAGGATAGCCCGTTGATAAACCGTTCCGAAATGGACTCTGAGCAGCAGGTTTCGGTCAAAAACGAGAGTAATCCCCGCAGGCTCGCGATACGGGCCGCATAGATGATCAGCCGACCCTGGCGTGAGGCCTGCAGCAGGCCAGCCCGCTCCAGCGCACTCAGATGAAAGGAGGTCGTCGACCCCGGAATTCCAAGGCGCTCGGCGATTTCTCCAGCGGGCAGCCCACTCGCGCCGCTCTCAAGAAGCAGGCGAAGAACGCGCAGTCGGCTTTCCTGGGCGAGTGCGGCAAAGACGTTAACGGCTGCATCAATTTCCATCTATCCAGAATGATAGAAATATCAGAGAAATGCAATACGCTCTTTCGATCTGGGGCCGTGAACGCGATGTCATGCGGACATTGCTACAAACTTCGTATGAATCGTGGCCCGGCACTTACCTGTTCCAGGCTTATGAGCCGGCAGTTTCCAGACGCCGCTCGGTGCGGGAGACGCGCGTGCGTGCTGGTGTCGCCCGGCCATCGAGAATATCGGCCATCTCTCCGGCAACGCGGTCGGCGGTCATTCTCAGTGCCTCATCGATGTGGATATAGCGCTGAGTGACGCCACGGGCCGAGTGTCCGAGCAGGGCGGCTATTGTAAGCTCGGAAAAACCAAGATCGCCGGCCAGGCTGGCAAAGGTATGGCGCAAGGTGTGCGGCGTAATATCGTCCAGCCGAGCCTTTTCGCAAACGCGATCCAGCACGCGCACCACGCCGACAAAATGGCCTTCGCCCCAATCGGCCGGAAAGAAGTAGGGTGATTTCGTTTTTGGCTGACCGAGCAACAGCTCGATGGCGGCGCGCCCGATTACCCGGGTCTGCGCGCCGCTCTTGGTATCAGGGAACCGGATCGCCTCTTCTTCCTCATCCAGCCACGCGCGTTGCAGTCCCAGGCCTTCCATGCGCCGGAAGCCGGTGAGCAGCAGGAAGCGGATGGCCGCGAGCCCGGTAGGATGCTCCCCCTCGTCGGCAGCTGCGCGAAGCGTCTTGCCCAATCGCTCGATCTCGGCGCGACTGAGACGCCGCTCACGGGGCTGCGCGGCCAGCTTTCGAACGCCCTTGGCTGGGTTGGCTTCTATCCGTCCAAGGCGCACGGCATGTTCGAAGATGGCGTGGAGCGTCGACATAGTCCGCGCCGCGACGCCTTCGCCGCCGGTCGTGGCGCCACCACGGCTACCCACGCGCGCTTTCGACGTCTTACCCGTGGCGATGTCAGCCTGCGCACCCTCGATGTCGCCGAGCTTCAGCGAGCCGATCTGCCGGCGCCCGAGCAGAGGTTTGATGTGGGCCTCGATACGGCTCCGATCCATCGCCAGGGAGGACGCCTTGATGGCGCGCCGGCGCCGGCCGAGGATGCGCCCGGACTCGGCCTCGGCGATGTACCAGTCGCAGATTTCGGCGACGGTCAGGAGTCCCGCCGCCTTTGCTTCTTCGGCGACGGGGTCGAGGCCCTTGGACACGGCGACGAGCTTCTCATGGGCGATGATGCGGGCCTCTTCGACGGTCATCAGCCCGTAGCGTCCGATGACCACCCGCCGGGGGCGCCCCTCGGGGGTGCGATACTGGATCACGAAGCTCTTCAGACCCGAGGGCATGACCTGCACGCCGAAGCCACGCAGCTCGCGATCCCACAAGAAACTCTCCCGAACCTTGACCCCAACCTTCGAAGGTTCCGGAGCCTTTAGGGCGTCCACGGCACGCTTGGTAAGCTTTTCTCCAGCCATATCAATCACCTACTGGAAGTTTGCTTAGAACTGGCCCATCATACCCCTCGACGAAGCAGATTCCAAGCACTTCAAAGCAAGTCGCGGGGTATCGCTGGGGTATGGACGGCGGCCCACGATGCCCACAGTCGACTGATTTATAGTGGTAATTCGTGCTCTAGCGGACCGTCGGATATCCCAGCGTAGACCCTTCGGGCACCTTGCCAAGGTTGGGGTCGAGGGTTCGAATCCCTTCGCCCGCTCCAAAATTTCCTAGCAAAAGCAGATGTTTAAAAGCGGCCCTTCGGGGCCGTTTTCGCTGACAATTGTCATCTGCCGCTTTTTTGTCAGCATATTGTCAGCGGTAGCGGTCGCGCGCCCGGATATCATGGCGTGCCATTGGACCGGGCCATTCCCGAATTCGGCGAGTGGACTGTTCCGCAACACCGCATCGCCGGGCTCCAAAACGGGTTGGACGAAATCGGTCCTGGCGGGTTCCCAAACCGATGTAGCCTAATTGTCGATGCCCACCGTGATCACGGTCCGCCAAATTCGCCTGTTGCATGGGCGATTTCGAAATTCGCACCGTGGGCGAAAATCTTGCAAGATACGCAGAGGCGACCAAGACCGATGATCTGATGGATAAAGTTGAATCCAATTTGGAATAAAATTCGGCGTATATTTTTCAGAATATTTCAGTAGAAAAGATCGATCATCGACATGATCATCGCTTGGAGGTCGCTGATTGCCGGTACAGGTGCGTCACATCCAGTATGTTATTGCGGCAGCGGACCACGGAAGTTTCAGGCGAGCTGCTGCGACGCTGGGTGTTCAGGAATCGGCGATCAGTCGCCGTATCCGCGAGCTTGAGGAACGGTTGGGAACGACGTTTTTCATCCGCACCCCCAATGGCGTGACACTCACGAATGCCGGAAAGCAATTCGTTCAACGTGGCCGCAAGGCGCTCAATGAGATCGGCCTCGCGCGGGCCGAGGCGGCGGCGATCGGCCGTGGCGAAGACGGCCACATCAGGATCGGCATTTTCTCGTCGCTGGCGTCGGGATTTCTGTCCGATCTCATCGATGCCTTCGGCGCTCAACACCCGGCCGTCAAACTCACTTTCATCGACGGCAACCCCGCCGACCACGTCGCCGCGATCAGAAAGCATCACCTCGATGTCGCGTTCATAACCGGCTGCGCGGATTGGCCGGGCTGCGAGGGCCGGCAGCTCTGGACCGAGCGTATTTTCGTCGTCCTGCCGACCGGCCACCGGCTCTGCGGCGATGGAGAAGTCGAGTTCGAGGCACTTGCCGGCGAGTCGTTCATCGTCAGCGAAAGCGCGCCCGGCGAGGAGATCCATGACTATCTCGTCAAGCGGCTCGCCGACCTCGGGCGTCATCCGGAAATCCATCATCAGGCGGTCAGCCGAGACAACTTGATGCGCCTGGTCGCGCTTCGCCGCGGTTTGACGGTAACGAGCGAGGCGACGACGGCGGCGCAATTCCCGGGCGTGGTCTTCCGGCCGATAGCCGGTGAGGTCCTGCCGTTCTGCGCGGTCTGGTCGCCACAAAACGAAAATCCGGCCTTGCACCGACTTCTCGACTTGGCGAAGTCGATGGAGGAAGTTGACCTTCGGCACGTGGTCAGTGACCTTGCTCCGAACCCACCCGCGCCTTTCTTGCTTTCGCAAAACCCCGATCCGTCGCCATGAACCGTTCCAGCATGGGGGCGATGAGGCGCACGGGGTCGGCAGGCTTCTGCCCTGTCTCGCGGCCGAGGATTTCGGCATAGGCGACGAGGTCTCGGTGCAGAGCAGCGGGCAATTCGATGGCCATCTTGACCGGCTTGTCGTCGGCGATGGGCGACAGTTTCAGTTTGGCCATATCAGCCTCCGTAGGGTTCGAGCACGAGATCGCGCGTGACGATCACACGCACGGGGAAGCCTGGGCGGATGGTCAGCGTCGGGGCGATATTGAGCTGGCGACTGACGATCTGTTGGCCGGTCTGGCTGACGCTGTTCGATGCGCCCTGACGGAGCGCCTGGACGAGGTTGTTCTCGTTCTGGCTGGTTCCGGCTTCCGCGCCGACACTCAGAATCGTGGAGAGCGCAGCGGCCTTGAACAGTTCGCCCCAATGGTAATCGACGCCGTCCTCCAGGCCGGCATAGCCCTCGGCATCGGCGCCGGGCTGGCGTTCGAGCACGATCGAGCGGCCGTTGGGGAATATCAGCCGCGTCCACACGAGCAGGACACGTCGTTGCCCGAAGCCAACGCCATTGTCGTACTGGCCGACGACGCGCGTGCCCTGCGGGATGAGCAGGATCTTGCCCGTTGGGCTGTCGTAGATGTTCTCCGTCACCTGCGCGGTGATCTGGCCGGGCAGATCGGAACGAATGCCGGTGATGAGCGCAGCGGCAATGACCGCCCCGGCTTGCAGCACGTTCGCCGACGCGGGCGCGGCGACGCGATCGGGCGAGACGGTGCGTTTGTCCGGGGTCTGGTTGAGGAAAGCGAGTTGGCGATCCTGCGCCGAGGGCGTGGACGGCTGCGGCGCGAGGCCAAGGCTGGCGAGATCGGTCTGTGGGATTGTGGTGGCGGTCGCAGGCGTCGGGTTGCTTGCTGGCCGCGTCTGCGTGGCCGAGAAGAGGCGCGCGGTTCGCGCGGACTCGGTTTCCTGAAGGCGGCGCTGTTCTTCCTGGCTGATGCCGGGATTGGGCATGGCCATCGGCGGCGCGGGCACGGGCTGGCCTGCGTTCTGCGCGCTGAGGATCGGTCGGCCGAGATCGCCCGGCAGCGGCGGGCCGAGCTTCGGCACGCCGGAATAATCTTTCGGCAGATTGGCGAGGCCGTCCGGCGTCGTCCGGTTGTCGGTGGAATAGAGTTCCTGACCCTGGCCGCCGCCGTGGCGGGTTTGCAGCGCGTAGATCAGCGCGCCGCCCAGGCCGAGGCTCGTGACCAGCGCGAGGCCGGCGAGCGCCTTGCGGGATAGACGGGTGACGCGTGGCGGTTCCGGTCGCAGCCGCATGGTTGCGGCACGCTCGCCGTTCAGGGGCCGAGCATCATCGCCCACATCCTGCTCTCGCGTCGGTTCGGGCTGCTGGACTTCTTCCTTTTCGGGATCGCGCTCATCACTCACGACGCTGGCCTCCCATCAGTGCGGGAGATGCGCACACGCTTCTGGGCCTTGGCGGCGCCGAAGCGCAGTTCGGCGGCGGCGAACAGCCGATCGACGACCATGTAATTGCCGCGCACCCGGTAGTTTACGAGTTCCGACGTGTCGCCTTCGGGGCCGACGACGAACAGCGGCGGCATTTCGCCCTGACCAATGCCGCGCGGGAACTCGATGAAGACCTGGCGCCCGTCGTCGAAGGCGCGCAGCGGTCGCCACGGCGCGCGGTCGCCCGTGACGTCATAGCGAAAGTTGACGCGGGCAAGGTCGATGCTTGAGGACACGGGCTGCGCGGCCTGCGCTTCGGCGTTCTGACGGCGCAGCGCGATCAGCTGGTCCTGCGGGTATTGCCACGAGACCGAAGCCATGTAGGTCTTTTCGGTCGAGCGCAGTTCCATGTGATAGGTGCGCCGGTCGGTATTGATGACGAGATTGGTCATCAGCTCGGGCCGCGTCGGCTTGACGAGGATATGGACCTGCTTGGCGGCGGGGACGCCGCTCTCGGTGTCGCCGATGATCCAGCGCACGGTGTCTCCGGCCGCGACGGGACCGGAGCCGACGAGCTGTTCGCCGGGCTGCAACGCGATGTCGGTGATTTCGCCGGGGGAGGAATAGACCTGATAGAGCGCGCCATCGACGAAGGGATAGACCTGCATCGAGTTGATGAAGCCATTGCGCACCGGCTGCACGCGCGCGGCGGCGTTGGCCTGAATGACGCGCGCGGTCGGGTCGGCCGGTTCCGGCTCGGGCTTGCCATTCTTGCCGACGCGTTTCAACTGGCCGGGAAGAGGAAGCGGCTTTGGCAGTTCCACGACCTTGACCGGCGCGGGCGGATCGGACGCCTGCATGGCGGGCGCCGCGTCGTCATAGGAGATTTCCGGGGGTTTCTCGAAGGTGGCGCAACCGGCGAGCGCCGAAGTGCAGAGAAGCAAGAGCGGCAAACCGGATTTACGGAAAACCAGAGAATCGCCGAAGCGGAAATCCGGAATGGCGTGCATGAGGAAAGCCGGGAATCCCACTCTCCGAGGGGCGGCTTTGCTTAAGCGCGGTGTCATTGTCCAAGCTCCTTCGACCAGTTGATGGCGTTGATGTAGATTCCGAGCGGGTTCTTCCTCAGCGTGTCGGCGTCGTGGGGCGGCTGCACGGCGACGGTGAGGATGGCGGTCCAGCGTTCGGTGGAGCTGAGCGAACCGTCCTGATAGCGGCGCTCGATCCAGGCGACGCGGAAGCTCGACGGCGAGGCGCGGATGACGCTGGAGATTTCGACGGCGATCTGGATCCTGCCGACATTGGCGAAAGGATCGTTGGCGCGGGCATAATCGTTGAGCGCCAGGGCGCCGCCTTGCGTGGTGAAGTCATAGGCGCGCAGCCAGTTCTGACGCACGATGATCGGATCGGCGGGAATGCCGCGCACCTCCTCGATGAAGCGCGCGAGGTAGAAGGCGATCTGCGGATCGCCCGGCTGATAGTCGGCGGTGGCGGGCGCCACGGCCTGCGCCGCGCCGAGCTTGTCGACCTGCACCACCCAGGGGACAATCGAGCCGTTGGCGGATTGCCAGACCAGCGCGGCGGACAGCCCCGCCGAAAGGCTAAGCGATCCGAAGGCCATCAGCCGCCAGTTCCTGGCCTGCACGCGGGCCGAGCCGATGCGCTCGTCCCAGACCTGCGCCGCGCGCTGGTAGGGCGTCTCCGGCTGCGGGGATTTGCCGTAGTGCGTCGATGGTCGCTTGAACATGATCATTCGCTTTCGGAAAGGTTGACGGAGGAACCGCCGCCATGGCTGTCGCCGCTGCGCACGGCATGGGCGGCGGTCTGAACGCCGTGGGTCATCGCTTGAGAGCGCTTCATGCGCTGCGCCCAGGCGGGCGGTCCGTCAGTGGCGGGCGGGGAGGATTCCGCGGGCGCGGCGGTTTTGGCCTCACCAACCTCACCACCAGCGACGGAGCCACCCGTGCTCTCGAAGGCCGCGCGGCTGCCAGCCTGATAGCTGGATTTGAGGTTGTCGGCGGCCCCGGACGCCGCGCGTTTCAGGGGCGAGATGGCGGCTTGCGCGCCGGCGTTGGCGACGCCGCCGAGGCCCGAGGCGACGCCCGATGCGCCGGAATTACCGGCAGCGCCGAGGCTGTAGGCCGTGGAAGCCCCGCCCGCGAGCGCCGCCCCGCCACGGGCGGCTGCGGCTGCGCCACCCGCGAGCGCCGCGCCACCAGAGGCGACCGCCCCGACGGCAGCCGCGCCTGCCGCGACCATGCCGCCGGCGGCGAGCCCGGTTCCAATCGCCGCGCCGGCGCCAAGCTGCGGACCGCCGGAGACGAGGCCATTGGCGATGCCGGGACCGAAGATGCCAAGGCCGAGCAGCGACAATGCTGCAAGCACGATCGCCATGGCCTGATCGATGGTTGGCGTCGCGCCGCCGAATCCTGCGGTGAATTGCGAGAACAGGGTCGAGCCGATGCCGATGATGCCGGCGAGCACCAGCACCTTGATGCCGGCAGAGATGACATTGCCCAGCACGCGCTCGGCCATGAAGGCGCTCTTGCCAAACAGGCCGAAGGGGATGAGCACGAAGCCGGCGAGCGTCGTCAGCTTGAACTCGATCAGGGTGACGAAGAGCTGGATGGCGAGGATGAAGAAGGCGAGCAGCACCAGCGCCCAGGCGAACAGCATGCAGGCGATCTGGATGAAGTTCTCGAAGAACGAGACATAGCCCATCAGGTTCGAGATCGCGTTGAGCAGCGGGCGGCTTGCGTCGAGCCCGGTCTGGGCGACCTTGCCCGGTTGCATCAGCTGCGCGGTGGTAAAGCCGGCGCCCGAAGCCTTGAGGCCGAGCCCGGCAAAGCTATCGAAGATGATCTTGGCGAGATTGTTCCAGTTGGAGATGAGATAGGCGAAAACGCCGACGAACAGCGTTTTCTTGACGAGGCGCGCCATGATGTCCTCGTCGGCGCCCCAGCTCCAGAACAGCGCGGCGAGCGTCACATCGATGACGATGAGCGTGGTGGCGATGAAACCGACCTCGCCGCCCAGAAGGCCGAAGCCGCTGTCGATGTAACTGGTGAAGACGCCGAGGAATTGGTCGATGACGCCGGTGTTGCCCATGGCTTAGCGCCCCTCACCCAGAAAGCGGCGGCGGTTTTTGGCCCAGGCGGCCAAACAGCCGGGATCGCGCTCGCCCGCTTCGCCCAGCGCGCTGCACCGGCCGAGTTCACGACTCAAAGGATCCTCGCTGGCGGCGATCACCGGGGCGGCGGCGAAGGCTGCCGGCGCATCGGGCTTGCGCGCGCCGTCGATCACCGCTGCGGTGATGGCGATGGCGACGAACACCACGGCGCCGATGCGCGCCAGAGTTTTGGTTTCCACCGGCGCCGCCTCAGTTGCCAGAGTGGAACATCTGCGCATTGCCGGGCTGATAGCCGGCGCCGGGAGTCAGAAACGTCTGGCGCTGGGCCTGGCCTTGCGCGGCGGCGGCCGAGCGCTCGGCGTCGCGTAGCGCGTCGGCGCGGCCGTTGGCGGCGACGACGGCGGTCAAGTCGGCGACCTGCTGCGCGGCGAGCGCCACCAGCTGATTGCCGGCCTGCGTCGCCTGCAATGCGCCAGTCGCGTTCTGGCTGGCGTTGACCAGCACCGACATTTGCGCGGAATTCGTGCCGAGATTAGAGACGACGGTGGCCTGCGTCTTCATTGCGTCCTGAAGCGCGGCCAACGTGTTCTGCCAGCGGACCTGCGCATTGGCGACGAGCTGGGCGTTCGCGCCCGACATCGAGGCGGTCGAATACTGGCTCTGGAACGCCGTGTTGATCGCCTGAGTGTTGTAGGTGATGTTCTGGGCCTGGGCGAGCAGGGTCTGCGTGCGCTGGAGCGACTGCTCGATCTGGTTGAGCGAGGAAACGGGCAGGCTCGCAAGGTTGCGGGCCTGATTGATCAGCATCTGCGCCTGATTTTGCAGGCTGGTGATCTGGTTGGTGATCTGCTGGAGGCTGCGTGCGGCGGTCATTACGTTCTGCGCATAGTTCGACGGATCGAAGACCACCCATTGGGCATGGGCCGGGGTAGCCAGCATCGGCGCGACCGCCATGGGCGCGGCGAGCAGGAGCTATGGCCGAAACTGGGTGATGACGGGGTGAGGAAGGCGGCGTAACGGGGTTGGTGACCAAACCTGCCCGAAGCTCCAGGAGGAGCGTTACGCCATGACCGAGAATAATGTTGTCGCATTCAAACAGGAAGGCGCAATCGACGACCCGCTTACGGAAATCCTGCGCTCAGGCGCGAAGCGTCTGATTGAGCAGGCGGTGGAGGCGGAATTCGCGGCGTTTCTGGCGCAGCACGGCGAGTTGAAGCTGCCGGACGGGCGCCAGCGCGTCGTTCGGCACGGGCATGATCCCGTCCGCGCGATCCAGACGGGCGTTGGGCCTGTCGAGGTGGAAAAGCCCAAGGGGCGTGACCGTGGGGCGAGCGACGAAGACCGCATCCGCTACGCCTCGTCGATCCTGCCGAAATGGGCGCGGCGCACGAAGAGCCTCGACGTTCTCCTGCCGGCGCTGTATCTGCGCGGCGTTTCGACCGGCGATTTCCAGGATGTGCTGACCGCCTTGCTCGGCAAGGGGGCGCCCAATCTTTCGCCCAGCGTGATCGCGCGGCTGAAAGGCGACTGGGAAGACGATTATCGCCGCTGGCAAAAGCGCGATCTGTCGGCTCGACGCTATGTCTATGTGTGGGCCGACGGCGTCTATCTGCAAGCGCGCATGGAGCCGCAGGCAGAATGATGGAGTGGATGCCCCCTCCTGACGGCATCGAATGTGCCAAGGTGGTGATGTTTTCGCATCCCACGAACGGAGAGAGCATCCAACGGAGAGAGCATCCATGGAACAGGTTAGCATCATCGGTCTCGACCTTGCAAAGCGCTCCTTCCAGGCGCACGGCGCCCTCGCCGACGGCGGCGTGGCTTTCCGCAAGAAGCTTTCCCGAGAGAAAGTTCTCGCCTTCTTTGCCGAGCAGCCACGCTGCGTCGTCGCCATGGAGGCCTGCGGGAGCGCGCACCATTGGGGACGGACCATCCGCGACCTTGGCCACGAGGTTCGGTTGATCCCGCCCGCCTACGTCAAACCGTTCGTGAAACGCCAAAAGAACGATGCGGCCGACGCGGAAGCGATCGCCGAGGCTGCGGTTCGGCCGACGATGCGCTTCGTCGCGGTCAAGACCGAGGAACAGCAAGGGCGCGCCATGCTTTTCCGGACGCGCGATCTTATGGTCCGGCAGCGCACGCAACTGATCAATGCGCTCCGCGGTCATTTGTCGGAGCACGGCGTCGTGGCCGCGCAGGGACCCGCGAATGTGAAAGTTCTTGCAGAGGCGGTCGAGGATCAGGGTCAGGGGACTTCGCTTCCGCTTCTCGTCGTGGAGTTGGCCCGTGTCTTCCTCGATCAGATCGAGGGGTTGTCGAAAAGGATCTCCGAACTCGAGAAGGTGACGGTCCACGAAGCCGCGTGCGGAGAAACGACGCGACGTCTGCAGACGATGCCAGGCGTCGGCCCCATCACGGCCTTGGCGATCGAGACCTTTGCGCCGCCGATGGATGTCTTCAAACGCGGGCGCGATTTCGCCGCCTGGCTCGGGCTCGCGCCCCGGCAACATTCGACCGGCGGCAAGCAGGTTCTCGGAAAAGTCTCGAAGATGGGGCAGCGTGATATTCGTCGGCTGCTGATCATCGGCGCGATGGCCGTCGTCCGCTCGGCCTCGCGAAAGGGCGCCCCGGAGGGAAGCTGGCTGCAGCGCTTGCTGGCGCGCAAACCAAAGATGCTGGTGGCGATTGCGCTCGCCAACAAGATGGCCCGGTCGATCTGGGCCATGCTGGCGAAGGCGGAGGATTATCGGGTTCCTGTGGCTGCGGCGGCCTGATCGACAATCAGCCAAAGCAACCGGAGGACTGTCGGGCGTGTAGGGAGGTCGACGAACGGTAAGGTCAAAATGATCGGTTAGATCTGGGTCTGGAAACGCGTTAACATGCACCGAGCTCGACAGCTCGCCCGAATGATCTGCGCCAGATCCGCTCATCTCCATACCGGCCAGCGGCCAGATCAGGCCGCTTACCAAGGCCTGATACATGACCGCATCCGATCACGCGGACCAAGTCGTTCGAAAACATCTTGCGCGAACGGGGGCATCCATACATGCATGTTGGTGATCATTGGCGCGACGCCGGAAGGCAAGAAGGAGCTGCTCGGCCTCGCGGCGGGCATGCGCGAGAGCGCGCAAAGCTGGAAGGAATTGCTCGTCGATTTGAAAGCGCGCGGGCTGGTCCTGGCGCCGGAAATCGCGGTTGGCGACGGGGCTCTCGGCTTCTGGAAAGCGCTTGACGAGGCGTTTCCGTCGACGCGCCATCAGCGGTGCTGGGTTCACAAGACGTTGAACGTTCTCGACAAGCTGCCGAAGGCCTTGCAGAGCGCCGCGCATAAGGATTTGCGCGAAATCTGGCTGTCGGAGAGCCGCGCGGCGGCGCAGACGGCGATGGATATTTTCGCCGAGAAATTTGCGGCGAAATATCCGAAGGCCGTCGATTGCTTGACGAAAGACCGCGACGCACTGCTGACGTTTTTCGATTTTCCCGCAGAGCATATGTGGACGGCCCCATGGCAAGCGTTTTCTTCGCGTTGAACGATTTGGTCGGCTGCGGTCATATGTCCGGCCTTTCGGTGCGGCACATACGTCCGCTGGCCTTGATGAAGTCCGACGCACTGGATCCCTATCATTGGAGCGAGCTTTGTGCTCATGCTCAGCGTCAGGGTGTTCCAGGCATTCGGTCACGACCGTGTCGTTCATCACGTTTCGATGCGCTTGCCAAACTCGAAGCTCAGGCCCCCTAGCTTGTAGCGATGGCGGCCTTTTCCTTATGCCTTTGCGAACATCTCGGCGCGAAAGCATTCGCCAGTTTTCATCATCGCCCAGACGATCCGGGCCAGCTTATTGGCCAAGGCCACCGTGACCAGTCGCGCCGGCTTCTTCGCCAGCAACGCGACGATCCAGTCGCGCAAGGCGCCTTTGCGTTTGCCTACAACGCGCAACAGCGAGGTTGCCCCCAAGACAAGCGATTTCCTGATGTATCGGTTGCCCTGCTTGGTGATGCCCCCGAGCGTCTGCTTGCCGCCGCTCGAATTCTGGCGCGGGGTGAGACCGAGCCAGGCGGCAAAATCGCGGCCCGATTTGAACACACTCGGGTCGGGCACGCTAGCCGAGATCACCGAGGCGATGATTTTCCCGACGCCGGGAACCTGGTCGAGCAACCGGCTCATTTCGCTTTGTGCATGGACGCGGCCGATTTGCTTCTCCAGATCGTCGATCGATTTGTCGAGCCCTTCGAGATGTTGGGCTAGAATCTTCACGGCTGCCTTGGCGACCTCGGGAAGGGTCGTATCGCTTTCGGCCAGTTCGAGCAGTTCGTCGACGCGGCCAATTCCCTTGGCGACAACAATGCCAAACTCCGAAAGATGGCTGCGCAGGGCGTTGACACTCATCGTTTGCTGTTTAACCAGCAATTCTCGTGTCTTGTGCAGCATCAGCGTCGCTTGTTGCTCGGCGCTCTTGATCGGAACGAAGCGCATTCCAGGGCGGGACGCCGCCTCGCAGATCGCTTCCGCATCGACCGCGTCGTTCTTGCCGCGTTTGACATAGGGCTTGGTATAAGCCGGCGGCATCAGCAGAACTTCGTGGCCCATCGTCTCGAGTTCGCGCGCCCAATAATGCGCCGAGCCGCAGGCTTCCATGCCGATGAGGCAGGGCTCGATCTGCGCAAAGAACTCGTGCATCTTCGAGCGCTTTAATTTGCGCGTCACCGCGGGCCCGCCTTCATTCGCCACCGCGTGAACTTGAAAATAGTTCTTGGCCAGATCGACGCCGATTCTGATAAACTGTTTCACGGACGGCCTCCCTCTTTGTGGCGCTCCTGCGACCACGCCTTGGCACTATGATGCCGTTGAGGAGAGGCCGTCCACATCATCATTGGACGCATTTGCGCACGTCGAATCCGATCGAGAGCGCCTTTGCAACAGTGAGACACAGAACCGTTCGCACGAAAGGCGCGCTCTCGCAGGACACGGCGCGTCTCATGGTGTTCAAGCTGGTGATGGAGGCGTCGAAAAGCTGGCGCAGGCTGCAAGGACAAAAGCTATTGCCCAGGATTATCAGCGGTGTAAAATTCCGCGACGGAATCGAAATCGCGTCCGATCAAAAATCCGCCGCTTGATTCATCCCGTCACCCAGATTCGTGCATAGCTCGCGATGCCCGTGGCTTCGCCGCACCGCTTACGTCTCAACTAATGTGCGTCGAGTTTGCGCGATCTCGCGTCCGTCTCACCGATCGTGCGCTCAGTCTCAGATAGCGTGCGTTCGTGGTCACCGATGTTCTCACCGATTGTGCGTCGGAAAGTGCCCTTGATTGCGCGTCCGCCACATTTCGATTGCGCGCCGCTACACATACCCGCGTTGCTTCGAGATATCGCCGCGAACTGCCCCGGACCATCGAAGGCCGGATGCGCGATGTATGTCTTTGCATTTTCCCGGCCCGGGCCAGCTATCGGCACCCGCGCGGGCACTCGGTCACCTACATCAAAAACTCCCAGAGCCGCGAAAAGAATTCGTGACTGCGTTCGTTGAATGGCCGGTTGTGCCAGTGGGCAAGGTCGATTGGTTCCGATCGAGAGATGTCCCGGTCGAACAGCGCCCCGGCGGCATGGGCGGTTTCTCGGCCAAACACAATGGCGTCCACCTCGTTGTTGAAGTTCACGCTGCGGCGGTCGAAATTGGACGAACCGACGGCTGTCCAAACGCCGTCGATGGTGGCGAACTTTGAATGCAGAACCATGCCATGCAGCTCGAAAATGCGGATGCCGGCTTCGAGCAGATCGGTGTAGAAGCCGCGGCCGGCGGCCAAGGCGCCGTCGGAATCACTCACCGAGGGCAGCACCAGCCGCACGGAAACACCACGCTTGCTGGCATCCTCCATTTCCTCGCGCTCTTGCCGGGTCGGCACGAAATAGCCTGTGCCCAGGCTCACGCTGTCGCGGGCGCCACGCACCGCGTTCAACAACGCCGCGTAGAACAGCGGCTGGTCCTGGTTGGGTGTGCTGCCGACGATGCGTACTGTCTCGGCTCCCATGGGCGGCAGGGTTGGAAAGAAATCGCCCGGCGGCAGAGCGGGGCCCTTCTCATGCGCCCAGTTGGCCAGAAACAGTTTCTGCAGCTCCGCCACAGCCGGCCCTTCGATCCGCGCGTCGGTGTCGCGCCAATAGGCATGGGCGGTGTCGTCTTCGGCTGCCGCGGCCGGGTCGCGCTGATTCTCATACACGTGGTCGAGATTGACTCCACCGACAAACGCCACCCGGCCGTCGATCACCATGATCTTGCGATGGTCGCGATCGTTGGGATTTTGCAGCTTCAGGGCCGACTGGGGATCGAGCGGATGGAATTCCAGCAGCTTCGCGCCGCTCTGGCGGAGGCGTTCCAGAAATTCCGGCTCGGCCTTCAGCGAGCCGAACCCGTCATAGCTCACCGCGACGGCCACGCCCTGGTGCAGCTTGGCCACCAGCAGGTCGCCCAGCGTGGTGTCACCCACGCGGACATTCTCGAAGGTGAAATATTCCAAATGGATGTGGTCCTTGGCCGCCGCCATGGCTTTGAACATCGCGGGCAGCGTCTCCACTCCATCGCGCAGCAGACGCACCTGATTGCCCGGCACGGCGTGGCTGCCCTGCAACCGGGCATCCAGCGCCAGTTGCTGCACCAGCGGGTCGGCATCGGCATCTGGACCGAGCGCGATGATGGGGGCCGTGGTGCAGCCGAACAGGCTCAGTAACAGAAGCAAGGCAAGGCGGCTGCGCATGAAACTCTCCATGGGAGGAGTCACTACACGATTTTTAGGGGTCACCACACGATTTGTACAAAATCGTACGGCAAGGGCGGCCCCACCAAGAACGGGAGACGAATGACACCCATTTCACAAGGCGATTGCCTTTGGTAGCGATTTTGAAAGAGGGTTTTGAAAGCGAAATCTGGCCGAAACCCGTTAGTCGCCGAATTCATCCGCAAACGGTCGTTTGTGAAACCCTACTGATTCCAAATATTTTTCGGCTTAGGGATCGTCCGGGAACAACCGAATCCGGTTAGTCATTGAGCATCGTGGGGGGGTCTCGTTCGAATTGTCAATCGGCGTTGAATATTGTGTTGGGAGCGGACGAGATGTCCGTGTTTTGAAGCGGATAATATGTCCGCCTTGTTCGCAGTCTGTTCAGGAGCCTGCGGATGCCCCGTATCCAGGTGTTATGGGAGGCGCACATGAGGCGCTTTCTCGATGCGCTCGACCGCCACAAGCAAGGCTGGCTGACGGCCGAGGAGGCCGGGGAGTTGCTTGGCATGTCCGGGCGTCACTTCCGGCGCCAATGCGTCCGGTACCAATCGGAGGGCGAGGATGGCCTGCGGGACAAACGGGTTGGCCGGCCGTCGCACCGGCGTGCGCCGGAGGACGAGTTGGCGCGGATGCGGCGTAAGCGTCCGGTGATCACCGCCTTGCTGTGTCTTGGCCTAGACCCAACAGATCCTATGGGGGTGTGGCGCCAGGGCGAAACGCCGGGCGCGAGAGTGAAAACGGACATGGATCATGACGTGATCTCCGGTTGGCGGGCGGATGGAATGCGGTTTTGCGGGATGACGTTGGCGAGGCCGGCGATCATGTCGGCCGCCCAGGCGAGCCGGTTCTCGCGCAGCCACGCGGCGAGAAAGCCGTCGGCGCCGGAGCGGGCGTGAACCTCCGCGATAAGTTGCTGGTGCTGGCGCGAGGACGCGGCGCAGAGCGACAGCGCCACTTCCGAGAGGCCGAGTTCGAACAGCCGGCTGCCGCGCCGCGACTGGCAGTAATAGTCGCGCTTGGGCATGGCCCGCGCGATGATCTCGATCTGGCGGTCGTTGAGGCCGAAGCGGCGATAGATGGCGGTGATCTGCGGCTCGATGGCGCGCTCGTTGGGGAGCAAGAGCCGGGTCTGGCAGCTCTCGATGATGGCGGGCGCGATGGCCGAACCGTCGATGTCCGACAGGGACTGCGTGGCGAAGATGACGCTGGCGTTCTTCTTGCGCAGCGTTTTCAGCCATTCGCGCAGCTGGCCGGCAAAACCTTCGTCGTCGAGCGCGAGCCAGCCTTCGTCGACGATAATGAGCGTCGGCGATCCGTCGAGGCGATCCTCGATGCGGTGGAACAGATAGGCGAGAACGGCGGGCGCGGCTTCGGCGCCGATCAGCCCTTCGGTCTCGAAGGCCTGAACGGTGGCCGTGCCAAGATGCTCGCTCTCGGCGTCGAGCAGCCGTCCCCACGCGCCGCCGATGCAATATGGACGGAACGCCTGCTTGAGGTCGTTCGACTGCAACAGCACGCAAAGGCCGGTGATGGTGCGTTCCTCGACCGGCGCGCTGCTGAGCGATGTCAGCGCCGTCCAGATGTGCTCCTTCACTTCCGGATTGATCGGCACGCGCTCGCGCGTGAGGATCGCGACGATCCAGTCGGCTGCCCAGGCGCGTTCGGCGGTATCGTCGATGCGGGCGAGCGGTTGCAGCGAGACGCTGGCGGCGCTGCCTTCGGTCAAGCCGCCGCCGAGATCGTGCCAGTCGCCACGCATGGCGAGCGCCGCGGCGCGGATCGAGCCGCCGAAATCGAAGGCGAAGACTTGCGCGCCGGCGTAACGGCGAAACTGGAGCGCCATCAGCGCCAGCAGCACGGACTTGCCCGCGCCGGTCGGGCCGACGATCAGCGTATGGCCGACATCGCCGACGTGGAGGGAAAACCGGAACGGGGTCGAGCCTTCGGTCTTGCCGAAGAGCAGCGGAGGGGCTGCAAAATGCTCGTCCCGTTCCGGCCCCGCCCACACCGCTGACAGGGGGATCAGGTGGGCGAGATTGAGCGTCGAGATCGGCGGCTGCCGGACATTTGCGTAAACGTGGCCCGGCAAGGATCCGAGCCAGGCGTCCACGGCGTTGATGGACTCCGCCATCGCCGTGAAATCGCGGCCCTGTACCACCTTCTCGACGAGGCGGAGCTTCTCGTCGGCGGCGCGCGGATCGGCGTCCCACACCGTCACGGTGGCGGTGACATAGGCGATGCCGGCATAGTCGGCGCCGAGTTCCTGAAGCGCGAGATCGGCGTCGGCCGCCTTGTTCGAGGCGTCCGTATCGACCAGCGCCGACGCTTCGTTGGTCATCACCTCCTTCAGGATCGCGGCGATCGACTTGCGCTTGGCGAACCATTGCCGCCTGATCTTCGTCAGCAGCTTCGTCGCGTCGGTCTTGTCGAGCAGGATGGCGCGGGTGGACCAGCGATAGGGAAAGGCCAGCCGGTTCAACTCGTCGAGCAGGCCGGGGGTCGTCGCGGCGGGAAAGCCGGTAATCGTCAGCACGCGCAGATGCTGCGAACCCAGTCGCGGCTCCAGACCGCCGCTCAGCGCCTGATCGGCGAGCAGCGCGTCGAGATACATCGGCGTCTCGGGCACGCGGACGCGGTGCCGCCTGGTCGAGACGCAGGCGTGCAGGTAGGTCAGCGTCTCCGCGTCATCCAGCCAGACGCATTCCGGCATGAAGGCTTCGACGAGACGAAGGATGCGGTCGGTGCGATCGGCAAAGCCGGTCAGCGCCCCGCGCGCATCGAGGCCCTTCTGGTCGCGGCCTTCATAGAGCCAGCTTTCGGCACGAGCGGCGTCCTCGGCCGGCGGCAAATAGGTGAAGGTCAGGAAATAGCTCGACTCGAAATGGCTGTCTGCCTCTTCGAAATCGGCCTTGCGTTCGGCATCGACCAGCGCCGAGGCCGCGTCCAGGAACGTGCTTTCGGGATAACGGTTCGAGACGTGACGCTGCGCCTCGACGAAGATCGCCCAGCCCGACCCCAGGCGGCGAAAGGCGTTGTTGAGTCGACCGGCGACCGCGACCAGCTCGGCGGGCACGGCGGAATCGAGGTCCGGTCCGCGAAAGCGCGCGGTGCGCTGAAAGCTCCCGTCCTTGTTGAGGACGATCCCTTCGCCGATCAACGCCACCCAGGGCAGGAAATCGGCGAGCCGGCTGTTCTTGTTGCGGTATTCGGCGAGGTTCATCATCGGTGCGCGCCCGCTCAAACCGTGAGATGCGCGGGGATGCGCAAATGGCGGCGCACCACGTCGACGAAGAGCGGATCGCGCTTTGCCGCCCACACGGCGGCGACATGGCCGACCGCCCAGATGGCGAGCCCGATCAGCCAGAGGCGAAGTCCCAGGCCGATCGCGCCCGCGAGCGTGCCGTTGAGGATGGCGAGGGCGCGCGGGGCGCCGCCGAGCAGGATTGGCTCGGTCAGCGCCCGGTGCACGGGCACGCAAAAGCCCGGCGCGGTGTTGGTCGGGTCAGCCATGCCCGTCATCACACGAGCGCTCCGCCGCTGAAGCTGAAGAAGGAGAGGAAGAAGGAGCTGGCGGCAAAGGAGATGGAGAGGCCGAAGACGATCTGGATCAGCCGGCGAAAGCCGCCCGAGGTGTCGCCAAAGGCGAGGCTGAGGCCGGTGACGGTGATCATGATGACCGAGATGATCTTGGCGACCGGTCCCTGCACGGATTGCAGGATCGAATTGAGCGGGGTTTCCCAGGGCATTGAGGAGCCCGAGGCATAGGCGGGCCCCACGAGCAGCAGGCCGAGGGCGGCCGCGGTGAGCGCCGCGTCAAGGCGGGGATGGGCGCGGCGGGCAAGCTTGATCATGCGTGGTCTCCTTGGGCGATGGATGCGGGGAGCGGAGAAATGGGCAGGTCAGCGGCATCGATGGCGGCTGGCGCGACGCGGTAATCGCCATCGGGGCCGAGGCCTTCGACGCGGGCGAGTTCGGCGAGGCGGCGTTTGCGTCCGCGTCCGGAGAGGACAGCGACGAGATCGATCGTCTCCGCGATCAGGGCGCGCGGCACGGTGACGACGGCCTCCTGGATGAGTTGCTCCATGCGGCGGAGCGCACCGATGGCCGAACCGGAGTGGATGGTGCCGACGCCGCCGGGATGGCCGGTGCCCCACGCCTTCAGGAGGTCCAACGCTTCCGCGCCGCGCACCTCGCCGACCGGGATGCGGTCGGGGCGCAGGCGTAAGCTGGAGCGGACGAGATCCGAAAGCGAGGCGACGCCATCCTTGGTGCGCATAGCGACGAGGTTGGGCGCGGCGCATTGCAACTCGCGGGTATCCTCGATGATGACAACGCGATCGGAGGTCTTCGCCACCTCGGCGAGCAACGCGTTGGTCAGCGTCGTCTTGCCGGTGGAGGTGCCGCCGGCGACGAGTATGTTGGCGCGAGACGCGACGCCCTCGCGCAGCGTCTCGGCCTGTCCCGCCGACATGATCCCGGCCGCGACATAATCGTCGAGCGTGAACACCGCGACGGCCGGCTTGCGGATGGCGAAGGCCGGCGCCGCGACGACGGGTGGAAGAAGCCCCTCGAACCGCTCCCCCGTCTCGGGAAGTTCGGCCGAGACGCGCGGGCTGCCTGCATGGACCTCGGCGCCGACATGATGCGCGACCAGGCGCACGATGCGCTCGCCATCGGCGGGCGACAGCCGTTCGCCCGTATCGGACAGCCCTTCGGAGAGCCGGTCGATCCAGATACGCCCGTCCGGGTTCAGCATCACCTCGACGACGGCGGCGTCTTCCAGAAACCGCGCAATGGCCGGGCCGAGCGCGGTGCGCAGCATCCGCGCGCCCCGCGCCAAGCCTTCCGAATTGGGATGTGAAGCCTTCATGTCGCCCCGAGTTCAGCGGGGATCGACAGACCTTCCCCTTGCGGGGTCGATTAAAAGAGCCGGATTTAGGGCCGATTCAACAAGGATTTACCGGCGTAGTGCCGTGGCGTGCAAATACAGGAGAACGGCGGCGGCGGTCTCATCTCGAAGGAAGTGCCTCTGGCCATGTCTGGAGATGGCTCGACCAGCATGAGACGGAAACCGTCAGCATTGCGCTGATCACAGAGAGGTCGTACCTTCGCGCAACGAGAAGCTGCATGGTGATTCCAAGGGATCGCCCGGACGTCTACGTCCGCTTTTGTCACATCGATTGCGCAGACTTGCATTTATGACCGCTAGTGGCCGCCGTCATTGCTTTTGACGGTGAGTTCTGAATCTCTGTCGCTGCGCATCAGCGATGGAGGTGATTCGTGGCCGGGAAAGAGATCGCCGTCAAGAAATACGTGGTTCGCTTGAGCGCGGAGGAGCGTGAGAAACTCTCGGAGTTCATCCGCTCCGGGCATCGTTCGGCGCAGTTGTCGACGAAGGCGCGCATCCTGCTGAAGGCCGATGTGTCGGACGCCGGCGAAGGCTGGAGCGACAGCGAGATTTCCGCCGCTTTGGACACCAGCGTCGCTAACGTCGAGCGGACGCGCCGCCAATTGGTGGAGGAAGGGTTCGAGGCGGTATTGACGCGCAAATACAATCCGCGCTCTGCGCCGCGTCGAATTTTCGATGGCGTAGCGGAAGCCAAGCTGATTGCGCTGGCCTGCGGGCCGGCGCCGGCGGGTTACGCCCGATGGACGCTGAGCCTGCTCGAACAGAAGGTCGTCGAGCTGAATATCGTCGCCAAGGCCAGCGACAACACGATCGGACGCACGCTCAAAAAAACATTCTCAAGCCGCATCTTAAGCAGCAATGGGTGATCCCGCCGCACGCCAACGCGGGCTTCGTCGCCGCGATGGAAGACGTGCTGGAGGTCTATCAACGGCCGCATGATCGGCAGCATCCCGTAGTGTGCCTCGACGAGACGACAAAGCAAATGATCGCCGAGACGCGCGCGCCCATTCCCGCCGCGCCCGGACGCAAGGCGCGCCACGATTACGAATACGAGCGCAATGGCGTGGCCAGCCTGTTCATGATGTTCGCGCCGCTGGAAGGCTGGCGCTGCGTCAAGGTCGCCGACCGCCACGCCGCCATTGACTACGCGCATGTCCTCAAAGAACTATCCGATACGCATTTCCCTGACGCGACGAAGATCGTGCTGGTGCAGGACAACCTCTCGACGCACGTGCCGGCATCGCTCTACGCCGCCTTTCCCGCCGCCGAGGCGCGACGGCTCGTCGAGCGCTTCGAATGGCATTTCACGCCCAAGCATGGAAGCTGGCTCGACATGGCAGAGTCTGAGCTCGCCGTCCTTGCAACTCAATGCCTCGATCGCCGCATCCCCGACAAGGCGACACTGATTGCGGAAGTCGCCGCATGGCAAAACAATCGCAACAAGCGCTGCATGAAAGCCGACTGGCAGTTCACGACCGAAGACGCCCGCGTTAAGCTGAAAACCCTATACCCTCAGTTCGAATGACTCGGGCCACTAGTTCCTTCAGCATGGACCCGACTGTCACCCAATTGCCGCTGACCATCGGCGTTTCGACCCGCGCGTTATTCGACCTCGAAGAAGAACATGCGTTGTTCGAGGCCGAGGGGGTGATGGCCTATTCCGAATTGCAAAGGGCGCGAGAAAAGACTCCTTTGAAGCCTGGCGCGGCATTCGAAGTCGTTCGGCGCCTTCTCGCCCTGAACCCGGCCGATGGCGAACGGCTGGTCGAGGTCATCGTCCTGTCAAAGAATTCGCCCGACCTCTCATTGCGCGCCTTCAATTCCTGCAAAGATCATGGGCTATCGATAAAGCACGGCAGTTTCCTGTCTGGCCGATCCGTGGCGCCTTTCGTTGCGGCCTGGAGGATCGATCTGTTTCTGTCGAATGATAATGATGATGTGCGCGCTGTCGTCGCCGCCGGCGCGGCGGGGGCGCGGCTTGGCTCTGCGCCAAATATTGCCCATCAAGCCCCTTTCGATGAAGTGCGGCTCGCCTTCGATGGCGACGCGGTTGTGTTTAGCGCCGAGTCGGATCGGATCTACAAGGAACAGGGGCTCGAAAGATTCCTGGAGCATGAAGTCAGGAACGCTGAAATTCCCATGGCGCCGGGACCGTTCGGGAAGAGCTTCCTTCCCAAGCTGGGGAATTGCGAAAGCGCTTTATGCGTCCCGACGGCACAAGTCGCATCAGGACCGCGATCGTCACCGCCAGAAACGCGCCGGCCCATGAGCGCGTAATCCAGACGTTGCGCTCCTGGGGAACGCCAGCCGACGAAGCTCATTTCGTCGGCGGGCACGAAAAGGCGCCGATCCTTGCCGCGACCGGCGCGCACATCTTCTTCGATGACCAGGAATGCCATGTCGACGGCGTGAGCAGCGTCGTCGCGGCAGGCCTCGTTCCGGGACCGCACGATCCCGACGCCCCTGTCGTGCCGGCCTCGAATTGACGGGGGGGACGCGCCATGAGTGCAAATGAATCCCGCCCGTTCAGGTCGCGTCGCAGGTCCAGGCTTGCGGCCTGTTCCGCTGATGTTTTCGCCGCAATCTTTTAGCCACGAGGCCAACATGTCCCTTCGTCTTGTGTTTTCCTCGTTCGCCGATGCCGGCGCCTGGCCCGAACATCCCGGCGCTGGTGCGGCCGTCGTGGACGCCGCTGTCGTTGGCCCGATGCGGCTGCTCGACCACATCGAGACGATGCTCCGCCTCGGCGCCCCCGCCAGCGCGGGGGTCAAGCGCATCGCCATTTATCGGCGCAAGCTGGAAGCCTGCGGAGGCGAGCGGTTCTGGTCGGAATCCTTCAAGAAGGATTCGTGGTCGACCGCGCGCGAACTGCTGAACTGGCGCGACGAACTGGTCGAGGCCGGATGGCGGCCGGGAATGTCAATCTCCTCAAGGCACCTCGCGGATCTGGCGGCGGCGGAAAGCGCCGGCCCTGATCTTCCTTCGGGCCTCTCTGACCGGCTTCAGGCGGCGATTGCTGCGCTTGGCGAGAAGCCGAAGCTCCCGCTGGCTTTAATCGAACTGATCGATGAGCGCGGCGATCTGCCCGCGGGATGGCGGCGTCTTCTCGATGCCCTCGAAGCCTGTGGCGTTTCGGTCACCGCCCGCGACGCGACGGATGCCGATCGAGGCTCGACCGATCTGGCGCGCCTGTTGACGCCCTTTGAAAGCAAGCGGTCCGCCCCTGATCTTGCCGGCGACGGCTCAGTCTGCCTTTTGACGGCCGACACCGAACTCGTCGCGGCCGAGGCGATCGCCGCATGGCTCGCCGCCGACAAAAATTCCAATGAAGGGCTCCTATTTGTCCTGGGCAAGGACAGCGCCTTGCTCGACCACGCTCTACATCGCGTCGGCCTTCCGCGGCTCGGCGCATCGACGCCATCGCCGCATCGCGCCCTGTTGCAGGTTTTGCCGCTCGCCTTCGCGCTGGCCTGGAATCCGCCGGATCCGAAAAGCCTGCTCGATTTTCTGCTCCTGCCCGTAAGCCCTTTGCCTCGCTGGGCGGCAAACAGGCTTGCTTCCAGGGTTGCTCAGCCCCCCGGCGTCGGCGGTCCGCTTTGGCAGGAGGTTTTCGAGGACATCGCCAAACGCTTTGCCGAGAAGTCGCCCGATGACTCCGAGGCCAAGCGCGCCGCGGCCATTGCCGCTTGGCGCGCCTATGTCGAACCCGAGCGGCATGATCCGATTATTGGCATCCCGCGCGCCGCCGCGCGCGGGATCGCCGGCCGCGTCGGCGCCTGGGCGTCGGCGCGTTTCGGGGCCACTGACGACGCGCTGTTCCTGGCGCTGGCGACCGCCGCCAGCGATCTTGGTGCGGCGATTGAGGCGACCGAGGCCGAAACATTCGACCGCCTGCTGATCGAGCGGATGATCGAGCAGGTGATCGGCGCCGGCGTGAGCGATCCGACCGCTTTGGCGGAGGCCGCTCCCTGGCGCGCAGTCGCCCATCCCGGCGCCATCTGGGGCCCGGCCGATACGGCCATCTGGTGGCACTTCGCCGACAATGGCGAAATCGCCCAGCGCGCCATTTGGGATTCCGATGAACGGGAGGCGCTCAAGCAGGCGGGAAGTCCGATCGACGATCCGTCGCTGGCGCTCCGCCGCATCGCGAGCGCCTGGGAGCAGCCGGTGCGGCATGCGCGCAAGAAGCTCATCTTGGTCCGCTCCTCGATGGCGGGGGGCGAGGAGGTCAAGTCTCACCCGCTATGGCATGCGCTCGTTGCCGGCCGTCCTGGTCTCGAAATGCGGATCGGCGCGCGCGCCGAGACGATCTTGTCCGAGCCCGCGCCACAATTTGCCGGGCGTATTCTGATCCACCGCGAGGTCGAACCCGGCTCTCTGCCTGAACGCCGCGGCGAATGGTCGGCGCCCGCCGACAGGATTGCGCCGCGCGAGTTCGAGTCAGCAAGTTCTTTATCGTCGCTCTTGAGTTGCCCGTTGCAATGGACCCTGAACTATGTCAGCTCGCTCGAAAGCGGCGTCCGCCAGTCGCTGGCGGGTGGCGACGCCTTGTTCGGCACGCTCGCCCACAAGATCGCCGAAACCTTGTTCAAACCGGGCGCGCCGCCTGATCCTGGCGAAGCCGTCAATCTCGCCCGGGCGCTGCTTGAGGAGTTCCTGCCGCAGATGGCCGCGACCTTGCTCCTGCCCGGAGCGGCGCGCGACCTCGCCACGGCGCGGCAGGCCATCCCAGAGGCTCTGGCCGAACTGACGCGGTTTCTCCGCGCCAACAAGCTGTCGATCGTCGCGATGGAAAAAGGCTTCGAGGATGCAGGAAGCCTCGGCGCCAAAACCGGCATTCGCGGCAGTATCGATCTGCTCGCCGAGGAGGAGGACGGCCGCCCTGTCGTGATCGACCTCAAATGGCAGCGCACCGACAAATACCGGCGCAAGGAGATCGCGGACGGCGTCGCCATCCAGCTGGCCGTTTATGCCAGACATGTCGGCGATGCGAAAACGGCCGTCCCGACTGGCTACTTCATGCTGCGCCAGAAGCGATTTGTCACCGGCGCGCAGGGCTTCAACGGATCGGTCGTCGCGATCGAGGGGGAAACCCCGCGCGAGACCTGGAAAAGGATCGAGAAATCCTGGCGCGCGGCGATGAAGGAAATGTCTGGCGGCGCGGTCCGCGCCACCTTCGACCAAGACGAAGTCGATCAGGCGAAATTCAACGATCCGATCCTGATGACGCCGCCCAATTGCAAATATTGCGATTTCGCCACGTTGTGCGGGAGGGAATGATGAGCGCGAAGAAAAACCTGCACAGCGTCGATATCGTCACGGCCTCGGCCGGAACCGGCAAGACCTACCGCCTCACCGAGATGATCGAGGCCGAGACGATCGAAGGGTGCAAGCCGGAGACCATTCTCGCGACCACTTTCACGGTCAGGGCGGCCGAGGAATTGCGCGAACGCATCCGCGGCAGCCTGCTTAAAAACGGACTTGCGGCGCAGGCCATTCGGCTTCTCGGCGCGCGAATCGGCACGGTGGACAGCGTTTGCGGCGGCCTGATCGGCGAATTCGCGCTCGGCTTGGGGCTTTCTCCGGTTGCGGAAGTCATCAGCGATGAGGCGCAAACCAAGGTTTTCCGGAAGGCCGCCGACGGGGCCATTGCGCGATACGCAACCGAACTTGACGATCTCGCCCGCCGGTTGGGTCATTTCGATGGACAGGAGCATTACGACTGGCGCATGGACGTCAACAACATTGTCTCCAGCGCGCGCGCCAACGATATGGCGGCGGAGAAATTCCAGGATTTCGCCCGCCGGTCGGCGGAAGGCTTTGCGCGGGTCGCGCCGAAGCCGCTTGCCGGCGAGACCGAGGCCGGCCTCGACGCCGAACTCAGCGCCGCGATTGGCGCGCTCCTGGCGCGTTACCCGAACAATGAAGGCCTAACCAAGGGCACGCCGGCGCGCTGGAAACTTTGCGCGAAATAGCCCGGGCGCCAAAAACCGCCGATATCTCCTGGCCCAACTGGGCTCGGCTGGCCAAGCTCAAAGGGACTGCGGCCGACGATCCGCATTTCGAGCCGTTGCGCAAGGCCGCCAGCGCCTTCGCTCGCCACCCGCGTCTGATCGAAAATGTCGAGTGCTACATCAAGACGATTTTCGCCAGCGCCGCCGAGTCCCTGAAGGCCTATGACGACCACAAGCGCAAATGGGGCCTGATCGATTTCGTCGACCAGGAGCGTTTGGCCCTGGGCCTGTTCACCCGCCCCGATCTCGCCCCTTCGCTGAGCGAACGGATCGAGAGCGTCTATATCGATGAATTCCAGGACACGAGCCCGCTGCAATTGGCGCTGTTCGTCGCCTTGTCCCAGATTGCTCAAACCAGCGCCTGGGTCGACGACCCCAAACAGGCCATCTACGGATTCCGAGGCGCCGACCCCGAATTGATCACGCGCGTGGCGCCGAAAATCCAGAAAGCCATGAACGGCGAGGGGCAGACGCTCGGCAAGAATTACCGCAGCCGGCCACGTCTCGTCGCTTTCGCCAATGACGCATTCGGCGAAACTTTTATGGCGATGGGACGGCCAGAAAAATCCGTCCGCGTCGAAGAGGTGGATCGCGCCGACCTCCCGGACCAGCGGACGCCGCTGAACGTCTGGCATCTTCAAGGCGCGACCATAGCCGCTCGCGCCACGGCGCTCGCCAATGGCGTCAAGGAGCGTCTGGCCCGGGCCGAGGAATGGCGGGTAGCCGAGAACGGCAAATCCCGGCCGTTTGCGCCGGGCGACATCGCCATCCTTTGCGCCACGAATCAGCGGTGCCTGGAGATTTCAGGCGCCTTGGCGAGTTTCAGCCTAAAAGTCGCCCTGGAGCGCGGCGGCCTTTTCGGCGCGCCCGAGGTGAAACTGGCGTTGGCCGCCTTGCGCTGGTGCGCCGATCAGCGCGACACTTTGGCCTTGGCGGAAATGGCCCATCTCCTTCATGCAGGCGACGGCCAGCCGGAATGGTTCGAGGCTTCGCTTGAAGATGGCGGCCACGAGGCTTTGGCGGCGCTTGTGCCGATGGCGGAAGATTTGCGCGTCGTCGCCAAGGCGAGCGTGCACAAGAGCCCGGTGGAATTCGCCGACGCCGTGCTGATGGCGGGCGGCGTCGCCGACGCCGTGCGGCGTTGGGGCGACGGGCCGGACCGCATGCTCAATCTCGAAGCTCTCCGCGCTCTCGTCGCCGGCTATGAAGACGAGTGCAAACAGGATCGCGCGCCGTCGACGGTCACCGGCCTTTGCGCCTGGCTTGCGGAGCAGGAAGGAAAGCAGCCGGCGAGCCGCGCGCGGGACGCCATCACCATTCTGACCTATCATCGCGCCAAAGGCCTCGAATGGCCGATGGTCATCCTCACCGATCTTGAACGCGGCCAGAGGAACAATCCCTTCGGTCTCCATGTCATGAGCGATCGCGCCGCCAAGGACATCGATTGGCGTGATCCGCTCGCAGACCGCTGGCTGCGTCTCTGGCCATGGCCGTTCGGCGCGCAGAAGAAGGGCGTCGATCTCGATGTGAGGGCGCAGAACTCGCCCGAGGGACAGGAGGTCGCACGGATCGAGCGCGAGGAGCGCGCGCGCGTCCTGTATGTCGGCGCGACCCGCGCCCGTGACTATCTTGTCCTGGCCCTGCCGCCGACCAATGGCGGCTTTGCCTGGCTTGACGAATTGAAGTCGGCCTCCGGCGGTTCCGCCGTTGCCATTCCGAACACGCCCGCAACGAAAATGACCATCAACGGCGTCGAACACGACGTTCGCGTCGAAACGCTCGCGCCCGCCGATCCGCCCGTCGTCGAAACGCTGTCACACGATTACGCCAGCTCCGTTGAAACGGCGCCCGTCTTTGAGCCCCTCGCCTTGCGGCCAAGCGACGCGGCGGAAGACAAAACTGCGCGCATCGTCGAGGAAATCGATCTCGGCGCGCGCCTGCCCTTTGCCGGGACGCCCGATATGGCGCAAGTCGGCGAGGCGGTTCACCGCTTCCTCGCCGCCGATGACCCAGCCTTCCCCTCTGACAAGCGGATCGCGCTGGCGACGCGATTGCTCGATGTCTGGGGCGTCGCTGGCCTCGACGCCCGCGACGTCGTGACGATGAGCGACCGATTCCGCGCCTTCATCGCCAAAAAATGGCCGGATGGCGTTCTGAGGCGGGAAGCGCCGATCACGCATCGGATCGATGGCCGGACGCTTTCAGGCCGCATCGACGCCGTGATCGAGACACCGGCCGAAATCATCGTCATCGACCACAAGAGCTTTCCGGGTGGACGCGCGCAATGGCAGGCGCAGGCGGAGAAATATTCCGGGCAGTTGCGGCTTTATGGCGAGGCGTTGCAGGCGGCGTCCGACATGCCAAAGCAGGCACGGTTGGCGTTGCATCTTCCGATTTCGGGGCATGTGCTGGTGCTCGGCAACACAGTCAACCGATCACGTGGCGAAGGGCAGGAAATGTGAAAAAGCGCTGCCCGAATCCGTAGTCCAGGTGAGGAGCCGATGGCTTACGGGCGGGCTTTCGCAACAGACAGTGCGAGGCCTGCCATATCGCGAACCTGGTCTAACGCCTTTGCCGCGATTTCTTCCTGCTCGTCAAAGCGAAGTTGCGGGTCCATTATTTCAACCGGCATTCGGACATGAAACTCGCTGCCGTGTTGAACGGTCCATGCTCCCTGTGGAAGTTTTCCCTGCAATTCGCGTTCTGCCGTTGGCGCCCAGGCCTTTTCGAAAACCAGGCTGACCTCGCCGCGAAAGAAGGCGTGCTTGAATCTGATGCCGGACGGCAACCCCGGCGCCTTGAGAAAATATTCCCGATCTCTGCCTTCCTGAGGAGAAGCCCGCAATTGCGGATAGCGGGATTGCACGAAGTCCCGATAAGCTTTTTTTAGAGGCGCGATAACGGGATCGTAAGCGTGATTGGCTCGATTGTCGGCCTCGCGTGCTCGGGTCTGTCGCGAGGCCGCAGCCACGAGAATAGCATGCCGCCACTCCCATCCGGGATACGCTGCACGTTCAATGTTCTGGGCTATTTCTTCGAGAGAAATTCGGTCGTGCCAAGGTTGGTCGCCCGGCACGCCGGCAAGATAGCCCTCTGGCGCACAAAGAACCGCCGCATAACGGTCGACGGCGCCTTCCTCGCAAAGAATCCTGCCCCGAAGGTGGTAGCGCTCACATTGACCGGGCTGCATCGGGGCGCCAATCTTGTCTTCTATCATGACCGCAACACGCTCTTCCCCGCGCCTGACAATCACCAGCACATCGGTTTCACCATGCTCCCGATAGACGCTGTGTCGCGCTGTTTCGACGGCAGCGCTTGTCAGGTTTAGACGCCGGGTTAGCCAATCGGCGAAAGCACTGCTTACATGCAGTTGCTCAACCAAGACTAAATCAATGTCGCGCTCTTGCACGGAGAAGGGAAGGCGGGCGTCGTAGCGCGCAAGTATTGGATTCATTATGTCCTCGACAATCGCATGGGCTCAGCGGATTTGGCCTGCTCGGCGATTTTCGGGGCCGATGTCGCGCGCATAGGCAGGACTGAAACCGTTCGAGAGCCGAATGAAACTAATCGTCATCGTCCTTTTCCGCCTCGGCCGGCGTGAGCCTCATCTACCAAATGTCTCAGGTGCAGAACTGGAGAGCTGGCACAGGAGCGGTTTGCTCGACTAACGACCGAAGCAATTTCCAGGATACGACCGCGCTGATAATGCGATTTCAAGTCAGTCGACCACCGGATAAAACGGTGTTCCCCAATCGTGGTCGGCATTATCCATCATGATGTCGATGAAGATCGGCAGCACCCACGCCAACACCGCCGCACCGTCGCGGACTTGCGCGCGGTTGACTGAGCTGTTCCAGGTCGCTCCACCGTGCACCAGCTGATTGCGCAAGACATAGAGGCGATCGAAGACCACCGACAATATCGCCGGTGTGTCATGGCGCGCCAAGGCGGAATTGATTTTCGCCTTGCTGCGTGTGAGGCGGTCCTGCCAGTCGTCGAAGCCCGCATATCCGTTCTGATGATTCCAGAACGGGGCGAAGACATATTTGTTGTCGAGCAGAACGCGGATTTCATGCGGAAACCGCTCCCAGATCGCATTGTAAATCCGATGGGTCCGGTCGAATCTCACAAGGCTGTCGAAAAATTCGCTGAATAGGCCTCGCTCGGCGCCAATTTCGGCGCCAATGTCGCGCGCATAGGCGGAATTGAAACCGATCCAAAGCAGGATGAAGCGCAGATCGTCATCGTCCTTTTCGGCCTCGGCCCGCGTGAGCCAGCTTATCGCCCGGTGAACCCGAAGCGATAGCACGGAAGGGAAACCGTCTCGAAGCGATCGCTGCTTGCTCTTGAGGGACGCTGCGTCGAGCGCCTCGTCTTTCTTGGGGAACGTGTTCGGCATTGAATCGCTTTCGTCTGAAAATCGCATGTCGCTGATGCTGCAATTTTGTACGCGGCGACGCGGCCCGAAATCAACTGCCGTCAGATGAAACGAAATGCGCGTTTTTCAGTTCGCTTTCCCCCTCCCAGCGATAGGCGACCAGCGGACCGTCTTTCCCAGCGCTGTAATCGACGCAGGCGAATTTGCCGGTCATCACTTCGGGCGATCCTGTGCGCCAGTAATGGCCGAAGAACACCGGCGGCCCCTCGTAGGGCTTCAAACGGGGATCGGGGGGCAGCGGGATGTTGGGAATGTCCGCCAGCACGCTCCCAGGCGCGAGCGTTGAATTGCGGAGCGAGGAAAAATCCGGCGCCCACCATTTTACGCGGGCGGCTCGCCGTTGATGACCGTCCTTGTCGTGGAAGGAAAGGTCGTCAGGCAAAATGACCTCCAGGCCCTTGCACAGGGCCTCGACAGCTTCAAAAACCCAATGGCCGTCGCGGCTTGCCAGGACCATCAGGTCATCGGTCAATGTGTTGTTAGGGCCGAGGTGCGATTTGATCCGCGACATATAGGCGTCGTTCCAGCAGGCGTGGACCACCCGGATCGCGCCAAGGTCCAGCCAAAGAGGCAAGGTCTTGAACCACGCGATCACCTCGTCATGCGTTGAGGTGTTCTCGACCTCGGCGAGGAACGCCTCATGTTGCGCGCGATTGCTCGCCCGCCTTCGGCTGCGCAGATGTTCGCCCGGCTCTTCGGGATGCGGCGTCGCCCAAGCTATGGCGTTGAATTCGTGGTTGCCGAGGACGCATTGGGCCGAGCCGGACTCGACCATCGGCCGCACGATATTGATTGTTTCCAGCTGGCGCGGCCCGCGATCGATCAGATCGCCGACGAAAATCGCCTTTCGCTCGGGATGCTCCCAAACCCCGTCGATCCGGCGATAGCCGAGAATTTCGAGGAGGCAGAGAAGCTTCCAGGCCTGCCCATGGACATCGCCGATGATATCGAACGCCTCGCCGCTCATTTTTCCCCATCATCCGTGATCAGCCGCCAGAGATTAGCATAGGCGAGCGCCTCTGCGGCGCGAATGCCCAGCCGACATCAATGACATAACCATCGAAGTCCGACGCTTCACAATCGACGAAGACGGGCGGTAACGGCGTAGCCAAGTTGCGGCTTTCTGGAGTCAATCCGGCGGCTGTCCGGCAACCGCCGCGAGTTTCTGGACGATATTCGCAAAATCCACTCGCGACGGCAGGTTGCGAAGGTAATGAACCGCGCCGGGATTGCCGGAGGCCATTTCGTTTGAGTCACGCCGCCAAGGCGCGTCCCTCGATTTGCGCATAGTAGCGCGCTTCGGCTTCTGCCGGCGGAATGTTTCCGATCGGCTCGAGCAGTCTGCGATTGTTGAACCAGTCGACCCATTCGAGCGTGGCGAACTCGATCGCCTCGAAGTTTCGCCACGGCCCCTTTCGCCAGATCAGCTCGGCCTTGTAGAGTCCGTTGATCGTCTCGGCGAGCGCGTTGTCGTAGCTGTCTCCGACGCTGCCGACCGAGGGCTCGACGCCGGCCTCGGCGAGGCGCTCTGTGTATTTTATAGAGACGTATTGAACGCCGCGGTCGCTATGATGGACGAGGCCACCGCCGTGAACCGGCCGACGATCATGCAGCGCCTGCTCGAGCGCGTCGAGCACGAAGCCCGCATGCGCCGTGCGCGAGGCGCGCCAGCCGACGATCCGCCGAGCGAAGGCGTCGATCACGAAAGCCACATAGACGAAGCCTTGCCAAGTCGAAACATAAGTGAAATCGGAGAGCCACAGCGCATTCGGCCGCTTGGCCCGAAATTGCCGGTTCACCTTGTCGAGCGGGCATGGAGCCTTGCGGTCGCTCACCGTCGTTTTGACCGGCCTCCCACGCACGATCCCTTGCAACCCCATGCTCCGCATAAGCCGCGCCACCGTACAGCGCGCGACCTTTTCGCCCTCGCGGTCCAACTGCTTCCACACCTTGCGCACGCCATAGACCTGGAAGTTCTCGTCGTAGACGCGCCGTATCTCCTTGCGAAGGTTCACATCCCGACGCGCCCGGGCCGACGCTTTCGCGGGGTCGCGCCGGCGCGCCGCATGCGCCCAATAGGTGGAAGGGGCAATCGGCAAGAGCTTGCAGATCGGCTCGACCCCATGCTTGTCCCGCTGATCGTCGATGAAGGCGATCATTGTTTCGAGCGGCGGTCGAGCTCCGCCGCCGCAAAATAAGCCGACGCCTTTCGCAGGATCTCATTGGCCTGCCGCAGCTCGCGGTTCTCGCGCTCCAGCGCCTTGATCCGCTCGCGTTCATCCGTCGTCGCGCCAGGGCGGGCGCCCGAGTCGCGCTCTGCCTGGCGGACCCAGTTCCGCAACGTCTCGCCCGTGCAGCCAATCTTCGCCGCGATCGAGGCGATCGCCGCCCATTGCGAGGCATGATCGCCGCGGTGCTCGAGCACCATCCGAACTGCCCGTTCCCGAACCTCAGGTGAAAATCTGTTCGATGTCTTCTTCTTCGTATCCATGGCTCCATCCTCTCAAGGGTTGGAGCCTCCGGCAATCCCGGCGCGGTTCATAATCTTCCTGCTCCGTGGTCTCGATGGCTCCGAGCCGCGCAGCCCTCACCCGCCGGATCGCTTCTTCCACCATGACGCCGCGCTCCATCAAAAGCCTCGCCGCGACCGTTCCGGTCCGGCCAAGACCGCCCCGACAGTGCAGAACAATCAACCTGCCGCAGGACAATTCGGCGTGGAGCATTTTGCCGGCGCTTAGCCACAGCGTTTCGAACTTGCCGTCCGGCGCGCCGCCGTCGATGATGGGCAGATGGAGCCACGCCATGCCGCGTCGCTCGGCCTCTGCCCCCAGATCCTGGACCTTCAATAAGCGAAATTCATGCAGACCGTGTGAAAAGACCTCGCCGCCAGCGTGACCGAGCGTCCGGCGTCGAGCTATGGCGGGTTTTCGCCATAGCGCCGAAAATTCCGCTCCCGACGCTCGCCGAGGGGGTCCTGTGGCGTCCGGGCGGGCCCTTCGGCCGCCATAGGTCGGAAATAGCCCTCCCTCAGGCCCGCACGGCCTTCATCAGCACCTCTATCCCGAGGATGTTCAGCGCCCTTCGCAAATTGTAGACGAGCGCCGTCAGGCTGAACTCGGCGCGGACCTTTTCGAGGCCTTTCATCAGGAATGCGCCCTGGTTCATCCATTGCTTGATCGTGCCGAAGGGATGTTCGACGATCTCGCGGCGCGTGTTCAAAATCTCCGGCCGCGCCTTCAATCGCTCCGCCACGCGGTCCAGAACCGCCTCGTTTTCCAGACGGGAGACCTTGCGCCAGTCGGTCGTGCAGCGCGATTTGAGCGGGCAGGCAAGGCACGCCGCGCGGTTGCAATAGTTGAACCTCTTCAGGTCCCGCTGCCGGCTTTCATAACGCGTCGCAAGAACCTGTCCCGCCGGACATATGTAGGCATCCTTTTCCGCGTCGTACCGGAACTCGTCCTTGCGAAAGAGGCCATTGCGAGCGGCATATCCGCGTTGTGGCTTCGGCACGTGCGGCGTCATTCCCGCCTTCTCGCAGGCCTCGATGTCCTCGATCTTGAAATAGCCCCTGTCGGCGACGACATCGATCTTCTCGACTTCGAGCGTCTCGCGCGCGGCCCCGGCTGTTTGTGTCAAAAGGCCCATGTCGAGGACCTGGTTCGTCACTTCCTGTTCGACGATCAGCTTGTTCTTCGCGTCCACCGCGATCTGGACGTTGTAGCCGACGGCGACCTTCGTGTGCTTCGCCATGGCGCGGCTGTCGGGATCGGTCAGCGATATCTGGTCCTCGCCGCTGGCTTCCAGACCCGCCAGCAAATCCTTGTAGCGTTCGCGTTTCGCGCGCAGCGCCTCGATCTTTTCGGCGAGGTTCTTCGTGCGCGAGCCGCCGGTTCCGGATTCCGTCACGTCGCCTTCGTCGAGGCGTTTCAGATATTCGTCGAGACGCTCGTCCACGTTCTTGATGAACTTCTCCAGCGAGTTTTTCGTGTAGTTGCGGTCCTTGTTGTTGACCGCCTTGATCCGCGTGCCATCGACGCCAAGCAACTCGCGCCCGAACAGATCGAGCTTACGGCAGAGAACCACGAACTGGCGGAACACCGCGCGAAAGGCCTTGCGATTGTCGGCGCGAAAGTCGGCGATGGTTTTGAAGTCGGGCTTCAAGGTACGCAGCAGCCATATGACTTCGACGTTGCGATGGCATTCGGCTTCCAGCCGTCGGCTCGAACGAACGCGGTTGAGATAGCCGTAGATGTAGAGCTTCAGCAGATCGCCGGGCGCGTAGCCGGGCCGTCCCGTCTTCTCCGGCGCGACACGCGCGAACCCGGCCGCCGCGAGATCGAGCCCGTCCACGAAGGCGTCGATGAAGCGGACGGGATTGTCGGGGCCGACGTAATCGTCGATCGCCTCGGGAAACAAAAGGGTTTGCGAACGGTCGATTCCGGATATGTGCGCCATGACGCGATTCTACCAGGTCGTCGCCGCCAGCGGAATCCAGGCGCGAAAATTTCAACGCGGGTTTTCACACGGTCTGCATGATTCTCGAGCAACGTGACGAGGGCGCTCGCCTTTTGGTCGCGGATCAGATCGAGGTCGACATCCAGTTGCCGATCCCAACCTGGCCCGGGAAACAAAGGGTATGGATCGACTTGCCCGGTCAGATGGTCATTCCGATTTCGCCCGCACAATCCGGTAGACGAACGCGATCGATCCGCAGGGGGTGGGTCAAGCTGTTCCTCGATTCCACTGGATTTCCTCTCATCGCCCGCTTCCCTTTCCGGCGCCGGCGCCCACGCGGACCAGGTCCATGGCTCGCTGCTCGATATGGTCTCGCCACGCCAACACATTGAGCCACCGCTCCGGAATGCCGCTGCGGCCATAAAGGGCGCCGGCAAGCTGGCCGGTGACCGCGCCGACCGTGTCGGAATCGTCGCCGAGATTCACCGCGAGAATCAGCGCGTCGGCGAAATTTTCCGTGCGCTCGACGCACCAAAGCGCGGCTTCGAGCGTATGCACGACATAACCGGAGGATGAAATCTCGTCGCGGCTCTTGCGCCGCCAGGTTCCGGCGGCGACCTCCTTGAGATCCAGGTGCTCGGCCTCGCGGGGCCGCAGAACCACCTCCTTCGCCTCTCCGCCAATCGCCTCCACGAGCATTTGCGCGAAGAGACCGCAGGCTTCGGCCGGCAGGACGCTGGCGTGGGTGGTCAGGCTCTGACGCTCGGCGATCTCTTTGGCGGCGGCGGCGCTTGGCGCGGCGAAGATCGCCGCCGGCGACAGCCGCATCAGAGTGCCATTACCCGCCTGGTATATGTCGTGCGGGCCTTCGCCCGCGATCCCGCCGCTGCGCCGGTAGGCCTCAAGCGCCTGGCGCGTCGTCATCCCGATGTCGAAACAGCGGCCCTTGACGCTCTTCTCTCCTTTTTCCCACCAGCGCACGAAGCGTTCGAGCAGGTCGCGCTCGTCCAGCGCCTCTTTGGCGATCAGCGAGTCCGCGAGGCAAAGCGCCATGCTGGTGTCGTCGGTCCATTCGCCGGGCTTGAGGCGAAACGGACCTCCGCCGACAATGTCGATCACAGGCGAATGCGCGTCTCGCGCGGAAAACTCCAAGGTCGCGCCCAGCGCATCGCCAACGGCGAGGCCGAGCAACGCGCCGACGGCGAGATCTTCAATGACGTCCTTCACATTACCGGGGTCGCAACATTCAGACACTTTGGATCTCTCAATCTGAAATAACAGGCGGGATTCAGCGCGCAGTTGCGGTCGCGATCTGCCGCCCGTGCGCGTCATAGCTGTAAATGACCGAGCCGCGTCGCACGTTGACCGTGGACGACGTGTAACCCGTCAAACCGTCCTTGGGACCAGATCCCGCAGTAATCGTCGCGATTTGTCGGCGTATCTCGTCATGCACATAGACGACCGGACCTCGTTGAACCGCATTGCCAATGGCCATGATAAATCGCCTTTCCTCACCTGGGTGCGTCTCGGCGCCGCCAACACAAACAACGGAATGTTGGCCTGTCGTCGGCGCAGAAAAGGATAATATGCGATACGTCCGTCATTTTCGGACGTAGGTTGCGGTCCGACGTGACTTTTTCCCTCGACAACACGCACCCTACGCGTTCTTGTCAGCGAGCAAGGCGCCAAAGGCCGCGCGCCGCAGTCCGTCCGGGTTTGACCCATATGACGTCAAACTTGGCTCGACCGCCGCACCATCGGAGGCCGTCACATGAATTCAGCGTTCGATGCCAAACAGGCGCCGTCATATGATTTCGGCATTTTGGCCATCAGAACAATCGGCGGGAAATGTCCCGAATGGGCCGAACGGTTTCCGCCCTTAATAGGGACTCCAACCATCGAGATATTGATTGTCCGCGAGGCGTCAGCCGATTTCAGCGCCGCGCCGTCGACGCGCGAGACGGCAGGCGCGATGGCGCCCCGGCGAATGCTGGTCGTTGACGACGCTCTCGCTCCCGAGAGTTTCATTTGCGACGGCGCCATATGGGTGATCAGCGCGCCGACGCGCGACCTCGACGTCATCGCCGAAGCCTGCGCGCGGCTGGTATGCGGCCAATTGATCATCGGTGTTGATTTGGGCGACGCCATCGAGGTCGCCGGCGGAGGCGCCGCCGAGCCGCCCGTCGGACGAGGCGCGGCAATTCAGGGAATTTATGGCGACGACATGCGGTGCGGTCTGGAAGCGGCAATATGCTCCTTCGCCGAAGTGGGATTCGACGGCGGCGCTTTTATCCTTCAATCCCTTTCCTAGCAGCCAGTCGGACTTAGCGGGCGCTGGGCGGCGAAATTTGTTAGACTCATTGCGCTGATTCTTACCTTGGGAGCGCGGCCCGTCGATGAGCAATTTCCGTCTGATTGATCGAGAGACCGGCTTTTGTTGCCGCCGTCGGTGGATGAATGGTTGCCGGAAAAGCATCTGGCGCGGTTCGTGGTGGAAGTGATCGACGGCCTCGACTTGTCCGCGATGAGCGGCAGTTATCGCGGCTCTGGGTCGGCGTCGTATCATCCAGCGTTGCTGCTCGGCCTCTTGGTTTATGGCTATGCGACTGGCGTGTTTTCGAGTCGCAAGCTGGAGCGGGCCAGCTATGACTCGGTGGCGTTTCGCTTCATTGCGGCTAACGATCATCCCGACCACGACACGATCGCTGCGTTCCGGCGGCGGTTTCTGAACGAGATCAACGCGCTGTTCGTTCAGGTGCTGTTGCTGGCGCGCGAGATGGGTGTGCTGAAAATGGGAACGATTGCGCTCGACGGCACGAAGATCCACGCCAACGCCAGCCGACATAGCGCGCTGTCCTACGAGCACGCAGGCAAGATCGAGGCGCAATTGCAGGCCGAGGTCGCCGATCTGATGGCCAAAGCTGAGGGGGCGGATACAGCGGATATTCCCGACGGCATGTCGATACCGGATGAACTGGCGCGTCGCGAGGAGCGTTTGCGCAAGCTTGCCGAAGCGCGCACGAAGATTGAGGCGCGCGCCAAGGAGCGTTACGCGCGGGAGTTGGCGGAGCATGAAGCCAAACTCGCGGCGCGCGTGGCCAAGACCGCGGCGAGGGGCAAGAAGCCTGGCGGAAAGCCGCCGCGACCTCCAACCGCGGGACCGCTGCCGCAAGATCAGATCAACCTCACAGATGAAGAGTCGCGCATCATGCCGGTGGCCGGCGGCGGCTTTGAGCAGAGCTACAATGCACAGGCCGCCGTGGCGGCGGGAAGCATGTTGGTGGTTGCTGCGGATGTGGTTCAGGCTGCCAACGACAAGCAGCAGATCGAGCCGATGCTGGACAAGATCGAATCCTTGCCCACAGAATTGGGCGAGGCCGAAACGCTGCTGGCGGACACGGGTTATTTCAGCGCGGGGAATGTCGAGGCGTGCGAGAAGGCAGGGATCGACCCGCTGATCGCAATGGGGCGTCAGCCGCATCATCCACCGTTGCAAGAACGCTTCGAGCCGCCGCCGCCGGCGCCGGAAAATCCGACGCTGGTCGAAGCGATGGCGCATCGGCTGAAGACGCCAGAGGGTCGCGATCTATACGCTCTGCGAAAACAGACCCCTGAGCCGGTGTTTGGCATCATCAAATCGGTGCTCGGATTCCGTCAATTTTCGATGCGCGGACTCGAAAAGGCGCGTGGCGAGTGGAGCCTTGTGACCATGGCTTGGAATATGAAGCGGATGTTCGTCCTCAACCCCGCCTGAAGGGGGCTCAGCCGACTTGATGCGGCCCAAAACGCCCAAACGAGGGGCGCTTGGGGCGCCTCAGAGAGCGTTCCAGACGCTATCAAGCGCAAAATAACCGTGCGGGGGCGGCAAAACCTCCCTCGCCAGGAACCCAAAACCTTCAGTCCGACTGGCTGCTAGCTTCTTTCCGTCCACAGCCCGCCGATATTGCCGCCGGCCATAGACGTAGGCGCCCGCATAGCGCGGATTGTTCAACGTTCGAATCGCGGTTGATAGGGTCAGCGGCTGGAAGATCACCTTTTGATTGTGGAGGCGAGACGGAAAGCGAAGCCCCTCGGCGCGAAAGACCTTCATCGTCTGGGAGGCCGATCCAATCCGCGTGAACGTCTCGAAGAAATAGGCGATTGTCTCTCTGACCTGCGAGTCTGGGTCGAGCGCCACCTCGCCGGTCTCGTCGTAGACAAAGCCTGTCGGCAACGGGCAACGATACTCGCCGCGGCGCACTTTGTTTAGGATTCCGCCGCGCAGCCGAGCTTTGATGACATGGAGCTCGGCCTCGCTCATCGTTCCCTTGAGGCCGAGCAAGAGCCTGTCGTTGAAGCTCGCCGGGTCGTACACGCCATCTTCATCGAGAATGAGGGTGTCGGCGAGCGCGCAGATCTCCAACAGGCGATGCCAGTCTGCGCTGTTCCTGGCCAAGCGGGAACCCTCGAGCCCCATGACGATGCCGGCGCGCCCGATGCCGACATCGCTCACCAGGCGCTGAAAGCCTTCGCGCCATGACGCCGAGGCGCCGGACTCGCCTTCGTCGCTGTCGATGACGACGATCTTTTCATCGCGCCAGCCGAGAGCGGCCGCTCGGCCCTGAAGAGCATATTGTCGCTTCGTGCTTTCGACGTTCTCGATGACCTGCCGCATCGATGATTGCCTGATGTAGAGATAAGCGCCTGGCTCGAGGCGGCGAGGTTGGACTTTTAGCAAAGCGTTCATGGCGCCCTCCGGTGATCGATCGCCATTGCGATTCCAGCGAGGAGACAAATGATGGCTTGACGCTCGCTGAATTGCGTCAGCGCTGAGAAAGGAGCCGAGATTGGCTGCATGCTCGATGGCTCGACAGCCGGCAATCGCGCCCACCTCCACATGCCGCGGTTTAGAAAGATGCTCAGCCCGCTGCGCGCGTCAGCGGGCAGCGGCTCACCAAGCATGGCCAAGCGCAAGGTCTCGTAACGGGCGACAATTGCGCTCGGAGCCATAGTCAGACCTGCCGCTATCCCGATCGCCTCGATTTTTTTTTGCCCCGACCGCCCGTTCGATCGTTCTGGGATGGACGTCGAGGCCGAGTTCCTTCTGGACCAGCTTCGCCAGCTCGCGCGCCCGTATCGGCTCGCCAGGAGAGATCTGCGCCTGAAGGAACGCCAACACTTCGCCTTGGATTTTGTGTGGGCCGCGGGGACCTCGCTTTTTGGGCACGAGCCCTGCGACGCCGCTGTCCTCGAAATCCGCCTTGGCTTGGTAATAGGTCGGCCGTGAGACGCCGTACTCGTCGGAGACATCCGTCACCGACGCTTTCTCGACGGAGGCCCGGCGCAGCATCTCGTACTTCACCTGCACGATGTCGCGCGGATCGAAGAATCCGTCCTCCTCGAACTTTGGGTCGTGGACCTTCTCCGGCGCCGGATTCAGCGCGCCGTCCTCGGCGAACGTCTCGGCCTTCGAGCGCTTGCGGACATTGCTTGCGGACACGCCGAACCCCGTCGTAAGGGCGTTAGGTATGTAATCATAACTATGCCGCGTATCATAGCGTGTCAGGGCTTCAGATGGCGCCATTAGGCGTGCAAAAGCGCTATGAAATAGCCAGATGGCGCATCCTTGCGGCATCATTAGCCTTACATGTGCGGCAAAATTGTCCTTACGTTCCATGGGAGCGCCTCCCAGCCGAGAGCTGCTCGACGAGACGGGCAAGCCCCATGAGATCCACAAATCGGAAAAGCGCCCTCCCATGCCCGATGAGGACCTCAGGATCCAGGGTGGCCACGTCGGTCCATTGCGGCGGAACCGAGCAAATCGTGCTGTCGTCGATGCGCAGCAGAAGTCGCTTGCCCGAAAGGTTTTCGCGTTCGCCGACGCAGACGAGTTGGCGGCCGGCGAACGGATGGAAGGGGTGGGTTATGCGGACAAGCTACGCAGAAGCGACGGCAGCGTTTGCATTCTCGGGTGAGTTACAAGCGTTTGGAAAACGGGCGTTTCATATGGCCGCCGATCCGCGACGGATCGATCACGCTGAGCGCCGCGCAATTGTCATCGCTCATCGACGGTTCGGATTGGCGCCGCCTGTCCACCCATGTTGTGAAAAGACCATCACGAGCGGGCTGAACACCAACAAATATATGGCTTTGTTGGAGGTTCATGGTAAGCTTTCGATATGGTCATTCGAGACAATTCGCCATTGGATGTGCGACTTCTAAAGCAGAAGATCGTCGAGGCGGCGCGCGTCGTCGAAAAGCTTCAAACCGAAAAGCAAGCTCTCTCGAAAGAGCGCGACGAGGCGATAGCGCAGCGCGACGCGGCGGTGCAAGAGAACGAGAAGCTGTTGCTCATTCTCTCCCAATACAAGCGCGCAATTTTCGGTCGGCGTTCGGAAAAGATCGACACCGATCAATTGCAACTGCTGCTTTCGCAAATTGAACAACCCGCCGTTGGCGCGGCGAACGAGAATGACGACCAGAGCGCGGGCGAGAACGAAGCTGAAAAGCAGCGCGCCGCGTTCGGATCGACGGTACGGCCGCGCCCCAATCGCAATCGCGGCTGTTTGCCTTCTCATCTGCCGCGCGTTGATGTGATCATCGATATCGCCGACAAGAGCTGCCCATGCTGTGGCGGCGGTCTGCACAAGATCGGCGAGACGCAAAAGGAGATGTTCGACGTCGTTCCGATCCAATATCGGGTGAAGCGGATCATCCGTCCGGGTTATGGTTGCCGGACCTGCGAGAGCGCGGTCGTTCAGGCGCCGGCGCCCGAACAGCCGGTCGACGGCGGCATGGCGTGCGAAGCCTTCCTTGCCCATATCGCGACGATGAAGCACGCCTACCATGTGCCGCTCTATCGGCTTGAACAGATGCTTGCGGCGCAGGGGATCGCTCTCGATCGATCGACACTGGCGCTATGGATGGGCAGAACCGCATGGTGGTTAAAACCCTTGCACCAATTACTGCTCGAAACGGCGCTCTCCTATCCCAGGCTGTTTGCCGACGAAACGCCGATCCCGATGCTCGATCCCGGTCGAGGCCGAACCAAAACTTGCCAGTTTTTGGCCGTGGCCACGGACGACCGGCCGTGGGGAGGGCCAGCGCCGCCCATGGTCGTCTATGTCTTCGCCGAGGATCGCTCGGGCAAGCGAGCGAAGGCGATATTCGAGGGCTTTTCCGGCATTCTTCAAGTAGACGGCTATGCGGGCTACAATTGCCTCGTGGATCCTGGTCGCGCGGGAGGGCCGGTGACGTTCGCGTTCTGCTTTGCTCATGCACGACGAAAAATCTACGACGTCCATGTCGCGACGAAATCGCCGATCGCGGCGCAGGCGCTGTTGCGCATCGCCGCCTTCCATGAAATCGAAGATCGCATCCGTGGCAAATCCGCCATTGAGCGCCGCGGCGCGCGGCTGGCCGAAACGAAGCCGCTGATCGATGACTTCAAAATCTGGCTCGAAGCGCGATTGGCGGAACTGTCGAAAAAGTCAGGGCTGGCCAAGGCGATTCGCTACACTCTGTCGCATTGGACCGGATTGACGCGCTTCCTCGACGACGGACGCATCGAGATAGACAGCAATACAGTGGAACGCACCATGCGTCCGATTGGACTCGGCAGAAAAAATCATCTTTTCGCTGGCAGTCCCCGAGGCGGCGAAACCTGGGCGATCTTGTCGTCGCTCATCAACACATGCAAACTCAACGAAATCGACCCACAGGAATATCTCACCGACGTTCTGGAACGCATCGTGTCCGGCGGCACGAAGATCAACCGTCTTCACGAACTCCTGCCATGGGAATGGAAGAGCGCGCGCGAGGCGATGGAATTGAAGGACGCCGCCTGAACGATGGTCCGTTCAGTTGGGCGGCAGAGCTTCTGGAACTTCTGGCGCGTCGCTCGCATCGGAATAGATCTCTTCGTGAATGACGCGCAGCGTCACTTCGTTCAGATAGGTCCGCAGGGCTTGATTGAGTTCGGTGAACTCCGGCCACAAGACCGTGTCGATGAAACCTTTCGGGGCCCGGATCACGACCGTGGTGTGTCGCTGCCGCCGATATCGATAGGGCTTCAGCCCATAACGCCGGCTCAGGGCCATGAACAACTGACGCGACCACTGGTCCGGCATCGAAAATTGCGTCTCAATCGCCGGATCGCGGCGTCCAAGTTCGGCCAGACGCGCCTTGACGCGCCCCAATGCCGCTTCGGCGGCCAAGCGCTCACCCGCCGTTCCGGCGCCCGTGAATAAAGCTTCTATCTTGCGCAGTTTGTCGCGCAACTGTGACTCTGGAGACATCGCAAATCTCGCCAATGGATTCGAACACGGTCAACCCGAGCATCCGATTATCGCCAGGTCAATCGTCCAAATCGCGATGTCCACATCAATCGCACGACTGCGCCACGCCCGCGAGAACCAAAACCGTGATCGTCTCGCAACGCTTACAATTCGTTTGTGACGCAGTAGAACTACGATGTTGAGCTGACCTATTCGTCGAACGCCATTGAGGGGAACGCCCTCACGCTTCGGGAGACGGCGGAAGTCATCGAGCATGGCGTCACGGTTGGTGGGAAATCGCTCCGCGATCATCTCGAAGCCGTCGATCATTATGACGCGCTGCTATGGATGCGCGAGCGCGCGGCGGCAACAAGCCCCGTCAACGAAGATGTCGTGCGCGAACTGCATCGTCGCATCGTCGCGCGAAGCCAGCCGGGGGCTTGCGGGAGTTTACAGCTACAACCCGCGACGGATTGCAGGCTCGCCTGTCGTTTTCCCCAACCCCGCAAAGAACCCCGCGCTCATGGAAGAATTCAGCGCTTGGCTGAAAGACGCGCCGCCGACTCCGTCCGCGGCGTTCGACGCCCATTTCCGCCTTACGGCTATTCACCCGTTCGGCGTCGGCAACGGGCGCACCGCGCGGCTCTTGATGAATCTCTTGCTGTTGCGCGGCGGCTATCCGCCGGTTCCCGTGCGTCCTGAAGATCGCAAAACCTATCTCGACGCTTTGGAGCGTGGCTCGCTCGCCGAAGATTTGCGCCCATTTCAAATGTTCATGCATGAGCGGACTGGACTCAACCTTGGCGGAGTATTTGGGCGCCTTGCAAGAGGCGCTTCCCCAGCCTCACCCGACCCGCAAATGGAAGCCGCAAGAGCCGACGCCGCCCGGGTGACCGCGGGACACAAGCCCCACAACCCCCATCACGCGCCCCCCAGAAGGTCCGTTCCCACCGCCTCTGTTGCCCCGCCCCGTGACTTTCGCGACGCAAAATGGCAATACAGCGGGGTTACAGCAGTCCTTGACCTTTGACGCGCGAGGCGCGCGCGAAGGCGGGGCGCGAGGCGCTGGGAGAAGTTTTCATGTCGGTGATCGATTCGGTTCGCAAATCGCTCGTCCCCATCCACCCCGAAGGCTATATTTTCATAGCCGGCTTCGCCATCGTCGCCTTCATCCTGCACTGGATTTCGCCAAACCTCGGCTGGCTCGGCTTCATCGCGACCGGATGGTGCGCCTATTTCTTCCGCGACCCGCCGCGCGTGACGCCGCTGCGCGAAGGGCTGGTGGTTTCGCCCGCCGATGGCGTGGTCTGCTCGATCGGCTTTTTCCTGCCGCCCGCCGAACTCGGCCTTGGCGCGGAGCCGATGCAGCGCGTCTCGATCTTCATGAGCGTGTTCGACTGCCACGTGAACCGCGCCCCCATCACCGGGCGCATCAGCAAAATCGCCTATCGCCCCGGCCTCTTCCTCAACGCCGACCTCGACAAGGCCAGCGAGGACAACGAGCGCAACGGCGTCGTCATCGACGCGCCGCAGGGCCGATTCGGCGTGGTGCAGATCGCCGGGCTCGTCGCCCGCCGCATCGTCTGTTTCGCGCAGGAGGGCGAAAACCTCGGCGTCGGCGACCGTTTCGGCCTGATTCGCTTCGGCTCCCGCGTCGATGTCTATATGCCGACCGTGGCGAGGCCCATGGTCGCGATCGGCACGCGCGCCATCGCCGGCGAGACGGTCCTCGCCGACCTGACCGCGACCATGCCGGCGCTTTCCTTCAAGGCGGGCTGACCGCCCGCCCGCCCCGACGCGAGCTAGGACATGAACGAAGATAAATCCTTCGACTTCTCCTCCGGATCATTGAGTCCGCTGGAGCGACGCCGCCTGCGTTTCCGCAATATCCCGGTCCGGGTGGTGCTGCCCAATCTCGTGACGCTGCTCGCGCTCTCGATGGGCCTCACCTCGATTCGCTACGCGGTCGACGGCCGGTTCGAGACCGCCGTTCTCGCCGTCATGGCCGCCGCCGTGCTCGACGGGCTCGACGGCCGGCTGGCCCGCGCCCTCAAGGGAACCTCCCGCTTCGGCGCCGAACTCGATTCGCTGGCGGATTTCGTCGATTTCGGCGTCGCTCCGGCGCTGCTGCTCTATTTCTGGGCGCTTCACGAAATCAAGGATTTCGGATGGTTCGCGGCGCTCGCCTTCGCCATCGCCTGCGCACTCCGACTCGCGCGCTTCAACGTGATGGCGGAGGATCCCGCGCGCCCGGCGTGGCAGGCGGACTTTTTTGTCGGAATGCCCTCGCCCGCCGGCGCGGTGACGGTGCTGCTGCCGCTTTATCTTCATCTCTCCGCGATGGAGCTGCCAAGCTCCAGGGGCTTCGTGGCGATCTACATCCTTTACGTGCTGCTGATTGCTTTTCTGATGGCCAGCCCGATCCCGCATCTGTCCGGCAAGCGCGTCGGCAAGGTTTCACGCGAACTCGTCATCCCGCTGCTGTTTGGCGCCGGGGTCACGCTGCTGCTGCTCGCGATCTATCCGATGGAAGTGCTCACCGTGCTGAGCCTCGCCTATCTCGCGCTGATTCCCTTCGGCCTACGCCGCTACAAGGCGCTCGCGCGCGCCGAGGCGGAAAAGGCTGGCGCCAAGGCAGCTCCCGCGCCTTGAGGAACGGCTTCGTCATCGCAAGGAGCAACAATCCTTAAGCCGGGCCGCCCCTCGATTGCGTCGCCGCGCTTGCAATGGCGGCCGTCATTTGCCAAATAGAGCGCGGGAGGTTGGCGGTGGACGTTCCACTCGCCAACCGGGTCAGGTCCGGAAGGAAGCAGCCCTAACGAGAACGGGCGGGTCTTCGTCCAACCTCCCACCTTTCGCGCTCGCGCGAGACGCCAGGTGCGCGATATCGGCGTCCGGTGCGCGATTTGGCGCCACGCGCGACAATGGCGCCGAGACCACACTCGAGCCGCGAGCGCAAGATGGACGAACAGCGCCATACCCCGGCAGCAACCCTCCCGCGCGCCGCGCCTCCGCCCACCAGCGCGGCGGCCGCCTATCGCGTGCTGGCGAGAAAATACCGCCCCAGCAGTTTCGCCGATCTCATCGGTCAGGAGCCGATGGTGCGCACGCTGCAAAACGCCTTCGATCTCGACCGCATCCATCAGGCCTATCTGCTGACCGGCGTCCGCGGCGTCGGCAAGACCACCACCGCCCGCATCCTCGCCCGCGCCTTCAATTACGAACTGCCGGAGAAAGACGGCCGTCCCGCCGTGACCCGCCCCACCATCCACATGGACGAACTCGGGGTTCATTGCCAAGCGATCATCGAATCGCGGCATGTGGACGTGCTGGAGATGGACGCCGCTTCGCACACCGGCATCGACGACGTGCGAGAAATCATCGACAACGCGCGCTACCGCCCGGTGATGGCGCGCGCCAAGGTCTATATCATCGACGAAGTGCACATGCTCTCCAAGGCGGCCTTCAACGGCCTGCTGAAAACGCTGGAAGAGCCGCCGGAACACGTCAAATTCATCTTCGCCACCACCGAAATCGACAAGGTTCCGGTCACGGTGCGTTCGCGCTGCCAGCGTTTCGACCTGCGCCGCATCGACGCCGGCATGTTGAGCGAACATCTGCGCAAGATTTGCGATCTCGAAGGCGTGACCATCGAGGCCGAGGCGTTGACGATGATCGCCCGGGCCGCCGAAGGCTCCGTGCGCGACGCGCTGTCGCTGCTCGATCAGGCCATCGCCCACGGCGGCGCGACGATTCAGGCGGAGGCATTGCGCGCCATGCTGGGCGTCGCCGACAAAGGCCGGACGCTCGACCTGTTCGACGCCGTCATGGCCGGCGACATCGCCACGGCGCTACGACTCCTCGAAGACCAATACAATGGCGGCGCCGATCCCGCTCAAGCAGTGCGGGAGCTGGCGGAATTCACCCATCTCGCGACGCGGATCAAGGTCGCGCCGGACACCGCAGGCTCGGCTGCGCTGACGCCTGAGGAAGCCCGGCGCGGCCAGGCCGCCGCCGAGCGTCTCTCAATCCCGGCGCTCTCCCGCGCCTGGCAGATACTCGCCAGGGGCGTCGAGGAATTGCGCGCGACGCAAACGCCCCTGGCCGCCGCCGACATGGTGCTGGTGCGCCTGGCCCACGCCGCGGAACTGCCGACCCCCGACGAGGCGCTGCGCCGCCTCGGCTTCGGCGCGGGACAGCCCCCCGCGAGCGCGGCTCCGCCAGTCGGGCGGCCGGCGGCGCCCGCCGCACCGCCGCGCGCCGTCGCCGCCCTGCGGGCGGCGCGATCCGCCGAGCCCGCGCCGATCGCCCGGCCAACCCCGCCCGCGCCCACGGGCGTCGTCCTCGACAATTTCGAGGCGCTGGTCGCGCTCTGCATGGAAAAGCGCGACATCGCGCTGAAAATCGCATTGGAAAAGCAGGTGCGGCTGGTGCGTTTCGAACCGGGCCGGCTGGAATTCGAGCCCGTGGCCGGAGGCAACGCACAGCTCGCGCAGACGTTGATGCAAAGACTGCAATCATGGACCGGCGAAAGATGGATGGTGTCGGTCGTAAAATCCGGCGGCCTGCCCACGCTCGACGAGCAGCGCGAGGCGAAGGAGCGCGAGCGACGCGGTGGGCTCGAGGCCGATCCCGTCATCGCCAGCGTGCTGACGCATTTCCCCGGGGCGCGGATCGTCGCGGTGCGCGCCAGGGACACCAACGCGAGCGAGGCCGCGACGCGGGCCACCGCCGAAATCGGCTATGACGACGTCTTCGACGACGACGATTATTGAAGGAGAGACTTATGGATATCATGGGCATGATGAAACAGGCGCAGGCGCTTCAGACAAGAATGGCGGAAGCGCAAGCCGAACTCGAATCCACGCTGGTCGAGGGCGAGTCCGGCGCGGGCGTCGTGAAGGTCACGCTCACCGCCAAGGGCCAGCTGAAGAAGATCGAGATCGACCCCAGCCTGCTGAAGCCCGAGGAGAAAGAGATTTTGGAGGATTTGATCGTCTCCGCCCAAGCCCAGGCGCGCGCCAGGGCAGACGAGGCGATGAGCGAGAAAATGAAATCCATCACCGGCGGGCTGCAACTGCCGCCGGGCCTGAAACTGCCCTTCTGACGTCATGGCGGCGCGGATCGCGGGACCGGAAATCGAGCGGCTGGTGCAGATGCTTTCGCGTCTTCCCGGTCTTGGGCCGCGTTCGGCGCGCCGCGCGGCGTTGCATCTCATCAAGAAGCGCGACGAACTGCTCGGCCCGCTCGGCGAGGCCCTGCGCGTCGCGCATGAGCGGATCGTCACATGCGCGACCTGCGGCAATATCGACACCAGCGATCCCTGCGCGATCTGCCGCGACAGCCGACGCGACGACAGCCTGCTGGTCGTCGTCGAAACCGTATCGGACCTGTGGGCGCTGGAGCGGGCGGCCCTGCTGCGGGCGCGCTACCATGTGCTCGGCGGCGTGCTCTCGCCGCTCGACGGCGTGGGGCCGGACGATCTCAACCTCGCCGGACTGGTCGAGCGATTGCGCGCGGGAAAGCTGCGTGAGGTCGTCATCGCCGTCAACGCCACCGTGGACGGCCAGACCACGGCCCATTACATCGCCGATCTGATCGCGCCTTTCGCAGTGAAGACGACGCGGTTGGCGCATGGCGTGCCGGTTGGCGGCGAACTCGATTTTCTCGACGAGGGCACACTTGCCGCGGCGCTGGAGCGGCGCACGGTTTTCTGACGCCATGACGGCGGGGCGCCTCGGCTCTTTCCGTCATTGCGAGCCGAAGGCGAAGCCACTCAAAGAGCCGCGCCAGGCCCCTTCCCCCGCGCCAAGCCTTTGCTATTTGCCCGCTTCGGTCGGGGCCTTGGCGGCGTCGCCGATGATCTTGTCGAGTTCCGAGAGCTTCATTTCGCCGGCGTATTTGACGCCATCGACGAAGAAGGTCGGAGTCGCGTTGACGCCGAATTTCTCGGCGGCGCGGTCGCGCACCGCCACGATGTCATGTTGCAGCTTGGTGTCCTTCAGCGTCGCCTCGAACTGGGCCTGGCCGATGCCGGCCTGCTTCACCACGCTCGCGAGACCCTCTACCGGCGTTTCGGTGAAAGCCCAGTTCTTCTGCTGCGCGAACAAAAGATCGACCGCCGCGTCGCGCTTGTCCTCGCCGAGCGAACGGGCCAGCATGAAGGCGGCGGTGGCGATGGGATCGAGCGGAAACTCCCGCAGGATGAATTTCACCTTGCCGGTTTCGATGAAGTCCTTTTTCAGGGTGGGATAGACCTCGCGATGGAAGGCGGCGCAATGGCCGCAGGTCATGGAGGCGTATTCCACGATGGTCACCGGCGCGTCGGCCTTGCCCTGCACGATGTCGGGCAGAGCGTTGGGAGCCATCAGCTCCACCATCGGGATTTTCTCGCTGGCCTTCTGCGCCAGGGCGGGAAAGGCGAAAAGGGAAGCGGCGGGAAGGGTGGATGCGAGCAGAGCGCGGCGGGAGATCGAGAATTTGGTCTTCGTCATGGTCGTTCCGTCATTGGAGGCGCGCCCGACCATAACCGCCCGGCGCAACGAGGCAATCGGATTCGCAAAAAAAAAGCGGGGCCGAGAGGCTGGCCCCGCCAAAAATTCTTAGGGTCAGCGCGAATAATATTCGATCACCAGATTGGGCTCCATGTGAACCGGGTAAGGCACCTCGGTCGCATGGGGCACGCGGGTCAGCTTAGCGGTCATCTTGCCGTGGTCGACCTCGTAATATTCCGGCACGTCGCGCTCGGCGAGGCCGACCGCCTCGAGCACGGTCACGGCCTGCTTCGAGCTTTCCTTGACCTCGACGACATCGCCGGGCTTGACGAGATAGGACGGGATGTTCACGCGGCGCCCATTGACCTTGACGTGGCCGTGATTGACGAACTGGCGCGCGGCGAACACGGTCGGCACGAATTTGGCGCGATAGACCACGGCGTCGAGACGGCGCTCGAGCAGGCCGATCAGATTGTCCGAGGAGTCGCCTTTGAGGCGGATGGCCTCGGCGTAATATTTGCGGAACTGCTTCTCGGAAATATTGCCGTAATAGCCCTTGAGCTTCTGCTTGGCCTTGAGCTGGGTGCCGAAGTCGGACGGCTTGCCCTTGCGGCGCTGGCCATGCTGGCCGGGGCCATATTCGCGGCGGTTCACGGGACTCTTGGGGCGGCCCCAGATGTTCTGGCCCATGCGGCGGTCGAGTTTGTACTTGGCTTCCGAGCGCTTTGTCATGCGTGTCCTCTCAACGATTCCCTGGTCGACGCAAAGGCAGAGAGGCGACAAAACGCGCGCGCGCTCTCTCGCACGAGGAGAAAGCCCAACGCCGTCCAACCGCGTTTCTCTGGCCGCTCGCGAAATTCGCAAGGCTGGAAACGCGCCCTCCTCTGCCGAACCTCTGGTTCGGCCGACAGGCCGCTCGCCTAAGTTTGAAGGGAGCCGCCACGGGTGCGGGTCGGACCGGGGAAGCCCCGGTCCGGGATTTGAGGGAGTTACAGAAGCGCCCCGCCGCTGTCAATGGGGGGAGGCGACACGACTTAACGAATGCCTCGTCACGTTGTTCTTGCAAGTGCGAACCCGACGGCGAAAGCAAGAGCGCTCGCTTGCCTTATGGCCAGAATTGCAGCGGCAGGACCAGCGGCGATTGCGGTTGCGGGTCGAAGGCTTGGTGCAGATTCTCGTCCATGAACCAGCTGCGATGGTAGGTCGAGACCGGATCGCCCCATTGATAGGCCGGGACGGAGACGTAGCGCGTATAGGTTCCGACCGGGACCACGGGTCCGGGATCGAGGAAGCTGCGGCGTTCGACCACGAGGGGACGCCGGCCCTCGGCCACGGTCGCCTCGGCAGGGTTATGATGGCGATAATGGTGCGTTTTCGCCAGCGCCGGCGCCGCGAGAAGCGAGACGGCCAGGAGACATCCCAATGCCGCCGGGGTGATTGAAACTTTACGCATTTGCCGCCGCTCCCTTCGAGTTGCGATATCCGATGGAGATAATAGCGGATCGCCGCGCGAAAGCGAGGGGCGCGGCGCGGCGATCGTTAATGCTTTCGGCGAGAGTTTTAGCGCGCTTTCCTGGTGTGTTTGGGCGGCGACGCTTCGCTTTTCAGCGCGGGCATGGTCGAATGGGCGTCGAGCCAGCTCGATTTCGCGGCGTTGGGGGACAGCGCCGTTCCGCCGCAGCCCTTGCCGCGCTCCTGCTCGGCGGCGAGAAAGAAACCGTCCAGCGTTTTGTTGTCGCCGTTCGGCGTATAGTCGAGCCGATCCAGGATGCAGCCCAGCGCGCGGCGGTCGAGCGGCCGGGCCGGAGCGCCGCAGGCGAGGCCAGCGATCTCCACCGGCTGTTTGGCGCCGGCAAGCCTCATGGCGAGACAGGCGCGCTCGGTCGGCGCGCCCTCGCTCGCCGTCTGCGATAGCCTGATGTCGGCGACCTCAAAGGCGCCAAAGCGCGTCGGAAGCGCGGTCGGCTGGCCGATTTTCGCCACCGACAGGCCCGCCTGCGCGGCGTGGCGGGTCAAATCGAGAAAGAAGTCGGGGAGGCCGCGCTTTTCGCCGCCCGACTGGCGAATATCAAGGCGCATATAGGGTTCGCCGGCGGCGAATTGCCCCAGCGCGAGGCTGTCCTCGCGCTGGCCGCCGTCGAGCTGGCGCGAGGAGAAGCTCCTCTTTTCCTTGGCGAATTCCGGCGCGGATAGATCGAAGGCCGCGTATTGCTTCACGGGACTCGCCCCTTCCGCCGGCGTGGCCGCGGTCGCGGCCAACGCCTGCAGGGCCTCGCTGTCGTTTTGGGCCTCGGCGGGCGGACGATCGCCAGTGAGGACGAGCGAGGCGCCCAGAAAGACCAGCGCGGCGACGCCGATCATCGCCGCGGCGAGATTTCCAAGCGGACGGGCGTATAGCGGCCGCGCGCCGGGCTTGAGGATATATTGCTGATCGAAACCGGTCACGCTCATGACGAACTCCAGACTCTCCGCCCTCGTCAGCGGGCCTTAACCAAGCGCGATATTGCCGGGCATTTTCAAAATTAAAGTTACCGGCGAGAAACCAATTAAGCACATGGTGAACAAAGGGTTTATTCAAGCAAAAGGCCCGCGCGGGGTCGCCGCGCGGGCCAAATCGCGGAGCGCTTCCCCAAGGAAACGCTCCCTTTCCAGGCGTTGGAGCGATTACTCCTCGCCCTTCTTCTTGGCGGCTTCGCCCTCGCGCGCCTTCAGCGCCGCGCCGAGGATATCTCCCAGCGACGCGCCGGAGTCGGCGGAGCCATACTGCGCGATGGCTTCCTTTTCCTCGGCCATTTCCAGCGCCTTGATCGAGACGGCGATCTTGCGCGCCTTGCGGTCGAACAAGGTGACGCGGACGTCGACCTTTTCGCCCACCGCGAAACGCTCGGGGCGCTGGTCGGCGCGGTCGCGCGCGAGTTCGGCGCGCTTGACGAAGGTGGTGAGGTCGGTGCCGAGGATTTTCACGTCGATGCCCGCTTCCTTCACCTCGATCACTTCGGAGGTGACGACGGCGCCCTTCTTGATCTCGACCGCCCCGCCCTCCTCGCCGCTCGCGGTGGCGAAAGGATCGCCCGCGAGCTGCTTGACACCGAGCGAGATGCGCTCCTTCTCGACGTCGACGTCGAGAACCTGAGCCTTGATCACGTCGCCCTTCTTGAATTCCTCGATCACCTGCTCGCCCGGACGGTTCCAGTCGAGATCGGAGAGATGGACCATGCCGTCCACATCGCCGTCGAGGCCGACGAACAGACCGAATTCCGTCTTGTTCTTGACCTCGCCCTCGACGATCGAACCTGCCGGATGCCGCTCGGCGAAAGCCTCCCAGGGGTTCTGCAGGCATTGCTTGAGGCCGAGCGAGATGCGGCGCTTCACGGGGTCGACCTCGAGCACCTGAACGTCCACTTCCTGGCTGGTCGAGACGATCTTGCCAGGATGCACGTTTTTCTTGGTCCAGGACATTTCGGAGACGTGAACCAAGCCCTCGATGCCCGGCTCCAGCTCCACGAAGGCGCCGTAGTCGGTGATGTTGGTGACGCGGCCGTGGAACCTGGCGCCGAGCGGATATTTCGCCTCGATGCCCTGCCAGGGGTCTTCCAGCAATTGCTTCATGCCAAGCGAGATGCGATGCGTCTCGTGATTGATCTTGATGATCTTCACGCGCACGGTCTGGCCAATGGTCAGCACCTCGGAGGGGTGGTTGACGCGGCGCCAGGCGATGTCGGTGACATGCAGCAGGCCGTCGATGCCGCCGAGATCGACAAAGGCGCCGTAATCGGTGATGTTCTTGACCACGCCCTCGATCACCTGCCCCTCTTCGAGGTTGGCGACGATCTCGTGGCGCTGCTCGGCGCGGCTCTCCTCGAGCACGGTGCGGCGCGACACCACGATATTGCCGCGGCGGCGGTCCATCTTCAGAATGTGGAACGGCTGCGGCATGTTCATCAGCGGCGCTGCGTCGCGAATCGGACGGATGTCGACCTGCGAGCGCGGCAGGAAGGCCACGGCGCTGTCGAGATCGACGGTGAAGCCGCCCTTGACCTGATTGAAGATGACGCCTTCAACCTTCTCGTTGTTCTCAAACGCCTTTTCGAGCTTGATCCAGCTCTCCTCGCGGCGCGCCTTCTCGCGCGAGATGACGGCTTCGCCGAGCGCGTTTTCGATGCGCTCGAGATAGACCTCGACCTCTTCGCCGACCTGGGGGGCTGGATCGCGGCCAAAGCCGGTGAATTCCTTCAAGGGGACGCGACCCTCGGTCTTGAGGCCGATGTCGATGACGGCGACGTCCTTTTCGATTGCGACGACGCGGCCCTTGATGACGGAGCCTTCCAAAGCGTCGGAGCCGCCATAGCTTTCGTCGAGCAAAGCGGCGAAGTCGTCGCGCGTCGGGGCGCGCTGAGTGGTTGCGGAAGCCATTGTTTCTCCTGGAGAGCTCCTGTTCGGAGCGGGCGCCGGCTGGGGTTGGCGTTAATGGGAGCTTTCGGCGTTTCGGACGTTTTCGGCGCGCGGCCCAAGGCGGAAACGCAACACGAAAACGAAAGTTCAAACGAACTGGCCGGCGCGGCCCGAAGGTCGAAAGTCGTGGTTAAACCCCGCAGCGGCGAAAAAAGCCGTGTGGGACCAGAGGCTCATATCAGCCCCTCGCGCGTGACGCAAGCGCGCGCTCCCCGTCCAGGACGCCCGGAAAACCCCGCCGCGAACCCTCATCATCGACAATGCCGCGCGCCGGGCCATTCCCCTCCCCTTTAACGGAGAAGGTGGACCGGCGCAGCCGGACGGGGTCCGGGAAACAATCCCGTCATTACGAGCGCGACGATGCGCAATTACGGGCGCGGCGACCGAGACGAGAAAATTCAGCTCTCGCCGTCGATTCGATCGGCCAGCGCCTTGCGCATCGCGTCGAAAGCCGAGAGCGCCTTCTGCGGATCATCCAGGCCGCGACGGCTTACCTTGTCGATCACGATGTAGGTCTGGGTGGCCTGCCAGGATACGCCATAAATGCGTTCGATTCTGATCTCGCGCGCCAGATCGAGCGCGGCCGCGCAATCGAACTTGTTCTGTTGCGCGATCAAGTTGGCGCGATCCAGCCATTTTTTCAATTTAGGGGTATCGACCATGGCAATTCCAAGGAATATTCGACGTTGAATCCGAAAAGCTCGGTTTCGCCTAATTACGCGAACATGACAAAATCGGCAACGGCTATGAAATCGTGAGACGCCTGCTTGCGTCGGCATAGTAAAATTCACCTGATCGGCGCCGCTCAGATCGTCGCTATTCCGCTGGCGGCGAAAGCGCCGAGGACGACGACGATCCAGGGCGGAACCCGCCAGAATTGCAACATCAGGAAAGCCAGCGCCGCGAGCGAGAAATCCGCGCGCGAGAAAATCGCCGCGGTCCACACCGGATCGTAGAGCGCGGCCAGCAGAACGCCGACCACCGCCGCGTTGATCCCGCGCAGGATCGACCGCGCCCACGCCATGCGGCGCCATGCGCTCCAGAACGGCAGCGCGCCGAACAGCAGCAGGAACGAGGGCAGATAGATCGCGACGAGACAGAGCAGCGCGCCGAGCCAACCGCTGGGCGCGGGCTTCATCGCCGCGCCGAGAAAGGCGGCGAAGGCGAACAGCGGGCCGGGAACAGCCTGCGCCGCGCCATAGCCGGCGAGAAAGGCGTCGTCGCCGATCCAGCCCGGCGGCGCGACCGCCTCTCGCAGCAGCGGCAGCACCACATGCCCGCCGCCGAAAACCAGCGAGCCGGCGTGGTAGAAAGCGCTGAATAATTGCAGGGCGTGGTTGGGGAAGGCTTCGGCGAGCAGCGGCAGACCCGCGAGCAACGCGGCGAACAAGGCGAGCGAAATCAACCCCATCGCGCGGTTGACCGGAAGCGTCAACGCGGCCCCCGCCTCGACGGCGGCCGCGCCTTGCGGCGAAAACCACCCCGCCGCCGCGCCAAGCGCGATGGCGGCGAGTTGCCCCAGCGAGGAAGGCGCCGCGAGACAGACGAGGGCGGCGGCGACGGCGACGCTCGCGCGCTCGCGGTCTGGACATAGATTGCGGGCCATGTTCCAGACCGCCTGGGCCACGACCGCCGCCGCGACGATCTTGAGCCCGTGCAGCCAGGCGACATGGGACAGGTCGCCAATCGCCAGCACGGCGTAGGCGAAAGCCGCCAGCGCGATCGCGGAAGGCGCGGTGAAGCCGAGCCAGGCCGCGAGCCCGCCGGGGATTCCCGCGCGCGACATGCCGATGATGATGCCGAGCTGACTGCTGGCCGGCCCCGGCAGAAACTGGCACAGCGCCACGAAATCGGCGAAAGCCGCCTCCTCCACCCATTGGCGCCGCCCGACAAATTCGGACCTGAAATAGCCAATATGCGCCACCGGCCCCCCGAAGCTCGTGAGGCCGAGGCGAAGAAAAGCCAAAAACACTTCCAGCAAGGCGGGTTCTCCAATCGCGTTTCGCGAGGGACCATTCGGCGGACGGTAAAACGCGGCGCGGGACGGCGCCCTGAGGCTTTCCCGGCCGCCACTTGACACCGCGCGGGCAAGCGTCGTTCAGTTAACCGCCTCGATTGGCGAGGCTCGGCGAAAATAGGATGATTCTCATGAAAGCGAAGATTCTTTCCGGAGCGACGGTGGCTGTCGCGGCGATGGGACTGGCGCTCGCCGGCGCGACCCCGGCGGCTGCCAAGCATCACAAGCACCACGGCCATCACAAGGCCGAAAAGCATAAATGCAGCGCCAAGAGCACCTGCTCCGCCAAGATGAACAAGGACTCGGCCCCCGCCGGCGCTGGCGCCCCTCCCGCCGGCGAGCCCAAGTAAGCGGCGGCGCCAGGCAAGTTTCGCCGCGATCCGGCGAAGAAACCATAACCCTGGAACGAGTCGCATGAAGAACAAATCACGATCCGGAACCGCTCTCGCCATCGCCGCCGTCTCGCTCGCCATCGCCGGCGCGGTCGCGCCCGCGGCCGCCGAGACGGGCAAGGTGCACTGCCTCGGCGTCAATAGCTGCAAGGGCAAGACCGATTGCATGACGCCGAAGAACGCCTGCAAGGGCATGAACGCCTGCAAAGGTCAAGGCTGGGTGTTCAAGGACTCCGAAAAAGCCTGCGAGGCCGATGGCGGCAAGACGATGGACTGACGCCAGAGGGCGGCGCGCTGGGCCTCTGGCGCGGCGGCCGCCTTTTGCTATTGTCGGCTTCGCGCGGCGACGGAGCCTTTGTCGAACGCGGGAGGAAATGAAATGGAGCCGCTTCCGCGCCTGGGCTATGGCCTGGGGCTAAGGCCCGTCTATTACGAGGAAATTCTCTCGACCCGGCCGCCGGTCGACTGGTTCGAGATTATTTCCGAAAATTACATGATCCCCGGCGGCCGGCCGCTGGCGATGCTGGAGCGCGTGCGCGCCGATTATCCTATCGTCATGCACGGCGTTTCGATGTCGCTCGCCTCGACCGACCCGCTCGACTTCGACTATCTCGCGGCGTTGAAGGCGCTGGCCGGGCGCATCGAGCCGGCCTGGGTGTCTGACCATCTCGCCTGGACCGGCGTGCATGGAATCAATCTGCACGATTTGCTGCCGATCCCCTATACGCGCGAAGCGCTTGACCATGTGGTGGACCGTATCGGCCGCGTGCAGGATTTCCTGGGCCGCCCGCTCGTCGTCGAGAACGCCTCCACCTATGTCGGCTTCGGCGACTCGGAAATGGAGGAATGGGAATTCGTGACAGAAATGGCGACGCGCGCCGGCTGCCTCCTGCTTCTCGACGTCAACAATATCGCGGTTTCCGGCTTCAACCACGGCTTCGACGCCGCCCGCTACATCGACATGATCCCGAAAGAGCGCGTCGCGCAGTTTCATCTGGCGGGGCACACCGACAACAAGACCCACCGCATCGACACCCACGACCAACCGGTGAGCGAAGAGGTCTGGACGCTCTATGGCAGGGCGCGGCGGCGCTTCGGCGACGTTTCGGCCATGATCGAGCGCGACGACAATTTTCCGCCATTCGACCAGCTTCTCGCGGAACTCCAGCGCATGCGCGACATCGACGCGGCGATGGCGACGCGGGAGCCGCGGAGCGCCGCGTGAATCTGAAGGAGCTTCAGAGCCGGTTCCAGGCCGCGATACTCGCGGGCGACGAGGAGGACGCCGCCGTTCTCGATCTCGTCGCGGCGGGGGGCGAGGCCGGCAGGCCGGTGAAATTCGGGGTTTACGTCGCCGCCTACCGCATCCGCCTAACGGAATATCTCGACGAGGACTATCCAGCGCTTCGCGCGCTGCAGGGCGACGACGTTTTCGAGGCGCTGGTCGAGGAATATATCGCCGCCAATCCCTCGCGGCATCGCAACGCCCGCTGGTATTCCTCGGGACTGCCGGAGTTTCTCCAGCGGCACGAGGACTGGCGCGCGAACCCGCGCGCCATCGACATGGCCCGGTTCGAGCGCGCCCTGACCGACGCTTTCGACGCGCGGGACGCCGAGACGCTGGCGATCGAGGCGCTGGCGGAATTTTCGCCGCCGGACTGGCCCCGGCTGAAATTCGCCTTCCACCCAAGCGTCGAACTGCTCACCGTCGCGGCCGGCACGCTGGAGACCTATCTCGCCCTCACCGCCGAGGAAGAAACCGGGCCGCCGCCGCCCCGGCAGGGCGTGGAGCGGATCGCGGTTTGGCGCGACAAATTCGATCCGCTCTACCGGGGTCTCGACCCCGACGAATTCCTCGCCCTCAACGAGGCGCGAGCCGGCCGGTCCTTCGGCGACATTTGCCAGATGGTCGCGTTCCAGAACCAGAACGACCCCGCCGCCGAACGCATCGCCCGCTTTCTCGTGAACTGGTTCTCGGAAGGGATGGTGACGGGCGTCGAGATGGCGCGGACCTAAGCCCGGAGCGGGGTGGGGCGATCAACAAACCCGGCCGAGGTGGCGTTTTTCCGTGAATGGCCCCGAGCCCAGCCCGGCCATGACGGCGTTGGCGTCATCCACATCGTCGCCACGACAGCCGTCATGGCCGCCCCCCGGATCAAAGTCCCATTGGCGCTAAAATAAGCGCGCCATTTTCTGATGATTGCGTCGGCGGGGGATATTCGTCTTTCTTTTCGGCGACCGGCCGCGTTTATTCTTCGGGCTCGAATCAACTGGACGCCTCGGAGAAAAGTGGTATGGCCGGCGCTTTCCAATGGAGTGCCTATCACGAGGCGCTTCTTTTCCTCGCTACCGCCAGCATTATTGTCCCGCTTTTTCATCGCTTGCGCCTCAGCCCAGTTCTCGGCTTCCTGCTCGCGGGAGCCGCGCTCGGCCCCGCCGGCCTGGGCCGCCTCGCCAAAAACTATGAGTTTCTGACCTTTGTGACGATTTCCGACGTGGATCGGGTCTCGCGCATCGCGGAATTTGGGCTCGTCTTCTTGTTGTTCATGATCGGCCTGGAATTGTCCTGGGAACGTCTGGCCCGCATGCGGCGACTGGTGTTCGGACTGGGCCTCGCCCAGATCCTGGTTTCGACCGCCGCGCTCGCGACGATTGGCTCCTTCTGGTTCAAATTGGATCTCGCGCCCGCGATTCTCATGGGCGCCTCCCTTGCGATGTCGTCAACCGCGATCGTCATTCCGGTATTGGCCGAGACCCGCCAACTCCGCAAGGCGCCCGGAAGAGCCGCCTTCTCGATTCTATTGTTGCAGGACCTTTGCGTGGCGCCGCTGCTTTTCTTCGTTTCGATTTTGTCCAACGCCAAGGCCGGTCTGAGCGGATTTGCGATTGTTTGGACCTTTTTGCCAGCGCTCGCCGGCCTCGTCACGCTCATCCTGGGTGGGCGATTGCTGCTGCGTCCGCTGTTCAGACTGGTCGCGGCGGCCCAATCGACCGAATTGTTCATGGCGGCGTGTCTTCTCGTCGCCATCGGCTCCGGCGTATTGAGCGCCGCCTCGGGCTTTTCGATGGGCCTGGGCGCTTTCATCGCCGGACTGCTGCTCGCCGAAACCGAATTCCGCCGCGAGATCGAAGTAACCATCGAGCCGTTCAAAGGACTGCTTCTCGGCCTGTTTTTCGTCTCGATCGGCGCGGGACTCGATGTTGGCGCGGTGTTCCACGATCCCTATTCGACCCTGCTGCACACAGTCGGCCTCATCGCCGTAAAGGGCGCGGCGATATTCGCCCTGGGCCGCATGTTTCATCTGACGCCTGCCGTCGCGGCGGAGACGGCGGCGCTACTGGCGCCGGGAGGAGAATTCGCTTTCGCTCTCCTGACATCGGCGAGCGACGCGGGCGTCCTGCCGGGCGGTCAAGGCGCCAATGCGATGATCGTCGTGACCCTCACAATGTTCGCCATTCCCCCATTGGGACGGCTCGCGCTTCGTTTCGCCCCGGAAAAATCATCCGCCGCCACCGAGGCCGAATTCGCTCATCTCGCGCCCGAAGGCGATATCGCGAGCGGCCGGGTGGTTATCGTCGGCTATGGTCGCGTCGGCGCGCTGGTGGGCGAAATGCTGAAGCGTCACGAGGCGCCCTTCGTCGCCATCGACGACACGGTGGAAAATGTCGCGGCGCGCCGGGACGAGGGCGTGGAAATTTATTGGGGAAACGCGGCGCGGCGCGAGCTTCTCCTGGCCTGCGGGATAGAGCAGGCGCGGGCGATCGTCGTCACGGTCCAAAATCCCGCCGCCGCCGAGGAGATCGTGCGGATCGCGCATAACGCCCGCGCCGACATGGTGATCGTCGCCAGAGCCCGGGACGCGCATCACGCCACCCGGCTTTACGAGGCGGGCGCCAGCGACGCCATTCCCGAAACCATCGAGGCCAGCATGCAACTCGCCGAAACCGTGCTCGTCGACATCGGCGTTCCGATGGGCTTCGTCATCGCCTCGATTCACGAAAAACGTGACGAATACCGCAAGCTCCTGATGCCAAAGGTGGAGGCCGCGCGACAGAGGCAGGTCGCGCGCGCGGTTGTTCGTAACCGTGTGATGGCGCGCCGCCGAACTAGCCTCAAGGACTCGACCGACAAAAAGAGCGAATAAGTTGCGCCCGCGCGCTCGTCTAGACCCATGGAGGCGAGGTAAAGCCTGCGACGGCCATGGGCAAAACATCCTGCAGGCGACGAAAATGGCGCTGCTTCCAACGCCCGCCGGCTGCGACCGATGGCAACGGAAACAAAGGGGCGCCGCCGCGCTAGAGTAAAATCCGAAAAAGTTGATAGACTTTTTCGATCAGATTTTGCTCCAGCCTTTGAATCTGGAGCGATTTCTTATCGACCAGACGTTTCCGTCTGGTCGGAAAGCGCTAGGAAATCGAATCATTAACTAAAATTTTCGACGTCGCATTAACCGGCCGGCGGCATTCTCACCTTCATGGCTCGTTGCATATCGCCATCGGTTTATCTTCTGACGCCGGCCGTCCTGGCGCTGGCGCTTTCGAGTTGCTCCATACCCACCAAGCCACAACGGCCCGCCTGGCGAACCCAGGCCGAGAACGCCTGTCTCGCCGAACGGCGGGTGCGCCCTTCAAACTATGTGCAAATCGCCAACGAACTAGACGGACCCGGCATTTGCGGATTGACGCGGCCGTTCAAAGTGACCGCGTTGCAGGATGGCGCGGTGATGTTCAACGCCAGGGCGACGCTCGATTGCTCTATGGTCGCCGAACTCGAACAATGGCTGGCCGACGTCGTGCAACCGGCGGCGCAAGCCCGTTTCGGCATGGATGTGGTCCAGATCAATTCGATGGGTTCTTACTCATGTCGGGGCATGAATAATCAGAGGGGCGCGCCGCTTTCCGAGCATTCCTTCGGCAATGCGCTCGATATTGGCGGCTTTGTGCTCGCCGACGGGCGCCAAATTTCAATCGTCAGGGACTGGACACATGGCGACGAACAGACCCGCGCCTTTCTGATGGATGTGCATGGCGGCTCATGTCAGCACTTCTCCACAGTACTGGCGCCCGGCTCGAATCCGTTCCACTATAATCATATCCACGTCGATCTCGCGATGCACGGCCGCAGCGGAAAACACATTTGTAAGCCGGTCCCGCATGAAATCGCGGCTCCGCCGACCTCGCCGCTGCTCGTGACAAAGGGCCCCGCGCCGGTCGAGGACGACGACGCCGATACGGGCGAAGGCCCGCCTCGCGCGGCTTTCGAAGGCGGCCGGGAAACAGGTCTCGGCCAACTGGCCGAGCCGCCGTCGCCGCCGCGCAGAGACGGAGGCTAATTCCAACGCCTCCTAAACGAGTTCGGCGGCGAGGTCGTGATTGCGGGGAACGAAGTGACGAAGCAATCCAGGAATAACAAGGCGGAGGCTGGATCGCTTCGAGCATTCTGGCGAGCATGACAAGGCAAAGGGACTGGCGGTCGCCGCACTATATGCCTCCCCCTACGCCCTTGGCTCGCAGTGAGGTTTTCCGTCCGGCCCAAGGCTTGTAACGTGGTAGAATCAGAACTCTGTGATTTTCTTAAGCGATCAAGACTCGCGCCGCGTTCTTTTCGTCGCCCAAAGCTTCGAGGACCTTGGCCGTGATCGAAGCGGGGTCTAGCCTAGCCTTGGCTATCATCGTCTCGTATTTGTCCTGGTCGATATAGAAATCCGGCAGAGTCATGCTGCGGAAGCGGAAGACGCCCCGGGTTCCATCGAGGAGGCCGTCCTCTGAAAGCGCCTGGAACACTTGAGCCCCGAAACCGCCAATGGAGCCCTCCTCCACGGTGATGAGCGCTTCGTGGTTGGCGGCGAGCCTGCGCAACAGATCGCGATCGATCGGCTTGGCGAAACGCGCGTCGGCCACCGTGGCGGAGACGCCGTAGTTTTCGAGCTGCTCCGCAGCCTTCAACGCGTCGGCGAGGCGCGTGCCGAGCGTGAGGATCGCGACTTTGTTGCCTTCGCGCACAACGCGGCCTTTTCCGATCTGCAAAATCTCGCCACGCTCGGGCAATTCCACGCCCACGCCCTCGCCGCGCGGATAGCGGAAGGCGATGGGTCCTTCGTTATAGGCGACCGCGGTGGCGACCATATGGGTCAGTTCGGCCTCGTCCGCTGCGGCCATGACGACCATGCCCGGCAGGCAGCCGAGATAGGCCACGTCGAAGGCGCCGGCGTGGGTCGGTCCGTCGGCCCCGACCAGCCCGGCGCGGTCGATGGCGAAGCGCACCGGCAGATTCTGGATCGCGACGTCATGCACGACCTGATCGTAACCGCGCTGCAGGAAGGTGGAGTAAAGCGCGCAGAAGGGCTTATAGCCCTCCGTCGCCAGGCCGGCGGCGAAAGTAACCGCGTGCTGTTCGGCGATGGCCACGTCAAAGGTGCGCTCTGGAAACGCCTTGCCGAAAATGTCGAGCCCGGTGCCGCCCGGCATCGCCGCAGTGATCGCGACGATCTTTTCGTCGCGCTCCGCCTCGGCCACCAGCGAGCGCGCGAAAATGCTCGTGTAGCTGGGCGCGTTCGCCTTGGGCTTGTATTGCACGCCCGTCAGCACGTCGAACTTGTTGACGCCGTGATATTTGTCGTCCGACGCCTCGGCGGGGCCGTAGCCTTTACCCTTTTTGGTGATGACATGGACCAGAACCGGACCATCGTCCTTGTCGCGCACGTTTTTCAACACGGGCAGGAGATGGTCCAGATTATGGCCGTCGATCGGCCCCACATAATAGAAGCCCAGCTCCTCGAACATCGTGCCGCCGGTGATGAAGCTGCGCGAGAATTCCTCGGCCTTGCGCGCCTTGTCGTAGATGAAACGCGGCAGGTGGCTCGCGAGCTGCTTGGCCGCGTCGCGCATCGAGCGATAGGCGCCGCCCGAAACCAATCGCGCGAGATAGGCCGACATCGCTCCCGTCGGCGGAGCGATCGACATGTCATTGTCGTTGAGGATTACGATCAGACGGGAATCCAGCGCTCCGGCGTTGTTCAACGCTTCATAGGCCATGCCGGCGGACATGGAGCTGTCTCCGATCACGGCGATGACGTGATTGTCGCCGCCGGAAAGATCGCGCGCTATGGCCATGCCCAGGCCGGCCGAAATCGACGTCGATGAATGCCCGGCGCCGAAGGCGTCGTACTCGCTCTCGCTGCGTTTGGTGAAGCCCGAGAGCCCCCCGCCCATCCGCAAAGTCCGGATACGATCCCGCCGCCCCGTCAGGATTTTGTGCGGATAGGTCTGGTGGCCGACATCCCAGACGATCTTGTCGCGCGGCGTGTCGAACACATAGTGCAAGGCCACCGTCAGCTCGATGACCCCCAGTCCCGCGCCCAGATGCCCGCCCGTGACTGAAACCGCTTCGATGGTCTCGCGTCGCAACTCTTCGGCCAGTTGATGCAACTGGGTCGGTTGCAGCTTGCGCAGGTCGGAAGAGGTGACGATCCGGTCGAGAAGGGGAGTCTTCGATGAGGTCAAAGCGGATTCTCTACGCTATATTGCCGGGGGAATGAAAACGCTATCTCCGCCATACACCTTTTGGGGCGAATGGGGCAAATCAGTGACCCCAGCCGAAATAGTTTTGTCGCCAAGCCCCCCCGACGAACGAAAGCGCTGGGGGCGCAGACTATAGGCTCGCGACGGCGAGACGAGCCAAGGCGTTGGAAATTTTCAATATTTTCTTCGTTTTAACCTTACCCCGCCGAGCGGGGCCGTCCGGCTCAACGTTGCCGGATGATTCTGTCGTAATTGAGCAGGTAGTCGTCGTAATCCTCGCGTGATTCGCGGTTGCGAGAACGGATTCTCTTGGCGCGCCGCAAACCCGGCTCCTCCTCCGCCCGGCCGGCGTAGGCGAATGAGTTGGCCGATCCCGAGATTTCGATCGAGGCGCCATATTGCTCAACCCAGGAGAACAGTTCGCGGGCGTGGTCGATGGAGAGCCTCACGCATCCATGGGAGGCCGGTCGGCCCAAGCCCCGTTGGTAAGTCCCATGTATCGCGAGGCCGCGCGAGAAGAAAATGGCGTAGGGCATGGGCGCGCCGTCGTATTCGTCGGACAAATGATCGGCGTCGAGCCGCTGGACCGTGAAAGAGCCGGTCGGCGTCTCGTAACCCTCGCGCCCGCTAGATATTTTCCACGTCACCTGGCTTTCGCGGTTCTTGACCACGGTCATGCGCTGTCGCGAAAGATCGACCACGATCTCGACCTTCGCGGCGGCGGGCGCGCACAGGGCCAAGGCGATTAGAAGCGCGCACAGCCCCGCGCCTCGGCGTGCGGAAGGAGTGAAAAACAACATTTCAAAATATAGGCCCCGGTCCGCCAAAAGGTCCAGCCGAGCTGGCGTCGCCACTTTGGCCCGATGATTGAACCAGATGGCGCATGGGCCGAGTCTCGGCGTTGCGCGTCCCACTTTGCGCCGAATCGGCCCCGAAATGGAATAATGGGAGCAAACGTCATGATCGCACCGTTCCAAAATGGCCAGCCCAAGGCTTTGCGGAGCGCGACTTTTGGCGCTCCCGATGCGAGGATGGGAACCGCGCGGCGGTTCCTCGCGCCGCTGCGCCCTTTACGTCCGTCCCCATTCAATGGCGGTTTTTCCTTGCAGCTAATGTCCACGGAACAGATCGGCGAGGCTCTCTCGGACGGGCCGTTCGCCGCCGCCTGGCGCAAACTCTCGGCGCAGGCTCTGGAGCCCAACGGCTTTTTCGAGGCCGGATTCGCGCTTGCCGCGGCGCGGCATTTTCCCGTCAAGGCCCGCCCGCATTTTCTCGCGGTGTGGCGCTCGGCCGGGCCTGAAGGCGAGGAACAAAGCCTCGCGGGGCTGTTTCCTCTCGCCCCATCGGTCACGACAGGCGGCCTCATGCGCCTTTGGCTCGACAAGCAGACGGCGCTCGCCGCGCCCCTGCTCCACCGCGACTACGCAGTAGAGGCGGCGGAACGTTTTCTCGACTGGCTGGCCGAGGACGGCGCCGCCTGCGGCGTCGTTTTTCCCAGACTGGTTCGCGACGGCCCGACCCACGAAGCGATCATCGAGGCCGCCCGACGCAGGGGACGCAAGGTCGAAACGCTGCAAAACTTCGAGCGGGCGATGCTATTGCGCGGTTCCGATCCCGACGAATTATGGCTGCGTGGCGCCTCGAAGAAAGCGCTGAGGGAATTGAAACGCCGCCAGCGACGGCTCGCGGAACTCGGCGAGATGACGTTCCATGTGACCTCCGCGCCCGCCGAAGTGCGCGCGGCGGCGGAGCAGTTTCTCGCGCTCGAGGCGTCGGGATGGAAGCGGGCGCGCGGCGCCTTTCTTTCCGATCCCGCGCTCCTGACCTTCGTGCGCGGCGCCACGCGAATTCTGGCTCGGGAAGGAAAGTGCAAAATCGCCAGCCTTTCTCTTGACGGCGCGCCAATCGCGATGGGCATCCTCATTGAAAGCCAGCGGCGCGCCTATTTCTGGAAAATCGCTTTCGACGAGAGGTTCAGGGCCCAGGCGCCGGGCATCCACCTCGTGCACGAACTGACGCGGGAACTTGCCGCGCGAGCGGATATCGAGCAGACTGACTCCTGCGCGATCGCCAATCATCCGATGATCGACCGTTTCTGGCCCGATCGTTTGGCCATCGCCGACATCGCCGTGCAAGCGCGTCCGAACGAGGCGAAAGTCTTCGACGAGGCCTGCCGTCGCGAAATGTGGCGCAGAAACCTGCGAGCGGCGGCCAAACGCGCGATCAAGAAGCTGCTGGGACGCAAGGAGAGCTGAAAGCGTCTCGTTCGCTCTTTCGTCAAAATGCCGAGGCATTTAAGAAGAGCACATGACCCAGTCCCAAAACTTCCCAGGAATTTGTCTCGTCACGCCGGTCCTTGACGAAGCAGCCTCCTTTTTGCCTTCGCTGCGTCAGGCGCTGGCCGCCGGAGGGGTCGCGAGCGTGCTTCTGCGCCACGCCGATATCGACGCCAACGCCATTCAAAACCTCGTCAAGGAACTGGCGAAGCCAGTCCAGGAAACGGGAGCCGCCTTCGTGGTCGCCGGCGATCCCCGGCTGGCGCTGGAGGCCGGGGCGGACGGCGCGCATGTCGGCGGCGTCGGCCGTGAGTTGACCGCCGCGCTAAAACTGCTCGCGCCCGATCACATCGTCGGCGCCGGCGGTTTGCCAACGCGGCACGATGCGATGGTGGCCGGGGAAAGCGGCGCCGAATATGTGCTGTTCGGCGACTGGGACGCGCCCCTGGAAGGCGAGGCCTTGATCGAGCGCGTGCAATGGTGGACCGAGATTTTCAACGCGCCATGCGTCGCTTTGGCGAAAAGCCTCTCCGAGGCGAGGCCGCTGGCCGAGGCTGGCGCGGATTTCATAATGCTCGGCGAATGCGTCTGGAGTCACCCCCTAGGCCCCGCCGAAGCGGTGCGGGAGGCGAGACGAGCCGTCGGAGAACTTCCCGCATGAGAAAGATGCTGGCTATCCTGGCCGTGGCGCTTGTCGCATCCTCCATGGCGGCGGCGCAGACCAAACCCGCGCCCGCCCTGTCCCCGCTCTCGACGTCGCCCGGCGACCTCGCCTATGGCAATTATCAGCGCGGGGATTACAAAGCGGCGATGGCCGAGGCGCAAAAGCGGGTTGTCACGAACCCCAACGACACGCCGGCCATGTTGCTTATCGGCAAGCTCTACGCCGAAGGAGCGGGCGTCGCGATCGACCGCAAGAAGGCGACGGAGTGGTTCCGCCGCGCCGGAGACGCGGGGGACGCGCAAGGGGCTTATCTTTATGGCGCGGCGCTGCTCGCGGATGCGCCCGGCGACAAGGAGCGCGAAACCGCGCGCGATTATCTCGAAAGGGCGGCCGCGAAGAAAAACCCCGCCGCGTTCAATCTTTTGGGCGAACTCTCGCTGCGCAACAACGGGGTCTTCGCCGATTTCGAGAAAGCGGCGGAATATTTCCGGCGCGGCGCCGAACTCGGCGACACCGACGCGAAATACGCCCTGGGCGAACTTTACAAGCACGGCAAGGGTGTCGCCAAGGACGACGGCGAGGCCGCGACCTGGTTCAAATCGGCGGTGGACGACGGTCACACCGGGGCGATGGTCGAACTCGCCATTCTCGAATTCAACGGTTCGGGCGTGCCCCGCGACGAGGTCGGCGCGGCGAAGCTGCTGCGACAAGCCGCGAAGCTCGGCAACCCAGTCGCGCAGAATCGCCTCGCCTATCTGCTGGCGGGAGGGCGCGGCGTGGATAAGGATCTCGCCGAGGCGGCGCGTTGGCGCGACGAGGCGCGCAAGGCCGGCTTGCGCGATTCGAAGCTCGATCTTCTTTTGAGCAATCCGGGCGCGGGAAAGACGCCGCCTTCGCCGAAGCAAAAAAGCAATTGAAGCCCGACCATCCTCTGACCCTGCGCGTCGCCAACGCCTTTCTGCGAAGGCGCGTCGGCAGGCGTCTCGCCAAGGCGGCGTCCCTGAGGGAAGCGGCGCGGGCTCTCAATCTGAATTTGCCTTATGCCGCTCCCGCAAGCGGCTTTCGCGCCGAGCGCATCGCCGGCGTCATCGGAGAATGGGCGGGCGAACAAAATGGACCGACCCTGCTCTATCTTCACGGCGGCGCTTATTTCGCCGGTTCGCCGAGTCATTATCGCCCCATCGCCTGCGCCTTCGCGGCAAGGGGTTTTCGCGTCTTCACGCCCGCCTACAGGCTCGCGCCGCAGCACATTTTTCCGGCGGCGATCGAGGATGCGAGAGCGGTGTTGTCCGCTCTCGCGGAACAAAACCCGAGGATCGTGCTGGCCGGCGATTCCGCCGGAGGCGGGCTCGCGCTCGCGGCGATGATCGCAAAGCGCGACGCAGGCGAAAGCCTCCCGCTTGCCGCGGCTTTGTTCTCGCCCTGGACCGATCTCACCGTTTCGGGCGCCTCCACCACCGAAAACGAGGGCTGCGACCCCCTCTTCACCCGCCGAATGCTGAAGATCGCGGCGCGGGCTTATCTCGGGGGAGAAAAAGCCGACACGCCCCTCGCCTCTCCGCTTCACGCCGACTTGCGGGGATTGCCGCCGCTGCTGCTCCAGGTGGGATCGAAAGAATTGTTACGCGACGATTCCATCGAGTTTTGCGCCCGCGCGCGCGAGGCGGGAGTGACGACTGATCTCTCGGTCTGGCCGAACGCGCCCCATTGCTGGCAACTCGCGGTGGAAATTCTGCCCGAAGCGCGCCGTTCGATAGACGAAGCCGCAAGTTTTTTACGCCTTGCGGCTGGAGCCTAACCCCACGGCCCCGGCTGCGGCGGATCGAGCGGACTGCGGCCATCGGAGGGAAGGAAGGACGCGGGCGCCGGGCTTTGCCCATCGGTCTCCGGGGCGGGGGGCGCCGGCAGGTCGCGACCGCCCGCGAATTGAACCAGCGCCCGAATGCGATCCTCGACGGAAGGATGCGTCGCAAGCCAGCCGCTCTCCGGCAACAGCGCCGGACTTTCGATAAAGAAGGCGTGCATACGGGAGGGCATCGCCGGGATCACCGCATGGGCTTCGATCTTGCGCAACGCGGAAATCATGGCGTCCGGGTTTTTCGTCAGCTCCACCGAGCCGGCGTCGGCGAGATATTCTCGCGAGCGCGAGATCGCGAAGCGGATCAACACCGAGACTCCGAGACTGATCGCGATGATCGCGAGCGCAATGATAATGGCCAGCGCGGCGCCGCCGCTTCCGTCGCGATCCTCCTGCGATCTGTCCCGGCGCGGCGAAAAGCCGAAAGGAAAATTCCAGTTGCGAAGAGTGAGATCCGCCGCGAAAGCGAAAATCCCGGCGAAAATCGTCGCGATCACCATGAGCTGGGTGTCGCGGTTGCGGATATGGGTCAGTTCATGCCCCAGCACCGCCTCTATTTCCGCGTCGTCGAGATGATCGAGCAGCCCGCGCGTGACGCTGACGCTGTATTGGCCTTCGCGTATCCCCGAGGCGAAAGCGTTGAGCGCGTCGTCTTCGATGATCTTGAGCCGCGGGATCGGAATGCCGCGCGATATGCAGAGGTTCTCCAACAAATTATAAAGCCTTGGCGCCTCCGAACGCGATATCCCCGCGGAGCCGGTAGCATAGTCGATCATGCGCTGGTGGAACAAAAAAGCGATGCAGAACCAGAGGCCTGCGACGCCGAAAGCCAGCGGCCACCCCTGCTTGACGTCGTAAACCGCCCGCGCGACGATTATTTCGAGCCGCGCGTCATCTCCCAGAGCCTCTATGATCAGCGCGAAGGAAAACATGAGCGCGACAAGCAGGGCCACAAAGCCGGCCAACAGCAACGCCGAGCGCATCCTGTTGGCCTGGATGTGCGTGTATAGTCCATAGGCCTTGAACATCGCCGCCGCCTTTAGAACTGAACTTTCGGCGCTTCCTGAACCGCCTTGCGCTCCCCCTCTTCGAGGTTAAAAAATTCCACCGGCTTGAAGTTGAAGCGTTGGGCGATCAACACTCCGGGGAAACCCTGACAAGCGGCGTTATATTCGGCAGCCGCGTTGTTGAAGAAGCGGCGCGAGGCGGCGATCTTGTTTTCGATGTCTGAAAGCTCGCTCTGCAACTGCTGGAAATTCGTATTGGCCTTTAAGTCTGGATAGGCCTCCGCGACCGCGATCAGCCGCGACAAGGCGCCGCCCAAAGCCGCTTCCGCCGCCGATTGCGCGGCCGGCCCTTGAGCCGCGACCGCGAGGTTGCGAGCTTTGGTCACCTCCTCCAGCGTCTCCTTCTCGTGCGCGGCGTAGCCTTTCACCGTTTCGACGAGATTGGGAACGAGGTCGTGACGCTGCTTGAGCTGCACGTCGATGTCGGAATAGGCCTGGCTGCAACGCTGGCGTAAAGAGACGAGACTATTGTAGGCGGAAATCGCCCAAAGCCCGATCGCGGCGAGGATAACAATAAAAATCAATGGCATATACTCCTCCCATACGCCGCCGCCAAAGCGGCTTTTGTGCCCGGCGCCCCCGGCGAATGTACGATACGCCGCTTTGCCCATCAGGAAAAGGAGCGCTCGAAATCCACCATTTGACGACGCGAGCGCTCACGCCTATCTGATAGCAGAGCCCTATTAGCATCGGCGTGTAACATGGCCCTACTTCCGATTCTCACTCTTCCCGATCCGCGGTTGCGGATCGTCTCGAAGCCCGTCGAGAGCATCGACGCGGAAATCCAGCGGTTGCTCGACGATATGCTGGAAACAATGTATGAAGCGCCCGGAGTGGGGCTCGCGGCGATACAGGTCGGCGCGCCAAAGCGGATCGTCGTTATCGACACCGCCAAGCAGGAAGAGGACCGCTCCCCGCTGTTCCTGATCAACCCAGAGATCATATGGGCGAGCGAGGAGCTCAGCACCTACAACGAGGGCTGCCTCTCCGTTCCCGAATATTACGAGGACGTCCAACGCCCGGCGCGGGTGCGACTGCGTCATCGCGACCGCAAGGGAGAACTGCAGGAAATCGACGCGGAGGGGTTGCTCGCGACGGTGATTCAGCACGAACTCGACCACCTCGAAGGCGGCCTTTTCATCGACCATCTGTCGCGATTGAAACGCGAACGGGTAGTAAAGAAATTCACCAAGGCGGCAAGGCTGGAAGCCGCTCATCGGATCGCCGAGCAGGTCACGGAAGACGTCGACGCCTGATGCGTATCGTCTTCATGGGCACGCCGGATTTTTCGACCGTCCTTCTCAAGGAGATTGTCCGGCGCGGCCATCAGGTCATCGCGGTCTATACGCAACCCCCTCGCCCCGCCGGGCGGGGCATGGAGCCGCGCAAGTCACCGGTCCATCTCCTCGCCGAGAGCTTGAAAATTCCGGTCGTCGCCCCGCGCAGTCTTCGCGGGGGCGAGGAACAGGCGCAATTTTCCGCCCATGACGCCGATGTCGCTGTGGTCGCGGCCTACGGCCTCATGCTTCCCCGCCCGATTCTGCAAGCGCCGCGACATGGCTGCCTCAATCTACACGGTTCGCTGCTGCCGCGCTGGCGCGGCGCGGCGCCGATTCAGCGCGCCATCATGGCCGGCGATAAGGAGAGCGGCGTCGGCGTGATGCAAATGGAGGAAGGGCTGGATACAGGCCCGGTCGCGATGGAGGCCCGCGTTCCCATCGCACCCGATATGACGGCGGGAGAATTGCACGACGCCCTCGCCGCCGCCGGCGCGGCGCTGATGGCGGAGGCTCTCGAAAAACTCGCCCGCGGCGAACTGATCTTTGTTCCGCAAAGCGAGGAAGGGGCCCTATACGCCCGGAAAATCGACAAGGCCGAAGCGCACATCGACTGGAGCAAACCCGCCTGCGAATTGCATAACCTTATTCGGGGGCTAACTCCCTTTCCGGGCGCTTTTCTCGAAGCCGACCTCGGCGCCGGCGTCGAGCGGGTGAAGGTGCTGCGAACGCGGATCGAAGCCGGCGCCGGCAAGGCCGGGGTCGCGCTCGACGACGAGGGCCTGATTGGTTGCGGAGAGGGCGCGCTGAGGCTCTTGCGCGTTCAACGGGCCGGCAAGAGCCCGATGAGCTTCGCCGAATTCGCGCGGGGCCGGAAAGTCGCGCGCGGCGCAAGGCTTTTTGTTTGAAAACCCACCGCCTCGAAGAAACGCCATGCCCCGCTACGCCCTGATGATTGAATATGACGGCGGGCCTTTCGTCGGCTGGCAGCGCCAGGCCAATGGCGTGTCCGTTCAGCAGCGGCTCGAAGAGGCTGTTTTCGCCGTCAATGGCGAATTCCGCGTGGTGCATGGCGCGGGTCGCACCGACGCCGGCGTTCACGCCCTCGGCCAGGTCGCGCATGTCGACCTCAAGCGCGAGTGGCGCGAGGACAGGCTGCGCGACGCCATCAACGCGCATCTCTCGCCGAGCCCGATCGCGGTGCTGTCGGCGCGGGCGGTCGGCGACAATTTCGAAGCGCGCTTTTCCGCGCGGGCGCGCCATTATCGCTATGTGATCGACAACCGGCGCGCCCCGCTCGCTTTGCAGTTCGGTCGTGCCTGGCATATCAAGCGTCCACTCGACGCCGGTTCCATGCACGAAGCGGCGCAGGCGCTGGTGGGCAAGTTCGATTTCACCACTTTTCGCGCTTCCGAATGTCAGGCCAAATCGCCGGTGCGGACCCTGGACCGGCTGGATGTGCGGCGCGACGGCGAAATCATCGAAATCCTCGCCAGCGCGCAGTCTTTCCTGCACAATCAGGTCCGCTCGCTCGCCGGCTCGCTCGAACATGTCGGCAGCGGCAAATGGCGCATCGAGGATCTTCGTCATGCGCTTGAGGCGCGCGACCGCGCGCGCTGCGGTCAGGTCGCGCCGCCTCACGGGCTCTATCTCGTGGCGGTGGATTATTAAAAAAAAGCGGCTTTTGGGAGCGCTTCCTCATGAAATTTGTGAAAAGCGCGGCGGCTGCGCTTCTCTCGCTTTATGTTGTTGTCGCGCTCGGCCTCGCGCTATTCCAGCGCAGCCTGATCTACAATCCCGGCGCGGCCATCGTAACCCCGGCGCAGGCCGGCCTCGCCGACGCGCAGACCCTGCGTCTCACCACCGAAGACGGACAAACTCTGCTGGCATGGTTTGAGGCGCCCAAGGACGGGCGACCGCTGATCCTTTATTTCCACGGCAAGGGCGGAATCCTCGCGGACAGGAAAGAGCGCTTTCGACTCCTCGCTTCGAGCGGCTATGGCCTTCTTGCCGTTTCCTACCGGGGCTATGGCGGCTCTACCGGCGAACCCACCGAAGAGGGCCTTCTGCTCGACGCCGAAGCCGCCTACGCGGAGGCGACGAAACGAGGTTTTACTGGGCGCCGGCTCGTGATCATGGGCGAATCGCTTGGCTCGGGCGTCGCGACGATCATGGCCTCGCGTTACGGGGCGGCGGCGCTCGTGCTCGACTCGCCCTATCTTTCGGCGCTCGACGTCGCCGAAGGACGTTACCCGATTTTTCCGGTGGGCCTGCTGATGCGCGACCAGTTCCGCTCCGATCTCGCGATCGGCGCGGTCCATATGCCGATCCTGATGCTGCATGGCGAGGCGGATACGGTCATCCCGATCGACTCGGCCCGGCGATTGTTCGAACTCGCCCCCGAGCCCAAGCAATTCGTCGCCGCGCCGAACGCAAAGCACCTCGTTCTCGCCGCGCCGGACATTTATCCGCGCGTCGCCGCCTTTATCGATGCGGCGACGGGGAAGTGACGCCGGCTCACCCGCGCCCAGAGCAAAATCCGAAAAAGTTGTTAGACTTTTTCGATTAGATTTTGCTCCAGCTTTTTGAATCTGGAGCGATTTCTTATCGACCAGACGATGCCGTCCGGTCGGAAGGCGCTCTAAGCCAGTCGGGGACATGGTCCAGTGCGATCAATTCATCGATGCTTTCGCGGGGGCGAATGATTGCGAAACGATCGCCATCGACCATAACCTCCGGGACGAGCGGGCGGGAATTATAGGTTCCCGACTGCACCGCGCCGTAAGCCCCGGCGGTGAGCACCGCGAGCAAATCGCCCGGCGCCGGTTCGGCCATTTGACGGGCGAGGGCCAGATAGTCGCCGGTTTCGCATACCGGCCCCACGACGTCCGCGACGATTCGTCTTTTGCCAGCCGTCGGCTGCGCGACCGGCGCGATCTCGTGAAAAGCGTCGTAAAGCGTCGGGCGGATAAGATCGTTCATGCCGGCGTCGACGATGATGAAGTTTTTCGCCTCGCCGTGTTTGACGTAAATCACCTTGGTCACCAGGATGCCGGCGTTCCCGACGATCAGCCGGCCCGGCTCGAAAACCAGCTTGCAACCGAGCCCGGCGAAATGCCGCCGAACAACCTCGGCATAGCGCTCGGGGTGATAGGAGTCGGAATCCTGCCCATCGTGATAGGGAACGCCGAGGCCGCCGCCAAGATCGACGTGCTTGATGTCGTGCCCCTCCGCGCGCAGGTCGCGCACCAGTTCCGCCAGTAGGCTGAAGGCCTCGTCGAAAGGCGAAAGATCAGTGAGTTGGGAGCCGATGTGCATATCGACGCCGACGACCTCCAGCCCCGGCAAAGCCGCAGCGCGGGCATAAATCCCCCGGGCGTTCGACAGGGGGACCCCGAATTTGTTCTCCTTGCGCCCGGTTGAAATCTTGACGTGGGTTTTCGCGTCCACGTCGGGATTCACTCGCAGCGAGACCGGCGCCTTGAGCCCGAGCGAAACGGCGGCGGCGGAGACCGCCTGCAGTTCGGGCTCGGATTCGACGTTGAAACAGAAAATCCCCGCCTTTAGCGCCGATTCTATTTCTTTTCTCGTTTTGCCGACGCCCGAGAAGGTTATTTTTCTCGGCGATACGCCAGCGGCGAGCGCGCGAGCGAGTTCTCCGCCGGAGACCACGTCCATCCCGGCTCCGAGCATTCCGAGAAGGGTCAGAACCGCCTGATTGGAGTTGGCTTTCATCGCATAGCAGACGAGCGCGTCCAGCCCCTCGAAGGCCTTGGCGAATACGGTGAAATGCCTGCGAATGGTCGCCGCCGAATAACAATAAAAAGGGGTCCCTACCGCATCCGCCAGCACGGGCGCGGCGACGTCCTCGGCGTGGAGAACGCCATTCCGGTAATCGAAATAATGCATGGGCTTCGCTCAGAGTAGAGGGTCGAGGAAGAAAGGATAGGCTTGCGGCGGGCGATGGCCGACATCGCCTTCCATTGGTTGGGCCTTGGGCTTGGCGCCCTCCTCGCTGAGTTTCTGTTTCTGGCCGCCGGGCGCGTTTTTGGCGTTGGCGCCGGCGGACGCCTGTTGCTCCGCGCGGCGCGCCTCTCGCGCCGCCTGCACATCGGGCGGCAGTTCGAGCGGACCTTTACGCCCGCAACCGCTCAGCGCCGAGGCGAGCAGCATCGCGGCGGCGGAGATGACGATCAAGCGTTGTGCGCGGCGAAAGGACATTCCGGGATGTTCCGTAGCTCCAAAGCAGGCGAGACCGGCACTATATAGCCGAAAGGGCGGGGAAGACGAGCGCGCGTCATTGCTCGTTCAGGAGTTTCTGGACGAAGGCCTCGATATTCTTGACCCGGCGCGGGCGCCGCTGACGCTCGGCCCGCAGGATCGCCAGCAAATCGTCGAAAGTCCCCTGAATATCGTCGTTCACCAGCACATAATCATACTGGGTCCACCGGACGATTTCCTTGCGGGCGTTCTCCAGCCGCCGCTCAATCACTTCGCGCGAATCCTCCGCCCGGCGCTCCAGCCGCGCGCGCAGCTCCTTCATGGATGGCGGCAGGATGAACACGGTTACTGTGTCCTTCGACATCTTCTCACGAACCTGCTGCGTGCCCTGATAGTCGATGTCGAACAAAGCGTCCCGGCCCTGGGCCAGAATTTGCTCGACCGGTTCGCGCGGGGTTCCGTAGAAATTGCCGTGGACCTCGGCCCATTCCAGTAATTCATTGCTGTCGCGCATCGCCTCGAACTGGCGCTGCGTGATGAAACGATAGTGAATGCCGTCGACTTCGCTGGACCGTCTCGGTCGCGTCGTCACCGAAATCGAAAGTGTGAGATCGAGGCTGCGATCCTGCAGCAACATCCGCGTGAGCGTCGTCTTGCCGGCCCCGGAGGGCGAGGAGAGAATCAGGACAATGCCGCGATGTTCGGTCTGAGGCGAAGGCATGGGGGGCGTGGGTCCGAATATATCCAGATTTAGGCCCCTGAGGCTCTAGCACCAGCGCCTCCTGCTTTACTACTCGCCTACTCGATATTTTGCACTTGTTCACGCAATTGCTCGACCTCGATCTTGAGTTCGAGGCCAATGGCGGAGAGCGACGGATCGTTCGATTTGGCGCACAAGGTATTGGCCTCGCGGGAAAACTCCTGCGCGAGGAAATCAAGCCGCCGCCCCACCGGCCCCCCGCTCGCCAGCAGCTTGCGAGCGCTCGCGACATGGGCGACCAGCCGGTCGAGTTCTTCCCGGATATCGGTCTTGACCGCGATCAGAACCGCCTCCTGATGCAAACGCTGCGGATCGAAGGCGTTGACGTTTTCCAACAGGAGAGCGATCTGCTGGCGCAAACGGGCGCGCAGAGCCTCGGGCTGCCGCGCTGGCAGGTCATTGGCCTGCGCCGTCAGCGACGCGATGCGGTCAAGTCTTTTATTTAGAACGATATTTAACGCTTCACCCTCGGCCTCGCGCGATTCGATCAACCGCGCCAACGCCCCGTCGAGATGGTCGAGGACCGCCGCTTCGAGCCGCGCGCGTTCCTCGTCGTTGTCTTCTGGTTCGACAACCTCGACTATGCCGCGAACCGAGAGCAGTCCGTCGAGCGAAGCCGGTCGCAAATTGGCGTGCAGCGGCACGTCGTCCAGGGCGGCGAGCAGGCGGTCCAGCGCGGCGCGGTCGATCCGGGCGAGCCCAGCGGAATCGCTTCGCTTGGCCGAAAGACCGGCGGAGCAGGCGCCGCGCGCGATTTTGGCGGCTATGACGCCGCGAGCCTTGATCTCGACCGCGTCAAAGCCCGGAGGAACGCGAAGCCGCAGATCGAGACCCTTGGAATTGACGGTTTTCAGTTCCCAGGAGAAACGCCAGGGTCCCAAATCTCCATGCGCGCGAGCAAAGCCGGTCATGCTGGCGAGTTTCATGCGCCGATCCCCTTTATTGCCCGCGATTCACGCCGCGCTCCGCGAAATCGGAGCGCGCCCAAAAACTATTTGATTGAGCATGTTCCCAAAAACCGCTTCCCACTTTTTGGGAACATGGCCAGATCTAGAGCAAAATCCGAAAAAATTGATAGACTTTTTCGATTAGATTTTGCTCCAGCTTTTTGAAACTGGAGCGATCTCTTATCGACCAGACGTTTCCGTCTGGTCGGAAAGCGCTAACGCAGCGAAGCGCTTGCCGGAACCGTCTTCGCCGAACTCAGATCCCAGGATCTGTCGCGCAAAGGATCAAGCGCCGTGCCCTCGGAGGCGTCAATGTTGCGACGATGGCGCGGCTGCGCCCCATCGGGAGTTCCAGCCATCGAAGCGCCCCCCATGATCGGCGTCGTCGAGGCGGCCGCGGATTCGTCGCGCCCGCCGATCACGCCATCGGGCAGTTGGTCGGATGCGGCGGCAAGTCCCAGCTTCGTCGCGCGCGCTTTCTGCTCCGCTCGCTCGCGCGGAGAAACCGGATAGCTTGAGACCTCCCCTCCATAGGCGAGCGGCTTTCCGTCGGGTCCTTCGGGGGCCGCGCCGTCTTCCTCTGCGTCGGGGGGCGCGGCTGGGGCGGCCGATGCAATAGCTGTCGGATCGAATGTCGAGAGATTTCTGGGCTGCGCCTCGGCCAGGCTGAAAAACGGACGCGCGGGACGAATGGCCCGGCTCGGTGGAGCGGCCCCAAATGTCGGGTCATCGAAGGCCTCGACGACGATGAGAGCGGCCTCGGGACCGAATTTGCCCAGCCGATGAGCGGCGCCGTCATCCGCAGCCATGCGCCAACCGGGCGAATAGTCCTCGCGCCTCTCGGTTATGGCGATCAATCGACCAGATGGCGTAGCCTCTCCGTGCTGATCCCGCGGGGGCGGAGGAGCCGCGCCCGGCGCGGGATGATCCGCGTCCGGCGCGGACTTGTCCTTGGTGTCGCGCTCGATCTGACGCCATTTCTGCACGTTGCGATTGTGCTGTTCCAGCGTTTCCGAGAACACATGTCCGCCTGTGCCGTCCGCGACAAAATAGAGGTCCGAGGAACGCGCCGGATTGGCGGCGGCCTCAAGCGCGGCCCGCCCCGGATTGGCGATGGGTCCAGGCGGCAACCCCTCGATGGCGTAGGTGTTGTAAGGCGTGTATTTGTCGATTTCGGAGCGCGTGATGCCTCGGCCCAGCGTCGCCTTGCCGCCAGCGAGTCCGTAAACGATCGTAGGATCGGACTGAAGCCGCATTCCCTTCCGCAAGCGATTGACAAAGACGGCGGCGACATGCGGCCGCTCCTCGGCCCTGCCGGTTTCCTTCTCGACGATAGACGCCAGCGTGACAAGTTCAAAGGGCGTGCGAATTGGCAGATCGCGGCTACGGCGCGCCCATATCTGATCCACCAGCTTACGCTGGTCTTCTTGCATTTTGGCGATGAGCTTGGAGCGCGGATACCCACGCGCGACCTTGTATGTCTCCGGCAGCAGAGCGCCCTCCTTGGGCGTATCGATAATATCGCCGGCAAGCACGTCGTTGTCCCGCAGCCGCTGGAGGATTTGCTCGCTGGTCAAGCCCTCCGGAATCGTGATCGCATGCAGGAGTTGGCGACCCGCGATCAACTCGTCCATGACCTCCTGCAGGCTGATGTTCTGCTTGAAGAGATATTCTCCCTGCTTCAGCGCGCCGATCTTGCCCTCGACGAGGAGGGTTATGTTCATCAATGTCGGATTGTCGATCACGCCTTCTCGCTCGAGTTGCGCGATCATTTCCGGCGCGTCGCTGCGAGGCGGCAGATACACGACTCTATCCGCGTGCAAGGGGCCGGGTTCGTTGAGCACATGCCGCGCCGAGATCAGACCGAACACGCCCGCGACCAGGGCCAGCAAAACGAAGCTGAGGAAGCCGCTCATCGCGGATAGCGTGCCGTCGCGACGCTTTTTTTTCCGGGGCGGGGGTAGAGGCGGCGAAGCGGGTTTGGGTTTTTTTGCTCCAAACAGCGCGGCGCGGCCCCGATCGAGAAGTGTCGGCACGCTGCTCGTCGGGGTTCGCTGGCCGGCGGCGCTCGGCCCAACCCCGGTTTCGAGAGCTTGTGAACCTTGCGCTTCGTGAGCAGGCGGAACGGACGCCTCCTGCTCTGGGCCGACTGGCTTTTCGCTGTTTTCGCTATCGTTCATGGGTCACGCCATTTCTTGCCGGCAAAGGCTTTCCCACAACGCAACAAGGTGGGAAGAGCTGAAAGCGAACGTCTTCCGATCCAGCATTACGGCTGTGAGGGAATCGTTCCCCAACCATAATTTTCCGCCGCGTCGCTGTCCTTTGGAAGACTGTTCCAGCATGACAAACATACCGCGACGCATACTCCTTGTTCGCCGATTGGCGAGTCAGACTATCGTTGATTGTGGCGAAAACACGAATAGCCGCCAGATTGGCTTGCTTCTTTCTGTCCATCCCTTGTGGACAAATCCTTCGCCCCGAACAAACGCAACTTGCGGCATGGGGTCCTTGGACCCGCATGCAAGCGCGCGAAGTCTCCGAGTTTAGTCAACTCGACGCATGACGAGAGAGGCGTTGGTGCCGCCAAAGCCGAAGGAGTTGGACAGCACCACATCTATTTTGCGCTTTCGCGCGACATGCGGCACGAGGTCGATTTCCGTCGTAACCGACGGATTGTCGAGATTGCGCGTCGGCGGCGCCACCTGATCCCGCAGGGCCAGGATGGAATAAATCGCCTCCACCGCCCCTGCTGCGCCAAGCAGATGTCCAATCGCGGACTTGGTCGAGGACATCGATAAATTCGGCTTCTCGTTGCCAAGCAGCCTCTGCACGGCGTTCAATTCGATTTCGTCGCCAAGCGGGGTCGATGTGCCATGCGCGTTGACGTAATCCACGTCGGAAACCGAGAGATTCGCACGCTTCAACGCCGCCTTCATGCAACGAAAGGCGCCGTCGCCGTCAGGCGCGGGCGCGGTAATGTGATAGGCGTCGCCCGACATTCCATAGCCGACGATCTCGGCGTAGATGTGGGCTCCCCGCGCCTTTGCATGCTCATACGACTCCAGAACCACGCAGCCAGCGCCCTCTCCCATGACGAAGCCGTCCCTGTCGCGGTCGTAAGGACGCGACCCTGCTTCCGGGCGATCGTTGAAGCCTGTCGAGAGCGCCCGACAAGCGGCGAATCCGGCGAGGCCGATTCGATTCACAGGCGACTCCGCGCCGCCGGCGACCATCACTTCCGCTTCGCCCAAGGCGACGAGACGCGCGGCGTCTCCAATGGCGTGAGCGCCGGTCGAACACGCCGTCACTACCGCGTGATTTGGCCCTTTCAGGCCATGCATGATCGAGACATAACCCGCGGCGAGATTGATGATGCGTCCAGAGATGAAGAAAGGCGAAACCCGCCGCGGCCCTTTTTCCTTCAAGGTTATGGACGTCTCGTAAATGCCGCCGAGGCCGCCTATGCCGGAGCCGATCAGCACTCCGGTCGTTTCCTGTTTCTCCTGGGTGTCGGCTTTCCAGCCGGCGTCCGCAAGAGCCTGCGTCGCCGCAGCGGCCGCGTAGACGATGAAATCGTCGACCTTACGCTGCTCCTTGGGATCGAACCAATCGTCGGGCTTGAAAACGCCCGGGTCACCGGACCTCCTCGGCACCACGGCCGCGATCTGACATGCGAGGTCGGAAACGTCGAAGCTGTCGACGCGTTTGAATCCGCACTCCCCGGCGATCAATCGTTTCCAGTTTATTTCAACGCCACAGCCCAACGGCGATACAATGCCGAGACCGGTGACCACCACCCTGCGCATGGCTCACTCTCGGAAGGGATGTTTTCAATGTTCAAAGCGTCCGCCAAGCGCACGACGGAAAGAAACTCACGTCGCGCGCTTGAACGAAAGCACCATCAGGCGGCCTTCGCCTGCTCCAGAAACTTCACAGCGTCGCCGACGGTCAAGATCGTCTCGGCCGCATCGTCGGGAATCTCGATGCCGAACTCTTCCTCGAAGGCCATCACCAGTTCGACAATGTCGAGAGAGTCAGCTCCCAGATCGTCGATGAAATTCGCCTTGTCGACAACCTTCTCCGGCTCGACGCCGAGGTGTTCGACGACAATCTTCTTCACGCGCTCGGCGACATCGCTCATTTGCTCTGATCCTCGTTCGATTTTGCGCCCGCGACAACAAATCGCAGGCCGCCCCCTTAAAACTTTAGCGGCCGGCGGCTCCATAACGAGCCGAGGTCGATCGCACTTTCCGTTATCTTGGGTCGCAATATCGCCTTATCAGGCGATAGCGGACCGACGCAAGAGTGCCAAGCTGGCTTATGCCAGCAGCCGAAAGCCGACGCCCTTTGGCAGCGACCGGTCTGGTAACACACTTCAACATTGAAGGCGAGAGGGCTGCGGTCAAGCGTCACACAGCGCCGACAGGATCTGAAAAAAGTGCCGGAAACGGACTTAAATCATCGCCATCCCGCCATTTACGTGCAAGGTTTGGCCCGTAATGTACGCTGCCTCCGCACTTGCGAGAAATATGGCGGCTGCCGCGATCTCCGCCCCCGAACCGAGCCGGCCCGCCGGAACGGAACTCAAAATTCGCGTCCTTTGCGCCTCGTTGAGCGCGTCCGTCATCGGGCTTTCAATGAAGCCAGGCGCGATGCAATTGGCGGTAATTCCCCTGGAAGCCACTTCCGCGGCCAGGGATTTGGTCATGCCGATCATGCCCGCCTTCGCGGCCGCGTAATTTCCCTGGCCAGGGTTCCCAGTGACGCCGACGACGGAGGTTATGTTGATGATCCGACCATAACGCCGGCGCATCATTCCGCGCAAAACCGCGCGTGAAAGCCGAAACACCGAAGTCAGGTTCACGTTCAGGACGGAGTCCCACTCCTCGTCTTTCATGCGCATGAACAAATTGTCGCGGGTGATGCCGGCGTTATTCACCAGAATATCGAGCCCGCCCATCGCCGCCTCGACGGCCGGAAGAAGCGCTTCCGTTTGTTGCATGTCCGAAAGATTACAGGGGAAAACATGAACCCGCGCGCCAAACTCCGACGCCAGCGCATCAAGAGCGTCGCGTCGCGTGCCAGATAAGGCGATGGTCGCGCCCGCCGCGTGCAATCCGCGAGCGATATCGGTCCCGATGCCGCCGCTCGAACCGGTGACAAGCGCGGTTTTTCCAGTCAGATCGAACATATTCCCCCCTTTTTCGTTTATTCGCGCTCCAGATTATAGGCGCGCGCTAGAAAATCGACCGCTCGCCCCGGTTTCGCCGTCTCACAAAAATGCGCGGAAGATTTCCAAATCCGCTGGGGCGCCAATGCTGACCCCAGAAATTCCGGGCGCGATGCGTTTGAGCAATCCGGCTAGCACCTTGCCGGCGCCGCACTCGACAAACTTCGTGACCCCGGCTTCGGCCATATAGAGGACGCTCGCGCGCCAACGCACCGAACCCGTGACTTGTTCGACCAGCAGTCGACGGATTGTCTCGGGGTCCGTCACCGGCGCCGCCGTCACATTGGCGATCAAGGGGGCGCAAGGGGCGGTAATCGCGGCGTCCGCGAGCGCCGATTTCATCGCGGCGGCGGCGCTCCGCATGAGCGCGCAATGGAAGGGCGCGGATACCGGCAGGAGCACGGCGCGCTTGATTCCACGTTCCTTGGCGATGTCGATGGCCGCCTCCACCGCCGTCTTGGCGCCCGAAATAACCACCTGGCCGCCGCCATTGTCATTGGCGACCTCGCACGCCGCGCCCACGGTTTTCGCGGCGGCGGCGGCGATTTCGGTCGCCAGATCGAGTTCGACGCCAAGCAGAGCCGCCATCGCGCCCTCTCCTACCGGCACGGCGGCCTGCATCGCCGAACCGCGGAGCCGCAGCAAACGGGCGGTCTCCGCGAGGCTTAACGCACCGGCGGCGCAAAGCGCGGAATATTCGCCGAGCGAGTGGCCGGCGACGAACTTGGCCTGGGTCGAAAGATCTAATCCCGCCTCGGCTTGCAGGACGCGGACAACGGCCATGGATACGGCCATCAGCGCGGGCTGAGCATTGGCGGTTAGCGTCAACTCCTGTTCGGGACCCTCGAACATCAGCTTGCTCAAGGGCTGACCCAGCGCCGAGTCCACCTCCTCGAACACGGCGCGGGCAGGCGCAAATGTCTCGGCGAGCGATCTGCCCATTCCGACCGCCTGAGACCCTTGCCCCGGAAAAATAAATGCTGCCGACATTCCGCTCCCCTGTTCTTAACTCTTTTGCGGGTGGCGACTCGCATTGCGCGCCATGAGTGTCAAGCTGAGCGCGTCGCCGCTATTCCGGTCGCGGCGCTCTTGACGCCCAAGGCAGGGAAGACGCGCCGCGCTTTTGCGCGAGAGTGAAGGATTTGCTACAGGGCGTTCAATCGAACCAGGCGTTCCGGAGGATGCGTCGCCCGATGACGCATTTGAGCCGACGCCATGCGAAGCGAAAGCTAAAAATGCAAAAATTCACCACGCTGACCGGCGTCGCGGCGCCGATGGAGATCATGAACATCGACACCGACATGATCATCCCGAAGCAATATCTTAAAACGATCGCCCGCACGGGCCTCGGGAAGGGGCTGTTCTCGGAGCTTCGCTACCTTGAAGACGGCTCGGAGAATCCCGATTTCGTGCTCAACAAATCGGCCTATCGCAACGCCTCCATCCTCGTAGCGGGGGATAATTTTGGCTGCGGTTCGTCACGCGAACACGCGCCCTGGGCCTTGCTCGATTATGGCGTTCGCTGCGTGATTTCCACGAGCTTCGCCGACATTTTCTACAACAACTGTTTCAAGAACGGCATCCTGCCGATCAAGGTGTCGCAGCCGGAGCTCGACAAGCTGATGGACGACGCCAAGCGCGGCGCCAACGCGACCTTGACAATCGACCTCGAACGCCAGGAAGTTCGCGGTCCCGACGGAGGCGTCATCAAGTTCGAGATAGACGCATTCCGGAAACATTGCCTGCTTAATGGCTTGGACGACATCGGCCTAACCCTCCGGAAGGCGGACAAAATCGCGGATTTCGAAGAGCGATCGGCTGCCACGCGGCCCTGGGCCTGACGCCCGTAGCCCTCGGGCGGGGGCTTAACATATATACGTACATGCTTGAGCCGACGCTTTTAGGAGCCGATGGCCCAAGTGAAACCTTGATCCTTTCGTTCGCGACTTCGCCCTGGAACCCTGCCTTCGTGCGCTTCTTGCCCAACTTTTCTCTCGGCCTCGGCGGCGCGCGCAGGATCCTGTCTCGCGCGCTCGACGCCGGCCTGAGGCGCGATTCGGCCAACCGAAAACAGGACGAAATTAGAGAGGAGGAATGGCTCCAGGACGCTTTGGAGAATTCGGATGCTGAAATTTTAGGCGCCCCCGACGCCTCGTCTGACGAATTTTCCGGGGGGGCCTACAGGCCATCCGCCGCCAAGGGCGGGCGGAACGATTCGGCAGGCGTCCTGGCGATCCACAACCTCGCCAAATCATACAAATCGCGCCGGGTGGTGGAGGATGTGAGCCTTCATGTGCGCCGGGGCGAAGCGGTCGGGCTGCTCGGCCCCAATGGCGCCGGCAAGACGACTGTTTTCTACATGATTACAGGTCTGGTGAAGCCCGACAAGGGCATTATTTCCCTCGATGGCTATGACGTTACGCCCCTGCCCATGTATCGGCGCGCGCGCCTCGGAGTGGGCTATCTGCCTCAAGAGGCTTCCGTGTTTCGCGGCCTCTCAGTGGAGGACAATATCCGCGCCGTGCTGGAGATCACGCAACCGGATAAACATAGGCGCGAGGATGAACTCGAGGGGCTGCTCGACGAATTCCGTCTGACCCGGCTGCGTACAACCCCCGCGGTGGCGCTGTCCGGCGGCGAGCGACGCCGTTGCGAGATTGCGCGCGCCCTGGCCGGACACCCCTCCTTCATGCTGCTCGACGAGCCTTTCGCGGGCATCGATCCAATCGCCGTCGGCGGCATTCAGGATTTGGTGCGGCACCTCAAGTCGCGAGGCATCGGCGTTCTCATCACCGATCACAGCGTGCGCGAGACGCTGGGACTTACCGACCGCGCCTATATTATCTACAACGGCCACGTTCTGACGGAAGGAACCGCCGATGAAATCGTCGCGAATCCGGACGTGCGCCGCATCTACCTTGGCGAGGATTTCCGAATGTAATTTGGCGCGCGGCGGAACCCTCCGCGAAGCGGCTTCAAACCCGACATAAGCGGGGTAAAATTTCGGAAGTGATTAACCTTTAGACATTTAGGGACGGAGGCGCCGAGGATTTGAGCCTCCATCGAAGGCCGCGACATGGTATAAGCAAGAAACAGGCCGATACCAATCCGTATCGCTTTTGTGTCGCGTGAGTGAACAATATGGCGATATCCAACAAGCTGATGATGCGACAGGGCCAAGCCCTGGTGATGACGCCGCAACTGCTGCAGGCCATCAAGCTGCTGCAGTTCTCCAATATAGAGCTTACGGCCTTCCTGCACGACGAGCTGGAGCGAAACCCGCTTCTTGAAGCCGAGGGAGCCGACTTTGCTCAGGGCGAGCATAACGCGCCGAATGAGGGCGAGACCAGGGAAGCCCCCGAAGGCGATGTCGACGAACCACGCGCCGGCGATTGGGCGCAAGACTCCCTCTCAATCGACGCAACCAATCTTTCCGCGGATCTCGGAACGGAAGTCGGCAACGCCTTCGAACCCGATGCGCCCGCGGTTTCCCCTTCGGCGCCCGCCGCAGCCGCCGAAGGGGCTGGTCTGTCCGCTACATCCTGGAACGGCGCCACCGGCGCGGACGGGGACGGCGAAGCCCCCAATCTCGAAGCCTATATCGCCGCCGCAACGACCCTTCACGATTCGCTCGAGAAGCAGCTCGCTCTGGCTTGCTCCGATGCGCGCCGACGATTCGTCGGACAGGCGATTATCGACGCCATCGACGAAAATGGATATCTGCGAGAATCCGCCAGTGACATCGCGAGCCGATTGGGCGCGTCGCCGGAAGAGGTGGAGGCGGTTCTATCGATCGTCCAGGGTTTCGATCCTTCCGGTGTAGGCGCGCGCGATCTCGCGGAGTGTTTGGCGATCCAACTGCGGGAACGCGACCGCTTCGATCCCGCCATGCAAATATTCGTCGCCAATCTTCCTCTGGTCGCCAGGCGCGATTTTGCACAGCTCGCGCGCCTGTGCGGCGTCGACGAGGAGGATGTCGCGGACATGGCGATGGAGCTGCGGCGGCTCGACCCCAAGCCCGGCCGTGTTTTCGGCGATGCGCCAATCCAAACGGTGGTCGCCGACGTCATCGTGCGGCCCGCGGGCGACGGGTCGTGGCATGTCGAACTCAATTCCGACGCTTTGCCGCGCGTGCTGCTCAACCACTCCTATGCGGCGCTCGTAAGCGCCACGGCGAAGGGCGACGCCGATAAGAGCTTCATCTCCACCTGTATGCTCAACGCCAATTGGTTGCTGAAAAGTCTCGAACAGCGCCAACGCACGATCCTGAAAGTCGCCTCGGAAATCGTTCGCCTGCAGGACGCTTTTCTGGCCAAGGGAGTGGAGCACCTGCGACCCTTGAATTTGAGGACGATCGCGGACGCCATCGGGATGCACGAATCGACGGTTTCGCGCGTCACGTCCAACAAATATATGATGACGCCGCGAGGGATTTTCGAACTCAAATATTTCTTCTCCGCCTCCATCGCCACCACGAGCGGAGCCGCCGCGCATTCCGCGGAGGCAGTCCGCTTCAAAATCAAGCAAATGATCGAAAGGGAGAGTCCCGACGACATCCTTTCCGACGACGCCATCGTGGCGCGCTTGAAAGCGGCGGATATCGACATCGCGCGCCGCACTGTCGCGAAATACCGCGACAGTCTTCGTATCCCCTCCTCAGTTGATCGCCGGCGGCAAAAGACTTCGGCATTGCGACAGCAGGCCTAGGCTCGACGAAGGCGCACTATGTACGCCCATTGACTTCGCTGGCGGAGAATCATAACGCTGCGACAAGCAATAGTCGTCGCATTGCGGCTCCGTGCGCAACGCTATGGCTGAATAGCGAGCCGGGCGCAAAGCTTAAGGTTTAGCCGCGCGGTAGATTACGAAAGACGAACAGCAACAAGAACCGACTGGGGCGGAAAGCCAATTCGGCGAAATAGGGCGGAAGTCGAGCATGTCATTGCGGGTTTCGGGTAAGAACATGAATATTGGCGAGGCTCTTCGCACCCATGCGACGGACCGCGTGACCGCCGTCACCGGCAAATATTTCGACGGCGGCGCTTCGGGCCATGTAACGCTTACGCCAGAGGGAGCGGGCTATCGCGCGGACTGCAGCATCCATCTCACTTCGGGCATGGTGCTTCAAGCGGACGGTCGCGCTCAGGAGCCGTATGGCGCCGTCGATCAGTCGATCGACCGCATCGAGAAACGTCTGCGCCGCTACAAAAGCCGCCTGAACAGTCATCACGATCACGACGCGGCCAAGGCAGAGACCATCCCCAGCTACGTAATCGAGGGCCCCGATCAAGAGCTTGAGGCGCCTGCCGAATTCAGCCCGGCCGTGATCGCCGAATCCACCACGCAGCTGAGACGCCGGTCGGTGTCCCAAGCCGTGCTCGACCTCGATCTTTCGGGCGCCCCGGTCGTGGTTTTCCGCCATGCTTCCACCGGCCGCCTCAACATCGTATACAGGCGTAACGATCAAAATGTGGGCTGGATCGACATGCCGGATGGCGCTTGAGGGCTGTTTCGAATCGCCGCCAGTAAAGCAGCGCGCTAGGAAAAGGTTGCGGTTCGAAGCCTTTCTTCGGACTTTTTCGGCATATATTTTGCCTGATGGTCCAGGTGAAACCGCGCTAAAACAGCGTGCCGGGATGACAAAAGCGAGGCGGAGGCATATTGGCGCACCGTGAATTAAACGCTTTGCGACAATGGCTTATATCACAATGCCAGTGAGGCTGATGACGAAGGCCGGCGTTGGGCGCGCCGGCGAGTGGCGATAGAAGTTCCGCGAGGCGTTGGAGACGCCGCCAGGAATGAAGCTGAATCTGCTCAATCGTCGCGGCCTGGATAGGATACTCTGCACATGCGGCTTACCGATTTGCTCACGCCTCAGGCGGTCATCACTTCGCTCAAGGCGACGTCGAAGAAGCAGTTGCTGTTGGAGTTGAGCGAAAAGGCCGCGGAGATTTCCGGCCTTCAGTCTCGAGAAATATTCGACGCGCTGCTTCAGCGTGAACGTCTCGGCTCCACCGGAATTGGCGACGGCGTGGCCATTCCACACGGGAAGCTGAGCAATCTCAAGAATATTTTCGGGGTTTTCGCGCGCCTGGAGAAGCCGATCGATTTCGATTCGCTCGACGACGCCCCCGTGGACCTGGTTTTCACCTTGATCACTCCCGAGGCTGCCGGCGCGGACCACCTCAAAGCGCTCGCCTGCGCGGCCAGAATGCTCCGCGATCCCGCTACCGTCGCCACAATCCGGGCGACGCGCGATCCTGGCGTTCTTTACTCTCTCATCACCCAGCGCTCTCAGCCGCACGCGGCCTGAGAGCTTCAACGGGAACCCTCCCCGCTTCGATGGAAACAGGAGGGTTTGCCGTGCTCATTCTGGCGCTCGTCGTCGGAGGCTTAACGTCCCGTGCGGAAAACCCGAGAGCCTCCCTCAATTGGTGGTGACGCGCTTGCTGGAGCCGACGTGAGACGCGTGCCCTCCCTTGCGCCCCGCCTCGGAGGCAAGCGCATGATCCCGGGAGAAGCTGCGTTTGTCTGGATTGACGCTCTGTCCTCCCTTGCGCCCTGCCTTGGCGGCCAGTTCGGGGTTTTGTGAAAAGCTCCTCTTCGAGTCGGGAACGCTTTGGCCACCCTTACGCGCAATCAGCCTCTGTTTTTCGGGGTCCATTGAAGCGAAGCCACGGTTCGATTTTCGTGGTTGCTGAATCGTCGTCATCTTTCACCTCGCCTTCGCGCGGACCTGCCCCTTCCTTTTGTGGATTCGGGATGGAGTCCAGCGCGTGGTTTTCGCGGCCAGCAACGATTACGCGGCCGCTCTCACGACGAGATAACGCGTGGCGCTAAGACAAAGTTGCTCCGCGCCAACCGATTAGGCGAAATTTAAGGTTTATCTACAAATGCTTCTGAATCAAAAGACGCTTTTGCGCCCGAATTTCGACGCCCCCCTCAGCCTCGGCCGGCCGGGCGGGACTTTTTATCGAAGAACAGAGCCTGGCTGATGACAGCCTTCAAGGCGTCCACTGCGAATGGCTTGGCGATCAGAAAGGCGGGTTCCGGCGCCTCTCCCAGCAGAAAGCGCTCTGGATAGGCTGTGATGAAAATCACAGGAGTCGAAAACTCTCCGAGGATTTCGTTTACGGCTTCTAGCCCGGAACTGCCGTCGGCGAGTTGTATATCGGCTAGGATGAGGCCAGGCTTGACCTCCTTGATCGTCGCGACAGCTTCCGTATGCGTACGCGCGATCGAGACAACCCGGTGGCCAAGCTCCTCGACGACCTCGCGCAAATCCAGCGCAATCAATGGCTCGTCCTCGATTATCAGAACGTCGGTGGCGATCTGGTTCGAGATCTCCTTGTTCGCGGTCTCGATGAGCACGCCCGCCTCCCGCGGCGAAACACCGAGAGTCCGCGCCACTTCGTCCACGCCAAAGCCTTCCAGAGCGTTCAAAAGAAAAGCGATTCTAGGCCGGAGCGATATGGCGTCGAGCTTTCGGCGCGCGCCGGATTCGATGTCTGGAGAAACCCCGGCGTCGAATTGAGCATTGATGGGGGCGGCCGCCCAAATATCGAGCAGAAGCTTATAGAGAGCGATTTTCGGATCATCGCCGCTTCGCAACCGCCTCTTGCCAGAGGCGTTGTTTTGATCCGCGACCAGAGTCTCGAGCGTCGCCAGGGCATAGGCGTCGCCCCCTTCGCGGCTTCCGGTCAGAGCACGGGAAAAGCGTCTCAGATATGGAATGTAACGCCCAACTTCGCGTGATATCGTCATAATCCGCCGCTCCAACGTGCTTTATGCGCCGTCTTGAGGATTGACCCGCGCCTCGGTACGACAAAAACGCCAATTTTTCGTCGGAACCATTCGCTGAAAGTGGCGTTCCCCACTTATCGCCCCCGGCGCAGTATAACGCGGCATGGGGTGGCGGCCATAAAAAACGCACGTGTCCTAGCCTCGAGGAGCCCATGGACGAAGAAACAGGCAGCAGATCTTCCAAGAGCCTAGGCGCCGAATCACAAGATCGAGAACTGATCGAGAACAATTCCAGGAAGGTTGGCATGCGCGAGGATAGCGGCCGCAGCGAATCCCTGGCGCTGTTGGACCGCCAACGGGGCCGCGATATAAAAGGCGTAGAGCCGTCGAGCGCGAATATCGAGCACTCGCCTCGGGGCGCGGCGGCGCCGGGCTCTGTCGGAGAGCATATCGGCAAAGAATTGCGCAGCTTTTACGATGACATCTTGGCGCAGCCGGTGCCGGACAGATTTCTGGAGCTCTTGAAGGAGCTTGAGACCGGCGCGATATATGGAAAGGACGGGTCTTGAATCCGTAAGGGGTAGTGATTGCAGATATCAGACTCGACGACGGCGACGAGGGGTGTCAGGGCGGACCTGGTGGGTGCGATCCCGAGCTTGCGCGCCTTCGCCGTTTCTCTATGCGGAAATCCCGATCGGGCGGATGACCTGGTCCAGGAGACTCTGGTCAAGGCGTGGGTGAACTTGGCGTCATTCACGGAAGGAACCAATCTCACCGCCTGGCTTTTTACAATACTCAGAAACATTTACTACAGCGACTATCGCAAACGCCGGCGCGAAGCGGCCGATCCCGACGG
>PHSQ01000005.1:0-147500 GCA_002862095.1 Methylocystis sp. KS32 | reverse complement strand
CTCGCGCCACTAATGTCTCGCGACCTTCGCGGTCGAGACTCGAAATTATAGAGATCGAAGGTGGGTTTCCCCATTCGGAAATCCGCGGATCAAAGGTTGTTCGCACCTCCCCACGGCTTATCGCAGCGTACCACGTCCTTCATCGCCTCTCAGCGCCAAGGCATCCACCGAACGCCCTTAAGACACTTGATCGCTCTCATTATCGACACCCACCGCTCGGCAGCGGCCCATCACCCCTAACAGTCACACTCTTAAGGATCATGGATGGCGTCGATTGAAAGACCATTTGCTTCAAACATATCCGAGAACCGGGCGGTCTCGCGCGGTTCACGCTGGTCGCTCGCCTCGAAACTCTCGGGCCTAAGCCTTCGAGCCTTCCGGCGATCGGATATGTTTTCTCTTCACGATGACAGACAACACGCAACAAGATCGCAGCCCGGCCGAAGGCCGTCGCAAAACGCTCTTGCGCGAAACTATTATAAGGACGAAAACCTGCGCCGGCGACACGCCGTCTGGTGGAGCCAGACGGGATCGAACCGACGACCTCATGCTTGCAAAGCACGCGCTCTCCCAACTGAGCTATGGCCCCAAACCGGCCGCTTGACCGTTGAAGCGCCGCCTCAAAATTGGTGGGCCTGGGAAGACTTGAACTTCCGACCTCACGCTTATCAAGCGCGCGCTCTAACCAACTGAGCTACAAGCCCAAACCGATCGCTCAACCGGTTCTCGCCGCGCTCGAAAGCCCCACGGACCACAAGCGCGAACGATGCCGGACGGCTCGTCCTTATCAAGGAAGAAAGAGAAACGAAGACGGCGGTAGTCCCGCTTAATTGGCCTGACTGGCCGTTTGTTCCAAGAGATCCGATAGCCTTGGGCGTGAACCCAATACATAAGGGATCGTCCTTAGAAAGGAGGTGATCCAGCCGCAGGTTCCCCTACGGCTACCTTGTTACGACTTCACCCCAGTCGCTGACCCTACCGTGGTCGCCTGCCTCCTTGCGGTTAGCGAAACGCCTTCGGGTAAAGCCAACTCCCATGGTGTGACGGGCGGTGTGTACAAGGCCCGGGAACGTATTCACCGCAGCGTGCTGATCTGCGATTACTAGCGATTCCACCTTCATGCACTCGAGTTGCAGAGTGCAATCCGAACTGAGACGGCTTTTTGAGATTTGCTCCAGGTCGCCCCTTCGCTTCCCATTGTCACCGCCATTGTAGCACGTGTGTAGCCCAGCCTGTAAGGGCCATGAGGACTTGACGTCATCCCCACCTTCCTCGCGGCTTATCACCGGCAGTCCCCCTAGAGTGCCCAACTTAATGATGGCAACTAAGGGCGAGGGTTGCGCTCGTTGCGGGACTTAACCCAACATCTCACGACACGAGCTGACGACAGCCATGCAGCACCTGTGCACCGGCCCCTTGCGGGAAGAAAGCCATCTCTGGCGATCATACCGGGCATGTCAAAAGCTGGTAAGGTTCTGCGCGTTGCTTCGAATTAAACCACATGCTCCACCGCTTGTGCGGGCCCCCGTCAATTCCTTTGAGTTTTAATCTTGCGACCGTACTCCCCAGGCGGGATGCTTAAAGCGTTAGCTGCGCCACTGAAGAGCAAGCTCCCCAACGGCTAGCATCCATCGTTTACGGCGTGGACTACCAGGGTATCTAATCCTGTTTGCTCCCCACGCTTTCGCACCTCAGCGTCAGTTCCGGGCCAGTGAGCCGCCTTCGCCACTGGTGTTCTTGCGAATATCTACGAATTTCACCTCTACACTCGCAGTTCCACTCACCTCTCCCGGACTCGAGACCTCCAGTATCAAAGGCAGTTCCGAGGTTGAGCCCCGGCATTTCACCCCTGACTTAAAGATCCGCCTACGTGCGCTTTACGCCCAGTAAATCCGAACAACGCTAGCCCCCTTCGTATTACCGCGGCTGCTGGCACGAAGTTAGCCGGGGCTTCTTATCCAGGTACCGTCATTATCGTCCCTGGCGAAAGAGCTTTACAACCCTAAGGCCTTCATCACTCACGCGGCATGGCTGGATCAGGCTTGCGCCCATTGTCCAATATTCCCCACTGCTGCCTCCCGTAGGAGTTTGGGCCGTGTCTCAGTCCCAATGTGGCTGATCATCCTCTCAGACCAGCTACCGATCGTCGCCTTGGTGGGCCTTTACCCCACCAACTAGCTAATCGGACGCGGGCCGATCCTTCGGCGATAAATCTTTCTGCTCTCGCACTTATCCGGTATTAGCTCAAGTTTCCCTGAGTTATCCCGAACCAAAGGGTACGTTCCCACGCGTTACTCACCCGTCTGCCACTCCCCTTGCGGGGCGTTCGACTTGCATGTGTTAAGCCTGCCGCCAGCGTTCGTTCTGAGCCAGGATCAAACTCTCAAGTTGAAAGATTGATGCCCGACTGGTCACTGACTTTGCGCGACGGTTCGCCTCTCAGCAAACCGCCTCATTCGACGAGTCCCAAACACTGCTCAAATCCGCCTCACGGCAATTCAAGCCGGTGTTTGTCTACGTGACCGTCAGATAGTCTCTCTCGACCTAACCCCCACCTCTCGGTGACGATCATGTCCGCAAGGACTTCCGCCGTCCACGTTTCTCTTTCTTCCGATTCAATTGTCAAACAGCGCAGCGATAAACCCGCAGTTCCCCGCAGTGAAGACGCGAAATCATCCCGACAACCCCGCCAGGCGGCTAAGACAGTCAAAAGACGAAGACACGACATCAGGCGCTGCATCGCTCGTCAGCGCCGCCGTCGATGAACGCCTTATAGGACAAACCGCTTTTCCCTGTCAACTTCGATTTTTTCGATTTTTGAAAAAATTTCGGTTTTGTGTCGAAGGGCGACCCCTGAGCCTCGGGGACAGCGGCGCGATCACTCAAAGTCGCCACGGCTATTCGTCGCGCCGCAATTGAGCCACAATGAAAAGGCTTCGTCATTTGAAAGGTTTTCGGCGCTTCAGGGTGACGAAATTCGCTTGCGGGAGTTTCCGGCCAAAAAAGCGGCTCCGGCGATTTACCTCCAGGGATCGAGGATGCGCGCTGAGGCGGCATTAAGGGCACGGCTTCATCGAATGACGGTCTTTAGCTACGAATGACAGTCTTTAGCAACGGACGCGCCGGTTTGCCCGCGACATCCGCTACGGTCGCTTGGGGTGATATTGGAGACGAGCCAGCTATCGAGGCTGATGGAAGAAGACACTCGCCTCACGATCGACGCCGCGTTTCCATCCGATGGTTTTTAGGAACCGTGCTGACCGGATTTTCCGGCGCGCTTTTGATTAGCGCGGCCGCCTACACTGCGCTGGACCAGCAGACCCAGTTCGCCGAGGCTCCCCAACGAGCGCAGATCACCCGCAAGGACAATCTCGACGCGCAAACGGTCAATCCCAAAAAGGGAGACCGGATCATGCGCAGCGTCGACGTCGTCGCCGCCAAGCAGACCTTTCGCACGGCCACGACGGCCAAATCCGGCGATAAGGAGGTCGTGCGGACCAAGGCCTTCACCCAGGTTTCGACGACTCTGACTTTGAGTCCGACGAATTTCGCCGACGAGGTTCCGCCCTTCAATCCGCTCAAGCTGACAAGCGACCCGCATTACGCGGCCGACAATTTAAACGAATCCGATATCGCGCCCGACGACGCCGAAGTCTCGTTCGTCACGCACGACCTCAATACCTCGAACATGGAGGCGCAAAGCGCCTCGCTGACGCCAGCTGAATGTCAGGCCCAGGTCGTGGAGCAGTCCAAAACGACTCTGGCCGCTGGCTCGAAAGCGGGGCTGCCGCTGCCCGGACAATTGCTTCTCTCCCGGACCAGCAAGGCGCGAGTTGATCCTTCTGCGCTGGAATACGCGGCGCCCGGAACCATGTCCATGTCCGCCCCATTCTCCTCGATCGAAGTTCGGATGGTGCCGGAAAATGTGACAGTCGCCTCCCGCGCCACCGCTCAGCCTACGCAAATGGAAGAAAAGCTGGCCACGGTGCGACATGGGGAAAGCCTTTCGGACGTGCTTGCCGCGAATGGCGTTCCCAAGGCCCGCATCGCCGCGGTGATGGCCGCCTACAAGGGTAAGCGCGGGGACGCCGCCCATGACGGACAGAGGGTGAAACTGCTTTTCGCGGACTTCGACGGCGCCGGCAAGGAAATGCAGCTAGCCCGCGTCTCCGTTTACAACGACGAAGATCTCGAGACCATGGCTGCGGTCACGGACAACGGCGCCTTCGTGCTCGTGCCCACGGGGGCGACGAACGCCGCCAAGAAATCCGTCAAGCCGCGCGCCGCGCCAGCGGACGACAGCGAGAGCGACGACAGCGAAGATCCGGGTGGCATGAGGCTCTATGACTCGCTTTATGAAACGCTGCTGAAGCAGGACATACCGCGCCCCATCATTGGCGAGCTTGTGCACATATTCTCCAATGACGTGGACCTTCAGCGCAGCGTGTCGCCAGGTGATTCGTTGAATGTTTTTTACGACGACAGCGAAGAAACCGCCGGTCGCGACGCGCTACTATATGCGTCCCTGACGGCGAGGGGCGAGACCTACCGCTTCTATCGTTTTCAGACGCTGGATGACGGATTGGTCGATTATTATGACGAAAACGGGCGCTCCAGCCGCAAGTTTCTCGTTCGCAAACCCATCGCCGTCGGCGAGACGCGCTCGGGCTTTGGATATCGTCGCCATCCAATCCTCGGCTATTACAAGATGCACACCGGCGTCGACTGGGCGGCGCCCATCGGCACGCCTATTTTCGCCGCCGGCAATGGCGTCGTCATCATGGCGGAATGGCACGGCGGTTATGGGCGGCGCGTCGAAATCCAACACGCGAACGGTTATGTCACGGCTTATAACCACATGTCCGGTTTTGCTCGCGGCATTGCGGAGGGGGTTAGGGTCAAGCAAGGCCAGACAGTGGGCTTCCTTGGCTCCACCGGACTGTCGACCGGACCGCATCTTCATTACGAGGTGATGGTCAATGGCCATTTCGTCGACCCGATGCGCGTGAAGCTTGCGCGCACCCGCGAATTCGACGGCAAGCTTCTCTCGGAGTTCAAACGCGAGCGCGATCGCATCGATCAACTCATGGCCAAGGCGCCGAACAACCCCAAGGTCGCCTCCGCGCATAAGTGATTCCGTTCACGCACCTTGGTTTGACGGCCGGATTTTTTGTTTTCGCCTCGGGGCGTCCGCTCATCAGAACCGCCAGCGCAGGCGCGCCGCCATCACATTCGCGGGTCCACGCGTTCCGTTGTAACCAGGATCAATGATTAGCTGTGATAGTCGAGGCCGACCTTGACGTTCGAGGTAGGCTCATAATTTTAGTAGCACTCGACGATTTTCTCCAACCGATAAACCTAGATTCCGCGGTTGGCGCCATCTTGAAGGGATGAGAATCGCGCATTATCCGGGCTTTGCTGGCGCTTTCCGAGCCGTCGCGCGCATCCTGCGCGGAGGTGCGGGAGATTGCGCGGACGCACTTCCGCGAGGTTCGGGCGAAGGTCGCCGACCTCACCAAGCTCGAACAGCTTCTCGCAGAGACGGTTGCTCGATGTTCCGGCGAGTCGGTTCCGTCGTGTCCGGTCCTCGACGTGCTCGGAGAGCCACGGAAGATATAGAGACGCGCCATCGCATCGCCGCTCACGCCGCGCCGCCAAATCTCAAGCCGGAAGTGGGGCCGCAATAATTCGCGCGACACATTCATCGGTAAATTCAATATGTTATGAGAATGATTGGTCGGAGTGAGAGGATTCGAACCTCCGACCCCCTCGTCCCGAACGAGGTGCGCTACCAGGCTGCGCTACACTCCGACATTGGCGGCTTCCGCCGCGCGACCGCCCAACATGGCCAAGCGGCTGAACGCATCGCGTTCGATCGGCTGTATAACTGTCCGCCGGCGCGGCTGCAACAGGAGTTTCGCTTACTCCCAAGGTAAAATCGTCAATTCCGGCGCCGCTCAAGCGTGACAAAGGCGAAATCCGCCTCGTCGCGCGGACCGCGCGTCGGATTTTCGCGAGCGACCTCGCGCCATTGCGCCCTGTCAATTTCCGGAAAGAAAGCGTCGCCACGAGTGTCAAGCGCGATCTCGGTAAGCTCGATTCGCCTCGTTTCATCCAAGAGGGCGCGAAAAATTTCCGAGCCGCCTCCGATAATCACCTCGTCCGTGCCCATGTCCCTCGCCACGTCCCGAGCGATTCGGAGGGCCTCGGCCGGGCTATAGGCGACCAGCGCGTCGCTGCTCGAAAAGTCGGCGTCCCTCGTTACGACGACGATCCGCCGCCCCGGCAGCGCTTGCGGCAAGGAGGTGAAAGTGCGCCGTCCCAGAATGAGAGGTTTCCCCATCGTCAGGGATTTGAAACGCTTCAGATCGCTCGAAACGCGCCAGGGCAGCCCATTATTCGCGCCAATCACCCCATTGCGCGCCACCGCCACGACAGCGACGAGTTCAGCCATCGGCTCGACCTCCTAGACCGCGATCGGCGCGGCGATGGCCGGCCATGGATCGTAACCCTCTATTTTGATGTCGTCGTAGCGCGTTTCGAACAGGGACGACGGAGCAAGAGACAGGCTAGGCAATGGGCGCGGCGACCGGGTCAGTTGCTCGCGCGCCTGTTCGATATGATTGAGATAAAGATGCGCGTCGCCGAAGCTATGGACAAACTCCCCCGCGACGCAGCCCGTTTCCCTCGCAATGAGATGGGTGAGAAGGGCGTAACTTGCAATGTTGAAGGGCACGCCAAGGAATATATCGGCCGAACGCTGATAAAGTTGGCATGAGAGAGTGCGGGCGCCATTCGCCTCCTCCACATAAAACTGAAACAAGCAATGGCACGGGGCCAGCGCCATTTTATCGAGGTCGGCGGGGTTCCATGCCGTGACGATCAGGCGCCTCGAGAATGGATTGCGCCTGATTTCGTCCACGACGCCGGCGATCTGGTCGATGCTCCGCCCCTCCGGCGCGGCCCAGGATCTCCATTGCCGGCCATAGACTGGCCCGAGATCCCCGGCGGCGTCGGCCCATTCGTCCCAGATGGTCACGCCGTTCTTGCGCAAATAAGAAACATTGGTGTCGCCGCGCAAAAACCAGAGCAATTCGTGAACGATGGACTTAACATGCAGTTTCTTCGTGGTCGCCAGAGGAAAACCCTGCGCGAGGTCGAAGCGCATCTGATGCCCGAAAACGGACAAGGTTCCGGCGCCGGTGCGGTCCTCCTTGCGTCGACCCTCCTTCAGCACTCTTTCGAGAAGATCGAGATATTGTCGCATAGCCCGCTTTAGTCCTTCCCGCCCCTTGGGTCCATGTTCGGGAACGGGTCTTTGCGCAAATGCGACGCCATTCCTATATATCGGACCGTCAGCGGGCGGGGCCCGCGGAAATCGGGGTTGATACATGTCTTCGCAGAAGGCGCACAGGCGCCGTTTCGCTAAAATTCTCGCGCTCGCCGCGATCGTCGCTTTCGCTCCAACTTTAAGCGAGGCCAAGATGCCGAGCAATCTCGGCAGCCGCGGCTCCCGCACTTTTTCGGCGCCGCCAGCGACATCTACGGCTCCCATGACCGCTGCGCCGATTCAACGCTCCATCGCGCCGGCGCCCTCGGCCCAGCCGCAACCGGGGTTTGCCGCGCCGCGGCCTAGTTGGGGCAATCAGGGGCCGAGCTTCGGACGCGGCCTGTTAGGCGGTCTCGCTGGCGGTCTTTTGGGCGCCGGTTTGTTCGGACTTCTGACCGGTCACGGCTTCTTCGGCGGCGTTGAGGGCTTCGCTTCCATCCTGGGACTGCTGTTCCAACTCGCCGTGGTGGCTTTGTTGGCGCGGGTGGCGTTCACCTGGTGGCGGAATCGCGATGCCGCGCCCGCCGCGGCGGGCGCTCGGCCGCAGGGCTTCTCCTTCACGGGCGGAAGTGGGTTTGGAGTCGGCGGCTTCGGTTCCGGCGGCGGCGCACGGCCGCCGCGAGCTTCGCCCATGCAACTCGCCCCGGAGGATTTTCCAGCCTTCGAGCGGCTTTTGGCGCAGACGCAGGATGCTTATAGCCGCGAGGATAGCGCCGCCCTGCAACGGCTGGCGACGCCCGAGATGGCTGGATATTTCGACGAGGAAATCGCCTCAAACCGGCGAAAGGGCGTCGTGAACCGCATCTCTAGCGTAAAGCTGCTGCAAGGCGACCTGTCGGAAGCCTGGCGGGAAGGCTCGGACGAATATGCGACCTTAGCCATGCGCTATTCGCTTACCGACGTTATGGAAGACCGGGCCTCGGGAAGGATCGTGTCCGGCAATCCTTCTCAGCCCACGCAATCCACCGAGGTATGGACTTTCCGCCGGCCGGCGGGAATGGGACCAAGCGCGTGGAAATTATCCGCGATTCAGGACGCCTCCTGAGGCTTGACGCCGCCCTTCCGTGACGGGCGACGCTCGCTTCAAAAGGGGAGGTTGAAAACGCGAGAGGGCTCGAGCGCCCCCTCCACCACCTCCCCGAAGGCCACCGGCACGCCTCCGCAGGCGGCGTAAATGACTCCCCCGGCCGGAGCGTCCCTTCCCCGTAAAATCAGCGAACCGCCACGACGCAGGCGGGCCGCCGCGTCCCGATCCACCACGACGCAGGGCAACTCGCTCAATCCCGCCTCGACCGACAGCATCGCTTCGGCGGCGGCGCCGTCGGACTCGATTTCCTCGAAAGTGAAACTATCCGCTTCCGTGAAGGGCCCAACGCGGGTTCGGCGTAATTCGCTCACATGGCCGAAGCATCCGAGCAACCGCCCGATATCCCGGGCGATGGCCCGGACATAGGCGCCCTTTCCGCATTCCATCAGAAATCTGGTCTCGTCGGCAGTCGCGTCAAGAATTTCAAGACGGTGAATCGCAACCTGACGCGCTTTGAGTTCCACCGCCTCGCCCCCGCGGGCGAGATCATAGGCCCGCGCGCCGGCGATCTTGATCGCGGAAAATCGCGGGGGCGTTTGCATGATCTCGCCGATAAATCGGGGCAGCAGCGCCGCTATATCCTCCGGCTTTGGCCGAAATTCGCTCGTCCTAACCGCTACGCCCTCGGAATCGTCGGTATCGGTCTCGACGCCCCAGCGAACAGTGAAGAGATAGGCTTTCTCGCCTTCCTGAACGAAAGGCACCGTCTTCGTCGCTTCGCCGAACGCGACAGGCAGAATACCCGAGGCGAGAGGATCCAGCGTCCCCGCGTGCCCGGCCTTCTTGGCGTTGAAAATTCTTTTGAGGCGCGAGACGGCGTGAGTCGACGTCTCGCCGACCGGCTTGTCCAACACTACCCATCCGTCGACGATATTTCGGTTCGATCTGCGTTGATTCATCAAGCGGCGCCGTTTTCCTGTTGATCATCGCCATTTCCGGCGCGCGCCTCCAAATCGCGCCGCACCTTGTCCGAGTTCAGCAATGCGTCGATGCGCGACACATTGTCGAAGCTGTCGTCAATACGAAAGCGCAGTTCGGGGGCGAATTTGAGATTGATCATGTGGGCCACGTCACCGCGCAGGAATCTCTTGTGGCGTTCGAGCGCGGCCAGAACCTCGGTCTCATCCGCGCCGCAGAGCGGCATGACATAAATTGTCGCGAGCTTGAGATCTGGGCTCATTTTCACTCGCGAAACCGTGACCACATGTTTTTCGAGCACGGGGTCGTTAATCTCCCCACGCGCGAGAATCTGGGCCGACGAGTGACGAATGAGTTCGGCGACGCGCAACATGCGCTGCGACGGCTCCGAGCCAGGTGCGTGATGGGTTCTGGACATTTTCACTTGCCAAGAGAAGCTTTGGAGAAAATCGCCACGTCGCCCCTTAGAGCACGTCGCGATAAAGTGGACGCCGGTTTTTTCGCGCCAAGCGCGCTTTAATTTTATAGAAGCGACCACGCTCGCGGTCTTCGAGCGATTGGGCGCAAACGCGGGAAGTGTGATCCATGCGGACGGCGCTACGCCGCTCCAGACTCGAACACCTCCAGCGAAGCCCGCGTAACGCAGCGCGCCGCCGCGTCACAACGAGCGCTTGATCTCCTCGACTCGGTAGCATTCGATCACGTCGCCGGGACGCATGTCCTGGTAGTTCTCGAAGGCCATGCCGCATTCCTGACCGGCCTGAACTTCCTTGACCTCGTCCTTGAAGCGCTTGAGGGTCGACAACTTGCCCTCGTGGACGACGACATTATCGCGGATGAGTCGCACATTGGCGCCGCGCTCGACCTGGCCGTCCGTGACGCGACAACCCGCGACCTTGCCCACCTTGGAAATGTCGAACACTTCGAGGATCTGGGCGTTACCGAGCATTGTTTCGCGCAAGGTCGGCGCCAGAAGGCCCGACATCGCCGCCTTCACATCATCCACGAGGTTATAGATGATGTTGTAGTAGCGGATCTCGATCCCGGCGCGTTCTGATGCTTCGCGCGCCTCTTTATGCGCCCTGACATTGAAACCGATCACTGCGGCGCCCGAGGCTTCCGCCAGCGAAATGTCCGACTCCGAGATGCCGCCGACGCCAGCGTGAACGACCCTGGCCGCGACCTCGTCGGTATTGAGTTTCTCCAGCGCGGAGATGATCGCCTCGACCGAGCCCTGAACGTCGCCCTTTACGACGAGAGGAAACTCCTTGCGACCGGCGGTCTTGAGTTGGCTCATCATGTCGCTGAGCGACGAGCGCGCGGAACCGCCACGGATGGCGGCCTTCTCGCGCTTCTGGCGCTCACGATATTCGGTGATTTCGCGAGCGCGCGACTCGCTTTCGACCACGGCCACCCGATCGCCCGCCTCCGGCGTGCCGGAAAAACCGAGAATCTCGGCGGGGAACGAGGGGCCAGCACTCTGCTGGACCGCTCCTTTGTCGTCGAGGAGCGCGCGCACGCGACCCCATTGCGATCCCGCCACGACGATATCGCCCACTCGCAAAGTGCCGCGCTGCACGAGCACTGTAGCTACGGGACCGCGGCCCTTGTCCAGTCGGGCTTCGATGACGGTGCCCTCGGCGGAACGGTCGGGATTGGCCTTCAGGTCGAGCACTTCCGCCTGGAGAGCGATCAACTCGAGCAGCTTGTCGAGGTTGAGCTTCTGCTTGGCGGAAACTTCGATTTCCAGCGTGTCGCCGCCAAGACTTTCAACCTGAACTTCATGTTGAAGAAGCTCGGTGCGCACGCGCTCAGGCCTGGCGTCCGGCTTGTCGATCTTGTTGATCGCCACGATCAGCGGAACTTGCGCCGCCTTGGCGTGGTGTATCGCCTCGACTGTCTGCGGCATCACGCCGTCGTCGGCCGCGACGACCAAAACCACGATATCCGTGACCTTCGCGCCGCGGGCGCGCATTGCGGTGAATGCGGCGTGGCCCGGCGTGTCGATGAAGGTGATGGGCGCGCCGCCCGGCGCCGTCACTTGATAGGCGCCGATATGCTGGGTGATGCCTCCCGCCTCGCCCGAGACCACATTGGCGTGGCGAATCGCGTCGAGCAGAGAGGTCTTGCCGTGATCGACATGGCCCATAATGGTGACGACGGGCGGACGCGGCGCCAAATCCTCGCCGGCGTCCGGCGTGTCGAACAGCCCTTCCTCCACATCCGACTCGGCCACGCGCTTCACGGTGTGGCCCATCTCTTCGGCCACGAGTTGCGCGGTGTCGGCGTCGATCACATCGGTGATCTTGTGCATGTCCCCTTGCTTCATCAGCAAGCGGATGACGTCGACGCCCCGCTCCGACATGCGGTTGGCGAGTTCCTGGATCGTTATCGTCTCGGGCAGAACCACTTCGCGCGTGATCTTCTCTTTCGGCTCGGCGACGCGGCCTTTCATCAGGCGCTGATTGCGGCGCACATAAGACGCATGGGAGCGGACGCGCTCTTCGTCTCCCGCCGCTGTCGCGGTCGTCACCGTCAGGCGACCTCTGTCCTTGACACCGCCTCGGCTGGGCGCCGGTCGCGGCACAGGCGGCGCCATGGGGGCCGGCGCGACGCGGCGGGGCGTCGCCGCAGGGGCTGGACGTTTCGTTTCAGCGGCGACCGCCTGGGTTTCCGTCGGACGCGAGGGGGTCGCGGATCGAGGCGTGACAGGTGCGGGCGCGGGGCCTTCGCCGGCGAGGCGACGCCGCGCCTCTTCTTCCGCCCTGCGCTTGGCCTCAGCCTCGCGCGCCAGGCGCTCTTCTTCCTCGCGCTTGCGAGCCTCGGCGGCGGCGCGCTCTTCCTTTTCGCGGGACTCGCGTTCGGCGCGCGCCTTGGCCTCAACCTCGGCGCGGCGACGCTCGTCCTCTTCCCGGCTCTTGGCGTCGACGAGAGCGCGGGCGCGAGCTTCGCGCTCATCGTCAGTCAAGGCTCGCAGCACCATGCCAGCGGCAGCGCGCGGGGGGCGCGGTTCGGCAGCCTTGGCGGGCTGCGCTGGTTTCGTCGGAGGAGGAGAGGCGACGGGCGCAGGCGCGGCGACAGGCGCGGCCGCCTTGGCATCGCCATGTCCGGGGGCGCGGCGCTTCACCTTCTCCACGACGACCACCTTGGAACGCCCATGAGAGAAGCTCTGGCGCACCATGCCGCCCTGCTCCGTCGGTCGCTGCTTGAGATGCAGCGTCTTGGACGGAGTGACGGTCAAGGTTTTATCGCCGCTGTTCTCGGTCTCACTCATTCAGTTTCCGATCCCGGGTCCTGCTGACCCATTCGCATCAAATTCCCTTTGGCGCGATCGTCTTTACACGACTGCATCCGACTTCCAAGCCCCTCGTCGGCCCCGCCCCGCTCTCCCGCCCTATAACGGACCAGACGCGCGACACGTGAAAAAAAGGCGTCCGTGAGCCCCCCCGCCGCAAGCCCAGCATGTATCACATTTGTGCGGCCCAACGCCAAATCCAATTGGTTCGAGGTAAAAATTGGGACGATCTTGGGATATGAGCCGGTCAAGGCCTCGCCACGGCGCGCGCTTTGCCTGAGTTTGCGCCGCCCATCGTCGCCACCTTCGGCCGCTTCGATCAGGACGGCGATCTCGCCCTTTTCCAGAGCCGTCGCGACCTTGCCGAAACCAAAAATCAAAAGCCCTGCCTTATTGGCCAAAGCCAGAGTCTGGAGGCAATCCGTCTCGAGCAGCAAATCGACCTCATGGGCGAGCGCGGGCGAGGGCTCGATCGCGGCCTTGAACGAGCGCGCGAAAGCTCGCTTGCGCACGGCTTCCGCCACAAGGTCCGCGCTCGCGCCGATCCATACCCCGCGCCCCGGCAACCGCGCCCTGATATCGGGCGCCACAGTTCCATCGGGAGCGCGCACGAAGCGGATCATCGCCTCCGGCGAGTCTTGCCGCCGGGTGACAATGCAGGTCCGCTCGGGGTTCGATGACTGCTTCACGAGAATTTATTTCGCCTCTTCCGTCGCGTCTCCGCCCTCAGGCGACTGCACCACGGGATTTTCAATCCAGCCGACGCGCACGCGAGCCGCCATGATCATCGCTTCCGCCTCCTCGCGCGAGAGGTCCAAGCCGGTGAAGAAGCCATCGTTCTTGATGGTTTCCGCTTCCCTCTTCTCGCTCCAGCCGACCAGATCGTCAGGCACGCATCCCGCGAAGTCCTCGACCGTCCGAACATCGTTTTCACCCAGCTTGACCAGCATTTCGGAGGTCATGCCCTCGATCTCCCGAAGCTCGTCGGAGACCCCAAGCTCCTTGCGGCGCGACTCATTCTCGGCTTCCCTGCGCTCGAGATAGGTTTTCGCGCGGTTTTGGATTTCCCCAGCCGTATCCTCGTCAAACCCTTCGATCGACGCGAGTTCGGAAAGATCGACGAAAGCGAGATCCTCGACAGAGCGGAAGCCCTCCGAGGCGAGCAGCCTTCCCACCACCTCGTCCACGTCGATGGAGTTCATGAACGCGCGCGTGCGTTCTTCGAATTCTCTTTGTCGCCGCTCGGATTCCTCCGCCTCGGTGAGAATGTCGATGTCCCACCCCGTCAACTGAGAGGCGAGCCGCACGTTTTGTCCGCGACGGCCGATGGCGAGGGACAATTGATCGTCCGGCACCACGACCTCGATACGGTTCGAGTCCTCGTCGAGCACGACCTTCACGACCTCGGCCGGCTGCAGCGCATTGACGATGAAGGTCGCGGCGTCGGCGGACCAGGGAATAATGTCGATGCGCTCGCCCTGCAGCTCCCCCACCACGGCCTGAACACGCGAGCCGCGCATACCAACGCAGGCGCCCACGGGGTCGATGGACGAGTCCCTGGAGACCACGGCGATCTTCGCGCGAGAACCAGGATCGCGAGCGACCGACTTCACCTCGATCACGCCGTCGTAGATCTCCGGCACTTCCTGCTTGAACAGCTTGGCCATGAACTGCGGATGCGTGCGCGAGAGGAAAATCTGGGGGCCGCGCTGCTCGCGACGAACGTCATAGACATAGGCTCGAACGCGGTCCCCTGGTCGGAAAGTCTCGCGCGGAATCATCTCGTCTCGGCGAATCACACCCTCGCCGCGACCAAGATCGACGATCACATTGCCGTATTCGACGCGCTTGACGACGCCATTGACGATTTCGCCAATGCGATCCTTAAATTCCTCGTATTGGCGGTCGCGTTCAGCTTCGCGGACTTTCTGGACGATGATCTGTTTGGCCGATTGCGCGGCAATACGGCCGAAGTCGAAAGGCGGCAGGGTCTCGGATATCCAGTCGCCCGACTGCGCCGCGGGGTTCCGCTTACGGGCATCCTCCAGCGAAATCTGGGTGGCGTCGTTTTCAACCTGATCGACGACGAGCATCAAGCGTGAAAAACGGACTTCCCCGGTGCGCGGATTGATCTCCGCGCGCACCTCGGTTTCCTGGCCATATCGAGAGCGGGCGGCCTTCTGCAAGGCATCCTCCATGGACGCGATCACGATAGAACGGTCTATCGATTTCTCGCGCGCCACGGCGTCCGCGATCTGCAGAATTTCCAGTCGATTGGCGCTGACGGCCATTTTATCGTCTCCTTATGGCGCAAAAACGCTCTCGCGGGCCTCAGCCGCGAGGGACGCTTCCGCCGCCTCCCTTTTTAAAATGAGTTTGAACGCCGGCCGGGACCAGCGGCTTGCGCTTCTGGTTAACGTCCGCATTGGGTTTCACGGCGAAACGCCCCGGCCCGCGTCGCGGGCGTTCTTCTCGTGCGGAATCGTCCTCTTCGCCCTCGGTTTCGGACTCCTGCGCCTTGGCGGCGCGCAGCGAGGCGCGGATCAAGGCCTCCGTCAGCATCAATTTTCCTTCGTCGAGATCGCGCAAAGGCAGACGAACGACTTTTTCCTCGTCGGCGCGCGCGTCACTGCGCTCGATCGTCACGACGGCGTCGCGGTCTTCCCCCTCGACCGCCGTTATTTGGCCGCGGAAACGCTTGCGTCCTGTCTCCAATCCATGGATCAATTCAATTCTGGCCTCGTGGTCAATCGCGCGCAGGAAATCGGACACGCGAACCAGCGGACGATCAATGCCGGGCGAGGAAACTTCCAGCCGGTATTCGCCCGCGATCAGGTCCGCGACGTCAAGTTCGGGGGACAACGCCTGGCTCGCCGCCTCGCAATCGGCGACGCTCATGGTTCCGTCGGGGCGTTCGGCCATAATTTGCAAAGTCTGACCGTTCTGCGCCAAAAGGCGCACGCGCACCAGTCGAAAGCCCAATTGCTCGAGCACCGGCCCGGCCAGAGCCGCGACGCGGGCCGCAAGACCGGTCTCGACGACGAGACGGGGCTCGTCCAGCGAAGCGGCGATTGAGGCGGCCTTTTGCGTCAAAGCGAGGCTTTCCTAGATCCGATCGGAACGATGGCTCCGATCCCAAGCAAAAAAGAGCGGGTCCGGATGGACCCACTCTCAATCTTCGACCACCAACGAAGCGGTCGTTATGAGATGGAAACCGAAGCTTAATACACCCTAGCGGCGGTCCAGCGCAAGCAAAGTCTTTTTTAAACGTCGCGCCTGTCTTATTTCATCAAGGTCGTAAGAGATTCGTCTCACCATCGGGGAAGCCTCAAGCCAGTGACCGCTCGCCCGCCACACATCGCCGTTTTCGACTCCGGCCTCGGGGGGCTCACCGTCTTCCGCGAAATCGCCAAGATTCGACCGGACGCCAATTACATTTACTGCGCCGACGACGCGGGATTTCCCTATGGGTCCTGGAGCGAGCGCGAACTGATAAACCGAGTTCTAGGAGTCATGGAGTCGCTGATCGAACGCGAAGCTCCCGATCTGATCGCCATCGCCTGCAACACCGCCTCAACGCTAGTGTTGCCGCATCTGCGCGCGCGGTGGCCCGGCCTGCCTTTTGTCGGCGTCGTTCCCGCGATCAAGCCCGCGGCGCAAATGTCGAATTCGAGAATGATTTCCGTATTGGCGACGCCCGGAACCGTGGCGCGCGACTACACGCAGAGGCTCATCAACGAGTTCGCGGGAGATTGCGACGTCACGCTGGTCGGGTCGAACCGTCTCGCCCAACTCGCGGAGTTCGCCATGCACGGCGAGGAAGTTGAGGACGAGGCCATCGCCAGAGAGATCGCTCCATGTTTTGTCGAGAAGAAAGGCGCTCGAACCGACGCCGTCGTTCTCGCCTGCACGCATTACCCTCTTTTGGTCGAAAGGTTCAAACACCTCGCCCCCTGGCCCGTGACCTGGGTCGACCCCGCGCCAGCCATTGCCCGCAGAGTCGACGACGTGCTCGGGCAAAACCCTGGGGCGGCGGCGGGCTCTCCGTTGAACGAACGACCTTCGCGCCGCGCGCTCTTCACCAGCAATGAAGCGCCAACTCCCGCGCTGGCGTTGGTTTTGGCGGGTTACGGCTTGACCACCCGGGCGCCGGAGCCCATTGGCGGCGCTTAGTTTGCGGAAGCGAAGTTCTGATTGGCGGTCGCCGCCTTTTGTTGATAGAGCCCCACAAAGTCGATCGGGTCGATAAACAAGGGCGGGAACCCACCGTCGCGGGTGGCGTCAGCCACGATCTGACGCACGAAGGGGAACAAGAGCCGGGGACATTCGATCATAATGATCGGATGAATCTGGTCCTGCGGTATGTTGGTCAGCCGGAAAATACCGGCGTAATCGACATCGAGCTTAAACAGGATCTCGCCGTTCCCGTCGGCTTTCGCGTCGAGCGTTATCGACACCTCGAAATCGGTCGGCGCTAATTGCTTGGCGTTCACATTCACCTGGATGGCGATGTTGGGAGCGCTGTCCCTTGGCCCCAGCGAACGGGGCGCGTTGGGATTCTCGAAGGACAAATCCTTCAAATATTGCCCTAGGGCATTCAGCGACGGCGGGCCGGAAACCTGATCCGCCGCCCCGTTGTTGCCATTACCTTCCGCCATTTGAAAACTCCCGGTTCGCGCCGCCGCGGGATTACGTTCGAAGCGTCATCTTCCGAAGCGCGCGGCGCGCCTTTTTGCTGGGCTCGCCTAACACGTCTCGTTTAGCGCGACAAGGCGAAGGAGTTCAGGCGACCGGCGGCGTTCCGCTGGGTTTGGTTTGCGCGCGGCGCCGCCTTGGTCTGCGCGACTCGAGGCTTTTCCATTCGTTGGGCGCGAGATCGATCGTCCGCGGTCCTTGACGGCGATCGCCCTTGAGCCGTCGGGCGATATCGGCCCGAATTGAAGGCGCCTTTAGAGCGAGGCCGACGAGATCCGACGCGAAACCGGGCAGAATCAACAGCGCCGAGCCCAAGGCCTGCAATCCCCCGTCGACCATATTCGGAGCCGCGGCGGATTTGGAATCAGTTTTGCCCATGCGACGGCGCAGGTAGTCCAGCAAGCGCTTGATGTCGAGCAGGCCGAGAACGGTCGTGCCGACGCCCAGAGCAATCGCGGCCAGCAGTCCAAGGAACTGCACCACGAGCACGAAGGCCAGCACCTCGATAAAAAGCCAGGCGCCAATCACATAGGCGACGATTTTAGACTTATTCAATCGCGTCAACCGCTTCCGCGAGCCTCCGTCCGTTTCCGACTGATTAGATCGGGCATTGATTCGTGACTTGCAACCTTAGACATGTTAACGCAAAACCCCAGTCTAAGGGAGTGACCTCTTTGCCGACCGACGGATCTTTCGACCCATCCCTGTTTGTTTTCGCGGCGCTGGCGGTCTTCGTGTTATGGAAACTGCGATCGGTGCTGGGCATGAGAACCGACCGGGACGAGTCCGCGCCAAGCCGCGTGCGGCCTCTCGAAGCGCCCTCGCGCGGCGCTCAATTCGGCCCCGCGACTCACCCACCCGCGACTGCGACGATGCCGGTGGATCGTTGGCAGGGCCTGGCGGAAAAAGGCAGCGCCGCCTGGAGCGGGCTGGACGCAATCGCCGCCTCGGACCCGAATTTTTCCGGCCCCGACTTCATGGAGGGCGCACGGAAAGCTTATGAGATGACCGTATCGGCCTTCGCCAAAGGCGACCGCGACACTCTGCGCCGCCTGCTTTCCGATGAAGTTTACCAGAATTTCGTCTCGGAAATTAACGCCCGCGAGGCCCGTGGGGAGGTAATGGAAAGCGCGCTGGTTTCGCTTGACTCCGCGACGGTCGAGGACGCGCGCGCGCTACCGCGCTCGAGCAGCATCACCGTGCGTTTCAAGAGCAAAATTATCTCGGCGCGCAAAAACAAGGAGGGGCAGATCATCGAAGGCAGTCTCGCTCACGCCGCCGCCATTGTCGATCTTTGGACTTTCGCCCGCGATCCCAACAGCCATGATCCCAACTGGAAGCTGGTCGCGACCGAAACCGCTCACTAACTCATGAAGCCGCATCCTTGGGTCGACGCCGAGGCGACGACTTTCCGGGCGCTCGAGGGTTTCGAAAGCGACGACCTTGAAGCCGCGTTAGCGAGCTTTCGGCGTTCCGCCAGCCTTATGTTGGACGGCTCGGCCGAGCAACGGCCCGCCCTCCCGTGTCCCGCGAGCCTCCTTGGGGTCTACAAAGCCGCCTTGTCGCACAATGGCGACGCCAGCGATTTTTTCATGCGTTGGTTCGCACCTTTTCAGATCAAAGGAGAGGGTTTTCTCACCGGCTATTACGAAGTCGAAGTCGAGGCGCGCCGGTCGAGAGAGCCCGGATTCGAGGCGCCAATCCTGCCGCGTCCCCGGGATCTCGTCACATTGAACGATGCGCCGCTCAAAACGGCCGGGGGAACGTCTCTAACAAGCGCCCGCCGGCGCTCCGACGGCTTTCTGGAGCCTTTCGACGAGCGAAGAGAAATAGAGGAAGCGGCCCCCTGTCGCTATGGCGAACCCATCGCTTACCTGCGCGATTGGGTCGAGCTCTTTCTCATACAGGTGCAGGGCTCCGCGCGTCTGCGCTTTCCAGACGGCGGCTCCGCGCATCTGACCTATGACGGGCGTAATGGCCACCCCTATACATCCATAGGGCGCCTGTCGATTGAACGCGACGTCCTATCGGCGGACGCCATGTCGCTCGATGCGCTCAAGCAGACGCTGAGACGGCTTGGTCAGAAGTCGGGAGAGGCCGGGCGCATGCTCATGCAGGAAAACAAATCCTATGTTTTCTTCCGAGTGGACGACTCCTTGAACCGGAGCCTGGGTCCGATTGGCGGCCAGGGGGGCCCGTTGACGCCTTTGCGCTCTATCGCCGTCGATCGCGGACTTTGGCCTTACGGACTGCCATTCTTCATTTCCGGCGAAATTCCATGGGAGCGCGAGACGCCAAGCCGGTTCGCGCGCCTGATGATTGCGCAGGACACCGGCTCCGCGATTGTTGGCGCCGCCCGCGCCGACATTTATTTTGGCGGCGGGCCAGTCGCGGGCCGTCTAGCGGGCGGCCTGCATCATGGCGCTGATTTTAAAGTCCTTTTGCCAAAAGGCGCAGAATCGCCATGACGGAGAAAAGCCGATCCCTTCCGCGTTTGAAAACGCCGTCCGCGCAGGATCTCGAATTGTGGTCCGCAGTGACCGCCGACGTGCGTCCGTTTCGCGCAAGACCCATTCCGCCTAAGCCAAAGCCGCCTGCGGCGCCGGCGGAACAGCGCTTGGTCACAGCTCTCGTCACACATCGGGACACGCCGTCTCCCGCTCGCGCCGAACAACCCCTTTCCGACATCGATCACGCAACCCGCAAAAAACTTCGCCGAGGCCGGCTGGATGTCGACGTGAAGCTTGACCTCCACGGCCTGCGCCAGGGCGAGGCGCACCACACCTTGATCGCTTTTCTGCGGCGCGCGCAGTTGAACGGCGCCAAGCTGGCGATCATCATCACCGGCAAAGGCCGGTCAAATGACGATGTCGGAGTGCTCAGGCGAATGACCCCGCTTTGGCTGCAAGCGCCAAATCTGCGCGACGTGGTGGTTGGGTTTGGCGAAGCCTCGCGCAACCACGGCGGGGAGGGCGCCCTTTACGTCCGCATCCGCCGCCAGGAAAAAGGCCGCAAGAGCCTCGCCGAACAGCTCCGGAGGTGAGCCGCCAGAGACACAGGGGACGGCTCAGCCCGAAGCGTCGGCCGAGGGCGGCGCGATAGCGCCCGGTGAAGCGGCGCCGATGAAAGCCGCCGGAATATTCGGACGGCCGTCCATGGTCACGTCGTGGCCGGGGTCTGGCGGCGGCGCCCATTCGAAAGCGTCGAGACGCCCGGTCTTCGGCGAAATCGGCGCCCAGCTCTTGGATACGACCCCATCCGCGATCCAGACGGGATCGCGCGGCGCACGCGATCCCCGCGCCAGCCACTCGCGCACCGGACCGCTCGGCCCAAATTCGGCGTCTTCGATCTCGGCCATCAGCAGACAGGTGTGCGCCGTAGGCTTCTCCCCCTCGGCGATCAGCGGAGCCAGAGCCTGCCGCGCCTTGGCGAAGTTGCGCGCGGAAAGCGCCGCCTCCGCGACAAGATGACGACTTTCCGGCGCGTTGGGCGCAAGCTGCGCGAGCTTCTCGACATAGCTCAGGACTTGCGCATTGGAGTCGGCCGGAACAGCTTCGATATAGGCGGCCCCGAGTTCGGGATGTGGAGCCTTCGGCCACACGCTCTCGATCACCTTCATCGCCTGCTTTCTATCGCCATGACGAATTAGGACTTTCGCGGCGATGACAGCGGCCGGCGCGAAGGTCGGCCGGCGCTTGAGGGCGAGACGCGCCAAATGCAACGCTTCATGCGGATGTTCGGCCTGTTTTTGCATCGCCATCGCCGTTTCGATGACAGCGCGTAATCCTTGCGCGGTCGGCAGATCTATGGCTTTGCCCTTGAGATTGTCTTCAATCGCGGCCCGGGCCTTCTCCCAATCGCCCTGCGCCGAATAGTGCTCGAGAACCGCGGAGCCCGCCCACGGCAGCGGTGCGATCTCATGGGCCGCTTTCGCGAAGTGATGGGCCGCCTCGGCGTCGGCGCGCCGGCGCGCTTCGATGTGAAGGCCACGCAAACCGAGCAATTTGGTTTCCGGCGCGAGGGTCATTTCATGAAACGCGGCCTCGGCTTTCTGGCGGTCGCCTTCGAGCTGCGCCGCCTGGGCCTTGAGATATTGCGCCAGCGGCTCGCCAGGAAGTTGACGCTCGGCTTCAAGCGCGGCCTTCCTCGCCGTCGCCGCGTCTCCCACGCCGACCGCGATGATGCCTCGAGAAAGCGCCCTAAAACCCCTTTCGCGCCGCCGCTCGATCGTGCCCTCGCGCAGCCGCCAGGGGATGCCGATCAAGGCCGACAGCATAGCCCAGCCCAGAACGAGAGCGGCAACCAGGAGCAGAATGGCGCCGACCGCCACGGGAATGGAGGTATCGATGTGGTAGGGACCCCAGTCCAGCGTCAGGGAACCCGGCTGATCGATCACCCACTCAAGGGCGTAGGCCAATGCCGCAAGAGCGACGATAAATAGCAGAATGAACCACATGATCGAGTGTTTCCCGCTTTAATTCTTAACGTGTCCAAGCCCTTCGACCGCCGCGGCGACCAGCGACGTCAGGGCGTCCTCCGCCTCCCGACGCCTATTTAAGGCATCGGCGAAACTCTGCGCTTCGGTCCGCGCCTTTTCCGGCAGCTTCGCCAAGGCTTCGCTCGCGACGTCGAATTCGCCGCGAGCGAGAGCGCTTTCGACCTTTCCGATGGCCTCGTTGACGTTGGCGGCGTCGTTCGATTCCCCCACGGGGCGAACCCGAACCAGCTTTCCGGCGTCGTGCAAGAGTTGATCGGCGAGCGACGCTCCGGATGCGGGCGCGCTTTCCATTGCGGTCAGTCGCGTGGCCAATGCCTTAAACTCATCGAGCAGTTGGGCGGATGTGGGGGCTCCGTGCTCGGCGTAGGACGAGAGCGGCGAAAGCAACCGCGGCTCAACGCCTCGTTCGCCCAAGGCCGACAATTGGGCCGCAAAGGGGCGGCCGCGCTCGAGCGCCTGCTGCAATGAATGAGCGAGGGACAGAACCTCTGCGCCGGAGGCGCCTTTCGGCGGAGCCGGAGCAACCGCCTCGGCGGCCTCGGGCGCTACGCGATTTTCGCTCTTGGGTTGATCGAGCCGTTCGCGCAACTGGCGGATTTCGTCGGCGAGTTCGTCGATACGGCCCTCCAGCGCAGCGGCGTAGCCCGCCGCGTCGACCTCGGAGGACGCATGCTTTTCTCCGTCGGGCTCGGCGAGTTTTTCGACACGCTGCTGGGCCTCGCGCGCGGCCTCCGCCGCTCCGCGCGCGGTCGCCTCCAATTGCTCCACTCTTTTTAATAGCGCTTGCGACTCGGAACGATCCTCGTGGCGAGCAGCCGGTTCGGGCGGCGGCGCCGCAGCGGGCGCGGTCTCCGGCTTGACGCTTGGCGCGGGCTTGCTCTCCTGCGGAGACGCCCATCCCGGCGCGGCGGCCGACGGCGCGGGCGAAGCCTTCTCAGCGACACGTGGCTTCTCGGCGGCGAACTGCGTCTCATTCCTGGACGCAGCGACCTTGGCGGGCTTGGCGTCTTCTTCCCCGAGCAATTCCCTGACCCATGCGGAGATTTTGGCCTCGGATCCTTCGGCGAAAGCCATCGGATCTTTCGCGGCCTCGTCGATCATGTCGCTGATCGCCCGGAGTCGCTCGTCCTTGTCCTTGAAAACGACCGCCGCGCCTCCGACGCCAGCCAGCAAGGCGACAATCGATGCGAGCGACACCAGGAGCTTGCGCACAAAGCCGCCCCGCCGAGGAGCCGGTCCAGCGGATTCGCCTTGGGGCTCGCCAACGGAATGAAGCCCAGGAGCGAGCTCCGATTCGGCGTTCAGGCTTTCTGGTGCGAAAAGCTCATGGTCTTCTCCCTGATCCGCGCGATGAGGCTCTTGGGGCGCAGAGTCCGGAGCGCCGCTTCTGGCCGCTGGATCGTTATGTTCGTTTTCAGACATTATCCGTACCTCGCCTGCGCCCCTTATAAACGAGCTGGACTTTGGTTGGAACGGCGGTCCGATTCCGAAACCACCGGATTTTCAGCCAATTTTTCAAAATATTCGCCGGCGCGAAACTCAACCCGCCGCCTCCATCAGGGCCAGAGTGCGGCGCGCTCCTTCGAGATGGAGGCGCTCGACCATTTGCCCGTCGATCTGCACGACCCCTTTGTCCGCGTTTTCCGGCAGATCGAAAATCGCGAGAATTTTCTTGGCGAATTCGACATCATCGGCGCTCGGCGCGAAAATCTCGTTCACGGGACCGATTTGCGACGGATGAATCAGCATCTTGCCGTCCATGCCGAGGTCTCGGCCCTGCTCCGCCTCGCGACGCAGCCCCGCTTCGTCATTGAAATCGTTGTATATGCCGTCGATGATCTCGATGCCGTGAACACGGACCGCTAGCACGCCGGCAGAGAGCCACGACAGCAACGCGGGGCGGCCGGGAGTGAGCCGCGCGTGTGTCGATTTGGCGATGTCATTGGGGCCGAGCACCAGAACCTCCAGCCGAGAGGCCGGATCGTCCGCGGCGCTCGCGATCTTCTCGATATCAAAGAGCGCCCGAGGCGTCTCGATCATCGCCCAGAGGCGCGTGCGCGGCGGCGCCCCGGCGGCGGCGGCATCCGCCGCGACGGCGAGGACGTCCTCCCTGGAGTTGACCTTGGGGATTACGATCGCGTCTGGGCCCGCCGGCGCAAGCGCGGCTATGTCGGCCCCATACCACTCCGAACCCTTCGCGTTGACCCGGACCACGATCGCCCGGTCTCCGTAGCCTCCGCCTCCGACCGCCGCGACCGCTTGCTCCCGGGCCAGCGCCTTGGCGTTTTCCGCCACGCCATCCTCGAGTTCGAACATTAGAACATCGGCTTTGAGCGTCTTGCCTTTTTCCAGCGCGCGGGCATTGGACGCCGGCATCGCCAGAACGCTGCGTTTCAATCTCGAAATCATTCCTCCCCCTTCGCGCTTATTTAGAGCCGCCGGCCTGGCGAGCGTTTCGGCCTTGATCCGACGCGCCCTATTCGCTCGCTGGGCAGGGCAGACGATTCTTTGCTTGCCTGCCGGCTCGCACTCCACAATAAGGGAGAGCGCGAGCCGGCGCCATCGCGGGTTTACGGGAGGCGCGTGTATATTGTGGCGATCGGCTCGATCCGGCGCGAGCGAGAAGTTTCAAGGATTGCGGATGAACGACACAAGCGGCGGCGCCCCATCCTCGGCGCTTTTACCAGGCCATCTCGTGACCGGCTACGAGACTTTTCTTGCCGGGCGTTTTCCCGGCGAGCACGAGCGGTTTCGCGAACTTGCCGTAAAGGGCCAGCGGCCCGCCACAATGGTCATCGGCTGCTGCGACTCCAGAGTTTCCCCTGAGGTGATCTTCGACGCCGGGCCAGGCGAATTGTTCGTTCTCCGCAATGTCGCGAATCTCGTGCCTCCTTTCGAGCCCGACGACCACCATCACGGGGCCTCGGCGGCGCTTGAATATGCTGTGATGTCGCTGAAAGTGCGCCATATCGTGGTGCTCGGTCACGCCCAATGCGGCGGCGTCGCGGCTTTCGCCGCGAGCATGGCCAATCCCGATACCCCGCCGCTTTCGGAGGGTGATTTCATTGGCAGATGGATCAAGCTTCTCGCGCCGGCGGCCGAACGGGCGGGCAAGCCGCCCGCGACGCCGGACCACGCCTATTTGGAACGGCTGGAGTTCGAGACGATCAAACAGGGCTTGCGCAATCTGCGCGGCTTCCCCTGGATCGACACGCTCGAAAAACGGCGTTATCTGCAACTTCACGGCGCTTATTTCGGCGTGATGGACGGACGCCTGCTGGCTCTGGATGAAGCAAACGACGTCTTCAGGCCGGTTGCGGACGAGGCCCACCTCGCCGCGATGAAGAGCGCCCGATTTTGACATCCCCCGCCCCGCAACCCACGGTCGATCAAATTCCCATGGTCGGGGGCCTCTCCGAGCTCGCTTGCCGCTACGACGCCATCTTATGCGACGTCTGGGGCGTGCTTATCGACGGAATCTCCCATTTCGCCGCAGCGGCGGCGGCGCTGAAAAGCTTTCGCGACCGGGGCGGAAGCATCCTGCTGATTACGAACGCCTCCCGCCCTAACGACGAGGTGCGCCGGCAGCTCTCCCGGCTTGGCGTGCCGGACGACTGCTTCGACGATCTTGTGTCTGCCGGGGAACTGACGCTGCGGGAGATTGTCGCCCGCGCCGGCCAGGCCTGCCATCATCTCGGCCCGCCGCGCGACAAAGGCCTATTCGAAGAAGCCAACAGGCGCCTGCGCAACTCCCTCCGGCTCGTCGGCCCCGATGAAGCGGACTATGTGGTCTGCACCGGGCTGGTCGACGAAGAACATGAAACGCCGCGGGATTACGACGACCGGCTTTCCGCCCTGAAGCGCCGCGAGCTCCCTATGCTCTGCGCCAATCCCGACATTGTTGTGGGCGTCGGCGAACGTCTCTACTGGTGTGCGGGCTCCTTGGCCCGGCGATATATGCAGATGGGCGGAGAGGCGGTTATGTTCGGCAAGCCCTATCCGCCGATCTATCGCGCCGCTCTGGATCGGCTGTGTTTTCTTCGCGGAAATTTCGATCAAAGCCGGGTTCTGGCGATCGGCGACGGCGCCGAGACGGACCTTGCGGGCGCGGGTGGCGCGGGTCTCGATTGCCTCTTCATCACAAGGGGCGTCCATCGCGATGAACTCTATCGCGCGGATGGGACGCTCGACCGCGCGGCGCTTGCATCCCTGACCGCCAGGGCAAAAACGACGCCGATCGCTTTGGCGCGCGAAGTTGTGTGGTAATAAGAAAAAAGCAAATCGCCCATCCTGAACAAACCCTACCGGTGAAACCAATGTCCACGCCGTTCAAGATTTATTTTTTCGAGGATCTCAGCGTCGGGATGCGCGAGACCTTGATGAAGGCCGTGATGGACGACGACGTGATCGCTTTCGCGGATCTCTCTGGAGATCGCAACCCGATCCACCTCTCCGACCACTTCGCCAGCAAGACCCGCTTCGGCGAGCGTATCGTTCATGGCCTTTACACGGCGGCGCTGATTTCGACGGTTATCGGCATGTATCTGCCGGGTCCAGGCTCGGTCTACCTGTCCCAAACCCTGAATTTCCGCGCCCCGGTCAAGATCGGCGACGTGATCAACGTCGTCGTCGAAGTGGTCGAACTGGTCGAAAAGGGCCGCCGCGCCAGACTGAAATGCGAATGTCTCGTCGACGGCAAGGTTGTGCTGGACGGCGAGGCCATGGTCATGGTCCCGAGCCGCGAACAGGCCAACCGTCCCCCCGTCGCCGCCTCCGCCTGATTAAAATTCGGATCGCGACCCTGGAGCGACCTCGCGAAAAAATCGACTGAATTTTTCGACAGGGCGGGACACGAACCACAATATCCACGCCCACCGGAAGCCGCCGTGCCCGAACCCGCGCAACATTTCATCGTCGCTCGCGATCCGCCGTCGCCGCCGGCCGACCTCGCCGGGGCGGTTCTGGCGCTCGGCAATTTCGACGGGTTGCATCGCGGACACAAGGGGGTCATCGCAAGGGCGAAGACGCTGGCGGAAAAGCTCGGGAAGCCCTGCGCCGTCCTGACCTTCGAACCGCACCCAGCTGATTTCTTCGCCAAAAAGAGCGTGATTTTCCGGCTCACGCCGGCCGACGCCAAAGCCGCCCTGCTCAGCCGTCTCGGCCTCGATGGCATGATCATCATGACCTTCGACGCCGGGTTCGCCGCGCTGACGGCCAAGCAATTCACTAGCGACATATTGTCGCGGAGACTCGGAGCTTCCGCTGTCGTCGCGGGTTATGACTTCCGCTTCGGCGCCGGGAGGCAGGGCGATGCGGAATTTTTAAGGCTCGAGGGCGCGCGTCTCGGCTTTTCCGTCGAAATCGTGGAGCGCATCTCAAAGGACGAGGCGGGCAATCTCGACGCCGTTTCCTCCACCGCGACGCGCGAAGCGCTGGAGCGTGGCGATGTCGCGCTCGCTCGCCGCCTGCTGGGAAGCCCCTATTTCGTTGAGGGCGTCGTCATCCACGGCGAAAAGCGCGGACGCCATCTCGGCTTCCCCACCGCCAACATAGCGCTCGACCCCTCCAACCGGCTGCGCCACGGCGTCTACGCCGTAACGCTCGAATGTCGGGGCGTGGTCTATCTCGGCGTGGCGAGTTTCGGCCGCCGGCCAACCTTCGACGACGGCCCGCCATTGCTGGAGGTTTTCCTTTTCGATTTTTCCGGTAACCTCTACGACGAGCGGGTCGAGGTCGTTTTCCATGGCTTCATCCGGGGCGAGGAAAAATTTCTCAGCATCGACGATCTCGTCGCGCGGATGCGCGCCGACGCGGCGGAGGCGAAAGAAATTCTCGCCAAAACATAGCGCCGGCCAGCGCCGCCCTTTGCCGAACCCATTGCCGCCGCCATATAATCGCTAGACCCGCAAACATTGGAGAATACGCGTGGCAAGCGACAAAGAGCGGCCTTTCGAAACGCCCAAAGGCCCCATCGAGATCCTCCCGCCCCGAGAGGACGAGCGTCCCATCTCGAGCGGCTTTGTTTATTCGAGCGGTTTCGGACGCGTAAAAATTGTGAAACTCGGTCCTCTCGCCAGCCTCGCTCTGTTCGTCGCGATCTGTGCGGCCATGACCTTGGGCTTTGTCTTCCTGAGCGGCGCGCTCCTCTTCATTCTGCCGATCGCCGGTCTGCTCGCCGCCGGAGCCGCGCTGTCGGGGCTTTTTAGCAATCAATTCAAAAGATTACGCTAAAATCGGCCAAATACCCCTTTTCCCGTAGCGCCGCGCCTGCTAAGGCTCTGGAATGACCCTTCGCGCCTTCATTCAAATTATCGGCCCGACCCGCGCTCGCAGTTGACCACTCGCGCGGGGTCGGGTTTTGCGCCAGAGGCGCCTCCTCGCCATCTCATCGCAATTCTCGCGCGCCGATAGCGTCGCGCGCAAACAGGCCGGTTTCCTCCTATGAACGACACCCCCTCCAAGGCCGCCGTCGACTATTCCACGAGCCTCTATCTGCCGCGCACGGACTTTCCGATGCGCGCCGGCCTGCCGCAGCAGGAGCCGAAAACTCTCGCCCGCTGGGAGGAGATTGGCCTGGCCGAAAAAATGCGCAAGGCGGGCGAGAGGCGTCCAAAATTCGTGCTGCACGACGGCCCGCCCTACGCCAATGGCAATATCCATATCGGCCACGCGCTGAACAAGATCCTCAAGGACGTGGTGACCCGCAGCCAGCGCATGACGGGCAAGGACTGCGCCTATGTGCCGGGCTGGGACTGCCACGGCCTGCCGATCGAATGGAAGATCGAGGAAGAGAACTACCGCGCGAAGGGGCTGAAGAAGCCCGACTTCTCCGACCCCGAGGCCATCGTCGCCTTCCGCAAGGAGTGCCGCGCCTATGCCGAAAAATGGCTGTCCGTGCAGCGCGAGGAGTTCAAGCGGCTCGGGGTCGCGGGCGAATGGGAGCGCCCCTATTCGACCATGGCCTTCGCGGCCGAGGCGCGAATCGCCGCCGAAATCCTGAAATTTGCCGAGAACGGGCTTTTGTATCGCGGCTCCAAGCCGGTGATGTGGTCAGTGGTGGAGAAGACCGCGCTGGCCGAGGCCGAGGTGGAGTATGAGGACCATGTCAGCGATACGGTGTGGGTGAAGTTCCCACTCAAGCATCTCGGACCGATCGCAGAATATGGCGCGGGAAACGCGGAACAGAAATTAGCGAATCTCGGCGCCGCCTCCATTGTAATTTGGACAACAACGCCTTGGACCCTACCCGGCAACCGGGCGATATCTTTTTCGTCGCGAATCTCATATGGCCTCTACGAAGTTATTGAAGCGCCCGCAGATAATTGGGCCAAACTTGGCGACAAGGTTATCCTCGCGGACAAACTAGCAGATGAGGTCGCGAAAGCTGCGCGCGTTGGCTTCGAGCGAAAATTTGACGTGCCTGTCTCATTTCTTAGCGGGTCAATGATTTCATGCGTTCATCCACTGTCTAACACGGGCTACAACTTTCAAATCCCCCTCCTCGACGGCGACCACGTCACCGACGACACCGGCACGGGCTTCGTCCATACCGCGCCCGGTCATGGCCGCGAGGATTTTGACATATGGATGGCGAGCGGTCGCATGCTCGCCGAGCGCGGCATCGACACGCGCATCCCATACACCGTCGACGAGGACGGCTTTTACACCGCCGACGCCCCCGGCTTCGAAGGCAAGCGCGTCATCACCGACAAGGGTGACAAGGGCGACGCCAATGAGGCCGTCATCGCCGCGCTGATTCAGGCCGGCAACATTCTCGCGCGCGGTCGGCTGAAGCATCAATATCCGCACTCCTGGCGCTCCAAGAAGCCGGTGATCTTCCGCAACACGCCGCAATGGTTCATCGCGATGGACAAGCCGCTGGGGGCGCCGAAGCCGCGGACGGAGGGCGCTACCCCCCTCTCTAACTCTCCCCCTCAAGGGGAGAGAGAACAGATTGCTGGCGTCGCGGGCGTTGGCGCCAACGCCCCAACATTACGCCATCTCGCCCTGGCCGAAATCGCGCGCACGCAATGGACGCCCGCCGCAGGCCAAAACCGCATTACCGGCATGATCGCCAACCGCCCGGACTGGGTGGTGTCGCGCCAGCGGGCCTGGGGCGTGCCGATCGCGCTGTTCGTCAAGAAGGGGACGCACGATCCGCTCATCGACGCGCGCGTCAATGCGCGGATCGTCGCGGCTTTCGAGCTGGAAGGCGCCGACGCATGGTTCCATGCGGACTCGGCGAAACGCTTCCTTTCGCCCGAGCATGACCCAGACGATTACGACAAAGTCTCCGACGTGCTCGACGTCTGGTTCGACTCCGGCTGCACCCACGCCTTCGTGCTCGAAGACCCGAAGGCTTTCCCGATCTTGGCCGGAATCCATCGCAAGCGCGACGGCGGCGCCGACGAGATCATGTATCTCGAAGGCTCCGATCAGCATCGCGGCTGGTTCCATTCGTCACTGCTCGAATCCTGCGGCACGCGCCATCGCGCGCCCTATGACGCGGTTCTCACCCACGGCTTCGTGCTGGACGAGAAGGGCCGCAAGATGTCTAAATCGCTTGGAAATGTGGTGGCCCCGCAAAAGGTGATCTCCGATTCGGGCGCCGACATCCTGCGTCTCTGGGTCTGCGCTTTCGATTACGCCGACGATCTGCGGGTTGGGCCGGAGATTTTGAAGACCTTTGTCGAAACCTATCGCAAATTGCGCAACACTATCCGCTGGATGCTCGGCACGCTGGCGCATTACGAGCCCGGCGCCGACGATCTCGCCCATGCGCCGGAACTGGAGCGGCTAATGCTGCATCGGCTGGTCGAACTCGACGAACAGATTCGCACCGCCTACGCCGCGTATGATTTCAAGAAGGTCGTGGCGCTGCTGACGCCCTTCATGACCAGCGATCTCTCCGCCTTCTATTTCGACATTCGCAAGGACGCACTTTATTGCGATCCGCCCTCCAGCCAAAAACGCAGGGCGGCTCTCGCGACGATCGAACAGATTTTCCGTTGCGTCGAAACCTGGCTCGCTCCAATTCTCGTTTTCACGGCGGAAGAAGCGTGGCTATCGCGCTATCCAAAAGCAACTTCCGTCCATCTCGAACTCTTCCCCGACGTTCCGTCGCATTGGCGCGACGAGGCGCTGGAGCAAAAATGGAACGACATCCGCTCCATCCGCGCCGTCGTCACGGGCGCGCTGGAGTTGGAGCGAGCGCAAAAGCGCATCGGCTCGTCGCTGGAGGCCGCCCCCGTGGTTTACATCGCCGACCCAAAGCTGAGGCTCGCGCTCGATGGGGTGGATTTCGCGGAAATCTGCATCACTTCGGACATCTCGATCGAGACGGAGGCCGACGCGCCGATCGACGCGTTCCGCCTCAACGAAACGAAGGGGGTGGCTGTCGCTTTCGCGCCGGCGTCCGGAATCAAATGCGCGCGCTCATGGCGCTATTTCGCTCCCGCGACTGCCGACCCACACTATCCGGACGTCACCCCGCGCGACGCCCAGGCCCTTCGCGAATTGACCGAGACGGGGCTTTGGCCTTGAGCGCGGCGCCCTTGGCCGATCGCGAAGCGGTTCCGCCGCCACGAAGAGGGGCGGCGGCGCGGTGAGGGTGCTACTCGCTTTTCTGGTCAATTCGATCGCAAATTTCGTGATCGGACTCGTGGTCGCCAAATATCTCGGCCCCGAGGAATATGGCCGCTTCGCCATCGCGTTTTCCATCACGGCGGTCGTGCAAACGGCGTTGTTCGACTGGCTACGCCTTTCCGCCACCCGCTTCTATTCGGAACGGGTGCGCGACAATCAGCCAGTCGTGCGCGCGAGCCTCGACATCTCCTTCATCGGGGTCACCGCGTCGCTGGCCTTGTCCACTGCCCTGTTCGGTTTTTTCGGACCCACCCTTGACTTCCAGAGCGAATTGATTTTGTTGGCCTTGCTGACAGCGGTGGTCAACGGCCTGTTCGACTATTCAACGGCTCTGCTTCGGGCGCGTTTCGCGGATAGGCTCTACGGCCGACTGGTGCTCGGCAAAAATCTACTCTCTCTGATCTTGACCGGCGGCGGCGCGTTCTTCTTCCATTCGGCGACAGTCGCGATGGCCGGCGCCATCGCCAGTCTTCTCGGGACCGTCGTCGCGGCGCGCGCGTCCTTGACCGACAAGGCCGCCTCCCTTGGCGCCGCGCGCATCCAGACAGCAGCGACGCTGGCGGCCTATAGCGCCCCGATCGTCGCCGCTCACTTGATCTACCAGGCTATTCCGCTCGCGACCCGCTCAGTCGTGGCGAGCGTTTACGATCTCGCCGAGACGGGGCAATTCGCGCTCGCGTTCGACCTTGGAATGCGCGCCGTGCTCGCGCTAGGGCAGGCGCTCGACGTACTGCTGTTTCAAATCGCCGTCGCCGCGCATGAAAACTACGGCGACTATCGCGCGAGACGCCAAGTGGGCCGCAACATGGCGATGGTGCTAGCCTTTTTATTACCCGCCTGCACCGGGATCTATCTCGTGATGCCTTCTGTCGAACTGCTTATCGTTCCCGCTCAATATCGCGGACCGTTTGGCCATTATCTCAATATACAGCTGCCGGGACTCTTTGCGATGGGCATGATATTATTTGGCGTCAATCCCGTGTTTCAGATCGCCAAGAAGACCGCCCCGATGATTGGCGCGGCGCTCGTCGCCAGCGGCGCGGGCCTTTTTCTGCTCGGAATTCTGCCTTGGGGGAAGGATGCGTCCAATCTCGCGCTTGCGCAGTGCGGCGCCTATATCGCGGCCTTGATCGCGACGCTCGTTTTCGCCGCTCGCGAAAGGCCCTTTTGGCCCCGCTTGCGCGATGTTTTCGCCGCAATCGCGGCGACCTTCGGCATGTTTGGAGCTTTGCAGCCGCTTCGCGCCATGACGCCCGGCGCCGCGGCCCTCCTTATTCAGGTTTCGCTCGGCGTGACTGTTTACGCCTTGTTGACGACGCTATTCGACACGGCAGGTTTGCGCAGCCAAGCGCTTGCGTGGCTGCGCCGCCAACGCGAGGCGTCGCGAGCTTAAATGTCTTCCATTAAAAAGCAGCCGTAGGATGACATCGGCTGCCCATTCTCATCGGCAATCATATTCCAGCAGCGACCTAACCCGCGAATGGTGCGGAAAATGAAGACGCCGGTCGGTTGCGTTTCCCTTTCGTCCCGAACGCCGACTCGACCGAGAAAATTGAAATAGGCCACCGCCTCCTCATTGTGACAACGGTATAGAACGTGCCGGTCGAGACGCTCAATCCGGAAGCGGGCTTTCGCCTCGTTAATGCAATCGGCGTAATAGCTCAACGCCGGACCACCGACGTCGGCATGGTCTTCGGGAGTTTGTCCGAACTGGCCAGCCACGCTGAAAGGGCAAGTCAACAACCAGGCGCTCATCGCCAACAAAACAGCCGCCAATTGTCTGGGCGTCAACATCACGTCGCTCCGCGTTCTCAAGACCCTCTCTTTCCTTGACATGGTAACACAGATTTCAAGGCCTCCCGGTCAATTTTTCCGTCTTTAAATCGAAACAGCAAGGCTTCATACTCGTTCGGTCAAGACAAGTTTATGCGGCAAACACAATATGGCTCAAACCGATGGGGTTTTGGTCGAAAGCTTTCCGGCTCCGGCGCGGCGAGCCTTGTTTTTCGCCAGCAACCCGAGCGGGCGCAGCCGGAGTCGAGATCGCGCGTCGATCCACGCGCTAGGCTTGAAAATCCGAGCAGAGAGCATAGGCGCCGAACCTGTTTCCGCCAAGGCCGGAGCCGGGTTCGCGGAACGTTTTCGCGCGCACACGCCGTTCAGGCTCGACATGCCGAAGCAATGCAAGGCGGCCAGCATTCCGCTCAAGCGTTGCGAGTATGTGGATTATGTCTCACGGAGCAAGGATTATCAATTCGTTGGGCCGAGGTGAAGGAACGCGACCGTGCATGAAATGGCGTTGATGGAAAGCCTCGTCGAATTGATCGAAGACGAAAGCCGCAAACGCGGCTTTTCACGCGTGCGCGTGGTCCGCCTGGAGCTTGGCGCGCTCGGCGGCGTGGACGCGGACGCGATGCGCTTTTGCTTCGACGCCATAGTGAAAGGCGCCCTCGTCGAGGGCGCCTTGCTGGACATTGTCGTCAAGCCGGGGGAAGGATGGTGCCTCGATTGCGCCGAGGCGGTCGTAATCCACGAGCGCTTCGACGCCTGCCCGCGCTGCGGGGGCAATCATGTCCAGGCGGCGGCGGGCGACGAGCTGCGCCTCAAGGAACTGGAGGTTGAGTGATGTGCACGGTTTGCGGCTGCGGAACGTCCAGTTTGGAGCAGAAGGAAGCGCAGGGGCATGAGCACGCGTCAACGCATCGTCATCATGACCACGATCATTTCCATGAGCATTCTCATGACGGCGACAAAGCCTCGATAATCGAGGGCGCGACGGTTGATTTCGGCGCCGGCCCGGCGGGCGCGCATGTCACCGGCCTATCGCAGGAACGCATCATCCGCATCGAGCGCGACATTCTCGCGAAAAACAACGATTACGCGGCGCGAAATCGCGCGCGTTTCGCGCAAACGCGAATATTCACCCTCAATTTGGTCTCAAGCCCCGGCTCGGGAAAAACCTCGCTACTGGTGCGAACGATCGAGGAACTGCGCGGCAGATTTCCTATCCGCGTCATCGAAGGCGACCAGCAAACCGCAAACGACGCCGATCGGATTCGTCGCGCGGGCGCGCCGGCGGTCCAGATCAACACCGGAAAGGGCTGCCATCTCGACGCGCATATGGTGGGACACGGCCTCGAAACATTAAAGCTTGAAGAAGGTGGTCTGCTGTTCATCGAGAACGTCGGAAATTTAGTCTGCCCGGCGGCTTTCGATCTCGGCGAGGCGCACAAGGTCGTTGTCCTTTCCGTCACGGAAGGGGAAGACAAGCCACTGAAATATCCCCAAATGTTCGCAGCCTCCAACCTCATGCTGCTCAACAAGGCGGACCTACTCCCGCATCTCGATTTCGACGTGGGCGAATGCGTCGCCAATGCTCTCAGGATCAATCCGGACATTCAGACACTTTTGGTATCGGCGAAGACTGGCGAAGGGCTGACGGCTTTTTATGCCTGGCTCGAAAGCCACGCCGCACGTTGGGCTCGCGCCAACACGCCGACGGCCGTGGCGGAGTAGTCGCGATGCCGCCGGGAGGCTCTCACGCCGGAGGGATGGAGCGGCTCCGCGTGCGGGTGCGCGGGACCGTCCAGGGCGTCGGATTTCGTCCCTTCGTCTATAGCCTCGCCCATAAATTTCGGCTTGGCGGCTTCGTGCGCAATGACGGAGAGGGCGTGCTGCTGGAAATCGAGGGCGAGGGCGCCCGCGAGTTCGTAGCGGCGTTGCGCCGAGGCCCGCCGCCGCTGGCGCGCATCGACGCGGTCGAAATGCAACGCATCCCAGCCCTAGCCGAGACTATTTTTTCAATTGAGGTCAGCACAAGCGGCGAGACGATGACGCGTATGAGCGCGGACGCCGCTGTCTGCGAGGAATGTCTTGACGATCTCTTCAACCCGCGAACCAGATTTTATCACTATCCATTCGTCAATTGCACCCATTGCGGCCCGCGCTACACGCTGACGAGACGCCTTCCCTACGATCGCGCCCAGACGTCGATGGCGCCCTTCGCGATGTGCGAGGACTGCGCGCATGATTACCGCGATCCTTCGAACCGACGTTTCCACGCCCAGGCGATTGCCTGTCCCCGCTGCGGGCCAAGGCTCGACGCGCCGATCGATCGGATCGTCGGCTGCATCCACGAAGGCGGAATCGTGGCGCTGAAAGGCATTGGGGGGTTTCACCTCATGTGTGACGCTCGCAACGAGGAAGTGGTGTCGAATCTGCGTCGCCGTAAACAACGAGAAGCCAAACCGTTCGCCGTCATGGTCGCGAATCTCGCCACCGCCGAACGAATCGGAGTCCTCAATGACGCAAGCCGCGAATTATTGCTCTCGGCGGCGCGGCCGATCGTCCTCGTCGACAAGTCCATGGATCTCGCGCCGTCCGTGGCGCCCGGACTCTCGCGCATCGGACTGATTCTGGCTTATGCGCCGACGCACCACATGCTTTTCCATGCCGCGGCGGGAAAACCGGCGTCTCCATCGTGGCGCGAGGCGCCGATTGATTTCGCGCTGGTTGCGACGAGCGCTAATATGAATGGCGCGCCGCTGATCGTCGACGACGCCGAGGCCCGCGAAAAGCTTCGCAATGTCGCCGATCTCATTGTCGGCTTCGACCGCGTCATCGTCGCTCGCGCTGACGACAGCATAGCGACGATTATCGCGGGAGCGCCGGCCTATCCGCGCCGTGGCCGCGGTTTCATTCCCGAGCCGATCGAGCTTGCGACCGATGGTCCCGATATGCTGGCGCTCGGCGCCCATCTCAAAACCACCGTCACGGTGACGCGCGGGAGGGAAGCGTTCGTCTCGACGCATATCGGCGATCTCGACGACCGCGCCTCTGTGCGATATCACGCGGAGACCGTCGCGCGTATGCTCGACATTCTCGACGCACGGCCCGCATGCGTCGCCTGCGATCTCCACCCGGATCTCTATACGACACGCGCCGCCGAGGCGACTGCTTTACCTGTCTTTCGCGCACAACACCACGCCGCTCATATCGCGGCGATCGCCGCCGAACACTCGATCGAGGGGCCGCTGATCGGCGCCGCGCTCGACGGTTTCGGCTATGGCGAAGATGGCGGCGCCTGGGGCGGCGAACTCATGCTGATCGAAAACGGCGCATGGCGGCGCATTGGCCATCTTGCTTACGTTCCGCTCCCGGGCGGCGATCGCGCGGCGCGATCCTCATGGCGCATGGGCGTCGCCTTGCTGGCGCATCTCGGCCGGGGAGCGGAAGCCGCCGCGCGCTTCCCTCAGACGCCGATGGCGCCGCAAGTCGCGAGACTAGCCTCATCGCGGGGATGCGTTCGCACGACGAGTCTCGGTCGTTTGTTTGACGCGGCGGCGGCGCTGTTGGGCGTATGCCTTGAGCAGAGCTACGAAGGTCAGGCGGCAATGGAACTCGAGGCGCTTTGCCGCGCACCTCACGCGACGCCCGAGTTGTTTTCGCTCATGGACGGCGTCCTCGATCTTTCGCCGTTGTTTTCACGCCTCATAGACGGGACGCTTTCCGAGATCGAGGGCGCGGACCTTTTCCATGGCGCGCTAATCGAGGCGCTTTCCGCCTGGATTCTTTGCGAAGCCCGACGGCGGAGCGAAAAGCGCGTGGCGCTGAGCGGGGGTTGCCTTATGAACGCGACGCTTGCGCAAGGTCTCGTCGTCCGCTTGCGCGAAAAGGGCGTCGAACCACTCTTGGCGCGACAGGCTCCTTCGAACGACGGCGGTCTCTCTCTCGGGCAAGCGTTTTTGGCGCGAGAAGCATTGAACGCTGGATGGAGCGGATAGATGCGCCTCGCACGATCGATGAAGCAGAGGCACCGCGCCCCATCTCTTTTGTAAAGCTGACGGCGAGCCTTGGAGTTCTCACATGAAGCATCTCGACGAATATCGTGACGGCGCCCTCGCAAGAGGCGTTGCGCGGCGGATCGCGAAAGAGGCGCAAGATCGCCGCGTATATTCCTTCATGGAGTTTTGCGGTGGTCACACCCACGCCATTTCACGCTATGGAATTGAGGATCTTCTCCCGCCGAACATACGGCTCATTCACGGTCCCGGCTGCCCGGTCTGCGTGCTGCCGTCCGGTCGCATCGACGAAGCTATCGAACTGGGGAAAAGGGACAACGTCACTCTTTGCGTCTACGGCGATCTGATGCGCGTTCCGGGCTCCAACGGAGCAAGCCTCGCAAGGGCCAAGGCTAACGGCGCCGACGTCCGCATGGTCTATTCGACGCTCGACGCGGTGAAGATCGCAGAGAACGACCCGCGACGGCAGATCGTTTTTTTCGCGATCGGCTTCGAAACGACCACGCCGCCGACCGCCATGGCGATCCGCCTCGCGCAGAGAAAAAAACTCGAAAATTTCTCGATCTTCTGCAATCACGTTCTCACGCCCCCCGCGATGCGGAAAATCCTCGAGACGAGCGATTCGCAAGCTCTTCCGCTCGATGGCTTCATCGGTCCGGCCCATGTTTCGACGATCATCGGGACCGCGCCTTACCGAGCCTTCGCGCGGGAATTCCAAAAGCCCGTCGTCGTCGCCGGTTTCGAGCCGCTCGACGTCCTCCAGGCGATCCTGATGCTGATCCTCCAGGTCAACGGAGGCCACGCCGAGGTCGAAAACGAATATATTCGCGCGGTCACCGAAGACGGCAATCGCATCGCGCTCGCCGAGATCGCGGACATCTTTGAATTGCGCGAAAGTTTTGAGTGGCGGGGGCTGGGCGAGATTCCCGCGAGCGGGCTGCGCCTACGCGAGGGCTATTGGGAATTCGACGCCGAGCGACGCTTTCCTGTCGATAAGCGTTTCGCCCGCGACAATCCGGCCTGCGAATGCGGTGCGATATTGCGAGGGGTGAAACACCCGCGCGACTGCAAATTATTCGGCGGAGCCTGCACCCCCGAAACGCCAATGGGCGCCTGCATGGTCTCGTCGGAGGGATCCTGCGCGGCCTACTGGTCTTACGGACGCTTTCGCGCCTTTGAACGAAAGGCGGCGGAATGAACAAGATCGATCTGCTCGGACGCAAGCTCGATCTGCGCCATGGTTGCGTCGATCTCTCGCACGGCTCTGGAGGCCGCGCCATGACGCGCCTCATCGCCGATATATTTCACGCCGCATTCGACAATGACTGGCTACGCGCCGGAAACGACCAATCCGCCTTCGATGTTTCCGCGGGCCGGATGGTCATGACCACCGACAGCTATGTCGTCTCGCCATTGTTCTTTCCGGGTGGCGACATCGGCCTCCTCGCGGTGAACGGGACGATCAACGACATCGCCATGGCTGGAGCCAGGCCCCTCTATATGTCCGCGAGCTTCATCATCGAAGAGGGCTTTCCTTTCGTCGATCTTCAGCGTATCGCGCGGAGCATGGGCGCGGCTTCCCGCGCGGCGAACACCCCGATCATCACGGGCGACACCAAAGTGGTCGAGCGCGGCAAAGCCGACGGCGTTTTCATCTCGACCGCCTGCGTCGGCGCCGCGCCGAAAGACGTGGAGCTCTCGGCTGACAGGGCGCGTCCGGGGGATGTCATTCTGCTCTCGGGATCAATCGGCGATCACGGCGTCGCCGTAATGTCCAAGCGCGAGAATCTCTCGTTCGAAACCGACATCCTCTCGGACACCGCCGCGTTGCAAGACCTTGTCGCGGCGATGATGGCGGCGGGCCACGCTTCGATAAGGGCGATGCGCGATCCGACACGAGGCGGTCTTGCCGCCACATTGAACGAGATCGCGTATCAGTCGCGGGTCGGCGCGCGCATCGACGAAGCGGCGCTGCCGATAAAGCCGCAGGTCGCGGCGGCGTGCGAACTTCTTGGACTCGATCCACTAAATGTCGCCAACGAAGGGAAGCTCGTGGCGATCGTCTCGCCAGAGGCGACGGAAGGCGTCCTCAACGCCATGCGCGCTCATCCGCTTGGCGCGGACGCGGCGCGCATCGGCGAGATCATCGACGACGACCATTGCTTCGTCCAGATGACGACAGCCTTCGGCGGCCTGCGCATCGTGGACTGGTTGTCCGGCGAACAGTTGCCGCGTATTTGTTGAAGGCTCAGAGTTTCATACGGAGTAAGGCGAGATTCCGCCGATCGAGGTCACGTAGAGGAATGATCAAATCAACGAACCGCGCGTGCTCGATTTCAAGTCGTGCCATTCACTGAAGGGCGCGACGCTATAGGAATGCGCCGGAGCGGACTTGTTCCGGCCATGGTCGGCATGACGCTCATCCTCGCCGCAGGTGTCTCCCTTTACTGGAGCTTCTGACGTCCAGATTCCGTGCGCTATATTACTGACATGATTTCTCGAGGGCCTATCGTGCGCGCGGCGACGACGAGCGAGACGATCAAGTCCATCATCACCGCGCCGCAGGTCGGCGGCTATGTTTCAGGAGCCATCGAGGCCCGCAATTGCGATTACAATACGCCGGTGAAAAAGGGGCAAATTTGCGCCGGCGCAACGGCGCGAGTGCTGATCGAGCAACTCGACGACATCATCGACCAAAGATGCGCCGCCGTCCCCCGTGAAGCCGGCGATTCCTTATGTCGGAGATCGTCGAGGTTTACTGCCACCCCGTTAATTTATCGGTCCTATCTCGGTCATGCGCCCATCCACGATAGCATGGATGCGGTCGGCATAGCCGCGGGCGCTCGGATCATGACTCGCCATGACGACCGCCTTTCCATCCTTCTTGGCGAAACGTCGCAGCATCTCGAAGATCAGTTCTCCATTGGCCGAGTCGAGACTGGCTGTCGGCTCGTCGGCGAGCAGGATGAAGGGGTCGCCCGCTAGCGCGCGGGCGATGGCGACCCGTTGTTTCTCTCCGCCGCTCAAGCTCGCGGGATAAAAATCCATGCGGTCTTCAAGACCGCAGGCCTCCAACAGATCGGCGCTCCGTCGTCGTCGCGCGTCCGCGGAAATCTTGCGCAGCCGTAACGCCGTCTCGACATTCTCGCGCGCCGTCAGGAAAGGAAAGAGGTGAAAGGACTGAAACACGAAGCCGAAACATCGACGCCGAATTCGCGGCAAATCCCTGTCGGGTAGGTTGCTTACTTCGTGTCCGGCGAGCAGGATGGCGCCCGATGTCGGCCGCAGGATGCAGCCGAGCATCGACAGCAGTGTCGATTTTCCCGAGCCCGAAGGGCCAATGATCAGCGCTATTTCGCCGCCACTCACCGTGAAGGAGACGCCCTCGACCGCGGCGACGGTCATCGTTCCCTGCTCATAATGCTTGGTGAGCGCGCGCGCTTCGAGCAAGGGCTTCATCACTGGCTCCTGAAGACCGTCGCGGGATCGAGCTTTTGCACGCGCCGGATCGAGACATAAGCCGCCACGAGCGCCGAGACGAGCGTCACGCAGAAGAGACCAGCCAAAAGCAAGGGGCCGATCGCGAGCGTGACGCCCATCGTCTCCAAAGGAGCCTTGCTCAAAAGCGCAAGCGGGGCGGCGAAGCCGAAGCCCAGCCCGGCGTCGATCCCGGCTTGCGCGAGAATGATGGTGTCGAGATCGCGCGCCGAGGCGCCCATGGCTTTCAACGTCGCGAATTCGCCGAGATGCTCCATCGTATTGGCATAGATGGTCTGACCAATCGTGCCGGCCCCTACGATGAGTCCAAGGATAGCGGTCAGGCAAAAGGCCGCCCCCATCCCGGTCTGAACCGTCCAGTAGAGGACCGTGCGGTCGACAAATGCGGCGGTCGTCAGGATTTCATTTTCCTTGAGTTCGCCACGCAGCGCCTTGGCGACGCGCTCGGCGTCTTTCGGGTTGCGCAGTTTGATCGCAATATAGGCGGCAGTGGCGCGACGCGAAATGTTTGGGGTCATCTCTTGCGCGAGATCGTACGAGGTGAAGACGATCGGCGCCGTCGTGAAGGTTCTGGCGCCGCGCGAAAGCCCGACGAGCTTGATCGGCCGGTCGTTCACTTCCCAAGAACTACCGAGCCGCAGTTCGCCGAGCCGCTGCGCCGCGCTTTCGTCGACGATCATCCTGTCGCCGCCAGCGACGTCCGCTGGGGCGCCGCTGGCCATCTCCCAAGGACCGCCGACAGGCGCGCGAGGGTCGTAGCCGATGATCTCGACAAGCTCCTGCGCGCCGTCGCGCAATTTCAGAAAGCCCCAGCTCAGACTAATCGGTTTGGCCCAAAGAAACTCCGCGCGACTCTGGAGCGTTTTCGCGCGATCATCCGGAAAGGGCTTGGCGAAGTCGAAATTCTGAACGCCCTTGGACGCCACCCAGAGGTCGGCGCCCGCATGGCGGATGATCGAGGTCGCATTCTCCATCATGCCGATATAGAGCGCTGTTTCGGTGAGCGTCAGATAGGCCGAGAAGACGACGCCGAGGAGTGTGACGATGAAGCGCGCGCGGTTGTGGAAAGCGAGCCGCGTCGCGAGCCAGATCATGGGACGACGTTTCCCAGTCGCGCCGCCGTCGCTTGAGCGAGCAGTCGCCCGCCAAGCGCCAGGATATCCAGCGAGGCGGCGGCCGGATGCCTTTCTCCGACATGAGCCGCGAGGAGTCCGCTAAAAATCTCGGGGCGAGCCGCCAAAGCCTGTAGAGCGCGTTTACGCAAGCCGTCGTGACGATCCAGCAGCAGCAGCAGACGCGCCATCAGAAAAGGGGCGCGGCAAATTTGGCGATGCCGCGCCTCGTAATGCGCGAGATCGCCGAGGCGCAACGCTTCTCCTAATACGACAGCCTGACGAAAGGCCAGCGCGAGGCCGTCGCCGCTGATGGCGTCGATCGCGGCCGAGGCGTCGCCGACCAGGGCCAGATTCCCGCGCGTTACGCGGCGCAACCGTAGCGTTCCGGTCGGCGCGCCGCGCAATTCGCTTGTCGGCTCCGCGTTCTTCAATCTTTCGCCAAGACGGGGGAAGCGCGTCGCCAGATCGGAGAAACCAAGCACTTCGGCCCTGCCGAGCAAAGCGACGCCAATCTCGTCGGGGCTAACCGGCGTAACATAGGCCTGCTCGCCTTTCCCCCAATGGACCTCGACGAAATCCGTCCAAGGCTTCACGCGAAAATGCCGACGCAGGCCGAGGCGCCGGCCGCCCTTTCCTCTCGGCTCCAGGCCCGCCCAACGCCGCACGCTGGAATTGACGCCGTCCGCGCCGACGATTCGCCGGCAAGACAAAAGGCCTCCTTCGTGCCGCACGCCGTCGTTCTCGATCGCGGTCGCTTTCGTGCGCCAGAGAGTTCGAACCCCGGCAGCTTCCGCGTGATCGACGAGCATTTGATGTAAATGCGTGCGACGGACGCCCAGACCGGCTTGCGCCGAGAAGGACGCCTCCGCCACATGGCGCTCGTCCGCGAAACGGATGCCGTGAAAGAACGCGCCCCCTCCGTCCAGCAAGACGCCAAGCGCGCGCAGAGCCTCTATTCCGTCGGGCATCAAGCCTTCGCCGCAGGCCTTGTCGATCGGCGGCGCGCCGCGGTCCAAGACGCAGACCTCGAAGCCGGCGCGGCGGGCGGCGATGGCGGCGGCGAGGCCGGCGGGGCCGCCGCCGATCACAACCACGTCCGTTTGCGCCACGCTCACCATCGCAACAGCATGATTTCAGAGCTGAAGCCCGGCCCCATGGCCAGCAGCACGCCGAACGTCCCCGGCTTTGGCCGATGGTCTTTCAGCGTATCCTCCAGAACCATCAGAACCGAGGCGGAAGAGAGATTGCCGATGCGGTTCAAACTGTCCCAGGAGACCCGCGCCTCGCCCTGCTTGAGGCCGAGCGCGTCCTGCATCGCCTCGAGAACGCGAGGGCCGCCATTATGGATCACCCAGCTGCCGATGTCGGCGGCCGACAGGCCATGGCTGCTGAGGAATGCGTCGACGTCAGGGCCGAGATTGCGCCGGATCAGCTCCATGAGTTGCGGCGACAACACTATTTTGAAGCCCTTCTCCGAAATATTCCAGCCCATGATTTCCTCGGTGTTCGGATAGAACACTGAGCTGGAGCCGAGGATTTCGGGGCCGCGCGCCGCCGCCGCGCGACCGCCCGAAACGACGACGGCCGCAGCTCCGTCGCCGAAAAGCCCCGTGGCGATCAAATTCGCCGTCGAAAAATCCTCGCGATCGAGCGTGAGCGAGCAGGTCTCGACAGCGAGCACCACGGCGTTGTGTTCGGGATAGGCGCGCACATGATCGGCCGCTCTCGAAAGCCCGAGCGCGCCGCCGACGCAGCCGACGCCGAAGATCGGCGTGCGCTTGATGTCGGGGCGCAGGTCCATCCGGTTGATCAACCGCGCGTCGAGAGATGGGCTGGCGACGCCTGTGACTGAGACGACGATCAACGCGTTCAGGTCGCGCCGCGAAAGCCCGGCATGATCAAGCGCCGCGTCGATCGCGCGTTCGCCGAGTTCCTGAGCGGCCTCGAACCAGGCGGCGTTGGTGTCGCCGAAGCCGTGAAAGTCGAGATACCGCGGCATCGCAAATGCGAGATGCCGCGTCGCGACCTTCATGTGGGCGTGCAAGCGTTCGAACTGCTCGGGGTTCTCCAGTCGCTCCCCCCAATAAAGCTTCAACGCCTGCGTCAGCGTCTCCTGCGGATAACGAAATTCCGGCAGTGCGCTGCCGACGCCGCTAATTCTCAATGCTTATTCCTTCCTAAATGGACGCCAATACGCGGCGCGCGATGCCAAGCGGCTCGGTCCAGAAGCCGGGCGAGGCGTGCATTTCGGCGACGACAGACTCGATGGCGGCGACATAGTGGTCGATCTGCGCGTCGGTGACGACGAGCGGCGGCGCTGCTTTGAGGCTCAGGAAGTCGTTGCCGCAAATCTGGCTCAAAACGCCGTGGTCGCGGAACAAGCGCATGACCACCACCTGCCCGAACAGGCCGGGATGAATCGCTTTGAAAGATTCGAAAGGCGCTCTGAGCAAAAGCGAGCGGGGCGGCTTGAATTCGATCGCGCAGAGCAGGCCAAGACCGCGAATGTCGGCGACCATCTCATAACTGGCAAGACGCTCTTTGAGCTTGGCGCGAAGCTTTTCGCCTTGCGCCTCGGCGCGTTCGCCGAGTCCCTCGTCCGCCAGAATGTCCAGCGTGGTCAGTCCCGCGCGCATCGCAAGGCTGTTCTCGCTGTAGGTGCTGGTGTGGACGAAGGCACGTTTTAGCGAGCTATAGACCGAATGGCAGATCTCGTCCGTCATCAGCACGGCGCTGCAGGGGATCAATCCGCCACTGATCGCCTTGGCGAGGACGACCATGTCCGGCTCGACGCCATAGCGATGGGCGGCGAGAAAAGGTCCGGTTCGGTGGAAGCCGGTCTGAACTTCGTCGAGCGCGAAGAGCGTGCCGTGCCGGCGGCAAAGCTCCTGAGCTTTTTCGAGATAGCCGCGCGGGGGCGCGCGCACGCCGCTTTCACCTTGAACGGGCTCCAACACGAAGGCCGCGAAACGCTTTGTCGCGAGTTTTTCATTGAGATCGGCGAGGTCGCCGAAGGGCGTCGACTCGGTTTCGGGCAGCAGCGGACCGAACCCGTCCTTCCAGAACCCGTTCGACATCAAGGACAGCGCGCCGCAGGTCAATCCGTGGAAGCCGTTCGCAGCATAGAGAATGCCCGGACGCCCGGTGTGGGCGCGCGCGAATTTGATCACGGTCTCGACGCCCTCGCTGCCGGAGCAGGCGAAGAACGCCTTGGTCACACGTCCCCCAGCTTTCGCGCAGAGTTTTTCGGCAAGCTGTCCGGCGAGGCCCGAGACATGGGATTGCAGCATGGCCGGACCGAGTTGATCCAACTCTTGCTTCAACGCGGCGACAAGGCGCGGATGGTTGTGGCCGATGTTATGAACGCAGTAACCCGAATTGAAATCGAGGATACGCCGACCGTCGGCGGTATGGAGTTCGGCGCCTTCGCAGCGTTCGTACTCGACGTTCATTTGCATGATGTCGAGCAAGCGCGCCCATTGCGGATTGACGTAACGCTCGTAGCCCTCCGCGGCGCCCTGCACCTTCTGTAACATTAACGTCTCCTCCAGCGTCCGCGGGCGTCCATGACCGGCCGCGCTCTCCCTAGTCGTTCCAAGGCTCCCGCGCAACGCGCGTCTCGAACGTTCTACTGTGCTCCCCTGGTCGCCGCGGCGACCAGGCCGGCGACGCCAAAAGCGATTGCGACTTCCTGGATCGCGATCTCCTCGGGACGGAAGCCTGCGCGGACGAGCAGAAGACGCAGATCCTGCGCTCCATAAAGTCGATGCGTCTCGGCCCCCGCGAATTTCCATCGCCGCATGGTGGATTTGTCGGTCGCGTAAAGCGCCAGCTTGCCGCCGGGCTTCAGGAGCCGCCGCGCCTCTCGCAACTCACCGCCTCCCTCGTCGAGGAAATAGACGACGTTGACGCCGAGAATCTTATCGACCGACTCCGCCTTCAGCCGGAGATCCTGAATGTGGCCCCGCATCAAGGTGACGCGCCCGGAGTCGATCGAATGATGGTTGCGACGGGAGGCGACAGCGAACATTTCGGTCGAGGGATCGACACCGTAAATCCGTCCAAGCGGCGCGCATTCCGCCAGAGCCTCGATGGCGCGGCCAGGCCCGAACCCGAGTTCGACCACCACATCGGCGGGCGCGATCGCCAGCGCCGCGATCGCCTCCCGATTAGGCGCCCGATTGATCGCCTCCATGACTCGGCCCATGATTCGGCCGCCAAGCCCCTCCGGCTGCCGGAACTGGCGACCGACAGCGCCCCATAGCTTGTTCGCGGCCGAAGTCACGTCGTGGCGGGCGTGGGCTACTTCGCGGCCTTGCTCTGAACCTTCTCAAGAAGTTCCTGAATTACAATACGACGGTTCTTGTCCCAGATCGGGCGCTCGGGATGGGCCGGCAGGGTGAGCGCCTGCTTCAAAACCTCGGCCGACTTGGCGTATTCGCCCTGCTCTTGCAGGAAGTCGGCGTAGAAATAATGCGCATCGAGACCATTGGGGGCGTTGTGGACCGCCTCTTCGAGGTAGTGGCGCGCCTTTTTCTTGTCGCCGAATCCCATCGGGAAGCCGGGCACGCGATAATACAGCACGCCAAGGCTCGTCGGCGCGCCAGCCTCGAAGGCCTTGGGGTCCTTCTTCTCCATCCGGTCGAGCGTGTCGCGGGCGCGCGTCGCGAATTGCAGGGCCTTGACCGGCCCCGTGATTCCGCCTTGTTCGTTGTACATGGAGGCGCGCTCGCTCGCGATGATGCCGTCCCAAATCACGACCTCCGTCGCATCCGGACGCTGCTCGGCGAGCGCATCGGCGCGTTCGCCGAGCGCGTCCATCTGCTTGAGCTGTTCGGCCGGATCTTCGACATTGAATTTGATCTTTTCCCACGCCAGGGCGAGCTTCAAGGCGTCCGGGTCGTAGTTCGCGGCGGCGGCTTGGGCGGCGAGGCCGCTCGCCAAGAGCAGCGAGGCGGCAAGACAAAGGCGCGCGCAAAGAGATTTGAATTTCGACATTACTGTCTCCTGATTGATCGTGACTTTGCCTGGAGAGATGAGCTCAACCGGCGATGTGCTTGGCCATTTGCTTGCGGACGGCGGAGTCGACGAGGGACGGAAACAGCCGCTGCAGCAGGACGAAGAAGCGCTCGGCTCCCGGCGGATAGACGCTCGTTGCGTCCTTCTCAACGGCGCTCCAGATTTGAACGGCGACGGCCGCGGGTTCGTCGAGACTAGGCGTCATCGCGGCGATTAGCTGTTCCAGGGCGTCGGCGGCCTCCGTCCTGGTCGCGCGGGGAGCGGCGTAGGTCACCCCGACGCCGCGATCCCCGAACTCGCGCCGCAGCGCGTCGGAAAAGCCGCGTAGCGCGAATTTCGTCGCGGAATAGGCCGAAAAAAGCGGAAACGGGATGTCGCCGAACATCGAGCCGATATTGACCACCCGCGACGGCGGCGCAACGAGGAGTAAAGGAAGCAAATCGCGGGTCAGGGCGATGGGCGCCGTGACGTTGGTCGCGACTAATCGCTCGATCGCCGCGTCCTCTTCCTGTTCGAGAGCGCCGCCGTTGACGACGCCGGCGTTGTTGACGAGCACGTCGAGCCGGCCCCAATTTTCCTTCAGGCGCGCGACGATCGCCGCTCGGTCCTGCGACCGGGTCACGTCGGCCGGAATGGCGATGTTGGCCTTCGAGGCGTCGAGCAGCGCGAGCGTCGCCGCGAGCGCGTCGGCCCTGCGGCCGCACAGCGCGAGCGTCATGCCGCGCTTGGAGGCCTCGACAGCCAAGGCCCGGCCTATGCCGGAGCCCGCGCCGGTGACGAGCGCGAATTTTCCCTCAAGCCGCATGTGCTACGACTCCGTGACGAATCCCAAGCTCGCGGAAGATGTCGCCATAAAGCTTATAGAACATCTTTGAGCTGTGGATGATGATCTCGCGAATTTTCTCGTCGGCGATCTCGTTCACGAGCGCCTGAAAAAACGCGACGTGCTCGACGTCGAGCGCGCCGTGCGAACGCAAATAGGAGAAGCCTTCCTCCTGCCGCAGGCCGAGCCCGGCCTTAATCGCGCTCGCCGCGCCTTGGGCGAAAGCGACCGACATGCCTTCAAGAACGTGAACGCTCCCGAGCAAAGCGAAAGGACTGACGCGCTCGATCGCGAAATAGCTGTAGGCGACCATGAGTTCGCAGGCCGGGCCTGGCCGCCCTTCGCGGACGCCCGTGGCGTCGCCGCCAATCGCGCGGATGTCTTCGAGGATCCACTCGTCGTGCCCGCGCTCCTCGTTCATGTAGGAGAGCAACGCCTTCTGATAGCATGGTTCCGTCGTGCGCGACGCCGCCAGCGCCAGCAGCGAAAAGGTGTGCTTTACGTGATGATAGGCCTGCGTCAGAAAATCCACATACATCGAGCGCGTCACCGCGCCCCCGCCGAGCGTCCCGCGAATGATGGGTATCTCTTGAAACTCTTCCCGTTCGTCCAAGGTCCGCGCGATAAGTTCGTCGTAGAAACTCATTTTCCTTCGGCCTCCAGGCCCGGCGCGACCACCAAAGCCGAGTATATCGTGCTGCGAGCCATGTCAAACCCGCGCCCCATCGCCCCCAAAATGAGCTGCCGCCGCCTTGCGACGGAACCGCCCATTCGGCGTCAGCAAGCCCAGTCCAGCCAGTCGCCGCATCGGCGCCACAACCGCGTCCCGCGGAATGGCGTAGTCTGGCGCCTTGGCGCAAAGCTGCGAAATCAATTCGAGCGTGTCGTCCGGTCGGGCGTTGGCGAACCATTCGGTTCCGGCTTCGGAGGGCGCGATCAGCGCGGTGAGATGCGGCGCGGCATAACCGAACACCATGCAATGGCTGATGCGAGGATCAGCGAGGAGCATCGTCTCGATCCATTCAGGACTGACATTGCGGCCGAGAGAGGTGACGAGCAGATTGTCCTTTCGCCCCTGTACGGTCAGATAGCCTTCGGCGTCGAGCGTCCCGAGGTCTCCGGTGCGCCATGTCGCCTCTGCGTCGGGTCCGCCGAGATAGCCTTCCATGACGGAAGGCCCTTCGACGACAATCTCACCCTCCTCGAGCCTAACTCTCAGGCCCGGCAGAGGGCGTCCCACCGTTCCCGTCTTGCGGGCTCCCGGTCGATTGAGCGCCACCACCGAACAGCATTCGGAAAGGCCGTAGCCCTCGTAGACCGGAATGCCGACCGCCCAAGCCGCTTCGATCAGCGCGGCAGGCGTTGGCGCGCCGCCCACCGCGACGAAACGAAGCGAGTCGGGAGCGCGTCGGCCCGAAGCCATGAGTCGCCGCGCCCAAAGCCCAAGCAATTGCGGAGCCAAAACGCTGCTCGTCGGCCGCTCGCTTTCGAACAAGGCGGCGATGTCGGGTAGCGCGCCGCCGCCGAAGACGTTTGCGCTTTCCGCGACGAAACGCGTCCGACCACCGACGAGCAGCGGAAGAAAGATCGCGGAAATCGTTTCGAGCAGAAGCGGCAGAGGCAGGATCGAGAGATAGAAATCCTCTTCGTTCGCTTCGCTGGCTTCCGCCAGGGCGAGCGTCGACCACGAGACTTGGCGTCCTCCGAGCCTCACGCCCTTCGGGCGCCCCGTGCTGCCCGAAGTGTAAATGATCTGCTTGAAGCCCTCGATGAAGTCGATGGGCTCCGCTCTTTGTCGACAGGCGATTGTCTCCGTCGCTACTCCAGAAGCGGCCGCCAGCGGTCGGAGCGCGTCGCTGCAAAGAATCAATTCAACGCCGGCGTCACGAACGATGTGGCCGAGTTGCTCGGAACTGAAGAAGGGCGGAAGAGGCGCGACGGTCTTGCCCGAGACGCCGCCCATGATTTGCGCGACCGCCCAATCGACGCTATTCGCCGAGAGAAGGCCGATCCTGTTCGCGCCGGCAGGAAGGCTCCGATAAAGCGCGCTCGCGCGACCGAGAATTTCGCTGCGTGAAACGTCGCCGGCGGCGTCGCAGAAAGCCGGCTTGTCGCCCTGTTTCGAGGCGTGTCGACGCAGCGCCTCGTAAATTTCACGCATTGGCCGCTTTCCGGCGCCGCGCGGCGAAATATGGCGTGAGACTGTCGCGATTGCCCGCGCAGACCTTCGGATCCTTCTCGTAATAGCCGCCCCAAGAGGCAGCGTCTTCGATGCGCGCGGCGTCCGCGGGAGCAAGGAAGCTAACTTCCAAACCAAGCCGGTCGAGGAGTTGCCGAAGCCTGCGCGTCAACGTAAAGAACCCCCATTCGAAGCCGATCGAATCCGCGTAGTTGATGGCGTCGCTGACGAAGGGCGCGATCGAGTTGGGCGAGCGACTCGCGAATGTGGAGATTTCGAAAACGCGTTCTCGCATTACGCGGAGCCCATAGAGCTGAGCCAGCGCCGTCTCGACCGGCTCATCCAGATAGCGCTCGGAAAAGAAACCATCGTCGTCGGTTCGAAAACCCGCCGCGGATAAAATGTCGCCTTGAGAGTCGATCGCAACGAATAAATTGCGGGGAAAGGCGCTAAGCTTCGCGCCGTATTCCTCTTCGTAGACATCGCGAATGAGTCGCTCGGCTTTCGCGCGCAGGCGATGGTGTTCGGATATGACCAAGGTCGCCATGAAGGGGTTTTTACCGCGCGAGTCTCATGAAATAACGCATTGAAATTCCATCTCGTGGAGGCTTCGATGCGCGGCCGGGACTACAATTGCCAATTCCGGCTAAATTATGACGGATCGCGACGCAACGGCGCTTTCCGTAATCGCTTGAAACCATCGGCGACCGCCTTCTGGGGGAAAGCCGGATCATTCAAAGGCGCGACCGCGCGATCGGGGTGTCGATCACCCGGTGTTCCTGGCGGAGGCGCTAATGGCCGCAAGGGAATCCCTCCGTCGGCGCCAATGTTCTCGGCGCCCCTGTGAGCCTGACCGCGCCGACCGCGAAAGCCGCGCCCTCCCGCCTTGTCCACAATGACAACGATCGTGCGCTCGCGGCGGCGCAGATCCCCTACGGATAACGACGCCTTCCGCATTGTCGCGATCGCCAACCGTTCGATCCCGCGCCGCACGAACGAGGTCATTTCGGCGCGGCAACGTGAAGCCAGGCGCTACGCTGATCGCCGATGGTCATGCGTTTCCGCCCCGCCTTGCCGGCGATTACTGGCGCGATCTGCGCGTCGTCGGCGTGATGGCGGCGAACATCGTCCTCCCATCGAGCCACCGCGCCTTCGCGTTGATGAAGCGCTGGGCGCTCAGAACGTATCACGGATTGCATCGCAAGCACGACGATGCCTACCGCGATGAATCCATGCTCCGCTACAATCGCAGCCCTTACCGGCGCGTCTCTTTCCAAACCATGCTCGGCCTCGCCGCCAACAACCCGCCGGCGAGCTATCGGAACATTATCAGGCGCGAAAACCGGAGCAACAATCAAATCGTCGGCAACGCCAACCCACTACATATCGATTAACCTCGGTCAGCGGGATAAGCGCCTCATGCAACTCCGCCTGAGCTGGCCACCTGATAGTTTGATTTTGTGTTTCGCTTTTATCCAGACAGATGGGAACCATCTGTCTGGATTTATCCTTTAGAAGCCAACACATTGTCCTGTTTTATTCCCCGCGACATTATTGTTGCTGCCGATAGGAACGGAGGAGCCATTTCCTGTGCACTGTAGATTACCGGAGATCGTGTTGAAATACACCTGCGACGGCGAACCGGCCGGAGACACATTGCTATCAACAGTCACGGAGCCCCCCACATAGGCGTCCTCGATAATGCAGGGCCCGGTGTTGTTGCTGCACGACAAGCTGCCGCCGATCACGCTCCCGGTTCCCACGGTTAGAAAAGCGATCTGCCCGGCGCAGTTCGATATGGTGACGTTACCGCCGACATATTCAGAGCCTTCGGACACAAGCTCAACATAGTTGCAGTTGGACGCGACAATGCTGCCGATAATTATCGAATTCAATCCGACTGTGAGACTGGCGCCTGTGCCGACCGTCACGCTGCCGGTAACCACGACAGCCGTTCCTGGAGAGGCCGATTCGCAACATGGGTTTGACGGGGGCGGATCATAGCCCAGCAAGCAATTCGCGCCGTTTGGCACCACCACGTCGCCGAAGATTGGGCCTTTGGTTATTGGCGCCGTGCAAATTGTGCTTTGGGCCAGAGCGCCTGACGCGGTCCCCAGCAGCACAACGAGCGCCGAGATCGTAATAGAGACATATTTCATCACGAACTCCCTCCCTTTTAAAACCAGATAATACCTTGCCTTTTTGCCTCCCAGCATCGTTATTCACCACGCCCCGAGTCAAGCTCGGCAGGATGTCTCATACGAAGTAAGTATCCTCCGCCTCAACCTCTCGAGCGCAAAAAAGCGAACGCGATTTCTTATCGCTCGGATGAATTCGTCCGAGCGGAAAGCGCGCTTGCGCACGACGCCGCAGCTGGCTCCTTGCGGTTCGGCTCGTCGGTCGCCGACCTTCGCTCGAAGAGAACTTCCAGCAGCCCCGGCATGAATCCAAGTCGTCGCCAAATGAAGACGGACATCGCGGCGTTCCAAATCAAAAAAATCGTCCCCGTCGCGATCGCCGCGCCGGTGAGGCCCCAGATTTGAATCAACGCCGTAGTCAGCAACAAGTTTCCCGCGACGCATGCGCTCAGCAGTTTCGCGGCGATCGCCTCATGACCCGTCATGGTCAGAATGTTGATCTGCGAGCCGCAGGCGACCACGGCGAGTTGAGCGATCGCGAGGATCTTCAGGGCCGGCGCGCCGACTTCGAAGCTTTCGCCGAACCACGCCAGCACGGGATCGGCAAGCGCGAGGATCGCGACGGCGATGACGAATGAGAATCTCAGCATCCATCGCGTCGACTTCGCGACGAGGGATTTCAACGCCGCCACGTCGCCCACGGCGTGGAGCGCCGCGAGCCTGGGCGCGAACAGCGTGTTCACGGCGGTCCTGGGAAGAGTGACGACGAAAGCGATGTTGAACACGAGCCCGTAGACGCCAGCTTCCCTGTCGCTGTTTAGGTAGCCGAGACAAACGATGCCGGTGCGGTTCATGAGCACCTCGACCGCACCCAGGATGACCAGCGGAAGGATGCTTCGACGCCAATACGGCGCGTCATAGGCGATAGTCTCGCCCGGCTCTTTCTCGCGCAAGCTCCGAACCGCGAAGCGCGCAATGACCAATCCGGCCAGCGAACCCGCGAGCGTCGCGAGCATGGCGCCGGTCGAGCCAATGTCGAGGCGCATTACCGCGCCGACCAGGATTATAAGGACCAACACGCTTTCGCGCGTGATACGGTCGGGAACGAGGGCCCACAGAACCCCGCCGGAGGCCCGCGAAACGCTGCATAAAATCCACAGGAGAGACCAGACCGGGGCCACCAGAAAGCCAATGACGAAGGTGTCGCGGAGCTGCGGCTTCATCCCCGTCGATCCGAACCAAACGTACGCAATCCCAAAAAGCGAGATCATCGCTCCCGCCGCCAGCGCGCGGCTTTGCGCATAATGAATGACGCCGTTTGCGAGTCCCCTCTCGCCCTTGCTCTCGTAGAACGGAATGAAGCGCAGCAGAGCCACGTCGAATCCGAGCGCAGCGAGATAGGCGAGCACGGACGCCCACGCCAGCACATAGGCGTAATCGCCATAACTGTCTGCGCCTAACAGCCGCGCAAGAATGAATTGCGACCCCGACGCCAGGCCAGCGCTGGCGATATGCGCCGAGAGCGCAAGCAAGCTGCCGCGGGCGTAACCGAGACGTTGGAGATCGTTCCCGTGAGACGCGGCCCGCCGTTCATCTTGAATCGTCGCTTTGGTCTCGGACATTTGTGAACCCTGGTCCCGTGTTCGACGAATTGTAGCGTAAGGCATACCACTTCAACTATCCCTCCTTCGACGACGCCCGAGAACCGTGCGGCAGAAGACGCCCAACCTCGTCGACGGCTCGATCCAGGAAATTCATGTCGAGCGAGTCGCCGTGAAAGACGACCCTTCCCCGCGACGCCAGAGCCTCTTCCAACTTCGCCACGATACGGATCGCCTCGAGGCTCGCATCGAGATCGAGTTCGAAGCGGCGCTCGAAAAAGCCTTGACTGCTCAATCGCTCGCGGAGCCGTCGAGCGATCACGTGTCGCGGCGCCTCGATGCGAATGAGAACATCCCCCAGAGGCGATCGATCGAGGACACGATCAATCGCTGATTTTTCACTGCAGCCGCTCGCGAGAATATGGGAGACCAACGCCTGAATATACGCCTGATCGAACACGACGATATGCTCGGCCTCCAGGGCCTGGCGCCAGCGCCGAGCCAGGCGATTGAGATATTGCTTCAATCGTAGGGCCGACAACAATCCCTTGGGCCGCAAGCTGTCGTGCAGGAGCGCCGTCGCGGCGCTTCCCCTCCCATCCGTTGCATCCATGGCGGCGACGAGTTCCTGCGCGGCGCGGGCGACTCGCAGGAGCGACGGAGAGCCAAGCCGCATCGCCCATCGTTCGAATCCTGGCTCCGGCGCCCTGGCGTTGGATTCGTTCGGTCGCGCGCTGGCTTGCACTTCCACGACATACCCGCGCTCCCGCAAGCGCTTCGCGAGAGCGTTTGCGAAGGTGGATTTTCCCGCGCCCGGAGCGCCGAAGAGTTCGATGATCATGTGAGGACGCCGCCTCCTACAACAGGCTCCATATCTCTTTCTTGACGATGCGAACGACCTCCACGAGCGGTTGCTCCGCGTCGACGTTGACGATCCTGGCGCCGCCGAACCGCAAACGGCGCAGTTGATCCAGCCTCGTCCGAATGATCGTTGGGTCCATGGTTGGTTCGCGAGCCTCGACTGTCTCGGGCGAGACAAGAAGCCTGATCACGAGATCGGGAGGAAGCCGGTTCGCCAGCGCGTAGGTCGCCTCCTCGAATGCGCTGAGCGGCCGAGGAACCGAGGCTAGTCGATGAAGCAAGGGCCCATCGTTGAAGCTCGGAATCTCGTTTTGCGGATATCGGTCAGTCAAAACGACGAGACCGCGATGGGCGCCCCTCCAGGCCCGTATCAGCTTGACGCGTTTCTCCCAGGCCACGACACTCGCCCAGATCAGCATCATCGCGCTATAGGATCGCCCCGGTGAAGAGTCCCTCACCGTGCCGTGCGAAGAGCCCCTCGGCCTCCCCCGCAAAACAAGGCGCGCCAAAGGAATCATCATTTTGAAGGCGAGCATCGGGAGCGTCGCCCGGCCGTCGCCAGTGCCGAAATAGACAGACATCGTGTCGATCTCACGCGACAACCACACCTGCGCCGTCCTCACGATCGTGGACTTTCCGCTGCCGTCGACGCCGACCAGCGCAACCACGCATCCGCCGCCAAGGGGGCGGCGCCGCCAGGGCCTCGGCGCTTGCGGAAATTTCTGGTTTAGGAAACCGAATCCCCAAAGAGCGGCGCGTCCGAGGGACCTCGAATGCGCCTCGGCGGCCCCATAAATGCGGTAAGGCTGCAATCCCTTGCGCAGATACTCCCGCAAAACCGCGTCGCGCCGAGACGAGTCCTCGGAAAAGAATATTTCCGTAACGGCGTCCGCCAGATCGCGCGTTAATAGCCGCTCGGTGAGTTGGTGAAGCGCTTCCCGCCGCGCCCTGGCGCGGAGAGCGCGACGATCCTCTGCGAATTTCCTAACGGTCGCCGCGCGATTCTTCAGCGCGATGGGATCGCTCCAGCTGGACTCCACGCAGGAGCGGATCACGACAAGCAGCGCCTCCGACTCGGGGTCGAGCATGCGTATTCCAAACTCCGGTCCCCATACGGCCCGTTCCAAAATCAACGACTCCCAGGGCAGCCAGTGGCTTTTCAGGAGCGGGGGGCCGACGATCAATCGGAAATGCGCATGGATGTGATAAATGACGTCGCTTCGCTCGTCGTAGTTCAGAAAGCTCGCAACGCCTGGATGATCGGCGGCGGGCGTGGCGGGAAAAAGCTTGAAACCGTGGCGCAACAGGATTTCCACGAATCGATGCCTGTCCTCGGCCGCAACGAGAAGATCGAGATCGCTCTCGCCCGCCATCGCGCGAGGAAGACGCCGGCTGCTTCTCCAATAACAATAGGAGATTTTCTCGTCTTCGAAGGCCTCGATGGCCAGGCGCGCCGCCCGTGGCGCCCGGACTTCCTCGGTTGTGGGGGCTCGAAGCTCCGATGTTGCCGGTCGGACGGTCATTTTCCTAGCTCCAACTGTTCGAGTTTTTGAAAGCCGGTCTTTCAAATCGGGTGCGGCCTCGGCTCGGCGATCGCGGGCTCCGCGTTCAGCAACTCGTCATAGGCCTCGACATAGCGGTCGAGTGCGACGCCAAGTTCATATTCCCGCGTCACCAGATCCCTGGCGCGGCGCGCCATCGCCCGCGCAGCGACGGGATCCCCCAAGGCGGCGAGTATTTTGTCCGCGAGCGCACGCGGGTCGCGCTCCGGCGCGACATAGCCGCTCCACCCGTCACGGACGACGTCGCGACATCCCGGAACATCCGTGGTCACGATCGGCAGGTTCGCAACGGCGGCTTCGAGGATCGCCCGCGGCACGCCCTCTCGATATTCGGTTGGAAAAGCGCATATATCGGCGGCCGACAACAGCGACGCGATGTCCGACCGCCAGCCTGTCGCGACGACATAAGGCTTGTAGCGATCCAACTCGGCCTCGGTCACGGCGGACGGACCCTCGGTCTCTCGCGGGCCGACCAGAAGAAAGCACACGCTCGGCCGCGCCTCGTGAACGAGCCTTGCAGCCTTCAGCAGAGTCGGGATTCCCTTCTCGCGCGTCACCCGCGTCACCGTGACGATAATTTCGCGATCTTCGAGGCCGAGGTCGCGCCGCAGCTCGAATCTCGAGGGGCCGGCGACCGCGCTCTCCTCAAAACCGCGCACATCTAGCCCAGCTCCCGGCACGAGCCGACCCGAACCCGGCCTCATGAGGCCCCAGCGCTCGAAGGCGGCCTGGTCTTCGCGGTTCTCGAACAGCGTCAGTCCGACGACGCGGGACGCCATCAGATGAAGACCGCGGTAGACCGGCCGTAGCGCGACCGCCATCGGCGAGCGTGACGCGTAAAGCCATCCCAGACCGTTGATGGTCCGAATCATCCGAAAGCGCGGCGGGCGGAGGTTAGCCATCGCGACCAGAAGGTTGAGCTTGCTGTCGAAGGTCTGCACGATGTCGGGATGCTCGCTCATTATGAGCGCGCGGATCGCGGCGATCGCCTGTAGGTCCGACAGGGGGCTGAGAAAGCGATCGAAGGAAAGGCCGCGATGCTCGATGCCCGCGCGTTCGAACGGCGCCGCCTCGCCGGAACTGGCGGCGATGGGGTGAAACCCGCGGGCCTTGAGAGCGACGAAGAACGGCAAGCGAAGATGGTGATCGACGCCGCCGATGAACAAAATGCGCTTCGACACGACTCTCCTCCGTCAATTATCGCACGGCGCTCCGCGCGCGTTATCGATCTCGGCATCGACGTCGAGCATGGCTGGAATTCCGCCGAAGGCTAGAACGCATAAGGTGGCGGCGATGATTCGAAGGTCGGCGCCAAAGCTCATCTCTTCGTGGTATTTGCGATAAAGAAGGAATTTGCGGGGCATGATCCTGGTGCGATAGGTTTCGACTGGATCTTCGTCGCCGTCGAGCAGCGCGCTTTCGTCGCGAAACAGGATTGCGGCGTAATCCGTCATGCCCGGCGACATCGACAATATCGCCTCGCGCTGTTGCGGCGAATAGAGTTGCATGAGCGATGGAATCTCGGGCCGCGGTCCAACCAGCGACATCTCGCCTTTAACGACGTTGATCAGTTGCGGAAGCTCGTCGATCTTGAGCCGCCTCAGGATCGCGCCGATTCGGGTAACGCGCCCGTCGCGCCGTACCGTGAGCGGCGGACCCGCGTCGTCCTTTTCTTCGCGCATCGAACGGAACTTATAGATTCGGAACATTGCGCCGCCACGGCCGACGCGCCATTGACGAAAGAAGACGGGTCCGGCGCTATCCCAACGTATTGCCAGCGCGATCGCGGCGAAGAGCGGAAACAACGCGAACAAGCCTATCGACGCGAAGACGAGATCGAAAGCCCGCTTCGATGCGTTGACGCGCGCGGGCGCGTGAAAAGCGTGGCGCTCGCACATCATGACAGGGCCTCGACGATGGTTTCGCAGACCGCGTCGATTTCGGAGTCGAGCATCCCCGGGAACAGAGGCAGCGTGAGCGCCGTCTTGAAATATCGGTCGGCCATCGGGAACTCGCCCAGCTTCGAAGGGTAGCGCTCGCGCCAATAGCTGAGTTGATGGAGGGGACGATAGTGAACCGACGAGCCGATTCCGCGGGAAGCCAGCAGGCCTATGAGATCGTCGCGCGTCATCCGCGCCTCCTCTCGCACGCGGATCGGAAACAGATGCCAGGCGTGAAGAGAGTTTTCCGGCGCGCGCCTTGGAAGCCACAGCGGAAGATGGGCGAGATTCGACAGATAGCGCTGCGCGGCGGCCTGACGGGCCGCTTGAAACGCCTCGACCTTTCCAAGCTGAACCACGCCGATAGCCGCGGCCATGTCGGTCATGTTGTATTTGAAGCCGGGCGCAACCACGTCATAGGCCCAGGAGGCGCCGACTCTGCGATGCCGGTCGAAGGCGTCGCGATCGAAGCCGTGAAGCCGCATCACACGCGCGCGCCGCGCGAGGTTTGGATCGCGCGTCACGAGCATGCCGCCCTCACCCGTCGTCATCGTCTTGTTGGCATAGAAGCTGAAGACGCAGGCGTCCGAGTCGAAAGCGCCGATCAGGCGGCCGTCGAAGCGCGCCGGCAGCGCATGCGCGGCGTCCTCGATGACTTTCAGCCCGTGCTTGCGGGCGAAAGCGATTATGCGCGGCATGTCGCAAGGCATGCCGCCAAAATGCACCGGCATGATGGCCTTGCAATTGGGCTTCAAACGGCGCTCGCAATCATCGAGATCGATGAGCAGGGTTTCGGGGTCGATGTCGACGAAGATGACATCGGCGCCGAGATAGCGAACGACCTCGGCGGTCGCGGTGAAGGTGAGAGTCGGCGTCAGCACCGCGTCTCCGGGTCCGACGCCGCAAGCCTCGGCCGCCAGGTGAAGTCCCGCAGTCGCCGAATTGACGGCGAGAGCCTCGGCGCCGGCGCCGAGAAAGCCTCCGAAACGCTCCTCGAACTCGGCGGTCTTCGGCCCGGTGGTCAACCATCCGGAGCGCATCACCGCTGCGACGGCCGCGATTTCCTCCTCGCCGATCTGCGGCCTGAAGAAAGGAATGGGGGTCATTGTCCAATCCCCCGCGCCGCCGGGATAGTCGGTTCGCGCGCCACGCGATTGCGCTGGGCGAAAATCGCCGCGAGCGTGGCCGTGTTGGCCAGTGCCGCGTCGCCTCTTTGCGATCCCCAGCTATAGGCGTAATCGAGCGCCGGATCCGGAATCAGGAGGCGCCAGCGCGCCAGGATCTCAAGCTCTTGCTCGGCCGAGGGCACAAGGTAGCGTCCGCCGCCGTCGTCCCGCCATTCTCCGCCGCCGAAGGCCTGAAATGTGGGTACGATCGCCTCCAACGAAACGCGAGCGGCGAGCGCCGCCCGCACCACGCGATCGATGGCGTCGTAGTCGCAGCCGCCAGCGCCCCGATTGAGTTCGCTTCGGCATGGATAAGCGGCGACGCCGAGAAAATCGGCGCCGGTCGTTTCTTCGTTGTAGCCATCATAGGACGGCGCCTTGAAGGAGCCAGAATTCGCCAATGAGACGAACACCTTGACGCCGGCGACGTTGCGGTGAATCCAATCCGCCTCGGCCTTCAGACTCGGCGCGGCGCAGGTTCGCGCATAGGCGTCGTCAACCAGATGATATCCCCACAGCTTCGGATGCCCGGCGAAGGCTTTCACGGACTGAATGAAATCCTTCGTCGCGCCACGACATTCGCCGATCCAGACCAGAGCTTTGACATTGGGGGGAAGCAAGTCCAACTGCGTTGGGCTGGACACGTCCGCGAGATCAAATCCCGCGCGCGAAGGATCATAGCCGCCACCCGCGTCGAAATTTCCGTTCGCCGCGAAATGCAAAGACCTCCGCTCCGCCCGAGCCTCGAAGGAGCCCGCGCCGAAAAGCAGAGCTAAGAAGAGGAGGAAAGACTTCCGAATTCCTTGCATACTGGCGCTCAACTCCGGATTTCCCGACCTCGGTAAGCGGCGAAAGATTGGCCGATGTCGCCATAGCCATAAAAAGCGTGCCTTTTGAGGTTGACGTGAGTCAGAACCACGCCCACGTCGATTTTCCTTTTCGAGACGCGCTCCGATCCGCGCAACTGCTTCAATGCGTTCGCCGCCACCACGTCCCTCGTGGTTCCCCAGCGCACGGCGATGACAACCTGATCGACGAGCGATGCAAGGAGACGCGCTTCCGAAAGCAGCATCAGAGGAGGCCCGTCCACCAAAACGCAATCGTATATTTCTCCAAGACGTCGAAACATCTTGGGGACTTGATCCTCGGCGAACATATTGAGCGGCTCGCTCTCGCTCTTGCGGATTCTCAGAAAGTCGCACCTGAACTCCGGCAGGCCCTGGATCGCGTATTCGAAATCATCCTTCAACGGAAAGGTGACGACGCTCTCCGGCGACGTTACGCCGAAGTCGAGCGCTCTTCCGGAACGAAGATCGAAATCGACGAGTATGGTTTTTCTTCCGAGGCGGGCGACGGAAGTCGCGAGGCAGCGTGCGAGCGAACTCTTTCCGGCGCCCGGAAGGCACGAGGAGATCAGGATGATCCTCGCTCGCGACGTTGGGTTGGCCAGGCCGAGCGCGCAGACGATAAAGCGGATCGACTCCGCGAAAACACTCCGGGGCCAACGGATAAGATAGCGCTCCGGCTCGTCCGACCCGCTCGAAACTTCCGGCGTCAAGCCGATCAATGGCGCCTGCAGCTTCCCTTCGACGTCGGCCTCTCCATGAAAAGTGTCGTTCATATGCTCGCGAACGACGACCCACATGGATCCGAGGATCAGCGACAGGATCAGCGCGGGAACGGCGAAGAGCAGCGGGTGCGGCGTATTCGGCGCCCCGGGCGCGACAGCGTAGGCCATCACGCCGACGTCCGCCTTCAAATTTTCGAGCTGGCCGCGCAGACTGGCTTGACGCCGCTCCAGCGGCGGAAGGAGCGAGCGCGTCGCGGAAACTTCGCCGACCGCCTCTCGCAGACGCTGGTCGAAGAAGTCGTTTTGACTGGAGGACGACGGCGCGCCGGCTCTTATCATCTGGCGCGCCTGATTAGACTTCGTACTCGCCAGACGCTTCAAAGTCGCAATACGCGCCTCGACCTGGCCGAACTCTCTCGCGACGACCGCGCGGCGCTCCTCCAGTCGCTCTGCGACATAGACATTCATCAGCGTGTTGACATAGGCGGCCGCTCTTTCCGGCGTTTCGGCGAAGCCGTTTATCACGAAAGCAAGGGAATGCTTGTCGCGAAAAATCTTGATGGATTTGCCCAGCCGCTTGCCGTCGAGATCGGCCGTCTTTCCGGGGTGGAGCATGTCGAGCCAAATCGTCATTCTTCGTGACAACTCCTCCAACCCGAAAGGCTTCGGCGGTATGGACATGGCGGCGGGCGCGGTCTCGGAAGCCGAGAGGGAGTCGCTCCCTCGCGCCGGGGACAGAATCCGCGCGACGCGCTCCATGAAGGCGTTCGCGTTAAGCGCCATCTCATGGGTGTCCATCACCGCGTCGATCATGGCGTCCTGGGGCAGAGCGGCCTCCGTGCGTTCGCTCTGGGATTCCGTCGTCAAATCGACTTCTCGCGGCCACTTCGCCGGATCGATCGCAAGATAACCAATCGACATATATTTGATCGGAATGAGCAAGCCGATGAGCAGGGCGAGGGTAACGCCCACGATGGCGAAGGCGCCAATAGTTCGAGCTCCCCTGCGCAAAATGGCGAGAAGCTGCGTCACGTGAAGCGGCGTCTCGACCGAATTGGTTCGCTCCAATTCGATTGACCGCGGCTCGATCGTCAGCGGGAGAATGTCTTTGCTTTGCACGTTTCGCATGAGCGCCGCTCCGACGGTCTTGTGTTAGGTCCGCAACAAGAGAGGCGTTGACGTCAAGCGCCAGACTGGCCGTAGCCGTTCGCCGCAGGTGAGACACATGGCGATCGAGAACCAGTAGATGGGCTGACGCAGATTGACATTGGTCAGTCCAAAGACGGTCACGCCGAACACCGTGACCGCCAAGAGAACGAACCTCGCCCGATAGGCGGTCAGGAGCGCGATCGCGAGAAGCCATGCCAAGGCGATCGCCGCGGGAAGTCCGGCTTGAAGGAATATTTCGAGAAAATTATTATGCGACTCGAAGTTCGCCGTCACATTGACGTCGGGATGGACCACGTTGATTTCCTTGGGCGCGCGCCGCCCGGAAATCACCGACGACGGAATCTCCAGATGCGGACCAGGCCCCAATCCGAGCGTCGCCGCTTGCAGGCCGCGTAGAAGCGCCTGTCGCCAGATTTCGACGCGCAGATCGGCTTCCTGGCCAACCCCTTCGCCATTGTCCTTGGTCACGGCGCCGATGATGCTCTTCATCGTCTCCTCGCCGTTATCGAGAAGGAGCGACGCCGACGCAACCAGCAGAATCGGAGCGCCCAGGATCGCTATCGCCATGACCGTAGAGCGAATTCTGACTTTACCCCGCTCAAAAGCCCAATCGAGGAGCTTCACGCCTGCAATGGCGAGGATCGCGACGGCGACGACGACATGGAAAGTGTCGCTCTTCGACAAGTGACCCGCAACGGCGGCAGGGCCTGCGAAAACAAGCGCCGCCGCCGACGCCGCGGCGTGCGTCGAACTCTCGAGCAAATGTAGCGCCAGCAACAGCAAGGTCGCGCCAAACAGACCAAGTTGATTTGGGTTCTCGGACCAGCCGCGCAAACGATTCCAATACCATGGCTCCACGCCGCCGAGGGCGAAGGCGCCATACGCGTTGGCGAGTTGAAGCGAGAACAGCAGCGCCCCGGCGCCGCAAACGAACCACGCCACGCGGAGCAGTCGGCCCCCCGCGTTTGGCCGCCACACGCACATCACGCTCAGAGCGGCGGCGAGCCCATAGGCGAAAATGTCATGCAAAACGAGCGACGCTTCATGCAGGTCGCCGATGAGCATTCCCGTCGCGGCGCCGACGCACTGTAATGCGGCGAACAGCAACCAGAAGACCAAAAAGGTTAGAGAAGGCCGCGAAACCCGGCCTTCGGCGCGCAGCACGACGAGGCCCCCGCTTATCGTCAGCCACAACACGAGCAGCACTTCGCCGGGGCCAATGGGCATATCCGAATAGCGAAGCTGCGTCGAACAGGTCAGGATAAGACCGACCGCGAGCAGAACATCGACGAACGTTTCCCCCTCGACAAACTTCAGGGCCACGCTACGCATCGCGAACTCCCGAGGATCAGTTGTAGCCATGCGGCTGATCGTACGAGGCCGCCCGCGTTGGCGGCCGGCCATTCTTGACGATGGGCTTCTTCGGCTTGTTGAGAAGCGCCGCCCGCCGCTTGTCGCCAGCCGAGCCCTGATCGAGCGACCACGCAAGGCGAGGCTTCTGCGCGTGTCGCGAAATCGACCGCGAAGACTGCCGTTTTTTTGTCTCCTCTGTCAGTTCCTTCGGCTGCGCCACGGTTGGAGCTTTCTCGTTCGAGACAGGTGAAGCCGCCGACTCGACGGCGAACGCGCGCTGTGAAAAAGCGGAATCCGATTTTTCGCGCAAGGCGCGCTCCAGATTTATGGGATGGATCGCGCCTTCCGCGTTCGGGCGCATCCGCGAGTAGGCAGCGCGATCTCGAGTCCGCGCGGCGGACAGCGCATCCCTCAGCATTTCGATCACCCGATCCGCGTCTTTCGGCAGCGACGCCGTAGCCACCCGGTCGCGAAGCCGCCGCATGCGCGCGAGCTGTTGCACTGGTGAGCGGGCGAGACGAATGCCTTCGATATCGGCCGTCTCGACGACTTCATTATCGTCGAAGAGTTCCTCGTGAAGCTTCTCGCCCTCGCGAATGCCCACGTACGAAATATGAATATCGCGATCGGGAACGTAACCGGCGAGCGCGATCATCCGGCGCGCCAGCTCCACGATCGGTACGGGCTCGCCCATGTCGAGCACCATGACCGCCCCTGTCGTGTCGCGCTGCTCCAGCGCGAAGGAGGAGCCCTGCAGAACGAGGCCGACGGCTTCGGGTATGGTCATGAAATAGCGGGTCATGTTCGGATCGGTGACGGTGACGGGACCGCCGTTCTTGATTTGCTGCTCAAACAACGGAACGATCGAGCCGCTGGAGCCGAGCACATTTCCGAACCGCACGACCATGAATCGGGTCGACCGTCCCTTGAAAGCGCAGTGCGCGTCCATCGCCTGGCAGTAGGTCTCGGCGACCCGCTTCGAGAGGCCCATCGTGCAATGCGGCTTAACAGCCTTGTCCGTCGAGACCATGATCATGGCTTCGGCGCCGACGAAGCTCGCGGCGTCGACCACATTCGTCGTGCCAAGGAAATTGGTCAGCACGCCCTCGACGGGATTGGCTTCCACGAGCGGCACATGCTTGTAGGCGGCGGCATGGAACACGAGTTGCGCGGAGGTTTCCTTCAGAATCGAGAAGATAGTTTCACGGTCGCGCACAGACGCGAGAATCGGCTGCACGACATGATTGGGATCGCTTGGCGCGAGCTCGCGTTCGATATTGTAGAGCGCGAACTCGCTGTGATCCAGGATCACGAGCTTCCGGGGATTCCTTCTCAGAAGTTGCCGGCAGAGTTCGGAGCCGATGCTGCCGCCGCCTCCGGTGACGACGACGGATTTTCCCTTGATCAAGTTCTCGATCGACCCAAGTCGAAGACTGACGGGCTCGCGCCCAAGCAATTCAGTGACCTTGATTGGCTCGAATTCGACTTTTTGATGATTTGCGCTCAAGACGCCCCGCGTATCGGGAAGACGCACGGTGCGCAACCCAACCTTGTTCGCCGCGTCCACGATCGCGCCGATTTGGGCGCGGGAGATTCTGACGGTCGGCACAACCAGGGCGGATACCCGCAACGACGATTGGCGCAGACTGTTCAAAATATCGGGCAGCTTGTCGCAACCGCCCAAGACTCTGACGCCCTGGATGCTCCGGTCACGGCTGCTCCTTTCGTCGTCGAGAATTCCAACCACCCGATACGGACGCCCTGGAAAGCTTTGGACCGTACGCAGGAATCCATCGGTCGCGGGCGTCGCGCCGTAGACGATCAGGTTTTCCGGCTGGTGAACGAGGTCGTCCGGAGGAACGACATTCCGGGGTCGAAAGGGCAACCTCCCTTCGTGGAAGGCCCGATAAAGCACGCGCACGCCGCCGAGGGAGGTCAGCATCGCGCAATAAGCGATGATCGGCGCCGATGGGGGAAGAATGAACGAATACTGCAACGACGAAGAGAGAAACATGAACACCAGCACTGCAATTGCAATATCTCGATTTAGTTGAATTACATCCGGCAAGGAGACGAATCGCCACGAGCGGAACGACAGGCCTGTTGCGCAATAGACGGCAGCACAGCTGACGGCAAATATTATAGAGATAGTAAATAACTTGTTATCTTTAGGTAACGCGCTTTCGTTAAATATAAATGCAATCGTAATTACAAAGCTTATGATGCTTAATAACATATCTAATCCAAATCGAACGACTCTTTTAATTTCGCTATGATAGAGTGCGCCCATTTATCAACCTCCGGAGCGGTTGGTACAGCCATCGCGCACCCAAAGTCTCACGCCACGAATGACCTGTACTAGGTTACGCTGCCAGTTAATCGAAATTGTCTTGGGATTGCCACCGTTATGTCGTCTAAGTGTCATACTGGGACAGTTTTTCTGTTAAGCACAATTACGAATCCGGACTAAGTATTTCACACTACGTATTTATACGTATATTGCTCGTCATTCACAGATCGTCCCGCGCAGGTCGCAACTTTCGGGGTAGCCGCCGGCTCGGGCGCGCTCAGCCGACAATTCCGAAGACTAGGCCAACGCAAAATATCGCTTGCACAGCTTCGCTGTCGCGTCGATCGCCTCACTCAACTTAAACGGCCCCACTTGGAGCGGAGTCACTGCTTTGGTATACAAATGATTCGAGTGATTCTTGTTTGCGTCCCCTCCATCGTTCCGGTCCGTCCTGTTTTGACGAATCCCGCCGAAAGGATTTTTGGTGCGCAAATTGGAAAAAGGCGTGCTTCCGGCGCGTCTGCTATGCGTCGGCCTCGTTGCGCTGACATGCCAAGCCTGCTCGATCGTGCCGAAGGACGGTCCCACCGGAGAAGAAGTGGTCGCCAATGCAGAGGTGGTTGGCGAACTCCCTCCCAACCGTCTGAGCTATGCGCTCGTCAAGCTCAATCCCGGAATTTTGAACACCATCAATCGCTTTCCGGACCGATCGCTCGGCGAGTTGCCTCGCCTTCCGGCGCGGGGCGCGTCGGCCGATATTCGCATGAGCGCGGGAGACACCGTTTCCGTGGCGATTTTCGAATCCGCTCCGGGAGGGCTGCTCGCGCCCGCCGAAGCGACGCCGACCGCGCATCCAGCGAGCTTTCTCCAAATTCCGCCCCAGCAGATCGACAGCGCCGGTTACATCACGGTTCCCTACGTCGGCGCAGTCAAGGTTGCGGGACGGACGACGCGGGAGGCGTCCGCCGAAATATCCAGGCGTCTGGGGAACCGGGCGATCGACCCTCAGACCGTGCTCACAATCAACGAGCGCCGTGGCAACGAAGTCGCCGTGCTCGGCGCCGTGAACGCGCCGACCAAGTTTTCCATCGATCCCGGCGGCTTACGCCTGATGGGCGCCATCGCAAAGGCCGGCGGATCGAAATTTCCGGATTACGAGTCTCGCATCACGCTCCAGCGCGGCGATCGCGACTTCAACGCCTATCTCAGCGCCGTGGTCGAGAACCCCAAGCTCAACGTGCGGCTTGCCCCCGGCGATGTCGTCAACATCGCCAAGGAGCCCAAGATGTTTTTGGTCTTCGGGGCGACGCCGGGGATGAAGAGCGTCGTCAACACGACGCGCCGCATTCCTTTCGAAGCCAACCGGCTGACCGTCGCGGAAGGCTTGGCCATGGCGGGCGGCCTGGAAAACCAGCGCGCCGACCCCACGGCGGTGTTCTTGTTGCGGTTGGAACGGCGCGATCTGCTGTCCGCGATCGGCGTCAACGTCTCGGGCTACCGCCAAAATCTCATTCCGACGGTCTATTCCCTCGATCTCAGCCAGTCGGAAGACTTTTTCCTGATGAACCAATTCCAGCTTCACAATGAGGATATCCTGCTGGTGGCCGACTCTCCCTCGGCGGACTTCGTGAAGCTTGCGGATATCGTCAACAGCGCCTCAACGGCGGCGTATAATTTGACCGGTTCGGCTTACTTCGCGAGACTGGCGGTGCAATAGCGGGAGCCCCGATCCCGACGCAGATGCGTTACGCCTGGCACTGGTCGGGACCGGCGAATTAACCGTGTTTTGGCGTTGATCGTTAGGATTTATCGTTCCCAACCTCGGGCGGGCGCCGGCAAACCGGCGGCGTTCGCTTTCGATCCGGCGACAGGGCGCTTGATCTCGCCAATCGATGCCAAACCCCACTCCGGTCGCCGGGCATTTGAATCGATCCCGCTTCTGGATCGACAATCTAGCGCCCCATCATGCCGCGTTTAAGCGGAATCGCCTAAACGCGGCATGATCCAGAACAAGCCGGACCAAATAGACGTAACGCGGCGGGGCGAAGAATGGTTTGGGGGCGGGTCGATCTCTGTCCCGAGAAACTCCTCTTCATCGATGAAACTCCCGCGACCACCAAGATGGCGCGCTCGCGCCGAGGCTCTCGAAAGGCGATATCGCCGTGATAAATAATTTCCTCTCGCACAAGGCGGCGGACGTGCGCGAGGCGCAAGACTTCGGCTTCTTCCGCCATATAACCCTGGCGTCGATCCGATCGAACACGCCCTCGCCAAGTTGAAAGCGTCGCCGCGCAAGGCCGCCGAGGGACCCGTCGATGGCCTTTGCAGCAAAATCGCCGAACGCCTATCCACCCTTGAACCAGCACAACGCGCCGATTATCCAACGACTGCGGGATACCGCCCGGATTAAGAGGGAAATCCTCTAAAAATATGCGTAAGTCGCCAAAATAGCCCCCGCGGCGCCCAACGCGATGCCGGCTTGCCATGGCCAGCGCTGTCCCTTGGTGATGATGGCGACAGTAGTGATTGCGATAGCGACATGCACCAGAGTGACAGCTACAGTCAAAATGTGGTGTCGATGCTCGTGTTGCTCTGCTACGCGCAACCGTTCCTCGACTTTCTGCTCCAACTGCGTGGCTTCGGTCCGAAGATCGATCGATTCTCTCTCTAAGCGTTCTGCTTCTTGCAAAAAATAGGCGGCTGAGGCTCCGGCTTGATGAGCCGCTATGTCAAAGGCGCCCTTTTTGATACTCTTTGCTTGGAAAAACGCCCAAGCATCGCTGGTTTTGTTTTGTAGCAGACCAGCTGCGTTTTGCTCTGTCAGCGTCGCCGCTGTCTCCACGGTCTCCAAACTGCCGACGCTCGCCGCGACGACAGCTAGTATAGCGATGGTGACCGAGACGGTTAAAAGGAAGGGCGAGCCTTCCTGCGCGGCATGTTCCGCATGTTCGGCATGTTCGAAGTGTTCCGAAGGCGATTCATCAGACATGGAGCCCTCTCCGACCGAGGTTTTGGCGACTTAATCAGAATTGCATTGCCACCCGTACGGTCCTGAGAGGACGGGCTACGGACGTAGACGCCTCGGACAATAGCTTGTTTTCGCAGCGGCAAAAACACCGTGCGCGGCCCTCGGCTTGAAAAAAGCTCGCCGATGAATGCCCCTACATTGGGCAAGCGATTAAAATTCAGGCGAAAGGTGGGCGATACAGACGTAACCTTTAATCGCCATCAGCCTCGTTCTACTGCGTCACGAAGCGGCCTGGGGTCGGGCCAGCGCCCGTCATTGCGACCGCGAGCCGAAGCAATCCTTAAGTCGCGCCAGCCCCTGGATCGCCACGCCTTCGGCTCGCAATGACGAAACCGCCGACAAATTCGTTCATGACGCAGTAGAATTAGCGAGCCGCCATGACTAGAGCGAACTCCGCGAAAGCTGATCGTTTTTTGCGATCTGAATTGGATTCAACATATTGAATTTGAAAGCTTTCTTATCGTTGAAACAATTCCGTTCGAACGGAAAGCGCTTTAAACGGCGGGCGATTTTCATTGCGCTGCATTCGCTGGTTTCGTGCGGAGAGGCCGAAGTGATTGGATGATCTTATTCGATTTATTTACCCCATAAACGCCCTGCCCTCTCCCAAATAACGGAGGTCTTTCCAGCGGGTTCGCCTCAATGGTCCGACGCGGCATGACAATTGCTGAGGCCAGCCGGTAGCGCCGCCTAGCGAGCGGGTGAAGCCTGGGACGAGGGGCGCGTCGCCTCGACTGGCAACGGGCGCTCGATCGAGGGGACAACAACAGGGTAGGCAGATGAAACTCGTAATCGCGATCATCAAGCCGTTCAAGCTCGACGAAGTCCGTGACGCGTTGACGACGATCGGCGTCAATGGCCTGACAGTCACGGAAGTCAAAGGCTATGGGCGACAAAAGGGCCACACCGAGATTTATCGTGGCGCCGAATATACGGTGAACTTCTTGCCGAAACTAAAGGTCGAGGTCGTTGTGCCGGCGGATTCGGTCCAGCAGGTGGTCGACGCCATCCAAAACACAACGCGCACGGGTCAGATAGGGGACGGCAAGATTTTCGTCTTGCCGGTCGATCAGGCCATTCGGATCCGCACGGGCGAAAAAGACGCGGAAGCGCTTTGATCCTCTCTTCGCAAATTGGTCAGGAGCTAAAGATGAGTCTTCGTCTGCCTCGTGGTTTGAATAAGGCCGCGATCCTTGTAAGCGCCGTTCTCGCGGCGTCGCCCGCATTCGCGGGCAACGCGCCCGTTCCCAATCCTGGCGACACCGCATGGCTGCTCATTTCGAGCGCTCTGGTGCTGATGATGTCCATTCCGGGCCTTGCGCTGTTTTACGGCGGCCTGGTTCGGACCAAGAACATGGCGTCGATCCTCACGCAAACCTTCGCCATCGTCGCGCTGGTTGGGGTGCTGTGGACGCTCTATGGCTATTCGCTGGCCTTCGGCGACGGCGGTTCGCTCAACGCCTATATTGGCGGTCTTGGCAAAGCGTTTCTGAAGGGCGTCGGCGTCGACGCCACGGCGCCGACCTTCACGCCGGGCCATGTCGTTCCGGAACTCGCCTATTTCGTGTTCCAGATGACCTTCGCGATGATCACCCCGGCGCTGATCATCGGCGCCTTCGCCGAGAGAATGAAGTTTTCGGCGGTATTCGCCTTCATCACCGCGTGGGTCACGCTGATCTACTTCCCGATCGCGCATTGGGTCTGGGCCGTGGCCGATCCCAATGTCATCGTCGACGCCGCGACGGAGCTCGCCGCCGCGACGACCGACGCCGCCAAGCAGGCCGCGCAGGCCAAGATCGACGCGGCGACAGCCTCCGTCGGATGGATCGCCGGGGGCCTCGCGCCCTGGATGAAGGGCGTTGGCGCGCTGGATTTCGCCGGCGGCACGGTTGTGCATATCAACGCGGGCATCGCGGGACTGGCGGGCGCGCTGATCGTCGGCAAGCGCATCGGTTACGGGAAAGAAGCGTTGCCGCCCCATTCGCTCACCCTGTCGATGGTCGGCGCCTCCTTGCTGTGGGTCGGTTGGTTCGGTTTCAACGCCGGCTCCAATCTCGAGGCCAACGGCACGACGGCCCTGGCCTTCGTCAACACGATGGTCGCCACTGCCGGCGCCGCCCTGTCATGGTTGGTGACGGAGTGGGCCGTGAAGGGCAAGCCTTCGCTCTTGGGGCTGATCTCGGGCGCGGTGGCGGGGCTTGTCGCGGTGACGCCGGCATCGGGGTTCGCGGGGCCAATCGGCTCGCTCGTTCTTGGATTCGTCGTCTCGCCGATCTGCCTGTTCTTCGTCTCCAAGGTGAAAAACACCTTCGGCTATGATGACGCGCTCGACGTCTTCGGCGTCCACTGCATCGGCGGCGTCACCGGCGCGCTCGCCACCGGCATTTTGGTCAGCCCAGACCTCGGCGGCGTCGGCATCACCGACTACACCGCGATCGGCGAGAACTACGCTGGAAAATATGAAATGCTCGCCCAGATGATCGCACAGGCCACCGCGGTCGGAGCCACTCTGCTCTATTCCGGCATTGGCTCCGCGATCCTCTATAAAGTGGTGGACCTCGTAATCGGGCTCCGCCCCGCCCCAGACCAAGAACGCGAAGGCCTCGACATCTCCGACCACGGGGAAAGGGCATATAATAGTTAAGAGATTCGCTTCCTCGAGGAAGAAAGCGAATTGCGAAGAGCGGCGCTTATTAGCGCCGCTCATTTTTTGTGCCGAGCACATGCTTCGCCAACTCAGAGGCGCAAATCACCCGCCCAGCCTGATGACGAGGGGAAGTTCGGTGTCATCAAGGGTCGGGTTGGTAATTTCAGCGCGTGAGCGGAGAGGAGGTTGGAACTTGCCTTCGGGGGGCCACGCCTCTGTCTGGAATGAGATCGGAGAGGCCAAAAGGCTCCTGGATCGAGGCGCGGAGGTCAGTGGAAGGCAGTGTAATACGGCGGCGGGCGGGAAGTCTGAACCGAGATCGTGGGCGGTAGCGTTTTGCTCTCATGGACAGCGATGCGTCAACCAATCAGTTTCGGCCGAGCTTGCCAGGGGTGGGTAGAGCGAAATCCCAAAAAGAGCCTGGGCGCGGCGCAGAGGCAAAGAAAACCGCGGCCCTGATCATGAGCCTCAAGTCGCCGAGCCGGCATATAGCGCCCCCTATGCGACGGTGGCGTGGGAGGGAACGATTCGCGAGCCCCCTCTCGATTAAATTGCCGTTATATCGCCAGCTCATCGGTTTCGCCGGTGCGAATGCGAACTACTTGGTCGAGCGCATGAACATAAATCTTACCGTCACCGGCGTGACCAGTACGGGCGGCTGACAAAATCGCCTTTATAACCTGCTCGACGCGCTCCTCCGCGACGATCACTTCGATGCGGAGTTTTAATAGGTAATGCGCCACATACTCCACCGATCGATAGATCTCCGAATGGCCTTTTTGATGACCATGGCCCTTGGCTTCATAAATAGTCAAACCGTGGATTCCGATCCCATGCAGCGCCTCGTGAACTTCGGCGAGTTTGAACGGCTTAATGATTGCGACGACCACTTTCATTGAACCAAGGCTCCGACCGCGTCCGCCTTTCGCCACAGAGGGATTTTTTCCTCTGAAAACAGCGCAAAAACTCACTCGCCTATCCAGCATGAAACTCGCTCTTTGTGCAAGCGCGCTTTTTCAAGGACAGCGATGGCCGATCAATGGACGCTAATTCAGAAAAGTCATCCAAGCCCGTCCTGTCCGTCGCCATATCGCATTACCCGGATCGGCAAAGCTCTGACCTTGTTGTATCCTTCAAAGCAGGAGGCTGGTGCGCACAGATCATCGGCGTTTTGAAGACGCGCGGGGCTGCGCCATCGTCGAAGCGCCGCCGCTCAATGAAGCGGCAGATGCGGATTCGCTCGCGGCGCGCTTGGCTTGTCTCGAGAATTGTCGCGGCGCAACGAAGCTCGGAAAGGTCAGACCGCGCGATGCGAAGCGAAGCGCGCGCTCTAGCAGCCACGACCGATTCACGCCCGCGTTAGATGATGATCGACGCCCAGCAATTCGTCCTCTGGATCGCGCCCTTCTCGGAACATGCGGATGACGCCGGAAAAGTCGCGCTCGGCCTCGCCGGAAGCGACATAGCGCGCGTAAATTTGGGCCGCGAGCGCCGCAACCGGGGTCGTCAGCCCGACCGCTTCCGCCGCCTCATTCGCGAGTCTCAGATCCTTCAGCATGAGCGCCGCCATGAAGCCCGGCCGATAATCGTGGCTCGACGGCGCAGCGGGCAGCACTCCGGGCGCGGGGCAATAATGCGTCAGCGACCAGGACTGCCCGGACGAGACCGATGCGACGGCGAACAGGGTCTTATCGGAAAGCCCCAGCCGTTCCGCGAGCGCGAAGGCTTCGCTAGTGGCGATCATCGTCGCGCCGAGCATCATGTTATTGCATATCTTCGCGGCCTGTCCGAGTCCGCCTTCCCCGCAGTGAATGATCGTTTTGCCCATGTCGGAGAAAAGAGGCCGCGCCCTCTCGACATCGGCCGCGTCTCCGCCGCACATGAAGGACAAGGTTCCAGCTTCCGCGCCGGCGACGCCGCCCGAAACAGGCGCGTCGAGGGAGGGTCGACCGGCTTCCCGGGCGAGGCGATGCGCGGCGCGTGCGCTTGCGACGTCGATCGTGGAGCTGTCGATGAACAGCGTGTCTCGATCGACACAGGTCAAGAGCTCCTTCCAGACCGCAAGGACCGCCTCCCCTGCCGGCAACATCGTAATGATCGCCGCCGCGCCGACCGCCGCTGCCCTGGCTGTGGTCGCGCGGCGAACGCCTTGCGCCTCGGCGGCGGCGCGACGCACCTCTTCGAGATCGAATCCGCACACGTCGCGCCCCGCCCTGGCGAGGTTGGCGGCCATTGGCCCCCCCATGCGGCCAAGGCCAATGAATGCGATGTGAGACATCTTCGATCTCCGAATTGTTCGCTCCACGCCCCTATCGTGTCGTGGGAATGACGAAGCTCGCGCCCTCCCCGCCTTCTCGCGGCCAGCGCGAGGTCACGATCTTGGTTTTTGTGCAAAAGCGCATCGCGTCGGGGCCATGCTGACCCAGGTCGCCGAAGAACGAGCGCTTCCACCCACCGAAACTATATGAGGCGACGGGCGTCGGGATCGGAACATTGACGCCGACCATTCCAACTTGAACTCTCGATACGAAATCGCGCGCAACGCCGCCATCCCGCGTGAAGATCGCAACGCCGTTGCCATATTCGTGGTCGTCGACGAGCGCGAGGGCCTCGCTGTAGTCGGCCGCGCGGATGACGAGGAGAACGGGCCCGAAGATCTCCTCTCGATAGATACGCATCCGTCGTGTGACCCCGTCAAAGAGACAGCCCCCCATATAGAAGCCGCTCTCGAAGCCGGGGAGGTGAAAGCCTCGACCGTCGACGAGAAGCTCCGCTCCTTCGCTCACGCCGAGGTCGACATAGGCCGTCACTTTTTCGAGATGCGCGCGCGTCACGAGCGGGCCGAACTCTGCTTCCGGGTCCGTCGACGCCCCAATCTTGAGAGTCTTCACCCGCGGGACGAGTCGATGAACGAGCGCCCGCGCCACGACTTCCCCCACCGGCACTGCGACAGATATCGCCATGCAGCGTTCGCCCGCCGCGCCGTAAGCGGCGCCGATCAGCGCTTCGACAACTTGATCCAGATCGGCGTCGGGCATGATAATCATGTGATTCTTGGCGCCGCCGAAACATTGCATGCGTTTTCCATTAGCCGCGCCGCGGGCGTAAACATATTCGGCGACGGCGGTCGAGCCGACGAAGCTCAATGCCTTGACCGCGGCGTGATCGAGCAGAGCGTCGACGGCCTCCTTGTCGCCGTTCACGACGTTCAGGACGCCGGCGGGAAGGCCGGCCTCCACCATCAGCTCGGCGAGGCGTAGAGGCACGCTCGCGTCGCGTTCGGAGGGCTTGAGCACGAAAGCGTCGCCGCAAGCGATCGCCGGCGCGAACATCCACATCGGGATCATCGCCGGAAAGTTGAACGGGGTGACGCCGGCCATGACGCCGAGCGGCTGGCGCATCGCATAAACGTCGATCCCCGGACCCGAGCTGTCGCTGAACCCGCCCTTCAAAAAATGCGGCGCGCCGATCGCGAATTCGACCACCTCCAGACCACGCTGAATGTCGCCCCTCGCGTCGCCGACGGTCTTGCCGTGCTCCCGTGCGAGAAGATTCGCGAGGACCTCCGACTCGCCTTGGAGAAGATCGAGAAATTTCATCAGCACGCGAACGCGACGCTGGGGGCTGACCGCGGCCCAGACCGGTTGCGCCCTCTCGGCGCTCTCGACCGCGGCGGCGACCTCCGCCTGCGAGGCCAGCGGCACACGCGAGATCGTCGCGCCGCTCATGGGTTCGTAGCCGTCGCAGTAGCGTCCCGACGCTCCGGCGACCCGCTTCCCCCCGATGAAATGGACGAGTTCCTGCATCAGAGTCTCCGCTCCTTTAGTTATCGCCGGCGGATACTTCGACCACTCGCCTCACTCGGCGTCGGCCTGCCGCCCGGGATGCGCGGCCTTGAACGCTTCAAGTTCAAGGCAAGTCGCCTCGACTTCGAGTATGCGTGGGAAATGATTCAGCGGCGTCGCGAAGCGCCGCGCGGAGAAGATCTGCGGGATGAGACAGACGTCGGCGAGCGTGGGCTCGGCGCCGAAGCAGAAGGGAGCGGGAGCGGGAGCGATGAGCTTCTCCACCGCCTGCAACCCCCCTGTCAGAATCCAGTGGCGTCGCCATGCCTCGATCGCCTCCGGCTCAATCATCAGCTCGTCCGAGAGATAGGCGGCGACTCGTAAATTGACGAGTGGGTGGGTGTCGCAGGCGATCGTGAGCGCGACCGCCCGGACCTTCGCGGCGAGCACGGGATCCGCAGGAATGAGACGCGGCGTCGGGTAGGCGCCATCCAAATATTCGATGATGGCGAGCGACTGGGACAGCACGACGCCGTCGTCGAGTTCGAGCGCGGGCACGAGAGCCTGGGGATTTTTGGCGAGATAGCGCGGCGTGAACTGCTCCCCGCCGCCGCGCAGCAGATGGACCGGTCGATGCTCTACCTCGAGGCCCTTAAGCCCAAGCGCGATCCGCACGCGATATGCGGCAGAAGACCGGAAATAATCATAAAGGATCATGGTCGCTTTCCAGCTCCGCCGTTTTTGGACTTTGGCGAGGACAAGACTCGAACTCGACGCCGCTTGCAATATTTAATGAGTTGGTTCTTCGGAAAACTAGAGGAGTTTCCAAACATGGGAAGCGCGGGGTTCGCGACCAAGCCCGAGATCGGACGCGAGGATAATCCGATCGGCGTCGACGGCTTCGAATTCGTCGAATTCGCACACCCGACGCCAGAAAAGCTCGACGCCATTTTGAGGCTGATGGGATTTGCGCCTGTCTGCGTCCATCGCTCCAAGAACGTCACCCTCTACCGGCAAGGCGACGTGAATTTCGTGCTGAACGCGGAGCCGCAAAGCGTCGCGGCCGATTTTGCGAAGGCGCACGGCCCTTCCGTTTGCGCGCTCGGGTTTCGCGTATTCGACGCCGCCGGCGCCTATCGGCGCGCGCTATTGAGAGGCGCGAAGGCGACGCCGTCGCGCGTGGGTCCGATGGAGCTAAATATTCCGGCGATCGAGGGCGTAGGCGGCGCGCCGATTTATTTCGTCGACCGCTATGGCGACAAAGGCTCAATCTGGGACGTCGATTTTCGCTGGAGCGGAAAACGTGACCCTCGTCCCGTCGGAGTCGGGCTGAAGGCGATAGATCACCTCACGAATAATGTGCATCGAGGCCATATGGACGGAGTCGCGGCCTGGTACGAGGCGATCTTCAATTTCCACCAGATCCGCTACTTCGACATCGAAGGCAGGTTCACGGGACTGCATTCGCGCGCGATGACAAGTCCTTGCGGAAAGATCCGCATTCCGATCAACGAGAGCGCCGACGACAGCAGCCAGATCGAAGAGTTTCTGCGCGCTTATCGCGGCGAAGGCGTGCAGCACATCGCCTGCGCCTGCGACGACATCTTCGAGACAGTTTCGAGGCTACGCGCCGCGGGCCTTGAATTCATGCCCCGTCCGCCGGACTCCTATTACGAAAACCTCGACCGGCGCATCCGGGGGCACGGCGAGCGCCTGGCTACGTTAAAGGAACTCGGAATTTTGATGGATGGCGAGGGCGCTGCGGGCGGTCGGCCGCCGCGCCTGTTGCTGCAAATCTTCACCACGGCGTTGATCGGGCCGATCTTCTTCGAATTCATCCAACGCAAGGGCGACAATGGCTTCGGCGAGGGAAATTTCCGCGCGCTGTTCGAAGCCATGGAAGAGGATCAGTTGCGTCGCGGCGTGTTGCAGCAAGCGTCGGAGTGAGGTCGATGGCCGAAACGCTGAGCTACATGAGGGGATTCGGCAATGAATTCGAGACCGAAGCCTTGCCCGGAGCCTTGCCGCGAGGCCAGAACGCGCCGCAGCGTTGCGCCTACGGTCTTTATGCCGAGCAGCTCTCGGGAACCGCCTTCACTGCGCCCAATGGCGTCAACCGTCGATCCTGGCTCTATCGCATCCGTCCCTCCGTTCTGCATGCGCGCCGCTTCGTCAGGGCTGATCAGCCGCTCTGGAGGACCGCGCCCTCATTCGATCGCGCGCCCGGCGTCGGTCAGTTTCGCTGGTCGCCGCCGCCCATCCCGGAGGGAGACCTCACTTTCGTCGCCGGCGTTCGAACGATTACCACCGCGGGCAACGCCGATCTGCGCACGGGAATGTCGGCGCATCTCTTTTTCGTGACGCAAGAGATGATCGACTCATACTTTTGCAACGCGGATGGCGAATTGCTGATCTTGCCGCAGCAGGGTGGTCTCGCCCTCGTCACCGAATTTGGTCGTATCGAGGCGGCGCCCGGTGAAATCTGCGTCGTCCCGCGCGGCGTGAAGTTCAAGGCCGCGCCGATCGGCGGCCCTGTCCGGGGCTACTTGTGTGAAAACCATGGCGCGCCCTTCCTTCTGCCGAGTCGAGGCGCGATCGGCGCCAATGGTCTCGCCAACGCCCGCGACTTCGAGACGCCGGTCGCCGGCTTCGAGGACAAGGAAACGGCCTGCACGCTTACAGTGAAATGGGGCGGCTCATTTTACGATTGCGTGCTCGATCACTCGCCGCTCGACGTCGTCGCCTGGCACGGAAACTACGCGCCTTACAAATACGATTTGCGCCTCTTCTGCCCAATGGGCGCATTGCTTTACGATCATCCCGATCCGTCGATCAACACGGTGCTCACCTCGCCTTCGAACGAGGCGGGCGCGGCCAACGTCGATTTCGTGATCTTCCCCGAGCGCTGGCAGGTTGCGGAGCACACGTTCCGCCCCCCTTGGCACCATGTGAACGTCATGAGCGAATTCATGGGCCTGGTCTTTGGCGCTTATGACGCCAAGCCAGAGGGGTTCGAGCCTGGCGGCATGTCGCTGCACAATATGATGTGCCCGCACGGGCCGGACGCCGTGGCCTATGAACGCGCGCGAGCGGGCGCGTTGGAGCCGGAGCGTCTGGGCGGTGCGCTCGCCTTCATGTTGGAAACACGTCTTCCCCAGCGTCTGACCGAATATGCGGCGGCGCTGCCGACGCTTCAACAGGATTACGCCGACTGCTGGTCGGGCTTGCGGAAGCGCTTCGACGGCTCGATCGAAGGGCTCTCGTCATGAAACTGGCGTCATTGATGGGGGGACGCGATGGCCGATTGATTGTTGTGTCGCGCGACCTCGAACGGGCCACGGATGCTGGAGCGATCGCGGGGACAATGCAAGCCGCACTTGACGACTGGGCGCGCATGGAGCCAAGGCTTACCGCCCTCGCGACGGCGCTCGACAGAGGCGCCGCACCGAGTTTCCCTTTTCATCCATGCGCTTGCGCGGCCCCATTGCCGCGCGCCTATCAATGGGCCGACGGCTCTGGCTATGTGAATCACGTCGAACTCGTTCGCAGGGCGCGCGGCGCCGAGACGCCGGCTCATTTCTGGACAGACCCTCTCCTCTATCAGGGCGGGTCGGACCGCTTTCTTGGTCCCTGCGAGCCCATTCCGTTGCTGGACAAGGCCCATGGTCTCGATCTCGAGGCTGAAGTCGCCGTCGTGACCGACGACGTTCCAATGGGCGTGGATCCACTGAGCGCCCGCGCTCACATCAAGCTTCTCATGCTCGTGAACGATGTGAGCCTTCGAGAACTCATCCCCGCCGAGGTCTCGAAGGGGTTCGGCTTCTTTCAATCCAAGCCGGCTTCCGCTTTTTCGCCAGTCGCGGTGACGCCCGAGGAATTGGGCGATGCTTGGCGGGGAGCCAAGCTTTGCTTGCCTCTACTCTCCTACGTCAACGGCGCTCCGCTCGGCCGTCCCGACGCCGGCCGCGACATGACCTTCGATTTCGGGCGGCTGATCGCGCATGCCGCCTTCACCCGAGCGCTTGGCGCGGGCACGATCATCGGCTCCGGAACGGTCTCGAATCGCGGACGGGACGGAGGCCCTGGTCGGCCGATCGCGCGGGGCGGAGTCGGCTATTCCTGCCTTGCGGAGCAGCGGGTCGTCGAGACCCTGCTCGACGGCGCGCCGCGCACGCGATTTCTCGACGCGGGCGATACCGTGCGCATCGAGATGCTTGATCTTGACGGCCGCTCGATCTTCGGAAGCATCGAGCAGCGGGTCACGCCGCATGTGGAGCAAAGCCCTTCGCGCGAAAATAGCTGAAGTCTCCCCGCGTGAGGATTCGATCCTGCCGCGTGAGTTCATCGGCCTCGATGTCCGCCGCCTGACGCAAGCGGGAATAGAGCGGTCCAAAATCCTGGCCGCAAGCGCGCAGCAACTCTTCGAATCCTTCGATCACAAAATAGGTCTGCTGGAAATCGCTGATGATATATTTCGTGCGCATGACGCGCTCGAGTTCGAAGAGCACCCTGTTGGGGGACGAATCCTCGAGGCAGAACACCGTCTCGGCCGGCGAGGACATGATTCCCGCGCCGAAAATTCGCAGGCCATCGGGCGTTCGCATCAGCCCGAATTCCACGGTGTACCAGTAAAGACGAGCGAGATTATGCAGTTGGCCGAGGCCGAGCGCGCGGCGACCGGCCTCGCCATAAGCCTGCAGGTATCGCGCATAGACCGGGTCGGCGAGCAGAGGAACATGGCCGAAAACGTCATGGAACACGTCGGGCTCCTCGAGATAATCGAACTCGGCTTCGGGACGAATGAAAGCCCCGGCAGGAAAGCGCCGGTTGGCGAGGTGCTCGAAGAAGGCGTCGTCGGGAATGAGCCCGGCGACGGCGATCACGCTCCAGCCGGTCAGAGCCGAAAGCCGTTTGCTCAAATCCGCGAAATTCGGCACGCCTGAGCGCGACAGCTCTAGCCTGGTCATCGCCTCCAGAAAGGCCTGGCAGGCCCGCCCTGGCAGCAATTTCGCTTGCCGCGCGAACAGACGATCCCATCGATCGTGCTCCTCGCGCGAGTATGAAGGCCAATCCTGGTCTATCGTCCAATCCGCATTGCGGTGGGCTATGGCGAAACGATTCCTGACGCCCGGAGACAAGAGCTTCTCCCTGCGCCCTTTCCCGCTGGGCGCGAACCGACGCTTCGCCATTTATATGGAGCGTCACCGCTCAATGTGCATTACGATCGACCGGAAATTACCGTTTTCGTCGAACTCCGTCGCCGGCTCTTGTCGCGACGCTCGTCCGCGCCAGCTTCAATGATGTCGGAAGCACGGGAGCGAACGCATCGATGACTATCCTCTGGAACCCCGATCCGGAGTTTAAAGCTGCGGCGCTGCTCACAGCTTTCGCCCACGGCGATCCCCAGACCGCGGAGTATGCGGAAACATTCGACTACGCCGGTCTCCATGCCTGGAGCCTGGCGCATCGCGATGCTTTTTGGTCCCGGCTTTGGGATTATTGTGAAATTATCGGCGAGAAGGCCGAGCGCATCCTCGTGGATGGAGCAAAGATGCCCGGCGCGCGCTGGTTTCCGGAAGCTCGGCTGAACTTCGCGCAAAACCTGCTGCGTCCGCGCGCCGACGCCGACATAGCCATCGTGTTTCAAGGAGAAGGGCAGGAGCGTCGCGCGCTCGCCTTCGGCGCGTTGAAACGTCAAGTGGCGGCGCTTGCAGCCTATTTGCGCAATTGCGGCGTCCAGCCAGGCGATCGTGTGGCGGCTTATCTTCACAATGCGCCGGAGGCTATCGTCGGCATGCTGGCGACCGCAAGCCTGGGAGCGGTGTGGGCGTCCTGCTCGCCGGACTTCGGCGCGGCCGCCGTCTTGGACCGGTTTGGCCAGATCGCGCCCAAGGCGTTGATCGTCGCCGATGGCTATTTTTACAAGGAACAAGCCTTGGACCGACTGGCGCAGGCGGGCGAGATCGCCGCGCGACTGCCCGATCTCGAAACCGTGCTCGTCGTCCCTTATCTTCACGCCGAGTCGTCTCTCGACGGCTTCCCCAAGGCGCGGCTCTGGCCCGACGCGCTCTCCGAGCACGACGGCGCGCCCCTGAATTTCGCGCTTCTGCCCTTCGATCACCCGCTTTACATCGTCTTCTCTTCCGGCACCACGGGCGCGCCTAAATGCATCGTTCACAGTGCTGGCGGCAGCCTCCTGCAGCATATGAAGGAGCATCGGCTTCACTGCGATATCCGCGCCGGCGATCGGGTGTTCTTCGCGACAACGACTGGATGGATGATGTGGAACTGGCTCGCTTCGGCGCTCGCGAGCCGCGCGACGATCCTGCTCTACGACGGCTTTCCCATGGATCGCGATGGCGCCGCTCTCTTCGACTTCGCCGAGCGCGAGCGCGCGACACTCTTCGGCGTTTCGGCCGGGTTCCTGCGCGCGGCGCAGAAGCTGGGTCTCGAGCCAAGGAAAACCCATGACCTCGGCGCGATGCGCCTCGTCGCCTCGACGGGTTCACCCCTCGCTCCGGAAGGCTTCGACTATGTTTACCGGGAGGTGGCGCCAAAGACACAGCTCGCCTCGATCAGCGGTGGAACCGATATCCTCTCCTGCTTCGTTCTCGGGAATCCCTGGTCTCCAGTGATCCGGGGCGAGATTCAGGGCCCGGGTCTTGGCATGGCGGTCGAAATTTGGGACGACAACGGTCATAGACTCTTCGAGACCCAGGGGGAGCTCGTCTGCACCGGCGCCTTCCCCTCGATGCCAATTGGCTTTTGGAACGATCCCGGGGCTGAGAAATACCAAAACGCCTATTTCTCAAGCTTCCCTGGCGTCTGGCGCCATGGCGACTTTGCGACGCAGACCGAGTCCGGCGGCTTCGTCATCCACGGGCGCTCCGACACAACCCTTAATCCACAAGGGGTCCGCATCGGCACCGCGGAACTCTATCGAATCGTCGAGTCCTTCCCACAGATCGAGGAATGTCTGGCCGTCGGTCAAGAAGCGAGCGGCGTCCAACGCATACTGCTCTTCGTCAAGCTTCGCGCCGGCGAGCGCCTGAGTTCCAAGCTCCGAGAATGTATCGGTCGCAGATTGAGCGACGAGGCCTCGCCACGCCATGTGCCGGCGGCGATCATCGAAGCGCCCGAACTCCCTCACACGCGCTCCGGCAAGCTCGTCGAACTCGCCGTCCGCGACGTCTTGCATGGACGCGCCGTGAAGAATATCGAGGCGCTCGCTAATCCAGAGTCTTTAAACTTCTTTGCTCGTCTGCCTCCGCTGGCGTCTCCTTGAAACGCTTTCGGAGGGCGAAATATACCGGCTGGCGTCAGCCATCGTTGAACCGTAAGTCGCGAAGCGGCGGGCGAATCAACGATGGCGGATACGGCAAGGAAACCGGCCTATCGTAACGCAATGATTCCCGATAAGAGGCGCCGCTTGAGACGCCCGAGGTGCGTCGATGTATCAGTGGGTTCCGACGATGGATTTCGGGCTGGGCGACGAAGTCGAGATGCTTCGCCGCAACGTCGCTGAATTTGCAGCGCGTGAAATCGCCCCGCGCGCCGCGAGAATTGATACGGATAACGCATTTCCCCCGGACCTGTGGCGCAAGATGGGGAACATGGGCCTCCTCGGCGTCTCGGTTCCCGAGGAATATGGAGGCGTAGGCCTCGGCTATCTCGCTCATGTGGTCGCCATGGAGGAGATCAGCCGCGCCTCCGCCTCTGTCGGACTTTCCTATGGCGCGCATTGCAATCTTTGCATCAATCAAATCCAGCGCCACGGCGCGCGGGCGCAAATACTGCGCTTTCTGCCGAAGCTTCTCTTAGGCGAACACGTCGGCGCGCTCGCCATGTCGGAGCCTGCGGCTGGCTCCGACGTTCTCAACATGCAAATGCGCGCGGAGCGTCGCGGCGATCGCTACGTTCTCAATGGCAATAAGATGTGGGTTACCAACGGGCCCGACGCCCACATCGTGATCGTCTACGCCAAGACCTTACCCAGCGCCGGCGCGCATGGGATCACGGCCTTCATTGTCGAAGGAGACTTCAAGGGGTTGCGGCGCATGCCGAAGCTGGACAAGCTCGGCATGCGGGGCTCCAACACCTGCGAGCTCTTGTTCGAAGACTGCGAAGTCCCGGCGGATAACGTACTCGGCGAGCCGGATCGAGGCCTCAAGGTGCTGATGAGCGGACTCGACTACGAGAGAGCTGCTCTCGCCGGCGGCCCGATCGGCATCATGCACGCCTGTCTGGACGTGGTTCTCCCATACATGCACAACCGCAAGCAATTCGGTCACTCCATCGGCGAATTCGAAATCATGCAGGGCAAGCTCGCCGACATGTACACCGCTTTGAGCGCAACCCGCGCCTACGTCTATGCCGTGGCGAAAACCTGCGACGCCGGTTGTGTGTCGCGAAAGGACGCTGCCGGCGCGATTCTGTTCGCCGCCGAGCGCGCGACGCACATGGCTATCGAAGCGATCCAGTGTCTCGGCGGCAACGGATACATGAACGATTATCCAACGGGGCGTCTGCTGCGCGACGCGAAGCTCTATGAAATAGGCGCGGGCACCAGCGAGATTCGTCGCATGTTGATCGGGCGCGAGTTGTTCGAGGAAAGCGCGTAATACTTCGTCGCCGACGCGAGAGAGGCCAGAATGCCCGTAATTTCATCCTCGGTCGACGCCGGATCTCCGGATTACGAGCGAAACCTCGCCGCGACGACTGAGCGTCTCGCGGAACTGAGGCAAACCTTCGATCGCATTCGGCTCGGAGGGGGAGAAAGCGCGCGGGCGCGCCATGTGGGCCGTGGCAAGATGCTGGCGCGCGACCGGATCGAGGCGCTGATTGATCCGCTGTCGCCCTTTCTCGAAATCGGACGCTTCGCGGCGCACGGGCTTTATGACGGCGACGTCGCCTGTGGCGGCGTCGTCGCCGGCGTCGGTCGAGTCCACGGTCGGTTATGCATGATTATCGCGAACGACGCCACGGTGAAGGGCGGCGTCTATTTCCCGATCACCGTAAAGAAGCATCTGCGCGCGCAGGAGATCGCCGCCGAGAATCGGCTGCCTTGCATCTATCTTGTCGACTCCGGCGGCGCCAATCTACCGACACAGGACGAAGTCTTTCCCGATCGCGATCATTTTGGGCGTATCTTTTACAATCAAGCGCGGATGTCGGCCCAGGGCGTGGCGCAAATCGCCGTCGTGATGGGATTATGCACGGCGGGCGGCGCCTATGTTCCAGCAATGTGCGACGAAGCGATCATTGTGCGCAACGAGGGAGCGATCTTTCTTGGCGGGCCGCCGCTGGTGGCGGCCGCGACCGGAGAGGTGGTGACGGCGGAAGACCTCGGAGGCGCCGACGTGCATTGTCGTCGCTCCGGCGTCACCGACCACTACGCCCTGGACGACCGTCATGCGCTGGAGCTAGCGCGCAGAGCGATCGCCACTCTTGACGAACCCGAAGTCCACATGCAGATTGCGCGGGAGCCGCTGCCGCCGCGTTATGCCGCGGAGGAGCTGCGCGGCCTCGCGCCGACCGACGCACGGCGGGCCTATGACGCCCGCGCCATAATCGCGCGCATCGTCGACGACAGTGTCTTCGACGAGTTCAAGCCGCTCTATGGGCCGACGTTGGTTACGGGGTTCGCCCATATCTGCGGCTATCGCGTCGCCATCCTCGCCAATGACGGGATCCTCTTTTCGGAGAGCGCTCTGAAGGGCGCGCATTTCATCGAACTCGCAGCGAAGCGGCGAACGCCCCTGATCTTTCTCCAAAACACAACCGGCTTCATGGTCGGCGCCAAATACGAGGCCGGCGGAATCGCCAAAGACGGGGCAAAGCTCGTGACGGCCGTCGCGACCGCCGCCGTGCCGAAATTCACGGTCATCGTCGGCGGTAGTTTCGGCGCCGGTAACTATGCCATGTGCGGGCGCGCCTATTCCCCGCGCTTCCTGTGGATATGGCCGAACGCCAGGATCAGCGTGATGGGCGGCGAACAAGCGGCGCGCGTTCTCTCGCGGATCCGGCGCGACGCCGCCGAGACTCGGGGCGAAAGCTGGAGCGAGGAGGACGAGGCGGGGATTCAAGCGCCGATACGCGAACAATACGAACGTCAGGGCCTTCCTCTCTACTCCAGCGCTCGGCTTTGGGACGACGGCGTAATAGATCCCGCAGACACGCGGCGCGTGCTCGGTCTTTGTCTTGCGATCGGCGCCCATGCTCCGATTGAGGAGACGCGCTTCGGCTTATTTCGGATGTGAACGCGCCATGCCTGACCTGCTTCTGTCCACCGACCGCCACGGCGTCGCGACCCTTACGCTCAATCGTCCGGAGCGTCACAACGCCTTCGACGATGGGCTTGTTGCGCTTATGAGCGCAACTCTCCGACGCCTGGCGGAAAACGAGAGGGTCCGCATCGTCGCGATCCAAGGCGCCGGACGAAGCTTTTCCGCAGGGGGCGATATCGAGTGGCTGCGCCGTATGGCGGGCGCGTCGTTTGAAGAGAATCTTCGCGACGCCAGAGCCTTGGCTGAAATGATGCAGCTGCTCGACAACTTTCCGAAGCCGACGATCGCCTTTGTTCACGGAGCGGCCTATGGCGGCGGCGTCGGTCTCGTCGCATGCTGCGACATCGCCATCGCGACGGAACATGCGACCTTCAGCCTGAGCGAGGCGAGGCTCGGCATCATCCCGGCGGTGATCGGACCCTTCGTCATTCGCGCGATCGGCCCTCGTCAAGCGCGACGCCTGATGCTGACCGCAGAAATCGTCTCGGCGGCGGCGGCGCGCGAAATGGGGCTCGTCCACGAGGCGGTCCCGGAGGGCGAGGCGAAAGAACGGTTGGCCAGAACCACCGAAGCCATGCTGCGCTGCGCCCCCGGCGCGCAGAAAGAGGCCAAGGCTTTCGTCGCTCGTTGCGGCGAGCGAACCATTGATGACAGCATCGGGGAGGAGTCGGCCCGGATTCTCGCCACCTTGCGCGGTTCGAGCGAGGGGCGTGAGGGATTAAGCGCCTTCCTCGAAAAGCGCGCGCCAAAATGGGCTAGCGGCGGGAGTGAAGCCAATGTTTCGCAAACTGCTGATCGCTAATCGCGGCGAGATCGCCTGTCGGGTCATACGCACCGCGCGCCGGTTGGGAATCGCGACGGTCGCGGTCTATTCGGAAGCCGACGCAGGATCTATTCACGTCGAGCTTGCCGACGAAGCTCGGCTGATCGGAGCCGCGCCCGCGCGGGAGAGCTATCTCGCGATCGATAAAATCGTGGACGCGGCCCGTCGCAGCGGCGCCGAGGCGATTCATCCAGGCTATGGGTTTCTCTCCGAAAACCCGGCTTTTGCCGAGGCTTGTGCGGCGGCCGGCGCCGTCTTCGTCGGCCCCTCGGCGGCGGCTATGAGATTGATGGGGCCAAAGGCGAGCGCGAAGTCTCTGATGGAGCGCGCGGGCGTCCCGATCGTTCCAGGCTATCACGGGAACGCGACGGACCTCGCGACCTTGGAAAGAGAAGCGCAACGGCTGGGATTTCCATTGCTGGTGAAAGCCTCGAGCGGCGGGGGCGGACGCGGCATGCGTCTCGTCGCAAGGGCGAGCGAATTGCGGGACGCCGTCGCGGCCGCCTCGCGTGAAGCGCTCTCGGCCTTCGGCGAGGGACGAGTGTTGCTCGAAAGGCGACTGGCCTGCGCGCGACACGTGGAGGTTCAGATATTTTCCGATGCGGAGGGCGGCTGTCTCGCCTTTCCGGAACGAGATTGCTCTTTGCAGCGCCGCCGCCAGAAGATTTTGGAAGAGACGCCGGCGCCACGCCTGGCGCGAGAGTTGCGCGACGCAATGCGGCATGCGGCGGCGACCGCCGCGAGAGCCGCCGGCTATCTGGGCGCCGGCACCGTCGAGTTTCTGCTGGAGGATGACCGTTTCTATTTCCTGGAGATGAACACGCGACTGCAGGTCGAGCACCCCATCACCGAGATGGTGGCGGGGCAGGATCTGGTCGAGTGGCAGTTGCGCGTCGCGGCCGGCGAGAGACTGCCAATCACACAGGAAGATCTCCATTCAAAAGGCTGCGCCATCGAGGCGCGTATTTGCGCGGAAAATCCCGCGCAGGACTTCCTGCCCTCGACTGGCTCAATCGAGCGATTCCGGCCGCCGCGTCTCGAAGAACATGTTCGCGTGGACGCGGGCGTGCGTAGCGGAGACAGTGTTACGCAGTATTATGATCCGCTGCTCGCCAAATTGATCGTGTGGGGCGAGGACCGGGCCGCGGCGTTACGGAGACTGCGGCGGGCGCTTGATCAATTCGAGATCGTCGGAATCGCGACGAATCTCGACTTTTTACGAGCGCTCTGCCGGGAGTCCTGGCTCGAGGGCGGCGTCTATGACACAACGTCGGTCGAGGTTAACGCCCACCGATTGATCCGCGCGCCGACGCTCACGCAGGAAGACGAATGGTTCGTTCTGGCCGCGGGAGCGACCGGCTGGCTTTTGGACCTGCGACTCGAGATGAGAGCGGCGCGGAGAGTTGGCGAGGCCGGGACGCCTTGGGCCGTGGCGGATGGTTGGCGGTTGGACGGCGGGCGAGGCGCCGAAGTCAAATTCCTGATGAACGACAGGACCATCGAGCTACGGCTTTATCCGGAGAACGAGGGCGCTTTCCGGTTCGAAATTAACGGCCAAGCAGCTCGGGTCGAGTTCGTTCCGTCCGATGGGGGGCTCCGTTTGTGCGTGAATGGGGTCTGGCGCGAGGTCGGCGTCGTTCGTCGTGCGGCGGGGGTCGTGATTGTTCTTCACGGCCGCAATCACATGCTTGCGCCACGCGATCTCCTTCGAGCGGCCTCTTGCACCCGCGACGAGGATCGGCGCTTGATTGCGCCTCTCCCCTCCCGAGTGGTTCGGATCCATGCCGCGAACGGTCAGAATGTGAAGGCCGGCGCCAACATCGTGACGCTGGAGGTGATGAAGACGGAATTTGTGCTGCGCGCGCCGCGCGATGGAACTATAGCCGACCTATCCTGCGAGGAGGGCGACTGGGTCGCCGAGGGCGCAACGCTCGCCCACCTGTCCGAGGGCGCGGCGCCAGCCGCCGCGACGGCGAGCGGCGAAGGTTAAGGAGGGCGCTCGTGTCGCTTCCGAAGCGTGTCCAAATCGTCGAGGTCGGGCCGCGCGACGGCCTTCAGAATGAAACTGCGATTTTGTCGGTCGAAGCCAAGGCGGAGCTGATCGAAGCGCTGGCCCGGGCGGGACTGACCCGTATCGAGGCGGGAAGCTTCGTCTCTCCCACAGCCGCGCCGCAGATGGCGACGACGCGAGACCTGTTGCAACTACTGGGACCGCGACCGAATCTGCGACTCTCGGTCCTTGTTCCCAATCTACGCGGCCTTTGCGCCGCGCTCGCGGCCGGCGCGAAGGAAGTCGCCGTTTTCGCGGCGGCCACCGAAAGCTTTTCCCGGCGCAACATCAATTGTTCGATTGCAGAGAGTCTTGATCGCTTCTTTAAAGTCGTCGCCGAGGCGAGAAGGCAGGGCGTCGGGGTGCGCGGCTATGTCTCCTGCGCGCTCGGCTGCCCCTATGAAGGCGCTGTCGCGCCACGGCGGACGGCGGCGGTCGCGCGCGCGCTCAAGGACATGGGCTGCGGCGAGATTTCTCTCGGCGACACCATCGGCGTGGGAACGCCCCTTGCCGCGCGCGCGCTTGTGGAAACCGTCGCTGAAGAGATCGGCTTGGAAAGCCTTGCGGTTCACTTTCACGATACCTACGGGCAAGCGCTCGCCAACATCTTCGCTTGCCTTGAAGTGGGCGTCGCCGTTATCGACGCCTCGGTCGGAGGCCTCGGGGGATGTCCTTACGCTCCCGGAGCTTCGGGGAACGTCGCGACCGAGGACGTCGTCTATATGCTGAATGGGATGGGCGTCGAGACCGGGGTCGATCTCGACGCGCTGCTCGAGGCCGGCGTTTCTGTCGCGCGGCGGCTTGGCCGCGCCCCCAAAAGCGCGGTCGCGCGCGCATCCGCCTCGAATGAGGCCAAACGTCGTGCAATACAGGCGTTCGAAGCACAGGCGTAACCTCCTCGCGCTTGCCCAAGCCTCGCCGCGCGATACATTCGCTCTCAGAAGGTGAGGCATGTCGTCGCTTTTCGGATTGACCGCCGATCAACTGGCGATGCGCGAGACCGCGTTGGACTTCGCCCAGGCAAGACTTGCTCCGAACGCGCTGCGCTGGGACAGGGAGAAGCACTTCCCGCTGGACGTATTGCGTGAGGCCGCGGCGCTCGGTTTCGCCGCGATCAACGCTTCCGAGGACCATGGCGGGGTGGGACTTGCGCGCCACGACGCCGTGGTGATTTTCGAAGCCTTGGCGACGGGCTGTCCGACCATCGCAGCCTACCTCTCGGTCCACAACATGTGCGTCTGGATGGTCGATCGTTTCGGCTCGGAGTCGCAGCGGCGCGAATGGACGCCACGACTCGCCACGATGCAATTCTTGTCGAGCTACTGTCTCACCGAGGCCGGCTCGGGGTCCGACGCAGCGTCGCTTCGGACGCGGGCCGAGCGGCGCGGCGCCGATTACGTGTTGCACGGCGAAAAGCAGTTCATTTCCGGCGCCGGCGCGGGTGGGCGCGATCACCTTTATCTCGTCATGGCGCGCACCGGCGGCGAGGGGCCGCGCGGTGTTTCGGCCTTTCTGGTCGAGGGCGGAACCGCTGGCCTCACTCTAGGGGCGGCCGAGCGCAAGATGGGTTGGAACGCACAGCCGACGCACGCCTTGAGCTTCGCGGATTGTCGGGTGCCGGCTTCGAACCTGCTTGGGCGCGAGGGCGAGGGGTTCGGAATCGCCATGGCCGGTTTGGACGGCGGGCGATTGAACATTGCCGCTTGCTCGCTCGGCGGGGGGCAGGCGGCGCTCGAAAAGGCCCTCGCCTATATGGGGGAACGGACGGCCTTCGGCCGCCGCCTCGACGAATTCCAGGCCTTGCAATTCCGTCTCGCCGATATGGCGACGGAATTGGAGGCTGCGCGCGCTCTGCTCTGGCGCGCGGCGGCGGCTCTCGACGCCTCCGCAAGCGAAGCGACGACGCTCTGCGCGATGGCGAAGCGGGTCGCCACGGACGCTGGGTTCAAAGTGGCGAACGAGGCGCTCCAACTGCACGGCGGGTACGGCTATCTCTGCGACTATGGAGTCGAGAAGATCGTGCGCGATTTGCGGGTCCACCAGATTCTGGAGGGCGCGAACGAAATCATGCGGCTGATCATCGCGCGCGCCCTCCTTCGTAACCCAGGGCCCGACCGCCGAGCGGGAGAGGACAGATGAGCGAGGACGACATTCTCGTCTCGCGCGTCGGTCGATTGGGCCATATCCGATTGAACCGGCCGAAAGCGTTGAACAGCCTGACCCTGGACATGGTGCGGCGCTTCGCGCGTTCGCTGGACGAATTCGGGGAGGATGACGGGACGATCGCTGTTCTTGTGACGGGCGCGGGCGAACGCGGATTATGCGCGGGCGGCGACATCCGAGGGCTCTTCGAGTGTCGCGGCCAGGGGGAAAACCCCTACAAACAGTTCTGGCGCGAGGAATATCGCCTCAACGCGCGCATCGCCTCCTTCCCCAAACCCTATGTCGTGGTGATGGACGGGGTCGTCATGGGCGGGGGCGTTGGCGTCTCCGCGCATGGAAATCGTCGTTTGGCGACCGAACGCACGCGCCTCGCAATGCCCGAGACGGGCGTCGGTTTCATTCCCGACGTGGGAGGCACCTGGTTGCTGACTCGAGACAAAGGGGCGGGGATTTACATGGGCCTTTCCGGCGCGATGGTCGGACCCGCCGATGCGATCCACGTCGGACTCGCCGACTTGTGCGTCGACTCGCGCGATATCCCGCGACTGATCTCGCGTCTCGAGCATTGCGCCCGACCACAGGATGTGGACGCGGCGCTGCTCGATTTGGCTTGCGCGACGGGAGAAAGCGTTCTTAACGACAACCGGGCCCTTCTCGACGAGGTGACGACGCTTGACCGCGTCGAAGATATCATCGCCGCGCTCGTCGTCGCGGACTCGGCCTTCGCCCGGGAGGCTGCGCGGGAAATCGGACGGAAATCGCCGACAAGCTTGCGGCTCACGCACGAACTCTTGAAACGCGCCAAGCGCTCGGACAGCCTCGAAGTCTGCCTCGTGCGGGAGTTTCGCGTCGCCTGCGCCCTGCTTGACACGCATGACCTCCATGAAGGCGTTCGCGCCGCCATCATCGACAAGGACAAAAATCCTAAATGGTCGCCAGCGACGCTGGCCGAAGTCGACGACGCGACGATTGCCGCGCTGCTGGCCGGTTCCTCGGACGAGCCGCCGCGGTTCGAGCCGTGGGGGCGGCCGGCGAGCGGTGGGGCTTGAGTGGAGGCGGGCGGCGCATAACTCGCTCTCGTCTGAAACAGGAGGCTCGAAGGTGAACCCATCGAATTCCGTGGTCATTGTCGGCGCGGCGCGCACCCCGCTTGGCGCCTTTCTCGGAGAGCTGAAGGAAGCGACCGCGCCCGATCTCGGGGCATGCGCGATAGCCGGCGCCCTAGCCCGGTCCAAAATGCCGGTCGATTGCATCGACGAGGTTTGCATGGGCTGCGTGCTTCCGGCGGGCCTCGGCCAGGCCCCGGCGCGTCAGGCGGCGCTCGCCGCTGGACTGCCGCCGGCGACTGGCTGCGTCACCATCAACAAGATGTGCGGATCGGGCATGAAGGCGATCATGCTGGCGCATGACGCGCTGCGCGCCGAAAGCGCGCGCGCCCTTGTCGCCGGCGGCATGGAGAGTATGAGCAACGCCCCCTATCTCCTCGACAGGGCGCGCGCGGGCTATCGCATGGGGCACGGCAGGGTGGTCGATCACATGTTTCTCGACGGGCTCGAGGACGCCTATGAGAAGGGCCGCCTGATGGGGGCCTTCGCCGAAGATTGCGCCAGGAAATATCGGTTCACGCGCGCCGAACAGGACGATTACGCCATCACCTCGCTAACGCGCGCCCGCCGCGCGGCCGCGGAAGGGGCGCTCGGCGCCGAGATCGTCCCTGTGCGGATCGCCGGAAGAAATGAAACGCGAACCATCGAGGCCGACGAGACGCCGCGCAGGGCTAATCTTGACGAAATCCCGAAATTGAAGCCAGCCTTCGCGGCCGACGGGTCGATCACCGCCGCCAATGCGAGTTCGATCTCGGACGGAGCGGCCGCTTTGGTCCTGACCACTTCCGATATGGCCCAGCGCCTCGGCCTTGCCCCACTCGCCACGGTCGTCGGCCACGCCACGCACGCCGCCGCCCCGCGCGATTTCCCAACCGCCCCAATCGGCGCGATCGAGAAACTGCTGCGGCGTGTCGGCTGGACGCGCGAAGAGGTGGCCCTCTTCGAGATCAACGAGGCGTTCGCCGTGGTCGTCATGGCCGCGATGCGCGACCTGGGACTTTCTCACGACAAGGTAAACGTCCACGGCGGCGCCTGCGCGCTTGGCCACCCGATCGGAGCGTCGGGCGCCCGAATCGTCGTCACACTCCTGGCGGCTTTGCAAAGATATGAGTTGCGGCGCGGCGTCGCGGCTCTCTGCATTGGCGGCGGCGAGGCCACGGCGCTGGCGATCGAACGCGCGGATTGACGCGCGCGACGCGCATGACTTTCACTGCCGCGGCGCGGCGATAAAAATCGGGCGAAGCCCCTGACTTGGAAATCCATCCGCACTAGCTCACCTTGAGAGAGAAACATCGTGCAACGGTACCGGGATCGCGCCATGGGCGTTGATTTTCACATCGATTATCTCCAGTTGCTCTCGCCCTCGGGTCAATTGAGCGACGCGGCGGGAGAGATCGCTCGGGACGCGGAGTTGCTGGTCTGGTTTCATCGCGCGATGACTCGCGCGCGCCTTTTTGACGCGAAGGCGATCGCCCTGCAGCGCACGGGACAGCTCGGGACGTTCGCCTCCGCTCTCGGACAGGAAGCGATCGGAGTCGGAGTCGCTACAGCGATGGAGCGGGACGACTTGCTGGTCCCTTCCTACCGAGACCACGCCGCCCAGTTCATCCGCGGCGTCACGATGACGGAAATCCTGCTTTATTGGGGAGGCGACGAGCGCGGCAGCGACTTCGCAAGCGCCAGGGCGGATTTCCCGATTTGCGTTCCGGTCGGCACACAGGTGGCCCACGCGGTCGGCGCCGCCTATGCGTTTAAGTTGCGCAAGGAGGAGCGGGTCGCCGTCAGCTTCATCGGCGACGGGGGAACAGGGAACGGCGGCTTCTACGAAGCGCTCAATATGGCGGGCGCCTGGCGAGTTCCCGTCGTCGTCGTCGTCAACAACAACGGATGGGCGATCTCCACTCCGCGCGCGCTCGGAAGCGCCGCAGAAACACTGGCGCAGAAAGCCATCGCCGCAGGGATCGAAGGACTTCAGGTCGATGGCAACGACGTGCTCGCCGTTCATCAGGCGACGCACAAAGCCATCGAAAAGGCGCGCGACGGCGGCGGGCCGACCCTGATCGAGGCGCTGAGCTATCGTCTTGGAGATCACACCACCGCCGACGACGCCACGCGCTATCGCGATCCCGAGATCGTGCGCGCGGAATGGGTCCGCGAGCCCGTTGGGCGGCTGCGGACTCTGCTCGTCGCGCGGGGATTTTGGTCGAAGGAACAAGAAACGGCGCTGTTGAAGGACTGCGGCGAGGAAGTCGACAGGGCCGTGGCGAGCTATCTTGCAACGGCTGCTCCGAGTTGCGACTCGATGTTCGACAATCTCTTTGCGACATTGCCAGCTTCGATGCTGCGCCAACGCGACGAAGCACGCCACTACGCGCCGACTCCGGGAGGCCGGCATGACTGAAATCACGCTCGTCGAAGCCATCGACCTGGCGCTGGGCCATGAAATGGCGCGCGATCCAACGGTCGTGCTGCTCGGCGAGGATATTGGCGTCAATGGCGGCGTGTTTCGAGCCACAAACGGCCTGCAGGCGCGATTCGGTCGAGAGCGCGTGATCGACGCGCCCCTGGCGGAAGCGGGAATTGCCGGCGCGGCCATCGGCATGGCGGCAATGGGACTGAAGCCGGTGGCGGAAATTCAATTTTCGGGATTCATCTACCCGGCGATCGACCAGATGATCAATCACGCATCGCGCCTGCGCCACCGCACGTGCGGCCGGCTGACCTGCCCGATGGTGTTGCGCTCCCCCTGCGGGGCAGGCATTCATGCGCCCGAGCACCATTCGGAGAGCCCGGAAGCGATGTTCGCGCATATTCCGGGGCTTCGCGTGGTCATGCCGTCGACGCCGGCGCGCGCCTACGGACTTTTGCTCGCGGCGATCCGCGACCCCGATCCAGTCGTCTTCCTCGAACCCACTCGCCTCTATCGGCTGTTCCGAGAGGAGGTCGTGGACGATGGCGAGGCTCTGCCGCTCGATGCATGTTTCGTATCCCGCGAAGGACGCGACGCCACGGTCGTGACCTGGGGAGCGTCCCATGCCGAGGTCATGAACGCGGCCGAGACGTTGACGAACCGCAGCGTCGAAATCGAGGTCGTCGATCTCGCCACGCTCAAGCCCTATGACTCGGAAACTATCCTGAAATCCGTGGAAAAGACGGGCCGCTGCGTGATCGTCCACGAAGCGCCGCGGACTGCCGGCCTTGGAGCGGAAATCGCGGCGGAAGTCGCCGAACGCGCGCTCTATTCTCTTCTGGCGCCAGTGACGCGCGTCACCGGCTACGATGTCGTCGTGCCGCTCTCGAGGCTGGAGAAGCAATATATGCCCAGCGTCGAACGCATCGTCGGCGCGGTGCTAAAATCCATGGAGGCGGCGTGAAAATATTCAAACTGCCCGACCTTGGCGAAGGGTTGCAGGAGGCGGAACTCGTCGAATGGCGCGTCCGGCCGGGAGACGAGATCACGGTCGACGCTCCTCTGCTCGCGGTCGAGACGGCTAAAGCAGTCGTTGAGATTCCATCTCCTTGCGCCGGACGCATCGCGCGCCTGTTCGCCGGGATTGGCGACATCATTCACATCGGCGCGCCCCTCGTCGGGTTCGAAGGCGAAAACGCGGAGGGCGAAAACGCCGGCTCGGTCGTCGGCGCCGTCGAATCCGGATCCCGCGTGCTCAGCGAGACGGCGCAAACGGTTGGTCACGGAAGCGCCGGGGTGCGCGCCACGCCGGCCGTGCGCGCGCTTGCCCACAAGCTGGGGGTCGAGCTGGCGGTGGTGACTCCCTCGGGCGTCGACGGCGTGATCACGGCGACCGACGTGCAGCGGGTCGCGCGACTATTGAGCGACGTCGAACCCGCCGAGCCTTTGCGGGGATTTCGCCGCGTCATGGCGCAGAACATGGCGCTGGCTCAATCCGAAGTGGCCGCGGCGACGATCATGGACGACGTCGACATAGACGCCTGGGCGCCTGGCGAGGATGTCACCGTGAGGCTCATCCGCGCGCTTGTCGCCGGTTGCCGGGCCGAACCCTCTCTGAACGCCTGGTTTGAGAGCAGCACCCTCGCGCGTCGCGTGCTGCGGAGGATCGATCTCGGCGTCGCGGTCGATTTGCCGGAGGGGCTCTTCGTTCCCGTGCTCAGAGACGTTGGCGCACGGGATCCCATCGACCTGCGCGCGGGCGTCGACCGTATGCGCGCGGATCTGGCGGCGCGCCGGGTTCCCCCGGAGGAGATGCGCGGAGCCACAATCACGCTTTCCAATTTCGGCGTCATCGCCGGGCGTTACGCCGCGCCTGTCGTCGTGCCGCCCACCGTGGCCATTCTTGGGGCCGGACGGATACGCCGCGAGCCCGTCGTTCGGGAAAGCTCCATACGGGCTCATCGCGTGATGCCCTTGAGCCTCACTTTCGATCATCGCGCAGTATCGGGCGGCGAGGCGGGGCGGTTCCTCGCCGCAGTCATGCTCGCTCTCTCGGCGCCCGGATAACAAGGCGTCTCCTTGCCGCTAAATATCGACGTTCACAAACGTCAGCGAAGGTGGATTTGGTAGCGGAGGAGGGAGCTACATTAAGACCATAACTGATTGTATTTAATTAGATAAAATCAATGTGGAAAATATTTATACCAACAAAGTTACCAACAGATTTGTCGGCTTGAGGCGAACGTTGGCGAACATTGACGGCCGTCAGGCCGCCGCAAGCGGACCAGTCTTTCTGTTTGCGCACGGACGGCCACGGCGAACGCAGGCGAAATTTCTCGTATTTCGGCAACCAGAGCATACACAACCAGAGCGACGGTTGAGGGCGTTGTCAATTCCGTTCTGGCCGAGAACTGGTTCCGGAATGCGGCTGACCCGCCTTTGCCCTCAGCGCCTCGTAAAGCTCCGCCGGCCCGAGCAGCACTTCCTTCAGACCCTCACGAACCCGATCCGATTCGAGCGCCTGCTTGCTCATGGTGCTGTGCGCCGCAAGGGCGTCCATGATCGCGTTCATGATCTCCGTGGAGAGCGTCGGCGAATTGGCGAACTGTGCCTTCGTGTTGTTGGCGGCCTGCGTGACCAGCTCCTCGGATTCGAGAAGCTTCCCCTTGATGACGTTGTTCACGTAGACGAGCTGGTCGTCATCGGTCAGGTCGCCCTCGAACAGGCCGTTCACGCGCTCGATAATCTCGGCCAGCCGCGCCTTCTCTTTTTCGTTGATCGCGCCCGACCCCGCTTCCGTCAGGGGCGCGAGCTTGGGAGCGTCGCCGCCGCCCAGGGCCAGAGCCTGCTTACCCTGCGACTTCAAGCTGTGGTGCGTCAGCTTGACCTGACTGAGGTCTACTCCCTCACGCTCGCGGCCGAACTCCAGCAGCGGCGTCAGGCGCCGATAGAAGATGAAGCGCTTCTCTATGGCCGTGGAGCCATAGTCGAACATTTGCGACAGGAAGCTATACATCCGCTGAAACGCGCCCATGTCGTTCTTGAACAGAACAAGCGCCTCGATCTCGTCCTGGGCCTGTCTCGCACTGTTGTCGTCTCCTCGCTCGCGAGCGGCGATCATCCGCTCCCGCGCGCTCTTGAAGCGTTTGAGCAAGCGGTCCGCGACCGGGTTGATGGCGGCTACGAGGTCTCCCTGCCGAGATTTTGGGTCCACCTCGATCGCTGCAACGCGATCAACCTCGAAATCGTCGTAGTAGCCCGTCGCGTCGAGTTTCGCCCGAAGGTTATAGACGAGGTTCGGGTCGGTGACGGCCTCAAGTTCCGCTGTCTCGTAATAGGTCTTGAACGCTTTCAGGATGTCCTCGGCGCTGTTCATGAAGTCCAGGACGTAGGTCGTGTCCTTGCCCTCATGCGCCCGATTGAGCCGGGAGAGCGTCTGCACGGCCTGAATGCCGGCGAGCCGCCGGTCGACATACATGCCGCAGAGCAGAGGCTGGTCGAACCCGGTCTGAAATTTATTGGCGACGAGCAGGAGCTGATAATCCGGCCCCTTGAACGCTTCGGCGATGTCGCGCCCGCTCAAGGTCGGGTTCAGCTCCTTGCTGGTTTCGGTGAAGGGGTCGGGACCGGACTCCGCATCGTTGACTTCGCCGGAAAAGGCCACCAGCGCGCCGATCTTATAGCCTTTGGACTTGATGTATTTCGTTATCGCGATCTGCCAGCGGACGGCCTCCTTGCGGCTCGCCAAAACCACCATCGCCTTCGCCCTGCCGTCGAGTAGCGGCGCGACGTTCTCGCGGAAATGTTCGACGACGATCTGGACCTTCTGGCTGATGTTGTAGGGGTGCAGCCGCACCCAGCTCATGATGCCCTTCATCGCGGCATCGCGCTCAACCTCTTTGTCGTCCCATTCCTTGCCGCCGCTGGCGAGGCGGAAGGCGAGCCGGTAGGGCGTATAGTTCTTGAGCACGTCGAGGATGAAGCCCTCCTCGATCGCCTGCCGCATTGAATAGACGTGGAAGGCTTGAGGCAGGTTATGCGGGCCGGCGGGTTCGCTCGGCCTCGGCCGGCGGCCGAAAAGCTCCAGCGTCTTGGTCTTCGGCGTCGCCGTGAACGCGACATAGGTTATGCCGGTCTCGCTGGCGCGGGCGGCCATTTGCGCGGCGAGAACGTCCTCGGCGCTGATTTCGCCCCCATCCTCAAGGGCCGCGATCTCTTCCTGCGAGAGCACTTTCTTGAGCATCGCGGCGGTCTCGCCGGTCTGCGAGGAATGGGCTTCGTCGGCGATAACGGCGAACCTCTTGCCCTGCGTAGCGGCCTGTTCGCGCACCGCCTCCAAGGCGAAGGGGAAGGTCTGGATCGTGCAGACGATGATTTTTTTGCCCTGGGCCAGCGCCTCAGCGAGCTGAACGCTCTTGCTGGCGCCCTCGCTCTTGATTGTCGCCACCACGCCCTTGGTGCGCTCGAAATCCGCCAGCGCTTCTTGCAGTTGCCCGTCGATCACATTGCGGTCGGAAACGACGATAACGGTCGAGAACAGTTTGTCGTTCTTGGCGTCGTGCAGGTCCGCGAGGAAATGGGCAGACCACGCGATGGAGTTGGTTTTGCCCGACCCCGCCGAGTGCTGGATCAGATATTTGCCGCCGGCGCCTTCCGTCAGGACCGCCTGCACGAGCCGCCGCGTCGCATCGAGTTGATGGTAGCGCGGGAAGATGATCGACTTGATCTGCTTCTTCTCGTTGCGCTGCGTAACGATGTAGCGGCCGAGGATTTCGAGCCAGGAATCCCGCCGCCAGATTTCCTCCCAGAGATAACTTGTGGGGTGGTCGTTCGGGTTCGGCGGATTGCCCTTGCCGCCTTGGTCGCCCTTGTTGAAGGGGAGAAAGCGCGTCTGCGGGCCGTCGAGCCGCGTGGTCATATGGACTTCGCTGTTGCTCACCGCGAAGTGGACGAGCGCTCCGCTCGGGAAGGCGAGCAGCGGCTCCGCATTCTGGCCCTTGGGCCTGGGGTGACGATCGAAGCGATATTGGTCGATCGCGTCTTGAACGCTCTGGGTGAAATCCGTCTTCAGTTCGACGGTCGCGACGGGCAGTCCATTCAGAAACAGCACGAGATCGATCGCGTTCTCGTTCGCCGTCGAATAATGAACCTGTCGGACAACGCGCAGGCGGTTGGCGGCGTAACGCGTCAGAATATCGGCGTTCATCGCCAGCGCCGGCCTGAACTGAGCCAGCGTCAGAGGCGCACGCAGGCCGATCATCTCGATCCCGTGCCGCAGCACATCCAGCGCGCCGCGGTCGTCAAGTTGCTTGCGGACGCGATCCAGCAGCACGCTCTCGGCTGCGGCGCCGTGGTTCTTTGTCAGTGTCTCCCATGCCTTTGGCTGCGTGGCCTCTAACCAGGCGACGAGATCGGGGGCGAACAAGGCGCGGGGGCGATCATAACGCGCCGCCGCGCCGACCTCATAAAGCCAGCCGCTTGCGGCGAGGCTGTCGCAGACTTCGTCCTCGAAGCTGATCTCCTTGTGGAGGCTGAACCGCGCCGGGATTGCCGGAGGCCATTTCGTTTGAGTCACGCCGCCAAGGCGCGTCCCTCGATTTGCGCATAGTAGCGCGCTTCGGCTTCTGCCGGCGGAATGTTTCCGATCGGCTCGAGCAGTCTGCGATTGTTGAACCAGTCGACCCATTCGAGCGTGGCGAACTCGATCGCCTCGAAGTTTCGCCACGGCCCCTTTCGCCAGATCAGCTCGGCCTTGTAGAGTCCGTTGATCGTCTCGGCGAGCGCGTTGTCGTAGCTGTCTCCGACGCTGCCGACCGAGGGCTCGACGCCGGCCTCGGCGAGGCGCTCTGTGTATTTTATAGAGACGTATTGAACGCCGCGGTCGCTATGATGGACGAGGCCACCGCCGTGAACCGGCCGACGATCATGCAGCGCCTGCTCGAGCGCGTCGAGCACGAAGCCCGCATGCGCCGTGCGCGAGGCGCGCCAGCCGACGATCCGCCGAGCGAAGGCGTCGATCACGAAAGCCACATAGACGAAGCCTTGCCAAGTCGAAACATAAGTGAAATCGGAGAGCCACAGCGCATTCGGCCGCTTGGCCCGAAATTGCCGGTTCACCTTGTCGAGCGGGCATGGAGCCTTGCGGTCGCTCACCGTCGTTTTGACCGGCCTCCCACGCACGATCCCTTGCAACCCCATGCTCCGCATAAGCCGCGCCACCGTACAGCGCGCGACCTTTTCGCCCTCGCGGTCCAACTGCTTCCACACCTTGCGCACGCCATAGACCTGGAAGTTCTCGTCGTAGACGCGCCGTATCTCCTTGCGAAGGTTCACATCCCGACGCGCCCGGGCCGACGCTTTCGCGGGGTCGCGCCGGCGCGCCGCATGCGCCCAATAGGTGGAAGGGGCAATCGGCAAGAGCTTGCAGATCGGCTCGACCCCATGCTTGTCCCGCTGATCGTCGATGAAGGCGATCATTGTTTCGAGCGGCGGTCGAGCTCCGCCGCCGCAAAATAAGCCGACGCCTTTCGCAGGATCTCATTGGCCTGCCGCAGCTCGCGGTTCTCGCGCTCCAGCGCCTTGATCCGCTCGCGTTCATCCGTCGTCGCGCCAGGGCGGGCGCCCGAGTCGCGCTCTGCCTGGCGGACCCAGTTCCGCAACGTCTCGCCCGTGCAGCCAATCTTCGCCGCGATCGAGGCGATCGCCGCCCATTGCGAGGCATGATCGCCGCGGTGCTCGAGCACCATCCGAACTGCCCGTTCCCGAACCTCAGGTGAAAATCTGTTCGATGTCTTCTTCTTCGTATCCATGGCTCCATCCTCTCAAGGGTTGGAGCCTCCGGCAATCCCGGCGCGGTTCAGGCTCATCCAACGCCCCCAATTCGGGAAATCTCTCTCCGAAGCGTGTTGATCGTGTTCCAGACCGTTATTCGCTTAGCTTTGTATTTGGCTTCTGGCTCCTTTGAGCGTCCCCGACGCGGTGGCTTCAATTGGTATTCAAGCCATTTCTCCATGACATAGCGCTCGCAGGAAGGGAACTGGGCTGCATGGAGCGAAGCAAGTCGCACGTATTCCTGGTTCTGTCCGCTTGGATGCGGCAAGTTAAGAACGGTTTTTCCGGCTTTGCGCAATGCTTCGAGCACTGTCGCGCCAGAATCTGTCCTGATCCCTTCCACTGCCGCCCAACCTTTTGCACCAAGAATAAAGATGTGCGTGAGGCGGCTGAACTTCGGGTTGAGGACTTGGCCTAGAAAACGCCGACTCGCGCATTCGCGCGCTGCGGTGTGTGCCGAGGGATCGAAATCGTCAGAGCTGAGGTTCGAGGTTAGCGACGCGCAAGCCACCAACGACGTGGCGAAAATGTCGGGATGACCCGCCAGGGTGTCGGCGCGATTGAAGTTCAGGCCCATCCGCTGAGCAAGTCCAAGCCCCTTGAACATCCCGATAATGTCCGGTGCAAGCCCGGCGAATGCTGCGGCGACTGATGCGTCCGAGTATGAGCCCGTCTCATTATATGCCGTCACGAACTGCTCGATCTGATTGCCCGCTGGCGATAAGCCCACAATGGCCACTCTCGGATTTACCGAGCTGGCACTCGGATGATTGCTTAGTAGAACAGCGTAAAATCTGCGGCCTGACTCGTGCGCAAATTCAAGCTGTTCCTGCGAGCAGCCTGGGCGGGGGATAATAAAATCCGACGCAGACCTAAAACATGGAGCGGAGCAAATATCGCCGAGCTTCATGCCGCCTCCGCTTGCGAGGGCGCAAGGCCGCGCACGTCGATCTTGCCGGTGACAGCGGCGGAGATCAGGGCGCTGCGGCGTTCTTCCAGGAGGGAGATGGCGGATTCGGATTCGGCAAGGAGCGCGTCAATGCCTCGCGTCAGGCCGTCAAGAAATTCAAGGATGACGGATTGTTCCGATAGAGGAGGAAGAGCGAGCTTTCTCGTCGCCATTACCGAAAGTGGGATGCGAGACCTCGTCGAGCCCGACGACAGGATACCAGCATCAAAGGCCGATCCGGCGGTTAATGCCGTTGCGACAAATTTGGGTAAGGCGGTCGATGAATCGACACGAAAGCGAAAGCAATCGGCTTTCACCATTGCAGGCTCGATCCCAGAGGGGGCGACGCAAGCCCGCCCGACCGTGTTCTTTTCGTCCCCAAGGCCTGCGACGAGCACGTCGCCACTCACAACGTCATGGCCACCGAGTTCGTCCCGGTAGTGGCCCGAGTCATTCGAACTGAGGGTATAGGGTTTTCAGCTTAACGCGGGCGTCTTCGGTCGTGAACTGCCAGTCGGCTTTCATGCAGCGCTTGTTGCGATTGTTTTGCCATGCGGCGACTTCCGCAATCAGTGTCGCCTTGTCGGGGATGCGGCGATCGAGGCATTGAGTTGCAAGGACGGCGAGCTCAGACTCTGCCATGTCGAGCCAGCTTCCATGCTTGGGCGTGAAATGCCATTCGAAGCGCTCGACGAGCCGTCGCGCCTCGGCGGCGGGAAAGGCGGCGTAGAGCGATGCCGGCACGTGCGTCGAGAGGTTGTCCTGCACCAGCACGATCTTCGTCGCGTCAGGGAAATGCGTATCGGATAGTTCTTTGAGGACATGCGCGTAGTCAATGGCGGCGTGGCGGTCGGCGACCTTGACGCAGCGCCAGCCTTCCAGCGGCGCGAACATCATGAACAGGCTGGCCACGCCATTGCGCTCGTATTCGTAATCGTGGCGCGCCTTGCGTCCGGGCGCGGCGGGAATGGGCGCGCGCGTCTCGGCGATCATTTGCTTTGTCGTCTCGTCGAGGCACACTACGGGATGCTGCCGATCATGCGGCCGTTGATAGACCTCCAGCACGTCTTCCATCGCGGCGACGAAGCCCGCGTTGGCGTGCGGCGGGATCACCCATTGCTGCTTAAGATGCGGCTTGAGAATGTTTTTTTGAGCGTGCGTCCGATCGTGTTGTCGCTGGCCTTGGCGACGATATTCAGCTCGACGACCTTCTGTTCGAGCAGGCTCAGCGTCCATCGGGCGTAACCCGCCGGCGCCGGCCCGCAGGCCAGCGCAATCAGCTTGGCTTCCGCTACGCCATCGAAAATTCGACGCGGCGCAGAGCGCGGATTGTATTTGCGCGTCAATACCGCCTCGAACCCTTCCTCCACCAATTGGCGGCGCGTCCGCTCGACGTTAGCGACGCTGGTGTCCAAAGCGGCGGAAATCTCGCTGTCGCTCCAGCCTTCGCCGGCGTCCGACACATCGGCCTTCAGCAGGATGCGCGCCTTCGTCGACAACTGCGCCGAACGATGCCCGGAGCGGATGAACTCCGAGAGTTTCTCACGCTCCTCCGCGCTCAAGCGAACCACGTATTTCTTGACGGCGATCTCTTTCCCGGCCACGAATCACCTCCATCGCTGATGCGCAGCGACAGAGATTCAGAACTCACCGTCAAAAGCAATGACGGCGGCCAGTAGTAGCTTTCCCCGATAAAGGCGGCGTCCGTGCCGTCAAAGCCGCTCTCGCGAATATTCTGCAATCGTACAACTCGGACCCCTTCGTCGGTATAATGTTCTGACTTGAGGCCCGAACCGAAAGGTCCATCACACTTATCGACAGTCACTTTCGTCAAGGACAGCACCTCCCAATGCGCAGGCACTTCGCCGAGCCATTCGACGCCGCTGTCCTTCATCGGCGCGTTGGGGTCGAGGCCCTTGGTAACGGCGTGGGAGATGACGGCCTGCCGCTTCTCCTTGAGCAGCGCAATCAGCCGCTGTTGCTCCTCCACCAGCGCGTCGATCTTCGCCGTCTCGCGGTCGAGGAAGGCGATGACCGCGGTTTGTTCAGAAATTGGTGGAGCGGTGATGAGCATATTTGCGATGTCATCGAGGCTAAGTTGTATCTTTGTGCCTCCATACCCCTGCATTTCGAGATAGGTCTTACCGACGAAAGACAATGTAACCAACGCAACCCATGCCGGAACGAAGAGCCGCTGTCGCAGACGCGCCAGAGCAACATGTTGGCTCACATAAGCGGTTTCGATCTCTTCGGGGATAACAGCCACGGACCCAAGATATGCAGTTATAGAAAAGAGAACGTCGCCAGGTTTTGCCCGGGTTCGCTCGCCCTCTGCCCCCGCTGGAACCGCAACTCGCTGAATATCGGAGAAGTCCAAATCAAGGCGATCTCGCGTGAGATTGCCGATCCGTATAAACAAGGCACCATCATCGGCATAATGCTCTGCCCAGCCGCGCGATCCACTGGTCAAAAACGCTAAATCGCGCTTAAGGGGAAGAACTCGCCAATGCTTCGGCACTTCGCCAAGCCATTCGACACCGCTGTCCTTGTAGGACTCATATCGCGGAAAATTCATGCCGCGAGCCCTTCGATCATCGCCTTGATGCGCGCCGTGACCTCGGCAAGCTCGGCGTCGATCTCGGCCAGCGGGCGTGGCGGCTCGAACACATAAAAATGCCGGTTGAAGGGAATCTCGTATCCGGTCTTCGTCTTTTCCGTGTCGATCCAGGCGTCGGGCGCGTGCGGCAGAACCTCGCGCACGAAATAGGCGTCGACATCCTCCGACAGCGGCGCGTTCTCGGTGTCGCGCAGGGAGCTGTCAGCCTGCGCCTTGCCCTTCTGCTTTCCTTTCGTCCCGAGCACGATCTTGCCCTTCTCGTCGCGCAAGGGACGCTCCACTGTGATCGTACGGTAGCCGAAAGCTTCATTGGGGAAGATGCGCGACAGCGGCGCGAGTTTCACCTTGCCGCCTTCCGGCGCTTGTGGAGCTTTGTCGCCCGCGTCGACGACGACGCGCGAAACTTCCTTGCCGTCAGCATCGAGCACGGTCGCGAGCTGCGCCTCGACAAAGGAGCCGAACAGCCGCGTCACATCGGCAATCTGCTCTTCGCTCATCTCCTTGCGCTTGGAGCCGAGACTCTTGCGCATCTTGCGCCAGAAGGACGAGGCGTCGATGAGTTGCACCTTTCCCTTGCGATGCGTGGGCTTTCGGTTCGAGACGATCCAGACGTAGGTCGAGATGCCGGTGTTGTAGAACATGTCGGTCGGCAGGCCGATGATCGCCTCGACGAGATCGTTCTCCAGCACATAACGACGGATTTCGCTTTCGCCCGAGCCGGCGCCGCCTGTAAAGAGCGGCGAGCCGTTCAGCACAATCCCGAAGCGGCTGCCGCCATCCTTGGCGGGCCGCATCTTGGACAGCAGATGCATGAGGAAGAGCATGGAGCCGTCGGAGACGCGCGGCAGCCCCGGCCCGAAGCGGCCGTTGAAGCCTTGGGCGTCGTGCTCCTTGCGGACCTCTTTCTCGACCTTCTTCCACTCGACGCCGAAGGGCGGATTCGACAGCATGTAGTCGAACTTAGCGTTCGCGTGACCGTCGTCCGACAGCGTGTTGCCGGCGATGATGTTTGCGACATCCTGCCCTTTGATGAGCATGTCCGCCTTGCAGATTGCATAGGACTCGTCGTTCAGCTCCTGGCCGAACATGGTGAGCCGCGCCTTGGGGTTCATGACTCCCAGGTGCTCGCCGGCGACCGACAACATGCCGCCAGTGCCTGCGGCAGGATCATAGATCGTGCGCACGACGCCGGGCTTGGTCAGCGCCTCGTCGTCTTCGACGAAGATCAGATTGACCATGAGGCGGATGACCTCGCGCGGCGTGAAATGCTCGCCGGCCGTCTCATTGGAGATTTCCGCGAACTTGCGGATCAGTTCCTCGAAGACGAGGCCCATTTGGCTGTTGTCGACGACTTCCGGATGAAGGTCGATTCCGGCGAACTTCTCCGCGATCTGATACAGCAGCCCGTTCTTGGCGAGGCGCTCAATCTGCGTGGCAAAGTCGAAGCGCTCGAAAATGTCGCGCACGGAGGGCGAGAAGCCCTGCACATAGGCGAAGAGGTTCTCGCGAATGTGGTCCTGGTCGCCCATGAGCCGACGCATGTCGAGGGCCGAGGTGTTGTAGAAGCTCTGCCCCGCCTTGCGCAGAAGGAAGGGGTCGGGGTTCAGCCCGGCCTTCTGCTTTTCGGCCAACTCCGCCAGCACGGCCGCCTTGGTCGGCTCCAGCACGCAATCGAGACGCCGCAGCACCGTGAAGGGCAGGATGACCTTGCCGTAATCGGACTGCTTGTAGTCGCCGCGCAAAATGTCGGCGACGGACCAGATGAAGGCGGAGAGAGATTGGTGGTTCACTTTGGCGCGGGTCCGGACGGTGAATGACCGAGGAGCCGGTGAGGAAAGGCTCCGACTCAAGCCGGGCCGAGTATGGTTCCCGCGCCGTCGGGGAGCAAGGCTTGAGCGCTGTCGCCCCGTTGTCTTGGCTCTCGCCAGGGGCCGGCCCATGCTTGGCGGCATATGCCGGGCAGAGGCTCACGCCTTCCAGAGCGTCTTCGGTTCAGCGCGGAACCTCCGGCCTAGAACATCGCACCCACCTCGCAGGTAGCGGACGAAAAGCGCCTTCTCGATCCATATCGGCTCGTGCGCCTATGTGCCTTCACGGAGGCGGCGCGTGGCTGAACTGCTCCGGCGTTTCCTGCTATTCAGCCGCGTCTTCCTCCGCGTTATCATCCGCAGGAATTTCGCGGATGCTCGGACTTTCCATGCGCCATCGCTGCCCGACTCGCATAAGATCACCCGTCATGATGACAGGACGTTTAGCCTCATGCGCCTGGACCGCGATGCTGTAGGCGGCTTCAGCGAGCTTGGCCGTTACAGACTGTGGCTTCCCGTCAACCATCGCCTTGAGGGTTATCTCGCCATCGGTCTCTCCATGAGCGCGCTTCAATTTATGGACTGTGCCAAAGAGGATTTCATTCTCTTTTGGCTGGCGCAGTCTGAAGTTGCGTGCTGCCTCTCGGAAAATCTCGGAGTCGCTCTTTGAGAAACCGATCTTCCGGTGAGCCTCTGGCGTTGGGCGGGTTTTCGCCCACGTCACGCTGATCTCCAGGCCTTGTGATTGCTCAATCAATCCCGCGACTGCTTCGCACAAATTGGCGCTAACGCCGAAAGTCACCGCTTTGTCGAAGGCTGCGGATTCGCCCGAAAGTGCTTGTTCGGCCGCAGCGCGGGAGGCCTCCAACGATTCGACTAAACGCCGAGTGACCATCCGATCCATCGGCTCGTCCTCAATCTTCGCCCAGCCCTGTTCGAGTGGAAGTTGAGCCGGCTGCAACAGCGGTGGCACAGGCGCAAGCAATGTCACAATGAAACTACCCTGCTCTGTTTGGCCGAGCTTCACTCGGCGCATGTAGTCGTTGGCTTCTTTATTAGAGCCCGCTCGAAAAAATGGCTGCGGATTACGTGCAGCACAGGCCGCCGCCAAAATCATGTCACGCGCCTGGGCGACTATTTCGACACCCGCGTCAACCGGGACTGAGCCATCGTCCTCGCCGCCGAAGGCGCGAACGCGCACCACATCCCGGTCGGCGGCAATGAGATCGCGGTAAGTTGCGAGCTGATCTCGTTCCATAGCCTTCGCAAATTCTTCGAGAAGGCGAGAGACGACCAAAGCGTAGTCCCCAAGACGATCGGTGCGTGGAAGAATTATTTCGGGCCGGCCGGCGCCCGCATAAACATCCGCATGAGCGCCATAGGCCTCAGTTCGTGACCAGCCCTCACCGCGAGCGAACGCCGCGAGCGCGGCAGGCGTAACGGCCCTAAGTGCCTCCTCGTCTAGGATTTGGGCTTTCATCCGACGGCTCCTGATCGGGCTTGTTCCATAAGAGCCTTTAAGCTCTCCACGTCGAACCGCTTTCCATCATCCAGATGTATGGTAACTGTTTCCTTATTCGCAGTCTCTGGGAAGCCCTTAAGAGATGCCCAGTAGGCGCAGCGCCGGATGACCAATTGCTCAGGCGCAACCGTCAACCATTCAACCTTGTCAGACGGAAGCGCAAGTAAAACCAAAATGTTCGGGACGAGCGTTGGTTCTCGCAAAAGATCGTAATTCCGGCGCTTAAGAGGGTAGCTGAATTTTCCGTCCTTGCCTTCTCCGAGATTAATTGTCGCTTTGAGCTGTATGTCGAGAGAAGGACGCATGGAACCTCCGGCCCTGATCTGAATGTCGGTTCCGTCGCGATCCGGCTTAAACTCGGCAGTCTGATAACCCGCCATCGCCGCAATTGCTTGGACGTAGGCACGGGACAAGTCTTCTTCGCGGTCATTTGTGGAGAGCAGGCTATCGGGCATTCCGAGACCGATCCTTTAGACCCCGATCGAGACGCCGGCCTAAAGAATCGTAAGGCAGGCTTTCGATCAGATGGAGGATAGCTTCTGCCCTCATCAACCTCTTAATGGCAAGTCTCGCAGCGGCCGAGCCTCTCGCTCGGCCCTGAATCGCTCTGCCGTTTCGGTGAAATCGGGAGACAGGGTTCTGCCCTCGATTGCCTCGAATGACATCTCGAACTCCCCAAACGACGAACGCGGCTCGGTCGCCAGCCTAGCGCACACCGCCGCGAAGTCCGCCTTGGCCGCCTGCCGTTCGGCCAATAGCTTCTTGAGGCGTTGACGCAGACAGGCGGCGCGCTCGGGGGTGATGAGGACATGGGTCATGATCGAAAGTATACGCGCGACGGGGCGTCATAAGCAGCGCCCGCCCTGGCGTTGCCGCCTTTGTGCGCAGAGAGTCGTCACCCACACCGCCACAGAAAGATCAGAAACCTTCGACTACCACTTCTCGCGGGTCCCCGGGCAGATTGCTTAGTATATCCGACACAGGCCGGACCATTGATTGGCGGTTTACTATGGCGCCTAGGATAAAATCCGGTTCGATGCGCCCCATCACCTGCACCTCGGCTTGCGGATCGGTCGGTTCGGACAGATCAAGACCGCTTCTCGTCTCCTCACTACCCGCGAACATCTTATTGAAGGCCCAAGGACCGTCGCGCCGCCCCCTGTGGTGCACGATCTCGTTCTTCGCGGCGTTGCGCCAACAGAACTGGCAGTTTTTCGTCCATAGGATGGCGGCTGGAAGTCCGAGAATTACCCACTCTGAATGCCCGCTCTTTGCTCGTTTGGTGTCGAACATTGTCTTATTCAATTTCGATATTGAGACGGAGACTGCATCGTTATTTCCGTCCAGCCGCGAAATATCGCTGACGTATGCTATGTCCTCCATCGCCATCAACTCACGCCGTGGCAGCAGCCCATGCTTTACGATCCCACCCAAGTTGGCCAATTGGGTAAAGTGTAGCAGGTATGCGACGTTTCGCTGCATCGCAATCGATCGGATTTCGTCGCGGTAGCTCCACTTTTTTCTCATCAATCGCAGTCCAGCAGGCGCGCGAGCGTGCCTATATATTTTGCGGGACACTCCATAGGGAGCGTCGCAGGCGTGCAGACCCTCGGTAATGCGGAACAATATTTGCCGCTTATATCGTGGCCTCCGCCGCCGAAAGTAGCATGGAATGAATTGACGAGAGGTTTCGTCGCGAGCGCTGCTGGCTCCATCGCGTCGCCATCTCTGACGCAGACCGCCACGAAGTCCGCTCGCCCCTTGCCGCTCGCGCGTTGACGGGCCTTTACCCCCTATACAGCGCGCCGGCCAGCGGCCCATCGCGTCGAGCGCCGCCTCGATCTTCACGGCCTCCACGCGACGCTTTTCATTCCAGCCCTTCGCCGCCCGCGTCTCCCGGTGATCCAGCGGAACCGCGCGACCAAGTCGGCGTCGGAGATATTAAGGCAGCTCGCCATTCTCGGCCGGGACAAGGCGCCCCAACAGCGCCCCCCCCCCGGCGTCCCAATTTTCGGGCACGCCGTCCTCCCGATCGTGGCGCGGAGGCGGCCCAAAAACAGCCCGCCTGCGCTTCGGTCTTACCGGCCATGCCGATCCAGCTTGGCGGGGCTCCGTCCCACCGTCGCCGGACGGCCTTCACTGCGGCCACACCGTGGCAAGAGCGCCGGGACCGTGGTAAATCGACCTCGTAAAGCCGACCGAGTTGTTCGAGAACTGCAGGATGTTCAATCTTTTAGTGTCTGGAGTTGCAGGGGCTTGGGAAGGGGGCCACCTCGACATGGACCTTGACCGCTTCAACACCTACAGCGGAAATTTCGGGCGTACCGTCGATCCGGACGATCCCGCTAGCCTTCGCCAGCTCGACGATGCAACCGCGCTCGTCATGTATGAGATCGGGGTTGAAGGCCCAAATGCCGGGGTCGTCCGCCACGGCCGCCTGAAAAACGTCGTGCGCTACGGCCAAGTCGTGTCCTGCCAGATCGAGCTGGACCCAGAGAGGCCTTATCTTCCGCGCGAGAAACTCGTCGAATTCGAGCGGCATCTTGGCATGCACCGGTTTGAGCAGGGCCGGACCCATTGGGCGATCAAGGATGGCGACCTTCCGCCCGCCCTTCTTGAGGCCGCCACCCAGCACCTTCCCGGCGAGTCGCTAGAGCCCGCAGAGGCTCAGGCGACGCCGGAGACTATCGTCGACGGTATCGCCGTATTGCCCGAGGGTGCCCGGGTCGTGGCCGTGATCGTCGGCCTGGAGACCTACCGAGCGGGCGCGCAACAGATCGATGCGGTGGCGTTCGCGGAAGCCGACGCGGCGTCGTTTCGGCAGGCGATCGAAACGATCTTCGCCGCCCACCGTCCCGAAGTCTGCCTGCTCACCAATAGCGAAGCGACGTACGCCGATCTCATCAACGCTATCGCCGAGCGGGCGTATAGCGTCGGGCCGGACGACCTATTCATTTTCTACTACGCCGGTCATGGCTTCCACGACGACAGTGGCAACCGCCTAACCGTCTGGGACACCAATCTAATGAACGTCGCCGGCACCACGGTCGGCGTCGATGAACACATCCTCGGCCCGCTGCGCAAGAGCGCGTGTCAGCGGGTCTTGGCCTTCGTCGACGCCTGCGCCAGCCGATTCAGACCGCTCGGCCGCAAAGCGATCACCGCCCTAGACGCTGCCGAGTTTGGCAAGCTCCTCAAGTCGGCTGCCTTCAACGCGGTATTTTTGTCCTGCCGCGCCGGCGAGCGGTCGTTCCCCGACAACGACCTTGGCCACGGAGTTTGGACGCATTATCTTCTGCGCGCACTGAACGGTCAGGCGCCAGAGGCCATCGACCAGAGAGGCTTCATCACCAACGCCACCCTGCAAGACTACCTTCGCCAGGAAGTTCCGCGGCACGTCGCGAACCATCCACGCATCAAGGCTGTCCAAACGCCTGAGGCGATTGTCACGGCCACGAGCACGTTCGCGATCCGCCACGTGGCCGAAGGGCAGCCGGCGGGTCTGGCACCCCAGCCAGCCCAACTGCCTGCACCGGTTGCAGATACACCCGTTCCCGACCACGCCCGCTACGCTGGTTCCAGCACGGAATTTTTCGCGCGGCGGTTCGCCAGGGCATTCCCCGGCGCGCGAACCATTCAATGGTTCGACGACAAGGCGGCGATCCGGACGCGCCTGCTTCGGCTCCTGGAGGCCCCGCTGACCTTCGACCACGCCTCGCCGGTCTGGTGGTGGCGCGACGGCAACCTGCAGATCGAAAGCTTCTCGCTCCAGCCCAATGGCCTGTATCTGATGGATGAGACCGAATTGGACATCCGCCGGATCGCAGCGGCGCCTGGGCGCGCCTATTGGCAATCGTTCGTCTATGTCGAAGCAGCCGGCCTGCCGCCCAGTGGCGCCTACACGCCCAATCCGGAGAGATCGAAGCGGACCATTGAGGACTTCGGATACGATTATGAGGAATACGGCCTTGTTGACGGTCAGCACGCTGTGACACGCGGCGAATATGACGATGGCGCGGCCATGGTCGACGGTGAGCTGAAGGACATTCAACATCGGGCCGAGCTGCGGGTCCGTCACCTCACGCCCTACAACTTCCTAATAGCTGCGAACGGATCGCCGATCAATAACCCGGCCTTCGACAAGACCTTGGCTGAACGTCTGAATGGCATTCTCGAAAACGGTGACGGGCTTGAGGACTTGGCGGCGGATATATGGAAGCTTCGCCGCCGCCCGCAACATCATCGAGACTAACGGCGAGCGCCTGAACGCCCGTCTTGGTGGCCTGGCTCAGGCGGCAGTTGCCGCTGGCGTAGAAAATTTGCCGCCCCGGGGGGCGTGTGCCGAGACGGCAAAATCGGCTGCGACCGCCGCGTTCGCACTGTCGTCGGGACCGCAGATTTAATGCACGCCGCGTTCTGGCAGGAAGTTGTGTTTCGCGTGGCAGAAACCGTGGAAGTTTCACCCGCTGATCTTCGCCTTATTCATCACGTTTGTTTTTTCCGTCTGATTTGTCGGACTACGCGTCGTCACGCTCATCGCCACCGCGCGCGACTTCGTGAACGGGCTTGAGCGAGTTGCCTTGGATTTGCTTCACGAGAAGCTGCAAGGGATTCTGTGCGTCGCCCTTCAACGTGATCTTCGGGTCGAGCATCCCCAAGTGCTGCGCGAGCTTACCGAGAGCGCCGAGCTTGTCGGCGATCTTCACCTTCTTGAGCGTCCCGACATGTTCGCCGTCGCTCGTCAGCGACACGAATTCCAGACCCGCGAGCGCGCGGCGCGTGTCCTCGTCCATCTCGTCAAGCGGCTTCAACGCGCCGTCTGGCGTGAACGCCTTGCCAATGTCGAAGAAGGCGATACGCGCGAGTTCTTGCAGCACGCGATCGGCGTCGATCTTCGTGCGTTCCGAGCGCTCTCTCTTCAATCGTTCGATTTCGGCGGCGACCTCAACATTCCTCAACAGCCGCTCGCCAATCTGGCTCGCCGTCTTCGCGCTGTAGCCCGCTTCCTTCGCGGCCTGCGTGGCGTTCAGCGAGACGATGTAGGCCGCCGCGTACGCCTGCTGTCTTGCCGTCAATTTGCGCGCGTTGTTCGGCACGTCCTTGATCCTTTCCTTATTCCTCGCCGGCGGCCGGCCGCAGGGCCTCGATGATTCCGCGCACGCGTTCCATTCGTTGTTCGGGGTGCGATTCGTCTCGCCAATGATCGAGGCCGACAAAGACCAGAGCCGCCGCGAACACCGGATCGCGCCTCAGGTCTGCCGCATCGCCGATTTCATTGCGGCGATCGCGCGCGACGCCAGCGATAATGTCGAACAAAGGGTCGTCGCTGAGTTCGCGGGCCATTGGTCGGTTCTCCTTCGCGGCTCACACTGCGATTCTTGTTCTTGCGATCGGCGCGGTGAAGAAGCTCACGGACTCCTTCGCGCGCGTGATCGCGGTGTAGAGCCATTTCGCGCGAAACTCGGCCCCTCGTCCGTGCAACGCCTGCACGTCCTCGTAGTAGACCTGCACGTTGGGCCATTCACTGCCTTGGGCGCTATGCGCCGTGAGCGCATAGCCAAGGCGAAAGCCAACTTCGTCGAAGTTCGCCTCGCGTCCGGTGAAATCCTCGATATTCACCTTGGGAGCACGAAGACGCTGGCCTTTGTCGAGGCACACAACACCGTCGCTCACATACGTGCACGCCGTGTTGTTCTTGAAGCCAAGACGCTGAAAGCGCGTGTCCTTGTTCGTGCAAATGAGCGGTTCGCCGTGTTCCAGACGATTTGCTTGTAAGCCCTTGAGGCGGCGCATCTCCAACGAAAGCTCGACGCGTGGCGCGTTGCGCCATGTGAGGATCGGCCCGGCCTCGGGATCAACGCCGCGCTCGATTTGCTGCACGCCCGCCTGCCAGAGGGAGGCGCCATTTCGGACGGCGTGAGCGAGGCGGAGGATGGGCGAGTCGCCTGCCTGCCGATGGATTTCGGTCAACTCGACGCCCGGCGCGATCTCAAGAACGGGCTCGCCCTTCACCGGCGGCAATTGCCCGTGGTCGCCAACGAGAATGATGCGATCGAACACTTCGAGCGCCGTTCTGACGTGTTCGACGGTCGCCATGCTGGCTTCGTCCACGATCAGCGTTCCGCCGACATGCGCGCGCGGCTCCCAGGCGACAATGTGTTTCGACGAATCGACGCCGAGCGCTCGGGCGCAGCCTTCCGGGCCGAGTTCCGGGAAACATTCGGCGACGACCGCGCCGGCGCGGTCGCGGTCAATGCCACGCAGCAACGCCGGATACGGGGCGTTCGGGGCCGTGAACCACGCCAGCAATTCGAGGTATGCGTTGCTGAAGATCGGCTTCATGCAGGCCGCGTGGAACGTCTTCGCGTTGTCGAGGCTCTTGGCGCGCAGGACCGCCGCCGCCTTGTGCGTCATCGCCGCGACCTTCGGGTCCGCGACGGCGTTGGCGACGTGCGGGATAAGCGTCGATTTGCCGGTTCCGGCGAGTCCGCGAAGAGCCACAACCTCTTCCGTCTCAAGCAATTGCAGCAAGGCGCGCAGGGCGTCTTGCTGGTGCTGGGAGAGCGCCGGAGCGGTCATTGGGCGCCTCCGGCCGGACGGCGCCAAGGGTAATTTTGGTGAGTTTGGTGAGTTTGGTGAGTTTGTTTCAGCCCATTTCCATTTTCATTTTCATCCGATTTTTCGTTCTTCGCGTAGGGGGTAGAAAACTCACCAAACTCACCAAACTCACCTGTTTCCGGCCGATGCTCGCTCGGACCCAGAACCTCCACACGCCAAAGCAGCGCGTTCGACTTCGACCCGTCCTGCACAAACCGGCGGCCCGCCACGATGCGTCCGGCGCGTTGCTCGATCCACCGGCCGAGGCGGCGAGGGTTCAACGCGCCGCGATCGACAACGCCGATCTCGTCGAGGGCCTCGAAAAGTTCCGTCTCGCTGTTTTCCGCATAGCGCCGCAGAGCCTTGACCGGGTGGCGCGCAGCGCCAAATTCCGCCTCCCACGCCCGCAAAAGGGCGTCGAGCTTCCGCGTGTCGGGGTCGGCCTCGAAACCGGCGTCGATCGACGTGACCGGATCGGCCACGTCGAGCCAACCATTGCGGCCGATCCAGATTACGACCTGCCGGATAGTGTCGGACCAAGTCTCGAAGCTCGCGGTCCTGTCCGACGTGAATTTCGGAGCGGCCTCATTGTGCCACGCCTTGAGCAAGATCAGCGCGGCGCGCACCATGTCGAGCCGATGCTCGCGGCAATATTCGAGCGGATCGAGCTTGAAGGAGCGCTTGTGCGGCGTCTCCGTGCGCGGGTCCAGCTCGCAACGAAGCAGCCGGCGGTTCAGGTCGCCGACGATGATCGGGTGGTTTCCGGTCAGGACGAGCAAGCTGTTCGTCTTGACGCTCGTCGTTTGCGAGACGCCGAGGATTCGGCCCTCATAGACGGACGACGTGAGGAAGCCACACAGCGCGGCCGACTTGAACATGCCCGCGATATTGTCGAAGAAGAGCGTCGGGGCGCCGTTGATCGCCTTGGCGAGCAACAGCTTGCTCAGTTCATTCTCATCGACGCCTTCCGGGACACCGAGCACGTCCGGCTCATCGGCGGACATCAGAGCCGCCAGACACAGCGCCAACAGCGTCTTTCCGCTTCCCGGCGAGGTCGCGCTGATGAGGAAGCCCGGCGCGGTCGCCAACAGACGGCGGACGACGGCGGTCAGGAGCGCGGCCAGAAACACGGAGCGCGACATACGGCCGTTCGTGTCGTCCGTCGCGTCGGCGAACGGAAACTTCTCGAACGGACGCCACAAGAACTTCAACGCCTCGCGCGCCTCTGCTTCACCGACGTGTTCATTGATCGGATCGACATTCGGCGGCAATTGGAGGTAGAGCCCGGACTTCTCGTCGAAACCGTCCTCGGCGATGACACGCCCGGTCTTCGGGTCCAGCGTCGGCGCGTCGAGAACGGCGTTGAGTTGCGGCAAGCCCCACTCGCCCGCCGCCTTGACGATTCGCTGCGCGAGCCAAAGAGGCGCGTCTTGCGCGACGGAAACAAGATCACCCTCTTTGGACTCGCGGAGCGTCTCGAAGCGAATGGTGCGGTCGAGATGCAGCAAGAGCCATTCGAGAAGGACCGGCGTCGTGCGATTGCCGAGGATGCGCGTCAGCATCCCGCCGCGCTCGTAAAGCGAACCGTCGTGACGAAGCAGCTCCATCGTCTTGGCGAACACGTCGGCGCGCTCGCCTTTCAAGAGCGTGATTGTCCTCCGTGCGCGGACGAGCTGATAGCGCCGGCCGCCATGCGCGAAAGACCACAGATAGGGCCGTCCGCCAGCGCGCTGGTTGATCCAACCGACCGAGCGGCCGTTCTTGTAGCCGGGTTCGATAGGATCGAGGGTTTCGCGCCCATGATACTTGCTGGGATTGTCGAGGATTTCGCCAACCGTGGCCGTCGTCCCGTTGGCGAACACGATCTCGAAATCCCCAAACAGACGCCCGTCTTCGATCGCGGCGCGGCAGGTCGCCGCGAATCCGGCGATGCGCGCCTCGCGCTTGGTCGCGTCGGGCTCATCGCAGGCTGCGGCGAAGGCGCCGACGCGCTCTTCGACCCACCGTTCGCGCGCGGCTTTCGCTTCCCCGGCCTTCGCGTCTCGCGCGGCTTTCTTAAGACCTTCGAGATGGCGACGCTCTACGCCGTAGAGATCGGGAAGCGCCATAGTGGTGTCGAGATAGGGCGCCTCCTCATTGAAGACTTCCGGCGCGGGAAGGCGTTGCGTCACGCCCGCGCCGCATTTGGCCCCGCCGGCGAAGTCAAGGCGGCTCGGCTGGAACACCGCGCCGTCGATCAAGGTGCGTTCGAGAAGGCGGCCGGACTTCGAGACAGCGAAATGGCCGTGGCCTTGCAGCCACAAGCGCGCTTCCAGCACCTTCGCGGCGCGCTCAATGTCGCGCGCGTCTTGCACCAGCACGTAAATGCGCTGACCGCGCACGCCACGCAGTTCGCTCCCGTCGCTCGCGGCGTAGATACAAGACGACGCGGAAGGACGGCAGACAATCGGCGTGTTCCTGAGTTCGGGAACGGCCTCATAAATCTTCTCGCGCAACTCGGCAGACGTGAGAGGCGTTTCGCCTTCCGTGGGGTCGTAGTCGAGCATCAGGACGCCCGGCCCCGCCGGCCACGACGTGCAGTCCTTGGTCCGGGTGACCACGGGACGGTCGCGTTTCTGACGCCGCGTTTGTTCGAGGCGCTTTTTGCTCACGACGATCGCGTCGTCATGCTGCAAGACGCCGTGCATAAGCGCCTGATGCGGCCCGAGGCTCACCAAGAGTGCGGCGTAAGAGACGGGGCCGTCCAGTTCGACCTTCCGCGCCCTGCCTTCTTCGAGCTGGCCGCCGCTGCGCTTCTCAAGCGTCCCGTCGGCGCGAAATGAGAAGCTCTTAGACAAGACCGACGGGAGCTTGGCGTCGATGACAGTCAGCGTGATTAGCCGCTTCGATTCGGCGCGGCTGTCGTCGGTGACCGTCTCGCCGGCGCCTTGGTCGAGGAGCGGCTCTTCGCAGACGGGCGAATTTTCGTGGAGACCATGCGGCGCGAGCGTCATTAGGCCGCCCCGTTGACCTGCGGCAGAGACGCGAGCCACGCGCGCAAATCGGGATCGAGGATCACAGTGCGGCGACCCGCCTTACGCGCCTTGAGACGGCCAGCCTTGATTTCCTCGTAAATCGCGGTGCGGCCTATCGAGGTTTTGCGGGAAACATCAGGGATGGAATAGGCGAACTGGTCGAAATGCTCGCCGCCGTCGTAAGGCGACTGCTGCTCGGAAGGGATGGGGGGCATGTCGCTTCTCCACGTTCGCTGTTGTTCGACAACGTGGACGGACCATGCGAGGCACTGCGCCCCCTATAAACGCCAAATGAAAACCCCCAGAATCCTAATTCTGGGGGGGTCGGAGCTACTTCGTGGCTTTCCAATTTCGGTGGTCGGGTCGTATTCGGTTTTCTATCGTTTTCGACGTTGGGGTTGGCGCGTTTGGATGTTGACGGGCGCACCAATCGCTCAAGTATCTCGCTTCGTCCGTCAGCTTTTCCAGTGCTTCTCCTGACGCGCGACGACGTTCAGCCTCTCGTTCGATAAGTTGTATCGGCGACGGCCTACCTTGCGCGCCGGTTTTGTATGGGGCCAGCGGGTCTTCGGCAGAGTCAGCGCCGATCGTGACGGGGCCTTCTGTCGGAAGGGTGGCCTTGACTTGCATCTTCGGCCACAGACGGAGCATGTCCTCAAGCTCTATCGAAATGTCGCACCAAGTCCTTGCGCCGCTCTTGTCTTCGATTACGTCAGTGCGCTCATTGTCGAGCGTAGAGTTCCAGTGCACGCATGGGGCGCTCGAAAAGAACTTGTGCTCGTCCATGCCCAAGAAAGGCATGGCATCGGCTAGAACGTTCCTCGGAATTTCTTCTTTCGACAAGTTCGACCTCTGGCGTCCCCAGGCGGTCAGTGTGGCCTCCTTGGATCGCACCTGACGCAATAACGTCTTCGCGGCGCTCTCTAAGTCGTCGTCGTCGCAGTCGCGCGGCGCGCCGCTTGACGCGATCCACCAGACGACGGCGGATAACGACACATAGTCCTGTTCCCACGCGGAGATGAGTGTGTTTCGCCACGCTCTCGCTTCTTCGTTCATGAGGAACGCGCGAAGTTCGACTCGTGAGAGACAATATTCGACACTCTCGACGCCCAACGTCGTGCGGATCGCGATCAACACGTCGGCCGGCGCGCCGTCTCGAAGCCACTCACTCTCGAAACGACGCTTGATGTGCGTCTGAAGGCCAGCGTCGTCGAGAACGTGCTTGCCTTTCCGCTCTATCTGCGCGCCTCGTAACGCGAGCGCCCATCGTTCCAGCCGTGCAGAGGATGACGGCTTGAGACGTGTCCGGCGGTAGTTGGCGGAATTAACATTCATCGCGCAGCCCTTCGCGAGCGCCCGTGTGGGGCACGAGGAAGCGAGCGGACTATCTCGCTTGTCGGCTGGCCAGCCTATCCCCGCACGTCTCGTAGCGCCTCTACGCGCCGCCTATCGTAAGCAAGTAGAGCCCGGAACGTGACACGCAAAGTCTTCGTCCAATTCCGCCGCGATCCGCACGGCGCGCGCCTTTGCGCGGAGTTCCGACAAGGAACACGACGGCGTAGAGTTGATGGCTTCTCGAATCGCCCAGTGCCGCTGATAGACAGGCTCGATGGCCGCGTCGCCGGCATCGCTGACGTGCAAGCGAGCGTGCTGCGCGTTGACTTCGACAAGCTCGCGAACAAATGCTTCGATTGTCGAAAAATGTGGCCTGGGGATCGGAGAATTTCCGATGCTTCCGGTTTCCGTGCTATCGTGCTCAGACATGGCGAGAAGTCCTCTTTCTCAACGTGAAGGCCGAGCGAGACGTTGCCGCGTCTCGCTTTGGCCGCTCTCAGGGGCATGATTGCCGCCCGAATCTGAAGAGTTTGGCGTCAGGCGACGCTCTCGCCGACCATGTTGACGACAACGCCGCGCTGCATCTCCTCGCAGCGATCAGCCCACCAACGCATCATCCTCGCGCGCTCGTCCCAGAAGTCGGCGCGGGCGTAGGCCTTACGCACCGCGTCGGCGTCCACGTGCGCCAGCTGGCGCTCAATCGCGTCGGCATTCCACAGGCCCGATTCGTTCAACATCGACGACGCGGCAGAGCGGAAGCCATGACCGCTCATCTCGTCCTTCTGGAAGCCGAGACGGCGCAGGGCGGCGCAGACGGTGTTCTCGCTCATGCAGCGCTCGCGCGAACGAACGGACGGGAAAACGAACTTGCCGCGCCCGGTGATGGCGTGAAGTTCGCGCAGGATTGCGATGGCGCGCGGCGCCAGGGGGACGCGATGCGGGCGGCGCATTTTCATCTTCTCGGCGGGGATGACCCAGACGGCGGCGTCCAAGTTGAACTCCGCCCACTCGGCCGCTCGAAGCTCGCCCGGCCGCACGAAGGTAAGGGCGAGCAATTCGAGAGCGGCGCGCGTCTCGGGGGCACCCTCATAGTCGGCGATCGCCCGCAAGAGGGCGCCGAACGCCTTCGGCTCGATAATTGCGGCGCGGTGTGTGACGATCGGCGTGGTCAACGCTCCCTTGAGCGCCGTGGTGGGGTCTCCCTGGGCTCGATTAGTCGCCACGGCGTAGCGGAAGACCTCGCCGATCACTGCCCGCATTTTTCGCGCGGTCTCGTGCCTTCCCCGCGTCTCGACGACGCGAAGAGCGGCGAGAACCTCCGCCGAGGTAATCTCGGCTATGGGGCGCGCGCCAATCGCGGGGCCAGCGAGGCGGATCAACCAGTCGTAGCGGTCGAGCGTGCCGGGCGCTTTGCCTTCGCGCTCCTTTTTCGCTCGCAGTTCAGCGGCAATGGCGTCGAAGGTGTTGGCGCTGGCCTCGATCCGACTGGCCTTCGCGACCTTCTTGGTGATCGACGGGTCTTGCCCGCCGGCCAGAAGCTTCTTGGCCGCTTCCCGCGCCTCGCGCGCCTCGCTCAGGCTCATCCCGCCCTTCACCTTATAGACCCCGATCGCGAGCGCCTTCTGCTTGCCGTCGAAGCGATAGGCAAGACGCCAACGCTTGGCCCCGTCGGGCGTGATCCAGAGCTGCAAGCCACCACCGTCGCTCAGCTTGATGATGCTGGCACCGGGCTTGGCGTTTTTTACCTGAAGATCGGTGAGGGGCATGTTGGTAGCGAGGTTTGTTGGTAGGAGGAGCTACCAACGAAGCTACCAACAAAATTGTTGGATGCAAGCGGACGCCAGCGGACCTGTGCGGACGCTTTCATTGCATTAAGTGGCTGATTTTCCGTCGATTATTGACGTTAGCGAACGCCGGCGAATGGGGATTTGGTAGCGGAGGAGGGATTCGAACCCCCGACACAAGGATTATGATTCCTCTGCTCTAGCCGACTGAGCTACTCCGCCCGAAAGCGCCACACCTATAGAGGTCCTTCGCGACGGGTGTCAAGGAGCTGTATTGCCCCTCAGCCATTCTAATCCCCCCCCCGGGAGTTTCAGCCTTCGATCTGTTTTTCGATTTCGGGGGCGGTTTGGAGTTTATGGGAGTCGTCATGAGGGTGCGCCAGTTTCGAAAGAGGAGATAGGCGGCGATTGTTCGGATGTGTTCGAAGCAGCGTTTCCGGGCGCGCTTGAGGTCGCGGGCTTCGCTCCATAGCTGTCCGAGGCCGTTGCAAACAGTGTCCGTGGCGAAGGGCAAGAGGTTCATCAGCCATCGAATAGTCTGCTCCGATGGCTTCCCCGCGCGCCTGCCCCAGCTCGACAGCCCGGCAGCCGCTGCCTAGAGTGATCGTGACGGCGCGGACACATTTCATAAGTCTTTGATTTTATGGTGCTGCAAGAGAGGATTGAACTCTCGACCTCTCCCTTACCAAGGGCATTCCCCTTGTTTTTCCTGTTTTGTTCTCATTTGATCGAATTTGCTAGAGCCTTGATATAACTTGAATTACGCTTGAATGCGCTTGCTAGCGCTTGCGCGGGTTTATTCTCTCGTGGTAGCTATGTGGTAGCTAGAATGAGCGCGCCACAACTATGATTACAAAGACAGAAGTAGCTACCATCGCCCCAAATTCGACCTTGTGGGACGCCGGGAAAGGTGCGGTTTCAGGGTTTGGCGCAAGACGCCAGAAGGGAGACGCCGTCGCCTATTTCGTCAAATTTCGGACGAAAACAGGTAAACAGCGCTGGCATACCATCGGGCGCCACGGCGCGCCGTGGACTCCCGATATGGCGCGCACCGAAGCGAAGCGTATCCTTGGCGAAGTCGCGCGCGGGGGCGATCCGTCTCAAGAAAAGCTCACCGAACGCCGCGCCGAGACGGTCGCTGACATTTGCGCCCTCTATCGAGAGGCGACGCAAGCGGGCCGATTGCTGACACGAAGAGGAGCGGCGAAAAAAGCCGCCACGCTAGACGGAGACCGGGGAAGAATAGACCGTCATATCCTGCCCGTGCTTGGCGCGATGAAAATAAAGGACGTTACCCGGCGCGACGTTGAAAATTTTCGCGACGCTGTAGCCGAAGGTCGGACGGCGGTTTCAGTTAAGACCGGGAAACGAGGGCTTGCGCGCGTCACGGGGGGCAAGGGAACATCGACGCGCGCGCTAGGACTACTCGGAGCGATTTTCTCATACGCCGTGCGAGAGGGCTTCCGGCCCGATAATCCAGTGACAGGAGTTGATCGTCACGCCTATCAAAATCGGCGCCGTCGATTGTCTAGCAGTGAGTATTCCGCCCTGCTTGGCGCGCTCGACAGACCCCCTGACAATCTCTGGCCTAACGGCGTTGAAGCGACGCGTTTCCTTCTCTTCACGGGCTGGCGACGGGGGGAAGCTCTCAAGCTCAAATGGCGAGACCTTGATCTAGATGCAAACATCGCCCGGCTGGAGGAAACCAAGACGGGATTTTCCGCGCGCCCTTTATCCGCCGTCGCGCGCGACATCATCAATTCGAGGCCGCGCGCCGGGACGTATGTTTTCCCCGCGCCGAATGGCGATTGCCCGCTGGCCAGCTTTCCGAAAATCTGGAGCCGCATCGCCGCCAGCGCCGAATTGCCGGCGGATGTGACGCCGCATGTTTTCAGACATTCCTACGCGTCGCTCGCGGCGGACATGGGATATTCTGAGCCCGTCATTGCGGCACTGATCGGACACAAGGGGCAAAGCGTCACTTCGCGCTACACGCACGCCGCCGATGCCGTCCTTGTCGCAGCGGCGAACGCAATTGCTGAGAGAATCTCTTCGATGGGAAAGGCGCGCCGCCATGCTGACGACTGAGAACCGTCTAACGATCCCCATTGGCCTAGAAGCACTCGAAAACCCGGCCCGGCTTCACTTGTCCATGATCGAGGCGACGATGCTTTGGCCGTCCGACAAGGCCGCGCGCGAAGCTGCGTTGACTACAGCCGCCATCGAACATAGCGCGCCCTACGTGGACGGATTGGAGCCCGAAGACCTAAGACTATTCGCGGAGCTTTCGCGCCTGTCTTTTCCCCTCGACCATATTCGGCATGGGGCGCTCACGCCGTTTCGGCGTGGAGCGATTGCAGGCATGGTTTTACGCGAATGTGTCGGGCGCGTCGCGCTAGGTCATACGATCACGCTTGCGGCGGAATTTCGACGCGTCGCAGGCGACACAGTGACCAAAAAGATTTTCGATAATGACCTTTGGCCGTCATTCCGGCCCGTCGCGCCGCTTTGGGCGGCATGGCTGGACGAAGCGCTGGACGGCAACCCGGCATTCCCGTGCGAGATAGGAGGGATAAGAGGCTTTCTCGAAACCGCCGAAGCTTATCGAATCGCCGCCGAAGGGACGCGCACGCGACAAAGCCCAAAGCCGCTCATGGCGCCCGGCGCTGCGATCCGGCTGGCGCCCGAACTTGAGATAGTCCCGTCAAAACTTTCCTTCCAAGAGCGCGACCCAAAAAAATAACTTTTCCGATTTGAATGAGGAAAAGACAGACTCAAAAACGTGGTTAAATTGGGCGTCACTTCAAATCAGGAGTGACCACAAGTGACTACGATTCCCCAAAGCCCGGACGCGCTTTTGACGCGCAAGCAGCTTGCCGAAGCGCTCACCGCCGCCGGCTTCCCCGTCAAGAAAAACTCGCTTGATTCGATGGTGACGCGCGGGGGCGGCCCGGCCTATCGCCTCTTTGGGCGCCGTCCGATTTACAGATGGGGCGATGCGCTCGACTGGGCCAATGGCCGCATGTCGCAGCCTATCCGATCCTCTTCCGAGCTTCCGGCCCGTCTCTCACACAGCGAGGCCGCGTGAGCCATGACACACCAAAGAAAAGGCCCCGGCGCTGGTGACGCCGAGGGCCTAGCCAACTACCACAACGAACCCAAAAATTATAGCGCCGAGAGCATCGGAAGCCAAGCGGAATTCGTTGCCTTCACGATCCCCGGCGAACCTGTCGCTTTCGCTCGCAGCGGCGGAAACGGAAAAATCAGGTTCACGCCCAAACGACAACGTGACTTTATGGCGCTCGCGAAGCTCGCCGCCGCGAAGGCGATGGCCGGCGCGCCGCCGATGTCGGGGCCATTACGCATGGCGATCCGCGCCAGCTACATCGTGCCTAGCTCATGGACGAAGAAACGCCGTGACGCGGCGCGATGGCGAACGGCGCGACCTGATGCTGACAACGTGGCGAAGCTCGTTGCCGATGCGATCAACTCCATAGTCTACGAAGACGACGCCCAAATCGCCGCCCTCGAAGTCCAGGAAATTTATGGTCCCGTCGCAGGCGTAACGGTCGCGGTTTCCTCGCTGGAAGAGGCGGCCGAACGATGAATGCCGCCGATATTGCAAAAACTCTCAAAGGCGTTCGCCACGGCGGCGGGTTCTTATGCCGTTGCCCTGTTCCTTCGCATGGCAAGGGCCGGGGCGATCGCTCACCTTCGCTTAGCGTTTCCGATGGCCGCGACGGTAAGCTGCTCGTTTACTGTTTCGGCGGCTGCGATCCGCGCGACGTTCTAGCCGCCCTTGGCCAACGCGGATTGAATGACGAAACGCAGCGGGAACACCCTCGCACGCCAATGCTTTCGCCGCCCGCGCCGGTTGAGCCCGACCCTTACGCGCTCCAACTCTGGCAAGGGGCGGAACCGATCCAAGGCACGCTTGGCGAGACCTACTTGCGAGCGCGTGGGATAACCTTCGATCCGCCGCCGTCGCTTCGATACCTTCCCGCCTACCCGCATTTGCCGGGCCGCATTTACCTTCCGGCGATGGTCGCGGCGATACAGGCTGGGGACCGTCGCGTTGTCGCGGTGCAAATCACGATGCTTGATCCTCGCGGAGACCGTAAGGCTCAAACGAAATTCCCCCGTCGAACCTTCGGCGCCATGCGCGACGGCGCCGTGAGATTCGGGGCCGCGACCAATGTGCTTGGCTTAGCGGAGGGCGTTGAAACCGCATTGAGCGCTATGCGCCTATTCGGCGTTCCGACTTGGGCCTGCCTTGGCGCGGCGCGGATGCACTCTGTTTCGATCCCCGATTGCGTTCGCGAGCTGCACTTATTTGCCGATGGCGACGACGCCGGTGAGAACGCGATAAGGCGCACGGCGGAAGCGCACAGGCGAAGCAGAATTCTCGTGCACAGACCGTTATCGCCCGGTCGCGACTTCAACGACGCTCTTCGAGAAAGCGAGGGCGCCCTATGAGCGCGCTTCCTAAATTCGAAAGCGTCGAAGTCATTGAGCCGAGGGCGCTGCGGAAAAGACCTCACAAGCCAAAAATCATCGTCCCCGATTGGCTGGCCGGCGCACAACTTGACCATCGCGAAACACCGATCCCAAATCTCGCAAACGCGATGCTTGGATTGCGCCACGTCCCGGCGTTGGCGCGCGCGTTCGCCTTCGACGAGATGCAACGCGCCGCGATGCTGGTGGCGCCGATTCCTAATGTTCTGAACCGCGTCGAACAACAATTGCCCCGCCTTGTCACGGACACGGACGCCGTGCAATTGCAGGAATGGCTGCAACGCGAGGGACTCACCCGCATATCCAAGGAAACCGTCCACAGCGCGATTGATCTTCGAGCGCAGGAGAACGCGTTCCACCCGGTAAGGAGTTATCTCGATTCTCTGCGATGGGACGGCGAAGCGCGCGTTGCCGCTTGGCTGCATCGATACATGGGCGCGGAACTCACGCCATACACCTCCGGCATTGGTAAGCTATTCCTTATAGCGATGGTCGCGCGCATCTTCGCCCCCGGATGCAAATCCGACTACATGCTGGTCTTTGAAGGGCCGCAGGGCGCACGGAAGTCAACAGCGTGCGCGATCCTAGGCGGCCAATGGTTCTCCGATAATCTACCAGACGTCACGGCGGGCAAAGACGTTGTGCAACATCTTTGCGGCAAGTGGCTTGTGGAAATAGCCGAAATGGCCTCGCTAAGCCGCGCCGAAGACGCCGCGCTAAAGGCGTTCCTGACGCGCCCCGTCGAACGCTATCGCCCCGCCTATGGGCGAAAGGAAGTCATTGAGCCCCGTCAATGCGTCTTTGTCGGAACCACGAACAAATCGAAATATTTGAGAGACGAAACCGGCGGGCGCCGATATTGGCCGGTTGTGGTCGGAACAATCGACACAGACGGACTTGCGATGGCCAGAGACCAGCTATTCGCGGAAGCCGTCCACGCCTATCGCGCGGGCGAAAAATGGTGGCCCCGTAGCGACTTCGAGCGACTACACATTGCGGGCGAGCAAGAGGACCGTTTCGAAGAGGACGTTTGGCAGGAAGTCATAAAGGCTTACGTGAGCAACGCTACGCGAGTGAGCGTCACGGAAATAGCTCGCGAAGCGCTTGATATAAAAGTCGAGCGGGTCGGAACGCTTGAGCAACGCCGAATCGCAGCCGCACTCCAGCGACTCGGCTGGAAAGCAATTAAAGATTATCGCGGGCGCGGCTACGTTCCAAAGGACAGCTAAAATATGACGCAATTACAGCCGCGCCGTCGCCATCGCCGCTCACCTCTATTCCTTCAACCGCGAGAAGGGACAAGCCTTTGCCGATGCTCACGGGCTCACGCTAGAGACGCCAGATTTTCCCTCTTGGCACTTCCCCGGCGCAACGACGCTCGTTGTCTTCGCAAACCGGCCGGCATGACGCACATGACGCACATGACGCACAATGACGCACTTTCATAGAACCACCATGTGCGCGCGCGCGCACACGCGTGTACAGGGGGACTTCTATAGAAGTGCGTCATTGTGCGTCATGTGCGTCATGGCTAGAGCTTAACCATTCGCGCTTACGGAACCCCCCAATGCCTAGAAAAACATTCCAAATTGGTCGCTTCACATTGACCTTATCGTGGACGCCATTCCAGCCGGAACTCCGACCCGGCGGAACATGAACGGCAAAATCGTCGCCCGCCGGGAATTGGACGCGAGCGCGGGCCGCCTAGTGGCCTCATGCAATGCGCCCGCTAGGCCAATGTCAAAAACAGCCAAATCGCATCAGCGGCCATCGCAGGCGCGGGAATCGATAGGGGGCCGGAATGAAGCCTGAGACTCAAGACGCCATTCACCGTCTGGCGTGGCGCGCCATGGCCGCTTTGAAGTTTTCAAGATGGCTTGAGGCGACGCAGCTATTGAGCGACGACGAGAAGCGGGAAAGCGCCGAATCTTTCTTCGTGGGAGGCGACGAGTTTATTTTCCCGCCGGACGAACGGACGCGTCTTGAGCGGCGTGACGACGCCATACGCGAGGCTCTCGCAAAACACTACAGCGGCATGACGCAATCGGGCGCTGCGAAGAGCTTGAGCTTCGATCTTGGTCGCGTCGCGTCGCGCACGCCGCCGATCTGCAAGGCCGCAAGACAATCGCTCGTAAACATCGTCGAATTGAATCACGGTCGCGCATTGGCATGGCGACAAATCCTAAATGTTCGCGACGGCTTTCGATGCGGATGACGAGAACCTCGCCCGCGCGGAACTCACTGCTCTCGAACGCGATGAGCATGTCGCAGAATGGATTCGGCTGGCGGAAGAGACTGCCGGCGCAAGTTGCGCCGACAGCAGTCTCTTAGAGACGTTGCCAGATGGTCGCCGCAGAGGCCCGCAACATAAAGAGAGCGGCATACGCGCCGCAGCGCGGGAACTCGGCGTTGATAAAGATGACGCACATCGCGCCGTCAAGGTCGCCGGGCTCTCGGACGACGCGAAGAATATGGCGCGCGAAATAGGTCTTGATGACAACCGATCCGTCCTTCTATCGGCTGCAAGCAAATTTACGAGCAATTGCACCCGGAGACGAAGGCGGAAGCTAATGCTTCAAACGCCAGAAAAACGAACGACATTTTGTCGTTCGTTTCACATTCAGCGCAGGCAATTGGCAAGGATCGTCGCACCATAGAACGCGCCGCATCGCGCGGCGAAGCCCTTGGCGATGACCTGAATGATGTCGCTCACACGCGCGAAATAGTTTGCAAGAAACAGCCGTTGCAATTGCAAACGCTCTCGCGTGATTATTGCAGCACGGAGATTGAACTCATGAATAAAAAATTCTGGCAAAAATTCCTTCCAGCGCCGCGCAAAAAGGGCGATGCGACACCCGCGCCGGAAAGCGTGCTTGCGGAGTTGAACGCCGCGCTTGAGAAAATTGAAGTCGAACGACGCGGCGCCGATTCGATCATTCATTCGCATGAACTCGAACGCAAGCATCTTCTCGCGTCCGACGCGGATGACGCCGCGATTGCAGCGCACGATCTGCGAGCCGACCGCGCAAAAATCCAGCTTGAAAAACTGGCCTTGGCGGAAGCGGAAATTCAAAGCCGCATCCAGTTGGAAACAGAAGAGCAGGACGATAACGAGTTTCGAAATTGGCTTGTTCAGTGGCGTGAAAGTGCGGTCGACTTTTTCGAAAAGACCGAAGCCGCACGCGAGGCGCAAGCGAAATTTTTGAGCGTCTATGGCAAAGTTCCGGGCGATCATTATCGAGACGTTCAATGGCATGATTCAATCAGAGTTGTCCCGCCGGCGGGGCCGCTTTCGGGACATGTGGCGCGCGTGATTAGCGTCGAAAATGCTCGACTCGCTGCAAATGAAAAACGTCGCGAGGAGAAACGCGCGGCTATGAATGAAGGGGCGGAGTGATATGCAAACAGTTCGATTTAACTCGCGATGGCAATGGCACGAGCCCGGCGATGTTGCGACGTTGCCGATGCGCGAAAGCGTTCACTTGATCGACCGCGGCATATGCACCGAAGTTCGAGGGCAGACCATCCGCTTTGCATCCGCGAAGCTATCGCGCCGCTCGTTGAACCTCGCACCGAAAAGCTTGGATAAATCGTCGCGCACAGTTGAAGCTCTTATCGCGACCGAGCTTCCCGTGCCAATGTCCACGCTACAACGAGGTGACTTCAACGAAGTGCTTTTGTGCAAGCCCGAAAATGTTGATCTGCATCGGCTCAACTCAAGCGCGCCAGTCCTCGACAGTCATGATTTGTCCGGGCTGGACGAAGTCCTCGGGGTTGTCGTTCCCGGTTCCGCGAAAGCAATCGGACGCGGCATTATCGCGAAGTTGAAATTCAACGAATCGCCCGATGGCGAACGCGCTTTCGGCATGGTCGCAAGCGGATTGAACTCAATCTCAATCGGCTATTTGACGCATGATCGTCGCATCGATGACAGCGTGCGACCGCCATTGCATCGCATCACTGAGTGGACGCCTTACGAGGTGAGCCTTGTGACGGTTCCAGCCGATACCGCCGCGAGTTTCCTATAATGAACACGAGCGATAAAGAGCGCATCGTTTTGCTCGTTGCCAATGACGGCCGTCTTCGAGGGACCATTCTCGAAGTCCACCACGACACCGCAAAAAGGCTCGTCGCAAAAGGTCTGGCGAGGCCATTTGACATCGAGGAGAGACCGCATCGCGCTGACCGATGGCGACCGCATTTATCAACCAGGTAAAACTAAACGAAGGAAACACAAATGCAAAATTCTGACATGGTGATCGTCAAATTTCTTCGGCACGACTTGCCCTATCTCAAAGACGAATTGGCCGGTTTTCCTAGGCCTCAAGCCGAAAAGTTGATCCGACTAGGCTACGCGCAATTGCATGGCGACGGCAAGCCCGTGCGAGTTGGCGGGCGCGTTCCTGAACCGGCGGACAGCGGTTTCATGACGCCGCCTGAGGTTTTGGCCGCTGCGAAGAAGGCGTGACGATTTGATCCAGCGAGGCGTCGCAGTCGCGGCGTAAACGAGTTGCCCGCGCGTCGTGGCGGAGTCGTGGGCGAAGAGGCGGCGCGGTTGAGTCCTTGGGCCGCGCCGCCACTGAACACGAGAGAACGACAATGAAGTTTTCTGGATTCACAACGGCCATGCTCGCGAGGCCTTTCGAGGGCGCGGACGATATAACGCCGAGTGACACGAAACCAATTAGCCGAACGCGCGCGCTCTACATCGGCATAGGCGGTGACCTCGCTGTTGCGATGGCCGACCACAGCAAGGCGAAGTTTATCGGAATTAAATCCGGCGCCGTGTTGCCCTTGCGTGTGCAAGCGGTTCTCGCGAGCGGAACGACCGCGACCGGAATTGTCGCGCTCTATTAAAAGAGACAAATCAATGGATCAATTTTCCGGCTACTCGCCGTCGTTGTCATCGCCTTTCACGAGCGCCGTATCGGTGACGCCGAGTGACACGCAGACCTTTTCGACGACGCGAGGGCTCTATATCGGAAGCGCTGGATCGGTTGCGGCGACGATGGCGGATGGGAACGCGGCGACGTTTTCGGGTGTTCCCGCTGGTTCCGTGCTTCCAATTCGCGTGCAACAGGTCATGGCGACCGGAACGACGGCAAGCGGCATTTTGGCGATGTATTGATGGCCTCATAGATTGGCTGCGAAGGCCGCTGGTGCGCGAAAGGAAATTAGGTCTGCCGGGTAGCGGGCTGGTCGCAGGGCCTCACATAGACCCCCCCGGCTTGGGTCCTTCCTGGGTTTCGATGGCTTGCGGGTAGTTTGAACCCTGTTGTTTCAATCTCTGCAAAATTTTATAAGGGCTTGAATGTTATTATTTTCCCTAGAAAAATCAAGCAGTTCTAGGGTTTCACATAAAAATGTAGTAGAAAAGAAGGGGAGGGCTTTAACGCTATGACCACAAAAATCGAGATGACCCAAGCCGACTTTGCGCGCCACGCTGGCATAGCGGCGCCGACCGTCGCGCGATACATAAAGAAGGGCGTTTTGACGCTGAACGAGGGCGGCAAACTCGACATGCCCGCCGCTCTTCACGCCTTTGTTGAACACCTGACCGGGGTTGCCGCTGGCAGGGGTGGCGAGGATCAGGCGGACTTAACCAAAGAGCGCGCCTTGCTGACCCGCGAGCAGAAAATCGGGCAGAAAATGAAGAACGCCATCGCCCGTGGCGAGTATCTGCTTGCTCGCGATGTTGAACGCCGATGGGGAAACGACTACGCGGCCGTCATGAACGCGATGATCGCGTTGCCGAATGACCTCGCTCTTCTTTTGCCGCACCTGAGCAAGCACGACCTGTCTACGATCGATCGCGCCATCCGTGACGCCCTCAACCGCGTGGCCAATTCTCTTGGCGCCGATCCAGCATGAAGAGCCTGACCCTCGCACAGCGCAGCGATGCGAAGACCGCGATAAGCCTTGTCATGCGCGCCGTGGAAGCGTGCGAGACTGGCGACGAGGCCCTTGAATTGGCGCTCAATCTGCTTCACGGCGCGGCGGCGGCGCTAGTAGGTGTGAGCGGCCATGATTATGCCGTGGAGTATTTGAGAACTTTGACGGCCGTCATTGAACGCGAGAGCTTCGACGAGAAAATGGCGCGCGGAAACTGACCGCCCGACCGGCTGCTATCGAATATCCGTTATTCCTAAAGCGGATATCCGCTATTGACACGTCAAGCCCTAACCGCCAAGATATCGAATATCCGAAATAATGAAAAGGGATATCCGATATGGGCCGCAAGCCTTTTACTGACCGAATCCTGTTGAAAATGCCAGCCGGGACGCTCGCGGCTATTGACGCCCGCATTCCGAAAGGTAAGTCCCGCGCCGAATTTATTCGCGAGTTGATTCGGGCCGCGCTGGCGCGTAGTCCGAGCAACATGGAAAGCACCTACGCGGCTCTACGGGCGGCTACGGGTGTTAGCAGGCCATCGGCGCCAGAGACGCCCGCGACGACGGCAAGCGAGGAAGAGGCCGCGCCTCCGACCCCCTCGACGCCAGAGACCCCCTCGACGCCAGCGCCGATCAATCCGCGACCTGAACGTAGCTGGACGATGCGGGGCGGGGAATATCGGCTTGCTGATGCGCCAGAAAAGACGAAGGCCCAGACGCCGCCGGGCGGTATTATCCCCCATGAGGGGGATAATTAGCTACATCAATGACTTAGACCAGTTGTAACCTTATGATTACAACTGAATTACGCGCCACGAGGGGGAAAAGCCCATAATAATAAAGGGCTTTCGCCAGTTGTTGCGATATCGCAACGGCTCAATGGCGCGCCCATTTATTCGGGAAACGCCGAATAAGTCACGGAATCAATGGGTTGCGACCGTTTCGCGCTAGCCGTTGGGGCCGTTGGTTATTGCTCGCCCTTTTTGGCGACCTTTTCCCGCCGTCGCGGCATGGCGAAGGCGGCGCAGGCCAGCATCGATGCTCGTTCCGGCAGGGCGCGACGGTAGGTCATTGTGTATATTAGACACGGTGACCTCTTTCTCATCGGCTTGCTTATTATGCTGGTTGGCGCCCTGCGGATTATTCGCCCCTCCGGCGGCGCGCAAGGCCGCCGAAGAAAGCGCCCCCTCGCGGGGGAGCTTCGCCCGTGGTTTCGTCTATTTCGGGCGTCGCGGCATGGCGCAGCTTCCGCAATCCGTAGGTCTTCGAGTTCCCTTGATCGGCCTTGGGATGCTCGTAGGAATCAATCATTACATTGTCATGATTGGTTCCGTTATCAGGCTTACCTTTACACCCGTGCGGATTATTCGCCCCGCCATCGCCACGCAAGCCCGCCTTCCCGCTCCCCGATTTCGGGGAGCGGCAATAGCTGCTCTTCGCGCAAGCTCGCATAAGCCTTACCTCGCCTTACGCAACCGCACGCCCGCGCCGCCGCCGTTTTCCGCGATAAATTCGATGCCAGCGGCTTCGAGGGCGGTTTTGATGGTCGCGACGGTTTTTTCGGGAATTAGTCGCCTCCCTCGCTCGAAATCGACAACCGTCGAAAGCCCTAGGCTGGCCGATTTGGCAAGCATCGGCTGGCTCCAGTCAAGAAGAGATCTAGCGGCGCGGCATTGGGAAGGCGTCATGTTTCAACATTTTCTATTGACAGATTATAGGGCGGGATTTATCAACACAAACTGTTGAATAAGTCACATACCACAACCGCAAGCGCCGTCAAACCCTTTCTCGGCGAACGCCTGCCCTTGTCTGGAGGCCCCCATGCCAGTCCCCATGATCGTCGCACTTACCCTATCCCTCACGCCGCTTATATCCGCCGCCATTGGCGCGCCGCTGATCGCCGCCGCCGTCGAAGCGGTTCGTATCGCCCTCGCGAAATAGGGGAAACCAATGAATGGGAGATGGTGGAAGGCCCCTGAACTCGTGTTCCTTGATCGCCGGATGCAGCGCCTCCCGGCTGGCCTCTTTCGATTGTGGTTCAACCTGAGCTGCGTCGCATCGTGGAGCGGCGGAAGGCTCCCCGGCCTAGACGACGTGGCGTTTTTGCTGCGGACCTCGCGGAAGTCATTAGAGCGCAGATTAGAAGCCTTGCGCGCGGCTGGCCTAATCGAGGGCGATGGCGACGCCTTGCGCCTCATTCCCATTGGCGGGCGGAGCGATAATGATCCGGAGGCTAGCGAGCCATTGACCGCCGCTGAACGAACGAGGCGCTGGAGGGAACGGCAAGCCCGTGACGCGACCGTGACGGCTTGTAACGAAGGCCGTGACGCGCCGGTGACGCAGTGTGACGCTCAAGATAAAGAGAGAGAGAAAGAGACAGAGAAAAACATAGAGACGCGTGACGCTGAGATTTTTTTTTCCGACTTCATAGGGGCGTATCCTGAACGCGAGGGCGGGACGGCGATTGAACCGGCAAGACGGGCCTTCCGGGACGCTGTTGCCGCCGGCCATGATCCTACGGAAATCATCGCTGGAGCCAAAGCCTACGCCGCTTCGATGCGGGACAAAGACCGGAAATTCCTGCTTTCGGCCTCTCGCTGGCTTGCTGAAAGGCGCTGGCAGGGGCTGGCGCCGAAGGCCGCTTCGCCAGCAGGCGCGCCGGGCGTATGGGTCGAAAACGGGACGCCAGAATGGAGCGCTTGGACCGCATTTCGAGGAAAAACGGCCCCGATAGACGCCAGGGGCGGATGGCGGTTCCCGTCGCGCCTCCCGCCCGCTTCGCTGGATCGCGCCGCCTAACTGAAAGGGCCTAAAATGACTGAGACCCGTTACGCCGTGAGCCGAACAGATGGCGACCGGCTTGAGACAAATCTATCGCTGGCGGATGCGGCGGAACTTATTTGCGCAATCGCGTGGGAGTGCCCGCGTAGCGCCTCTAGGCGCCCAGATTTGGAAATCGTCGAACTGGCGATGAGAGGCGAAATCCGTGCGACCTGTATGACGATGGAGGATTATGAAAAAGGGCTGATCGAGGAATGAACATGCTGCTACCATCCGGGCGCTTTGACCGCGCCGCCGTCATGAGCCGGGCGCATGGCCTGTATCGCGCCGCCCGTTCCCGAGGAGACAATCGAGGCTTTGGCTATTGGCTAAGCTATAGCTGGCGAGTAGCGCGGGGGCAACGCGAGGCCGTGATCCGGCTTGCCAAAAAAGGGGAGGGAATGCACAGGCTTGGACTGGTAGCTATGTGGTAGCTACCGCTCGCTCTAGCGCCACCCTATTTCGCATAAGTCTTTGATTTTATGGTGCTGCAAGAGAGGATTGAACTCTCGACCTCTCCCTTACCAAGGGAGTGCTCTACCACTGAGCTACTGCAGCGCTGAACTGGCGGCCTTGTGCCACACACCGACGCCGCTGGCAAGCTGTTCTCGCAGCGCCTCAGGGCTCCGAATCCGGGTTAACGGGTTGTGGCGCCGAGTAGGCTGGCGGGGTATTCGACATCCCACTGCGCAGCCTGATGCTGCTTTTTTCTTTGGCTGTGCGGACGAGGTTGAGGGCTAAGTATCTGACTGTGAACATGTTTTTCGCGCCATGGCCTTTGCGCAGTCTGGACTGATCTTCGTTGAAAACGACGTCCGGCACCCAGTGCAGGCGGTTCTTTATCCCCCAATGACCGCGCACGGCTTCGGCGGCCTGTTGGGCGGAAAGCATCGCTGAAGATATGTAGTATCGGGTCTGAGCTATGCGGGAAAGTGGGTGATGACGACGTGAGGAAGGCGGCGTAACGGGGTTGGTGTGCAGCCGACCCGAACCTCCAAGAGGAGCGTTACGCCATGTCCGAGGATAAAGTTGTTCCCTTCCATCAGAAAGACGAAATCGACGACCCGCTGATCGAAATCCTGCGCGCGGGCGCGAAGCGGCTGATCGAGCAGGCGGTGGAGGCCGAGTTCTCGCGGCCCTCCTGGGCTCGCACGCCGATCTCAAGCTACCGGACGGTCGCCAGCGCATCGTTCGTCACGGACATGATCCGGTTCGTCCGATCCAGACGGGCATTGGGCCGGTCGAAGTGGAGAAGCCCAAGGCGCGTGATCGTGGCGTTTTGAGCGCCGAGGAGCGCATCCGCTACGCTTCGTCGATCCTGCCGAAATGGGCGCGGCGCACGAAAAGCCTCGAGGTCCTTTTGCCGGCGCTTTATCCGCGCGGGATTTCGACCGGCGACTATCAGGAAGTGCTGACAGCCCTGCTCGGCAGGGACGCGCCCAATCTTTCGCCCGCCGTGATCGCGCGGCTGAATGGGGAATGGGAAGGCGAATACAAGCTCTGGCAAAAGCGCGATCTGTCGGCTCGGCGCTATGTTTACGTTTGGGCCGACGGAGTTTATCTGCAAGCGCGCATGGAGCCGCAAGCCGAATGATGGAGTGGATGCCCCCTCCTGACGGCATCGAATGTGCCAAGGTGGTGATGTTTTCGCATCCCACGAACGGAGAGAGCATCCAACGGAGAGAGCATCCATGGAACAGGTTAGCATCATCGGTCTCGACCTTGCAAAGCGCTCCTTCCAGGCGCACGGCGCCCTCGCCGACGGCGGCGTGGCTTTCCGCAAGAAGCTTTCCCGAGAGAAAGTTCTCGCCTTCTTTGCCGAGCAGCCACGCTGCGTCGTCGCCATGGAGGCCTGCGGGAGCGCGCACCATTGGGGACGGACCATCCGCGACCTTGGCCACGAGGTTCGGTTGATCCCGCCCGCCTACGTCAAACCGTTCGTGAAACGCCAAAAGAACGATGCGGCCGACGCGGAAGCGATCGCCGAGGCTGCGGTTCGGCCGACGATGCGCTTCGTCGCGGTCAAGACCGAGGAACAGCAAGGGCGCGCCATGCTTTTCCGGACGCGCGATCTTATGGTCCGGCAGCGCACGCAACTGATCAATGCGCTCCGCGGTCATTTGTCGGAGCACGGCGTCGTGGCCGCGCAGGGACCCGCGAATGTGAAAGTTCTTGCAGAGGCGGTCGAGGATCAGGGTCAGGGGACTTCGCTTCCGCTTCTCGTCGTGGAGTTGGCCCGTGTCTTCCTCGATCAGATCGAGGGGTTGTCGAAAAGGATCTCCGAACTCGAGAAGGTGACGGTCCACGAAGCCGCGTGCGGAGAAACGACGCGACGTCTGCAGACGATGCCAGGCGTCGGCCCCATCACGGCCTTGGCGATCGAGACCTTTGCGCCGCCGATGGATGTCTTCAAACGCGGGCGCGATTTCGCCGCCTGGCTCGGGCTCGCGCCCCGGCAACATTCGACCGGCGGCAAGCAGGTTCTCGGAAAAGTCTCGAAGATGGGGCAGCGTGATATTCGTCGGCTGCTGATCATCGGCGCGATGGCCGTCGTCCGCTCGGCCTCGCGAAAGGGCGCCCCGGAGGGAAGCTGGCTGCAGCGCTTGCTGGCGCGCAAACCAAAGATGCTGGTGGCGATTGCGCTCGCCAACAAGATGGCCCGGTCGATCTGGGCCATGCTGGCGAAGGCGGAGGATTATCGGGTTCCTGTGGCTGCGGCGGCCTGATCGACAATCAGCCAAAGCAACCGGAGGACTGTCGGGCGTGTAGGGAGGTCGACGAACGGTAAGGTCAAAATGATCGGTTAGATCTGGGTCTGGAAACGCGTTAACATGCACCGAGCTCGACAGCTCGCCCGAATGATCTGCGCCAGATCCGCTCATCTCCATACCGGCCAGCGGCCAGATCAGGCCGCTTACCAAGGCCTGATACATGACCGCATCCGATCACGCGGACCAAGTCGTTCGAAAACATCTTGCGCGAACGGGGGCATCCATACATGCATGTTGGTGCTGATCGGCGCGACGCCGGAGGGCAAGAAGGAACTGCTCGGCTTTAAGGCGGGCATGCGCGAGAGCGTGTAAAGCTGGAAAGAATTGCTCGTCGATTTGAAGGCGCGCGGCCTGATCATCGCCCCCGAAATCGCCGTCGGCGATGGCGCGCTTGGATTTTGGAGGGCTCTCGACGAGGTGTTCCCGTCGACGCGTCGCCAGCGGTGCTGGCAGCACCAGACCTCGAACGTTCTCGACAAGCTGCCGAAGTCCGTTCAGCCCAACGCGCACGGCGACTTACGCGAAATTTGGCAGTCGCCGAGCCGGACGGCGCCCTCCGCCGCCCGGCTCGGCGACAACCAGTGCATCCGCAAGGCGAGCGCGTCGGCGATTTCGGTCTTCTCGTCCGGCAGCAACCAGCCTGCAGTGATTGAGGCGTCGACGATGAACGCCATCAGTAACGCCGCCCCTCATGTCGCCAAGCCAAAATTTCTTCGAAGGTGACTTTCTTGCGGGCTCCGTCGTCGCGCTCCCGCAGCATTGCCTCGATGGCTGCGCGGCGGCGCGCCTGGTCGTCGAGCGCCGAGAGTTTCGCGATGGGCTCATTGCCGCGGGCGATGACGACCTCCTCGCCAGCTTCGACCTTGGCGAGGAGGTCGGAAAGCCTCGTCTTGGCCTCGGCGACTTTGACGGTGACGGATATGCGCGCTTCGCCTCATAGACGCGCAACACCGGTGGCGTTCTGGCCTTTACCAGTTTGAGATATCTTTTTGCCTTGATCAATAGCCTAGCAGCCAGTCGGACTTAGCGGGCGCTGGGCGGCGAAATTTGTTAGACTCATTGCGCTGATTCTTACCTTGGGAGCGCGGCCCGTCGATGAGCAATTTCCGTCTGATTGATCGAGAGACCGGCTTTTGTTGCCGCCGTCGGTGGATGAATGGTTGCCGGAAAAGCATCTGGCGCGGTTCGTGGTGGAAGTGATCGACGGCCTCGACTTGTCCGCGATGAGCGGCAGTTATCGCGGCTCTGGGTCGGCGTCGTATCATCCAGCGTTGCTGCTCGGCCTCTTGGTTTATGGCTATGCGACTGGCGTGTTTTCGAGTCGCAAGCTGGAGCGGGCCAGCTATGACTCGGTGGCGTTTCGCTTCATTGCGGCTAACGATCATCCCGACCACGACACGATCGCTGCGTTCCGGCGGCGGTTTCTGAACGAGATCAACGCGCTGTTCGTTCAGGTGCTGTTGCTGGCGCGCGAGATGGGTGTGCTGAAAATGGGAACGATTGCGCTCGACGGCACGAAGATCCACGCCAACGCCAGCCGACATAGCGCGCTGTCCTACGAGCACGCAGGCAAGATCGAGGCGCAATTGCAGGCCGAGGTCGCCGATCTGATGGCCAAAGCTGAGGGGGCGGATACAGCGGATATTCCCGACGGCATGTCGATACCGGATGAACTGGCGCGTCGCGAGGAGCGTTTGCGCAAGCTTGCCGAAGCGCGCACGAAGATTGAGGCGCGCGCCAAGGAGCGTTACGCGCGGGAGTTGGCGGAGCATGAAGCCAAACTCGCGGCGCGCGTGGCCAAGACCGCGGCGAGGGGCAAGAAGCCTGGCGGAAAGCCGCCGCGACCTCCAACCGCGGGACCGCTGCCGCAAGATCAGATCAACCTCACAGATGAAGAGTCGCGCATCATGCCGGTGGCCGGCGGCGGCTTTGAGCAGAGCTACAATGCACGGCGTTGGTGCATGAATGGGCTGAGGGCGCAATTTCGGCTGGCAGCGTCATCTCACTCGACACGAACGGAAACCGGCATGCCCATCGCGGTCATGCGATTGAGAGCGTTGCAGCCAATTTTCGCCTCGGTCTTTTGATTGGGCAGATTCCGGGCATGAAGACGGCGGCCAATGATGGTCTTGTAACGATAGATCGCCGTTTCCACCAGGCTGCGTCGGGAGTAACCGGAACTGCGTTGCCAGCCGATGCGCCCGTGCTCGGCGATGACGGCGAGATGCTGGTCGCGCGGCGTCGCTACCGTCTCGCTGGTGATAGCTGTCGATCGGGGCGGGACGATGACGGCGGCGCCCGGATGACGCGCCGCGACCGCGTCATAGACGCTCTGGCCGTCATAAGCCCCATCGCCGGTCACCGCTGCGATCTCGCCCTCGATCTGATCCAGCAAATCGGGAACCGCCGTGACGTCGCCGATATCGTCCGGCGTCAATTCCACGGCGACGATCTCGTGTGAACCGGCGTCGACGCCGATGTGCAGCTTCCGCCATCGCCGACGCGCGCGCGCCGTGCTTTTCGCCCAGCCACTCGCCTTCGCCATAGATTTTGATCCCAGTGCTGTCGATCAGCAAATGCAAGGGCTCGTCACGCACGACGCGCTTGGGCAAGATGGTCAGACGGGCGCTACGACGGCTGAACGTCGTGTGATCGGGAATGCGAAGATCGACGCCGAGCAAATCCGCGATCGAGCGCAACGCGCCTTCGGTTTGACGAAGCGGTTGATGGAGGACCAGACGCAGCGCCAGCCCGGTCTCGATCGCGACATCAGAATAAAGCGGCTGGCCGCCCCGCTTGCCCGTCGCCGGCGCATGCCAGGCGGCGATGGCTTCTTCGGTGACCCAAACTGTAAGGCTTCCCCGCCGCACGAGAGCGGCGTCGTAGGCCGGCCAATTCGTCACTTTGTATTTGGCCTTCGCAAATTTGTGGCGGCGATCCGCGTTGAATTTATAAGGCATGAGGGTGCGCCATTCCGGGTCGAGCATCGCTGTCTACGATCTCCGCCCGAGCTTTGTCATCCGGCGTGACAACAAACTCCTTTCTCGCGAAATCTTGGCCGACCCACAACCTCTGGTATATCCCCGCGCCAATGTCCCTTTCGACGGCTAAAGTTGTGCGGCCACTTCACATATGGCGCAGGGCTGCTCGGACTCCGGCGCAGTGAACACGGGCGCAGTCCAACCGCCGCCCAAGGCCACGATCAGCGACAGTGACGCCTGAAGCCGCTGCGTTTGCAATCTGACCGCCTGAATTCGCGCCTGAAGCGAGTCAGCTTGCGCTGCCTCTACCTCAATGTAAATCACCGCGCCTTCTTTATAGAGCTTCAATTCCAAATCCAGTGTCTTGTTCGTTGCAATCACGGCATCGTTTATTTGCTTGGCCTCGCGGGCGAGATAATTGATTTGCGCCAATGCGTCTTCGACCTCCATGATCGCCTTCAACACATGGCTGCGGTATTGATCCACGGCTGCTAGATAAGCTGCTTCCGCCTCTCGCAGATCCGCCGTGTGCGCGCCACCGTCGAATATTGGCAGCGTCATCGCGGGTCCCAGCGACCAAACACTGTTGCGCATGTTAAAGAGGCTTACCCCCGTGTCCTGCGTCCCGCCGGAAAGATTAATCGTGAATCTAGGAAAAAACGCTGCCCGCGCTACACCGATGGTACGGTTCGCGCTCGCAACCCGCCGTTCCGCCGACGCGATGTCCGGGCGACGCTCCAAGAGTTGCGACGGAGCCCCCAGGGGAATTCGTGGCGACGCGACGAAACGCCTTCTCATCGATAGTGAAAACCCGGAGGCCGGCTTCCCGATCAGCGTCGCAATCGCATGTTCCAGCAAGGCGCGCCGCGCTTGAAGGTCGGGGATTTGCGCCTTGGCGAAATCGAGCTGGGATTGCGCTCGCGACTCGTCCGTTGGCGGGCTCACGCCGCCCCTCACCCTTTTCTGCGTCATGTCCAGCGTGTCGTCAAAAGCGGCGACGATCTCATTTAACAACGTGATCTCCGCGTCGAGCCCTTCGAGTGCGATGTAGTCGCGCGCCAATTCGGCCTCTATGCTCAATTCGATCGCCGCCAGATCGGCCTCCGAGGCCTCCGCCTGCGTCGCGCCCGCCGCCGCCAGATTCCTTACACGTCCCCAGAGGTCGATCTCGTAGCTCGACTGAAAACCGAGTTGATTGTCGCCATAATGATCGGGTGGATTGAGCGGCACGCCGCCGGACAACGCCCTGCGGGCATAATCCGTGGCGGCGGGAGGAAGATCGGCGGTTCGCATCGGCCGATGCTCCGATTCCTTGTTGGCGGTGATCTGGCCACCCATATTGACGGCCGGCGACAGCCCCGCCATCGCCCTAGCGGCTAAAGCGCGAGCGCGATCCATTGTCGCCAACGCCGCCGCAACGTCTGGATTGCCGGGTCGCACCTGCGCTTCGAGCTTGTCGAGATCCCGATCCTTGAAGGCGTTCCACCACGGGCCGCGCGGCCGCAGATCAGACGGATCGGAGGAAAACCACTGCGGTTCTCCCGGCGCTGACTTTTTATCGACCGCCTTGACGATCGCGCTCCCCGCGCCCGCCGCCTCCTTGAAGGCCGTCGGCGTCTCCACGGCGGGCGGCTCATATGACGGCGCGAAATTGCAGCCGCACAATCCGATCCCAATGCACAGCGCCATTGTTCCAAATGCAAGAAATCTCATTTGGTAGACTCATGCGCGACCTTATCGTTATTCTCTTCCTTTACGCGCACGATCTCGCCATCGCGGATCGATTGCCAGGGATTTCTGATTATACGTTCCCGCGGCGTAAGGCCCGTGGTGATTTCCAGGCTCGTGCCGAGATCGCGCGCGATGGCGATGGTCTTAAGCCGGACACGACTTTGCTCGTCCACCACGGCCACTTGCGGCTTTGCGTTTCGAAAAATTAGCGTGCTCGCGGGAATCGAGAGTGGCGCCCCTTCTGGCGGCATTTGGAACCGGATTTGCGCATAAGCGCCCGGCATCAGCGCGCCATGGGGATTTTCGGCCAGCAACTGCACCAACATCGTGCGCGAATTGACGGCAAACGCATTGGCCATCTGGATAATCTTGCCCTCGAAATCGCGGCCCGGATATTGAGGCAGTTGCAACAGCCCTTTCAGCCCGATTTTCATCTTTGCGGCATAGGCTTCGGGCACACGAGTATAGACGCGCATCGCGTGTATGTCGGAGACGTGGAACAATTCGCGTTTGCCCACGCCCGCGTCCACCAGCGCGCCGATGTCGGTGTTACGCGCCGTCACGATGCCATCGAAGGGCGCTGTAAGCTGCAAAAAATCCTTCATCACCATAAGATGGTCGAGGTTGGCCTTGGCCGCCGTCGCGGCTGAGGATTTGGCGATCAAATCGCTGGTCTTTTCATCCGTGCTCTGCAGCGAAACCGCGTCCTGGTCGCGCAGTTTCGTCCACCGTTTGGCTGTAATGCCGGCAAGGCCCTGCTGGGCCAGGCTGTGCCCCAGTTCTCCTCTGGCCTGCTCGATCTGCTGCTCGAGGTCCGGCGCGTCGATAACCGCCAATACTTCGCCCGCCTTTACATGATCGCCAATGTCGTGCGCCCAGCTCTTCAAATAGCCGTTGACCCGCGCGTAGATCGGGGCGTCGTAGAAAGCCTCCACATCCGCTGGAAGAACCAATTCTTGCACCGCGGTAGACACTTTTGGCGTCACCAATTCGACGGTCGGCGTCGCCCCCTCGTCCGTGATTTTCGCTAATGCGGCCTCGTGCGCCCGGCGCGACAGAACGCCCCAGGCCGCCACCGCCAGCGTAATCAGCGCCAGTCCGATCAGCCAGCGCCGCGTCTTGCGCGCCAGCGCAGCCAAAACCTCTCGGCTGGGCTCCACTGGATGGATGGGATCAAAATGCGACATGCGTCTGTCCTTGCGTTTTACGACCCGCCAGGAATCCATGAGCGAGGCTGAACATTACGGGCAACAACAGCAATGTGGCCGCAGTTCCGAAGGCCAGTCCACCGATCACCGCGCGCCCCAACGGGGCATTTTGCTCAGCGGAGAACGCCATTGGCATCATACCGATGATCATAGCCAGCGCCGTCATCACCACCGGACGAAACCGGGTTGTTCCCGCGGCCAACGCGGCGTGATGAGGTTCGTCGCCCGCGTCGAGCCGCTCGCGTGCGAAGGCAACGATCAGATTGCTGTTGGCCGTGGCGACTCCCATGCACATGATAGCCCCGGTCAGCGCCGGAACGGACAATGTGGTGCCGGTGAGAAACAGTATCCAGACAATCCCGGCTAACGCCGTTGGCAGAGCGCTAACGATCAGAAAGGGGTCGAGCCAGGACTGGAAGTTCACGACGATCACCAGATAGACAAACAGCACGGCGAGCGCCAAGCCAATCAGCAACTCGGCATAGGCGCTGCTCATCGTCGCGTACTGACCACGCAGCGCGACTGTGGAAGCCGCCGGCGCCTCCTTGCGCGTCTCGTTGAGGATCGTGTTAATATCGTCAGCCACGGCGCCGAGATCGCGTCCTCTGATTCCGGCGTAAATATCGAATGACGGCTGCGAATTATAACGGCTGACGACACCGGCGCTCCAGCCGCGCCGCAACGTCGCGACGCCACCCAGAATCTGGGGCGGATCACCAGTGGAGACCGACTGATTGTAGAGCGATTCGAAGTCGGTCAGCCAAAATTGAGGCTCCATCGCGACGATCGGATAAGAGACGCCGCTCTTGGGGTCAAGCCAGAAATTGGGTGCATTCTGGAAGCTGCCCGCCAGTGTGGACTGCAACGCCATCGTCACGTCTGCTTCGGAAAGCCCGACTTCCTGCGCCAGCGTACGATCGACATCGACATAAAGCGACGGATAATTATAGGCCTGCTGTATGCGTGGGTCGGCGATCCCAGGCACCCGCGCGACGCGCTCGAAGATATTCTCAATATACGCGCGGTTTTCGTCGCGCATCGAGCCAGTCACCTGAATATCGAGCGGCGCTGGCTGGCCGAAATCGAGGATTTGCGTCACAATGTCGGCCGGCAACATTGCAAAACTTACGCCTGGAAATTCGTGCGGCAGCTTTTCGCGCAACTGCTCCACTATCGGATTGGCATTGGCGATGCGGGCCGGATCGAAGGTTATCATAATCTCGGCGTCGGTCGATCCAATCGTGCCGGAACTGCTATAGCTCATATTGATGCCGCTGACTGGCAGACCGATGTTGTCGACAACGGTGACGAGAGATCCCTTGGGTACGATATCGCGGATCTTCGCCTCAATGTGATCGCAAAGCACGCCGGTTTCCTCGAGCCGCATACCCATCGGCGCCCGGACAAACATTCTTATCTGGTTGCTCTCCGCCTCGGGGAAGAAGTCGCTGCCAAGAAAAGGCGTTAGGCCAAACGATAGCGCCACCGCCGCCATGAAGCCCGCGACGACGCGACGCGGCGCCGAGAGCGCCAGCGCCAACATTAGCGAATAGGCGCTCACCAATGCTTCAAAGCGATGCTCAAAGGCGACCTGGAAACGCATGAGCGCCGTCACGACATTCCCGTGTAGGCGCGGGCCGTGCGCTTCTTCCTCTTCCTTGAGCCTTTGTTGCTCGCCGAGGAAATAGCGCGCCATGGTTTCAACCAACGTATAGGTTAGAATGTACGAGGCAATCATCGCGAAAACAACCGTCTCCGCCAATGGCCGGAAGAGATAGCCAGCCACCCCGCCCAGCAACAGCATAGGCGCGAACACCATGATGATGCAGACTAGCGACACCGTCGCGGGCGCGATAATTTCCTTGGCGGCCTCCACGATCGCCACGTCAATCGACTCGCCGGCCTCGAGATGACGGCTGACGTTCTCGATCGTCACCGTGGCGTTGTCGACCAATATCCCGACCGCTAATGCGAGTCCGCCAAGCGTCATGACATTGATCGTTTCCCCAAGCGCCGAAATCACCGCCAGCGCCGCGAGAATCGACAGCGGTATCGAAATGGTGATGATGATCGTCGAGCGCCAACTCCCCAAAAACAACAAGATCAACAGGCCGGTTAGCCCCGCCGCGATCAGCCCTTCACGAATCACGCTCGTCACCGAGTCGGAAATGAAGGTCGATTGATCGCCGACGACAGTCATTTCGACCCCTTCCGGTAGCATCAGGCGAAGCTTTGGAAGTAGCTTTTTAACGCCCTCAATCACTTCCAAAGTCGAAGCTGAGCCCGAGGTCAGGATCGGCATCAGGACCGCGGGTCCGCTATTGACGCGCACCAGATTGATCTGTGGTGGATTGCCGTTGTGCGTATGGCCGATGTCGCGCAGATAGATGATAGTCCCGTCCGCGCGCTTGATCGGTAGATCGTTGAGGGCGGCGACCTCCTCGGGGGCGTCGTTAATCAGCACATTATATTCGAATTCGCCAATTTTCTCCGTGCCAACCGGTATGATCAGATTTTGCCGCGCTATCGTATTGACGACATCCTGGGCCTGCAGCCCGAGAGCCTGCAGTTTCTCCTGATTGAGATCGACGAGAACCTGGCGTCTTTTGCCGCCATAGGGAATGGGTACCGCCGCACCCCGGATAGTGGTTAGCAACGGTCGGAGGAAATTATTTGCCGTGTCGTTGAGTTCGACCTGGCTGCGGGTTTTGCTGGAGAGCGCGAGCTGGATAACCGGCACGGACGCAGCATTGTACACCACGACCATTGGCGGAATTATACCAGGCGGCAGGCTTTTTAGAACGGTTTGGGAAGCCGCCGACACCTGCGCGACGGCGAGATCGATGTTCACCTTAGGCTGGAAATAGATCTTCGTGACCGCAAAGCCGAAAAAATTCTGCGACTCGACATGTTCAATGTCGTTGACGAGAGTGGTCAGAATAAGTTCGTAAGGAAAGACCACGCGGCCGGACATATCTTCCGGCGCCAAGCCGATATAGGACCAGACCACGCTGACAACGGGAATGCCGATCGCGGGAAAAATATCGATCGGGGTTTTCAGCGCCGCGATGATTCCCAGTATCAGGATCACCACGCCAAGGACCATAAAGGTATAGGGGCGCCTGAGCGCAATAAGAACCAAAGCGAGCATTACGGCGCAAGTCCCCTCGTTTTCAGCGTAGGCGCGATCGACCCAAAGCGAAACTCCAACAGCTCCACGCCACGCCGGCAGACACTGAATTTATGGAAGCCGTTCCGGAGATGTCCCTATACCCCACAAAATTTTATATCACAAGATGATATATATCCCGTATCGTTGCGATGCGAGAGGTGCCGATAGGCGCCGTGATGGCCCGAAGTAACGAAACAGGGGATCGCGGGGACGCTCATTGCTGAGCGCCCCCCGCGCAGATCCTTACTCGCCGAATTCCCGCATACGGCTCCTACCGGCTCTATCGCAAATTTTTATCGCGGGTTGGTTTGGGCTATGATCGCGGGGCGTGGAGCATGTGGAATAATGCGATGATCGATTTCAAGGGCAGCCATTTTGAACCCGACATGATCCTTTGGGGCGTCCGCTGGTATGTGGCGTCTCGATGAGACCTACGTGAAAGTCAAAGGCTGCTGGAAATATCTGTATCGGGCGGTCGACAAGGCAGGCGCGACGGTGGATTTCCTGCTAACGGCCAAGAGGGACTGCAAAGCCGCGTTGCGCTTCTTGCGCAAGGTGATCGGGCGCCACGGCGCGCCGGAGAAGATCACGATCGACAAGAGCGGCGCCAACACGGCGGCGATCGAAAGCTACAATGCGGAGCATGAAGCGGACATCGAAATCCGCTGCATCAAATATCTCGATAATATCGTCGAACAGGACCATCGAGCGGTGAAGCGAGTGACGCGGCCGAGGCTGGGTTTCAAATCATTTCGATCGGCTGCTGCGACCCTCTCGGGGATCGAGCTCATGCATATGATCCGGAAGGACCAGATGCAGACCAGAGGCAAATTTCGGCCTGCGCAGCAGTTCTACGCCCTTGCGGCATAAGCCGCTTCACTCTCAGTCCCCACGTCGCCTCCGTAAACAAAATTTGCGACACAACCCAAAAATTTGCGACAGAACCCCTCGATCTCTATGCCCTCTCTTGCGGAGGATCATTGCCGAAAGTCGCGTTAAGACGCACGGCTTCAGTCTTCGTCGCGCCCGAATGATTTGACATCGGGTACCGTAAACACCTCTTTAAAAGAGAGCAGTTCGGCACGATGGAGATCGGCGAGCTTTAAGAGAAGTGCTTCGCCGTTTTTCAAAAGCCGCACCTCGACCTGCCGCTTGTCCGTCGAGCTTGCGCTGCGACCTACAAGACCAAGTTTTTCGCATCTCGTGATGAGCGCAACGACGCCATGGTGCTTGGCCTGCAATCGTTCCGCGAGTTCCCCGGCCGTGGCCCAATCCCGGCCGGGAAATCCCTTGATGTTGAGCATTAACAGATATTGCAACGGGGTGACGCCGTGTCGGCGCGTGATCTCCTCGCTGAAGCGCAGGAATCGGCGCATTCGGTAACGGAAATCGGCAAGCGCTTCGAAATCCTTTTTCGAGATCGACGGCCGTAATCCTTTTTTGGGAGGGCGAGTTGACATAAGGGCTATATGTGAATTTGAGTGACAGCGCTAATCAGGGGGCGGCCTTGTCTCGGCTGCGACTTCGATTGCTTCGCAGAATGTTACACGGTTGGTCCCGTTCGGCAACCGCGGGCCCAGGGCGGGACACGGCTCGGAAGTCAGGTTAACGCGGTTTTAGGCTGATTTTGGGTTGACGGCGTGTTGTGATTCCCTTGGCGCTCTGATTCGAGAAGGGAGCGCGGCCATGGATGATCTCCTTTTCAAGCTTGCGGACGAGGAGATTCCGCGCGACCGGCTGGCCGCGTTGCTCGAGCATTTTTCCAGGCTCTCGGACGAACGCGAGCCGTGGCGCGTGATGTATCCCCTCGCCGAGGTCTTGCTGCTGCTGACCTGCGCAACCATACGTTCTTGCGATGATTTCGACGAGACCGCCGCCTGGGGCTAGAGCCATCTTCCCTTTCTGCGCCGTTTCTCGGAATTCCATTTCGGCATTCCCAGCGAGCGCTGGCTGCGCGACCTCGTCAACCGTATCGATCCGATCCTGTTCGGGGTCATCGCAGAATCTTCCCGAAATCCTACGCGGCTTCGCGGAAGTCGGCGCGCGGGTTCCGTAGGGGCCTGAAGGCGGTTCCGGGGGGGGGGGGGGGGGGGGGGGCCAGA
>PHSQ01000006.1:1720-91357 GCA_002862095.1 Methylocystis sp. KS32 | reverse complement strand
CCAGGGGGGTGACCTGGCTCTGGATTGCTTCGCTGCGCTCGCAATGACGGGCGGCAATCCAGGGGGGCTGACCAACGCCGTCATTGCGAGCCGGAGGCGTGGCGATCCAGGGGGGTGACCTGGCTCTGGATTGCTTCGCTGCGCTCGCAATGACGGGCGGCGATCCAGGGGGTCTGACCCACGCCGTCATTGCGAGCCGGAGGCGTGGCGATCCAGGGGGGGCTGGCGCGACTTAGGGATTGCGTCGCTGCGCTCGCAATGACGGGCGGCAATCCAGGGGGCTGGCCCACGCCGTCATTGCGAGCCGGAGGCGTGGCGATCCAGGGGGGTGACCTGGCTCTGGATTGCTTCGCTGCGCTCGCAATGACGGGCGGCGATCCAGGGGGTCTGACCCACGCCGTCATTGCGAGCCGGAGGCGTGGCGATCCAGGGGGGGCTGGCGCGACTTAGGGATTGCGTCGCTGCGCTCGCAATGACGGGCGGCAATCCAGGGGGCTGGCCCACGCCGTCATTGCGAGCCGGAGGCGTGGCGATCCAGGGGGGTGACCTGGCTCTGGATTGCTTCGCTGCGCTCGCAATGACGGGCGGCGATCCAGGGGGTCTGACCCACGCCGTCATTGCGAGCCGGAGGCGTGGCGATCCAGGGGGGGCTGGCGCGACTTAGGGATTGCGTCGCTGCGCTCGCAATGACGGGCGGCAATCCAGGGGGCTGGCCCACGCCGTCATTGCGAGCCGGAGGCGTGGCGATCCAGGGGGGTGACCTGGCTCTGGATTGCTTCGCTGCGCTCGCAATGACGGGCGGCAATCCAGGGGGGCTGACCAACGCCGTCATTGCGAGCCGGAGGCGTGGCGATCCAGGGGGGGCTGGCGCGGCTTAGGGATTGCGTCGCTGCGCTCGCAATGACGGGCGGCGATCCAGGGGGCTGGCCCACGCCGTCATTGCGAGCCGGAGGCGTGGCAATCCAGGGGGCTGGCGCGGCTTAGGGATTGCTTCGCTGCGCTCGCAATGACGGGCGGCGATCCAGGTGGTCTGTCCCGGCTTAAGGATTGCTTCGCTCCGCTCGCAATGACGGCGCTGGCCCGGCACACAAAATTTCGGACACTCCCTTATGGTCGCGGTCGCTTGCGACACAGGCGATCGGAGGCGGCTCGAAATCGACCGTCATGCTCCATTTGCGACCGCTCGTCAGTCGCGACGATAAGCCTTGAAGCTCATGAACCCGCCCAGGAACAAGAAGACGACGCTAAATACGGGTATGATGGTTGTCGTCGCGGACCCGACCTGCGCCATGATCTCCGCGAGTTCAAAGGGCAATATCATCCGCGCCAGCCCCACGATCACGGAGAGCCATCCGACCAATGTGATCGTGACCGGCCAACCTTTGGTCCATTTGTTGTGGAAATAGACGATGGCGAGCCCCGGCGTGAAGGTGACGTAACCAGCGAGAATGATCAGCATCGGACTTCTGGACAATTCGTCGACGATGCTCGGCATCATGGAAAGATTGACCAGCATCATAAGAGCTGTCGCGACGAGCGTCGGCCCCAGCAGCGCGGCAATCGTCTTCGAGATGGACATGGACCGTCCCTTCCCTGCTCCTGGATCGATTATCCGTTCATTAGTTTTACGCGAGGCGGCGCCTTGATCATCGTTCCCTTCGCGCCCTCCCACCCTCGAAACTCCTCGCGACGCATAAAGTTTCCCCTCGCCGCGACTCTAGAAATAAAACGCCCGGAGCCAAGGCCCGGGCGTCAATTTCATATGGAGAACGACGGATCGTTCAACTTTTCGAACCGCACTGCTTCCAGAACTTTTCCCAACTCGCCTTGGGATCCTTCTTCTTCAAAACCGCTTCTTTCGCCTTCCACTCGGCGCGGCATTTCTTCTCGAGCGCCGCGTTGTCCGGCTTTGGCGACGCAGCGCTTTCCGCCTTTTCAGGGGTCGGAGTCGCCGGAGCAGCCTCCGTCGCGGGAGTCTCGGGCGCTGATTTTGACTCTGGCGAAGGCGCCGCGGCGACGGGTTCCGTCTTCGCCGCCGGAACAGCGGCGAGCCCGGCCTTGCAGGCTGTGTAAAAGTCCTGCCAGGACTGGCCCCCAAGCTTGTTGTCCGCCTTCGCGGCTTGGTACTGCGTCGCGCATTCTTTCAAATCGGCGGCCTGCGCGCGCGCCTCGATAGCGGTCATGCTTAGAAAGGCTATCGAAAGAAAGCCAACTGCGACGTTGGATACGGCGGATCGGCCGTTCAGCATGTAGCATGCTCCTTGGATTTACGCGTTTTGCTTCATTAGGCGGATAGGCGCCCAACTCTGGCGTGCGCAGCAAGGTTTACGCCAGATAGGCGCTCAGCCGGAGAAAAGCTTTGTAAAATATTTCGACTGACGCCCGGATCTCCGACCTCCGTTCGAGCCTTAACGGCAAGGTCTTTTGCGAGGATAGACCCAAGACCCAAATCGACCCAAGACGCAAAACGTCTCGCCGGCGGACGCCATCCGTCGTCTAATTTTGGGAGCCGCTGGTCGAAAACTCAGGTGGACACCCGCCCGGCAAAGACTTACCTTTAATTTGTTGTCTAATTTAAAGGCAGCCTGCCAAGGTTTCGACGGCGGCCGCTTATATTTTCGGCTTTCGTCGCCAAAAAACAAGGAAAGGAACATAGGTAATGATTAAATCCCTTCTTGTCGCGGCGCTGGCCTTCGCGGGACTGGCCGCATTCACCGCTGATGCGAACGCTGTCGTGTGCGCGCGCGGCTATTATCGCGCGGGCTGCGCGGGACCGCGCGGAGCGGTCGTCGCTCACAGGCATTACCACCGGCCGCATTACCGCCGCGGCGTCGTCGTTCACAGAAGATATTGGTGACAACGGGCGCGCCGCGAAAGCGCCGCAATGCGACGGAGACCTTCCAGGACCCCCGATTTGGCCAACGGCCCCAAATCCCTGGAAGAGTTTTCCGGCCCGTAATAGGCTAGCCTCGAGTGGCGAGCCACCGCCTATTCGGAACTCGGCATGAGTCGAAGAAATGTCTGTATCGCCTTGATTATCGATTTCATAACAGCTCCCGCGCCACGAGCTTTCGCCGACGTCGGCGCTGATGCCGGAGCCGCGCTGGAGCACGGCAAGGAAGCTATCGAAGAAGGCGCGGCGTCGCCTCAAACAAGCGATTGCGCCTGTGCGCGGGGGATGTATTGAAGTAGCGACACATCACGCCAGGAAAACGCCGGAGCATCTGCAGCCCGCGGACAATTACGCCGGCGTTTCCATTTGGCCAGAGATCCTCACAACCTGAAGAGCCGGTTCGTCATGGGATGGTCAATAACAATCGGACGGTTCTGGGGAACGGCGGTCCGCATTCACGTCACTTTCCTGATTTTCCTTGCCTGGATCGGCTTCTCCGCCTTCGAACGAGGGGGGATCGCGGCGGCGCGGGAAAGCGTGCTTTTCATCGTCGCCATATTCACCTGCGTCCTGCTCCATGAATTCGGGCACATACTAACGGCGAGGCAATTCGGGATTTCCTCGCCGGAGGTGACGCTGCTGCCGATCGGAGGTGTGGCCGATATCAGCAAGATGCCGGACAAGCCCTATCAGGAGCTTCTGATCGCGCTCGCCGGCCCGGCCGTCAACGTGGTCATTGCGGCGGCTCTGCTGCTTGGCGTCGACGTCCTCCACCCTCAGGCGCTCGCCCATCTCGACGATCCGAAAGGCGGACTGATCGAGCGGCTGGCCGTCGCCAATCTCTTCCTTGCCATCTTCAATATGGTTCCAGCCTTTCCGATGGACGGCGGCAGAGTGTTGCGCGCGGCCCTGGCGATATGGCTGGGCCAGACCCAAGCCACCAAGATCGCGGCGGCCATTGGCCAGGCTTTCGCATTTTTACTTGGATTCTTAGGCCTTTTCGGCCATCCGATGCTTCTCTTCATCGCCTTTTTCGTTTTCTTCGCCGCTTCGGGCGAAGCGCAAATGACCTTTGTCGCGCAAACCGCCCGCGATATTCGAGTCGGAGACGCGATGGAGACGCGCATCACGGCGATCGACCGGGGCGCGACGGTCGGCGACGCCGTGAATATTTTGCTCGCGACGCCGCAGGATAGTTTTCCGCTGATAGACCACGGAGGAGCATTGGCCGGAATGATATCGCGCGCCGATATCGTCGAGGCGCTGAAAAGCGCTTCGACCGAGACGCCAATCGCCGCGTTCGCGCACAAGGACTTTTCGACCATCGATCCCGGCGAGACGATGGATAAGGCGATCGAAAAACTGAATGAATCCCCCGCTGTCGGCGTGGTCGGACAAGACGGCGTCTTGCTGGGACTCCTGACCCGCCAGTCCTTGGCCGAGGTCATGCTCATCAAGGCCGCGCGTCCCGACTGGCGATTTTCGCCGCGCTGAATTGCTCTCGCAACTCACTCCTCTTCAATGCAAGGGACAGTCATGCTGCGCCGTCGTGATTGCCTCGCTTCTTTCTTCCTCGGCCTTCTCCCCTCCCCGCCCTCGCGCAGGAACAAAGCGCAAGCCTCAACGAGCCGCTTGAGAAGATCCGCGTCGATTCAGGATTGCCCGCGCTCGCCGCGGCAGTCGCGAAGCAGGAAGAAATCGTCGCCGTGGGCGCCGTAGGCGCGCGAGCAATCGGCAGCAATGAAAAAGTCACCGTCAACGACCGATTTCACCTCGGCTCCGACACCAAAGCCCTGACGGCGACCCTGGCCGGAATGTTGGTCGACGACGGCAAGCTGCGATGGACATCCACGATCGGCGATGTGCTCGGCGCCGATGTTCCTGGCATGAGTCGCCGTCTCGCCGCAGTTACGCTAGAGCAGCTTCTGTCGCACTCGGGAGGAATCTCCCCCGACACGCAGGAGATCGGGCGACTCTATTACGGCTCGGATAATTTCCAATACAACATGGACGCCTTGCGGCTTCGTATCATTCGGGCGGTGAAGGCTCATGCTCTGCGCACCCCGCCGGGCCTCGCCTTCCATTACGCCAATCTCGGTTATTTGATCGCGGGCGCCATGATCGAAAAGGCCGCGGAGGCTCCTTGGGAAGCATTGATCGCCAATCGGCTTTATGCGCCCATGAAGCTCGCCACGGCGGGTCTCGGCCCTCAAGCCACGACCGGCAAGCTCGACGCCGCCGTCGGCCACAATCTAGTTAACGGCAAGATCACGCCAATGCCCTGGGGGCCGGCGGCCGACGTGCCGCCCGCGATTGGACCGGCTGGCTCTGCTCATATGTCGGTGCTCGATTTCGCCCGCTGGGCGTCATGGAACGCATCGAACGGCAAACGCGGCCCCGCCCTCGTGAAGCCGGAGACGCTCGCCGAGATTCATCGCCCTCGAATTAGCACCGGAAAATTGCCCAACGCGCGCCCAGGGACGCCGCAAGAAGGCGAATATGCGCTTGGCTGGGGCCTGATAAAATTCGACTGGACCGAGAAACCGGTGCTCACGCACAACGGCTCGAACACCATGAATCTGGCCAAAATCCTCGTCGACAAACACAAGGACGTTGGCGTGACCGTGATGACCAATATCGCCGGCAAGCAAGCCGAGGAAGCTCTCTTGAGCCTGCAAGAGACGCTTTATCGGAAATACGCCTAGCACCCGGAATCATTATTCGGCGAAACACGGTTTGAGGCGCTTTTGGTGGACTTGGCTTTTTGTCCAGACGAAGGGCTTGGCGGTTTCGTTGTAGTCGGCGATGAAAGCTTGGATATGGGCGATGAGTTCGGGGACGCTTTGGAACGAGGCGCCGTCGAGGGATTTTGCGGAAAGGATCGAGAACCGGATTTCGACCTGGTTGAGCCAGGAGGCGTGCGTCGGGGTGAAGTGGAAATGCACGTTCTTGTGACGCTTCAGCCACATGTCGCGCTTGGGCTTGTGGGTCGAGAGATTGTCGAGCACGACATGGATTTCGCGATCCGGATAATCGGCGACGACCTTGTTCATGAAGTCGAGGAATTCGACGCGCCGCCGGCGTTTGTAATGACGCCCGACGACCTTGCCGCTTTTAAGATCGAGCGCGGCGAACAGCGTCGTCGTCCCATTACGTTTGTAGTCATGCGACTGGCCGGTGATGGCGCGCCCATTGGGGAGCTTCAGATAGCCCTGCGCGCGTTCGAGCGCCTGGATCGACGGCTTTTCGTCGATGGCGAGCACGATGGCGTTCTCGGGCGGCGCCATGTAGAGCCAGACGATCTCGGCGGCCTTGGCGGCGAACTCCGGATCGTTGCTGACGCACCAGGATTTGCGGCCGGAAAGATCGATCTTCTGCGCGCGCAAAAAGCGCCAGACATATTGCACATGCACGTCGCCGAGCGCCTTGGCGATCAGCGGTCCGCTCCAGTTGGCGTAGCCCTTTGGCGGCGGCGTATCGAGCAGCGCGAGAATGCGGCGATCCGTCTCGCCGTCGTATTTGGCTTCGGCGCCGCGCGCGCCGACTTCCGAAAAACCGGCAAGCCGATCCTTCGCATAGCGCACCCGCCATTTCGACGCCGTGCCGGTCGTGCAGCCCAGCGCGCGACCGATCGCCCGCGTCGCGGCGCCCTCCGCCGCCATGAGCCATGAGCACGATTCGCGCCTTCAGACGCATGCGGTGTTCCGTCTTCGTCGAACCCGCCAAGGCTTCGAGCTCGGCCCGCTCCAAATCCGTCAAGGTGATCGCTGCCGCGTCCGGAATGCTGCGCATTCAACCTTGAATCACGACTCAGCTATCAACGATAGTGGGTACTAGAGGGGCTCGGATAGTTACAGGAGCGCCGCTACGATTTTGCCGTATGAAATGGTTAATTCCAACGCGATCTTTTATAAATTATTGGTTTTTATGGCGCTCCCTAGGGGACTCGAACCCCTGTTTTCGCCGTGAGAGGGCGACGTCCTAGACCGCTAGACGAAGGGAGCGCGACGCGACGTTCTATAGACCGCCGCCGGCGCGGGCGCAAGCGGACAGGAAGCCTATCGCGCGCCGTGCGGTGCGGCCAGCATCGCCCGATATAGTTCCGTCAGTTTTTCGACGTGGCGCTCCAGGGTGGATGGCGCCCGCCAATAGCTTTCGTAAGCGGCGCGCGCCATGCGCTCGACCGTCGCGGGGTCTTCGAGGCGCCTCATCGCCTCCGCGAGCGCGACGGCGTCGCCCGAGGCGAACCAAAGGCCGCTCGCTCCGTCTTCGATCTCCTCGCGACCCGCGCATTGATCGGCGACGATGACCGGCAGGCCCAGCGCCTTGGCTTCGAGCACGGTGAGAGGCTGGCCCTCGCGCCAGAGCGAGGGAAACACCAGCGCCCGCGCCTCCCGCATCGCCTCCCGAACCTCGCCGCTGCTCTTCCAGCCATGCAGGCGCGCGCGGGGAAAACGCTCGCGCAATTCAGCGGCGAGAGGGCCGTCTCCGATGAAATTAGCCGTCACGCCAAGCCGCTCGGCGGCCTCGGCGAAGAGAAAAGCGCCTTTTTCGGCGGAAAGACGCCCGACGAAGAGAAATTCTCCGCCGGGGGAGGGTTCTCTTGGCCCAAGGTTAGGAACGTCGATGGGGTTGGAGATGAGGCTCACCCGCGCGCGGGAAGGCAAATAGGGCTCCACCAGCCCGTGCTGAAACGCCGAGAGGCAGATGTAATCGGAAAAAACACCCGGCAATCCGGCGTAGCGCCGCGCCAGTTCGAGCCGCGCGCCGCGCCAGAGTTTGCGCGGGTAGCTGATCTGGTCGCAATGAGTCGCAAGGCACGCCGTCGAGAGCGGCTCGAGGCGGCATGTTTCATTGCTCCGATAATTGTAGAAGCCGCCGTTTGGGCAAAACAGGAAATATTCGTGCACGGTATAGACGGCGGGCAAGCCGCTCGCGGCGATGGGCCGCGCGATCGACGGGGAGAGCGCGCGCGCCCAGCCATGCACATGAACGACGACGCCGCCCTTCGGCGCTCGCGCCAGGGTTTCGGCGAGTTTTCGGCCGGCGAGCGTGTTCCATGTGCCCTGGACCAGGCCCTTGAGGCGAGAGGATGCGCCGAGCAGGTCGGTCTGCTCCAGACAGACGACTTCTATTCCCTCATCCCCAAGCCGCGCGTCCACGGGGGCGGCGGCGGCGAAGAAGATGACTCGGACGCCGGCGCGCTTCAGTCCGATCGCGCTGTCGATGGCGACCTTGGCTTGCCCGCCGGTGACCGAGCCGTGGTCGGCGCAGATCACCACTGTCAGAGCTTCGCGATTAATCGCCATGCGCTTTCCCGGCCGCCTGATTGATCCTAAGCCGGCAATGAAACGCGGCGGGGTTAATAAAGCGCTTCGAGGCGCCGGGGGTCACTCGAACACGATGCTGAGACCGTGTTTTTCCACCTGGAGCTCGATCGCCTCCAAAATCTTTTGAAGTTCGGCGACGTCGATTTCCTGATCGTCGTCCGGGGGATCCCAATGTCCGATTTCATCGAGAGCGATGAAAAAATCGGCCCCCTCCTCGCCATCCGGCGGCGGCGAGGCGTTGGCTATGGTCAAGACCCGACCTGCGTTGCGAACGCGGATGGCCCCTTCGGTAATTTCAACATCGAATGCAGTGCCGCGCCGCGCCATATCGATCTCCGTGAAATTGCAACAGGTTTAAACCGGCGTCAGTTCGGCGTGAACGGCCGCCTTTTGCATCAGTCTTGGCAATCCTTCGTCGCGCAAACGCGCGACGCTCGCCCATCGACAGCCCTTCGGAACCTCGAACTTCCTGTCTTCTGTCTCGCGCGACAGGAATACAGTCAGATCGAGCGAAAAATGCGTGAATACGTGTCGAACGCATCCATCGAGCCGACGCCAGGCGGTTCGCGCCGGCGCGTGAGCCATCGCCGCGCGCGGCGATAAATCGTGCGTGAGAGGCGTCGAGGGAAATTCGCTCATGCCGCCAAGCAAGCCTTTTGCCGGCCGCCGTCGCAGCAAGACTTCATCGCCCCTGACGAGCACGAAAACCGCGCCTCGTCTGTGCGGCCGGACCGGCTTTTCGGCTTTCACCGGAAAACTCGATTGCGCGCCGGCCCGCAGCGCCTCGCAATCCCCGGCCAGCGGGCAGCGCCCACAAACGGGCGCGCGCGGCGCGCAGACAGTCGCGCCAAGGTCCATCAGCGCCTGGGCGAAGTCGCCTGGCCGCTCCAAGGACAAAAAGCTCCCCGCATGGACGTCGATGATTTTTTTTGAGCGGACTGGGGGCTCCTTCACCGCGAAAAGTCTCGACACCACCCTTTCGACATTGCCGTCCCGGGCCACGCAAGGCCGGTCGAAGGCGATCGCGGCGATGGCGGCGGCGGTGTAGGGGCCGACGCCCGGAAGCGTCATGAGTTCTTGGGGGCTTTGGGGAAAACGGCCCGAGTAACGGCGAACCACTTCGCGTGCGCAGGCATGGAGGTTGCGGGCGCGCGCGTAATAGCCGAGCCCCGCCCAGGCGGCGAGAATCTCCTCGAGAGGAGCTTGGGCCAAAGCCTCTATATCTGGCCAGCGGGTCATAAACTTGCCAAAGTAGCCCATCACGCTCGCAACCGTCGTCTGTTGCAGCATGATCTCCGATAGCCACACCGCATAAGGGTCGGGCGCGCGCCCAGGGAGAGCCCGCCAAGGCAGAACGCGCCGGTTCTCGTCCCACCAGCGCAATAGCTTGCCGCCCATCTCTTTTTCTGCGACGATTCTCGCCGGCGCGGCGACGAAAACGGCCGAGGAGGCGGATGTCTGCATGACCGAGTCCTTCAGTTTCAAAAGCACGGAGCTGTGAGTTCTTAACATGAAATCCGGGATCTTCCGCGAGGACGGCGAAGAGAACATTGCAGAAAAATAGCGCGCCATCGACCACGCCTCCCCGCCGCGAGCGCGTCGTTTCCAAAAAGCTGGCCGAGCTCGTCAACCGCGCCATCGATCCGCTGGTCGCCAAGCAAGGCTTCAGCGAGGCGGCCCTGCTTACGCAGTGGGACGCCATCGTTGGCAAGCGCGTCGGCGCGCTGTGTCAGCCGGTCCGGCTGAACTGGCCGCCCCGCCCGCGCGGCGCAGCGCAGGCCGGCGGCCATGCCCGCAACGCCGCCGCCAAAGGCTCCGCGAACGCAGAGCAGGCAGCGACCCTCGTGTTGCGCGTCGAACCGGGCTTTGGTCTCGATATCCAGCATTCCGGCAACGCAATCATCGAGCGAGTCAACACTCACCTTGGCTGGCGCTGCGTCGCCCGCCTCTCCTTCCGGCAGGAAACCATGCCGCGCCCTGTCGCCGCCTCGAACCAAGCGCCAGCGCCGGACCCGGCCGCGCGGGAGCAAGCGTCGAAGGAAACCGAAGGCTTTGGCGACGAGGCATTGCGCGAGGCTCTGATCAGGTTGGGCGAGCGGGTTTATTCAGGAAAATCGCAAAAATAGTCCGTCGCCCGCATCGCCGCCGCCTTCGCGTTTCAATAATTCCCGCTTACGCTCGACGCCCCAGCGGTAACCGGAAATATGTCCATTGCTGTTGCGCACGCGGTGGCAAGGGATCGCAACCGCGATGTCATTCGCCGCGCAGGCGCCCGCCACGGCGCGCACCGCGTCAGGCCTGCCGATCATCCGCGCGATCTCCGCGTAGCTCGCGGTCGAGCCGGCGGGAACGTCGCAAAGGGCGCGCCAAACCAGACGTTGAAATTGCGTGCCTCTTGCGACGTCGAGTGGAAATTGGCGAGGCTTTCCGGGCTGTTCGATCAACTCCACCGCAAGAGCCGCGTAGCGACGAAACGGATCGTCGCCTTCGACGATCTCCGAGGGGAAGAAACGCGACCGCAAGGCTTCGATCAGCGGCTCCGCCTCGTCACCGAGAAAAATCGCGCATATTCCCGCCTCTCCGCCAGCCGCCAGCGCAAGGCCGAGCGAGGTTTTAGCGATGCCGCAAGCAATTGGACGACGCGTCCCTCGGGACGCCGCTGGCGTATTGAGCATCGCCCGACCCCTTTCCCGTTCGCCATCTGGCGGCATGACCTTTGCGACCTATTCTCATTTATTGGGCTTTGTCGCGAAAGCGACAAGGCGGGCCAGAACAATCGCGAAACCCTGGTTGGAGGGAACAAAACCATGGCGCGCAACGCAGCTGTAGTGTAACATATTGACATAACATGTTATTTACAATTTCTCCAAAGTAGAGAAAGCCATGATCCTATGCTCGTGCAACGTCTTGTCGGATCGGGATATCCGGGAGCGCCTCGGCCCGAATCCTTCCCGACGGAGCGTCAAGGCGCTTTTCCGGCAACTTGGTTGGGAACCAAAATGCGGGCGCTGCATGCGAAATATTCTGACCGTCATCGATCAGCAACAGGCGGCGAGCGCTACGGATTGCTCGGGCGGCGGCTCTTGCGACAGTTGTCACGCGGACGAATTGGCGGCGTAAGACAGACGCCATGGAGATGAAAGGGAGCGATTATGCGCGGCGACGACAAGGTCATTGATTATCTCAATCGCGGGTTGCGAAGCGAACTCACCGCCGTCAATCAATATTGGCTGCATTACCGTATCTTCGACGATTGGGGCTTCGCCGAGCTCGCGAAAAAATGGCGCGAGGAATCAATCGAAGAGATGCATCACGCCGACAAATTCGTGAAGCGCATTCTCTTTCTCGAAGGTTTCCCGAACATGCAGACGCTGGATGCGCTGCGCATCGGTCAAACGGTCGAGGAGATCGTCGACGCGGACCTCGCCACGGAAATCGACGCGCGAAAGCTCTATCTGGAAGCGGCCGCCTATTGCCTTTCGATCAACGACCGCGTCTCCGAGCAGCTTTTCGAGGAGATAACGGCGAGCGAGGAACGTCACATCGATTTCCTCGAGACGCAAAAGGAACTCATCAAGCAACTCGGCGTGCAGCTCTATTCTCAAAAGCACATGGGCGAACTGGAATCTTGACGAGGAAATTTTAGACGGAGCCCTTGGCTCCGCCTCCGTTCGCTTGATCTTCCAATCGTTACATCCGCGCGTGGCCGAGGCGCTCCTGCGCGGGAGCGAGGTATCCGACCAGAAGCAGAACGGCGGCGAGCGCCGCATGCAGCCATCGGTCGGGCATGTTCATCGCGATCATACCGAAGAGCATCGTCCCCTGCCGCGCGAAGCCGATGATGGTCAAAACCGCATAGAGCACGGCGAGCGCCCGGATCGTCATCACTGGCGCCTTCATGAAGGCGCCGGCGAGGAAGAGAAAGCCGGTGAGTATATGCGCCCAGTTATGCGCGCCGTTCACACGAAACAGTCCGGTCTCGGACACCACCGGATTAGGGACAAAGCCGGCGACGCCGACGACAATGAAGATGACGCCGAACAGCTTCGCCAATAAATCGGCGTTCCAGCGCCGCTCGATCATGTTTAGTCTCCGTCATTGAGCCTTGAGCCTATTGATCCGCGAAACGCTATGCTCTCGCAGCGGTCAAGCTAAATGGAGCGACCGCAGCGCTGCCTAATGAATCGCGAGACGCCAAGGTCTCACGATCCCTCATGCACGATTGATTTGAATCGCGCAGGCGCGGATTATGACGGCATAGCTGGTGCGCGCTGTGAAAATTTCGAACTTTATTCGCTCGAGCGCTTTCCGACCGGACGGAATCGTCTGGTAGATTAAGAAATCGCTCCAGATTCAAAAAGATGGAGCTAAATCTAATCGAAAAAGTCGATCAAATTTTTCGGATTTTGCTCTAGCGCGAACGGATGCGTTTTAGAGTGTTGTTCGAATCACAAAGCTAAGGCTGAAAGGACGCCGCAAAAATGTTGCTCTCGAGCGACGAGGTCAAAGCCATTTGCGAACGCCTGCTGTCAAACTCGCGCGCGGACGCCTGTGAAATCGAAATACGCGGCGAAGAGGAGCAGAATCTGCGTTTCGCGCGCGGCGAAGCCACAACGAACGCCGCTCTCGCGATGCTTTCCTTTCGCATCTCATCTCATTGCAATCGGCGGATCGGCTCCGTCAGCGTCACTTCGCGCGACGAACGCGAACTGATCAAGGCGCTACGGCGATCGGAGGAAATCACCCGAACATTGCCGGCGGATCCGGACTATATCGCTCCTTTGGGACCACAGAATTACGCCGTCGCCGTTCGCTATGACGAAGAAGCGGCGGCGCTGCGGCTGGACCGCCTGACGGATTGGGCCCGCGTCGTCATCGAAGAAGGAAAACGGCGCGGCGTCGAAACCTTTGGCTGCGCGGCCAGAGGGCGGCGGTTTCACGCGCTCGCCACCAGCGCCGGTTTATTCGCCTACGACCGCGCGAGCGAGACCGCGATGTCGGCCACCGCACGCAACAAGGCGGATAATTGGTCTGGATGGGCGGGCGCGAACGAGTTCTTCGCCTCCCGCCTGCGCGCCAAGGACGTTGCGGCGCGGGCTTGCGAAAAGGCGGCTCACGACGGTCCCGTTCGCGATTTGGAGCCGGGCGAACATACGGTCGTTTTCGAACCGATGGCCGTGGCCGAACTCGCCCATTGGCTGATGATATCGCTCAACGCTCGCGCGGCGGACGAAGGCCGCAGTTTTTTTTCGCGCAAAGGAGGCGGCGCGAAGCTTTTCGAGTCCCTGTTCGACGAAAAGCTGACGATCCGCTCCGACCCCGCCGATGCGCTCGCGCCGGAAAGCCCGATTGGCTATGAGGGCGTTCCCCATGAGCCGCGCCTCTGGATTGATCGAGGCGTCCTGAACTCTCTTTATCGCGGACGCGTCTATGCTCGGCGGACTGGGACGGAGCCTGTTCCGCATCCGCGCAACTTCCGAATGGAGGGGGGCGACGCGTCCCTTGACGATATGATTGGATCAGTTCGCAGAGGCGTTCTCGTCACGCGGTTGTGGTACGCCAACATGCTCGACCCGCGCGGTCTCCTGCTCACCGGGCTCACGCGCGATGGCAATTTCGTCATCGAAAACGGGAAGGTGACAGGACCGGCTCGGAACATGCGCTTCAATCAAAGCCTGGCGCAGTTGTTCGCGCGAATCGAAGCCCTGGGCCCAAGCGAGCGCAACTGGAGCGCAATCCGCGACGGGGGCGCGATAGCCGCTCCGCCAATGCTCGTCGAACGCTTCAATTTTTCCTCGAAATCCAGCGGAATATGATTCCGGAAAAAATCATTTTATCGATAAAATCTCATGAAATCATAAGTCGGATAGCTTAACCTGAGCTGTCCCCGACAAAGCACGAGCCTTGGCCGCGCAAAGCAATTGTATCGTCACTTCGCCACGGCTATATAGGCGTCGCCTATGGCCCAACAGGGGATGCGCGGCAATGGCGTTCGATCTCGATGTTAGTTACAAGCCCTCTGACGACGAGCCCTTTATGAACGAACGGCAGCGCGAATATTTCAAGCGCAAGCTGCTGGCCTGGAAGGAAGAAATATTGCAAGAAAGCCGAGAGACCTTGGCGGCCCTGCAAACCGACAACGAAAATCATCCCGATCTCGCGGACCGCGCGTCGTCGGAAACGGATCGATCCATCGAACTGAGGTCGCGGGACCGGCAACGCAAGCTAATCTCTAAAATCGACGCGGCTTTGTCCCGAATCGAGGAGGGAGTCTATGGCTATTGCGAGGAAACGGGCGAGCCGATCTCCCTCAAGCGCCTCGACGCCCGGCCCATCGCCACCCTCTCGATAGAGGCGCAGGAACGACACGAGCGCCGGGAAAAGGTCTATCGCGACGATTAGGACAGGCCTCAAAAAGCACGCAATCCATTTTCGGAAATGACATGCCGCCGCGTTCGAAAGAGACGCGGCGGCTTCGGTTTAATGTTCCGGCCGACCTAACAAGCGGGCCATTTCCGCTTCAAGCGATTCGAGTGCGTCCGAGGGCTCCGTGGCGGGCGCTTCCTCCTTGGGCTTTTCCGAAAGGGGCGGCTCCGGCGGCGTAATCGGTTCGTGACGAGCTTCCTCTATCCGCGACTCGGGCGGTTCCGATCCGTGCTGTGGCGGGGCCTCCGCCACGGAAGGAGGCGATTCCGGCGCCGGCGGCTGACCCAGATCCTTCTTGAGCGGAGGCGGCGCCACCTTCTGCGCGCGGGAGAGGAATGGCGGAGCCGGAGGTCGCGGGGCCGCCGGGCGTGGCGTGAAGATCGGCCCACCCATGCGGGGCGCCGTTCCTATCGAGGCGGCAGGCGACTGAGCGGCGGGCGCCTCCGGGGCGGGCGGCGTTTTCGGTCGATCGACCGACGCGGGAGCGAACAGGTCCGGCGGCAACGACGGCGCCGGCGTCGGCGCCGCTCTGGGCGGCTCGGGAGCGCGTGGCGCCTGGGGAGCGCGTGGCGCCTCGGGAGCGCGTGGCGCCTCGGGAGCGCGTGGCGCCTCGGGAGCGCGTGGCGCCTCGGGAGCGCGTCTTTTTAAACTGCTCAGGGAGAAAGGGGCGGGCGAGACCGGAGCCGGAGCCGCTTCTCGCGCGGGCGGAGCCATAGCCGCCGCTTCCGATGGAACGCGGAGGGGCGCAGGCGCAGGGGCCGGTGGCCAACCGGCGGAGGGAACGGCGGGCCTCGCCTCCCTGGGCTCGATGCGGGCGACGGCGGCTTCGCCACGGTTGATCGCGCCTTCGACCAGGAGATCATTGGGGCCGCCGATCAGCAAAAGATGCTCGATATTGTCGCGCCGGACGATGATCAGTTGACGCTCGCGATCCAAGTCGAAGGTGTCGACGACATCAAGTCTGCGGGGCCGATTGCGTGCGCCGGGAGCGCGAATGCGGCGTCCGAACAGGAGGCGGATAATATAGAGGATCAGCAGCGTGGCCACCAAAAAGGCGGCGACCGCGAGCAAGATCGGGAGCAGCTGAGACTGCGTGACGCTTTGTAACATGAAACTCTATTCTCTCGTTCGAACGTCGCAACCGGATATTGACAAATTAACAGCCTTCTTAGCAAGCGGCTCCAAAAAGGTTAATCAATGGTTAACGCGCTTGCCTCTGCGCGCCTCTGGGAGGGAAGCATTCGTCTTGACATTGCTTTGCGCGGCGCATGGCGTCATTGTTCCAGGTGATTCTACGATCGCGGCCGCCGGCCGCGCTGCATGCCTCCCGCGAGACGATCAGGATGACCGACAAGCTGGCGTCGTCAGCATACGACCGAACGGAAAGCCCGGGCAACGTCGGCCTCGTGCTGGCTTTGGCCGTGACGCTGGTCGGAGTCATGGCCGTATTTTTCTTCGCCCCGGCCGTCGCCCCGCGCTTCACCATCCTCGCCCTCGCCGTTTGCGCGGTCGTCGGGATTTTTTCCCTCTTCGCCTATGCGGTCGGCCTGCTCCAATTCTCCGCCAAGGCCGCCCGAAACGACGTCACCAAGCTGGTTTCGGACACCTCGGACGAAGGGCTATTGGTGACGGAAGGCGACCTTCAGATCGCCTATGCGAACGAAGCCTATCTCGCTTTGTGCGGCGCCCATGATCGTGGTGGAGTCTTGACGGTCGAGCGGCTCTTTGCTGGTCCCCCGGAGGTTTCGGACGCGATTTACCGGCTCGTCCAGGCGGCGAAAGCCGGCCATCGGCATGTCGAGGATCTTCGGCTTTCGCCCCCTCTCACCGGCTCCGCGCCCGCCGCCTGGTATCGGGTCAAGGTGCGTCCCCTGCCGCAACTCGGCCCCAAGACGATGCTCTGGGCGGTCGCCGACGTGACGGCCGAGCGGCAACGCCAGGAAAACATCTTCCTCGAACTGCAACACGCCATCGACTTTCTCGATCACGCTCCTGCGGGATTCTTCTCCGCCGCGCCGGGCGGCGACATTCCCTATATGAACAAGACGCTCGCGGGCTGGCTCGGCTACGACCTGACCCAGGTCGGCTCCGGCGGCCTGACGCTTTTCGATATTGTCGCCAATAACGGCGCCGCTTTGCTTGCGATGGGCGCCGGCGGTCCCGGCGAGGTGCGCACGCAACAAATCGACCTCGATTTCAAATGCCGGAACGGCCGCTCCCTCCCCGTCCGTTTGCAACATCGCGTCGCCTTCGGTCAGGACGGGGCGCCGGGCGCCTCGCGCACGCTCGTGCTCAATCGCGCCGCCGGCGAGCAACCCGAGGACGATTTGCGGGCCGCCGAAGTGAAATTCGCGCGATTTTTCAATTCGACGCCGATGGCGATCGCGATCCTCGACGAGGAAGGAAGAGTGCGACGCTCCAACGCAGCCTTCGCCCGCTTGTTGCCGCAGGCGCTGCAAAAAGGCCAGGACGACAAGGAGGCGGGCTCGGCCTCCTGGCCGCTTTTTATGGGAATGACCAAGCGGGATCGCGCCGCGCTCAAGGCGGCGATCGAAGCGGCTCTCGATAGCCAGGGCGATCTCAAGCCCGTCGACGTGGCGTTCGAGGACGGCGCGGGCGTGCGCTCGGCGCGTTTCTTCGTGTCCCCGGACGAAGACGCCGGGAAAAAGAGCGTCATGATCTACGCGCTGGACACGACCGAACAGCGAAAGCTGCAGGAGGAATTCGCCCAGTCGCAAAAAATGCAGGCTGTGGGACAGCTTGCCGGCGGGGTCGCGCATGACTTCAACAACATGCTCACCGCGATCATCGGTTATTCCGACCTGCTGCTCGCAAGTCACCGCCCCACCGACCCGTCGTTCCAGGACATCATGCAGATCAAGCAGACCGCCAATCGGGCGGCCGGCCTGACCCGGCAATTGCTGGCCTTTTCTCGCCGGCAAACCCTGCGTCCTCAGGTGTTGCAACTCGGCGACGCCCTCTCGGAGCTACAGATCCTGCTGCGGCGGCTCGTCGGCGAGAAAGTGGAGCTCGATCTTCGTCACGGTCGCGATCTATGGCTGGTTAAGGCCGACATCAACCAGTTCGAACAGGTCGTCATCAACCTTGTCGTCAATGCGCGCGACGCCATGCCCGAGAGCGGGGGCAAGGTCCAACTTCGCACCCGCAATGTTTCGGCGGCGGAATGCGCGGACTTCAAGGAAGCAGCGCTCGCCCCGGCCGATTACGTGCTTGTCGAGGTGGAGGACAGCGGCAGCGGCATTCCAGCCGAAGTCAAAGAGAAGATTTTCGAGCCTTTCTTCACCACGAAAGAGGTCGGAAAAGGCACGGGTCTCGGCCTATCGATGGTGTTTGGCATCGTTAAACAGTCGGGAGGGTTCGTCTTTGTCGATAGCGAGGTGGGGAAGGGAACGACTTTCCGAATCTTCCTGCCCCGCCACGTGCCGGAGGCGGGCGAGATCGCCGTCAAGGCGGAAGCCGCGAAGCCGGCGGCGGACTATACAGGCCAGGGCCTTATCCTGCTCGTCGAGGATGAAGACGCGGTGCGCGCTTTCGGGGCGCGGGCGCTGACATCGCGTGGCTACACCGTTCTCGAAGCCGCGTCGGGCGTGGAGGCGCTCGATGTGGTGGAAAGGGAGGGCGGCAAGATCGATCTCATTGTCTCCGACGTGGTGATGCCGGAAATGGATGGACCCACGATGTTCGCCGAGTTGCGCAAGCGGGGCGTCATGGCGAAAGTGATTTTCGTCTCGGGCTATGCGGAGGAGGCCTTCGCCAAGAATCTTCCCGAGGGCGATTTCGGCTTCTTGCCCAAGCCGTTCACGCTGAAGCAGCTTATAGAAACCGTCAAGGCGAATCTGGGTTGACGCCTGCCGACAGGCGCCGATCTCAAGCGGCGCCTGCGTCGGTGTCGAGAATTTGCACGCGACGAAACCGCGCCACTGGCGCTCCGTGCGACACTGGCGCAAGCTGCATGGGCTCGGCCTTGCCGCAAGTGAAGGTGCCGTTGAGCCGATAAGTCGAGGCGTCGCCGAGGCCGTCCAGCGCGTTCCAAAATTCGAGCGTTCTGCCTTGGTAAGCCGCGCCCCGCAGCATGTCTCCAACCGCGCCGTTCTTGATTTCGTAAAACAGCTGCCCGCCAAATTGAAAATTGTCGCGTTGCTGGTCGATGCTCCAGCTACCGGTTCCGACCACCAGGACTCCATCCTCGACGTCCGCTACGAGGTCTTCGCGCGAGCAGCGATTCGAATTGGGAGCCAAGGATATATTGGGCATCCGCTGGATCGGGAAGGAATAGGGAAGATCGGCGTAGGCGCAGCCGTTGGAGCGGTCCAGACCGATAAGATGCGCCTGTCCGAGCGCCATCTGGAAATTCTTGAACAAACCTTTTTCGACAATCGCGAAATCAGCCGCGGCGGCGGGCGCCCCGTCGTCGTCGAAGGCGATGGTGGCAAGCCCGCCCTCTTGAGTGCGGTCGGCGACGATGGTCATCAGTTCCGAACCGAAACGCAAACCGCCCAGCATGTCCGGCTTGACGAAACTGGTGCCGGCGAAATTCGCCTCCCAGCCGAGCACGCGATCAAGCTCGGTGGAATGTCCGACTGTCTCATGAATGGTTAAAAAGAGATTGCTCGGATCGATCACGATGTCGCGAATTCGCGATTCGGCGGCCTTTGCGCGCAGCTTCCGTCGCGCCTCGGACGCGGCCTCGCTCGCCTCTTCGAGAAGACCGCAAGCCGCCACATATTCCCACCCCGCGCCTTTCGCCGGGGCAAGGCTGTCGCGGGTAGCGAAGCGCCCGACGTCTTTGTCGATGGCGGTGACCTGGAACTGGGGATGGACGCGAGTCCGCGACTGAAGAATGCGGCTGCCAATGCTGCTGGCGAATAGCCGCTCCTCCCGCGCGCCTGCAAAAGAAGAGAGGCAGAAGTCGGCGCCGGCGTCTCGTGCGGCGGCGTTTACGGAAAGGAGAAAATCCGCCTTCACGCCGGTCTCCACGCCGAAAGGGTCGAGGCCAAGCGGCATCGCCCATTCGGCCTCGAAAGCCGGCAGAACCTCGATCATGATCGGTCGCGATTGAATCGGCTCGACAGCGCGGGCGTTGTCGAGCGCCGTTTCGACGCCATCGAGCACGGCCTGCCGAGACAGCGCCGCCGCGCCGAAAAAGCCCCAGCTGCCCGCGCGCAGAACGCGAACGCCAAAGCCGCTTTGAGCGCTCTCGCCGACCTCCTCCAGCCGGCCGTCCCTAGCGAGTAGACGTTCCCGCCTTGTTTCGCCGAGCCTGATGTCGGCGTAATCGGCGCCCGCCCGGCGCGCGGCGTCGAGGGCGATATCGGCAAGGTCGAACAGCAACTGGCGATCGAGAGCGAAACTCTCCGCACCGCGACCAATCGCTGCTCCTCGCGGCATCCCCCCCAAATGTCTCCCCTTTCGAAATTCCGCTCCTCAGCGCCCGCGCAATACGTTCAAAACCTTCAGGCCCGCGCGGCCGTCGCGCTTCATGCCGGCCCTGCCCTCGAAGTCGGCGATCGCCTCCTTCGATTTCGTGCCGATCACTCCGTCCGGCTCGCCGACATCATAGCCGCGCTGGATGAGCAAGGCCTGCAATTCGCGCCGCTCCGCCCGTGACAGTCCCGGATCGTCGGTCGGCCAGGGGGTTTGAATCCCCGGCCGGCCGCGCAGCCTGTCGGACAGGATGCAAATTGCGAGCGCATAGGATTCCGCGGCGTTGTAGGCGTAGATAGCGTCAAAGTTATGCGTCACAAGGAACGCGGGACCTCTCCGCCCAGCGGGGAGCAGCAGCGCGGCCTTGCCCTCTCCGAGCGATCCCCCGTCCAGCTTCGCGATTCCATGCGCGGCCCAATGCGACATCGGCTGTCGGTTGGTGCGCCCGGAAGGACCGGAATAGCCTTCAGGCAACCGCACTTCGAAACCCCAGGGCAGGCCGCGGGTCCAACCGCTCTTATGCAAATAATTGGCCGTGCTGCCGAGCGCATCGGCGGCGGAACTCGCGATGTTCTTGCGTCCGTCCCCATCGAGATCGACGGCGGTCGTGAGAAAAGTCGAAGGCATGAATTGGGTGTGGCCGAAGGCGCCGGCCCATGAGCCGACGAACTCTTGCGGGGCGATATCGCCGTGATCCAGGATTTTCAGCGCGGCGATCAACTCTTTTTCGAAATATTGGTTCCGGCGCGGCGCCTCGCAACTGAGCGTCGCCAGCGACTGAATCACGGGACGCTTGCCGAAGCTTTTGCCGAAATCGGACTCGACGCCCCAAACCGCGACAATCGCGGAAGCGTCGACGCCGTAGCGGGCCTCCGCTGCCTGGAGCGAATGCGCGTGCTGACGCATCAGCGCCCTGCCCTCGTCGACGCGCTCTTCATCCACGAGACCCGCGATATAATCCCATACCGGCGTGGTGAACTCCGGTTGCTTGTCCATGAAGCTCACCGCGTCGTTGGGCTCCAGCGAGCCGAGGGCGCTCGAAATGGTCTCCTGGGAGACACCGGCGCCGGCGGCGGCGCGACGCAAGCCGCCGAGACATGAGCTCCACTCGGCTTTGACGGGGGTCGCGGCGACGCAAAGCGCGGCGCAGACCGCAAAAAAATGATTCGTTTTCATCGCGCGGATGCTAACCTGTCATGGTTAATTTGAACTCAGCTTTCCACCGCCAGCATTTCAGCGGTGAGGCGCAGCAGTGCGTCCACTTCGGGGTTGGATAGAATTTCGCCCGAGGGCTCGAAACGCACGATCGGCTCGCGGGTGCACAGGCGAAGACAGTCGCGGGAAGCGCAACTCAGTCGCCCGCGCCGGGCGTCGTCGGGAAAAGCCCGAGGAAGAGCGGCGCTCAGCGCATCGAAGAGCGCCCGCCCCTTGCCCTCGGCGTCGCAACGCGGGCCAACGCAGACGAGAATCTTGCAATAATCTGGGCGCCGGAGCGAGTTCGTGTCGCAGGTCAAGGAAAAAGCCGTCACGAGTTATTTTGCCGTCTGGAACGTTCTGGGCCTAGCGGGAGGGAATGGTTTAATTATGATGCGGCTTCCACCCAGCGGGTAGAGACGCCGGCTTCCGCACTCAAAGCCTCCCGAAGATGGGGGACGACAAAGCCGACGCCAAGATGAACAGGGCTCCGAACGGCGCAAAACGCGCGGCCTTTAAAAAATACTCTGAAGGAAACGACATGCGAAGCTTGAAAGTTAAATCGCTTGCGCTGGCTGCGCTGCTTGCGACCGCGCCGATCGGAGCGCAGCGGGCGGCGGCCTTTTGCCTGTTTGGAGGTTGCGACGTCACCGAGACCGAGGCCAAGGCCGTGTTCGATAATCTGCTGAAGAAGCGCTTCGACAAGCCCGGCAATTTGATCGAATTCAAGAAGACCATGACCGAGCGACTCGAGATGCATGCGACTGGCGAGAAAGGATATGAATATTTCTTCAACGCCACGGTCCTATTTCCCGAAGGCGCCAATCTCGACTGTAAACCCGACGACGCCAACATATTTCCCGAGGGCTGCTCCCCAAGCAAACATTTCGTGACCTCGCCGCGAAGCACCGATCCCAAGGGCCGGCAATATGTGGCGCCGGGCGAGAAGGTCTTGTTCGACGAGGAATACCGCTTCTACGAGGCAGGCAAGGGCTGGAAAGGTCCTGACGGAAATATCTACAATCCGGATTGATGACCTTGTCGTTCGGACCAACACGTCCGAACGACATTAAATCAGGCCCGATCAAAAAGTGGGGTCGGAGCGGATTGCGATCGCAACAGTCTGTCGACTTTCGCGAACTTCGGTCTACTTCCGCTGTGTCGCGATGTTCACGGATTCGCGGTTGGCCGAGACTTGCTATGTCGCCGATTCATTTGAATAGCGAATGGCGGCCCAGATAAAGCATAACGGGCAATCGAGCGACGCGCGTTTTTTTTAGTATGCCGAAACCATGTCGACGGTTTTAGGCCATGACGGCCGGGCGCGACCATTCGATGACTATCGCGTCGGTTTGCTGATGCCCGCCGAGCGCAAGAGCGTTGAGCCGATGGCTGCCGTGAGGGCCCCCTCGCGCGCCGCGGCGAAACACCGATCGCTGTTGAATCTCGTGGGTCGGGCGGCTTGGTCGGACGAAGCGGCGCGGTGAAGGCGCCGTTGCGTAGCCCGGCCAGGAAGGTCGCGGCTTTCCCGAAACCGCGACCCCAAAGCCCCCCGTTTGAGACAAGGCGCCGTCAGTGGATGAGCGTCGCCATAATGAAATAGACGACGATCACGAAGGTAGTCGCCAGCGCGAAGGCTGGAATCGTTCTGATTGCGGCGTGACGGTATATCCAGGCGAAGCTGAAGACATTCCAAATCCCGATCGGGAAAAGGAGAAAGCCAACGAGCCTCTGGGTCGGCAACGGCGGAGGCAGGGCCACGGCGAACAGGAAGTGCAGCACGATGGAGGAGAGCGCGATGACGACGCCCGACGCCGCTAGCGCGGTCACCGTTTGAATGGTGATGTCGCGACGTTTGTAAAGCTCCAGCACTCCCGCGGAAAGACCGCCCAGCAAGGCTGCGCTTCCGAGGCCGAAGAAAAGAGCTCCGAGAGAGCCATGATCGTTCACGAGGTGAAGCATCGTCTGCGCGCCGGCGTAAGCCGCAAGACATGCGCCCATCAGCGTGGCGCTGACGGGAAGTTTTCCCTGCCCGCCTTCGAGCGCAATGATTTGGTATAGAGCCTTTGGCGTCGACGACGCCCAGCGCTCGGAAAGATTGATCGCCATTTGGACAATCCTGACAGTTGACGCGCCCTCGTGCCTATCCGCCATGGTCGCGGACGCGAGGCGCCGTTATGGAAAGGCCGCCCCCAGCGTGGGGAGCCCAATTGGCGGCAGCCAGTTAGGCCCTCCTTATCACGCTTCTTCGCCGAGCGGAAACCGCGACGCTTCACACTTTTTTTGCGGCGCCGCAGCGTAAACGAGGGTCGATCATGGCAGGCGATCGCTCCAATCGTCTCCCGCGATGACCTCGGTTATCCGATGGGCCGCATCCGACCAGCTTGCCCGTAGCACTTTCGTCGGGTCGCCGGCGATTTTTCCTAAGAGAAAATCTTTTACGCGCCGCGACAACTCCACAGCGTCATTGACGCGAAAATAAATTGCCCCCTCGCCCCCTACTTCTCGGAAAACCGGAATATCGCTACACAACACCGGCCTTCCACGCCAAGCGGCCTCGACGATAGGAAGTCCAAAGCCTTCCGCGAAGGACGGGAGCACCAGGGCGCGCGTATGGTCATAAAGGAAGGCGAGATCCGCGTCGCCGGCATTGTCGAACCAGAACAGACGGCGACCATTTTCCGGATGGTTCTCAAGCTCGGCGACGACCGCTTCGTCGAGCCAGCCGCGCCGCCCCACGAGGATCAATTTTGCATCGAGGCCGTCGCGCCAGAGCAGTTCGAACGCCCTGAGCGCCACGCGCTGCCCCTTGCGCGGCTCGATCGTCGAGACGCAAAGAAAAGCCGGCGTCGCTCCCGCCGCCGCGTCGCGAATTCTCCGGCTAATTTCGGCGTCTCCGGCCGGCGTCATGTCGCAGCCGCAATGAAACCAGCCGATTTTGAGGCCCGGCCGGTGGGGTAGCCCTCGTTTCTTCACAAAATCCGCGAGTTCTTCCGCAACCGTGCGTGAAATCGCGAGGAAACCGTCGCTCTCGACAAGCGCCCTTTGCAGCCAGGCGTCATAAAGAGGAACAGTGACTTCGTGGCAGACGTGAGGATGGAGTTCGGGGATGAGATCGAAAATACAGGAAATGACCTCGCCGCCTTCCGCCCTTATGCGAGCGAACAGGGGCGCCAACTCCTCGAAGGCGTTCCAGCTGTCGGAAAGCATGAAGAAACGGTCGCCGGGGCCGATTTCGATCTCATGGTCCGGCGCCGGCGGACCGACGCCCGCGAGAGCAGCCGCATAGGCGTGCGCGGAGAACAGGCGGCCGGCGACGCCGCGGACGGCGACGGCGGGAATTTCATAATCCTCCCCGCTGTATAGGGCCGCGACGACTTTTTTCACGACGCGCTGAATGCCGGTGCCGGCGTCGCGCTTGATGACGCCGGTCACGTCGACGAGTAGCCGCGCCGGCGGAGACGCCAGCCGTCGCGGCGAAATAGAGGCGATCGGCCCCGAGTCGCCAGCGGCGATCATGCGTTGCGGCTCGTTTCGTCGCCAAAGGCCGCTGGCCGCTTCGACAAGCCTCGCTTCGAGCTTTCGCAGCGGCTTGAAGATATGCCAGGAAGCCGAATAGGTCATCCTGTCCCGCTCATGCGTCAGATGGAGCAACTCGGCGCGCAAATAGTCGAGCTGGTATTCGAGGAGCCTGATCCGCTCGTCTTTTTCGTCCATCACCGAGGATGGCTCCGACGTCATTGGCGCGACCTCTCGACGCCACGCCAATAGTCGAGGAGGGACCGAAGCATTTCGTCCATCGAATAGCGCGGTCGCCAACCCGCGAATTTGCGTAATTTCGCCGCGTCGCAGGAGATGACGGGAATGTCCGTGGTCGAAGGCCTGAGCAGATACGCCTCCATGACCGTCTCGAACGACACAGACGACTGGCGGCGCAGGGCCTCCAGAAGAGATCCAATCGGATGAGGCTCTCCGGACGCGACGTTGAAACAGTTAACGCGCTCGGGCATTTCGGCGGCGTTTCCGATGAGTGCCATATAGGCTGAAACCACATCGCGCACGTCCAGAAAATCGCGGGACTTCGAGAGATCGCCGACGCGCAGGAGCGGCGCGACTCGGCCGGCTTCAATCGCCGCGATCTGGGCCGCGAAGGATGAAAGCACGAAATACTTCTCGCTTTGGCGTGGACCCGAGTGATTCACCGGTCTCGCGATCAACAGCCGCGACTTCGGACCCAAAACATCCGCGAGCGCCCCTTCCGCCGCGACCTTGGACCGCCCATAGGCGTCCAGCGGGAGCGGCGGCGTATTTTCGGTCGCGGGCCCATCCAAGAGGCTCGCGCCGTAAACCGACGCGCTAGAGGCGAACAAGAGAGTGGTTTCGGGCGCATGGCGAGCCAATGCGCTGGCCAGATTGAACGAGCCGTGAAAATTCGCGCGCCAGGTCTGCTCGGCGGCGCCGAGCGCCGTGCCGATCGACGACTGACCGGCGAGATGGACGACGAGATCGGGACGCAGGGCCGCCAGGATTTCCTCGATCGCGCCAGCGTCCAGGAGATTGCCGCGCGCCCGAGACCAGCAGCCGTCTAGCGCCGTCCGCTCCTCCCCGAAAACCAGCAACGCCTTCTGCGCATCCGGATAGGCGCGCGCCAGCATGGGGGCAAGGTAGGAGCCGACGAACCCTCCGCCGCCCGTCAACAATATTCTCTGGAAAACCGCCATCCCCTCTCCAGCGGCCGTAGCGGGCCGAACGCCTCTAGAATCCGTTTGCGAGAACGAGGGTCAGCAGCGAGCCTCTCTTTTGATTCTTTCGACGTCGGCGTCGACCATTTCCGTGATGAGCGCATTGAGGTCGGTTTCCGGAGCCCAGCCGAGCCGGGCGCGGGCCTTGGTCGCGTCGCCGAGCAGCACGTCCACTTCGGCGGGGCGATAAAAGGCGGGGTCGATCACAACATATTTTTCCATCTCGAGCCCCACATGCCCGAAGGCGATCCGGCACATGTCCCGCACCGTCGTCGTCACCCCCGTCGCCACCACATAGTCGTCCGGCTTTTCCTGCTGCAACATGAGCCACATCGCCCGGACGTAATCCCGAGCATGGCCCCAGTCGCGTTTCGCGTCGATGTTGCCCAGCCTCAATTCCCGCGAGAGGCCAAGCTTGATCCGCGCCACCGCGTCGCTCACCTTGCGCGTCACAAATTCGATCCCGCGCAACGGGCTCTCATGGTTGAACAATATCCCCGACGAAGCGTGCAGGCCAAAGCTCTCGCGATAGTTCACCGTGATCCAGTGCCCATAGAGCTTGGCCGCCGCATAGGGCGAACGCGGATAAAACGGCGTCGTCTCTCGTTGCATCGGTTCCTGGATCAGGCCAAACATCTCCGACGACGAAGCCTGGTAGAAACGCGCCCGCGGAGCCTCGATCCGCATCGCTTCCAGCATGTTGGTCACGCCAACGGCGGTGATATTCGCCGTCAGCACCGGCTGCCGCCAAGACGAGGCGACAAAGGACTGCGCCGCGAGATTGTAAATCTCGTCTGGCCCCGTGTCCTGAACGATCCGCAACAGGCTCGAAAGATCGCCGAGATCCCCATCGTGCAGATGCACCTTGTCCGCGATCCCAAGCCAGCGCAGCCGGTGATCCTCCACCCCACGGTGAGACGAACGACGGATTACCCCGTGGACTTCGTAACCCTTTCCCAGCAGCCATTGGGAAAGATAGGCCCCGTCCTGCCCCGTGATCCCGGTAATCAACGCTCGCTTCGTCATTCCATACCCTCGTTATGTTCTAAGGCGCGCTGCTTGGGACCGCTTCCGGGTCAGACACGGCGAGATCGACGAATGGCGGCGAGCACGAACATTAAAGACCTGCCTTCTGCTGGGAAAATTCAAAATTCCCACAGCCGGGGCCGTGTCTGAGAGGGGACATATAGAAACGCCCATGGGCTGGCAAGAGAACCCTGTTCAAGCGCAGGGCTCCATAAAAGGATCGAGCAAGAAACGCTGGGCGACGCAAAAAAGACCGAGCGCGCCCCGCGCTCGGCGCATATGGCCGACCTAATCACCTTGGAGCGAAGCTGTCAGTTCGTCGGCGGCGTTCCGCCGGGCGTCGCTGTATCGATCGCGGTTGGAAGGTGTTGCGCCAGATATTCCGCCACCTTGTCGACAGGAAGACCCGTGGAGGCCGCAAGTTCCTTAATTTTTTCGGAGCCGAGAACCTTTTTTACATCATCGGCGGTGATGGGGAGATTGCTGCCGTCGCCCACCCAGGACTTGACCTGCTGACCGTAGCCCGTTTTTTCGAATTCGGCGACGACGCCGTCGATTCCCCCGTGCTTGTCGACATAGCCTTTAACCAGCGACAAGGCTTCGGCGCCGATCACGCCGCCAAGAATTCCATCGAGCAAACCCATTTCTATCTCCCTCGTCCAAATTGACGCTCTTGGGCGTCGCGCGCCAGTTAATCAGCTTTTATACGAAGGTTCAAAGACTGGCGCGCCGTCGGAAACGCGGGAATTGGCGATCGAAATTAAAATCTGACTTCAGATTAGAGGGTTACCTGATTTCCTACGCCAGATTAGAATATCGTTCCAGATTTCATCGGCTGTCTCGGCGAACCAGAAGAGTTCGCGGTCTTCCGGATCGATGGTCCCCTCCGAAACAAGGAAATCGACGTCGAAAACGCGCCGCCAATATTCCTCGCCCACGAGAATGACGGGCAAGGGCTCGATTTTTCGCGTTTGGGCCAGAGTGAGCGTCTCGAACAGTTCGTCGAGCGTACCGTAGCCTCCGGGAAAAGCCACGAGGGCGCGAGCGCGCAACAAAAAGTGCATTTTGCGCACGGCGAAATAATGGAAGCGCAAGCAAAGTTCCGGAGAAATATAGGGATTTGGGAATTGCTCGCGCGGTAGAGAGATATTGAGGCCGACGCTTTTGCCTCCGGCCTCCAGCGCGCCCCGATTGGCCGCCTCCATGGCGCCGGGACCGCCGCCTGTGACGATGGCCAGCCGACCGCCGCCAGCGAGAGGCGGAGCCGCACCGACGAGGGCCCCGAATTGCCTTGCGATATCGTAATATTTCGATTTATCGAGCGCCCGATGCGCGGCGCGGACCTGTTCGGCCAAGGCGGCGTCATTCGGGGAAACGGCAAGGGCGTCTTGCGCCGCCACCAGCCGCGACCGCGCTACCGCAGGCTCGACGAGACGAGTCGAGCCGAACACGACGATGGCGTCGGTCACGCCATGATGCTGCAGTTCCAGCTCGCCTTTGAGATAATCCAGCTCCAGCCGGGGGCCGCGCGTCTCCCAGGCGCTTAAAAAGTCCGTGTCGGCGACGGCCTCGCGATAGGCGGGGCTCGCCATGATCGCGCGAACCCGGGCGCTCGCCGAAGGATCCTCCCGATCGGGCTTCGGACGGCTGCCGGGCAAAGGCGCGCGCCGCTCCACGGGGTGCGGGGGCGCGGGAATGACGCGCTCGACATTGGTGGAATCTTTTTCTTTCATTGGCGTCGGCTCACTGTCGGGCCTTTCTTTATTTCCAACGGCGGCCGGCGTATATGGGCCGCATCACGGGCATGGCGCCGCGGCCCTTTATCGTTGGCGCGGCGATGACGATCGGATCACGGCGGGGCGAATAGGAATGGCGGGACATAGTCAGTTCAAAAACATCATGCACAAGAAGGGCAAGCAGGATGCGATCCGCTCCAAGCTCTTCTCGAAACTCGCCCGCGAAATCACGGTTGCGGCGAAGATGGGCATGCCGGACCCCAACATGAATCCGCGCCTTCGGGCCGCCGTTCTCGCGGCCCGCGCGGAAAACATGCCGAAGGATAACATCGAGCGCGCGATCAAAAAGGCTTCCGGCGCCGACGCCGAGAACTACGACGAGGTGCGTTACGAGGGCTATGCGCCCGGCGGCGTGGCGGTGATCGTCGAGGCTTTGACCGACAACCGCAACCGCACGGCGGGCGAGGTGCGCTCTTACTTCACCAAGGCGGGCGGCTCATTGGCTGAAACGGGCGCGGTTTCCTTCATGTTCGATCGCGTCGGCTTGATCGAATTCGACCGCAAGACGGCGTCCGAAGACGCGATGATGGAAGCGGCGATCGAGGCTGGCGCCGATGACGTCGTTTCCGGCGACGAGACCCACGAAGTCGTCACTTCCATCGAGGGTCTTCGCGACGTGGCCAAGGCGCTCGAGGAAAAATTTGGCGATCCCAAAAAGGCGGCTCTGGCGTGGCGTCCCCAGAACATGGTCGCGGTGGACGACGAAGCGGGGGAGAAAATTCTCAAATTGATCGGCGCTCTGGAAGACAACGACGACGTTCAAAACGTCTACGCCAACGCCGAGTTCTCGGACGCGCTCGTCGCCAAAATGTCCGCTTGACGCTGTCTTTCGGAGCGCGACTTCGCTTCACCAAGCGCCGAACACCGCGGCGCCGGTGAACAAAAAAGCGGCCAAAGCTGCGCAAAGTTCAACCAGTTGAGTGTACGCCATTTCCTAACCCCCTCTGGATAATGCGAAATAATCCGTTGCCGCGCGAACGGGCGAAAACGTTAATGCAGTCTTAATGCCAGCGCGGGGCGCTGGCTTGGGGATCTTCGTGGAATTTGCTAGAGCGCTTTCCCACCAGACGGAATCGTCTGGTCGATCAAGAAATCGCTCCAGGTTCAAAAGCTGGAGCAAACCGACGGGTTTATTTTTGGAAAGGCCCCTTATGAACGTCGAAAATCGGGCGGAGGACTTTGTTCACCGCCTCGACGCCGCAGCCAAGGCTGTCGAGGACAAGCTGGACGCCTTGCTTGCGCCGGGGCCGCTCGCCGGGGAAATAGAGCGTCCCGCCCGTTTGCTCGGCGCCATCCGCTACTCCACGCTCGGCGGAGGCAAGCGGCTTAGGCCTTTTCTGGTCCTTGAATCGGCCAGACTCTTTGGCTTCGAAGGCGACGGCCCGTTGCGCGCCGGTTGCGCGCTTGAAATGATTCACTGCTACTCGCTGGTGCATGACGATCTTCCCGCGATGGATGACGACGATCTGCGGCGAGGGCGGCCAACGACGCACAAGGCTTTCGACGAAGCGACCGCCATATTGGCCGGCGACGCCCTGCTCACTCATGCTTTCGATGTGCTGGCCGACTCCGCGACGCATCCCGACGCGACAATACGCTGCAACCTTGTTCTTGCGCTCGCCCGCGCGGCCGGACTCGGAGGCATGGTCGGCGGGCAAGCGCTGGATCTCGGCGCCGAAACGGCGCGCGGAGCGCTGAGCCAGCAGGAAATTCTCACTCTGCAGGCGATGAAGACTGGCGCTTTGCTGCGCTTTGCGGTCGACGCCGGCGCCATTCTCGGACGCGCGGACGAAGCGCGCGGCCAGGCGCTTTCACGATATGGCGCGGCGCTCGGCGCTGCGTTTCAGATCGCGGACGACATTCTCGACGCCGAGGGGGACGCGGCCGCTTTGGGCAAACGCGCCGGCAAGGACGCCGAACGGGGAAAGGCGACGCTGGTGGGGCTTCTGGGGCTCGAGACGGCCAAGGCGCGCCGCAACGCTTTGGTCGACGAAGCGATCGCGGCTCTGAACGCAACCGGGCTTGGCTCGGCCACGGCGACGCTGGCGGAGGCCGCGCAATTCGTAGCGCGTCGCAACAACTGACAAGGCCGGCGCATGGCGGACACGCATCCCTCCGGACCCAGAAAATCGAGACCGGCGTTATTAAAACCCCTTCGGGTGCTACGCTCGCGTCCGCGCCTCATCGTCTGCGCGATGATAGGAGTCGCCTTGGCGCTCGCGCTGCCGGAGCACATGCGCGCCGCGACAAGAGCGCTGATCGGCTGGAACGCCGCCGTCCTCGTTTATCTCGTCTCGGCAGCGTCGATGATCTCCCGCGCCGACCACGAAACCGTGGGACGCAGGGCGCAATTCCAGGACGAAGGCCGACTTCTCATTCTCGTTCTCGCCATTGGGACAGCCTGCGCCTCGATAGGCGCCATCATTCTGGAACTCGGCCCGGTCAAAAACATGGAGGGTTGGCCGAAGGCCCTGCATCTCGGCCTTACGGTGTTGACCGTTGTCGACAGCTGGATGTTTATGCATCTGACCTTCGCCTTCCATTACGCTCACGAGTATTACGACGAGGCGAGAGCGAATCCGGCCAAAAGGCCGGACGAACGCGGCGGCCTGATTTTTCCCGGCGGCGAGCCGCCGAATTACGTGGACTTTCTATATTACGCCTATGTCATTGGCCTCGCCTCGCAGACGGCCGATATTTCGACCACCTCGCGCGCGATGAGGGTGCTCACCGCGGTGCATGGAACTTTGTCGTTTTTCTATAACCTCGCCATCATCGGCTTGACGGTCAATATTGCGAGCGGGATCGTTTGAGTTCGCCCCAACGCATGGAAACGGCGTAAAATCGCCTGGGACCGACAAAGGCCGAGTGCGTCTTACCCTCCGACAACCGTCGTGAAAACCTGACCGCCGCGCGCCAGAGTGATTTTCCAGTAATAGGCGCGACCGCTGTTCGCGATCTGCTCCAAATCCCGCGTGGCGGCGATTTTTTTGTCGTTCACCGCCATCACTATGTCCCCCTTTTGAAGGTTGAACTGCTGCGCGACAGAGCCTTCCTCGATGTCGGCGACCACGACGCCCGCAGAGATTCCCTGGACCGAAAGCTCTTCGATCACCGCGGGTGAGATATTGACCACCGTCGCCCCGGCGAAGGGACTCTGCCCCTTGATTTTGACTGGATCGCGCGGCGGAATCTCGGGCGCCGCGACAAGCTTCATCGGTGCGACGATTTTTTTACCGCCACGCAGCACTCCAAGGCTGGCGACCCCTCCGATAGGCTTTGTCGCCAGTCGATAGCCGACCGCTTCGGGATCGTCGGCGGCCTGGCCATCGACCGCAATAATCACGTCGCCACGCTTTAAACCCGCTTCCGCGGCTGGCCCCTTGGGATCCAAATCGGCCAGAAGAGCGCCAGCGGGACGCTCCAAGCCGAGGCTATCGGCGATTTCCTTCGACAAAACCTGAAGCGTAGCCCCGAGCCAGGGGCGTCGCACCTGCTTGCCGCCGCCCTTGGCGGCGGCGATAACGATTTTGACCATATTGACCGGTATCGCGAAACCGATGCCCACGGAGCCGCCGGATTTCGAGAAAATCGCGGAATTTATTCCGATCATACGGGCGTTCATATCCACGAGCGGCCCACCAGAATTACCAGGGTTGATGGCGGCGTCGGTCTGGATAAAGAAACCATAGTCGGAGATTCCGACCTGGGTGCGCGCCAGCGCCGAGACGATGCCCTGCGTGACCGTTTGACCAACGCCGAAAGGATTGCCGATCGCGAGCGCGAGATCGCCCACTTCGAGGGCGTCGGAATCACCAAGCTCCATGACGGGGAAATTGTCCCCTTCGGCAAGCTTCAGCACCGCAAGGTCGGTTCGCGGGTCCCGAAGCAGAATTTTCGCGGGTATTTCCCTCTTGTCGGCGAGAGAAACCTTCACGTCCGTCATGCCCTCGATGACATGGTGATTGGTGACGACAAGTCCCGAAGGATCGACAATCACCCCCGAGCCCAAGGATTGCGCCGTGCTACGCCCGGAAGGACCGCCGCCCTCGCCAAAAAAGCGTCGGAAGATGGGATCGTCGAACAAGGGGTTGGCGGGCATCCGCTCGACCCGCGAAGCAAAGACATTCACGACGGCCGGCTGCGCTTTTTTCACGACCGGCGCGAAGGAGAAGAGAATTTCGGAGCGCGATTGCGGCGTGGATCGCTCCAGCGCTGGCGCCGTCTGCGCAAAAGCGGCGCCGGCGCATCCTGGCTTCAAGACAAACTCTCCACACGCCGCAATGAGGACGGCGCTCAAGGCAATTCGCAGCAACATTGGCATCTCGGCTCCATGACGAAAGGCGCGCGCCCGCGACGCCAAGCCTAACGGGGCGCGGGCAAAGCGGCTCAATATAATCTTGCGAAGGCCTGTTGGAACAGACGGAACACAAAAGACTTTTTTCGTCCGAATGGAGGAAGCGGTCCGCAACAAATCTTCGGGCGCAAGCCCTAGCCTTCGTTTCGCTCCCGGCAGGGCGGAAAATAAATCACATTTCACCAATAGGTTAGCATCATAAATGGCGGCGTCTTCATTGTTAGCCACAATATTTATCGCAGAAAAAGCCGATTATTTTCTCTGAGTTACAACGACGTCGGCGCGCAATTGCTTACAAAACAGAGGCTTTTCCGAATGCGTTCGTTAAAATATCGTTGACATGATTTATTCGCGGATATTACATTGGTCACGGTCACGCCACCGGGTAAAAGGGGGCTAATTATTTCTAAACATAAAATTTCGCGTCCTATCGATTAGGCGCGATCTAATCGTTGTAACTTGATATATTCCATTTATTGGAAGCGTAGAAAATAACAAAACTGATGGCGTCAGGGATATTAATCAGGCAATTGACGCTTGTATTATTATAGATATCGTTCAAATATATTTTAATGTGACGAAATTACAACTATTAAAAGCGTAATTGTCGTGTAATATAACTATTAATGATAATTCAATAGCTTGAAGCATATGTCACAAATATTTCTAAGCATCAGCTAACTTATCCGAGTAAATCATCAGCGAATTTGTTCCGCTATTACTGGTAAAAATGCGCAGACGCGCGCAAACGAGGAGAAGGAATGGGATGAGCGATTTCCGACCAGATGAAAAAAACGTCGTCTATATTGGCGAAGGGGTTTCGATGACAGGGTCCGTGAACGCGCAGGATATCGTCGTCGTTGACGGCAATATCGAGGGCGAGGTGACCTGCAACCAGTTGATCGTCGGCCCATCCGGCGTGGTCACGGGGGTGATCTCCGTGTCCGAGGCCGATGTCCACGGAAAAATTGGCGCCGATATCTCGGTTAAGGAGCTTCTGATCGTGCGTTCGTCCGGCCGCGTGGAGGGCAAATGGGTTTACGGCGAAATCGAGGTCGAAAAGGGCGGCCTACTTTCTGGGGAGGCGGAATCGACCGAGTTTCGCGCCGAACCCGAAAACGACAAGCATGAATCGCAGTTGCGACAAACCTTTAAAAAGCCGGAACTCATACCGTCCGAATCGGCGCTAGAAGCGTCTCCGCTGGAAATCGGTCGCGTCGCAAGCCTGGCCAAGCGGGTCCTCCGGGAACGCAAAAGAAGCGCCTGAACACGCCGTTTGCCCCGCAAGTCGGGGCCGGCTCTGGTCCAAGATCCGGAGGCGACGGGCGCGGCAGTAACTTGAAGCCGCCGCGCCTGCGAAGATACTCAGTTCCCGCCCGATTCCTTGGATTTGGTTTCGACGCGCTCCGCGATGCGAGCGGACTTGCCGCGGCGGTCGCGAAGGTAATAGAGCTTCGCGCGGCGGACCTTGCCGCGGCGAACCACCTTGATCGAATCGATCAGAGGAGCGTGAATCGGAAAAACGCGCTCCACGCCTTCGCCATAAGAGATTTTGCGGACGGTGAAGCTTTCATTCAGCCCCCCTCCCTGCCGAGAGATGACGACGCCTTCATAGGCCTGAACCCGGGAGCGCTCGCCTTCCTTGACTTTCACATTAACGACTACGGTGTCGCCTGGGCGGAAATTGGGGATGGTTTTGCCTTCAAGAAGCTTCGCGGCCTGTTCGGCCTCGATCTGCTCGACGATATTCATGATTCAACTCCTGCCGTTTCGTCTTTTCCCGGCGCCAAGCGACGGACGACGAGCGTTTCGGGACGCTGTTTTAGTTGAGGGGCCTCCCCTACACGAAGACGAGACAAAAGTCGATAGCCAGAGCCGCGTGAGACCGAGCCGCGTCGCAAAAATTTCAGAACTTGCTCCTGCACTGTTGCAAAGCGGATTTGTTTGCGTCATAAGACGCCCGCAGCCGGTTCGCCGAGCCGGTTTGATATGGATGCGGGTGTAGCTCAGGGGTAGAGCACAACCTTGCCAAGGTTGGGGTCGAGGGTTCGAATCCCTTCGCCCGCTCCAGATTTCCTCAAGAAAATCAAGAAGTTGAAAGCGGTCCTTCGGGGCCGTTTTTGCTTAGAGGGCCCAAACCATCCGGCAATCTGAGCAAGTTCAACGCATTTGAACGGAAACCGCCGGATAACCTGGCGCAGCTTTGGCGGTATCGGGCACCAGATCGCCCTCGCCTATCCATCGACAGGCCATCGTTCTAACCCGCTGCGGTTTCGCTCCCGTTAGGCCTGACGGGCGCCGGATTGCCGGCCGATTTGGTGGGACAGCCTTTTAGCTCGAAGGGGCTGGCGAACACGGAGGCATGCACCGCTCACTAGCCGTTGATGGTGAACTCTGGCATCCTGTGCCCTTCAGTCGACTCGGAGCCCTTCTGATGCCGGATGAGATCCTGACCCTGGCGGAAGTGGCGCAGATGCTGAAGGTCGCCGACAAGACGGTGTACACGATGGCTCAGCGCGGCGAGGTTCCTGCATTCAAGGTCCGCGGACAGTGGCGCTTCAAGCGCGACGATCTCGACCAATGGATCGAGCAGCAGAAGCTATCCCAACGCGACCACGACAAACCTGATGGGGGGCGTGGATGAACCGACGTGACCCCGACGGGTGCGGCCCATGATGACGACGGACTGCCAGGCGAAGTATTTCGCCTATGACCTCACGCGGCGGTATGCGCCGGACAGTGCCGAGCGCATGGCCGGCGCGGTTGCGGGCGCGCAGGTGGATCTCAATCCGCATCAGGTCGACGCCGCGCTGTTCGCCTTTGCCTCCCCGCTGTCCAAGGGAGCGCTGCTAGCCGATGAGGTCGGGCTGGGAAAGACGATCGAGGCCGGCCTTGTCATCTCTCAGCGTTGGGCGGAGCGAAAGCGCCGGATTCTGATTATCGCGCCGTCCAACCTGCGGAAGCAGTGGCACCAGGAACTGAGTGAGAAGTTCTTCCTTCCTTGCGCCATCCTGGAATCGAAGTCGTACAATCAGGCCATCAAGGTCGGTAACTTCCGGCCGCTGGACCTCGACGGAACGGTGGTGATCTGTTCCTACCAGTTCGCGCGGAGCAAGGCGGCGGACGTTCACGCCACGCCGTGGGATCTCGTCGTCATCGATGAGGCCCACCGGCTTCGCAATGTCTACAAGCCGTCGAATGTCATCGCGAACACCCTCAAGCAGGCGCTCGCGCAGAAACAGAAGCTGCTTCTGACCGCGACGCCTCTGCAAAACTCGCTCTTGGAGCTTTTCGGCCTCGTCAGCTTCATCGACGAATACACGTTCGGCGATCTCAAAAGCTTCCGCGAGCAATTCGCGAACGCCGCGCCTGATCGAGTGTTCAATCTTCTGCGGGAGCGCCTCAAGCCGATCTGCCATCGGACGCTGCGTCGGCAGGTCACCACCTACGTTCCCTATACCCGTCGGTATCCCATCGTTGAGGAATTCACCCCCGAGGACGGCGAGGACAAGCTTTACGATCTCGTGTCGGAATACCTCCGGCGGGACAATCTGCAGGCGCTCCCTGCCAGCCAGCGGTCGCTCATGACGCTGGTCCTGCGCAAGCTGCTGGCGTCCTCCACATTCGCGATCGCGGGCGCGTTGACATCGATTTCGCGCCGCTTGCAATCGAAGCTCGATGATGACGCGGCACTCGGCTCCGCCGAAGAGGATTTGGCTGAAGACTACGAGGCGCTAGATGAGACGGAAGATGAATGGACCGACGATGACAAGCTCGAACCCCTAACGGCCGCTGACCGCAAAGCGATCGAGGCGGAGATCGCTGATCTGACCGGGTTTGCCAGGCTTGCCACCTCGATCGATCAGAATGGCAAGGGCAAGGCTCTGCTGAAGGCACTCGGCGTCGCATTCGCCAAGGCGAAGGAGCTCGGCGCGGCCAAGAAGGCGATCATTTTCACGGAATCGCGCCGCACCCAGGCGTACCTCCTGCGCGTGTTGGCCGACAGCCCTTACGCCGAGGGCATTGTCCTGTTCAACGGCACCAACACAGACGAGCGGTCGAAGGAGATCTATGCCGCCTGGTTCGCCCAACATCAGGGCTCGGATCGCGTCTCCGGCTCCCGCACCGCCGATATGCGGTCAGCGCTGGTGGACTACTTCCGCGACAAGGGTCGCATCATGATCGCGACCGAGGCCGGGGCCGAGGGCATTAACCTCCAATTTTGTTCACTGGTCGTGAATTACGACCTGCCCTGGAATCCCCAGCGCATCGAACAGCGGATCGGCCGTTGTCATCGCTATGGTCAGAAGCACGATGTTGTCGTTGTGAATTTCCTCAACCGCAAGAACGAAGCGGATCAGCGCGTCTATCAGCTGCTCTCTGAGAAATTCAAACTCTTCGAAGGCGTGTTCGGCGCCAGCGACGAGGTTCTCGGCGCGATTGAGTCGGGTGTCGACTTCGAAAAGCGTATCGGGACCATCTACCAGAAATGCCGCCAGACGGACGAGATCAAATCGGCATTCGACCAGTTGCAACTCGAACTGAGCCTCGAGGTCAACGAGGCGATGAGCCAGACGCGGCAAAAGCTGCTCGAGAATTTTGATGACGAGGTTCGCGAGAAGCTGAAGATTCGCGATGACGACGCGAAGGTCTATCTTGACCGCTTCGAGCATCTGCTGATGCGCCTGACGCAGCATGAACTGCGTTCGGATGCGGAATTTCGAAATATCTCCACGTTCGAGCTGCGGTCTCGCCCGTCATGGACGAGTACGCGCGATATCCCGCTCGGCCGTTACGAATTGCCCAGGCGTTCGGGCGAGGCGCATCTCTATCGGCTGAGCCACCCCCTAGGTGAGGCCGTTGTTGAGCGGGCAAAGGCGAGACAGCTCACACCAGTGCAAGTGACCTTCGACTACACAAACCACGTGGGGCGGATCAGCTCCCTTGAGCCTCTTCGCGGGCGGAGTGGATGGCTCAGCGTCTCAGCACTGACCATTGAGGCGCTCGACACGCCAGAAGACCACATCCTGCTGGCGGGCATCGCGGACAACGGCGTGTCCTTGAGCCGTGACGAGGCGGTGCGCCTCCTGACACTATCGGCTGATGATGGTGCTCAGGTGGAAACCCCTGCACCAATTGCCGACGATCTCAACACCCGGCTAGGCCTTGAGGCCGGCCACATCCAGCGTGCCGTCTCAGAACGCAATGCGCGTTTCTTCGGTGAAGAGGCGGACAAGCTGGACGGCTGGGCTGATGACCTGAAGGTCGGCCTGGAACGGGAGATCAAGGAGATTGATCGGCAGATCAAGGAAGCGCGGCGAGCGGCGACGGCAGCGTTGACGCTCGAAGAGAAGCTCGCCGGGCAAAAGCAGATCAAATCGTTGGAGGGGCTGCGGAACGCCAAGCGCCGCAACCTTTTTGAGGCGCAGGATGAAATCGATCGGCAGCGCGCCGCGCTGATCGCGCAGATCGAAGCGAAACTGGAGCAGAAGACGGACCTAACCTTCCTCTTCACCATCCGCTGGATCATAAAATGAATGTAGGGCGGATTTACTATGGCACTAACTGATGCAGAACTTGGGCGCCTTAAGGCGATGCTGGGGACAGACTATGTTCCGCATCTGCCCGTGTTGCTGCCCAATAAGAACACTGCACAAGATCAGGCAACAAAAAACCTGTCCCGCGCGTTCAGCGCATTCGTGCTTGCCAATCTTTGTCATCTTGCCCCCGCCGTCGCAGCCGGAATGGTCGTGGACGACTTTAATGATCGCGGAATAGACGCGATATATTTTCACGCGCCTGATCAGACACTTTACCTCGTCCAGGTTAAGCTCAAGTCCGGTTCAGAGTTCCAGGAAGCGGAAGCACAATCTTTTGTGTCGGGTATTAGGCAGTTCATCAGTGGCGATTTCGCGAACTTCAACACTCACGTGCAGAATCGCAAACTCGAGTTAGAAGGCGCTCTGGATACCTGTGACCATGTGAAGGTGGTCGTAGCTTATGTAGGCGAAAGAGTTTCCCATAACGCCCGCAGCGAACTCGATCGGCTGACCGGAGACCTCAACCAGGACGAACAACGATATGTTCATCCGTTTATCGAAATCGGCCCAGGCCACGTTCTACAAGCGATGGACCTCGAAAAAGCATATCGAAAAATCGATGCTAAACTGAAGATCATGAAATGCCGAAAAATCTCCGAGCCACGAGTTACTTTTATTGGAACCGTATGGCTCCAAGACCTGGTCGCACTGCACGACAGCTATCAAGATGCGCTTTTTGCCGAAAATATCCGCAATCCACTCGGTGTTAAGTCGGACGTAAATGACTCCATTCGTAAGACGCTTGAGGGATCTCCGGAACACTTCTTTTACATGAATAATGGGATCACTATACTCGCTGCCAATATCGCGCCCAAGAAGGCGGCCAACGATGGGGAGCAGACCCTCGATCTACGAGGCTTGTCAGTCATCAACGGTGCGCAAACGATTGCGACTGCGGCAGCCTTCAAGGCCGCACAACCGGGCGCTGACATTTCACGTGCGAAAGTTACGATAACCTTGATCGCAGCTGACGCGAACGGCGAGTTTGGGAAGTCTGTCACACACGCGCGCAATCACCAGAATCCGGTCAGTGGGGAAGATTTTGCAGCTCTTGACGACAACCAGGAACGGTTACGGCGAGAAATTGCGGCTCGGTCTCTTCGCTATATCTACAAGTCTGGCGATCCGGCGGCTCTAGATGATCCTGACGCAATAGGGATTGTTGAGGCGGCATATTCACTTGCTTTGCTCGACGAGCACCCTCGAACTGTCTGGTTGCTGAAAGCTAAGCCGGAAATTTTTCGGACGTTAGGTTCCCCTGAGTATCAGCGAGTCTTTAGTCGCGGGCTCACAGCCGAGACTTTGATCAATGCCGTTCGAGTGGCGCGATACCTCAACAAATTTATGCAGGAAGCCGTGCGCGATGAGACGGACCAGGTTGCCAAAGAGACGCTAAGGCATGCGTCTGTGACTCACGGATGGGTGCTAGCGAAACGGACTCGTGATCAGATCAATGGCGCTGTGCTTTTGGACACTGTCAAAGTCGGTGTGCAACTTGGTAGCCCGGCGGATACGTTGAGGCAATCCATTGTGGATATCACCGCCGCGAGGATGAGGGCCGCCAGCGCTCGGGCTTGGGCTCTCTACCGCAACCAGGCAACATCGCTGGAGCTGCTTGAGGCCATTATGATTGCACACTACGGGACGACAAACCCGGCGGCGATTGTCGCAAAAAAATCCGAGCGGCCGGTCAGGACAAACTCGCGTGGCCGCGCCGTCCCATTGTTCGACTACCCGAAGTCGCTGTTTGACTATCTCTGCGCGAAGGCGCCGCAGATTGGGAATCTGTCATGAGCAAAAAGCAGAAACTCGAACTAACCTGGGTCGGAAAGGAGAACCGGCCGAGGCTGGAGCCACGTATCCTTCTAGAGGACGCGGCAAAATCCTACCATGCCCAACATCGATTCACCGATCAGGATATCTACGACAATCGGCTGATATTTGGCGATAACCTGCTTGCACTTAAGGCTCTGGAGCAAGAGTTTGCGGGCAAGGTGAGATGTATTTTCATTGACCCACCTTACAACACTGGTAGCGCGTTCGAACATTATGACGATGGCGTCGAGCACTCAATCTGGCTGTCTTTGATGCGAGATCGGCTAGAATTAATCCGGCGACTATTGTCTGACGATGGGTCGCTTTGGATCACTATCGATGACAATGAGGCGCATTATCTGAAGGTGTTGTGCGACGAGATCTTTGGCCGATCTAATTTTGTGGCGAACGTAGTTTGGCAAAAGCGATATGCGCGCGATAATAATGCTGCAATCGGAAGTGCTCACGACCACATTTTCGTATTTGCAAAATCTTTCGACGAATTTCGTAGAACACGCAATCGGATTGAATTGGATTTCAAAACGAGAAAGCCGTATACTAATCAAAATGAGGACCCAAAGGGCCCCTGGCAGTCAATTTCGTTTACTGGCGCAGGGTTCCGCTCCAACATGATGTATCCGATTATTGGTCCGGACGGAAGAGAGCATCGGCCACCAGAAGGCAGACACTGGGCTGCACTCGAGCCTGAGTATTTGCGCCTGAAGGCCGAAGGACGAATTTGGTTTGGTCAAGATGGTAAAGGCGTTCCGCGCGTCATCCGCTACCTATCCGAGGTCGAGGGACTTGTTCCATCAACTTGGTGGCCTCATGAGGAAGTGGGTCACAATGACGAAGCGAAAAAGGACGCGTATAGTCTATTGGGCAAAGAGGCGGCATTTGCGACGCCAAAGCCCGAGCGACTGCTGAGCCGCATAATCCATATCGCGACTAATCCCGGCGATCTCGTCCTCGACTCATTCGCAGGCTCCGGGACCACTGGGGCAGTCGCCCATAAAATGGGCCGTCGCTGGATCATGGTGGAACTCGGCGAGCACTGTGACACCCACATTATTCCGCGGCTTAAGAAAGTCATCGATGGCGAGGACAAGGGGGGCATCACTGAAGCGGCCGAGTGGCAGGGCGGCGGTGGTTTCCGCTATTTCAGGCTCGCGCCGTCGCTGCTTGAAACCGACCGTTTTGGCCGGGAGGTAATCAGTAAATCGTACAACGGTGAAATGCTTGCCGAGGCGCTATGCAAGTTGGAAGGTTTTATCTACGCACCGAGCGAAACCGTCTATTGGCAACATGGTGCATCGACCGAACGAGATTTTATCTATGTGACGACCCAAACGCTCGGGCAGGAACAGCTCGCTCATTTAAGCGACGATGTCGGTCAGGATCGGTCCTTACTCGTGCTGTGCTCGGCATTTCGGGGCAACCTCGCCGCTTTCCCAAATCTCACCGTCAAGAAGATCCCAAACCATGTGCGAAGCCGCTGCGAGTGGGGCCATGACGATTATAGTCTGAACGTTGAGAACCTGCCGAAGGCTCCACCAAAGGTCGTCGCAATGGACGACGACGGGGGGGCAGCGCCTGTTCGCTTCTCCAGGCGCCAGACCGACCTGTTCGGATCAGAGGGGGGCAAGTGATGAACCGTCATGTCAACGCCATCGCCGGCCGCCTAAGTCTTCGGCCGCCACAGCGACGTTCACTCGAAATTCTCGACCGGATTTCCGAGATCGTCCCTCCAAAGAAGGGTGGTGACTTGGACGCGGCGCTGACCGCCATCCGCAGTGAGTTCCCAACCGTTTCCGACTTCGAGCGGGAGTTTCCAAGCCTTTGCTTCGCGCTGGCCACCGGTGTTGGCAAGACCCGCCTGATGGGCGCGTTCATCGCCTACCTGCATCTAGCGCATGGTCTGAACAACTTCTTCGTTCTGGCGCCGAACCTGACGATCTACAACAAGCTGATCACCGACTTCACCCAGAACACGCCGAAATACGTTCTAAAGGGTATTTCCGAATTTGCCATCTCACCGCCAGTAATCACGACCGGTGAGAACTATGAACGGCAGATCGCGAGCGGCGGAAACCTGTTCCCGGTGACGATCAACATTTTCAACATCTCGAAGATCAACTCCGAGGTCCGCGGCGGGCGATCGCCCAAAATCCGCAGCTTCAAGGAGGAAATCGGCGAGAGCTATTTCGAATATCTCGCGGGCCTCGACGACCTCGTGCTGATCATGGACGAATCGCACCGCTATCGCGCGTCGGCCGGCATCCGCGCCATCAATGAGCTGAAACCGGTCATCGGCCTCGAACTGACGGCCACGCCATTCGTCGAGACATCGCGCGGGCCGGTCCCGTTTCAGAACGTGATCTTCGACTATCCGCTTGGGAAGGCGATGGCCGATGGCTTCGTCAAGGAGCCAGCGGTTGTCACACGGGAGAACTTCTCCCCGATTGGAAAATCGCCGGAGTCGATCCAGCAGATCAAGCTTGAAGACGGAGTACGCCTGCACGAAAGCGTGAAGGTCGAGCTGGAAACTTATGCGCGCCAGGTTGGCGAACGCATCGTCAAGCCGTTCATGCTGGTCATTGCCCGCGACACGACACATGCCGCCGAACTGATGCAACTCATCAAATCCGATAGCTTCTTTGAAGGCCGATACAAGGAAAAGGTCATCCAGGTCGATTCCAGCGTGAAGGAGGAGGAGACGATCGAACGTCTGCTCAAGGTCGAGCATACCGACGAGCCGACGGAGATCGTGATCCACGTCAACATGCTCAAGGAAGGCTGGGACGTCACCAACCTCTACACGATCGTGCCGTTGCGCGCCGCAAATGCCCGCACGCTCATCGAGCAGTCGATCGGGCGTGGCCTTAGACTGCCCTATGGCAAGCGAACGGGCGTGACGGCCGTGGACCGGCTGAACATCGTGGCGCACGATCGCTTCCAGGAAATCGTCGACGAGGCGAAGAAGCCTGACTCGGCAATCCGGTTGCAGCAGGTGATCCTCTCGAACGAACAGCTTCAGCAGAAGACCGTCACCGTCGTCTCCCAACCGCAGCTCGCGTCGAAACTGGGGCTCCTGTCTGACGGCGCCGCGCCCTCAGCGGCCAGCGGCTTCCACGAGGCGCAGTCGGTTTTCAACGCCGATGAACAGAAGATCGCCAAGATCGCATACGACGTTATCCGGAAGTTCGAGACGCAGCCGTCTCGGTTACCGAGCGTCGGCCATCTGCAAAGGCCCGAGGTTCAGGCAGCACTGCTCCGCGAGGTCGAGAGCCAATACCGGCCTGCGCAGATGGAGCTCGATGGAATATCAACCAAGCCCGACCTGGCGGCCATTGTTGCGAAGACCGCCGAAATCGTCGTCCAGCAGACGATCGACATCCCGCGTATCCTTGTCGTTCCAAAGGGCGAGGTGAAGTCGGGGTTCCGACCGTTCACCCTTGATCTCGCTCGTATGAGGTATGAGGCGCCGAATGAAACCCTCTGGGCGGCCCATCTGCGGACTGGCCAAATCGATCGGATCGGCGTAGGTGCTGGGACGATCGATGAGCAGCGTCTTGAAGACTACGTGGTCAGCGGCCTCATCGACTTCGACGACGTCGCCTACGACGAACACGCCGATCTTCTCTATGACCTGGCCGAGCAGGTCATCCGTCACTTTCTGTCATACCTCTCCGAAGAAGATGCGCGGAAGGTGCTGCGGCTCCATCAGAAGGAGATCGCCAGCTTCGTCCATGTCCAAATGCAGAAGCACTTCTGGCAGGACACGCAGGTCGCGTACGATGTCGTGATAACGCGAGGCTTCACTGAGCTTCGTAACAGCGCCTACACGGCCGCGGCTGACGAAGTGCCGCTCGATTTCCGCATCTCGCCGTCCGACAAGAGCAATATGTCGCGCTACCTGTTCGGTGGATTCTCTCGCTGCCTCTATCCGACGCAAAAATTCCAGTCGGATGCCGAGCGAAAGCTCGCCGTGGTCCTGGAGCGTGAATCACTCAAATGGTTCAAGCCCGCGAAGGGTCAGTTTCAGCTTTTCTATCGCAGCGGCATCGAGGATTTGGAGTACCAGCCGGATTTTGTCGCCGAGACGGAGACGCGCATTTTCATGATGGAGCCCAAGGCTTCGAACCAGATGGCTGCGCAGGACGTGATTGCGAAACAAGATGTTGCGGTGGAGTGGTGCCGACGCGCGACGGAACATGCCGCCAGCTACGAAGGCAAACCGTGGACCTATGTCCTCATTCCTCACGACGCCATCGCTGAGAACATGACGATCGAAGGGCTTGCCCGGCAGTTCGCGATAAAGGCTGACGTTCAGACCGCGTGAGCGGGACTGATGGCGCGGCTGCCTATAGGGCAACACGGAAGCGCCTTCGTGCGTCCCTCGTGAACGCTGGGCATTGCTTTCTGAAGGTGCGGATGGAGAATCTCCAATCGAGCGAGTTCGATTGCGTAGTTAATGATTAGTTAATATTTTGTAAGAAAATCAATGCCGCCGTTTCGCCTCAATGGTTGGGCCAGTCTTGCTGCACTGCACTCGCGCGCAAGAGTCACATTGGAGGCAGATGCATGATTGACCTCGTTTCCGTCACACAGGCGCTTTTGGTTGCCGAGCATCTGAGCTTCAGCCGTGCCGCGCAGGTTCTCGGTGTCCGGCAGTCCGCCGTCAGCCGCCGTGTTCGGGCGCTGGAGGACAAGCTGGGCGTGTCGCTGTTTGAGCGAGACAACACCGGGGTCCGGATCACGGAGGCAGGGCGCCGGTTTCTGGAGCGGACCCGCCCAGCGCTCGCCGAGATTGATCACGCGATGAAGGCCGCTGCCAGCGCGGGACGCGGTGCCGAGGGCGTGATCCGAATCGGGATATTGTCGTCGGTATCGAGTGGCTTCCTGCGCAACCTGCTCGGTCACTATCATTGTTTCCATCCGGCCATTGCCATCGATGTCATTGAAGGCTCGGCGAATGAGCATGTAGCCCGGATCACCGAGCGGCAAATTGACATCGCATTCGTCACAGGGACGCCGCAGGCTTCGCACTGCGATACCGCACTCCTATGGGAAACTCGCGTTTTCGCGGCTTTGCCAGGCTGGCACTCTCTCGCCAGCGACGACGCAATCCAATGGGATTCCCTGAAGGATGAACACTTTATCGTCAGCAGGGATGCGCCGGGGCCGGAGATCCATGACTACATCGTCCGCCGGACGGCGGCGTTCGGGCGCAGTCCCACGGTCGAGCGCCATGGTGTCGGTCGCGAGACATTGATGCATCTGGTCGCCCTTGGCTTAGGAATCAGCATTGCCAGCGAAGCTGCAACCTCGACGCTGTACCCGGATGTCATCTTCCGGCCCTTCGACACGATGGAAGACACGCTGACCTACAGCGCGGTCTGGCTGCCAGGTAACGACAATCCAGCGCTGCGGCGTTTCCTCAGCCTTGCTCGCTCGTTGGCGTCCGGTCGGCCGGCGCCGGACGCGCCGAAGTGGGCTTCCTGACACTGCGCAATTTGGCGAAGGCCCGGTCGCCGGCGATGAAGCGGGCCAACATCGGAGCGACGAGCCTGGCGGGATCGATCATGGCCTGTCCGGTTTCGCGGCCCAAGGCATCGGCATAGGCGAGGAGGTCGCGGTGTATCCCCGCCGGCAATTCGACTGTCAGCTTGATCGGCTTGTCGTCGGCAATCGCGCCGAGTTTCAGCTTTGCCATCGGTTGCCTCCTCAGCCTTGATAGGGTTCGAGCACGAGATCCCGGTTGACGATCACGCGCACCGGGAAGCCCGGACGGATCGTCAGGGTCGGTTGGATGTTGAGATAGCGCCCAACGATTTGCTGGCCGGTCTGATTGAAGCTTTGGGACGCGCCCTGCCTCAGCGCCTGAACGAGCGAGTTCTCGTTGCTCCCCGTACCAGCTTCGGACCCGACGCTCAGGAGGGTCGAGAGCATCGCTGCCTTGAACAGCATGCCCCAATGGTTATCCACCTCGTCTTCCAGCCCGGAATATCCAGCGACGTCGGCGCCTGGCTGGCGTTCCAGCACGATCGATTTGCCATTCGGCATGATCAAACGGGTCCAGACCAGCAGGACGCGCGACTGTCCGAACGCAACCTGGCTGTCGTAGGTGCCGATGAGACGCGCACCTTGCGGAATCAGCAGCGACCGGCCGCTCGGGCTGTCATAGACGTTTTCGGTCACCTGGGCGGTGATCTGGCCGGGAAGATCGGAACGGATTCCGGTCAGCAGCGCGCCGGGGATGACAGTCCCGGCTTGCACCACGTAGGCCGAGGCGGGCGCGGCCAGCCGGTCCGGGCTGGTCGTCCGCCGATCGACAGAGGCGTTGGTGAAGGCGAGCTTGCGGTCCTGGCCATTCTGCGCGAACGCCCGGTCCGTCGAGAGTTGCGATGCCTGACTTGGCGTCGTCCCACCATCCGGCATTGCCACGGGCGGAAGCGCCGGTGCCGGCAACTCGCGAATATTCGTCGAAGCGAACAGGCGACTCAGCCGGGCGGCTTCGATTTCTTGCGCCCGGCGCTGCGCTTCCGGATCCACGGCAGGCCCGACCGGAACCACGGTACCCGGCGCGGCTCCGGCATTGAGCATCGGCCGACCGAGATCGCCCGGCAGCGGTGGCCCGAGCTGGGGCGCCTGCCGAGGTATGCCGGCATAGTCGCGGGGGAGACCCGCCAAGCCATCGGCGGTCGTGCGATGGTCGGTGCTGTAAAGTTCTTCCGGTGCTCCGTGTTTGCCGTTGTTCTGGAGCGCCCAGAGCACGGCGGCAGAGACCGCGACCAACGCGATCGCGGCACCGCCAGCCAGCACCTTGCGCGAAAGGCGGGTGACGCGCGGCCGCTCGGACCGCAGCCGCAGCGACGAGTCCGGAGCCACTCGCGATGCTGGCCCGGCGCTCCCTTCCGGGTCTTCGCTCATCGCACCCTCCCATCGGTGCGGGAGATGCGCACTGTCTGCTGGTGTTCCCCACCCAGGCGAAGTTCGGCGGCGGCGAACAGGCGATCGACGATGTAGTAGTTCTGGCGGACGCGGTAATTGACAAGCTGGCCGTCACCTTCAGGGCCGATGACGAAGAGCGGCGGCGCCTCGCCCTGGGCGAGACCGCGCGGCATTTCGATATAGACCTTCGAACCGTCATCGAACGCCGAGAGGGGCCGCCACGCTGGATTATCACCGGTGATCCCATAGCGGAACCGAAGTTTCGAGACGTCGATGCCAGCGTCGATCGGCGCCGCCGTGGCGGCCGCGACGTTCTGACGGCGAAGCGCGATAAGCTGGTCCTGCGGATATTGCCAGGACACGGACGCCATGTAGGTCGCGCTCGTCGAGCGCAGTTCGAGGAGATATGTCCGCCGGTCGGTGTTGATGACGAGGTTGGTCAAAAGGTCCGGCCGCGTCGGTTTCACCAGGATGTGGATACGTTTGGTGGCGCCCGTGCCGCTTTCGGTGTCGCCTATGATCCAGCGCACCGTGTCCCCGGCGGCGACCGGGCCGGAACCGACGAGTTGCTCGCCCTCCTGGAGGGCGACATCGGTCACTTGACCCGGCGCCGTGTAAACCTGGTAGAGGGCGCCTCCGGAGAAGGGATAGACCTGCACGGCGTTGATGAAGCCGTCGCGCACCGGCTGCACGCGGGCGGCGGCGTTGGCCTGATTGACGCGCACCGTCGGATCGCTAGACTCTGGCGGAGCCTTGCCTTTCGGGAGCGGTTTCAACTGGCCGGGAAGCGGCAGCGGCGTCGGCAGTTCCACGACCTGCACCGGCGCTGGCGGGTCCACCTGCAACACAGCCGGCGCCGCCACGTCATCGAGCGCAATTTCCGGCGGTTTCGTCAGATGCGCACAGCCCGCGAGAGCCGAGGCGGAAAGCAGCAATGCCGGGAGTGCGGCTCTACGGAAAATCGGAAGAGCGGGATTACGGAAAGACAGCGGCTTCATTGCCCCAGCTCCTTCGACCAGTTGATGGAATTGACGAAGACCCCGAGCGGGTTCTTCCGCAGCCTGTCGGCGTCGTGCGGGGTCTGGAGCACGACGGAGAGGATGGCGGTCCAGCGTTCGGTCGAACTCAAACTGCCGTTCTCGTAGCGGCGCTGGATCCAGGCGACGCGGAACGATTCCGGCGAGGCGCGGATGACGCTGGATACCTCGACGGAGATCTGGATCTTGCCGAGGTTGCCGAAGGGATCATTTGTGCGCGCGTAATCGTTCAGCGCCGCCGCGCCGCGATCGGTCGTGAAGTCGTATGCGCGCAGCCATTGCTGGCGCAGCACGATCGGATCGGCGGGCAGCCCGCGGACATCTTCGATGAAACGCGCGAGATGGTAGGCAATCTGCGGATCGCTTGGCTGATAGTCCGCGCTGGCCGGGGCAATCGCCTGGGCCTGGCCGAGCTTGTCGATCTGGACCACCCAGGGGGTGATGGTGCCGCGCGCAGATTGCCAGACCAGTCCGCCGGCGAGGCAACCGGACAGAACCAGCGAACCGAATGCCATCAACCGCCAGTTCTTCGCCTGAACACGGGCCGAACCGATCCGCTCGTCCCAGACCTGGGCGGCCTTCTGGTAGGGCGTTTCCGGCTCTGGGGTGCGCCCGTAACGCACGGATGGTCGTCGGAACATGCTCATTCCCCTTCCGAGAGATCGACGGACGCGCCGCCACCGCTGCCGTCACCTGACCTGACCGCGTGGGAGGCGGCGGATGCGCCATGGCTGATGGTCTGGGAGCGCCTCATCCGCTTCGCCCAATCCGGCGGGCTGCCGGACGCCGACGATCCGGTGGAGGACGCAGCGCCGGCAGATTCCCCACCGCCACTCGCCGCTTCTCCGGTGACGGCCCGTCCGCCGGCTTCGAAGCTCGATTTCAGGTTCGCTGCTGCACGCCGAAGCGGACTGGTGACCGCCTCGGCGGCCTTGGAGATGCCAGAGGTCGCAACTCCGGAAGCGCCGCCCGCGCGATAAGCGGCGGTAGCGCCACCGGCGAGCGCCGCACCGCCGCGGGCTGTTCCGGCAGCGGCGCCACCGATGAGTCCCGCGCCGCCGACCGCGAGACCGGCGCCAGCCGCGACAATGCCGCCAGCGGCGAGGCCGGTCGCGACAGCAGCGCCGGCGCCGAGCTGCGGTCCGCCCGACACCAGCCCGTTTGCGATGCCGGGCCCGAAGATACCGAGGCCGAGCAGCGCCAGCGCCGCGAGCACGATCGCCATGGCGTCGTCGATCGACGGCTGTGCGCCGCCGAAGCCCGCGGTGAACTGAGCGAACAGCGTCGAGCCGATGCCGACGATGACGGCGAGCACCAGCACCTTGATGCCGGAGGAGACGACGTTGCCGAGCACGCGCTCGGCGGCGAAGGCCGTCTTGCCAAAGAGGCCGAAGGGAATCAGCACGAACCCGGCCAGCGTCGTCAGTTTGAATTCGATGAGGGTGATGAAGAGCTGGATCGCGAGAATGAAGAAGGCGAGCAGCACCATCACCCAGGCGAACAGCAGCACCGTGATCTGGATGAAGTTCTCGAAAAACGAGACGTAGCCCATCAGGCCGGAGATCGAGTCGAGTATGGGGCGGCCGGCATCGAGGCCGACCTGAGCGATGCGGCCAGGTCGAAGGAAATCCGCCTCGGCCATACCCGTGCCGGATGCTTTCAGACCGAGCCCGGCGAAACTCTCGAAGACGATGCGGGAGAGACTGTTCCAGTTTCCGATGAGGTAGGCGAAGACGCCGACAAACAGCGTCTTCTTCACCAGCCGCGCGATGATGTCGTCGTCGGCGCCCCAGGACCAGAAGAGCGCGGCCAGCGTCACGTCGATCACGATCAGCGTGGTCGCGATGAAGGCGACCTCGCTGCCGAGCAAGCCGAAGCCGCTGTCGATGTACTGGGTGAAGACCGCCAGGAAACGGTCGATGACGCCGGTGCCGCCCATCTTATCGCTCGTCCTTCGACGGGGGTTGATCGAGGGGCGTGGCGCCCGTTGCGACGCTTGGCGACGTTCGCGCGCCGGGGAACATTTCCACCGGTGAGGGTTCCGAGGGACGGGTGCCGCCGCCAAGGAAGCGGTGCCGGTTCTCGGCCCATGCGTGCAGGCAGCCAGGATCGTGCGCGCCGGCTTCTCCAAGGATCTGGCAGCGGGCCAGCTCGGCCCGCAGCGGATCGGCATTGACGGCCGCGGGCGAAGCTGTCGAGCCCTCAGCGGGCTTACGATCGCCATGGCGGAACTGGATGGCGGTCGCGGCGATCGCGACCAGCACGAACGCCATCGCCGCCGCCCGTGCCGCCATTGCCGGAGTGATGCGCGGCGTCATCAGTGAAACATCGTGATGGCGGTCGGCTGGTAGCCCGAGCCCGGCGTCAGGAAGCGGCGAAGCTGTTCCTTCGCCTGATCCTGAGCCGCGGCTTGCTGGGCGGATTGAAGCGTCTGCGCGCGTCCCTGGGCCGCGACCGCGGCCGTGAGGTCGGCGAGCTGCTGCGCCTGGAGCGCGAGCATCTGATTGCCCGCCTGCGTCGCCTGGAGCGCGCCGGTCGCGGACTGGCTTGACGTGACCAACGCCGACATCTGTGTGCGGTTGGTGTCGAGATTGCCGACGACGCCGGCCTGGACGCGCAAGGCGTCCTGGAAGCCTCCGACCGAGTTCTGCCACCGCTGTTGGGCGTTGGCGATCAGGGCCTGATTGGACTGGCTGGCGTTCGCGCCGCCATAGGTGGTCTGGAACGCGTGGTCGATCTGCTGAACGTTGTAGGCAATGTTCTGTGCCTGGGCGAGGAGCTGCTGGGTGCGCTGGATCGACGACTGAAGTTGTTGCAGCGACGAGTAAGGCAGGCTCGCGAGATTGCGCGCCTGGTTGATCAGCATCTGCGCTTCGTTCTGTAGCGAGGTGATCTGGTTGGTGATCTGCTGAAGCTCGCGCGCGGCTGTCAGCACGTTCTGGGAGAAGTTATTAGGATCGAAGACGATCCATTGTGCGAAGGCCGGCGGCGCGGCGACGGCAAGCGAAAGGGCAAGCGCGCTCGACGCCGCCAACTGGCGAAGACGAATACGGGTCATGGCTGTGTCTCCAGGTTTCGCAGGGCGGGGATGAGATCGGCGGCCCAACCGGCGTCCCGCAGGCGCAGCCAGGCGGAAAGGAAGCCGTCGCGTCCGTGCTCGGCGAGAAGGCGTTCGATGGCGGCCTGGTCGGACTTCGACGATGCGGCGGTGAAGGTCAGCGCGACGTCGCCGAGGCCCAATTCGAACAGGCGGTTGCCCCGTCGCGATTGGCAGTAGTAGTCGCGCTTGGGCGTCGCTCTCGCGAGGATTTCGATCTGCCGGTCGTTCAGGCCGAAGCGGCGATAGATGGCGGTGATCTGCGGCTCTATTGCGCGCTCGTTCGGCAGGAACAGCCGCGTCGGGCAACTCTCGATAATGGCGGGCGCGATCGCGCTGCCATCGATATCCGAGAGGGATTGGGTGGCGAAAATGACGCTCGCGTTCTTCTTGCGCAGCGTCTTCAGCCATTCGCGGAGCTGGCCGGCGAAGCCTTCGTCATCGAGGGCGAGCCAGCCTTCATCGACGATCAGCAGCGTTGGCCGCCCGTCGAGCCGGCCTTCGATGCGGTGGAAGAGATACGCCAGCACCGCAGGCGCCGCGCCGGTGCCGATGAGGCCCTCGGTCTCGAACGCCTGGACACTGGCTTCGCCGAGACGTTCGGCCTCGGCGTCGAGCAGGCGGCCGTAGGGACCGCCGAGACAATAGGATTGCAGGGCGCGCTTCAGGGCCTGCGATTGCAGCAGTACCGACAGACCGGTCAGCGTACGCTCTGCGATCGGGGCGCTGGCAAGCGACGAGAGCGCCGACCACAGGTGATCCTTGGCCTCCGGCGTGACGCTGATCTTTTCGCGCGCGAGGATGGCGGCGATCCATTCCGCCGCCCAGCCGCGTTCGGCCGCATCGTCGATCAGAGCCAGCGGCTGCAAAGCCACGGGCTCGGTCGCATCGCCGGAAAGAGCACCGCCGAGATCGTGCCAGTCGCCGCCCATCGCGAGCGCCGCGGCACGGATCGAGCCGCCGAAGTCGAAGGCGAAAATCTGGGAGCCGGCGTATCGGCGGAACTGCAACGCCATCAGCGCCAGCAGCACCGACTTGCCGGCGCCGGTCGGCCCGACCACGAGCGTGTGTCCGACATCGCCGACGTGAAGGCTGAAGCGGAACGGCGTCGAGCCTTCGGTCCGCGCGAAGAACAGTGGCGGCGCCTTGAAATGCTCGTCGCGCGCCGGGCCGGCCCAGACCGCCGAGAGCGGAATCATGTGCGCGATGTTGAGCGTCGAGACCGGCGGCTGACGGACATTGGCGTAGGCGTGGCCAGGCAACGACCCGAGCCATGCTTCGACCACGTTGACCGTCTCGGCCATGCACGTGAAATCGCGGCCCTGGATCACCTTCTCGACGAGGCGAAGCTTTTCGTCGGCGTTGCGCGGATCGTTGTCCCAGACAGTCACGGTCGCGGTGACGTAAGCCTGCCCGATAACGTCCGAACCCAACTCCTGGAGGGCGGCATCCGCGTCCATCGCCTTGTTGTGGGCGTCGGTGTCGAGCAGGGCCGACGCCTCGTTGGTCATCACCTCCTTGAGGATCGCGGCGATTGACTTGCGCTTGGCGAACCATTGCCGCCGGATCTTGGTCAGCAGCTTCGTCGCATCGGTCTTGTCGAGCATGATCGCGCGGGTGGACCAGCGGTACGGGAAGGCCAGCCGATTGAGTTCGTCGAGGAGCCCTGGCGTGGTCGAAGTCGGGAAGCCGACGACGGTCAGCACGCGCAGATGCGCGCTACCCAGCATCGGCTCCAGCCCGCCGGTCAGCGACTGGTCCGCCAGCACGGCGTCGAGGTGCATGGGAATTTCGGGCACGCGGACGCGCTGACGCTTGGTCGAGATGGTGGCGTGCAGATAGGTCAGCGTTTCGGCGTCATCGAGCCAGGCGCTCTCGGGCATGAAGCCCTCGACCAACTGAAGCACGCGACCGGTGCGATCGATGAAGCCGTGCAATGCCTCGCGGGCATTGGCCCCTTCGGCTCGCTCACGGCCCTCGTAGAGGAACCGCTCGGCGCGGGCGGCATCTTCGGCTGGTGGCAAATAGAGGAATGTCAAGAAATAGCTGGACTCGAAGTGAACGCCTTCCTCTTCGAATTCCGCCTTGCGCTCGGCCTCGACAAGGGCCGACGCCGCGTCGGAAAAGCGGCTTTCCGGATAGTGGAAGGCGGGATGGCGCTGGGCTTCGACGAAGACCGCCCACCCGGACCCCAGGCGCCGCAACGCATTGTTCAGCCGCCCGGCGACGGCGACTAGCTCGGCCGGGACCGCGCTATCGAGATCGGGACCGCGAAACCGCGCCGTGCGCTGGAAGCTGCCATCCTTGTTGAGGACGACGCCTTCGTCGACCAGCGCGGCCCATGGCAGGAAATCCGCGAGACGGGTCGTCGGGCGGCGATATTCGGCGAGGTTCATCATCGGGCGATGTCCATTGAGTGGGCCTCAGACGCCGAGATGGCCGGGGATGTGAACCGCGCCGGGATTGCCGGAGGCTCCAACCCTTGAGAGGATGGAGCCATGGATACGAAGAAGAAGACATCGAACAGATTTTCACCTGAGGTTCGGGAACGGGCAGTTCGGATGGTGCTCGAGCACCGCGGCGATCATGCCTCGCAATGGGCGGCGATCGCCTCGATCGCGGCGAAGATTGGCTGCACGGGCGAGACGTTGCGGAACTGGGTCCGCCAGGCAGAGCGCGACTCGGGCGCCCGCCCTGGCGCGACGACGGATGAACGCGAGCGGATCAAGGCGCTGGAGCGCGAGAACCGCGAGCTGCGGCAGGCCAATGAGATCCTGCGAAAGGCGTCGGCTTATTTTGCGGCGGCGGAGCTCGACCGCCGCTCGAAACAATGATCGCCTTCATCGACGATCAGCGGGACAAGCATGGGGTCGAGCCGATCTGCAAGCTCTTGCCGATTGCCCCTTCCACCTATTGGGCGCATGCGGCGCGCCGGCGCGACCCCGCGAAAGCGTCGGCCCGGGCGCGTCGGGATGTGAACCTTCGCAAGGAGATACGGCGCGTCTACGACGAGAACTTCCAGGTCTATGGCGTGCGCAAGGTGTGGAAGCAGTTGGACCGCGAGGGCGAAAAGGTCGCGCGCTGTACGGTGGCGCGGCTTATGCGGAGCATGGGGTTGCAAGGGATCGTGCGTGGGAGGCCGGTCAAAACGACGGTGAGCGACCGCAAGGCTCCATGCCCGCTCGACAAGGTGAACCGGCAATTTCGGGCCAAGCGGCCGAATGCGCTGTGGCTCTCCGATTTCACTTATGTTTCGACTTGGCAAGGCTTCGTCTATGTGGCTTTCGTGATCGACGCCTTCGCTCGGCGGATCGTCGGCTGGCGCGCCTCGCGCACGGCGCATGCGGGCTTCGTGCTCGACGCGCTCGAGCAGGCGCTGCATGATCGTCGGCCGGTTCACGGCGGTGGCCTCGTCCATCATAGCGACCGCGGCGTTCAATACGTCTCTATAAAATACACAGAGCGCCTCGCCGAGGCCGGCGTCGAGCCCTCGGTCGGCAGCGTCGGAGACAGCTACGACAACGCGCTCGCCGAGACGATCAACGGACTCTACAAGGCCGAGCTGATCTGGCGAAAGGGGCCGTGGCGAAACTTCGAGGCGATCGAGTTCGCCACGCTCGAATGGGTCGACTGGTTCAACAATCGCAGACTGCTCGAGCCGATCGGAAACATTCCGCCGGCAGAAGCCGAAGCGCGCTACTATGCGCAAATCGAGGGACGCGCCTTGGCGGCGTGACTCAAACGAAATGGCCTCCGGCAATCCCGGCGCGGTTCAATGCGCAGATGGCGGCGCACCACATCGACGAACATCGGATCGCGCTTCGCCGCCCAAACCGCGGCGGTGTGTCCGATCACCCAAAGCAGCAGCCCGGGGATCCACAGGCGAAGGCCGAGGCCCAGGGCCGCGGCCAATGTCCCGTTCAGGATCGCAACGGCGCGAGGCGCCCCGCCGAGCAGGATCGGCTCGGTCAGCGCCCGGTGAACGGGAGCGACGAAGCCTGGAACGGTTTCGTCGGCGGCCAGCGTCGCCATCAGATCAGCGCCCCGCCGCCGAAGGAGAAGAACGACAGGAAGAAGCTCGACGCGGCGAAGGCGATCGACAAGCCGAAGACGATCTGTATCAATCTGCGAAAGCCGCCGGAGGTATCGCCGAACGCCAGGGTCAGCCCGGTGACGATGATGATGATCACCGCGAGGATCTTGGCCACCGGCCCTTCGACCGATTGCAGGATCTGATTGAGCGGTTGCTCCCACGGCATGTTCGAGCCGGCGGCCCAGGCGGGGGCACTGGCCAGCGTCACGAAGCCGATCGCGGCGGCGGTGGCGATATGCTGGCGGATGGCAAACGGTCGGCGGATCATGGCTGGTCTCCTGCTGGTGAAATTGCGTAGTCGCCGGCCTGTCCCAGTCCGGTGACCTGGACGAGTTCCGCGAGCCGCCGCTGCGACCCGCGACCAGTCAGCACCGCGACCACGTTGATGGTCTCGGCGATGAGGGCGCGCGGAACGGTGATGACGGCTTCCTGGATGAGCTGCTCGAGGCGGCGCAGTGCGCCGATGCCCGTGCCGGCGTGGATGGTGCCGATGCCGCCGGGATGGCCGGTGCCCCAAGCCTTGAGGAGATCGAGCGCCTCGGCGCCGCGCACCTCGCCGATCGGGATCCGATCGGGGCGCAGCCGCAGCGAGGAGCGCACGAGGTCGGAGAGCGAAACGACGCCGTCCTTGGTGCGGAGCGCGACCAGGTTGGGCGCCTGGCATTGAAGTTCCCGGGTGTCTTCGATCAGCACCACGCGGTCGGCGGTCTTGGCGACCTCGGCGAGCAAGGCGTTGGTGAGTGTGGTCTTGCCGGTCGAGGTGCCGCCCGCGACGAGGATGTTGCGGCGCTCGGCCACCGCGCGGCGCAGCACCACCGCTTGCGCCGGCGTCATGATCCCAGCGGCCGCGTAGTCATCGAGCATGAAGACAGCGACCGCGGGTTTGCGAATCGCGAATGCCGGGGCCGCTACGACAGGCGGCAGAAGACCCTCAAACCGCTCCCCCGTCTCGGGCAACTCGGCCGAGACGCGCGGCGCGCCGGCGTGAACCTCGGCGCCGACATGGTGCGCGACGAGGCGAACGATGCGCTCGCCATCAGCGGCCGACAGGCGCTCTCCCGTATCGGCCAATCCAGTCGACAATCTGTCGATCCAGAGTCGCCCGTCTGGGTTGAGCATGACCTCGACGATTGCCGGGTCTTCGAGGAAGGCGGCGATCGCCGGGCCGAGGGCGGTGCGCAGCATGCGCGCGCCTCGTGAAACCGCCTCAGACTGGAAGGACTGGACCGCCACGTTCGACCCCGCTTCGAGCCGACCGCACGTCGCGATCGGTGATGGGGACGATTAGAAGGGGCAGGAATCTAGCCGATTCAACAACCCAATGAGGGGCGTAGGGCTCCGGCGTACAAAGACAGGGACGAGGCAATATCGTCGCTACTTGGTATCACGCTGCTATTCGAGTCGTGGTGCCTTCTCGATCAACACTGCAATGCTTACGGTTCAGAGAGTATCTTTGTTATGGCTAAATTTTCGACCGAACGTCATGGAAAAGCTGCCTATCAGCCCGCGTGAGGTGGACCACGGCATCCTGGTGAACATTCTCGTCAGCTGGACGGAGACCTGCTTCGCCAATCCGACGGCTTGAGTCGGACTCCTGCGTAAAGCCGAGTAATCTCTCAGGTGACCAATTCGAGGCGAATCGGGAAGAGGCAATATCACGTGGGCGATCGGACGTTCGTTTTTCTGAACCACGCCACGCCGGAGGACAACGCTTTCACGACTTGGCTCGGCGCCAAGCTCGCGGCAGCAGGTTACGACGTGTGGTCAGACGTCTTGAGGCTTGGCGGCGGCGAGACATTCTGGAACGACATCAACGACGGCATACGGCGCCGCACCGCGCTGTTCCTCCCGATCTTGTCGCCGGCGGCCGCTAATCCAGAGAAGCGTGGCGTGCACAACGAAATTGCGATCGCCATGCAGGTGATGCGTCGTGAAAAGCTTAGCAACTTCATCCTGCCTGTCCTGCTTGAATATGTGGCGGAACCGAGCCCAGAACTCATTCAGCTCAATTACATCGACTTTTCGTCCGGTTGGGCCACGGGCCTTACCCGGTTGCTGGATCGAATGGAGAAGCTTGCAATCCCGCGCCGCGACGGACCCGACAGGGCGTCGATGGACCGGTGGCTAGCGGTGCAAGGTCACTTGGCCGGCGCTGTGAACGACGAAGCGAGCGACCACACCAGCAACTGGTTTAAGATAACGTCTCTCCCCGCAATGATTCGGTATGTGGGCACACCGGCGGGTCGGGGCGTTTGGGATGAATTCGTCAAGAACAGCAAACCGCCGATGCGGGCTCATATGCGGCTTGCTGCCACCTTCGCGGAGCCGAGCGAAATTCAGCTCGAATTCAGCCCCGATATCCCGATCAAGACCGAATATGAGATGCCCACCCAAGCCTTCATGGATGGAAAGCCACCCGATAACATGCCGCACCTGAAAGGCGTTGATGCGCGCCGGATGGTGGTCGACATGCTACGGCAAGGTTGGGAAGCATTCGTCCTTTCTCGTGGTTTGAAAAAACACGAGATGTCCGGGCGGACGAGCTTCTATATGCCCGAAGGACTGCTACCCGGGGATTGGGCACATTTCGTCACCAAAGCTGGCAAGCGTGCGAAGCGAAAGCTCGTAGGTATCCGGGGCAAGCGGAAAGTCCGCTACCACTTCGCGGTCAGCGCTCGACCACAGATTTTACCTTTTCCGCGGCTTATCATCTACGCCCACGTCGTGTTCTCCGAAGGCGGTGTGCTGGTGACCCACAAGAATGCCGCACAGCGAAACCGAAAGGCGTTGTGCAAGCACTGGTGGAATGCTGAGTGGCGAGATAGGCAGACCGCCATGCTGACCTTTCTTGCCCAAGGGTCCGAAAGTTTCGACCTGCCGCTTGGTGGTGTGGTCGCGACGGTGTCAGCGACGCCCATACAATTCGAGGGCCCATGTTCCTACGTTCGCCACGCGGCGGATGATGGGGCGGAGACCGAGGAAGAGCCGGACGATTTTGATGACTCGCTCGCCGATCTCGATGCTCGCGGCGGCCCGCCAGATGATAACGATGGTGAGGAAGAGGAATGACGGCCTCAAAATTGATCCGGGTGCCCGAGCCGCAGCTCGCCTTTCGCTATGGCCAAACTGCCGAACACCCTCGTGACGGTCTTTTTCTGTTCGGTCCGATCGACGACAGGGAGCACCCCCCGCAACTGCGCTACGGTATCATCGGCCCCGTTATGGCGGTCGGTCGCTTCAAGGCATGGGCCGAGCGCGCGCGGGGTCCGCTACCGCCGGCGGATGCCAGTAAGGCCCATCACACCGCGTGGCCGGGATTTGATGCGGCTTTCAGATGCGAATGGCCCATCGAGCCTATGGCGGAAATCATGGTCAGCAGCCAAGCGTTGTCTGAGGCCATCCATATCGGGGATCGGCATGAAGCCATCTACCGGACCGTCAGCTTGTATGAAAAACCGATCCTCGATTATCTGGCGACCAATGAAGGCCGCCCTGCCCTGTGGTTCGTCATCATTCCCGAGGAAGTCTACAAGCTCGGCCGACCGATGTCGGACGTTAAGCGCAGCGAGCGCACACCAAGCCAGATCAAAAGCCAGCTGCCCGGCAAAGCAACTCGCATTTCAGGTCAGATCGCGCTTTTTGGCGAAGACCGCGAAGCCGAAGATATGCGGCGCTACGCCAAGCATTTCAGGAACCAGCTCAAGGCTCGGCTGCTTCGCCATATGATAGCCGTGCAGGTGGTGCGCGAGACCACGATCGCCCCCAATGACTTCCTGAATCAATTCGATAAGCCGATCCGAGGCGTGCAGGATCCGGCAACGGTAACGTGGAATCTTTGCACAACGGCCTTCTTCAAAGGCGAGGGAAAGCCATGGCGGCTGGCCAGCATTCGCGAGGGTGTTTGCTATATCGGGCTGGTTTTTAAGCGCGACCCAACCGGCGACCGCGACCTCTATGCGTGCTGTGGCGCCCAAATGTTCTTGAATTCAGGTGACGGCGTGGTCTTCAGGGGCGCGTTTGGAGACTGGTGGAAGCGAGATCAACGAGAATACCACTTGGACGAGGCTGCGGCGAAGGATCTCGTAGAGCGGGTGGTAATCGAATACAGACGCCAGCATAGGGACCAGCCTCCCAAGGAACTATTTATCCATGGGCGAGCCGAGTTCACCGACGAGGAGTGGAAGGGCTTTAATGCGGCGGTCGATGAGCGGACGAATCTAGTCGGGGTCCGTATCCGCCAATCGAAGGATCTTAAACTGTTCGCGGAAGGCGGGATGCCGGTCATGCGGGGACTGGCTTACCCGACATCCGCCACTCGCGCGTACCTTTGGACAATGGGCTACGTGCCACGTCTCGACACCTATCCGGGATGGGAGGTTCCTAACCCTCTGGCGGTCGATGTCCTCCGTGGCGAGGCACCGCTTGAGACTGTTCTGGCAGACGTGATGGCGCTGACAAAGCTCAATTATAACTCCGCGGACTACAGCGCGGCATTGCCAGTAACGCTTGGCTTTGCCGATGCCGTGGGTGAAATCCTCATGGCCGCTCCGGAGGATGGGCCGCCAATCCCGCCGCTGCCGTTCCGCTACTACATCTGAAGGTCATGATGCTTGACCTTCGCTTCGTCGATCTGGGGGATCAGGGTTTCAGTCTGAACGTCCTCGGCAACGGTCAACGAAGGGGCGGATGAACCGGTTTGGGTCAACAGGACCTTGTCACTTCGCGTGATTTACTAACCGGGTGTCAAATCCTCAATCGGTTCTGGCGTTGCGAATCTATTGACATCCTCCGGAATTTCTTGAAGCAGGCTCTGTCCTTTCTGCAGGCGGCGCCCAAGCGCCTCGATGAAACCCTCATAGCGCTCGCGGCCCTTGACCTGCGCGGCGGCCTGCGCGTCGCTTGGCAGGGGCGGGGTTATGGTCAACCAGAAGCGCACGAACAGCGCCAGCGTTTCGGTCGAGATGCCGACATTGCGCTCAAGCCTTTGCATCTGGCGAGACAGCCGGTCGAGACGGCGGGTGAAGGCCGCTTCACGCCGATCCGCGCCGTCCGGTGAAAGGAAAGATGCAACGGCCGCCTCGACGATCGCCGAGCGCGACAATCCTTTGCGGTCGGCAAGATCCGCGATCTGCTTCAACAGAGCCGGCGGGAAATAGACGTTCATCCGGTCGCGCATCGGCTGTCTTTCAAAGTTCGAGTCCATCCGCTGGATCGAGCGATGCCTGTCGTGCGAGGCCGCGCATCTGCTGGCGGAGGACCCGGGCCTGGCGCGCGGCGTTTTCAGGTTCGTCGTCGATGACAGTGAATTCCTCATGCGCGGGGGCATTCGTCGTCTCCCTGACGATCGCCACATGGTCAGGAAGTTCGGGTTCACGCCGCACGCCGCCGTTCGCCGCGTCCTCGGCTTTTGCGAACTCGGCGAGCAGCGCCGCCGATGGTTTTTGTGGTGCGAGCGCGGACCAATTGTCGGGCGTGGATGGCGCCGGCTTACTCGCAAGCGTAGGCGGCGGCAGAACGCGCTCGATCAGCCGCTTGTCCTCGAAATACCGAGCCTTCTTCGCCCGGATCGGCGGCGTCCCCGCCAGCATGACGATCTCGTCGGCGGGCGGGAGCTGCATCACCTCGCCGGGCGTGAGCAACGGGCGCGCGGTCTCAGATCGCGAAACCATCAGATGGCCGAGCCAGGGCGATAGACGATGCCCGGCGTAGTTCTTCATCGCCTTCATCTCGGTGGCGGTGCCGAGGGCGTCCGACACGCGCTTGGCCGTGCGCTCGTCATTGGTCGCGAAGCTGACGCGGATATGGCAGTTGTCGAGGATCGAATTGTTGGCGCCGTAGGCTTTCTCGATCTGGTTCAGCGATTGCGCGATCAGGAATGCCTTGAGCCCGTAGCCCGCCATGAAAGCCAATGCGCTCTCGAAGAAATCCAACCTGCCGAGTGCCGGAAACTCGTCGAGCATGAGCAGCACGCGATGCCGGCGATTCTTGGCATGCAGGTCTTCGGTCAGCCGTCGGCCGATCTGGTTCAGCACCAGGCGGATCAGCGGCTTGGTGCGGCTGATGTCGGATGGTGGCACGACAAGATAGAGCGTCGCGGGGTGCTCGTCCGCGATCAGATCTGAAATACGCCAGTCGCAACGGCGCGTGACCTGCGCCACGACGGGGTCGCGATAGAGGCCGAGGAACGACATAGCGGTCGACAACACGCCAGATCGTTCATTGTCGGATTTGTTCAGAAGCTCCCGCGCCGTGGATGCCACCACGGGATGCGGTCCCGCGTCGCCCAGGTGGGGCGTGGTCATCATCGCCTGGAGCGTCGTTTCGATCGGGCGCTTGGGATCGGAGAGGAAGGCCGCGACGCCGGCCAGGGTCTTGTCCGCCTCGGCGTATAGGACATGCAGGATGGCGCCGACCAGCAGCGAGTGGCTGGTCTTCTCCCAATGGTTGCGGCGCTCAAGCGAGCCTTCCGGATCGACCAGCACGTCGGCGACGTTCTGGACATCGCGGACTTCCCATTCGCCGCGGCGAACCTCGAGCAACGGGTTGTAGGCGGCGGAGGCGAAATTGGTCGGGTCGAACAGCAGCACGCGGCCATGCAAGGCACGGAAACCGGCGGTGAGCGTCCAGTTCTCGCCCTTGATGTCATGCACGATGGCGGAGCCCGGCCAGGTCAGCAGCGAGGGGACGACGAGGCCCACGCCCTTGCCGGACCGCGTGGGGGCGAAGCAGAGCACATGCTCCGGACCATCATGGCGGAGATACTCGCGATCCAGCTGTCCGAGCACGACGCCGTCCAACCCCAGCAGCCCCGCGCCCTTGATCTCGACTGGCGTCGCCCAGCGGGCCGAGCCATAGGTCTCGATGTTCTTCGCCTCGCGGGCACGCCAGACGGACATGCCGATGGCGACCGCGATCGAGATGAAGCCGCCGGACGCGGCGATGTAGGCGCCCTCCACGAAGACCGACGGCGCGTAGGCATCATAGGCGTACCACCACCAAAAGAAGGCTGGTGGGAGATACACCGGCACGCCACGCGCCAGCTCGAACCAGGGTTGCCCGAGTTCAGGCTGGAAGCCGAGTCGCCACGCAGTCCACTCCGTCGCAGCCCAGATCGTGAAGAGCACGATCATGGAGACGACGATGATCTGGCCCCATAGGATTTTCGTTGCGGACAAACGCGGCTTCCTTGCTGGCAAACACCACCAAATTGGCGTGGCGAAATGCCGGAATTCAAGGAGCGGCGACGGCTTGGCGTGCGCCCGGCGGCGGTGGCGTCATTTGACAGGCAGTAGCGTGGAACCGCCGGTAAAACTGCGGCTAAAGAGATTCCGAGACCTGCGGCCCGATGGCAGCGTCCAGTGGCGTGCGGAGAATAGCCCCTCTATTCTCCGCATTATATGCGGCGAATCTATTGGTGCGGATTGCCTCCTGACGCGAGCATCAGATGGTGCATCTGGTGGTGCATGCCGCGCGTCATGACGCCGATGAAGCCGATGGCTCGCAGCTTTGTCACGTCCGCAGGATTTCCGACCGTGACCGTCATAACGGCTCCGTCTGGCGCCTCCGTCGCAACGAACGTCCAGCCGCCTGTTCCGCTCATCGTCGCCGCGTGTGCGGTGACCATTCTCCGGATTGAATCAGTAACCGGGCCCGCGCCGGTGACCGTAAAGCGTGCACCGCCCTCGATCGGCTCCATGGCCACCGTGGCTCGCAGCGTGACGTTGTCCATGTCGATCAAATGCTGGCGCAGCGCCTCGATGTTGACGCGCGACCAGTCGGTCTTCGGGTCGGCGTCGAGGATGGCGACGATTTCTTGAATGGCTGCGAAGGCCGACTGGCCAGGCTGAGTCGGCAAGGCCGCTGCCTGAGCGGGGCCAGCTTGCATCATATGGTGCATCATGGCGGGGTCGTGCCCAGACATTGGTGTTTGCGCGTGGCCCAACGAAGGGGCGAGGAGCGCGGCGGCAATCAGAAGCTTCTTCATGAGGTCTCCAGAGGCAATGAATCGAATGGAGACCTTGCCACTGCGGCACCGCGATGAACATGATTGGGATCATGTCACTCTCCCTCATCGACGATCTGCTCCAAAGCGATGGCCGCGAGGTCGGAGCGCAATCGGGGCATTATCTCTTCCACACCGGCGATGAAGTGATGGCGTTGTATGTCGTGCGCTCCGGAGACGTTCATCTCATCCGGCAACGTGCAGACGGCGGCGCCGCGCTTGTCCTACAGCGCGCCGGACCAGGCAGCATTGTGGCCGAGGCTTCGCTTTTTTCGCAGCGCTATCACTGCGACGCGGTCGCAGCTTCGCCCGTATCTGCGAAGATGCTGCCGATACGGGCGCTCCGCGACCGCTTCCGTCGCGACCCGGTATTTGCCGGGGCGTGGGCATCGCATGTGACGAAGGAGGTGCAGGCCGCGCGGTTTCGGAGCGAGGTGATTGCTATGCGAACTGTTGCAGCACGGTTTGATGCTTGGCCCGAGTGGCACGGTGGCGCGCCACCGCCCAAGGGGGAGTGGAAGCGGGTCGCAGACCAGTTGGGTGTGACGCCGGAGGCCCTGTATCGAGAACTCGCTCGCCGAAGGAAATCTCTGGCGCAGCCCGTATAGGCGCCGCGTGCGTACTGGGTATGATCAAATCAATCCAAACCCACCCTGGCGCATGTGGCCCCGTTCACAATCCCAGGCCACGGTTCCGGCCAAGCGTCCATCCAATGCCGCCGCTGTCATTCATGACGCCGGCAACATGCCGGCCAAGTTGCTTCTCCAACGGCGGCGACCACGGGACGAGCTGGAAACCCAGGCCGCTGTCGATCAAAGCGAATCGGCCGGAGGTGAGCGTCAGGCTCCGACGGTAGGTCCCGGCAACTTGCTCGCCCGTGCCGGACAGGAGATATGGCAGGCCGGTCTCGGCCGACAGCCTGGCTCCAACCGCGCTGAGCTCGCGGCGTCGCAGCGTGTCGAGCAGATCGCGCTGCAAGATGATGCGCTGGCCTTGCCGGCGGGCAAGGCCCTCGTCGGCGAGATGTTCAGCGCGGGCGGTCATGGCTTCCCGAACCTCGCCGCCGAACCCGCCCATCGAAAGCGGCATCGACTGACGCTCGACCAGCCGATGATCGAGCCAGGTGGCGCCCGGCGCGGTGACCTGGCGGGCAAGGTCGATGTCCGATCGGTTCGCAAGCACCAGCGTCGGCCGCTGGTCATCGGCGCCACCGAACCGGCGCACTTCGACAATGCCACCGATGGGCGGGGCATGGGCGAAGGCGTCGATATCTCGAAACCGCACGTGATGAGCACGGCCATCCGTGCCGTCGATCACGGCGTAGGCTTCCCCGGTCAGTTCGTCATGCAGGCCTTTGTCCACGAGCCGGCCGATGATAGGCGACGCGGCCGCGCCAGTGTCGATGACATAGTCGGCAACGCCGCGCTCGAAGCCACTGTCGGTGAAGGCGCGGTGCATCGTTTTGATGATGTCGCCGCGCATGCTGAGATCGCGGAGGCTTCGTTCAGCTTCGAGCACGACCATCCATTCGCTGGGGCTGGCGGGCGCAGCGAGCCCCATTGTTTCCAGATGCTGGAGCCGGCCGATCATGAGCCGACGGGTCTCCGGATCTGCCGCGCCCGGATGCTCCGGCCGGAGATCGATGTACCCGGTCTCGTCGGCGGCCATGCGTATCTCGGCGTCGAGCCGGGTCCAGCGCTCGGCGCTGACATCGCGCTCAAGCGCGGAACGGATTTCATGCTCGGGCTTCGGACCGAGTTCGATCGACACGAGATCTTCGGCTCGGGAGCGCAATCCGCGGCTGATATAGTCGCGGGAGATCACGAGATCCTGGCCGGTCTCATCGACGCCGCGCACCAAAAGATGGACATGCGGATTGTCGGTGTTCCAATGGTCGACGGCGATCCAATCGAGCCTTGTCCCGAGGTCGGCTTCCATCTGCCGCGCGAGGTCTCGCGTGAAAGCTCGAAGATCGGTCATCTCGGCGGCGTCTTCGGGTGCGACGATGAAGCGGAAGTGGTGCCGGTCATCCTTCGTTCGATCGGCAAATCCGGCATCATCGGCGCGGTCGGTCTGGGCATCGAACATGCGCGCCTTCTCGCCGTCGCGCGTCACCCCCTCGCGCTTCAGATAGGCGACATGCGCCGATACAGGCGCGGAGCGAAAAGCTCGGCCCGCGTGACGCGCGACGCGGGCTTTCACCACGACGCGACGGGTGGCCGTGAACAACCGGTTGTGGCTGAACGCGAGCCGCCCGCGCCCGAAAGTCGAGCGGCCAAGGCCGGTCGGCTTGCCGGGACCGGATTGCGGAGCGGTATGGCCCGCCCTCTTCGCGGCGCGCAGCACCTGGTTGACGAAGCTCTTGGATTTGCCGGCGCGTGTACTGCGGATGCGGCCAGGCCGAACGCGGAAATCCTCGCCTGAGCCGCTCATCCGCGGACTCCGGGGGCTGGAAAGTGGGCAGTGCCGCTAATTCCATTGAAATCATTGGAAATTTGCCTGGGAGCGGCACGCGACCCGACCGAGTGGCACGGAGAAAGACAAGCCCGATCAAGGGCTTGGATGACGTCCGGAGACCCGCTTTTATCTAGCCGTCGTCTGCTCGTGTTGCCCTCTCCACCCTCCGCCATCGTCAAACCCACGATGGAGTTCGCCAGCGCCCGAAGAAATGCGCCATCGCTCACCGGGGCTGCTCCCGAGCGGAGACTCGCACGAAGAGGTTGTCGGAACGCGGCACGAGAGCCGACATATCGACGACGCGACGGGAGCTTGGTGAACGATTTGGCCGCACTGACGCCGACACATCATCGACACTCGGAGCGCCTTGATCCTGTCCCACAAAGATCGGCCCTTCGGTCCAGGAACGTGCGACGGAAGCGATCGCCGTCATGTCCTCGATCCGCCCTTCACCGATCAGCGGTGCGATCGCGGCGACATAGGCGCGCGTTTCGTCCGGAAGCGGCCGGCCTGTCGCCAAATGGTCCTCATACCGACCGGGTCCGGCGTTGTAGGCGGCAAGAAAGCCAGGCGATCCGTAGCGATCGTGCAGCTCTCGGAGAAAGGCCGCACCCGCCAGAATATTGTCGTGCGGATCGTAGGGACTGGCGCCGAAGCCGTGACGAGCGCGAAGGCTCGCCCACGTCGCTGGCATGATCTGCATCAGGCCCATCGCGCCTTTCGGAGAGAGGGCGTGGACATCTTCCCCGCTCTCGGCATGCATGACGGCGCGGATCCACGACACCGGAATTCCGAACCGCTGTGACGCTTCGCCGACAAACGCCGTGAAAGGATCGGCGACGCGCGCGACAGATGCGGCGTTGCCTTGTGCGAATGCCGACGATGCGAAGGGCGTGGTACCCGCCATGCCCATCATCGCGATGATGGCAGTCGCAATGGCTGTTGGACGGGCGCGCAATCGGTCGCCGATCTGACGTGCGCTGACCAGCGGCTGCTCGGCTGCACAATGAGTTGTTGTGTGCATGGGTCAGCCTCGCTCATCGCGTTTCGCCGGTCGGTTCCAGAGCAGACTGAAACTCGATCCCTTCGCTTCAGCCTGGAACAAATTCGCGCGGATCGGCTGTATGAAGACAGGATCGTCGATCAGCAACGAGACATACGCTCCGGCCTTCTCGCCGGTACGCTTCCAAGCGGCGCCAACCTCGGGGCCATCGGCACTGTCGCCTGCGTGAATCCGAAAGTCCGGCGCGTTCTCGCCGTCACCAGCATTGGCCGGAACGAGGATGAGTTCGACGTCGATCGTGAGCGTACGGAGCCGGCCGTAATAGCCGTCTTGGGTGCGAGTGAAATTACCGATGTGGGCCATGGGAACGTCCTTTCCATTGCAGGGTTGCGGTGGTCTCAGTGCGTCGCGGCACGCCACACGAAGCGGCCGTCGTCTCCTTCGTCGGTCCAAAGAGGAACCGCCCGGCCGACGACCGAACTGGCGGGGAGCGGGCCGAAATACCGGCCGTCCAGACTGTCGAGGACGCCGGGGTTCATCAGAAAAACGTCCCCAACGGCGACGGTCTGACAGCCTTGCCAGTTGGGGAGATCGCGTCCGCGCCGGTCGCGGGCTTGCGCATCGCCGACCTCGACGTGGTCGATTGTGATACGGAGCCCATGCCGGCAGACGCTCTGTCCCGGGAGTGCCAGGACACGTTTCATCAAGGGCACGCCGCGTGGCAGGTAGCCGCCATCGGCGAGGAAGCTCGCGACGGGCTCCGGCGGCATGACGGCGACAAGTTCGGTGTCGAGCAGCGCGCCTGATGGACGCACGGCGTAGAGGCCGATCGGCGTGCTCGCGCTGGCGTTCCAGATGAGCCTCGGCAGCGGCTTCACGAACGCGGCGCCCACAGTCGCCATCGCCGCAAAATAGGTGGCCATAACCCATCCGAAGCGGGTCATGGCTGCGCCCTCCGGCGCAACAGCCACGCATCGTGCTGCGCGCGCGTATAGGGCCGCGGTTCGTGCCCGACCGTCAGGCGGCTGTGGACATGGCGCCAATGATCCGGCGCGATGTCGGCCGGTTCGACGCCGATCGCTTCCACGGCATCGATGGCCTGAAGCACGCGCTCGACCTTCGGCCAGCCATCGATGTGCAGCAGGATTTCGCCGCCGGGACGGACGAAGGGAAGCGTCTGATAGGATTCACGCGCGGCGACGGCGCGCACGATATCGATGCGCGAACTGACGGTTCCGAAGTCGTTGGCGGACCAGCGAACGAACGCGAAGATGGCTCCGCTTCGGAAGCCGATGGTGCGGCGGCGACGGTCGAGGATTTGCTCTTCGTCGTGATCGCCGAAGCGTATCCAGTTCTCGATCCTCTTCTCGTACCAGGTCAGTTCGACCTGCGTGAGGCTGTCGGACAAGCGGCCGGCATGCGACTCTTGCCGATGCGCGGCGGACGGCGCGTTGTCGGTCATGATGCGTCTCCAGAGGCTTCGGGAAATTCGCGCGCCAGCAGCCCGCGCAGCATGTCGGCGACGGTGACGCCGCGCCGGAAAGCGGCGACCTTGATGCGGCCGCGCAAGCCGGGCGTGACGTCGATGGTGAGCCGGGCGGTGAAAGCGTCGGCCTTCGCCGGAGCGCCGGCCGGCATATCCGGTGCTTTGATCCAGCTCTCGGCGTCGCCGGGACGGGAAGCGAAGCCGCGCTTCGATTGACGCTCGGTCATCGGCCGATCCTCGCGATCTCGGCGGCGAGTGCTGCGATCTCGCGCGCGGCCGGACTATTCGCGTCGAGGTCGGCGACAAGCCGGCCGGTGCGCGCGCTATCGGCAAAGGCGACGCGCTGTCCAATCGTGACCTTGAGGACCGGCGGCTGGTGATCGGCCAGCGATTCGGCGGTTTCCCGCGCGATGACGGTGCGCGCGGCGCACCGATTGAGGACAAAGCGGGCGGCGAGTTGCGGCCGGAAAATGCGCGCCTCGTCGACCAGCTTCAGCGTCTCGCCCGAAGCCCAGCCGTCGAACGGCGAAGGCTGCGCGGGGATCAGGACGAGATCGGCGGCGAGCAGCGCCGAGCGCATCAGCCCGGCGACACGCGGCGGCCCGTCGATGACGATGTGGTCGGCGTCGCGGGCGAGTTCTGGCGCCTCCCGATGAAGCGTGTCGCGCGCCAGGCCGATGACGCCGAACAGCCTCGGCAGCCCTTCCTTTGCCCGCTGCTCGGACCAGTCGAGAGCGGACCCCTGCGGGTCGGCATCGATGAGGGTGACGCGGCGGCCTTCGCGAGCCCATTGGCCCGCCAGATGAAGCGCGAGCGTGGTCTTGCCGACGCCGCCCTTCTGATTGAGGAGCGCGACGATCATGACACGCCGCCGGCCTTGGCTCCGAACGGATGCGTCGGAGCCGCAGCTTGGACCGGCGGTCGCTCTCCCCCCTCCCGATACCGCCCCTTTTCCTTCCCGGCAGGCCGCGGTTCGGATCGAGTTTTCCCGCCGCCAACTACTAAGAAGTTAGAATCTTGGTTAGACTCTAAGTTAAGGGCGCGAATTCCGCTTTTGTGTCCGTGGCTTACGACCGATTCGGGTTCCCGATAGCACGAGGGTCGGGTTCCTGATGGCACGATAGCGCCGGTTCCCGATAGCACGACGCGATCCACAGGTTGTCCACAGGCTGCCGGCTCGAAAGCGAGCAGCGTGCGGCCGCCGACCTCGACCTCAACGAACAGCGTGTATCCCGGCAGCGGCTGGCGGCGGATGATGTCCCGCAGCTCGAAAGCGAAGCGCTTGAACGGGGACAGGCTGCCGGATTTCAGATGGAGATGGCGGAAGTCGAATCGCCAGCCATTCCGTTGGCGGCCGCCGTGCTTGCGCACGATGCGGTAAAGCCAGCGCTCCATGCCGCCGGTCAGGTCGAAATACGCGCGGTCGATAGTGAGAACGAGCGCATCGTCGAGGACGGCGCGATAGAACCAGTCGGGGACAATGAGCTCGATGCCTCCGGGGTTCCCGCGGCTATCGGCGCGTTCCGTCCATTCGTTGATCCAGGAGAAGCGGTGCATCCGCCGCCCGCCCGCCTCTGGCGGGCTCCCTGTTTCAGGCCGGACGCGCGCCAGCGGATTTGGCGGGGGCTGGCGTATAGTTGTTGCAACCGTCGTCGATTGCAGCCGGTCCAGCGCCGCCTTGAGGCGCTGATAGTCGCGAAGCGATGTGCCGCGCCCGGTGAAGTTTAGTATCTCGTATGGCGTCGCCGCCATCAGGCGCGACGTGCGCAAGCCGGCGTCGCGCGCCTCGACGATCTGGGAAGCGGCCCAGATCAGAACGTCGGCGTCCCAGATCGTGGCCATGCCATGTTCGGGGACGGCCTCGACGCGGATTGCAACGTCACCCGAACGGAAGTCGATCGGTGTCGAGCGGTGGGATTTGGCGAGACTGAAAAATGGATAGGCCATGAGGTCCTGCGCGTCTCGAGGCGCGAGGTCGCCTGGGAGTGCGCGGAACAGTTCGAGCTGCTCGCGTTCCGATCCTGTGCGATGTCGCGTCGACATGAGGGGAGCTGCTGGGGAGGTCAGCGGCGCGTCTGGCCGGCATAAGCCGGCGAGACCGCTGCGTGGCGCTTGGCGGGGAGCACCTCACCGACGCCAGGGTCGGAGGTGGACGCCTTGGCGCCCCGTGCGACCCACGCCTGCAGGTCTTCGAAGTTGTAGACGACGCGGCCGCCGAGCTTCGAGTAGCGCGGGCCAGTGCCGTAAGTGCGGTGCTTTTCAAGCGTCCGCCCGGAGAGGCCAAGAAACCGCGCGGCCTCGGGCGTGCGCAAATAGCGTGGCGGGAGCTGGGGGATCGCTGCGGACATCGGTGGCCTCCGTGTTGTCGAGGAAGGCCGCCGGTTATCGGCGGCCGTCTGCGATCACGGTGGCGAAGGGTTGCCGCGCAGGGGGATGGTGAAGATGGGGGATGCCGAATTCGCCACCCCCCGGCGGGACCGGCGATCTCAGGTCTCGCCCGATCAATCGGGCCGGCGCGGACCCAGGAGATTGCGATAGTCGCCCCGCATCGTGGTGATGCCGGTGCGCACCAGCCGGATGGCCGTGTCGCGGAGCGATGCGGTCTTCCACGGCTCCGTGGCGAGGCGGCTCGGGTCGAACAGCGCTTCGGCGATGGCGCGATAACTCGCGCCCGCCAGGCACCCGTCGAGGGCACGCAAGGCCGCGATCAAACGCTCGCCTTTACGGAGAGGAGCGGGCGGCGTTCGTGGCCGCCCGTGCGCGATGAACCGCCAGAAGCGCAGCGCCGCGTCGGTGCGCTGCGGGGCCGTGGCGTCCAGCGGGATGAGCGCGGCCATGGGCATCGCGCCGCTGGGCGGATCAATGAGCCAGAGCTGATGATTGATCCCGTCGTCTCTGATGATGACGTGCGTGCCGTCGTCAGCATCGCGCCGCACACTGTCGCTTGGAAAATCCGCCAACGAAACTGATGGTGTCGCAGCGCTGGTGGGTGCGGCCGTCAGGACGATGACCGACGCCAGTTCGTCGGACCGCCAGAAAACCGGTGATTGATCAGCGCGCCGATTTGGATCGGCAAGGAAATCGCAACCCCCAGCGCCGGCCGGGACCATCGGTCCCGTCATCGGCTTGAGCTGGTGCAGCTTTGTAGGCGTTTCGGTAGTCAGGGTTGCGACGCAGGAACTCCCAGGCGAGGCTCGCGGGCTCCATCGTGGCGGCGTATTGATAGGCGGCGGGCGACCGCCAATCCTCCGTTGACATTGCACGTCTCCTTGCGAGGGATCACGGGATGCCTGGGCCAGTAGATATCTAATCTGGGCTTTTGGTGGCGCCGTGTGCAGACCGCCCTCCGGCATTGGGCCATGCCCAATCCGGATCGGCGATTTTCAGGAAGTCCGTAAAGCCGGGAGCACGTGTCGGATGAAAGACTGACGCGGTGGCCGTTGAACGCCGCCGTCAACGCGCCGAGTGCAGCAGATCGCGGTAGCCGTGCTCGGTAAGCCAGCGTGCGCGCGCGAGGTGCGTTTCATGAGCGCGCCGGGCACGGTCCGGTTCCAACGCTGGGTCGAGATCGAGCACGACTCGCGCAACTTCCTCCCAGGGGGCTCCCTCGGACGTTGCATCGAGCAATCGGAGATAGGTCGGCAGATGCGCCCGGTCATAGTCGGTCACCTGGGCGGCGGTCGGGGCGGTTTCAGCGATAGGAGGGGCCGGAGGAGATGGCATGGTCTTCCCGAGGTTTTTCCCGTGTTGACGGAGGACGCTTGCGAAACTGGGACGGCTATCCCGAACGGCGCGGCTGGCCGAACGGATCGGCAAGGGCGCCGCGTATTATAATGCGTAGCGCCAAAATACGCGATCGGTGTCCACCCTTGGGATGGATATTCGACATGTGTTCGGACACAATCTTCGCCGACTTCGCACGCAAGCTGGCCTCAGCCAAGAGGCCGTTGCAGTTCGAATAGGGGTTGATCGCGCTCACGTGAGCAGTATGGAGCGGGGCAAGCAGAACGTCACGCTCCTGACGCTTTGGCATACAGCGCAGGCCGTCGGGGTGAAGGCTGCCGATCTCCTCGACGAAGGCGTCGTGATTGCCAGCGTTGCCGCCGATCCCGATGGTTCGGCGGCGTCATAGCCTTCCTGACAAAAAAGAGGCCCCGCCCGGTTTCCCGAGCGGGGCGTCGCTGGCTGAACTCAGTCGCCGTTGGCCTTGCGGCCGCGGGACCAGATGAGGGTGAAGCCGTCGCCGTCCTCGTCGTCGAAAAGGTTGGCGTAGATCGGCGCGTTGAAGCTGGGATCGTCGAGCTTGACCGAGAGATAGTCGCGGTTCTCGGCGGAGCGCTTGGACCAGGCGGCGCCGATCTCGGCGCGGCCGACGAAGATGCGGTGGCTCGGGGCGTTGTCGCTGGCGCGGGTGGCCTCGGGGACGATGCGGACGTTCTTGGTCTGAACACTGAGGGTGACGATTTCGCCCAGATAGTCGGTGCCGGACTTCTTGAAGGTGCCGATGTTCGCCATGGTGGTTCTCCTTGTTCGCTGTTCTCGAGCCCGCGCCCATCGCGGCCTCGATGGCGATCGACAGACCGGAGGCGACCGACGCCGCACCCGTTTGCGGGTCGCAGCGCAGCGGAGGATGTCAGCCCGGAGACTTTCTTGCCTCGCGAGGAATGGGCGGGCCGGGGTCCCTGCGCGATCTTTCGCGTGGGGTGGTCCCCCAGGGGAAGAAAGTCGCCGGGCGACATTGCGGCATAGGCGGTCGAGGCGGAGCCGGCCTTCGGTCAGATCCAGCCATCGAAGAGGCCGTATGGGTCGGGCGCGACCTGACAGCGACCAATCAAGGAAGAACCTGACGGACACCGGCCACCGAAAACGTTTCGGCACGTCTGGGCAAACGGACCTGAGTTCAGACCTGTTCCGCGATTGGCCTGGGGCTATCTTCTAGCCACCGAAAAACACGACCAAGGCATCTGCGATTTATCGGCAACGCGCCGGCAAAGCCGCCTCGTCCATGGGTGTCACCGACCGTACCGCGATCTCGGTCTTTCGTCGGCTGTTCCCGCCAGTGCCCGATCATCGACCCGAATTGGCGACCACCGGCGGCCCTGACGTCCTCTATCCAGCATCGGACCAGCGTGTGGTCCCGGCTGAGTTCAGCCCTCGACGATGCCCTGTGTCGGGTGACAGGGGGGCAATGCCATGCGTGTCCACGCTGTGACGCCGACCGCAGCGGCCCCGACGATCGAGAACGCGATCTGCCAAGCTCCAGACGGCATGGTCAGCTTCGCGAGGCCGAGCGTGGCGTGGTAGCCGGCAAGCGCCGCGGGCGCCGCGAACAACAGTGCGACGGCAAACCGGATCCAGGTGGATCGTGCGAACGCAAAGACATACTGGCCGGCGGCCAAGGTGACACCGCCGGCCAGAATGCCGACCATGATGGCCCCGATGGGGCCGACGTCACCATGATAGGCCCACAAGCCGGCGGAGACCGCCGCGAAGAATGGAAGCGCATAGACGGCGAGCGAGAACAACAGCCAGCAGAGGAAGCCGATGCCGACGATGCCGAAAAGCATACCGATGACGATCATGATGGTGGTCTCCGAGACAAGGGTCCAGCGGACGCGCCCTCCACCACCACCACGGCGCGCTTCCGAGTATAGCCGAAGGTGACGAAGGGCGGCAGCGGAATCTGAGTGGGACTTCCGCCACCGCCTGATGTGACCGGCGCCCCTTCAGGATTGGAAGGGATCGAATTCATGAATGATCGTGGCAGGGTCACCGTCGTATTCTGCCGACGGCATGACACCGTATTCGTCGTTGCCGGCCTGAAAGACCGTGATGCAGACCATCAACGTGATGGCGAGGTTCCAGCCACGGGCGTGAGCGATCGAAAGGGCTTGCGACATCGTTCCGGCTCCTGTCTTGGAGGCGGGGACCATCCCCGCGTGACAGACGCCCGATGTGTCCGGCCCAGGGCCGCAATCACCGCGCAGGCGAAGCCGAAGAGGCCGCACGCTCGCGTAGCGGACCCTTCACGGGTTGATGGCGTCAGGCCAGGGGCTGGACCAAGGATCAGCGCTTCTGGGAGCGGGTTGGTATACGGTTCGAGTCCGGGCAGCGCTGAAATCGACCGCGTGCTGATGGCAACGTTGAGTTTTAACGTCGCCAACCGCCGCCCCGTGTGGGAAGCGGACGTAGAAGGCTGGTCGTGATGACGGCCGACCTGCGCAGCTAGCGAACTATCGCTTCCCCGATCCTCTGAAATCGACAAGGCCGGGCCAAAGCGTCGTGCCGATGCTTGTCGATTGGACCGCGCACGTTCATGCTCGCCGCTGACGGGGGCCGACGGGATGAGCAACGAGACGGCTGCAACAGATCAAGACGCCGCTGCGATCAATTTGATGGAAGTCGTGGATGGAGCAGCACGATTGATATCTCCCCTAGTAGTGGTCCGTCAGCATGCAGTCGGGCATGGCGGATTCCACACCGGAGCACTTGGGCTCAAATCTCCGCAGATACGCTGGATTTACGATTGCGGAGGCTGGCGGAAGATCGGCAAGACGGCGCTGAATAAGCAGATCACCAAGTACGCTAAACTGGTGAGTAACGCAGCCCCAGTGGATTTGCTCTTCCTCTCGCACTTTGACGCGGACCACGTCAGCGGCGTTCGACAGTTTCTGAAGAAGGTCCAGGTTGAGACTGCGGTCGTCCCCTACCTCGAGCCGGAGGAGATCTTCGGGATCATTGCTGAAGCCGCCGCCGCTCATGTGCGGAAGCAAGAGATTGAGAACCTTGGCCAAGCCATGCTCAACCCAGGCTCCTGGTTCGGGGACCAAGGCGTACGTCGAGTGGTCCGTCTGCGCCCGGGTGCCAGTCCCGGCGAACCAGCCCTCCCCGAGCCCCCGTCCCTCACGCCGTCCGCTGACCGGCCTGTGCAGGTGGTCCTCACAGGCGCTGACGGAACAGCGGTCCCCTTGGGCTCAGGTAGTGGACAGGTTATCGACGCCGATCCTGGACTTAGCGGCGAGGTGAGATATCGGACCGGGCTCAAGGTGGATTGGAGCTTCCTCCCGTTCGTACACCCGGTGAGCCCGATAGCGCGTGAATGCCTGCAACAGGCCGCGCACGCTGTGGTGGGGGCGGCGGTCACCGAACCAAGCTTTGGCTCTCGGCTCATCGATCTGATCGGCAGCAAGGGCGGCCTCAAGAGGCTGCGCGATATCTATGTGGACCGTGAGCTTGCTGACGCAAATGGCAAGAGCTTGTCCCTCTACGCGGGCCCCTTGATCGGAGCCCTTCGTCGTCACCTTGCCCCGGCGACGTCTCGGACACACGGCTCGGGCTGGCTGCTCACCGGGGACGCCAAGTTACGAAGCCAGAGCAGACGCGCAGCCTGGGGGCAGCACTACGGGTTCATTTGCCCTCACCTCATTAGCAACTTGATGCTGCCGCATCACGGAGCGGCAACAAATTTTCACGCCCAGATCTTGGAGATCGCGCCCTCAGCCCAGCTATTCATCACCGCCGATGCCGGCGACGCGCTGCGTCCGCATGAGGATGTGCTCGCAGGGCTGGGGGAGGCCGGGGATGCCCGCCAGATCCTACGTGTCACCGAAGATTCCGGTACAGAGATCTGGCAAGTCAGCGGCGACAATGGGTACTGCAACGACCCGCTCGTCCAAGGCTGCGTGCTCTGGACCTAGCTCCGAGGGTGTTCCTCCGAACTGATCCCGCTGCCATCATTCCCGTATAGTGCGCCCCTCTGACCTCGGTGACGTGCCGCAGGTGCTTGTTCCCGTTGCAGCGGTATGCAGCAGGCGGCGCTCACGCGCCGCCGCTTCCGAATTTCCAGACCGGAATGCCGAACTTCTTGGCCTTGTCGGCCAGGTTCTCCTGAATGCCGGTGCCGGGGAAGACCATGACCCCGATCGGCAGCACGTCGAGCATCTGGTCGTTGCGCTTGAACGGCGCCGCCTTGGCGTGCTTCGTCCAGTCGGGCTTGAAGGCGATCTGCGGCACCTTGCGGTGGTCGGCCCATTTGGCGGCGATCAGCTCGGCGCCCTTCGGCGATCCGCCGTGCAGCAGCACCATGTCGGGATGCTTGGCGTGTGCGCGGTCGAGCTTGTCCCAGATCAGGCGATGGTCGTTGAAGTCGAGGCCGCCGGTGAAGGCGATCTTGGGGCCGGCGGGCAGTAGCACCTCGTTGGTGGCCCTGCGCTTCGCGGCGAGGAAGTCGCGGCTGTCGATCATGGCCGAGGTCAGGTTGCGGTGGTTGACCTTCGATCCTGAGCGCGGCCGCCAGGCCGAATTTGTGTGGCGCTCGAACTGGTCGGCGGCCTGGTCGCGGAAGAACTCCATGCTGTTGCGGCGTTCGATCAGCGTCTGCCCCTCGGCGGTGAGGCGTTCGAGTTCGACCGAGCGTATCTCGGAGCCGTCCTGTTCCTTCTGGCTGCGTTTCTGCACCTGCTCATTGTCGTCCAGCTCGCGCTCGATCCGGCTGACGGCGCGGTGGAAGAGATTGACGGTCGACCAAAGCAGGTCCTCGAGGTCGGGTTCGAGGCGGGTGTCGGCCAGGGTGACGACGAGGGCGTCGAAGATGTCGGCCACGGCGCCGGCGACGGCATTGCCATCGGGTAGCGATCTTGGGTCAGGTTCGTCCTGGAAGGGGCGATAGCCGTAAAGCTGGAGTTCGGCGAGGACGTGATCGGTTGGGGATGAACTGTGCGGCGGCTCGTAGCCGGTATCGTCGTTTTCGATCGTCATGGTGCTTCCCTTCGTCTGATCGACCGCGCCCATCGCGGCCTTCTTGGCGACGAAAGGCGGCGGGCGGCCCGGACCTGCACCCGAAGCAGAGCGAAGGGCCGAAGCGCAGCGGAGGATGGCGGGGGCCGGCTATTTTGCCTCGCGATGTAAAGGCGGGCCTGCCCGCCGACGGAAAATAGTTGGGCATCCGCCATTGCCGGTCGGGGCCGTTTGCCGCCCCGATCGCCCTCTCAGAAGGCCGTGGGCGCGGTCCTTTCCGACAAGACTGGGAAGCACCTCGATCGAATACGGCGTGAGACCGCCGCCGCCGCGGACATCATTTCCGGTGCCGCTTCATGCCGCCAATTCCATGAAACGAGCGACTTCTTCGGGAGCGATCTGCACCCGCAGTGCTGCCCGTAGCGTGTCGATGCCGAGTGTGCGGAGATCTTCGTTGAAGTCGCCCAGTCGCGGCGACATTGCTATCACCTCGATCCCGGCCTTGTTCGCGCGGTCGATCAGACTCGCCAAGGCGCCGTCCCCGGCCGGATCGTCGTCACGGGCGATAAAGAGCCGGCGCAGCGTCGCTGGGAAAAGGATGGCGGCGAGGTGCGCGGCCGAGAGCGCGGCCACCATCGGCATGGTGGGCATGACGCATCGGAGCGACAGCATGGTTTCGATGCCTTCGCCAGCCGCCAAGACATCGTGCGCCACATCGAAACGGACGGCATTGCCCAGGAGGTTGCCCATCGCCCGTCTCGGCGTGTCGATCGCTGCCTTGTCCCGCCCCGATGGGTCCAGCCAGGTGCGATGCGCTCCGGTGATCTTGCCGTCGAGGCCGGTGACGGCCGCGATCATCGCCGGCCAGGTCTCGGTCGGAGACCATGCATCGGGACGGTAGTAGCAGCGTGGGTGGAAGCGGAGGCTTCCGGTTCCGTGCAAAGCCGTAATGCCGCGATTGCGCAAATACGCTTCGACGACTGTGCCAGAAATCGGCTGCGCCATGGCCAAGAGGCGGCGCGCTGATTCCGGCGATCCAGCCGGTGCGGACGATGGAGGCCGCCCACGGTCTGGTTCCGGCTCCGATCTCGGCAGGCTGAGAAAGTGCCGGGCCTCATTCGCGACGTCGCGAAAATCGGCAAGTCCGCAGCTCTCGCGGATGACATCGAGGAGGTCGCCGTGATCGCCGGTCGCCGCGTCGGTCCATTTGCCGGCCGCACCCTTGCCGGATTCCGGTCCTTTCAGCCGGACGAACAGGGAGCGCCCAGGTGCATTCCTCACGTCGCCGACAAGCCAGTAGCGGCCCTCGCGGCGGCCGTTGGAGAGATAATGGCGGCACACCGCCTCGGCGTCGCGCGCGAGCCGGTGCGCCAGGTCTGCGGCATCGAGCGCCATCGTCAAGCCGTCGCCCGCTCTGCGACGCGCGCGAGCGGATAGCGTTCCAGCACCTTCGCCAGGATCGCCGGGCCGGCGACGTCGGCCGGGACGAACATCCTGAGCTTCCACGAGATGATCTCATGGAACAGGCCGTAGGCTCGCAGCCGGTCTCGCATGGCGTCGGTGAAGCCGGTCAGTTCGATGCGGTTGGCACCCATGACGCGGACGCGCCGAAGCTGAAGCCCTTCGGCAAGATCGAGGATGGTTCGGCCATCCATCAGCGCGGTGAAAGCGTCATCGGCCGACAGGTTCGACGGGCCGGTTTCAAGCGCGCTGGCCACCCATGCCGGGGATACCTTGCGACCGACGATGCGTTCCCCGGTATCGGTCTGGAGCCGATAGACCCGCGTCGATTCGTTCGGCAAACGCTTCCAGATCGGCAGCAGGAGACCGGCGACGATGTGGATCTCGCTGTCGGTGAATTCCGGCACATCGGCGAGTTCCGCCGCCCAGGCGCGGGCGAAGGTTTCGCGGTCGGCTTCTCGCCAATGCGTCTGGGGCATCATCGCCAGCGGCATGGCGGGATGCTCCATCGGCCGGATGAGCCTTACGCGGCGTTCGACCTCGCCATCGTCGAGCATCAGGCTCGGCGCTGGAACCTGCACGGCGGCGCGGCCTGACTGGCTGTTGACCAACAGCAGGGCGCGGGGATCGGGGAGCCGGCCCAGCGCCTCGTCGAGGGTGACCGGCCGGTTGCGCTCGCGTTGCGTGATCGTCAGCAGGCGGGTTTCCGCCGAGGTGCCGGGATGGATGTAGATGGTCTGCCGGCCGGTGACGACGAAGCTCTCCGCCGCCAGCGTCTCCAGCCCGACGTCGTAGGTTCCTGATGCGATCGCGCCTTCGATACGGGCGGTCAGGAGCTGCTCGAACGCCGTGAACAGGATGTTCTGCAGGTCGATGGTCAGCGCCAGCAGCCGATTGAGGAAGGTGGTGATCGGCGGCAACTCGTCCCGGATGCCGTTGCTGTCGGTCAGCTTCAGCCCGGTTGCATCCTCGAACGCGCCCAGCGAGCACCCTTCGACCTTGCCCACGACCAGCAGGACATAGAGCTGGCGCAGCGCATCGCGGGCGTAATGGCTCTCCAGATTGTCTTCGGGCCTGAACAGGCCCTGGCCCCCGGTCTGGCGCTGGCCCTTGGTGATGGCCCCGAGCGTGTCGAGCCGGCGGGCGATGGTCGAGAGGAACCGCTTCTCGGCCTTCACGTTCGTCGCGATCGGCCGGAACAGCGGCGGCTGCGCCTGGTTGGTGCGGTTCGTGCGGCCGAGCCCCTGAATGGCGGCATCCGCCTTCCATCCGGCCTCCAGCAGATAGTGGACGCGCAGGCGGCGGTTCTTCGCCGAGAGTTCGGCATGGTAGGAGCGCCCGGTGCCACCCGCGTCCGAGAAGACGAGAATGCGCTTGGCGTCGTCCATGAACCCTTGCGTCTCGGCGAGGTTGGCCGAACCCGCGCGGTTCTCGACAGCGAGGCGATCGACGCCGTCCGATCCGGTCTTGCGGATAATCCGGCGCGAGCGTCCCGTCACCTCGGCCACCAACGCCGTACCGAAGCGTTGGACGATCTGGTCAAGTGCGCCATGGACTGGCTGCAGTGACGCGAGCTTTTCGATCAGGCGATCACGGCAGGCAACGGCCTCGCGGCACTGGACGGGCTGGCCATCACGGTAGACTGGCCGCGAGGCGAGATTGCCCTCGCTGTCGGTGAATGGCTCGTAGAGCTGGGTCGGGAAGCTGTGCGCCAGATAATCCAGCACGTACTCGCGAGGCGTGATGTCGACCTGAACGTCGCCCCATTCCTCGGCCGGAATCTCGGCAAGGCGGCGCTCCATCAGCGCCTCGCCGGTCGAGACAATCTGGATCACCGCAGCATGGCCAGAAGTCAGATCGCGCTCGACGGCGGCGATCAGCGAAGGCGTCTTCATCGCCGTGATCAGGTGATTGAAGAAGCGCTGCTTGGCGCTCTCGAAAGCCGACCGTGCGGCGGACTTGGCCTGGGCGTTCAGCGTGCCCGTTTCGCCAGTGACGTTGGTCGCCTCCAACGCGGCGTCGAGATTGTTGTGGATGACGCCGAACGCCCCGGCATAAGCGTCGTAAATGCGGATCTGCTCGTCGGTGAGCCGATGCTCGACCAGCTCATATTCGACGCCCTCGTAGCTGAGTGAACGGGCCGCATAGAGGCCGAGCGCCTTCATGTCGCGCGCCAAGACCTCCATGGCCGCGACACCGCCGGCCTCGATCGCCTCGACGAACTCGGCCCGCGTGGCGAAGGGGAAATCCTCGCCGCCCCAGAGGCCGAGACGCTGAGCATAGGCGAGATTGTGGACGGTGGTCGCGCCGGTCGCGGAGACATAGACGACGCGCGCATTCGGCAAGGCGTGCTGAAGCCGGAGTCCCGCACGTCCCTGCTGCGAGGCGGCCTGGTCGCCTCGCTCTCCCTTGCCGCCAGCGGCGTTCTGCATGGCATGGCTCTCGTCGAAAATGATCACCCCGTCGAAGTCGGAGCCCAACCATTCAACGATCTGCCTGACCCGGGAAACCTTCTCGTCCCTCGCGTCGGAGCGTAGCGTGGCATAGGTGGTGAATAGGACGCCTTGCTCCAACCGGATCGCCGTCCCCTGACGGAAGCGCGACAGCGGCGTCACCAGAAGCCGCTCCTGCCCGAGCGCCGACCAATCGCGCTGGGCGTCCTCGATTAGCTTGTCGGATTTCGATACCCAGACCGCGCGGCGGCGGCCCTTCAGCCAGTTGTCGAGCAGGACGCCGGCGACCTGTCGGCCCTTGCCGGCGCCGGTGCCGTCGCCGAGAAACCAGCCGCGGCGGAAGCGGACGGCGTTCTCAGCGTCATCGGGCGCGGCTGAGACGATATCGAAAGTCTCGTCCACCTTCCACGATCCGGCGAGGTGGCCGCAGTGGGCCTCGCCGGCAGTGATCACACTTTCGAGCTGGGCGTCGGACAACATGCCGCCCGCGACGACATTGGCGGGCAGGTGCGGCCGATAGCTTGGCTTGGGCGGCGCCACCGACGCCATCGCCGCCGATTGCACCAGCCTGGTGGGGTGGGCCTGAGAACTGGGAATACGGATCGACTGCAATCCGTATCCTTCATAAAGCGCCTCGGTGATGTGACCGCCCTCGACCGGCATCCAGTCGATGGTCTCATAGGTCAGCTCAACCGCCTCCGGCTCGGGCGTCGCGGCCGGGACGGAGGCAGGGCACGGCGCAACGCGCCGCGGCCGTGCGGCGGCGGGACGAACCGTGGCGCGGGTGATGACTGGCGTGGCAAGCGGGAGCCTTAGCGGAACGGATTCCGCGATCCAACCAAGCAGGGTTGCGACGTCGGGGGCGCAACCGCGCAAAGCCGGAAACACGCTCGGATCGGCGACGGGCAGACGGTCGATCACGGTCAGCCGCGTGTCGATGGTCGTGCCATGTTTGGCATACACCGATCCATCGACGGCGGCCGAGAACACGATGCGCCCGCGTTCCTGCAACCGGACGAAGGCGTCGGCCCACACCGGATTGTCGGGCGCGCAGCTCGCCCCGGTGATCGCGACTAATCGGCCGCCCTCGGCGAGACGCGCGAGTGCCGAGGCGATGTGGCGCAGGGCGGCGTCGGCCATGCGGCGATCGACGTTCGCGAGCGCGGAGAATGGTGGGTTCATGAGCACGACACTTGGAACGATGCTGGCGTCGAGATGATCATGGATCTGCGCGGCGTCGTGGCGGGTGACAGCGACGGCGGGGAACAGATGACCCAACAGCCCGGCGCGCGTCTCGGCCAGCTCATTGAGAACGAGTGACCCGCCGCCGAGTTCGGCGAGGATGGCGAGCAGCCCGGTGCCGGCCGAAGGCTCAAGCACGACGTCGGCCGGCGTGATCGCGGCGGCGACACTGGCCGCGAGGCCGAGGGCGATCGGCGTCGAGAATTGCTGAAGCGCCTGACTCTCCTCGGAGCGGCGCGTGTGGGTGGGCAGAAGGCCCGCGATCTTGGACAGCATCGGCAGCATGGCGGCCGGTGAAGATGCCCGCGCGCGGATGGCCGGGCTGAACTTGCGCAGGAACAGAACGGTCGCGGCTTCGCAGGCATCGTAGGCGGTCTTCCAGTCCCAGGCGCCATCGGCGTCGGAACCGCCGAAGGCGGAGACCATCGATGCCCGGAGCGTCGGTGCGTCGACACGCTGGCCACGTTCGAGATGGGGAAGGATGATCAGCGCAGCATGAGCCAGCGCGTCGGCGGTCGCCGGAGCGGGGGGCGCGAGAGGGAGGGGCGCGACCGCGAAGGCGGCCGTGGAAGCGGGATTCGTCGTCATGAAGGGAACCTCGGGAGAGCCGGAACGGGTCGAGCCGAGGGGCGCTCTCTCTCGACCCCAGCGACTCAAACCTGTCCCGGCAACCCTCTCCCTCTCGGGACTCCCAAGAAGAAAAGGGCCCGGCGCTGGGCGCCGGACCCTTTGATGGCGCGCGGACGAAGGCGCCTGCTCAGCCCGTGGGATCGACGAGTCGGTAGGACCGCCTCTTGATGTTGGGAATCCGATAGATGTTGCCGGAGCCGGACGCACGAAAGAGCAGGGTGCGATGGCTGCGCGGGTTGGCGATGACTTCCAACTGCTGGAAGCTTCGGCCATCGGCGAACGAGAGCGGCTCGTCGAAGACGATCACCTGGCCAACGCGCGGGTTCGGCTTGGAGGCCCTCGTGCGACGAGCGACAGTGTTTTCGCGGCACCGAGCCCGCCATTGCATCGCATATTCGCGGTCAGTCGGCGTCAGCAGATCGAGAATCGATTCGGGGCAATCGGACTCACATGGCCCCATCGATTCTTCCATATCCTTGTAGCCGAAGATGTAGCCCTCGGGGTCGCGCGGATTGTATCGGACGAGGCAGATGGCGGCCCAGACCTCCCGCTGACCAGTGGCCACGCGGACCTGCTCCACGGCGGCGTAATATACGCGCATGCCCACAAGCGCGGAGCGCAGCACTTTGGAAATTAAGTCGGGGCGCTCGTGCGTGAACTGAGCGTCGAGATATTGGCGCGGGCCGGAATGGCCCTTGAGGGATTTCATGTAGAGCCAGCCCATAACTGTCTCCTTTCGATGTGAGATGAACGCGATGCGCGCGGTGAGCGCGGCGCGGGGTTGGTTTTGAAAGTCCCCCCGATCAGCGGATCGGAGCGAGCCGTTGTTCGGCTTCGCGTATCGCCGCGAGCGCGGCGCGAAACTCGGCGGCGCCTTGCTCCTCTGACAGGTCGCTGCATTCGACGACGGCGAGACAGGCGGCGTGGATGTCAGAGTCATTGACCGCGTCGGCCGTAAGACGGGTGAGCGTGGGATCGGCCTCGATTGCCTGGCCGATCTGTTGCCTGACGGCGTCTTCGCGGATGCGGAGCAGAACATGCACGCCGTCATCGGCGGCATCTCCCTCCTTCTCCGCGAGGAAGTTCTCGAGGATGTCATTGGTGGATTTGCCAACAATCGCGTCCGCCGTGATCAGCACCGCCATGCCGCCGAAGCCGTCCGGCCGCATCTTCGAGCAGGTGAAAGACGTAACCGCGGTGACGTAGCGGAGCGTGGATGAGCGCCGGACGACGTCCTGGAAGATGAACTCCCAGGATGTGCCGCTGAAATCGATCTCGATCTCGGTGTCGTCGGTGGATGCGACCGCCACGCGCTCGGCGATGTACGTGGTCGCCGTGCTGTCGATTCCTGCGGATGCATCGAACGCCGCACGAAGTTCGTCGATCGAAAGCCCGATAGTGTCGCTCGGACCGAGAGAGGTGTGGAAGTACATCGCCTCGCCATCCGGCTCGGCATCGAAGATGAGGCTGAGCAAGAGACGTTCGAGCGGCGTCATGTCGGTGATCGGGATCGATTGCTGAATGACGGTGGGTGAGAAGTAGTTGGCCATGTCGGGTCTCCAGAAATGCGAAAGCCCGGCACGATGGCCGGGCTTTTGGTTGGGTTGACGAGGAAGAGTGATCAGCCGGCGGCGGCGAAGGGATCGACGTCGCGATGGATCGGCTGGGCCCGGCCCATCCAGGGCTCGGGGCGGATGCAGCGCACCCAATCCGCGAAGCTCGGGATGAAGCCGAGGTCTTCGCGCACATGCTGCTCGCCAATCAGCCGGACCGGCACCACGCGGCCGGTCGAGATCGTGATCGTCGGGCCGAAGAAGCGCTCCAGCATGAAGATGCCTTCGGCATGATGGCGCAACGCGCGGTGCCGAAAATCAGCAGTGATGGCTTTCGACTCGTCGAACCATTGATGCAGCGGCAGATAGTCCTCGGCCGCGCCGCCCCATTTCTTCACCGAGGAAAGCGCGTGATGAAAACAATGTCCCATCGTCACCTCCTCAGAATACGTGCTGGGAATAATCGGACTCCATGTGCCGCTCGTTGTAGTCGAGCGTAATGGTCCGTTCGGCGACGTCGAAGATGAAGTCGCCATAGGCGCCGTCGCTATTTTCCCAGCCGTCGTGGGTTTCCTCGAGAAAATCGTAGGCCAGCCGCTCGATTGCGTGGCGGATGGACATCCCCGTCCGTTCGGGCTCGGCGTGGCCCCAGGCGGCGGCCGCGATCTCGACATTGCCGGGCGGCAGGGCGACGACATCGTCGCCGGCCTTGGCTTCGATGTCTTCGATCTGTCCGCTGTCGCCATAGCCGTCGAAACGGACGGTGACGATGGTGAGGCCGGCGGCGGTGAGCGCATCGAAGACAACGGCCTTGTTCGCGGGACGCAGTTCGGCGTTGAGGCGATCATGCTCATCGCGCTGGACATCCCAATCGGTGAGCGTCGGGGCGGCTGTTGGGGTGATGGGGGAATGCTCGGTCATGGCATGGCTCCGAAAGCGAGAAAGCCCGGCGCGATGGCCGGGCTTTCGGGTGGAATTGGATGGAGAAACGAATGCGGGGCGGCCGAAGTCACCCCGCATGTCGACAGTCACTCGGCCGCGACCATGTGCGCCGGCTCTTCGTCGGCGTCGGCGGGCGCTTCGTCCTCGTCCCCCGCGAGGAAGTCCGGCAGCGCCTCGGACTCGCCGGTGGACTCGTCGCCGACGGGTGCGACCTCGACGAGGCGAAGCGGCTCCGGCAGCCAACCCGTGCCGGCAAGCAGCCGCTCGGCCTCTTTGGCCATGTCGGTCTTCTTGAGGTGGTCGATGAGCTGCGCCGATTGCTCGCCCTTGGCCTCACGCACGGCTTCGAGGATGCGCGCCTTCGGAACCCGGCCGAGATAGTTATCGACGGTCGGCGCCCAGCCGGCGGCGGCCAAGTCGAGATTGACGGTCCGGGCGAGCTGGTCGCCATGCGCGAAAGCGTCCGGACGCCGGTTCCACGGCTCCTTCACGACATTGACGGTAAGGGCGGCGCAGTGAGCGAACAGCGCCGCCTGGCTGTCGCTGTCGAACGCCGTCAGCGTGTCCCACAGAGCAGCCGACGCTTCCGGCAACTGCTTGGCCCATTGCGCGTGCCGCGCGTCGATCGCCTTGGCGGAGGCGGTCTCCGCCAACCCCGGCGCCTGAGCGCTGAAGCCGGAGTGCTTCGCCGTGATCTCCAGACAGGTGTTCGAGGCGTAGCGGTAGAACGCGTTGAGGCAGAGGGCGTGCAGCACCGCCTGGAAGGCGATGTGCGGATCGTTCGCCAGCGCATCCCGCAGGGCCAGGGTGCGATGGGCGGTCAGCTCGGTCACCAGTCGATCTGAAAGTGGACGGATGGTCTCGTCCTCCTCCGGCGTGTCGATCTCGGAACCCGTCGGCGCGCCGCCGCCGATGGTGATGACGGCCCGCTGGATGGTGCCGTTGGCGCTGGCAGCGGCCTCCGGCGCATCGCCAGCGCCGCCCTGGACCGGCTCGACCGGCGCTTCGTCCTCGGGGCGGACGAAGCCGCGATCGATGTGCGGCGCCCCCTCGCTGTCGATGCTGACGAAGATGCCGGCGCGGGCGATCTCCGCGTCCTCGTTGGACTTCACGCCGGACACGCCCACGGCGCCGATCACCTGGCCGTCGGCCACCACGGGCACGCCGCCTTCGAGCATGCCTTCGAGCGGGGCCGACAGGAAGGAATAGCGCCCCTGGTTGATGATGTCTTCATATCCCTTGGACTCGCGCCGGCCCATCGCCGCGGTCCGCGCCTTGGCCGGCGCGATGTGCGAGGAAACGGGCGGCGCGCCGTCGCCGCGCAGCAGGCCCAGCAGGTGGCCGCCGTCGTCGGCCACCGCGATGGTCACGGCCCAGTTGTTCTGGAGAGCGTGGGCCTCGGCGGCGGCCAGGATCTTTTTCACGTCTTGCGCGCCCAATACGGCTTTGGTCTTCATTGCAGGGATTCCTTGATCTGTTCGAGTGCTGTGGGATCTTCGATGGTGGTGAGATCGCCCGGGTCGCGCTTTTCGCAAACCGCCACGATGGCCCGCCGCAGCACCTTGCCCGATCGCGTCTTGGGCAGGGCGCCGACAAAACGGATCCGTGCAGGGCGCGCGACGGCGCCCAGCTGCTGTTCCACCACGCGCATGATATCGCCTTCCAGCGCGCGGGCCGCGTCGGCATCCTGGGCCTGCGCGGCCTGCTTGAGCACCACGAAGGCCGTGGCCACCTGGCCCTTGAGTTCATCGGCCACGCCCACCACCGCGCATTCGGCCACGCCGGCATGCGTGCTGATGGACTCCTCGATTTCGCGCGTGCCCAGGCGATGCCCAGCCACGTTGATCACATCGTCGGTGCGGCCCAGGATGAACCAGTAGCCGTCCTCGTCGACGCGGCCCCAGTCGAAGGTCGAGTAATACTGCCTGCCCGGTATGGATGTGAAATAGGTCTGCACAAAGCGCCGGTCGTCGCCCCAGATGGTGGACATGGCGCCCGGCGGCAGCGGCGGCACGATGGCAACCACGCCCTTTTGCCCTGCAGGCAGATCTTCGCCGGTGGTTTCGCTTACCACGCGCACATCGTAGCCGTAGGTGGGAAAGGACGGACTGCCCAGGCGCGCCGGCGTATGCTCCACGCCCGGTTGGGCCGACAGGATGGGCCAGCCCGATTCGGTCTGCCAATAATTGTCGATGACGGGCTTGCCCAGCCCTTCGGACAGCCATCGCGCGGTGGGCTCGTCCAGCGGCTCGCCGGCCAGGAACAGGCGCTCCAGCGAGGACAGGTCCCGCTCGCGCATGAAGGCGGTGTCGAACTTTTTCAGCACCCGCACCGCGGTGGGCGAGGAGAACATGACCTGCGCACGGTGCTTTTCGGCCAGGCGCCACAGGATGCCCGCGTCCGGGCGCACCGGCGTGCCTTCATAAAGAATGCTGGTCTGGCCGCCGATGAGGGGGCCATACACGATATAGGAATGCCCCACCACCCAGCCTATGTCGCTGGTGCAGAAATAGGTATCACCAGGCTTGCCGCCGAAGACGTATTCCATGGAAGCGGCAAGCGCCACGGCGTAGCCGCCGGTATCGCGCTGCACGCCCTTGGGCCTGCCCGTGGTGCCCGACGTATAGAGCACATAGCTCGGTTCGGAGGACTCCACCCAGGTGATCGGCACCTCCTGCCCGGCATGCTTGCGGCGCAACTGGGCATAGTCCAGGTCGCGTCCGGCCACCGGCTCGAAGGGCGCCAGCCCCCGGTCCAGGATCACGACCGCCTCCGGCGGCCTGGCGCACAGGTCCAGCGCCTTGTCCAGCAAGGGCTTGTAGGCCTGCACCTTGCCGGCGCGCGAGCCGCCGTCGGCGCTCATCACCACCTTGGGCGCTGCATCGTCGATGCGCTGCGCCAGGTTCACCGAGGCGAAGCCGCCGAACACCACCGAATGCACCGCGCCCAGACGCGCGCAGGCCAGCATGGCGAAAACGGCCTCGGGCACCATGGGCATGTAGAGCAGCACCCGGTCGCCACGCCCGACGCCCAGCCCGCGCAGCATGGCAGCCACCGCGTTGACTTCGTCGTAGAGCTGACGGCGGGTATAGACCCGCTCCTGGTCGACTTCGGTCGACACCCAGACCAGCGCCGGACGATCGGCATACAGTGGCAGCCAGCGGTCGACCGCGTTGTAGCAGAGATTGGTGCGCCCGCCCACGAACCAGCGCGCAAACGGCGGACGGCTGTCGTCCAGCACCCGGTCAAAAGGCGCGTCCCAGTGGATGCGCTCGGCCTCCCGCCTCCAGAACTCCTCGCGATTTTCTATAGATTCACGATGGAAATCCCTGATTTTATTCACTTTTGTCTCCTGCTTTGATATAGTTCCGGGCAATCCCAGGCGCATCCCCTCGCTACGCAAGTTTCCACGACCCAGCGCATGCAAGCAACCCGGACCGCAGACCGCCCCACCCTAGCCCCCGCAACCTGGCTGCGCCGGGCGCTGGCCGTGGCCGCGCTGGCGGCACTGGCCGGCTGCGCGGGCATGAACGGGGGCTCGGATGCGGCGATCAACTCCGAGGAAATGGCCGCGCATTCGGACGACCCCATCGGCGCGCTGATCGCCGCCCAGTATGCGCGGGACGCGCTGCACGGTCATTCGCACTACCCCATTCTCAGCGAAGCGCTGGAGCAGCTGGGCACGCCCTATCGCTACGGCGGCGATTCGCCGGCCACGGGGTTCGATTGCAGCGGCCTGATCCAGTACGCCGCCAAGCGTTCCCTGGGCATGAAGCTGCCGCGCAATGCGGCCGAGCAGGCCGCCTTCGGCATCCCGATCCCGCGCGACAAACTGCGTCCGGGCGATCTGGTGTTCTTCAACACGAT
>PHSQ01000006.1:757-1710 GCA_002862095.1 Methylocystis sp. KS32 | reverse complement strand
GTGCGGATCGCTTTGTCGACGCGCCCAGCACCGGCGGGGTGGTGCGCATCGACGACATGACGGTCGGCTACTGGAGCAGCCGCTACACCGGCGCGCGCCGCATTCCCATGCAGGTGGCGTACAACACCCGACAGAGGACTTCGCGGCGCTGATCGCAAGAAGCGGGCGTCTATCCCACAGATGCCGGCGTATCGGCGGGACAGGCCCTAGGCCGCCGTAGCCTGCCGCTCCGGCTCGACGCCCTGCATCGCCTCCAGCACCACCTCGCGCTCCAGCCCCGGCGCCAGCATTTCCAGAAAGGTGTAGACATAATCGCGCAGGAACACGCCGGCCTTCAGACCGACGCGTGTCGTGTGCGTGCCGAACAGGTGCCCCACGGGAAGGCCCACCAAGTTGGTGTCGCGCCGCGGATCGTAGGCCACGCCCGCGATGATCCCGATGCCCATGCCCACGTCCACGTAGGTCTTGATGACGTCGGCGTCGATGGCCTCGAGCACGATGTCCGGATGCATGCCCTGGCTGGAGAACACCTCATCGATGGTGGTGCGGCCCGTGAAGGCGCGGTCGTAGGTCACGATGGGGTAGGCCGCCAGCTGGGCCAGCGACAGGTTGCGCGCTTCGCTGGAGGTCAGGTCGCCCAGCGGATGGTCGCGGCGTATCACCACCACGAGCTCCCAGGAATAGACCGGCATGGTCACCAGGCCGGGGGTGAGCGCCAGCGATTCGGTGGCCAGCGCCATGTCGGCCTGTTCGTGCAGCACCATCTCGGCCAGCTGGCCCGGACTGCCTTCGGCCAGGGACAGGTGCACCTTGGGAAATTGCTTGCGGAACTCGGGAATGACTCGCGGCAGCAGGTAGCGCGCCTGGGTGTGCGTGCAGGCGATCACCAGCCCGCCCTCGTCGCGCCGCGCGTATTCGTCGCTGACTTTCTTGAGATTGTCGACCTCGCGCAT
>PHSQ01000006.1:0-725 GCA_002862095.1 Methylocystis sp. KS32 | reverse complement strand
GCTTGGTCAGGCCCTTGATGCGCTTGCCGTGGCGCTCGAATATCTTCAGTCCCAGCTCGTCCTCGAACTCGATTATGGCCTTGGACACCCCGGGCTGCGAGGTATAGAGCGTCCGGGCGGCCTCGGTGAGGTTGTAGTCGCGCCGGATGGTTTCGCGCACGAAGCGAAATTGCTGAAGATTCATGACGAGGCCTGCAGTAGTGACGGCCCAATTATAAGTAATAAAGAAATAAAATTATATTACTTATATCTATATATTTAAGTGTGAGGTCGCAGCGGCGCAAGGGGCCTCATCCGTGCCCGGCGCGGCGTCTTTCGACGAAAAAATTGACCAGCGCGCCGACAGCCATCAGCGCGGCGGTGCCGAGAAAGACCGAGCGCATGCCGACATGCCCACCGACGAACCCCCCGCCCAGCGGCCCGAGCACCTGCCCGGCATATTGCGCCGATACGGAGTAGCCGAGCGCGCCGCCGACGATGGTCTCCGGCACGTTGTGGCGGATGACGCTGGCGATGCAGGGCAGCAGGCCGCCCAGCGCCAGGCCCATCAGAAAGCGCAGGGCGATGAGCTGCCAGCTGCGCGTCACGAACGCCTGGGGGACCAGCAGCAACGCGGCGACGGACAGGCAGGCGATGATGATGCGCCAGTGCCCGACGCGGTCGGCCAGGCGGCCCAGACGCGAAGAGGACAGGATGCTGCCCAGGGCCGCCGCCGACATCACCAG
>PHSQ01000004.1 GCA_002862095.1 Methylocystis sp. KS32 | reverse complement strand
GCGACTCTGGATTGCTTCGCTGCGCTCGCAATGACGGGGGCTGCGATCCAGGGGGGTTGGCCCACGACGTCATTGCGAGCCGGAGGCGAAGCAATCCAGGGGGGCTGGCGCGGCTCTGGATTGCTTCGGCTTGCGCTCGCAATGACGGGCGCTGGCCCGGCCCCAGGCCGCTTCGTGACGCAGTAGAACTCGCGCAAAGTCCGAAAAAGTTGATAGACATTTTTTTGATTTTGCTCCAGCTTTTTCAATCTGGAGCGATTTCTTAGTCGACCAGACGTTTCCGTCCGGTCGGAAAGCGCCCTAGACGAATTAGAGTAAAAAAAAGCGGCGGAAACTGTAACGCTGAAACAGTCCTCCGCGAATAACAGGCAGACGGCGCGCCCGGGATGCCGCGCGCCAACGCCATCGCAACTCGGGAGCAAAAATACATGCCGAACCGCCGCAATTTTATTGGCGCCGCCCTCGCCGCAACAGCGATCTCTCTCGTTGGTTTCGGCGCCGCCGCCGCCGACAAGGCGCCTTTCACGGCCAAGAGCTTCGCCGCGGCGCAGGCGGCTGGCGATTCCATCCTCGTCGATATCTCGGCGCCCTGGTGTCCCACCTGCAGAGCGCAGCGCCCCATTCTCGACAACCTTGAAAAAGAACAGAAATACAAAAACTTAAAAGTATTCGAGGTCGACTTCGACAGCCAGAAGGACGTCGTACGCTCCCTGAAGGCTTCGCGCCAGAGCACTCTCATCACCTTCAAGGGCGAAACCGAAACAGGCCGCTCCGTTGGCGACACTGACGCCGGTTCCATAGCCGAGCTGCTCGATAAAGCTCTTTGAGGGTCACGCCATGAATCTCGCCGCTCCAGGTCTCGCGCTTCTCGCTGGCGTCCTTTCGGTTCTGTCGCCCTGCGTGTTGCCATTGCTTCCGCTGATGCTTGGAACGGCGGCGTCTCAACACCGCTACGGTCCGGTTTTCCTGGCCGTCGGAGTGGCTTTGTCCTTTGTCTCGATCGGTCTGTTTGTCGCGACCGTTGGCTTCGCCATCGGAATCGACGGAGACACATTCCGCGTCGGCGCCGCGGCGTTGATGATTCTGGCCGGGCTCGTATTGGCGGCGCCGCCTCTACAAGCCCGATTCAGCGCGGCGGCGGGACCGATCAGCGACAAAATAGACCGGGCGTTTCGGGGCGTCCCCGCAAAAGGCGGACTGGGGCAGTTCGGGCTCGGTCTCATCCTTGGAGCGGTGTGGAGCCCCTGTGTGGGGCCAACTTTGGGCGCCGCTTCCGTGCTCGCGGCGAAAGGCGAGAATCTCCGCGAGGTCGCGCTTACAATGACCGCCTTTGGTCTCGGCGCCGCCCTGCCCTTGCTCTTGCTCGGGATGCTCTCACGCCAAGCCATGTTGCGGTGGCGCGATCAGCTCATCGGGGCGGGTTCGCTGGCAAAACAGGCTCTGGGCGCTCTCCTCGTTCTGCTCGGCGTCCTGATCGTCACGAACTTCGACAAAAAGCTCGAAACCGTCCTGGTCGACGCCTCTCCCGCCTGGCTAACGGCGCTGACCACGAGGTTTTAGCCGCGCGGCGGCTTATTTCGACATGCAGTCCTTGATGTCGCTGTCGGTCTTCATGCGCTCGAAAGTATCCGTGCAGAAGCGCTCGAGATCGGGGCGTAGGGTTGGATTTTCCGCGTTGGCCCGAATGCCGCTGGCGCCTTCGAGCAACTCCTTCTGCGCTTCGTGAACGCGCTTGGGCGGCAACTCCGCTGAGCAGGCCTCGTATTTTTTCAGCAGCGAGTCGCATTGGGGAATTCCGGTCGGGTCGACCGCGAAAGCGGGAGAGATCGACAAGAGAGCGAAACCGAAGGCGAAGACTGATCTCACGGAAGCGAGTTCCTTTGCGGCAGGCCAAATTTCGCGCGGACCATAATCAAACGGCTTAAAAAAGAAAACGGGCGGCGGGCCTTTCTTTGGACCCGCCGCCCCATTCTCCGGCGCTGGTTGTCTCGCGAACGCCGGAGCGTCCTTGATCGAGAGGCTTACAGCCCCGCGAGATAGCTGGTGGGATCGACCGGGGTCGAACCCTTGCGCAACTCGAAATGAAGCTGCGGGGAGGCGACATTTCCGCTCTGACCCGATTTCGCGATCGCCTGGCCGCGCGTCACATGGTCGCCGCGCTTGACCGACACCTCGCCGTTATGGGCGTAGGCCGACACGAAGCCATTGGGATGGCGAATCAGCACGAGATTGCCATAGCCCTTCAGTTCGTTGCCCGCGTAAACCACTGTGCCGCCCTCGGCCGCTTTCACAGACGTGCCTTCCGGCACCGCTATATTGATGCCATCGTTGCCGCCGCTGGCGAAGCCCTGAATGATGCGGCCGCGCGCCGGCCAACGGAACTCGGGATGCGCGCTGTCCGAAGGCTTGTCCTCCTCGACCGGGCCAACGGAAGCGGTGGTGGTCGACCTGTCAACCTTCGCCGTCTCCACCGCCGGGGCTTCCGCCGCGGCGGTCTTCACCGGCTCGCGTTTTTCTTGAATCTTCGGGGCCGGAGCCTCGACTGGCGCGGGCTCGGCTCTCGCGACGCGGGCCTTCGACTGCGGCGCGCGCTGGACCTCTTCCGTTCTTTCCTCCACCCTGGCCATACGCGCCGGCTTCGACTTGACCACGGTCTTCGGCTCTCTCTCCTCTTCGGCCTTGACGGCGACATGGGTCTTGCCGGGCCTAGCCTTCGAGGCGACAACGGATTTGTCCTCCTCGTCGTCGTCCTTGGCCACTTTGCCGACATGCGCCTTCGGCTTCGCTACTGGCTTATCTTCGTCGGCTTTGGCGGTCTGTTTCAGAGTCTTCGCCTTAGCGACGGCCGCCGCCTTTTCTTCCTCTTCGCGCTTCTCCGCTTTCGCGAGATGCGGCGGCTTGGGCGTAGGCGCTTCGACCCGCTTGCCGGCGGCCTTCTTCGTCGCCCGGGCGTCGTCGTCATCCTCTTCGGACTTCGCCGCCTTCTCGGGCTTCGCGGGCTTGGATGGCGCGGGCTTCGCCTCGACCTTGTGGACCGGCTTGGGCACGGGGCGTTCCTCCGTCGCGACATGCGCCGGCGGAGCCGGCTTCGGGGCGACGGCCGTCGCGCGGTAAACCGGGATCACGAGACGGGCGCCGGGCTGCACCTGCTGCGCGCTGGAAAAGCCGTTGACATGCAGCAGAGCGTCGGTCGGCACGCCATAGCGATTGGCGATGATGGCGGGGGTTTCGCCCCCGGCGACCGTGATCGGAGTGCCGCCTTCGGCGCTCCAGTGATTATAAGCGCCCGCTGGAGCGGCCGCCTGTGGCTGCGGCGCGGGAACAGGCCGGGCGCCGGCGTTTGCTTGAGGAGCGGCCTTCGTCGGCGCAGCGAGCGGCCTCGCCTGGATCGGGGCCGAATTGGGAGCGCTTGCTATCGCTCCCGTCGGCGCGCGGTCCACGGATCGCGACGAGCGCGTCGTGTGCGTGGGACTGCGATCAAAGGGATCGGCGAAAGGATCGGCCGAGAAACGGCTCGCATCGGAACATCCCGCGATCAAAGCGGCGGTTCCGGCGGCCAACATGAGCCGCACGGCGGCCCTCGGGATAAAAACACGACGCATTATTGCCATGACGCGACCCACTCAAACTCAAACCAACGCTATTGTTATAGGCATAGCCCGGTTAAGGAGGCGTTTAAGATGAACACAAGTTCATCGGGGTCGCTAAATTTGTAAGCTTAACGCGCGAGTAACGCTTTACATCGCCAAGGCGCGTCCGCTAAGAGCGGCGGCTTGACGGCATTCGCCGCAGTCGATTTCGTTAAATTCGGAGCCGCTGCGCACCAGCCGCACCAGCCGTGCGCGACGCCGTTCGCCCTCCCTCCCAGGCAGAAATTTCCCAAACGCCATCACCCCGTCTGGAGCGAGCCGCTCCAACGCGCGGAGAGGCGTTTCGTCGAAACACATATGCAGAATGATCCGCTCGAACAGACCGAGCGACGGCTCGTCTGTCAGGCCGTCGCCGAACACGACCCTGGCGTTCGAAATAGCCAGCGACTCCAACCGGCTTTGCGCCTCGATCGCCAGCGTTTCATATCGCTCGATGGAAACGACTTCCCGCGCGAGTTGAGCCAGCGCCGCCGCCCCATAGCCCGAGCCCGAGCCAACCTCCAGAACGCGGTGCGAGGGTTCGACGGCGAGCGCCTCGAGCCAGCGGCCAAGCTCCGCCGGGGCCGGCATGGTCTGGCCGCATTCTATCGGCAAGGCGATGTTGCGATTGGAGAGATCGCGAAAACGATGCGGCGAGAAGAGTTCGCGCGGCAGGCGCTCGATGGCGCGCATGACCGAGATGTCGCGGACGCCGGCCCGGCGCAATTGCAACCCGAGCGCGGCTCGCGTCTCGACCGGCAGCGCCTCGGTCTCGAATTCGCCGCTCATGATTCCGTCTCGAAGACATTAGCGAAAGCAGTCACGGCGGGATGGTCGGTCAAATCGAGCTTCAGCGGCGTCACCGTGATCTTGTTCTCTTCCAGCGCTTCGAGATCGGTGCCGGGGCCAGGCGTGAAATTACCCCGCTGGAAGGCGATCCAATGATAGGGATTGCCGCGCCCGTCCTTGCGGTCCTCGATCTTCATGAGGTCGTTGCTGCGGCGCCCCTGCATGGTGACGGCGACGCCACGAACCTCATGCGGAAGGCAGGCGGGAAAATTGACGTTCATCAGCACATCGGGCGGAATGCCCGCCGCGAGAAGCTTGCGCATCACGCTGACCGCATGGGCCTCCGCGCAGCTCCAATGGATCGTCTGGCGCCCCGCGAAAAAATCGTAAACCTGCGACAGCGCGATGGAAGGAATGCCAAGCATGGTCCCCTCCATCGCAGCGGCGATGGTGCCCGAATAGGTCACGTCCTCGGCGACGTTCTGGCCGCAATTGACGCCGGAAAGCACGAGGTCGGGCGGGGCGTCCATCAGCTTGCGCACGCCCATGATGACGCAGTCGGTCGGCGTGCCCTTCACGGCGTAATGGCGCTTGGAGATTTCGCGCAGACGCAGCGGATCGTTCAGCGACAGCGAATGCGCGACGCCAGACTGCTCCGTCTCCGGCGCGATGACGAAGATGTCGTCCGAAATCTCGCGCGCGATCCGCTCCATGATGGCGAGGCCGGGCGCGTGTATGCCGTCGTCATTGGTGATGAGTATGCGCATCAGCTCTTTGCACCATCAATCTTCGCCGCCCCGCCCGCTTGGTTGGCTTGCGTATCACAGGCATGTCCGTCGGCTTCGATGCGCGGCCGCAACTCCGCCAGCTTCAATCGAATCGTTTCGGCGACGCCCTCAAGATTTTCCTATACTTCCTGATTTCGGAAACGCGGAATTTCATAGCCGATGGATCGCAGGCGCAAATCGCGGCGCGGGCCGCGCGCAATCGGGGTGAGCCGATGCGCTCCGCCCCCTTACAAGAACGTCGCCCATAAGGCGCAATTCTCTCCCCCCTTGCGGGGGAGAGGGTAGACTGTCGTGCTTGCGAGATTTGCGATTTCCTATCCCCGCGAGATAAGCTCCACGCCGCCCATATAGGGCCGCAGAACCTTCGGCGCTTCAATCGAGCCGTCGGCCTGTTGATAGTTCTCCAGCACCGCCACCAGCGCGCGGCCCACGGCGACGCCGGAGCCGTTGAGCGTGTGCACGAAGCGCGGGCCGCCCTCTTTTGGACGGTAGCGCGCGTTCATGCGCCGCGCCTGAAAGTCGCCGCAGACCGAGCAGGAGGAAATCTCGCGATATTTCCCCTGCCCCGGCAGCCATACTTCGAGATCATAGGTTTTTTGCGACGCAAAGCCCATGTCGCCGGTGCAGAGCGCCACCTTGCGATAGGGTAGCTCCAGCAATTGCAGCACTCTCTCGGCGCATCCGGTCATGCGCTCATGCTCTTCGAGCGATTGCTCCGGCGTCGTGATCGAGACCAGTTCGACCTTGAAAAACTGATGCTGTCGAATCATGCCGCGCGTGTCGCGCCCGGCGGCGCCGGCCTCGGCGCGGAAGCAGTAGGTGCCGGCGGTCATTCGCAGCGGGAGCTGGGCTTCGTCGAGAATCTGGCCGCCGGCTAGGTTTGTCAGCGGAACTTCGGCGGTGGGGATGAGCCAGTAATTAGCCTGATCCCGAGCCGATTCGACAGAACAGCGACCGGCCGTAACTGAAAACTGATCCTCGCGAAACTTCGGCAATTGCGCCGTGCCGAACATCGCCTCGTCGCGCATCAGCAGCGGCGGATTCACTTCCTGATAACCATGCTGGTCGGTGTGCAGATCGAGCATGAATTGCGCCAGCGCACGCTCCAGCCGTGCGAGCTTGCCCTTGTTGACGACGAAGCGCGCGCCCGAAAGCCGGGTCGCCGCCTCGAAATCCATCAGCCCGAGGCCTTCGCCGAGCTCGAAATGCTCCTTGGGCGTGAAGTCGAATTTCCTCGGCTCGCCCCAACGCGAAACCTCCACATTGTCGTTCTCGTCCTTGCCGTCGGGCACGCTCTCCAGCGGCGCGTTGGGGATTTCCGACAGCGCCTCGTCGAGCGCGGCGATCGCTTCGCGCTCGGCCGCCTCCATTTGCGGCCATTCTTCCTTGATCGTCGCGACTTCCGCCTTCAGGGCCTCCGCTTTGGCTTGGTCCTTCGCCTGCATCGCGGCGCCGATTTCCTTGGAGGCCGCGTTGCGGCGTTCCTGCGCCGCCTGCAATTTGCCGATCGCGGCGCGGCGAGCGTCGTCAAGCGCCAGCAAAGTCGCGGCGAGCGGCTCAAGGCCGCGCCGCTCGCGGCTTTTGTCGAAAGTCTCGCGATTTTCGCGAATCCATTTGATGTCGTACATGAAATTTCCGGCGTTCCGAGGAGAATCCTGCCGGTTTGTCTCCCAAGCGCGGCGAAGGGTCAACCCGCGTAAAGGTCGCGGCGTGTCATTCCCGCGAACGCGGGAGTTTCCCAGCACTGTCATTCCCGCGAACGCGGGAATCCAGGGGCCAAGTGCGAAAACTCGGGTTGTTGCTCTGGGTTCCCGCGTTCGCGGAAATGACAGCCCAGCCCTCTATGTCGTCCCGCTGGCCGCCTGCGCGGCGGCGCGCTTCTTTTCGACCACGCGAACCGAAAAGATCGAGGCCTCATAGAGCAACATGCCCGGCACGGCCAAGGCGAGCTGGCTGAAGACATCCGGGGGCGTCAGAACAGCCGCGACGATGAAGACGAGAACGATGGCGTATCTGCGCTTTTCCGCCAGAAATTGCGACGTTACGATCCCTACCTGTCCAAGCAGGGTGAGAACGACCGGAAGCTGGAACACCGCGCCGAAGGCCAGAACCAGCGTCATGACGAGCGAGAGATATTCCGAAACGCGCGGAAGCAGTTCGATCTGCGCCTTTCCGGGCTCGTTGGCCTGCTGCATCCCGATGAAAAAACGCAGCAAATTGGGCGTCACTACGAAATAGACCAGCAACGCGCCCGCCGCGAAGAAGATGGGCGTCGCGAAGAGATAGGGCCGGAACACGGCGCGTTCATGCTTGTAGAGGCCGGGCGCGACGAAGGCGTAGAGCTGGCCAAAAACCACGGGGCAGGAGAAAAAGGCCGCCGAGAACAGCGCCACTTTGATCTGCGTGAAGAAATATTCCTGCGGCGCGGTATAAATGAGTTTCGCCTCCGGTCCCGCGACCTGCGTATAGGGCACGACCAGCAGATTGTAGATGTCCTTGGCGAAATAAAAAGACAGCAGGAACATCGCCAGGAAAGCGAGCAGCGCGCGGATCAGCCGCTCGCGCAACTCCATCAGATGTTCGATGAGCGGCGCCTTGGTGGCCTCGATGTCGTCGTCGGTCATGCCCGCGGCTCGCTTGGCCGCGAAGCTGTCGCCGGCGCCGGACCTTCGGGCTCCTTGGGCGCCTTCTCCGCCGGGGGGCTATGCGGCGTCTCCGCCGCCTCCCCGATGTGCTTGCGGGCTTCGGCCATCGGGTCGAAAGCGCCGTTGAGCCCGACCGAGCCTATCGCCGAGTCGAGGTCCTTCTTCAGATCTTTCCTGACGTCCTCGAGTTGCGCCTCGCGCATCGCATCCATGAACTGCCCCTGAAATTCGGCGGCCATGCGACGCATTTTCCCCAAGAGTTGCCCAAGCTGACGCATGACGCGGGGCAAATCCTTGGACGGGATCACGACAAGAACGACAATGCCGATGACGATCAGCTTTCCGGCGTCGAAATCGAACATTGAAAATTCCGCGAGATTTTGGTCCACTCACGCCAGGTTTCAGAGCTTCTTGGCGTCGCTGGCCTTTTCCAGAGAAGAATTGTCGGCCGAGAGCTGGACCGGCTTTTGCGCCTCGTCGGTGACGGAATCGTCGTCCGCCATGCCTTTTTTGAAGGATTTTATGCCCTTGGCGACGTCGCCCATCACGTCGGAAATTTTGAACTTCCCGCCAAACAGCACGAACACCACGCCGCCGACGATGATCCAGTGCCAGATAGACAGGCCACCCATCGCGCATCCTCCGAAAACCGATGGTCGCTTTCGCAACCTGTTAATCGAGCGGGAAACTAGGACGCCGGCCGCCCAAAAACAAGAACAATCGGCGTGGGTCCGCCGCTAGAACGCTTTCCGACCGGACGAAATCGTCTGGTCGATCAAGAAATCGCTCCAGCTTCACAAGCTGGAGCAAAATCTGATCGAACAAGTCTATCAAGTTTTTCGGATTTTGCTCTAGTAGACGCGCGCGAGGTAATCCACGATGGCCTTGGCGTCGGCCTCGTCGATTGGGGCATGGTAGGCGTGGATCATCTTATTGACCTCGGTCTCCCAGAACACCCGGCCCAGCCCCGGCGGCTGCGTCGTAATATAATCCAGGGAATGACAGACGGCGCAGTTGTTCTGGGCCGCCTCCATGTCGGGCGCGGGCCGCAGCGTCGCCGTCTCGTCGGGCAGCCGATAGGACAGCGGCTTCGCGACGCCATCCCCGGCCATCGCCAGAATGGCGAAGGCCGCGAGGAGCGGGATGAGCCTCCGGTTCATGGCTTGCTCACGCGGCATGGACGCGCACCGTCTCGACGACATTGCGAAGATAGCCCGGCGGGTTCCAGAGCGGCGCCATGGGTTGCGACTGTCCTATTGTGTTGATCGCGCGCACTTTCAGCTCATGCGCTCCCTTTGGCAAATCGAGGTCGGCGCGCCATTCGCGGAACGAATAGCGGCCAAGATCGGCGCCTAGCCGCGCCTCGCGCCAGCTTTGCCCGCCGTCGGCGGAAAGGAGCACGTCGGCGACGCCGTAACCTCCGTCGAAAGCGATGCCCTTTACAAGGGTTGGCGTTCCGGCCGCGACCGTCATCCCGTCGGCCAGATTGGTGATGAAAGATCGCACATTGAATCGGGTCACGGGGGTCGTCGCGAGCGGCTTCCGACCCGGTTCGACGCAGGCGCAGGCGTTGTCCGGCGCGCGATAGGCCGTCGACATCCAAAAACCGTCGAACACGCGGTCGATCACCGTGATTTCATTGAGATGCTTGACCCAATAGGTTCCGTAGTAGCCGGGAACGACGAGCCGGAGCGGAAAGCCGTTCAGCCATGGCAAATCCTCGCCGTTCATGGCGTAGGCCAGTATGACCTCGCCGTCCCGCGCGTGGTCGACGTCGAGCGCCTTCAAAAAATCTGGCGTCTCCGGCAGCACTGGCTTGTCTAGACCATTAAAGACGACCTGTCGGCTTCCGGCGCGCACGCCGGCCTTGTCGAGCACGGCCTTGAGCGGAACCCCGCGCCAGCGGGCGTTGCCCATGGCGCCGTGGCCAAGCTGCCCGCCGGCCACGCGCGGCTCGACGAAGCCGCGGCTGTTGCCGGTGCACTGATGGACCGCAACGATCTCGACGGGCTCGAAACCCGATTTCAGCTCGGCGAGCGAAAGGGAAATCGGCCGTTCGACATTCCCTTTGACTTCAAGGCGAAAGGCGTCCGGATCGATGGTAAGGGGGATGTCGGCGAGATGATATCGCACAAAGAACGCGTCGTTGGGCGTGATCACATTTTCGTTGAAAACAGAAAACGGCGTTTCCAGCTGCGGCGGCCGGGCGGTGAGCTGGATGAGCGGGCGCTTGCCAGGATAGCGAACGAGGGGACGCTCGCCATTGGCGAAAGGAAGCGTCACGCGATCCTCCGCGCGGGCGCCGAGGGAAGTGGAAACGATGGAAGCCGCCGCCCCGGAGAGAGTTCGCCCCGCCTGGCGCAACAGCCATCGTCTATCGGGATAATCTTTCATTCTCTCGCATCCGAGCCAAAACCGATAGATAGGGTTTATAAGTTAGATGACGCAAATATGAAAATTCCGGTCAAGCGCCAAAAAAGAGGAGCGAAGCCCGGCCCCGGCCAAGCCGCCGGAAAGGTCGGGCCGCGAATTCCTGGTTCTACTGCGTCATGAACGAATTTGGCGGCGGATTCGTCATTGCGAGGAACGAAGCGACGAAGCAATCCAGAGAGGGCTGGCCCGGCTTAAGGATTGCTTCGCTCCGCTCGCAATGACGGGCGCTGGACCGGCCCCAGGCCGCTTCGCGACGCAGTAGAGCTAGAGCAAAATCCGAAAAAGTTGATAGACTTTTTCGATTGGATTTTGCTCCAGCTTTTTCAATCTGGAGCGATTTCTTAATCGACCAGACCATTCCGTCTGGTCGGAAAGCGCTCTAGGCGGCGCGTCCCGCTTGGGTCGCTTTGGCGACCTCATTGATGCGGCCGGTCTTCACGTCGAAAATATAGCCGTAGATCGGGACGTCGCGCGGCACGAGCGGATGCTGGCGGATGCGCTGAACGTCCTGCAGCACGCTCTCTTCCTGCGATTTGATCGTGTACCACTTGATGAAATGCCCGGCGGCGCAGCCGCCACCGTGCCGCGGATTCGACCAGTTCTTGCCGTCGAAGTTCGCGGTGGAGAGATTGTCGTCGAGCAGGTCGGCCATCACCTCGTCGCAGAACAGTTCCATGCCGCAGTCGGAGTGATGGATCACGAACCATTCGTTCGTGGCAAGCAGCTTGTGGGAAATAACCAGCGAGCGAATCGCGTCGTCGGTGGCGCGGCCGCCTGCATTACGAATCACATGCGCGTCGCCTTCCGAAAGACCGGCGTATTTCGCGGGGTCCAGCCGCGCGTCCATGCAGGTCAGAATCGCGAACCGCCGCGCCGGCGGCATCGCGAGCTTGCTCTTGTCTCCAAAAGTCGCGGCGTATTGGCTGTTCGCGGAAGTTACTTCTCCAACGATCTTGCTCGTCATGGCTTTCCCCCTCTTTTGCACGGTTATCTGATCCAAATGGCGGGCCGCCCGACAAGGCGCGCGACCCGCCATCCATGATTAAGCTGTTATTGCGACGAAACGCCTTACGCCAGCAGCGCGACGCCTTCCTTGCCAACCAGCGCATGGATGCGCGCCAGGATCTGCAGAACCACGCCGAACACGCCAAGCGCCATCCAGCCGAAGAACACGAAGCCCCAATGCAGCGGAGCCACGAACAGTTCTTCCATGAACCAGAAGGTGTGGCCCCACTCGTTCAGGCCGACGTTCGGGATGATCATGAACGGACCAATCGCCACAATCAGGAACGCCAGCGAGTAGCCATGAGCAAAATACGGAATGCGGGTCTTCGCATAGAAGAACGCGCCAACCGCGATGATCGAGTAGATCGGGTAGCTCATGTAGAACTCGATGATGTGCGACGGCGTGAAGTCCGTGTCGCGAATCACCGTCATGTGCCAGGTGCCGTCCTGCTCCGTGAAGAACGAAGCGCCCCAGTAAATGGCGACGCCGTAAACCGTCAGCCATTGAACCAGAACCACAAGACGACGCATCTCCTCGCGCGGCGAAACCGCGTCGACGTTGCGGTCGCGGGTCTTCCACAAATAGCCGGCAAGCCCAAGGCCCGAAACCAGCTCAAGCGGAATTTCCGTCCACAAAATCGACAGCCAGTAGGTCTGGAACTCCGGAGCGAAGGAGTCCAGGCCAGCGCGCCAGCCAAAAATCTGCTCGTAAATCCGAACGATCAGATAGAACGTGTTCAGAACGGCCAGGCCGATCCACATTCCTCTCAGATCGACGACTGTGTCTGTGCCAGCCGCTGCGCCAGCAGCTGTCTCGGTGGTCGAACTCATGCTTTATCCTCCTAAGCGCTCCACCTGAGCGTGTGAAACGAGGCTCAGTTCCTACGGCCCGAACAGGAGTTCGTAAAATGAAGGTTTTTCATCCGCTCATTCACGAATTCGATAGCGTTGCAATCCCCTTTTCGACATGCAATCCCTCTTTCCGAAATGAAATCTGAAAGGCGTGGCGGCGGCGCTCCACCTATGGCCGAACTGAGAAATTTCGATCTCAATCTCCTCGTCGCCTTTAAGGTTCTGATGGAGGAAGCCAGCGTCTCGCGCGCGGCCGAAAGGATGTGCATCAGCCAATCGGCGATGAGTCACGTGCTGCAACGCCTGAGGCAGCAGCTTGGCGATCCCGTTTTGGTGAGAACTCCCAAGGGCATGACGCCGACGCAGCGCGCTCTGTCCTTGCACGCCCCCATCTGCGCTCTGCTGAATGACGCTGAACGCCTGATCCAGCCGCCCGAGGAATTCGCTCCCGCGACAAGCCAGAAGCGGTTCGTGATCGCGGCCAACGATTATGTCGAATTCACCCTACTTCCTCCACTCATCGAGAAGCTCAGCAATTGCGCGCCCAATGTCGAAATTCTCGTAAAACAAATAAACGGAAAAATACCTGAATCAGAAATAAATAATAATGAAATAGATATAGCGATAGGATTTGACGTGATATTAGACCCTCCGTCATATTTGTGCCGAGAGCATTTATTTAGCGAGCATATAATAAGCATTGCTCGGGAAAACCATCCTGATTTAACTGGAGATGAAATGTCTTTGGAACAATTCCTTAAGGTAAAACATATGCTGATGTCTCGCCGCGCCTCCGGAACTGGTCTTATAGACGACTGGCTAGAGCAAAGAGGCCTGACCCGAAAAATTTCCTTGATCGTTCCAAACTTTCTGGCCGCACCCTGGATTGTCGCGCGCACGGATCTCGTCTTGTCCCTACCGGCGAAAATAGGCGAATGTCTTGCTCGCGTCGCGCCTCTAAAAACATTTCCGCTTCCGATTTCGCTTCCTGACTACAATCTCATCATGGTTTGGCATTCGGCGCAGGAGAAGGAACCGGCCCACGCCTGGTTCCGTCGTCAGATCATAGAGATATGCGACGCGCTGACCACTTGCCCCTCTGGAGGTCTCGCGCCGCCTTGCCCAGATCTGCGGCGCAAGAGCCTGGTCTGACGGGGGTTTTTAGAATTCGGTTTCGTCCGGCGCGTCTATTCCTTCCTCGACCATGGGCTGCGTGGAATCCTCCACGAACTCCATTTCGAGCAGGGAGGGCGAGTCCTCCTCCAAAGGCTCTTCGTCCTCGGCCAGGGCGGCGTCGTCGCTCGGCTGCGGCACGCGGAAATCCTTCGGGAGACGGCCGTCGAACAAACCCGCGCCCCTGAGCTCCTCAAGTCCAGGCAGATCGTTGATCTGCTCGAGCCCAAAGTGCATCAGGAAAGCTTCCGTCGTGCCGTAGGTTATCGGACGGCCGGGGGCCTTTCTTCTGCCTCGCAGACGGACCCACCCCGTTTCCAGCAGCACGTCGAGCGTGCCTTTCGAGATCGCGACGCCACGGATTTCCTCGATTTCGGCGCGGGTCACGGGTTGGTGATAGGCCACGATCGCCAAAGTTTCGAGCGCGGCGCGAGACAGCTTTTTTTCCTCGACCTGTTGACGGGCCAGAAGCCATGAGAGGTCTGGAGCCGTGCGGAAAAACCACTTCTTGCCGGCGCGCGCGAGATTGACGCCACGTCCCGCATAATCCTCGCGCAACCGCTCCAGCGCCTCCTTGACGCCGACTCCCTTGGGCATCCGTTCCGCCATCTCGGCTTCATCGAGCGGCTCGCCGGCGGCGAAAAGCAAGGCTTCGGCGATTCTGACGGCCTCGCTCAGGGCCTCCTGCGCGCGGGCGATCGCCTCGTCGCTGTTGGCGTTGAATAGCTCGACCTTGTCCGCAACCTGCCCCAATCCGCTTCCCTCCATTGTTACGGCCGCATCGTTGACGAAAGGCGGTTACGACCAAGGATCCAACGACACGGCCTCATTATTAGCCGGCTGCTCCCGCCGCCTCAGCCAGATGGTCGCGAACGGCTGGTCTTGCCGCAGGTCGAACCGCCCTTCCCGCACCATTTCCAGCGAAGCCGAAAACGCGGAGGCGCGAACGGTGCGCGCCGTCGGCAAATCGACGCAAAACTGAAGGAGATAATCGTCCAGCACGGTCCACTCCACAGCCCCGCCGGCGAGCCGCTCCAGCGCTTCGCGCGCTTCCGCGAGCGACCACACCGCCCGCTGACGCAGCGTGACCCTGGAGATCGCGTTTTTCTGCCGCTGGCGGGCATAGGCCGATAGAAGATCGAACAGGCTCGCCCGATAGTTCGCGCGCGAGTGCGTCTCGATCCCCTCGGCGGCTCCGCGCAGAAACATGTCCCGGCCGAGACGCGCCCGATCCGTCAGCCGATCCGCGGCGCGTCGAATCGCCTCAAGCCGGCGTAATCTATCCGCCAGAGCATTGGCGAGATCGGCCGCGGAAGGCTCTTCGCCCTTCGGTTGCTCGGGCAGCAGCAAGCGCGACTTGAGATAGGCGAGCCAGGCCGCCATCACGAGATAGTCGGCGGCGAGCTCCAGCCTAACGCGCCTCGCGGCTTCGACAAAGGCGAGATATTGCTCGGCCAGCGCAAGAATTGAAATGCGCGCGAGGTCGACCTTTTGCCGCCGGGCCAGCTCAAGCAAAAGGTCGAGAGGTCCCTCGAAACCGTCCACGTCGACCACGAAGGCGGGCTCGCTCTCCCCCAGTTCCGGTTTTTCTGTCGTTTCGAAGGCCAGTTGCCGCGCCATTCGCGTCGAAATCTCCTGTGGCGCGGGAGAGCCGCCCCCGTGACGCGGAGAAATTTGGGCCTTTTAGGCCGTCATCGCAAGGGCGGCGTCGAGTTCGCGGAAGCCATCCACAGCATTAAACTCGCAAGGGACCGCCGCGAGACGCGACAAAGCGGCCTCGGCGCGGTCAGCCGCCCGGCCCAAAAGCTCCGGAGCGCCCTCGGCGACGCGTCTCGCCTCGGTCAGATCGCCGTTACAATGCAGAACCACGTCGCAACCCGCCGCTATGGCTCTTTCGGCGCGGGTGCGGAAATCGTCTTTCAAGGCTTTCATCGAGAGGTCGTCGGTCATGAGCAGTCCGTCGAAGCCGATGGCGCCTCTGATGATTTCGCCAATGACGGTTTTCGAGAGCGTCGCGGGCGCGTCGGGAGCCAGCGCCGTGTAGACGACATGCGCGGTCATGGCCAGCGGCAGATCGGCGTTGGCCGAGAAAGGCCGGAAGTCCACCCGCTCCAACTCCTCGCGAGGCGCGTCCACCACCGGCAATTCGAGATGGCTGTCCGCGCGGGCGCGTCCATGTCCGGGAATGTGCTTGATCACCGGAAGAACGCCCCCGGCGAGCAGGCCTTCCGCCGCCGCCCTGCCGAGTCGGGCGACATTCGCCGGATCGCGGCTATAGGCCCGGTCGCCGATTATGTCGTGGGAGCCGGGCTGTGGCGCGTCCAGCACCGGCAGGCAGTCGATGTCGATTCCAACCTCGCGAAGATCGTGGGCGATGAGCCTCGCGCCCAACCATGCGAGCCTCTCCGCGCGCTCGATCTCGCCGCCAAGTCGCTCGAAAGTCGCGGCGGAAGGGTATTTTCGCCAGTGCGGCGCGGTCAGTCGTTGCACGCGCCCACCCTCCTGATCGACCAGAATTGGGGTTCGGGCGTCGCCAATCGCGTCGCGAATCGAGTCCGTTAACGCCCGAACTTCGGGGGGGCGACCGATATTACGCTTGAAGAGGATGACCCCCCAGGGCCGGGCTTCGCGCAGGAAATCGCGCTCCTCGGACGTCAGGGACAAGCCAAGCACGCCACAGATGAAAGCGCGAGTCATGTTCACGAACCTCGGTCAGTTGCCCGCGACGAAGCAATTGCCGCCGCCCGTCTTGACCTTCCCGCATAGCGCGTTTGCGGCCTCCTTGCTGATGCCGCCGATGCGCACTCGGTAAACCGTCTTGTCGCCCACCTTCGCCATTTTGAAGGTCGGCTTATTGCCGCCGAGCTGCGAGCCATATTTGGTCGCCACTTTCGACACCAGCGAATGGGCTTCCGCCTCCGTGGCCGCGGCTCCGAACTGCACGGCGAACCCGCCCTTTCCGATTTTGCCGGGCGTCGCCGGAGCGGCGGCCTCCTCGGCGGGCGCGGCGTCGCCGTCGACCGCCGCCACTTTCTGCGCGGGCTTCGGTTTGGCCTTCGCATCGGCGCGAGGGGGCGTCGTGGTCGGCTTCGCCAGGCTTTTCGGGGTGGTCGAACTCTTTTTCTCGGCCGCCTCCTTCGCGGGCGCGCCTGTCGCCTTGACGACCGCGGGAGGCACCGCGGCGCTGGAAATGACGCTGCCATCCGGACGCACGGAGACTGTTTTCACGCGCTTCGGCTCCGGTCCGAGCACGCTCGCCGGCTCGTGCGGCGCGTCGACCGGGCCGGCGCCGAGCTTGACCACTCTGGGTTCGACCTTCGGATCGACGGCCTGCTCCTGATGCGAAACGACCTGTTTAACCGGCGTGCTCTCCTGGCGATCCAGCACGGTGGCGTCAGGCTTGTCGACGCTGGTTTCCGTCTCGGCGGCCGGCGGAACCTTGGTCGGACCTTCCGGCGCGTTTATTGTCGCGATCTCTCGCGACCCGATCGCGCCGCCGCGGTGGGCGAACGACCATCCGATCCCGCCTGTCGCCACCACAGCGAGAGCCGCGATAGCGTGCCAGGGGCGCAGGCGCGGGGGACGACGGCCGGCTGGCGGCTCCTCGGTCGCGCCGACGCCGGCTTCTGGGTTCTGGCCATAATCGAGGAACGCCGCCTGGTCGCCGGGCCACTCTTGATGGGACGGGTTCTGACCGGCGGCTAATTGATTTTCGAAGGGCTGAGCGGCGCGTTCGTCCTCGTAATAGGTTTCCGCATAAGCGTGCTCGTCCTGCTCGGTCGGCGAATGGGTCTCCATGAATGCGCCTCGAAGCTCGGCGGAAAAGGCTCCGTCGCCGCCCTGCGCGGATTCCTCTCGCAAGTTTGAATATTCGCCCTGCTGTCGCGCTGGGTTGTTCGCGGCGAAAAGCTCGTCGTAACGCTGGCTTATGTGCCCTTGCTCTTCCCCCTGCATCAGCCTCGCGAGTTCGCTTAGCGGATCTCGCGGGGAGTTCTTGCCGGGTTCCGAGCCGCGCAGCCGCCGTTCGAAATCCGATATGTCGATCGCAGCGCCTCTGTTTGTGGACTCGCGCATGGGGCTACCTCGCCTGTTTCCTTGGCGTGAAAATTCGGCCGCGCTTTTATATTTCGTCGGAGCGGCGACGGAGAGTAAATCAACGCATCTCGTCGGGCGCCTTCACGCCTAGAAGCCTCAAACCCGACGCCAGCACGCAGGCTAAACAAACAACCAACGCGACACGGGCGCTGGTCAAATCTCTCTCATCAGCATTAACAAAGCGTAATTGTGGCCGATCTTTGCCGCGGTTCCAATGAGCGTGGAACGCGCTGGCGAGATCATGCAGATAAAACGCAATGCGATGCGGCTCGTGCGCGGCGGCGGCGGCTTCGATAAGTCTCGGATATTGCGCGATGACACGGGCGAGACCAAGCTCGCTCTCGTCGTCGAGCAACTCCATCCGCGCGCTCAAAAGCGCAGCCGGGCTAATGTCAAGGTCGGGGAAGGCCGTCAGCGCCTGCCGCAGCGCCGATTTGGCGCGGGCGTGAGCGTATTGCACATAGAAAACCGGATTATCCTTGGACTGCTCCAGCACCTTGGCGAGGTCGAACTCCAGCGGCGCGTCGTTTTTGCGATAAAGCATCATGAAGCGCACGGGATCGACGCCCACCTCGTCCACGACTTCGCGCAAGGTGACGAAATCGCCGGAGCGCTTGGACATTTTCACCGGCTCGCCCTCGCGCATGAGCTTGACGAGTTGGCAAAGTTTCACGTCCAAGGCGACTTTTCGATCCGACAGGGCGGCTACGGCGGCGGTCATCCGCTTCACATAGCCGCCGTGATCGGCGCCCCACACGTCGACGAGCGTCGCGTAGCCGCGATCGATCTTGGACTTGTGATAGGCGATGTCGGCGGCGAAATAGGTATTCGAACCGTCCGATTTCTTGAGCGGCCTGTCGGTGTCGTCGCCAAAGTCGCTGGAGCGGAACAGAGTCTGCTCCCGATCCTCCCAATCGTCCGGCAATTGGCCTTTCGGCGGCGGCAAGCGGCCTTGATAGACGAGCCCCGCCGCGCGCAATTCCTCGATCTGGCGGTCGATTTCCGATTGGCCGTTTTTCTTCTCGTGCAGAGAGCGTTCGGAGAAAAACACCTCATGCGCGATGCCGAGCGCGGCGAGATCGTCGCGGATCATCTCCATCATCGAATCGATGGCGACGTCGCGCACAAGCGCCAGCCATTCGCCCTCGGGTCTGGCGAGCAATTCCCTGCCATATTTCGCCGCGATTCTTTCGCCGGCGACCTTGAGGTAATCGCCCGGATAGAGCCCTTCCGGAATTGTGATTTTCTCGCCCAAGGCCTCGCGGTAGCGCAGATAGGCGGAGCGGGCGAGGACATCCACCTGAGCCCCGGCGTCGTTGATGTAATATTCGCGGGTCACTTCGCAGCCGGAAAACTCCAGCAAATTCGCGAGGGCGTCGCCGAACACGGCTCCTCGACCGTGGCCGACGTGCATGGGGCCGGTCGGATTGGCCGAAACATATTCGACGTTGACCTTACCCTGAAGCGCTCCGGCTCGCCCATTGACGACGCGGCCAAACTCCTGCGGCGCCCGCAGGACTTGCCTCAATACGTCCCAATAAATCGACGATTTTAGCTTTATGTTGATGAATCCCGGCCCCGCGACTTCCGCCTGAGCCACTCCTTCGGTCTCCGCGAGCGCCATCGCGATTTCCGCGGCGAGTTGCCGAGGATTGGCGAAATGGAGCTTCGCTTCCTTGGCGAACACCATCGCGGCGTTGCAAGCGAGGTCTCCCATTCCCGCGTCCTTGGGCGGCTCGACGATAAAGCGCGCCGGATCAAGCTCGGGCAATCTGCCGGAAGCGGCGATCCGGGCGAGAATTTCGGCGATGTGGTCATGGAATGTGTGAAAAATATTCATCTCGGGCGGGGTTCTGGCGGCGGCCGGTCGAGGCCGCGGGGAGGCCGGGATAAACCGGGTCAGCGGAGGGTTTAGCAGAGTGGAACGGCAAAAACACCCCGCGGCGCGGACCAGCGCGGCCGGAGAGCGCTGAAAGCCGCCTTCAGATGATGACCGCCCTGCCCGACAGGCGCCGGTATTCGTTCAAGGCGTAGCGGTCCGTCATTCCGGCGATATAATCCGCGACCACCCGCGCCGCTCTCTCCTCCTCGCCGCTCGCCATCGCCTGCGCGGCCCATTCCGCCGGCATCAGCTCGAGCTTTTCGAGATAGGCGGGGAAAAGCCATGCGATCGCCTCGCAGGCCTGTTCGCGAACAGCCATGACTTTCGGATGCCGATACATATTGGCGAACAGAAAGGCTTTGACCCCGCGTTCCGCCGCCGCCATCGGAGGGGAAAAAGCGACCATCGGCCTCTCGGCCCGGCGGATATCCTCGGCGCTCCCGGGACTGAGCCCGGACAGCCGGGCCTGGGTTTCGTCGAAGACGTCCTCGACGAAGCGGGTGATGACGCGGCGGGTCAATTCGTGAATGACCCTCGTGCGTTCGAGCCCAGGATAAAGGCTCCAAACTTCGTTCAACAGAATTCCGATGAAAGGAACCGCCGCTATTTCCTCGAGCGTAAAAAGGCCCGCGCGCAAGCCGTCGTCGATGTCATGGGCGTTATAGGCGATATCGTCGGCAAGCGCCGCCGCCTGGGCCTCGGCGCCCGCGAAAAACTCCAGTTCGAGCGGATAGATGGCGTCGAACCGGACGATATAGGCGGGCGGATCGATCCCCGCGCGCGGCCCGCGCAACGGGCCATTGTGCTTGACGAGCCCCTCGAGGGTTTCCCATGTCAGGTCGAGGCCGTCGTAGCGCGCGTAGCGGCGCTCCAATTTCGTCACGATCCGCAAGGCCTGAACATTGTGATCGAAACCGCCAAATTTGGCCATGCAGACGGTCAGCGCGTTTTCCCCGGCATGGCCGAAAGGCGGGTGCCCAAGGTCATGCGAAAGCGCCACCGCCTCGGCGAGATCCTCGTCCAGCGCCAGAGCGCGCGCCAGAGCGCGGGCGATCTGGCCGACCTCGATGGTGTGGGTGAGACGGGTGCGAAAATGATCGCCATCGAGAGGAACGAAAACCTGGGTTTTATGCGCAAGGCGCCTGAAGGCTGTCGAATGCAGGATACGATCGCGGTCGCGCTGGAACTCGCTGCGCGTGCGCGACGGCGCCTCCTCGAACATTCGGCCGCGAGATAGCGTCGCGTCACAGGCGTAGGGCGCCAAGGGCGAACGGAGCGCCAAGCTTTATCTCCTGTCATTGAAAGGCCAGAGAAGCGTTATTATGATACGTCTGTTACGCGCGGCTTTATGGCCGCGCAAGCGAAGCGCATTACGAGAGAACTCGGCAAGGCATGAGAGGCAAGGCATGAGAGGCATGGACGCTGAACAGGCGACGAATGGCGTCGCGCTTGGCGACGGCGCTGTCAAGCGCATCGCGGCGATTCTCGCGAATGAGCCAAACGGCTCGGTCTTCCGCATCGGCGTCGACGGCGGCGGCTGTTCGGGGTTTCAATATTCGTTCACGGTGGACCCGGGACCGGGCGCCAACGATCTGTTGGTCGAGCGCGGGGGCGCCAAACTCGCCATCGACGAAACCTCGCTCGGTTTCCTGCAAGGCGCCCGCATTGATTTCGTCGACGACCTGATGGGGCAATCCTTCAGAATCGAAAACCCCAACGCGACTTCCTCCTGCGGTTGCGGCGCGAGCTTTTCGATTTAGTACGCCTTCGCGTTTTGGAGAGCCTGATTGGAAGCGCTATTCATCGGCCACGCCTATATCGACGTCAGCATGATCGCGGATGAATTTCCGCACGGCGACCAAAAAGCCGTGGCGAAGGACTACGCCGTCTCCTTTGGCGGCAACGCCGCGACGGCCTGTTTCGCCTGCGCCAAACTGGGCTATGCGCCGGATTTGCTCGTGCCGGCGGCGCGCGACTGGCTGGGCCATATGTTCATGGACATGGCCGGAACCTACGGCATTCGCCTTCACTCCCGCCGGGTGGCGCGCTCCTCTCTCTCCTTCGTTTTCCCCAAAGAGGGCAAACGCTCGATTCTTCGTGCCCGCGACGACGCCTATTTGCAGACTTTCCCGCGTCTCGACCTCTCCACCGCGCGGTTGCTGCACCTCGATGGCCATATGGGAGACGCCGCGATCCATTACGCCAAGGCGGCGCGGGAAAAAGGCGCGCTCGTGTCCCTCGATGGCGGCGCCTTGCGCGCCGGGCTCATGGAATTGCTGGATTTCGTCGACGTCGCGATCGTCTCGATGGACCTATGCCGGCAGACGGGGCTTTCGGAGCCCGAAATGCTGTCCCTGCTCAGAAAAAAAGGCTGCCGCTTGGGCGGCGTCACCAATGGCGAAAAGGGCCTGCTGTGGTACGAGGGAACCGGCGAAATCGAGCGGTCGGCTGCGCTGCGGGTCCCGCCAGAAAAAGTGATCGACACCTCCGGCGCGGGCGATATTTTTCACGGCGCATATTGCGCCAGCTACCTCGACGAGCCAACCGCGCCCTGGCGCGACCATTTCGAATTCGCGCGCGCCGCCTCCGCCCATAAGGTCCAGCATCTCGGCAACGAGGCCGGCCTGCCCTCCCGCGCAGACATCGCCCTCGCCCGCAAGCATTTTCCGCCCGCTTGAGCAAAAATGGCGAAAATTCGCCGACCCCATAAAGGGGCTTGGCAAATCACGTGAACCCTTGCTATATGCCCCCACCCTAGATGTTCCCCGATAGCTCAGCTGGTAGAGCACGCGACTGTTAATCGCTAGGTCGTAGGTTCGAGTCCTACTCGGGGAGCCACTATCTAAAAAACCAGAGCCCAACAAACGTAGCCTTTTCAGGCCGTCGCGCTGGCGCGAGGTCGTCGAAACGCCGCGCTTCTTATGAAATTATTGGTCTTCCTGGCCTAACCTCGCCTCCGTCACCCGACGGAGCCGCCATGCCAAAGCTTCATCCTTTTCTCTTCGCCGCCCTATTGGCCACCGGCCTCTCGCCTTTAAACGCGAGCGCGCAGACGACTCAAGCCTGGGTTTCGGGCCATGGATCGGATTCGTCGAACTGCGGCGGCGTGTCCTCGCCCTGCCGGACGTTTCAATATGCCCACGACCATATTGTCGCCGCTGGCGGCGAAATAGACGTGCTCGACCCCGCCGATTACGGCCCCGTCGCCATCTCCAAAGCCATCGGCATCGTTAACGACGGCGCCGGCGCCGCGACCATCAACCAGATCGCGCCGGGCATGAACGCGGTCGCCATCGCGGCCGGTCCGGGCGATTTGATCCACCTGCGCGGCCTCTCTCTCAACGGGATGGGCGCGGCGGCGAACGGCGTCAGCCTGAATTCCGCCGGGCAATTGGAGATCGTGAACTGCGTTATTCGCCGCTTCATGAGCCACGGCGTCGATCTGGAGCCCTCGACGGCCCTGAGCTTCACCATCAAGAATCTGGTTGCGTCCCAAAACGCCAACGCCTCCGTTAATCTCCGTCCCTCGGCCAACATGACCGGCTCGATCGAAGGTCTCATGGCCAGTTTCAGCGTCAATGGCTTGCAATTGGACGGAAGCGTCTCAGCGGCGGCGTCGAATGTCTTCGTTGCGGTGACGCGAAGCTCTTCCAGCAATAACAACAATGGCTTCTATGCGGGTTCGCTGTCCGGCTCCGCGAGCGTCAAGATGGTGATCAGCGATTCCACGGCCACCGGCAATGGCACCGCCGTCTATGCCGGGCCGGGCGCCCAAATAGCCGTGGCGCGATCGAATCTGGTCGGCAATGGCGAGGCGGCCTATAGCGGATCGACCGGCGGCGTCGAAACGCAGGTCGACAATAACCTGATCTTCAATGGCATGCTGTTGAGCGGGCCAGGAACCGCCAGCGCATACCCGCAAAGATGAGGCGAACGCCCTAATCCGCGCCGCGCAGATGCGCTACCCTGAGGGGAACGGGCGGATGGGAATAATAGAAGAGCGCATAGATTCGATCTGGCGTGAGCGTGGCCAAATTGTCCCTGGTGAGCCGTGTAAGGGCCGAAATCATCGGCTCTTCTCCCACCATCGACTTCGCGAAGTCGTCCGCCTCGAATTCAGCGCGACGCGAACGCCAGGACAGCAAGGGCGAGAGAATGTGTATGACCGGATCCTTGGCCAGCAGCGCCGCGATGAGCGCGAGGCCAGGTTCGTTCGGCAAGCCGAAAACAAAGGTCAAGCCAGTGTCTCCCAACGCCCAACGCAAGGCGGCGAAACCGACGAAAGCGATGGCGGCGCTCAAAACGAGCATCTGCCGGACATGCCCCAGCTTAAAATGGCCAAGCTCATGAGCCAGAATTGACTCGATTTCCTCAGGCGTGTGTCTCGCGAGCAATGTGTCGTAGAAGACAATCCGCTTTGCTTTGCCAAAGCCGGTGAAATAGGCGTTGCCGCGAGAAGACCGCCTCGATGCGTCCATGACGAACAATCCGCGCGATTCGAAGCCGCATTTTTTCAAAAGGGTCTCGAGCCGTTCGCGCATGGCCTCGTTCGGCAAGGGCGAGAATTTGTTGAATAAGGGCGCGATGAAGGTTGGATAGATCGCCGTTATCGCCAGGATGAAAACCATAAAACCCACATAGGCGTAGAGCCACCAGCGGTCGGGGGCTTCGCGCAGCAGCGCGAACGCCGCGTAAAGCAAGGGCGTGGCGACCGCGAATTCCAGCGCGCCCCCTTTGAGCCAATCGGCAAAAAAGCCCCCAAACGTCTGACGATTGAAGCCGAACCGCGCCTCCAGCCAGAAGGTCTCTCCGAGATCCAGCGGCAATTGCAAGACAGCCGATAAAAAGCCAAAGGCGAGGACCAGAGCCACGCTTCTCGTCAATCCGGGCTCGATGAAGGAACCCACCGCCCAATACAGCGGCGAAAGCCAGACTAGCAACCACAGGAGCGAGGTCGCCCCGTCATAGATCGTCGCGACGATGGATAAGCGCGTCTTCGCGACATTGTAATCCGCCGCGCAGCGATGTTCCTCCAACGTCACCGCGCGAAAAAAATCGGCCGGAACCGTAAGCCTGTTCCGCGCCACCCAATCGATCTGACGCAGCCGCAAATAAACCCCGAGCGCCGCCGACAAAATGATCGAGACACAGATAACAGCGGCCAAGTTCGTCATCTCAAGCTCCTGCCCGGCGCGGATCGGCCAACCCGCCAACATTGTGGTTTCACGATCGCAATATAGGATGCCCATCCCGGATTACGACAACAAATGTCGACGCTACGCCATTGTTTATACATGAGGCAAAAGCAGATCGCGGGCCTGATTGAGCGCCGCGGCCCGTTCGACCGACCCGCCGTGGTCAGGATGGGCGGTCTTCATTTTCGTTCGGTAGGCGCGCTCGATCTCCTCACGGCTTGCGCCTATCCCGACCCCCAGCGTCGCGCAGGCTTTCGCCGTTTGACTGTCCGAACGCGGACCGAACGGATCGCGATGACCAAAACCTTGGGAGGCGTCCGCTTTCGCCGACTCATGAAACCCGCTTTCTCGGGATCGGGCGAAATTCGCCGAGCGGGCATCGAAGGACCGCCGCCGCCTTTCCCCTGTGTCTTCTCCGATCAGGCCAAACTCCAAAAAGGCTTCCTGTAGCCGGTATCCAAGGTCGTGCGCGCACAGTCCAAGGAACGCCCCGACGCCGGCCGCGAGAAGCGCGCGCGCCGCCATGACGGCTTCGGGCGCGACGCTTTGAAAGCCCTGACCGCGCCTTCCGGAATCCGCAAACGCCTGGCCCTTCTGCAAGCCCGCCAGGAAAGCGGTGGCGTAATCCACCCGTTGCGGCGTGAACTCGGGCGCGAAAGTGGGAGCGAAAAACACCAGAGCGATCCCCGCGATCCAAAAGAAATGCGTCCAGCCGCGCGAACGCTCGCTGACGAAGCCGCGCCAAAGAAAATAGAGTCCCAGCGCCAGAATCGTCGCAAGGGCTAAATGGGTCTGGGTCTCGACCAGGCTGGAGAGCGCGCTGCGTCCATCTTCCAAAGCGGCGGCCTGCAACGCGTATTGCCGCCCCTCCAGCCATTTGCGATGGTGAAGGAGATCGACGCGCATGGGAGAAAGCTCGGCTGGAGCCGTCGCGACAAGCATGAGCAAAGGCGCGAGCGTCGCGCAAAAGGCGAGCACGCCGCCGACGGTCAAGGCGAACCCTATGCCGCGCGAGTCGAATTCGCTCGTTTCCCGAGGTCCGGCTTCAAATGGATCGAACGAAATATTCCTGCTCCATCGTGCTCAAAGCGATGCTTTTGCGAAATTCGATAGACCTTCGCCATCGCAATTCGCTTCCAGCTTTGTACTGGGCGCGATTTCTTATCGACCAGACGATTCCGTCTGGTCGATATGCACTAAGCCGCCATCACTCTTCGTCCTCTATTCATCAGAGCGAAGGGCGCCCCGCTCAGAAGAATGTCGAATTCGTCGAGGCTCTGATGCAGCCCGTTAACCGATAGACGAGGCAATGCATAGAGATGATCCGAATGTTGCGGAAAAAGCACGCCGGGCCTCGTGGTGACGCCGCTGGCGAAGCCGAGTTCACGCGCGAGAGCGAATTCTCGCCGCCCGGCCGAGGAAGCGTCGCCTACGGGATAGCAAAAATGATGGACCGCCACGCCCAAGCGACGCGAAATTTCCGCCCGGCTCTCCGTCATCTCCTTGATGACGGCGCCAGTGTCGAGCTTGGCCAGCCGCGCATGGGTGACGCTATGGGCTCCGATGGCGGCGAGTTCGTGTCGCGCCAATGGCTCGAGCGCTCGCCAACTCAGACACTGACTCGCGGTAAGCCTTTGCGGGTCGACGCGCGCCTCGGCGCACAATGTCGACGCAACGCGCAGCAACTCCTCTTCGCCGCCCGCGCGTAAGCGCCAGTAGAGCTTGGAAAAGGCTTCTCTCTTTTCGGCGGCGCTCTCGCAGCGCGCGGTGAAACGACGCCCGCCGGCGACGACATCGACCCGATCGAGACGGCGAAACGCCTCTTCCATCTCGAGCCACCACAGCCGCGCCTCGCCTTGCGCGAATCCGGAAGCGATATAGGCGGTGAAGGGGACGCGATGCCGCTCCATCACTGGCAGGGCGTGCTCCAGAAGATCGCGATAACCATCGTCGAATGTCAGCGCGACGAAAGGTCGCCCTTCGTCTTCAGTTGTTCGCAAGCGAGCCAGCACGTCGTCGAGCGAGATAATCGCCACTCCGCGATTACGCAGATGCTTCAGCAGGGCATCGAAAAAGTCGATGGATATCTCCAAAGACTGATTAGGCGCGAAACCGCGCTCCAGGCGATGACGAACCCGATGGAACGTCAATATCGCCCCGAGCCCGCGCGTATATGGCTCGGCCAGACGGTGCGCGCCGCTCGCGCGAAAGAATCCCATTCCTGCCTCGATGGCTAAATCCCGCCACGTTGTCATTTCATGGTTCTCCGAAACCAAAGTCGCAGCCGCCGCTCCGTTTTCAAACGCTGATTGTCTGTATTTTTCATTGACCTTTTCTTGTTATTGACAGACCACCACGTAAGTTTTGGCGGACTTGGGCGCGTCATGGTTACCGATTTTGAAACATCCCTCGCGTCGACGCCAAATTTGGCGGTGTTCGAGCGGTTGGAGGATGCGCGAGACCATTGGCGCGAGTTATTTTCCCGCGCGGCCGCCACCCCTTACCAAAATTACGATTATGTCGCCGGATGGTTTGAAACAATCGGCGAGCGCGCGGCGGTCGCTCCCATGATCGTGGTCGTCTACGACCCCGAAGGACGGCCGATAGTCCTTTTGCCCCTTTGCGTCCGAGACGTTCACGGCTTTCGCGTCGCGGAGTTTCTTGGCGGCCGAGAAAGCAATTTCAATATGGCGCTTTCGAAATCTGGCGCGGCATTCGATCTCCAACATCTCCTCGTCGACGCGGCGAGGCGACAAGCGACGCCGCCAGACCTCTATTATCTGCGCAATCAACCCCGCGCCTTCGCCGGTGTTCGAAATCCCTTGATCGAGGCCTTCTCCCGACTTAGCCCAAGCTTTGCCTATGGCTCCAGACTGCCCGCCGACTTGGCGACCCTCGAAGAGCGCTTTTCCAAGAAATCGCAAAAGAAAATCGGCGGCAAGATCAGACGACTTTCGGCGTTGGGCGCACTGACCTTCGAGCACGACGCGCGCGACTCGCGCCGGCGCGAAATCCTCTCGGCGCTGGTCGAGCAGAAGGCGAGTCGCCTTGCTGAAATGAGAATTGGCGGCTTCGACCCTCGTGAAATGAAAGCGTTTCTCGTAAGGGTCAACGAAGCCGGACCGCTGGAAGCTCATGCTTTGAGCGTCTCCGGACGCATTGTCGCCACCTATGTCGGACTCGCGGACGGCGATAGATTTTGCGCGCTGATGAACTCCTACGATTTGGATCCGCTCCTCGCGCGCTTCTCCCCCTGCCAGATTTTACTTCATGGTCTCCTGAAAAACCTGGTCGCAAGAGGATTCACCCATTTCGACCTTGGCGTCGGCGAGGCTGATTACAAATCCGCGGTTTGCGATGAGACAATCGAGCTTTACGACACAATTCTCGCGGTGACCGCTCGAGGCGCTCTGGCGGCTCCCTTGCTCAGGAATTTCATCGCCGCGAAGAGGTTAATCAAACAAACTCCAGCTCTGATGCGTGTGCTGGAGTGGTCGCGACGATGCGGTTCACCGTGATCAGGAACATTCTACGCGGCCACCGCGTCGCTTACCGCATCCTCGATAAGCTGAACGTCGTCATGCGAGCGCGCCAGTAGATCGAATAATTCATCGGCCGCCGGGCCGCAATCACGCAAAAGCACCTTGTCGAACATGGGCGCCAGCTTTAGCGCCTCGACCGCCGCGTCGACCGACAATACGACGAAATCATAAGTCTGCCCCAGCGCTTCGAGGACAAGCGACGTTTCGACCGCTTCCACGCTCCCTTTCGCGCCCGGAGGAATGAAATGTAGTCGGGAGTTCCGATCGCGATAGATCGCCTCTTCGAAATCGGCTTCGCCGGAGATCAGCTCCCGTAACCCGATCGCCATCGGATCGTCCAATCCCAGTCGCCCGTCGAGGGCCTCGTTCTTGTCCGCGTAAATCAGCACCGTGCGGCCCCGCCGGGATAGCCCGCGAGCCAGAGTCAAAATCGTCGTCGAAGCCACAAGGCTTGCGTCAAGGCTCGCCGCAAGCACTTTTACGCAAGGCGCCATTGTGCGCGCCGCGTCGATGCCGCCTATGATCTCCCGCTCGTCGGCGACGCGCCTCTCGGCAGCGATGATGAGATCGCCGCCCTCGCCTTCCGCCAATGCCTCCTCTAAATTCGCAACCTCGACAGGCGGCGCCTCTTCGGCTTCGGAATGGACTTCATGCGCTTCGACTGGCGGGAGTTCGTGCTCCCCCTGGTCGGGGGCATGGTCGCCGAAACCAAAACGGCCCGCGATGTCTCGAAATGGGAACCGCTCGACGAGCGAAGGAGCCTCCCTCGGCTCGACCGCTTCCGCCGCGAACGAGGGGGCGCGCGCCCTGCCCGATAGCAATTCGCCAGACACGACCATGCCCAAGGATAAAACAAGCGCGGCGAGGCTCGCGAAAGTGACGATCGGGATTTTCTTTGGAAACGAGGGAAGCTGTGGGGCCAGAGCCCGTTGAAATATGCGCGCGTCGGCAGGCGCCGCCTCGGCGTTTTCGGTGGCGACAGCCTCCTGATATTTCGCCGTCGCGCTCTCGAGCTGCTCCTTATAAAGTCTCGCGGTGCGCTCAAGCTCCCGCATCTCGACTTCGTCGACTTCGGACGAACCCACCACCTGTTTCTGCGCATCGAGCGCCTGCTTCAAGTTTTCCACTCGCGAGCCGGCGATGCGGGCGTCATTCTCCAGCGCGCGCGAAATCCGCTCCGCGGCGACGCGCCTCTGCGCGTCTAAATCGGCGAGTTGAGCCTGCAGCTCTTTTATGCGCGGATGGCCGGGGAGCAGTGTTTTCGACTCCAGGGCGAGCTGCGCGCGCAGAGTGACCCGTTGTTCCAGCAGACGGCGGAAGACTTCATTATTGGCGACATCCGGTATATCGCCAATACGATTCTGCCGCAGCATCTCGCGCAGCAATTTAGCCTTCGCCTGCGCATCGGCCTGAGCGGTGCTCGCAAGCGACAGTTGCGTATTGAGTTCGCTGAGATGTTGAGCATTGATTGTCATATTGTTCGAACCGACAAGCAACCCGGACTTCACCCGGAATTCCTCGGCGCGCGTTTCGGCGTCCGCGACCTGTTTGCGCAATTCGGCGACCAGGGACGCTAGAGTCTTGGCGGCGCTCCGCGCGTTGTCGCGCTTCGCCTGCCGCTGGAGTTCGATATAGGCGTCGGCGACCGCGTTCGCCGCTTTCGCCGCGAGATCGGGGTCGTGTGACGAGAATTCTATCGTGAGGACTCGTGTCTTCGTCGGCGACAGCACGCTGAGCCGGTCGGCGAAGACTTCGAGCATTCTGTCTTCCGGGGAAAGCTGCGTTGGATCGCGCGCCAGGCCGAGCAGCACGAGGGCGCGCGTCGTGAATCCCATGCCTTTGGCCAGTGGGTCGAACTCCGCGTCGCCCTGATGACCGAGCGCTTTAATGACGCGCCGGGCCAGATCGCGCGAGGTTAGCACCTGGATTTGGCTTTGCACCGCCTCCGCGTCGGGGAGAATCTCGGTCGCCCGCTCCGTTTTTTCGGCGTGCGGTAAGTAATTCTGCTGATTCTCGAGCAGCAGTCTGGCCTCGGCGGTGTAGCGAGGCTTGACGACATTGACGAAGACGAGCGCAAAAAGGAAGGCGGCGAGCGTTGGCCCCAAAATCCACCAGCGCTTTTCGGCGACGACGCGAAGAATTTGAGCGAGGTCGATCTCCCCGGTCAGGGCTCTATCGTCGCTGTCGCGCGAACGCAAACTCATCCTTATGCTCCTGCTCACTCAATCGAATCTAACCAATTATGGTTGCGGCGAGGTTAATCGATCCGGGGAACTGGAAACGCCCTCTTAAGGTGAGTGTTTGTTAACTACGTTCCGATAAAAATCGATGAGGTTACGGAACTGGAAAGCAATCCCCAAAAAGAGACTCGGATCGGCTATGACGCGGTATGAAGCACTCCTTTTTTGCGCGTTGGCGCCGGCGGTTCTGGCGAGTTGCGCCGCGCCAGGAGATTACCGCCCAGAGTTGTTCGGCCCTCCGCCGGAACAAGCCTATACGCTCGGCGCGGGGGACAGGGTGCGGGTCATCGTTTTCGGACAGGACGCCTTGTCCAATTCCTACGCGGTCGACGGTTCTGGACGCATCTCGATGCCGCTGATCGGCCCGGTCGTCGTCTACGGTCGCTCCACCGTCGCCGTCGAGAGAGAAATCGCGGAGCGCCTGCGCGCCGGCTATGTGCGCGACCCCCGGGTGTCGGTCGAAGTCGAGGCCTACAGGCCCTTCTTCGTGCTCGGCGAAGTGACCTCGGCCGGCCAATTTCCCTATGTCGAAGGCATGACCGCGCGAACCGCGGTCGCGATCGCGGGAGGCTTCACGCCGCGCGGCTACCAGGGAGGCGTCGATCTCACCCGCGTTATCAACGGCCAGGTTGTGACGGGCCGGGTTCCGCTCGACACCGTGGTGCGCCCCGGCGACACCATAATGGTTCGGGAACGCATCTTCTGATCCAGCCCATTTAGTTCTACTGCGTCACAAAGCGGCCTGGGGCCGGGCCAGCCCCCTGGATTGCCACGCCTTCGGCTCGCAATGACGAAACCGCCGACAAATTCGTTCATCACGCAGTAGAATTAGCGGGCTTATCGTTCCAACGGAATCGTTCGAACGATAAGAAATCGTTTAAACTCTTGAGGGCGGATTGAATTCGCACAAGCTCCCGCCGCCGTGGGTTTGACGGAGAATCAGATCGCATGCGCACCAAGCCGATCGCCCTGCTTAACGAGACGTCGCCGAGAGATGCGCAGGCCAACCGCGCTTCTCCTCAACCGGCGCTGGCCGAAATCGTCGGCGGCAATGCTCCCGATAAGGCCTATTCGCCAATTGTGGTCGCCGGATTGGTTCGGCTCGGCGAGTTTTTGTTGCTGGCGGGAGTCGGGTTCGGCGTGCATCAACTGCATGTCGCTCCATTGTGGGGACACGCGCGCCAATATCTCATCATCATTCCGACGATGGCGCTTTTCGCGGTCGTCGCTCTACAAGCGTTCCGGCTTTACCAGCTTTCGGCGCTTCGCGCTCCCATTCATCACGGCTTCAAAATCGCCGGCGCATGGGCCATGGTGTTTGTCGCGGCGCTCGCGGCGATCTTCTTTCTAAAGCTCGACGAAGAATTCTCCCGCGTCTGGCTGGCGGGCTGGTGCGTGGCCGGGCTCGTCGCGCTTTTCGCGGAACGCGTCGCGGCGGCGGCGGCAATTCGGGCGCTAACCCAGCAGGGCAAATTGGATCGACGGACTGCGATCGTGGGCGGCGGCCCACTGGCGGAGCCGGTGCTTGGCGCCCTTGCCGCGCAGGACGAAGGCGACTTGCGCATTCTGGGCATATTCGACGACCGCTCCGAGGCGCGGTCTCCCGATGTCGTCGCCGGCTATCCCAAGCTTGGAACCGTGGATGACCTCGTGGAGTTCGCGCGCCACGCGCGATTGGATCTTATCATCTTCACCCTGCCGATCACGGCGGAGGAACGCCTCCTCCAGATGCTCCGCAAATTATGGGTGTTGCCGGTCGACATCAGATTGGCGGCGCACGCTCACAAGTTGCGGTTCCGACCCCGCTCTTATTCTTATCTCGGCGATGTTCCAGTCATGGACATTTTCGACAAGCCGATCGCCGATTGGGATGTCTTCATTAAGACAACCTTCGATAAAATCGTTGGCTCGATCTGCCTTCTGCTTCTCTCGCCGCTAATGTTGACGATCGCTCTCGCCGTCAAGCTCGACTCGCCCGGCCCCGTTTTTTTCAAGCAAAAACGATATGGCTTCAACAACGAAGAAATAGAGATCTACAAGTTCCGCTCGCTCCGTGCCGACAGTGGGGACCAAGAGGCCTCGAGACTGGTCACCCGAGGAGATAGGCGCGTCACGCGAGTGGGCCGCATCATCCGCAAGACATCTCTCGACGAGTTGCCGCAACTGTTCAACGTGGTGTTCAAGGGAAATTTGTCGTTGGTCGGGCCGCGTCCCCATGCGATGCAAGCACGCGCCGCCGAGCGTCTCTACGACGAAGTTGTCGACGGCTATTTCGCCCGCCACCGGGTTAAGCCCGGAATTACGGGCTGGGCTCAAATCAACGGCTGGCGCGGCGAAACCGATACTCCCGAAAAAATTCAGGCGCGCGTCGAACACGATCTCGACTACATTGAAAACTGGTCGCTCACGCGCGACATCTATATTCTTGCGTTGACGCCCTTCGCTCTGCTCAAATCCGAAAACGCATACTGACCCTTTGGAGAGCCCGTTGACACGGCAGATTTACGCAATCGCACTAATCGCCGCCCTGCAAGGTTCGGCCGGCGTCGCCCTGGCGGCCGCCGCCGCGCATGGCGACAGCAGCCCTCTGCTCGCGACGGCCAGTCAATTCCTCATGCTGCACGCCGCGGCGGGGATCGGTCTCGCCGCCTTGCGCGCGGGCGTCGTCGGGCCAAACAAGACTTTGACCTTTTCCACTTTCACCCTCCAGGCCGGAGTCACCCTCTTCTGCGCGGACCTCGCCCTGCGGGCCTTTGGGGGCGGAAGGCTGTTTCCCTACGCCGCGCCGATAGGCGGCTCCACCACGATTTTGGCTTGGCTCGCAATCGCTGTGTGGGCGGCGGCGCGCCTTGCCTGCGCCGGTCGCGGGAGCCAAGGCCCAAGCTCTTCATAAATATAAATCTTTATGCGAATTAGGGGGAAGAGCCGCCGTCCTAAAGCGCTCTTTCTCCGATGCGTCCATAAGACATCAGCGAAAATAGAAGAGTTCCGAAGCTGGACAATGTCGCGCTTCCGCAGCACCATATCTTATGTGCAGTTCCCAGAACTCCATTGGCGGCGGCGAAGCCCGGACGTCGGTTGAACCCGACGGCGCCGCTAATTCGCTGGTTGGATTGCGCATTCTGATTGTCGAAGACAATCCCTTCATCGCCCTTGCGCTGGAAGAAATGCTCGGCGAACAGGGACTTGTGATAGGCGGAGTGGCGAACAGCATAGAGCGGGCGCTACGTTTCGTCAGGTCGACCCACTTCGACGTCGCGCTCCTCGACGTTAACATTGGCGAAAGAAAAATAGACCCGGTCGCCGAAGCATTAACCACATTGAAAACGCCCTTTGTCTTCACCACGGGCTGCGGCAGGGCGGGCTTGCCCGAAGCGTTTCTGGACTGCCCCGTCGTCGAAAAACCTTTTTATATCGAGGAAATACTTCAAAGCCTGCGCGATGCCCGCGAGCACGCCCGAAGCTGACGAAGCGAGGAAAATTCAATAATTTACCAAAATCTCATCCGAGAATCGGCCCGACAAATCGGGCGCCGCGGATCTTGCCGTCCCAGTAATCCTAGCTTAGGAGTCGCTTAAATCTGTTAGCGTTCCGTTAACGTGAGTTAAAAAAAACCATGACGATCAACTCGGGTTTCTCGGTATTTCGCGATCCGCGTCTGCGTCCCCACGCGAAGTCGGCCATTACGGCCGGCGCCGCGATCGCCATAGTCGCCGCGGGATTGCTGTCTTTCGACGTCCCCGAAGTCATGGCGCAAGGCGGATTTTTCGAAGCGCTGTTCGGCCAAGGCGAACATAACGTTTCCCATCAATATGTCGTGGAACCCTTACGCTATTTCTCTGGAAGCCGCCATGTTTGGCGCGGCCGCCATTATGGCCATCGTTCCTTATCGCGCCGTTACGCTCATGGCGTCAAACACGCGCGTCGCGCCCGACGCCTGATAGCTGAAAGACACTCTCCCGCGCCTCGCGCGCGGCGGATGGAGGCCTTCCCTGCTCCGGCGCGGACGGAAACCCGGCGGGACAATCCGGCGACGGGCCGCCGCACGGTCTGCGTTCGCGCCTGCGACGGATATTTCTTTCCCGCCGGGAATCTGACCCGAAATACCGAAATCGGGTCGCAACAGGCGGCCTGCGACACGGCTTGCCCTGAGGCCGAAACCAAGCTCTTCATCATGCGGGCTGGCTCCGACAATATCGACGAAGCCGTCGCGGCTCGGGACGGCGAAGCTTATTCGCGGTTTATCGCAAAGCTGGATACAAACGCCGCCAACTCGAAGACATGCGGTTGCCGCCTGACGATGGGCGACCCACGCGAGTCGACGGCGGTGTTCAACGACCCTACGCTACGCAAGGGCGATAGCGTGGTCACAGATGGCGGCGTCTTTGTCTTCAAAGGCGGCGCCTTGCCATACAAGAGCAGCGACTTCCTGTCTCTCGCGGAGACCCACGACCTTACCGCCGAAAAGCGCGCGGCGCTGGCGGCGATAGATCGGGCGTTGAAGACGCCGCGCGGGCGCGCGGCTCTCCTTTCAGAGCGGCTGCGCCAAAAGCATTCGCGTCAACATATCCGATCGGACAACAGCGACGGCCGACGCATTTGAAATCTCGTCAATTCGAGGGGAAGCCGGCGAGCATGGCAAATCGCGCGATATAGCCACGGCCAAGGCGATCTCGCCTGAGATTGGCGGAGGCGCCTTTTTGTCGCCGTGCTTCGGGTTATTAACAGGCGCAGAAATCTTGACGGCGAAGCCAATCAAGTCCCGCTCCCGAGTATCAGATGCCCCGTGTTCCTGGACAGCGTCCCGAGTCTACTCCATGCCCCCCCCCAACAAGGCCTGATCGCCCGACGCCTCGTCTTTCGCGGACCTTGGCCGGCATAGTCGCGATCATCCTCGTAGCAGCGGCCGCGCTCGTGCCCCTGGGCTTTGCGCCCTGGACGCTTTCGTCGGAGGCGCTGACCGAGGAAATAGCCAGTCAAATCTACGGATCTTCAGGCCTCTACGTCGCAATCAAGGGACGCCCCCGCTTCGCTTTCCTGCCTCGGCCTCATATCCTCGCCGAAGGCTTGGCGCTCGCCGATCCCAAGGCGTTTGTCACGCTCGAGGCGGAGCGGCTCCATGGCGATGTCCGCCTCGCTGCTCTGCTGACGGGGAGACTGGAAATCGAACGGTTGACGCTCTACCGACCGTTCATCAAACTGGATCTTCAAAAGGCGCCCTCCCTGGCTTACGCGCCGGCTACCGTCGCTTCCCCGGCGCGGAACGTTTCCGCGCGAAAAGGATGGTTTGGAAAAATATCCCTCGTCGATGGGCGAATTACGCTGAGCGGCGACAAGCCGCAGGCGATTGAAAATCTGAACGCCACGCTCGAATGGCCACGGCTATCCTCGCCCGCCACGCTGACGGGCGAGGCCGACTGGCGCGACGAACGCCTGCGCGGCCTGTTGTGGATCGCCCGACCCGATGTGTTGCGCCAGGGCGATCAAACGCCCTTGACCTTGCGACTGGAGAGCGCGGCCTTCCATATCGAGGCCGAAGGAATGGCGCAGGCTGGCGTAATGCCCCGCTACGCCGCGCTCATTCGAGCCTCCGCGCCGTCGCTCCGTCAGGCTCTGGCGATCCTCGACATTTCGCCCGCGCTGCCCGGCCCGATGGAAAATTGCGAGATGACCGCGCAGGCGAGCATCGGACTTACCGACATTACGCTTTCGCAACTCCGATTGCTCGCCGACGGCAATGATTTCGAGGGTTTTCTCGCCATCAGCCAGGATGACGGCCGCCCGCGCCTACAGGGCGATCTTTCCGCCAGACATTTGTCTCTAAAGCCCTTTCTGGATTACCTGCCAACGGTTTCCGGGGCCGACGGTCAATGGAGTCGGGATAATTTTGAACTGCCTAATCTGGCCGGAGCCGATCTCGACTTTCGGCTGCGGGCGGCTCATGCGCACCTCTCGCGTCTTTCCCTCGAAGACGCTGAATTGAACGTCAATCTGAGGGGCGGACGTCTCGAATTGGATCTCAAAAACGCCAGGGTCTACAAGGGAAAACTGAAGGGACGCGCCACTTTCGCGATGGGCGGGCAAAATGGCTTCGAAAGCCACGCCGAGGCCGATGGCGAGGGAATCGACGCCGGCGCGTTGCTATGGGATGCAGTCGCTCACGAGGACATTTCCGGCTCGCTGGACGCGACAATCACATTGAACGCCGCGGGAGACAGCATGGCGGCCATGATGCGCGACCTCGACGGGCTGGCTGGCCTAAGCTTAACCAAGGGCTCCATCTCGGGGCTCGATCTTACTCGCGCCATGAGCCGCTTGGAGAAACGGCCATTGGCGAGCGCGCTATCCATTCGCTCGGGCCGGTCGAGGATCGAAAAGGCGTCCGCGGCAGTCAAAATCTCCGAGGGAGTCGCCAGTGTGGAGGATGGCTCCGCCTCCGGTCCGGGATTTTCCCTCGCTTTTTCCGGTTCGACCCGAGTGCTGGACAAAAGCCTCGCTCTGCGCGCGCAGGTTTTCGCGACCGACGAATCCGGAGCGCCGCGATCCAAAGGCCAGCAAATCAATTTCGAATTGGCGGGGCCTTGGGACGACTTGAGTTTCGTGACCGACGCCAAGGCGTTGATAAGGCGGTCCGGCGCGGCCGCGCCCTTGCTCCCGCCCCCGGCGGCGGCTCCGAGCGAAGCGGAAAACACGCCAAAACAGCGGCCGAACGCGATCTCCTCTAGCCCGCCCTCGCCATGACGGCGCGCAGATAAGAATTGCGCGCGGAGGGCATCTGAATTCCGCGTGGCGCGAAGACGTCGCGATCAAGAAAATGCCCCGAGAGCCGAAAGGCCGCCACGAGTTCCGAGAGTTCGGGCTTTTCGTATTCGCTTTCGCGCAAAAAAGCGGGAAAAGGCAAAAGCCGGTCGCGCCATGGTTCGCCCGCCTCGCGGCTGACCGCCCGCCCCGATTTGGGGGAAACGAAGGCCAGATCGTCGCGACGTCCGGTCAGGACGCAAGCGTCGAGATCGAGCCCGAAACCCAGGGCTCCGAGCATGGCTATTTCAAAGCGCGCCAGCAGGACCGGCGCATGATCGGCGCTGTCCAGCTGATCCGCGACGAGCCGCCCCATCTCGAAAAGATATTGGTTGGGATCGCGTTCCGGCAGCAGCCGCAATAGAGCGCAGAGCAGAGACACGCCATGCAAAGCGTGATCGTGCTCGATCAGCCGCGCCGCACGGGATTGCAAAGGCTCGATCTTGTAAACCCCGAGCTGTTGATCCAGCCGCGCGCGCCAGACCGCGTCCACCTGATTGCCGGGCTGCAACACGGCGCGAAGCGCCCTACCCGCGCCTCCCCGCACCAAGCCCAGATGCCGCCCGTGAGCTTTGGTCATCAGCTCCAGAATGACGGAGGATTCGCCATGCCGCCGAGCGCCGATCACCAGGCCTTCATCTCGCCATTCCATGGGATTTTAGACTTCGGACAGTTTCATATCCGTCTTGTATTCAACGTCGTCGACGTCCTTGGTCAAGGCTTGCCCGCAGATCACCCGGCCCTTGGCGGCGTCGTAAGTCAGGGTCGGCGAGCCGTACAAGGTCCAGCCCATGCTGAGCGCCTGGGTGACGCGATGGCAGAAAGCCACGTCGTCCGGCCCGGTGAGATAGCGATACACGGTCAGATTTCTCTTCGATTTGGACGACATCGACCACACCTCATCGTTCCGGCCCCGGCAAAACGCCCGTTAGAGCGCTTCCCGACCAGACGGAATCGTCTGGTCGATAAGAAATCGCTCCAGATTCAGAAAGCTGGAGCAACATCCAATCGAAAAAGTCCATCGACTTCTTCGGATTTCGCTCTAGCCGCGCAACAATTACAAATCTAACGCGATTCCCGCTTCGGGCGGAATGGGAAGCCTATTCGTCCCTGGGAAAATCGAGGCCCATCTCGCGATAGCGCTCGGGGTCGTCCGCCCAGTTCTCCCTCACCTTCACAAAGAGGAAGAGGTGCACCTTCTGCTCGGCCGCCTCAGCGATTTCGGCTCGCGCCGCCTGTCCAATCGACTTTATGGTTCGCCCGCCCTCGCCGATGACGATTTTCTTTTGCCCATCCCGCGCCACGTAGATCGTTTGCTCGATCCTGGCGGAACCATCCTTCTGGTTGGTCCAGGAGTCGGTTTCGACGGTCGACTGATATGGCAATTCGTCGTGCAGACGCCCGAACAGTTTCTCGCGGGTGATTTCGGCGGCGAGCATCCTCAGGGGCGCGTCGGAGAGTTGATCCTCGGGATAAAGCCAGGGCGAAACAGGCATTCGCTCGCCCAGTTTCTCCAGCAGTCTTTCGACCCCGTCGCCCGTGAGCGCCGAAATCATGAAAGTGTCCTCGAACTTGCATTTGTCGTTGAACTGGGCGGTCAGAGCGAGAAGATTCTCCCGGGGGACGAGATCGATCTTATTGAGCGCCAGCAGCTTCGGCGCCCGCGACTGCTCTAGTTTGCTCAGGATGTTCAGCGTCTCTTCGTCCAGCCCCTTGCGCGCGTCCGCCAGCAATACGACGACGTCGGCGTCGGTCGCGCCAGACAGGGCGCTTGCCACCATGGCGCGGTCCAGCCTGCGCTTCGGCGCAAATATCCCGGGGGTGTCGACGAGCACGATTTGCGCGTCCCCCGTGATGGCGATGCCACGCACGAGCGCGCGCGTCGTTTGCGCCTTGCGCGATACGATAGAAACTTTCGCGCCGACGAGGCGATTGAGGAGCGTCGACTTGCCGGCGTTGGGAGCTCCAACCAGCGCGGCGAAGCCGCAACGGGTTTCGTTCCCTTGTCTTGAGCCCTGGTTCATGCTCCGCCCTTGTGGATGTCTATGCCCTCTCGACTGAGAAATGCCTGAGCAGCCGCCTGCTCGGCGACACGTTTTGAAGCGCCGCTCCCCTCGGCGGGAGCGAAGCCATCGACATCCACCAACACCTCGAATTTCGGCGCGTGGTCTGGGCCGCTGCGTGACGCCAGCCTGTAAGAAGGAGCTGCGAGCCGCCGGCCCTGCGCCCATTCCTGAAGCGCGGTTTTTGCGTCCTGGAGGCGACGGCCCGGCGACATCATGCGATGGCCGAAGGCCGACCGCACCACGCGCGCCGCCGCGTCGTGACCACCGTCGAGGAAAACAGCCCCGATAATCGCTTCGCAGATGTCGCCGAGGATGGCGTCCTTGTCTCGGCCGCCCGCCGCGGCCTCTCCGTCGCCCAGCCGCATGAAGGGTCCCACCTCCCACTCCCGCGCGACCTCGGCGCAAGTTTCCTTTCGCACGAGAGCGGCGAGCCGACGGGACATCAGGCCTTCGCTGTCGTCGGCATAGGCGTCGACGAGCATATGCGCGACGACCAGTCCCAACACGCGATCGCCCAAAAACTCCAGCCTTTCATATGAGTCGGCGCGCGCAACAGACGCGCTGACATGCGTCAGAGCCCGCTTGAGCATGGATTTGTCGGCGAAGCAATGGCCGATTTTCTCTTCGAGAACCGGCAAATCGTCGCGAAAGCCCGGCGCCATCCGCGACGCCGTCAATGGGCAGATTTGAGCAACCGGTCCCAGCGCACCGTCCAGGGCCAGCGCCAAAAGGCCAGTGCGGGCTCATCCTTCTTCACCGAAAAAAAGATACGCTCCGCCCGACCAACGAGATTCACATAGGGCACATAGCCGACGCCGCCGAGTTCCGGAGCAATGCGCGAATCGGTGGAATTGTCGCGATTGTCGCCCATCATGAAATAATAGCCTGGCGGAACGACGAACAATTCCGTGTTGTCGTTGACGCCATGGTCGCCTTCGATTTCGATGATCGTGTGTTCCACCCCGCCCGGCAGGGTTTCCTTGTAGGTGGGAACCTCGATCTCTCGTCCGTCCCGCCCCTCCGTGCGCGTCTTGGCGATGGGATCGCGAGGCACGATGACATTGTTAATATAGAGACGGCCGTCGATCATCTGGATGCGGTCCCCCGGCAAGCCGATGACCCGCTTGATGTAATCGGTTTCGTTATCGCGCGGAAGCTTGAACACCACAACGTCGCCCCGCTTCGGCTCGGACCCGAGAATGCGCCCGGAGAAGAGATCGGGACCGAAGGGTATCGAGTAGTTGGAATAGCCATAGGCGTATTTGGAGACGAAAACATAATCCCCGATCAACAGGGTCGGGATCATCGAACCAGAGGGAATATTGAAGGGCTGGAATAAAAGAGTGCGAATGACGAGCGCGATCGCCAGCGCCTGGACGACCACCTTGATCGTCTCCAGAAACCCGCCGTCTTCGCGCGTGTCGGCGATCTGAGCCTTCTTGTTCAACCGCCAATCTCCCTCTGCTCGGCGCGTCTTTTCGTCGCGCTTTTTGTCCTTTCGGGCATATGCGCTCTAACACGGCCTAGCGTCAATGAGAACCATGGCCTGCGCGTAGGGCTCCTCATCGGACAAGGTCAGGTGAACCTGCGCCGCCATCCCGGCCGGCGTGATTTCCCAGAGCCTGGCCGCGGCGCCTCCGGTTAGGTGCAAGGTCGGTTGGCCGGTCGACAGATTGACCACCCCAATGTCCTGCCAGCCTACTCCCTTGTTGATGCCGAAACCCAAGGCCTTGGCGCAGGCCTCCTTGGCGGCGAACCGCTTGGCGTAGCAGGCCGCGCGCCCTGCCCTCGCATCGCAATAATCACGTTCGGTCTGCGTGAAAAGGCGCTGCGGAAAACGTCCGCCATGGCGCTCCAGCGCGTCCGCGATTCGACGAATGTCGCACAGATCGGCGCCAAAGCCGATAATCACGACGTCCCCGCCTTGCTGGCGCGACCCTCGTTCATCGCGGCGCGCATCCGGCGAATCGCCTCGGCCAGTCCGACAAAAACCGCCTCCCCGATCAGGAAATGGCCGATGTTCAGTTCAACCACCTGAGGGAAAGCGGCGATGCGGCGCGCGGTGTCGTAATCGAGGCCGTGGCCGGCGTGGACTTCAAGCCCCTGCCCGGCGGCGTTGGCGACGGCCTTTTCCAGCCGCGCGAATTCGCGCTCGGCGAGTCCCGACTCGCCGACCTCGACCGCATGGCACCAGGCGCCGGTGTGAAGCTCGACCACGGGCGCCTTGATCGAAGCCGAAGCTGAAATCGCCTCCGCGCTCGGCTCGATGAACAGCGACACCCGAACGCCCGCGCGCGAAAGCTCCGCCACGAAAGGCGCGAGATAGTCGTGGCCGCCGACCACGTCGAGCCCACCTTCGGTGGTGCGCTCGGTGCGCTTCTCGGGCACGAGACAGACGGCGCGCGGCTTGATCTTCAAGGCGACGTCGAGCATCTGCTCGGTCGCGGCCATCTCGAAATTGAGCGGCTTCGAGATGCTCTCCTTCAGCCGCGCCATGTCGGCGTCCTGAATATGGCGCCGGTCCTCGCGCAGATGCGCGGTAATGCCGTCGGCGCCGGCCTCGATCGCCAGCAACGCCGCGCGAAGCGGATCGGGACGCGGCCCGCCTCGCGCGTTCCTCAACGTGGCCACATGGTCGATATTTACGCCAAGACGCAGCGGCGCCATCTCCGTCTCCCTAGCCAATCACCCGCTCGACCTTGCTGACCAACGCGCTCGCGCGCAATCGCGAGACGATACCGCTTAGATGCTTCAAATCCGCGACTTCGAGGTCGATGGTCATTTCGCGAAAGTCGGGAGAATGCGCGGTGAAGGCGATATTGTCGATATTGGCCCCGGTTTCCCCGATCACAGTGGCGAGCGCGCCAAGCGCGCCGGGCTCGTTCACCGCCATCACGACGAGCCGGGCCGGGAAAAATTCTCTGCTTTCCTCGTCGAGGTCCCACCGCACGTCGAGCCAACGGTCAGGTTGATCGTCGAAATTAGTCAGCGACGGCGATTGAATCGGGTAGATGGTGATGCCCTCGCCCGGCGTCAAAATGCCGACGATCCGGTCTCCCGGAACCGCGCCGCCCTTCTCGGCGAAGCGCACCGGCACATCTCCCCGCAACCCACGAATGGGAATGGCCGATCCCTCGTTCGACCCCGGGACCTTGAAGACCAGATTCGTGTTCGCCTTGACGTCGAACCAGCCGGGCTCCCCAGGCCCCGCACCAATCTGCGCGGTTTTGCGCTCCTCGCTGAAATCGGGATAAACCGCCTTCACCACGTCGCCCGAGTAAATCTCCCCCCGCCCCACGGCGGCCAGAACGTCGTCCACCGAGTTGCGGGCCAATCGCGGCAGAACGCCCTTTAGTTTTTCGTCGGCGTAAGCGCGATTCGCACGCGCGAAGGCGCGTTCCACGATCTGTCGGCCGAGCCCGGCATATTGTTTCCTGACCGCTTCGCGAGTCGCGCGGCGGATCGCGGCGCGCGCCTTGCCTGTGGCGACCGCCGCCTCCCAGGCCGCGGGAGGAATGTGTCCTTCGGCTCTAATAATTTCCACCTCGTCGCCGTTTTGAAGGTGGGAGAGCATGGGGGCGACGCGGCCGTTGATTTTCGCGCCGACAGCGGAATTTCCAAGCTTGGTGTGCACGGCGTAGGCGAAATCTATTGGCGTCGCCCCGCGGGGCAGCGCGATTAATCCGCCCTTGGGCGTGAAACAAAAAACCTGATCCTGAAAAAGCTCGAGCCTCGTATGTTCGAGAAATTCCTCCGGGCTGTCGCCATGCGCGAGCAGATCAAGGGTCTCCTGCAACCAGCGATAGGCCCGGCTCTCCTTGGCGAGATCTTCGCGCCCCTCTTTTCCAGTGGCGTCCTTGTAAAGAGCATGCGCGGCGATGCCGAATCGGGCGATCTCGTGCATCTGCGCGGTTCTGATCTGGAGTTCGACGCGCTGGTGGCCCGGACCGATCACCGTGGTATGGAGCGAGCGATAGTCGTTTTGCTTTGGCGTCGAAATATAATCCTTGAAGCGGCCCGGCACGCTCGGCCATTTGGTGTGCGCGACGCCGAGCGCGCGGTAACAGTCCTCGACCTCGCCCACGATGATTCTGAATCCGAAAATATCCGAAAGCTGCTCGAAAGAGACGGATTTGCGCTCCATCTTCCGCCACACCGAGTAAGGCGTTTTCTGCCGTCCCGTGACCGCGGCCTCGATGCCGCGCTCCGCGAACTCCGTGGTCAACTCTTCTTCGATTCGTTTGATGATGCGGCCGTTTTTGGCGCGCAGATCGTGCAGCCGCTCCTCGATCGTTTGGTATGCCTCTGGACTTAAATGGCGAAAAGCGAGGCCCTCCAGTTCCTCGCGAAGCCGCTGCATGCCGATGCGCCCGGCCAGCGGCGCGTAAATATCCAGGGTCTCCTGCGCGATGCGGGTCCGCTTTTCGATTGGAACAAAATGCAGCGTCCGCATATTGTGCAGACGATCAGCCAGTTTCACGAGCAGCACGCGAACGTCTTCCGCGACGGCCAGCAGAAGCTTGCGGAAATTCTCACCCTGTCGCGCTTGTTTCGAGACGAGGTCCAGCTTGTCGATTTTCGTCAGCCCATCGACCAGCTTCCCGATTTGCGCGCCGAACAGCCGGTCGATTTCCTCCCGGGTGGTGCTGGTGTCTTCGATCGTGTCATGCAGAACCGCGGCGACGATGGTGGCGTCGTCGAGCTTGAGATCGGTGAGGATGGCGGCGACTTCGAGGGGGTGCGAGAAATAGGGGTCGCCCGAGGCGCGCTTCTGCGCCCCATGGGCCTTCATCGCGTAAACATAGGCGCGATTGAGGAGATCCTCGTCGACATTGGGATTATATTTGCGAACCCGCTCGACGAGTTCATACTGACGCATCATCCGCGTTCAACCCGCTATCGCAACCCAGCGTCGGCGGCGGTCCCGACGTGCGGGATTTCGATCCCGCCAGTCGATAGAATAACCTACTCGCCTTCGTCCTCGACCTCGGCCGGAGGAACCAGACCTTCGAGTCCGCGCAAGAGGTCTTCCTCGGTCATACGGTCGAACTGGGCGTCGCCGCTCACCTCCGCCCCCGCCGCAGAAGAAAGCGCGGGCACCATTTCGCTTTCCGGCTCGTCAACCTCGACGTGACGTTGCAGCGAGTGGATGAAATCTTCCTTCAAATCTTCGGGCGCAAGCGCCATCTCGGCGATTTCGCGTAAGGCGACGACGGGATTCTTGTCGTTGTCGCGTTCGACCAGAATGTTTTGGCCAGAGGTAATCAGACGCGCGCGATGGGCGGCGAGCAGCACCAGATCGAAGCGGTTTTCAATCTTGTCAACACAGTCCTCGACAGTGACGCGCGCCATCTGCGACCAGCTCCATTTTCTGGGGGAAGAGAAAGGATTGCTACTACAAATCTCGCCGATAGGCAATGGTTGCTGCGCCGCGACAGAACATTACCAACACTTAATTTTATTCGTTTCGTTCCGCGAATTTTAGTCGGTTTCGCCTAAAGATTTGTATTAATATGCCAAAATGCCTCTTGACGACGAGACGCAGGCGCCCGATGTGGTGTGTCCAAAGAGTCTCGGGGCTTCGGCAACGGGGCGAGCGGCGGCTGTGGCGCAGTTCGAGCAGACATCGATTCGGGCGCCCTGATGAAAGATGACAAATATAAAACGCTGTCGCGAAGATAGCCGGGCTTTAATAGTCGGATAAGGATCTTTTCGGGTCAAAAACGATTAAACAGCCCTTTTCGAACCTCAAAAGAACATGTGAGCATTAAAATGGCAGACCAGGAACGAATTGCATTATTTATTGATGGAGCCAACCTTTACGCGACCGCCAAATCCCTCGGATTTGATATCGACTATAAGCGGCTCCTGAGAGAATTCCAAGGCAAGGGAAGTCTCATTCGCGCGTTCTATTACACCGCGCTGATCGAAGATCAGGAATATTCATCCATCCGTCCGCTTATCGACTGGCTCGACTACAATGGTTATGCCGTAGTCACCAAGCCGACGAAAGAGTTCGTCGATTCCCTCGGCCGTCGCAAGGTTAAGGGAAACATGGACATCGAACTAGCCGTCGACGCCATGGAGATGGCTGAGCATATCGATCACATGGTGCTGTTTTCGGGGGACGGTGATTTTCGCTCCCTGGTCGAGGCGGTTCAGCGCAAGGGCGTGCGCGTCTCGGTGATCTCCACCATCACCACCCAGCCCCCGATGATCGCGGACGAACTCCGCCGCCAGGCGGATGAGTTCATCGACCTCATCCACCTCGTTGGCAAGATCGGGCGCGATCCAGGCGAGCGGGCCGAGCGCATGCAACGCCTCCAGGAGCGTCGCCCCATGCCGCAAACGGTGTCTCCAGGCGAACAGGACGACATCGAAGAGTGAGTCCGCCTCGCCGCGCGGAGTTCTCCGTGCGGCCTTTGCCCTGTTCGAAACATGAACCGGCCCGTCTACCTTGACGGGCCGTTTTTGTTCCTAGAGCGCTTATGCACCAGACGGAATCGTCTGGTCGATTAAGAAATCGCTCCAGATTCAAAAAGCTGGAGCAAAATCTAATCGAAAAAGTCGATCAACTTTTTCGGATTTTGCTCTGGTTCTCCTGCGTCACGAAGCGGCCTGGGGCCGGGCCAGCGCCCGTCATTGCGAGCGCAGCGAAGCAATCCTTAAGCCGCGCCAGCCCCCCTGGATCGCCACGCCTTCGGCTCGCAATGACGGCGTTGGCCAGCCCCCTGGATTGCGCGCACGTCATTGCGAGCGCAGCGAAGCAATCCAGAGTCGCCCCCCCTGGATCGCCACGCCTTCGGCTCGCAATGACAAACCTGCCGGCGAATTCGTTTGTGACGCAGTAGAACTAGCCCTTGTCTCGCAGCAGACGGCCCTTTTCACGGCTCCAGTCGCGTTTTTTCTCGACCTCGCGCTTATCGTGCAATTTCTTGCCCCTCGCCAGGGCGAGAAGAAGCTTCGCCCTGCCCCGGTTGTCGAAATAAATCCGCAAGGGAACGATGGTCATGCCCTCTCTTTCGACAGCCTCGGAGAGTTTGGCCAATTCACGTTGTTTCAACAGCAGCTTTCGCAGCCGCTTCGGTTCGTGATTGAAACGATTTCCCCCGAAATATTCAGGAATGGTCGCGTTCACCAGCCATGCTTCGCCGTTGCGATCCACATGGGCATAGCTTTCGGCTATCGTCGCCTTGCCGGAGCGAAGAGACTTGACCTCGGTTCCGGTCAGCGCAAGACCTGCGTCGAAAGTTTCGCCAATCTCGTAATTGAAACGCGCTTTGCGATTTTCAGAGACGACTTTGTAATTAGATTCCGTTTTTTGGGCCACTGACGATTCATTCCTCAAGCACGCCGGCGCGAACCATAGCCGCGCGAATGCGATCCTTGGTCGCCTGCGTAACGGGAACGAGCGGCAAGCGCACCTCCTCGGAAACCTTGCCGAGAAGCGACAAGCCGCATTTCGCGCCCGTGACTCCGGCTTCGAGGAAAGTCGCGACCTGCAGGGGCACGAGCTTGTCCTGAATGGCGAGAGCCGTCTTGAAGTCGCCCGCCAGCGCGGCGTTCTGCAAATCGGCGCAGAGCTTCGGCGCAATATTGGAGACAACCGAAATGCAGCCGTGAGCGCCCGCCGCCATGCAGGACAGAGCGGTGATGTCGTCGCCTGAAAATTGAATGAAATCAGGCCCCATAGCCTCGCGCTGCAAGGAGATGCGCGCGACATTTCCGGTCGCGTCCTTGACGCCGACGATATTCTTCAGCTCTGAGAGCCGTTTCATCGTCTCGACGCTCATGTCGATGACCGAGCGGGGAGGAATATTATAGATGATGATGGGAATCGAGATCGAATCGTTGATCGCCTTGAAATGCTGATAAAGCCCCTCCTGGTTAGGCTTATTGTAATAAGGCGTCACCACCAGAAGCCCATCCGCCCCGGCGCGCTCCGCATGGCCCGCCAGCGCCACCGCCTCGCGGGTATTGTTGGAGCCAGCGCCCGCGATCACGGGAACGCGGCCGCGGGCCGCCTTAATCGTGGCTGTTATGACGGCGCCATGCTCCTCGTGAGAAAGGGTCGGGCTTTCTCCGGTCGTTCCAACAGGAACGAGGCCGTGAACGCCGCTCTCGATTTGCCACTCGATCAGCGCCCGCAACTGCTCAAAATCGACTACTCCGCCTTGAAAAGGAGTCACCAGCGCCGTGACCGACCCATGAAAAATCGCGGTTTTGCTCATTATATCAACGCTTTCCCTGCGCCTCACAGCCGCCGCATTCGCAGCCCATTGATCTCATAGCGCTGTCATAGCCGCTGGCCGCCGATCAGGAAAGAGGCCAGCTCGCATTAGGGACTATTGCGCCGCGACAAATAGACCGGGCGCGACGGTCGGAAGCCGAGTCATTCCGCGCATCGCTCTTGGTTGACTATTCGTAAAGAGAAAAGAGGCAGAATTTGTGTTCGCATGGGAGCGCGAGTTCATGAACTTCGCTTGGCCTTTCAACACGAAGACGCGCACGGCGCTCGGCCTCATTGTCGGTGGCGCGGCATTGTTCGCCCATACCGTTCCGACCCATAAATTCGCGCCTGTGTCGGAAAACGACGCCGGTCTGAAATACGCCGACTTCAAGCCTTTTGGCCCGCATAGCTGGCGAAGCAGCCCCGATCCGTTGGGGGACGCGTTGCAACAGCCTCGGATCTCCGAATTGGATGGGAACGAGGATGCCTTGTTACAAGGCGTTTCTCCCCTCGTCGCCTATGCGCTCCGGAAAGAACAGCTGAGCGAGAGCGTGGCCGAGCCGCGCATCGACCCGTCGATATTGGTCGGCGACGACGCCGATGGCTTCATGCTGGCGCTGGCCGCCTATAAATCGGGAAATTTCGTCGTCGGCGACGCTGCGGCGTCGGCGCTCAAGACAAGCCTCGCGATCGACGCCGCCAAATGGGCGGGACTGCGCACGCATCCGCGCGAGGCCGGCTTTAGCCGTCTTAATCAATTCGTTCTCGAACATCCAGATTGGCCGGCGCGGGAATGGCTGTTGCGGCGCGCCGAGGAAACGCTTCTGGGCGACCATGTTCCCGACGCGACGATAAAGCTGTTGTTCGCCGACAGAAAGCCTCTGACCGCATCGGGAAAACTTGCGCTCGCGCGGGTTTTCGCGCGCGAAGGCGATTTCGAGACCGCCAGCGCGCTGGCGCGCGAGGCCTGGCGCGATGACGATCTGACCGAGTCGCTGGAAGGATTGGTCCGCAAGGAATTCATGCAATTTCTGACCGCCGCCGACCATAAATACCGGGCCGACCGCCTACTTTACGCAGAGAAGAACGCCGCCGCCTTGCGTGCGGCGGAACTGGCGGGGCCGGACATTGTTCTGCTCGCGCGCGTTCGCGTCGCCGCCAATAACGACTACGGAAACGATCGGCTGTTCGCCTCCGTGCCTCCTGCTCTGCAAAAAGACCCCGGGTTGCTCCTCGCCCGCGCCCATTTGTTGCGCAAACAGGAAAAAATCCGAGAGGCCGCGGCGATTCTGCTCGCCGCGCCGCGCGAGCCAGCGCTCGTCATAGACGGCGATCCCTGGTGGACCGAGCGTCGCCTCGTGGCGAGAAAATTGCTCGACCTTGGCGAGGTGAAGTCCGCCTATCTGTTGTGCGCGCAGCATGGCGCCCGAAGCGTGAGCTCCAAGGTGGAAGCCGAATTTCACGCCGGCTGGATCGCGCTCCGCTTCTTGAACGACCCGATGGCGGCCGAGCGCCATTTCGCTCTGCTGATGCAGGTCGCAGAAACGCCGATTCAAAAATCTCGCGGGCTTTATTGGCGCGGGCGCGCCCTGGAAGCACGGCATACGCCGGATGATGACGCCGCCGCGCGCGCATACTACGCCGAGGCCGCGACGCATTCGACCACCTTCTATGGGCAGCTTGCGCAAGCCAGGCTCGGCATAGACGCCTCTCCGGTGAGGCCCGCTCCGGCGATGGCCGAAGGCGACGACCGCGACGAATCGGTGCGCGTTGTCGAGCTTCTGCTTGCCGTGAGAGAAAAAGAGCCGGCCGCCGCTTTGGCGGTGGAAGCGGTGAAACATCTCAACGGCGGCGCTCAACTCGCGGCGCTCGGACAAATCGTGGCGCGCGCGCGCGACGCCAAAATGTCCCTTACCCTCGGAAAGCTCGCCTCCTATCGTGGCGTGGCGCTCGACGACATCGCCTTTCCGACCTATGGCGTGCCGCAGTTCGTGACGTTGCCGGGCTCCGCGTCCAGGTCGATCGTTTACGCCATCGCCCGGCAGGAGAGCGCTTTCGACGCTCACGCCCTATCGAGCGCGGGCGCGATGGGACTGATGCAGATGATCGCCTCGACGGCGCGCAGCACGGCCCTGCGCGCCGGCCTCGGCTTCGATCCTCGCAGAATGCTCAGCGAGCCGGCTTTCAACGCGCAGCTCGGCGCCGCTCATCTTGGAACCTTGCTCAACGAACACAAGGGTTCGTATCTGCTGACTTTCGCCGCCTATAACGCGGGCGGAAAGCGGGTGAAGGAGTGGATCGACGCCTACGGCGATCCCCGCCGCTCCAACGTCGACCCCGTTGACTGGGTCGAGCGCATACCGATTTCCGAAACACGCAACTACGTGCAGCGCGTGATGGAAAATTTTGTGGTCTATCGCGCCAAATTCGGCGAGCGTCAAACGCGCGAACCGCAGGTGGAGCTCGCCCACGCGGAGTTGCGGTGAACGGCCGCCTTCTCCTATGCCAGCGCGCCGAGCGCGGCCGCGCTCAACAGGCAGAGGTCGTGGAACGCCAGCGCCATGCGCGGGGGGCGGCCTCGATCGTGCAGCAGGCGGATCGCGCCGATGTTCACCAGCGACCATCCGGCGCCAATCACGACAAGGGCGAATGAGACGCTCGCGACGGAGGCGCTCTCACCCAGAACGAGAGCCGCGAGCGACATCGCAAGCAATCCTGCCGGAACGCCGCCCGCAGGCGGCAAAAGCGCCGGCCAGCGCGCGGCGACGGCCACTGGCCCATACATCGCGAGAAGGTGCCACGACATCGCCGCGCCGATGACGCCTCGCGAGGCGGCGCAATGCGAGAGGCTCAGGGGGCCATGAAACATGCCGCCCGCCATCACAAACCAGGCCAGCGATCCTGCTAGCGTCGCGACCGCGAAGCGCCACGAAAGACCATGGCTCGAGGCGGCCGGAGTCGCCACTCCTTGAAGCGCATGGGGCAAGCGCGTCGACAGCCAGAGCGCCACGACATGCAGCAGGGCGGCGGCGACGAGGAGAGGCGCGACGCTATCGCCGAATAGTCCCGCGAGCCCGATAACGGCGGGCGCGCCGCCCGCCGCGGCGGCGCCGCCAGCGAGGACAAGCAGCCCGCCCCGCGCGGCCAAAGCCGAGCCGCACGCCGCGATGTGACGGTAAAACAGGCTGAACCCCTGCGCGAGGCCGAGCCAGAAAGCCCCAAGGCACAAGGCGGCGAAGACGCCTCGCGACGCGCCCCAGGCCGACAGCAGGCCGCCGGCGACGCCGAGGCTCGAACCCAGCGCGAAAGCCGAGCGCCGTCCGAAGGAGTCGATCAGAAACGCGGCGGGAAAAGTCGCAAGCGCCGCGCCGACCAGCAATAAAGCATAGGGCCAGCCGAGCCGGCCCGGAGAAGCCACATGCGCGCTCGCCTCCGGCAAGGCCGAAAGGACAAGCGCCTGCGCCAAAACCGCCAGGCCGAAACCCGCCGCGAGCCGCCACAGGTCGCGCACGTCGAGGGTATCCTCGCCGCCATGCCCGGAAGGACCGCAGATACAACTCAACGCCCCCGGACGCACCGGCAATTCGTTGCATTCGGGCGCGCTCACGCCGATTCTCCCAGGTCGTCGTCGGACAGCACGCGCGACGCCGCGCCGTCGAGATCGTCATATTGGCCAGTGTTCAACGACCACAGAAAGGCCAGAAGGCCGACAAAGCCCAGAATCAACGCAAGCGGCACTAGAAACAGAAGAACGGTCATGGCTTCGCCTCACTGTCTGCACGAGCCGCGACGCTGACGACCCTTGCCGCGCCGCCCGCTCGAAGCGCATTGAGCGTTACGAGCATCGAGGACCCCGACATGGCGGCGGCGGCTATCAAGGGCGTCAAAAGACCCAGCATCGCCAGAGGCGCGGCAACGGCGTTATAGAGGACCGAGAGAGCGAGATTCGCCACCATGATCCGCCGCGCGCGGCGGCTTACCTTAAGCGTCGTCGCGACAGGCGACAATCGCTCGCCCAGAAACACGGCGTCGGCCGCCGCCTGGGTAAGATGGGCGGCGTCCACCGGCGACATCGAGGCATGGGCGCTCGCAAGCGCCGGAGCGTCGTTCATTCCATCGCCGACCATGAGCGCCTTGCGACCGTCCCCGCGCATGGCCTCCAACTGCTCAACCTTATCCGCCGGCTTGAGGCCGCCACGCCAGTCCGCGACATCGAGCGATCTCGCGATCGCCGCCACCGCGGCCGGCCGATCCCCCGAAAGGATGATGACGCGGAAGCCCTCTCGAAGCAGGGCCGAAATTGCTTCCTTGGCGTCCGGCCGCAACATCTGGCGCAACTGAAACAGCGCGCGCCTGTCTCCATGCCTGAACGCCACCACGGAAACGTCCGGGTCCAACGGCGCCAGCGCCGCGGCCTCCGTCTCAAGCCCGCAATAAATAGGGGATCCGAGCCGCGCCTCTTCCCCTTCCCACGGCGCCCGAACGCCCTGCCCCTGTTCTTCGGTCGCCCCGGCGACCATTGGCGCATCTGGCCGCCCGGCCGCTATGGCTCTCGCCAGAGGATGGGTGCTGCTCCTTGCAAGCCCCGCCGCCAATTCGAACAGTTGGGGATCAATTTCCGCGCCATTGACCACCTGAGGATGCGGCAAGGTCAGAGTGCCAGTCTTGTCGAAAACCACCGTATCGATTTCGGCGAAGCGTTCGATCGCGTCGGCGGCGTTGAGCAAGACGCCCTCTCGAAACAAGGCGCCGCTGGCGACCACTTGCACCGCCGGCACGGCGAGCGCGAGAGCGCAGGGACAAGTGACGATCAGCACCGCTATGGCGGTGACGAGGGCGTCGTGAATCGACGCGCCGAGCAGCAGCCAAAGGACGAAGGCGCAGAGAGCGGCGATATGCACCACCGGCGCGTAGAATTGAGATACGCGGTCCGCGAAGCGCACGTAACGCGAGCGCGCGGCGGTGGCCTTTTCGAGAAGCCGCTCGATCTCGTCGAGCAGGGTTCCGCCGCCGGCGGCCTCGACCGTCAATATCAGCGCGCCATCGTGATTGAGGCTGCCAGCATAGGCGATATCGCCCCGCGAAACGGCTCGGCGCGCCGTTTCGCCGGTGATGAGGCTTTGGTCCAGCTCGGAGGCTCCCGAGACGATCGCCCCGTCCGCCGGCAACCGCTCGCCCGGCCTCACCAGAATCCTGTCGCCGCGACGAAGCTGCCGCGCCGGAACAACCGTCTCGACGCCGTCGGGCGATAAACGACAGGCGATGGGCGCGCGAAGCGCGGCGAGATTGGCGGCCACGGCTCGGGTCTTGCGCCGCATCGCCGCGTCGAGAAATCGCCCCAGCAAGAGGAACGTCAGGAGCATGATCGCGCTATCGAAATAGGCGTGCTCGGCGTGCGCCAAGGTTTCGAAAACAGACATGCCAAGCGCGAGCAGGACGCCGAGCGAGATGGGAACGTCCATGTTCAAGCGGCGTCCGCGCAGGGCCGCAAAGGCGCTCTGAAAGAAGGGCTGACCGGCGAAGGCCGCCGCTGGAAGCGCGATCAGACCGGAAATTCCGTGGAACATATCGCGCGTGGAAGCATCGATGTCCGAGACTTGGCCGACCCAGACCGAGACCGACAGCAGCATGATGTTCATCGCCGCGAAGGCCGCGACCGCGAGGCAACGCAGCAGACGTTTCGAAGCCTCCTGCTCCTCCTGCTCTCCTTCCGCGAGTTGGAAGGGCCGCAAACGATAGCCCATGCGCCGGAGCCGCTCGAAGGCTCCAGCGAGATCGAAGGACTCCTCGCGCCATTCGAGCGCAAGACGCCGGTTGGTGTAATTGACCCTCGCGTGAGGCAAGCCAGGCAGGCCGCGCAACGCGGACTCGATCTCGCCGATGCAGGCGGCGCAGGTCATCCCTTCGATCGCGGCGTCGAAGCGCAAGGCTCCATCCTTGCCGCGCGTGACGAAGGCCTCATGATCGAGAACGGGCGCGTTCATTTCGCCTCAGTCGATTTTCACGCGACTGCGCGAGCGAAACACCTCCCGGCCCTCCTGCGCTCCAGTCAGGACAAAGTCGCGCGCTCCAGCCGGGGCCTTGATGGAAGCCTCATAATGGCCCGGCGCCGCTTGCCCGAGCTTCACGGACAGATTTTGCTTGCCGTCGACCGGAGAATCCAAATGAACATCGAAGCTTACGCCGTCGAGTTCCACTCCCTTGGCGTCGCGCGCGACCACCGCGATCAAGGTTTCGCCCGAGGCCCGCGGCTCCAGCGAAACATCGACTTTCCAAGCGCGGGCCGCCTGCTCGCGCGCGGCGGCGATGTCGCGGTTGTAAGCGATCCCATGGTCATAGGCGTGGGGCTCCACCTCGCCGCTGAAGGTCGAGACGGCAAGATAAGCCATCAGACCGTTGACGGCGAAGATAACCCCAAAAAAGCCGAAGAGAATGCCGAGAACCTTCCAGCCGGTCAGCGGCCGGCCGGAGGCCGGCGCCGCTTCATCCGGAACGAGATTACAAGACGACATCCGCGCTCTCCTTTTAGCTGCTTCCCGCCCTCCAAGGAAAACGGGAAGCGATTGATCATGTATCGGGCCGGTCAGGGCCACAAGAACGCATCCCTCGCGGTCACGCTCTCGCCGGAGCCGATCTCGCGCGCCGTGAACTCCACGGGCGCGGGCGTTTTGTCGGCGGGCGCCCCGCGCGCCGTGAGCAGAACCCGCGCCTCTCGCGTCTGATCGGCGCCGACGTCGATCACGATGCGTCCCTCCGCGTCGCGCGGCGCCCCGACCACTTCCACCTGAGCCCCGGCCGCGCCAGTAACCTCCAGCGCAAAGCGACGAGTTTCGGGCTTCATGTTCGAGAGGCGAATCGTATAGGCGTTTCGAACATCGCCGTCGCTCAATCTCACCGTCAGCGGATTGCGGTCGTGCAGCACGTTGAGGTGCAGATTGCCGCGCGTCGCCAGCGTGAAGATCATGAAACCGCCGATACCTATGATCAGCACGGCGTAAAATACGGTGCGCACGCGGATCGGTTTATAGACCGCCGGCTGCCCGCAGGCGCGCCGCTTGATGTTCATTTCGGTGTCGTAGCCGATTAAACGAGGCGGCCGGTCGATCTTTTCCATGATCGCGTCGCAGGCGTCGATGCAGAGGCCGCATTGTATGCAGCCTAATGAAGCTCCCATGCGGATGTCGACGCCAGTGGGACAGACCGCGACGCATTGGCCGCAATCGACGCAATCGCCCGCGGGAAGTCCCTTCGCGCGCAAGGCGGCCGCTTGCTTCAGGGACTGACGCGGCTCGCCCCGGTCATAGCGATAAGTGACGTTGAGGGCGTATTCGTCGGTGAGCGCCGCCTGAATGCGCGGCCAAGGACACATATGAAGGCACACGCCCTCGCGCATCACCCCCGCGAAGACATAAGTGGTGAAGGTCAGAATCCCGATCCAAATATAGGCTTCGCCACTGCCGGGGGCGAAGGTGGCGAGGCTATGGACCAGCGTGGGAGCGTCGGCGAAGTAAAGCACCCAGGCCCCGCCCGTCCACCACGCGATCAGCAGCCAGATGAAATGCTTCGTCAGCTTTTCGCGAATTTTTCGCCATGTCCAGGGCCCGGCGTCCTTGCGGATGCGGTCGCGCGCGTCGCCCTCGATCCAGCGTTCCGTCATCAGAAACAGATCGGTCCACACCGTTTGCGGACACATATAGCCGCACCAGATGCGTCCCGCGACCGCATTCATGAGAAAAAGCGTCAGCGCGGCGATGATCAGCAGGCCGGTTATGTAATACACCTCCTGCGGCCAGATCTCGATGAAGAAGAAGTAGAAGCGCCGATGCGGCAGATCGAGCAGCACGGCCTGCGTCGGCTCGTTGGGGCCGCGATGCCAGCGCACGAAGGGCAGCAGATAATAGATCGCGAGCGTGAAGAGCTGGATGCCCCATTTTATGCGGCGAAATTCGCCGTCGACCTTCTTGGGGTAGACCTTATGCGCTGGCGCCACCAGCGGTTCGTAATCGCCGCTGTCGGGAGCAAGCTCTGAAGTGGACAATTGAACGCCCCTTGACTGGTTCGAGTTGAACGACGGGCGCAGGCCTCGGCGACGAGGCCGGCGCGGCGCTTTATTGGCCTCCGCCGAGCGAATGCGCGTAAACGGTCAGGGCCTTGATCGTGGTGTCGTCGAGACGGCCCTTCCACGCCGGCATTACGCCGCCGCCGCCCTGCATGATGCGATTGACGATGGCGCCCTTGTCCGAGCCATAGAGCCAGATCGCGTCAAAGAGGTTCGGCGCCCCGACGGATTGATTGCCCTTGCCATCAGCGCCGTGACAAACGGCGCAGTTGTCGTTGTAGAGCTTTTCGCCAGCGGGTTCCGGCGCCAAAGCGTCGGGAAGATCGGCCATGGTGCGAACCCAGTCCGCGACCTCCGACACCTGTTGCGGCGTCAGCAAACCGTCGCGCCCGAACGCCGGCATTGTCCCGCTTCGGGTATCCTTGTCGGCGTCCCAGCGAACGCCATGTTCGATCGTGGTCCGGATGTCGGAGAGCTTGCCGCCCCAGAGCCAATCATCGTCGTTCAAATTCGGATAGCCTTTCGCCCCTTGGGCGCCGGCGCCATGGCAAGCGGCGCAATTGTTCAAGAAGGCGACGCGACCGACTGTGCGCGCCGCCAGGAGAAGCTCGGGATTTTTTTCGATCGTATCAATCGGCGCGTTCTTGATTTTCTCGAGGATAGGCGCCCGTGTTTCCTGCAACGCCGCGATGTCCTGAACCACGGCGGTTCGCGAATGCCAGCCAAGGAGGCCTTCCGTCGCGCCATGCAACAGCGGCCAAGCGGGATAGACGATGCAATAGGCGATGCTCCAAACCACCGTCGCCGCGAAAGTCCACACCCACCAGCGCGGCAGCGGCGTATTGAGCTCTTCGATTCCATCCCACTCATGCCCTGTCGTGGGCACGCCGCTGAGCGGGTCGATACGAACTTTGTTCACTTGCTGATCGATCGACATTCTCAGTCCTCCCGCAGGGGAATTTGGGCGGCGTCGTCGAAATGCTTGCGGCGCGAGGGCCGCAAGACATAAGCGAGCGCGGCGATAAAGATCAGCCCGAAATAGGCGGAGCCCCAGGTAGCGGCGAACTCGCGCCAGGCTTCGTAGGCGGACACGTCTCCGGTGGTCATGGCTTTTTCCTTAAACGATCAGGCTTTGGGAATGGCGCAAAGCCTCTCTCACCTGATGTTCGCCTTGTCGTCGTAGAGTTTGAAATCCACGGACACGCCGAGATGCTGCAAATATGCGATCAGAGCGTCTTCCTCGGTGACGGAAGTCTTGCCCGCGACGTCTCCGAGAACCGCGTTGGGATAGCGCTTTTGCACATCGGGGCCACCCGCGTCGTCCGACGAGGCCTGCGCCGCGAGATCGGCGACGGCGTTGTCGATCTGATCGTCGGAATAGGGCACGCCCACGATACGCAGCACCCGCATTTGCTCGGCGAGATGTTCTCCATTCAGCAGCGTCTTGGACAGGAACGGGTAGCCCGGCATGATCGACGACGGCACCACCGAACGCGGATCGCGCAGATGGTCGCGCTGCCAGTCGTTGGAATATTTGCCGCCGACACGCGCCAAATCCGGCCCGTTTCGCTTCGAGCCCCATTGGAATGGATGGTCGTACATGCTCTCCGCCGCCAGGGAGTAGTGGCCGTAGCGCTCCACTTCGTCCCTCAAGGGACGGATCATCTGCGAGTGACAGGTATAGCACCCTTCACGAACATAGATGTTGAAGCCGGCAAGTTCGAGCGGCGTATAGGGCCGCACGCCATCGACTTTCTCGATCGTGTTCTTGAGGTAGAACAAGGGGACGATTTCGACCAGGCCGCCTACTGAAACCATAAGCAGGATGCCGAGCACCAGCATCATCGAATTGGTCTCGATCAATTTTTGCAGTCCCGATGGGGGAGCGTGATGGGTCGCGTTAGACATGGTTCTCGTCCTCACTCAGCGGCGGCAGGCGCCGGTATCGCTTCGAGAACCTGTTCGGTCCGAGGCGTCGTGATGGTCTTGTAGATATTCACCAGCATGATGAGCATTCCGACCACGAAGAGAGCGCCGCCCGCCGCGCGGATCAGATATTCGGGATGCAGCGCTTCCGTGGTTTCAACGAAGGAATATTCGAGGAAACCTTGCGGCGTATAGGCTCTCCACATCAGGCCTTGCATGATGCCGGCGACCCACATCGCCGAGATATAAAACACGATTCCGATGGTCGAGATCCAGAAGTGCCAATTGACGAGCTTCAGCGAGTAAAGCTTGCGATTCCAGATCCAGGGAATGACGCAATAAAGCGCGCCGAAGGAAACAAAAGCGACCCAGCCGAGACTGCCGGAATGGACGTGGCCGATTCCCCAGTCGGTATAATGGCTGAGAGAATTGACCGCCTTCACCGACATCAACGGGCCTTCGAAAGTCGACATCCCGTAAAAAGCGACCGAGACCACCAACATCCGCAGCACCGGGTCAGTGCGCAGCTTGTCCCAGGCGCCCGAGAGGGTCATGAGGCCATTGATCATGCCGCCCCAGGAGGGCATCCACAACACAACCGAGAAGACCATGCCGAGCGTCTGCGCCCAGTCCGGCAACGCCGTGTAATGCAGATGGTGCGGGCCAGCCCAGATATAGAGGAAGATCAGCGCCCAAAAATGCACAATGGATAGACGATAGGAGTAGATCGGCCGCTCGGCGCGCTTGGGGATGAAATAATAGACGATGCCGAGGAAGCCCGCGGTCAGGAAGAAACCCACCGCGTTATGTCCATACCACCATTGAATCATTGCATCTTGCACGCCAGACCACACCACCACCGACTTCGGCGAGAAAATCGAAATCGGAATTTCCGTGTTGTTGCCGAGCACGAGTATGGCGATAGTGACGATGAAGGCCAGGTAGAACCAGTTCGCCACATAGATGTGCGGCTCGGTGCGTCGCGCCAGCGTGAACAGATAGACCAGCAGATAGGTCACCCACACGACGACAAGCCAGAGAATCGCGTACCATTCCGGCTCGGCGTATTCGTGACTGCGGGTCACGCCAAGCAGATAGCCGGTGCCGGCGATCAGGATGAAGAAGTTATAGCCCAGAACCACGAACCAGGGGGCGAGTTCGCCGGCGATACGCGCGCGGCTGGTGCGCTGCATGACATAGAATGACGTCGCGATCAGAGCGTTGCCGCCGAAGGCGAAGATCACCGCCGAAGTATGCAGCGGCCGCAAGCGGCCGAAGTTTATCCAGGGCAGATCGAAATTGAGCGCTGGGAAAGCAAGCTCGAGCGCGAGGTAAAGTCCCACCAGAAATCCCGCCGTGCCCCATAACAGGGAGGCAAGCGAGGCGAATTTGACCGGGCCGTAGTTGTAGTTTGGCCTTCCGTCGATGAAGAGCGGCGGCGGGTCCACCGGCCGCGCCTGATAGCGCATGTTTATCGCGGCGACCGCAACCACCGAGCCAAGGGAAAACAGCGCCATGTGGAAGGCGTAAGCGGGCGTATAGGCCCGCGTGGCGATGAAAGCGGTGGCGATGGCCAGCGCCACAAATATCGCGGTTAGCGATATCTCGCCGAAGGTCCGCCGTTTCGGAATTAAAGGCAGCCGCTCCATGGTGTTTTGTCCTCACGAAATTTTGCGTGCACGCGCGAGAGCGCCGGATCACAAGGGAAAAGCGCGCGAATCTCCCGCGCTACGTCGATAAACCGCGCGATTATGCTACGCCGCACAGCCGGATATTTTTTTGATTAAAGTCAATAAAATATCCTGTACAACCCTGCTGCGCGAAAAGGTCACACCGGCGGTTATCGGGGGCCGTCTTTCGCGCGATCTGGCGCGGGTTTAACCAAGGTCAAACTGCTTCCGTGATGATTTTTGGCAATGAATGGGCAGGAATCGCGCGAATTTGACGCAGGCGATTCGAAATGCCGCGAGGGCCTCGCGCCGCGTGGAATCGGCTCGGAAAACCTCAGCACGGCCTGCTGATATGATAGCCGAAGAGAGCGCCGAGCGGACCGGAAGTCCGAAGTTCGGTCAAGCCGCCAAAATAGGCGCTGCTGCCAGAATATGGGTAGCCAAGATCGCAATTGGGGTTCCGCGCGGTCTCGATTTGCGGCGTGGCTGTCCGCACGACCCGGCTGGGAAGATAACCCCGCATATTGGGCGCGGACACAAGGCTCCAACCATGTTCCGAACGCTCGACGGCGACCTCCGTCCCTGCGTCGAGCTTGCCGACCATGCGCGCCGCGGCGCTCGGGCGCGCGCGTAGATTGCTTTCATGCTCCAATGTTTCGGCGCGCGAAGGGCTGATCGATGCGCAGCAGATCGCCGCCGTCGCGCAACTCGCGAAAAAACCGCCAAGGCGTTTGCGTTTCATCATCAGCTTCTTTTGAAGCCACGAGTTCGGCCGCTGCGCAACAGCCCCCCAAACACGCGCCTTAAAGCGAATTAACATAAAAGTTGATACACCCTTGCGGTCGGAATTCTCTCCAACATCACGCTATGGCGCGATTTCCTGTCGCTTCGATCCCACCCGAAGGAGGACCGCGTTAGAGGGTTTTCCGACCGGACGGAATCGTCCGGTCGATAAGAAATTGCTCCAAATTCAAAAAGCGGGAGCAAAATCTAATCGGAAAAGTCTATCAACTTTTTCGGATTTTGCTCTAGCGCGAAAAGCCCTCGACTCAAAATATGCGATTATTTAAATAAAAACCGCCGCGACGCTTCGACCATCCTATATCTTCGCCCGCGAATCGCTTTAAGCACGCAATAAAGTCGATTTTCGCGAATAACGTGTCTCTTTCGCGGCTTGGAGTCGAGCGCATCGCTGTGAATAAAGCTCTGTCGAATTTCCTTGACCTCGCCCGCTGGATCGCTGCCCTGGCGGTGCTTCTCGGCCATGCTACCGTTCTGGTCCAGATCAGCGACATCATGGTCGCGCCTCACGGCCCCGGCGTCTACGCCTGGTGGTTCCTCACCGCCTTTTCGCATCAGGCCGTATTGGTGTTTTTTGTCATCTCTGGTTTTCTTGTCGGCGGCGACCTTTTGCGGCGTCGGCGCAGAGCCGAGCCTTTTTTGCTCGGCTATTACATCAATCGCTTCAGCCGCATTTACATCGTTATGGTCCCCGCGCTGGCGGTCGGATTCATCGTCGACTCGGTCGGACGACAAATTTTCCCCAATTCCGGAATTTACGACGCATCCTTTTTCGAAGGCGTGTTCGATCCTCTCAATATGTTTTGGGCGCTGTTGCAGCAACAAAGCATATGGACGACCCAGGCGGGCTCCAACGGCCCGCTTTGGTCCTTGGCCTGCGAAATGTGGTACTATGTCACCTTCCCTTTGCTACTGCTTCCCTTCGCGAGCGCCTATTCGAAAAGCTTCCGCTTCGCCGCTTTCGCCGCCGGCGTCGCGGCCACGGTTTTCATGGCGATTCCAAAAAGCTTCTTCCTCCTTGGATATTGCGCCTGGATCGCGGGCGCTCTCGTGCGTCTTGCCCCGCGTCCGGCGATAAAATCACCGCTCGTCTCTCTTGGTCTCTTCCTCGCCACGATCGCCGCGGTGCGCCTGGCTGTTCGCGGCCCCGTGCTGACGGCCTATCCTTTTATCGCGACGCTCGCTGACATCGCGACGACGGCGACTTTCGCGAATTTGTTGATCGGCCTGCGCCTTGGCGATGGAAATGGACTATTTTCAAATCTTGGACCCTTGCACAGGCGCTTGTCCGATTTTTCCTATTCTCTTTACGCCACTCACGCGCCGCTAGTGTTTTTTGTTTGGGCCGGCGCCGGCAGCCTACTCGGTCGCGAATGGTACAAGCATCTCCCGACGCTTTTGCACTGGACCCTTGCCTTCTCGGTGATCTTCATCGCGATCGTCTTCGCTTACGCATTTTCTCGCCTGACTGAAGCGCGAACACCTAAGCTCCGGGCGTTTTTGCGAACCGCCTTGGCCTCGGGGCGCCCGATCGCTGCTCCCAGTGCAACCCCGGCGACCAGCGCTTCGCCCGCGAGTCCCGCTCTCTGTTCGGTCGCAGCGAGCGAGCCCGAACTCGGGCGCGAGAATTCGTAAAGGCCACTTCGTCGGGCATTGGCGCCGCTTAATGCCGCCGGCCGCGCCAAATTCAATAAAACTCGCCTAGGCGGGGAACCAATCCGCAACTCGGAATATTACTATTTCATCCCGGCGGCGGAGCTTCCGGCGGCGGGGATATAGGCTGACGCAAGCAGGACGCCGGCCAATGAAAACAATCGCCAGGGAGCGGAGGACGCAAGATGAGCATTGGTCGCATTCTCGCGATGAAAGGCGTCGATGTCTATACCGCGACGCCAAATCAAACGCTGCAAGAGGCCGCGGCGGAACTCGTTGAAAAGGGAGTGGGGGCGCTTATCGTGCTGGGCGCCGACCGCGAAGTCCTCGGCCTGATCGGCGAGCGCGACATCATAACGGCCGTCGCGCGACACGGAGCCGCGGCTCTCCAGGAAGAAGTCGGTCGCCATATGCAGGTCAATTGCAGGTTCGTGCATGAACACGACAGCATCGACGAGGCCAGCGACACCATGACCGATGAACGCTGCCGACATCTTCCGGTCATGCGCAATGGACGTCTTGCCGGGGTCGTTTCGATCGGGGACATAGTGAAATATCGGATCGAAGCGATCGAGGCGGAACGCATGGCGCTCAGGCACTATATAGCGACCGCCTAGTCTACGGAGCGGTTCGCTGTCTTCGTTCTAGTCGCGCCGCTTGGGGCCTCCCCGGCAAAGCAGGAGTCGCTGGCGTGGGTTACGCGCCAGCACGCCTTGAAACCCGACATGGAGCTAGGAACAGCGGCAAGTCTATAGCAATGCCCCGCCTTCTCCCACCAATCCGGCAATTGATCGAGAAAGTCGACGGGCTGGAGGCCGCCCCGCGGATGCCGCCAAAAGATGCAATCCGAACATCGTACCGACTTAAGGTCGGCGTCCTCCCGTTTGATCCCCTCCCCGCAGAACGACTCTTGAAAGGTTCGCGGCCAACGAGCAACCTCGTCGACCTCCCCGCCGGGCGGCGGCGCGTTGCGTCGGCAACTGCCTTCGATATCGGTGAACTGATCCCAGAACACGCATGTTTGGCAAGAAAATCCAGTAAGCCGGTTTTGAGGCATATTCGCACCCGAACGTGTGAAGACCAGAATTTCGTCGGCTTTAATCGACCTTGGCGAGTTCTTGCGACGACCATCCCCCACCTAACGCAACGATCAATCCGACGCTCGCCTCGAGCCGCCGTGTCTCGATGGCGAGCACGGCTCTCGCTGCTTCGAGCGCGGCCGTTTGAGCGACAACCACGTCCAGAAAGTTCGTGGCCCCGTCGCGGTAGAGCGTAAGCGATATGCTAAGAACCTTTTCCGTCGAAGCGCGCGCCAAGATCAAACTTTTGGTCTCCTTGCTGAGCCAGCGCTCCAAAGCCAGGTTATCCTCGACTTCCTGATACGCCCGCAAAGCGGCGGCGCGATATCGCGCCACTGTTTCAAGGTATTGCGCCTCCGCCGCCGACAGATCCGCCAGTCGCGCTCCGCCATCGAAAATCGGGAGCGTTACGGATGGACCCAGCGCCCAGATGCTGTTGCGCATATTAAACAGGCTGAGCCCGGTGTCTTGAGTTCCGCCAGACAGATTGATGATCAGGCGCGGAAAGAACGCGGCCCGAGCGACGCCGATGGTTTGATTTGAGGCGGCGACCAGACGCTCCGCTTCCGCAATGTCGGGACGGCGCTCCAGCAGCGTCGATGGCACGCCGGGAGGAACATTTGGCGGCGAGCCGAGATGCGCGAATGGAGCGATAGAAAACGAAGGCGCGGGTTTGCCGACCAGCGTGGCGATCGCATGTTCCAAAAGCGCGCGCCGCGCCATCACGTCATAGAGTTCGGCGCGAGCCATCTCCAATTGCGCGGCCGCGCGCGCCTCGTCGGCCGGCGCGCCGATCATGCCCTGCACCAGAGCTTGCGTCAGCGCAAGCGCCTTCCCATAGGCGTCCACGGTGTCGGCCAATAGCTTGGCCTCGGCGTCGAGACCGCGCAACCCGATGTAAGTGCGTGCGAGTTCAGCCTGGAGACTAAGGCGTATCGTTTCGAGGTCCGCCGCGCTCGCCTGAGCCCGCGCCTCCCCGGCGGCGACGCTGTCGCGAACGCGCCCCCAAAGATCGACTTCATAGCCCGCCTGTAATTGCAGGATGTTGTTGTCGTAATGATCCGGCTCGTTCACGGGCCGGTTGTCCAGAAAGGATTGGGCCAGATCCGCGGCGTTCAACGGCGTATCAGCCTTGCGGTGTGGACGATGCGCGGAGCTTTTAATCGAAGTATAGCTGTTGTCGAGATTGACCGACGGCAACAAGGCCGCCTGCGCCTTGGCGACATAGGCGCGGGACTCGTCAAACACGGCGAGCGCCGCGGCGAGGTCCTGATTGGCGATGCCGACTTGCGGTTCGAGTTCGTTCAACACCTTGTCGTTGAAAACCGCCCACCACGCGCCCCGTGGTTGGTCATCCTTTGGCTTGGCCTCGGTCCATTTTTCGGCCTCCTTGTATTTAACCGGCGTTTCCATCGCGGGAGGCTTGTATTCCGGCGCCATATCGCAGCCGGCAAGAATCATTGGCGAAAACGCCAGGGCCAAAGCGAATCCGCGCCGCATCTACTTGGCCTCGGCTTTTTTTGCGCTGGAGCCGCTCTCCGCGTGCTCCTTCTCCGCAATTTTCACTACGTCGCCGTTACCGATCGTCTCCGACGGATATTGGATCAGCCGATCCGACGGGGAAACGCCCGTAACCTCGACCACTTCCCCGAGATCGCGCACGATTTCAACTTTCTTCACCGTCACTTTTTGATCCGGCCCGACGATCGCGACGTTTACAGCATTGTTGCGATAGAAAAGCGTATTCGAGGGCACACGCATCACGCCCGGGTTGCCAGACAACGAGAAGTGGACTTCCGTATAAGCGCCGGGAAGAAGCGCGTAGTCGGGATTGTCGGCGATAAGCTGGACCAAGAGCGTGCGCGAGCTTTCGGCGATGGCGCTCGATGTCGAGAGCAGGCGGGCGTTGAAGACCCGATTCTTGTATTGCGGCAAGGTCAAAGTGGTCTTCATGCCCTCGACGAGTTGGGAGGCGTAAGCCTGCGGGACGCGCACATAAATATAGACCTGATGAATGTCGGAGACATCGAACAGTTCAAGCTGGTTTCCCGGGCCAACCAGCACGCCAATGTCGATCTTGCGCGCCGTCACCACGCAGTCGAAAGGCGCTATGATCTGTTTGAAACCTTCCAGCGCGTTGAGCCGTTCGAGGTTCGATTTCGCAGCGGACAAATCGGCGACTTTTGCTTCGGTGTCGCCGCTCTTCTCGTCGGCGCTCTGCTGCGAGACCGCCGTGGACGAACGCAACGCCTCCCATCTCTTGGAAGTCAGCTTCGCAAGATTCATGTGCGCGACCGCCCGGGACAGTTCGCCCTTGGCCTGTTCGAACTGCTGATCCAGATCGGGCGCATCTATGACCGCGAGAATTTCGCCGGATTTCAGGCGGGCGCCGATGTCATAGCGCCATTCCTTGATGTAGCCGTTTACGCGGGCGCGTATTTCCGCATTGAACAGACCCTGGATCACGGCGGGAAGAATTAACTCCTGCTGGCCGCTCCCTTTCAAGGGCAAGGTCGTCGCTACCGACGGCACCGCCTGTTTTTGGGTCCATTCCGCGAGTCGCCCCTGCTCGATCTTGCGGGTTACGATCCCGAATATTGCAAGCGCAAGAGCCACTACCGCGATAATTATCAGCCAGCGCTTGGCCTTCCGCACCAACACCGGAGCACTCTCGTCGTTGCTGCGGCGTTCGACCTTGTCAGCGTTAGACATAAGCAAATTTCTCTTGGTTCAAACGCCTTCCGGCGCTTCGCTTTCGCTCTTTCGAGCATGTACCAGACTGAAGACCACGGGGACGAAGAACAGCGTCGCGATCGTCGCGCAAGACAGCCCCCCCATCACCGCGCGTCCCAAAGGCGCGTTTTGCTCCGCGCTGAGCGCCATCGGCAACATGCCGATGATCATGGCTAGCGCCGTCATCATCACCGGACGGAACCGGGTGAAACCAGCGTCCAGAGCCGCGGTTATAGGGTCCGCGCCTTCCGACAGCCGTTCGCGCGCGAAACTGACCACCAGAACACTGTTCGCGGTGGCGACGCCCATGCACATGATCGCTCCCGTGAGCGCAGGGACCGAAAGGTTGGTGAATGTCAGGAACAACGCCCACACAATGCCCGAGAGGGCGGCCGGCAACGCGGTGATGATGACGAAGGGGTCGAGCCACGACTGAAAATTGACGACCATCAGCATGTAGATGAGCACGATCGAGAGCGCCAATCCGGTGAAGAGCTGCGAATAGGCGCTCATCATTGTCGACACCTGTCCGCGCAACACCACGGTCGACCCCTTGGGAGCCTCCGAAGCCGTACGCGTGAGTATCGACTGGATATCCTTCGCCACCGCCCCAAGATCGCGTCCGTGAGTGCTGGCGTAAATGTCGATGACCGGCTGCACGTTGTAGTGCGCGACGACAGCGTCGCTCCAACTGCGCTGCACATCCGCCATTGCGCCAAGCAATTGGTTTCCCTTCGCGCCGGTGATCGGCATGTTCACGAGCGCGTTCATGCTGTTCAACCAATATTGCGGAGTCTGCACGACGATTGGATATGAAACGCCGTTCTTGGGGTTGAGCCAAAAGGTCGGAGCGGTTTGGATGCTCCCGGAAAGCTCGGTTTGCATCGAATTGGCGAAGTCCCTTTCGGTCAAGCCGACATCGAGCGAAAGCGTGCGATTAACGTTCACCAGGAAGGTCGGATAATTGGAAACCTCCTGTATTCGCGCATCGGCGACGCCGGTGACCAGAGCGATTTCCCTGTAAATCTTGTCTATGTAGGTGCGATTGGCCTCGGCCTGATTGCCCGCCACCTGGACGTCGATCGGAGACGGCAGGCCGAAATTGAGCACTTGCGTCACGATGTCCGCGGGAAGCATGGCGAAGCTCGTTGCGGGAAAAGCCCTCGGAAGCTCGTCTCTCAGGGCGTCGATGTATTCTTCCGTGTTCCGCTCCTGACCTTTCTTGAGCGTAATCAACAGATCGGCGTCGCCGACGCCAATCGTTCCCGAATTGCCATAGGCGATATTGATGCCGCTGATGGGCAGACCAATGTTGTCGACGATGCTATCGATCGCGTCCGAAGGAATGATTTTGTGGATTTCCTTCTCGACCCGATTGCACAGCAAACCCGCCTCTTCGATACGCGTCCCCATCGGCGCTCGAAGGTGCAATTTTATTTGCGTCGATTCCACCGTCGGGAAAAAGCCCTGCCCAAGGAACGGCGCGAGGCCGAAAGAGATAATGACAGCACCCATCAGGCCGACGACGAATGGCCATGGACGCGCGAGCACTGCCGAAAGCAGTTGGCGATAGGTTGCGCGCACATTTTCAAATCGATGCATGAATCCGCGCTGAAACCGAACCAGCGGATTCCGGCTTGGCGGCGCTTCATGACCATGATGGACCTGGTCGGCCAGAAGATAACGCGCGAGCGTCGGGACCAGGGTATAGGTCAACACATAGGACGCCAGGAGCGAGATGATGACGGCTTCCGACATCGGCCTGAAGAGGTATCCGGCCACTCCGCCAAGCCCAAAGGTTGGAACGAAGACGATGGACATCGACAGCAACGACACGGTCGCGGGAATCATGATCTCCGACGCGCCGTCGAGAATCGCATCGACGATATGGTCGCCCATCTCCAGATGCCGGTCGATGTTTTCGATGGTGACGGTAGCGTCGTCGACCAGAATGCCGACCGCGAGCGCGAGCCCGCCCAAAGTCATGACGTTGATGGTTTCCCCGAAGGCGGAAAGAACGGCGATGGCGCTCAGGATCGCCAGAGGTATCGAAACCGTGATGATCAGCGTCGAGCGCCATGTGCCGAGAAAAAGCAAGATCATCAAGGCTGTCAGAGCAGCGGCGGTCGCGCCTTCCTGAATGACGTTGTTCACCGCGGCCTGAACGAAGGCCGATTGATCTCCGACCGCGACCAGTTCGAGCCCCTCGGGCAGGGATTCTCTAATCTTCGGCAAAAGATCCTTCACGCCCTGGATGACGTCCAGAGTGGAGACCGAGCCGACCTTCTGTATGGTCATGAGAACGGCGGCCTTGCCGTCCACCCGGACGATGTTGATCTGGGGCGGATAGCTATCGTGAACGAAAGCGACGTCTCGGATATAATTGATGGTTCCATCCGCCTTCTTGATCGGCAGATTGTTCAGTTCGGCGATTTCGATTGGCGAGTCGTTGAGAGTGATAATGTACTCGTACTCGCCGACCTTCTCGGTGCCGACAGGCGTAATAAGGTTCTGATCCGCGATGGTGTTGACGACATCCTGCGCCGAGACGCCAATGGTGCGCATCTTCTCCTGATCGATGTCGACCTGCACCTGACGCACCTTGCCGCCATAGGGCGAAGGAATCGCCGCGCCCGCCACGGTCGCGAGTTGCGGCCTGATGAAGTTTTGTCCGTAATCGAACAATTCGGCTTCGGACAAGGTCTTGCTGGACAACGCCAACTGGAGGACCGGCACGCTCGACGCATTGAACGAGAGCACATAGGGCGGCGTCACGCCGGCCGGCAGATATTTCAACACCGTCTGCGAAGCCGCCGTCACTTGGGCAATAGCCATGTCTATTTTCACATTCGGTTGAAAATAGACCTTCACGACGCCATAGCCGGGCAGCGACTGGGACTCGAGATGCTGAATATCGTTGACCTGCGCCGTCAGCGTTCGTTCGTAGAAATAAATAATACGACCCGACATGTCGTCGGGCGGCAGGCCGTTATAGGTCCAAACCACGCTGATGACCGGAATGCCGATATTGGGAAAAATATCTGTCGGCGTTCCCAACCACGCCTTAACGCCCATGAGCAGGATGAACATGGCCATGACGACGAACGTGTACGGCCGCTCCAAGGCAATTCGGACGATGCCTAGCATTACTTAGATCGCAGCTCCAGTTAAGGCGGCGGAGAGAACCCTGAGAACGGGGCCTCCGTGATTTGAGTGCGACCATATGGCATGGTTGAACGGCAGGAAATTTAAATAATTTTTAAAGCGTTACGCTTACGCTAAAGTCCCAATTTTCAAGCCTTTTTTAGCGGCGGCGGAGGGCGTCGAACGGCCATCGCCCTGCGCGACCTTTGCTCAAAATCGGGCGAATCGCCTCGGCCGCGCCGGCCAAGAGCGGATTATGAGTCCGCCGCCTTGTCCTCTCCGACGGAAGCGTTCGGCCAAATGAACTGTTGAGGAGGGAATTTGAGCGCTTATCGACCAGACGGAATCGTCTGGTCGATTAAGAAATCGCTCCAGGTTCAAAAAGCTGGAACAAAATCCAATCGACAAAGCCTATCAACTTTTTCGGATTTTGCTCGAGCGTCAAAAATTTCTTGAATTATCGGTCTTCAACGCGCGGCGTTAAAGACGCCCTCGCGCCGTTAACGGTCCGCGAAAACGCAAAAAGGGTCAGTGCATCGTGTGCGCGGCGTAGGCGACGATTTTGCTCGCAAACAAGATAGCCAGCACAAGCGAGCCATAACGCATAATCTGCAAAATAGCGTACAATTGGTCGGGTCTCATCATGCGTCATACTCCTATAATACTTGACGGACGCCATCGTCCACGCCAAGCGGATTCATATTTCTCGATCACCCTTTCGGTATCGGAGGAAATGCAATGCCTTTGCCACTTCATACAAGTCTGCCTCCCTGCGTTTATTTGTCGCAAGATCGCAAAAATACAGTAGTTACGCGGTGCGGCAATTTGGCAGTGAGGCGTAAAGCTAGTTGGTATGCCGCCAAAACAGGCCGAAGCTGTACAATATATTAGCCACTTTGCGTGTTTCGAGAAACTATGCGCAAAGAAAATGCGCTACACCGCCGGCGCGCGGCATATCCGCGCCGCCGCCACAGCCGCAAATTCGCCATTCATCTTTTGTTAAGCAATTAAGCCTTTGTTAAGCAAAAGGGCCACTTGCGAAAATGCCACAGCCTCGGTGAAGAACGTATCAAGGTTTCCAAAACCTTCCCTTAACCCTGCGTGACTAGGACTGAGAGCCTCTCGCGCCGCCGGTCCGTTGGAGGGCGAGGCGGGCGCCCCGCCCCCACGCCGATACAAGTCCGTGACAGGAGTTTGACATCATGCAGCTTGCCCGCAGGCTCCGCGCCGCAAAAATCGTCACAATCTTGCTCGCGACCCTGGCGATTTCGGCCTGCGCCAAAAACACGGCCGACGAGGCGGGAGCGGATCGTTTCGCCTCCGGCACCCGGGGGGCCGCCGCTCCGGGCAGCCCGCAGGACTTCGTGGTCAATGTCGGCGACCGCGTGTTCTTCGACACCGATTCGACCGATTTGAGCGCAACGGCGCAGTCGACTCTCGACAAACAAGCTGAATGGCTAAGCCGTTATCCTCGTTATCATTTCACCGTCGAAGGCCATGCCGACGAGCGCGGCACGCGCGAATATAACTTCGCGCTTGGCGCAAGGCGCGCGGAATCGGTCAAGAACTACCTTGCTTCGCATGGGATCTCCGTCTCGCGCATACACACCACCAGCTATGGCAAGGAACGCCCGGTCGCCGTGTGCGACGACATTTCCTGCTGGTCGCAAAACCGCCGCGCCGTCACCGTGTTGAACGGAGGAAACTCCTGAATGGCGAGAGGTTGACGCAAAATTTGCGTCGGCCTCTTGCATCCGGGCCGGGGTTGCGGCATTGAAGTCGCGTCGCGCCAGAGGGCGACCCCTTGGAGCCTGTTTCCCAAACGGGCGTAGCGACATGCAGGAGTGTAGCTCAATTGGTAGAGCACCGGTCTCCAAAACCGGGGGTCGCAGGTTCGAGCCCTGCCACTCCTGCCATTTCGAGAAAGCCCAAAATTCACTCATCGGCGCCCGCTCGGCGGGCTTTATAGCGCTTTCGCCGTGTCCACGCCCTCTCTCGATTCTTTCAAGCGCATCGTCGTCAAGGTCGGTTCCTCTCTTCTCGTCGAGCCCAGCGCCGCCTCGGTGAAAAAAGAATGGCTGGAGCGGCTCGCCGACGATCTGCTGGCGCTGCACCGGCGCGGCGCCGAGGTCATGGTGGTCTCCTCGGGCTCCGTCGCGCTGGGGCGCAGCGTGCTTGGTCTGCCTCCGGGACCGCTTCCGCTGGAGGATAGCCAGGCCGCCGCCGCCGTCGGCCAGATCGCCCTGGCCCGCATCTGGGCGCAGGTTCTCGGGGATCGAGGGATGATCGCCGGGCAGATCCTCGTCACTTTCGGCGACACCGAAGAGCGACGACGCTATCTTTATGCTCGAGAATGCCTCAATCGACTGCTCAATTTGCGTGCGGTGCCGATCATAAATGAGAACGACACGGTCGCGACCGCCGAAATACGCTATGGCGATAACGACCGGCTCGCGGCTCGCGTCGCGACAATGGCCAGCGCCGACCTGCTGGTGCTGCTCTCGGACGTCGACGGTCTCTATACAGCGCCGCCCGGCGACAACCCCGACGCTCGGCTCATACCCATAGTGCCGCGAGTGACGGCCGAAATCGAGGCGATGGCCGGCGGCGCCGCCTCGATCTTCTCTCGCGGCGGAATGCGGACCAAAATCGAGGCGGCGAAGATCGCCGCCACCGGCGGCTCTCATATGATCATCGCGGACGGCCGCGAGCCCGCCCCGCTGTCGCGCATCGCCGCCGGCGGACGATGCAGCTGGTTCCTCACGCCATCGAACCCGGTGACCGCGCGCAAGAAATGGATCGCCGGCTCGCTGGAGCCCAAGGGGGCCGCCCATCTCGACGCCGGGGCCGCGCGCGCGCTCGCCAACGGCAAGAGCCTTCTTCCGGCGGGCGTTACACGCGTCGAAGGCGTTTTCGCGCGCGGCGACTGCATCGTGATCCGCGACGCCCACGGCGGCGAGATCGGCCGCGGTCTCGTCACCTACGACGCCGTTGACGCGGTAAGGATCATCGGACGTTCATCCAAGGATATCCAAGGCTTGCTTGGCTTTAAGGGGCCAGACGAGCTGATCCACCGGGACGACATGGCGCTCGTCGGGGAATAACCCTTTCTCGCAATTTTCCGCTCGTTCTTTTTGAATTCGGAAGACGCCCTCTTGGCGCCGGGCGGCTTCGCTCCCATATTCGACGCGCCGGGCCTCACGGGCCGGCTCCAAATCGGAGAGACCAATGTCACCCGAAGAACGCCAACTCCTCGCCGGCCTGTTCGAGCGCATCAAGAACGCCGCATCCTCGCCGCGCGACCAGGAGGCGGAAGCTTTTATCAATGACCAGGTGAAGGTTCAGCCCACGGCTCCTTATCTCCTTGCGCAGACCGTCATAGTGCAGGATTTCGCGCTCCAGTCGGCGAATCAGAAGATTCAGCAAATGGAGGCGCGGTTGCGCGAGCTCGAATCGGCGCCGAAGCAATCGACGAGTTTTCTCGGCGGACTTTTCGGCGGAGGGACCCAAGCCCCTGCGCCGCCGCCTCGCTCCATGGCGCCGCCTCCCGCTTACCCGCAAGGGGGGCCGTGGGGATCCGGCCCCGCGCCTCAGCAGCCGGGTCCCGGCTATGCGCCGCCACCGGGCGGTTTTGCTCCAGGCCAAGCTGGCTTCGCGCCCCCGGCTCCCGGTGGTTTTCTCAAAGGAGCGCTGGGCGCGGCGGCTGGCGTAGCCGGCGGCGTCTTGCTCGCGGATGGCATTCGAAGTCTATTCCACGGCGGCGGAATGGGAAGCAGCTTCGGAATCGATCAGGGCTACCAGAAATCCGCTTTTGGCGGGTCCGACACGACGATCGTAAATAACTATTACGGCGACGACCCGTCGAGCGGAGCGGAGCGGGACGCGAGCGACGATCAAGCCTATGACGACTCCAACGACACCCAGGACGCCGACTACGAGCCGGATGACGGCTATGACGGCGGCGACGGCGGCGACGGCGGATTCGACGTCTAACTCGGAACGACATCCCGGCGCGGAGCGGCGCCGGGATTTTTCATTCGAGCGCCCCCTGGATCGAACGGGCCAGGGCGCCGAGCCGCTGCTCGATGAGGGCGGGAGTTTCGCAAACAAAAGTCATCGCCTTGCGGCGCTCCTCGAAAACGCGCATCTCCCATTGCAAGTCGTCCGAGAGCTCCTTGAGCTTATCCGCCCCGGCGTGGGAGTCCTGGGCTTCGCGTAATTTTTGCGTTCGCTCGCGCAACTGCTCCGCCATCTCCTTTTGCGCCCGCCCATAACGGTCGAGGCCAGCAATGACCTCGCCGCGCTCTCTATCCAGCTTGTCGTAAACCCCCGCGAACAACCGCAGCAGACGCTCCTTGCGCGCCCCGCCCGCTCCTTGGGCGAAGTCCTCGATCAGCTTTTGCGCCGTTTCCGTCGGCGTCCGCCGCGCCGCGAGCCTCGACGCCAGATCGCTTACCTCGGTGTCTTCGCGCCATGTTTTGGCCGCCGCCTCGATGGGGGGTCCGTTCCAGATCGCGGCAAGAGACAGATCTGGCACCTTGATTTGACGGCATGGCCAATCGCCCTGGTCGCGGGGCGCCGGCGGCGCCGCCGTGGCGATCCCGCCAAGAACGAAAAAAGCCAATCCGGCGACCGCCGTGTTGCGCATCATCTGATCCGGACCCTGGTTCGCCTTCGCCAACTGAAAAAGAAGCCCGCTGGAGCATGTCGGCTCAAACGGTTAGATAAACGCCGCGCCAACCGGCACGCGGTCAAAACCATAATTCAGAACGCCATGCAAGTAATCCCAGTAATCGACATAATGGGCGGAGAAGTCGTGCGCGCCTTCGCCGGACAAAGGGATCGATATCGTCCGCTCGCCTCTCCCTTATGCAGTTCCAGCGCGCCGGAAGATGTGGTTTCGGGTTTCCTTGGACTTTTCCCTTTTTCGACGATCTATATCGCCGATCTGGACGCGATCGAGGGGCGTGAGGCGAACATCCTCATCATGAGGCGCCTCGCCGTGACCTTCCCTCAGGTGAAATTCTGGCGAGACGCAGGAGTGCAATCGGAGGTTGGCGTCGCGGCGAATGTGCTCCCCGTGATCGGCAGCGAAACGCTCGCCCGGATCGCGCCCGCGGCAAGTTCGGCGGCGCTGCGATCGCCTAATGGAATTCTATCGCTGGATTTTCGTGGCCAGGAATTTTTGGGGCCGCTGGATTTGCCCAACTCTCCCGAACTCTGGCCGCAACGGGTCATTGTCATGACCCTGGCTCGGGTTGGAGTCGATCAAGGGCCAGATTACAACGCCTTGCAAAGCATTAAAGCTCGCGCGGGGAATCGTGAGATTTTCGCCGCCGGCGGCGTACGGGGGGTCGAAGATTTGGATTCTTTGGCGAATTTGGGGATTTGCGGGGCGCTTGTGGCCTCGGCGCTTCATAACGGAAAATTGGGGCGACACGATCTCGACGGCGTCGCGGCGACCGGTTCTATTGCGTCATAAACGAGTTTGACCGCAGGTTCCGTCATTGCTTCGGCTCGCGCTCGCAATGACGTTCCCCTTTACCGCTCCGATTACTGCGTTGTGACTCAGCAGAACAGAAACGGGTCCGAAAAAGGAGCCGAAACGGCTCCCTCTTCCTTGGTCCGAAAAAACACCTCAGTGAGCGGCGAAGGGATGCTTCGCCGTGGCGCGGGCCTGAAGCACCGTTTGAGCAGTGGGGTCGCCCTTGAGCGCGCGGGCGATGGCTTCCTTGGTGGCGGCGTAGTTGAAATCCTGGATCTTCTGATCGTCGTTCGCGTCCCAATGAATAAACACGCCGACGCAGATGAAGAGGTCGTCGGCCTTGTCCGCCGGGATCACGCCCTCGGCCACCGAATCCGCGACCGCCTTGGCGACGCCATATTGGGCGGGACCAAACATCTGAACGGCCTGTTTGGCGTTCTTGATGGTCACCTTGTTGAACATCATCGTGTAGGGCTTGACCAGGAGGTTGGGCTCGATAACGGCGAGAAGGGTCGTGAAGCCGTCCTTGTTGTTGACGAGACCGTTGGCGAAAGCCTTCTCGACAGCGCTGCCGCGCGGCCCGATCAACAGGTCGATGTGCGCAACCTCATTGCCTTCGCCGACCAGCGACTCGCCCACGCCCGACTTGGCGCTGCTCGAAGCGAAGCCAGCGGCCGGCTTCGGAAAAAGCGCCCCTAAAATCGTGTCCAGAATGCCCATGTTTCGATCCCTTCCGGTCTGTTGTCGCGTCTCGATAGCGCCGTCCCCTTCGGCCATCGAGAGCCTTGTTCCGTTCCGGCGTCTCCCGATCCAAAATGGCCGGTTCGCCCCGATTATTTTTATTTGGGCGGGAACGTTCCCTGCTGCAGCACGAACGCTTCGCCATGCCACCACTTCCTCCGATCGGCGTCGGTGGTCTGGCGGCCGCTTCGTCCCGATGGCGCGTCGATCCCGATTGCGCTGTCAAGTCTTGGATCATACGGGGAACCCACGCGAGTTCCCCGCTTAGAGAGCCTTTTGGCCCGCCCTAGCCTTAGTGGGCGGCGAAGGGATGCTTGGCGTCGTTGCGCTTGGCGACGACTTCCGAGGCCTTCGGCTCGCCCTTGACGGCGCGAGCGATGGCTTCCTTGGTGGCCTGATAGTTGAAATCCTGGATCTTGGCGTCGTCGCTCGCGTCCCAGTGAATGAACACGCCGACGCAGATGAACAGATCGTCGGCTTCGTCCGCCGGGATCACGCCCTCGGCCACCGAGTCCGCGACCGCCTTGGCGACGCCGGCCTGGGCCGGGCCGAACATCTGGACCGCCTGCTTCGCGCCCTTGATCGTGACCTTATTGAACAGAATCGTGTTCGGCTTGGCCAGCAGGTTCGGCGCGACGACCGCGAGAAGCGTCGTGAAGCCGTCCTTGTTGTTCACAAGAGCGTTGGCGAAAGCCATTTCGGCCGCGCTGCCGCGCGGGCCCATGATCAGGTCGATGTGAGCGACTTCGTTGCCATCGCCGACCAGCGACTCGCCAATCAGCATCTTGTTGATCTTCGCCATCTGCGTTTCCTTTCGAGAAAACTTTGTGCGTCCCGCGAACCCTTTTTCGGATTCGGGGCGCCCCCCATTTTTATCGCTGCGGCAAGGGGCCAACGCCCAGCGAACCGCCTCGCTCCACGCAAGACCATCTCGCGCGGCGCGGACTCAACCATTTTTGCAAGCGTTTGCCAAGACGCCGCGCACATAATCGGCGAAAAGAGTCGCGACGGTCAAATCCGCGCTGGTTCCCGGATTGAGTCCCCTCGCCTTAAGTGATTGATCGAAACGGAGCGCGTCGGCATGGATTGCCCTTGCGTCCTTCGTCCGCGCGAGCGACGCGGAAAAAGCTCGAGCTTCCGACATGACGTTCGAGGCCGCCGGCTCGCCGAATTTGCGCAATATGTGGCTGTCCGGAAAGGCGCAAAGGAAGGCGAGATAGAGGCGAAGGACGGACGCGGGTCTTTCATCTCCCTCGCGCCGCGAAGCCGCCAGAGCGTTCGCGCCGAGGTCGAAAATATCCTCGAACCCGTTGGCGTATTGCCACGCGATGCGGTCTCTGTCGCTGGCCGCGCGCATCGCTTCGAGGAGGCTCACGCGAGCCGGCTTAGTCACATCGTGCCGCGGCGCCTCTCCGAGTCCGCCGGGATTGGCGCGGGAGATCGCCTTGAAGGCGAGTTCGGCGTCGGCGCGGGTCAAACCGACGAGAGTCTTGCTCACCCCCGCGCGCAACTCCAATCGAGGAAAGGCCAAGGCGGCGTGCGCGATGGGAGCGCACAACAAAACAATGCCGAGATTGGTGTTTTGGCCGACGCGGGCCCAGGTCGCTTCGACCGCCGCGAGGATTCGGGAGCCGACATCGACGCCCGGCGTCGTCAGCGCCGCCGCCGCGGCGTGGGCGCTGACGACGAAATCCCGCGCCTCCATGCCGTGCCCGCCGGCGAATACATGGACATTTCCCGGCTTTGGAGCATTAAGCTCGTCTTCGCACGCGGCGACGAACGCCCGCGCGAGACTGAGTGGTTCTGGGCCGGTCAAGCGAACCTGCCTCACAAATGCGCGCGTGACGACGTTATCACGCCGAGCGCGTCCGAGGCCAGCCGTCCGGCGATCGAAAAGCCCGTGACGCGCTGTAATCCGCTCCAACCGGCCATGCTGTTGACCTCGAGCACCAAGGGCGCGCCGTCTTCTCCGGCGATTAAATCGACTCCGGCGCAAAATGCGCCCAAGGCCCTGGTCGCCCGCAGCGCGGCGTCCTTTTCTTGCGCGCTCGGCTCCACGCCGGCCGGCCTGGCGCCTTGCCGAACATTGGTGATCCATTGATCGGAACAGCGGCGCATGGCTGCGACGATCTCGCCGCCGGAAACGAGTATGCGCATATCCTCGAAGCGCCCCTCTCCCGCTCGCGGCGGAACGAAGCGCTGAAGGTAATAAACGCCGCGCGCTTCCTGCGGCGACGGCAGTTCGGCTTCCTCGCGAATGAGCTGCAATCCCCACCCTTGAGCGCCGAAAAGAGGTTTGAGAACAAGCGGCCCGCGCGACAATTCCCGCCGCGCGACGGCCCGAGCCTGCGCGCTGGTCTGGGCGACGAAAGTCTCCGGCGTGCGCAGCCCGGCGCGTTGCAGCAAGAAAGTCGCCATCGACTTGTCGGTGCATCGCTCGATCGCGCGAGCGTCATTGATCACTGGAACGCCGAGTTCGCCGAGCGCATGTAGCACGCCAAGCCGCATGGTGATCATTTCCAGCGAACCGTCGCCTATGGCGCGCACGATGACGCCATCCGGAAGCGCAGAGCGAAAGCCTGGTATCGCCAGACCATAGGGCCGTGTCGTGTCGATCTTGCACGCCGAAAGCCGAACGACGACGGGCAGCGCCCCCGCCTTTTTCAAGGCGTTCGCCAGGCTCTCGACATGCCAGTCGATTTTGTCGGTAAAGACCGCGACGCGTGGGATATGATGAGAAAACGTCAAGGACAGCCGCATGCACGGTAAGCTGATCCAGGCGCGCCGCGCCCGGCGGAACGAGGGCCGCGCTGGCGACCCCCTATTGAATTCGCGAAACCTTCGCGGCCCCGACAATCCGGTCCGCGCCAGTCGAGCGCCCCGACGAATCAGGGAAAACGCCGTCAGCCGAACGAGGCGTCTAGCAGCTTCTCGTCGATCGCGCCGCCTCTAAAGGTTTCGCCGGTCTCGATCGCCGTCACCATCGCCTCGGCGGGCGAGAACAGGCTAGGGTCGATTTTGTAGAAGTCGCCCTTATAAGCCTTGAAAACATCCGCGAAGGGTCGGCCATAATCGCGCGAATTGCCGCTCGGCAGATTCTTCGCCAGCTCGCGCGCGGCCTCGGCCGGACCCTTGACGAAAAGATGGGCGCGGCCCGCGTAGATAATCGCGTCATTGGTGCGGCCCATCGCCTGAATGAAATCCGGATGCGGCGGCGACAATGGGGCGGTGGCGATTCCATCGACGATGTTTTCGAGCGGGAATTTGAGCTCGTGCGCCTTGTGCAGCGCGACCTCGAGCACGCGCCCGACCACCTGCACGCTTCCCGCGAGGCTCTGCGTCGGCGCGTAAACGAAGGCGACGTTCTTCGGCTCAACCTTCGCGGCGTTGGCGACCTTGTTCACCACCTCCGGCGGCGGCGGACGATCGCCCTCCAATACGATGGTGACGCGCTCCGCCTTGTCGCTGTAGGGCAGTTCCTCGAATAATTTTTCGACGCGGGCCTGAGCGCGGCCGGGGCCGGAGCCGAGGGCGAAAAATTTCTCGTGTTGCAGGCTCCAGCCCGCATATTGGCTGGCGAGGCAGGCGACCACAGGATCGTTGCTCGAAACGGTGAGCCAGAAAGGCCATTTCGCGGCGCCCGGCGCGTGAGCGAGGGCAACCCGGCCCAAGCCTCCCATGCAGATTTCGGTCAGCAACAGGCCAGCCTCCAGGCCGCCAGCCGCCTTGGCGCCGGCGTCGACCAGCAATTCGCCGCAGGAACCCCGAGAAACCAGAACCCTATAGCGATCCGCGCCCGCGACAAGCCGGTCCACGATCTCACCCGCGAGACGATTGACGCTCGCCGTGGCGCGTCCGCTGAAATCCATTGCTCCGCTCACTTCTTCCGCCCCTTCGTTTTTGAAATCAGGCGTCTTCCGCCCGGCGCGACTAAAGCAACTTCCGCAAAACTTGATACGCTTTCGCGGTCGGGATGCGCTCCGGCCTTTAGAGTTTGAGCGATTTCTTTCCGTTCGAACGGAAAGCGCTCCAACGCCCGCCAATCGAAAGTTCTTCTACTAGGCTTTGCCGAGGAGCGAAAGCGCGCCAATGACGCGCCGCCAAATTGAAATCGCATCTTGGCCCGCATGGCGCGCGGGCGCCGCATGTAGCTTGTCGCTGCAAATTGGCTTTCGTCCCATATTGCGATATCGGGGCTTAAGGCCCATTCTCACCAATATGCGCCTGGCCGCAATTCGGCGCGGGCAAAGGGAATAAGCAGCGAGAAAAATATGAGCAGCGCCTTCATTCGCGAACAGGACGACATCGTGCGTGAAGACTTGGCCGATCGGCCGGTTAGCCCGCACCGCAATCTGGTGACGCCGGATGGCTTTGCAAAAATCGAAGGCGAAATTGCGCGCCAACAGGCGGAAATCGAGCGCGCCGCCAAAGCGGACGACCTGCACGCTCTGGCTCTGGCCCAGAGGGAATTGCGCTATTGGACTTCGCGGCGCGGAAACGCGGAAATCGTTCAGCCAATAGCCGACAAGTCGCACGTCCGCTTCGGGCATCGCGTCACGTTGAAGCTCGCCAACGGAGAGGAGCTTTCATTCCGCATCGTCGGGGAAGACGAAGCCGACCCCGCCCGCGGCCTGCTGCCGCATGTCGCGCCTCTCGCCAAGGATTTGTTCGGCAAGAGCGTCGGCGACATCGTGGAGGCCATCCACGAAAACGCGAAGATCATCGACATTGGCTGAAGGTCACGCCGCCTTGGCGGAAGCTTTCCGCGCCTTGGCCGCGTGTTTCGCCGGCGCGGCTTTCGTCGCGTCGCTCTTGTCGGCGGCGCTCTTTCCTTGCGCCGGCCTAGCGGCGGAGGTGGAGGGTTTTTTCAGTCGGCGTTTCACGCTGGACCACAGATCGCGCATCTCCACGGCGGCGACGCCCGAGGGACTGAGTTCCCCAACGCTCAGCCCTTGCCTCGCGGCTTCCTGATAATCGACGCGAGCCGAAACCAGCGGCGCGAGGAGCCCGCCCATGGCCTGTAGAGCCTTGGCCCCCTGTTCGACGCGCGCGTTCTGCTGGGCGGGCGGACATTGGTTGAGAAGGAAGGCGTATTCCTTGCCCGCTTCCTTAACCTTCACTCGGGTCGCTTCGCTCGCCCACAGATCGAAGACGTTGGGACGCGCGGGAATGATGCAAAGATCGGCCGCGCGGATGGCGGCCTGGCTCTGCTCGGAATCCTGCCCCGGAGCGTCGATCACCACGAGGGTTACGCCCTTCTTTTCCAGCGCGTCGAGCGCCTTGCTCAGTTTGGTTAGCGGAACATGCTCAACCGGGATGTCGCTCTGGCCGCGCATTTCCGACCATTTGACAAGCGACTGCAGCGGATCGAGATCGATGATGAACACCCGCTCCCCTGCTTGTTGCGCGGCGACGGAAATATTGCTCGCAAGAGTGCTTTTGCCGGCGCCGCCCTTTTGCGTCACGAACGCGATTGTGCGCATGTTCTCGATCCCGAGCTGAAGTTATCGGTCTTACGCCCAACTCGAACCAACGCGGAGGCATGTTGCGACGCGGAAAGCGATTCCCATGAAAATCAACGTCGTCTGGATCGTGTTAATAAATGCCGATCGGTTAACCCGGGGTTAATATGGACATGACCATGCCGATCTCGAGCGCCCGCCGCCGTGGGCCGCCTCCAACCCTTCCGGCGCAAAAGGAGACGCTGGCGAGAGGTTTTCGATGAGCGATCTCTTCGGGGCCGCTGGATTGGAAAAGGAAGCTCCCCGGCCTCTCGCCGACAGAATGCGGCCTCAACGGCTCGCCGACGTCGTCGGTCAGGACCATTTGCTTGGGCCCGACGGCGCGCTCGCCCGCCTGTTGCGCGCCAACACGCTCGGCTCCCTGATCTTCTGGGGACCGCCGGGCAGCGGCAAGACCACGGTCGCCCGGTTGCTGGCGCACGAAACAACCTATGCCTTCGTTCAGCTCTCGGCGATCTTTTCGGGCGTCGCGGAACTAAAAAAAACCTTCGAGGCTGCGCGCGCGCGCCGCGCGACCGGCCAGGGGACGCTCTTGTTCGTCGACGAAATACATCGCTTCAACCGCGCCCAACAGGATAGCTTTCTCCCCTTCGTCGAAGACGGCTCCGTGACTCTGGTCGGCGCGACCACGGAGAACCCCTCTTTCGAGCTGAACGCGGCCCTGCTCTCGCGCGCGCGGGTGATGGTGTTCAAGTCTCTCGACGAAGAGGCGATCGGAAAACTGCTCGCGCGCGCCGAGAGCGTGGAAGGCAAACCGCTGCCCCTCGACGCCGACGCCCGCGAAGCTTTGATCGCGATGTCGGATGGCGACGGCCGCGCCGCCTTAACTCTCGCCGAAGAACTGTGGCGCGCCGCGGCGCCGGGCGAGATTTTCGATCGCCGCAAGCTCGCCGATGTGGTGCAGAGACGCGCGCCGATCTACGACAAGGCCCAGGAAGGCCACTACAATCTCATCAGCGCCCTGCATAAATGCGTGCGAGGCTCCGACCCCGACGCGGCTCTTTACTACCTCGCCCGAATGCTCGACGCCGGCGAGGCCCCCCTCTTCCTCGCGCGCCGAATCGTGCGCATGGCGGTGGAGGACATCGGTCTGGCCGACCCGCAGGCGCTCGTCGTGGCCAACGCGGCGAAGGACGCCTACGACTTTCTCGGCAGCCCCGAAGGCGAACTGGCGCTGGCCCAGGCCGTGATCTATGTCGCGACGGCTCCCAAATCCAACGCCGGCTATGTCGCCTATAAGGCGGCGCAGCGACTGGCGCGGGAGCATGGTTCGCTCATGCCGCCGAAAATCATCCTCAACGCGCCGACGCGGCTCATGCGGAATGAAGGCTATGGCGAGGGATACGACTACGACCACGACGCGCCGGACGCTTTTTCGGGACAAAACTACTGGCCCGAATCGTTGGGCCGGAGAAAACTCTACAAGCCGGTCGAACGGGGATTCGAGCGGGAAATCGGCAAGCGGCTGGACTATTGGGAGCGATTGCGCAAGCAACGCGACGACGCCTCTTAAAGTATTGTAATTATTTATATTTGATCAATATCAACGGAGCCGATGCTGTGGCGGATTTGTCACGTAGATCAACAATCGCTGGCGCCGGCGCGGATTTGCGGTCGTTTGAATTGACCCTTCTCCCAAGCAGCGCTTAAAGCTCGTGTATCGGCGCGGTCTCAGCGACTCGTCGCTAAGACCCCGGATCGGAATGCAAACGCAAATCAAATCCGCTGAGCAAGCTTTACGAGGCGAATAAAATGAAAAAACTTACTGCCGCCGCCAGCGTCGTACTGGCGCTCGCCGCCGGATCGGCCTTCGCCGCCGACCTTCCCTCACGCAAGGCCGCGCCGGTTTACGCTCCCCCGCCCCCGCCCTTCAGCTGGACCGGCCTCTACGGCGGTATCAACGTCGGCTATGGTTTCGGCAATGGCGACCAGGATCAGGGCGGCCTGAGCTATCTCGGCGCTGGCGGGGCGCCCGCCGGCACGCCGCTGCCGGGCGGCGCGGCTTGGGGCCTGCAGAACAACATTCAAGGCGTTCTCGGCGGCGGCCAGGTTGGCTACAATTATCAGTTCAACCCGTGGCTGGTCATCGGCTTCGAAGCGGACATCCAGGCTGCGGACCTGCACAGCCAGACGAACGGCGGCGCGGTTGACGCGCCCGTCGCTCCCTGGGGCCCCCATTCCGCTTTCGTCAACTCGACCAAGAGCGTCGACTGGTTCGGAACCGCGCGCGGCCGTTTGGGCGTCACCCTCCCCTCCATGCCGAATCTGATGGTGTATGGCACGGGCGGTCTTGCCTATGGCCAAGTTAACCAGTCCTTCGGCGTCAGCGACGTCTTCTCTGGCGGCATCGTCAGTGGCCCCGGCGCTCAATATGACGACACCAAGGTCGGCTGGACCGCCGGCGGAGGCCTCGAGTGGTTCCCGCTCATCTCTTCCCCGGTGTTTTCCGCCTTCTCCGTCAAGGTCGAATATCTCTACACGGACCTGGGCTCCACCACCCTTTCGGGCATCAGCCTCAACAGCTTCCCCGCCGGCGGACCGGTCTTCGGCTTCTCGCACACCTCGGAGACCCGTTTCCACACGGTTCGCGCGGGCCTGAACTGGCACTTCAACCCCTTCGTCTCCGCTCCGGTGGTCGCCAAATACTGAGCGATCAACTCTCGACAGTTTCGGAAACCCGGCCCTCGCGGCCGGGTTTTTGTTTTTGCTCCAGCCAATGCCGCCGAGAACCCGCCGCGTGGGCCGGCGAGATCGAAAAGCGCGGAAAGATCATGGCCGCGCCGGTTGTGTTCGACCGGCTGCCTTCGCCATCGCCGCCCCCGGCCGCACTTCGCGCAAAGCGCTTTTCGAAGCGGCGGCGGACGTCCGCCCTCCCCGCCGCCGACGCCCACGGACAAGGTTCGGCGCGTTCAGCGCCTCAACAGCCGCTGAAGATAATCCAATTCCTCGGCGGGTCGCTCCGGCTGGCCAAGGCGGCGGCGAACCTCCTCCTGAACGCGCCGGGCTCGTTGCGCCGGCGGCAGACCCAGGGGATCGTAGCGCGAGCGGGAATCATATTGGCCCTGCGCTCCCGGGGTCCGTCCGAGCGGGTCCTGGCCCGAGCCAGAGCGCCCCTGCGACTGACCCGGCTGCCCGCCGTCGCTTTCCGCCCCGCCTTGCCCCTCCCCGTCCTTTCCGCGTTGAGCGAGTTCGTCCGCGCCGCGCCGCAAGGCTTGCAGCGCGCGTCCCTGGGCCTCCAGCGCTTTGTTCGCCCCGCTTTTTCCCTGTTCCAGCGCCTGCTCGGCTTCTTTCATGGCCTTGTCGGCTTCCTCGAGTTCGCCCGGCGCCCCTTCGCCCGAGTGGCGCAGCGCTTCGCGTTGCCGCTCCAAACGTTGGCGTAGCGCCTGTTGCCGTTCGGCCGCGGCCTTCCGCGCGCCATTGCGCCCGGCCTGAGGGCGCGCCTCGGAATTTTCGTCCTGGGTCGCGTCCCGATAAGTCTCGTCCCGCAATTGCTGCTGCTCGCGGGAGAGTTGGTCCAGTTCCGAAAGAGCCCGCCCCCGCTCGCGGGATTGCGCGCTCTTGCCCTGCGATCCTTGGGAAGATTGCAGATTTTCGAGCAGATCGGTCAATTGATCCAGAAGCTGTCGCGCGCGGGCGGAATCGCCGGATTTCGACGCCTGATCCAGTTCCGCGAGCATTTTGTCGAGATCTTCCTTGGTGACCTCGCGCCCCTCGCCCGCTTGGCTTCGCGCCGCGCCGGGGTCCCGGTCCCGCTTGGCCTGCTCCGACATCCCCTGAAGGAACGCCGCCATCGCCTCCCGCAATTCCTGGGTGAGTTTGGCGATCTCTTCGTCGTCGGCGCCGCGCGCGAGCGCCTCGCGCAGATTGCGCTGCGCCGCGCGCAGGTCACGCTCGGCCTGGCTCAAATCGCCGTCTTCCAAACTCAGGGCCATGGCCCACAGCAGATCGGCGACTTCTCTGAGTTGGTCGTCGTCGCGATCTCCGTCGAGCCCGCGTCGCGCCATCCGCAACCCCAGATAAATCGACGAAGGCGTGTCGAAAGCATCCGGCGCGATGGAGAGAGCTTCGAGCGCCAGCCGCACCCGCCCTCGGTCATCGGGATCGAGCGCCAGTTTTCGCCTTTGCTCCGCCAGGGCGCGCGCGAGCGGCTTGCGGAAATGGCGCCGCGGCACGGTGATTTCCAGAGGTTGAGACACACCGACATTGCCGCCTTCGTCGCGCGCCTCCAGCGTCAAAATGGCTTCCGCGCCAGCCCATGGGCTGTCGGAGAGATCGAGTGTCGTCTGCGTCTCTCCTCGTCCTCCCTGCTCAGGCGGGAGGCTCAAGGGCAAGGAGGGCGGAGGATAGAGAACGCGGCCCCCGTTGGGGAGCGACAGCAGCGCCTGCGCGCCGACAACGCCGTAGTCATCCTGGGTCTTGTAGGCGAGCGTCATCGAACCGCGCAGATTGCTTTTTGGCGGCCCCGACATTTCGATCGTGGGCGGTTGGTCGGGAATGACCGTGAATTGGAAAGCGCGCCCATCCGGCAAGTTCAGACGCGCTGCTCCGGTGAGCTTGTAATCATGTTCGCCTGGCTTGGGCTTCGGCCCACTCGCCTGCTCAACCAGCGGCCGCAGGGCGCCCTCGGTCTCGACAACGCCGGAAAATCGCACATGAAGCGCCGAGTTGACCGGAACATCGCGCGCCTGGCCGATATCCTTGTCGTCCAGCACCAGCGCCTGTCGCCCCGTGTAAGGCGGCGGGTCGATCCAGGCGTCGAACCTGACCGTTTCGCGCGCCGCGCTCCAGCCGCGCCAATCGAAGGCCGCCGCCAATCGCTGGGATTTCTCGTCGCCGGCGACGAAAGCCATCCCGACCGCAGCCACGAGCGCCAACGCCCTCAATGCGTAAGGATCGCGCTTTTCGATCTCCGGCTTCGGCGCGGCGATGGGCAGCGCCTCGAGCGCCTTCTCCAATCGCTGGCGGTGAAGCTCCCAAAGCGTCGTCGTCGCGGGGTCGGGGATGCGCCCCGCGGCGAGGCGATCGTCGAGCGAGGCCGCCGGGCGCAGGCCGCTGTCGTCGCCGGCGTCGAGTCGCTTCAAGGCGAGGCGGCGACTGGGCCAGCCGCGCAGGATTTCCCTGATCGTCAGCGTTAAAGCCGCCTGCAAAAACAGCGCGACGCCAATCATGCGGGCCAAAGGGCCTGTGTGCAGCCAAATCCCCGACCAGGAAAGCGCGAGGAAAAACAACGCAAGAGCGGCCAGCGCCGCGCCAAGGCGCAAAGCCCGCTCCACGAGCAGCATCGCGCGCGATCGCCGAGCCATGATCTCCAGCGTCGAGATTTCGGGTCGATCGGCTTTGTTTCGCTTCCTCAAGATCATGAGCGCTCCAAGCGCGCCACTTTATCCTATAGAATGGCCGATGTAAGGAGTTCGTGTCACCCGATGCCCCCACAAAAGCCCGCCGCCGACCGCGTTTCCCCACCCTCGCGCGACCTCTCCGCCCTCCCGCCGCAGGTGTCGGCCATAAGAGAGAAGATTCTCGCCGCTTGCGACAAGGGCGAGTTGGAGGCGCTGCGCGTTCCCATCGACTGGAACGAGACCCGCCCCATGTTCGAGCGCGGCCCCAATAAGCATCCAGCGGGGACCGACCCCATCGCGGTGCTGCGCGCGCTGTCCTTCGACAGCCGCGGCTTCGAAATCCTCAACATCGTCCGCGCGGCGCTGGCGGCGCCCTATGTGAAGATATTGCGCGGGCCGGTGACGATCTACGAATGGCCCGCCTTCCCCGCGCCGCCCGCCAACGAGGCGGAAGAGCGCGCTCAATGGAGTTGCGTGCGCTTCGCCGATCTCGCCCATTCGCAGGAGGAAGGCCGCCCCCGCGTCATGCGCATGGGCTTTGGCGCGGATGGCGTGTGGCATTATTTTTGGAGCGAGGGATGAGGAGATGGCGGGTCGCCAGAGGATGGAGGCGCGAATTTCTTCCTGACCCGCGCCAGTTCTTTTTCGCCGGCGAAGTCGCCGCGATCAGCGGCCGCGAGTCCGGCTTCGATCTTGCCGATCTGCCAAGATCTTGCCGATCTGCCAAGCGTTGAGTGCGACAAAATCCTCCACGGCGCGGGCGACGAGCCAGTTGCGGGAGCGATCCGTCTTTTCGGCGAGCCGCTCAGGCGCGGGCCTGGCGGGCGCCGACTCCTGGGGCGATCAGGCTCATTTGTAATCGATATGAACCGCCGGGAAGCGCCGAGGGGCGAGTGTGGCGGGGCGCTGGCCCCAGGGGAATCGGGTGAAGGATTTCAGGCTTTGATGAGGCTGGCAAGGAAGTCGTCGTCCCAGCGCGCGGTCACGCGCTTGAGGCGCAGCGAGTCCTTTCCTGGGGCGCGGCGGATCAGCTTGTTCGCCATGTGCTTGAGCGTGACGACAGGAAGCTACACGGAAAGAGGCGACTCAGCCCTGCGCGCCAGCACATCGTGAGAGGCGTGCCGCAGGAAATGTCAAACTGCTACGGCCGCCCCGGCAGAGCCGGGGGAACTCTCACTTCGTTTTAGCCGCCTACCGACATGCGGTTCCATCACGAGCCACATGAAAACTCGCTGACTGGTTCGGCGTCATTCCCGCGCCAGCGGGAATCCAGGAGCCAAGGCCGAGACTTTGTCCATTGCCGCGTCTGGATACCCGCTGGCGCGGGAATGACAGGAGCCGGTGGAGGGGAATGACGCGAAATCCGCCCGATTGCTTCGCCCAGCGCCGAGATGCTTACCCGCTCCACACCACGAATGAAGATTGTCCGGCCCCATTCCTCCCCCTTGCGGGGAGGGATTTGCGCCCAGCCAAATTGATCACGCCGAAACCATCTGGCGCGCCCCGCCTCTCAGCTCGCCGCCTTAACTTCCCGCTGCGCATAACCCAGACGGATATTCAGCTCGTGCAGCAGCTTTTCCGCCGCATCGGGGATATTGGTGCCGGGGGGGAAAATGGCGCTGGCGCCGGCATCATAGAGCGCGTCGAAATCCTGTTTGGGGATGACGCCGCCGACCACCATCATGATGTCTTCGCGTTTTTCCGCCTTCAGCGCGTCGCGCAGCTCCGGCGTCAAGGTCAGATGTCCCGCCGTCATGGTCGAGACGCCGACGACATGCACATTCTCGTCGGCGGCCCTTTTCGCAACCTCGGCCGGCGTCGCGAAGAGATCGCCGATCACGACGTCGAAGCCAAGGTCCGAGAACGCCGAGGCGATGACCTTCTGCCCGCGATCATGGCCATCCTGACCCATCTTGGCGACGAGGATGCGCGGCTTACGATTCTCGTTCTCCTCGAACGCCTTGGTCATGCCCTTCACGCGCACCACCGCCGGCGCGTCCTTGCCGGCCTCGCGCGCATAGACGCCAGAGATGACGTTCGCCTTGGGCTTGTGGCGCGTAAAGACTTTCTCGAGCGCGAAGGAGATTTCTCCGACGCTGGCCTTGGCGCGCGCCGCCTTGACGGCAAGATCGAGCAGATTGGCGCCCGACTTGGCGCCTTCGGTCAGCGCGTCGAGCGCGGCTTGCGTCCTCGACTCGTCGCGCTCGGCCCGCAGGCGACGCAGTTTTTCCAATTGCGCCGCGCGCACCGCCGAATTGTCGATCTTCAGCACTTCGGGTGCAACGTCTTCCTGGGGCTGGTATTTGTTGACGCCAACGACGATTTGCTGTCCCGTGTCGATGCGCGCCTGCGTCTTCGCCGCCGCCTCCTCGATGCGCTGCTTCGGCACGCCCAGCGCGATGGCCTTGGCCATGCCGCCAAGCTTCTCGATTTCCCCGATATGCTCCCAGGCCCGCTTGGCCAGTTCGGCGGTGAGCCGCTCGACGTAAAAGGAGCCGCCCCAAGGGTCGATGATGCGCGTCGTGCCGCTCTCCTGCTGCAATACAATCTGCGTGTTGCGCGCGATGCGCGCGGAAAAGTCGGTCGGGAGAGCGAGCGCCTCGTCAAGCGCATTGGTGTGCAGCGACTGCGTATGGCCCTGTGTCGCCGCCATCGCCTCGATGCTGGTGCGAATGGCGTTGACGTAAACATCCTGCGCCGTGAGCGACCAGCCGGAAGTCTGGCAATGCGTGCGCAAGGTCATGCTCTTTTCGGATCTGGCGCCGAGATCCTTCATCAGCCGCGCCCACAGCAGCCGCGCGGCGCGCAGCTTGGCGACCTCCATGAAGAAATTCATGCCGATGGCGAAAAAGAACGAAAGACGCGGCGCGAAGGCGTCGATGTCGAGCCCGGCCGCGACGCCCGCGCGGACATATTCCATGCCGTCCGCCAGCGTATAACCGAGTTCGAGATCGGCGGAGGCGCCCGCCTCCTGCATGTGGTAGCCGGAAATTGAAATCGAGTTGAACTTCGGCATATGTTTGCTTGTGTAGGCGAATATGTCCGAAACGATGCGCATCGATGGCTCGGGCGGATAAATATAGGTGTTGCGCACCATGAACTCTTTCAGAATGTCGTTCTGAATGGTGCCGGTGAGTTTGTCCGCCGAAACGCCCTGCTCTTCCGCAGCGACGATGAACAGCGCCAGCACGGGGAGAACCGCGCCGTTCATGGTCATGGACACGCTCATCTGGTCGAGCGGAATGCCGTCGAACAGGGTGCGCATGTCGTAAATCGAGTCGATCGCCACGCCCGCCATGCCGACGTCGCCGGACACGCGCGGATGGTCCGAATCGTAACCGCGATGGGTCGCAAGGTCGAAGGCGACCGAAAGGCCCTTTTGTCCGGCCGCCAGATTGCGGCGATAGAAGGCGTTCGAATCCTCGGCGGTGGAGAAACCGGCGTATTGGCGGATGGTCCACGGCTGCGCCACGTACATCGTGGGATAGGGGCCGCGCAGGTAAGGCGGCAAGCCGGGATAGGAGTCGACGAAAGCAAGCCCCTCGATGTCGGCGGGCGTGTAAAAATTCTTAACCTCGATGCCCTCGGGCGTCATCCAAAGCCGAGGTTCCGGCTCCGCCTGCTTCGTGGTCGCGGGGGCGAAGGGAATTTTGGTGAAGTCGGGAATGACGGCCATCGGGTCCTCGGCTTGGCAAAGAGCATCCCCGGCGGGGGAGAAACTCAGGTCTTAGACTTTATCCTTCGCTCCGGGAAAAGCCGGAGTCTTCGTCTGAAAATTCGCAGGCCAGTGCTTTAACCCACAGCCGCGCGCGGCGCAAAGATTCGGAAGCGCTCTATTGTCGCGCCCGCCATCGCGGGGCGCCAAGCGCTTCCGCCGGTAGTGTCTCAGTTTGAAATTTATGGAGCGGGCGTAGAGCCACCGGAGAACGCCTTTATGAGGAATGATATAAAAATGCCTCCAATGAGGCCGATGGCGGCGGCGGCTCCGGTGAACCACGCGATGGTGGTTCGAATGCCGTCAACTTTATCTCCTTGAGACTTAACGTCGGCGATTAGGCGATCCGTTTTAGCCGCCAAATCCCCAATACTCCGCTGCATCTCCATAACGGCTTGCAATGTGAAATCATGTCCGTGCTGCGCGAATCTCGGCGGCGTCGTCTCTGGGAACGACGATGGAGTAGTTTCATTTTGCGGATCTTGGCGCGGATTGCTAGCCATCAGCCGACTCCGCTTTGGCTTTTATCCAATCCCAAATCTCATTAGAGGCGCGACCGTAATATCCTGACATTCCAAAAACGATTCCGATCAGATCGTTTTTGACGTCTGAAATACCAAGCTTTTCAGATATGCCTATTGCCGTGCCTGCCGAGGAAATCAGCCATTCATCGGGGTTGACTTGGATATGGTCGTTTGGGAATGCCGCCTCTATGGCCGCCTTCATTTTAAGCGGGTCGTGAACCCGAAAGACGACGAAAATTCCCATGGGAGGATATTCCCCTAGCTGTCCCACCGCGTCAACTACGAGCTCACCAGGGCTTATAAGCGGTTAATTCTGAGCTTTTTTATATGGTCCGCGCTTTCCAGGCTTGGGCGTGTCCGCGTCCATCGCCTCGACAATCTGCTCCCAAGTCATGAGCGTATCACAAATGCCAGCGGCCATCGCCGGGGTAACACGAAGGCTCTTATGGATGCGAATCCAATTATACCAAACCGCATAGATCGCGACCATGTGAGCATGGTTCTCGAATTTTTTCGAGAATGCATTGGTGAGGCGCGTGAAGCGGCGATTATGCATCCGCCTGAGACACTACCCTTCCGCCCCGACGAGAGCAAAATCGGAAAAAACTTGATAGACTTGTTCGATTAGATTTTGCTCCAGCTTTTGAACCTGGAGCGATTTTTTATCGACCGGACGATTCCGTCTGGTCGGAAAGCGCATCTAATGGGCGCTTAGGATTTATGAGTTAGAAATTGGCGACTTCGGCGGCGAGACCCCATCCCTCGCCCCGCCAAGCCACCGGCGACGCGCCCCCTGATCCACCCCATCCAAATGGATTTTCGATGAACTCCGAGCCAGAAACCGCCTTGCATTCGCAACAACGCCTCGGCGCCCTTTCTCTTGGCGCGCTCGGCGTCGTCTATGGCGACATCGGCACCAGCCCGCTCTACACCATCAAAACCGCGATCGACTGGTCGGGGGGCGCATTCGCGCCGGAAGAAGCCCTGGGGATGCTCTCGCTCATCTTCTGGACGCTTCTGATCATAACCTCGATCAAATATGTCGCCGTGATCATGCGCGCCGACAACGACGGCGAGGGCGGCATTCTCGCTTTGATGTCCCTGGTTGGCATCAAGCGCGGACGACATGCCGCCATCATCGCCATCGGGATGCTCGGCGCGGCGCTTTTATTCGGCGATGGCGCGATCACGCCAGCCATATCGGTGCTGAGCGCCCTGGAGGGCCTTAAAATCCCCGTCCCCGCCATAGGCCCTTACATCGTTCCGATTTCGGTCGTTGTCCTGATCGGACTTTTCAGTCTGCAATCGAAAGGAACCGGCCAGATTTCGAGGCTATTCGGGCCGGTGATGACGGTCTGGTTCCTCGTCATAGGGGCGCTTGGCCTTTTCGCCGTCGTCCAGCATCCCGAGGTTTTGCTCGCGCTCAACCCGGCTGTCGGCGCAAGTTATCTCTTCGAGCATGGCGCGAGCGGCTTTCTGGTGCTCGGAGCGGTCTTTCTTTGCGCCACCGGGGCGGAGGCGCTTTACGCCGACATGGGGCATTTCGGCCGCCAGCCCATCCGGCTCGCCTGGTACGGTCTGGTTCTGCCAGCTCTCGTGCTGAACTACGCCGGTCAAACGGCCCTCATCGTGAGCGCGCCGACAAAGCCGGAGGCCAATCCGTTCTTCGATCTCTGCCCGCCGGCCTGGCAGCTTCCGCTGGTCGCTCTCGCCACCCTCGCCACCGTCATCGCCAGCCAGTCGATCATCACCGGCGCTTTCTCGATGACGCGGCAGGCGATCCAGCTTGGCCTGCTGCCGCGCATCAACGTCTCCCAGACCTCCGAGGATAGCTACGGCCAGGTTTATGTCGGCTTCGTCAACTGGGCGCTCATGGCGCTGACCCTGGCCCTGACCATAACCTTTCGATCCTCGGACAATCTGGCGGCGGCCTTCGGCATCGCGGTCTCGATGACGATGCTGCTGACGAGCTTCCTCATGTTTGTCGCGATGCGCGAGGTATGGAGTTGGAGCCTTCCCCTCAGCCTTTTGGCGTCGGGCCTTTTCATTACCGTGGACGGCTCCTTCGTCGCCGCCAATATGGTGAAGTTTTTCGAGGGCGGCTGGATTCCGCTTGTCGTCGCCTCGATCATCTTTTTCCTGATGACATGCTGGAGCCAGGGCTATCTCGCCATGCGCGCCGCGCTCGAGCGGGACACTTTTCCGCTCGATGATTTCATCGAGAAATTTCACGGTAAGCCTCGTGTCGCCGGGACCGCGGTGTATCTTTCGAGCCGGCACAATGTCGTTCCCGTGCCGCTGTTGCATAATTTGAAGCACAATAAGGTGCTCCATCGGCGCATCGTAATTCTTCACGTCGTAACGGCGCAAATTCCGCGCGTGCAAATTTCGCAACGCCTCGAAACGAAGGATTTGGGCGACGAATTTTACGCCATGACGCTCCGATACGGCTTCATGGGATACCCGAACATTCCTCGCGCCCTGACGATTGAATCGGTCGGCTGTCCGCTCCGTTTCGACATGATGGATACGTCGTTCTTCGTCGGACGATTATCAATTCTGCCGGCAACCCGCTCGAAATGGCGGCGCTTCAAAATGAGCGTATTCGAGTTCATGCACCGCAACGCCTTGCCGGCGACCGAATTTTTCCAAATTCCGCCGGGGCGGGTCGTGGAGCTCGGCAGTCAGGTGGAGGTCTGAATCCACTCGATCGCGGTGGGTCATTGCCGAATGTTAACCCGCCTTACCGAAGGTTAATTTGTGTTTCGGCCGAAAAATCCGATTATGTCCACAGTTGACCTCGACTTCGAGGCGCTCCCCTCCGAATGACATACCCTGGTCGGCCGCCCAATGGGCGGCCGATTTCGTTAAGCTTGATTTTTAGCAAATTTGACTCTTGTCAAAAAGCTTACGTCGGTGCATAAGACGAACTCTAGGGTTCTTGATTTTTCCCGGTATTGCAGGCCCTTGGCTTCCTTTTCAGAAGCCGCCCGTCCAAAAAAGCTACGCATCAATTAAAAAATCTCTTGACTGTTGTGCAGCGCAACATTAAATTGAGTGCATCGCAGCGAGATTGCTCTTGCTTCGTAGCCCTCCTTGGGCGTTTCCTCCCTTGACTTGGGCCGCTGGTTCTCCGGCGGCCCTTTTTTTATGCAATGACGTGAAAAAACGAGCCCGAGACGCCGCCAGCTCGCAGACCAGCGGGACTTTCGCCCTCCGAATAGGCGTCGCGCACAAAGGCGAAGGGTTCTCCTTCCTCGCGCGAAATCGTAGCGTAATGAAACTCGTGGCCGTAGAGGCGGGCGCCGGCGGAACCGAGGCGATGATCCGCCGCCAGGACCGCTCGCCGGTATCCCAGATTGAGTTTGCGCTGCGAAAAACTCGTCTCCAGACCGAGTAGACCGGCCATCTCATGGGTCTGGCCCGCTTTATCGACCAGAGCGCGCCCCAAGATCATGTAGCCGCCGCACTCGCCGTGAACCGGGCGCAACTTCGCGAAGTCGCGCAAACCGGCGAGGAACCGCACGGCGCTGGCGATCCGGCCGGCATGAAGCTCCGGATAGCCGCCCGGCAGCCAGCATAGGTCGCAATCGGGAGACGGCGCTTCGTCGGCGAGCGGCGAGAAAAAGACGAGTTCGGCGCCCGCGGCGCGCCAATCCAGCGCGAGATGGGGATAGAAGAACGAAAAGGCCTCGTCGCGCGCCACGGCGATGCGCTGACCGGGGGGGCGCGCTCTGGCGCTTGAAGGCGCCGCGCGCGCGTCGCCGCCTGCCGCGGCGCAAAGGGCGGAGATGTCGAGATGCGCCTCCACCCGATCCGCCAACGCATCCAATATGCGGTCGAGACCCTTGGTTTCCTTTGCCTGCACGAGCCCCAGGTGACGCTCGGGCAAAGCAAGGTCCTTGTCGCGCGGAATTGCGCCAAACACAGGAACGCCCACAGCTTCGATGGCGTCGCCGGCAAGACGTCCGTGACGCTCGGAGCCGACCTTGTTCAGCGCGACGCCAGCGATTTTCAGGCGCGGATCGTGCGACGCGACGCCGCGAACGATCGCCGCCGCCGTTTGGCCCTGGCCCGAAACGTCGTGCGCCAGAACAACCGGCCATCCCATGATGGCGGCTATGTCCGCCGAGGCTCCGGTGCGGCCGGGCAGGTTTGGCGCGCCGTCGAAAAGCCCCATCGCCCCTTCCGCGATCACGATATCGGTTTGCGCTCCGGCCAGCGACGCCAGCCGAACGATCAGCTCCGCCGACATGGCCCAGCTATCGAGATTGAGGCTTTCCCGCCCCGTCGCGGCCGCGTGGAACGCGGGGTCGATATAGTCGGGTCCGCATTTGACCGCGCCCACCCGCATTCCGCGCCGCGTCAACGCGCGCATAAGTCCGAGCGCGATTGTCGTCTTGCCCGAACCGGAACGAACCGCGCCAATGACGAGGCCACGCGCTGTCAAGGATTTTCTCCCCCGCCGCGCGGACGGAACCGACGATCGTAGCCGGCGTCGTAGAGCGCGCTTTCCCGAAAATCATCGGCGCCCAAGGCCGGCCCGACGAGGATCAATGCGGTTCGCTCCATCGGCGCCTGCGCCGCCAGCGCTTCGATCGCTCCCAAGGTCGCGCGAATGACGCGCTCGTCCGGCCAGGAGGCGCGATAAACGATCGCGACCGGACAGTCCTCGCCATAATGGGGCTTCAATTCCGAAACGACGCGGTCCAGCGCATGTATCGAGAGATGAATCGCCATCGTCGCGCGCGCCTCGGCGAAGGCGCTCAAGGTCTCGGTCGGGGGCATGGCCGACGCGCGTCCGCTGGTGCGGGTCAGAACGAGCGATTGCGCGACCTCTGGCAAGGTCAGCTCTCGCCTCAGGGCGGCGCTCGCGGCGGCGAATGAGGGGACGCCAGGTGTCAGCGTATAGGGAATGCCGAGGCGGTCGAGGCGCCGCGTTTGTTCGCCGACCGCGCTCCAGATGGAAATATCCCCCGAATGCAAGCGCGCCACGTCGAGCCCGGCGCTCTGCGCAGCCTCCATTTCGCCGATGATGGCGTCAAGCGACATTGGCGCCGTGTCGACGATCCTGGCGCCTTTCGGGCAATGGGCGAGCACGCCCCGCGGCACCAGCGAGCCGGCGTAAAGACACACGGGCGAAGCGGCGATGAGATCGCGTCCCCGCAGTGTGAGAAGATCGGCGGCGCCGGGGCCGGCGCCAATGAAATGCACGGTCAATCCTCTGCGCCTCCCCAACGGCCGCGCGCGATGGCGCAGGTCAATTTCTTCGCGGCGGTTCGAGGCGCGAGCAGAACGCTCCTTTCGCCGGCTCCAGTAAGCGCCGCCGTTTCGGCGATGCTGCCCACGCCGAATAATTCCTCGATCCGAGGCGAGCGCGTAAGACCTTCGGCGCCGCGTCGGCGCAGAATTTCGATTGGAAAAAACAAAAGCTCCATGCCGAGAGTTTTCGCCGCCGCGTGAATCCCGTCTTCGTTCGCGCGCGCGTCGATGGTCGCGAGCCGCGCCCGACGAAGCTCAACGCCGAACTCGCCCGCGACTTCCAGCGCCAGCGCGACGAGCGCCTCGCCGTCCACCCCCGCCCGCGCACCGACTCCAATCGCATAGCGGATCATCGTTTCATCGCCCGCCATTGCAGCACCGACATTGCAGGGTCGAGCGCATTGAAACGCCCGACCGGACGCGCTTTCGCGATCTGAATATGGGTGAGGTCGCCGCCGCGTTCTTTGAACGCCTGCGCCAGCAGCGTCTGCGTCTCGAGCGTCACCGCATTGACGACAATGCGTCCGTAATGCGGAAGAGCGCTCCACGCCGCCTCGATAACGGTGGGGTTGGCGCCGCCGCCAATAAAAATCGCGTCCGGCGCGGGAAGATCGAGAAGCCCCTGGGGCGCGCGCGCGCCAAGGACGCGAAGATCGGGAACGCCAAGGCTCGCCGCGTTGCGCGCCGCCCGCGCCGCGCGTTGGGGTTCGCACTCGATTGCGATGGCGCGATTTGCGGGATCGGCCAGCATCCATTCGATCCCGATGGAGCCCGATCCGGCTCCGATGTCCCACAATATCTCGCCTTTACGCGGCGCGAGCGCCGAGAGCGTCACCGCGCGGATGTCACGTTTGGTGAGCTGACCGTCATGCTCGAACCAGTCGTCCGGCAGCCCCGGCGTCAGCGGAATGACCCGCGCCTCGGGGGCGGCGATCATTTCGACTCCAATTGTGTTCAAGGGCCCGATGTCGTCGAGGGAAAAACCCTCCGCGCGCGCCGCGCGCACGCGCTCTCTCGGGCCGCCAAGGTTTTCCAGCACATGAATGATCGATTGCCCGAACCCCAATCCCGCGAGATGTTCGGCGACGCGCGCGGGCGTGGTTTCGTCCCAAGAGAGCGCGATCAGTCGGCGTCCCGGTTGCAGATGCGGCGTGAGCCGCTCGAAGGCGCGGCCATGCAGCGACAACAAGGCGCAATCCTGCGCGTTCCAGCAAAGGCGCGCCGCGACCAGAGAGAACGCGGATCGACCGGGCAGACAGAAGATCTCTTCCGCCGCGACATGCGCCGCGATCAACCTGCCCACGCCATAGAAAAACGGATCGCCGGAGGCGAGCACGACCGTCGGCTGGCCGCGCCGCGCAAGCAGGCCTTCAATCGAGAAGGGCGACGGCCATCGAAGTTTTTGCGCGCTTACGGAGCCGAGGAGATCGAGATGCCGCGCGCCGCCAAAGATACTCGTCGCCGCGTCGATCAAGGCGCGAGCGGACGGCGCGATGGCGCCATCTTCGCCAATTCCGATCAATGAAAGCCAGCGCCCGCTCACGACGATTTCCGCAGGCTATAGACGTAGGGCGTCGCCGCGCCGCGCTCTATGAGCCTTGTGCCTTGCGCGCCGATAATGACGAGCGTCGACATATCGACCAGGGAAAGGTCCGCTTCCGCGAGATTGGATGCGATGATCCGCTCCTCGGGACGTCCGATGGATTTCGCGAAAACGACGATCGTGCTTGGGCTCAGCACGCCGCGTAAAATGGCGAAGGCGTCACGAATTCCCCGAGGACGCGATCTTGAGGCGGGGTTGTAAAGCGCGATCACGAAATCGCCGCGCGCGGCGCATTCGAGCCGGTTGGCGATCGTGGTCCAGGGCTTTAGGTTGTCCGAAATCGAGATCGCGCAAAAGTCCTGGCCGATAGGCGCGCCAAGCCGCGCAGCCGCCGCTTGCATGGCCGAAATTCCAGGCAGCACGCGAATATCCAATTCGCGCCAGGCGGGATCGCCGTTGTCGACGGCCTCGAAGACGGCGGCGGCCATCGCGAAAACGCCGGGGTCTCCGCCCGAGACAACGGCGACGATCCGCCCCGCCGTCGCGCGCGACAACGCCTCTCGCGCGCGATCGAGTTCCACGCGGTTGTCGCTCGTCAGTCTCGTCTGCCCTTCGCGCTCCGGAACGCGGGCGACATAAGGCGCATAGCCGATGATGTCCCCCGCCTCTGCGAGCGCGGCCTCGACGTCATGCGTCAAATAACCGGCGTCGCCGGGACCAAGTCCTATGACGTAAAGGCGCCCCTGCCCTGCGCTCACGGCCGCCTCCCCTTCCCCGGCGACAGCACCATGGAAAAATAGGGCGCCGAGTCGTCGAGTTTTTCGGCGAAAGGCATGATCTTCTGATCCGCCATCGTTCCGCGTTCCACATAAATCGCGCGCTCGACGAGGCCGAGACGCGAGAGCACTCTGCGCAGCTTGGGAAAATTGCCGCCAAGTTTCATCACCACGGCGGCGTCGGCTCCGGCCAAACGCCCTGCAAGAATTTCCTCGTCGAGAGTCGCGGGCGCCACGGTCAAGACGTCGTCGCCCCAGGTCATCGGCTGCTTGGCGGCCGCGAAACAGCCGGACATGCCGGAGACCCCGGCGCAAATCTCGGTGCGAAATCGCCCCTTGAGCCGCACGAATATGTGCATGAAAGACCCGTAGAGCAAGGGATCGCCCTCGCAAAGCAGCGCGACATCCCGACCCTGCTCCAGAAATCTCGCAATGCGCTCGGCGCTCTCGGCATAAAAGCCGCGCAAGGCCTCGACATATTCGGGCTGGTAAAAGGGGCGCTCGGTCGTCATCGGATAAGCGAGCAGCAGTTCCTCGCATCCCGGCCGCAGATAAGCCTGCGCAATCCTGCGCGCGTGACTCTCTCGCGTTCGCTTGGCGAAATAGGCGACGACCGGCGCGGCCCCGACTAATCGCACCGCTTTCACGGTCACGAGTTCGGGATCGCCGGGGCCAAGTCCCACGCCATAAAGCACGCCGCCGCTTCGCAAGACGCTCATTCCTTGTCGCTCGCCAGCGCGTTGACGGTCGCCGCCGCCATTGCGCTGCCGCCCTTGCGGCCAGTCACGACGATAAAGGGCGCGCGGCCAAATTCCATCAGCGCTTGCTTCGATTCCGCGGCGCCGATGAAGCCGACCGGCATCCCGATAATCGCGGCCGGCGTCGGCGCGCCTTCAACCAACATTTCCAGCAAGCGGAACAGCGCCGTCGGCGCGTTGCCTATGGCGACAATGGAGCCGCCCAATTTCTCGCGCCACAGTTCAAGCGCAGCCGCGCTGCGGGTATTTCCAATTTCTTCGGCGAGGCCGGGAACCCGAGGGTCGGCGAGCGAACATATGACCTCGTTGTTGGCGGGCAGTCTCGCGCGGGTGACGCCGTAAGCGACCATATTGGCGTCGCAGAAAATTGGCGCGGCGCCTCGGAGAGCCGATTGAGCCGCTTGCACGACGCCCGGCGAAAAAATGACGTTGTCCGCGATTTCGGTCATGCCGCAGGCGTGGATGATCCTTACCGCGACGCGCTCCTCCGCCGGAGTGAAACGATCCAGCCGCGCCTCCGAACGAATGGTCGCGAAGGAACGCCTGTAAATCTCGGAGCCGTCGCGAATGTAATCTAATGCGCCGGACATGGCGCCTCCTTTCCGGCGTGGGCGACGAGCGCGCGCTCGACTTCCGCCAATGAAAGATTGACGGCCGCGGGCGGCGCGTTGGCGCAACCGTCGAGGATCAAATCAAAATTTCCCGCGTTGGCGATCAAAGTGACTGGCGTCGCAGAAGGCTTGGCGCAACCCTTGGCGCAGCCCGAAATATGCAGACCGACGCCGCGCCGCGCCATTTTCGCGGCGATCGGCGCAAGGCGCGAAAGATCGCCTCTGGTCGCGCCTCTGGCTTGCGGACATTCCGGAGCGCCAGGACACGCCGCGACGGCGAGACGGGCGTCGTTTTTGTCAACGACGAGATGCAACTCACGCGCCGCCGTCGCGACGCGTACAGCGGATTCTAGCGACGGCGCAAAGGCCAGTATGGTCCGCCAGGGCGTCAGCCGAAGCTCTTCGACTCCCTCTTTCTGGAGCGTTTCGGCGAGAGCCGCGATGTCGGCGGCGCGCCAACGACCGAACGCCGATGAGACGCCGGCGAAGAAGACCCCGCCAGCCGTCTGGGCGGCGAGAACCTTCTCGATCGGGGGCGATGAACAGCGCGACCGATAGGGCTCGCACTCGAGGCCCGCCGCGCGAAATATCGCTGTTGCGCCGAATTCTTCCACCAGCGCGCGCATTCGACGCCGTTCGAAACGGCCCTCGCGCAATGTGACGAACGCGCGCGCCAGGGCGATGGCGGCGTCTACAGCCGCATCCGGCGACGAGAGCGCCGCCACTTCTCGCGCGCCCCCTAACACAATAGCGATTTTTTCGTCGCTCGCCTCGAGCCTTATGTCGGCTTCGACACCCAAGAGGCCAAGAGGACCATCATCATCGACGAGGAAAAGGAACTTTCCCGGCAAGGCGCGAAGCGCCTGCTCCTCCATGAGAGCGCGCGCCAGTCGCGACGCGATTGCATTGGCGTCAAAGTTCACGCCCCTAAGCGGTGAAGCCATGATGTTCATGACGCTTTCGGACGCGGCGTCGGACGCGAGGCGCCCCATCGCTTTCAAGCGGCTTTGCGCTTCGTCGAGGCTCGCCTCGCTTATGCCTCGCATCTGAAGCTGCGCGCGCTGCGAGAGGTCGAGCAAGCCATTGCCGTATTCCTCGGCGATGGCCGCGATCTCGCGCGCCTCTCGCAGCGTCAATCGCGAGCCGACGATCTTGGCCCGCATGAGAAGCCCGTCGCCGCTTTGCATCGGCGCCAGCGCGCCCGGACACCAGCCCTTGATTTCAGGCGCGTCGCGCATCGCCTGCCTCCATCAAGAGATGCACGCTGTTGCGTCGGCTTCGCCAAAGGCCGCGCCGCAGGGCTTCGTCGAATACGCGCCTCACGGCTTCATAGGCGCGAGGATTCTCCCGTAGAAGGAAGTCGCGCACCGCCTCTTCTCCGAGCGTCGCGTCGAAGGCCAGGTCGAACTGCTCGTTGGCGACGAGATCGCCCAGCGCGCTGAAGGCGAACAGATTATCGATGGCCTCGGCGATTTCGGCGGCGCCGCGATGGCCGTGACGCATTTGTCCCTTTATCCAGCGTGGATTGGCGAGGCGCCCGCGCAGCGCGCGGGCGATTTCCCGGTCGAGCGGACGCGCCACCATCCCCTCGGGCCGCGTCGCATCGAGATGGGTTATCGTGGCCTTTCCGCCCAGAGTGCGATTGGCGGCGGCGAATCCGCCCTCGAATTCGGCGAAAGCCGGCCCGCTCAGCACGTCGACCTCGGCCATGTCCTGGACATGCACCAGAGCGTCGACATCGGCGACGCGCGCGGCGAAGGCGTCGCGCGCAGGCTGGCTTTCGCCGGTCCGATCATAGGCGTTGCCGCCCGCCGCAATGAAAGCTCGGCCCAATTCGTCGCGCGCGGCCCATTCGCCCCGGGAAATCGTTTCGTTCAGTCCGAGGCCATAGACGCCCTGGGCGACGCCGAAAATTCGGTCAATCGAGCCGCCATTGTGTTGTGCGAGCGGGTTCGCTTCGTCGTCTTCGTCGAGCGCCGCGACGGCGTTCACGGCGTCATGGAAGAGGCCGATCAAGCCCGGAAACATATCGCGGAAGAGGCCCGATATGTGGAGCGTGACGTCGACGCGAGGAAAATCGCGCTTCGACATCGGCTCGATCTCGAAACCTATCACTCGCGCCGTGGCGGCGTCCCACAGCGGAATGACGCCGAGCAATGCGAGCGCCTGCGCGAAATCCTCGCCGCCGGTGCGGATCGTCGCGCTGCCCCATAGGTCCAGCATGATCGCGCGCGGCCACTCGCCATGCTCCTGTGCATGGCGGGTCATCACCTCCCAGGCGGCGCGCCGGCCGATGTCGTAAGCGGTTCTCGTTGGCGCGTGACGCGGATCGATGCAGAAGAGATTGCGGCCGGTCGGCAACACGTCGGTCCGTCCGCGCGAGGGCGCGCCCGCAGGTCCCGGCTCGATGAAGCGCCCCTCAAGCGCCCGCAGCAAGGAGCGCATTTCCGCCGAGGCGCAGGCCTTTCGGGTGGGATCGTCGTCGCATCCCGCGACGCCGAAAACATGCAACCCGTCTCCGACCCGCATTTCCTTTATATCGCAAAGCCAGGCGTCGAGCCGCGCGAGGGCCTCGCCCATGTCCGCGCCTTTCGCGACCCCGCATTCCTCCGCGAGTCCCGCCCGCTCGGCCTCGTCCAGTATGGCCCCCGCGATCAGCTTGGCGCGGCGCGGGTCGAGCGCGGCGGCGTTGGAATATTCGTCGAGCATGTTCTCGATGCGCGCCGCGTCGTCGTAAAGCTCCGCTCGTTCCAGCGGCGGGGTCAGATGGCCGATGGCGACGGCGCCAGTCCGCCTCTTGGCCTGCGCCGCTTCGCCCGGATCGTTGACGATGAAGGGATAGATCAACGGCGTCGGACCCAATACGGCTTCCGGCGCGCAATCTTGCCCAAGCATCGTCGATTTTCCCGGCAGCCATTCCAGCGTGCCGTGCGTGCCGAGATGGATCAAAGCGTCGATTTCGCGGATATGGCGCAGCCAAAGGTAGAAGGCCAGATATGAATGCCGCGGCGGGGCGTCGGCGTCATGATAGGTCTCGCGCCTCTCCGCTCTCGCGCCGCGATCGGGTTGCAGGGCGATGACGAGTTTTCCGGCATCGACGCAAGAGAAGCGAAAGACGCCATCCCGGCAAAGCGGGTCGTCCTGCGCCTCGCCCCAGGCCTCGCGCACGCGGGCCGCGAAATCTTGTGGCGACTCCGCGAAGAGACGGCGATAATCCACGAGCGACAATCGCGCCTGGTAGACTCCCTCTTCGAGCGCTCGCATGATGTCGCCGGGAAGATCGTCAAGATCGTATCCGGCGTCTCGCAAAGCGCCGGCGATAGCCGTGACGCTTGCGGACGTATCGAGACCGATGGCGTAGCCGCCTCTTCCCCGCCGCGCGGGATAATCGGACAAGACCAGCGCCAGGCTTTTGTCGAAGTTGCGCTTGCGTCTCAGCGCCGCCCAATTCGAGGCCAGATCGGCCACGAATTCGACCCGCGACGGCTCCGGCAGGTGGCGCATTTCGACGAATTCGCTTTGAAGCCGCGACGCGCTTTGGCCCTTGAACGATATCGCCCCCGCGAAAATCCGGCCGTCGACCTCCGGAAGGACGACATTCATCGCGAGGTCGGCGCCATTGGGGCCTCGCTTCGACGCCGCCCAGGCCTCCCGCGTCGACGTCGCGAGCGCCGCTTGCAGCACGGGAGCGTCGGCGAGATCGAGAACGCCGCCCTCGGCGCCTCGGGCCGAGAAAGCGGTAGTGTTCACGATGACGTCAGGTCTGAACTTCGCGATGGTTTCTTTCAGAAGCCGTCCGCAGGCTCCCTCCTTCAGGCTTGCGACGAACACGGCCTCCACGGCGAAAGCGCGCCCCGCGAGGGCGTCGGCCAAAGCGATAATCGGCGCGATGTCGTCGGCGAGAAAAATAGAGCGATAGAAAACGATCAAGGCGCGCGCGGCGCCGAGCCCCGCCATTCTTTTCGCATCGGGACAATAGCCCGCGATCAGCAAGGGCGAAGACTCCCGCCAGGCTATCTCCTTGCCGATGAGACTCGCCGCAAAGCCAAGAAAATTCGCCAGGTTTTCAGGGCCGCCGTCCTGGAAATAGCTCCATATTCGCGCGCAATCCCGCTCCGACAGGGTCGAGGCCTCGCGCAGCCGCCCATCGTCCAAATCGTCGCCGGGCACGATCGCAAGGGAGAACCGCCAAGTTCGCGCCGCCGCCGCGAGTTGCTCGACGCCATAAGACCAGTAGTCTTTTCCGCCGAGCAGGCGAACGACGACGAGCCGCGCGTGGCGCGCCACTTTTTCGAGATAGAGATCGACCGAGAAAGGGTGCTTGAGTTGCGCAAGGGAAGCGCAGCGCAAGGTGACGCTCGCGGAAAATGCCTGCTCATGTTGACGCGCGAGCTGACAAAGTTCCGAATCCGAGAAGGACAGAAAAACGATCTCCGCGGGAGTCTGCTCGAGATCGACCGCAACGCCGGCGTCGTCGAGACCGTGAAGATCGCGGGCGAGCAGATGCATGGCGCTAAGTCGTCGCCAGTTCGGCGAGGATCGCCTCCCGGTCGAGACCTTTTCGCCCGATCACCACCAGGCGGCTGGAACGTGTCTCGCCGGGGGACCACGGCCGGTCGAACCGATGCTGAAACCGCGCCCCCACGCCCTGCACCAGCAGTCGCATCGGCTTTCCGACGACCTCGACGAAACCCTTAATTCTCAGCACGTCATGCGACGCGGCGACCTCCGCCAGCCGCGACACGATTTCGGCGGCGCCGTGAACGGGAGCTATCTCGACCACGAAGCTCTTGAAATCTTCGTGGTCGTGTTCATCGAGCCCGTCGTGATGCGACGGACGATTGGCGAGGTCGTCCTCGGCGGCGGCCGAAAGACCGAGCGCGAGCCTCGAATCCACGACGCCCCGCCGCGCCCGCACGACCTTGACGCCGCGCGACGCGCCGTTGGACAAGGTTTGCAGGACGCTTGCTTCCTCCTCTTCGCTCAAGAGGTCGGTCTTGTTGAGGATGATCAGATCGGCGCAGGCGAGCTGATCCTCGAAGACCTCTTCCAGCGGATTGTCGTGATCTATCGTCTGGACCTGCGCTCGCTCCGCGGCGACGGCTTCCAAATCGTCGGCGAATCGCCCGTCCGCGACCGCGCGGCCGTCGACGACGGCGATGACGCCATCCACTGTCAGGCTGGAGCGGATCGCGGGCCAATCGAACGCCTTGACCAGCGGCTTTGGCAGCGCGAGGCCGGACGTCTCGATGATGATGTGCTCCGGACGCTTCTCATGCGCCAGCAGCGCTTCGATCGCGGGCGCGAAATCATCGGCCACCGTGCAGCAGAGGCAGCCGTTCGCCAGTTCGACGATATTCTCCTCGGGGCAATTCTCGACGCCGCAGGATCGCAGGATTTCCCCGTCCACCCCGACGTCGCCGAATTCGTTGATGACGAGCGCGAGGCGTCGATCGCGCGTCGTCTCCAAAAGGTGGCGAATGAGCGTGGTTTTGCCGGCGCCGAGAAAGCCCGTGATGATGGTCGATGGAATCTTCGCGCTCATATCATCCTTCCGACGCCGCTTTGCTTTCGCGCCCGGAGAACTCGCGCCACAGCAGTCCGACAAGCGCGCCAGTGAGAACCCAGACCACAGCGTGAACCGCAAGCGACGATGCGGCGAAACGCGCCGCGAGTTCCGCCGGAACCGCACTTTCGGGCGTCGCCGGTTTCGGCGCGCCGACGAGATGCGGCGCCGCCATCGCCAATAGGCCAATGATCTTGGCGATCGCACCCTCCCGGCGCAGCAAGAGAAAGAGTCCGGCGCTCGTCGCGCCTGCGGCGAAAACCCACCAGATTTGGCGCATGACGACATCGGTTTCGGCCGCGCCCGGCAATTGCGGCGCGAGGCCCAATCCTGTCGCTAGTCCGGTCGAGGCGAAACCGCAGGCCGCCCACGCCACCGCTCGCCTGGGTTCGATGGCCTCTCCCGCCGCAAGCATCAGACCGATCAGGACGAACGCGTATCCGCAGGCGGTCGCGACCGTGGCGACGCTCGTCGCGGCAGTACGCTGCAATCCCTCCGTAGGCTTCCAGCCTTCGTCCTCATCGTGGCCGTGCTGCGCCGTCTCATAGACTTCGGCCGCGAGAATGAGCGGCGTCGTCGTGACATGTTGCAGGGCCGCAACCGCAAGCCCCGCGACAAGCCCGGCGATCAGACCGATCGCCAGGACGCGCTGTATCACGCCTGTTTAGTGGCAGGGGAACGACAGCGAATGCCGCGTGTCGTGCGCGGCGTTGTGCGCCGCTTCGGTCGCCGCGAAGCCGGTGAGGTAAACGAGGCCCACGCCGAGGCACAGCGCGACGAAGGCCGCCTTGAGCGCCTGAATGCGTTCGCCCGAGATATTGACGCCAGCGCCGCTGGTCAGATTCGAAAGGATCATGGTCGACTCCCTGTCGCCCCACCGGCGACGATGCGTTGCAATCATGGACGGCAGGTCTCCTGGCTTCCGGGTCGTTGGAACGCGCCGCCTTCCCGGAGAGCCTGGGCTCCAGTGGCTGATGACGCGGCCTCGCCGATCACAGTTGCGGGGGCAGCCGTGGATTTGGATCGCTCCTCACCACATTCCCTTTTCACTTCTCTCGAAGAACCGTCACAATTCTCATAAGCGGGATGAGAAGCCGCGTCAAACTGAAGCGCGATTTCCCGCCCCCACCCAAAACCGCAAGCGGGCGCGCCCGTTTACTTTCCCATCTCGCCCTTGAGCTTCATCAAGGCTTGAGCGCAGCCGACGCTCATTTCCTCTTTGTGCGACTTGAGGCATTTGATCATCCGGCCGCCGCCCGGCTCGACCCCGGCGCACAGCCTCGCGACATCGGCCTTGCAATAGGTCATCAATGCGCCGCCAGCGGCTTGCGCCTTCAGAGGCGCGGCGAGAAACGCGAACGATAAAATCACCAGAATCATAAATCCTCTTGTCATCCGTTCCTCCCCTGCCGCCGTGAAAATCATACCGTGGCCATAACTACGCTTCCCGCCGCGCCAGGAGCGACGTCACTACAACTAGCCCCAGCGATATAGGTTGCTTCATCAATAAAAATGACCAGGCCGCAACATGGCCCTTCAATTGGCCCATCGACAGCCATAAAAGCGGATGGCGGCGGAATGCTCGCTTCACGAGAAATCGGGCTATCCTCGCCAACTGGCCGGCGCCGCCGACGGAGAACGCATGACGGACGAGCAAGAAGCCGCGCGTCACCGCGCGAAAATGCAAAAGCGAAAAGCCATGCAGGATGCGGAGGTCGCGGGCAAATCCATAACCTCCAAAGGCCTGCTCATGGTCCACACCGGCCCCGGCAAAGGCAAGTCGACCGCGGCTTTCGGCCTGGCGCTGAGAGCGCTCGGTCATGGGTGGAAAATTGGCGTCGTGCAATTTGGCAAAGGCGCCTGGCGAAGCGGCGAGCGAGCCATGTTGGAGAAATTGGGGGAAAATCTCGTCTCCTGGCGCACCATGGGCGAAGGCTTCACCTGGGAAACGCAAGACCGCGTCCGCGACGAGGCGGCGGCCCTTCGCGCCTGGAACACGGCTATGGAACTGATGGCCGACCCCGCCGTCCGCCTCCTCGTGCTGGACGAACTCAATATCGCCTTGCGATATGAACATCTGCCGCTGGAGGAAGTCATCTCGGCCTTGCGGGCGCGACGGAGCGATTTGCATGTCGTCGTCACCGGCAGAAACGCCAAACCGGAAATGATCGCCGCCGCCGATCTCGTAACGGAAATGACGCCGGTGAAGCATCATTTCGCCGCCGGCGTGAAAGCGCAGGAGGGCATCGAGTTTTAACAGCGTTCGCTGCGGTTTCTTCGCCTAAAACCGCCCCTCGAAGGAAAATGGCTTTCTGCGCCCGCCGTCCTTGAGATGAACGTCCTTGTTGAAGTCGGCGCGGCGACGGTTGAAATTCTGCAGCCACCAACCATCGCCGAAAGGATCGAAAACAGGGGCGCCGGTGCGACGGAAGATCGCGGTGGCGCCGATGCGCTCGATCATCTCGAACATGCTGTCTTCGGCGATAAAGTCGGCGAGCCGCCCGATGGTCGGGATATGAATGTCGTCGAGGACCAAAAGACCGTCTGTCCTGAGATGAGGATAGAAAAAATAATATTCGAGTTCGGGAAAGGGGAAACCGTGCGGTCCGTCGATCAAGACCATGTCATAGGGATCATGGGCCTTGAAGGCCGGTAATGTCGACTGGGTGGGCCCATAAACAACCTCAACCGCCCCAATCCGGGTGGCAGGGCAATTCATAAAATATCGCACGCTCGAAGACGGGCCGGCGTCTCGGTCGTCAAGACAAAAGACCCGGTGTTTTTTCGAAATCCGGGAGAAGAAAATGGTCGACTTGCCGCAGCCCGTCTCAGCCGAGCTAATCTCTCGCGCCGGCAGCAGTTGTTCGATTCGCAGCAGCGTTCGGAGCGGCAGCGAACCCGCGCCATGAGCAAGGCCAGCGGATTTTTCATAGGCTGCGATTTCTCCAGCGAGATTGGCGTCTCTTTTTGCCTCGGTTCGAAAAGGAGCCGGCACGGCTGCGTGGGGCAACTGCCAGAGGTTACGCTTGAGCCGATTATGCATTTTTTGAATAAAGCGCGGCAACATTCGACCAGTTGACTCCAAACCTATCTTCGCCACCGACTCTCGGCGATCCGGCGCCGCAGTCGGATTGGCTTACGATTTGAGAAGGATAAAGGCAAGCCGCCGCGCCGCCTCAGCCCGCGACAGCGTCATAAACCAGTTTGGCGTTGAGGATTATGATCGTCGCCGCAATGGCCGCCGCGAGCAGGCTCAAGAGCGGCGGAGCAACGAATTCGCCCATGAAGCGCCGCGACGAAGTGAACCGCAGTAGCGGCAAGACGGCGAAGGGCAAGGCCAAACTCAGGACCACCTGGCTCGCAACGAGAAGGCGTCCCGTCGCGGATTCCCCGGCGTAAAGCGTAAGAGCCACCGCCGGAGCGATAGCGATCAGGCGGGTGACGAATCTTCTGACCGCCGGCTTCAGGCGCAGGCGCAGAAAGCCCTCCATGACCACCTGGCCCGCGAGCGTAGCCGTTACGGTCGAGTTCAGTCCGCAAGCGATGAGCGCCACCGCGAAAAGCGTGGACGCGGCGGGGGCTCCAAGGAGAGGCGCGATCAGCCGATAGGCCTCGCCAAGCTCCACAACCTCCCTGTGCCCGCTGGTGAAAAACACCGAAGCCGCGAGCACGAGGATGGCGCCGTTGACCAGCAGAGCGAAAAACAGCGCGACGGTGCTGTCGATCACCGCGAAACGAATGGCCTCGCGCTTCTCGGCGGCGGAGGCGCCCACGGCTCTGGTTTGCACGATGTAGGAGTGCAGATAGAGATTGTGCGGCATGACTGTCGCGCCAATGATGCCGAGGCCGAGATAAAGCATCTCGGGGTTTGAGAAGAATTCGGGGGTCGGGAGCAGGCCGCGCGCGACAAATGCCAGGTCCACATCCGCCAAGGCGAGTTGCGCGGCGAAGGAAATGGCTATCACCCCCAGCAATGCGACGACGAAGAGTTCGATCTTACGAAAGCCGGCGCGCTCGAAGGCGAGCACCAGAAATGTGTCGAGGAGCGTGACGACGATCCCGACGGCGAGCGGCAAACCGAAAAGCAATTGCAACCCAATCGCCGTGCCGATGATTTCCGCAAGATCGGTCGCCAGAATGGCCGCTTCCGCCACCAGCCAGAGCGCCAGGGCGGTTGGTCGCGAAAATTGCGCCCGGCAGGCCTGCGCCAGATCGAGGCCCGCGCCGAGCCCGAGCCTCGCCGCGAGCGCTTGTAAAACGATGGCCATGAGGCTGGAAAGCACGGCCACGAAGAGAAGCGCGGCGCCGTATTTCGACCCTCCCGCCAGCGCGGTCGCCCAATTGCCGGGGTCCATGTAGCCCGTGGCGACGAGATAGCCAGGTCCAAGGAAAACGAAAAACCGGCGCAGCGTCGAGCCGCCCGTCGCCGTTTCGATCGACCCGCGCAGATCGCCCGGCTCGCGAGCGAGCGAATAGCTGGTGGAGCGCGTGGGGGGAGTCACAAAACTTCTCCGCGGGGACCCCCGCTCTTAACATTCGCGGCCGGGCGCCAGCAATGCGCCACGCGCCTGGACCATTGCCGGCCAGAACGCGTCCTAATCCATGCGGACCGGCAGATGATCTTCTTCCGCGAGATTGGAGAAGCGGGTTATCTCCGCCTCGAACGCGAGCGACACCGTGCCGGTCGGACCATGGCGCTGCTTGCCGATGATCGCCTCGGCCCGGCCGTGAGCGCGTTCCATCTCGGTCATCCAGGAGATATGCTCTTCGGTGCCTTCGCGCGGCTCGCGATTCTTCAGATAGTATTCCTCTCGATAAACGAAGAGAACCACGTCGGCGTCCTGCTCGATCGAGCCTGACTCACGCAAGTCCGATAGCTGCGGACGCTTGTCGTCGCGCGACTCGACCTGACGCGAAAGCTGCGACAGGGCGAGGATCGGCACGGCCAGCTCCTTGGCCAGCGCCTTGAGACCTGTCGTGATCTCGGTCAATTCTTGCACCCGGTTTTCCGAGCGCGCCTTTGAGCCCACAAGCAACTGCAAATAATCGACCACCAGCAGATCGAGCCCTTTTTGGCGCTTCAGGCGCCGCGCGCGCGCCGTGAGTTGGGCGATCGAAATTCCGCCGCTCTGGTCAATGTACAAGGGAATGCTCTGCATCTCGCGCGCGGCGTCGGTGATGCGGCGAAAGTCTTCCTCGGTAATGTCGCCGCGTCGAATCTTGGAGCTCGGAACCCCCGCCTGCTCCGCGATGACGCGCGTCGCCAATTGTTCGGCCGACATTTCGAGCGAGAAGAAGCCGACGATCCCGCCATTTATCGCTTTGTGCGATCCGTCTGGCTGCGCCTCGAACTGATAAGCCTTCGCGATATTGAACGCCATATTAGTCGCGAGCGACGTCTTGCCCATGCCGGGGCGTCCCGCGATGATGATGAGGTCCGACTTCTGCAACCCGCCCATTCTTTCGTCGAGGTCGATCAAACCCGTCGCCATGCCGGAAAGATGGCCATCGCGCTGATAGGCGCTATTGGCCATATCGATAGCGGTGACGAGCGCGTCCGAGAAACGTTGGAAGCCGCCGTCGTAACGTCCCGTCTCGGCGATAGCATAAAGCTTACGCTCAGCCTCCTCGATCTGTCGCCTTGGCGAGGAGTCCACCGGAGCGTCGAAGGCGGCGTTGACGACATCCTCGCCGATATTGATCAATTCGCGCCGAACCGCGAGATCATGAATTGTACGGCCATAATCTTCGGCGTTGATGATCGTCGTCGCCTCGCCCGCCAATCTGGCGAGATAGCCTTGTATCGTCACTCCTTCCGGCAATTCGATGCTAGCGAGATAGGTCTTCAGCGTCACCACGGTCGCGAGTTTGCCCGCGCGGATCAACTGGCCGCAGACATCGAAGATGCGTCGGTGCAACTCCTCCGAGAAATGCTCGGGACGAAGAAAATCGGAGACGCGGTCGAAGGCGTCGTTATTGACTATAAGCGCCCCGAGCAGAGCCTGTTCGGCTTCGATGTTGTGCGGGGGAACGCGCGGATTGCTTTCCTTGGGCTCGGCGACTTGATACAGGCGCCGGCCCGGCAAGGTTTCGATTGCGGGCATCGTTTCTCGAGTTTTGAGTTGGCGTCTTCGATGCCTGCTGACGCGACGCGGAGGCCAATCGATGACGGGCGAACATTCGCATGTTCGAACGCCAGGCGGCAACGGGAGAAATTAAATTTCCGCTTACGCCCCGGCGCGGGCGCCGCCTTATGAGTCTTATTCACAGCCACGTCGGATAATGTTCGGAAATATTACAAATAACCCTTGCGCACGGCGACGGAATCGAGTCGCGCGGACACAAAAAATCCCGGCGAGATCGCTGTCCGCCGGGATTTTGAAAAAACATGCCGCTGCTTAGAGTTCGACGTCGCCCGCTTCCGCGAGCGCCGCGCCGACCTCGAGGCCGAGGTCGTCCATGGACGCATGTTCGCGCGCTTCGATGGTGGATTCGCCCCGCGCCTGGCGCTCGGCTTCTTCTGCCGACCGGGCGACATTGATGACGACCTTGACGTCCACTTCCGGATGCAAATGCACCGGAACCGAGTGGAGCCCTAGCGCCTTGATCGGATGCACCAGCACGATCTGGTTGCGTTCAACGGTGAATCCACCTGCGGTGGCGGCTTCGGCGATGTCGCGCGTCGCGACCGAGCCATAGAGATGGCCGCTCTCGCCCGCCTGACGAATCACCGTGAAGGTCTGGCCATTAAGCTTCTCGGCGATGGCTTCGGCCTCTATCTTCAAGGTGAGATTATGGGCCTCGATCTGGGCGCGCTGGCTCTCGAAATGCTTCTTGTTGTTTTCCGTCGCGCGCAGCGCCTTCTTGCGGGCGAGCAAAAAATTGCGGGCGTAGCCGTCGCGGACACGAACCGTTTCGCCCATTTGGCCGAGCTTGGCCACGCGCTCGAGCAGAATGACTTCCATTGTTTTTCTCCAGGTCTTTCAGTCTGTTTCCGGGTTGGTCATGGGCTGTCGGCCGCCTGCGCGGCGGATTTTCGCTCGCGAAAATGCAGCCCCATATCGGCGACGCCAAGCAGCGTAAGCAGGATCATCGGCACGCCAAGCACGCCGAGAAAGAAATAGAGGATCGATAGCGTCAACACGCCGGACTTCGAACCGCGCGCCCAATAGTGCATGACGGCCAAACCCTGAAAGCCCAACGCCACCCCGAGAGTCGACGAGACGACCAGCGCGGCGACGCCTGGGAATCCTTTCAGGAGGGCGAGGCCGTCCGTAAGCGCGATAGCGGCGAAAACGGCGCCAAGCACAAAGATGACGCCGACGGCGCGCGGCAAGACGAAATCCGCCGCTATGTCCGGCCAGGGAAGCTTGAGCATCCCCGAGATTTGCGCCAGACGCCCTCCCGCCCAGAGATTGAATACATGCAACAACAGACCATAGGTCGCGAAGATCGCGGGCAGAAAGAACTGCACGAAGCGCGCCAGTTGTTCGGTCGTCACGCCCTCGCCCGCCTGGTGCTCTTTCATCAGGGCGTCGACCGTGAAGTAAATCTGCCCCTGAATGTAGGACAGCGGCTCGTCGATGGCGCCACGCGAAAAGGCCGTCAGCCCGAGGAAGAAAACAATCCCCAGGATTAGGGCGACGCAGATCCCCGTCACGGCCCAGCCAGACAAATTCGCGGCCAGCAGGTCGCGGCGCCCCCAGGGAGCGCCAGCCGCGGCGTAGCAGGCGAGCCATGCCGGCAGGGCGACCAGCAGACCGTAAGTCATTCCGAAGAGATAATTCGGCCAGAACGTCAGCGCGACGGTCCCGATTATGGCGGCCGTCGCGCCGTGCCGAACGCCGAGCCCGAGCGCGACGATGACGATCGGCAGGGAAGAGAGATGAGCGAGAAGGACGCCCGCCATGGTCCCCTTGGTCAAAACGGCGAAAACCGCCGCTCCGGCGAGTCCGCCGCAGACCGAAATCCCGATACTGGTCCAGTTGAAGACGCTTCTGTCGGGCACGGCGAGGGCGATCCTGGTTTCTGACTTTGCAGCAGCCACGCCTCTTGAAGGCGGGCAAGCGAAAAAAGCGCCCTTACGGGACAACCCGTCGACGCAAGCAGCTTTTAAGCCGAGTCTGCTCCCGGAGCAAGTCTTTGGGAAAACATCTCCGCCGCATCCCGTCGCCGTGGCGAAAAGCCCGCGACGCGGAGGGGACGCCGGGCCGGCTTCGAATTCTTCGCCGATGGGGGCGGAATGGAAATCAGGCCGAGCTGAATAAGACGGGCGCACGCGCAGCCGAGGCGCAACCACCCGCGCTGCTCTAATGTCTTGTTTGGGGAGGATTTTGGTGGAGCCAGACGGAATCGAACCGACGACCTCTTCAATGCCATTGAAGCGCTCTCCCAACTGAGCTATGGCCCCACTCTTGTTTTTACCGGCTTTTTGGGTCAAGCCCGGTAGCGCGACCGGCGTGGCCGATCTCGATGGGGGGTTGTATAGTTGAGCCGGCCCGGCCCCGCAAGTCCGTTGCGTGAATTTTGTTCGCCGGGTCCGAAAAGTCGGCGCACTGGCGCGGCGATGCGTAAGAATGTTAAGGAGCGCGATCATTCCCTGGGCGCCCGCCGCCGAAAGGCGCCTGTTATCCTTGACCCGCCGGCGCCGCCGGGCGTCACAATCCTGGGACGACAGACTAAGTGACCAAGCACAGAAGCCTCTCGGACTACGCCGCGCGCAGATTCCGTTTCGCGGGCAACGCTCTGCTCGAATTTTCGGACCCCTTCTTCGCTCAGATCGACAGGCTGAAAAAAGAAATGGAGGCGGCCGGCAAACATTTTGTCAGCTTCGCCAATTACGACTATCTCGGCCTCGCGAATCACCCGCGAATCATCGAGGAGGCCAAGCGCGAACTCGACAATCTCGGCGTCGGCGCGCTGGCCTCCCGTCTTGTCGGCGGCGAGCGCAGCACGCATAAGGCCCTCGAGATGGAAATCGCTCGGTTTCTGGGCTACGAGAGCGCGCTCACGCTGGTTTCCGGCTATCTCGCCAATGTCACCACCATCTCGTGGCTGATGGGCAAGCGCGACGCCATTTTCATCGACGAGTTGGCGCATAACAGCATCGTCGCGGGGACCGACGGCTCCGACGCCAAGACAATAAAGTTCCGCCACAACGATTTCGATCACCTCGACCATCTGCTCGCGCGCCATCGCGAGGAATACCGTCATGTGCTCGTCGTGGTCGAAGGCCTCTACAGCATGGACGGCGACACCTGCGATCTGCCGGGCCTGCTGCAACTGAGAGACAAGCACCAGTTCTGGCTGATGCTGGACGAGGCGCATTCGCTCGGCGTCCTGGGCGCGACCGGGCGCGGCCTCGCAGAGCATCAGGGCGTAGACCCGTCGCGAATCGACCTTATCGTCGGGACCATGTCGAAGACCCTGGCCTCCTGCGGCGGCTATATCTGTGGCAAGAAACAGGTGATCGACTGGTTTCGCTACACCCTGCCGGGTTTCGTCTACAGCGTTGGCTTGTCGCCCCTCATTCTCACCGCGGCGCGGACCGCTCTCGCCCTCATGCAGGAAGAGACCTGGAGAATCGGAAAACTCGCGCATAACGCCGAATTTTTCCGCGACGCCGCGAACGCGGCCGGGCTGTCCACGGGGCCGGCCATCGGCCGAGGCGTGGTGCCAATCCTCTTCCAGGACAGCGTCGAGACCATGTGGGCGTCGCAGCATCTCCTCGAAAAAGGGTTCTATGTGCCGCCCATCGTTCAGGTCGGCGTCCCCAAGGATCAGCCGCGCTTACGCTTTTTCATTTCCGCCAATCACACCGACGACGAGATTAACGGCGTGATCGCCGCGCTTAAGGAAATGCCCCCCGTCTCGGAGGAGGCGCACCGGATTGTAGCCGCGGCGATGGCGGGAGCCTGAAAGCTTCCGCCCGAGGGAGACGGCGCCGCCGCGTTGTTATGCCGCCTTTTATCGCAACCGAACCGCATTAGGCTTTGAAAATGGCGCAAATCGCAATCTTGCCGGCAACCGGTCTAAAGCGCTTCCTGACCTATAATAAGCTGCCGCGTTTGCTTTACACGGGAGCGAAGGGTTTTGCGCCCCCGCTCGACGTCGAGCGCTGGACGCTGCATGGCCACATGCTCAACCCGCATTTCAAGCTTGTCGAGGCCCAGGAGTTTCTCGCCCGGCGAGACGGTCAATGGGTTGGACGCATTCTCGCCCAGGTCTATAAGCCGGAATACGCGCCCGTCGGCGCGTCGCGCTTCCAGTTCGGCTCGCTCGACGCCGTGGATGATATCGAAATCGTTCGCGCCTTGACCCAAACCGCCGAAACCTGGCTCAAAGAGCGGGGAGCCGATCGCGTCAATGGCCCCTTCTCGCCCACGATCAACGGCGAATGCGGCATGTTGATTCAGGGTTTCGAGACGACGCCGATGTTCCTCACGCCCTGGCATCCGCCCTATCTCAGCCGTCATGTCGAAGCGCTCGGTTATACGAAAGCCCGCGATCTCGTCTCCTACATGATCGAACTGACTCCCGAGGAACTGAACAAGCCGGCGCGCATCTCCACCCGCCCGGAATGGAAAGATCGCCTGAAAATCCGCGAGATGGACTTTTCCCGCCTCAAGAAAGGCGAGACACAGTTGATGTCGGATCTCTTCAACGACGGCTGGCGCGACAATTGGGGCTTCGTTCCCTTCACCAAGGAGGAGTTCGACTCCATCGCGGATGCGCTCGCCTTCGTGACGCCTCCGGAATTCACTTTGGTCGTCGAACTCGACGGCGAGCCTAAATCCTTCGCGGTGGCGTTGCCCAACCTCTTCGAAATCATTGGCGATCTCGACGGACGCCTGCTGCCGTTCGGCCTCGCGCGCGTCATTTCCAGGTTTCGCAAGCACAAATACAAGACCGGCAGAATTCTGCTGCTTGGCACGCGCAAGGAGTTGCAAAGCAGCTCGACGGGGGGCGCGATCCTGCTCGCCATCGTCGAGGAGATGCACCGTCGGGCGGCGAGGAAGGACCTCGAGAAGATCGAGGCCGGTTGGGTGCTCGAGGATAATATGGCGATGCGCCGCCCCATCGAAATGTTCGGCGGAAAAGTCGACAAGATTCATCGCATTTACGAGAAGCGCCTGTAATCGGGGGCGAAACCAAGGAATGCAAAGACATGACGATATCGGTCACCCGCTCTGGCGCGGATCGCTCGCACATCGAGCGGCGCAAGGCGATCCTTGAGAAATATCCGCAAGTCCGCGATCTCTTCGGACGAGATATAATTACGTTCAAGATCACGGTCGCGATTTTCGCCGTCCAGATAGCGATCGCCGCCTTCCTCGGCTGGCTGGGACTGGCGCATTGGCCGCTGACGTTTCTTTTCGCCATCTGCGTCGGCGCCTTCGCCAATCACGCGAATTTCGTCATTATTCACGATTCGATTCACAATTGCGTTTTTGAAAGCAATCTTCTCAACAAGCTGAATGCGATCCTGGCCGATCTGTCGAATGGCTTTCCAACGGCCATGGGCTTTCGCTGTTACCATATCAAGCACCATTCGCATCTTTCGGCCTATGATTACGACGCCGACGTGCCGAGCCGATGGGAAGTGGCGTTCGTGGGCGACAGCGCGTGGCGCAAGGCTTTGTGGCTGTTTTTCTTTCCCGCCATACAACTCGCCCGCCTCTCGCGCCTGAAGGGCACGGTGCCGATCATGGGAAAGTGGACCTATATCAACATCGCCATCATCGTCGTGTTCGATATTTTGGTGCTGTGGGCCTTCGGCCCCAACGCTTTGCTCTACCTATTCCTCTCGTTCTGGTTTTCGGTCGGCGGACTACATCCGTTAAGCGCCCGCTGGCTGCAGGAGCATTTCGCTTTCGGTCCGGATCAGGGCACTTTCGATTATTATGGCCCACTCAACACGCTGGCGCTCAATATCGGCTATCACAACGAGCATCACGACTTTCACGAGATCCCCTGGACGCGCCTGCCACGGTTGAAAGCGATGGCGCCCGAATTTTATGACACGCTGGGCTGCCATCGGTCCTGGGTCGCGTTGCTGGTGACCTTCATCTTCGATCCAAGATATTCCCTGAGCACGCGCTCGGAGAATGTCGAACATGCGGCTCACGCGACAGACGTCGTCGCTCAACCGGCGGAGTGAGGCCATGAGTTTCGAAGCCAATAATGCCAATGGCCCGGCCCCCGACCAGCTGAGCGCCTCGCCCCGCCTGTTCGACAGCGATCTGCTCGACAAGCTTTCGCGCGTGCATCATCTCACGCCCATTATCGTCTATACTCCGATCGTCGTCGGCCTGCTGATTTTCTCCTTGACGCTACAAAGTCCGGGCATCGTGGCGCTGGGGCTGTTCGTCGGCTATCTCGCCTGGACTCTCACCGAATATTTCGGCCACCGATTCCTCTTTCATACCGTGTTCCCCCTGCCCTTCGGGCTTGGGCCGCGCTTTCAGTTTCTCATCCACGGCGTGCATCACATCTATCCCAACGATCCGCTGCGCCTCGTGATGCCGCCGCTGTTGTCGGGTCCCATCATGTTGATCGCCCTGTCGATCATCCGGCTGCTCTTTGGCGCAACCTTCGCCTGGCCTGTCCTGGCGGGCTTCATGATCGGCTATGTGATTTACGACTGCGTCCACTACTGGACCCATCACGGACAACCCAAGTCCCGCCTGGGCCATCTCGTGCGCCGGCTGCACATGCTGCATCACTTCCGCGACGCGACCAAGGGCTTTGGCGTACACGCGATATGGTGGGACTATGCGTTCGGCACCGCCTATCAAAAGGGCGACACGCCGGGGGCGAAGGCAGTGTGAGGCGCGCGCGCCTTCACGCCTGCCCGGTCAGCACAAACCATTCATCTTCGGAAATCACCTCGATCCCAAGCTCGCGCGCCTTCGCGAGCTTGGAGCCGGCGCCGGGTCCAGCGACCACCAAATCCGTCTTCTTCGAGACGGAACCCGATATTTTGGCGCCGAAACGCTCGGCCTGGGCCTTGGCCTCGTCGCGCGTGAGGCGTTCGAGCGAACCGGTGAAAACAACTGTCTTCCCTGCGATGGGCGACGAAACCTCGAACGCGGGCATTGGCTCCAGCGTCACCTGACGCAAGAGAGCGTCGATTTCCCGTTCGTTGTGCGGCTCGGCGAAAAAGTCGTGGAGCGCCTCGACCACAACGGGACCCAGCCCGTCAATCTCGTCGAAAACGGCGTAAGCCTCGCTACCGGGCTTGGCGGCGCCCGCGGTGGCGCGCAGTTGCTCAAAATCATCGAAATGCCGCGCCAGCCGCTTGGCGTTGGTCTCTCCGACATGCCTTATGCCGAGCGCGTAGATGAATTTGTTGATTGGCGCGCTCCTGCGCGCGTTGATCGCCGCGAACAAATTATTCACCGAGGTCTCGCCGAAGCCCTCGCGATTCTTGAGCCGAGTCAGCCCCGCCTCGTCGCGCGCCTGCAGCGTGAAGATATCCGAGGCGGTCTTGATCAGACCTTCGTGGTAAAGATACTCGATCTGCTTGTCGCCGAGCCCTTCGATGTCCATCGCATTGCGCGACGCGAAATGCTTGAGCCGCTCGACCGCTTGCGCCGGGCAAACCAGCGAACCGGTGCAACGGCGGGCGACGTCCGCCTCGCCGGTTTTTTCGTCGATCTCGCGCAGCGCCGCCGAACCGCACACAGGACAGACATGCGGAAATTTGTATGGCTTCGCGTCATGCGGGCGCTTTTCAAGCGCCACTTCGACGATCTGCGGGATGACGTCACCCGCGCGCTGCACGACGACGGTGTCGCCGATGCGAACATCCTTGCGAGCGATTTCGTCTTCATTGTGCAGCGTCGCGTTGGAGACCACCACGCCGCCGACCGTGACCGGTTCGAGTCGCGCCACCGGCGTGAGAACGCCCGTGCGCCCCACCTGGATTTCGATGTCCCGCAAAATAGTCGTCGCTCGCTCGGCGGGAAATTTATGCGCCACCGCCCAACGGGGCGCGCGCGAAACGAAGCCCAGCCTTTCCTGCAGCGAGATGTCGTTGACCTTATAAACAACGCCGTCGATGTCGTAGCCGAGCGTCGCCCGCTGGGCCTCTATCGCCCGATAGTGCGCCAGCATCTCTTCCACATTGGCGCAAAGCCTGGTCAACGGATTGACCGGAAGGCCAAACCGCGCGAAGGCTTCGATGACTCCCTTCTGGGTTCCCGCCGGCAGTTCGCTCGCTTCGCCCCAGGCATAGGCGAAAAATCGCAGGGCTCGCCCCGCTGTCACGCTTGGGTCGAGCTGCCGCAACGACCCCGCCGCCGCGTTGCGCGGATTGGCGAATTTCGGTTTTTGCGCGGCCGCCCGCCGATCGTTCAGCGCGGCGAAATCGTGATGATTCATATAGACTTCGCCACGCGCCTCCAGCACCTCTCCACGATAGAGGTGAAGTTCCTGCGGAATCTCGCCTATAGTGCGGATGTTCGCGGCGACGTCTTCGCCCTCGAAACCGTCTCCGCGCGTCGCGGCGCTCACGAGGCGGCCTCGCTCGTAACGCAGGGAGCAGGATAGGCCGTCGATTTTGGGTTCGGCCGTGAATTCCAGGGCGGCGTCGTCGGAAAGGCCAAGAAAGCGCCGCACGCGGGCCACGAATTCCCGCGCCTCCTCCTCCGAGAAGACGTTGCCCAGCGACAGCATGGGAATGGCGTGTCTGACCTTGGCGAATTTTTCCGCCGGAGGGGCGCCGACCGTCCTCGTCAGCGACTCCGCGGTCGCCAGTTCGGGAAACTTGCGCTCAAGCTCGCCGTAACGCCGCCGCAGGGCGTCGTAGTCGGCGTCGGAAACCGTCGGCGCGTCTTCCTGATAATAGCGTCGGTCGTGTTCCGCTATTTCGGCGCCGAGTTTGGCGTGCTCTGCCCGGGCTGCCGCAGGAGTCAGCGCGCCCGGGGGTGGAGGCGTTTTGGCGGCCCGCCGCGCCATGGCTACGCCGCCACCTCGGGCGCGGCTCCCACAAGCCGGCGCGCTTCCTGCATGCTGATGGGACGACCGAAAGCATAACCCTGAGCGTAGCCGCACCCCAACTGATAAAGCTCGATGGCGTCGGATTCGGTTTCGACGCCCTCCGCGACGACGTCTACCCCGAGGTCCTTCGCCAGCGCGATTATCGAACGAAGGATCGCGGCGCGAGAGGCCTTGCCGTTCTGACGCACGAGCGAGCGATCGATCATGATCGTGTCGAAGGGAAAACGCTGTAGATAAGACATCGAAGAATAGCCGGAGCCAAAACCGGTTAGAGAAAGCCCGGCGCCAAGCTCCTTGACGCGCGCCAGAACCTGCACCGCATGCTCTGGATTTTCCATGACCAGACTTTCGGCAAGTTCAAGCTTCAGGCTTCCCCTGACGATGTTATTGCGCATCAGGACGCTTTTCACGTCGCGCAGCAGGTCGTGACGCAGAAGCAGGGGCGAGGAAACGCCCACGGAAGCGAAAATCGGGGGGTCGACGGCAAGAGCGCGCTGCCAGGCCGCGAGTTCTCGCGCCGTCCGCTCCAACGCCAGAAGGCCGAAGTCGATGATGAGCCCGGTTTGTTCGGCGATCGGCAGAAATTCCGGCGCATCCATCCGCCCAAGCTTGGGATGTTCCCAACGCAACAGCGTCTCGAATCCGGCGATGGTGCGATCCTCCAGCCTGACAATGGGCTGAAAGAACACTTTGACATCGTTTCGCTCCAGGGCGCGACGGAGATCCGCCTCAAGAGTCAGACGATCCGAACGCTGGCCGCGCATCTCGGGACGAAAGACCTCGATGCAATTGCCGCCGACGCGCTTTGCGTGGCGCAAGGCTATTTCGGCGTCGTCGAGCATGTCTTTCGCCCCGGGATGAACCGAGGGGTCGAAGAGCGCGACTCCGATCGACGCAAAGAGGTTGATTTCCCGGTCGGTGAAACGGATAGGCGTCGCCAGGGCGCGGCGAAGCGAATCCGCGAGCGTGATCGTCGCATCTGGATTGGTTTGGGAAACCATTATTATGGCGAAAGTATCTCCGCCAAGGCGAGCCAGAGTGTCTTGCGGCTGCAAGAGCCGGGTGAGACGGTGGGAAATGGTGAGGAGTATGCTGTCTCCCGTCGCGACGCCGACTTGCTCGTTGATCTGCTTGAACCGGTCGATATCGATGCAGATCACTGTCGGCCGAAGATCTTTCTCGATCCGCGCGAACACAAGCGCCGCTTCCAGACGATCGAAGAACAATTCGCGATTGGGCAGGCCGGTGAGGTTGTCGTGAACGGCGTCGTGCAACAGCCTTTCCTGGGCGTTGCGATCTTCCGTCACGTCCGTCAGCGTGCCGACAACGCGAATCACCTCGCCGTCCGGTCCCACCACGGGGCGCGCTCGTAGGCGGAAACAGAGATAATGTCCGTCCGCCGAACGCAGGCGGAACTCCTGGTCGATGCGCCCGCGCCTCTGCTCCAGCATGGCGTCGAGACAGGCGCGGTAGCGATCCTGCTCGAAGGGATGCAGCAAATCGAGCCAGGAAGCCGCCGAACCTTCCAGCCCGCCGCGGTCCAGCCCGAGCTGCGCCTCCGCCTCGGGACTGACATAAATGTGATCCGAGGGCACGTCCCAATCGAACACGATTTCGCTCGCGCCCGTCAGCGCCAGGGCCTTGCGCTCGATGTCGGAAATCGCTCCCGCCGCGAGGCCGCCCGAGGCGAAGGCGTTTTGCATCACGGTGAAGCCGATCAACATGACGATCAGCACCAGCCCGCCGATCAACGCGGGCGACACGAGGTCATTGGTCAGCCAGCCGAAAATCGTGAAACCCGCCGCGCAGACCCACAACAACAATAGAAACCATGTTGGAATCAACATGATCGCGCGATCGAACCCGTGCGAGGCGAGATAGAGGATGAGCACGAAGCCGACAACCGCCACCACCCCGAGCGAAATCCGGGCGACGCCGGCGGCGACAGGAGCGTCGAAAACCGCCAGTCCGGCGAGATCGGCCAATATCAACAGCCAGACCGCCGCGATGTGCCAGGCGCGAACATGCCAGCGGTTGAGATTGAGATAGGCGAACAAAAACACCACCAATGTGGCTGAAAGCACGGTTTCCGCGCCCGCGCGCCAGATGCGGTCCGTGGCGGGATCCGCGCCGAAAATCTTATCCCAGAAGCCGAAATCGATGCAGACATAAGCGAGGACCGCCCAGGCCAACGCGGCCGCGGCCGGAAATATCACGGCGCCCTTGACGACGAAGACAATCGTCAGAAACAGGGCGAGAAGCCCCGCGATCCCGATGACTATGCCCTTGTAGAGAGTGAGGCTGGTGACCTTGTCCTTATAGGCGTCCGGCTCCCACAGATAGAGCTGAGGCAAATTGGGCGTGCGCAACTCGGCCACATAAGTGACGGTCGTGCCGGGATCGAGGGTGAGGCGAAAAACATCGGCGTCGGAGCTTTCCTCTTGTTCCGGCGGAAAGCCCTGACTGGCGGTAATGGTCGAAATACGGGTCGCGCCGAGATCAGGCCAGATCAGGCCCGAACCTTGCAAGCGGAAATGGGGCGCGACGATCAACCGCTCGATCTGCTCGTCGGTGTCGTTGGTCAGCGCGAACACAATCCAGCTAGGCCGTGTGCCCGGTTCCTTGGCTCCCACCTCGATTCGGCGCACGATGCCATCCGAGCCCGGAGCGGTGGAAACCTGCAGGCGGTCGCCCTGGGAGGCGTGTTTCTCCACCGCGTTTGTGAGGTCAATGGCTTGGGCGTCATAGGGCACGCGAACACTGTCCACGGCCCCGGCCGAGGGAATGAAGGCGAGGAGCGCAAGCAAGCCTATCAGATATTTCTTGAAACCCACCAACTCGCTTCTCTACAACGAGGGACCCGCGCAAGAGGCTGACGGCCCTGCTTGAACCAGGCGGAATTACCACTGCGCCATGACTCGTAGAGGCTTACGACGTATCCCGCAAGCCGCTGGGGCCGGCGCGCCAGCCAGACCGCCAAGGACCTTGCGGACAAAGCCCCGACGCCCCAACCTTGCGGAGCGCGAACCACGGCAATATACGCTTCCAGGCAAACGAGCGGCGAGAGATCGAATTGAAATATGATATGTGAATCGCGGGAGTCGAAGGGAGCGGCCGGACGACCTTTGAACAGGAAATCGCCCAATGCGTAGCGTTCTCGGCGGCCCACGCCTGCTGCTGCGCCGGTTGCGCGAAATTAGCGCCGAGCCGGTCAACGCTCAGACACGCCTCGACAAAATCGTTGTGCAAATCGCGGCGAATATGGTGGCCGAGGTTTGTTCCGTCTATGTCCTGCGCGCGGACCAGCGGCTCGAACTCTACGCGACCGAAGGACTCAACCGCGACGCGGTGCACCTGACCACCATGAAGTCCGGGGAAGGCCTGGTCGGCCTGATCTCTCAGAGCGCCGAGCCGTTGGCTCTATCGGAAGCCCAAAAGCACCCCGCGTTCTCCTACAGGCCCGAAACGGGCGAAGAAATATATCACTCGTTTCTGGGCGTGCCCATTCTGCGTGGCGGCAACACCGTCGGCGTGCTCGTCGTGCAGAATAAAGTGCGGCGCACCTATTCGGAAGAAGAGGTCGAAGCCCTTCAAACGACGGCCATGCTTCTCGCCGAGATGATCGCCTCGGGCGAGCTGCAATCGATCGCCAAATCGGCGGAGCTTCTGGCCCTTAATGGCCCTGTGTCGCTAAAGGGCGCCCCGATCAGCGACGGCGTCGGACTCGGCTATGTGCTGTTGCACGAGCCGCGCGTGATCGTCAAAAATCTTCTCGCCGAAGACGTTCCTGGGGAATTGCAGCGCTTGGACACCGCGATCGAGGCCATGCGGAACTCGATCGACGAGATCGTGGCTCATGGCGACCGAATGGGCGCGGGAGAGCACCGCGAAGTGCTGGAAGCCGTGCGTATGGTGGCCAACGACCGAGGCTGGCTGCGCCGTTTGCGCGAAGCGATCATGACCGGCCTGACCGCCGAAGCCGCCGTCGAACGCGTGCAGAACGACGCGCGCGCTCGGATGCAACGTCAGACCGACCCCTATCTGCGCGACAGGCTCCACGACCTCGACGACATCGCCAACCGCTTGCTTCATCAGCTCACTGGTCAAAGCTATGTGGCGGACCGGGAAGCGGCGCCCGACAATGCGATCATCGTCGCGCGCACCATGGGGCCGGCCGCGCTGCTCGACTATGACAGAGCCAAATTGAGAGGCCTCGTCCTCGAGGAGGGCGGCCCGATGAGCCATGTGGCGATCGTCGCCCGCGCCTTGGGGATCGCGACGGTAGGGCTCGTCCCCAACATCACGGGAATCGTCGAGCCCAACGACTCCATCATTGTCGACGGCTCCACCGGCGACGTTCATGTGCGCCCACAGCAGGACGTCCAGAGCGCTTACGCCGAAAAAGCACGCCTGCGCGCCCGGCGCCAGGAACAATACGCCGCGTTGCGGGACATCCCCGCCGTGACGAAAGACGGGGTCGACATCGCGCTCCACATGAACGCCGGACTGACGGTGGACGTGCCCTTCGTCCGCGATACGGGCGCGCGCTCGATCGGTCTCTTCCGCACCGAATTGCAATTCATGCTCGCGAACCGTTTTCCGCGGATGGGAGAGCAATATCAGTTTTACAAGACAGTGCTGGACGCGGTTCCAGACCGGCCGGTGACTTTTCGCACTCTCGATATCGGATCAGACAAGATTTTACCTTACATGGCGACGATCGAGGAGGAAAATCCCGCCCTCGGCTGGAGGGCGATCCGCATCGGCCTCGACCGTCCCGGTCTTTTGCGGATGCAGCTGCGCGCAATGTTGAAGGCGGGTGGCGGGCGCGACCTGCGCATCATGTTCCCCATGGTCGCGAATGTCGCCGAGTTCGATCTCGCCAAAGCGATGACTCTTCGCGAATTGGATCTGATCCGCCGTCACGGACACACGACTCCGACCAAGCTCGAACTCGGGGCCATGGTGGAAGTTCCCGCGTTGTTGTGGGAGCTAGACCAATTAGCCGAACACGTGGACTTTCTCTCCGTCGGCTCCAACGATCTGGTGCAATATCTTTATGCTGCGGATCGCGATAATACGCGCGTCGCCAAGCGTTACGACAATCTTTCGGTTCCGGTGCTGCGCGCGCTCAAAAGCATATTGGAAGCGGGAGCGAAGGCGGGCAAGCCCGTGACCCTTTGCGGCGAAATGGGCGGGCGTCCATTGGAAGCCATGGCCTTGTTGGCGCTCGGCTATCGTTCGCTGTCGATGTCTCCCTCGTCCATCGGCCCGGTGAAAGGAATGCTTCTCAGCCTCGATCTCGGCCAGGCCACGTCATTTCTTGAATCCCTTATGGCCAATAACGATGGTCAGCCGTCGCTGCGCGAAAATCTGCGTCAATTCGCCAACGCGCAGGACGTCGCATTGTAGCGCCCATCACTGCGGATGCTTGCGCTCTCGCGCCAGACGCCCTCCCGCCTCGTTCCTTGCATGGAATATGAATGTTCGCCCAAGATAAACTCGATTTGATCCTTCGTCGTCATGAGGAAATCGGCGCAAAGTTGACGAGCGGGCCGGACTCTCAAACATTCGTCGCCCTGTCTCGGGAGTTCGCCGCGCTCGACGAAGTGACGGCGGCGATACGCGCGTTTCGGAGCGCGCAACGCGACTTGGACGGACTGCGCGATCTACTGAACGATCCCTCCACCGACGGCGAAATGCGCGCGCTGGCCCAAGGCGAAGTCGAAATCGCGGAGCGCGCGCTCGACATGGCGGGGGAAGCGTTGAAAATCGCGCTTTTGCCCAAGGACGCGGCGGACGAGAAAGGCGTCATACTCGAGGTTCGGGCCGGCACTGGAGGCGACGAGGCGTCTTTGTTCGCCGGCGATCTCTTCCGCGCCTATCAAAAATACGCCGCCTCGAAGGGCTGGACCGTGGAGATCGTTTCGGCGAGCGAGGGGGCTTTGGGCGGCTACAAGGAAATCATCGCCGAAATCACCGGTCGCGGCGTCTACGGGAGGCTCAAATTCGAGTCAGGCGTGCATCGGGTTCAGCGCGTTCCCGCCACCGAGACGCAGGGCCGCATCCACACATCGGCGGCGACGGTGGCTGTCCTGCCGCAAGTCGAGGACGTCGACCTCACCATCGACGACAAAGACCTGAACATCGAGACGATGCGCGCGGGCGGAGCCGGCGGACAGCATGTCAACAAGACCGAGTCCGCCATCCGCATCACTCATATTCCCTCTGGAATCGTCGTGATGATGCAGGAGGAGCGCTCACAGCACCGCAACAAGGCCAAGGCGATGTCCGTGTTGCGCTCCCGCCTTTACGCCGCCGAACGCGCCCGGCTGGACAACGAGCGCTCGGAGGACCGTCGTCAGCAGGTCGGATCGGGCGATCGCTCCGAGCGTATCCGGACCTATAATTTTCCTCAGGGGCGCGTGACGGACCACAGGATCAACCTCACGCTCTACAAACTCGACAAGGTTATGGAGGGGGAGGCTTTGGACGAGATCATCGACGCTCTTTTGCGCGACCATCAAACCAAGCTTCTCGCGCAAAGCGACCTTTGAGCGCCGCTGTCCCGCGCCAATTTGGTTAAGGCTCCACGGGAGCTTCTTTAGTCGGGTCGAAAACTTGACGAGAGACCCGGCCCATGGGCATTGGAAGCCGCATTTCTCTCCCCCGAGGTCTCGATGATTCGCTCCGCCCTTATGAACGTCATGACCACGGCCGCCATCAAGGCGGGCCGTGGTCTCAAGCGTGACTTGGGGGAGGTCGAAAATCTTCAGGTTTCCGTTAAGGGTCCGGGGGACTTCGTGACAGCGGCCGACAGGCGCGCGGAAAAGACGCTGTTCGAGGAATTGTCTCGGGCGCGGCCCGGCTATAGCTTTCTCATGGAGGAAAGCGGCGCGGTCGAGGGCTCCGACAAGACCCACACCTGGCATATCGACCCGCTTGACGGCACGGCCAATTTCCTGCACGGCATCCCCATTTTCGCCGTGTCGGTCGCGCTCGAGCGCGAAGGCCAGATCGTCGCCGGGGTTGTCTATAACCCCGCGACGGACGACATGTATGTCGCCGAAAAAGGCCAGGGCGCCTTCTTTAACAACAGGCGGATGCGCGTCGCCGCGCGGCGCACGCTCGCCGAATCCATGGTGGCCTGCGGCATCCCCCCGCTGGCCGGGGTGGCGCATCACGCGCGCTTCCAAACCGAACTCGCCGCCGCGATGGCGAAGATCGGCAATATTCGCCGCCTCGGCGCCGCCGCCATCGATCTCGCCATGGTCGCCTCCGGCCGTTGCGACGGCTATTGGGAGCGGGGCATCAAGCCCTGGGACATCGCCGCCGGCATTATCCTGGTTCGCGAAGCGGGCGGTTTCGTCACCGACCTCTCCGGCGGCGCCGACATGCTGTCGAAATCGGAAATTTGCGCGGGCAACGAAGCGATCCAACGGCAACTTCTCGACGTGTTGAGGAAAGCATGAGCCTCGCCGCCTGGAATTCGTCCAGCCTCCGGCAGGTGTCTGCGCGCCTTCCGCACGAAACCGGCGAATTGCTGGATGTTTGGGTCGCCTCGTGGCGCGCCACATACGCCGACATCGATTTCGACTCGCGGAGGGAGTGGTTTCTCGACCACCTCTCGACGCTCGAGCAGGCGGGAGCGACGACCCTTTGCCTGCGCACTGGCCCGCGCGAGGAGATCAAGGGCTTTGTCGTCATCGATCCGGCCAGCGGCTGGCTCGATCAAATCTGCGTGCATCCCGATCAGTTCGGGATGGGAGGAGCCGAGGCGCTAATCGACGCCGCCCGCCAGGCGTCGCCGCAGCGCATCCGTCTCGATGTTAACGCCGACAACCACCGCGCCTTGCGGTTCTATCATCGCGAAGGCTTCCGGCGCCTCGGCGACGGCGCGCTCAGTCAGTCGGGACGGCCGACCATCGTGCTGGAATGGACGCCGGGCCAAGCCAGCTCCCTTGGCCATTAGAGCAAAATCCGAAAAATGCGGGAGCAAATTCCGCTCGCGAAAGCCTTTCGATTTTTGCGAAAATTTGCTCTAGCCGCCCTCGCCCACTAAGGCGATGCGGATCATATTGGTGGCGCCCGGCGAACCGAAAGGCATGCCCGCCACGATCGCGATGCGGTCGTGATTGTCGCCAAACCCTTCGCTGCGGGCGTGACCGCAGGCGCGCTGCACCATATCCTCCACGCTGCTGGCGTCGCGGGTCTCCACGGCGTGAACACCCCATACCAGAGCGAGCCGGCGCGCGGTGTCCCGTTTCGGCGACAGCGCCAATATCGGCGAGACGGGTCTCTCACGGGCGATCCGCAAGGCGGTGGAGCCGGAATCAGTCCAGGCGCAGATGGCCGCGGCGCCAAGCGTCTGGGCGACGTCGCGGGCCGCGGCGGCGATGGCGTCGGCGGCGGTCGGATTAGGGGCATCGGCGCGCTGGGCGTTGATGATGCCGCGGTAAACCGTATCGGTTTCGACCTCCTCCGCTATCCGGCTCATGGTCGCCACCGCGTCCTGGGGATATTGGCCCGCGGCGCTTTCGGCGGAAAGCATCACCGCGTCGGCGCCTTCGAAGACGGCAGTGGCGACATCCGACACTTCGGCGCGGGTCGGAACCGGCGACAGGATCATCGATTCCAGCATTTGGGTCGCGACGACTACCGGCTTGCCGAGCCGGCGGGCGGAACGGTTGATTCTTTTCTGGAGCCCTGGAACCTTCTCCAAGGGAAGCTCGACGCCGAGATCGCCGCGCGCAACCATCAAAGCATCGGAAACCTCGATGACTTCCTCCAGGCGGGCGATCGCCTGAGGCTTCTCGATCTTAGCCATCACCAGGGCTCGACCCTGCGTGAGCTTTTTGACTTCGAGCACGTCCTCGGGCCGCTGAACGAAGGAAATCGCCACCCAGTCCACGCCTTCCTTGAGAGCCGCCTCCAGGTCGGCGCGGTCTTTTTCCGTCATGGAGGTGATGGGTATCTCCGTGTCGGGCAGGCTGACGCCCTTGCGGTTGGAAATGCGCCCCGCCACGTCCACCACCGCGCTGGACCATTCCGGGGTCGCTTCCACGACGTGAAGGCGGATCTTGCCGTCGTCGATCAGGATCGTGTCATCGACCTTGAGAGCGGCGAGGATTTCGGGGTGAGGAAGGCGCACGCGCTTGGCGTCGCCCGGCGCGGGGTCGGAGTCGAACACGAAGCTGTCGCCCTTCCGCAGATGCGCGGAACCTTCGGCAAAGGCGCCGATGCGTAATTTTGGTCCCTGCAAATCGACTAGAACCCCGATGGCGCGGCCGAGATCTTCCTCGATTTCCCGGATCATGCGAATGTAATTGCCGAGCGCCGCATGATCCGTATGGCTCATGTTGATGCGGAAGACATCGGCGCCCGCCTTGGCGAGACCGGCGACAACCGCTCTATCCATGCTCGCGGGTCCCAAAGTCGCGATAATCTTGACGCGCCGAAGCCTTCTCATTCAACCCAGATCCTTATCGCGGGCCACGCCCGAAGCAGTCGACTATTGCGCCGCGGCCGCCGCCGGATCGGTTAACTGAACCGTCCAGTTTCTGGCGTCGCGACCGGTATCGATCTCGAAGAATCCTGTCCGATCGAAACCGCGGGCGAAGCAGTCCTCGCGCCCCTCTATCCTGAACTCTCGGTCGCGCGTGCACATGAAAGATTTGCCCTTCCATTCGCCGCCGCGCTCATCCATTGCGTATACATAATAATATTGAGCGGCCAAAGGGCCTCTCAATAGCGTTTCGCAGGCCGACGCACGAAGATTCCACCAGCCCTCGGACAGCCATGCGCGACCGTCGGTGTAAGCGATCGCGACGCTGACCCTGCCGGACGTGTTGTTGCACAGTCTGAAATCAGCGCGTGCGGGGACTAAACCGCAAGCGAAGCACAAAATCATGACAAGCAGGAAGACACGACGAATCATGACTCACGAGCGACTTGGGGGATCGGAAAGCGGATATTAGCCAAACCACGCGGCGAGGGTTTTGTCCAGCCCAAGCCGAAACCCGAGCCAAAAGAAGGCCGTTTCAGTTTGGTTCGACCCGCTGGTTCAACATTTCGGCCGCTCTGATCGCGAAATAGGTCAGCACGCCGTCGGCGCCAGCCCGTTTGAAAGCCAACAGGCTCTCCATCATGGCGCGATCGCCGTCGAGCCAGCCATTCTGGGAGGCGGCCATGATCATCGCATATTCGCCGGAAACTTGATAGGCGAAGGTCGGAGCTTCAAATGTGTCCGCGACGCGCCGGACAATGTCGAGATAGGGCATTCCGGGTTTGACCATCACCATGTCCGCCCCTTCCTCGAGATCAAGCGCGACCTCCCTCAGCGCCTCGTTCGAATTGGCCGGGTCCATCTGATAGCTGCGCTTGTCGCCCCGCAAGGTTTGACTGGTCCCGATCGCGTCGCGAAAGGGTCCATAGAACGCCGAGGCGTATTTGGCGGCGTAGCTCATGATCTGGACGTGCTCGAAGCCTTCGGCGTCGAGCGCGGCTCTTATCGCGCCAACGCGCCCGTCCATCATGTCGGACGGCGCTATGACGTCGGCTCCGGCGCGGGCTTGGTTCAAAGCCTGCCCGACAAGCGCCGCCACGGTGACGTCGTTGACGATCTCATCGCCTTCCAGCAACCCGTCGTGACCGTGGCTCGTGTAAGGATCCAACGCCACGTCGGTGATGACTCCGATTTCCGACACATTGGCCTTGATCGCGCGACAGGCGGCGCAAACAAGATTTTCCGGATGATGCGCATGGCTGCCGCGCTCGTCGCGCAAGGCGGGATCGATGTTGGGGAACAAGGCGACCGCGGGGATGCCGAGCGACGCGGCGTATGCGATCGCTTCGACCGCGCGATCCACGGAATGACGGAACACGCCGGGCATGGAGGCGACGGGCTCTTTAAGTCCAGTTCCCTCAACCAGAAACAGCGGCCAAATAAGGTCGGAAACGTCGAGTCTGTGCTCCCGAACGAGGCGGCGCGCCCATTCGCTCCGTCGATTGCGGCGAGGGCGTTGCGACAGGTTCAATCGCCATGCGTCTCGCTCGATCGCTTGCCGCTCACCCATCGACTCCTCCTCACTTCTACTAGCGCCCTGCCGCGACGTCTTTCATTTCCGAACGCCTGGCGAAACTGGTCTATCATGGGGCTTGCTCGGCTTAAAGCGCGCCAGTTGCGATCCGCCCGTCTCGCCCTGTATGCTTGACGAGTTCACCGGCGTTGCGGCCGACTTGAATGCAAAAGCCCCTTTCCTGCAAAGACAGGCATATGGCGCAAAGGCGTTTCCTCACCTCGATGTCACTTGACGCAAGAAGCCAGACGGCCTCCGCGCTTCCGCGGCGCGAAAAAAAGGCGCGCGTCGCCCCTCGAATATCTCGTCCGCTCGCAACCTTTGGCCTCATCTTGGCTCTGTTGGCCTGCGCTCTTGGATCGCCCCACGCGGTCTGCGCCAAAACATCTTCAGCCGTAAAGGCTGCAGCCGGATCGCATTTCATTAAAAACAACGGCGCCATGAAGCGGTTCGCGAAAACCAAGCCGGCTCCCAAAAAAAGCAAGCCGTCAGCCATACCGTCCCCACCTTCGCAACCTGGCTCACCGTCTCCGTCCAGCGCGCCTTCTCAGCAGGATAACTCCTCCGCCAAATCGAAGCTTGCCCCATTTCCGCCTCCCGACACCAAATCACCGCCGCCGATGCTGCCTCAAGCGTCGCGCGAGCGTATGCGAGAGTGCGCCGACGAGTGGTCCCGCATGAAAAAAGAAGCGCGCGGCCCTCTGCCCTTATGGCGAAACTTCGCGAGCAAATGCCTTACCCGCTGAAGGGCTAGCGCTTTCCGACCAGATGGAATCGTCTGGTCGATTAAGAAATCGCGCCAAATTGAAAAAGCGGGGGCAAAATCTAATCGAAAAAGTCTATCAACTTCTTCGGATTTTGCTCCAGGCAAAAAAAACCACCCGAACCGCGCATGAAAGCGCTGTCGGGTGATTGCTTGCGCTCGATACGACGGCGCAGCGCTCCAGGGCGCCGGCCGCAATCAAGCTTCCGCCTTCAATTAGATTCCGAGGTGGCGGGGGCTGGCGGAGTTTCCTTGGGCTTGCGGGGCGCGGCGCGTCTTTTGACCGGCGCCTTGCGAGCAGTTTTCTTCGCCGTGGTTTTTCTCGTAGCTTTTTTCGCCACCGACTTCTTGGCCGCTCCCCGCTTCTTCACGGCAGTCTTACGGGCCGGCTTACGGGCGACTTTTTTCGTTGCGGTCTTGCGAGCAGCTTTGCGCGTCGTCTTCTTCGCAGCGGATTTTTTCGTCGCGGTTTTCTTTTTCGTCGCCTTACGCGCACCCTTCTTCGCCGCGGCTTTCTTAGCCGGCTTACGCTTGGTTGTTGCTTTCGCCATCTTTGGTCCCCTTAGTCCTTGTTGTCGGCTTAATCGTTCTCCCGACAACAGGTGCCGATAGCGTAACGTGGTTAATTGTGTGTTCAAGAGGCGCAGCGTCGATTCACTCTTTCAACGACGTTCCATGCAAAAAAAACGACCGCGCAACGAAGCTCGGCACGCTTGACGCAAGCGCTTTCAATTGTCCGATTGAAGGATCCGCAAAGGCGCGACTACGATGCGCTCGCTCACCAGATTCATCGCGGAGGCTGAGCATGAAATTTTCCCAACCGAGCACAACATCATTCGCGCGCCGTGTTCACCATTACGAGAAATGATTTTCAATCCATTGATTTTCTTTGATTACGCTAATGCGCGCAAAACGGAACGAAGCGAGCGCGCTCGCATCCTAGCGGATGATCTTCGTAGCGGGCGCGACACGCTTCGCACATTGTCGCGGGTTCCTTGCAACCGCTTCGCACGCCTTCGCTCAGTGAGAGCGCATCAGCCGGTGTGGCGAACGCGCCGCAATAAAAAAATTTGTCGAAGCAACTCCAAAACGACGGAATTTTGACGGATTAAACCAGCCGTCGAAATAAAAATCGCGCAACGCGCCGCAAAACTGATTCGCTTTGGGCAACGTCGCGCGCCGAAATTCAAATCCCAAGCTTCTTTTTGAGGAGTTCGTTCACGGTTTGCGGATTGGCCTTGCCGCCTGTTGTCTTCATCACCTGGCCAACGAACCAGCCGAGCATCGTGGGCTTGGCCAGCGCCTGCGCCACCTTGTCCGGATTGGCCGAGATCACGGCGTCCACCGCGGCTTCTATCTCTCCGGTGTCCGTCACCTGCTTCATGCCGCGAGCTTCAACGATCTCGCGCGGATCTCCTGGCTGAGACCAAACTATCTCGATTAGATCCTTCGCAATCTTTCCAGAGATTTCATTCGACGTGATCATTTGGACGATGGAACTGTTGGCCTGAGCCGATATTGGCCCGGTATTGATGGTCAGCCCTTCCTTATTGAGCCGACCGAAGTATTCATTGATCAGCCAGTTTGCCGCAGCCTTCGGGTTGGCCCCGTCCTTTATCATATCCTCGAAATAATCGGCGCTCGCCCGCTCCATCACCAGCACGCCGGCGTCATAGGGCGGCAAGCCGTATTGTTCGATGAAGCGCGCGCGCTTGGCGTCGGGGAGCTCCGGCAATTCTCTCGCTAGCGCATCAACATAAGCTTGGTCGAACTCTAGCGGCAAAAGATCTGGATCGGGGAAATAGCGATAGTCGTGCGCCTCTTCCTTGGAGCGCAGCGAACGCGTTTCTCCCTTGCCGGGATCGAACAGGCGTGTCTCCTGGGCGATGACGCCGCCGTCTTCCAATATCGCGATCTGGCGTCTGGCTTCGACCTCGATCGCCTGGCCGATGAAACGGATCGAATTGACGTTCTTGATCTCGCAGCGCGTGCCGAGCGGCTCGCCCGGCCGCCGCACCGAAACATTGACGTCCGCTCTCAGAGACCCCTGCTCCATGTTGCCGTCGCAGGACCCGATATAGCGCAGGATCGTCCGCAGCTTGGAGACATAGGCTCGCGCTTCTTCGGCGGAGCGCATGTCCGGCTTCGAGACGATTTCCATCAGAGCGACGCCGGAGCGGTTGAGATCGACATGGCTCTCGGTCGCGGACAGTTCGTGCAGCGACTTGCCCGCGTCCTGCTCGAGATGCAGGCGTTCGACGCCAACTTTTATGCGCTCCGTCGGAGAAACGTCGACAATCACTTCGCCCTCGCCGACGATGGGGTGTTTGTATTGCGAGATCTGATAGCCCTGCGGAAGATCCGGATAAAAATAGTTCTTGCGGTCAAAAACCGAACGCAGGTTGATCTTCGCCTCAAGCCCTAGCCCGGTTCGGACCGCTTGCGCGACGCATTCCTCGTTGATGACTGGCAGCATCCCCGGCATCGCCGCATCGACAATGGAAACGTGATCGTTCGGCTCGCCGCCGAATTCCGCGCTAGCGCCGGAAAACAGCTTCGCCCTGCTCGTCACCTGGGCATGAATCTCCATGCCGATAACGACTTCCCAATCGCCTGTCGCACCCTTGATGAGTTTGGATGGGGCCGCGTGTTCTGTCATCGTCTTCGCCCTCGATCGAATAGCCTCGGGAAGCAGTCTCGCCGTGTCGAGGCCGATAAATTTAGCGTGTTTGAGAGAGCCAGCCGGCGCGGGCTTAAAAACAAACTAGCCGCCGTCCTCGGCGACGTCGTCATGCTTTGACGCCCTGTCCCCCATCAGTTTTTCTTCGTATTGGATCGACCACTCTATGGTGGCGCTCCAAAGCCTCAACGCAAGCTCCATGGAAAGGCCTTCCCGCCGCGCGGCGCCAAGCACGCGCGCAATGACCTCGTCCACCCGCTCCTGGACCAGCGCCGGCACGCCGAGAAGCGGTTTCACCCTGGCGGCGCGCTCGATCTGCCGCTGGCGTTTCGCCAGCAGGGCCACGATCTCGTCGTCGAGGCCGTCGATGACTCTGCGAACATCCGCCATCTCTTCCCGAGGCGACATTTTCCGCGCGTCGGCTGCCTCGTTCATGGAAATCAACTCCACCACGCCGCGGGCAATTTGATCTTGGGCGCCGCCTGTTCCAGGGCGGCGGCGAGAGCGAACAGCGTCTCTTCCTCGAATGGCCGGCCGATCAATTGCAGCGCGAGCGGCAGGCCATTGCCCGAGAGTCCCGCCGGCAATGCGAGACCCGGCAGACCCGCCATGTTGACGGTCACCGTGAACACGTCGTTGAGATACATTTCGACCGGATCGGAGGAGCCTTTCTCGCCGAGCGCGAAGGCGGGCGAAGGCGTCGCGGGCGTCAGCACCGCGTCCACCCCGCCGGCGAAGGCGAGGTCGAAGTCGCGTTTGATGAGGCTGCGTATTTTTTGCGCGCGAACGTAATAGGCGTCGTAATAGCCGGCCGAAAGCACATAGGTGCCGATCATGACGCGCCGTCGCACCTCGGCGCCAAACCCCTTGGCGCGGGTCTTTTCATACATGTCGGTGATGTCGCGGCCTTTCTCGCGCAGGCCGTAGCGCACGCCGTCGTAACGGGCGAGGTTCGAGGAAGCCTCGGCGGGCGCGATGATGTAATAGGCCGGCAACGCGTGGCGGGTATGCGGCAGGGAAATTTCCACGATCTCCGCGCCGGCGTCCTTCAGCCAGGCGACGCCTTGATCCCACAGCGCCGCGATCTCCGGCGAGAGCCCTTCGAGCCTGTATTCCTTCGGCACGCCGATGCGGCGGCCCTTCACCGAGGCGCCGATCGCGGCCTCGTAATCCGGCACCGGCGCGTCGACGCTGGTCGTGTCCTTGGGATCATGGCCCGCCATCGAGCGCAGCATGATGGCGGCGTCGCGCACCGTTCGCGTGATCGGCCCCGCTTGATCGAGCGACGACGCAAACGCGACGACGCCCCAGCGCGAGCAGCGCCCATATGTCGGCTTGACGCCGACCGTCCCCGTAAACGCCGCCGGCTGACGGATCGAGCCGCCGGTGTCGGTCGCCGTGGCGCCAAGACAGAGATGCGCGGCGACAGCGGCGGAAGAGCCGCCAGAGGAACCGCCCGGCACGATCTTCGCGTCGTCGATCCCGTTCGCGCCCTTGCGTCGCCAGGGCGAGACAACGGGACCAAAGGCGCTCGTCTCGTTGGATGAGCCCATCGCGAATTCGTCGAGATTAAGCTTGCCCAGCATGAGGGCGCCGTCGCGCCACAGATTGGCGCTGACGGTCGACTCGTAAGTGGGCGTGAAATCGTCGAGAATCCGGCTCGCCGCAGTCGTGCGCACGCCCTTGGTGCAATAAAGATCCTTGATGCCGAGCGGCAGGCCTTCGAGCGGCCCCGCCGCGCCGCGCGCGATGCGGGCGTCGCTCTCCTTGGCGCAGTCGAGCGCAAGTTCCGGCGTCTTTGTAATAAAGCAATTGAGCGCGCCGGCGCGGTCGATGGCGTCGATATGCGCCTGCGTCAGTTCCGTCGAGGAGAGCGTCCTGGCTTTAAGCGCGTCGCGCGCCTGACTTAAAGTGAGATGCGTGGGCTCAGTCATTTATGGTTACTCGATCCTTCGCGGCGTCGGCTGAATGGGCTTGCTATTCGACCACCTTGGGCACGACGAAGAAGTGATCCTCGCGTTCCGGCGCATTGACGAGAATGTCGTCGGCGATGCCGCCATCGGTGACGACATCCGCGCGCTTTTTCATCTTCATCGGCAGAACGGAGGTGAGCGGCTCGACGCCGGAGACGTCGACCGCGTCCAGCTCCTCGACAAAGGCCAGAATGGCGTTGAGCTCGCCGCGCAGGCGCTCGACCTCTTCGTCCTCTACCGCGATACGGGAAAGATGCGCGATACGGCGAACTACCGCTGAATCGACCGACATTTTGCGCTCCGCTGTTTTTTCTTCAGTGGGCTATAGCATCCGGCGCTTTCACGGCGCAATGCGGCGCCGACGTCCACGCTATGGGCGCAACCCGGTAGAGGAAGTATCGCCGCTCAAATCTCCAGACCCTCCCCTACCCCGCCCGCCCATACGCACGTCCTTGTTCCCTGCATCGCGGCGACGAAGGCCGAGGCGTCGGGGGCGATGATGTCGAATGTGCCGTAGTGGCAGGGGATCACGGTGTCGAAGTTGAAGAATTTCCGCACCGCCAGCGCGGCCTGCGCTCCGTCCATGGTGAAACGTCCGCCGACCGGGACCATGCCGATCCTCGGCGCGTAAAGCTCGGCGATCAGCGCCATGTCGCCGAAAATTCCGGTGTCGCCCATGTGATAGAGCGTCGGATGGCCGGGGCTTTCGATCACAAGTCCATTGGCGGGTCCAAGATAGACCGGCGCGCCGTTGATTGTCGTGCTGGCGGAGTGGCGCGCATCGGTGAGACTCACGGAAAAATCGCCGCAGGGGATGCGTCCGCCGGTGTTGCCGGGATTGATGTTGCTCGCCCCCTGCCCGCTCAAAAAGCCGCACACTTCGAAATTGCCGACAATCTCCGCGTCGGTGTCGCGAACGATCCGCAAAGCGTCGCCAATATGATCGTCGTGGCCGTGGGTGAGCAGAATATGCGTCACGCCGCGCGTCGCCGCGGCGAAATCGCCGGTGAAACGCGCATTGCCGGTGAGAAAGGGGTCGATCAGAATGACGCTCTTTGCGAGCTCCACGCGAAATGCCGAATGGCCGAGCCAGATGATTTTCATTGTGTCTCTCCCTCCGCCGCGCGTTTGCATCGCGCGCAGCGCGTGCTAGCGCTAAGTCATGATAAAGGGATCGAAGACGCTTGAGGAGCTGGCGCGCGAGCTGCCGCCCAAAGCCCGGCTGATGGGGCTCGACCTCGGCGCGAAGACCATCGGCCTCGCGCTGTCCGATGTGGAGCGCCGTCTAGCCTCGCCGCTCGACACGATCCGGCGGGTGAAATTCTCCACGGACGCCGAAAGCCTGCTCAAGCGCGCGAAGGAATTTGAAATCTTCGCCTTTGTCGTGGGCCTTCCGCTCAACATGGACGGCACTGGCGGCCCCCGCGTTCAGGCGACGCAGGCTTTTATGCGCAATCTCGAGAAAATGACCGACCTACCTCATGTTTATTGGGACGAGCGGCTTTCCACCGCGGCCGTTACGCGCGAACTGATCGCGCAGGACGCATCTCGCGCCAAACGCGCCGAGGTCGTGGACCGCATGGCCGCCGCCTATATTCTGCAGGGAGCGCTGGACAGACTCTCGCGGATCGGAAAGACCTGAGGCGTAGCCTCACCAGCCGCAGCCCCTTTCGAAGGGATAGCCGCAGTTGGGATAACCGTAATAAGGATATTCATAGCCCTGGTAGACATTGCCGTTCCAGTAATAGGCCGGAAAATAATAATTTCGGCGCATCCCGGTTTCGGTTCGGCAATAGCGGCGCCCGTGACGGCGCTGGTGGCGATCGCAATATCGCGAGGCCGACCCGGCGACATCCACGACTTCGACTTCTCGCGCCGATGGCTCTCGCGGAACGTAGACGCCATAAGGCGCTTCCTGCGCGCGCGCCTCCCCGGCCAGGTTCGCGGCGACCAAGGCGGTAACGAACGCAAGCCTCGCCAAAGCCGTCATCGCCATGCTCCCCTTTTCCACCGCGCCGCGCCATATAGAAGCCATGTCAAACCGCGCAATCCATAACCTAGTCGGCGCGGACCATATACAACCTTAGGATGTATTTATTTTAGTTTGACAACTTTTAAGGGTAATGCATTATAAAACAGCGTCTGAGTCTGGACGTTGCGTTATCAAGCTGGCAGGGAGACGCTTAATGGTCAATCTCGCTCGTTCCGCCGCGGCGCGCGGGAAAGCGCCGCTCCAGGAGCGTGTCTCTCCGCCAGCGGATGAGACGGACGCGGAAACCGCTTCCCTCGCGGCCTACATCGCGGAAATGTCCGCGGAACTGGCGCAGCTCGCGGGGCGCGGCAATCTGCCGATGCTCGCCTATTTCCTGAACCTTGCGCGGGTCGAGGCGCAAATCTACGCGCGGGAGCACGGATCGGGCGAGATTTTGCGCGAACGTTGAGGGCGCGGATCACAGCCGACCGGCCTGGGTCATTAAGGAGATGAGCGCGCCGCCGTGGCGCTCGAGCAGCCCTTCGAGGTCGAGGTCGCACAAGACACTTTGAACCTCTCGCGCCGGAAGACCGGCGGCGCGAATGAGTGCATCGAGGGGAATTGGGGCCGGCGACAGCAGGGACAGCACCCTCTCGCGCGCGTCGATCCGTTCGGACCGAACCGCAAGCGGCTCAGCTGAACGCTGCGTCACGGAAACCTCCCCAGCCGCCACGAAACCGTGGACGGGGGGGCTTTCCTGAAGCGAGGACAGATCAAGCTCGTCGAAGAGAGGCTCGTCGTCCGCGACCGACGGCCCCTCTCCGAACAGATCGTCGCGGGGTCGCAATCCGGACCCGCGCATGGAAAGAACCTCCATGATATCCTCGACGCCCTCGCAAAGCGTCGCCCCTCCCTTCACCAGTCCATTGGGTCCCCGCGATCGAGGATCGAGTGGCGAACCAGGCACCGCGAAAACCTCGCGCCCTTGTTCGGACGCGAAGCGCGCAGTGATGAGAGAACCGGAACGAATGGCGGCTTCCACCACGACGACGCCGAGGCTCAATCCCGAAACAATTCGGTTCCGTCGCGGGAAGTCGCGGCCGCGCGGCTCCCATTCCAAAGGCATTTCCGAAAGCACGACGCCGCCCGACTCGACGATCCTTTCCAGCAGCCGCAGATTTTCGGAAGGATAGGGTCTCGCATGTCCGCCCGCTAGAACAGCGATCGTGCCAGTCTCCAGCGAAGCTCGATGCGCGATCGTGTCGATGCCGCGGGCCAGCCCCGATGCGATGACATAATCCTCGCGGCCAAGTCCGCGCGCCAACAGCTCGGTCATTGTCAATCCAGAAGCCGAAGCGTTTCGCGAGCCAACGATTGCGACGCATGGACGCTGCAAGAACGCAAGATCGCCTCGCGCCGCCAGTAGCGGGGGCGCGCTGTCGATTTCGCGAAGCCGCGGCGGATATGCCGGGTCGCTCGTGACGATGAAGCGCACGCCCATCGCCGACGAGGCCTCGAGCTCGCGCAGGGCCTCCTCGCGACCCGCGATGCGTATCGTCCGCCCAGCCGGCGCGTGGGCGATAAGCTCCGGCAAGGCCTCGAGAGCCGCCGAAACGCCACCGAAACGGTTGATCAATTGCCGAAAGGTGCGGGGACCGACGTTGTCGCTGCGTATGAGGCGAATCCAGTCGAGCAATTGGGCGTCGGAAAGAACGCTCGAAAGCTCTCCCCCCATCGTCAGGACTTTTGCCCGATGCGGCTTTCGCGGCCCGAAAGCAGACGGGAAATATTTTCCCTGTGTTTCCACCATAGCAGCGCCGTCATCAGCGCCACGACGACAGCCTCGCTCCCCCGCCCGAAAGCCCAAAGCGACATCGGCGCGGCGATAGAGGCGAGAAGCGCGGAAAGCGAGGAAAAACGCCAAAGCGCGGCGGCGGAAAGCCAGACCGCGCAAAAAATAAGGCCGGTCGGCCAATGAATGGCCAGCAAAGCGCCAAGAAAAGTGGCCACGCCTTTGCCGCCCCGGAACTTCAACCAAACCGGCGCGATATGCCCGACAAAGGCGCCGATCGCAGCGATAATGGCGGCCTGCGGAGCGAACCAACCGCCAATCAGAGCGGCGGCCGCGCCTTTGAGTGCGTCGAGCAACAGCGTTGCGGCGGCGAGGTCCTTTCGCCCGGTGCGCAAGACATTGGTCGCGCCGATATTGCCGGACCCGATGGAGCGGATATCTCCCGCGCCCGCCAGCCGCGTGAGCAAGAGGCCAAACGGTATGGAACCCAGTGAATAGCCCATGGCCAAGGCTAAAATATCCACGACGAAGGGAGGGAATGAGTGCATGAACGGAGACGCAGCGCCCTGGTTTCAAGGGGACGACCGTGGCGCGTCCCTCGATTGAATTTCGGCGCGATGCTAACCGAGGCTCAGGCCCACCGCAACCTGAGCCGAGATGGCTTCGCCGGCTTTCTCGCCTTTAGTTAACCCGATCCGATCAGGGTCTCCCCCTTTGGCGATGAAAAGGATAAAGGAGAGACGCGAAATTAGAGGCAGGCATGACAGAACCCGAACGCAGACCGCGTCCCAGAGCCTTTCGCCTGAACGGCGACACTGTGGTGCCGCCGAGGACAAAGTCCCAGGACGAAGAAGCCGCGCGTCCCTTCGCCGAGGTCATCGAACCGGAAGAAGATGTGTTCGGCAATCGCTTCGCGGGAGCCGAGGGAACCCTCGATTCCGACGAGCAGGCGGTCGAAGAGGCGCAGACCAGCGGCCTGCTCCGGAGGTTTATTCTGTCCTGGGGCGGCGTCTTCTGGTCCGCGCTAACGGGCATCGTCTCGCTCGCGGTCACGATGTGGCTCACGAACCTCGTCGAGAATCTGTTCGTCCACTCCGTAATTCTCGGAACGGTCGGCCTGGTTCTGGCCATCGCCCTGGCGGTGGCGGCGCTCGCCCTTTTCGTTCGGGAAATCCGCACGATGATGCGCCAGAATAAAATCGCCAGACTGCACATCGCCCTGGCGGAAGCGCGCGCGGATGACGATGGTCCGGCGGCGCGGGAGAGGCTGGTTGAACTCTGCAAGATATACGAAAGTCGGCCGGAAACGGGAGAGGCGCGGGCGCGCGTGAAGGAACTCGCCAAGCAGATCATCGACGGACGCGATCTGATCGACCTCGCGGAGAGAACCCTCGTCCTCCCTCTGGACGAACTGGCGCGACGAGAAATCGCCAGCGCGTCGAAAAGGGTTTCGGTCGTCACCACCGTCAGCCCGCGCGCGCTCATCGACGTTATCTTCGTCGCCGGACAAGCGATAGCTTTGATGCGCCGCATTGCGGAAATTTATGGCGGGCGGCCGGGGCTATTGGGCTTCTTCAAGCTGGCGCGTTCCGTCGGAGCGCATCTTGCTATCACGGGCGGCCTTGCGGTCGGAGACTCGATTCTGCAACAATTAGTCGGACACGGCATCGCCGCGCGTCTCTCGGCCCGCCTCGGCGAAGGCGTGCTGAATGGCCTGTTGACGGCGCGGGTCGGTCTTTCCGCGATGGCCGTTTGCCGCCCCATGCCCTTTTGCACGGAAAAGCAGCCGGGCGTCGCCGAGGTGGCGCCTTTTTTGTTCGGCGATAAGTCGAAAGCCTGATCCGGAAGAAACTCTCCCGCCCGATGAAAATCACCACCTGGAATATAAACTCCGTGCGGCTGCGTATGCCGCTGCTCGCCCGTTTTCTCAAAACCCACGCCCCGGACGTTATTTGTCTCCAGGAGACAAAATGCCGCGACGCGGAGTTTCCGTCGAGCGACCTGCGCGCGCTAGGCTACGAACATTTCGCGATACATGGGCAAAAGGGCTATCACGGCGTCGCCATCGTCTCGAAACACCCGCTGCGGCTCCTGGACAAGCGCGATTTTTGCGAAGCCGGACACGCCCGCCACGTCGCGGTCGAGATCGAGGCCAGCGGCGCGCCGCTCGCCTTACATAATTTTTATGTTCCCGCAGGCGGGGACGAGCCCGACGAAGCGATCAATCCAAAATTCGCGCATAAGCTCGGTTTTCTCGACGAGATGACCGAATGGATCCGACGGGATCGCATAGCCGAAGGCCGCGCCGTCCTTCTTGGCGACCTTAATATCGCCCCATTGGAGCATGATGTGTGGAGCCACAAGGCTCTGCTGAAAGTCGTCAGCCATACCCCGATCGAGGTCGAGAAGCTCAACAAGGTGTTCGCCGCCGGCGATTGGATTGACTCGATGCGCCATTTCGTTCCGCCAGAAGAGAAACTCTTTACCTGGTGGAGTTATCGCGCAGCCGACTGGGCGGCCTCGGATCGTGGCCGACGTCTTGACCATATTCTGGTGAGCAAGGCTCTTGGCGGCGCGCTGGCGGGTCTCCATGTCGCTCGCGAGGCCAGAAGCTGGGAGCGTCCGTCCGACCATGTGCCTGTGACCATCGCTTTGAATCCATGAGCTGCGAAATCCAATGGTCACGAACTTCCGATAGCGGATTAAAATGCTCGCACGCGACCTGATGTTTGGCGATGTCGCTTATGTCACGCCGGACGCCAACCTTGGCGAGGTCGCGCGTCAGCTCGCCGCGACTCCCACCGGGGCGGTGGTCGTCGTCGACACGGCGCGCCGGCCGATTGGCATGGTCACGCGCAGCGACATGGAACGCGCGAACGTCGAAGCGGAAGCAGCCCTCCCAATTCCGCAATGGCTGATCAAGCAGCGCCCTCCCATGCGAAGCTTGCCCCGGACGCCTCGACTCGTCACCGAGGTAATGACGGCGCCGGCCATCTCGGTTCCCGACGTCGCGCAAATTCTTGAGCTCGTGCCGCTCATGGAGAACAAGCGCCTCAAGCGCCTGCCCGTGGTGAGCAGCGGCCGCCTCGTCGGTCTCGTGCGCCGCGCCGACCTGCTCGCCGCAATCAAAAGCGGCTCCGCCAACACCTCCAAAATCGTCGGGGCACAATTCACGGCGCAGGCCTTCCGCGAACTTGCGGCGCAACACGAGATCGCCGAGGAGGAGCAACGCCAGCAGGCGAAGCGTCTTGCCCTGAAGGAACAGGAAAGACTGATCGAGGAACTGGCGCGACGCCGGCTGAGCGACCGCGATTGGGCGGAGATGATCGCCGGCGCGCGACGAGCGGCGAGCGCCGGACTGAAGGAATGCACCCTGTTTCGATTTCCGTCCCGGCTTTGCCGGGATGGGGGGCGCGCCATCAACGCGCCCGATCGCCACTGGCCAGACACCTTGCGCGGCGAGGCGCGCGACGTCTTCGAACGCTGGAAAAAGGAACTTGAGCCCAACGGGTTCGGCCTCGCGGCTCAGATCGTCAGCTTTCCCGACGGCGTTCCCGGCGACGCCGCGCTCATCCTCAGTTGGAGCGTCTAGCGACCGATATCTGCGCCTCCGCGCGCAATGCCGAGAGAGAAGCGTATCGTTGCGCGCCGTCCGGCGTGCGCACCTCGACGGAGCCGTCAGAATACATCACATAGGTGACCTCGCCGGAGGCGTAACGGTCGACCTCCACCGGCTCTTTTCCTGCTTCGTCCCTCCGCCTCGGCGCGGCGGGCGCCTTGTCAGGGGCCTCCTCGGCGGTTTCCCGCGGCGGAATATCCGCCTTCTTCGACGATGACGCCGGCAGCGCCGTCGTCTCTCCGTTTCGCCAAGCCTTCGAGGAGACAATCAGCTCATCGAGACGCGCCACGACCTGGCCAATCGCAACGACGATCACGCCGCCCGCCAACGCCGCGGCGCCGCCGATGAAAAGGCTCCAACCGCGTTCGACCTGGATCATTTCCCAGCCGTTGGCCATCGCGGCCCCTCCGCCCGCAACCAGAACGAGGCCGGCGAGGGTGATGATCCATCTCGATGTTATTCGCAGCATTGCGGTAAGAGTTTCCCAGAGTTTTCGCCGGCGACAACGCCGCCCGCTCCGCGTCGGGCCAAAGCGGCTTGGCGATGCGCCGCGATTTCCTTAAGCTTGTTCTAATCCCATCCCGATCTCTTGCCCATACTCGACGGACATTCGCCTCTTAGAGCAAAATCCGAAAAAGTTGATAGACTTTTTCGATTGGATTTTGCTCCCGCATTTTTAACCTGGAGCGATTTCTTAATCGACCAGACGATTCCGTCTGGTCGGAAAGCGCTCCAAGGTTACGATCGAGCAAGGATTTCACTTTAGGCCGAATCACGAAAAATTCGACAGACTTTTTCGATGGCGATTCGCCCCGCTTCGGCAGGTCGGGGCGGATTCTCGTCGATTGGATAACGCGCGAGGATTTTGGTCGTGGAGTCAAACATATCGGTCGCCATGCCTGAAAAACGCCTCAACCTTTCGCGGCGCGATTTTTGTTCGGGGCTGATCGGCGCCGGCTCCGCGCTCTCGCTCGCGCCTCGGGCGCTCGCGGGACATGTCTGCAAGGACTTGGAGCCCAAGCCTTCCTACCGATCGAGCCAGCCCACGCCGCTCGGCGCGATCAACCCACGCATCTCATGGGGAACGCATCTCGAAGGCGCCGCGATTTACGACAAGGGCGTCATCGACGTCATCGAGAAAGAAAAACCCGGCGTGATGGCAATTGGCAGCGGTCTGAAATTCGGCAATTTGCATCCCCTCTCCATTTCATTCGAGCGAGAGACGGACGGTCAAAAATTCTCGACATGGACCGAAGCCGACGACATCGTGAGCCTTGCCTCCCGGCTCGGCGCCAGGGTTCGCGGCGACGCCATCGTTTGGAACGATTGGCTGCCCGCATGGGTTACGAAACTGGCGAGAGAACGGCCGAAAGGCTGGCGCGACGCGCTACACGAGGCATTCGAAAAAAACTTTCAAATGATATTCGAGCATTTCGAGGAGCTTGACCGCCAATACAACAAAACCGTGATGCCCTGGTGCGGGGTCGTCAACGAGCCGTTCGCTTATTGGAGCGTCAGCTTTGGCAAGCCGGGCTGGCGCGCGGGCGCCTGGCTCGACGCTTTCGATCCGACGCCCGACGGCTCGCCGGGTTATATCCACCACGCCTTCGACCTCGCCGAAAAATACAGCCGGTCCTCCAAGCCCGCGCTTTATCTCAACGAAGCCAATTGCGATACGGATAAACACGGTCCAGTCTTGCGCAGCGCGATGCTCGCTCTGGTCGACAGTCTGCAAGCCTCCGGGCGCAAGATAGACGCCGTTGGTCTCGAAAGCCATCTTCAGCCTGAATGGATGAACGATCGCGAAAAGCCGGATTGGCGGCTATTCGTCAGGTTTCTCAAGGAACTACAGGCGCGCGGCCTCTCGATCTATATCACCGAACTCGACGTCAACGATTGCTCGCTCGTGGACGCCGCCGCGCGCGATCGGCTGGTGGCCGATTATATAGGGTCCTTTGTCTCCGCAGTTTTGGAAGTTCCCGCGGTCACAATGCTCACCAATTGGGATTTCGCCGACAATCTGTCGTGGTATCGCGACGATTCTTCGCCGGGTTCGACATTTTCGACGCTCAGCCGCTGGCCCGGCTGCGTCGCGAAACCCTCTTGCCCGCGTCCGACGATCTATGACGAGGATCTCGCCCCTAAAACGGCCCGCGACGCCCTGGCGAAAGCGCTGGCGGTCAAGGGCTGAAGAAGACACGCCGCTTGGGGAGCATCAACCGATTTTGGTCGCCTTTTCGACAATTCCCGCGGGAAGACGCCGCCATGCGTCAAGGTCGCATCGAAAGCGCGTAACTTTAGGCCCGCGCTCCAGTCCAAGCATAAAATTTGCGTTGGCGTCATCCAAAGACGATATTGCCCGCGACGCTCCGCCGCACTACGAAGAGCATTGGTGAGGCGCCCCGCCCGAATTCGCTTCGACCAAAACTTCAGGAGACGCGATAATGTCGTTTACGCTTGAACCCCTGCCCTACGCCTATGACGCGCTGCAGCCGTATCTTTCGAAGGAATCCTTCGAATACCACCACGACAAGCATCACGCGGCCTATGTGACCAACGCCAACAATTTCATCAAGGGCACGGAGTTCGAAGGCAAGCCGATCGAGGAGATCATCGTCGCCTCCCACGGCAAGAACGCGCCGATCTTCAACAATGTGGCTCAGCACTTCAACCACCACCACTATTGGCATTGGATGAAGCCCAATGGCGGCGGCGCCATTCCGGGCAAGGTGGAGAAGGCCATCGTCGATTCCTTCGGCTCGGTCGACAAGTTCAAGGAAGAATTCCAGACCCAGGGCCTCGGCCAGTTCGGCTCCGGCTGGGTGTGGCTCGAGGTCAAGGACGGCAAGCTCGCCGTGCGCAAGACCGCCAACGCCGAGAACCCGCTGGTTTTCGGCGCCAAGCCGATTCTCGTCGCGGATGTGTGGGAGCACTCCTACTATATCGACTATCGCAACCGCCGCGCCGATTACCTCAAGGCCTTTCTCGATCACCTCGTGAACTGGAGCCATGTCGAGGCGATGTTCGAAGCCGCGACGAAATAAGGCAAGGACGCCTGTAAGCATTTTGGCCGGGCTCGTCCCGGCCATTTTCTTTTTCAGGCAGGACGTTCAGTCGCGGCGGCGAGCAAGATCCACAACACGCCAAACCTGTCCCGCGCCATCGCGAAGCGCGAGGAGAAAAAGGTTTTTTGCGGCGCCTGCACAATTGATCCGCCTTCGCCAAGCGCCGCGCAAACGCGGTCAACCTCCGCGTCGCTCGAAACCGAAAGCGTTAACGAGAATCCCTCGAAATTCGGACCATCCTGCCGATGTCCATCTGATAGCAAAAGCGTCGCCCCATCAATATCGAGGCGGGCGTGCATCACTTTGTCCGCCAGGGCCTCGGGGACAGCGGCGGAAGCGTCGGGATTGTCCTTGAATCGCATTCGCATGAGGAGTTTCGCCCCAAGCGCCCGCTGATAAAACTCAATGGCCTCGTCCGCCCGTCCTCCGAAAAAGAGATAGGGTTCAAGAGCCATCACGCCGCCTGTGGAATTTCCAAAAGAGTCTTGAGATTGGCGAGCCCCTGCTCGAAATCCTTGCCGATCATTTTATCCATATCCACGAACAACCCCAACAATTTTCCGTAAAAATCCTTCTTGCCGGACATGGTCCAAACCACCTTGGTTCCCTCGCCTGCGGGAGAAAAGGCGAAGGTCGCGAGATTGACGGCCTTTATCGGCCGCTCCAAGTTGAGCCTCAAGCGCAACATCTCGTCGCGGACGCATTCGAGAATGGTGATTTTTCCCGCGCCCATTTTGGCGGCGCCAAACCATTCGAAGCTCGAACCGACGGCGCCGGGCGGGCCGTCGAAATTTTTCACGGCGTTGGGGTCGAGCTTCGCCCAGGGCGACCAGCCTTCCCAATTGCGAAAGTCGCTGATGCGCTCGAAAACCGCCGAAGCGGGCGCGTCGATTATCGCGCTGCGCGAGATGCTGAATTTCTCCGGGCGAAGCGACGCCGCGGCGACAACGCCGCCGATAAGTCCGAGCAAAAGAATGAGAACATAGGTCAGCATGAGAGAAGCTCCCAGAAAATCGCGACTTTGTCTCAGAATAAGCCGAGAGGGCTCGAAGGCAAGGCTTTCAGCGTCAGGTCGCAATCAATCCCTTCATTGGCGGGAGCGACACGGATTCCGGGAAAATTTTTTCCGCCGACGCCTGCGCGGAGACACCGAATTGATCCGCGAGCACGCCTTTCAGCACGGCCCGCAAATCCGTCGTCGGCGCGAGGTCGCGGCTCTGATAGAGCTGGTCCGCCTTGAGGCCCGGCCAGCGTGCGATCACACGCCCGCCCGCGACGGCTCCGCCGACGAGAAAAGCCACGGTCGCCGTCGAGGCCCGAGAGCCGGGTCGCGATGCCGGTAAAGATCGAGGGCGCGCGAATACGCGCCGATGGCGTTAACGCCCCGCGCGTGCGATAAGCGTCTCATGACAAACAGCACCGACACGGAAAACAAATATTCGATCTCCCTGCGCTCGCGCGGCGGCGCCGGACGCGGCGCCATGTGGCAATGGGAAATCTTCGCCGCCGGCAAGAACCTGCCCGTAAAGAAGGGCGTCGTCAGCGGAACCGAAAAACACGCCCACGACCTCGCCCGGGCGGCGGTCGCGGCGTTGCTGCGGCATGAGGCGGCTGGGGCGCAGGCGGGGAAGTAGCGGGGGGCGAGGGCGAAGGGGCGAGATGAAGCGAGATTGAGGGGCGTGGCGGGCGGCGGCTTGAGAGAGTCGGTGCGCGGCTTCGCCCGAATGGACGATCGCAGGGTCGCGGAATGGCGATTATGGCACGTGCGACGGTTAATCTTACCCACATGCTGGCGGAGCCAACTCAATTCCTGCATCGCCGAGTCGGTCACAAACCATCTTCGAACGGTTCTGCTTGTTAAGGTGCAGTGTTCCTTCGGCGTCAAAAGCACAAGCACGAATTTCTCCCGAATGAACTCGATCAATTCGGCGTCTGTAGCTTTATGGTCGATCTTGACAATGGCCGCTTTCGTAAACGCACGAAGTGGCGCGACATGCTCAATCTGAACTTTCCCTCCATTCGCATATGCGGTAGCGGCGTTAACAGAAAACCGTGCGTGCTCGTAGCGCTTGAGATTATTGATATGGCCAATGTCCGGATGATTCAGACGTAGACCGAGGATATTCAAAATGCGTTCGCAACTGTGAATGGCGCCGGCGTTGTCGTTGAAGCCTGCCGCAATCGCCTCTTGCCGCGCGGTGGCGAAAAGACGAAATGCTCGAATGAGGTGCTCGATTTCGTATTTGCGTTTACGTTGGGTCATCAGGCGAGTCTTGTCATTGCCCGCCCCGACACGTTGTAGCTGCGCCCGATTTCCCGCAAGCGTCTCCTCGCCGTGGTCGCGTATCCGCTCGCGTTCAAACTCGCCAAGCCCGCCAAGGACCGCGAGCACAAACCGCCAGAGCGTGGGCTCGGTTCCCGCCGCGACGCCGCGCTGGGCGCCCTCGCGCGGAGCGCTTTGTTGAGTGCATGGCGACCCTGTTGACGAACGCGCCGCCAAAAGAAGCGCGCAGAACAGCCAAGTCCTTTCATGCGCCCGACAGAAGAAGCCCCCCCTTCACCCCTGCCCGCTCACGCGCTCGATGGCGGCGCCACAACCGCGCAATTTATGCTCCAGCCGCTCAAAACCGCGATCGAGATGATAAACGCGATTGATGGTGGTTTCTCCTCGCGCGGCGAGCGCGGCGATGACCAGCGAGACCGAGGCGCGCAAATCCGTCGCCATGACCTGAGCGCCGTCGAGATGGGCCGAGCCGGTCACGATAGCGCTGTCGCCGTCCAACCTGATATGGGCGCCGAGACGCGCAAGCTCCTGCACATGCATGAAGCGGTTTTCGAAAATCGTTTCGGTGATGCGCGAAACGCCTTTCGCCCGCGTCATCAGCGCCATGAACTGCGCCTGTAGATCGGTTGGGAAGGCCGGGAAAGGCGCCGTCGAGACATCGACAGGCGCGATCCCGGAGCCATTGCGCATCACGCGCACCCCTTCATTCGTTTCTTCGATATGCGCGCCGGTTTCGGTGAGAACGTCGAGCGCGGCCTGAAGCAGATCGGCTCTCGCGCCGGAAAGCAGCACGTCGCCGCCGGTCATGGCGACCGCGATCGCATAGGTGCCGGCTTCGATCCGATCCGGCATGACCGAGTGACGCGCGCCATGCAGCGCGCCGACGCCCTCGATTTCAATGGTGGATTGCCCGGCGCCGTGTATGCGCGCACCCATTTTGTTAAGGCATTCCGCGAGATCGACGATCTCGGGTTCGCGCGCAGCGTTGCGGAGCACGGTCACGCCGCGTGCGAGCGCCGCGCCCATCAGTGCGGTATGCGTTCCGCCCACAGTGACTTTAGGGAAGACGATTTCGGCGCCGCGCAATCCTTCTTTCGCGGTAGCGACGACATAGCCGTTTTCTATGTCGATCCTGGCGCCGAGTTTCTCCATCGCCAACAGAAGAAGATCGACCGGCCGCGTGCCAATGGCGCAGCCGCCCGGCAACGACACCCGAGCCTCGCCCATGCGGGCCAGCAGAGGCGCCAGCACCCAGAAGCTCGCGCGCATACGCGAAACAAGCTCGTAAGGCGCGGTGGTGTCGACGATCTCGCGCGCGGTGAAATGAACGGTGCGGCCCTCGTCGCCGGTCGCGCCGGCGCGCTTGCCGGCGATCATGTAATCGACGCCGTGATTGGAGAGGATGCGCTCAAGCTGGGCGACATCGGCGAGCAGCGGCATGTTGTCGAGGGTCAGCGTCTCCTTGGTGAGCAAAGAGGCGATCATCAGCGGCAAAGCGGCGTTCTTGGCGCCGGAGATCGGGATCACGCCGTTAAGCTCGTTGCCGCCGGTGATTTTTATCTTGTCCATGTCGCCTCGTCTTCCGCCGCCGGCCCGCCATCGGGCGCTGCGCCATTCTGCTTGCGCGCCCGCAGCGCCTGTTTGCGCCGCTGCAGATTCGCCCTCAGCGCATTGGAGAGCGCCGTCGTGTCTTTTTTGGGGGCGCGTCCTGCCTCCGGCTCGACCGCCGCGCGCGCGCTCGCCACGGAACCATTCTCGCCTTTGTCCTCGGCCGTCACCGGCGCCCCCCTGCTTCGCCTTCACCGTTTCCTAGGCGTTTGGGCTCTTTGAGGCAAGACTGGGGGTCAAGCCTCATGAGCCAAGCCCCGGGCTTCCGTCGCGGTCCGCCGCCTTGCCAGTTCCGGCCTGCTAACCTATAGACTGCGGCGGCGCGCCGTGTTTCCGACACCCCTGGAGGCGAATGGCGCGCTTTTCTTTTGTAAAGGACGAAACACATGGCCGAGACCAAAAAACTCGCGGCCACGGTTCGCGGCGGGACAGGCAAGGGGGCCGCCCGCAGCACACGCCGTGAAGGCCGCATTCCCGCAGTGATCTATGGCGGCGGCGAAGCGCCGACCCCGCTTTCGCTGGAAACCAAGGAGGTGACTAGGCTCATCTTCACGGGTCACTTCCTGACGACGATTTTCGAACTCGACATCGAAGGCCACAAGGAACGCGCCATTCCGCGCGACTATCAGCTCGATGTCGTGAAGGACTCGCCTCTGCATGTCGACTTCCTGCGCCTGAGACCCGGCTCTCGGGTGCGCCTCCAAGCGCCCGTTCACTTCGTCAATCACGAAGCGGCTCCCGGCCTCAAGCGGGGCGGCGCTCTAAACATCGTCTATCACACCGTCGAAATGTGGGTGCCGGCGGACGATATCCCCGACGCGATCACTGCCGACCTCACCGGATTCGACTTCAACGATTCGCTGCATATTTCCGCGATTCCGCTGCCGCAAGGCTGCAAGCCGACCAATCCGGACAAGAACTTCACCGTCGCGAGCATCACGCCTCCGGCAGTCGTGGCCGAAGAGCCCGCCGCGGCGGCCGCGGCGGCGGCCCCCGCAGCCAAGGCGGCCCCCGCAGCCAAGGCGACCCCCGCAGCCAAGGGCAAAAAGTAATCCCCTCCCCCTCTCCCGCGTCCGCGCGGGAGAGGTTTATTTGGTCGGGCTCAGCCCGACGCTTCACGACAAAAATCGTTGGGGGCCGCCCGGAGTCGTCCCATGCTGCTCTTCGTCGGGCTCGGGAACCCCGGCCGCGAATATTCCCGAAACCGTCACAACATCGGCTTCATGGCGCTCGACGCCATCGGGCGCCGACATAATTTTTCGGCCCCTCGCGCCAAATTCCATGGCCTTCTCCGCGAAGGGACCATCGGCGGGGAGCGCGTGCTTCTGCTCCAGCCCCAAACCTATATGAACGAATCCGGCCGCTCCGTCGGCGAAGCGGCGCGCTTCCATAAGATCGGCCTGGCGGACATTGTGGTTTTCCACGACGAAATGGACCTTCCTCCGGCCCGGTTGCGGATAAAGGTCGGCGGCGGAGACGCCGGGCACAACGGCCTTCGTTCGATCACCGCCCATATGGGAGCCAACTATAAGAGAATTCGTCTCGGCGTCGGCCATCCCGGCGACAAGACGCTGGTTCATTCCTATGTTCTTAGCGACTTCGCGAAATCCGAAGAACCCTGGGTGGAAACCATGTGCGGCGCCATCGCCGACAATGCGACGCTGATCGTCGCCGGCGAAGACGCGAGCCTGCAAAACAAGCTGCATCTCGCCATGGAGGCGGCGGGATTCGCACAGGTCAAACGACCGGGAGAAAAATGAAGCCCGGAGCCCTCGCCGCCTGTGTTTTCTTTGTAGCGGCCTCGGCCAGAGCCGGGGCGCCGGACGCCTCCGACGGCGGCGGCCCGCGCGCGACTGAGGAGAGGCCCGTCGCCGCCTATGGCTACGACAATCCCAATTGTCTTAAATGGACGGACGGCTGCATTATCTGCCAAAGAGCGCAAACCGACGGGAGCGTCGCTTGTTCGACGCCGGGGATCGCTTGTCTGCCCGCCGCTCCAGTCTGTTCGGAAACGAAAATCCGATAACGCGACACAATCTCGCGAATTGAGCGCCGTCGCCTCTTTCCGATCGCGGCCGAAGTGCGTATATTGAACTTGCCGCCTTTCGGGGCGGCTATGGCGATAAACGAACTCCGTAATAAACCTATCGGACCCGGGGGCGGTACCCGGCGCCTCCACCCGAGGCCATGAAACGTCGAACGTGGCTTGGGGCGGGGGCGAAATAGGATCGACGAGGGCGTAAAGGGTGATTTTTCGCTCGGCATGATACCGCCGTTATCGGGTCAAACCTTATAGTTGCCAATGACAACTATGCTCCGGTGGCCGTCGCTGCGTAATGCAGCGCCTACACTGGGATCAAAGCCCTAAGGGTTCGCACCTTTAGGCGGGGCTCGGAGGCGCCTGGCAACAGAAGCCTCCACTTTATCCCGCCGCACGGGCCTCGCCACGAGGCGGCCCAGAAAAAAGTTTCAGCTTGAGTCATGGCCACCGACCTTATTCGATATGATCTTATCGTGCAGGACGCCATGCGTGGCGTCATGCGGAAAGTTTTGGCTGAAGTCGTCGCGATCGGCGCCCTTCCCGGCGATCATCACTTCACGATAAGTTTCCGCACCGACGCCCCTGGGGTGAAAATCTCCCGCCGGCTCGCGCAGCAATGGCCGCAGGAGATGACGATCATCCTGCAGCATCAGTTTTCCAACCTCGTCGTTGACGATTTCGGCTTCGGCGTGACGCTTTCTTTCCGCTCGATCCCGGAAAACCTTTACATTCCGTTTTCGGCGGTGACGGTGTTTTCCGATCCTTCGGTCGAATTCGGTTTCAAATTCAACCTCGAGGACGACCGCGAGGACGCCGAGGAACAGCCAGCGAAGCGCAATGGCCCAAGCCTTGTGCGGCCAGATCAAAGCCACGAAGCGCCTCCACCGTCCGCGCCCTCTGCTCCGGCGCGGATCGAAAAGGCCCCAGAGTCCACGGCGGCGCCCGCGAGCGCGGATGGCGACAAAATCGTCTCGATCGACGCCTTTCGCAAAAAGACCTGAAGCCTCGTTAAGAGCCAAGTTACATGGGCGAAGTCGTAAACCTCCGCCGCGCGCGCAAGCGCCGAGATAAGCGCGCCCATGAGGAGCAGGCACAGGCCAATCGCGTCGCCTTCGGCCGCTCCAAGGCGGAGCGCTCTCTGACCGAAGCCCAGACGAAACTCGCACGCGACCAGATCGACGCTCACAGGCTGGAAGCGCCGCCGAAGGTGGAGGAGTGAGCGGGAAGGAACCTTGCGCGGGCAAGGTTGTGAAGCGCTCCATCGTGATCTCGGGCCATCAAACCAGCGTCTCACTGGAGGAAGCGTTCTGGGTCGCTTTGAAGCGTCTCGCCGCCGCCGACGGAACTTCCCTGGCGGGACTGGTCGCAAAAGTCGACGCCGAGCGCGGCGAGGCCAATCTTTCTTCGGCGTTGCGGGTCCATGCGCTGGAGCGTTGTCTTAGGAGTGGTCCCTCTTGAAGCCGCAGCGCATATGCAATGGCGCGCGCATCGGCAGAGCTGGCGGTTCGGCTATCCAGGCCTGGGCCAATTCCTGCTCGATCAAGTCGAGAGGATTCCGGCCATGATGCTCGCTATAACCGTGTACCGCCGACCAGGTGGCCAGAAATCCGCGTAATTCATCTCTCGACTTGGCGATTTCGACATCGAAGTGCGGACATTCCAATTCGGCGAATGGAAAAGGCAGGTTTCTGTAACGGTCGAAATAATGCGCGGAATTCTCGCCCCAGAAAGGTCCGAGAATGTCTTCCTTAAGCTTGAGTAGGACCGCGTCCACGCGCGCTGAATTCGTCCACGGCCAGTCATAAGTCCAAGCGGCGACGAGGCCGCCGGGCTTCAGGACCTGCGAGGCTCTCTCATAAAACTTGGGCAGGTCGAACCAGTGGATCGAACAGCCGCAGGCAATAAGGTCGACTTGCTGGTTCAAACCAAGGTCCGCCTCCGCAGCGGCGAGCCGATATTCGATATTCGGTCGCGAAGGGGCTAGAGCGAGCTGGCGTTCGTCCGAGTCCGTCGCGATCACCTTGGCGAAATGCGGCGAAAGCCCAAGGGCGGCCTGCCCGCTGCCGGCGCCGCAGTCCCAGGCGAGGTCATGGGCGGGCGCAAGGTCTCTCAGCCACGCGAAGAGAGCGTCGGGATATTGCGGGCGTGCGGCGGAATACGCCCGCGCGTTCCGCCCAAACAGGGTCGCCTGATTCATTTTCCACGCCTTCTATCCGAACAGAGCGCAATGAAAAGAGATTCCGCGCCCCGTCAACCTCCCGCGCGAGGCGACATCGCTTTGCGTTCTCCTGTATAATCTCCGGAATCATAGGAGCCGATCCGTGTCTTCGCCTCTGCCCGCACATCAGCCCAAGCCCGGCGGCCTCGCCGCAAAGGCCAGCGCCATGGCTCGTGGTCCCCTTTGTCTCGACGCCTTGAACCCTGAGCAACGCTCGGCTGTCGAGACACTGGACGGCCCCCTGCTGGTGCTCGCCGGCGCCGGGACCGGCAAGACGCGCGTGCTCACCACCCGCATCGCCCATATTTTGGCGACCGGCCGCGCCCGCGCCTACGAAATCCTCGCCGTCACCTTCACCAACAAGGCCGCGCGCGAAATGCGCGAACGCATCGAAATGCTAGTCGGCCAAGGCGTGGAGGCGATGCAGTGGCTCGGCACCTTCCACGCCATCTCGGCGAAGATTTTGCGGCGTCACGCCGAACTCGCGGGGCTGAAGCCGAATTTCACCATTCTCGACGCCGACGACCAAATCCGCCTCATGAAACAGGTGTTGAAGGCCGAGAATATCGACGACAAGCGTTGGCCGGCGCGCGCCCTCGCGGCCCGCATCGACGGGTGGAAAAACCGGGGCCTGACTTGCGGCCAGGTTCCGGCCGGAGAAGCGCAAAGCTTCGCCGACGGCAAGGGCGCGGCGCTCTATGCGCTCTATCAGGAGCGCCTGAAAATCCTCAACGCCGTCGATTTTGGCGATCTCCTGCTGGAAACGCTGCGCCTGTTTAGAGAAAACCCGGACGTGCTGGCGGAATATCACAGGCGCTTTAAATATATTCTGGTCGACGAATATCAGGACACCAACACCGCGCAATATCTCTGGCTGCGCCTTGTCGCGCAGGGGCGCCACAATGTCTGCTGCGTCGGCGACGACGACCAGAGCGTCTATGGCTGGCGCGGCGCCGAAGTCGAGAATATTCTGCGCTTCGAGAAGGATTTTCCCGGCGCCAAGGTCGTGCGGCTAGAGCGCAACTACCGCTCCACGGGTCACATTCTGGCGGCGGCGTCCCACCTCATCGCCCATAACGAGGGCCGGCTCGGCAAGACGCTATTCACCGACGGCGGCGAGGGCGAAAAGCCCACGGTCACGGGGGTCTGGGACAGCCAAGAGGAAGCGCGCGCCATCGGCGAAGAGATTGAGCAGTTGCAGCGGCGCGGGCACGATCTGGAAGAAATCGCCATTCTGGTGCGCGCCTCTTTTCAGATGCGCGAATTCGAGGAGCGCTTCATCACGCTCGGCTTGCCCTATCGCGTCATCGGCGGCCCCAGATTCTATGAGCGAGCGGAAATCCGCGACGCCCTCGCTTATCTGCGTTGCATCGCACAGCCGGCGGACGATCTCGCCTTTGAGCGCATCGTGAATACGCCGAAGCGAGGCCTTGGCGACGCCACGCTGCAAATAGTCCACGAATTAGCCCGGCGCGAAAACGCGCCGCTAATGCAGGCCGCGCGCATTTTGGTCGAGAGCGAGGAAATCAAGGCTAGACCGCGGGCGACGCTACGGGCGCTTCTCGAAGACTTTGAGCGCTGGCGGTCGCTGATCGACGTAAAGCCGCACCATGAATTGGCAGAGTTGGTGCTGGACGAATCCGGCTACACCGAAATGTGGCGGCAGGACAAAACGCCCGACGCCGCCGGCCGGCTCGAAAACCTCAAGGAGTTGGTGCGGGCGATGGAGCCCTTCCCAGACCTTTCCGGATTTTTGGAGCATGTGTCGCTGGTGATGGAGACGGACGAGGCCGCCGGCGCGCAGCGCGTCTCGATCATGACGCTGCACGGGGCCAAGGGTCTCGAGTTCGAGACCGTCTTCTTGCCCGGATGGGAGGAAGGCCTGTTTCCGCATCAGCGCTCGCTGGACGAAAGCGGCCGCGCGGGGCTCGAGGAGGAGCGGCGCCTCGCCTATGTCGGCATAACGCGCGCCAAACGCCGTGCGAAAGTCTACTTCGCCACCAACAGGCGCATTCACGGCCTTTGGCAAAGCACGCTGCCTTCGCGCTTCATCGACAATCTGCCGTCGGCTCATGTCGAGGTCGTGGAATCGGCCGGCGCGTCGCAATATGGCGCCTATGGCGTTTCCCGCTTCGCCAATCTCGACAGTTATGGTTCCGGCTACGCCACCCCCGGCTGGAAAAGAGCCCAGGCGTCGCAAAAGGAAGGCTATTCCCGCCATGCGGGCCGCGAAGACGGACGCGCGAGACAGCCGAAGACGATCGAGGGCGAGGTGATCGCGAAGTCGAGCCCCGCGTCCCGCTTCGCGCCGGGAGCGCGGGTGTTCCATCTGAAGTTTGGTCCCGGCACGGTGGCCGGCGCCGACGGCGCCAAGCTCACGGTCGACTTCGACAAAGCCGGCCGCAAGATGGTTCTCGAAAGCTTCGTCGAAGCGGCCTGATCCGGGCCGCCCCGTTCACTTCAGGCTGGCGCAGAAACGCTGGATCTTGGCGCAGGCGTCTTCAAGCAATTGGTTCGAAGCGGCATAGGAAACACGGAAATTCGGCCCCGTGCCGAAAGCCGAGCCCTGCACCACGGCGACGCCCTCGGCCTCCAACAGGGCGGTCACGAAGTCCGTGTCGCTCTCGATGACTTTTCCCTCGGGCGTCTTGCGGCCGATCGCGCCAGCGCAGGAGGGGAAAACATAGAAGGCCCCCTCGGGCGTGGGGCAGGTCAGATAAGCCGCCTGGTTCAGCATCGAAACCACCAGATCCCGCCGCTCCTGGAAAGCCTTGCGGAAAACATCGAGATGGTCCTGCGGCCCTTCGAGCGCCTCGACCGCCGCCCATTGCGCGATCGAGCAAGCGCCGGAGGTCTGTTGGCCCTGAAGCAAGTCCATCGCCTTGATGAGCGCGCTCGGCCCGGCGGCGTAGCCGATGCGCCAGCCGGTCATGGCGTAGGCCTTGGAAACGCCGTTCATCGTGAGGGTGCGACCGAAAAGCTCGGGCTCGACCTGCGCCGGCGTGACAAATTTAAAATCGCCATAGACGAGATGCTCGTAAATGTCGTCGGTCAGAACATGGACATGCGGGTAGCGCAGCAACACGTCGGTGACTTTTTTCATTTCCTCGAAACTATAAGCGGCGCCCGACGGGTTCGATGGCGAATTAAGCACCAGCCACTTAGTCTTGGGCGTGATCGCGCGCTCCAAATCCTCCGGCTGAAGTTTGAAGCCATGCTCCATATGGGTTTCGACAGTGACGGACGCGCCGCCGCAGATCGCGACCATCTCGGGATAGCTCACCCAATAAGGGGCCGGTATCACAACCTCGTCCCCCGGATTGAGCGTCGCCAAAAAGGCGTTGAACAAAATATGCTTGCCACCCGTGGCGACGATCGTGTCCGACGCCTTGTAGTCAAGACCGTTTTCTCGCTTGAATTTCTTCGCGACCGCTTCGCGTAGCTCCGGAATGCCGAGGACGGGGGTGTAGCGGGTTTCACCCCGGTCGATCGCGGCCTTTCCGGCGGCGCGGATATGATCCGGGGTGTCGAAGTCCGGCTCTCCGACAGACAGGCTAATGACCTCCCTGCCCTGCGCCTTTAGGTCGCGCGCCTTCTGCGTCACGGCGATCGTGGCGGATGGTTTTACGCGCGACAGGGCGTTGGCCAAAAACGTCATCATGAGTTCCTCGTCGTGGGGCGGCTATGTGCGCCGCACATAAGTTTTCGCAAGCATAAAAGCCCGACCTTCCGGGAGCAATAAAAATCCGCTGATTCAATCACTGCATAATGTTAGCCGGATATTTTCCGGAGGTCTTAAGTCCAAATTTCCTCGCGAACGCAAAAATGACGAATGAAGAAACGACTTATGCTTGTGCGGCGCATCCAGCCTTCACTCCGCGCGATTGGCCCTCCAGCGAATCAAAATCGCGTCGATAGCGAAGCAAAGCGTTAAAATATTTTTAACAAAGCGCGGTTTTTCGAGCTGTCGATGCAACTTTTTAAAGGGATCGCCGTTTATCGATTCAACAAGACGACGCTGTAACGACGTAGGCGCGGCGACGCGCAATATTCCAACCGGCGGAAACAGGCGTTTGAGTGAATAAAGTAGGGGGAAGGCATGTCGCTCGCGGATAAATTCGATGATCACATAGAACCGGCGTTTCCACGCAGTTTCGACCCGGAAAGCGCTCGACGACAGTTCCGGATGTCAGTGATGCTGGTAGCCGCAATGGGTCTCGCCGCCTTCGTTCTGGGGTTCGCGCAGCCCTTAACCACCCCTTCGCAACTCAAACAAAGCAGTTTCGCGACGGACAGCGGCTTCTCCGGTCGTCTGGTTTCAATCGACGGAAACTGAGTTCCAGCTCGAAGGTCCCTAACTGCTTCGGGTTGACGCGCCGGGTTATGCCCGGCGCGAGTTTTTTATGTCACTTGCCCGCCGGCGACGCGCCGTCGTGATGGTCGTGATCCTCGTGGTCGTGGTGGTGCTCGTGTTCGCCGGAAGCCGGTCCGGCGGTGTCCTTGTTATGGGCCTTCTCCCAGCGAGCCTGCGCCTCGGCGTCGTGGGCGTGCATGGCGTCGGGCGCTTCGATCGCCGCGTCGATCACAACTTCCCCGGCTTTCTCGAAAACGAGCGTCATTTCGAGGCCCCAGCCCACTTCGATGTGCTTCTTGAAATCGGATAGCAGCACATAGGCGCCGCCGGGTGCGAGAGTCGTCGACTCCTTCGGCGGGATGACAATTCCGTTCGATTTTTCATCCAGCCTCGCGTCCGCGTGGAATTCGGCCTGGCCGAATTTTTCCGCCTTGACGCCGATCAGCCGGTCGGGCGCATCGCCGTTGTTGTGAATAAAAGCGTAGAAATACGCCTTGTTGTCGCCATCGGCCGGCGCCCGCACCCAAGGATGTTCGACGACCAATTTGCCGAGTTCGTATTCATGGGCGTCCGCCGACGAAGACCCCATCAGACTGGTCGCCGCCGCGCCGCAGAGCATGGCGCCGCCCGACAACAATAAGTCACGCCGCTTGATCATCATTGTTTTCCTCCCTCTTACCGCCGACGATCCCGCCGGCGCGAGCCTCTTGCACACGATCAGCCGGCGCCGCCGCACGCTCGTGCTTCGAGCGTCGAAGAGCGCTCCACGCGACTAGTGCGAGTGGAGGCTGATCGCCACGAATGGTTCGCTCGCCATGAGCGAAATTTGAGCCTTCAACTCCGCCACGCTCTGATCGCCGGCAGAGAAATGCCTGAATCGAGAGCGAACATATCCAGAACGGTCGATCAGGAAATGAACTTCGGAGATTTCCTTCGACGGCGGTTCGTTGGGGTAGCGATTGATAACGGAATAAGCGCTTTCGACTGCTGCCGGGTGAACCGGCGTCCGCGCCGAAACGCCCGCAGGACATCCGCCCTGATAGACAGTCACCTGATTTGCGTCCGCGGCCGTGGCGGTTTCGTGGGCGAGTTCGAGGCTTTTTTCGAGCTCCTTTTCGTCCCCCCCCGCCGCATTGCAGCGGGCGAAAGACAACAGCGTCGGCACGCCGCGCAAATTGATCAGCGAGGCGACTTTGTCCTCGGGGTCGAGGAGCTGAAAATCCGGCGCGACCAACCATTGCAAGATTGGCGGCTCCGGCCTCAACGTGTCGCGCGCGCGCATGGTGTAGGACAACATGAGCAAGTAATTGATCACGTCCCAGCGTTCGTCGACGTCGAGCACATCCTTGAAGCCCGGCATGACGCCGCTCGTGCCGCCATAGCTGAGCCAATGGAAAATGTCGCCAATCGTATGATTTCCGACATGGGGCGCGGTGAGATCCGCTGGCTGAACCTTGAGGGATTTCGCCATTTCGCCATCCCCCTTGCCGGAAACGCCATGGCACGCGACGCAATGTTCCTCGAAATCTTTCTGGCCGCGCGTCACCGACTCGGCTGTGTAATCGACGGTGGGGTCGTTATAGGTCTCTGTATAGGCCAAAGTCGTGAAGGAGGAGGCGACGCCCAGCACAGCGAGACCAGTCGCGAGGGGCGCCCCGATGTGTCGCCAGCCGCGCGTTTGCGGCGCGAACCAGATAGCCGCGCCCAAGGCGGCGAAGACCAATGCGACGACGCCCGACCACGCCGGCGCCAAATACCAGTTCGGCGTGTCGATCCAAGGCAGCCTCAGCCCGACATAGCCCCAGGTCGCGGACCAGGACAAGCGGAAAGGCAAGGGCCAGTAAAGGTCGGTTTCGTGGGAGGCGGGCGTGCTCACCGAGATATAGCCCGCGATGAAAAGTAGTCCGACCGCCGCAGCCGCTTCGGCGGCGCCAACGCGACTGTACCATTCGCAATCGAATTCTCCCGGCGGCCTCCGATTAATATAAAGCGCGAGCGCAAGCGCCGCCAGCATCGCCGCGCAGAACAGCGCCAGTTTCACCACCAGCCAGCGTCCGTAGGGCGTCGCCAACAGATTCGCGAAGCTCCCAACATTTTCCCACGCCATTACGAGGCCGCTCGCCACCACCAAGCCAATGGCGACCTTCGCGATCAATGACCAGCGTTCGGCGAGCTTCGCCGCGACTTCCGGAGGCTTTCCACGCCCCGTGAGCATCCACCAAACCAGGCCGAGAAGTCCTCCGAACCAAGTCAGGCCGGCAAGAGTGTGAATAACGAAGCTTGCTTGAGTGAAGAAAGTAAAACTATCGTCAATCGCGTGTCCAGTGACCGAAGTGACAGCGAGCACGAGCCCGCCAACGACCAGAGCGGCGTTATCCAGCAACCTGGAAGCGACAGCGAGACGTATGATCGTCAAGGCGGCGAAAGCGAGCGCTATAATCTGCGTCGCAATCCAGGCTCGACCCACCACGGTGGACCAGCAGAAGGTCGCCAAGCTTTGGTAATCGATCGGCCGCTCAGCGGGTATAATCGCGCGCGCTATGGCGGCGATGAGGAAGAACCCCAAAATCGCACGGATTGACGCGCACAAAGCGATGAGTTTCTTGTACCGGCCGTCATCCTCTTCGATCAGGCGCGGCAAAAGCAGCAGCCCCACCGCGAGAGCCGCCGGCAGGCTCTCGAAGAAACGAAGAAACACCAGTTGCATGGTATTGAACTTCCGTGGTTAACGCTATTGGCGAGAGCCCGAGGCGCACACGTAGATGAACTTTAGCGAGGCTGGCCTTTCATGCACAGCCAGCTGCACGCCCTTCGGGACTGTTAGGCGGCGCCAGAGAAGACAAGGCGCCTATTTCCCGTCCACCGTGAACTCGTAATTTCCCTCGACGATGTGACCATCGGTGGAAAGCACACGATATCTCACGATGTAGCGGCCCGGCGCTAACTCTGGCGCATCGAGGCTGAGATCGCGCGGACTGTCAGCTTTGCCAACAGCCCCCTGCGCCAACACTTTTCCATCCGGCGTCTCGATGGTCAGCTTCGAATAGGCCGGCTCGACCCCCGCTCCGAATCTAAGCTTTACCGTCTTTGGCGCTGTCGCCACATGGTCCTTGGAAGATGGCGTTGCATCTACCAGAAACGAATGCGCCCACGCAGGCCCAGCGAGAACCAGCCATCCCGCGATTCCCATCGCTGTCGCCTTCGCCCAGGAAGACCTTCCGCAATTGCCGAACATTTTTCTGCTCCCTTCGACATTCTATTTTCTAGATTCTAGGCGCCGGCGGCTTTTTCCGGAGACCCCTTGGACGGATGTGTGTGCTTCCAATAGGCGAGCACAATCAGCCCGATAAAAATAGCCCCCAATACGTAGGAAACATACTGCCAGAGCGTCTCGCCGACGGAGAACTTGAACATCTTGGTCTCTTTCTCACCATTGTCTTTGGTGAGCGTCACAAGCCCGATGTAGTGGCCGTTATCCTTGTAGTCGTGCTCAAAGCTGAAGGTGCCCTTCTTGTATAGTTGCGCCGGAAAATAAACCTCGGTCAAAGGCTCTAGATCCGCGCCGGCGTTCACAGGCGTCAGAGGATCACGAATTATACGGATTTCGATGGGCAGATCCCGAAAATGGGGATTTTCGATATCGAACGCCATGATCACCTTCCCGGTGGCCGGAATCTCTTCGCAATATTCGCTGCGGGACTTGCCGGGTAGGTAGGAAGTGATGTGGATCATGTCGTAGCCGAACATGACCATGCACATATTGCCCATGGTCATTGCCTCGGGTCCGGCGCCCCCCTCAGCCCTTGCGACGGAACTGGCGGCGAAGAACATGAAGGCCACGAGAATAGACACCCAAACTTCACGCAATTTCATTTTCCGCGTTTCCTCTGTTTATGCTTGCTAGCCGCCTTTGGAAGCATCTTCCGCTTCAGGGGCTTCCACCGGCTCCCCGTCGCCCCGATAGGCCCACTGCACTGTCGCGCAAAACAAATGCAGTTTCGAGAAAAAAGCGAAAGCTCCTTTGCGACCATTAGACGCGCGTCAAAAATACCAATCGCCAACACGGAATGCCGCCACGCAACCCAAAAGGCTTGGGGTTGAAAAAGCCAAAACGAGCCTTTTGCCATTCCTTCAAAAGAGCCATTAGCTTGCGGAAACGCGTTAGGTCAAAAAGAAGCCGGCCGGATTTTCATCCGGCCGGCTGGATTAGGCTAATTTGGTCGATCTATCAGGGCATGTCGCCAGCGACGAACTTCGGAATGACCGGTCCGCCGATTTCAGCCGCAAAGCGCTTTCCGCTCGGGGTGAAGAAGAGCAACAGGCCGCCGACTTGGCTGTCGGTGTCGTAAGCCAGATCCGACAGGCGCTCGATGTCCCAGCGCGCGTCCTGGATCTTGACCACGATTTCCTTCGACTCGCCCGGAGCGATCGGGGTCGGGTCAACCGAAAGACCGCGATCCGCGAGCAGATAGTCGGGGAACTCGGGCTTCGTGGTGAACACGTCGGGGTTCAGGAAGCGCAGGCCAGCCGTGGTGTATTCGCCAAGGCGGATCGGCTCCGAAGTGCCGTTCGTGACCTTCACGTTCACCGTCAGTTCGCGACCCGGAACCTTGTAGACGCCGCCCTGAAGCTCGGCTTTCACCTGCTCCTTGCCGACGCCGGCGGTGCCTTCCGTGACGATCGGGGTCAGCGGCTTCTGCAGACCAGCCTGAAGCGGAATGGTGCGCGGGAAGGTGCTGTTCGTCACCGCATAACCGACAATCGTCGCAAGGATCGTCAGAGCCAGAGCTATCGCGCCAATGCGGCGGTCTTCGTCGGTCACGGCCTCGTCGGCCTTGCCTTCGGCGACCTTCACATAGGACGAGATGATGCCCTTGCGGACGAACCAGAAGAAGATCCAGCTGGCGCCGATCGCAAGCCACGGAAGATGCCACGCATAAATGCGGTCAATCCCGTAGTGCTCGAGGTCGACCGTGGTGCCGTCAAGGAGCGTCACCGGGTCGGTGAAGTCCTTCATGTCGCCCTTGATCTCAATCCACTGGCCGGGTCCGATGATCGGGCCGCCGCCTTCGACGTTGATCTGGGCGTGAACGTGCCAACGGCCCGCGCGACGACCCTTCAGGTTGATCGAGAAGGCATAGTCGTTGCCGGGAACCAGCGACACCGAACGAGGAGCGAACTCTTCGCCGATAAACTGCGCCGTGCGGACCAGAACCGGGCCGGGCTCGCCGGCGTTCAGGAACGACACCCGCGGGTTGGCGACCGCCTGCGGCCACGCCGAGAACACGTGCACCTTGCCGGACAACACCATCTCTTCGTTGACGTTGACCGTCGTCTTCGACCACTGAACGTCATACCAGTTCAGCGTGCGCATGCGAAGGAACGCCTGCTGCGACTTCTCGCCGTGAGCCGACGCAGGAGCGATCGCTCCCAACGTCGCCACTACGGCCGCCGCGCCGACAGCGGCTAGTTTCATCAGGTTTCTCATATACAAACCTCCCAGTGTTTCTCTTAGCGGGCCAGGCCGATCCAAACCGCACCCGATCCGCGACTCGTCTCTTCTCTTCTCTGGAGCGGCCTTTCCCTCGCGGGGCTTAAGGGCCGCCCCTCTTTGCTTTTTGGCTGCTCGCCTCTCGGAAGGGATCCGACCGTCAGGACGCATCCCTCGCCGCGAAGACCACAATCAGATCTTGTCGATCATCTTCGTCGTGGAATACCAGCGACCCATGAACCACCACAGGAAGTAGACCATCATCGAGACGAAGCCCGAGAAGAAGGCCGCAACCGGAACGACGTCCTTACCGAACGTGCGCAGCGTGCCGCGCTCGACCATGCGGATATATTCCGGCATCGAGGTGCGGACGAAGTGGAGGCCGATCAGATCCGCGATGGTCATCAACTGGCCATGCTGCTCCGTCGCCTGGTGGAACGCCGCGATCGCCGGCCAGTTGTTCGGATAGAACAGAAGGCCCCAGCCCAGCGAACCAACAATCGCCGTGATCACATAGCTGCCCGAGAGAAGCAGGATCACGTCAAGCCAGATCGCCGGAACCATCAGAGCGGACGGAAACACCAGCGAAATCGGGAAGTAGGTCCAGCCCCAGAAGTTCACGTAGCGGTTGATCCACTCGCCGATCAGAAGGCCCAGAACCGCGAAGGTCGCGCCAAACGGAAGGCGGAAGTTCACCCAGAAAAACGCCTGCGACGCCGCGGCGAAGGTCACGCCAAGGATCGGCACCACCGTCGGCCACATACGACGATCCTTCCAGTCAACCCAGAAGTCCCAATCGCCCGCCGTCAGCATGAAGTGGACGTGATAGCCGCCGAGAACGGCGAAAAACAGTAGTGTCAGAAGCAACCAGTCGGTGGTTTGAACGCATCCCGCCGCTTCGGCGACGGAATGGAACGGACCGACCGCCCCCCCGCTCTTCGATTTCGACATCTTTTTTCTCCTTGGTGTCTCAAAATAGTCCCGGCTTTTTACACGCCGGATTTCGTCAGTCTGCCAGACTTCACCAAACCGTTCCGTCGCCGGAAATGCGCCGCGCCCTAGACACGGCTCAAGCGTCTCGCGAAAACGTCGCGCCCAAATTTCCAACTCTGTTCGTTGTTTCGATAAGCCTGGAAGCGCGGGCCGCTCGCCTCTTGGCCGCGGCCCGCATTATTCACATCACGCCAGCAGCGCGACGCCTTCCTTGCCAACCAGCGCATGGATGCGCGCCAGGATCTGCAGAACCACGCCGAACACGCCAAGCGCCATCCAGCCGAAGAACACGAAGCCCCAATGCAGCGGAGCCACGAACAGTTCTTCCATGAACCAGAAGGTGTGGCCCCACTCGTTCAGGCCGACGTTCGGGATGATCATGAACGGACCAATCGCCACAATCAGGAACGCCAGCGAGTAGCCATGAGCAAAATACGGAATGCGGGTCTTCGCATAGAAGAACGCGCCAACCGCGATGATCGAGTAGATCGGGTAGCTCATGTAGAACTCGATGATGTGCGACGGCGTGAAGTCCGTGTCGCGAATCACCGTCATGTGCCAGGTGCCGTCCTGCTCCGTGAAGAACGAAGCGCCCCAGTAAATGGCGACGCCGTAAACCGTCAGCCATTGAACCAGAACCACAAGACGACGCATCTCCTCGCGCGGCGAAACCGCGTCGACGTTGCGGTCGCGGGTCTTCCACAAATAGCCGGCAAGCCCAAGGCCCGAAACCAGCTCAAGCGGAATTTCCGTCCACAAAATCGACAGCCAGTAGGTCTGGAACTCCGGAGCGAAGGAGTCCAGGCCAGCGCGCCAGCCAAAAATCTGCTCGTAAATCCGAACGATCAGATAGAACGTGTTCAGAACGGCCAGGCCGATCCACATTCCTCTCAGATCGACGACTGTGTCTGTGCCAGCCGCTGCGCCAGCAGCTGTCTCGGTGGTCGAACTCATGCTTTATCCTCCTAAGTGCTCCCAGGGATTTGCGCGCGATCGATAACGCTCCGCCTCCCAGAACGGAACTTGTTCGCCCAGTTTTTAAGTAACGCTTGTGGCGCTCTATCGCGCCCAACCGCTTCTCCCTTGCCGCAGCTTGTGAAAAGAGCCTAGCCCCTTCCCCGCCGCTGTTCTTCTTATCGGACGAACACCGATGTCGCCGCCTAAGCCGGATCTCCCGACAGCCCGAAAAGACCGCCACAGGCCCTGCTTAGCGTGCCGTAACAATTTATGTTCGCGACCCCAAAAACAATACTCAAGTGGATAGCTAATGACAATCTATTGAAGGGGTCTATTGACCTATTAGGGTAGGTCATAACCTACCCCTATCGGCACGCCGGCTCCACCAAAAATCCCCGCCAAACCTCAATGAAAAAATAAATACCCTTATCTATCAATGCGCCCCAAAACTCCCGCGCCTCCAAATTCCCGCCAAAGCCAAACAAAAACACCCCACCCTACAGCCGGCGACATTCCGTGCCCCACCGCACCCCAATGGCGGGAAATTCAACCGCACAGATGCTGAGACAATGCGCCCAACAACTCTCCGCGCGGAGCCGCGAAGGTTTGCGGTTTCAGACGCCTCTTCTCAAATTCGACCGCACGAAATTGCCGCGCCCGCCTCGGAGACTCAAGGTTGCAAGGCGTTGCGGAGGTCCGCCGCGGCGGCGTCGCGCGTTCCCAAAGGCGCGAGATCGAAGCGCCGCTCGATCGTGCGCAAAATAGACGTCGTGTCATAGGAGGTATGATCGACGTAACCTTTTTTGGCGAAAGGTGAAACGATAATGGCGGGAACTCTTGCGCCGGGGCCGAAACGATCGATCCGCGGCGGCGGCGCGTGATCCCAATAGCCGCCATTCTCGTCGGCGGTGATGATAATCATCATATCCGCCCAATTCGGGCTTTTTCTCAGGCGCTCCACGACTTGCGAGATCTCTTCGTCTCCGGCCGCGACCGAGGAATAGGCGGAATGACCGTCACGTTCCGCAAGGGGCTTGTAAAACGATACCTCGGGCAGCGATCCGGCGTCCGACGCCGCGAAAAAATCCGCCTCGTCCCTGAGATGTTCTACGCGGCCCGGCTTTCCTGGCCCATAATTCTCGAAATAAAGGAAAGGAGAATGATGCGTCACAAACCCTGCTCCGGAGGTCCCTCGCCCTCGAAAGCCTGCCTGAACCTCGGCCCACCCCCCTGCGTACCAGGCCCAGGAAACGCCTTTTTCGGTCAGCCTGTCGCCTATCGTGGCGCTCGTTTGAGGCGGCAAGGCCTCGGCCGAGGATCTGGCGGGTTCCGGCCCGACCGGCAATGCGGGGGCCAGCGTGCCGTAAGCAAAGAAGTCGGGCGTCACCTTGCCCGGCTTGACCCAGCGCGGCGGCGACCCCAGGGTGTCGCCGGGTGAATTTGGAAGCCGCGCGAGCCGCGCTCCTGTCTCGTCGACTTTTGCGATAAGATTTTCGGGCGCGTTTGGAAAGCGCGGCGCGCAGGCGCAGACAAGATAAAAATGATTGAGGAAGGAGCCGCCATACGCCGCGTGGAAGAAATGATCCGCCAGCGTGAATTCCTGCGCCAGCCGCCATTGTTTCAGCTTGGAGCCGTCATAATAGCCCATCGTCAGGGCGCCGGCGTTGGACGCCTCGACGAAACGGTCCATTTTGCCGTCGTCAATCTGCTCCTGCTCGATATAGAAGTCATGGACCGGATCGTCTTTCGTCTTCACTTCGGCGCCGATGTAAGGCTCCAAAGCGAAAGGCGCATTCGCAAGGCCTTCGGGAATGCGCTTTTCTCTTGGCGGCGGCGGCAATGTTTCCAAGGGCCGGCCCTCCACGTCGACCTGAACAATGCGCGCCGGCTTTGAGTTGAGGCCCTCAGCGCCCGGAAAAAGACCGAAGATGTGGTCGAAGCTGCGATTCTCGGTATAGATCACCACGAAGTGGCCAATCTTCCCGAAGGGATTTCGCTCCTCCGCGTCAGCCTGGCTCGGGCCGCAAAAGCAGATCAAGGAAAGCGCGAGCGAAAATTTGAAAGCCGCGAGCCTCATCGAAACATCCTTTCACAAGGGCCGCCGAGCCCAAGCGTTGCATAATCCTTCCGTCCTCGAAGCCGCAAGACGCCAAAGACAAAGAAAAACGCGCCCCGCCCTGAGGCGCGACGCGTCATGCGAAAGCTCCGTCGACGCGACCGGCGCCGCTTAGCATGCTCGTTCCTCGGATGGGCTCATCCAAGGAACGAGAAATCGGGCCATATCGAAACGCTGGAGCGAATTCCGCGAATTTTATCGACCTTTACGAAAATTCGCCCGACGCGCTCAATACTGCGGGTGGGGCGTTTCCTTGGTGCGCGCGGGCAGCACGGGATAATCCACCTTCGGCTGTTCGCCCGTCAGCGTATTGAGGAAGGCGACGATCGCGCTGGTGTCTTCTGGCGAGAGAGTCTCGCCAAGTTGGGATTTCGCCATCACATTGACCGCCTCTTCCAGGGTCCAGACATTGCCGGAATGGAAGTAAGGCGCCCGCAGGGCGACGTTGCGCAGCGGCGCTACGCGGAAAGTATAGTCGTCCGCGCTGCTCTTTGTGACCGCGCTACGACCCTTATCCGCGGAAGGACGGATTTCCTCGGAGGGTTTTTGAGCCACGCCGAAGGGAAAATAACCCGCGCCGCCGACGTTAATCCCGCTGTGGCATCCTGCGCAGCCCTTATCCAGGAAAAGGCGGAGACCCTTTTTCTCCTGATCGTTGAGCGCGGTCGCGTCGCCCTGCAGGAACTTGTCGAAACGCGAATGCGGCGTGATGAGGGTCGACTCGAAGGCCTCGATCGATTTCGCCATATTGTCGAACGACACCGGATTGGGATCGGTCGGGAAGGCCTTCTGGAATTCCGCGACATATCCGGGCATGGATTTCAGTGTCGCCTCAACCGCCGCCGGCGTGTTGGCCATTTCGACGCTCGCCTGAACCGGCCCTTTGGCTTGCGCCTTCAAATCCTCGGCGCGGCCATCCCAGAACTGAGCGGCGTTGAACACGGAGTTTAACACGGTCGGAGCGCGACGCGGACCTTTTTGCCAGGAGTGGCCGACGGAGGTGGGACCGGCGTCGACGCCGCCTGTCGAAAGATTGTGGCAGGTGGCGCAGCTAATCAGCTGGCTTTTCGAAAGTCGGGGATCGAAGAAGAGTTTATGCCCCAGTTCGATCTTGGCGGGGGTGATCTCGTTGTTTTTGACCTGCTTGGCGACCGCGGCGGGGTCGATCGGCTGGAACACCGCAGCGGCGTCCTGCCTCAAGTCTCCGGCCGCCGCCGAAAGTGGGAAAATGAATATCGCGCTCAACGAGGCGATCCATGACCGTGACATTTGTTGCTCCTCCTTGAAGGGGCGCCGACATATTTGTCTTGGCGCCCGCGCGAAACGCCTGCTTCAGCGACGTTTTCGTATCACAGGCTGCGCATTACGGCAAAGGCGAGCGCATAAGGCGCGCCATCGAAGCCACGAAATCGCCCAGTGCGCCTCGGCGGCAAGTTCTCTTTGCGGTTATTTCAGCGAACCGACCCGCGCGAAGCGAAAAGGATAGCGCGGTTTCAAGACGCGGCTGGCGCGAGGGAAGCGAGCGCCTCGCGGTCTCTCGACGCGCGCAAGATAATCGAAGCGAACAGAACGATGCAGGCGGCGGCGCCGAATGGAATGGAAAGCGCCATGCCCAAGGGCCGGGCGACCAAAGGGGTAATGAAAGCGATGGCGAGAATGGTTTTCTCGAATGGCGCGAACCCTTTGTCCCGGCCGTGAGCGACAAGCAGGGCGAGGGCCGGCGCAAGCGCCATCATGTCGTAATCGAGACAGTAAGGCGTCGTCAGCATCGTCGAATCGAGGGTCGCCGCGCATTTCAGGCGATAATCGACGCCTGATCGCCAAAGCCAAACCAGCGCCGCGACCACCGAGACCGTCACCACCGCCTGAACCGCGTATGCGCTGGCGACGTCGCCGCCCATCAGCCGCACGCCGGCGAAAGCGCTCTGGATTTTGGGGAAGCCCGCGACGCCCTGCTCGACGACGACCTTCCGCGTGAATTCAAGGTTGTCGAAGAACGCCGTCCAGCTCTCGACGCCGAACAGGAGAACGCTGAGAAGGGTGATCGCGGCGAAGGTCGCCGCCGCGCTGGCCAGCGCGCGCCAACGCCGCTCGATGATGAGAGCAAGCGGAATAACGAGCGCGAATTGAGGCTTATAGGCTAACAGGGCGAACAATGCGCCGGCCGCCACTTGACGCTTGTCCAGCAGCAAGAAGCCGCCGCCGAGCAAAGCGGCGGTCAGGAAGCCGTTTTGCCCGTGGCCCAGATTGACCAGGACCGCAGGAAAAGCCAGCGCTGAAAGAGCAATGTCCAGGGTGTCCAGTCCATAGCGTCGCGCGATGGCGGTCATGAGCCACAGATAAAGCGCGAGCGTCGCGATCTGCCACAAGAGAAGCGCCTGGAGATAAGGCAGATGCGCCAGCAAAGCCGCCGGCGCCAGAAAATAGGGAGGATAGTGCCATCCATAGACGGCGCTCTCCGGCCCGAACTCCGCCCGCTGCTCGGCGACATGGCGCCTGATGTCGAAAGGCTCTTCGGGATGGCCGCGCAGCGCTTCCTGGCCAGCGACCCAGACCTGCGAAAAATCGGTGCCGAGTTGGTTTTGACCCGGACCCATGCGGCCGTGGCTCATGGCGAGCATCGCGCCTATGGCCGCGGCGGCGACCACGAGAAGCAACCAACGATAGCCGCGCAAACGCTCGGGGGTGAGCCAGTCGCCGCTTCTTGCCGAGGCCAATATATTTTCCATGCCGCTGATCCGCCCGCGAATAGCATCGGGCCGGGCGGGCGCCCTGCCCTCGCGGCATCATAGGAAAGCTAGGTTAATGGCTCGGCAACGCGGCGAATTACGCGGCCTGGGCGGCTTTTTCCGACTGTCCGCCAAAGTGCTCCAGATAGCGCGCGTCCATTTTATCGACCGGCATAACGACAAAGACGTCGACCGTGTTGAACGCGCGATCCACCACCGCCCCATCGCCAAAGCGCGCGCCGACCCGCAGATACCCTTTGATCAGGGGCGGTAGCGCCGCGAGAGCCCTGCGCTCGTCCACGGACTCGCGTCCGAGCATTTCCATCGGCGTGCGGCGCGACTCGCGCGCGCGAACCCGCCATTCGTTCTCGGCTTGGGCATGATACGCCAGATAACTGAGTTGGGCCGCATGAGCCAAGGCGTTCGCGCCCTCGAAACTCGCGCAGCCGATCAAGGCGTCGATATTATAATGTCGAACATAGGCGAGCAGGCCCCGCCATAGCAGATCGATCGTGCGCTTCCCGCGATAGTCCGCCAGGACGCATGACCGGCCGAGCTCGAGAAATCTCTTGTGAGGATGGCGCTCGAGCAGACTCGCGACGTCATATTCCGCCGCCGAATAGAACCCGCATTTCTTTTCTTCGGCGATATCGCTGCGCAACAGACGATAGGCGCCGACGACTTTCGGCTTAATTTTGCCGAAGCGATTACGGGTCGAATGATCGATGACGATGAGATGGTCGCAAAATTTGTCGAAACGATCGGCGTCGCGCCGGGTAAGCTTGGTTTTGGCGTCGGCGACGGCCCCGCCTTCCTCGAAAAACACTTTAAACCGCAAGCGTTGCGCCTTGCGAACCTCCTTTTTGGTCGCGGCGAGTCTCACCTCCAACGCCCCGAGGCGGGCGATCGACCCCGCCAGAGGACCGCGCTTCTTGATCGACTTCGGCAGGAAGGCCGGAAAAACGCCGGCGACGATGTTGCGGTCGGCATTCAGTTTTATGGCCCACATGGTTTAAATTTCTCCGCACGGGCGCCGGGGGCAGGAACCGGCGCGACGGATAGAACACCTCGCGGCAAAGCTTTTGTGACGGCGCGCGCTTCCTCAATTCACGGCGCGGCGGCCGCGCCGTTCGACCGTTGAAGCGGCCACTCGCAGAGCGCGAATCACCTCGGCGAGTTTTGCAAATTCGACCGGCTTGGTGAGCGTCGCGTCCACGCCCGCCGACCGAGCGGCGCGCAAATCCTCTTCGAAGGCGCTTGCCGTTAGCGCGATTATCGGAATGCGAGGCGCTCCAGCCCGCGCTTCGGCGACCCGAATGCGCTTCGTCGCCTCCAGCCCGTCGACCTCCGGCATGAAAAGATCCATTAAAATAATGCTGAACGGCGCTATCGCCCCCTCCATCGCCGCGGCGGCCATCTCGACGACGCGTAGGCCATTTTCAACTCGAGTCGTCAGCGCGCCCAATGCGCTTAGATGACGACTCGCTATGAGCGCGTTGATGTCATTGTCCTCCGCCAGGAGAATATGAAGCCCCGTGAGGCTCGGCTCCGGCGCGGCGACCCTCGGCGCGGCTCCCGCGGCCGGGGTTTCGGCCACACGCTCTATGAGAGAGCTTGCGCGTACGGGTTTGACCAGCCAGCCATCAAATTCGCCCAGCGCGGCTTCGCCGAAAGCCCGGCGCTCGAGCGGCGAAAACAGGAGAAACATCCGGGCCGACGCGGCGGCGCGCGCCGCCTGCGCCAGTGTCTTCGTCGCGGCTTCTCCCAGCGCGCAATCGACAATCACCGCGTCGTATTTCTCCCCCAACGCCGCGCCGAGTTTTTCGAGCCCCTCCCGTTCGCCGTTCGCGATCGCGGCGAAGGCCCCGGCGTCATGGAGATGCGCCGCCAAAAACGGCGCCTCGAAGGGGCCTTTGGAGACGATCAAGGCGCGCCTGCCCGCGAGCGGCGCGAGGCCTTGCTTCGCTCCAGGCGTTTCCGACTGGGAAGCGCAGGGCAAGGTGAAAGCGAAAATGGTCCCCCGCGAAGAGGTGGAAGCGATTTCCAAGGCGCCGCCCATTTGCGCGACGAGCCGCCGGGAAATGGCGAGTCCCAGGCCCGTTCCGCCCTGGCGCCTCGTCGCGGAGGCGTCGCCCTGCTTGAACTCCTCGAAAATAAGCTGGCGGGCCGATTCCGGAACGCCGGGGCCGGTGTCCTCCACCTCGAACCGCAAAACATCGGCTCCCCGAAGCGCGACACGGACCGCCACGCCGCCGCTTTCGGTGAAGTTCACCGCGTTTCCGGCGAGATTTATCAGAACCTGACGGAGGCGGGCGGGGTCTCCAGAGATTCGATGCGGCGCGTCGGCGGCGACGAAGCTGGAGATTTCCAATTTCTTCCCATGAGCGCGAGGCGCGAGCAGTTCCACGACGCCTTCGACGAGCGGCGTCAGGGCGAACGTCTCCACCCTCAGTTCGAGTTTTCCCGCCTCGATCTTAGAAAAATCCAAAATGTCGTCGATAAGCCGCGCCAGCGCGCGCGAGCAATCCCCGATCGCCTGAACATAACTCGCTTGCTCCGCTTCGAGCCGGGTCATGGCCAATAATTGCGCAAGGCCAAGTATGCCGTTCAGAGGCGTGCGGATTTCATGACTGACGGTGGCGAGAAAACGCGATTTCGCCTCACTCGCCGCCTCGGCCTTGTCCCGCGCGGCGGCGGCGGCGCGAAGCTCCCAGATTTCGTCGCGGAGCTTCTCGATCTCCGCCTCGGCCGCGTAGCGGCGTTCGCGAACCACCCGAAGCGCCGCGCCAAGCCCCGTGGCGAGCACGGCGAGACCGAGGAAAAGAAAAGCGACCTGAAATGCGCCAGACGACATCCCGCCGATCCCCGCTGAGGAGCTATCCGGCTGTAGATCGCCAACGTTAACAATCCTTGCCCGTGGCCGCCGATCGGCGAACAGTCTCCCTCCTCCTCGCCTCTTTCACGCCGCCCGGCGCATACCCGCTAGTCCCGAGCGGTATGACAGCGCCTCGGCGAGGTGACGGCGCGAAACCGCCTCGCTCCCTTCGAGATCGGCTATCGTGCGCGCGAGCTTCAACACGCGATGGAATCCGCGCGCGGAGAGGCCAAATCGCTCGGAGGCGTCGCGGATCAGGCTTGTGCCGCTGGCGTCGAGCTTGGCTACGCTTTCGATGACATTGGCCGGCGCGGCGGCGTTGGTGATCACGTGGTCGCGACCCAATGAGGAATAGCGGGCTCTCTGGATTTCGCGCGCAGCCGCCACCCGCGCGGCGACCTCCCTCGATCCTTCGGCCGGGGGAGGCAGAACCAGATCAGCGGCGGTGACCGCGGGAACCTCGATCTGAAGATCGAAGCGATCGATCAGCGGCCCCGAAAGTCGGGCCTGATATTGCGCGGCGCAACGCTCGTTCGGTTGGCGCTTGCAGGCAAAGCCAGGATCGAGCGCATGACCGCAGCGACATGGATTCATCGCCGCGATTAGCTGGAAGCGCGCCGGATAGACCGCCCGGTGGTTGGCGCGCGCTATCGCGACCTCGCCGGTTTCCAGGGGTTGCCGCAAGGCGTCGAGCGCCTGGGAGTTGAATTCCGGCAATTCATCGAGAAACAGCACGCCGTTATGAGCGAGCGATATTTCGCCCGGTTTGGCGTGAACGCCGCCTCCGACCAAGGCCGGCATGGAAGCGGAATGATGCGGCGCGCGGAACGGGCGCCGGTCGGTCAATTCGCCGCCTGCTATTTGCCCCGCGACGGAATGAATCATAGAGACTTCAAGCAGTTCCCGCGGCGTGAGCGGCGGAAGGATAGAGGGCAATCGCGCCGCCAGCATCGATTTCCCGGCGCCCGGAGGGCCGTTCATCAGGAGATTGTGCCCGCCGGCCGCGGCGATTTCCAATGCGCGCTTTGCGCTCTCCTGCCCCTTCACGTCGGCGAGATCGGGCATGTCCTGCGTCGGCGGCCTCACCGCCGGCGTCGGCCTGGCGAGAACCTGGGTCCCCTTGATATGATTGACGAGTTGGATGAGCGAGCGCGGCGCGATGATCTCCATGTCGCCCGACGCCCAGGCCGCTTCCGGACCGCAGGCGGCGGGACAAATGAGTCCGTGACCCCGCATATTCGCCGCGACCGCCGCGGGAAGCACGCCGGTCACCGGCGTCAAGGCGCCGTCGAGCGCCAGTTCTCCAAGGACCGTGAAGCCTTCGAGCGCGTCGGACGGAATGGCGCCGATGGCGGCCATCACGCCGAGCGCGATCGGAAGATCGTAATGGCTCCCCTCCTTGGGCATGTCGGCGGGCGCGAGATTGACCGTGATGCGCTTGGCCGGCAACGCAAGCCCCGAGGCGTTGAGCGCGGCCCGCACCCGCTCGCGCGACTCGCCAACAGCCTTGTCGGCGAGACCCACCAGGCCGAAAATGACATTGCCGTTCGCGATCTGCACCTGAACGTCGACCGGCTTCGCCTCTATCCCCTCGAATGCGACGGTTGCGACCCTGACGACCATGACGCGCGCTCCAGCACCCCGCACAAGTTCTTAAGCGAAACTTAACCCGAGCCGCCTGGTCTCGCAAGAACAATATGCGAACAGAGAGACGCCCGCTCTCATCGCTATAACTGGCGGAGCGCGGCGGCGGCGGCGAAAGGACAAAGAGCGAGAGCCGCGAGGCTGATCGCGCAGAGAATAGCGAAGGGGGACAGGAAGGGCACGGTTCCGCCAGCCGCGGCGTTAGCCGCCGAAACGCCGAATATCAGCACGGGAATCGTCAGCGGCAGCACGAGAAGCGCCATCAACAATCCGCCGCGCCGCACCGTGACCGTCGCCGCCGCGCCGATGGAGCCGATCAGGGTCAGCGCCGGCGCGCCGACCAAAAGAGACGCAATCACCCCCAGAAGGGCCGCGCCGTCCTGCTGCAGCATCAAGCCGAGCACGGGCGCGGCCACAACCAGCGGGAGCCCCGCGGTGACCCAATGCGCCGCGCATTTGACCAGAACAGCGAGTTCCAGCGGCGTTTGCGAGAGATGGAACAGATCGAGGGAACCGTCTTCGGCGTCGGCCTGAAACAGTCGGTCGAGCCCGAGAAGGCTCGCGAGCAGCGCCGATATCCACAACATCGCGGGTCCAATGCGGGCGAGCAGATCGGGGTCTGGCCCCACCGCGAAAGGAGTTATCGTTACCAGCGTAAGAAAGAACACGACGCCCATCGAGCCAGAGCCGCCGATGCGGCGGGCGATACGCAACTCCCGAATAAAGAGCGAGGTCAACTCGGAACTCATGTCCTGGCTCCAAGCGGCAATTCGCGCGCCTCTTCGACGCCGAGCGGCTCATGGGTGGCGGCGACGATGATCCCGCCCAAGGCGCAGTGATCCCGCATCGCCCTGGCGAAGCGCTCGCGGGAGAATGCGTCCAGCGCGGTCATCGGTTCGTCGAGCAGCCAGATCGGCCTGTGAGCCACCATCAGCCGCGCCAAAGCGACGCGACGTTTTTGACCCGCCGATAAAATGGCGACCGAAGCCCGGGCCGCATGGGAAAGACCGACCGCCTCCAGCGCCTGGGCGGGCGACAGGCGCTGAGCGGGATGGCCCGCATCGAGGTAGGCGCCCCAGAATTCGAGATTCTCCGCGACGGTCAGGGCGGCCTTGAGTCCGTCGGCATGGGCGAGATAATGGGTTTGCGTCGAAATCTCCGCCTCGTTTGCGCCTTCAAGCGCGACAGCGCCGGAAAGGACGGGAAGAAGCCCCGCGAGCGCCCGGAGCAAAGTCGATTTGCCGACGCCGTTGCGGCCGGTGACGATTAGCGTCTCGCCGCCGGAAAGCGCGAAGGAAACATCCCGCAGCACCATGCGGCCGCCCCGCTCGACGCAGAGTCGCTCCACCGTAAGATGCAGGTGAGAATGGAAATCCGCGTGAGGTCGATGCGCGACGGGCATGGCCATGCCTTAAAGGCTCGGCGACGATCGCGCCAGTGGGCTCATGCCATTCCGAACGGCGCCCGCGCCGGAATTTCAAATCAGCGCATTTCAAACGAGCGCTTTGCAAAAGTCGGAGGCTCGTGATTGCTTAGGGTCGCCACGGAGACGATTCGTCGATGTCGCGCCGTTGCTTTGACCAACCTTCGCGCGCTGATGACGCTTTGGTGAGGGCCTATTCGAAGCCTGGCGGCTTTCTTGAGGATTTGCTCAAGACGATGAAATGGTCGGCCTTTGATGTTGTGTTTACGCAAATCAACGCCAAAACCAAGGGTTACGGCGACAGTCCACTGAATTGAACCCCTCACCTGCAAGTCAATATGTCAGACTGTCGCCGTAACCTGCGCGCGAGATGCGCGGCCTCTTCCTCGGCACTGAAATAGTAATCCCCGACGGAGAGACGCACCCAATGCAGACGGGCTTTGATCATGGCCACGACGGTGAGGCCGAGCCCCTCGCAAATCTCTGCGATGGTCAGCTCCTCGACGTCGCGAAGCAGAATCATTTCGAAATAATGCGCCGGCCAGGATTCCAGCGCGAAGGCCACTCCCATCCGCAACTCGTCCATCGGACGCGCCGCGAGTTGGTCCTCGATCCTGTCCTGGTCCAGTTCCTCATGCGCCAACGTCCTCCGGGACAGGCGTTGACATTCTCGGCGCACGACCGTGAAGAGCCAGCCGGCGAAGGACGCCGCCGTCTTGAGCGAGCGCAGACGCCGCGCGACGACGAGCAACGCCTCTTGCACCGCGTCGTCGACCCCGCTGGTCACGCAATGGCGCGGCGCATAGCGGCGGGCGCCGAACCGGCATTCGACGAGTAAGCCGGTCGAGCGCCCCGGCGGCGGCGCCCTGAGCGCGGACCACTAAATCCTGGGTGCAGGCAGCCACCGCTCGTTTTCGTCAATTAGCCAGCTTGCGCCCCACCATGGCGCAGACGGAGTAGATATCCAAAGACCCTGGCTCTTTCGCATGGATCCGTCAAAGCGGCCCGAGCACGGTAATAACGATGGGCCGTTTTGCTTTAGTAAGTCGTCCTGCATTTTCCCGTCCAATGCCGCCTGCCCTTTGCACGCTCTTCGCGGTTGTAAGCCCTGAAGCAACGATGTTTGTGATAGCGGGCCGGCGTCAGGGTGGCCGAAGAATGCATCGCCACGGAATGATCAGCTAGGCTGACCGGGAACGCCGTCGCAGGCGTTAGCGCGATTAAAGATCCGCCTAGAGCTGACGCGAAAAGGACTGCCTTGAACATGCCCATTCCTCCTTCTGACATATCCGTTTACATAGGAAGAGAAACATTCCAAACTATATCTCTTCTGTCGATTTCCGCCGAGATTTGACCCGCGATTTCCATAGAGATCTGGCCGCGGTTGATGATGGTTTGAGGGTCAGGCGTTCGTCAAGTTGCGACAGTTTCGAGAAAAATGTCGAGATTCAGCCCGAGGGAGGGCCAATCCTCGCCTCGCCTGCCGGGCCGAATGCGCCGCATGTTGCACGCTTCGCGTCGCCGCCACCGCGCCTGAGGCGTTTCTGATCGCCCGCTTTACCGAGGTGAACGCGGACGCCCTCCTGCGCCGGCGGCGATCGCCGAATTCGACCTGAACGAAGCAGCGGAAACTTTCGACGCAATATCCCCGGCCCGAGAAGCCAATGACGCGGCTTCCCCGTCGAAACGCCTCAAGGCTATGGCGTCGGGAGAAGATTGCCGCTAAAGCTCGGCCAACGAAATCACACCAAAAGGCGAGTTTATGACGACGCCCATCGACGGTCCCCGGGTCGCGGCGAAATCCGGCCTCGCGAAGCAATTGGTGATTTTCCTTCACGGCTATGGAGCCGACGGCAACGACCTCATCGAGATCGGCCGCCAATGGCGCGGCTTTCTGCCTGACGCCGATTTCGTCTCCCCTCACGCTCCCGAACGCTGCTCCATGTCGCCCGGCGGACGACAATGGTTCCCGCTCACCATGCGCGACCCGGAGGAGCGTTGGCGGGGGGTGGTCGCGGCGCGGCCGACGCTCGACGCATTCATCGACCAGGAACTCGCCAAACGCGGTCTCGACGAGAGGTCTCTCGCCCTGGTCGGCTTCAGTCAGGGAACCATGATGGCCCTGCATGGAGGGCTTCGCCGCCGGATCGCGCCACGCGCGATCCTCGGCTACTCGGGCGTCCTCGTGACAGGACCAAAACAAGATGGCGAGGCCCATATCCGCCAGACTCCCGCGCCGGCGATTTTGCTCGTTCACGGAGAGCAAGACGAGCTAATCCCAGCGGATGCGCTAATTCTTTCGGCTAATCTGCTCGGGGAAATAGGGCTTGCGGCGCAGTGGCACCTTTCGCCGGGGCTTGGCCACGGGATCGACAACGGCGGGCTTATCCACGGCGTTCTCTTCCTGGCTCAAAGCTTCGGCGTGCCGGTGGAATTCGGAGCGCGGGCGGCGGTGTGAAATCGTCGGCTCAGGCGCCGACCGGCTCCAGCGCAGGCTCCAGAACCAGCGCGCTGCGTCGAACTGCCCGGCGTAGACCGATGGGGCGGTAAAGCTGCTTGGTCGCCTCGACGACATGAACGCCGCCGCCGGGCAAAGAGAACCGTCCCGCGATCCGCTCGAAAGCGGGAGCCGAGCGCAGCAGCGAGGCGCTGCTGAATGGCGGCACGTAAAGCGCTTCGCCCCAAAATATGGGCAGGAACAAAGATTCCTGCAGCAGATCGTGCAATTGGCCACGGGAGTATGGGTGCCCATTGCCGAATGGGGTCGTGTCCAGCCTCGCCCACAGTCCCGTACGGCTTGGCGCAACGATCATCACTCGACCGCCCGGCGCGAGAATGCGCCAGATTTCCTCTAGGAGATCGCGGGGATGTTCGCCGGTCTCGAGGGCATGGATCACGAGTATCCGGTCGACGCAGGCGTCGGGCAGCGGCATCATCGTCGGCTCGACGAGAGCCGAAGCGGAACGGCCGTTGCAGGGCCAATGCACCACTCCTTGGGTGGCGGGCATGAAGGCCAGAGCCCGCTGGGCCTCGAGGCCCACAAGGTAGGGAGTCGCATAACCAATTCCGAGCATACACATGCCCGCGGTCTGGCCCTCCCAGCGGGCGCGGATCAGCTTCGAAACAAGCCGCTGCGCGACCTGACCGAGCGGAGAATCATAGAAAGCCCGCAAATCGACGACATCAAGCGACATGGGCTGATAATTGGCTTAAATCAGAGCCAATGCAAGGAGGATGCGCCAGCTTCACGGGCGCCAAGGCCGGCAGGGGACTATTATCCGGCAAACGCGCCATGACCGCTCGCGACAAGCAAAGGAGAATGTGGCGTGACGATCCGAATTCATCAGTTTCTCTGCTTGCAAGACAACTTCGGCCTCCTCGTTCACGACGATCATACCGGCGCGACCGCCTGTGTGGATGCGCCGGATGGCGAGGCGATAGCCGCCGAGGCCGAACGGCTGGGCTGGCGTCTGAGCCATGTCCTGCTGACGCACCATCACCTCGACCATGTCGAAGGCGTTCCGCCGCTCCGCGCAACTTTTCCAGACATCAAGGTTTTTGGGGCCCGCAAGGATGCGCATCGGCTCGAGGGGCTCGATGAAATGGTCGGCGAGGGCGACACAATCGAAATTGGCGCGGCGTGCGCGCGGGTGCTCGAGACGCCAGGCCACACGACGGGACATCTCGCCTATTATCTGCTCGAAGACGATGCCTTGTTCGTCGGAGACACGCTCTTTTCCCTGGGGTGCGGGCGGGTCTTCGAGGGAACGATGGAAACCATGTACAATTCCTTGGAAACATTGGCGAATCTGCCCGATGAAACCCGCATTTATTGCGGGCATGAATATACGCAATCCAACGCGCGTTTCGCCGTCACCGTGGATCCCGAGAACACCGCGCTGATGGAGCGCGCGCGCGAGGTCGACGCTCTCAGAGCCGCCGGAAAATTCACTGTCCCGACCACAATAATGCTTGAGCGCGCGACAAACCCCTTCCTGCGCTGCGAAGATCCGCTCGTTCAGCGGGCGATGGGCATGGTCGACCGCGATCCGGTCGAGGTGTTCGCCAGGATGCGCGAGCGCAAGAACGCGTTCCGCGCATGAATGGCGTCGATCCGACAAACGCCCTAATTCTACTGCGTCATGAACGAATTTGTCGGCGGTTTCGTCATTGCGAGCCGAAGGCGTGGCGATCCAGGGGGGCTGGCGCGGCTTAAGGATTGCTTCGCTGCGCTCGCAATGACGGGCGCTGGCCCGGCCCCAGGCCGCTTCGTGACGCAGTAGAATTAGAGCAAAATCCGAAAAAGTTGATAGACTTTTTCGATTGGATTTTGCTCCCGCTTTTTGAATCTGGAGCGATTTCTTAATCGACCAGACGATTCCGTCTGGTCGGAAAGCGCTCTAATTCTACTGCGTCCTGAACGAATTTGTCGGCGGTTTCGTCATTGCGAGCCGAAGGCGTGGCAATCCAGGTGGGGGCTGGCGTTGCTTAAGGATTGCTTCGCTGCGCTCGCAATGACGGGCGCTGGCCCGGCCCCAGGCCGCTTCGTGACGCAGTAGAATTAGAGCAAAATCCGAAAAAGTTGATAGACTTTTTCGATTGGATTTTGCTCCCGCTTTTTGAATCTGGAGCGATTTCTTAATCGACCAGACGATTCCGTCTGGTCGGAAAGCGCTCTAATTCTACTGCGTCCTGAACGAATTTGTCGGCGGTTTCGTCATTGCGAGCCGAAGGCGTGGCAATCCAGGTGGGGGCTGGCGTTGCTTAAGGATTGCTTCGCTGCGCTCGCAATGACGGGCGCTGGCCCGGCCCCAGGCCGCTTCGTGACGCAGTAGAATTAGAGCAAAATCCGAAAAAGTTGATAGACTTTTTCGATTGGATTTTGCTCCCGCTTTTTGAATCTGGAGCGATTTCTTAATCGACCAGACGATTCCGTCTGGTCGGAAAGCGCTCTAATTCTACTGCGTCCTGAACGAATTTGTCGGCGGTTTCGTCATTGCGAGCCGAAGGCGTGGCAATCCAGGTGGGGGCTGGCGTTGCTTAAGGATTGCTTCGCTGCGCTCGCAATGACGGGCGCTGGCCCGGCCCCAGGCCGCTTCGTGACGCAGTAGAACTAAGCGCCGATAAAATCATAGAGATACTTGAGCTTAGGCCTCATCCCGCAGGCGGATTCCACCACGAAACCTTCCGAGACGCCGAGACGCCCGGAACGGGCCGGGCCGCCTCCACCGCGATATATTTTTTGCTCCAAGCTGGACAAAATTCCGCTTGGCGCAAAGTAGACCAGCGGAAGCATGGCTTTTTCATGCGGGGCGCCTCTGCTGCTATCGCTTGCCCTGGATGGAAAAACAGAGACGTCCTTCCGGCTCGGGCCAGATCTGCTCGCGGGAGAACGTCCGCAACGCGTGGTCCCCCCGAGATGTTGGCAATCCGCGAGGACGCTCGGCTCCTGGACGCTGGTCAGTTGCATGGTTGCTCCCGGCTTCGAATTCGCCAAATTCGAGCTGGCGGCCGCGGATTTTTCGCCAAGACGCGAAGAAGGCGAACCCACCTGATTCTATGGGGCATATTTAAACCACAAAAGCCCGCCGCCCCAAAAAAACGCCGCAGCACTAACGACAGATTTACCTTTTTTTGGCAAATTTGAAAGGTTATCGCTTCCGCCTTGTCCAGACCTGGATCAGTTCATGCTTTTGAGACATCTTGCGGCTCGAAACACTTCCTCGCCGCACGCGGACGGTCCCGCAAGCACATCCGCATCCGCGCGCTCGTCAGTCGCGACGACGGGCGCGGAGGCGACTAAAGCAAGCGCTTCGACGCTTGATCCGAGCGCCATCATCGCTTCGGTCGGCGAAGTCGTCTACGAGTGGGATCTCATCACCGACAGGCTTCTCTGGGGAGAGAGTCTCAACGAAGCCTTGAGTTCGTTCGCTGGCGTCGATTTGTCGACCGGGATGGCCTTCGCGGAGAGACTTTCGTCGGAAAGCACGACTTCCCGCTATGACGCCATAGTCAAATCGGGGCGCGAGGATGAGGGCGCGGGCGTCCATTACCAAGTGGTCTACGCCCTTTCGGCGCCTCGCGAAGCCAGCGCCTCCCGCGCAATATGGGTTGAAGACGTCGGCCTTTGGTTCAAAGGCGCCGACGACCGTCCGGCCCGCGCTCATGGCGTTCTGCGCGTCATCACCGAGCGCCACCAGAAAGAAGCCCATCTAACGCTGCAGTCTCAATTCGACCCGCTTACCGGCGTCTTCAATAGAGCCCATCTCGCCGAGCACATGCGGCGGTTGCTCGACGCGTCGGAGCGGACGCGGAAGCCATTTGCCGTGCTTCTGATCGCCCTAGAGAATCTCTTCGCGCTGAACCGAACCTATGGCTACGACGCTGGCGACGACGTCATCGCCGGTTTGGCGAAGCGTTTAACCGAGAACCTCCGCGCGAACGATACCGTGGCGCGCCACGCTGGCAATAAATTCGCCTTGGTTGTGCAAGATTGCGACGCCGATCAAACCAAATCCATCGCGCTTAGAATGATCGAGGTTGTAACCGCCGCGCCTTTCGAGACTTCGGCCGGCCTCATCCCGGCCACGATCCGGATCGGAGGCGTCGTCGGACCGCGTGATGGCCGCACAATCCAGGTGCTTTTCCAGCGCGCCGAGGAAGCGCTCGACGTTGCGCGCCAACGGAACGGCGCGCGTTTCATTCCCTATACCGCCTCCCTGGCCCGGGAGGACGCGCGAATGCGCGCATTGCACATGGCTGACAATATCGTCTCCGCGCTCAACGAGCGCCGGGTCGAACTCGCCTTCCAACCCATCGTTTACGCCAAGGACGGCCAGACGGCGTTTTACGAGGCGCTTTTGCGCGTTCGGCTCAATGATGGATCGATGGTGACGCCCGCCTCGATCCTGCCCGTGGCGGAGAAAGCCGGGTTGGTCCGGCTGCTGGATCAGCGGGTCCTAGAACTCGCCCTCGCCTGTCTTGTCGAAAAACCCTCGCTGCGTCTTTCCGTCAACGCCTCGCTCGCCAGCATTCTCGACCCCGAGTGGCCGGACCGCCTCTCCGCGGGCGTGCTCGCCCATCCCGGCGTGGCCGAGCGGCTGATGATCGAAATAACCGAAACCAGCATGATCGAGGATATTGAGACGACCAGCAGTGTTGTCGCCTCATGCAAGAACCTCGGCGTCAAAGTGGCGATGGACGATTTCGGCGCCGGACATACTTCTTTTCGCAACCTTCGATCGCTTGCCTTCGATCTCGTCAAAATCGACGGCGCCTTTATCCAGAATGTCGTCAACTCCGAAGACGACAGGTTCTTCGTGCGCACATTGATCGATCTCGCGCGCCACCTCGAACTCGAAATCGTCGCCGAATGGGTCGAAGACGCAGAAACGGCAAGCATTCTGCGGGAATGGGGCGTGGACTTTTTCCAAGGCTCCCTGTTTGGCTCCGCCGGTCCGGAGACGTCGCAGCCTTTTGGCGCGCCGTCTCAGATACGCTCGGAAAACTGAACCCCGCCTCGCCGCTTAAAGCCCGCCGACAACCCCGAAACGCTTAGAGCAAAATCCGAAAAAGTTGATAGATTTTTTCGATTTGATTTTGCTCCAGCTTTTTGAATCTGGAGCGATTTCTTGATCGACCAGACGATTCCGTCTGGTCCGAACGCGCTCTAGGCGCCGGCGGAGAGCTTGTCGATGCGCTTGTTAAGCTCCTCTAGCTGCCGCTTCAGTTCATCGACATCCGCTTGCTGTTTCGTGGAGGCGCCGCTCGTCTCTTCGTCCAGCGCGGGACCGGTTCCCTCGCCGATGACCCCAAAGGGATTCAGCATCCTCAGCGCCTGACGGAAAATCACCATGTTCTTGCGGGCTTGCTCCTCCATGGCGGCGAAAGCCTGACGCGTGGGTTCGCCAAACGGCCCGGAGCCCAAGGCGGTGCTCAGATGGTCCCTGAACTTCTGCTGATCGCGCGTGAGCTTGTCTATTGAGAACTCCAGATAGCTCGGCACCAGCATTTGCATGGAGTCGCCATAGAAGCGGATCAGTTGCCGCAGGAAAGATATGGGCAGCAGGCTTTGGCCTTCCTTTCCCTCCTGTTCGAAAATTATCTGGGTCAGCACCGTCCGGGTTATGTCGTCGCCGCTCTTGGCGTCGCAAACGAGAAAATCCTCGCCTCGTTTGACCATTGCGGCGAGATCCTCAAGCGTCACATAAGTGCTCGTTCCAGTGTCGTAGAGACGGCGATTGGCGTATTTCTTTATCGTCGTTGGTTTTTTTTCGCTGGCCATGATGCGCGACGCTATGCCTCCCCGTGACGGACGGAGCGCTTGTGCCCCCCTGGCAAAACGATCTTTACCGCAGCGCGACGATAGTCGCAAAAGCCCCCCTGCGGCAATATTTTCGTCTTGGACGGCTTTCGTTCCGGGCCAAACCGTGCAAAACGACGCTAGCGGATGACGCGGCCGGCGCATCGCGCGCGATATTTTCGCCAGCGGCGTATTTGGGCGCCGAAGCTGGAACACTGAGGGAGATCTATCATGACGACCGAAATCGTGATCGTTTCCGCGGCGAGGACCGCCGTTGGATCGTTCAATGGAGCTCTCGGCGGCGTTCCCGCCCATGATCTCGGCGCGGTCGCCTTGAAAGCCGCCTTGGAGCGGGCGAAGGTCGCGCCGACCGATGTTTGCGAAGTCATCCTCGGTCAGGTGCTCGGCGCCGGCCATGGGCAAAACCCCGCGCGCCAGGCCGCGATCAAGGCCGGCATCCCCGACAGCGCCACGGCTTTCGGCGTCAATCAGGTTTGCGGCTCGGGCCTGCGCGCCGTGGCTCTCGCCGCCCAGCAGATCCAATCGGGAGACGCCCATATCGTGGTGGCCGGCGGCCAGGAGAGCATGTCGATGTCGGCCCACGCCGCCCATCTGCGCTCGGGGACGAAAATGGGTCCCGTGAGCTTCGCCGACACCATGATCGTCGACGGACTCACCGACGCCTTCAACAATTACCACATGGGCATCACGGCCGAGAACGTCGCCGCCAAGTGGCAGATCGGCCGCGCCGAGCAGGACGCTTTCGCGGTCGCCTCGCAAAACAAGGCGGAAGCCGCGCAGAAGGCCGGTAAGTTCAAGGACGAAATCGTCCCCTATACGATCTCTTCCAAAAAGGGCGACGTCGTGGTCGACCAGGACGAATTCATCAAGCACGGCGTCACACTGGAGAGCATCTCCAAGCTGCGTCCCGCCTTCACCAAGGATGGCACCGTCACCGCCGCCAACGCCTCCGGCATCAACGACGGAGCGGCGGCGCTGGTCGTCATGACCGCGGCCGAGGCCAAGAAGCGTGGTCTCACCCCTCTCGCCCGTATCGCCTCCTGGGCGACCGCCGGCGTCGATCCGAGCATCATGGGCTCGGGTCCGATCCCCGCGACCCGCAAGGCGCTGGAGAAGGCAGGCTGGAAAATCTCCGACCTCGATCTGGTCGAGGCCAACGAAGCCTTCGCGGCGCAGGCTCTGGCTGTCAACAAGGATCTCGGTTGGGATCCCGCCATCGTGAACGTGAACGGCGGCGCCATCGCCATCGGCCACCCGATCGGCGCCTCCGGCGCCCGCGTTCTGACGACCCTGCTGCACGAACTCGCACGGCGCGGCGGCGGCAAGGGCCTCGCCACGCTTTGCATCGGGGGCGGCATGGGCATCGCGATGGCGGTCGAACGGTAATTTGAGCGGCGCGCCCCTTAAGCGAGGGCGCGCCGTCAAAAACCAAAAAATCATTCCAAGGAGAAACAGATGGCGAGAACTGCAGTTGTGACCGGCGGCACGCGCGGCATCGGCGAAGCGATTTCCAAAGCCTTGCAAGCCGCTGGATACAAAGTGGCGGCGACCTACGCCGGCAACGACGAAGCCGCGAACAAATTCAAGACCGAGACCGGCATCAACGTCTACAAATTCGACGTTTCCGACTACGACGCCTGCGCCGCGGGCGTCGCCGCCATCGAGAAAGACCTCGGCCCCGTCGAGATTCTGGTCAACAACGCCGGCATCACCAAAGACCGCCTGTTCCACAAAATGGAGCTGGCGCAGTGGAAAGCCGTCATCGACACCAATCTAAGCTCGCTGTTCAATATGACGCGCCCGGTCATCAACGGGATGCGCGACCGCGGCTTCGGCCGCATCATCGTGATCTCCTCGATCAACGGCCAGAAGGGCCAGGCCGGCCAGACCAATTATTCCGCCGCAAAGGCCGGCGACATCGGTTTCGTGAAGGCGTTGGCGCAGGAGAGCGCCTCGAAGGGCGTCACCGTCAACGCCATTGCGCCGGGCTACATCGCCACGGAAATGGTGAAGGCCGTGCCGCAGGACGTGCTCGACAAGCACATCCTCCCCTATATCGCGGTCGGCCGCCTCGGCGAGCCGGAGGAAATCGCCCGCGCGGTGGTGTTTCTGGCGTCCGACGACGCCGGCTTCATCACCGGCTCGACGCTGACCATCAATGGCGGTCAATATATGGCCTGAGGCGCGCGCCTGTCGTCTGAAATTCCAGCGGCGCCCGCGCAATCGGGCGCCGTTTTTGTTTGCGCCTGCCGCGTTGACAGCCGCCGGAGGCATGACCACTAAGCCGGGCAGGCCCGCATGTCCCTTGTAGGCGGAGAGAAAAATGAAAAGCGCTATCGCCTCCGTCGCGCTTTTGCTGGCCATTTGCGCGCCCGCGCTGGCCATCGAGCCGGGCGTGTCCGGCGTCAGGACGAAGCCGGGGGCGACGGTCAACAGCATGAAGGTGATCCCGCCGACCATGGCCGCCGTTGGCGGAAAGACCACAACGCCTGCGCCCGCCGGCGGACCGGCGGCGGCGCCGGGCGCGGGACGTTAGGGGAGCCCTACTCCTCCATTTTCAGCGCCGCAATAAAGGCGTCCCGCAGGATTTCCACGCGGCCGAACTGGCGTATCCGAACAAGGCAGGTCGCCCGCGTAATTCAGGCAAACCTCGTTTTCAGCGCCCGCAACTCGGCCAGCAGCGCAGGAACGTCCTCTCGAATGATCGTCCACAAAACGTCGTCGTCGATTCCAAGATACCCATGGATCAGACGATTGCGGGTTGCAATAACGAGCCGCCAGGGAATTTCCGGATGCTCGCGGCGGATCGCGTCCGGGATGTGGGTCGCGGCCTCGCCGATGAGCTCAAGGTTTCGCAACGCCGCGTCGTAATTCAAGTTGCTCGCCATGAAACCCTGCTGGTCGAAGCCGTGCGAATAGGCGAGGACTTTTTCGGCAAAGTTGATCATGTCGTCGAGTTAGAAGCGCCATTCTCGCGCCGCGCCCTCAGACATGAATAGCTTCTTGCTCGATAAACGATCGCAATTCGGCGCGGAGCGCATTCTCCGTCACGAGATCGACGGGTCGGGCAAGCAAATCCTCAAGGAAAAACTGGACGCCGAAATAACGCTGCGAGGTTGCCGGGCCATCGAAGGCGACGAGGATGTCCGCGTCGCTATCGTCGCGCGCCAGAGAGCCGAACAAAGCGAGCCGCGTCACGCCGTAACGGCTGGCGAGCATCGCCTTGCTCTGGCGTAAAGCCTCAATCGTTTCAGAGCGGTTCATATTTGCTCCTTGAAGATGTGAGGCCAAAAGATCCTTTCACTCGAAAAACTCTTCATCGAGCTTTTTGATGAACAGCGTCTCCTCAACCCGGCATCCCACATCATAGCGGATCATCAATTTTGTTAGGTGCGCTCCATCGATCAGAACGATTCGCTTGCTGAGGTATTCCGCCGTTTCCCGGGCGGATTGCGTGAAGCACGACGTCGTTACGAATAGCCCCTTAGTCGCCTTGAAGCGGTCGAGTGAACCGAAAAAGTCTCGAACTGCGGCTGGACCGACCGGGTTATTGGCCGCATATCGCTTCGCTTGGACATAAACTCGATCGAGCCCCAACGCGTCCTGATCGATGACGCCATCGACGCCGCCGTCACCGCTACGCCCGAGCGCGCGCGCAGCTTCCGCTACCGACCCGCCATAGCCCATGGTCGATAAGAGCTTCACCACCATACGCTCAAAGAACTCAGGCGGCGATGCAAGGATGCGCTCCAACAACTCCGCGGCCAGAGCCTCTTCCAATCTTTGATGCGCTGCTCGCATCGCTTCGTCGGGCGCGAGTGAGGCGATTCCATTTACGTCAGGTTCGGACTCGCCATGGTCATCGGCGTCGGATCGCGAGCGGGCCTGAAATTCGCGAAAGCTTGGAAACTGCTTTAAGAATTCTACATCAATGCGCTTAGGCCCCGTTCTTAGCGCACGACGTCCATCCTCGGTTATCGTGAAACGACCACGCCCCGTGCGCTCCAGAAGTCCGGCCTGCGTCAAATAGGTCTTTGCCCAATGGGAACGATTAGAAAGAACCGTTTGCCCCCCCGAGGGGACTAGCGTTTCGCGCTCCTCGGTTGTCAGATTGAAACTTTGCGCGAGCCGCTCGACGACATCGGCGATCTTGACTTCGCCTTCCGCGGCAGCCTCCAGAACTGGTCTCGTCAATTCTTGAAAATGCGGAATCACGAATCGCCTCGCAGGCTGCGGCGCGCGGGAGGAGCCTACTCCTCCATCTTCAGCGCCGCAATAAAGGCCTCCTGCGGGATTTCCACGCGGCCGAACTGGCGCATCTTTTTCTTGCCTTCCTTCTGCTTCTCCAGAAGCTTGCGCTTGCGCGTGGCGTCGCCGCCGTAGCACTTGGCGGTCACGTCCTTGCGGAAGGCGCGCACGGTCTCGCGCGCGATGATCTTGCCGCCGATGGCCGCCTGGATCGGCACCTGGAACATATGCGGCGGGATCAGTTCCTTGAGCTTCTCGCACATCTGCCGGCCCCGCCCTTCCGCGCGGGTGCGGTGCACCAGCATCGACAGCGCGTCCACCGGCTCGGCGTTGACGAGAATGCTCATCTTCACGAGATCGCCGGCGCGATAGTCGGTGATCTGATAGTCGAAACTGGCGTAGCCCTTGGAAATCGACTTCAGGCGGTCGTAAAAGTCGAACACGACTTCGTTGAGCGGCAGATCGTAGATCGCCATGGCGCGCTTGCCGACATAATTAAGGTCGGCCTGAATGCCGCGCCGGTCCTGGCACAGCTTCAGCACCGCGCCGAGATAATCGTCCGGCGTCATGATCGTCGCTCTTATCCACGGCTCCTGAATCTCGGCGATCTTGACCACGTCGGGCATATCGGCCGGATTGTGGAGTTCGATCTCGTCGCCATTGGTGAGCTTGATCTTGTAAACCACCGACGGCGCCGTCGCGATGAGGTCGAGATTGAACTCGCGGCGCAGACGCTCCTGAATGATCTCCAGATGCAGCAGGCCGAGGAAGCCGCAGCGAAAGCCGAAGCCGAGCGCCGCCGAGGACTCCATCTCGAAGGAGAAGCTGGCGTCGTTAAGCCTGAGTTTGGCGATAGCGGCGCGCAAATCCTCGAAATCGGCGGCGTCGACCGGAAACAGGCCGCAGAACACCACGGGCTGCGCCGGTTTATAACCCGGCAGCGGCTCCGCGCAGGGCTTCCTGTCGTCGGTGATGGTGTCGCCGACGCGGGTGTCGGCCACCTGCTTGATCTGCGCGGTGATGAAGCCGATTTCGCCGGGGCCAAGCTGTGTGACGTCCTGCATCTTGGGACGGAATACGCCGATCTTGTCGACCTCGTAATGGGCGTCCGTGCCCATCATCTTGATTTTCTGCCCCTTCTTAAGCACGCCGTCGAACACGCGGACGAGCACGACAACGCCGAGATAGGCGTCATACCAGCTGTCGACGAGGCCGGCCTTGAGTGGCGCGGTCTCATCGCCCCTGGGCGCCGGCAGGCGCGTGACGATGGCCTCCAGCACATCCTCGATGCCGATACCGGTCTTAGCCGAAATCAGCACCGCATCCGAGGCGTCGAGGCCGATCACATCCTCGATCTGCTGCTTGATGCGGTCCGGTTCGGCGGCGGGAAGGTCGATCTTGTTGAGAACCGGGACGATCTCATGGCCGGCGTCGAGCGCCTGATAGACATTGGCCAGGGTCTGCGCCTCGACGCCCTGGCTGGCGTCGACCACGAGCAACGAGCCCTCGCAGGCGTGCAGCGACCGTGACACCTCATAGGCGAAGTCGACGTGGCCCGGCGTATCCATTAGATTGAGGACGTAGTCTTTTCCGTCCTTGGCCTTGTAGTCGAGGCGGACGGTCTGCGCCTTGATGGTGATGCCCCGTTCGCGTTCGATATCCATCGAATCGAGCACCTGCTCGACCATGTCGCGCGCGGCGACCGCGCCCGTCACCTGGATGAGGCGGTCGGCGAGTGTCGATTTCCCGTGGTCGATGTGGGCGACGATCGAGAAATTGCGGATATTGTCTATGCTGTGGCTGCTCATGGCGCACCCGATAGCAGCGCGGGACCACGAATGGAAGTGCGCCCGCGGCGCGCGGCGCGAATTGTCCGCGAAAACCGCTTCATGCGCGAAAAAGGCCGCCGAAACCGTGGGTTTTGGCGGAACCGGAAACGTCGCCGGGACTACTTCTTGGCGAGGCGCGTTTCGACCTCGGCGAGCAGTTTATCGGCGAGAACCTTGGCGCGAGGCAGGCCCTCGGCTTTCAGCCATTTGGCGAAAGCGACGACAAATCTAACGGCGAGACAGCCGAGCTTGGTCGAAACTTCGACCGTCTTGTCGAACCAGGGCAGCGCGGGATGATTCGCCGGGATTTTCGACCGCAGAAACGCGAGGCCCGCCCCGGTCTTCTGCTTGGCTGCCTCCCAAAGAAGCGCCAGCGGATCATTGCCTAGCCCGGCTTCGATGGCCTTGCGCAGACTGGCGACTTCGGCCGCGGCGGCGTCCGCGCGTCGCGTCGTTTCGGCCAGCGAACGAGTGGCGGCGGAGACCTCGGCGGTCAGCCTCGAATTCTCGGAGGCGAGACGCTCGCGCTGAGCGGTCTCGGAATTCAGCTTTGCCCGAAGGTCGTCGCGCTCGCGCGAGATAGTATTCGCCTTTTCGACGATTTCAGATTTTTCGAACGCCTCGCGGTCCCGTTCCGCGGCGAGGCTCTTTAATTGCACCTGCAAGGCGCGGACATCGATGGGCGCGGAGTTCTCATGGTCGTCTGACAGGACAGCCTCCTGATGTTGACCCGAATCAAAAGCGGGCGAGGATAAAGGGGGGGGGCGGGAACGCAGACCAAAATTCTATTGATGTTTAAAAATGATACACCTTGGTTTTGCCGATTCGGCAACAAAAACTTTCGTCGGCGAGCGTTTGCGCTGGCTCCTGCGGCGCCGATCCATCTCAGCCGAACGTATAATCGCCAAGAAATCAACGCTCCTTGTGGTCGGGCTTGCCACCGCTGGCGCTCACCGTCTTCAACAGCGCCAGACAATCAGCTGGCTTGGCGAGACAATGTTCGCGCGCCGCGCCCATCAGTTTCGTCGCGGCCATATGCTGTAATTCGATCAATCGCCCCTGCTTCTGGCTCTTGTCGCCAGCGTCGTTCGCAGTGCGCTCTTGCGGGGCGACAAGGTCGACAAGCGCGTTCAATTCGCTGCGGTTCGCCGCCAAATAGACGAGCGCGATCACAACCAGGCACTTGAATAGAAAGCCCATTGCTTGCTCCTTTGCGAGCGGCTCGATACGGCGCTCGGCAACACGCCGCGAAAGAGATTTGCGGGGATCTCCTTTCGCAAGAGTGAATGCCGCCTCCTTCGCAAACAACGGCGCATCAACCAGTTGCAAACCATGCGGCGAGATCGGCCACCTTCGCCGACGCGCACACTGCCAACAGGGGCTTCGCTTAGCAGTCACTTAACGACGATCTGAAAAGCTGAGGTCACAAGGGAGCGTTGCTGTGCGTAACTCATTCAAATTTGTGCCCTCCTCCGTAATGCAATGGCTGGATCATTTGACGCCAGCCCAAGCCGTCGAGCATCCGGTGGAGTGGGCGCGCCACAAGTTCTTCGTCGCCACGAGACTGGCCGTGGGGTTATGCGTTCTCGCTTCAGGCCCTGAGTTTCTTTACTTGTATGGCGTGCCCAGCCTTCAACACGCCGCGCAATTCACCCTTGCGCTGACGCCTCTGGCTTCGATCGTGGTTCTCAAAAGCGTTGGCGACTTCCGCTTGGCGCAGGACGTTTCAATCTGCGGATGGCTTGCGCTCGCCGTCAGCGTCAGCGCGACGACGGGTCAAGAGGCCATTTCAATCTCCTTGCTGACGATCGCGCTGATAGAAGCAGCCTTGACGATGGAGATCGTCATGGTTGCTTGCGTCATCGCCGCCACGCTGGTCTTGATCGTGCTCGGCGCGACATCGCCGGCGAACATGGACGAAGCCATCATCGCCGGTCGCGCGACTCTCGCCCTTAGCATCGCGCCTCTCATGATTTACATGGCGGCGCTGGCGGCGGGGGCGATCCTCGTCGAGCACACCAGAGCGCGGGCGGATCGTCGCAACGCCAGAGACCTTCGATTGCTCACCAGCGCCATCGGCGACATCGTGCTGCATTTCGATCGCACCGGCGCCGTCTCATCGATCGTTGGCGATATGCATAAAGCCTATGGCATGGAACGGCGGGATCTCTTTGGACGAGGCTTTTTCCATCGCGTCCATGTCGCCGACCGGCCCGCGTTCCTCAAGCTGGTTTCCGACGCGATTTCCCAGGACGCGCCCGGACACGCCGTCATTCGCCTGCATGTGAGCGCCGCCGAACACGTCGGCGGCTATATGGAGCCGGTTTTCAAATATTTCGATGCGCGCACCTGCCATGTCCAAAACAAGGAAGGCGAAGCCACCCCCCACACGTCGGCGGTGGTGTGCATTTTACGCGACATCACGACGGAAAAGCGCGCCGAGGAGGAAATCGGGGCGGCAAGGCGCGAGAGCGAACTCGCGATGGCCAGCAAGACCAGATTTCTCGCAAACATAAGTCACGAACTGCGGACGCCGCTGAACGCCATCATCGGCTTTTCGGAAATGCTCGGAAGCGAGGACTTGGAGCCCGACGACCCCGAAAAACGCCGCGAATACGCGCGGATTATTCGCGACTCGGGGCATCATCTGCATGAGGTCGTCAGCTCCATTCTCGACATGTCGAAGATCGAATCGGGGTCCATGCAGATTTTCCCCGAGCCCTTTTCCATGCCCGCTCTCGTCGAGCAATGTTGCGACATGATCCAGCTGAGGGCGGATCAGGGCAAGGTCGCGCTCGTTCGGGAATATCCGTCTGACATGGACGAGCTCGTCGCCGACAAGCGCGCCTGCAAGCAAATTCTCATCAATCTCTTGTCCAACGCGGTCAAATTCACGCCAGCGCATGGAAAAGTGACCGTACGACTGTGGGTCGAGGGCAACAACCTGGCGTTCTCGGTCTCGGACAATGGCATCGGCATCGCCGCTCACGATCTAGCGCGGCTCGGAGATCCCTTCTTTCAGGCGAGTTCGTCGCATGATCGAGCCTACGAGGGCACCGGCCTTGGTCTTTCCGTGGTGCGGGGACTGGTCGGACTTCACGGCGGCGCGATCGCAGTGGAAAGCGCGCCCAAATCCGGCACCTCCGTAACGGTGCGTCTGCCGATCGACGGACACAAACATCCCCAACGGACCAACGCGAACACGAAAATCCAGACCATCGCGCGTCATGGCGCGGGGACTCCCGGGCAGGACGTCAGCCAAGAACAGGAAATGGTGAAGAAAATTGCGTGAAGCTCTCGCCGCGACCAACCACGATTTCATCGCCAGAGAAGAGCGCGGCGCCCAATCGCGGCGGCGCGACAAATCCGGCAAGGCCAAGACCGTGCCGTTATGGCGCCGCCTGTTGAGCGGCAAGCGAAGCGTCGGAGCCTTGCTGTTCATGGGCTTTGCATCGGTCGTCGTGATCGGCGTTCCGGTCAATGCGCTGTTCCTTCAGGACGGACGCCATCCGGCTCCGATATTCCAAAGGGCTGTGAGCCTTTTCAATCAATTGCCCGCGTCTCAACCCAATCGTGGCGGCGCGGAGCAAATCGAAGCGGCCAAGCAGCAACATGTCGCGCAACCCGCGAAAAGCGAGGTCGCGGCCACCGAGACGACGAAGATCGAAGCCGCAAAGTCATCCGAAAAGAACCGCGATCCGATCAGTCAGCTATTGACCGCAGGCGCCGCTCGGGACGCGAGCGGCGGCGATAAAAGCAAAACCGTTCTTGCCGCGCAACGCGCGTTGGCGAAGCTCGGCTTCGCCTTGCATCAGGACGGCGTCTTCGGCGGCACCACACGGCAGGCGATTGAAAAATTCGAGCGTGCGAATGGAATGCCCGTGACAGGCGAACTTTCCCCCAAGGTTCGTCGTTTGCTCCGCGCACGCGCTAACGTGGACATCAAATGAAGGTCGCTCGCCTGTTCCGCGACGAAGAATAGCGACCGCCCTCATCCAGGAACAAACCATCGCAGCCGCGCCTGCGATGGTTTTTTGTTATATGTCTGGCGATAGGCGCGGAGACTTCCGCTTCCAGAACCCATATGCGGAGATCTCGATGCGGCTACGGTCCGATATTTTTGTCTCCGCGCTCATCAGGCGAGCTGAAATCGAGGGCGCCACGGCGATGTTGCGCAGGCGCGGCGCCGCCGAGGCCGGCGCTATTTTCGTGAAATTGGACAGACTCGACGGCCACGCCGCGCTCTATGGTCCCGCCCCCCAGAGCATCGATTTACCCGAGGGCTTCGCGAGGCTGTTCGTGCGCCTGCACGACGAGGAGTGGCGAGATCCGATTTCGCTAGAACAGCGTTTACAAAAAGAAATCTCGTTCGACCCCGATCTTTGGATCATAGAGATCGAGGATCGGCAAGGGCGCCCCTTCATCGACGTCGTCTCCTGACGCCGCGCGAGGGACGTCAGGCCGATTGATCCCGCCTTGACGCCTTTCGTACTTCGACCGAGGTTTGGCGAGCGCTCCCAAGGCGCCGCGTGACAACGTTGGCCGCATCTTCGCGCCAGTTGGCGGCGCGGCGCGAAAAATCGCGATCGAAACGGCCATTGCCCGTTATCGCGGCGACGATGCGCGCGGCGGCGCGCGATGGAGTCGAGGTCATCAGTCCGCGAAGAGCACGCATTTTCCTGGCGTCCAAGGCCGCGGGTCGGCGATGACATATAAAGAGCCTCGTCGCTGTTTCGACGTCGATCGCCAGAGCCGTCAGGGTGAGAGCCAAAGCTTCGCCGCCCTCGTCGAGGAAAATTCTCCTCACGCGGCTCTTTCGGGCGTCAAGGGCATCCGCAATGCGTGAAATAGTCAGGTCTTCGTCGGCTTTGAATGCGAGAACATTTAGATCCGCGCCCAAAGCTTTGTCGAGACGCCCCAACGACTCTCCATATCCCGACGAGAGCGCGGATCTACAGGCGGCCAACACAATCTGTTCCCGCTCCTTCTCGGTCGCCGCCAAAAATAGCGGCTCCGGATCGAGATCCAGATCTTCGCGATCCAAAAGAATCCTCGCCAGCCGTTGATCGTCGCGCGCGACCTGCGTAAGCGATCTCTGCGCGCTAGAGTCCAAATATATCCGGCGGTTGGCGGCCAGCGCATGGAGCACGGCGCCCTCGCTGCGCGCCGCCAATATGGCGACCACGTCTTTCGGCAGATCGGCGCGCCGAGCTATGGCGGCGGCAAGTTCCGGCGACCCATGCTCGGCGTGAGCGATTATTTCGGCGAGCGGCGCCCGCGGAGCATATTCAAAGGCGACACGGGCGCATCTTTCGCCGAGATCAAATAGCCTCGCAATCAACTCTGGCGGTGTTTCCGGGTGGCGGCAAAGCATCTCCGCGACATCGGCGACGGACTCGGCTTCCCCAATGTCGATGAGGCCCCCGGCCAGGCGCTCGAATTGCTGAAGCTCGCTTGGTCTATATCCGGTTCGAGCGACAAACTGTTCTACGATGGTTCGCAACAACGCGCGATCTGATTCCCGCCGATCCACACCTTCGGACAGCATCTATACGCACTCCATCAACCAACGCGACAACTTGCAACGATTGTAGAAGCTGGATGTTGACGGAACATTAACCCTCGCCATTCCCTAATCGAGCGGTGAGAGTCGGCTGGTTTTTTGTCCTTGATTTATCGGGAGCCTGCATACATGGCGCGGATCATTTTGTTGCAATCCAGGGCGCGTCAACCGCGCCTGGCGTCTCCCCCGAAGGGTGGCGCGCAAATATTGTTCTTTCTCGGCGTCCGCTACATGCGGACCGAGGAGCCTTTCGTGACGCCCGGTGGCGCACCGGAGGCTGACGGCGGCCACGGCGCCGGAACAAAAAAACGCAAGCGCCGCGCGCGCGCCTGACCGCGGATGCTCCCTCAATCCGTTAAGACCAGCGCCCAGAATATTTTGTATCTCGAATCAGGCGCGTAGGCAGTGGCGAGGCCCATGCGGCGAGCTCGCGGCTCAAGCATACGCGCATTATGCGGCGCGGACTGACGCCATCCCGAAAATGCCTCGGCTAGCGTATCGTATCCGGCGGAAACATTCTCCGTCGCAAAGGCCACGCGCACGCCCGCCGCTGTGAGACGGCGTTTCAGTGATCCGACGCCGTCACGAAGCATGGAGCCGCCGTGCGCCATCTCCTCGGCCTGCTTTTTCGCAATCTCTTGAAGTTTTTCATCGAGCTCCAGCGGCGGCAAACCACTATTGCTCCGGTATTGCGAAATCATGTCGCGTGCAGCTTGGGCGTCAACGACGGTTAGGGGATTAGCCAGCGAACGATAAATGCTTGATTCGCGGCCTGGCGCGGGCGACCCGCCCGGAGTTTCACCGGTCGGCCCGCCGCAAGACGCGAGCGCAAGGAAAAACCAAAATCCGAATAAGCGCTTAACCGCCGCCAAAAGATTCATGCGCTTCTTTTGCGTCAATTGGGTTCACAAAGAATTAACGATGCGGTCTTTTCGCAACGCAAGGCTCGCCCCAACAAAGCGGCGGCTAGACGCGCGCCACGAGTTCGGTCCGCTTCGAACCTCCGTCGTGGATTTTTTCGATTTCGTCTTCGACCACTTCTTGCTCGACGACGACCTTGGCGGGCGCAGCCGCGAATTTGTCAAAACCTGAAAACTTTACGACCGTCGGAGGCGTAGGCGCGGGAGCCATGTTGACGCCGGCGTCAGCGAGGCGCTTGTGCAAATCGAAATGCAGATCGCTGCGCAGACGCGCCGATTCTTCCACATCCTCGACATAGCACCATAGCTCGAACCGAAAGAGGTTCGACTCCATCGCCAGAAACATGACTTGCGGCGCGGGTATGCGCAGCACGCCATCCTGCGCGCGCGCCGCCGCCAGCAGGATGTCGCGGATCTGCTCGGGATCGACCGACGAACTGGGAGCCAAGGTGATTTTTATGCGCCCAACCTTGTCCCCCCGCAGCCAGTTCTTCACGACTCCTGTTACGAGGTTGGAATTGGGCACGATCATCGTCGCGCGATCGAATGTTTCGATTTCGGTGGAGCGCACATTTATGCGTTTGACGTAGCCCTGTTCGTCGCCGATCACGACCCAATCGCCCACCCGAACGGCGCGCTCCCAGAGCAATATGAGTCCCGATACGAAATTATTGACGATCGACTGCAATCCAAAACCAATGCCGACGGAGAGCGCGCCCGCAACGATGGCCAGCTTATCGAAGCCGAGACCGAGTTCCGAGAGCGCAATCGAAATGGCCAGAATGAAGCCAGCGTAGCCGACGCTGGTTCCAATTGAATTGCGCAGGCCCGAGTCCAGCTTCGTTAAGGGCAGAAACCTCCCGTCGAGCCAACCGCGCAAGCCCTGCGTTGCAGCAAAGGCGAGGAAGAACAAAACCAGCGCGGTCAGCGCGCTTGACGGCGAGATGCTGACATCGCCGATTTTAACGACCAGGAACGACGATTGCAGATTGCCGAGGAAATCGCCGGAATCGACGCCGAAAGGCGCCAGTAAGAACAATCCCGCCACGCCGATGAGGGCGAGCGCCGAGACGCCCGCCAGCAGTTCCGCGAAAGGCCCGAGCGCATGTCGGTCCACGCCGATGATATTGATCGCCGCACGGCCAAATATTCCCGTCGGAGCAAAAGAGACGTCGACGCCCCAGCGAGCCAACAGCAACGCGATCGATAGAACGGCGATGACGGCCAGGGTCCAGGATAATTGCAAAATGAAAAAATTGGCGAAGGTGATGTAACCGAGACCACAAGCCGTGACCACGGTCATTACGACCCCGTAGCCGAGAAGGCGCGTCAAAGCGAGCCAATCGCGTCCCGCTCCTGGCCGAGCTTCGCCATTGCGGGGAAAGCCGGCGAGGGTGGCCGCGAGGAGCGCCCCACACAAGAGCGCTCCCATCCCTCGCGTCACAATCACGACTCCGAGCGCGGCTTGCATGGTTTCCTCGAACTGCTCCAGCACGCGCATGACCGAAAGTATCGCGACAACGGCGGCGACCAGCCGCGTCAGTCGCCGCGCCAGCGGGTCACCCGGATTGACGAGGCGCCAATCGGGATGGTCGGGAGCCATCAGGGCGCGGGCGAGGCCGTAAGCCACCATCACTCTCGTCGCGCCCTCGAATATGCGTTGCAGGATCGGTTCAAGGGTCGCGTCCACGAGATCGAAGGCGTCGATCAGGGCGCCGAAGGCGATAAGGACGAAAAGCGGAACAGCGATCGTCACGAGAGCTGTCCATCCCGCCGCCGCCGCTTTTTGATATTTACCGGGGTGCTGGACGGTTTCGGAACGCGCCAAAACGCGGCCGGCTAAAAACAGGAGAAGAGGAATAGCAAGCAGGATAAGCGACAAGAGCGCTATGAATTCGCCCTTGGCCCCATCGTTCAGCCGGCTCAAAACATTGTCCGCGCGTTCCTCGACGAACTCGCGCGCCGCGACGATTGTCTGTGGCGCTTCCGAAGCGGCCTCCCTCCATAGCAAGGGAGAGAACATTCCCTTCGTGCGCATGAACAAGGTCTTGGCGAATAGCGCACGCTGAAGCGCAACGATTTTGACCAGGACTTGCTGCGATTCGACGAGCAAGGAACGGGCGCGTTTGAGCGTGGCGTCCGTGTCGTCGTAACGCTTGCGCTGCTCGGCCCATTCGGCGTTTACGTCGGCGGTGGCCGAATCCGCCGCTGTCGTTCGCGCCCGAGACTGGGGGGCCGGCGCATTGGCGACGGCAGGGTTTTCGTGCGGCGGCGCGGATTTCGGGGAATTGGCCGTTGTCTTCGTTTCCCCCTTCGCCGGGCTTTTCGCGAGCGCCCGGGAATTGGGGGGAGGCTGGGCCTTGGAAGGCGCGGGCGCAGGCGCCGCGACGGGGTTAGCCGCGGACGCCGAAGAAGCGGGCGAGGGGGCGTTCGCGCCTCGGGAAGGCGAACCCAATTCCTTGAGAAGAGCCTCGACGTGCCGAAGCCGGGGCGCGAGGCGATCGATCACGTCCTGCAATTCGCCGGGCATCGGCGCCACGCGCTCGCGCAGCAGCCGCAGCACCTGCTCGTTCGCCGCGGGTTTCGCGAGTTCCTTTTCCACCTCGTCGAGGGTGGAGCGGGCGCGGTCGAGAACTTCGTTGCTTATTTCCGTGCGGGTCGAGGACTGTTCGGCCTGGACAGCGGCGGTGGAGATAACAAAAGCGATGACGGCGAAAAGACGGAGCAGCAGCAGTCGCAAGGCAAGGAACCCCAATGGCGAATCGACTTGGCCCAAGGATCGCAGGGAAAGAGGCCGACACCAGAAAGCCGGCAAATGGAGGCATTCTTTTGTCTCAGCATCCATCGCGCGCTCAATCCTCGTAAATACGTGTGACGCCGAAGCGATCCACCACCCGCCAGCGCCCCTCCCCGACTGGAGCGAGGCGGGAGTCCTCCACGGGAATCTTGCCAAATCCGCCCGGAAGATCGAGAACATATCGCGGCAGGCAATGGCCTCCGATCCGGCGGGCGAGTTCGGCGTAGATTTCCCGACCCCGATGCAGGGAAAGGCGAAAATGCCCTGTCCCCTTGGCCATGTCCGGATGATGCAGATAGTAGGGCTTCACGCGTAATGAAGCCAAGGCGCGCATGAGAGCTTCAAGCGTCGCGGGATCGTCGTTGACGCCCTTCAGCAACACGGTTTGCGACAAAAGCGAAGCCCCGGCGCGATGCAGCCGATCTATCGCCGCGCGAGCGTTAACATCGAGTTCGCGGGGGTGATTGACGTGAAGCGCGATGTGCAACGCCTTGCCGCTGGAGGCCAAGGCGTCCAAGCGTTCGTCCGTCACGAGATGAGGAGTCGCCGTCGGCGCCCTGGTGTGAACGCGTAGCAGCGCGACGTGAGGGATGGCGGCGAGAAAATCCGAAACCTGGCGCAGCCGCCGCGCCGAAGCGGCGAGAGGATCGCCGCCTGTCAGAATAACTTCGAAAATCCCGGGATGGCGCGACACATAGTCCATCGCCGCGCCGAGATCCGCCTCGTCGAGAGCGGCGCCCTTTCCCCGCCCGACGGTTTCGCGCCGAAAGCAGAAGCGGCAGTAGACCGGACAGACGCCAAGGAGCTTCAGCAGCACCCGGTCGCTATAGCGATGGACGAGGCCCGGCGCGGGACTATGCGCATCGTCACCGATGGGGTCGGCCAATTCGCCCGCGCTTTCGATCAATTCGCGCGCGTCGGGCAGGAATTGACGGGCGATCGGGTCCTGCGGATCGTTCGTGTCGATCTGGGCCGCGATTTGAGCGCTCACCGCCACGCTGTAGCGCTTTTCGACCTCGCGCAATTGGAGGCTGGAAGCCGTCATCAGCCCCGCGGCCGCCAGGTCATCGACGCTTGAAAGCGTTTTTCCCGTCATGCGGCCTTTCCCTGAAGGCGCGGAAGCAACGACCTTCAATCGGTCACCCTGGCGGTCTGCCGGGAAAGAGCCAGGCTCTCCAGCTGATTCAGAATAAAATCACTGACATCGGCGCGCGAGATTTTACCGGCGACGACGGCTGCAAGGTCGCTCAAGACCCGATAACGCCTGGTCCCGGGACCATGGATCGGAAAGCCGGGACGAAGGATGAGCCGGTTCGCGGGGAACGATTTGATCAGCTCTTCCTCGCGATCCTTCTCGGCCCTGGCGCTGCGCGCCTCGGACAAATTGCCTGTATCCCTGCGGACTTTGGTCAATCGCGGATGGTTTATCTCCAACTTGGCGTGATCGCGCGGCGGCGCGGCGACCTCGCGCCCTCGCTCCAACGCCTGTTCGACCACTTGGACCCCGATGCCGCGAGAGGCAAAAATCACCATGTTTTTCAATGTTTTGCCTAGACTCTCACCGCCGCTCTCTTGAAACGAACCCGTCAATGTGTCGAACAATCCGCCCATCTCAAATCCCCTGTTCGCCCCGCTCTGGGACCGGTGTCCACAACACTTGCTCGATCTGCGTCGCGCCGGCGGCGAGCATGACAAGACGATCGAAGCCAAGCGCAATGCCGCTTGCAGGCGGCATGACGGCGAGGGCGGCCAGGAAATCCTCGTCGACGGGGTAGGATTCTCCGTAAAGGCGCTCATGCGCATGATTTTCCTCGTCGAACCGGCGCCGCTGCTCGAACGGGTCGGTCAATTCGCCAAAGCCGTTGGCGACTTCGACCCCGCAGATGAAAAGCTCGAAGCGCTCAGAAAAGCGCGGGTCGTCTTGCCTTGGTCGGGCGAGCGCGGCTTCGCTCGCCGGATAATCCGTCAGAATCGTGGCGCGCCCGCAGCCAAGCCTGTGTTCTACCTTCTCGCCGAGCACCTTGCTGAAAATGTCGGACCAGCCGTCGTCGGGCGTCACCCTGACACCATCCCGCGCCGCCGCTCTGGCGAAGCCGTCACGGTCGTCGAGCAGGGCGGCGAGGTTCAGATTGGCGTAGCGGTCGAAGGCCTCGCAAACGGTCAGAACCTCTGGTTCCGCGAAAGGGTCGGCGACCCTGCCGCGCCAGACGAAACTGTCTGTTCCAACCGCTTTCGCCGCGACAGTCAACAGGCCCGCGCAATCCTCCATCAACCGCGAGACCGACTCGCGGACGCGATACCACTCCAACATGGTGAATTCAGGATGATGAAGAGCGGAGCGTTCCCGGTTGCGAAAGACCTTGGCGAAAGCGAAGATTTTCTCCTCGCCCGCCGCCAGCAGTTTCTTGCAGGCGAATTCCGGCGACGAGTGGAGATAAAGCCGGCTCTTTTCACCATCGGCTCCGATCAATTCGACCGCGAACAGCGAGATGTGGGCCTCGTTGCCGCCGGAAACCGCCAGCGCGGCGGTTTCGACCTCATCAAAGCCCTCGGAGCCGAAAAATTGGCGAAACGAGGCCGTAATACGCCCCCGCGCCTTGAGAAAGGGCTTGCGATCGGCATAAACATGCCTGTCCCACCAGGGCGAAGCGCGCGTCATTTTGGGTCCGTCCGAAGCGAAAGGGCGAGGCCGGCCGGCGAGGATTTGCCGGGGCGTGCGAAGTGTGGTTTTAGACCGCACACGAGTTTCAACCCGTTCATAGACCAGACGGGTCCGCGGCAGCAATCGCCATAGCGATCCGGAACGGATCGCGTCCCATTAGGTTACGAGGAAAAAAAAGTGAAAGTCATCGCCAGTTCGATCCGCAAGGGCAATATTCTCGAGAGAGAAGACGGCCAGCTTTATGTCGTTTTGAGCGCGGAAAGCTTTTTCCCGGGCAAAGGCACGCCCACGACCCAAATCGACATGCGCCGCATCTCCGACGGCGTGAAGACCACCGACCGCTACAAGACGACCGAACAGGTCGAGCGCGCCTTCGTCGAGGATCAGGATTTCAGCTATCTTTATTCCGACGACGACGGCTACACCTTCATGAATCAAGAGAATTTCGAACAGGTGACCGTGACGAAGGACGTCATCGGCGATCAGGCCCAATGGCTGCAGGAAAACATGATCTGCATCCTGTCCATGTTCAACGGCGTCGCCGTGGCTATCCAGTTGCCGCCGCGCGTCACTCTTGAGATCACCGAGACCGAGCCGGCCATGAAGGGCCAGACCGCTTCCTCTTCCTATAAGCCCGCCAAACTCAGCAATGGCGCGCGCATCATGGTGCCGCCCCATATCCAGCCGGGCACTCGCGTCGTGGTGCAGACGGAAGACGGCGCCTATGTCGAGCGCGCGAAGGATTGAAAATCGGGGCTTCCTTCTCCAATCGGAGGGAAGGAGGCCTTTTCACGCCAGAAACTCCCGCAGCTGCTTCTCCAGTCCGGTCTTGTCTTTCAGCTCGCACTCCCAAACCGTCAGCGAGCGCCAGCCTTGCGATTTGAGTTTCTCCGCATTGGCTTCGTCACGGGCCCGGTTGCGGGCGATTTTCGTCTGCCAATAGTCGGCGTTGGTCTTGGGGCTCCGCGCGCCGCGCGCGCAGTCGTGCCCGTGCCAGAAGCAGCCATGCACGAAGATCGCGCGCTTTAGGCCAATGAAGGCGATGTCGGGATTTCCCGGCAAATCCTTGCGGTGCAGACGGTAATGGGGCGCGAAGCGCCGCAGCAGCGCCCGCACGGCGAGTTCGGGCGAGGTGTCCCGCGACTTGACCGCCCGCATAATGGCGGAGCGCCTGGCGGGGTCTTCCGTTCGGATACCGCTATTTGCGGCGGATCGGCGTGTCATCTGACTGCTTCACGACCTCGCCGGCACGACGCACTATCGTTTTTCTAACAGTTTCAATTCCTTGATGCGCTACCTCGAAATCCACGAAGTTCACTTCATCGTCCCGGCCGCCGAAACACCGATGAAATGCCTCTAGAAGCTCGACTGATTCCAGAGATTGAGCCAGTGGTTTAGGGTTGCTGCGTGCTTCTGGAATTTTTGCCGGAAATACGTAAATGCAAGGAGGCGGAAGTTGATAATGCGCCAAGATCGTAATTCTTGCGGTATCGCCAACACATTTCGGACACGGCCGACCGATGGTCCCACAGGCCCAATCCCAAACTATGAGCCCATCCACGCGTTTCGAGTTTGCGATGATTTCTGCACTCAATCGGGTGTGGATGCCGGACCAGACGTTGTGCTGGGGGTCGCCCCCGGGATTGGTGCTTACGCTCCAAACGATGAGTTCATCTGCATGAGCCGGGCGCTCGAAAATAATTGTATTGTTTCCGTCGAGCCCGCCTTTGAGCTCAATGACAGCAACCTTTTTGCTCGGCATTTCAACCGTATAGTCATACCGGTTTTGACCGCCCGAGGATTCGAATGAGCGAATAAAATTTCTGTCTTCCATATAGCTCAATACGCAACGAACAAACTCACGTTTCTCCCGCATCGCGGCGGCAAATTGTCCGCGCACACGCTCAATAGCTCCGCGAAACAGTCCCGAATTGTAAAATTGAACCTCGTCAAGCCCATGATCGCCAAGCAAATGCGATTTCGTCTTTAAAACGTCAGCAAAAGCTTCAATTTGTTTTGTTAGCTGTGGATTTTTCTTGCATGGGATGACGCTCATGCAACTTCTCGCTGTTTTTGTTTCACTAACTTTATTAACGGCTCCAAAATATGCGCGGCGAGATGCCGCACGGCGGGAACCACGACGCCATCGCCGGTCAAATGATACGCCTCATTGTATCTTTCCGGCAGAATATATTCTTCGGGCAATCCCATCAGCCGCGCGGTCTCGCGCGCGGACATCAGGCGGGAGCGAACGCAGCCCTTTTCCACGATAAGCACGAATTGCCGGCTGGAGCCTCCGGCCGGGGTGCGCAAGCAGCCCGCGATATCGTCGAACCGCGCCTCCGCGCGCTGAATTTTTTCGCCCGCCGAATTATAGCGCGTGCGGCGATAGAGCGTCCCGATCGTCCGGCGCCCGGCCTTTTTCGCCTCGGAGATTTTAGCGAGATTGATCTCGCTCATCTTGGCGATGAGCGCCTGCGTCTCCTCGCGCGAATGCCACAAAACGTCGGGAGGGTCGCTCTCGATGAGATCGGCGAGGCCCTTGTTGCGCAGGGGCGGCGGCGGCAAGCGCCACCAAATCCAGCTCTCGCGCAACTTCTCGGACAACCTCCCGTGAGCCGCGATAAGGCCGGGCGTCGAGAAAGGCGCGCAAGCCCCCTGCCCTAAAAGCTGCTGCGGCGGCGCGACGTCCTTTCTCGCCGCCAAGATGAACAACCTCGGCCGCGATTGCGGCAAGAACAACGCGGCGTCGACCGCCAGCGCGCCGAAAAGATAGTCCTCCTCCGCCAGCGCCTCGCAGATTTTTTGAAAATCCTTGCCGCCGTGAGAGGTCAGCGCGCCGCAGACATTCTCCAGCGCCAGCAGAGGCGGCTGGCGCCCTTCCGCGCGCAGTTTTCTGACGAGATCGAAGAAGGGCCAGAACGTGCCGCTGCGCTCGCCCGCGAGGCCGGCGCCCGCTCCGGCAAGCGATAAATCCTGACAGGGAAAGGACGCCCAGACCAACTCGGCCTGGCCCGGTAATTGCTCGGTCTTGATCGCGCGGACATCGCCGATGTGGAGCGCCTCGGCGCCCCAGTTCATGCGATAGGTCTCGCCTTTCTTATGGTCGAAGTCATTGGCGAAGAGGCAATGCCACGAAGAGCCGAGCCCCGCCCGCGCCATCCCGCCCCCGGCGAAGAATTCATAGAATGTCGGCCTGTCCATGCCCGCGACTCGCTTTTCATGACAAAAATAACCGATAGCGCGCAAAAGATCGAAACCGGCGACGAGCTAATGGCGCCGCCCAAGCACGAACACCATATAATCGTAAGACGCCTTTCGCGAGGAGAGAGCTATGAGCGGTGTGGATGTCGCGGTTCTGGGAGCTGGCATTGTCGGCGTTTCGGCGGCCCTCCATCTGCAGGCGCGGGGACGCGACGTCGCTCTGATCGACCGGCACGGCGCCGCGGGACTTGAAACCAGCTTCGGCAACGCGGGGCTGATCGAACGCGCGTCGGTCGTTCCCTATCTCTTCCCGAGAGACCCCAAAAAGCTCTTCCTTTACGCCTTAAACCTCCTGCCCGAGGCCCATTATCACCTCTCCGCCCTACCCGCCGCGGCGCCTTGGCTATGGCGTTATTACCTCGAGAGCGCGCCTGATCGCGTCGCGAGGAACAGCGCGGCGCTGCGGCCGCTCATCGAGCGGTGCCTTGTCGAGCACGAGACGCTGCTCGACGCCGCCGGCGCAAAAGACATGTTGCGCAAAACCGGCTGGATCAAGCTCTATCGCAGCCAGAAGACGATGGACGTCGGCGCGGCGGACGCCGAGAAGCTCCGCGCCTATGGTCTCGAGATCGATACGCTGGACGCCGCCGGGATCGCCCGACGGGAACCGCACCTCGCAGGCGCCGTCGGCGGCGTGCATTATCTCGATCCGGCTTCGGTCGACGATCCCAGTCGCGTCGCGCAGGTCTATGCCGATCTTTTCGTCTCGCGCGGCGGGCGTTTTCTGACCGGGGACGCCCACGGCATACAGGAGGCGGCCGACGGGCGCTGGAGCGTCGCCACTCATGAGGGACCGCTTTTGACGCGCGATCTCGTCATCGCGCTCGGCCCTTGGTCCGACATCGTGTTTCGGGCCTTCGGCTACGATTTTCCGCTGGCGGTCAAGCGCGGCTATCACATGCATTACGAGGCGCTGCATGGCGCGACGCTCGCCCGGCCGGTGCTGGACGCCGACAACGGCTATGTGCTCGCGCCCATGACACGCGGAATACGACTGACCAGCGGCGCGGAATTCGCCCGGCGCGAAGCGCCGCCGACACCGACTCAGATCGACCAAACCGAGCCATCCGCCCGTAAGCTTTTCCCGCTTGGCGAGCGGTTGGACGCCAAACCGTGGATGGGATGCCGGCCCTGTTTCCCCGACATGCTGCCGATCGTCGGCAAGGCGCCCCGGCATGAAGGGCTGTGGTTCGATTTCGGTCACCAACATCACGGCTTCACGCTCGGCCCCGTGTGCGGGCGGCTGCTGGCGGAATTGATGACAGGCGAGACGCCGTTCACCGATCCCAGGCCCTATGGGGCGGAGCGGTTCATGGAGTGAAAAAGGGCCGGAACCCGGCCCTTTTCGCATTACATTTTGCCGCCGGCCTTTTTGCAGTCCGAACGGAATTTCTGGCGCGCCTTGCCGTGAAGCCCCTTGGCGTCGGCCTGCGCCGAACATTCCTTGGCAATCGCTTTCTTATCCGTCGGCGCGGCGGCCTGGTCGGCCGCTCCCGCAGGGGCCGGAGCCGGGGTTTGCGCCATCGCTCCGGTGAAACCCAGAAGCCCGGCGACCATCAAAGCTGTTACAACGATCCTGAAGCGCATGTTTTGTTCCTCGATTAAATTCAAGGGTGGAAGCACCCTCGCCTCTTCTCTATCCGGTGTCGCCTGAACGGCGGATGAAGTGCGCGGGCGTCCCTCCTCAATGCCTGAAATGACGCACGCCGGTGAAAACCATCGCGAGGCCCGCCTCGTCGGCGGCGGCGATCACGCCCTTGTCGTTGACCGATCCCCCCGGCTGAATGACGGCGGTCGCGCCGGCATGAGCCGCCGCGAGCAGACCGTCGGGGAAGGGGAAAAAAGCATCCGAGGCCACAACCGAGCCTTTGGCGAGGCTTTCGCCGAGGCCCGCCGCCCGCGCCGCTTCGCCGGCCTTATGCGCGGCGATGCGGGAGGAGTCGACCCGCGACATCTGTCCCGCGCCGATACCGACGGTCGCGCCATCCTTTGCATACACAATGGCGTTCGACTTCACATGCTTCGCCACCTTGAAGGCGAATTGGAGGTCCGCCAGTTCCCCTTCCGTTGGCGCACGCTTGGTCATGATGTTCAGCGCCATATCCTCCACCATGGCGTTATCCCGGCTTTGCGCGAGGAAGCCGCCCGAGACCGAGCGGAAGGTCATACCGGGCGCGCGCGGATCGGGAAGCCCGCCCGTCAACAGCAACCGCAGATTCTTCTTGGCTCCGACAATCGCGATAGCCTCGTCGTCGGCGTCGGGCGCGATGATGACTTCCGTAAACACCTCGACAATCCTGCGCGCCGAGGCGGCGTCGAGCCGTCGATTGAGGGCGACGATGCCGCCGAAAGCCGAGACCGGATCGCAGCGCAGCGCCTTAAGATAGGCGTCCTCGATGGTTGCGCCTTCGGCGACTCCGCATGGATTGGCGTGCTTTACGATGGCGACGGCGGCCCTGCGCGCGGGATCGAATTCGGCGACGCATTCGAAGGCGGCGTCGGTGTCGTTTATGTTGTTGTAGGATAATTGTTTGCCCTGCGCCTGACGAGCCGTGGCGACGCCAGGGCGCTTCTCCCCCGTCACATAAAAGGCGGCGGTCTGGTGAGGATTTTCGCCATAGCGCATCGGTTGCGCGAGCTTGCCGCCTACCGCCCGCCAGGGCGGCGTCTCTTCCCCGAGCGCGCTGGCGAGCCAATTGGAGATCGCGGCGTCATAGGCCGCGGTGCGGGCGAAGGCCTTTTGCGCGAGCTTTTTTCGCGTCGCCAGCGTGGTCGCGCCCTTAGTCGCGGCAAGTTCGCCGAGGATCGAAGCGTAATCTTCCGGATCGACCACCACGGCGACATCGTTATGATTCTTCGACGCCGCGCGGATCATCGCCGGGCCGCCGATGTCGATGTTTTCGACGCATTCCTCGAAGGGAGCGCCTTTGGCGAGCGTCGCCTCGAACGGGTAAAGATTGACCACCAGCAAATCGATCGGCCGGATGTCATGCGCGAGCATGGCGGCTTCGTGTTCGGGATTTTCGCGAATCGCCAACAGGCCGCCATGCACTTTCGGATGCAGGGTTTTCAGCCGCCCATCCAGCATCTCGGGGAAATGGGTGAGATCGGCGATGTCCTTCACTGCGAGTCCCGCCTCGGCCAGAGTCTTGCGCGTGCCGCCGGTCGAAACCAACTCCACCCCGAAGGTGGCGAGGGCGCGGGCGAACTCGACAAGTCCATTCTTGTCGGAGACGGAAAGCAAAGCGCGGGCGACGGGGCGCAGATCGACGGGCATTCAACTTCCTGGGGTTTGTATTTATGGGGGGCGCCTTCCGCCAGAGGAGTCAGGTGGCGCGCCCTCGGAGACCGCAGCAAAGGCCCTATCACGAAAATCAGGGCGCCGAAACCGGGCCCTGCCCCGCTTCCCCCTCAAAATGGTCCGTCCGCCTGAATGTCCAGCGTAGGCGTATCCCCGCAGAGGGGGGGCCGGAAACGACGATTTGGACCGTTTTGCGGGGACCTTCCGGGGCGGCGAAAAATATGCTCTCTTCAATTACTGGGAGGAAACGCGACGCCTCGAACAACAGCACGACGCCGCTGGGCAGGGTCAATCTGACTTTTGCGCCCTCCGCCTGCTCCGCGCGAACGCCTGGATGAAGATGGAAACGCAGCGCGAATGCTCGCGGCGCGACCCGTTCCCCGAAGCCAGCCGACGCCTCGGACAAACGGTCCTCGCCAATCAGTTTTCGACCGTCGTTGGTCAGGGCTAGAGCACGGTTGTGGATGAGGCCGAACCGACCGGCGTAACCATCGTGAGACGCTTCGAGAACCTGACCGGATCGCGCGTGACGGCGCTCCACGCGAATGTCGCGCGGCCCATCGACAATTAATCCCCGCTTTCGTCGATGGGCGCCCGGCGCGATTTTGCTGGAACATTGATCGTCGATAATCAGCGTCGAATGGGCTGCGGTCAAACGCGCCGCCGCTCGCGCAGCCTCGTAATGGACGGCGGGGCTCCCGCAATTTACGACCACGCGCTCCGCTCCGAGCGAGAATTCGAAGGCCAAGGCGCCGGCGTGAGCGCCTCCGGAGAAATCCTCCGGCGGCGGCCCTCCAACATCCACCAGAACCAGCGCGTCATGCGCCTCCATTCGGCGATAACCGGATTGCGGGCTGTCAAGAGGAGGTCCGCCGGGCGCTTCATGCATGAAGATCGTGGCGAGCTTGCCCGCCGTCGTCGCTTTCATGCCATTGAATAATGCGAGGGAGCCTTCGCCGTGTTGCAACAGCCGCAGGAACGGGATCATGCGATCTATCGCGCTTAATAAAGCTTTCGGCGGGCGCCTCCCTCTCGCCGCGAAAAGCTGGCGCAGCGGAAGGAGATCCAGCAAGAATTCGAGAGTTATTTTCGGGTTCCGGCTTATATGACCGCCGTCAGGCAAAATTTGACGCTCCAACTCCCGAAGGAAGAGCGTGGTCGCTCGCGATTGCGTTTGCGCATCGGCGTCCGCGCAAATGGAGAACTCCAGCAAGGCGACGGCGCATAGCAGGCGGTCGCAGGCCAGAGCGCGCCCGCGAGAAAGAGCTTGCGAAAGCAACTTCGCCGTCCGCGTCAACGCCGCCATGAATCCTTCGTAGAACTCCGGCTCGGCTCCATCGAGCAAAAGCGGCGAATGGGCCAGAAAAGAGAGCATTCGTCTTGCGACGACCGCAGATTCCGAGGCCGGATCGCCGAAGCCGAGCGGCTCCAATTCGATGAATTCACCGACGAGCGCTCGCGCGTTCTCCCCCGCGATTCGCATCTCGGAGGCGTCGAGATGGCGAAGCCAGGAAAAGCCGGTCAGCGAGCGTCGCCAGGCGGGGCAAGGCGAATCGAGGAGAAAAGGCGAACGGCCACGGGCGTTGACGATTTTGCCGTCGAAAGAGAAGAAGCCGTTATAAATCTCTTCCGCGACTGTTGGGTCCGCCGTGCGAATATCCTCGGGCGCAATACGCAAGCGCGCCGCCGGCTTGATCTGCAATCCCCGCAACGCCCGATAGGGAGCGGACGCGCGTAACGCCGCGGCTTCGGCGGCCTGCGCCACCGTGCGCAGAAGCATTCGCACCTGCTCTCGCATCTTTCCTCCGCATGGGATCCGCCGGCCTTGACCGTCGCGCGCGCGCTGATTCTTTCCGTTGTCCCAACCTATACCGCATTTCACATCGTCATGACTCTGTTGGATATTGTGTTGACAGAGGAGATCCGGCTTTGCCCGCCGACGCGAAAGTGGCAAGGTTTTGGGCGAATCGGGAGACAAGAAAATGCCCCTTTACAAGATCGACGGAATTCCGCCGCGTCTGCCCGCTCCAGGCCGCTACTGGGTCGCGCCGAGCGCTCAATTGATTGGCCGGGTGGCGCTGGAAGAAGACGCCAACATATGGTTTGGCTGCGTGCTTCGCGGAGACAATGAGTGGATCACGATTGGGGCTAGGACCAATATTCAGGAGAGTTGCATCCTCCACACCGACATGGGTTATCCGCTCGATATCGGCGCCGATTGCACGGTTGGCCACGGCGTTATCCTGCACGGCTGCGCCATTGGCGACAATTGCCTCATCGGCATGGGCGCAACGATCCTCAACGGCGCCAAGATCGGTCGCAATTGTCTTGTCGGAGCAAATGCGCTTGTCACGGAAAACAAGGTGTTTCCCGACAATTCATTGATTGTCGGGACGCCAGCGAAAGTGACGCGGACGCTCGGCGAGGACGCCGCGGAGCGGAATCTCGAGTCCGCTAGGCATTATGTCGAAAACGCCCGCCGTTACGCGCGAGGATTGGAGCTCATTCAGTCCTGAAAGCCTACGGCGGCGCTTTTGGCGCCGCCGTAGGGGGGGGAATTTGTTCGATTTTATTTCGACACGTAGAGCGGTTCGCTGGTCGGGACGCCGATCGAAACCCAAGCGTTCTGATTGAATTCCGACTGACGCTTGACGAAGCGATAGGGCGTTTTGGTCCACGACTTCACTTCGCTGCTCAGATTGTCGAGCACGAACTCGCCGCGGTTTGTCTTGATCGTCAGAATCGCGTGACCGTCTCCATTGGCCTCCTTGACGACGGTCATCAGCAAAGCCTGACGCGGAAAACCTTCTTCCAGGAGCAATTTGCGTTTCAGCAAGGCGTAATCCTCGCAGTCGCCCTTGCCATCGGAGGGATAATCCCACTGATCGACCACGCCCCAATGATCCATGTCGGAGACGGGGGTGATGTTCTTGTTCACCCAGGTATTTATTTTCTGAATCGTCCGCATCGCGGCGGGTGTGAGATCGATCGCCTGAGGAGCGCGCTCGTCATCCTGACACTCGCCGCGATAGCGGCCGCAAAATTCCACCCAGCCGTAAGGAACGCTCGTTTCGGCGCCTACGGAGGCGAAAATAGCGATATCCGAGCCGGCGATGCTTGGGGCTTCGATAGCGAAAAAAAGCGTCGCCGCGAGCGCAATAGCCAGAGCCGCCTTTGTGATGATGCCGAACATTCTCGCCTCCATTCGATGAGGCAAGAGTAGAAGCTACGGTTTGCTATCGGAGAAAGTAATTATGCCGTATTTTACGCGAATTCGTTCATATTTTTGCAAATCGATGGTAAGTATAATTTTGTGACGCCGAATTGCGTAAAATTGCACACATTTATAATTATTACCTATTATCAGTAGCTTATGTTAGCTCCGCGAGCCGACGGACTCCCCGGGGAAGACGACGAATTTGTTCTTGTGCGCCGAAGTCTTAAAATTCGCAGCCGTCGTCGGTTAATGGCGACGCCCGCGACCCGTTTTTCGTCCGCGCTCGGCTTTTTTCCGATAGCGTCGCTTGGAAGAAGATTTTTTCCGTGGAGGCCGCCGCGCGGCATACTCTTTGGCGACCAATGAGGTAGAGTCGTGCTATTCTCGAAAAGGGATGCTCGATGGATTTAGCAATGAATCGGCAAGGCGACAGCGAGAACGGCTCTCTCGCAACACAGGGCGGCGCAACTGTTATCCTTATAGGCGCCGCACTGCTTTCGGCCCTTTTGATGTGCGGGACGGCGACCGCCGACGATCAGACTCAGGGACGCCCGAGCGCCGCCGCGCAAGAAACAGAAGCGCAAACACGCCCGGCGGAGTTGGCGCCGCCGAAGTCCAAGGAGCCGTTGCCGCGAATTTCGAAGTTCGAGGCTCGGCGTTTCCGCCACGCCTGTCAGGAAAAAGCGAACGAACGAGGCTTGAAGGGCGTCGAGAGGGAGGGTTTCCTGACCCGCTGCTTTTTCGGTCGCCGCGCGCAAAGGGGCGCCCGGCGCGAATGCACAAAGCAAGGCATAGCGAAGGGGCTGGATAAAGCGGCCCTTCACGATTACGTGCGCGATTGTCTCAAGGAGTTGCGGAACCACTAATCATTCGCGGACGAACTGGCGCGACGCGCATCGTCCGCGATCACCAGAATTTGCGGACCTCGAACGACCGACTAAGGGACAGTCCCGCGGTGAACTGGTCGCGTGAACCGATCATATTGGGGATTGGGCTGGAGCCGACGCTCCCGGTCAGACGCTGCAAACCGCCATAAATCGTCGCGTTGAAATTGTCGGTTATATCGTAGCGCAAGGTCGCGACGCCTCCCGCCGAAGTGAATCCGCCACTGGCCTGATAAGGCTGCAAATGGCCATTCAGCAGCGCCTCTCCGGGGCTGACGGAAAAATAGGAGTTGGCGTAGGCGTTGTTTCCGAAATTCAACCGCGGACCAAGCGAAAACGTCACCGCCTTTGCGCGGTTGAACACATCGGCTCCCAGCGCGGCGACGAATCCTTCATGACCGTCGATGCCCTGCCTTAACTCTACGCGGGTGCGAAAATGGTCCAAGGTCGTGTATTCGGCGAATCCGCCCATTTCATGGGTCAAACCGACCTGATGCAACCCGAAAAGACCGTCGCGGTTGCCTCTGCGGAACACGAAGTTGGCGACGGGCCCCATCCGCACGCCATCGGAGTCGACCAGAGGAAGGCCAAAGCCATCGTCCGGCGTCGAAAAATGCTCCGGCTCGTCGATCCCCCGCACGCTGACGGTCGGAAAGGGATAGGCGCGTAGCCGGCCGGACCCCGGGAAGCTCGGAGCGATGGCCCCGATTCCGCCGAGCGTCACGATCCACGCCTCCCCCGCCGGGGCGGCGGCGTCGGTTTTGTTTGCGGAAGCGGCGGCATTTGCGGTGGCTTCCGCGTCCGCGGCGGCGGCGGTTCCGCCAATCAATATGGCGGACGCTCCCACCAGAGAGTAGAAAATCCGTGCGATCATCCGCGATGATTAACCCACCAATAAGGAAAATTCGAGAGCCAACCTAACAGAGCAAATCGCGCTTGGCCATCTATCGGGGATTGCGCCGCAGGTCGCCTCTGACGTATTTCGAGCAATCATATGGGGAGATCGAGTGATCAAGGAAAGACTCACCGCATTCAGCGATGGCGTGCTAGCCATAATCATTACTATCATGGTGTTGGAGCTGAAAGCACCCCACTCGCCCGATTGGCGGGCGTTAATTCCATTGGCGCCGACGTTCATCGCCTATGCCCTAAGCTTCGCCTATATCGCGATCTACTGGAACAATCATCATCATTTGCTACAGGCGACCCGCCACGTGAACGGCGCCGTACTATGGGCCAACACTCATTTGTTGTTCTGGCTGTCGCTGATTCCTTTTTCCACGGCGTGGCTCAGCGAAGCCCATTTTGCACAAGCGCCCGCCGCCTTGTACGGCGCGACGCTCCTGCTGCCAGCGATCGCCTATTTCATTCTTTCGAGAACGCTCATCGGAACCGGCGCGCTCGACCCCAGGATTGCGAAGGCCATAGGAGCGGACCTCAAGAGCAAGGCGTCGTTAGCGCTTTACGCTTGCGGAATCGCGGTTTCTTTCCTGGAGCCCTATGCGGCCATGAGCCTTTACGCCTTCGTCGCGCTGATGTGGCTCGTGCCGGACAGGCGCATCGAGAAACTGATTGAACCCGAAAACGGTCAGCGGTAAAGCCATGCGTTGCGCGTCAGCATCCCCTGCCCTCCCAAAGTCCGCATCGCGATATCCCGGACCTGGGCCAGCGGGAAGCCGGCATGAAAATAGTCCCCCTGCCGGCGCGAAGCCCGCTGGACTTTGTTCGCCCGTTCCATCCGCGCGCGCTCATAGGTCTTGATGGCGTTTTCTGGCGACGCCCCGCACGCGAAGGCTCCGCCGAGCGCATGAGCGTCTTCGATCGCCTGCGCCGCGCCCTGCGCCAAAAAGGGTAACATCGGGTGCGCGGCGTCGCCAAGCAATGTCACCACGCCCTGGCTCCAACGTCGAAGCGCGGGACGACCGAAAAGCGGCCAGCGTCGCCAGGAGGCTCCAGCCTCGATCAGATCTCTAAGGTCGGACGCGCAGCCGGCGAAGCCAGCGCGCCGGATCAACGCCGAACCCTCGGCAAAAGCGGGCTCGCCCGGCGGCTCCCGGCGTCGCCCATCCTCGATAATGACCACGGCGCTAACGATCGAGGCGTCTCGCAACGGGTAATGCACAACATGAGCGCCCTCGCCGAGCCAAAGCTGCGTCTCGCGCAGGCGCAATTTGGCGGGGGCCGATTCCGCCGGCACGATCGCGCGCCAGGCGGTATGGCCGGAGTAAACGGGCGCGTCCTTGGGATCGCGGGCCAGAAAGTCGCGCACAGACGAGCGCACGCCGTCCGCGCCGACGAGAGCCGAGGCTTCCATGTCCTCCGCTCCGTCGGCCTTGTGCACGCGCATATAAACGGCGCCGCCGTCTTCCTCGAAATCCCCCACTCGAGCGCCGGCTACGACGGAAATCGAACCGTGCCGTTGGGCGGCCTCAAGCAAAAGCCGCTGCAAGTCGGCCCTATGGAACAGGCGGAAAGGCGCGCCCCAGCGGTCCTTCGCCTCCGCAAGCGGGAGACGCGCGAGAAGCTCTCCGCCGCGAACCCTCCGAATGTTTATCGCTTCTGGCCGCAGGCTCGCGACGTCCAGCGCATCCGTCAGCCCGAGACTCTGAAGAATCCGCCCCGCGTTGGGCGCGATCTGCAACCCAGCCCCGACTTCCTCGATAACGGGAGCGCGTTCGAGAGTGACAACCGTCTGGCCGGCGCGGGCCAGACATAGCGCCGCCGTCAAGCCGCCTATGCCCGCGCCCGCCACCACGACTGGCGGGCGACCGCCATTCGGCCCCGTCACGGCGTTGCGATCGCCGGCTCCGGAGGCGTGTAGAGGCATTCGGCGGGATCGACGCCGCCATGCAGAGAAGCGTCATAGACGAAATGGGTCGAGCAATAAGGGCAAACCGCCTCGTTCGAGGCGCCCATATCGAGGAAGACGTGAGGATGGTCGAAGGGCGGCAGCGCCCCCACGCACATGAACTCTTTGGCTCCGACGCGGACTTGGGAAACGCCGGGCTGGTTATGATAGTGGGGCGTGGAGTGCTCGGACATGGCTGAAAACGATCCGTGTCTATGGCCCAAGGGCCGGAAACCTCTCGTCGCCCGGTATATTGCAGAGAAAGAGCGCTGGATAGGGGGAAGGCGCCATTTGTTACCGCCCGAATTGGCGAAGCAACCGATTTTTCCTGGAAAGGCGACGATGAGGCGCAAAAGCGCCGGGCTCCTCGCCCGGCGCATATGGGGTCGGGTCCGTCTCTTACATCACACGGCTTAGTATGAAGTAGAGCGAGCCCGAGATGAAAATGGCGCAGCGCAGCGTCAGCCCCCATGCCATAGGCAGCTTCCACTCCCTAGCCGACTGACGCGAAGGCTATATGACATTCGGATGACAGCGATACGTACTATCCGAGCTTGACATTTTCGGCCGCGGGCGCCTCCAGATTCAATCCACGCGCCGAAAGGATAAACCCGCGCGCCGTTACGGGGCGTCGCGAATGAATTCCGCGACGACGGCTATCGTCGGGGCGTCGAGCAGCAGAGGCGCGTGGGCCTGACCCAAAACCGTGTGCTGCTTCATGCCCGGCGCCCGCTCGGCCATGCGCTTCAAAATCTCCGGGGTCAGGATGTCGGAGCGCTCCCCGCGCAACGTGAGCAGCGGACCACGCGCGAGCGCCTCGAAACCCTCCCAGAAATCGTAAGGCTCCATGTCCTCGCCGACGCCATCGAGCGTATGCGCGAGCGCGGGATCATAGCGCAGGGACACCGCGCCATTTTTTTCCTCGAAGGTATGGCGCGCATATGCCGCCCATTCCTGCGCGGTGACGGAGGGGAAACGCTCCCCGGCGGTAAGGCGCATAAGGCCGATGGCGTCTTCGATCGTCGCGAGCCGGGGCAATTTTCCGACATAACGCTTTATCGCCATCAAGCCTTGAATGGCGAGGTCCGGGCCAATGTCGTTCAGCACGGCGGCGCGTACGAGGCCCGGAAACGCCTTGGCGAGACGCATCGTATGCAGGCCGCCGCGCGACGTTCCCACGAAAACCGCGCTCGCAACGCCTGCGTCGGAGAGGAAGCGCATGACGTCGTCTTGCTCGACGTCGAGATCGTAATGCTTCCAGTCGCTATCCCATTGCGAGGCGCCCCGCCCTCGATGATCCAGCGCCAGAACTCGCCGACCCTCTTTTACAAGAGCGGGCGCCATCATTTCGAAATCATCCGCCGGACGCGTCAATCCGGGCAAGCAAACAACGGGAGAAAGACCATTCCGCGGGCCGGGCCAGTCGAAATAATGAAGCCGAAGCCCGTCAGAAGAATGGAAAAAACGGCTTTGGCGTTCGCAGCAGGGTTCGGTCATGTTTTGTCCTCGAAGGCTATTGTTTTGGGGGCAGCGGACAGGAAAGATCGCCTTCTTCGCAGCGCAAATAATCCTGCAATCGCTTGGCGCGTTCAGCCGTGATCTTCCCCAGACAAAGCAGGTGAATCATCGGATAAATCGACCCGCCGGTTGCGGCGGAGGCGTCGAATCCACATTCCGCGTCGCGAAAGACTAACCAGGCTTTTTGCGCCTTGATAAATAAGGCGTCCGCCGCGCCATCGTCCTTTAGCCTTTGCTGGACCTTCTTGAAGGCGCGGTTGAGCGCCTCGTCGGCCTTGGCGTAATCAGCGGCGGCGCATTGTTCCAGCCCAGGTTGCGATTGATCCGGGCATTCCGAGGCGAAGCTTCCGGTGGCGAATAGAGCTAAAACGCCTGTAAAGCTTGCTCGCGATCTCCTTAAACCTATCATGGGTTAGTCCTTTTCCCCCCGATTCATTGGCCCCTGCGCGGCGGCTTGACTTCCCGTCATGATACAGCCAGTTTCCGCGCGCTCGCGGCAAGCTGAAACTCACTCCAGAAAAAAAAGCCTTGAAAACGCCCATGCGCGCCTATCTCGACTTCGAAAAACCGGTCGCCGAACTTGAAACCAAAGTCGAGGAGCTCCGTCAGCTCGCGAGCAAGGGCGACGCGGTATCCATATCCGACGAATTGAACAAGCTGGAGGCCAAGGCCTCCAAAGCGCTGGTCGAACTCTACGCGACGCTCACGCCGTGGCAAAAGATTCAGGTGGCTCGACACCAGGAGCGCCCGCATTTCTCGGACTATGTTCGCCAACTCGTGACAGATTTCACGCCGCTCGCGGGCGACCGCGCCTTTGGCGAAGACGAAGCGGTCGTCGGCGGCTTCGGACGATTCCGGGGCCAGCCCGTGTGCGTGATGGGTCAGGAGAAGGGCTCGAATACACAAAGCCGTCTGCGGCATAATTTCGGCATGGCTCGGCCGGAGGGTTATCGCAAGGCCGCCCGGTTGATGGACCTCGCCGACCGGTTCGACATTCCGGTGATCTCCCTGGTGGACACGGCAGGCGCTTTTCCCGGCATCGACGCCGAGGAGCGCGGGCAGGCCGAGGCTATCGCACGCTCGACCGACATTTCGCTGCGGCTCGGAGTGCCCAATGTGGCCGTGATTCTCGGCGAAGGCGGCTCGGGCGGCGCCATCGCCATCGCCGCCAGCAACAGGGTGCTGATGCTGGAGCATGCGGTCTACACCGTGGCGTCTCCGGAGGCCTCCGCTTCAATCCTCTGGCGAGACGCCGGAAAAGCGCAAGAGGCGGCGACCAGCATGAAGATCACGGCGCAAGATCTTTTGAAATTCGGCATTATCGACGTGATCATCGCGGAGCCCGCCGGAGGCGCGCATCGCGACCCCGAGAACGCCATCGCGGCGGTGGGCGAAGCGATCCACCATGAACTGTCGAGCCTCACGACTTTCTCGCGCGAGCAGATTCAAAACCTCAGGGCGGATAAATTCATGGCGATGGGTCGGAAATTATAGCCCACTCCTTCGGCGCGGCCGGCGTTAATCGTAAATTGAGGACACGGAATCGTCTAAATTCTTTGGTTACTTTGTGGCGGTAATTCTGCGTTGAATGGTGAAGTTGGTGTTACACTAATCCTTGGTTTTCATGGTGTCGCCGACGCAAGAATTGCGTCAAGGAGCGTAGCCCGCATGTCGCTTAGTCGTCCCTTTCGGTTGTTCGCCAGCTTGGGCCTGATATCGGCCGCGGCGACTCTTTCGGCTTGCGAAGAGGGAAGTTCGCTCTCCCAGCGCGCGATGGCGCCGATCCCACCGGAAACCGTCGCGCTCATGGAACAGGCGGGCAGCAACAAGGAAGCTCCAACTCTCATTCGCGCTTTCAAGAAGGAGGCCGAGCTCGAGGTCTGGAAGATGCGTCCCGACGGGACCTACGCCCATGTTAAGACCTACCCCATGTGCCGTTGGTCCGGACAACTCGGCCCCAAGACTCGCGAAGGCGACCGGCAGGTTCCGGAGGGCTTCTATTCGATCGCTCCCGGTCAGCTCAATCCAAACTCCTCGTATTATCTGTCCTTCAACGTAGGCTATCCGAACGCGTTCGATCGCGCATGGGGCCGCACTGGCGGCACGATCATGGTCCACGGCGTCTGCTCGTCGATGGGCTGTTTCTCCATGACGGATAAGCAAATCGCGGAAATTTACGCGATTGTGCGCACCTCGCTGAACAACGGCCAGAACGCCGTGCAGATGCAGTCCTATCCTTTCCACATGAACGCCGAAAATCTGGCCAAGCACCGGCTGGACGAGAACATCGCTTTCTGGAAGCAACTCAAGGAAGGCAACGACCATTTCGAGGTCACCAAACGCGAGCCCATAGTTGGGGTCTGCGGCAAGCGCTATGTCTTCGACGCCGTTCCCGCGAACGGCCATGGCCTCGATCCGGCGGCCGCCTGCCCGCCGCTGAAGGAAGACCCGCAAATCGCCCAAGCGGTTCACGAAAAAGAAGCTCAGGATAACGCCAAGATCGCCGAGTTATCCCAAACCATCAAGCCCGTGCGGCTGGTCTATCAGGACGGCGGGCAGCATCCTTATTTCTCTTCTCGTATAGCGGAAGTCAGCCGCCCCGAGGCGCTCGTGCCTCCGACCGAAATCGCGCTCGAGGAAAAAGCGACGGCTGCGAGCGGCAAGGGCAGAGCCAAGCTCGCGTCGAGGGATAGGGTGAGCCCATCCGCTGTTAAGTCAACGATGTCGGACGCCGGCAAGACGGTAATGCCCGCGACCGGGAAGGCGGCTGACGCCGTGGCGGCGCTTGCGTCCGCGCCGGAAACTCCCGGCAAGCTGTCGGTTCGCGATTGGCAAAGCCTGCATAAGGAACCGGAACAGGCACAGGACGGCTCATCGCCCCAGAACAAGAAAGAGGCTCCCAAGAAAGCCAAGATCGGCTCTCTGGAAAAGGCGCTGCGCGACGCCGCCCAGACGAAAAAATAAGCGACGGACGCAGCTTACGGCGTCCGCCAAAACGGCCTATTCCAAATTTCCCCCCGTCTTTAACCAGATTCCCAATACAGTGGAGGCCCAACGCTTGCCGCTGCGCGCATCCACAGTGCGCAAACGCATTTGGAGCCGATGGCGCAGCCCTGTATAGAGAGGAACAAAGACAGCAGAGCGAGTCTCTTTCTCAAATAGGCTGCTCAGTGACAACGTATAGTTACGTTGATCGTCGAGGAACGAATGGATGCTTGAGAAAATAGTTGGCTTATGTTTGAGTTGGCCAAAGACCATCGTCCTAATTTTCCTCGTTTTGACTGGGTTCGGTGTCTATTATACGTCCGTCTATTTTGCTATAGACACCGACACCGAGAATCTGTTCTCGGAGAAAATTCCGTGGCGTCACAATGAAGCGCAGCTCTACAGGGCCTTTCCTCAGCTGGATAACCTCATCATCGCGGTTATCGATGCGAATACGGCGGAAAAAGCCGAGGAATCAGCGACGAAGCTGAATGACGCCTTGCAGGGCGCCCCGCTGATTTCCCGCTCCTGGCGCCCGGACGATAATCAATTTTTTCACGCCAATGGCCTCTTGTTTCTCAGCACGGACGATCTCCAGCACAAATTAGGGATGCTTGTCGGCCAACGCGACATACTTCAGCCCCTAGCCGAAGATCCCTCGCTCCGAGGCCTGAGCGCGGCGCTAGTCAAGAATTACAAGCAGGTCGAGCATAATGAACGCGGCCTTGCAATGTATTCCGCAGGCCTCGACGAGTTTTCGACAGCGTTCGAAAACGTTTTGGTCGGCGAACCAGCTCGCGTCTCCTGGGACAGGCTCCTCTCCGGCGGAAAGGCCGAAGCGCCCGCCGCCGCCTCGACCGATCCGCGTCGGATCATATTGATCAAGCCGGTGCTCGATTTCTCCGCCTTGCAACCCGGCCAGGACGCCATTGAATTGGTGCGAAACATGGCGGCCAAACTGAATCTGAACGCGGCTCATGGCGTCAGGTTTCGGCTGACGGGCCAGGCGGCGCTCTCGGATGACGAATTCGCGACGATTTCCGAAAATATGGGGCCGAGTCTGGCGATCACGCTCCTGATCGTCACCCTTATCCTGTTCATGGCCATGCGTTCTCCCAAGCTCATTTTCGCGGTCCTCGCCACGCTTCTCGCCGGTCTGGCGATAACGGCTGGTCTCGGCATTATTCTGATCGGACGCTTCAACCTGATATCCGTGGCTTTCGCGGCGCTCTTCATAGGGCTCGGGGTCGATTTCGGCATTCAATTCGCCACCCGCTATCGCCATGAACGTCACAAGGGGGGCGATCTTGACGGCGCCTTGCTAAGCGCCACGCGCGAAATCGGCGTGTCCTTGACTCTAGCGGCGGTGTCGCTTCTGGCCGGCTTCTTTTGCTTCCTGCCAACCGAATTTCGGGGGGTGGCGGAACTCGGATTGATCGCCGGATGCGGCATGATCATCGCCTATGTCACCACGCTGACCTTTCTGCCGGCCCTGATCAAATTGCTCAATCCCCGCGCGGAGCGCCTGCCCTTGGAGACGGCCTCCCTGGCTTCGATAGACCACTGGATCGCCCGACATCGGGCGCTGATCATCGCCTCGGCCGTGACGGCGGCTGTCGCGGGAGGGCCTTATCTCTTCCATCTCTCCTTCGACTCGAACCCGATGGATCTTCGCGACCAGAATGTTGAGTCGGTGGCGACGTTCATCGATCTGTCGAAAGATCCCAAGACCGCGATCAATACGCTCGAGGCTCTCGCGCCATCGGCGGAGACGGCGCAAGACCTCGCCCGTAAACTCTCTGCGCTTCCGCAGGTCGATCGCGTGACCACGGTGGAAACATTCATCCCCGAAAACCAAGACGAGAAACTGCCGCTGATAGAGGACGCCGCCGCGGAACTGCATGACGTCGTCTACCCTAAGGCGGAACCGGCGCCCACCGACGCAGAAACCGTAAACGCCTTGATTCAGGGCGCCGCTTCCCTGCGCCGCATGGGGGGACGGAATATCGCGCCCTCGGTGGCCCGCTTCGCGGACGCCCTGGAGTCGCTTGCGGAATCCGACGCGCAAGTCCGGGGGAACGCGCGTGTCGCCGCATTTGGCGATTTCCGGCGAATGCTGGGGCAATTGCGGGAGGCGCTTCAAGCCAAACGGGTCACGCTTGAAAATCTGCCAGCGGACATCAAGCAGGATTGGGTGTCCGCGACCGGGCAATATCGAGTCGAAGCCGCGCCCAAAGGGAACAGCAACAGCCTCGATGTTCTCACAGCCTTCGCGGAAGCCGTCGAGAAAGTCGCGCCGGACGCCAGCGGAGCGCCGATCGGCGTGCTGGCGGCCGGAAAATCTATCGTGAAGGCCTTCATTCAGGCGGGGGTCTATGCCTTCATCGCGATATTCATTATCCTTGTCGTCGCCTTGCGCCGGGCGACCGACGTCGCCCTGACGCTCGGCCCTCTCGTTCTCGCAGGAATAATGAGCCTCGAGGCGGCGGACGCTCTTGGCATGTCGTTGAATTTCGCGAATATCATCGCACTGCCGCTCATGTTTGGCGTAGGGGTCGCATTTCACATCTATTATGTGATCGCCTGGCGGAAGGGCGTCGTGGATATGCTGGCGTCGAGCCTCACTCGCGCGATTTTTTTCAGTTCGCTTACGACCGGAACGGCTTTCGGGAGCCTTTATTTCTCCAGTCATCCCGGCACCGCCAGCATGGGGGAGTTACTGGCGATTTCGCTGTTCTTCACTTTGGTCGCGGCGTTCGTGGTCGTGCCTGCGTTTCTTGGCCCGCCGCGCGTCGACAGCGTATCCGGAGAAGGCGCGCCACGATGAGTCTTAATTATCCCGACCGCGCTAAAATGGGATTTTTTGGCATGAAAAAATCAATGGTCGTCGCCCTGCTCGCGCTTTTAAATTGTAATCCGGGCCTCGCCGCTGAAGCGATTCATGGCGTGTGGCTGCGTAGCGGCGCCAGCGGCGAAAAGCTGGAATTCTATGACTGCGACGGCGCGCTCTGCGCTCGCGGGGTCGCTCCGGCGCCCGACGGATCGCCGCCTGCCGTTGTTTTGCGCCACGCCGGGAAGACCGCTCCAAATCAATGGAAAGGCGATCTCTTCAATCCCCAGAACGGGAAGACTTACTCCGGCACGATCACGCTCGACAAGCCCAATCAATTGACGCTCGCGGGGTGCCTTATCGCCTTTCTTTGTCGGAGCGAGATCTGGACGCGCGTCCCGAAGGGGCCGGCGGAGGGCGCACATTGAAAGAGCTGGTCTTTTCGGCCGGCTCTTCCGTTACGCCAACGCTTCAATTTTACTTTCACCAGTAATAGCGATTCCATTTGTGATGGTGACGCCATCCGCGCCCCTAAAGCGCTTTCCGACCCGACGGAATCGTCTGGTCGGAAAGCGCTCCAGATTCAAAAAGCTGGAGCTAAATCTAATCGGAAAAGTCTATCAACTTTTTCGGATTTTGCTCTAATGCCGATGATAGCAATGGCGCCTATAGTAGTAGTGATGGCGCCAGCCCATCCGCAAGAACCCCAATTAAGACGACGGCCTGTATAGCGGTTATAACAATATAACTTTGCCCGCTCTATTGGTGATCATGACTTGAACCAATCTGCAATGTCACTTTCATTCATGGGCAAGCCCAGACTCTAACCGGAGTCAAAAATAACATTGCGGCGGCGATCAAGACCGTCGCTAGATATTTACGCATATGCGTCCTCCCCAGAAACGCCGCAAAACATCAGCTAAGGCTGATATCGTGACCGTCAATAACGGCTACAGCGGACAGAAGACGTGAAAGCAGCGGAGTTTATCAAGACACAAAATAGGTTCAAGTAGGCTCTTCCTTGGTCAGGCGGCCTCCAAATCCGGGGTCTCGAAGAAAAATCGCAGCACCCTCGGGTCGCCGCTGTCCTCCACCGGGATGTGCCAAAACTTTGAATCCATGTAGGGAAAACGTTCGAAAGGAACATGAATCGCCATGAGCTGCGCATGTTCCTTCATGCCGCGCATCATGGCTCCCTCAAGCATTCCGAGCAGTTCCCGCTCATGCTCGGGAGCCTGGGTCACAGTGAGCATTACATTATTAGCAAGCGGAAGAGCTCTGTCGAATATTTGCTCGAAGTTAACCGACGCATTCATGTTCTTCTCCAAGAGCAAGTCCAATTTTCGAAATTCACCTTCACCCATCGGCCAGCGCTCCACAACTCGAAAAGCTGGAAACGCTTAAGCTCCCGTAGCCATTGCGCGCGGCTTTATATCAAATGTCGACAAAAGGCGTTAGCAAACCGTGTTGCATAAACCGTTCCCTGACTCCTATTCCTTTTCAAGCAGAAGCTTACCCGATTTCGCGCCGGCGGCGCCCATCACCAAGCAACAAAATTGCGACGGATATAAGAATGCCTAGTCATTGGCTGCTTCGGATCGCTCGCCCCAAAGATTGTCGAACACGAGTTGGTCGAGCGGCAGGCGCTTCGCCCAATTCTTAACCTCCAGTTCCGGCCGCACGTAAGCGCGCTCGACAAAGCCGACGCAGAGATAGGCCACGATCGCGATTTCCTCCGGAATCCCCAGAATCATCCGCAATTCTTCCGGCTTGAGAATGCTGACCCACCCCACTCCGACGCCTTCGGCCCTCGCCGCGAGCCAAAGGTTTTGCACGGCGCAGGCGGTGCTGAGCAAATCCGTCTCCGGCTGTTGCGAACGGCCAAGACCCGTCTTGCCCATCCGGGCGCGATCGCAAGTGACGCAGATATTGAGCGGAGCCTTCAAGATTCCTTCGAGCTTCAGATTGCGGTAAAGCGCGCGTTTCCCCGCCTCGATCGACTGTTCTTCCTCCCGCACGCTGCGGGAGAACGCCTCGCATACGCTTCGACGGATCGAGAGGTCATGAATCAGGATGAAGTTCCATGGCTGCATGAATCCCACCGACGGGGCATGATGCGCGGCGTCGAGGATGCGCATCAGGACGTCGCGCGGCACTTCCTGGTCGAGAAATTCGTTACGCACATCCCGGCGCGCGTAAATCACGCGATAGACCGCGTCGCGCTCGGCCTTCGAGAAAGAGCCGGCGGGCGCAAGCATAGATTCGCTCTCCGGCATTTTTTTATCAGACATCGGATTCAACGCCCAGGGCTTCGCGCAGCCGGGTCCATTGTTCCTCGCAGGCTGGAAGTCCGAAGCGCAGCCAACGGGGCCGCTGCTCGAACCGCCTTGTCAAAATCCCGCGCCGCGCCAGACGTTTAAACCAAAACTCGGCGTCAGTGCGAGCGGCGAGCGTGAAAAGGGTCGCGCCGCCGACAATTTCGAAACCAGCGGCGTCCAAAACGGCGTCGAGTCGGCGCGCCGATTTCCTCAAGGATATCCGAGTCTGCTCTAGCCAGCCGGCATCGGACAGAGCCGACGCCCCGATGGCGAGAGCCGGTCCGCTCACACTCCAGGGGCCGAGTTCGGCCCGAAGCCTCGCGGCGAGAAGAGGCGCGCAAATGGCGAATCCAAGTCTGGCTCCAGGAAGGCCGTAAATCTTGCCGAAAGACCGCAGCACAACGACGTTCTCCTCAGCGAGCGGCGCGAGGCTCGCCTCGGGCGTAACATCCATAAAGGCTTCGTCGACGATGAGCAGGCCGCCATGTCTCGCCAGGCCGCGGCCAAGTTCAATCAAGCTCTCGCGCCTTTCCAGCCGGCCGTCTGGGTTGTTGGGATTGACCACAATGGCGACGTCGGCGCCGGCGAGTTCGTCCAGCGTGGCCGCCACTCTCGTTCGCGCTCCCGCGGCGCGCCAGGACGCCTCATGTTCGGCATAGGTGAAACCGAGGGTCGCGACGCGACGATCCGCATACAAACGCGGCAGGCTTCGAATGAAAGCCTGCGTCCCCGCGCCCGCAACCACCTGGAGATGCGCCGGCGCTCCGTAGGCGCCCATCGCCGCGCGCTCCAGCGCCGTGACAGCGTCCGCGTCGGGCAGCCGACTCCAGGCTTGCGGCGCGATGTTTGGGAGCGGATAGGCGATCGGACTAACACCGGTCGAAAGGTCGATCCAAGGCTCCGGCGCTTCAGGGAAGCGCCGTCTCGCAGCGTCCAGTCCGCCACCATGTTCGATAGGCGGCGAAGCGGCGCGTTCCATTGGGGTCTCGCGCGCGATGAAAGCCGAGGTCATCGCGCAAAGTCCAACAGTCGATCCAAATCGATGTGGCGAACGCAATGCTCCGCCAAAGCGTCCAAGGTCTGCTCGACCCGCGCCTCGTAAAGTAGCCCCGACGGCGCCGATTCCAGACGACCTAGCCAGGAAGCGCGCTGTGCGTCGTTCGAGAACAGCCCATGCACATAAGTTCCCATGACGAGGCCGTCGGGAGAGGTTGCGCCATCCTCGCGGCCGTCCGCGAAGCGAAGAACCGGGCGCGCGCAATCTCGCCCCTGGCTCACGCCCATATGCATCTCATAGCCACTAAACGGCGCGCCATCCGTCACGCTGACGCCTCGCGACAGTTCGAGGCGCTTGCTTTGGCCCAGCACCGTCGTCACCTCCAAAAGACCGAGTCCCTCTGTTTCACCCGGCGCGCCTTCGATCCCATTGGGATCGGCGATGCTTCGGCCCAGCATCTGATAGCCTCCGCAAACGCCCAAAACGCGCCCGCCGCGACGCAAATGCGCAGCCAGATCGATATGCCAGCCCTCGGCTCGAAAAGCATTCAAATCCGCTATCGTCGCCTTTGAGCCCGGCAGGATGACAAGCCGGGCGTCGGGAGGCAAGGGCGAACCGGGAGGCGTAAACACAAAGGAGACGCCAGGCTCGGCCTTCAACGGGTCGAAATCGTCGAAATTGGCGATGTTCGGCAGAAGCGGAATCGCGATTTTGGTTGCGCCCTCCCCGCTCGCGCAACTATCGCGAAGGCCAACCGAATCTTCCGCCGGCAGCCGGTTCGCCAGGTCGAAAAAGGGAAGCAGTCCGAGCGGCCGCCATCCCGTGCGCTCGACGATGAGGCGCATCCCATCGTCGAACAGCGAGGGATCGCCCCGGAATTTGTTGACGATGAACCCCTTTATCAGAGCGGCGTCTTCGGCGTCCAGCACCGCGTGACAGCCGACGAGTTGAGCGATAACCCCTCCTCGGTCGATATCGGCCGCCAGCACGACCGGCGCATTTACGGCGCGAGCAAACCCCATGTTGGCGATGTCGTTCGCGCGCAGATTCACCTCCGCCGCGCTGCCCGCGCCCTCAATTAGCACGATGTCCGCCGAGTTGCGCAGCCTGCCGAAGCTTTGCAGCACATATTGCATGAGGCTGGGCTTCCAGCTCTGGTAGTCGCGCGCAAGCGCCTGCCCGACCAACCTGCCCTGCACGATGACCTGGGAACCGCTCGCCCCCTGCGGCTTGAGCAGCACCGGATTCATGTCGTTACTGGGAGGCCGCCGCGCCGCACGGGCCTGCAACGCCTGAGCGCGCCCGATTTCGCCGCCTTCTTGCGTCACCGCGGCGTTGTTCGACATGTTTTGCGGCTTGAAAGGCGCGACATTGAGCCCCCGGTTGGCGAGGGCTCGCGCAAGCCCCGCGACGATGAGGGATTTGCCCACATCGGACCCGGTTCCCTGAATCATCAAGATTTTTGTCATGATCCGCCGCTTACGACAAAAACGCCATCGCGGCGTCGATGTCGGCCAGCCTCGGAGCGTCGGGCGGCGCCGGAGGCGCGATCACGATCGCCTCGAGCCCCAATTCCCGCGCCGCTTCCATTTTGGCGTAAGTCGACGCTCCTCCACTGTTCTTCGTCACCACGATCTCGATGCGGCGCTCCCGCATCAGGGCGATCTCGTCGTTCTTCTCGAAAGGCCCCCGCGCAAAGAGCAAAACGCGATGCGGCGGCAGGTCGGAAGGCTCCGGCGGCTCGATGGTGCGGATGAGATATTCATGTTGCGGCTCCGCTCGAAAGGCTCCGACGCCGAGCCGGCCGATGGTGAGAAACACCCGCTTCGGATCGCTCCCGAGCGCTTTCGCGGCCTCGTCGAGGTTTGGAACCTCGGTCCAGCGATCACCCGCGCGCGCGCGCCACGGCTCTCGCCCGAGGGCGGCGAGGGGAACGCCAAGCGCCGCGCAGGCGAAACGCGCATTGGCTGAAATTCGAGTCGCGAAGGGATGGGTGGCGTCGATCACCCGATCGATCCTTTCCTCGGACAAATACCGGATGAGTCCATCCACGCCGCCAAAGCCGCCGATGCGCGTCGGTAGCCCGGTTTCGACCGGCGCGCTGGTGCGGCCGGCGAGCGACATCACGGCGCGAATATCGGGCCTTTGCGCTATCCGGGCCGCGAGCGCCCGCGCTTCACTGGCGCCGCCAAGAACCAGCACCCGCAACGCCCTCGCGCCATCAAGCGCGCCCTGATCGGGCGGCGACGTCATGTCGCGGTCCCCGACGTCACTCCGCCGCCGCTTTGGTCGCGACGGCGGACGCCCGCAATTGCGCCAAAAGCCGCTCCTCCTCGAGTTGGGCGGCGGCGATATGCCTGGCCTTGATGTGACCGAAACCGCGGATTTTCTCGGGGATACGCGCAAGCGCCACCGCGACGGCGTGATTCTCCGGCGTGAGCCTCTGGAGGATTTCGTCGATCAGGGTTTCGTAATCCGCCAGAATTTTTCTTTCCGCCACGCGATCGTGATCGAAACGGAAAATGTCGAGCCAGGTCCCGCGCAAGGGTTTCATCCTTGCGAGCAAACGCAGAACCTTGAAGGCCCAGGGGCCGAAGGTCATCTTGCGTGATCCGCCGAAGTCGTTCTTTGGCTGAAGGCTAGGAAGCGGCGGCGCGACATGGAACTCCAAAGAGAGCTCGCCTTCGAAGGTCTCTGCGAGCTGGCGCTCGAAAACCCCATTGGCGAAAAGGCGCGCGACTTCGTAAAAGTCCTTGGCGGCCATCACCTTGAAGAGATAGCGCGCGACCGCCTCGGTCAGATCGACGGAGCCTGGAGTGCGCGCGGCTTCAACCGCCGCGACCCGCGCGACGCGCGCGCGATAGCGCTGAGAATAGGCGAGATTCTGGTAATCGACCAGGAACGAAGCGCGGCGCTCGACGATCTCCTCAAGCGTTTTGGATTTCTCGCGCGCTTCGGAGCGCGGACGCAAGGAGGCCGCCACGGCTTCGACGCTCGTGAAGTCATGCGCCGCCCGACGCCCCCACACGAAGGCCTGCTGGTTCATCTCGACGGATTCTCCATTGAGCTCGATGGCGCGGAGGATCGAAACGTCGGAAAGAGGCAGATAACCCTTCTGCCAAGCATATCCCAACATGAAGATATTCGCCGCGATGGAATCGCCGAGCAGCGCCAGGGCAAGCGCGGTGACGTCCAGGAAGTCGATGCGCGAGCCGCTGACGTCGCGGATCGCCTGCGTGATCTCTTTCGAGGGAAGAACAAAATCCGGGTTTCGCTCGATGTCGCCAGGAAACACCTCCGCGCTGTTCACGACAACGGCGGTGCGCTCCGGGTCGATCGCGGAGAGTACGAGTTTCGCTCCGGCGACGACGAGATCGCAGCCCAGCATCAAATCCGCCTCGCCGGCGGCGATGCGTATGGCATGCACGGAATCCGGCGCGCGCCCAATTTTGACGTGGCAGTAAACCGCCCCGCCCTTCTGGGCGAGACCCGCCATATCGATCACGCCGACGCCCTTGCCCTCGAGATGCGCAGCGAGACCCAGCAGCGCCGAAATCGTCACGACGCCGGTCCCGCCCAAGCCCGCGATCAGCACGCCGTATGGCGTGGGACCGATGTTGGGGAGAGCCGGTTGAGGCAATCTGGGCTGGCTTTCGGCATCCGAGCGCGACGGCAACGCCGCCTTTTTCATGCGCGCGCCATGGACGGTCACGAAGCTCGGGCAAAAGCCTTCCAGGCAGGAAAAATCCTTGTTGCAGGCCGATTGATCGATACGGCGCTTGCGCCCGAACTCCGTCTCCACCGGCTGAACAGCGACGCAGTTCGACGCCGTTCCGCAATCGCCGCAGCCTTCGCAAACCAGTTCGTTGATGAAGATTCTCGCGTCGGGATCGGGATATTTGCCGCGCTTGCGCAAGCGGCGTTTTTCGGCGGCGCAGGTCTGGTCGTAAATCAGAACGGTGACGCCTTCGGTCTCCGCGAGATCGCGCTGCACTTCGTTGAGAATATTGCGGTGATGGATTTTCAGCCCCGGCGGCCAAGCGGTCAGAACCGGGTATTTGCCGGGCTCGTCAGTGACCAGGGCGATTTTCTTCACGCCTTCGGCGGCGACCTGATGGGCGATCGCTTCGACCGTCAGATTCCCCTCATGCTTCTGGCCGCCGGTCATGGCGACGACGCCGTTATAGAGAATCTTGAAAGTGATATTGGTGTTGGTCGCGACGGCGAAGCGGATCGCGAGCGAACCGGAGTGGTTGTAGGTGCCGTCGCCGAGATTCTGAAAAACATGCTTGCGTGTCGAGAACGGCGCCTCGCCAATCCAATTGGCGCCCTCGCCGCCCATGTGGGTGTAGCCCTCCGTCGAGCGGTCCATCCACTGCGCCATGTAATGGCAGCCTATGCCGGTATAGGCGCGGGAGCCGGGCGGCACATGCGTCGAGGTGCTGTGTGGGCAACCGGCGCAAAAATGCGGAACCCGCGTCGTGACCTCGGTGATGACCGCCCGCTTTTCCTGCAGCGCTTCGAGTCTCGCGACACGAGATTCGAGGTCGACGGAGCGATGATATTTTAGCAGGCGCCGGCCAATCGCGATGGCCACGTCATTGGCGTCCAACGCGCCTTTGGCGGGGAATAGCCAGTTTCCGCTCTCGTCTTTCTTGCCAATGCATAGCGGTTGGTTCGGCGCGCCATAAAGCTCGCCCCGCAACTGCATTTCGATGAGCGAACGCTTCTCTTCGACCACGATGATGAGGTCGAGGCCCCGCGCGAACTCCTTCAACCCCTCGGGTTCGAGCGGCCAGGGACAGGCGACCTTATAGAGCCGCAGTCCAAGGTCGTTGGCGCTCACTTCGTCGACCCCGAGATCGTCGAGCGCCTGCCTGACATCGAGATAGGATTTCCCGACGGTAATGACCCCAATCTTCGCGTTGGGTCCGCCCGTTGTGATGATCTTGTTGAGCTTGTTGGCGCGGATGAAGGCGAGAGTCGCGTCGCGCTTGTTCTCCTGAAGCCGCGCCTCCTGAACGAGAACCGGGTCGGCGGGACGAATGTTCAACCCGCCGGCCGGCATCTGAAAATCGGTCGGAACCACGATCTCGACACGGCCAAGCGACCCGTCTACCGAGGCCGTGGATTCAACGGTGTCCTTAAGGCATTTCAAGCCCACCCAAACGCCGGCGTAACGGGATAAAGCAAAGGCGTAGAGACCATAATCCAGAATCTCTTGCACGCCGGCCGGCGAGAGGATCGGCATCATCACATCGACGAAATGAAACTCCGATTGATGCGCTGTCGTGGAGGATTCCGCGGTGTGATCGTCGCCCATCAGCGCGATGGCGCCGCCATAACGCGACGATCCGGCCAGATTGACATGGCGCAGGACGTCTCCGCTGCGGTCGACGCCCGGCCCCTTGCCATACCATAGCGAAAACACCCCATCATACTTGCCCTCGCCGCGCATCTCGGCCTGCTGCGCGCCCCAGATGGCCGTCGCCGCGAGATCCTCGTTGAGGCCCGGCATGAACAAAATTTCGCTTTTATCGAAATAGGCCTTGGCGCGATGCATCTGCGCGTCGACGCCGCCGAGCGGCGATCCGCGATAGCCGGTGACGAAACCCGCCGTATTCAGACCCGCGCGGCGATCCGTCTCCTTTTGCATGAGAAGCAGGCGCACGATCGCCTGGGTCCCGGTCATCAAGATCCGCGGCTTCTCGAGATCGTATTTGTCCGCGAGCGTCGACTCGAGTAAGGCTTGACCAAGCTGCGAGTCGCTGGCGAGACTGTCCGCCATATTGAATGCTTCTCCCGTGATTGAATTCACCGTCGCCGTAAGCTCGTCGATGCTTATCGTTTACGCGACTGCAGGGATAAAAGAGCGTAGCCCCTTTAAGCGCGCATTCCTGCCTACGGCCTTCGCTCGGGCTCGCCCGGCGGGAAACACATTCCCGAACCTAAACGTCCTTCTCGACCGGCATATCACAGCAACCACTCGCGAAAGTCCATCTCGCCAAAGGGGTTCGACGCCGACTGTCCACGATAAATGGCGCCTATAGACTCAATCTCGCCGCCGAGGATTTTTTCAAGCGAGGTTATGATAGGATTACGCTTCAGAGTAAAGAGCGGGTTGCGCGCCCTTTTTTCGCCGTCTTCGCTGCTTAGCCGAAAAGCGATGAACCGTCCATTCCCTCCGCTTTTTCGGTTATATTCCGCGCTTGCCTCGGCGCTGGCCCTGTCGCTGACCGTCGCGGGCTCGGCCTTGGCCCATCCTCACGTCTGGGTGACGGTCAGGAGCGAGGTGGCGTTCGGCCCGGACGGGAAAATATTGGGGCTACGACACGCCTGGGAGTTTGACGAAATGTATTCGGCCTTCGCTGTGCAGGGCCTGGGCAAGGACGGCAAGCCACCCACGCGGGAGGAACTCGCGCCGCTTGCGAAAACCAACGTCGAATCACTGGCCGAGTTCGAGTTTTTCACCTTCGCCAGGCAGGGAGGCGCAAAGCTCGTATTCAAGCAGCCGACCGAGGTGACGCTCGATGCGAACGAAAAGAAGATAGTCACTCTTCGTTTCATGCTGCCGCTCGAAACGCCGGTCGCGGCGAGAAAGCCTTTTTCTTTCCAAGTCTACGACCCCACTTATTTCGTGTCGTTCGGCTTCGAGAAGCAAAACCCAGTCACCCTGTCGAAAGCGCCGCCGGGTTGCTCCGTCAGCACGCTCGAGCCAAAGCCGCTCGCGGCCGAAGAGAATAAGAAATTGTCCGAAGCCTTTTTCCAGAACTTCTCGCCGGGCGCGGATTTCGGCATAAAGCTCGCCACCCATGTCATTGTGGCCTGCCCGTGAACCGGATCGAACGAGGCGTCGTGTTTGCGCTGCTGCTCGCCTTAGGGACGCTCATCCTATTGGCGCCGCACGCCCTGGCCCAATCGGGTCGCAATCCTTTCGCCATCGCCGGCGGCGAATCCATGAGCCCCGCGACTGGATTGGCGGGGCTGATCCTATCCTGGCAGAATAAATTCCACATGGAATTGCAGACGGCGGTCAAGGCGTTGAAAACGAACCCCGCCGCCTTCTGGAGCCTTGCGGGGGCCAGCTTGGCTTACGGCGTTTTTCATGCCGCCGGTCCCGGTCACGGCAAAGCCGTTCTTGCATCTTACATGGTTGCGAGCCGGGCGGCGCTCCGGCGCGGGATAACGCTGGCCGCCCTGGCCGCGCTCCTGCAGGGCGTCGTGGCGATAACCCTGGTGGGAACGGCGGCGGCGTTGCTCGGAGCGACGGCCGCTCAAATGAAAGGCGCCGCGAACCTTATCGAACTCGCCAGTTACGGCGCGATAGCGCTGCTTGGCGCGAGCCTCGTATGGAAGAAAAGCGCCGCATTTTATGCTGCGCTGCATACTCCCGCTTTAGCGCGAAGCTCGCGCGGTCTTTATTGCGAGGCGGTGGACGACCCATCGCATGTTCATTCGGCCGACTGCGCTCACCTGCATATTCCCGACCCGACGACCCTTGAGACCGGACTTTCCTGGAGCGATGGGCTCGGAATCATCGTCGCCGCAGGCTTGCGTCCCTGTTCGGGAGCGATCCTGATACTCGTGTTTACGCTCGCGCAGGGCCTCTTTCTGACCGGCGTCGCCTCCGTTTTGTTGATGTCCGCCGGAACCGCGATCACCACCAGCGCCTTGGCCGGGGCGGCGGTATATGCGCGGGAGGCCGCGCGTCGCTTCAGCTCCTCCGAAGACCGCCGGGCTAGGCTCGCCGGCGCGGGGGCGCAATTGCTCGCGGCGCTCGCGGTGTTGGGATTGGGGCTGGCCTTGCTCGCGGGTTCCAGCGCGGGCGCGTGAAGTCAATTCTTTTGCAGCGCAACAACGAAGTTTGGTTCGCGCCCAGCTGTCCCGAAAGGCGCAGATGCTATCTTCCTAAGCAACTAGATTCGTCCGCGTTGGTTTCGTGCTCGGTCTTCACCACATTCAGAAGTTAAGCCCATGATCGCCGATACAATAACAAACGACCCCTACGCGGCCCGGCCATGGCTTGCGTCCTATCCGGCCTATGTTCCTCCCGACCTGGACGAGCGGAACTATTCCACGCTCATCGCCATTTTTCGCAAGGCCGTCGCCACTTTTCCCGAACGGCCGGCCATCGAGTGCCTTGGCAAACGCCTGACCTATCTAGAGTTGGCCGCCGCGGCGGAAGCGGTCGGCTCCTGGCTGCAATCGCGCGGCCTGAACAAAGGCGATCGCGTCGCCATTATGTCCCCCAATCTCGCGAGCTACCCGGCTATTATCTTTGGCGTTTTTCTCGCCGGCGGCGTTGTCGTCAACGTCAACCCGCTCTACACGTCGCACGAATTCCAGCACCAGATCAACGACTCCGGCGCCCGTTTCGTTTTCGTCCTCGAAAATTTCGCGCACACTGTGGCGGAGGCGTGGGCTTCGATTCAGGTCGAGCAAGTCGTCCTGCTCTCTCCGGGCGACCTGCTGGGAATGAAGGGGTTCATCGTTAACGCGGTTTCCAGGTGGGTGAAGCGCGCCGTCAAACCCTTCGACCTGCCTGGTTCGATCGCTTTCTCGAAGGTGATGGGAAGCGGACGCCTGCGACCATTGGAGGCTGTGGAAGTCGAGCGCGACGACATCGCATTCCTGCAATACACGGGCGGCACCACGGGAGTGGCGAAGGGCGCCGCTCTCCTGCACCGCAATGTCGCCAGCAATGTGGAACAGGCGGTGCTCTGGTTGCGGCCGTTCGCCAACAGGCCGCAAGTCATGATCGCGGCGTTGCCGCTCTATCACATCTTCGGCCTTACGGCGTGCTGCCTGACAATGGCGAGGATTGGCGCCTGCTGCCTCTTGATCCCCAATCCGCGCGATATCGACGGTTTCGTGAAGACATTGCGACGCACGACATTCACCATGATTTCCGGGGTCAACACGCTCTATGCCGCGCTGGCGGATCACAAGGATTTCGGCCTGGTCGACTTTTCCAAACTGGTTTTCTGCTTATCGGGCGGCATGGCGACCCTCGACGTCACCGCGCGCAAGTGGAAGCAGATAACGGGAAAAGCGATCATCGAAGGCTATGGCCTTTCGGAAACCTCGCCGCTTGTCTGCATGAATCTGCCCGATCTCCAGGAGTTTTCGGGCGCGATCGGCTATCCGCAGGCATCGACCTTCGTCACGATCAGGCTCGAGGATGGCTCTCCCGCCCCGATTGGCGAGCGCGGCGAACTTTGCGTGAAGGGTCCGCAGGTAATGGCCGGCTATTGGCTGCGAGAGAAGGAGACTGCGGAAGCAATGACGGAAGACGGTTTTTTCCGCACCGGCGACATCGCCCTGATGAAACCGGACGGCCTGATCAAAATCGTTGACCGTCTCAAGGACACCATTCTGGTTTCCGGTTTCAATGTTTATCCGAACGAGGTCGAAAACGAACTCGCTCTTCATCCCAAAGTGAAGGAAGTCGCGGTCATCGGCGTGCCGGATAAGCATTCCGGCGAGGCGCCCATGGCGTTCGTCGTTCCTCGCGAGCCCGATATCACGAGGGAGGAGCTGAATGCTTTCGTGCATGAGCGTCTCACCGGATATAAGGCGCCCAAGCATTACGAATTCAGGGACGCCCTGCCCAAAAGCACGGTCGGCAAGATTCTCCGTCGCGTGTTGCGGGACGAATATATCGCCCGCCTCGCGAGCGCTCCCAGCAAAGACGGGGCGAAGGCGTAAGCCTCAGTCAGCGGAAGCGCGAGGCCGCTTCGTCTATCGCCCCATAGACGAGATCGAGTTCCTCGCCTTTTATGCAGTAAGGCGGAAGAATATAGATCGTCGGGCCGAGCGGACGCAATAGCAGGCCGCGACTGTTGAAGAAGCGCATCAGGTCGAGCCCGATTGTGGCGAGATAGCCATCTCCTTGCGCGCGAAGATCAAGCGCGGCGATCGTGCCGAGACGCCGCACATTCGAAAAGCGCTCGTCGCTTTTGAACGGGGCGATGCGCTCCTCCTGCAATTGGCAAAGCCTCGTCACGCTCTGGCGAGCTTCGTCCTTCTCCCAAATCTCCAAATTCGCCAGGGCCGCCGCGCAGGCGATTGGATTTGCGGTATAGGAGCTGGAGTGAAAAAACGCCCGCGCGCGATCGGGCGAATAGTGCGCCTCGAAAATCTCGCTTTTACACATCGTTACCGCGAGAGGCAGCGCCCCACCGGTGATTCCCTTGGAATAGCAGGCGATATCGGGCGAAATATCCGCCTGCTCGCAAGCGAAGAAGGTTCCGGTTCTGCCGAAGCCGGTCATCACCTCGTCGGCGATGAAAAGCACGCCATATCGCTCGCAGATATTGCGCATTTCCCGCAACGTCGCGGCCGAGTAAATCAACATGCCGCCAGCGCCCAGAATGAGCGGCTCGACCACAAAAGCAGCGGCTTTTGCCTTGCACGCCGCTTCCAGCGCGTCGAGGCTTTCCTGCTCCCTGCCTCGAAAGGGAAAAGGAATCCGGGTCACGTCGAAAAGCAGGGGTTCGTAGCTGGCGTTGAAGGCCGAACGCGCCCCGGCCGACATCGTCCCCACCGTATCGCCATGATAGCCGTGTTCGAGCGTGACGATCCTTGTGCGCGTTTCTCCGCGATTGCGCCAAAAGCCCAGCGCCATTTTGAGCGCCACCTCGACGCTGGTCGAACCGCTATCCGAATAGAACACATATTCGAGGCCGCGCGGGGAAATTTCAACGAGACGCCTGGCGAGACGCTCGGCGGGGTCGTGGGTGAAGCCGGCGAAAATGATTTGATCGAGAAGCTCGGTCTGCGCCCTGATCGCCCGCATGATTTCGGGCCGGCGATGACCGTGGGTGATGACCCACCACGAGGAAATGGCGTCGAGAAATCGAGAACCGTCATCGGCGTCGAGCCAGCAGCCTTCCGCGCGCGCTATTTTTATGGCTTCGGGCTGGAGGGCGTGCTGAGTGAAGGGACGCCAGACCGGCGATTGCGTGACGAGAGTCATGCCGTCGCCCTTTGATGGAAGTCGCCGAGGGCGAAGGCGGCTTCGAAGGCTGCGCCCAGGGTCTCCCGAGAAAGAGAAGCAAGAAAGGGCAAGCAGCCAAGGTTCTTCACGCGGGCCATTTTGCCGATCGTCGATTGCGACTCTTCGTTCGGCTCGCCGACAAAGGCCACGCCCAGCAGAGGAATTTTGCGGCGCCGCAGGGCCTCGACAGTCAAAAGACTGTGATTGATCGTGCCGAGCGACGTTCGCGCCACCACGACCGCCGGAAAGCCCCATCGTTCGAGTGCGTCTATCGTCGGGCTCTCAATGGTAAGCGGCGTCATCACGCCGCCCGCGGTTTCAATCACCAGAGTCCCGGAACACTCTGGGGGATTAAACCCGAAAGGGTCGATGGTCACGCCGTCCAAACGCGCGGCGTAATGGGGCGACACGGGCGTTTTCAGCAGCCAAGCCTCGGGCAGTATGCGCTTGGGCGAAAGTCCGGACAGGCGCGCGACGCATTGCGAGTCGGTTTCACCGTCCAATCCCGATTGCACCGGCTTCCAGTAGAACCCGTCCAGGGCGGCGACCAGCGCGGCGGAAAAGACCGTCTTGCCGACGCCGGTATCTGTCCCCACGATCACGATACGCCTGCTCATTACGCGAGCCTCTCGATTTCATGCGCAAGCAGCGCGATCATCGCGTCCATTTGCTCGTCGCTCGGGTTGAGGGTGAGCGATATGCGTAATCGCGACGTCCCTAGCGGCACGGTTGGGGGACGGATCGCGCGGATATCGAATCCTTGCGCCTGCATTTTGCCCGCGAGCGTCAGCGCTCTCTCTTCCGAGCCCACAATTACCGGCTGGATCTGCGTGCCGGAAGGCTCGACGCCGGTCGCGCGCCGAAGGTTCCGCCCCACGCGGGCAACGCGACTGGCGAGACGTTCGCGCCGATGTTCGGCGCCTTCGATAATTCTTAGAGCGGCGCGAATCGAAGCGGCAAGCAAAGGCGACGGCGCCGTCGCAAAGATGAATTGGCGACAGCGATTGATCAAGAATTCCCGCAGCAATCGCGGCAGGCAGACCATAGCTCCGGAGAGGCCGAGAGCCTTGCCGCAGGTGTGCAACGTGACGATGTTTTCCCGCCCCTCCATTTCATGCGCCAACCCACGCCCTCCCGGCCCGAAGACTCCCGTCGCATGGGCTTCGTCGATCAGCAGAAACGCGTGATGCCGCCGGGCCGTCTCGGCGAGTTCACGCAACGGCGCCATATCCCCATCCATGCTGTAGAGGCTCTCCACGGCGATCCATATGCGCCCGACCTCTCCCGCCGCGCTTATGGCCTCCTCGAACGCGGCTGCGTCATTGTGTTTCACAGCCACGCTCCGCGCCCGCGACAGCCGCATCCCCTCATGGGCGCTGGCGTGAATGAGTTCGTCGTAAAGGATCAGATCGCCCCGCTGAGGCAGGGTCGCCAACAGCGCCTCGTTGGCGGCGAACCCAGCGCCAAAGAACAATGCGGCCTCGGAGCCAAAAAACCGGGCCGCCTCTTCTTCCAGCGCCTCATGTTCGGGATGGTTGCCCCGCAGCAGGCGCGAGCCGCCGGCGCCAAGCGGAACGCCGCGCGCAAGCGCCGCTTTGGCGGCGTCGCGATATTCCTCGGATTCGGCGAGCCCAAGATAATCGTTGGAAGCGAAATCGCATCCGGCGCGGGGCGCCAGCGCCCGCAAACGGTCACGCCGTCGCAATGAATCGAGGTCGGCTCCGAAGGCGGCGCGGAAATTGGGTTTGTTGTGACTATCTGTCATGGCCGCAACGGATTAGCTTCATCTTCGCCAGTATGAAAGCTCGTTGATGCGAATCGCGCGCGGTCTCTCTTTTTCAGGCGCGGGCGCTTGACGCGGTTCACGCATCGGGCCTTTAAGATGTCGCCGCGCCGAACTTTGCGGTTCGTCCGCGCCATACAAGGGGTTGCTCGCCATTTTCTCCGCTTACGCACCTCCAAAGCTAGTCCAAGGAGCGCTTTTTTGACCCCTCCCGACAAAGAAAGCGACGCGCCGCCTTCGAGCATCCCGTGGCCGCCCCTCCTTTTTGTCGCCGTCGTCATGATCGGCAGACTCCTGGAGCGTTTTTTCCCGGCCCCCTTCATTCCTCCCGAATTGGGCCATGTTGCTGGAGCCTTACTGGTCTCGCTTGGCTTGGCCAACGATATTTGGTGCGCGATAACGCTGAGACGACATAAGACGACGATACTGCCGCACAGGTCCGTTTCGACTCTGGTGACGCTCGGGCCGTTTCGTTACTCGCGCAATCCGATCTATGTTTCCGAACTCGTGCTGACGCTTGGGCTTGGTCTACTGCTCCGTTCGCCCTGGACGATCCTGCTGACGCCGCTGTTGTTTTTTTCTCTGATAAAACTGGCCATCGAGCCGGAGGAGCGACATCTGGAGAGGAAATTCGGAGCCGAGTTCCAACAATATCTCGCGCGTACGCCGCGCTGGCTCTGACCGGGCCGAGGAGGCGCCGCGCGGAATGACGGAGAGTGCCGCAATGTCCGCCACCCAAGATACCGCCGGCCCGGAAGCGTGTCCGACCGACTCAATCGGATTCGAGGTCCGGGGAATGACCTGCGCCTCCTGCGTGGCCCATGTCGAGAAAGCGCTAAAAAAGACCGAGGGCGTCACTAGCGCGAGCGTCAATCTCGCCACCGAACGGGTGGAGGTGGCGCTTGCGCCGGGAGCGAAGACCACGGATATTGCTCGGGCCGTAATCGACGCTGGCTACGAACCGGTGGTCGAGACAATAGAATTCGGCGTGCGCGGCATGACCTGCGCTTCCTGCGTCTCCCACGTCGAAAAAGCATTGCGCGCCACGCCGGGCGTGATCGAGGCGAGCGTCAATCTCGCGACGGAGCGCGCCACCGTGCGCGCCCTCAAGGGACCGGGGCTGATCGAAAATCTGCGTCGGGCCGTGGCCGAGGCGGGTTACGAGGCCGTCACCGAGAGCGCCGCCCCGCAAAGCGACCTCAAGGAGGAGGAAATCCGGGTTTTGTCCCGGCGACTCATCCTCGCCGCCATTCTTACCGCGCCGGTCTTCGCCCTGGAAATGGGAGCTCACATCATTCCCGGCGCCCATGAGTGGATCGTCGCAAATATCGGCCACACGACGGCGCTTTATTTCTCCTTCGCCCTGACGACGCTGCTCCTGCTGGGGCCCGGCCGCCAGTTTTACGCCAAGGGCTTCCCCGCGCTGCTGCGGGGAACGCCGGACATGAATAGTCTGGTCGCAACCGGCACCAGCGCGGCCTATCTTTATTCCGTCGTCGCCACCTTCGCGCCTTCGCTGCTCCCCGCCGGGGCCGCCAATGTCTATTATGAATCAGCCTGTGTTATCGTAACCTTGATCCTCTTCGGCCGCTTTCTCGAGGCCCGAGCCAAAGGCCGCACATCCGACGCCATTCGTGCTCTGGCCAAGCTGCAACCCCGCATCGCTCATGTGGAGCGCGACGGGGTGGCTGTGGACATCGCGACGGAAGAGGTGCGCGTCGGCGACATTGTCCTCGTGCGGCCGGGCGAAAGAATCCCTACCGACGGCGTGGTGGCGCGCGGGGAATCATACGTCGACGAATCGATGATCACCGGCGAACCCGCGCCAGTCTCCAAGAAAGAAGGAGCGACGGTCACGGGAGCGACCGTCAACACCACCGGCGCTTTCGCTTTTCGGGCGACCAGGGTCGGCGCCGACACTTTTCTTGCGAGCGTCATCCGCATGGTGGAGCAAGCGCAAGGCGCGAAGCTGCCGATTCAGGCTCTCGTCGATAGAGTGACCGGGGTGTTCGTGCCCGTCGTTCTGGCGATCGCGCTCGCGACCTTCGCCATCTGGATGCTGGTCGGCCCCGAGCCGCGGCTCAGCTACGCCCTCATCAACGCCGTAAGCGTGCTGATTATCGCCTGCCCTTGCGCCATGGGCCTCGCGACCCCCGCGGCCATCATGACCGGAACCGGCCGCGCCGCCGAACTCGGCGTGCTGTTCCGCAAGGGCGAGGCCCTGCAGACCCTGCGCGACGTCTCCTTGATCGCCTTCGACAAGACCGGCACCGTGACGATCGGCAAGCCGCGATTGACCGATCTTCGCACCACCCCGAAAATCGCCGCCGACGAAGCCTTGCGGCTCGTCGCCAGCGTCGAGGCCCTTTCCGAACATCCTGTCGCCCGCGCTGTGGTCGAGGCGGCGAAAGAGCGCAATCTCGCCCTCTCTTCCTGCGCCAAATTCGCCTCCGTTCCGGGGATGGGCGTAACCGCCGTCGTCGGCAAGGCGAAGATCGCGGTCGGCGCCGAGCGTTACATGGCGTCGCTTGGGCTTGACGTGAGCTTTTTCGCGGCGGAGGCCGCCCGCCTCTCGGGGGAAGGCAAAACGCCGCTTTACGCCGCGCTGAATGGAAAAGTCGCGGCCCTGCTTTGCGTGGCGGACGCCATCAAACCGACTAGCGGCGACGCGCTGAGGGCGCTGCACGAAATGGGCGTCGCCACCGCCATGATCACGGGCGACGAAGAAAAGGCCGCGCGCGCCATCGCGGCGAAAGTGAACATCGACGAGGTGATCGCCGGCGTGTTGCCGGATGGCAAGGTCGAAGCGCTCAATAAGCTTCGGCGGGGCAGGAAAGTCGCCTTCGTCGGCGACGGCGTGAACGACGCGCCCGCTCTGGCGGCGGCCGACGCCGGCGTCGCCATCGGCACCGGGACGGATGTGGCGATCGAGGCCGCCGATGTGGTGCTGATGTCGGGCGATCTCGCCAAGGTTGTGACCGCGCTGGCGATCTCCCGGGCCACGATGCGCAATATCGCGCAGAATCTGTTCTGGGCTTTCGCCTACAATGTGGTTCTCGTTCCCGTCGCCGCGGGAGCGCTCTATCCTGTCAATGGAACGCTTTTGTCGCCTATGCTGGGGGCCGGAGCGATGGCGCTCTCCAGCGTATTCGTGGTCAGCAACGCCTTGCGTCTGCGCCGCTTCGAACCGCCTCGCGTCGGCCCGGACCACACCCATATCCAGCGAATCGAAACGCCGGACAAAACGGAGGAAGAACCTATGAGCACGACATTCGACGTGAAGGAAATGAGCTGCGGCAATTGCGTCAAGCACGTCACCAAGGCGGTGCAGGCGGCGCAGCCGGGCGCAGAAGTGAAAGTGGACCTCGCCACCGGCAAGGTCGAGGTTTCTCCCTCCCCCAAGGACCCCCAGGCGCTGGCGAAAGTCATCACCGAGGCGGGCTACCCCGCGCAATTGTCACAATAAGAAAACGGCGGCTTGTCTTTGCCGTGCCGATTTGTTAGACGCTGACCCGCCGGCGCTTCCTAGCAAGCGCCCGGGGCGGTCGTGGCGGAATTGGTAGACGCGCTAGCTTGAGGTGCTAGTTGGGCAACCAGTGGAGGTTCGAGTCCTCTCGACCGCACCATTTTCAAAAAAAACTTGGCGCGAGCCTTTTTCATCCAGGACTCACTTCACCTCCGGCTCCGCCTTCTCGGTCGTGTCATGCACATGGCCGTGGCCGCCGAGGGTCCGGGCGATGATCGGCTCGGTGGTGGATTTCCATTCCGGCCCCGCGTGCTCCACCGGCGTCGGGCCTGCGCCCGCCGTGAGACGAACCACCTTAAATCCCTTGTCCTTCAACGCCCGCAGGAAATCGGGCAGCATTTTCGCCGTGCTCATTTTCGAGTCGTGAAACAGCACGATTCCCTTGCCGAGCTTTTCGAGCCGGCCCATCACCAGTGCGAGTTCGCTCTGCGGCGTCATCGCCTGCCAGTCCGACGCCCATAGGTCCGCGCCGAACACCGCCATCCCGCGCGCATGAACATAGTCGAGCAAGGCGGGCGAATCGGCGAAGCCTGGAAAGCGGAAAAACGGTCCCCGCGGCTTTGCCGACGCCTCGCCGTAAGCGGCCTTGTCCACTGCGGCGATCCCGGCGTCGATGTCGGCCTTCGCCGCCTCCAGCGGCATCAGCCGCAGCGTCCTGGCTGGATGGGTGTTGGAATGGTAGCCGACGCTATGTCCCTCCGATACCTCGCGCTTGACGGTGGCGGGCATGGCCGCTGCGTTGGAGCCGATCGCGAAGAAAGTGGCGCGCACGCATTCCGCCGCCAGCGCGTTGAGGATTTGCGCGGTGGTCGCCGCCGGTCCGTCGTCGAAGGTCAGGACCACTTCATGGTCATGGAGCGCCAAAGTGGTCGGATAGCTTTGCAATCCGAGCGCAAGCCCCTCCCCCCCGTCGATGGCGATGTCGCGCGAGGTTCCGAGCTTGTCCGGCCCGCAGGAAGAGGCGGCGCTGGCGGGGCCGGCGACAAGCAGCGTCAGGCCGGCGAGGAAGAGGAATCGGTTGACTATGAGCATGACGTTTTACCGTTTTGATTTGGCTCGCGCGCGGGCTATGCACCCAAGGATAAACGTAGCGGGCCCCGTATGACCTTCGATAATGAAAAAACCGCGACCAAGCCGGATAATTTCCGCGGCGAGGCCGGCGAGCCCCTCGCCGATTTCGTCGCCAAGGTCGAACGCGCGGTAGCGGAAGACGATTCGACGCGGATCCTCGAGCTTGTCGGCGAGCTCCACGAGGCCGATCTCGGCGCGCTGCTGGAGCTTTTGAATCACGAGACCCGCCCTCGCCTGATCGCCCTGATGGGCGCCGATTTCGACTTCGCGGCCCTGACCGAGGTCGGAGAAACCACGCGCGAGGACATTCTCGAGGAATTGCCGGTCGAAACGCTCGCGGAAGCGGTCCGCGATCTCGAGAGCGACGACGCGGTGGCGATCCTCGAGACGCTAGAGCCGGCCGAGCAGGCCGAGGTTCTTGAAGCGCTGCCCGCGCGTGAGCGCGTCGTGTTGCGCCGCTCGCTCGATTTTCCCGAGGAGAGCGCCGGCCGCTTGATGCAATCCACGTTGATCGCCGTCCCCCCTTTCTGGACCGCGGGGCAGGTGCTCGATTTTTTCCGCAACACCGACCCGGACCTGCTGCCGGATAATTTCTTCGAGGTCTTCGTCGTCGACCCCGGCTATCGCCTGCTTGGAACGGTCTTTCTCGATGCGCTGGTGCGCGCGGTGCCGGGCAAGCGGGTCGACGAGATCATGCAGGCCGATCGCCGTCATGTGCGGGCGACGGACGGAAGCGCCGAGGTCGCGCGGCTTTTCGAACGTTATAATCTGGTTTCGGTTCCCGTCGTGGACAACGCGGAACGACTCGTCGGCGTCATAACCATCGATGATATCGTCGACGTTCTCCAGGAGGCGGCCTCCGAGGAAATCAAGGCGCTTGGCGGCGTCAATGCGTCGGAAGAACTCTCCGACAATTTCTGGACTATCGCGAAAAGCCGTTTTCTATGGCTCCTCGTGAACCTGGGGACGGCGTTCATCGCCTCCTCGGTGCTGCGGCTGTTCGAAAACCAACTGCAACAAATGGTCGCGCTGGCCGTCATCGCCCCCATCGTCGCGAGCCAGGGGGGGAACTCCGCGACCCAGACCATGACGGTCGCGGTGCGCGCCCTCGCGACGCGGGAGCTATCGCGCGCCAACGCCATGAGAATCATCCTGCGGGAACTCGCTGCTGGCGCTTTGAACGGGGCCGCTTTCGGCGTCATCACCGGAGTCGTGGCGGCCAACTGGTTTCAAAACCTCGGCATGGCGCCCGTCGTGGCGCTCGCGATGAGCGCCAATCTCATCGCGGGAGCTCTTGGAGGCATTCTGGTGCCGCTGACGCTGGAGCATTTCAGGATCGATCCGGCGGTCTCGTCCTCGGCCTTCGTCACGACCGTGACCGACGTTGTGGGTTATGCGGCCTTTCTTTCGATCGCAACCTTGTGGTTTAAACTTTATTAAGCATGATTTGGGAAGCGTCCGGGCTTTAACGCAACGTTACCGTTTTGGCTCTAAATTGAGGGAATGCGCGCCTTGAACATTTCCCGACCGTTGTCTCTCCTGACAGGGTCCCTCGTGGCCGCCAGCCTGCTGGCCTCCTGCGGAAGCGGCATAGATCCTTCCTACAGCTATCGCTCGCCCCGCTTCTCCACCAGCGCCCCGCTCAGTCACGCCAAACGCGACCCCGACTTCCTCGCCTATGCGGTGCCGGAGTCGGATCTCCCCAATTATCCGGCTACCCTCAGCGCCCATTACGCCGTCCACGGGATCGACGTCTCCAAATATCAGGGCGACATCGACTGGCAGCAGGCGAAGGACTCCGGCGTCGCATTCGCCTTCATAAAGGCGACGGAGGGCGGCGACGCCATTGATTCAAAATTTCAGCGCAATTGGGAGGGAGCCCGGGCAGCCGGCATACCCCACGGCGCCTACCACTTCGTCTACTGGTGCCGCCCACCGCATGAGGAGATCGGCAATTTCAAAAGCATCGTGCCGGTGGAGCCCGACTCCCTCCCGCCCGTGCTCGACGTCGAAGCCACGCCGACTTCAAAAACCTGCAAACGCACGCTCTATCGCGAAGAGGTGCTGGCCGACATGCGGAAGATGCTGGAAGAACTCGAGCGTCATTACGGCAAAAAGCCGATCATTTACTCCTCGGTAGACTTCTATCAGGCGATCCTGCACTCCGACGCGCTCTCCGAATACCCGATCTGGGTCCGCTCGACCAAATATCACCCCACGGTTCGTTACGGCTCCCGCAAATGGACCTTCTGGCAATATCGCTCCGACGGCGCCGTGCCGGGCGTGCCGGGAGCTGTCGACCAGAACGCCTTTCACGGCTCTCACGAGCAATGGGAGAAGTGGCTCAAAGAGCAGACGCAGGGTTAGGCGGCGTGACGCGGCCGATTTCCACCCGCGCCAGCCTTGGCTTGCTCGCCCGATTGTCGCCGTGACACGCGCTCGCCGCTTCGCGACGGGGGGGGATTCTCACGGCAAAGGCGTCAGAATCCATAAGCGAATTGCGCGATGACCTGACGCCTCTCGAAACTGACGAGGTCCCGACGCCCACCGTTTTCGATAGGCGGCGGCGCGGTTCACGCCGCTTTGATCGTCAGATCCCGGTGCGACCTCACGAGAAGGGTGGAACCCGCATAGAGCGCGCGGCTGGCGAAAATCCCATCCTCGTTATGAGAGAGTTGGGGGAGGATTTCGCCGCCGAGGACAATCCTGACGCCCACCGCGGCGATGACGGCGGCGGAAAGCTCCATCGGCTGCAGGGCGCGCCACCCTCCCGCGAGCTTATTGAAAGTTGGCTCCAACGTCGCGTTGAAGATCGCATAAAGCTGGTAGCGAATGAGGTCCTTGTCGACAAGCAGCGTCACAGGCATTGAAAAACTTTCGCCCTGCCCCGGCGCGGAATCGTTGGTGCGGCGCCAATTGGGAGCGAAAGAGAGGGCGAGGCCGATGGGCTCGGCGTCGTGCTCCAGAAAATGCCAGCGGAATTCGGTAGAGACGTCGCTATATTCCAGTCCGGTCTTGTCGCCCAAAGCCGGCGAACCGTGAATGCTGGAATAATCGACCATCGCGCCGATAGAGGCTAGGGAAAGATCCGAAAAAGTTGATAGACATTTTTTTTAGATTTTGCTCCAGCTTTTTGAATCTGGAGCGATTTCTTAATCTACCAGACGATTCCGTCTGGTCGGAAAGCGCTCCAGGAAGCTCTGCTCCAAGCCATATCGGTAAGACGTCTCATCGGTGAAGGAGGTTAAACCCTCTGGCTTGCGCCAACGCGCCCGACCGTGGCGCCTTCGATCTCGCTCTCGCCTTTGTCGCCGATATCGCTTCCTTCCGAAAAGCCAAATGTGTGCTCGGTATTGAACGTCGCGCCGCTCTGATGCTCCCGCGCGAGAGCATGAAGCGGCATGAGCGAAACTGTTAGGGCCATAATCGCTCGCGCGAGCGACAGCCCCATTCTCCGGCCTTTCACGCCCTTCACTTCCCGCGCTTTCGCCGCCAAAATAACGAAACGGATCGTCGAATCCATGATAAATGCTGATGGCGAACGATACATCACCGATCGCGATGGTTGCCCGAATCGAGCCGTTAGCGATATTGCTGGCGTCGCCGGATCGGCCCCCTAGCCACGGTCGTCGTTTTGGTGTATCCGCCCTTTCGAGTTTCCGCCTCGCGCGCCGCCGCCGTGCGCACAAGGACTATTGGAGAAGTGATAAATGGCCGTTCCGAAAAGAAAAACCTCGCCGATGAAGCGCGGTTTCCGCCGCTCCGCCGACGCCCTCCAGGCGCCGACCTATGTCGAGGACAAGGATTCCGGCGAGTTGCGTCGTCCGCATCACATTGACCTGAAGAGCGGCATGTATCGTGGCCGTCAGGTGCTCAAGGTCAAATCGCAGGAAGCTTAACCGCGGCGCGCCGCGTCCGCATCGATAGAACGTTAAGGAGCGGAATCGCTAGACGATTCCGCTCCTGTTTCTTTTTGCTCAGCGGCCATTCTGGGCGAACGCCAGGATGGGCATCAGGACCGCCCGAGGCGCAAGACGCGCGAAGGCGACGGTAAACTTGTTCATCGCGCCGGGGATCACGACACGTTTGCCGGCGACTAACCCTTCATAGCCCTGCCGCGCCACCTCTTCGGCCGAAACGAGCGACGCCTTCATCGCGGACATCGCCCCCGAGAAATCGAACCCGGCGCGAGCCTGGAACCCGGTCACGACCGGCCCTGGACAAAGGCACGAGACCTTTACGCCCAGCGGCGCCATCTCCTCCGCGAGCGCCTCGCTGAAGGATCGGACATAGGCCTTGGTCGCGTAATAAATCGCGAAGTTCGGACCCGGCATGAAAGCGGCGATGGAGGCGACGTTCAAAACCGCCCCTCTCGTCGCGATAATCGGTTTGAGAAAGCGCAACGTCAGCGCCGTCAGCGCCCCGACGTTCAAATCGACCATCGCCAGTTGCTCGGCTTGGTCGAGCTTCGCCGTCGGACCGATCAAGCCGAAGCCGGCGTTGTTGACGAGAATTTCGGGCGTGAGCCCGGCTTGCTCCAAAGCCTTTTCCAAAACGTCGATGGCGCCCTCGCCACAAAGATCGAGTTCCACGACATGGGCCTTGCCGCCTTTCGAACAAATCTCGGACGCGAGCGCCTCGAGTTTCTCGCGACGGCGCGCCACGAGCACGACCTCATGGCCTTTCCAAGCAAAGACGCGGGCGAGTTCCGCGCCTATTCCTTCAGACGCGCCGGTGACGATGGTAGCCCTTCTCGGGCTCATGCCTAGCTCGTTCATTCAGAAAATCCCTCTAAAGCGCAGGCGATCCCTTCAGGACTTAGACCAGGGACCAGGAACAGAATTTTTATTGGCGTCAGCGTCATGGGTGGCGGCGTCCTCCCGGGCGTCCTTGCGCAACATCATCCGATCGCGCGTCGAAACGCCGAGCAATTCCGCGACCCGCCAAACCACGTTTTCTTCAAACTCGTGGACCGAGCCATCGGCATAGGCCATCTCCCACAACATGGCGACGACCTGCTTGCGGCCTTCTTGATCCAACATGCGCTTCAAGACACTTGTGAATCGGAAGAGATCGACCGCGTCTCGCTCGCTCTCGGCGGCGTGCGCGATCAATTCTCGCGCGGCGGCTCGATCCAGCCCGAAACGACTCTCGACGATCGCCTGAAGACGCTCCTGCTCCTTGGTGTCGAACTCGCCGTCGATGGTGGCGATATGCACGAGCAGCGCAGCGGCCGCCAGACGATAGTCGCTCGCCTCGAACTGCCTCGCCGGCGTCCCGCCGCCACCCAATTCGGAAAGAAAATCCTTAAGCGCGTCGAACATCGGGGCGCTCCCTGGCCCAAGTTTCCCTCCCTATAAAGCAGGCGCGGGCGAAAGTGTAGCGCAGGGCTTTGCGGCGGAGTGGTCCTCCCCCAGAATGGTGGTGTCATTGACGGAGTCGGACTTTCGCCCGCTCCAAGCATGATCGGAATTACGAATTACGGTGACACGCCCCAATTACGGGGCAATTACGGTGACAGGCAATTACGGTAATTACGGTGACACGCCAAAATTACGGTGACACGACCGTATTTACCTTATATCTGTTCGATGCTACCGAGAATATATGACCCGCATCGCCCCTATCGTTGTCCTCGGCCTTCCGCATCATGTCGCCCAGCGTGGCAATCGGCGCGCAACCGTGTTTTTCGAGGCGGGCGATTAGGAGTTGTATCGGCTATTTAAAGGGGAAAGACGGGCGTGTCACCGTAATTGCAATACGGGGCGTGTCACCGTAATACGTAATATGATGTGCGTAATATAATATGGAATATGGGATAAGCCTCACTCAAATGCCTTTATGACGTCTTGTACCCAATCACCCTCATTTCTTCCTTGCGGATGCGCTGCAACAACAACTTTTGACGTGCAACCAGGGCTATGGGCAATTTGAGCGATAGCCTCAACGTAGTTGTATGCAGAATCCGAACGAAAATTTGGTGCTATATTCTCCAAGAATGGTTTTGCCCAGTCTAGGCCGGTCAAGAGTAACAAACGACGCGGGAGATAAATGTAAATTTCTTGCTGAAGAAGAGAAATACACCCCGGTAATTGAATTTCACAAAGGGCGTTACTTGGATTTCCGCCATCCTCTGGAGCAACTTTGTAGAGGTTGGACCAAACAAGATGGGATGGCCATGTTCCTTCGTCTGTATTGGCGATACCTGATTTGGAGACTACCCCTCGAATTGCTCTCCAAAACGCAGATCTTCTGGTGTTGTAATCACTTTCAGGATTCGCTGGATTAGCCCAACAATCTGACACCCAGGCCATAGGACACTGACCATTTCTTCCTATTACGCTTTGAAAAATTTTTTCCGCATAGTCCTTCGCTGATCGCGCTGAAGCAAGGTCGCTTGGCATAACGCCTTCTTCCCACCCATTGACGGCCCGACCTACAACCATTAGTTCATTTTTGTAAAGGTGTCCCGCCATCGACAAAAAACCAGTAAGTTTCTGCTTGGGGAGTTGTTCAGCATTTCTACCGACCACCGGCAGTAGATGTTCGGCAAAATAATCTCGTTGTTGTGTCGTTGCCACGGCGTACTCCTGGCTGCTAACTCGTTATAAGGCATCAGGTTCTTGTCTCCCTAACATCGCCGCTATCGACCTAACACGGCAGCAAGGGAGTTGTTTAACAACGTTTGAACGCTGGCGTTTTGCCATTAGAGCGACTTGCAAAACGGCGGCGCCGCGATGAATTTTTCTGCCTGAATGAGAGGCAGCGAAGCCGTCCGCAGCCCGTTCGGTTATGGTGTTTCAGTGACGAATCACCCGCCGAATGGGGACACGGACATGCCTCTGTGCGACACGTTAACAAGCAACAGGGATCACATTCAAGGCTTTTTTCCCAATTACGGTGACACGACCGTATTTACCTTATATCTGTTCGATGCTACCGAGAATATATGACCCGCATCGCCCCTATCGTTGTCCTCCGCCTTCCGCATCATGTCGCCCAGCGTGGCAATCGTCGCGCAACCGTGTTTTTTTTCGAGGCGGGTGATTATGAGTTGTATCGGCTATTTAAAGGGGAAAGACGGACGTGTCGCCGTAATTGGTAATTGTAATTCCGTAATTCCGTAATTCGTAATTCCGATTATGATAAATCGTAATGGTCACGGCCGATTTCTCTCCCGGATTTGCGCGTCGTTACTTCTGCGCGACGAAGAAAAGGCGCGGATAGCGCAGCAGGAATTTTCCGTCGGGCTGAGGCGCATAGGATTCCGAGAGCGCCGCCCTATAGCGCGCCAAAAACTCTCCCCGCTCCTCTGGATATAAGGGTTCGAGAAAGGCATGCAACTCCGCGCCTTCGAACCACTCGACGATACGATCGGGCGTGTCGATCGGATGAATATAGGTGGTCTGCCAGATATCCAGTTTTGAGCAAATTGGCGCAAGCAGACGATAATATTCGTCCGATGGACCAATGATCGCCCGCGTTTTCGCGATCGGCACGAGGCGATCGGCCCAGGGGCCATCCGCCGCGATCATGCGCATCAACGCATGCGAGTCTTCTTGCATGTTATTTGGCATTTGCACGGCGATACATCCGCCTTCGTTCAAACAGGAGACAAGCCGCACCATGAGTTTGTAATGGTCTCGCACGAAATGAAGAGAAGCATTGGCGAAGAGCAGGTCAACGTCTTTTGGCGGCAGCCAGAACTCGATATCCTCCTTGAGGAATTGCGCACCCGTCACGCGACTCCGAGCGACTTGCAGCATATTGTTCGAACTATCGAGTCCGATGACCGACGCTGACGGAAAACGCCGCCTGAGCAGTTGAGTGCTGTTGCCCGGTCCACACCCAAGGTCGTAAACAATTCTGGGATTAATGTCGGGAACCTGAGCGAGAAGATTGCTCGCCGCGCGCGTCCGCTCATTTTCGAATTTCATATAAAGCGCGGTATTCAAATCTCCCACAGAGTCGGCCTCCGATTTATTGATAGTATTGTCAATTCTCGCGCCGCGCTCTAATCGAGCGTCGACAGGCGCCTCATGAGCCGACTCCGGAAGACAGGACGCTCAGCCCCCGAATTCCGCACCATCAGCCACTTTTTTGTGTCCGACAAATTAAATTACGCTAATCGAGGCGGAAGTCGTCCCGGCGCATGTTGAGCCTCCCTCTATTTTGTTTACTTGGGCGTTCGCGATGACAATATGCTTGCATGCTCATTGTGGCGCCTACGCGGCAAGCGGCGTCCACGACGACACGCATCAACCAAATGCAACGGGAGCGGCGTCATGAAATATCGCTGGCTTATAGGCTCAGCCTTGTCGGCGGCCGTCATTCTCGCCACCGCGTTTGGCCAGTCGACGCGAGAAGAGCAGCGCGCAAGCGCTGTCGAATTCGGCGACTGGCGCGACGATTCTCCCGGCGTGCGGCATAAGATCGGCGTCGAAGATATGCCGCCGCCTTTTGCCACCTCTCTCGCGGCAAAGCAAAGCGAGATCGCGCCGCTTCCCTCGGATGCGCGCCCCAACGCGCCGGACGGCTTCAAGGTTCGGATGCTCGCTCACGACTTCAACGGTCCACGCACGATGCGAGTCGCGCCAAACGGCGACATTTTCCTCGCCGAAAGCGACGCCGGGCGGATTCGTGCGCTGCGTCTGTCGGAAAGCGGCGACAAACTCGCCATCAACGAGGTTTTCGCCGAAGGTCTCGATGCGCCATATGGAATAGCCTTTTACCCGCCAGGGCCGAATCCCCGTTACCTATACGTCGCTACGGAAAGCCAAGTGCTGCGCTATCCTTACGGCATTGGCGCGCTCAAGCCGTCCGGCGAGAGGGAGAAAATCGCCGCTCTTCCCCCGGGAGGCGGACATTGGACGCGCGATATCGCCTTTTCTCCCGATGGCGCCATGCTTTATGTCGCGGTCGGCTCGAAAACGAATGTCGCCGAGGGCCTATCGGCGCGCGCCCTTTCGCAAAATCAAGCCGAGGAAAAGACGGGGGTCGTCGGAGAGATGGGGGGCGCCGAGAAAGGACGCGCCCAAGTGCTGGCTCTCGATCCCGACGGGAGGAACGGGCGCGTATTCGCCACCGGGCTGCGCAATTGCTCGGGCCTTGCGATCAGGCCAAGCAGCAAGGAGGTCTGGTGCGCGGTCAATGAACGGGACATGCTCGGCGACGACCTGCCGCCGGATTACGTCACGAAGGTAAAAGAAGGGGCGTTTTACGGCTGGCCCTGGTATTATATCGGCCCTCATCCAGACCCGCGCCATGCCGGAGAGCGCACGGACTTGGCGGGAAAAGTCACGACGCCGGACGTGCTCATTCAACCTCACTCCGCGCCGCTTGGCGTTGTTTTCTACGACGGCTCTCAATTCCCTCCCGCCTACCAAGGCGACGCCTTCGTGGCGTTGCACGGCTCGTGGAACCGATCCAAGCTCACCGGCTACAAGATCGTCCGGCTACGCTTCGCCAATGGCGAGCCTACCGGCGAATACGATGATTTCATTACGGGATTTGTCCTGGACGACGGGCATGTATGGGGCCGCCCCGTCGGCGTCGCCGTCGCCAAGGACGGATCGCTGCTGTTCAGCGAGGACGGCGCCGGATCGATCTGGCGCGTTTCCTTCGCGGGAAAGTGAGGCCACGCCTCGCTCCGACGTTAAGTTGCGCCTATATTCCCGGCAAGATTTCCTGATTCCAGCTTCGAGGACACGATGCGCAACCCTCCGCCCCAGGCTGTTCGCCTTTGCGACTACCTGCCCCCGAATTTTCTGATCGATACGGTCGAATTGGATATCTCCCTCGACAAGACGCAGACAGAGGTGCGGGCTAAACTGCGGATACGTCGCAACCCCAAGGGGCGGGAGGGGGCCCCCCTGGAGCTCGATGGCGATGGCCTAGTCTTGCGCGGGTTGAAGCTCGAAGGGCGCGATCTTTCGGCCAGTGAATACGAGGCGGCGCCAGACGGACTGACCCTGCATGTTCCGCCGGCGAACCCCTTCACTCTCGAAATCGAAACGCTGGTCAATCCGACGGAAAACACCCAGCTCTCCGGGCTCTACCGCTCGGGCTCCGCCTATTGCACCCAATGCGAGGCGGAAGGCTTTCGTCGCATCACCTATTTCATCGACAGGCCCGACGTGCTCAGCGTCTATACGACGCGCATCGAGGCCGACAAGCAGGAGGCGCCGATCCTGCTCGGCAATGGCAATCCGAAAGAAAGTGGAGTCTTGCCAGGCGGCCGACACTTCGCGGTCTGGCGCGATCCCTTCCCCAAGCCGTCTTACCTTTTCGCTCTCGTCGGCGGCGACCTTGGCCACATCGAGCGCAATTTCATCACCGCCTCGGGCCGAGAGGTCAAGCTCGCGATCTATGTCGAGCACGGCAAGGAGTCGCGCGCGGACTACGCCATGGACGCTCTGGTTCGCGCCATGAAGTGGGACGAGCAGACCTTTGGGCGCGAATACGACTTGGATGTTTTCAACATCGTCGCCGTCTCTGATTTCAATATGGGAGCAATGGAAAATAAGGGTCTGAACATCTTTAACGACAAATATGTTCTCGCCTCGCCCCAAACCGCGACCGATTCCGATTACGCCGGAATAGAAGCCGTCATCGCCCACGAATATTTCCACAACTGGACTGGCAATCGGATCACCTGCCGCGACTGGTTCCAACTCTGCCTCAAGGAGGGGCTCACCGTTTTTAGAGACCAAGAATTCTCGAGCGACCAGCGCTCGCGCGCCGTCAAGCGCATCACGGACGTTCGCACCTTGAGGCTGGCGCAATTTGTCGAGGATTCGGGGCCGCTGGCCCATCCGGTGCGCCCGGACGTCTATCGCGAGATCAACAATTTTTACACGGCGACGGTCTACGAAAAAGGCGCGGAAATCGTGCGGATGCTGAAAACGCTGATCGGCGACGAAGCGTTTCGGCGCGGCATGAACCTTTACTTCGAGCGTTTCGACGGTACGGCGGCGACGGTCGAGGACTTCCTCTCCTGCTTCGCGGAGTGTTCTGGCCGCGATCTTTCTCATTTCGCGTCGTGGTACAGCCAGGCGGGCACTCCACGGATCAATGTCGAGAGTGATTACGATCCCGCAGCTAAAACCCTCGATCTCACGCTCGCGCAAACCACGCCGCCAACGCCTGGCCAAAACGACAAAAAGCCACTGCAGATACCCGTTAGCCTGGCGCTATTCGACGACAAAGGCGAAAAATTCAAGCTCGACACCACCGACCTGACGAACAGCGAAAAGTCGCGCGGCCTGATCGAACTCACCACCGAACGACGAACCATCCGCTTCAATAACCTGCCGGAGCGTCCGACGCTGTCACTCCTGCGCGGATTTTCGGCCCCGGTCAGACTGGAGCCCGCCGCGGATAACCAAGAACTACGGCGATTGCTTGCGTTCGACGACGATCCGTTCAATCGTTGGCAAGCCGCGCAAAACCTCGCGTTGCGTTCAATCTTCGCGCGAGTCGCGGCCTTGCGCGGCGAGGCCCGCCCCCCAGACGACAGCGCTTTTTATTCGGCGTTGCGGCGCGTGTTGACCGCCAACGACATCGACCCCGCCTTTGCCGCGCTCGCTCTGACGCTGCCGAACGAGACCGATCTCGCGCGCGAGATGGGGGAAAATGTAAACCCGGACATTCTCTTTTCGGCCCGTGACGCCCTCCGGCAAGAACTCGGCGCGGCTCTGCTGCCCGCGTTGGAGGATAGTTACGCCCGCATGGAGAGCAACGGCGCCTATTCCCCAGACGCGGCGAGCGCGGGCCGACGTTCGCTGAGAAACGCCGTGCTCGACCTCATCGCCGCGGGCGACAGAATCAAAGGCGCGAGGCTGGCGGAGCGCCAATTCGTCAGCGCATCGAATATGACTGACCGCCTCGCCGCTCTCTCCACGCTATCCTTGACCGGCGGCGAGCCGCGTGAAAGGGCGTTCGCGCAATTCTATGAAGACTATGCCGGCGATGCGCTGGTCGTCGACAAATGGTTCGCCTTGCAGGCGATCATTCCGGAAGACGCCACGACGAAACTCGTCCATGAGCTGATGCGTCATCCCGATTTCTCGCTCGCCAACCCAAATCGCACGCGAGCGTTGATCGGATCCTTCTGTGCGGGCAACCCCACGCGCTTTCATGCTCTAGACGGCTCAGGCTATGAGCTTTTGACGAACACCGTGCTTGAGCTCGATCCAAAAAATCCGCAAATCGCCGCCCGACTCCTGTCCGCGCTTCGAACATGGCGCATGTTGGAGCCCGCGCGCCGCTCTCTCGCCGAGGCTGCACTGAAGCGCGTATTAGCCGCCCCGACTTTATCGAGAGACGTGAACGATATTGCAACGCGCGCGCTGGGCTGAGCCTGCTTCGCGCGATTTTTTCGTCGGGAGAGGACGACGCCCTCCCCCGACGATAAAACCGTTTTTCGTAACCGACTCATTTGCTTGAGGAACTTCATTTACTCGAATTTAACCTCTGGACAATTCGGCCGGAGCGGATTCAGATGAGGACGAATCGGAGAACGCAACGGCTGCTTTCTTCGCCTGCCAAAACAAAAGGAGCTCTATATGGCGCGCCCACCCGCAGCCAGAGCGTTGAGTCACGCCGAAACTGTATGGGGCTCCTATAGTTTTCCTAACGATAACAACGCTTCATTAGATGGCCTCTGGCTAAGACGTCTGGCGTTGGCGGCCTGCGCCGTCTGCATCGTGGCGCTGGGGGAATTCGCCGTCACTTTGACCACGAGGGTGCATGAGCAATTGGTGATCGACGCATCCGTCGATCTCGAGCTTTTCTCGAAAGCCATCTGGCGCGAACTGCGTGACGCCATCGAGGGCTCCAAGAACGCGCCCTCAACGGGCGAACCAATATTGCATTTCGCGCCTGGGCATGTCGCTCGAGGACGGCGAATTATCATCACAAACGAGCAAGGCCGAGTGATGGCTTCCTGGCCTCAATCGGTTCGTCCCAACCTCACGCTCGCCGACATCCTAGGACAAGATCCCCTCGTCACGGAATTCGCCGAAGGGGCCGGAGCGAGCCGCGTCACGCTTGCCGACGGAACACCCGCCATCGCGGTAGTGCGCAAACTGCCGACGCCTTACGGACAAGTCGCGCTCATCCATCCGCTCGACGCAGTGCTCGAAGAGTGGCGCGCCATCGCATGGCGTTACGCGCCGCTTTTCGCGAGCACCACGGTGCTTCTCCTGGCCATACTGGCAGGCTATTTGCGCCAATCGCAACGCTGTCGGGCCGCCGAGAAAGTCAACAATCACATCCGGCGCCGCCTCGAAACGGCGCTATCCTGCGGCCGCTGCGGACTTTGGGATTGGGATATCCCACATGGTCGAATCTACTGGTCCGATTCCATGCACGAGATGCTGGGGCGCAGGGCCGAGCGACGCTGTATGTCGATCGCCGAACTGAACGAACTGCTGCATCCCGAGGACGCCAACCTCGCGCAAGTGGCCGAAATGGTCGCGCATTCGAGAACCAATAGCGTCGACGTCGAGCTCCGGATCAAGAACTCCGACGGAGAATGGGTGTGGATGCGCGCGCGAGCCCGACTGGTCGAAAACGATCGCGAACCCGGCAAGCATCTCGTCGGGATCGCGGTCGACATTTCCGAGGAAAAGTCCCTCGCCGAGCAAACCGCCACCGCGAACATGCGCTTGCGCGATGCGATCGACGCCATCTCGGAAGCCTTCGTCTTATGGGACGCCCAAAACAGGCTGGTCACATGCAATTCCAAATTCCTGGAATTGCATGGCCTATCGAGCGACGTCGTGGCGCAGGGCGATAGCTACAAACGGGTCATGACCTTCGCCACCGCGCCACTGGCGCAAACCGAAATTTCTCCCCAAATCGATTCGAGAGACGCACGCACATATGAGGCGCGGCTCGTCGACGGGCGCTGGTTGCAGATAAATGAGCGCCGCACCAAGGATGGTGGTTACGTTTCCGTCGGCGCCGACATCACGGCGCTGAAGCGTCACGAAGAGAGCCTGACGCTCTCCGAACGACACCTTACCGCCAGCGTCGCCGATCTCATGAAATCCCGCCAAAAGCTTGAGATCCAAGCGCAGCAGCTCGCCTCCCTCGCGGAGCAATATCACTTCCAGAAATCCGAGGCGGAAGCCGCCTATATCGCCAAATCGGAGTTTCTCGCCAATATGAGCCACGAATTGCGTACGCCGTTGAATGCGATCCTTGGCTTTTCGGAACTGATGCTGGAGCAGCCCTTCGGAGACCTCGGCTCGCCAAAATATATCGAATATTGCAAGAATATCCAAGAAGGCGGCAATTATCTGAGCGAGGTTCTTTCCGACATTCTGGATATGTCGCGCCTCGAAACGGGCAGGATGCCGCTGGACGAACGCGAGGTGAACCTGGCTAAAGCCATTGACGAAGCCTTGCAACGCTGCCGGACGAAAGCGCGGGAAAAGCAGATCGAGATCAGTTGCAACGTTTCGGCCACTCTCACCTGTCCGGGCGATCATGACGCTATCGTCAAAATATTCAGCGCCCTTCTTTCGAACAGCGTAAAGTTCACCGCCTCCGGTGGCAAAGTGCGCGTGCTCGCCAGAAAGCTCGGCCAGTGGGTAAATATTTACATTGAAGACAATGGGCAGGGCGTCGAGCGGGAGGCGTTGAAGCGACTGGGCAAGCCCTTCGAACAATCTCGCGCCGTTTTCGAAAATGGCATGAAGGGTTCGGGCCTTGGCCTTGCGATCGCGAAGGCCCTCGTGGATTTACATTGCGGCTCCTTGCGCCTTCGCTCGCGCGTGGGCGTAGGAACCGTCGTGCTGGCTCGCTTCTCCATCAAGAACCCCAAGGGAGGCGCTTCTCGAGAACCTCCGCGCCCACGCGAAGGCGGCGCATCGAAAATGCGGACGGCGACGGCGTCAAGCCTTCCGTTGCGAACCCATCATTTACGTTCGGAGAGAGATTCGCTTTTAGGCGGCCGCAGCATCGGCAATGAAATTACCACTCGCAGTCCTGGCGCGTTATCCTCGATGCGAAGCGTCCCATGATGCAAGCCCGCCACTGCCGCGGCCAGCGATAGCCCAAGTCCGGAACCCGGCCGCGAGCGAGAATTCTCAAGGCGGATAAATCGACCCGTCACTCTTTCGCGATCCTCCGGAGGGATGCCGGGACCATGATCCGCGACCGTGATTTCAATAAAATTATCCGTGCGCCGGGCGTCAACCTCGATCACCGGCTTTTCGCGTTCAAACCCATATTTTATCGCGTTGTCGACGAGATTGACGATGGCCTGCCCCAGCAGCTCCCGATTCCCCTCCACCATGAGCTCCGGCTCGAGAACGTGTTCGAGCCTTGCTCCGCGCTCTTCGACGACCGGCTCAAACAGCTCAACGACATCGCTTGCTATTTGACTAACGTCCACGACGCTCATGTTGTCGCTTGAATAACCGGCTTCGGCTCTTGCGATCATCAGGAGCGCATCGAATACGCGAATTAGCCCGTCGGACTCATCAATGATCGCGACAAGCGCCGCGCGATATTCTTCCGGCTTGGCGTCGGCGCGAACGGCCTCCTCGGCGCGATTGCGGAGACGTGTGAGCGGCGTCTTGAGATCATGGGCAATATTGTCGGAAACCTCTCGCAATCCCACCATCAACTCGGAGATGCGCGACAGCATCGCATTCAGGTTTTCCGCCAATCGGTCGAGTTCGTCCCCCGTTCCGGTCACCGAAAGGCGCTGATCAAGGTCGCCGGCCATTATGCGTCGCGCCGACGCCGACATGATATCCACGCGCTCGATGAGCCGTTGAGCGACAAAGAGCCCGCCCATCGTACCAACGAGCACCAGCCAGAACAAGGAAGTTCCCAAGCCGTGCCGCAGAATTTGGCGCAGCACGCGATGATCCTCGATATCCTGGCCGACCAGCAACCTGTATCCGCCGGGCAACAGAAAGAGACGGGCGAGAGCAAGATGAGACCCTTCGTCGGCCGAATTTCCGCTTCGCTGATAGGTGGTCTCGACGAGTTCGCCGGTTTCGGCGGGCAGTAAGGGCGACGCGTCTATGTTGCCGGCGATCACCTCGCCAGTGCCCGTCGTTACGAGATAAATCGAACTGCCGGGCCTGCTGGCGCGATGCTGCACGGCCCACGCCAACTGCCAGATTCCGCCCTCGGAATATTGTTCCGAAAGTTCGAGAATTTCGCGGTAAACGGTTTGAGAAATCTCGTCGTCGAGCACCTCTTTCACGCGCCAACCCACGCTGCCAAGCACTAGCCAAGCGCCGAAGGAGAAAAGCACCAGATAGGCGAGCGACAGTTTGAACGCCGTCGTCCGGAAGAGTTTACCGAGCGTTTTCACGGATCATGTATCCGGCGCCCCGAATTGTGTGCAGCAACGGCGTCTCTCGACCCTTGTCTATTTTCGAGCGGAGACGCGAGATATGCACGTCGATGACGTTGGTTTGCGGATCGAAATGATAATCCCACACGTTTTCCAAAAGCATGGTTCGCGTCACCACCTGCCCCGCGTTTTTCATGAGATATTCCAGCAAACGGAATTCGCGCGGCTGTAAAAGGATTTCCTTTCCGCTGACAGTGACCTCGTGAGAGAGGCGGTCGAGCGCCAAATCCCCAACTCTGTAAACGGTTGTTTCGCCTCTGTTTCCCGTTCGGCGACGCGCTAGCGCCTCCACCCGGGCCAGTAGTTCGGAAAAGGCATAAGGCTTCGCGAGATAATCGTCGCCGCCGGCGCGCAAACCCTTCACTCTGTCGTCAACCTGTCCCAATGCCGACAGGATTAAAACCGGCGTATCTATGTTCTGCTCTCTAAGACCCGAAATCAGCGACAATCCGTCGAGTTTGGGGAGCATGCGATCAACGACGAGCACATCGTATTGGCCCTCGCGCGCTGCGGCATATCCCTCCAAACCATCGCTCGACTGGTCGGCGAGATGGCCTTGCTCGCGAAAGGCTTTGACAAGGTATGCGTTCGCTTCCTTGTCGTCTTCGATGATCAAGATGCGCATTCCGGTCATACAGTTCTTTCGCTCTGACTTCGAAAAGGGTCGAAATTTTTGAAAGCCGCTTTCTATTATACTCGAAGAAAGGGCGGCCGGCTCGCGGGAAGCCGGCCGCCGACGCGCCGAGCTTGAAGGGCCTTAAACTTCGGCGCTTTTCCTGCTCGGAGACCGCGGAATTTAGGAGGGGAGGCCGCAGCCTCATTCCAGTTTCGAAGGATAGCTGGATCGAGCAAGGAATCTGTTATGAGTTCCTCAAGAAGCCCCGACGGGCAGCGCCACGAAACGGGTTCCCTCCGACGATTTCACCCGAAGCAGGACCGAACGCCGCCCCTCTTTACGCGCGGCTTCGATCGCGGCCAACAAATCCTTCCTGTCGCCGACGCCCTGTCCGCCGGCCTCCAGGATTATATCGCCTCGGCGCAATCCCTTTTGCGCGGCGGCGCCATCCGGATCCACATCGGTGACGAACAGCCCCTCGCCGGCGCCGGGTCGCACCTTGGACAAGGGAGTCACCTCCAGGCCAAGCCCCCCGAGCAAGCCGGCTTTGTCTTCGCTTTCGAAGTCCGCGCGCGCTTCCTTCTCGTTGGGCAGCGTCCCAAGTTTCAGCTTGACGTTTTTCTCCGCGCCGTTTCGATAATAGGTGATGTCCACGGTCTTCCCCGGTCCCGCCGCGGCGATCTTGCGCGACAATTCTCGGGGGCCTTCGATTTTTTCTCCGTCGACCCCAATGATGACGTCGCCAGATTTCAGCCCTGCGCTTTCGGCGGGACCGCCTTTGGCGGGCTGCGCAACGAGGGCGCCTTTCGTCGATTTCAGGCCGAGGCTCTCGGCTATCTCATCCGTCACCGGCTGAATTTGGACGCCAATCCAGCCGCGCGTCACCGCGCCTTTTTCCTTCAGAGCGACGATGACGTCCTTGGCGACTTCGGTCGGGATGGCGAAACCGATGCCGACCGAACCTCCCGACGGGGAGTAGATCGCCGTATTGACGCCAATCACGCCTCCGTGACTGTCAAAGGCCGGTCCACCGGAATTGCCGCGGTTCACCGGCGCGTCGATTTGCAGAAAGTCGTCGTAGGGACCGGCGCCGATATCCCGGCCTCGCGCGGACACAATCCCCGCCGTGACGGTGCCGCCGAGGCCAAAGGGGTTGCCCACCGCAATCACCCAATCCCCCACGCGCGGAGCCGTGTTTGACCATTCCACATAGGGGAGATTGGCTCCGTCATTGATTTTCAGGAGCGCGAGATCGCTCCGCTTGTCGACGCCGATGACTTTAGCCGGCAAGGTCTTGCCGCTATCGAGCGTGACCTCCACGTCGCTCGCTCGGTCGACCACGTGGTTGTTTGTCACCACATAGCCGTCAGGGCTGATGATAAACCCCGAACCCTGCGACATTGTCACGCGCTTTTGCTGGCGGCCGCCCGGCGCTTCGCCGAAGCGCTTGAAGAAGTAATATAGTGGATCGTCGGGAGCGAGCTCCGGCATTTCCCCGCCCTCCAGGCCGACGCCGGGCTCCACGGATTTCACCTTGATGGCGACCACCGCGCCTTTGACCCTCGCCACCAGATCGGCGAAAGAGGCCGGACCCGACGGCGGCGCATTGATCTGAGAGAGCGGGGCCTCCGCGCGGGCGACGCCAGCGGGATCCCCGGCCATGACGGCGCCCACCACCGCGATCCAAGCCGCCGCGCCCAACAAAGCCGCTTTGGTAGAACGGCGCCGCGCGCTCTTGGGGCTCGCCGCCTGGTCCGTAAGCGGACGGCGTTTATGGTCGGTGAAAGCGGAATTCCACATGAAGCTTCATCTCCATAAGAAGGTGCGCCGCCCTCGCGGCGGCCGATCCGGCGTTTAGCGCACGCCTTATGGGATTGAAGATGGGTTATGACCCCTTGCATGCCAATGGAGACAGCATGAAACTTTGGTAAGGCGGTCTAGATCACGCCGGGTTTGAGCGGAATGGCTCAACGCGGCGTGATCGATCTCAACAAATTAGAGCGCGCTTTGCGAGAAAAATCGGCTTCCGCTTTCCCGCAACCCGACAAAGCCTTGGCCGCCGTGAAGGCGCCGCTTCTCCGGCCTCATTCGGAACCGGGCTTGGGTCCCCCGCGCGTCACGCCCACTTTGGCCGGACGAAGCACGCGCTCCCCGATCATGTAACCAGGCTCCACAACCTGCGCCACCGATCCCGCGGGCTTGGTTTCATCTGGAATTTCAAAGAGCGCTTCATGTAGATTGGGGTCGAAGCGGCCGCCATCGGCCTCGATCTTCTTAACCCCAAATCGCGCCAGTCGGGACGCGAAATCTCGCTCCGTGAGTTCGACACCCTCCAGCAGCGATTTGACATGCGCGTCCATCGAAACCCGCGCCTCGGCCGGAAAACTGTCGATCGCACGTCTCAGATTATCGGCCAGCGCCAGCGTCTCTCTTGCAAAACTGGTCATCCCATAGGCTTTAGCGTCGGCCACCTCTTTCTCGGTACGACGACGCAGGTTTTCCATTTCCGCCAGAGCGCGCAGCAGTCTGTCCTTCAATGCGCCGTGCTCCGCCCGTAGCGCGGCGAGTTCCGACTCCAGGCTGGGCTCGGAGGCCGCTTGCGCCTGCGCGGTTATCGCTTCCTGTTTCGTAGCAGCGGCGGACGCCTGCTTCTCCTCGGACGTCTGGTTGTCATTTTGCTCGATCATGTCTGGTCCAATTTCCGTTTTGCCCCGATATCAGAGCTCTCGCGAGATAAATCAAGTCGGCTAGTCCCAGACTCCTCATCTAGAACCGCTCGCCTCGGATGACTTCGAAAGGCGGCTCGAGGCGCGCTTCTCTCCGCCGTTCGAGAAAATCTCCAGCAATTGTCTTCTTATCGCCGCCTGACGCGACGGCAGGATGATTTTTTCGCCGGTCAAATCCTTTACATACATAACGTCGACGGCTCGCTCCCCAAAAGTCGTAATGTGCGCCGACACGATATTGAGATTGAGCCGAGAGATGGCGTTGGTCAGCTCGAAAAGCAGACCCTCCCTGTCCAACCCCGAAACTTCGATGACGGTGCAGTCGTTTGACAGGCTGTTGTCGATGACGACTTCCGGAGCGACGGAAAAAGCCGAGGATTGTGGGAGCTTTCCGCTGCGGGCGTCCAGGGCCTCGGAGACGATGATATCGCCGCGCAGCGCCTTCTTCAGAAAATCCGCGATGCGTCGGCCACGCCGCAATTCGTCGTCATCGAGCGTGAAAGCCCTCGAACACAGGATTGTGTCGAGCGCCAAGCCGTCGGCTGTCGTGAAAATATGGGCGTCGACGATATTCGCGCCGCAAGCCGCGCAAGCGCCGGCTATCGTCGAAAGCAAACGCCGGTGATCCTGCGCGATGACCGTCAATTCTACCGCTCCACGGGCGTCGTCGAGGTCGACCGCGACAGCCAGCGGCGCGCGAGATTCCGCGATGTTGCGAATCAGTTCGGCGTGCCGGAGCTTGTGCTTCACGTCCATCTTGAGCCAATAGGCGGGGTAATGGCGCCGCGCGTAAACCTCAAACTCCGCATCGCTCCAATGCTGCTCGATCCACGGACTAAGGCCTTTGTCGCCGGGAGTTTGCAGCGCCGCGCGCATTTGTTCCTTGGAGGCGACGACGCGACTCTTTCTGTCAACCGACGAATGACCGCCGCCAAGCACGACTTCGGTCTCCCAATATAACGCACGCAGCAATTGCGATTTCCATGCGTCGAGCACGCCGGGGCCAACCGCGCTTATGTCGCAGACGGTGAGCACGAAAAGCATCTTCAAGCGCTCAATGGTCTGCACCACTGCTGCGAAAGTCTCTATTGTGCGCGGATCCGTCAGATCCCGGCTCTGCGCGAAGCTCGACATCAGCAAATGCTGTTCGACCAGCCAGCCGACCGTTTCCGTTTCGCCTGGCGCAAATCCGAGCCTCGGGCACAGGCTCAGGGCGACATTTTTTCCGGCCACGGAATGGTCTTCCTTCCGCCCCTTGGCGATGTCGTGCAGCAACAGCCCGAGGTACAATACCTTGCGATTGACGATCGTCGGCAAGATGTCGGCGACCAGCTGCTGGTGTTCGGGGCGGCGGCCGGCCTCCAGATCCACGAGCGCGCCCACGGCCCGAAGAAGATGCTCGTCGACCGTATAATGATGATACATATTGAATTGCATCATTGCGACGATCCGCCCGAAATCGGGAATGAATCGGCCAAGCGCGCCGGTTTCGTTCATTCGCCGCAGCACCGTCTCCGTCATATTGCGAGAAAGCAGAAGCTCCAGGAACAGCCGATTGGCTTCAGGATTCGATCTCAGCTCGGAATCGATGCGGCGCAGATTCCGCGTCACCGCGCGCAAAGCGTCCGGATGCAGCGGCAGGCCGAATCTGTCCGCCGCCCAGAAAAGGCGAATGATGTTGACAGGATCACGGGCGAAAGCCTCCTCGTCATGCACGCTCACACGGTCATGTTCGATGACAAAATCGCCGGAAAGCTGCTTCTTTGGGCGCCGCTTCAAGCGCCCCATCAAGCGGTCGAACATTGCGCGCGGCTTTGCTTGACGCTCCTCCAAAGCCGCGCAAACAATGGCGGTAAGATCGCCGACGTCCTTGGCGACGAGAAAATAATGCTTCATAAACCGCTCGACCCGAGAGAGTCCGCCGCGGTCGTGATAGCCCAACCGGACCGCCATCGTCGGCTGGATGTCGAACGAAAGACGTTCCTCCGCGCGACCCGTCGCAAAATGCAAGTGGCAACGCACGCGCCAAAGATATTCGTCGCAACGTTCGAAAAGACTGTATTCGGCTGAAGTGAACAATCCCGCGGCGATAAGCTCCTTCGCCTCGCGCACGCGATAAACATATTTCGCGATCCAGAACAAAGTATGCAGGTCGCGAAGCCCGCCCTTTCCTTCCTTGACGTTGGGCTCGACAAGATAGCGCGAGGCGCCGGCCCTTTGAACGCGAGCGTTTCGCTCGTCGAGTTTCGCGGTGACGAATTCCCGCACATCGACACGAACGATCTCGCGATCAAAGCTCTCGATCAGTTCCGCGAACAACTCCTCGCTGCCAAGGATGAATCTCGCCTCGAGCAACGTTGTGCGAATGGTCATATCCGCCTTGGCCTGACGCAGACACTCGGCGACAGAGCGCGTCGAATGCCCTACTTTCTGGCGAAGATCCCACAAAATATAGAGAATCGCCTCGACGACGCTCTCGCCCCAGGGAGTTTGCTTATAGGGCAGCAAGAACAAGAGATCGATATCCGAACCGGGCGCCAGGGCGCCGCGTCCATAGCCCCCAACGGCGACGATGGTGAGCCGTTCGCTCAGCGTCGGCTTCTCGGCGACATAAACGTAACGGACCACATAGTCGTAACTGGCCCGAATCAATTCGTCTTCGAGCTGGCTTAAAAATCGCGCGCAGGCCAGCCCCTTTCCCCCAGCCTCTAGCTCGGCTCTGGCCAAGGCGCGCCCTTGATCCAACGCCGCGCGCAGCAACTCCAACACTTCCGCGCGGGTCGCCTCGGGCTTCGGCGCCGCCTCGCACAAGGTTGCGATCCGCTCCGCCAACTCCTCCCGCAACCCGGCAAGGGTTGGAGATCCGCTGTTCTGCTTCAAGAAAACACGGAGCTGAATCTTTGATTGCGCATCCATTGGCTTGTTCAACTCCCTGCCCGCATCGCGCTCAATCGCCTTTCGATAACATCGAGAACGGCGGGGGCGAGATCGGGGCCGCCTATGCGCGTCAAAGCGCGCAGACCGGTTGGCGACGTCACATTGATTTCTGTCAAGAAGCCGTCGATCACGTCAATGCCCACAAGCAAAAGCCCGCGCTGCTTCAATTGCGGGCCGAGCTTCGCGCAGATTTCCCGCTCCCGGTCGGTGAGGTCGGTCGCCGCGGCGGCGCCGCCGCGCACCATATTGGAGCGAATGTCGTCTTGCGCAGGAACGCGATTGACGGCGCCAAGCGGTTCGCCGTCGACGAGGAGAATTCGCTTGTCGCCCTCGACCACCCGCGGCAAAAACTTTTGCACGACCCAGGGCTCCCTGAAGGTGACGGAAAAGAGATCGAACAACGACCCGAAATTGGGATCGCGCTCGGACACCTTGAAAACGCTCGCGCCGCCATGCCCATAGAGCGGCTTCATCACAACGGCTCCGTGAGTCGCACGAAAGCGTTCTATCGCCTCCCGGCTTCGCGTCACGAGCGTTGCCGGCATCAAATCGGAAAACTCCATGACAAAAAGCTTCTCTGGCGCGTTGCGCACATGAGCCGGGTCGTTGACGACTAAGGTTTTGGGTCCGATCCGTTCGAGAAAATGCGTGGAGGTGATATAGGCGAGATCGAACGGAGGGTCTTGCCGCAAAAGGACGACGTCCGCTTCGGCGAGATCGAGAATTCGCGACTCCCCAAGCTCGTAGTATCGGCCCGGTTCATCCCGGACCTCGATTTCCCGCGCCCTGGCGGAAAGCGTTCCGCCTTCGAGAGAAAGATGGTCTGGGGTGTAGAACCAGAGGCGATGACCCCGCCGCGCGGCTTCGAGCATCAGGGCGAAGGTCGAGTCACCCGCAAAATTGATCCTCTCCAAAGGGTCCATCTGGACAGCGACTTCGAGCATATTGCCTCCTCGTCCTCGGCCGCAAATCAGCCCGACTCGCGGAATTTAAGCCCGTTTTGGACCTAACGCCTTTTTGCGGCGGTGAGAAGCGTTGGCGGCGCCCCCCGCGATCCGCAGGCGTTAACCAAGCATGAATTAAAAGCGTTTTAAAAGAAGCGGGAAGAAAAATTACTGATCGGACGCCCCTTATGCGCACTATTTCAATCGGCGCCGGACTGGTGCTGCGCCAGCTGCTTTTTCTGACGGTCATGCTTTTCATGGGCGCGGCCGCCTATGTCGGCGTGCTGAACGTGCGAGATCTCGCCGCCGCCGCCAGCGCGGCGAGCGCGGGCCAAGCCGGGATGCTCATCGGCCATGCCTATCAGGCTGCGAGCACATTATCGACCGAATTGGCGGTAGGCATGATTTTTCTTGCGGTGCTCATTCTCGGCGTGTCGGTCCCGACCATGAACGCCACCATCGCCTCGCCGATAAAATCGATCGCTCGCCAGATGAGCGACCTCGCCACCGGGGACACCGGCCTGACCGTGGCCTTCACCGACCGGCGGGATGAAATTGGCGACATCGCCCGGGCGCTCGTGGTGTTACGGGACGCCGTGCGCGCCAACAATGAATTGACGGCCGAAATCAAGGCGCGCGACGACCGCGAGGAAAGGCTGAGGCGCGAGGCCGCGATCCGCGACAAGGTCGAGCACTACTCGATCGATTTGTCCGCCACGACGGCCAAACTCGGCGACATGACCAAGAGAATGGCGCTGTCCTCCGAGGAAATGATCGGGCAGGAACGCCGCGCCCGCGCGGATTCCGACGTGGCGCGAACGGCCTCGCTACAGGCGGCGAGCGATGTCGCCTCCGTCGCCACGGCCTCCGAGCAGCTTCTGACCGCGATCGGCGAGATCAGCCGCCAGGCGGTGGAGTCGACCGCCGTCGTTCGTCAGGCCGTCGCCGAAACCAATGGATCGAGCGCGGAGATGCTTCGTCTAGCGGCAGCCGCCAATCGGGTGGGCGACGTCGTCAATCTGATTTCGCGCATCGCCGCCCAGACCAATCTTCTGGCCCTCAACGCCACGATCGAAGCTGCGCGCGCCGGCGAAGCCGGCCGCGGTTTCGCCGTGGTCGCCCAGGAGGTCAAGAGCCTGGCCACGCAGACGGGGAAGGCCACGCAGGACATCGCGGACCAGATCTCCGAAATTCAGGCGGCAACGGACCAATCGGTCGCTTCCATCGAACGGATCAAGCGAAAAATCGCCGAAGTGGAGCAGATTTCCGCGATCATCACCAGCGCGGTGCATGAGCAGGACGCGGCGACGAAAGATATCGCCCGCAGCGTCCGTTCCGCCGCCGACAGCGCAAGCTCGATGTCGGCGCACGCCGAACAGGTCGCCAACGCCATGGCGCAGACCGGCGCAGGAGTGGAAGCCATGGTGTCCATGGCCCGCGAGATCGATCAGATGGCGCGCAGAATGCATGCGCATACCGATGAACTGGCAAAAAGCCTGACCGCCTGATTCAGCCGACTTTCGCTATTCCGCGACCGCCTCGACCTCCATTTGGTTCAGGAGGTCGCCGGGCTTTTTAAACAGCGGCTCCAGCGCGCCGACTCCGCGTGGAGCGATCAATTTGACGCGCAGCTTTTTCGCGCCTTCGATGAACTTCCCGGCCGCGTCGGCGAGGCGGCGCGCCTTGTCGCCATTGTCCAGCCGCGCCGAGATCATGGCTGCGGCGTCGCGCGCATAGGCTTTGCGCAGCTTAGCCACGTCCGCGCCGCTCGCTTTCGCCTCCTGCGCCAAAAGCCGCTCGATCAAATCCCTTCCCTCGAGCGTCGCTTCAAGACTCTTGAAGCTCATCCCCAGCATCGCGCTTCTAGATATGAACGGACTTGGCGAGAACACCGAGCCGGAGACATTTCCAAAGGTCGCCGCCAGCTCAATGCTGCCCATGTCCTTGGCCACAATGCGCATCGCCTCGATCGCCGCTTCCTGGCTCTGGTCGCGCCAATCAGCGTTCAAATTCCCGGACATTTCGATGTTCTTATATCCGAGCGCAATGAATTGCGCCGTTGTCGGAATTGCCCCGCGCGCCGCGATATCCAGGTTGAAATGATCCACCCGCGCCATGACCTTGGTAGGCAAGCCTTCGTGAAAATTGCCGAGTTCCGTTTCGAACGCGCCAATTTTGAAAATCATTCGCCCATCGGTCGAGGAGTCGGGCAAATCCGCCGAGAGATCGGCGATTTGCGCACTCTTGAACATCCACAGCCTCCTCTCGCCCGGCGCGAGAAGTTTGGCGAGGTCTAGCCCCTGCGCGGCGAGATAACGGAAAGCGACATGGCCGCCATCGGCGCTGTCCAAGGAAAAGTTCCAGATCTTCCCCTCTTCGGAGGCGCCGTTTGCGAGCCGGGTCAGGGCCGCCGAACCGATCGTCACCCGGAAGGGCTTCTTCTCTGGCGCCGACAACCCCGACAAAGATAGGTCGCGCGCCTCCAAAGTCCCCGCTTCGAACGAGCCGAGCGCGTCCACCACCGTTAACGCCGTCGCCGTCCCGAGTTCCACGCTAGCGTCGCTTTGCTCCGTAGACGGCGTTTCCATAAGACGCAGGGGCGGCTCCGCCAGCGCCCGAGCCCGCAATCCTGCGGCGCTCACCCTGCCGAAGCGAAGGCTTAAATCGGCGTCTGGAAAAATGACGGAGCCGCTCTCGATCGACGCCTCCGCCTCAAGGGGTTTGGGCGTTTCCTTTTGGTCTGTTCGTGGCGTCAAGGCCACATGCGCGATTTGGCGCAGGTCCACGTTTTTCACCACGATTCCAGAGAAGTGAGCCTCGGTTGGGCCGCCGCCCGCGCCGCTCAAGACTTCATCCAGCGCCGCGGCGCGCATCGCGCCGGCCTGGCCTGCGACTATATTTTCGAATGACACGTCCCGATAAACCAGCTTTGTCTCGCGGCCCCCCGATTGGAACTGGATGCGAATTTCGGGGATCGACAAACTCGAGGCGGAGAAACGGGCCAGCCGCCCGTCGAGCGACTGGACGTCGCCGGCCTTGAAAACTCCCGCGATTTCCCTCGCCGTCAGCGGCGTTCCCTCCGCCACGAGCCGCGGAATCCGAACAGAAATGTCCTTGAAATCAATGGCGATGTCGTCAACGGCGACATTTCCGGGGTCGGAGGCGCCGGACGAAAAAAAAGCGGCGAGCAGACCCGCCGTCATAACAACTCGTTTCGAGTGAGGGAACATGATCGACTCTCAGCCAGAGGGCCGGAGCTTGCCTTTTGAATGCGCTGGCGTCCAGTCGCGATTGCGTTGGTGCAATTTGCCGCGGGCAGGCCGGTTCGAGCCTCGCGATCGCCGTGCTAAACACCACTCATGCGCAGACTTCTTCTCCTTCGACACGGCAAAGCCGACAGACATTCCGCCGGGGGCGACAGGGAACGCCCGCTCACGCGGCGCGGGCTGGAAGACGCGCGCCGCGTCGGGGAATTTCTCGCCGGAGCCGGCCTGACGCCCGAACTCGCGGTCGCCTCGAATGCGAGACGCGCCAAACAAACATTGAACGCGGTGCTCGAAGCCTTCCCGGGCCATGTGACCCATTTAATTGAAAATTCAATCTATCTTGCCCCGGTCGATCATTTGCTCGATATCCTGAGACAAGCCCCGGACAAAATCGCTACATTACTGGTCGTGGGCCACAATCCGGGCTTTTCCGAACTTGCCTGCTCCTTGGCCGGTTCCGGCCCTCCCGAGGATATGACGCGAATGCAGATGAAATTTCCCACCGCCGGGCTGGCCATACTGGACTTCGCAAACGGCGGCTGGGCGAGCGTCGACAAGGGCGCGGCTCATCTCAAGCGCTTTGTGACTCCCGGAGACTTGCGCGGAGACGACGGAGTGGCGGACTGAAGACGGCCTATATTGCGAGCGGCGCAAATGGTGCTCGAATCGCTACTGGTCATGCTGACGCTTTTGGCTCCCAGAGGGGCTCCGGATGCTCGCCTTGCAGCCGGACAGTTGGCGGCGCCGGCGGCCACGACTTATTCGGCCGACGAGCGGGCCGTCGGCAATTGGCGAATAGAAAGCGCGTTTTCGCTGGATATCCCCGCGATTAGCGCGCTGCGTCAGGTTGTGGGAGCCGAGACGGGCTCACCTCCCCGCTGCGTCAAACTCAATAACTATTGGTGCGTGAAGCACGCGGGCTGGTATGGAGAAATAGCCGCGGACCCGGACGGCCATGTCGCATTTTCGAGGGCGGAGGACGGAGCCGCCGTGGCGGCTCTCCTGCTTAGACGCTATTATATTGATTATAAACGTCATACCGCGCGCGAGATTGCCTCGCGCTGGGCCCCGTCGCAATGCTATGAGGCGTCCGCCGCCCTTTCCGCGAAGCCATTGACGTCTCCCGCCGGACTTGCCCGGATGCTGCCCCAACGGCCCATCCCCATGGGTCTCGCGCCGCATGGTCTCGCTAACACGCTTCGAGCGCGTTGGCTCGCGGCACATGGGCGCGGCGAGTTTCCGCCCAAAAGTCGCGTCCGACCGACCGAAGGGAGCGCCGCGCTCAATCTGGCGCTCGCGCCCGCGATCGCCCCAGGCATGGGAGAGCCGCCCCATAAGCAGTTAGCAGCGCCGAGTGGTTTTCTGGTCGGCGGCCCACCGCGGAGGCCGATAGCCGATTGCCCGAGCGAGTTGATGCGTATCAATAATTACGCCGAGCATATCGCCGAAGGCGTCGCCAGCGGACCGGATCAGGATTTAACCCTCTTCGACCCCGCAGGACGGCCAACGGAAAATCTCCCCAAGGTCATGGCCAATATGGCGGCCGTCGAAATCGGCCCTTTCAAAGCCCACCCTGCTCTGGTTTCCCATGCCGTGGAGCAATTGCGTCGTTCGACCGGGGTTGAAAGCGCGACAAAGTAGCGACGAATGCGCGGCGACAAAATCGCAAGCTTTCATGATTCGTTCAGCCGCGAAGCGGCATAGGTTGTTCGGGCGGCCTGTGATAAAGCGAATGATCGAAGAAATTGACGAATTTTTTCGATCGTTCGCTCCGATTTATTGGTTCCGGCGCGATTTTTTATTGCTCGCCCAACTCTATGCGAGCGAAAAGCGCGTTACAGCAATGGACCAACGACGGGGCCTCGTCCCAACACGGCTTATCTACCGGATTAATGCACCATATGAACGACTTGCAGCAAACCATAAAGCGAGAATCGACCTTGGCGCACACAGTCGATGGCGCCGAAACGCAAGGTTCGGCCAGGGTCGCCGCCGCGATTTTGCGGGGCAAAGCCCTGCCCTCGTTGCTACGGGACGAATTGCTCTGCGAGATATTCGCGGCGACCGTAGCGGCCTCGCCGAGCGCCATCGCAATGACGACGCTGGAGCGCCGCTTCAGCTACCGCGAAGTCGATTTGCAAGCGGCGGCAATCGCCCATGGCCTGGTTGAGCGCGGCATCGGCCCCGGAGATGTCGTTGGCCTCTGGATGGCGCGCGGGCCGGAATTGCTGATCGCCCAGATCGCCATCGCCAAAACCGGAGCCGCATGGCTGCCGTTTGACGCCGATGCGCCTTTGGAGCGCATCGCGGTTTGTCTGGCGGACGCCGAGGCCAAGGGACTCCTGACCTCGGCCGCCTTCGCCCGAAAGGCGGCCGGCTCGATTCCGGCGCCGATATTGGTGGACGAGGAGATCGCGCTTCTCGCGGGCGCTCCCCTGCCCGATCCGCGGGCGCGGGGCGCGACGCCGAACCATCCCGCTTACATGATCTACACTTCCGGTTCGACCGGCGTCCCCAAGGGCATCGTCATCACGGGGCGAAATATTTGTCACTATCTGCGGTCGGCGAACGAGATTTACGCGGTCGCATCCTCGGATATCGTGTTTCAGGGTGCGTCGGTCGCCTTCGATCTCTCGATGGAGGAGATTTGGATTCCCTATCTCGTCGGCGCGGCCTTGTTCGTTGCGACGCCTGAAATTCTCGGCGAAACCGAACAACTTCCGGATATTCTCGAAGAAGCCAGAGTTTCTGTCCTCGATACGGTGCCTACGCTGCTCGCGGTTCTTCCACGAGACGTAAAAACCTTGCGCACGATTATCTTGGGCGGGGAAGCCTGCCCGCCGGCGATCGCCGAGCGCTGGAGCCGCATCGGCCGCACGATCTACAATAGCTACGGACCCACGGAAGCGACCGTCGTGGCCACGACTTCCGAGGTCTGGCCAAGAGAGCCGGTGACGATTGGCAAGCCGATCCCAAACTATAGCTGCTATGTCGTCGACGACCAGCTCAAACTCGTCGCTCCCGGCGTCGAGGGCGAATTGCTGATCGGCGGTCCGGGAGTGGCGCGCGGCTATCTGAAACGGGATGAGTTGACCGCGGAAAAATTCATCGCCAATCCCTTTGTGGATAAAGCCGACGATCCCGTGCTCTATCGCTCCGGCGACGCCGTCGTGCTGGACGAAAACGGAAATCTTCTCTTCCGGGGCCGCATCGACGACCAGATTAAAATTCGGGGCTTTCGCGTCGAACTCGGCGAAATTGAAGCGGCGCTTTCGCATCATCCGGCGGTGCGCCACGCCGCCGTTGTTCTGCGCAACGAGCGCGGTCTCGACGAACTGGTGGCCTTTCTGACGACCGATGGCGGCGAAAGGCCGGAACCGGTGGAGCTTCGAGCCAAACTGCGCGAAACGCTGCCCCCTTATATGGTCCCCTCGCGATACGAGTTTGTCGAGACCTTGCCGAAGCTCTCCTCGGGCAAGGTCGACCGCAAAGCACTGAAAAATATTGAATTGATAGCTCCGGCGGGCGTCGACGAAGAGCAGGAAATCCCCCGCGACATAACGGAGGCGACGCTGCTGGCGGCGGCGAAGCGCGTGCTGCCTCCCGGGCCAATTCCTTTCGACGCGGATTTCTTCATCGACCTCGGCGGCCATTCGCTTCTTGCCGCCCGTTTCGTCGGGGCGGTGCGCGAGACGCCAAGCCTCGCCTCGGTCACCCTGCAAGACCTGTACACCCATCGAACCCTACGGGCGCTCGCCGCGCATATGGCGGGCAAGGCGGAGCTCGATCTCACGCCACGCGATCTTTCCTTCAAGCCGCCGCCATTGTTGCGCCGCTTGCTATGCGGTCTCGCCCAGGCCGCGGCGCTGCCGTTCATCCTGGCGGTCATCACCGCGCAATGGCTCGGCGTGTTCGTCTCCTATCAGCTCATCACCACGGCCGACGCCACGCTGTTGGAAGAGTCGGTGGCTTTGCTCGGGGTTTATCTTTGCGTCAATCTCGCCACGGTGGCGATATCCATCATCGGCAAATGGCTGGTCATCGGCCGCACCAAGCCAGGAAGATATCCGCTTTGGGGCGTCTATTATTACCGTTGGTGGCTATCTCAGCGGTTGATTGGCCTAACCCACGCCAAGTGGTTTCAGGTTTCGCCGCTCATGAACCTCTATTTGTTGGCGCTGGGGGCGAGGGTTGGTCCCGACGCCCTCGTGAGCGAATTCGACGCCGGCGCCATCGATCTCGTGACTATCGGCGCGGGCGCTTCGCTAGGCTCCAAGCTTAAGCTTTCCAACGCGCGGGTCGAAGGCGATGAACTGATCATCGGGACGATCGACATCGGCGCCGACGCCTATATCGGCGCCTCCTGCGTCATAGAGGACGGCGCCGTGATTGGAGACGGCGCCGCGCTGGAGGATCTGACCTCCCTACCCTCCGGCGCGCGCGTTGGCGCGCATGAAATCTGGAACGGCTCGCCCGCGCGCAAGACCGGAATGGTGAATGAAGCGGAACTCGATCCGCCCGCGACAGCGGGTCCGATCCGCCGGCCGGTCATGACCTTCCTTTTCACGCTGCTGGTTCTGGCGATCCCGCCGCTCGGGCTATTGCCGATTTTTCCGGCATTCTATCTGTTCGACAAGCTCGACGCCTGGATGGGCATCGCGGAATCAGACCATCTTTATTATCTCGCCGCGATCCCGCTTTTCGCCTTGCCAACCGCCTTTGTTCTGGTGCTGGTCTCCGTGGCCTTCATCATCGCCTTCCGTTGGATCGCGATGCCGACGCGGGTGCGCGAGGGAACATATTCGGTGTGGTCCTGGTTCTATCTGCGCAAATGGGCGGTTTCACTCGCGACCGAGGTTACGCTCGAAACCTTGTCGTCGCTGTTTGCAACGCTCTACATGCGGAGTTGGTACCGCTTGATGGGCGCGCGCATCGGCAAGGACTCGGAAATTTCCACAAATCTCTCCGGCAGATACGATATCGTCGAGATCGGCGAGAAATGCTTCATCGCCGATGAAGTCGTGCTCGGGGACGAGGATGTCCGGCGCGGCTGGATGTATCTCAAAGCGGTGAAGACGGGCGATCGTGTCTTCCTCGGCAATGACGCTGTCGTGCCGCCGGGCGCGGAAATTCCCTCTGGCGCCTTGATCGGCATAAAATCCAAGCCTCCGGCCAATAGCGCATTGTCGCCGGGCGACACCTGGTTCGGCTCCCCCCCGATAAAATTGCCCGTGAGGCAGAAATTCGACGGCGGCGGGGCGAACTGGACCTATGAGCCGCCAATGTGGAAGAAGTTTATGCGCGCGGCCTATGAGGCGGTGAATGTTTCCTTGCCGACCATGCTGTTCATGACCTTCGGCACCTGGGCCGTCGAAAGTTTCGGGCAATCTCTGGTCGACGGCGAATATCTCACGGTCGCCGAATTGTTCATTCTGGACTCCGTATTGATTTCGGTCGGGATGACATTGTCCGTGGTCGCGGTCAAATGGATCACCATGGGCCGCTACGAGCCTCAGGTGAAGCCGATGTGGTCGTTCTGGGCCATGCGGACCGAAGCCTGCGCCGTGCTCTATTGGGGCCTTGCCGGCAAGGTCCTGCTGGAACATCTGCGCGGCACGCCATTTCTGCCCTGGACGCTGCGCCTGTTCGGAGCAAAGTTCGGCAAAGGCGTGTTCATGGATATGACCGACATCACCGAATTCGATTGCGTGCATGTCGGCGATTATTGCGCTCTCAACGCGGTCTCCGCGCTGCAAACGCATTTATATGAGGACCGCGTGATGAAAGTCGGTCGCGTGCGTCTCGGGAATGGCGTTTGCGTCGGAGCCGGTTCGACGGTGCTTTACGACACCCATGTCGGCGATTATGTCCGGCTGGGTCCGCTCACCGTCGTCATGAAGGGCGAGAGCCTGCCCGCGAATTCGAGATGGGTCGGCGCGCCGGCGGAACCTTCGTGAGGCTCATCCGTCAAATGTGTATGGCGCGACCGAAAGCGTCCAGCACGCTCTCGTGCATCGCCTCCGACAGCGTCGGATGAGGAAACACACTGTGGATCAGTTCCTCTTCCGTTGTCTCGAGGTTCGTCGCGATAACGAAACCCTGAACGAGTTCGGTCACTTCGGCGCCGATGAGATGGGCGCCGAGCAGCCGGCCCGTCTTGTCGTCGAAAATGGTCTTGATCAGACCCTCCGGTTCGCCGAGCGCGATGGCTTTTCCATTGGCGAGCAAAGGGAAACGCCCGACCCTTGATTTCAGCCCCAAATCCTTCGCTTTCTGTTCGGTCAGCCCCACCGAAGCGATTTGAGGGTGCGCATAGGTGCAACCGGGAATGCGGCTCTTGTCCAACGGATGGGGATTCTTGCCGGCGATAGCCTCGACGCAAATGACCCCTTCATGCTCGGCCTTGTGGGCGAGCATCGGGCCGCCGGCGACGTCGCCAATGGCGTAGACGCCATCGACGTTGGTGCGACTGAACCCATCCGTCGCGATCACGCCGCGCTCGATTTTGACTCCCAATTCCTCAAGTCCGAGTCCTTCGGAGTTTGGAACGACGCCCGCAGCCGAGAGGATGCGCTCGGCCTGGATCTCTCGCGTCGAGCCGTCCACGCCTGTCAGCGTCGCGGTCACGCTATTGGCGTTTTTTTCGAGCTTCGACACCCTCGTCGCGATATGAACGACGATGCCCTGCTTCTCGAAGCTCTTTCGCGCCAGCGCCGCAATCTCCCGATCTTCGGCGGGGAGAATCTCCGGCAGCGCCTCCACCAAGGTCACCGCTGCTCCAAAGGTGCGGAAGAACGAAGCGAATTCGACGCCGATGGCGCCGGCGCCGACCACGAGCAAGGATTTTGGAAGCGGGTCGGGTTTCAGCGCATCGAAATAGGTCCAGACGAGCCGGCCATCTGGCTCCAGGCCGGGCAAAATCCTCGGGCGCGCGCCTGTCGCGAGAATAATGTTTTTCGCCTGATAATTTCCCGGCCCCAGCGCGCCCTTCGGCGCGGGAGCTTGGGGCGCCACCGCCGGCTTTTTCGTTGCCTCAACCGCCACTCTCCCGCCTCCACCGAGGCGGGCCTCGCCGAAAATCACATCGACCTTGTTCTTTTTCAGCAAAAAGCCGACGCCGGCGTTGAGCCGCCCCGACACCTCGCGCGATCGCGCGACGATTTTGGCAAGGTCGAATGAAGGCGGCGGCTGAACGACGAGACCATATTCGGCCGCATGGAAGGCGAGACGGAATACATCGGCCGAACGCAGCAGCGCCTTGGTGGGAATGCATCCCCAATTAAGACAGATGCCGCCAAGATGCTCGCGTTCGACGACGGCGGTTCTCATCCCCAACTGGGCGGCGCGTATCGCCGCGACATAACCGCCCGGCCCCGCGCCAATGATAATGAGATCATAGGGATCTGGCATGGCCGAGCCTCGCTTGATTGGATTGATTCGCCTCATATCGCGAGGACTTTTTCAGGATACGACGCCCCCAGGGACAGGACAACCGGCGAAGAACGAGCCACGAGACACTCAATCACTTGCGACGAAAAATCAGAACACGGTTCGAATTTGTTCCATTCGAATTGTTCCGCACGCCCCAGCAATGGCTCGTCTTGGTGAACTTCTGGGCGTTGACCAGAACGAGCGGCGCCTCGAAAGGCAGTCCTTCAACGGCTTCCAAAACCAGGCGTTCCAGCGCAACCTTGCCGCCTCTCACCTCGCCGACCTCGAAGGCAACGTGACCGCCCGGCGCCACGACGCGGGCGAATTCCGCGAAGCCGTCACGAACCATTCTGGACCAGGCGGATTCGGTGCGATGAATCGAGATTTTGACGCTGTCCGGGTCAATTCCCGCAAACCAGTTTCGCAGCCAGTTGTCGGCGGCATATTGAACGACGTCGAGAAATGGCGGCGAGGTCACAATCAGCCTCACCGATTGATCCGGGACGAGCGGCGCCTTCGCGGCGTCGCCTGTCATGAAGAGAGGAGCAGGATGTGGCGGAGGCGGCCCTTCCGACAACAGCGCTCGCGACTTTTTCACGATTAAGGCCGCGACGTCTCTCGGCGGCGGAGTTTGTTTGCGCCTTGCATTGATCTTCAGTTGAGCGTCAATCGACACGGCTTGATTTGGCGGCATCGTGTAGACAGAAAAGAAGCCGGGAGAATGACCGGTGAGACGATTGATCGCGACCATTCTGATCCAGTCGTCGACCGGGTCCGGCTCCTTGTCGAGAGGCGCGCGAGAAAGCAGCCATCGACGAAGAGCGCAAATCAGACCAAGCGTTTCGGGGTGATAGAAAGCAAGCAAGTCCTCTCGCTCGACCGCGCTGTCGCTCCAGTCGATTTGCGACAATCTGGTCTCTATCGCCTCATGCGCGGGCGGTCGCAGGCGAGGCCTGGTGAGCAGAATAGACAAAGGATTTATGTCGTTGCCTATCGGCCTCCTTCCCTGCAGCGCGGCTTGCAACAGCGTCGTGCCCCGTCCCATGAACGGATCGTAAACGCTGTCGCCAGGTTCGGTGAGGCGGGTGATGAAGAACTCGGGAAGTTGCGGCTTGAAACAGGCGCGATAACTGATCTCGTGCAACGCATGCGCGCTGCGCTGGCCGGAAGTCCAGAACTCATTGACGAAATAGGGAACGCCATCATCAACATGCTCGACCGTTCGGGCGCCAAACCCCTCGAAATCGCGCAGTCGATCGGCGAGGGCGCAAAGCCCTTCACTCGCCCGCTCTTTTCGCTTGCGAAGAGAGTCAATCGCCATTCTTGGCGTTCCGAGCCCAATTTTCCCCGATCTCGGCAACGAAATCGGCGAACCTTTGCTCCACGATCGCGGCGCGCAGCCCCGCCATCAACTCCTGATAATAGGCGACATTGATCTGCGTCAGCAGCATCATGCCTAGAATTTCTCCAGCCTTGAACAAATGATGAAGATAGGCGCGGGAATAATTTCGCGCCGCTGGACAGGATGAGTCGGGATCGAGCGGAGCAGGATCGTCGGCGTGGCGCGCATTCATCAGATTGATCTTGCCCAAGCGCGTGTAGGCGAGGCCGTGACGGCCCGCGCGGGTCGGCATGACGCAGTCGAACATATCGACGCCGCGCGCCACCGCCTTGACAATATCGTCCGGTGTCCCGACTCCCATGAGATAGCGCGGCTTCGCCGCTGGCAGATGAGGCATCACCGTATCGAGCATTTCAAGCATCACCTCTTGAGGCTCGCCAACCGCCAAACCGCCAATGGCGATCCCGTGAAAATCCATGCCGCCTAAGGCGCGGGCGCTCTCAACGCGAAGCGGTTTGACCGCCCCGCCCTGCACAATGCCAAACACCGCGCTTCCACGACGATGGTCGAATGCCTTTCGTGACCGCTCCGCCCATCGCAAGGAGAGACGCATGGCCCGCTCGGCCTCGGCGTCACTGCATGGAAGGCGCACGCATTCGTCGAATTGCATTTGAATGTCGGAGCCAAGCAGCGCCTGAATCTCCATCGAGCGTTCGGGAGTTAGGACATGCTTCGAGCCGTCGATATGCGACTGGAAAATGACTCCATTTTCATCAAGCTTGCGCAGCTTGGCCAGCGACATCACCTGAAAGCCGCCCGAGTCGGTCAAGATCGGATAGGGCCAGCGCATGAAATTGTGCAACCCGCCAAGACGCTCGATTCTCTCGGCGCCTGGACGCAGCATCAGATGATAGACATTGCCCAAGAGAATGTCCGCGCCGGCTGCGCGAACATCCTCGACAAACATGGCTTTCACCGTCGCCGCGGTACCGACGGGCATGAAAGCTGGCGTGCGAATAACGCCGCGCGATGTTCCTATTTCACCCCTGCGCGCCGCGCCATCCATTGCTTCGACGCTAAAACAAAAAGCTTCCGTCATTTGCGGCCGTCCTTGGCGCCAAGCGTGGCGATTTTCACGATTTTGTATTCGCCGCTGTCATTGTCATTCCAGCGCACCACGAAACAAGCGCCGACTTTAATCGCGATCTCGCGAAGATTGGCGCTCCACTTCATCTCCGGCGCCGCGCCGAAATCCATTGCGCCATCGCGCCGTAACACGAATGGCCGGCAGTGTTTCCCGTCGAGATCGAAGGCGCCAAAAACGTCCCATCCGGAAACCACGGCTCCCGTCTCGCCGCATATTCGCAGGTCCACAGTGAGACGCGCCTCGGTCGGATCGTCGCGCCAAAGCGCAAGCATGCGGATGTCACGGGAATCGCTCATGCGCGATACAGCAGGCAGGCGTCGCCATAGGAATAAAAGCGATAGTCATGCCGAATGGCATGCGCATAGGCGACCTTCATTCGATCGATGCCGCAGAAGGCGCAAACCAGCATGAACAAAGTCGAGCGCGGGAGATGGAAATTCGTGAGCAACATGTCTATGGCGCGGAAGCGATAGCCAGGCGTGATGAAAATATTCGTGCGCGCGCTGAAAGGTTCGAGTTCCCCGCTTTCCGTCGCCGCGCTCTCGAGACAACGCAGAACCGTGGTGCCGACGGCGACGATGCGTCCGCCGCGCGCGCGGACCTCATTGAGCGCGCGAGCGGTCTCGCCGCTCAATATGGCGTGCTCATAATGCATGCGATGATCTTGGGTGTCGTCAGATTTCACCGGCAGGAAAGTGCCTGCGCCGACGTGCAGGGTCACGCGATGCAACGTCACGTCCACCGCTTCGATGGCGGCAAGAAGTTGCGGGGTGAAATGAAGCCCCGCCGTCGGCGCCGCCACCGCGCCCGCCTCGCGAGCAAATAGGGTCTGATAATCGGCCTCGTCCGATGCATCGGGCATCCTCTTGCCCGCGATATAGGGAGGCAGCGGCAGGGCTCCCAGCGATTCGACGGCGTCGTCGAGAAGACGGCCCGAAAGATCAAAGCCGAGCGTAACTTCTCCGTTCTCGCCCTTGGCCTCGACAGTCGCATTCAAAAACAGGGCGTTGGAAGGCGTGCGATCCGAGCCGAAATACACGCGCTCGCCGAGCCCGAGTTTCTTCGCCGGCCTCGCCAAGGCGCGCCAGCGCTTTTCGCTCAAGCGCTCGATCAGGGTCGCCTCGATGAACGCTTTATTCTCGCCGCGCTGGCGGAACCCCGACAAGCGCGCCCGGATGACGCGCGTGTCGTTGATGACAAGCGCATCGCCAGGCCGCAAAAACATCGGCAGATCGCGGATGGCTCGGTCCTCGAACGCGCCCGTCTCCGAAGGGACCACAAGCATGCGCGAACTGTCGCGCGGGACAGCCGGCCGCAATGCGATTCGCTCTTGAGGCAGTTCGAAATCGAACAGATCGACGCGCATAAAACCCCTTGAATGCGACGCCGCATAGGGTAGCAGGCGCAAAATTGACGATGCCGCCCCCCGGCGGGATCAAGCGATCTCTTGGGCGGCGGATAATTACCGGACCTATCATGTCCTGGTCGGCCGCCTCGACCAACCAGGACGATGACGATTCAGGAGAGCGTGGCCTTGACGATCTTGTCTGGGTCCTTCACCGGCTCGCCGCGTTTGATCTTGTCGACGTTCTCCATGCCCGAGACGACCTCGCCCCAGACCGTATATTGCCGATCCAAAAAACGCGCGTCATTAAAACAGATGAAGAATTGCGAGTTGGCGGTGTCGGGATGTGAGGCTCGCGCCATGGAGCAGGTTCCACGTACATGGAAGGCGTCGTTGAATTCCTGCTTGAGGTTCGGATATTTCGAACCGCCCGTGCCTGTGCCGTGCGGGCAGCCGGTCTGGGCCATGAAACCCTCGATCACGCGATGAAACACGATGCCGTCATAAAAGCCCTCGGAAACCAGTTGCTTGATCCGGGCGACGTGATTTGGCGCAAGGTCCGGCCTCAGCCTGATTTCCACATTGCCTTTCGTCGTTTCGAGCGTCAGCCTATTGCCCGCGTCGGTCATGTATTTTCCTTAATCCTGGTGAAGTGGAAGCTCCCGCCGAAAAGCCCGGCGGGAGACCGATCGCTCTTAGCTTTCGTCGCCGGCGACGCGCAGCTTGACGATCTTGTCGGGGTCCTTCGGCGGTTCGCCGCGATGGACCTTGTCGATGAACTCCATGCCTGAGACGACCTCGCCCCAGACCGTATATTGCTCTTCAAGATAGCGCGCCGGCGCGAAGCAGATGAAGAACTGGCAGTTGGCCGAGTCGTTGTCCGGCCCGCGCGCCATCCCGCAGGCGCCGCGCAGGAACTTCTCCTTGGAGAATTCGGCGGGAATATTCGGCAAATCCGACTTACCCATGCCGGTGCCAGTGGGGTCGCCGGTCTGCGCCATGAAGCCGTCGATCACGCGGTGGAACTTCACGCCGTCGTAAAAATGGCGCTTGGCGAGCGCCTCTATCTGCGCGCAATGCTTGGGCGCGATGTCGGGGCGCATCTTGATGACTGTGCGGCCATAGACAGTGTCGAGATTGAGCAGCTTGTCCTCGGCTTTCGCCGAGGTCGCGCCCAGCAGCGTCGCGGCGGAAGCGCCGGCGACGAAATTGCGGCGGTTTAAGATCATGTAGCCTCCCTCACCTTTTGTTGCCGCCGACGCCGAGCGCTTTTTCGAGCGCGTCGACGGATTGTGCCGGCGCAAAGCCGGAAATGTCGCCCCCGAGGGCGGCGATCTGGCGCACCAGCGTAGCGCTGATGTGGCGCGCGCCACTAGAGGCGGGAATAAAAATCGTGGTCACTTCCGGCGCCATGACCGAGTTCATCCCCGCCATTTGCATTTCATAATCGAAATCGGCGCCGTCGCGCAAACCACGCATAATGGCTGTGGCTTTCCGCTCGCGGGCGGCATCCACCGCGAGCCCCGAAAAGCCGACGACTTCGAGGACGCAAGGCAGGTTCAACGCCGCGCAGGCGCCCTTTATGATCGTCGCGCGTTCCTCGAAGCCGAGCACGGGCTTCTTGCCCGGATGCACGCCGATTGCGATCACCAGGCGGTCGAACAGCGCCGCGCCCTGCCGGATAACGTCGAGATGCCCATTGGTGAGCGGGTCGAAGGAGCCGGTGTAAATGGCGGAGCGAGGCGAGGCTGCTGTCATGGGGGGAGCTATAGGGGATTTTGCGATCGGCCGAAACGCGCTTATTTTAGCTCTCTGAAAAGGAAAGATCGTCACATGACCAAACTGCTCGGTAAAGCGATCGAAAAGACTCGGGCGCTCCCTGACTCCGACCAGGACGCCATCGCCCTACTGGCGCTGTAAGCTCTTGAATCGGGAGGCGATTCCATCCCGCTCGACGCCGAAACCCGCGCCGCTATCGACGAAGGAATGGCGCGGGCGCGGCGCGGAGACTTCGCATCGGGCGAAGAGGTCGCCGCGCTGTGGCGGCGCCACGGCATGTGAGGCTGCGATACACGCGGCGGGCGCGGCAGGATATCGAGCGCATTTTTGCCTATATCGACACGCACGGCCCGGCGGGAGCCATGAGCGTCAAACGCGCTTTGAAACGAGCAATCGAGACGGTGGGCGCTTTTCCCACCAGCGGCCAAGCCTCTGGCTGGAAAGAGGCGAAGACAAGGACCGGTGAACCCTTATCCTTACATCCTTTATTGGACCGTCGAGCGCGACGAAATCTTGATCCTCCCTATTCGCCACGCGCCGCGACGGCGCCAGCCATATCAAATTCCTCTATGCGCTATCGCCTCCACCAATATTTTCTGCCTCCGCTGCTTCCTCTTCTCCGCCCACATCCCCGATATGCTCGACCGACACCACGCGCTCGCCTTCGCCCGTGTTGAACACGATGACGCCCTGCGTACCGCGCCCGGCGACGCGGATGCCGGCGACGGGGCAGCGGATGAGTTGCCCGCCATTGGTCACGAGCATGATTTCGTCGCCGTCCGCCACCGGGAAGGACGCGATCAAGGCGCCGTTTCGCTGATTGACCGCCATGGCGACAATGCCTTTGCCGCCTCGTCCCGTGATGCGGTATTCATAGGACGAAGTGCGCTTGCCATAGCCGTTTTCGGAAATCGTCAATATCACTTGCTCCGCGCGGCGCATGTCCTCGAAACGCTCGTCGGCGAGGTCGACCGACGGCGTCTCCTCGGTTTCCGATGGCAATTCCTCGCTGGGTTCCGCCCCCTGGGCGCGGCGCAGCGCGACCGAACGTTTCAGATAGGCGGCGCGCTCCTCGCCTGTCGCCTCGAAGTGTCTGAGGATCGAAAGCGTGATCACCCGGTCGCCCTCGCTCAGCGTCACGCCGCGAACGCCCATCGACGTGCGCCCCTGGAACACCCGCACCTCCGTCACCGGGAAACGGATGCACTGGCCATCGCGCGTGGTCAGCAGAACGTCGTCGGCCTCGCTCGCGGTCGCGACGTCGACGATGGCCTCGCCCTCGTCGAGCTTCATCGCGATGATGCCGTTGCGGCGCACGTCGGAAAAATCCGAAAGCTTGTTGCGACGCACCGAACCGCTCGTGGTCGCGAAGATGGCGTCGAGTTTACCCCAACTCGATTCGTCCTCCGGCAATGGCATGATCGTGGTGATGCGCTCGCCCGATTCGAGCGGGAGCATGTTCACCAGCGCCTTCCCCCGCGACTGGGGCGCCGAAAGCGGTAGGCGCCAGACCTTTTCTTTGTAGGCTCGGCCGAGAGACGAAAAAAACAGCACCGGCGTATGGGTGTTGGCGACAAAGAGGCGGTGGACGAAATCCTCCTCCTTGGTCTGCATTCCCGAGCGGCCCTTACCGCCGCGCCGCTGGGCGCGATAGGTCGAAAGCGGCACGCGCTTGATGTAGCCGGAGTGAGAAACCGTCACGACCATGTCTTCGCGGGCGATCAGGTCTTCGTCCTCGACCTCGCCATCCGCCTCGATGATCCGGGTGCGGCGCGGCGTGGCGTAAGCCTCCTTAACCGCGAGCAATTCGTCTTTTATGATGCCGAACAGCCTCTCGCGGGAGCCGAGGATTTCCAGATATTCCGCGATTTCGGCGGCGAGTTTCTCCAATGCGGCCGAAATTTCGTCGCGCCCGAGCGCGGTGAGACGTTGCAGACGCAAGTCGAGAATGCCGCGCGCCTGCGCCTCCGAAAGACGGCATGTCCCATCCTCCGCGAGTCGGTGGCGGGGATCGGCGATCAAGGCCACCAGCGGCGCCATATCCTTGGCCGGCCAATCGCGGGCCATCAGCGCCTCGCGCGCCGCGGCGGCGTCGGGCGAAGTGCGGATGAGGCGGATGACCTCGTCGATATTCGCGACGGCGATGGCGAGACCGACTTGCAAATGAGCGTTATCGCGGGCCTTGTTCAGACGAAATTTCGTGCGCCGGGTGACCACCGTTTCGCGGAAGTCGACGAAGGCGCGCAGCACGTCGAGCAGATTAAGCCGCTCGGGCCGTTTCCCGTTCAGCGCGATCATATTGACGGGGAAGCTCGATTGCAGCGCGCTGTGGCGCCAGAGCTGGTTGAGCACCACGTCGGCGACGGCGTCGCGCCTCAGTTCGATGACGATGCGCATGCCGTCGCGGCTGGATTCGTCGCGCAGATCGGAAATGCCCTCGATTTTCTTCTCGCGGACCAGTTCCGCGATACGCTCGACCAGCGCCGCCTTGTTCACCTGATAGGGAATCTCGGTGACGATGATCGCTTCGCGGTCCTTGCGCAGCGTCTCGACCTGCGCGGTGGCGCGCTGGATTATGGAGCCCTGGCCGAATTCAAAGGCCTTGCGAATGCCGCCACGCCCGAGGATCATGGCTCCGGTCGGAAAATCCGGACCCGGCACGATCTCCATGAGTTCCGCGAACGTCAGGTGGCCGCGTTCGATCAGGGCGATCGTTGCGTCGATCACCTCGCCAAGATTGTGCGGCGGGATGTTCGTCGCCATGCCGACGGCGATGCCGCCAGCGCCATTGACAAGGAGATTGGGGAACCGCGCCGGCAGAACAGTCGGCTCATTTTCCTTGCCGTCATAATTGGGCTGGAAATCGACCGTGCCTTCGTCGAGGTCTTCGAGCAACGCCAAGGCGGGCTTGGCCAAGCGCGATTCGGTGTAACGCATGGCGGCAGGCGGATCATTGTCCACCGAGCCAAAATTTCCTTGCCCGTCAATCAGTTGCAAGCCCATCGAGAAAGGCTGCGCCATCCGCACCAGGGCGTCGTAAATCGCCGCGTCTCCGTGGGGATGATATTTACCCATCACATCGCCGACGATGCGCGCCGATTTGACATAGGGCTTGTCCGGCGTGTGGCCATTCTCGTGCATCGAGAACAAAATGCGCCGATGCACCGGCTTCAGGCCATCGCGCACATCGGGCAGCGCCCGGCTCACGATCACGCTCATCGCGTAATCGAGATAGGATCGCTTCATTTCGTCGGCGATGGAAACCGGCCGGATATCCGAGCCCGAAGGGCTGGGTTCGTCTCTCGTGATGTCGCTGTCGACCAAAGGGGCGCCAATCCGAATCTTCGGGTTAAATTCTCCCTTTGCTATAGGCGATTCTTCCCCCGCGCGCCAGCCGGACCCGGCTGAGAAACGATCAATAATCCAATTAGTTATGATTTGATCGCCGGCCTGTGCGACGCAGCCTAGGAAATTGGGGCGAGATCAAAGCCGGAGAAGCGCCTTTTCAGTCGCCGCAACGCCTTTTTGCACCAGGGCAATTCATCTTCGTTCGGAAAATCAAAGGGCGGCGCAACTAAAGCGCCGCCTTGGCTTATTTCGCATCGGCCGCTTCATGTCCAAAGCTCAGCCGCGCGCCTCGCGTAGCGCTTGGCGCGCGGAGATCGCGGCGGAAGCAGCGGCCTCGTCCCCCGGTTCCACCAGGCCAATGAGGTCGTCGCTCTGCCGCGGCGCCTCGGTCGCCGCGCTCGGCGCGGGACTGTTCCGCGGAGCCTCCTCGACCGCAAGCTCTGTCGCCGAACTCGGCTGTTTGGGCTCATCGAGAACTACGCGCTGGGCTCTACCCCCCGTGACGCGCGAGACATCTATGACGGCCGGCTGCCCTTTAGACTGCTTGCGCATAAGCGAGGCCAGTTTGTTCAGCGCCGAAAGGGGAGAATCAGCGGCGGATTCATTGCTCGCGGCGACGGGCTTCTGGGTTTGCCTGCGCATCATGGCCGCCATTTTGGCCAGGGCCGACCCCGGCGATTGCTCTGCCGCCGTCAGCGCTTCGTGGATTGCCGTTTCCAGGGCGCCGCGATCCGATTGGCCCGGTCCGGCGTTGGTTATCGGCGCCGCCCCGGCGGATTTGCGCGCGGTGAGCGAAGCCAGTTTCTGTCCCAAAGAGGCGAAAAGAGATGAGCGACCTTTCTTCGCCGCCGGCTCGACGGCTTTCTCCTCTTGAGCCGCCTGCTCGGCCGGAGAGCGAGCGGCTTGCGCTTGCTCGGCGGGGCGCGAGAAGCGGGCGCGCAAGCCGTTGGCGAGTCGACCCCAAATTGGAGTAGTTGCGGGCGCTTCCGGCTTCGGCTCGATCTGTTCCGCCTGGGCGGGGTTCTTGCGATTGCGCGAAATCAGGCGCGCGCCCAGGGCGACGAGAGCCGCGCCGCCAACCAGCAGCTTCCATCCCTTCAGTATCTTCCCGATGAGCAGAGCGAGCAGGCCAACTTTCTTGGCGCCGGTGGCGGCGGCCGCGGCCCCGGTCAGCTTTTTCAGCGCCACGGCGCCGGTGAGCAAGCCGGCAACGCCGTAATTCGCCGTGCGATCCATCGAAAGGTCGACGTCCTCGTATGCCTTGCCCTTATCGTAGACGATGGTGTCCGCCAGCGCGGAAGCCTCTCCCTTGAACTGCGCGAAAGCCGCTTCGTCGCCCGAAACAATCACTTTTATCGCGCCTTCGCGGCCAAGCGCGAAAGAAGCGCAGTTCACGATGCGATCTTCTGGATTCTTCGAGCCCTGCGCGGTCGCGCCAATGCAGGACGACAAATGATGCTTGACGTCATAGCTCGGCGCCGCGAGCCAACCGGTGGCCTCCAGCGGCGTGAGTCCGAGACGAATGCGCCCGGGATTTTGGGAGGCCACGCCAACCTTATAGACCGCGAGCAGTTCGTCGGCATTCAGGGACTTGCCTTCGTCATCCTTGATATAGCCATCGTTGAGCAGGTCGACATAGGCCATCCATTTCGGTCCGGAAGCCATCGGCAACACAACGCCCTGCGTGGCGTCGTCCCAAGAGCCCGGCTCCACTCCGAGCAATTTGCGCGCTTTGTCGGATTCCAGATAGACGCGGCCAGCCGGCAGCCACATTGTCGCGCGATCGGCGATTTTTACCTCCGCTGGTCCTTCCACGCCTTGCGCAAGCAGGGACGCATAAGCCTTGCCTTCCTCGCTCGCCTTGACGTTCGACGAGGCGACTTGAGACGCCAGCACGTCCGCCTGCGACTTTGCGGTCGCGTCGGGCTTGGGCTCCGAAGCCGCGGACTGGACCGCTTCTTGCGCGCCGGCTTCCTTGGCGACGACCGCTGGCGGTGAATCCTGCTGGGCGGCGGCGCCCACGGGGTTGGACTCCTGAACACGGGGCGCGGAAGCCTGCTGCGAAGCTCCTTCCGTGGGCGTCGCCGGGGGCTGGCGCGGAGCCTTCGCCTCGCCGGCGTTTTGATCGGCGTCGCCGGGCTTTGCGTTCTCCGGCGCCTTGGACGCCGCAGCCGCTTCGGGGGCCTGCGCGGAGAGGTTCGGTTGTGGCGCCTGCGACGGCGCGACCTTTTCGGCGCCAGCTTCCGCCCGGGAAGCGGCTATGGGCGCGCTGCTCGCGGCGGAGGCGGGAGCGCTCGCCGGCGCCGGATTCTTCACGGTCGCGTCCGCCGCCTGATTGTTGTTGGCCGGTTGAGGCTGAATTGCAACGGGTTCGGCTGCCTGCTTCGCGTCGGGCGCCGCCACTGTCTCCTGCTTTCCGGCCGGGGCGCTCGAAGCGGCGTCCTGCGCGGGAAGCGCGGGCGCCGCCACGCTGGTCTGCGCCGCCTGGCTCGTAGCCTCCTGTTTGGCCTGCGGAGCAATGGCGACCGGCGCTGTTCCCTTGCCGACTTCGTTTTCCTTGGCCGGAGCTTGCTCGTTGGCCGCGCCTTGCGCGCTCTGCTTCGCGGCGTCCCCCGCTTTCGCCTCATTCGCGGCCGGCTCATTGCGTAATTCGGCCGCCTCCGCCGTTGGCGGGGCCTCTTTGTTCGGCGCTGGCGCAGGTTTGGCGACCTTTGCCGCTGGAGCGGTCGATTTTATCGAGGCGCCTTGCCACGGATGCAGCGGGCCGATTTCGAAGATTATATCGTTTTGCCCGTGACGCGCCGGTCTTTGTATCTCAACATTGGAGAGCTCGCCGCGTCCTTGCGAGCGTTCTCTCGCCGCGCCGTCGGAAATTCCAACAGCGCCCATCATGGCGAAAAAGCAGACGCGGACAAATATGCGCGCGACGCGCGAACGAACAAACGACATTAACCTACTCCAATACCGCGAGCGTGCCGCAGTTTGGGCGCCTGACGTTAAACAAAGATTTTAAAAAAGGGCCGGAAGCGACTTTCGAGGTTTTTTAAGGTTAACGCCCCGCTAATCTCATCACGCGCCGTTAACCGTCGATAAAGACTCGACGGGCTTCAAAGCGACGCTTTCGCCGCAGCCGCAAGCCGAAGTCTGATTGGGGTTCTCGAAGACGAAGCTCGTCGAAAACCTTTCCGCCTTCACGTCCATGCGCGTTCCGATCAGAAACAGCACCGCCTTGCCGTCGACGATGACCCGCGCGCCGTCCTGTTCGATCACTTCGTCGCCGGGCGCGGGCTCAGCCAGCGCCATTTTATAAGCCATCCCCGCGCAGCCGCTTTTCTCGATGCTCACCTTCAAGCCAGTCGTCGGAGTCGGGGCGTCGGCGAGCAGAGCGCGCACGCGCGCAGTTGCGGCTTCGCTGAGAGTGAGGACATTCGGCAAAGGCAGATTCATTCAGGACTCCCGTTGTTCGCCAGGCTGCGCCGAACGATGGATGATTATCCCATCTCAATAATTGGCCCACAGTCCCGGCGTCGCCAATTCCACTAGATTGTCATCCGGATCACGGAAATAAAGACTTACGCCTCCGCGCGGCCAGTTCATTCGCGCCTCGATTCGAATATCGAGGTCCATCAAACGCTGCTCCCAGGCTTTGAGATCCTCCCTTGCTATCGCCATCGCGAAATGGAGGCGGCCAGTTCCCTCGTGAGCGGGAATTTCTCCGCCCGGCAGCCGTATGGTTCCCCCTGTCGAGCCGCGCAAAAACATCAGGAGAACGCTGCCCGGGCCGCAATCGAACGCGCAAAGACGGTCATCTCGATAAAGCGCGCCAAGACCGAGGGTCCGCGTATAAAACTCCTCCGCTCGCGGCAGATCGTCGACGTAAAGCGCCGTTTCAAGCACGGCGCCGAGTTTTGGCGCCAAGGCGGTCATCGCCACCGGTTCCTCACCACATATCCAGCGTTATCCGGGCTTCGTCCGACATACGGCTCTGATCCCAGGGGGGATTGAACACCATGTGCACCTTGGTGTCCGCCACTCCAGGCACGGCGTTGACCGCATTTTGCACCCAGACTGGCATTTCGCCCGCGACTGGGCACCCCGGAGCCGTCAAGGTCATATCGATGTCGACATAGCCGTCGTCGGTGATGTCGATGCGATAGATAAGTCCAAGCTCGTAAATGTCCGCCGGTATCTCCGGATCGTAGACGGACTTGAGCGCCTTGACCACGTCGGCGGAAAGACGCTCCATCGCCTCGGGGTCCACGCTCGGGGCGAGATTTATCTGCGGGTCGTTCGCCGAAGGGGCGGTCATCTCCAGGCTATCCGTTTTATTCACGAAGGCCTCCCTCACGAAAAAAGCGCTTGCGCCTTCAACAACGCCTCCGCGAGCCGATCGATCTCGCTACGGGTGTTGTAAAGCGCGAAAGACGCACGGCAACTGGAAGAAGCGCCGTAACGCGCAAGCAATGGCATGGCGCAATGAGTCCCCGCTCTGACGGCGACGCCGGCGCGGTCGATGACCGTCGCCACATCGTGCGCATGGGCCGCGTCGACATTGAAGGCGACGATAGGTCCCTTGTCCCGCGCGCGGCCATAAAAGCGCAGGCCCTTGATTTCCGACAGACGCTCGTGCGCGTAAACCGTCAGGTCCGCCTCATGGGCGCGAATGGCGGCCCGGCCGACGCCTTCGATGTAATCCAGCGCGGCGCCAAGCCCCACCGCTTGCGCGATTGGCGGCGTGCCAGCCTCGAATCTTTGCGGCGGAACATTGTAAGTGACGCTGTCGCGCGTCACGGTCTCGATCATTTCGCCGCCGCCGTTGAAGGGAGGCAGATTTTCAAGCCATCTTCGCTTGCCATACAATGCGCCGATCCCAGTGGGTCCATAGAGCTTATGACCCGTGACAATGTAAAAATCGACATCTAGCGCCTGCACGTCGACGTCGAGATGCACGGCGCCCTGCGAGCCATCGATCAAGACCGGAACGTTATGAGCATGAGCAATACGTGCGATCTCCGCGACTGGCGTGGGCGCCGCCACGACATTGGACATATGCGTGAGAGCAACGATCTTGGTTCTTTTGGTGAAGAGATGCTCGAATGCGTCGAGCGAGAAATGGCCGTCATCGTCGACCTCGATCCACTTCAGCACCGCCCCCTTGCGTTCGCGCAGGAAATGCCAAGGCACGATGTTGGAGTGATGCTCCATCACCGAAAGCACGATCTCGTCGCCCTCGCCAATATGGGCGAGCCCGAACGAGGCCGCGGCCAAATTGATGGCCTCGGTGGCGGAGCGCGTGAAAATTATTTCTTCGGCGTGCTCCGCGTTGAGAAATCGGCGCATCGACTCCCGCGCGCCCTCGAAAGCTTCCGTCGCCGCATTCGCAAGAAAGTGCAGGCCGCGATGCACATTGGCGTATTCGTGTTCGTAGAAATGAGTCAGGCGCTCAATGACCTGACGCGGCTTTTGCGCGGAAGCGGCGTTATCGAGATAGACCAACTCCTTGCCGTAAGGGCGCTCGGAAAGGATGGGAAAATCCGCGCGGATGGCGTCGACGTCGAAAATCGGGGCCGCTTGAGACAAGCCAAATTGCTGGTTCATCGTATGTCCCTTCGCGCTAGCCAGGTCGCGACCCGCGCTTCGAGCATGTCGCGCATCGCTTCTCTCGCGATCAGTCTTAACGCTTCATTAGCGAAGCCCTGTATCAACAGCGCTTCGGCCTCACGCTCCGGCAGGCCTCTCGCCTGCAAATAAAACAACTGATCCGCGTCGAGTCGCCCACAGGTCGCGCCATGCCCGCAAACGACGTCGTCGGCGAAAATTTCCAACTCCGGCTTGCTATTCATCGTCGCGCCGTCCGAAAGCAACAACGCCTTCGATTGCATGGCGCCGTCCGTCTTTTGCGCTAGCTGCGCCACGGAGACCTTGCCCTGAAAGACTCCCGTCGCCTGCTCGTCGACGACGTAACGGAAGAACTCGCGGCTCTTGCCGCCTCTGCCTTCGTGCCGCACCTGCAATGTGGTGTCGGCGTGATCCCGCCCCCGCAGCAGCGTCGCCCCGCAAAAAGCCGCGTCGGCGCTCTCGCCCGCGAGCAATGCGAAGACCTGGCGGCGCAGGAGTCCGCCCCCCTCGATCAAGCAAAACGAATTAAGCGCGCTCTTCGCTCCGAGCGTCGCGAGGAGCGAAAGCACTCTGACAGCCGCCCCAGCCTGCGGCGCGACGGTGCAGACATGCTCGAGCCGCGCCCCATCCTCGATGCGCAGCGTGAGAGCGTGATTTTCTTGGGCCTCGGACGGCGCGAGCGGCTCCAGCGTCTCGATTATCGTCGCCGACGCGCCCTTGCCCACCATCGCGAGGGAGCGCGAATAAACCGATTGCGCGCCTGCGTTCGATGTGACGTTCGCGATTTCGAGCGGCGTGTCCAGAACAGTTCCCGGCGCGATGCGCAAGACGACGCCATCCTGCATCAGCGCCGCGTTGAGGGCGACCGCGGGATCATCGACGTCACCAGCAAGCGCGGCGAGAACTTCCGCCTCGCCATGCGCCAGCGCTTCGCGCAGCGACTGCGCCGCGACGCCGGACGGCGCCAACGACAGATCCGAAAGATCCGGCCGGAACGCGCCGTCCAGCACGACGAAGCGGCACGACGCCTGTTTGCGCTCGATTGCGGACGTCGCGGTTTTCGTCTCGCCCGACATGGGCGCGACGGCGCGTAACGCGGCGCGCAGATCGGTGTAATGCCAGCTCTCGTCGCGCTTGTTGGGAAGCCCGGAGCGCGAGAACGCCTCCCATGCGCCCCGGCGCAGGGATTGGGCGCCCGCGTTCTTCATGCGTTCGAAAGAGGATTTCAGGGCGATTTCCGCCTGGCTTGCCGTCTCGTTCATTTTCACGCCGCCTCGACGATGTAATCCTTGTAGCCGCTTTCCTCGAGCTCAAGCGCAAGTTCGGCGCCGCCGCTGCGCAGGATGCGGCCACGGGCCATGACATGCACGGTGTCGGGCTTGATGTAGTCGAGCAGCCGCTGATAATGGGTAATCACGAGAAAGCTTCTGTCGCGGGCGCGCAGCGCGTTGACGCCCTCCGACACGACGCGCAGAGCGTCGATGTCGAGCCCTGAGTCCGTTTCGTCCAAAATCCCGAGGCTTGGCTCCAGCAGCGCCATTTGCAGGATTTCCATGCGCTTCTTTTCACCGCCGGAAAAACCGCTGTTCAGGGGGCGCCGCAGCATTTCCTTAGCTACGCCCAGCCGCGCCGCCGCCTCGTTGACGCGCTTCATGAAGTCCGGCGTCTGCAATTCTTCCTCGCCACGGGCGCGACGCTGCGCGTTGAGCGTCGCCTTAAGAAAGGTCATCGTCGCAACGCCCGGGATTTCGACGGGATATTGAAAGGCGAGAAACACGCCTTTGGCCGCGCGCTCATGTGGAGCGAGGCCGAGAATGTTCTCGCCATTGAGCAGCACTTCCCCGCCGCTGACGTCATAGCCCTCGCGGCCCGCGATGACATAGGAGAGCGTCGACTTGCCGGCGCCATTCGGCCCCATGATCGCCGCGATTTCGCCATCGCCAACGGTAAGCGTGAGTCCGTCGAGAATTTTGCGCTCGCCAATGGAGACATGGAGATTTTTGATTTCGAGCATGATTGCGTCCCTTTCGAGATTTTGAGCCATTGGTCCGACGTGCGGGAAACCCGCTCAGCCCACGCTCCCCTCGAGCGAAATAGAGATCAGCTTCTGCGCCTCGACCGCGAATTCCATCGGCAATTGCTGCAACACGTCACGCACGAAACCGTTGACGATCAGCGCGGTCGCCTCTTCCGCCGAAAGCCCTCGCTGCATCGCGTAAAAGAGTTGGTCCTGCGAAATTTTAGACGTCGTGGCTTCGTGCTCGAATTGCGCGCTGGAGTTCTTGCTTTCGATATAAGGCACGGTGTGCGCGCCGCATTTGTCGCCGATCAGCAGACTGTCGCAATTGGTGAAATTGCGCGCGCCCGAAGCCTTGCGATGCGCCGAGACCTGTCCCCGATAGGTGTTCTGCGAACGTCCCGCCGAAATGCCCTTGGAGATGATGCGGCTCTTGGTGTTGCGGCCGAGATGAATCATCTTGGAGCCGCTATCAACCTGCTGAAAGCCATTGGAAACCGCGATCGAGTAGAACTCGCCCTGGGAATTATCGCCGCGCAAGATGCAGGAGGGATATTTCCAGGTGATGGCCGAACCCGTTTCGACCTGCGTCCAGCTGATGTGCGAGTTGCGTCCCCGGCAATCGCCCCGCTTCGTCACGAAGTTGTAAATGCCGCCCTTGCCTTCGCCGTCGCCGGGATACCAGTTCTGGACGGTGGAATATTTGATCTCAGCGTCATCCAGCGCCACCAGCTCCACGATCGCCGCGTGAAGCTGATTTTCGTCGCGCTTGGGCGCCGTGCAGCCTTCGAGGTAGCTGACATAGGAACCGGCGTCCGCGATAATCAAGGTGCGCTCGAACTGACCGGTGTTCTTTTCATTGATCCGGAAATAGGTCGAAAGCTCCATCGGGCAGCGCACGCCGGGCGGCACATAGACGAAAGAGCCGTCGGAAAATACCGCCGAATTCAGCGTCGCGAAGAAATTGTCGGTGACAGGAACGACCGAGCCGAGATATTTTTGCACGAGCGCCGGATGCGTTTTCACCGCCTCGGAAATGGGGCAGAAAATCACGCCCGCTTTCGCCAGTTCTTCCTTGAAAGTGGTCGCGACCGAGACACTGTCGAAGACGGCGTCCACCGCCACCTTGCGCGTTTCGACCCCGGCGAGAATTTCTTGCTCCCGCAGAGGAATGCCGAGTTTCTCATAGGTGCGGAGAAGCTCCGGGTCCACCTCGTCGAGCGATTTCGGACCCGGCGACGTCTTGGGCGCGGAGTAATAATAAAGATCCTGATAGTCGATCGGCGGGTAATTGACCTTGGCCCATCTCGGCTCGGACATGGTGAGCCAGCGCCGATAGGCCCCGAGCCGCCACTCGGTCAGCCATTCCGGCTCGTCCTTTTTCGCGGAAATGAAGCGGACGATATCTTCCGAGAGGCCCTTGGGGGCCTTCTCCGACTCGATGTCGGTGGTGAAGCCGTATTTATAGGCGTCGACGTCAATGGACTCGACTGTCTCAACGGTCTCTTTCAGAGCCGCCATGATCTTTTCTCCTCGTCACGGCGGGTTCAAGGCCCGTCGGCCGAATTTTTTGGGGACCGGCCCCAACTCAGGCGGCGGATTGCCGTGATCTCATCCGATCCACAACCCGTGCAAGAGCGATGCCGAACAACTCTACATCCTTTGCGCTCGAAGACCAACCCAGACTGACGCGGAGCAGCCTTTCCTCGGAAAACCCCATCGCCGCAAGCACATGGGAAGGGCGAACCTTCCCGGAAGAACAAGCGGAGCCGGCGGAAACCGCCACCCCTTCGAGATCAAGCGCTATCACGGCGGTTTGCGGATCGAATCCCGGCGCGACAAATGCCGTTGCGTTTGGCGCCCTCTCCACATTTCCACCCAAAATAACGGCCTTGGGCAGGATTTCCTTGATCCGCCGCTCCACGGCGTCGCGTAGCGCCTCCAACCTCACCCGCTCCTCGTTCAGATTTCCGATCGAAGCGACCAAAGCAGATGCGAAACCAGCGATCGCGGGCACATTCTCGGTTCCCGCCCGGCGTCCGCTTTCCTGGCCGCCGCCTCTCAAAAGCGCTTCCTTTATATGGATGTCTTCACGGGAGAACGCCAGAGCCCCCGCGCCGGCCGGCCCGCCCAGCTTGTGGGAGGAAAAGAACAAAACATCTGCGCCGAATGTCTGCAATGTTGCAGTGCAGCGCCCAATGGCCTGGGTCGCGTCGCAAACAACGAGCCCGCCCTCCGCATGGACCAGGTCCGCCGCCTGCCGCACGGGTTGCATGACCCCAGTCTCGTTGTTCACGGCCTGAAGTGCGAGAATGGTTCTCGAATCCGCACCGTGCGTCAAAGCGGCTTTGAGTGCGTTCAGGCAGAGCCTGCCTTCGGCCGTGAGAGGCAGGACTTCCACCCGCTCCGGGGGAAACCGATGGCCCGAGAGCACGGCGGGATGTTCGCCTCCCGACACGAGCAGTCTGTCGAAAGGCTTATCGCGCCGGCCCAGCTGAACATGCGGCGTGAGGACGAGATTCGCCGCCTCGGTGGCGCCGCTCGTGAAAACAAGATTTCGCGGCGCGGCGCCAATGGCCGAGGCGATGACGCGCCTCGCCCGCGCCATCGATTCCCGCGCCGCGCGCCCTTCCGCATGGACCGAAGAGGGATTTCCGAGTGTGTCCAAAGCCGCGAGCATGGCGGCGCGCGCTTGCGGCCGCAGCGGAGCCGTCGCATTGTAATCGAGATAGACGCGTGTCAACTCAGCCATGTTCCGTCACGATTTTCCCAAACAAGGCTTCATATAAGCAAGCGCGGCGACGGCCATCAACCACGGGCTTCGGTCCGCTTCCCCTTAAATCGCGCTTGCGTCATGTTCGGCGGCCGCCGCAACTATTCATCCCCGGAGGCGTCATCCATGAGTCCCGACCATATTAAGCCCTCAACCGCGATACCTGGCTGCGCCTGGATATTGCATTTCGACGACGAAGGACGAGCAGAACCCGGCGACGAGGAGGACATTGCGAAGCTCGGCGCGCCCGGCGAGGGATTCATCTGGCTGCATCTCGACTTGAACGACGCGCGCGCAAAAGGGCTGATCGAACGGCTCGCCGCTTTGCCGGAAGACGCGCGCAAAACGCTGATGGAGCCGATGGACCATCAGTTTATCGACCATCGCGGCGACATCGTGCGCGGCGCCTTTGTCGACCGAGAGCGAGGGGTCGCGGGACGCTTGCCGCGAACAGGCTATCTGCGTTTCGCCTTTGGGGAACGCTTTCTGGTCAGCGCTCGCGACGCCCCTGTCAACGCCGTCGAGTCCACGAGAATCGCGCTGTCCGCTGGACGCCTCGCGAGTTCCCCGCTCGAATTGTTCGAAACGATTGTCGGCCATCTTTGCGACGAATTGGGCAAGATCATTTTTGAACTGTCCGCGGCGCTCGACGGCGTCGAGGAGCGCATCGTGGCGGACGGCAAAGGCCAGGGCGAGGGCGCGGCGCTTGGCGCGGTGCGTCGAGTGGCGCTGCGGCTGGCGCGTGAAGCCGCCGGCTTGCGCTCCCCATTGCTGCGGCTTGAAGCGACCCTAAGCGACCCCGAAGAGGAAGAACTGAAGGAAGTCGGGGCGAGACTCGCCCGTCGCGCCGACATACTTGCTCACGACCTCGCCGAAGTGCAGGATCGCGCGCGACTTTTGCAGGACGAACTTAATGCGATCGCCAGCCTCGTCACGAACGATCGGCTTTACATTCTGACCATGGTCACCACGCTGTTGCTGCCAGCGACCTTCGTCACCGGCTTTTTCGGCATGAACACCAGGGAATTGCCCTTCACGGAAACGGCGCACGGCACGGCCTATGCCGCCGGCCTTTGCCTCGCCGCTTCGCTCTCTGCGCTGCTCTTCATGCGGCGGATGGGCCTCACCCGGCCGCACCGCGAGCCAAATCGCAAACCTCCACGCCAAGAATAATCCGTGATCAGGCGCCGAAGACCCGTTTGAATATCGTGTCTACCTGCTTGAAATGATAGGAGAGATCGAAGAGTTCATCGAGCTCGGCGGGAGAGAGCCGGGCGCTCACCTCCTTGTCGGCGCCCAGGAGCGCCCGGAACTCCCCCTCCCCGCGCCAAACCGGCATCGCATTGCGCTGCACCATGGCGTAGGCGTCCTCTCGCGAGACGCCCTTTTGGGTGAGCGCCAGCAGCACGCGCTGGGAATGAACCAAGCCTCCCAACCTGTCGAGATTCTTCCGCATGTTCTCGGGATAGACGAGAAGATTCTCGATAACATTAGTGAGACGGACGAGCGCGAAGTCCAGCGTCACGGTGGCGTCGGGGCCAATCATCCGCTCGACGGAGGAATGGGAAATGTCGCGCTCGTGCCACAGCGCTACATTCTCCATGGCCGGAATCGCCATGCCGCGCACCAGCCGCGCGAGGCCGGTCAGGTTTTCGGTCAGAACCGGATTGCGCTTATGCGGCATCGCGGAAGAGCCCTTCTGCCCGACGGAGAAATACTCCTCGGCCTCGAGCACTTCGGTACGCTGGAGGTGGCGAACCTCGATCGCGAGCCGCTCGACACTGGACGCGACCACGCCGAGCGTCGCGAAAAAAGCGGCATGGCGGTCGCGCGGGATGACCTGGGTCGATATGGGTTCGACGGCGAGGCCGAGTTCCTTGGCGACATGCGCCTCCACGCGCGGATCGATATTGGCGAAGGTTCCGACCGCTCCGGAAATCGCGCACACGGCCACTTCCTTGCGCGCGGCGACAAGCCGCTCCCTCGCGCGCGAAAACTCGGCATAGGCTTGCGCGAGCTTGAGGCCGAAGGTCACCGGCTCGGCATGAATGCCATGCGAACGGCCGATGGTCGGCGTGAATTTGTGCTCGAAAGCGCGCTTCTTTATCGCGGCGAGAAGGGCGTCCACATCGGCGATAAGCAGATCTGCCGCCCGCGTGAGCTGAACCGAAAGGCAGGTGTCGAGCACGTCGGAACTAGTCATGCCCTGGTGCACGAAACGCGAGTCGGGGCCGATGAATTCGGCGAGGTGAGTGAGGAAGGCGATGACGTCGTGCTTGGTGACGCGTTCGATCTCGTCGATGCGGGCGACATCGAAGGTGACGTTCCCCGCCTTTTCCCAAATCGCCCTGGCGCTTTCCTCCGGGATGACGCCGAGTTCGGCGAGCGCGTCGCAGGCGTGCGCCTCGATCTCGAACCAGATTTTGAAACGGGTCTGCGGCTCCCAGATATCGGTCATCGCCTTGCGGGAATAGCGCGGAATCATCGGGAGAGCCTCGGAATTGGAAAATGGGGAGAGGCGCGGCCCTAACACGCGGGTCCGGTCGATGTCCACAAGGCCGCGCGGCGCGCCGGCCGCGGGCCTCCTAAAACGAGGGCCCGCTTTCGCTTTTTACTTGGAATTCTGCGGGCAGCCGCACTTGGCGTCGCAGGCCTTCTTTTCTTCCTCGTTCTTGGACTGGTCGGTCATGTTGTGCTGCTTGCCGCGGATATACTTGTCATCGCAGTTGCTCGCGCAGACAGCCTGCTCGTCCTCGTTGCGGATGTCGCAAGTCACGGTCGTAACGGGGCTTTTCAGGCCGATCACGGCCGAGCCCTCGAAGGCGTAAGAGGGGGCGATCATTCCGCCCAACATCAGAGCCGTCGCCAGAAGAATGGTCTTTTTCATCTTGGTGTTTCCTCGGTTGATTTATTTATCCGGAGCCTCTCCCCGGCGGGGCATAGGCCAGTTTTACAATTTACTGTCAATAGAGAGACACAAATTCAGATTGTCGCAGGGAGCCTGTTTTGGAGGCGCAAGCGACGCATGGCCGTTTCTGGCCCAATGCGTTATTCTCCCGCCCATGTGCACGCAGCCGCAAACGCCGGCGCGCATGAGCGTCGATGAATTTCTCGCCTGGGCCGAGCGGGCGGCGCATTGGGAGAAGAAACCCGCCACCCATGTCGCCCTGCCGGCGGCCGTGCGCGCCAAGGGGCTCCCCTGCCATGTCGTGCCGGATGGGGCGACCGTCAGGATCGACGAGACGACGGCCTATGAGCCGGACGCCATGGTCTATTGAGGCGAGAAGCCGCCGCCATCGGCCATGCTCGTCGAAAACCCGGTGGTCATTGTCGAGATGCTTTCCCCCCTCGCCCGGGCGCGTGGATCGCGGCCGCAAGCTGGCGGATTATTTCCGCCTGCCCAGGGTCGCGCATTATCTCATCATCGATCCCGATAAAGTCCTCGTCATCCACCACCAGCGCCACGGCGAAGACATTCTGACTCGCATCCTGCGGGACGGAACCATTGCGCTCGATCCGCCGGGGATGGAGGTGAAGGTGCGGGAGATTTATGGGGTTGAAAATTAGAGTCCGTCCGAAGACAGCACTGACGGCGTTGAGCAATACTGGAAAAATGCGCAAGAAAATCTTGACAATGGCCGGTTACGGCTATTGTTCGTCGCTGATGAGATTCCAATTGAATTGCGACGCGTCGTTGAGTTCCTTAACGATCAGATGAGAAACGCTGAGGTTCTTGCGATTGAGCTGCGACGATATCGCGGTGAAGGCGATATAGAGACAATTATCCCGATGGTTTTTGGGCAAACTCAGGAAACGCGGGACAGGCGAAACGCAAATGCAGCTAATTCTACTGCGTCACGAAGCGGCCTGGGGCCGGGCCAGCGCCCGTCATTGCGAGCGCGAGCCGAAGCAATCCTTAAGCCGCGCCAGCCCCCTGGATTGCCACGCCTTCGGCTCGCAATGACGAAACCGCCGACAAATTCGTTCAGGACGCAGTAGAATTAGAGCGCTTTCCGACCAGACGGAATCGTCTGGTCGATTAAGAAATCGCTCCAGATTCAAAAAGCGGGAGCAAAATCCAATCGAAAAAGTCTATCAACTTTTTCGGATTTTGCTCTAATTCTACTGCGTCACGAAGCGGCCTGGGGCCGGGCCAGCGCCCGTCATTGCGAGCGCGAGCCGAAGCAATCCTTAAGCCGCGCCAGCCCCCTGGATTGCCACGCCTTCGGCTCGCAATGACGGGGTGGGCCAGCCCCCTGGATTGCGCGCCCGTCATTGCGAGCGCAGCGAAGCAATCCTTAAGCCGCGCCAGCCCCCCTGGATTGCCACGCCTTCGGCTCGCAATGACGAAACCGCCGATAAATTCGTTCATGACGCAGTAGTACTAAGCGCGATTGGAACGAAAGCACCTTCTATGAGGCGTTGGCGCATGATGCGAGCCCGCCAGAAGTAGATGTCGCACGGCACATTTTCGATTGGATGCGCCGCGGCGATCGAGAGATTGCTTATGGCGGCGGACAAAGCGGTTCGATTTCCGCTGTCATTCGGCCCAACGGCGTGCGTATGGCCCCACTTTACCTTTCGACGAACGGCAAACTCTACATTCAATTCGGCGCGCTCGTCGGAAAACCGGTATTCGGCTCCGTGGAAACCCGCCGAAAACTATTGAGCTTATTTGCCTCAATAGCGGGCGTTACTCTCACGGACGCTCAACTGGAAAAATACCCCGGCATTCCTTTGAGTAAGATCGCAAACGACCCCGACGGCGTCTCGAAGCTCGACAACGCGCTGTCGTGGATCGACGCAAGGGTCGCGGAGGTGTCGCCGCCCTAATTGCGAATGTTATTTTGCCTACTCCCCCGCCTCCACATAAATCTCCGCGCCCTTCTCCAGGAATTCCGCGCTCTTCTCCGCCATGCCCTGCTCGCGCGCCTGGATAGCAGCCGCTTCGTCGCGCAGGTCGCGGGTGATCTGCATCGAGCAGAATTTCGGCCCGCACATCGAGCAGAAATGCGCGACCTTATGCGCCTCCTTCGGCAGTGTTTCGTCGTGGAATTTCCGCGACGTGTCGGGATCGAGGCCGATGTCGAACTGGTCCTGCCAGCGGAAATCGAAACGCGCGCGGCTCATGGCGTTGTCGCGCTCGATCGCGGCGGGATGGCCCTTGGCGAGATCGGCGGCATGGGCCGCGATGCGATAGGTGATGACGCCGGTTTTCACGTCGTCGCGATCCGGCAGGCCGAGATGCTCCTTGGGCGTGACATAGCAAAGCATCGCCGTGCCGAACCAGCCGATCATCGCCGCGCCAATGCCCGACGTGATGTGGTCGTAGCCCGGCGCGATGTCGGTCACGAGCGGCCCCAGCGTATAGAAGGGCGCCTCGCCGCACACCGCGAGCTGCTTGTCCATATTGGCCTTGATCTTGTGCATCGGCACATGGCCGGGGCCTTCGATCATCACCTGACAACCCTTGTCCCAGGCGATCCTGGTCAGTTCGCCCAGCGTCTCCAGCTCGGCGAATTGCGCGGCGTCATTGGCGTCGGCGTTGGAGCCGGGACGCAAGCCGTCGCCCAGCGAGAAGGAGACGTCATATTTGCGCATGATGTCGCAAATCTCGCCGAAGCGCTCATAGAGGAAACTCTCCCTGTGCTTGGAGAGGCACCATCGCGCCATGATCGAGCCGCCGCGCGAGACGATGCCGGTCACGCGCGAGGCGGTGAGCGGCACATGGGCGAGGCGCACGCCGGCGTGGATGGTGAAATAGTCGACGCCCTGCTCCGCCTGCTCGATCAGCGTGTCCTTGAAGACCTCCCAATCGAGCTTGGTCGCGTCGCCGCCGACCTTCTCAAGCGCCTGATAGATCGGCACGGTGCCGATCGGAACGCTGGCGTTGCGGATGATCCAGTCGCGGATATTGTGGATATTGCGGCCGGTGGACAGATCCATCACCGTATCCGCGCCCCAGCGGATCGCCCAGACCATTTTCTCCACTTCCTCGGCGACCGAGGAGGTCACTGCGGAATTGCCAATATTGGCGTTGATCTTGACGAGGAAATTGCGCCCGATGACGACCGGCTCGAGCTCTGGATGGTTGATATTGGCGGGAATGATGGCGCGACCGCGCGCGATCTCGTCGCGCACGAATTCCGGAGTCACGAATTGCGGGATCGACGCGCCGAAGCTCTCGCCGTCCTCGATTCGCGCCGCGGCCGCCATCAAGGCGCGCTCGCGGCAGAGATTTTCGCGATGAGCGACATAGACCATTTCCTCCGTGACGACGCCCGTCCGCGCGAACTCGAGCTGCGTCGCCGGCCCGGCGCTGGCGGCGCGATAAAGCGTGCGCCGGGCCGGGCACGGCGGCACGAGATTATCGACCCCGACGAAGCCATTATCCTCTGGTTTCACGGTCCGACCCGGATAGGGCTCGAGCCCCTCCCGGTTGGAAAGCCAGGGACGCGCCAAAGGCAAACCAGCGGATAGTTCGGGCCGAAAGTCATCGCAGCCATAGGGGCCGGAAGAATCGTAAATGCGCAGCGGCGCCTCCCCGGAAGAGGATTCGAAGACCAGCTCCCGGTAGGGAACTCTGACCTCCGGAAAGCCCCCGGGCGTGGAATAACGTTTGCGGGAGCGCCCGATCGAACCCGTCGTCACGCTGGTCGGCTGCAACGGCTGCTTGCTTTGCGCATTCATGCTCTGGCTCCGGCAATGGTTAGAAACCGGACTTTGCTGCGGCGAATGCATTGGAAACGACCCGGCCGCGTGCGTTAAACCGGCTCCGCTTCGATCGTTTTGGCATTCCCTCCGCCGGCATTACCCGGATCAGGTTCGATGGGTTCTTCTCAGCCGCGCAAGCGGCGCCCCTCGCCAACTTTACGAAACTAGCGATTTGTTAGCCACTTCGCAAGCAATTCTAGAGAAGATGAAGTTCGTCACTTGACAACCGAAAGCGAATACAGATGTGGCAAATACGTGACAATTCGGACAAAAAAGCCGGCATCGCCTCCGAGAGACTGCTCGAATCACGGAGATTCTGTTAGGAGCTAGGATGGATTCGGAGAGGCCTGTGCGTGCATGGGCGTAAATTTTGCAACCGTTAGCCTACAGGTCGATCCATATGAGACAGAACATCCGGCGCGCATTATTGGCTTCTATGTCTGTCGTATCGCTAATCCCGGCCCATTCCAGCCTTGCCGCCGAGGGAATTGAGCTTATCGGTTACGGCGCAAGGCAAAAAGCCCTCGCGGGCTCGGATGTCGCGGACTCCAAGGACGCCATGTCGATGGCGGTCAATCCAGCCGGCATCGTCGGATTGGATCGACAATATCAGTTCGGCGTCTCCGCCCTGTTGCCTGATCGCGGCTATGACGCCAGCGGTCCGCTGTCGGTTGTCGCTCCCGGCAATGTGCAAAGCGGCCGTACAATCTTTCCTGTTCCCTACAGCGCCAATATCGAGCCGATCGACGCCGAATCAGCCTGGGGCATGGTTTCCTACGGCAATGGCGGGATCAACACCTCCTACGACGCCGGACATTTCAAGCCGCCTGTCTTTGCGCCGTCATTGTCTCTCGGCCCCATCAGCGCCGCAGGTCCACTGATCAGCCCGACGCTCGGTGGCCCGTTCGGGGGCGGATTCGCGGGCATTGACCTTGAGCAGGAATTCTTCAGCGTCGTTTACGCGCGCAAGTTCGGCCCGGTCTCTGTCGGATTTGCTCCGACACTCGCGGGGCAGGCCCTGAACATTCAGGGGCTCAAAACTCTCTCGCCCTATTCCTGGGATCCCTACCACTTATCCGACAACGGCTATGACTACTCGTTCGGCGGCGGGTTCCGTATAGGTCTTCAATACGACATCACCAAGGAATTGCGACTGGGTCTCGCCGGCGCGACGCCGATGTTTATGACGCCTTTCGGAAAATACGCCGGCGCCATCGGCGACCACGGCAAGATGGATATCCCCGCCGACGTGAGCGCCGGCCTCGCCTATGATATTCTTCCGAGTGTCACAGTAATGGTGGACTGGAAGCACATTTTCTATTCAGCGGTGCCCGCCATGGGAAATCCAAGTAATCCGCTCTATCCCGCCATGCTTGGAACCTTCGGCGGCCCAGGGCTCGGCTGGCGTGACACCGATTCCGAGGCTTTCGGCATTGAGTGGAGGACGACAAAGCAGCTTACGCTTCGGCTCGGCTACAACCACACGAGTCCGATGATTGGCTCGCAGGACGTCACGCTCAACGTTCTGGCGCCGGCTATCAGCGAGCACCATATCGCCGGCGGCTTCAAATACGATCTGACCAAGAACTCCTCGATCGACTTCGCGACGGTCTACGCCTTCAAACACTCGGTAAGCGGACCGGAGGCGGTGCCTTACGTGTCCTTCGCGTATAGCACGCCCTTCGGGGCAATTCCCGTCGCCATCCCGCCGCATTATGGCCCTGGCACAAATATCACGGCCTCGCTGAGCGGGCTCGAATTTTCGTTGAGCTATACTTATAAATTCGATACCGGCGACCACTCTCTGATTCCCACTCACTTCTGAAAGCGGAGGTCGCAATTACCCGGATTTCCGCTTTCGCGCTCCATGGAGCAATCCATGGGGCGCTTTGGTTTTATCCTTTCATAATCCTGGGCGGCGCGCGGCGCGATTGGGTCTCCAGCAGCGTCTTCACCTTGGCGGCGAGGTTGAGATAAATCGCCGCATGCTGGCCGTGCGGATCGACTCCGACCACGGGGCGACCGGCGTCCGAGGTCTCACGAATCGCGGGGTCCAACGGCACTTCCCCGAGGAACGGCACGCCCATCTTTTCCGCGTCGCGACGAGCGCCGCCGTGGGCGAATATTTCCGTCCGCCCCCCGCAGTGCGGGCAGAGGAAGTAGCTCATATTCTCGATTATCCCCAGGATCGGAGCCTCGACGCGCTGGAACATGCCGACCGCCCGACGCGCATCGATCAATGCAAGATCCTGGGGCGTGGAAACAATGACAGCGCCGCTGATCGGAACCTGCTGCGCGAGCGTGAGTTGCACATCTCCGGTGCCGGGCGGCATATCGACCACCAAAGCATCGAGCGCGCCCCAGGCGACATCGCCCAGCATCTGCGTCAGCGCCTGGGAAACCATGGGTCCGCGCCACACCATCGGCACGTCCTCGTCCACCAGAAAACCGATCGACATGACCTTTACGCCGAAAGCCTCGTGAGGAACCATTTTTCCGTCGGCCAGGTTCGGCTTGCCTTGCAACCCGAACAGCCGCGGCGCCGACGGACCGTAGACGTCCGCGTCGAGGAGCCCGACGCGCCAGCCTTGCGCGGCAAGGCCGAGCGCGAGATTAGCGGCGGTGGTGGACTTCCCGACTCCGCCTTTACCGGAGGCGACGGCTATAATGAAGCGAATGTTTTGCACCGCCGCCGATAGACCGCGTCTTGGGGCCGCTTGCCCCGACGGAGCGTGGCTATGCTGATGATGCGCCGCGTGCGCCTGCCGCTCCGCCGTCAGGGTGACCACGGCTTTGTCCACCCCCGGAAGCTTGGCGATCGCCTCTTCCGCAAGCCGCCGGACATTTTCCCATGAATCGGCCTTCGAGGGATCGCCTGCAATCGAAACGAAGGCCTTTCCGCCAACGAGATTGACGCCATTGGCCGTTAGCGAACGGCCCGCAGGGTCCATGATCTTTTCCAAGGCCTTCAGCACATCAGCTTCACTCGCCACAGCCTTCGCTCCTTACCGATTGCGGTTTCGCGCTCGCCGACGGTGACGACCGCGCGATTGCGTATTGAATGCGCGCGCCCATGAGGTCAATGAAAACTTCTTACCGGGTTCTCTTAAGGCGCTTAGAGCGCTTTCAGTTCGAACGGAATCGTTCGAACGACATGAAATCGCTCAAAATCATAAGGCTGGATCGAATTCCAATCGAAAAAGTCTATCAACTTTTTCGGATTTTGCCCTAGCGCGCCGCTCGCGTGACGGGGGACGAATAAGGGGATCATCGTCGCCAAATTTTGTGCCAAGAGCAAGAATTATCCAGCGGTCAGGAGAGTCGACAAGGCGAGGTCTCAACTCGCTGCAACATGGGGCGTCTATATATGTTTTTTGAATCTGCGCTTCCGCTCGCCGTGCGGGTGTGGCTCATTCAAATGGCCGCCTACCAGGGCTTTGGCCTTTGGTTCGAGCAGCTTGAACGTAGCAGTTTACTCCTGCGATTCAAAACGAGACCCCCGGAGCGGAAAACATATCTCGAACTGCCCCCCAGTTTTGGCCAATCAAATATTTATGTTGCTTCCCTGCATGTTGCTGGCGCAATGGAGCGGCCTCGCATTGTCGGCCCCGCGCAACTTTCGCTCGGCTTGGCGCTGTTGGGCTTGCTCGGCCTTACGGTCGGTCATGACATCGTGCAATATATTTCTCACAGATTCATACTTCATCGTCCCGATATGATGCGTCGCCTCGGACATTCCCTGCATCATTCGACGACCGGGAGCCGCAGAATCAGCGCGCGCTAAATGAGCGCGGCCGATTTCTTTCTGGAGATTGTTTGTCTCCTTACCTGATCCCTCTCGCCGCGGTCGGCGCCGGCCGCTCCAATCTGCGGTTCCATTCGCTGGTCGTCAGCGCTGGGGCGTTTGGCGGCCTTTATGAACACTCCGGCTATGATTTCGGCCTTGCCTTGAGAGAACGCCCGGGAGCCTCCCCCGCTGCTCGACTACGCCTTTTCATTGCAAAACTGATAAGCTCGGAAGCACACGCCGCGCATCATACGCGGGGCAACGTCAGTTTTTCGGTCGGTTTCGGATCGTCGAACATTTGCGACACATTGTTCCGAACACGCTGGGACCTCGTCGCCGATGGGACGAACCGGACGCAAGCGCGCGACAAAACCGGCGCGTGCGCGGCGTAAGGCCAATGCCGGACTATGCGAAACTCTGGAAGCCGTTCAAAATCTAGCCGCCCCCAAAAACAGAAAAAAGCCGCGCCGATGATTTCCTTCATCGACAATTGGCTTCAGTTGAAAATCACATAGAGATTGTTTCGCCCGTTCCGCCGGCCCCACTACAACATCCTTCCTCGCGTTGAACGGGCGGGCGCGGCACGTCCCCATAGGAACAGAAGACGCAGCAGTCCCCCCGGCTTTGGCCTGATTTCGGCGCCGCAGACCGGGGCAAGCGTGGCGGACAACGCAGCCGTCAAGCGGCATGTCTCGCGTCTCGACGCGCCCCCCACTCCGGATAGACGATGGCGGAGCGCGTAACGAGGGTGCGATCAGTCACGGATTTCACGCCTCCGCGTCGGCGTCCATTGGCGCTTCAATGGCATGTTCGATCTTAGGGGTGCGCTTGAAGGGCGATTTGCGCCCACGCATTGTCTGGACAATTTTCGCACCGTTGGAAAAGGCGAGATAGATCATCAGGGGCGGCACGGAAGCCATGGTCTTCATATAATCTAGCACCGGCCCCCGCTTCAGCGCCACGTAGGGCGGCAGTGTCATGCCGAGCACGACCACGGTCGTCATGGCGGCGATGATTTCCAGCATCGGCAGATAGGTGGCGGGCGAGCCGTGCAGGATCGTTCCGAGAATCAGCGACAACACGCCGATCGCGGCGATGGGGAAGAAAATCTGATGCGCCACCAGCGTAATCGCCGCGACCCTCCGCACGAGCGTCCAGGGCGCCCGCCAAAGCGGCAGCACGGTCTTTTGAGCGACCTGAACGAAACCGTTTGACCAGCGTCTCTGCTGGCGGCGAAAATCGCGCAAGCCTTCCGGCACCTGCCCCGGGATAGCCGGTTCCGAGACGAAGATCCCATGCCAGCCGTCGAGCGCGGCGCGCACCGTGAGGTCCAGATCCTCGCATAAGGAAAAATCAGACCAGCCGCCGGCGCTCTCTATGGTTTCCCGTCGCCAAACGCCGCCGGTTCCGTTGAATTGAAAAAGCCATCCCGCGCGGGCTCGGCTACGTTGCTCGACCAGAAAATGCCCATCCTGAACGAGCCCCTGCGCACGGGTGAGCCAATTCTTCTGGTAATTCGAAAACTCGCATCGGGACTGAACAAAACCAGCCTTCGCGTCCTTAAGGAGCAAAGGCACGCCCCGCTTGAGCCAATTGGGAGGCGGTCGAAAATCCGCGTCCAGCATGGCGACGAACGGCGCGTCGGAAATCCCCAGGCCATAAGCGCACGCGCCCGCCTTGAACCCCGTGCGGTCGGGACGTCGAACATGCGCGATGTCGGCGCCGCCATCGCGGAGTTCCGACGCAACCGCGGTCGCCCGCTGTGTCGTCTCGTCGGTCGAATCGTCCAAAAGCTGAATGTGAAGCTTGTCTTTCGGCCAGTCGAGTTGAGCGACGCACCGCAGGGATTGCTCGGTGACAAGCGGTTCGTTGTAGACCGGTATCTGCACCAGGACGTGAGGCAGTTCACTATCGGGCAGCACGATGTTTTTGGGGTCCTCGACCCCGCGCAGCTCATCCCAAAGGAACCGCCCAATCACGGCGAAGAAGCCCAATCCGATAATGATCAGCGCGACACAGCAGCCGAAGGCGATGGCGTCCACGACGAAGCGCAAGAGATCTAGAACCAAGCGATTATCCTTCTCTACTTCATCGCCGGCGGCTTCAAGGGCGACCCCGAGCAAGCGATGCGGGGCGCGTCCACGCGCGCGTCGAAGCTTTCATTCGCCCACACGACCTGACTTGTCATCCACGCGCTTAACCACACGCCAAGCATAACCGCCTCGCGACATACAAAAATCGCCGGCGCCGCCCATGATACGCGCCAACCCTTCGCAAAGGAAAGCAGGGTCTCGAGCGCAAACCACAGGCAGAGTGTCCCCTCAGCGCCCGAGAGGGCGGGAAGGCCGACCAGCGGCGCGGCTAGAGCAGCGGCTATAACAGCTGGAAAAGCCTGACAAAACGGCTCCAGCAGAAAGGATAGAAGCGCATCGCCGCGACGGATGACACTCCAGCGAAGCTGACGCTCGTAAACATCCCTCAAAGCGCGTCGTCCCAACTCTTGCCGCACAGCGCGATGGGAAAAAATCGTGCGCAAACCGATTCGCGCCATCGCTTTCGCCATGGCGTTGTCTTCTCCCACTGTGTGGGAAATCGCATTGAATCCGCCAGCGCGCAGAAAATCGCCGCGACGGAACAGCATGATCTTGCCGACCCCAAAACCGTGGCCGAATACGGAGGCCAGATACAGCATCCGCGCATGGGGACCGTTCATAATCGACGCCTCGACATGCGCTCCTAGGTTTTCCGCCTGCGCGCCATAAGGTATCGCGCAGACGAGACCGACCCTTTCGGTGAGTTGGCGCATATGCTGAACGAGATCGTCTGACTCCAGCACCGCGTTAGCGTCCTTCATGAAAATGATGTCGTGCTTCGCCTCCGTGAACGGGGAGACAAGATTATCGACCTTCGGGCTCTTGGCGCCCCTCGCCGACGAGGTCAAAAAACGTGTGGCTATTTTTGGATGACGCGAGAAAATTTCGCGCATTTTCCGCGACGCGGCCGACTCGGGGTCCACCGCCGACGCCAAAACCTCGAACCGAGGGTAGTCCTGTTTGAACACCGACTCCTGCGCGAACTCGAAATTGTCTTCCAGCAACTTCACGGGAAGCACCACGGACACCGGCGGCTGAAGCCGACTCTTTGCGCGCCGCTCGGTCACTCTCGGTTGCAGGAAAGTGGCGGTGGAGGAGAGCGCGAACAGCAAGACCGAGACACACCAGAAGAACGCGCTGAACCACGACAGCGCTTCGACGAGTGAGTCGCCAGAACTCCAGGTCATACGGCTTCTCTCTCGCTCGTCTGCGGCACATCCGCGCTAAAACGCAACATGACCGAGTCGACCAGCCGAGGCGGGAGAAAGGTGAAGAAGCGCAACGCAAAAAACATGAAGCGTGGAAAGGCGATAACCGCTTTGCGACGCTCCAGTCCGCGCACGATGATTTCCGCCGCCCGCGTGTCGCTCATCACTCCCGGTTGCCACGACTTCGTGCGCTCGGACATTGGCGTCTTCACAAAGCCAGGAATAATGAGACTGACGTCGACGCCATGCGGCGAGAGAACCCCGCGAAGCGACTCGGCGTAAGAATGCACGGCCGCCTTCGTCGCGCAGTAAGACGGCGAAAAGGGCAAGCCCCGAACCCCGGCCATGGAGCCCACCATGGCGATGGTTCCAGACCCTCTGCTGGTCATCGGAATGATGGCTGGCTCGACGGTGTTGAATACGCCGGCGACGTTTATCGCCAGAGTCGCGCGTACGGATTCCGCCGGCTCCAGAACCTGTCCGGGAGAAAGGCCAGTGGCGACGCCCGCATTGGCGAACAGGACATCGATCGGGGCGCGGGAAAAGGCCGCCTCAATGGCCGCGGCCATGCCAACTCGATTCTGAATGTCGATCCGCAAGGTCTCCACTGTCGCGCCTTTATCGCGACAAGCCCGAGCGACTGCCTCCAGACGGCTCGCGTCGCGCCCAAACAATGTGAGACGAGCGCCTTCTTCCGCGTACCGCAGCGCCAGGGCGCGGCCAATGCCGCTCGATCCTCCGGTTATCAAAATATGTCGTCGGCTCACGTTCGAATTCCATTCGATAGAGGCCGCAGCGTCGCCTCGGCGATTATCGCCGGCGCGCGCGCGGCCGCATGAGCATGCAATCGCACCAGCACCCCATCTTGCGTCGAAGACCGCATGACGCGTCCCGAAAGCGTAACCTTCTCGCCGCGGAGCGCGGGCTGAACGAAAGTTCCGCTGAGGCGCGTCACGATGAGATCTTTCCGCCACGACCGAAGCATCGATTCGAACGCGGCGAGCAGTTTCATCCCCTGCACGGGAGGCGCAGCCAATCCGACAGACGCGGCCAGCGCGTCGTCCAGATGAATCGGATTGTCGTCGCCCGACACCTTGGCGTAGCGCGCCAAGGCGTCCGCGTCGAACGGACCAATCGCCATCTCGGGAAGCCGCTCGCCGACAGCGGGCAAGCCTGTCGCGCCTTGCTCCCTCACGATGGCATTCCTCCATGGGGCACGAGACGCAGCAAGGATTCGAAACGACCCACGGGCGCTCCGTCGACAGTGGTCAGCAACGCTTCAATACGCAATCGCGGAGGCGACTCCTCGCGCGAAATGGCAATGTCGAGAACGTAATCGGCGTCGAAGCGCACGGCCTGATCATATGCGAAACTCTGCGACTCATGTAGCGGAAAACTGGCGGCCCGAGCGCAAGCCCCCGCAATCGCCGCATGGACTTGCGGGGCGCTCAGCCAGACCGCCGGATAAGCCATTGGCGCAATATTTGAGTTTCCGACGTTATTTGTCTCTCGCGCGAATTCCGCCGCGCGCTCCGCATCCACGCGCACCCGCGTGGGCCCGAGCAAGAGCTTCGAGTCAGCCTGCATCTTCCAGAGCCCGCAAGATCAACACAGCGTTTATGCCGCCGAAAGCAAAGGAATTCGACATCGCCACGTCGATCTTGTGAGGCCGCGCGACGTTGGGAACAGCATCAATCGGACAGCGGGGGTCGGCCTCGATGAAGTTGATGGTCGGGGGAACGATCTGCTCGTGCAGGGCTTTGATGGTGATCGCGAGTTCCAAACCGCCCCCTGCTCCGAGAGCATGGCCATGCACCGGCTTGGTCGAAGACACCGGAACCCGGCGACCATAACTGTCGCCGAACACGCGCAAAATGGCTTCCGATTCGGTGATGTCGTTGGCGTGGGTCGCCGTGCCGTGCGCGTTGATGTAATCCACATTCTTCGCCGCGAGACCCGCGTCTTCGAGCGCGAGCGCCATTGCGCCCGAGGCGCCTATGACATCCGGTCTGACCGGATCCTTGGCGTCGCTGGTCGTGCCATATCCCAGGAGTTCGCAGAGCGGTCGATGTCCTCGCGCCTTGGCCGCCTCCAATGTCTCGAGGATGAATATGGCGGCGCCTTCGCCAAGAGACATACCGTTCCTGCCCTTGGAGAAAGGACGGCAAGCGTCCGGCGTCATCACGCGCAAGGCCTCCCAGGCCCTGATCGTCCCATTGGTGACGCATGATTCGGACCCGCCGACGATCGCTCTGTCGGCAAGGCCAAAGCGGATCATCTGGAGCCCCAGTCCAATCGACTGCGAAGCCGAGGAACAGGCGCTGCCGACAGCGAAAGTCGGTCCAAGACACGAGTAGCGCATGCCCAGCATCGCCGGAGCGGCGCTGGGTATAAGGCGCGGGACGCTCAAGGGGTCCGGCCGAATCGAATTCACGTAGTAATGATAGAGACCGTTGTCTATCGTTGTCATCCCGCCAATGCCGGTGCCGACAATCACCGCCGTCCGGGAACCGCCGATGTCGTCCCTGCCGAAACCCGCCTGCGCCGCCGCTTCGTCAGCGGCTATGATCGCGTATTGCGTGAAGGGATCGCAAAAGGGCAGCAGATTGGATTCGATATAGGCCGAAGGTTCGTATGGAGGGACTTGCGCCGCGATCCTGATCCGCCCGTCGTAAGGACGTTCGGTCCTGAGTTCGCGGACCTGCGTCAATCCGTCGCGCGCCGCGCGCCAAAGCGTATCCGCGCCCATCCCCGCCGCAGATACGGCCCCCATGCCGGAAATGACGATCCGCTTTCGATCGTTCGAATGCTTCGTGGGGGCGCCCCTCGCAGGCGCCGGGCTCTCGCCTGCTTGCGGACCCGTCATCTCAATTCTTCTTTCTCTCTTTCACGATATGGTCCGCGATGGCGTCGATCAGTGTTTTGACGTCCTTGGCTTCTTGAAGCGAGCCATCCATCGGGATGTAAACATTGAACTTCTCTTCCAGAGCCGTGAGAATCATCACAATGTCCACGGACTTCAGGTCGAGGCTCTCAATCGTTGCGTCCGGGGTGACCTTCGATCGATCAATCATCCCCTCCGCTGCAATAACCTCGATAATCTCATCGACCAGTTTCGCCTTATCCTGCGGATTCTCAGTCACATCCACCTCCGTTCAGGGTCTGCAGGTCTTGCGCCAAAGAACGCCGCCTCCTTGTCGACCGCCGGCTTCGGGTCCGGCTGGTTCAATAGGACCAGACAGCGTTTCATCCGCGCGTCGCTCTGGGCCGAGCCTTGGTTAAGGGGTTTGAAGCCGAAAATAAAGCCCACCCCGTCTCTTCGACGTGAATGGTATGGCTACAAGACACGCTTCATGCCAAAAAGCGAGAAGAAACGACGGATATTCGAGTGAGGACGATGACATTACGAGATCAGCCCTTGGCCGCGGTTTTTCCACAGGCGAATGAAGATCAATGGCGAAAGAGCGTTGAACGCGCCCTCAAGGGCGGGTCATTCGAGAAACTTGTTACGAAGACTTACGGCGGCCTGGACATCGCGCCGCTTTATTCCCAGGCCAAACAACCGGGGTCGCGCGCCCTGCGCCAGAATCCCGCCCGCTGGGCGGTTCTCGCTCGCGTCGACCTTTCCGACCCAGAGGCGGCCAACAAACAGGCGCTCGAAGACCTCGAAAGCGGCGCGTCCGGACTGCATCTCGTGTTTCCCGGCTCCCAGGGGGCTTACGGAACGGCGCTCGTGGACGACTCCGAAGCCGCGCTCGCCCAAATCCTCGACAAGGTTCGATTAGACTACGGCGTCCCGGTCATGATCGAGGACTCTCCCCGTGCGCGAAAGGTCGCCGAAGCGATCATGAGACTGCTCGACAGGAACCATATCGAGCCTTCGATCACCAGCGTCTCTTTCGGGTTCGATCCGCTGGGCGTTCAAGCCCGCCACGGCTTCGCAAACGCCCCCTGGAGCGAGGAGCGCAAGCTTTTCGCCGAGCGCGTCAAACGCGCCGCCGGCGCCGGGTTCACGCGTGGAGCCGTCGCCGCCGACGCCCGCGCGATCCATGCGGCGGGCGGAACCGAGGCCCAGGAACTTGGTTTCGTATTGAGCGCCGGACTCGCTTATCTTCGCGCCCTCGCCGACGCCGGCCTCGACGCCGGCGCCGCAAGGTCCCTGCTGCTGTTCCGCCTCGCGGCGGACGCCGACGAATTTCTCGTTATTGCGAAATTCCGCGCGCTCCGCCGCCTTTGGGCGCGCGTCGAGGAATCCTGCGGACTCCAGCCCGCGCCCGCGCTGATTCACGCAGAAACCGCTTGGCGCATGATGACGCGAAGCGATCCGTGGAACAATCTGCTGCGCGCGACGATCGCTGTCTTCTCCGCCGCGATCGGGGGAGCCGACGCCATAACCGTGCTGCCCTTCACCCAGGCGCTGGGCGCCCCCGACGCTTTCGCCCGGCGACTGGCGCGAGACACCCAATTGGTGCTGCAGGATGAATCCTACATCCACGTGGTCGACGACCCCGCCAGCGGCGCCGGCGGCTTCGAAGCTCTGACCGACTCGCTTTGCGATCGTGGCTGGGCGGTGTTTCAGGAAATCGAAGCCGATGGAGGCCTGCCAGAAGCGCTGGAAAAAGGCGGGTTCCAGGCCAAGGTCGCGGAAAGTTTCGGCCAGCGCGCGAAAAACGCGGCCCGCGCCAAGGACAAGATCACCGGCTCCAACGAATTTCCCAATCTCGGCGAAACCCAACTCAGCGTCGTCGCGCCCTTTTCCTCGGCCGCAGGCGATTGCGCCATTCCGCATGGCGCGCGCAAATCGCCGCTTTTAGCCCCAAGACGCGCTTCGGAGCCCTTTGAGCGTTTGCGCGACATTTCCGACGCCCGCCTCGCGGCGACGGGGGCGCGTCCTCGCGTCTTCCTGGCCAATCTAGGTCCGGTCGCCGCTTTTACCGCTCGCGCCAATTTCGCAAAAAACTTCTTCGAGGCCGGAGGCGTCGAGGCGGTGTTCGGACCCGAATCCGAAAATTCCGCTGAAATTGTTGACGCGTTCCGCCAAAGCCACGCCAAACTGGCTTGCATTTGCTCGTCCGACCGGATTTATTTCGATGCAGCAATCCCCGTCGCCCTCGCCCTCAACGGCGCCGGAGCCAGGCTCTATCTCGCGGGGCGGCCCGGCGAGATGCAGGAAGAGTTCCGTAAGGCGGGCATATCCAAATTCATTTTCGCGGGCTGCGACATGTTCGACATGCTGCGAGACATTATAGAGGAAACCCAATGAAGCAATTGCTTCTGTTGACGCTGACGGCGGCCATAATTTCGGCGCCGGCGGCGGCGCAGCCGAACAAGACTCGAATGGCCCGCACCCCGGCCTCGGACGCCAAGAATTTCGACGGCGCCTGGACCATTGAGGCCGCCACCACCGTTGGCTCCTGCCCCGCGCTGGTTCCGGCCTATCTCACCATTCGGGGCAACCGGGTTGCTTCCGCTGGCGGAGTTTCAGTTGAGCCGTGGGGCTATGTCGAAGGCGACGGCACCTTCGTCGCCCGGTTCACCGATCAGGGCGGACGCTTGGCGCGCTTCAGCGGCCGCCTGGGCGGCGCGACCGGCAGCGGCGCATGGTCAAGCTCGACCGATATGTGCGGCGGCGCCTGGCGCGCGCGGAAAACTGGCGCGGAACGCGCCGCGCAGTGAATCTCAAAAAAATCCCCCGCGAGACCGCCAATTTTTCAACTTCTGAATCGCGCCGCGTTTGAAAGGTAGGGCCTCGCCTTACCGATCGTCGTCGTCGTCGCGCGGGTCGAGCCGTGCCGGTTGGTTGTTTTGCGCGACGGGACGCCCCTGCAGAGCGACGGTGCTGGGCGCGCCTCCAAAGCCGTCCTTTTGATATATGTCTTCACGGAATTGGGTGACTCCGTCCGGCGCTCCCCAAGCGGTGACATAGACCCAATAAACAGGCACGGGCGGCTCGAGCTTGACGTCAACCCGTTCGCCGGAACGAATCACCTCGTCGATGTGGTCGCGGTCCCACCCGGGATTCTCCTTCAGCAGCCAGGCTACGTAGTCGCGCACGTTCTGGAGACGGATACACCCCGAGGAGACGAAACGAAAATCATCGCCGAATACGCCCTTGGCTGGAGTATCGTGCATATAGACGCCATAGGGATTGGCTATATCGATGCGAACCACGCCCAGAGAATTGAAGTCGCCGCCGGTGTCTTGCCGGAAGCGATAATTGAGCGCATCCAGCGAACGCCAATTGATCTGCTCCGGCTGCAATTCCTGATTGTCTTTATTATAGACGCGGATGTGATTGTCATGCAGGTAGTTGGGGTCCGCCTGCATTTTCGGAATAAGATCCTTGCGAATCACCGAGGCGGGCACCGTCCAGAACGGATTGAAATTGATCTGGATGGCCTTGGTTTGCATGACCGGCGACTGGCGATCTATCTTTCCGACGCCCGCGATGTGGTGGGTGACGACCGCGCCATTCTCGACCGTCTCCACCGAAGCCGCGGGAATATTCGCGGTCACGTAACGGTTGCCAAGGTCGCGGGAAAAGCTGCGAAGACGAACGAGATTGATTTCGAGCTGTCGCAGTCGGGTGTCGGCCGAAACATTGAGCGCCGTCGCGGTCTGTTGATTTACGACGCCGGTCTCGTTGATCCCGTGACGCGCCTGAAAACGACGAACGGCGGCTTCCACATAAGAGTCGAACACCGGGCTTCCGCCCGTTTCCGATCCGATATCCCCGGAAATGATCAACCGTCGGCGAAGCGCGACGACCGCCGGACCGTTCGAACCCAAACGCAGCTGCTGGCCCGTCGGCACCGCCGGCCAACCGCCGGCGGCGACGATCTTTTGATATTGTTCTATGGCCGCCTCGGTGGCGGCGACAGTTTGCGGCGACAGGATGGGCGTGGAGGATCGCGACACCGTCAAGCGCTCCGCCGCATCGTAGCGTTGAGCCCATTCCGCTTGGCCGTCATAAGGATCCGGCGATCCAGCTCGAGCCGCGGGCGTGAGCAAGAACGCCGCGGCGACGCAGAAGCAGGCGCGGCGGGAAAGACTAAATTTCGTCACTTTGAGCAAGATATAGCTCCGGTTGCGCTTGTCTATCGCAAACAAACGGCGCCTGCGCGCTGTAACGCGCGGTCGCGCTATTCCAATTAGAAGTGCACCTTCACGGTTAACAAGGGCCGAATAGTCCGGCGATTTTGTGACGAAACGCCTCAGGCCGGCAACAACGGCTCGAGAAATCAACCTACTCTGCTCCAGCCATCCATGCCAAGCCGCTCTTGCGGCAGAAAACGCGCCTTGTAATCCATCTTCGACGAGCCTTCGACCCAATAGCCTAGATAGAGGCGCTCGAGCCCCAAATCGCGCGTCCGCGACACGTGGTCGAGGATCATGAAGGCGCCCGGCGACTGTCGTTCGAGCATCGGATCATAAAAGGAATAGACCATCGACAGCCCGTCCGAGAGACGGTCGGTCAGGCAGGCGGCGACCAATTTTCCCGCCTCGTCCCGATATTCCAGCAGCCACGTCTCGATATGGCTGTCCTCGACCATCATCTGATAGTCGGCGAAAGTCATGTCGGCCATCCCTCCGTCGTAATGGCGGGCCTCCAAATAGGCCCGAAACAGTTGAAATTGCTCCGCTGTCGCGCGAGGGGGCTGCGTCGCCCCGAGGAAATTCCGGCGCCTTTTGGCTATTCGGCGGAATCCGCGGGAGGGAACGAAATCGTTCACCAAGACCCGGACGGAGACGCAACGCCTGCAGGCCTCGCAGGCCGGACGATAGGCGATGGTTTGCGATCGACGAAACCCGGACTGGGTCAATGTGTCGTTGAGGGCCGCCGCGCGGCGGCCGATGAGGTGAGTAAAAACCTTACGCTCGTCGCGGCCGGGCAAATAGGGGCATGGCGAGGGGGCGGTAAGATAGAATTGCGGCGCGTCGCGAAACTCTCGGGTCACCTCTCTTCGTCCCTCCCGACTCATTCGGCCCGGCCCTCGCCGTCCCGTTGCAGGTCAATTCGCGTGTCGCACCGTCGCAGGACGATCACATCGGCCAAGATATCATGCAGGCAGCGCTTATCCGACGTTATGAAGGACACGAGCAGCAAGGGCGGCGCAAGGGTCGTTACGTAAAATAGCACGGCATGGACCGCCGCGTTAATAAAAGGGACCGGACGCCCCGTCATGGTGCGGACTTCCAGGTCCATGAAGCGCATCCCCGGCGTCGCCATGCGCCAGCCGGAGACCGTCAGACCGTTATAGAAAAAGGCCACGAGAGGAAAAATGGGCGGCAACAGGATGGCCGTCATGCCGAAGCTCAACAACAGCAGCCCGACGAAAAGCAGCGCCGAAAGCGCCGAAACGATCAACAAATCCAGAAACACCGCGAAAACGCGCCGGGTCCGCACGCCGTCCAGCGCGGCGCGCGGAATACCCCGAATCGCGTCGTCGCCGTGAGGGGGATAAGACCCGCCAATATGGCTCATAACTGAAGCTCCTCTTAATCGAATGCGGCGAATGTCGTCGAGGAAGGCCGCCATTTCAAGCCGTCGCCGCAATAAGCGTTAAAGCATTTGCTTGTGGAGCGCAGGCAAGCGTGAAAAGCGGGAATTTGCAACCATACCGACTTGACGTGACGCGCGCGCCCGTTGCAATGCGTGGGATATGATCTACCGCCGCGCCGACGAGGCGGTCCTCGCCCGTCGCGGCGCCGCGAGCGGATAGGTAGCGCGGCCAACTCCCGGGAACTGCCGATGGATAGCAATTTGGTCGATGGGGGCCATCTCAAGGCTTTTATCGAACGTATCGAGAAACTCGAAGAAGAAAAGCGGGCGATCGCCGACGACATCAAGGATGTCTATGGCGAGGCCAAGGCGACCGGATTCGACCCCAAAATCATGCGCAAGATTGTTTCGCTGCGCCGCCTGGACAAGGGTAAGCGCGAGGAAGAAGAAGAGATATTAGGTCTCTATCTCTCGGCTCTCGGCATGGAGTAAGGTCGCCGGTAAGCGGCCGTTAACCATAAATCCTTATCGCTAATGGTTGAGCCCTGTCCCCGGACCGGCTCTATGCCTGCGCGAGGGAACTAAGTGCCGCCCCGGAGAGTCCAAAACCGAGCCGCCGCGGCCTTCGCGCTCGCCGCCTCATTAGCGGCCGCGCAGCCGCTTTTGGCGCAGACATTTCCCAGCCAGTCGCCGCCGCCGCTCTCGATCTCCGACGGACCCTCTGCGCCCTCCCTCGACGACCCCTCCGTCCCCACGGACGAATTGCTGAGAGGGCCTACCAGCGGCCTCCCGACCTCCCAGGCCGCGAATTACGGGGCGCCGCGACCCAAGGTCCGGCTGCCCAAACGTTATCCCCCGGCGCGCATTCACGCCGGAACGCCGCGCCCGCCCAAAAATCCCCTCCCGCCACTGGAAGCCTACAAAACCTCGGCGGTGGCCCGACGCCTGGCGCATCAGCCTCGGAAGGACGGGGATCCGGCGCCCGAGATTCCGCCGACCGTGGCCGTGCCCCAACCGATCAAGACGAAGCCAAAGCCGAAGGTCGAGGAGAGCCCCTACGATCCTGTCGGCGTTGGCATCGGCTCGCTGCGCCTGACGCCTTTCGTCGAAACCTCGACCGGATATGACAGCAACCCCGATCGTCTCTCCGCGACATCCAATCCCACCGGCTCCCAACTGCTTCGCGTCGACGGGGGATTCAAATTGCGCTCGGACTGGGAGCGCGACGATTTCCAAGCCGATATGCGACTGGGCTACGTGGATTATTTGGAATATCAACAGGCCAATCATCCCGACGGCGCCGGCTCCTTCACCGGCCGATTCGACGTGACCAAGGACACATCGATCGATATCGCCGGCCGCTACACGCTCGACTCGATACTCCCCAGCGCTCCCGCCATTTCGTCGGGATCGCCGAATGTCACGGCGGTCAACCGTCCCATTGTTTTCTCCATCGGGACCAGCGCGGGGGCGACGCAGAAATTCAACCGACTGGAGATATCGCTTCGGGGCTCGTTCGACCGAACGATGTATCAAGACGCCTATTACAACGACGGCTCCAACCTCAACCTCGCCAGCACCGACTTCAACGATTACGGCGTCACCGGCAGAGTGGCGTATGAAGTTTCGCCCTATCTGAAGCCTTTCGTCGAGTCGACTTACGACACGCGCATTCATGACGCTTACGAGGACCCATGGGGTTACGAGCGGGACAGCGACGGCGTGGCGGCGCGCGGCGGCGCTTCGATCAAGATCAGCGGCCTCCTGCGCGGCGAGGTCGCCGGCGGTTATGCTGAACGAACCTATAAAGACCCGCGTCTGCCGCAATTGCGAGGTCCAACCATAGACGCGTCGCTGATTTATACCCCTACTCCGCTCACCACCGCGACGCTGAAAGTCGCTACGACGCTCAACGAAACAACGGTGATCGGCGCGTCGGGCGCATTGACCCATACCTACTCCGCACAGCTTTCCCATGATCTGTTGCGCAATCTGAACGTATCGGCGATCGGAAGTTATTTCACCAACGACTACCAGGGCGCCTTTCTCTACGAGAGAGGCTACACCGCAGGCGTGAAGCTAGAATACAAGATCACACGCTCGGTCGTCGTCAAAGCGAGCTATTCCCGTGAACGGCTGACGAGCAACGCCCAGGGCGACGACTACACAGCGAACGTATTTCTCGTCGGCCTCAGGATTCAGGAATAGACGGGCGGTTCGCCGCGCCGGGGAGACGCGCACGCATGTGGATGATGCTGGTATTCGCGATGAACAGCCTGCTCAATTTCGTGGTCAGCCTGCTCGTCGCAAAATTTCTTGGTCCCGCCGAGTTTGGTCGCTTTACAGTCGCCCTGTCGGCGTCGGTCATTATACAGCTTCTCTTGTTCGACTGGCTTCGCTTCGCCGCCACGCGCTTTTATTCCCAACGCGATCAGATCGAAAAGCCGCAAGTGCGCGCGACGCTGGACCGCGCTTTTCTTTGGATCGCGCTCGGCGCGAGCGTTATCGCTGTCGCGGTGTATTTCGCGGATCTGGAATTGCCATTATCGTCGGACTTGGCCGCTCTCGCGATAGCCGTCTCCATCTCGAACGGACTGTTCGATTTTGCATGTGCGCTGCTTCGTTCCCGCTTTTTGGACAAACCCTATGGCGTCATCGTGATCGCCAAAAATTCATTGGCCTTGCTGCTCACCGTCGGCGGCGCCCTGGTATTCGGCTCCGCGCGCGTCACGATACTGGGCATGATCATTAGCGTGACGGGATCGCTCGTCGCCGCGAGCAGCGGCCTTATCGATCCAAACGCGCGAAACGCCAGGCCTGAGCGCGCGCTCGCCATGCAATTCCTAGGCTATGGACTTCCAATCATCGGCGCGAACATTCTTTATCAGTCGATACCGCTTCTCAACCGAATTCTCGTTTCTCAAACGCTTGGCTTCGCGGAGGCGGGCCAGCTCTCGCTGGCCTATGAGGTCGGCATTCGCATCGTGGGCGCGATCGGCTCGGCGCTGGACGTCATCTTGTTCCAAATCGCCGTGCGCGCGGAAAAAACCATCGGCCCCGAGGGCGCGCGCGCGCAGGTCTCGCGAAATATGGGCGTCGTTGTCGCCATCGTGACTCCGGCGGTTCTGGGATGCTGGCTCATTCTACCGAGCTTCCAGACGCTGTTCGTGCCGCGGAATTTCCAAGGACCATTCGCCCATTATTTCACCCTGATGGCCCCTGCCCTCGCGGCCTTCGCGCTGATCAACTATGGGCTTAATCCGGCCTATCAGATATCTCATCGTCTCGCGCCGCTCATTATCGGCGCTTTGTCCGCCGTCCTCGTCAATTTGCTCACCATCGATTTCGCGCCGTCCCATGGCGACGCGGCGAAATTCGCTCTCGCGCAGTCGTTCTCGAGCCTTTTTGGGATGCTCGCTCTGCTCTCGATGTTGTTTCTGCTCGAGCCCATGTGGCCGCGGGCCCGGGATATACTGGGAACGTTGTTTGCCAGCGCGCTCATGCTCGTGGCGGTCCTGCCGTTGCGCGGCATGACGCCGGGGCTCTTTGTGATGACGGCGCAAATGGCCTTGGGCGCCAGCGTATATTTGGCGACGGCGTTGACTCTCGACCTCGTGGGCTTGAGAACTCTGCTTCATCCACGGCTCATAGAGCAAAATCCGAAAAAGTTGATAGACTTTTTCGATTAGATTTAGCTCCAGCTTTTTGAATCTGGAGCGATTTCTTAATCTACCAGACCATTCCGTCTGGTCAGAAAGCGCTAGCGCGGGCCAACGGCTGAAGGGGCCGCCGAGCATCCGCCGCCGTCTGTGGAGGAAGCGATCGGGTGGAATTGGACAAGCAGAGAGAAACGCTCGATTTTCTGGCCACGCTCGACGGGCCGAGCGAGGTCGCGCGGACTCACATCTCCCGCGTGATCCTGGGCCGCGCGCGCGCTTTCAAACTCAAGCGCGACGTCACCTTTCCCTATCTCGATTTCTCCACGCCGCAAAAACGCCTGGCGATGTGCGAGCGCGAAGTTTCCCTCAATCGGCGCTTGGCGCCACGGCTCTATCTGGGGGCGCGGCGCGTCACTCGCGCGCATTCCGGCGCCCTCGAACTCGACGGCTCAGGCGAACTCGTGGACGGCGTCGTGGAAATGCGCCGTTTCGATTCTGACGCCTCGTTCGATCGCATGGCGGCGGCGGGACAGTTGAACCGAAACATAGTCGAGACGCTTGCCCGGCGGATCGCTGAGTTCCACGACAGGGCTGAGGTCGTCTCTCGCTGGGGCGGGAGCCAGGCGATGACGAAGCTGCTTCGCCTGACCGAAACCAGTTTGCGCGAGACGCCGCCGGCGCCAGCCTTGGCCTTGAGCGAGCATATGGCCCGGCTGCGATCACTCCTCGAAAAAAACGGGCCCTTGCTGGACGCCCGCCAAACGCAGGGCAAGACGAAGCGCTGTCATGGCGACCTTACCTTGAGCAATATATGCATGTTCGAGGGCGAGCCGACGCCTTTCGATTGTCTCGAGTTTTCGGACGAACTCGCGTGCATAGACGTGCTTTACGATCTCGCCTTTCTGCTCATGGACCTGTGGCGAGTCGGGCGAATGGCGCTGGCGAACTTCGCGCTCAATCGCTACCTCGACTGGCGCGACGAAACGGATGGTCTCGCGCTTCTGCCTTTTTTCTGTTCGCTCAGAGCGACCGTCCGAGCCTATGTCGCAGCCGAACAGGGCAAGCCCGACGAGGCGAACGACTATTTCCATCTCGCTCGGGCGCTCGCACGCGACAACGCTCCATGCCTCGTCGCCATTGGCGGATATAGCGGCTCCGGCAAATCGAGCGTCGCCGCCGAACTCGCGCCTTCGATCGGGGCTCCCCCCGGCGCGCGCACGATAAACAGCGACCGCCTGCGCAAGAAACTATTCGGCGTCGGGCCAACGGAGCGTCTGCCGGCGCAGGCCTACGCCCCCGACGTTTCGACCCGCGTCTATGCGTTGATGATGGAACAGGCGGCGCGAGTCCTGGCGGCGGGATGGCCGATGACAATCGACGCCGTGTTCGACCGAATCGACCGCCGACAAGAAATCGAACAGGTCGCGCGGGACGCGAAGGCGCCTTTCGCCGGATTTTGGCTGGATGTGGAGCTTGCGGCGCGGATTGAACGGGTAGACGCCCGGCGCGACGATCCCTCCGACGCGACGCGAGAAGTATTGAAACAGCAGATGCTTTCCGTATTGGGCCAGTTGCGCTGGACGCGCGTGAATGCGCACGCCGATATCTCCACGGTCGTCGCGGAGATAAAGCACACTCTGCCTTGGCAGACGTGAGCTTAACCAGCGTGAAGGTCTTTCTTCATGTAAATTCGCGCCGCGCCGGGAGGAAAATTATCGATCGCGCCGCAGCGAACGAAGCCGCAACGCTGATAGAACGCGGCGGCGTTTTTGTCGAACGTGTCGAGATAAATCCCCCCGCACCCACGCGCCTGTCCGAGCGCCTCGGCCTGCGCCATCAATCGACGACCCAAACCCCGCCGGCGCCATGCCGAGACCACAAAGAAATGTCTGATATAGAGCCATCGCCAATGCGAGACGCCGTTCACCCCCCCAATCAACCCTGTGTTCTCTTCTCGCGCTAGGATAGAAAATGGCGACTCGTCGCGCTGTCCAAAACCCGACGCGATTTCCGCCGCAAGCGACTCCGCAACCCAGGGCGACTCGCGGGCCTCGTCAATCGCAAAACGCGCCTGCGCGGGCGACTGTCCGAAACGATCATCGAAAACCATCATGCGCCTCTTACTGAAAAAGTGCCTGGCCACATTAATCGCGGCGTTGGCTCCGGTGGCGATCGGTCGCGGTCCAGTTTTCGCGAAAGATGGACAATGCGCGGCGCGCGTCGAAACCGAGGGGGCCTCGCTTCGGGATTATCGCGCCATCTTCCAAAGCTGCGCAAACGAAGCTGGGGAAACGCGACTCGCCACCCGACGCATGACCATGGACGGCGTGGCGCTGCTGCTTACGGTCGATCCCTCGAGTCTGTCCACCCGCATCGAGCGGTCCCAATGCTGGCGCTGCGCCGATGCCGACGATGCGAGCGAGAGCGGAACCCGCTTTATCGCGGCGCTTCGCCTTCCGGCCAAGGAGGGAACCCCCAAAGTGCTGGAAAACGCCGGTTTGACGCATGGCCAGGGAGCGGGAAGCTACCTCACCGGAGATCTGTGTCCCAGCCGACAGCCCCTCGACCGCGCGTTTCTAGTAGCGCTGAGCGAGAAGGATCCGGGCGCTCCCATCGCGCTCAGCGTTTCGGGACTCTGGATCATACATCACGCCGCCGATTGGGAATGGCTGAAAAAACAAGCCGAAAGCGGGCGGTTGACAATAAGTTGGGTGAATCATTCCTTCCGACACCCCTATGTCAAAGGCGTTTCCGACGCGAAGACCTATCTTCTCACTCCCGGAGTCGATATGGACGAGGAAATATTCGAAACCGAAAAGCTCATGGTTTCGAAAGGCGTGACGCCCTCGGTTTTTTTCCGATTTCCGGGTCTCGTGTCCGACGCCGCTCTCATGGAGAAATTACGAAGTCTCCATCTGATCGCGCTGGGGTCGGATAGCTGGCTCGCGCTCGGCCCTCTGCCGCGCCCGGGGTCGATCATCCTCGTGCATCCGAACGGCAACGAGGAAATCGGCCTCAAAATATTTTCCCGGCTCGACGCCCAGGGCAAAATTCCAAAGCCCTTCCGACCCATAAATGAAGCACCGTAAGGGACGGACTTTTTCCCTTCATAACAACTCATTGCTGTCAGTTGAGGCGGCTAATTGAACAATTTTGAAAAAGAAAATTAGTGGTTTTTTCAACCTGTCCTTGCTGCAGATCACTGCTCGCATCATATTGATGAATAAATGAGAGGACAAAGCCATGTCTTACCTACAGGGCATTGTATATCCACCCCCATCAATCGACTATCCTCCAGTAGTTATTATATTTAAATCCGATGGAGAGATTGTCGCTGTCCGAGCGACTGCTTCAATAGAGGCGGCTGAAGGCCTTTTGAGGCAAATTATGGAAGAGGTTAGGAAGGAACTTGACAAAGACGCCGCAGTTAATATTTCAAATTGTACGCAACAATAAATTCTTCCTAGAGCGCTTTCCGACCAGACGGAATCGTCTGGTCGATTAAGAAACCGCTCCAGATTCAAAAAGATGGAGCAAAATCTAATCGAAAAAGTCTATCAACTTTTTCGGATTTTGCTCTAGCCTGGCGGCAACCACCGCCTCCGTTAGGACACGCGGGCGACCGCCGGTTTGCGCCGGGGTCGAGGAGCCGGAGGCCATCCTGTTCGTCGCCCGCGATTTCCCTTACATTGACAAGGATTGAGGTGCCTCTTATCTCTCCGCCGGGAAATTTCGCGCCGGGACATAGCGAATCCTAGGGGCGGCGCGCCCCGGAAGAGCGGTCAGCCGTCTGAACGCATCATTCTCTCGTTTCGACGAAGCGCCACGCCGCACGGGCGGCAGGCGACGGTCCAGTTAGAAAGGTCGATCCATGTTGGGCGCCATCGCCAGGAAAATTTTCGGCTCCGCCAACGACCGCCGTCTGAAAACCTATCAACCTAAAGTTCAAGCGATCAATGCGTTGGAGCCCGAGGTGTCGGCGCTCTCGGACGAAGAACTTGGAGCCCGCACTCAAGAGTTCCGGGACCAGCTTGCCGCTGGACGAAGCCTCGACGAGCTTCTTGTTCCCGCCTTCGCGACCGTGCGCGAAGCCGCGAAGCGCACGCTGGGACAGCGCCACTTTGACGTGCAATTGATCGGCGGCATGGTGCTGCACGAAGGCGGCATCGCGGAAATGCGCACCGGCGAAGGCAAAACCCTGGTCGCCACGCTCGCTACCTATCTCAACGCGCTTAAAGGCGACGGCGTGCATGTCGTAACCGTGAACGACTATCTCGCCAAGCGCGATGCCGAATGGATGGGGCAAATATACAGATTTCTCGGCATGTCGGTCGGGACGATCGTTCACGACATTTCCGACGAGGAACGCGCGGCGGCTTACGCCAGCGACATCACATACGGCACCAACAACGAATTCGGGTTCGACTATCTTCGCGACAACATGAAATATGAGTTGGCGCAGATGGTCCAGCGCCGACACGGCTTCGCTATCGTCGACGAGGTGGACTCGATCCTTGTCGACGAGGCGAGGACGCCCCTGATCATCTCGGGCGCGATCGACGACAAGTCGGATCTGTACAACACGATCGACAAACTTATTCCCTCGCTGACGTCCGAGGACTATGATCTCGACGAGAAGCAGCGCTCGATCAGCCTCACTGACGCCGGCAACGAGCACATGGAAGAACTGCTCACGCAAGCCGGCATTCTGTCCGACGGCTCGCTCTACGAGGCGCAAAACGTCACCATCGTTCATCACGTCAACCAGGCGCTACGCGCCCACAAGCTTTTCCAGCGCGACAAGGATTACATTGTCCGCAAGGACGAGGTGGTCATCATCGACGAGTTCACCGGCCGCATGATGCCGGGAAGACGTTATTCGGAAGGGCTGCATCAGGCGCTCGAGGCGAAGGAACATGTCGCGGTCCAGCCCGAGAATGTCACGCTGGCCTCGATTACGTTCCAGAACTATTTCCGCCTGTACGACAAGCTTGGGGGAATGACCGGCACCGCCTTGACCGAAGCCGCCGAATTCGCGGAGATCTACAAGCTCGACGTCGTGGAAATTCCGACGCACCGCCCCGTCCGGCGCATTGACGAGGATGACGAGGTTTATCGAACCGCCGACGAAAAGCTGAAAGCGGTGGCTGCGGAAATCGAGGCGGCCAGTTCCAAGATGCAACCGCTCCTGGTGGGCACCACATCCATCGAAAAATCGGAACAGATCGCCGAATATCTGCTTAAACTCGGCTATCGTCAGATCGACTTTTCCGATCCCAAGGCCTTGCAGAAGCTTTATCAGGCCGCCCGCGCCGGCAAACCGTCAAAATTATTCGCGGTTCTGAACGCCCGTTTCCATGAACTCGAGGCCTATATCGTCGCCGAAGCCGGCGTGCCCGGCGCTATTACCGTGGCGACCAATATGGCGGGCCGCGGCACCGATATTCAACTTGGCGGCAACGTCGAGATGCGAGTCGCCCAGGAGTTCGCAGGACTTGAAGGAGCCGAACGCGAGGCCAAGGAAGCCGAAGTCCGCGCCGAAGTCGCACGCTTCAAGGAACAAGCCATCGCAGCGGGCGGTCTCTATATCATTGGAACGGAACGCCACGAGAGCCGACGTATCGACAATCAGTTGCGCGGTCGCTCGGGGCGCCAAGGCGACCCCGGACGCAGCAAATTCTTTCTTTCGCTGCAAGACGATCTCATGCGCATCTTCGGCTCCGAGCGGATGGAATCGATGCTCGTGAAGCTCGGCCTGCAGGAGGGCGAGGCCATCGTCCATCCTTGGATCAACAAGGCTCTGGAGAAAGCGCAGCAGAAAGTCGAAGCGCGCAACTTCGACATGCGCAAGAACGTGCTGAAGTTCGACAATGTCATGAACGATCAGCGCAAGGTGATTTTCGAGCGGCGCCGCGAGATTATGGCGGACGAAAACGTTGCGGAACAGGTTGCCGACATGCGCGAGGAAGTGGTCAACCGGCTGGTCGCCCGCCACATTCCTCGCGACGCCTACGCCGAGGCCTGGGATGTGGACGGACTCGCCGAAGAAGTTCGAGCGAAGCTTAATCTCGATCTTCCGATCAAGGAATGGGCCGCCGAGGAAGGCATCGCGGACGAGGAGATCCGCGAACGGGTATTGAAAGCCGCGGATGAGGCCTCTCAGGCGAAGGCGGAGAAGATCTCGCCGGAAATTTCGAGAATGATCGAGAAACAGGTCGTCCTCCAATCGCTGGATTATCTGTGGCGCGATCATTTGGTGGCCCTCGACCACCTGCGTCAGGTCATCGGCTGGCGCGGATTGGGTCAGCGCGACCCGTTGAACGAATACAAGTCGGAAGCTTTGGAGCTTTTCAAAACGCTGATGGAGCACTGGGACGATCGGGTGACCACGCAACTCATGTGGATCGATGTCTCCTTCGAGGCTCCGCCCTCCGCTCCTCCCGAATTGCCGCCGCTCCAGATGATGCACCCAAATCCAGAGGGAATGGGGACGGAAGAAGGCGCGCTCGCAGAGATCAACGCCCGGTTGGACTCGGCGGACTTCTCGGCTGCCGCTCTGGCTCCCTCGCTCGTCCAGCCGCGCGACCCTCAGGACCAGAGCACCTGGGGCAAAGTAGGCCGCAACGAGCCCTGCCCTTGCGGCTCCGGAAAAAAATACAAGCACTGTCATGGCGCCTTGGCTTAATGACGGAACGACCGGCCTCCTTATTAGGCTGGAGCCGGCCGCTCTAACCGATTATCCCTAGAACGACACTAGTTCGCGGAGACCCTCTCGTGTCCAACATCGATTTCTCCAAGGTGCTTGTCGCGCAGGGCGGCGGCCCGACCGCAGTCATCAACCAGTCGCTTGTGGGGGCGGTGCTGGAGTCGCGAAAATTTCGTGAAGTGGAGCGGGTCTATGGCGCCTTTCACGGGGTGCGGGGTATCGTCAACGAGGATTTCGCGGACCTGACCCAAGAGACCACGCATAACCTCGAACTCGTGGCCGGCACGCCCTCCTCGGCGCTAGGCTCCACCCGCGACAAGCCCGATATCAAATATTGCCAGGAAATTTTCCGGGTTCTTCAGGCGCACAAAATCGGTTGCTTCTTCTATATTGGCGGCAATGACAGTTCCGACACGGTGCGAATAGTCTCTCAGGAGGCGCGAGTTCACGGCTACCCGCTGCGCGCGGTCCACATCCCCAAGACGATCGACAACGACCTGATGGTCAACGACCACACCCCCGGCTTTCCTTCTGCGGCGCGCTTTGTGGCTCAAGCCTTCGCCGGCGCCAATCTGGACAATTGGGCCCTGCCGGGCGTCTATATCGGCGTCGTCATGGGGCGCCACGCGGGGTTTCTGACGGCGGCCTCGGCGCTTGGTAAAAAATTTTCCGACGACGGGCCTCACCTGATTTACATTCCCGAGCGTCCTTTCGTCGTCGATAAGTTTTTGGCCGACGTAAAGGCCACGATGGATCGGCTAGGACGCTGCGTCGTCGCCGTTTCGGAGGGAGTGTGCGACGAAAACCACACGCCCATAGCCGAGAAGCTGGCCCAGCAGGTGGAGCGCGACGATCACGGCAACGTCCATCTTGGCGGCGGCGCGCTGGCGGACAATCTGACGGATCTCATCAAGGAGAAGTTGGGCTTCAAGCGCGTCCGCGCCGACACTTTCGGTTACTTGCAGAGAAGCTTCGTCGGCTGCGTGTCCGACGTGGACCAGCGCGAAGCGAGGGAAGTGGGCGAGAAAGCCGTGCATTACGCCATTTGGGGCGACCGCGACGGAACGGTCACCATTCACCGCACCGGGTTCTACTCGGTGGACTACCGGCTGACCGCACTCGAGGAAGTGGCGGCCAAGACCCGAACAATGCCTGACGAATTCATCAGCCCCTGCGGTTCCGACGTAACGGATGCGTTCCGCTATTATCTGCGGCCTCTCCTCGGAAGCGGAATGCCCGACGCCTACCGGCTGCGGCTCGCTCGCGTGGCGAAGATATTGAAAGGTTAAGGATAAGCTTGAGCTGGCGCCTTGCCTTATGGGCACCATTCTTGCTGGGTCAAGGTAAACGCTACCCCGGTTGCAATCCGCACGGCCGGTTGTACATTGGTTTAAAATCCGCCGGCAAAGGCAAACGATGGTCGTCCTTTCCAGAGGAACAGCGCGACGCCCGTTTCCACCATTTGTTAGGTGGGCGTCTGTAACAGTTATGGTTGGTTCGATTCGCCACGCGGGCTGAATTGATCGGGAGAAGAACATGAGCAAGGTCGGCAGCAGCGACTCGAAAAACACGCTCTACTGCTCGTTTTGCGGCAAGAGCCAGCATGAAGTGCGCAAGCTCATCGCCGGACCGACAGTATTTATCTGCGATGAATGCGTCGAACTTTGCATGGATATTATCCGCGAAGAAAACAAGACGGCGCTTGTCAAGCAAAGAGACGGTATTCCCACGCCCAGGGAAATTTGCAAAGTCCTCGACGATTACGTGATTGGTCAGGCTCAGGCCAAGCGGGTGCTCTCGGTGGCCGTCCACAACCACTACAAACGGCTCAACCACGCCACGAAGCACGGCGACGTGGAGCTTGCGAAGTCGAACATCCTGCTAATCGGTCCGACCGGCGTCGGAAAGACCATGCTGGCCCAGACCTTGGCCCGTATCCTGGACGTCCCCTTCACCATGGCGGACGCGACGACGCTCACCGAGGCCGGCTATGTGGGCGAGGATGTCGAGAACATCATCCTCAAGCTACTCCAGGCGTCCGACTACAACGTGGAACGCGCCCAGCGCGGCATCGTCTATGTGGACGAAATCGACAAGATCTCCCGCAAATCGGACAATCCGTCGATCACGCGGGACGTCTCGGGCGAAGGCGTCCAGCAGGCCCTCCTGAAAATCATGGAAGGGACCGTCGCCTCGGTTCCGCCTCAGGGCGGGCGCAAGCATCCGCAGCAGGAGTTCCTTCAGGTCGACACGACCAACATATTGTTCATCTGCGGCGGCGCATTCGCGGGCCTCGAAAAGATCATATCCTCCCGCGGCCGCAGCACCTCCATCGGATTCGGCGCGACGGTCCAGGCTCCCGACGAGCGACGAACGGGCGATATTTTCCGGCAGGTCCAGCCCGAAGACCTGCTCAAATTCGGCCTTATTCCCGAATTCGTCGGTCGTCTCCCCGTCATCGCGACGCTTGAAGATCTCGACGAAGAAGCCCTCAAACGCATCTTGACCGAGCCCAAGAACGCTCTGGTCAAGCAGTATCAGCGGCTGTTCGAAATGGAGAACACCGAGTTGACCTTCCAGGAGGAGGCTCTTTCCGCCGTTGCGCGCAAAGCGATCGAACGCCGTACCGGCGCGCGGGGCCTGCGCTCGATCATGGAAGGCATTCTGCTCGACACCATGTTTGACCTCCCCGGGCTCGAAGGGGTCGAACAAGTGGTGATCGGCCCCGAAGTGGTCGAAGGCAAAGCGCGCCCGCTTTATATTTACGCCGAACGCAACGAAAAAGCCGGCGCCAGCGCCTAGGCGCTTATCGACCAGACGGAATCGTCTGGTCGATCAAGAAATCGCTCCAGGTTCAAAAAGCGGGAGCAAAATCCAATCGAAAAAGTCTATCAACTTTTTCGGATTTTGCTCTAAGCCCGAGGCGTCGCCGCTTCGGCCGCCTCGGGATCACAAGAGCCATGGCGGCGAAGGAACGCACGCCGCCCCGAGGGGGCGCAACGTCGAGACATACGCGTATGATTCGTAAGGAGTTGACGCGGATGCCGAACAATGCGGCAATAGCGTGTGCGCCTTGAAACATACTCAGCGTTACCCATCTGTTGCGTTATGAAGTCTCCGAGCATAACCCTCGGTCCAGGGAGCGAAACACCGCTTGGCTGGAGCCTCCGAGTCGCCGGAGCACTCCGGCGTGAAGTTTGCTTCGTCGTGGCGCGTCGGGGTCGCGACGAAAACCTTAAGGAATAGCAGATGACGAGTGAAAAGCGCGGAGCCATCGCACCAGGAACGGTCGAGAGCTTTCCGGTCCTGCCTTTGCGCGATATTGTTGTTTTTCCCCACTTGATCGTGCCGCTTTTTGTCGCGCGAGACAAATCGATTCGGGCGCTTGAAGAGGTCACCAAGTCCGACAGGCCAATCCTCCTCGCGACCCAGAAGAACGCCAGCGACGACGACCCAGCCACCGATGCGATTTACACGATCGGCACTCTCGCGACGGTTTTGCAGTTGCTAAAATTGCCCGACGGGACGGTGAAAGTTCTCGTCGAAGGCCAAAGCCGGGCGAAGGTTCGGCAATACACGCGCTCAGACGATTTTTACGAAGCCGACGCGGAAGTTCTTAACGACGATGTCGACAATGTCGTCGAAGTCGAAGCGCTCGGCCGCTCGGTCACATCCGAATTTGAGAGCTATGTGAAGCTCAACAAGCGCGTCTCGTCCGAGGTTGTAGGGGCGGTTACGCAAATCGAAGATTACTCCAAACTCGCCGACACGGTGGCGTCTCATATTTCGGTGAAAATCTCCGACAAGCAGGACGTGCTGGAAACACTGAACGTCGCGCGCCGCCTCGAGAAGTGCCTAGCGTTGATGGAGAGCGAAATCTCCGTGCTCCAGGTCGAGAAGCGCATTCGCACCCGCGTCAAGCGCCAGATGGAGAAAACTCAGCGCGAGTATTATCTCAACGAGCAGATGAAGGCGATCCAGAAGGAGCTGGGCGACGAGGACGGCAAGGATGATCTCGCCGAACTTGAGGAGCGTATCAAGAACACCAAGCTGTCGAAAGAGGCGAGAGACAAAGCGATCGGCGAACTCAAGAAGCTTCGCCAGATGTCGCCCATGTCGGCGGAAGCGACCGTCGTGCGCAATTATCTCGATTGGGTTCTGTCGATACCATGGGGCAAGCGCTCCAAGGTGAAGAAGGATCTGGTGCAGGCGCAGGAAATTCTCGACGCCGATCATTTCGGGCTCAATAAAGTGAAGGAGCGTATCCTCGAATATCTCGCGGTGCAAACCCGCGCTAACAGGCTGGCGGGTCCGATTCTGTGCCTCGTGGGGCCGCCAGGGGTCGGCAAGACCTCGCTCGGCAAATCCCTTGCAAGGGCGACGGGCCGCGAATTCGTGCGCATGTCGCTGGGCGGCGTGCGCGACGAAGCGGAGATTCGAGGCCACCGGCGCACTTACATTGGATCCATGCCTGGCAAGATCATTCAGTCCATGCGCAAGGCGAAGACTTCAAATCCGCTGTTCCTGCTTGATGAGATAGACAAGATGGGCATGGATTTCAGGGGCGATCCTTCTTCCGCTCTGCTCGAAGTTCTCGACCCTGAGCAGAATGCCTCCTTCAACGACCACTATCTCGAAGTCGATTACGATCTCTCGAATGTGATGTTCGTGACCACGGCGAATACGCTCAACATCCCTCCGCCCCTAATGGATCGCATGGAGATCATCCGCATCGCCGGCTACACCGAGGACGAAAAAGCCGAGATCGCGCGCAAGCACCTCATCCCCAACGCGATCAAGAAGCACGGTCTAGGGCCTAAGGAATGGATGATCGAGGACGACGCCCTTAAGGTCCTGATCCGACGCTACACCCGCGAGGCGGGCGTTCGCAATCTCGAGCGCGAGATCTCGAATCTGGCGCGCAAAGCGGTCAAGGAGATTCTGCTCTCCAAGCAAGTGAAAAAGGTCGTCGTCACCGCCAACAATATCTCCGACTATCTGGGCGTGCAGAAATACCGGTACGGCGAAGCCGAGCTCGAGGATCAGGTCGGCGTGGTGACGGGACTCGCTTGGACGGAGGTCGGCGGAGAACTGCTCACCATCGAAGGCGTGATGATGCCCGGAAAGGGTCGCATGACGGTCACCGGCAATCTGCGCGACGTCATGAAGGAGTCGATTTCCGCGGCGGCGTCCTATGTGCGTTCGCGCGCGGTCGACTTCGGCATAGAACCGCCTTTGTTCGACCGAAGGGACATTCATGTCCACGTTCCGGAGGGTGCGACGCCCAAGGATGGCCCATCGGCTGGCGTCGCCATGGCGACGGCGATCGTGTCGGTCATGACGGGGATCCAGGTGCATCGGGAGATCGCGATGACCGGCGAGATCACTTTGCGCGGCCGTGTGTTGCCCATTGGCGGCCTCAAGGAGAAACTCCTTGCGGCTCTGCGGGGCGGCCTAAAGAAAGTGCTCATCCCGGAAGAAAACGCGAAGGATCTGGCGGACATCCCCGAATCGGTCAAGGGCGGACTCGAAATCGTGCCGGTCTCCCGCATGGAGGAAGTGCTGGCGCACGCTCTTGTCTCGCAACCGACGCCAATAGTCTGGCACGAACCGCCCGCCGCCTTGTCATCGCATAAGGGCGATGACGACGCTTCCGGAGTGCGGGCGCATTAACCACACGCCGCGCGTCCTGCAAGCGGAGCGGCTCCCAAAATTGGCCGTCCGCTTTCAGGGGTTCAGTGTTCCAAAATCGTCTCTCTTGCTTATTGAGAAAGCCCCGTTCCGCGCAGCCGCGGGACGGGGCTTTCAAATTCTGGCGTGCGTCCCGATCGATGTCATTCAACTTTTGATGACATGCTCCAAGCAGGATTTGATGCGACGCACAATGGGCTGCATCCCCCCATTTTCAGGCCGGAACGCGGCGCCGCGAGCAAAAACCCCCGGCTTTCCGGGGATTTTTAGGGTGGAATCCGCCGGAGCCCTTGCAATTGCTGCGATTCGGGCTCACCGTCCGCGAACACTGAGCGCTGACGATTCGATCCCTGCCCGCCGATAAGCGGGTTTTACGGCCTCATCGACCGGCAATCGGTGAAAGGAAAGAAGGAACAGGCCATGGTCAACAAGCTGGAATTGGTCGAACACGTCGCTGCCGCGACCGACACGTCGAAGGCCGCCGCCGCTGCCGCGCTCGACGCAGTTATCGAGGGAATCACGAAGGCTCTCAAGAAGGGCGAGGAAGTACGTCTGGTGGGTTTTGGAACCTTTTCCGTCAAGAAGCGCGCAGCCGGCAAGGGACGCAACCCCGCCACGGGCGAAGAAATCAAGATTCCCGCGTCGAAAAGCGCTCGCTTCAAGTCCGGCGCTACTCTTAAAGCCGCGCTCAATAAGAAATAGCATCCCTTAATTTTTGGGGGCGCACATGAAGCCGCCTCGCAAGAACCCGCGCCGCCGGAGGCCTGCCTTCGGCGGTTTCATGCGCGGAGGACTTGCTTTTTTCCGCCATGATCCCTTAAGGCTCATAGACGCGCATCAGGCGGCGGGCGGTTAGCTCAGTTGGTAGAGCATCTCGTTTACACCGAGAGGGTCGGCGGTTCGAGCCCGTCACCGCCCACCACGACCGTGATCGAACGCCATGTTCCGAAAATGCCCCTTCACCAAAGGCGGCGCACGAATTAGCATGGAGCGTGGCGGCAAGAGGGCGGCGAGAAGGGGCATGGGAAAGATAATAAAGGCAATTCACCGCCCGCTTGCGCTTGCGCTTCCCTTGATATTCGGCCCTACGCTGGGGCAAGTCTCCAGAGCCGAGGCCATGAACTTCGAAGTCGTCAGCCTCGGCGGTCGACATTGCGGCGCCCATTGCCCGCAGGTGATCGCGGCTCAGGGCGAAATCGGAGAAGGAAGCCCCGACGAATTCTTGCGTTTCGTGCAGGAGAATCTCGGGAGCGGTGAACTCCACGGCATCGTTCTGCTCGACTCGCCAGGCGGTCGCGTGGCCGCCTCGATGGAACTGGGCCAAACCATTCGAAGCCTCGGCATGGCGGTCATAGTGGCGCGGCCTGGCCCCCAAACAGCGCAGACGGGCGACCTGTTCTCCGGACGCTGCTACTCTGCCTGCGTCTATGCGTTGATGGGCGGACGCAAGCGCGTCATTCCGCCCCAGAGCCGCGTGGGCGTGCATCGCATGTTCAATTACACGACGAGTTTCGACTGGTCGGCGGGCGGGTTCATCCGTGAACGCTATCTGGATGACGGAGACATGCGAGATAAGTTGGCTCGCTACAGCAGCATGATGGGCGTTAGCCCAAATCTCATCAATCTTGCGGAGAGCACGTCGCCGGATCGCATCCATGTGCTGACCAGGGCCGAAATCTCTCGTTGGCGGCTTGGTTCGCAGAAACTCTAGCGCGCTTCACCACATTCTCTCAGCGGAACGCACGTTTCCGCTTTTTGCGCAAATGCGCTAATCAAAAAATGGCGCTCCGCGCGTCCGAAACATACAAGGCTAAACGTCCATGAAGCACATCGTCGAAGGACTCGAAAAGCGGCGCGACTCGGCGCGCCTTGGCGGCGGCCACAAGCGTATCGAAGCGCAACACGGGCGCGGAAAGCTGACTGCGCGCGAGCGCATAGAATTATTGCTGGATACCGGCTCTTTCGAGGAATTCGATATGTTCGTGCAGCATCGTTGCACGGATTTCGGCATGGGTAATGGAGAAAAAATCCCCGGCGACGGCGTGATCACCGGTTGGGGCACCGTCAATGGTCGCGCCGTTTTCGTCTTCGCCAAGGACTTCACCGTATTCGGTGGTTCCTTGTCGGAGACCCACGCCCAGAAAATCACCAAATTGCAGGACATGGCGCTGAAGAACCGCGCCCCCATCATCGGCCTGTTCGACGCGGGCGGCGCCCGCATTCAGGAAGGGGTAGCGGCGCTCGGGGGCTATGGCGAGGTTTTCCAACGCAACGTGCTGTCTTCCGGCGTCATTCCTCAAATTTCCGTCATTATGGGTCCCTGCGCCGGCGGCGACGTCTATTCGCCGGCGATGACCGACTTCATCGTCATGGTGCGCGACACCAGCTATATGTTCGTGACCGGTCCAGACGTCGTTAAAACCGTGACCAACGAAACCGTCACCGCGGAAGAACTGGGCGGCGCGTCGGTCCACACCACGAAAAGTTCGATCGCCGACCGCGCTTACGATAACGACGTCGAAGCTCTGCTTCAGATGCGCCGACTAATCGATTTTCTGCCTTCGTCGAACACGGACGAGGCGCCGGATTGGCCAAGCTTCGATGATCCAGACCGGCTCGACCTGTCGCTCGACACGCTCGTGCCGGATAATCCGAACAAGCCATACGACATGAAGGAGTTGATCTCCAAGATCGTGGACGAAGGCGACTTCTTCGAAATACAGGACGCTCACGCCAAGAACATCGTGATCGGCTTTGGCCGCGTCGAGGGACGCACGGTTGGCTTCGTCGCGAACCAACCCATGGTTCTCGCGGGCGTCCTCGACATCGACGCCTCCAAAAAAGCCGCCCGCTTCGTCCGCTTTTGCGACTGCTTCAACATCCCGATCGTCACGCTCGTCGACGTGCCCGGATTTCTTCCCGGCACCGCGCAGGAATATGGCGGCTTGATCAAGCACGGCGCCAAGCTGCTTTTCGCCTACGCCGAGGCGACCGTTCCAAAGGTGACTCTCATCACGCGCAAAGCGTTCGGCGGCGCCTATGACGTCATGGCCTCCAAGCATTTACGGGGAGACGTAAATTACGCTTGGCCCTCGGCGCAGATCGCGGTCATGGGAGCGAAGGGCGCGGTCGAAATTATCTTCCGTTCGGATATTGGCGATCCCGAAAAGATCGCCATGCGCACGAAAGAATATGAAGACCGCTTCCTCTCGCCTTTCGTAGCCGCCGAACGCGGTTATATCGACGAAGTGATCACACCGAACGCTACCCGTCGCCGAATCGCCCGGGCGCTCGCTCTATTGCGCCACAAGAAGCTCGAGAACCCATGGAAGAAGCACGACAATATCCCGCTTTGACAGGTTTTGACGGCGCGCCGGAAACGAGAGAAATTTTTTCAGCGCGCCGAACATCGCATGTTTTCGACCCTGCTTGGCCGACGCTTAGAAATCGAGCGTAATTTTCGAGCAATATCGCCGCATCATTTTACGGCACGCTGCACAATTCGAATGACATCGCCCTGTTTATGTCATATTGTTCCCACGCCATGTAGTTTGGGTAACGCCGAAAACTTAAGCGTTTCAGCGAGTTACCGCCCATCTACGGTCCAAGTCAGGGAGGACGCCGGTCTGCACGGCCGCAAGACGTTTCGGCAGGAACGGAGCGGTGGTGGTGTCTAAAGGCGCAAAGACCTAGAGCCACTCACGTTTTGATCGGTTAAGGACGGGTAGCAAAGAGTGGGGAAAGGCGAGACGCCATCCCCGCTCTTTGTGTCTGTAGGGCTTTGATAGAGACAGCCCGTCGCCCAATAGAAAAAGATGATGCTCCGGCGACCCATCGTTCGCAATGCGGCAGAACGCCACAACAACGTGCTCGCAAATACGGGGCCATTAATCTGGCGCGGTCGAGGGCGATCGACATTCCCGCGCTTGACGCGACCAAGCGCCATTCCTAAGTTCGTGAACCGAGCGCATAGGGAAATTTACAGATGACTACCCAGAAAATCACGGACGCCAGCTTTGAATCCGAGGTGCTGAAAGCGACGGTGCCGGTCGTTGTCGACTTTTGGGCCGAGTGGTGCGGCCCCTGCCGCCTGATCGCGCCCGCACTGGAAGAAATCGCCAGCGAACTCGGCGAAAAAGTTAAGGTGGTCAAGCTCAACATCGACGAGAATCCAAATGTCGCCGGCAAGCTCGGCATTCGCTCGATCCCAACCCTCATCGTCTTCAAGGACGGCAAGGCCGCGGCGCAAAAGGTTGGCGCGGCGCCCAAGGGCGAACTGCTCCGCTGGATCTCCTCCGCGCTCTGATCGACGCGCGCATAGCCCTTGAAAATCTTCGCCAGCAATCGATTGCTGGCGATTTTCTTTACAGCGGCTCCATGGTTTGTTCGCGCGCGAAGTCCAGACCACGGAAGACCGCGCAGGATTTACGGTGACACGGATTTACGGATTTACGGTGACACGCCCGTATTTCCCCTTTAAATAGCGCCCTCGTCCCGCACGACTTTGGGTTTTCTCCCTCGGGTTCCCGGCGTTACGATGCGCCCGAGCTGGTGTCCGATGGTCGCCATGAAATCCGCCGAACCCAAAGGGCGTCCGATGAGTTCGCTGCGTCGCAACGCCGCAAAACAGGGGTCGTCGGGGTCGGTGTCGAGAAGATCGGCAAAGCGCGGCGCCCGCTTAAGCAGGGGTTTTGTCTCGACAAGGCCGTCGTCGCGGCCCGCCAGATGCGCCCGAACGCTCGAGTACGGCCAGTCCGGCGCCTGCGCCACAAGCCGGGCACGCACGGGATTCAGCGCGACGTAGCGCGCGGCGACCATCAAATGCTCTTCGTCCATGGCGACCGAGCCAAAGCGTCCCTGGAACAAATGGCCGGTCTGGCGCGCCCGCGCATTGACGAAACCGGCGTAAAGCCGATGCGTGCGCGCCAACGCCAGCGCGAGGCCGCCGCTGTCTTGCGGAGTCAGGATCAAATGCACGTGATTGGGCATCAGGCAATAAGCCCAGACCGAAACCCCAAACTTGCGGCAGGACTGGCCCAGCCAATCCCGATACAACTCATAATCGCCCGCCTCGAAAAACACGGTTGCGCGACGATTGCCACGCTGGGTGACATGATGTGGAAGGCCGGGGACAACGATACGGGCGATGCGGGTCATATGCTCTCGGTAGCATCGAACAGATATAAGGTAAATACGGGCATGTCACTGTAATTCCGCAATTCGGCTATTTAAGGGGGAAAGACGGGCGTGTCACTGTAATCTAGACTTATGAAACAAAAAAGCGCAATCGGAACAGCTGCCTAGGTTTGTTTCAAAAGTCTTGAGATTTGTAAATATTAAATGGCCTAGAATGTAGCGTTTAGCGTGATTGGCACTGCAGAATTGGTTTTCACTACGATATCATATTGGCCACGAGGAGCCGGTATTTCAGCTGAAAATGAATTTTGCTCGCGTCGCACGTTTCGCAATTTCATCATGCTGACCCCATTTAGTGCAGGTGGAGCAATACTCACGCGTTGAAGTCCGATAGCATCAATTTGAACAATTAGCAGGCCTGGCGTGATGGGAGACGCCACTTGAGTCTTGATCGTTACAGTGTGGGATCCGTCCGGATTATTGACTTCGGCCTTTTCAAGAATTCTTAGTTCCGGCTGAAGCGGCGGGTTAATATTTACCACCCGAGCTGTTATTCCACCGATCTGGCCTATCGAGACTACGTTTTCCCCTCCACTGATATTGACGTGAGGTTGATTGCCGCTTGTGCCTGCCCCTGTCCCCTGTGCAGTTTGCGCACTTGCTGGGGACGGCCGAATGTATTCGCCAATGCCAACAAAAGTTGCGCCGCCTATAAGTCCCCCAACACAAAACAAAACAATTCGCTGGAGTACCATTGGCAAATCTCCATTGGATGCCAGAAAACCGCATTCAAGGGCGAGGGGCAACAGACCGCCAGCATACCAGAACATTTCGGCTGCAATGCGAGACTGCTCTTTCATCTTCATCGCCCACGCATGAGCGATGCTGAGAACGGCGAGAGCGACTGCCCCTATGAATGCGTAACCTACGGCAGTTCCCATGCGCCAACCCTGATCATATGTCGTCGACTGAGGCGAATCATATCTTTTACCATTCGGAATTTCGGTGACACGCCCGTCTTCTTTAAATAGCCGATACAACTCATAATCGCCCGCCTCAAAAAACACGGTTGCGCGACGATTGTCACGCTGGGTGAGATGATGCGGAAGGCCGGGGAAAACGATACGGGCGATGCGGGTCATATGCTCTCGGTAGCATCGAACAGATATAAGGTAAATTCGGGCATGTCACCGTAATTGTGGCGTGTCACCGTAATTGCGTAATTGCCGAAGGCGCGGCGGGAAGCAATCCAGCGGGCTGGCCCACGGCCGTCATTGCGAGGAGCGCAGCGACGAAGCAATCCAGGGGGTCTGGCGCGCCTCTGGATTGCTTCGCTACGCTCGCAATGACGGAGAGGGGACTGGCGGAATTACGGTGACACGACCGAATTACGGTGAATTACGGAATTACGAATTGCGGTGACACGACCGTCTTTCCCCTTTAAATGGCCGATACAACTCATAATCGCCCGCCTCAAAAAACAAGGTTGCGGGACGATTGTCACGCTGGGTGAGATGATGCGGAAGGCCGGGGAAAACGATACGGGCGATGCGGGTCATATGCTCTCGGCAGCATCGAACAGATATAAGGTAAATAAGGGCGTGTCACCGTAATTGCGGCGTGTCACCGTAATTGCGTAATTGCCGAAGGCGCGGCGGGAAGCAATCCAGCGGGCTGGCCCACGGCCGTCATTGCGAGGAGCGCAGCGACGAAGCAATCCAGGGGGTCTGGCGCGCCTCTGGATTGCTTCGCTACGCTCGCAATGACGGAGAGGGGACTGGCGGAATTACGGTGACACGACCGAATTACGGTGAATTACGGAATTACGAATTGCGGTGACACGACCGTCTTTCCCCTTTAAATGGCCGATACAACTCATAATCGCCCGCCTCAAAAAACAAGGTTGCGGGACGATTGTCACGCTGGGTGAGATGATGCGGAAGGCCGGGGAAAACGATACGGGCGATGCGGGTCATATGCTCTCGGCAGCATCGAACAGATATAAGGTAAATACGGGCATGTCACTGTAATTCCAGAGTTGGACGAGCGCAAGATGCGTGATGAAACGATGCGGGTCGCAACCGAAAGCAGGGACACTCCGCCGCGAAGCACGAGCCTTGAGCTCGCTGTATTGATCGGAACCCGGCTCGTCGGACTTCATCAGGGCCAGCGGTCATATGCGCCGCGCCAAAAGGCCGGACATATGACCGCAGCCGACCAGATCGTCACTGACCGCAAAAAGCGCTTGCCAAACGGCCGTCCACATAGGCTTCGCTGCGCTCGCCATGACGGGCGGCGATCCAGCGGGGCTGGCCCACGCCGTCATTGCGAGCCGAAGGCGTGGCAATCCAGGGGGCTGCCCGCGACTCTGGATTGCTTCGCTACGCTCGCAATGACGGAGAGGGGATTGGCCCGGCGCTGGATCGCTTCGCTGCGCTCGCGATGACGGAGGGGGACTAGCGGGACTTAAGGATCGCCTCCCGCCGCGCCTTTGGCTCGCAATGACGTCGCCCTTTACCGCTCCAGATTCGAAAAGCTGGAGCAAAATCCAATCGAAAAAGTCTATCAACTTCTTCGGATTTTGCTCTCGTCACATTTGCAATCGGAGCGCAGCTCTATTCGCGGCCTTGAAAGCAAGCAGGCTCCGGCGTTTCGGCTTCGAGCCCGCGCCGAATCTTTAAGCATTTCCCGACATGCTTGCCTTGGCGCAAAGGTCGCCGCCGCTATTTGAGGGGGCGTTCGACATCAACCCGAGGCCGCAATGATCTCGCTCTATTACTGGCCGACGCCCAACGGGCACAAGATCATGATTTTTCTGGAGGAGACCGCGCTCCCCTATCGTATCGTTCCCGTCGACATCGGCAAGGGCGAGCAGTTCAAACCGGATTTTCTGGTGATTTCGCCCAATAACCGGATGCCCGCGATCGTCGACGACGATCCCACCGACCAGGCGGGGCCGCTATCCTTGTTCGAGTCCGGCGCGATCCTCGTCTATCTCGCCGAAAAGACCGGGCGCTTTCTGGCGGGCGAGACGCGGGCGCGCCTCGATGCGTTGCAATGGCTGTTCTGGCAGGTCGGCGGCCTCGGGCCGATGGCGGGCCAAAACCATCATTTCGCGCGCTATTCTCCGCAGCGCATCCCATACGCCATCGACCGCTACGTCAACGAAACAAACCGGCTCTACGGCGTGCTGGAACGGCGCCTCGCGCAAGCGCCTTTCGTCGCGGGCGAATATTCCATCGCCGACATGGCGATCTATCCCTGGATCGTTCCCCACGAGGCGCAAGGACAGAATCTTTCGGATTTCCCGAACCTGCAGCGCTGGTTCGAGACCGTCGCCGCGCGCCCCGCGGTGCGGCGCGCCTATGCCGCCGGCAAACATCTGGAGCGCCAGCGCACCGGTTTCACCGACGAGGAGCGACAGGTGTTGTTCGGCCAAACCGCCGCGACGGTCAGAGCGAGCGCAGGATAGGGGCGAGACGGCCGACGTAGCTGGAATTGCGGCGCGCCCGGACCCCCGGCGTCCGCTCGCGAGGCGGGCGCATTCTTGCCGAAATCGTCAAACTCAAGTAGAGGATGGCTACCCGCTGAATCGGGAACTCGGCGGAGGTTCTCGATCATTCGAGTCCGCCTCGAAATTGCCGTGCAGTCCCGAAGGGTCGTTGATGATGAAGTTGCTCCCTCGCGCCGCTCCGCCGCCAAAGCCCAGCAGGGAGGACTGCTTCTTCTATCACTACCTCGACTTTCCCGACGAGGAGCCCGCTGTCGGGCATTGGGACATTCGCGGTTGCTTCGATCAATATATCGGCAACTATCCCCTGAAGGGTAAAACCGTTCTCGACGTCGGCACGGCCTCTGGCTTCCTCGCCTTTTCCGCCGAAGCGGCGGGGGCCGTCGTCACCGCGCTCGATTTCCGGGACGTTTCCGATTTTGAACGCGTGCCCTTCGCCGGAAATCTCCACCATGTGGACCGCGAGACCTGGGACCGTCAGCAAAGAGCGCTTTACTACGATGGCCTCAAGAACGGATATTGGTATGCTTGGCACAAGCTGAACAGCAGGTCGACCGTCTCCTATACGCCGCTCCGCGAACTACAATATTACGACGAGATGTTCGACATTGTCTTCGCGGGCGCGATCATCGAACATTTGGCGGACCCCATAAGCGCCATCGGGGCCATGTGCCGAAAGGCCAAGGAGGCGGTGATCGTCGCCTTTACGCCGGTGATCGAGGATCCGGCTCCCTTCATGTCGCCCATGAACCCCTGGAACGACCCCGAAATCGATTACGTTTGGTGGCGGCTTTCGAACGGGCTTTACCAAAGAGTCTTCGCCAATCTTGGCTTTACGCTGGAACTGCGTCCCGCGCGGGCGATCTGGAAACAGGGCGTCTCCAGGGAAGAAGAACGCTACACCATCATCGCGCGCCGCGCGACGGACGTCGAGGCGAAGCCGCGGCTCATGGCCGCGACGGACCCGCCGCGGCAAAAGTTCATGGGGAAAATAAGCACGCTGCTCTCGCGCGCCGGACGCGCCGCGCAGGGAAGTTCGGGCGGAACCAACCGAACCCCATGATCGTTGGTCAACAAGAGGGAGAGATTACGATGGCAAGATTCAGTCATGGCGTGCGCTTCGGAGTTCTGCTCATGGCCCCGTTTTTGACGGCGGGGCTGGCCTCGGCGTTTGACGCCGCGCCGCGCGCCGCGATCCAGGGCGAGTCGGTCTATGTTCTGGCGAAGTCGGGCAAATCCGCCGCGCAGAGGACCTGCGAAGCAAAATGCAAGAAGGATTATCGCCGCTGCTACAGCGAGGGCAACAGGCCCGGAACGCCGGAAGTTCAGGGCGGCGAGTCGTGCACCGAACAAAAGACCACATGCATGCGCGCGTGTCAGGACAATAACTGAGCGAGCGGTGTAGCGGCGTCATCGCCTGTTTTGCTTCGCCCTCTCGGCGTCCATCGGCTTGATGGCGACGACGAGGGCGAAGACGCCGGTCCAAAAGCCATATTTGGCGCGCAGCGGCGCGTAATCTCGATAAAATCCCCGCGCCGTCCCACATTTTCCAGACCAAAAGCGAGCGACGAACGTCTAGCCGAGGCCGCCGGCGATGGTCGCAAGCGACGACAAAATCGCGAGGCGCTTCCTCGCGACACTCCACCCCGGCCTCGCAATCGCCCTCCGCGGAGTGTAGCCTTGCGCCGTCATCCGCTGGGGGGGCCACATGATTCCGCGTTACGCGAAAATCCTTCTCGTCGCCTGCGTCGGGCTGCTGCTGCTGATGGTCGGCTTCGACAACATCCTGGATTACGGCGCCAATTTCGCCGGAGTGCAGCATATTTTGTCGATGGATACGGTCCCGGATTCGGCCTTCCAATGGCGGGCGATCCGCAGCGGTCTGCTGTATCACGTCGTTTACGATTTCATCATGGCGGCGGAGATCGGCTCCGGCGCGCTATGCCTCGCCGGCGCGATAAGGCTCCTGCGCGCGAAAGGCGAAAGCGCGCGCGCCTTCAACGCCGCCAAGGATCTCGCCATCGGCGGGCTCGCGGCGGGGATCGGGCTCTATTTCCTCGGTTTCATGACCATCGGCGGCGAATGGTTCCAGATGTGGCGCTCGCAGGGCTGGAACATGCAGGAAGCAGCCTTCCGCTTCGTCGGCAGCGTCGGGCTGATCCTGCTCTTCGTGGCGCAGCCGGAGACGGAATAAGCGATGGTCGAGAACGACAAGCGCGCCGCCGTCGTCGCCGCCGCGCGGGAGTTGGAGCGGCTCGGCCTCAACCAGGGCACGTCGGGCAATGTCTCGGCGCGCCACGGCGACGTCATGCTGATAACCCCGAGCGGCGCGCCGAGCGCGCGGCTCTGCCCGCACGACATCGCGCGCATGGCGCTGGAAGGGCCGGACGGCTCCTATGTCGGCCCCCTGCCCCCATCGAGCGAATGGCGCTTCCACCGCGACATTTATCGCGCGCGAGGGGATGTCGGCGCGATCGTTCATATGCACTCGCCCTACGCCACGACCCTCGCGATCCTGCGCCGCGACATCCCCGCCGCGCATTATATGATCGCGGCCTTCGGCGGGCCGGTCGTGCGCTGCGCCGATTACGCGCCCTATGGCACGGCGGAGCTTTCCGCGCTCGCCGTGGCCGGTCTTGGCGAAGGACATGGCGTGCTGCTCGGCAATCACGGCGCCATCGTCACGGCGGGCGATCTCGACAAGGCGCTATGGCGCGCGGGCGAGCTGGAGCAACTCGCGAAAGTCTATTACCTCGCCTCGCTCGCGGGGACGCCGGTCATCCTGCCCGAAGACGAGATCATGCGCACGGTGGAGCGGTTCAGGAATTACGGGCCAAAGGAGAAAGAGGCGTGAATCCCGCCGGTCACGCCCAGGCGGGCGAAGGACTTCCTCACCCCGAGGAGGCCTCGGAGAGGCCGTCTCGAAGGGAGAGGACGCCTGATTCCGTCCTTCGAGACGCGCCCTTGCGGGGCGCTCCTTAAGGCCCCGAGGGCGCGGAGGCCCTCCGCGCGGGCCGCTACCCTCGCATCTCGGGATAAAGCCTTGCGAGCCCGCTCTCGCTCGCCGCGCAAACGCCGCGTTCGGTGACGAGGCCCGAGACGAAACGCGCGGGCGTGACGTCGAAGCCGAAGTTCAGCGCCGGCGAGCCCCTCGGCGTCAGGCGCACTTCAACGATGTCGCCATTCGAAGCCTGACCGGAAATATGCGTGACCTCGCGCGGCGAGCGCTGCTCGATCGGGATCTCTCTCACGCCGTCGCCGATGCGCCAGTCGATGGTCGAGCCCGGCAGCGCGACATAAAACGGCACGCCGTTTTCATGCGCCGCGAGCGCCTTGAGATAGGTGCCGATCTTGTTGCAGACGTCGCCCGCGCGCGTGGTGCGGTCGCTACCGACGATGACGAGATCGACCAGGCCGTGCTGCATCAGATGGCCGCCGGCGTTGTCCGCGATCACCGTGTGCGGAATCCCCTCGTTCAGAAGCTCGAAAGCGGTGAGGCTGGCGCCCTGATTTCTTGGCCGCGTCTCGTCCACATAGACATGCAGCGCGACGCCGGCCCGCGCGGCCTTGTAGACCGGCGCGAGCGCCGTGCCCCAATCGACGGCGCAGAGCCAGCCCGCATTGCAATGGGTGAGAATATTGACCGGCTTGCCGGGACTGCGCGCGGCCATGTCGGCGATGACCGCCGCGCCATGCGTCCCGATGGCCTCGCAGCAGGCGACGTCCTCTTCCGCGATCCTCAAGGCCTCGGCATAGGCGAGCGCGCGGCGTTCGCTCACGGGCGCCGCGAGGAGAAGCGCGCTGACGCGATCGAGCGCCCAGCGCAGATTGACGGCGGTCGGGCGCGTCGCCATCAGCGCGGCGCGGGCCGCCTCGATGTTGGCGTCGCTTGCATCCTCGCCGGCAGCGATCGCCAGGCCATAGGCCCCCGTGACGCCGATCAGCGGCGCGCCGCGCACGATCATCTGCGCGATGGCGCGGGCGGCGTCGTTCATCGTCGCCAGCGCATGGGTCTCGAAGCGGTGCGGAAGCAAGGTCTGGTCGATGACGCGGACGCCGCGACCATCTTGGTCGAGCCAAATGGTCTTGTAGTCGCTGCCTGTGACGCGCATGAACCGTTTCCATAAAGAATAGCCCCGCGCCGAGGCGGCGGCGCGGGGTTGTTATATCGCGATTCGACGCGCGTCACTTCTTGCAGGGCGTCGCCGGCATCGCTCTCCAGGCCGGCCACTGGCCGGTCTTCTCGGCCTGATCGAAGGCGGAATAGCAATAATTCATCGTCAGATCGTCCTCCCTCGGCGGAGCGATTTGATCCTTCTGCACGACGCTCCCGACCTTGGCGGCGAGATCCGCGCGCTTCTCGCAATCCTGTTCGAGCGCTCTGCATGTGGTGTTGTTGTCCACGGCATGGGCGAAGCCGACGAAGGCGAGAGAGAAGACGAGGCCGAGGATGATTTTCGCGCAGGCCGGCCTTGCATGTGATGAAGCGGTCATATTCGTCTCCCTGGCGGGCCTACTTGATGAGTTTGGCGACGGACGCCGCCGCGGTGCCATTGATGCTGGCGCAAGTGGACGACCAGCCATATTGGAACGAGGTGGCGGTTGGTCCCGCAACCATGAAATCCAACGCGTTGCTGTCGTCAATGCCGGCGATGGTGCTGCCGAGAATGCCGCCCGGCACCCCGCAAAGCCCCGAGTTGGCCGCCGACACGCTGATGACGCCCATAGCTAAGGGCTGAAAGCTTATGACGACGTTATAGACCCCCTCCGGCGACTTGATGGTGACCGAATTGTCCTGCTGATAGAAATTTATCATGTCGGTGGTGTTCACCGTCACGCCGCCATCGAGATAGCTCTGGGTTCCAAGCAGCGCGGGATAGACCACGCCGTCGATGGTCACCTGCCCGAACCACGCGGTGGTCGGATCATAGGAAATCTGCCATCCGCCATTGACATAGGCTTCATTCGGCGCGGGAGCGTTCAACGATATCACATGACCATTCATGACGATCCTGAATTGCCGCATGACGTCCGCGTTGTAATAATTCTCATGCTCGCAACTCATGTTGACCTCGACGCCGGAGTCGCTCAGCATGTTGTACCAACTCCCGAGCGGCGTGGCGCAGCTCACATAATAGGTCGTTCCGTCGGCGGCGTTGATGTGGGGATCTCCCCAGGCTCCGACAGCGGCGTTGTAAGTCGTGGCGCCGGTCGGCGTGCTTCCTCCGCTGATGACGCCCTGCGCGGTGGAAGCAACGGTCACATTGCTGCTGCCCAGTCCGCCGAACAGAGCGGGGATCGAGCCCTGATAAGAGACCGTGGTCGTCACGGTGGAATTGAAATTGGTGGCGGTCGGAACGGTGAGCGTTCCGATGCTGGTCGCGCCGGCGGGGGCGTTGTTGGTGAAATAAAGACTGGCGAGCGTCTGCTGCTCGCTGGAGTTCATCGAGGGATTGGCCATCACCGCCTTGGTCGTCGCCAGGGCGGCGGTGTCGGCGGCGCCTTGCAATTGCGACCTATAGGCCGTCGCGCGCGAGTAGCTCATCACCAGCGCAAGCAGACCGACGATCACCGGCAGCGCGAATCCAAAAATGATCAACACCGCGCCGCCATCGTCACGCGCAAACGAAGACCTTAAGCGCCGAAGTTTCCCAAGGCCGTTCATGACAGTCACTCCTCGCCAATTGAATTTGCAGTAAAATAGGCGCGAAAAAAATGAACCGACTCCTAAAGCGACGATATAGCGGAAAAACGGAGATTCCCCTGAGAATGGGCCGAAACGCGCGCAATTTAAGGAGGATTTCTCTATATCGCTCGAAACGCGAGGAGAATCCGTGGCTGCGAACGTCACTGATGGAATCTTAAAGCGAATGCAAACTCCCCGCTGATTCTACTGCGTCATGAAAGAATTTGACGGATTCGTCATTGCGAGCGCAGCGAAGCAATCCAGGGGGGGAGGCCACGCCGTCATCGCGAGCCGAAGGCGAAGCAATCCAGGGGGGTGTCCCGGCTCTGGATTGCTTCGCTGCGCTCGCAATGACGGGCGGCGATCCAGGGGGGGTGGCCAACGCCGTCATTGCGAGCCGAAGGCGAAGCAATCCAGGGGGGGGCTGGCGCGACTCTGGATTGCTTCGCTGCGCTCGCAATGACGGGGGCTGCGATCCAGGGGGCCGACCAACGCCGTCATTGCGAGCCGTAGGCGAAGCAATCCAGGGGGGTGTCCCGGCTCTGGATTGCTTCGCTGCGCTCGCAATGACGGGCGGCGATCCAGGGGGGGTGGCCAACGCCGTCATTGCGAGCCGAAGGCGAAGCAATCCAGGGGGGGGCTGGCGCGACTCTGGATTGCTTCGCTGCGCTCGCAATGACGGGGGCTGCGATCCAGGGGGCCGACCAACGCCGTCATTGCGAGCCGTAGGCGAAGCAATCCAGGGGGGTGTCCCGGCTCTGGATTGCTTCGCTGCGCTCGCAATGACGGGCGGCGATCCAGGGGGGAACCCAGCGCCGTCATTGCGAGCCGAAGGCGAAGCAATCCAGGAGGGGCCGGCCCCAGGCCGCTTCGTCACGCAGTAGAACTAAAAACCGGTGTTTGTCCCGAATTTCGCCTTCGCCGGCATGGTCCCTTCGCGCCGCCGTCGTCTGGGGCGGAATCGGGAGCAAAAATTCCCCGCCTCGATCCTTTGAAGCCATGTGAAACGCCCGCGCGCCGACCTTCGCCCCGAGAGCCCCCGAGGCGCCAACTGCCAGGAAGGTTCACATGAGCAAATTCTCGCTGTCCGCCGGGACGAATCGGAAACGACCGCCACGCGAGACGCGGCCATGGTGGGCTCCCGCCCTGCCGGAGCCCATCGCGCTTTTAATGTTCGTTTTATGTTCCGCGATTGTAAACAGAAGTCGTTCCCGTTACGCCCTCAGGGCGAACTCATTTCGGCGCGTCGGATCGCCTCATTCGACGCCCGCGAAAACGGAGGCTCCGGTCTCCTCGCCGCATTCGAGTAGTCGTTCCGAGGTTTCGGCCACCATCAGCCAGACCGAGCAGCCCTCGTGGTCTCCCATTTCCTGGAGTTGCGTCGCCCGCGCCCGCGCATTGGCCGGCGCGTCGCGCCTCAAGCGGCGCAGCAGCGCCCGGGCATGGATTTCGATCGCCTGCTCGAGCGAAACATTCATACCATCCACCAGCGCCGCCCCTGCGTCTGGCGGAAAGATAGCACATTGATACAGCAAGGCAAAAGCGCCGGCCCGGCGCAGCGGGGACGAAGGCGGAAATCAACCCCGTTTTCTGAGCCGTCTCGCCACTCTCTGGAGGTAATAGAGCGCCGACTCCCTCATCTCGATCCTGGAAAGAAACCCCTTTCCGCGCGCGGCGTCGTGCTTGAACACCTTGTCGACGAACTCCTCCAGCGCCTGCTCCGCCTTCATCTCGTGCTTTTCGAGGGCCTCGACGGCGAAGTTGTAGATATGCGAACTCGACTCGTCGCCCTGTCCCCGTGTCATCGGCTCCTCGAAAAAGTCTCGCGGCCGTTCCCCGCCGCGGCTTATGTCGGGGTCAAGCGCTCCGATTCGGAGCGCGAGCGGGACAATGCCGGCGCTTTGTAACGGCTTGTTGAATTCGCCCGCGACGGGACACGGCCGAAAAAACAATTGGCGGCGTCGATCCGCCACATTGCCGCCAATGGGGTCGGCCATTATCTCCTTAAGCATACCTCCTTGAGAACCTCAAAGACTGCCCGGCTTAATCGCCGGGCTCCTCTTCCTCGCGCCAATTTGATTTGGGCGCGGGCAAGGCGCATCCTCCCCGCATGTGCGGGCGTTTCACGCAGAACCTCTCCTTCGCCGAATTGCGCCGGCTGGCCGATCTGGTGGGACAGCCGCGCAATCTGCCGCCGCGCTACAACATCGCGCCGACGACGGAAATCGAGGTCATCCGCGCCGCGCCGGGCGGGCCGGAACTCGTCGCGATGCGCTGGGGGCTTGTTCCCTCCTGGTGGAAAAAGCCGCTCCAGGAACTGCCGTCGAACTTCAACGCCCGCGTCGAGACGCTGGCTGAAAAGCCGATGTTTCGCGCAGCCTTCAAATCGCGCCGCTGCGTCATTCCCGCCTCGGGCTTTTACGAATGGACCGGCGAGCCGGGCGACAAGACCCCACATTATTTTTCCGCCGCCGACGGAAATCCCCTCGCGCTCGCGGGGCTGTGGGAGAGCTGGCGCGAGCCCGACGCTGGCGAGACGCTCCTTTCCGCCGCCATCGTCGTCGGCCCCGCCAGCGACTGGATGCGGCCCTATCACGACCGGATGCCGGTCATGCTGGAGTGGCGCGAGACCGCCGAGTGGCTGCAAGGCCGCGACCCCGCCTCCCTGCTCGCGCGCCCGCGCGGCGTCCCGCTCAGGCAATGGATCGTCTCGCGCAAGGTCAACCGCGCCGGCTTCGGCGACGACGATCCGGGGCTGATCGAGCCGGCGCGGGAACGCCCGTGAGCCACGGCTCGCGCGGGGCGTCCCCTCCCCGCGCGACAGCAAGAAGGGGTAGCGCCGAAAGCCAAAGCCGCGCCATATGAAATTTTATTAAATACACATTCCTTGAGCTGTGCTTCATATTCAGCTTGACTGAGAAGATTCGTTCGACGAGAGGCAGGCCTTTAAGCAATGACCGACACGACTTCAACAAAATCACAGAAGACTCTTGCCTTCCTTCTGGCGCAATCGCCCTTTCTCGCGATGCTGGCCCTCGCCTTTTTTGGCGTCGCCTACACGAGCGTCTCACGCCACGGCATGACGCTTTACTGGATGCTTCTGGTTCCGGCCTATGGCCTCGTTTGCGTGGCGACGACATGGCGCGCCGCGCCCGAGAGCGACCGCTTGCGCGCGGCGCTGCTCCAGGCGCTGCATTGGGGCGCGGTGATGTTCGCCATGTACCTCGCCCTCATCGCCGACATGGAGCGCGCCATGAGCGCGGCAGCGAGCGCGCTCGTGCTTCTCGTCATCCTCGCGCTCGGCACGGCCACGGCGGGCCTGCATCTGCGCTCCTGGCCGATCGTCATCGTGGGCGCGTCGCTCGCGACGGGCGTGCCGATTTTCGCTTGGCTGGAGGAACGCACGCTGCTGTTCGCGCTTACAGCCGTCGGCTTGGCGGCCGCCGGCGCCATGGGGTTCGCGATATGGGGGCGGCTGCGCGCGGCCAAGCAATAGCGACGCCGCGGTTGCACAGGCCGCTCCTTACCGTAGAGCAGGCGGACGGGACCGATAAAGGAAGGCGAAATGACCTCCACGGACGCTAACGGATTATCCACGCAGGAAGCGGAGCGGCGGCTGGCGCAATTCGGCCGAAATGAAATCTTCGAGCACGAATCGCCCTTCCTGCTGAAAATCGCCTCCGAGCTGTGGCGGCCCGTGCCCTGGATGCTCGAAGCGACCATCGTTCTCCAGCTTGTGATCGGCGAGCGGCTGGAGGCCTCAGTCATCGCGGCCTTGCTGCTGTTCAACGTCGCCCTGGGTTATTTTCAGGAAAGCAAGGCGCGAGCCGCGCTCGAAATACTGAAGTCGAGGCTCTCGGTCCGGGCGACGGCGAAACGCGATGGCGTCTGGAAGGAGCTTTCCGCGCCGGAACTCGCGCCGGGGGACGTGGTGAAGCTCGAACTCGGCGCGCTGGTTCCCGCCGACGCGCGCGTGATCGAGGGCTCCATTCTGGTCGATCAATCCATGCTCACCGGCGAATCGGCGCCGGTCGAGATCGGCGCCGGCGCCATCGCCTACGCCGGCGCCATCGGGCGGCGCGGAGAGGCGATCGCCGAGGTGGTGGCCACCGGCGCGCGCTCCTATTACGGCAAGACAGCGGAACTCGTGAGAGTCGCGGGGGCGAAAAGCGCGCAGCAGGAGGCGGTGTTCGGCGTGGTGCGCAATCTCGCCGTCTTCAACGGCGCCGTCACGGTTTTCCTGATCGCCTATGGCCATAGTCTGTCGATGTCGTCCGGCCACCTGGTGGCCCTCACGCTCACGGCGGCGCTGGCTTCGATCCCGGTGGCCCTGCCCGCGACTTTCACCCTCGCGGCGGCGCTCGGCGCCCAGGCGCTGGCGAAGAGAGGCGTGCTGCTGACGAAGCTCGCCGCCGTGCATGAAGCCGCCATGGTCGACGTGGTTTGCGTCGACAAGACCGGCACGCTGACCTCCAACGAACTCGGCGTCGCGGCGGTGAAGTCGCTGTCGCCAGACCTCGGGGATACGGAGATTCTTCGCCTCGCGGCGCTTGCGAGCGCCGCCGCCGGTTTCGATCCGGTGGACGCCGCCATCCGCGCGGGAGCGGCGGCGAGCGAGGGAACCGGCCAGCCCCTGCATGTCCGCGGCTTCACGCCTTTCGATCCGGCGACGAAGGTCGCCGAGGCCATCGTCGTGGACGAGGCCGGGCGGGAGCTGCGCATCGTCAAGGGCGCGCCCATCGCGATCGGACGGCTGTCGCCGCTCGACGCCCGCGCCGAAGCGGAAATCGAGACCCTGAGCCGCTCCGCCGGCCGCGTCATTGCCTTGGCCTATGGCCCGCGCGGAGCCGAGAAGCTCGTCGGCCTCATCGCGCTCAGCGACCCGCCGCGCCCGGAATCGAAACCGCTGATCGCCGCGCTGCTGACCGGAGGCGTGAAGACCGTCATGGTCACCGGCGACGCCGCCGCCACCGCGGCTTCGGTCGGTCACGCCGTCGGCATCGTCGGCCCCGTCTGCCCCGCCGCGAAAATTTCCAAGGACGCGAATCCGGACGATTTCGCCATTTACGCCGGCGTCTTTCCCGAGGACAAGTTCAAACTGGTGCAGGCGTTCCAGCGTCGGGGACACACGGTCGGCATGTGCGGCGACGGCGCCAATGACGCGCCCGCCCTGCGTCAGGCGCAAATGGGCGTCGCGGTCTCCACCGCGACGGACGTCGCCAAATCCGCCGCCAGCATCGTGCTCACCGAGCCCGGCCTCAAGGGCGTGGCGGCGGCGATCGAGGAGGGCCGCGCCGCCTTCCAGCGCATCCTGACCTATACGCTCAACGCCCTGGTCAAGAAATTCCAGCTCGTCCCCTTCCTCGGCGTCGGGCTTCTCGCGACCGGCCACGCCATTGTCACGCCGATGCAGATGGCCTTGCTGCTCATCACTGGCGACTTTCTGACCATGGCCATCGCCACCGACCGGGCCACGCCCTCCGCCCGGCCAGACACCTGGCGCCTCGGCGCGATCACCGCCGCCGCCGGCGCGCTCGCTTTCGCCGGGCTGCTGTTTCTCTCCAGCGTCGTGCTGGTGGGCCAACGGCGGCTCGGCCTCGACATCGGCGAATTGCGGACGCTTTCTTTTGTCGCGCTGGTGTTTCTCGGTCAGGCGACGGTCTATGTATTGCGCGACCGGCAGCGGCTTTGGAGTTCGTTTCCCTCGCGCTGGCTGATCGCCTCCTCCGTGCTGAACATCGCGATTGGCGTCACCCTCGCGCTCACCGGATCGCTGATGGCTCCGCTGCCCGCCCGCGTCGTGGCGGAACTCTTCGTCGCGACGTTGCTTTTCGCGCTGCTGCTCGATCTCCTGAAGTCCTTCGTCTTCGCGATGTCCGGTCTCGGCGTCGAAGCCAAAAAAGAAGCGCGACGCCGGCCTTCGCCGTGGCTGCTGCCCGCCGGCGGCGTCGCGCTGGCCGTCGTCGCGGGAACGGCGGTGGAGCTGTGGCCGCCGATGCGCGAAGCCCATTACGTCGCTCCTCCCGCCCCCGCGCGAATCGCGGCCTACAAAGGAAATGTCGCGGCGGCGCAAGAACAGCTCGCCCTTTCGGACAGAGGCGGAACCATCGAGGCGCTCTCTTGCGCGGTGGATGAAAAGATCGAGGCCGGGCGGGTCTGCGCCACCATCCGAGAGGACAGCAACAGCGACGCTCGCGACCGACTCGAAGCAGTGGAGCGCGACCTCGCCCAGGACGAGCGCCTGCTGGCGGCTGGCGCGCGGACGGCGAAGCAGCGGCGCAAGCTGCTGGAGGAGCGCGCCCGCAAGGAGCGCAGCGAAAGGGACCGGCTGCGCGCCGTCTTCGCGGAAGAGGACAAGAACGCGAGACGCGAGAACATTCTGGCGCCCTTCGACGCGAAGGTGGTCGCGCGCTATGTGGCGGAGGGCCAGAAGATATCCGCCCCCGCCCTGCTGTTCCTGTTCGCGCGGCGATCCCGCGATGTGGTGGCCGAATTCGACGTTCCGCTCGCTGACGAGAAACTGATGCGGATCGGCGACGCGGCGGAGATCGTCTCCGACGCCGCGCCGGAAAAGACTCTCGGCGGAACAATCGCCGAAATTCGTGGCCCCGCGCCGGGCGGCGAGGGCGAGCCGGCGATCGGCCGCGTCGTCGTCGAGGCGCCGGGGAGCAGCGACGACTTCGCCGCCGGCGCGAGCGTAACGGCGAAAATCGCAATAGAACGGCGTGACGCCGAAGACGAGGTCGCCTCGTCGCCCGCGCCAAAGCGAGACCTGCAATGACCGAAGCAAATCACACCGTGGACCATGGCGGCGCGAAGAGTTTCGCCGAGACTTTCACGCCGAGGCTGTTCGAGGCGCTGAGGAGCGGTTATTCGCTCGACGATTTCAAATCCGACGTCTCCGCCGGTTTCAGCGTCGCGGTGGTGAGCCTGCCGCTCGCCATGGCGCTCGCGATCGCCTCGGGCCTGTCGCCCGCCGCCGGCCTCGCGGCGGCCATCGTCGGCGGATTCTTCACCTCGCTGCTCGGCGGCAGCCGTTACCAGATCGGCGGACCGGCCACCGCCTTCGTCGCGCTGATCGCCACGACGGTCGAGAACCACGGCGTCGAGGGGCTGCTAGCCGCCACGATCATGGCGGGCCTCATACTGCTCGCGCTCGGCTACATGAGGTTCGGCACCTACATAAAATACCTGCCGCATTCGGTTCCGGTCGGCTTTACGGCGGGCGTCGCCGTCATTCTGCTCGCGAGCCAGGCGCGCGATTTTCTCGGACTCAAAATCGCTCACGAACCCGCCGGATTTCTGCCCAAGCTCGAAGCCCTGTCCGAGCACCTCGGCTCAGTTCATTTTCAAAGCCTGTTGCTCGCCTCGGCGACGCTCGCCTTCATCGTCTATCAGCGTATTCGTAAGCCCTGGTGGGGCGGGATGATGACGACGATCGCGGCGGGCGCCGCCGTCGCCTTCGTTCTTGGCCTCGACGTCGACACCATCGGCTCGCGTTATGGCGGCATTCCTCATGCGGTGTTGAAGGCGTCGATACCCGGCGTCGGCCTCGCCACGCTGCTCGAACTCGTGCCGGCGGCGATCGCCATCGCGGCGCTGGGCGCGATGGAATCGCTGCTCTCCGCCGTCGTCGCCGACGGCATGACGGGCGAACGCCACAATTCCAACGCCGAACTGGTCGCGCAGGGCTGGGCCAATCTCTTCGCCGGATTTTTTGGCGGCGTCGCCTCCGCCGGCGCGCTGACGCGCACGGCCACCAATATTCGCGCCGGGGCGAAAAGCCCCATCGCGGGAGTCTCGTCGGCGCTGTTTCTGCTCGCCTTCGTCTCTCTCGCCGCGCCGCTCGCAACCCATATTCCGCTGCCGACGCTCGCCGCCGTGCTCCTCGTCATCGCCTTCGACATGATCGACCGCAAGACCATTGTTTCGATCCTGCGAAGAGACAAGGAAGAAGCGGTTCTGCTGTTCACGACCCTTCTGCTCACGGTGTTCCGCGACGCTACCGAAGGCATAGCGGTCGGCGTCTCCTTCGGCGCGCTGCTGTTCATGCACCGCATGGCGGAATTCGTGGAATGGCACATGCTCGCCGGGCTTTCGCAGGGGCAAGGCGCCATTGGCGCCAACGCGCCCGGCAGGGACGCCGGCGCGCTGGTCTATCGTTTCGAGGGACCGCTGTTCTTTGGCGTCGCCTCGACCATCTTCGAGGCGCTGGAGCGCATCGACCCGCCGCCGCCCGCCTATGTCATCGACTTCCGCATGGTGCCCTTCATCGACGCCTCGGCGGCGGAGTCCTTTTTCGCTTTCGCCGAGCAGGCCCACAAGGAGGGACGACGCATCGTCGTCGCTGGCGCGAACAAAGCCGTGCGCCGCAAGCTCATCGCCAATCAGCCCTCGCGCCACATCGTCGAGTTCAGGATGGACGACGAGCCCGAGAGCAGCCAGGCGCGGCCCACGCCGCCCGGCGACAATCACGAATGACGCGGGCCACGCAGTTCTTTCAGCGCCTCTTCGACGCGCCGCCAGACCTGGGCCTCCTGGCGCCGACCCTGTTGCTCCAGAGCGACGGCCTTCCGCGCCGCTTCGGCTATCGCCCTCATGCCGTGAGCTTCGAAAAGCCGACGGGCGTAATCGGGAATGACGGCTTGTTCCATCCTCATGCTCCCTTGCCTCATGTTCCCTTGTCGAGCCCACGCCGTCGCGGCGCAGGCGGTTCTGGTCAATGCGCTGGCGGCGCAAAGGTTCCCTGGAAGGCGCGGTCATGCCGGGCGACGACGCGGCCGCATGGGGCATCGGCGACGCAAGTTCGCCACAATAAAGAGGGCCTATGGTCGGAACGCATGACGGTCACGAGAAAGCTGCTCGAATGAGCGCCGGTTTCACCCAGACGATCGCCGCGCTTTCGCACGCGATCCACCGTTATTTCATCTGGATCGTCCTCGCTTCGTATTTTTTCGCGGCGGTTTTACCCGGCCCTGGCCTGTCGATCCGCCGCATCGATCTTGGCGGCGTCGACATCGGGGGAACCAAAATCGCCCTGGCCCTGCCCTCGCTCATGCTGGCCTTTCTGCTCTTCAACGCGGGCCTCGGCGTCAGAACGGCCGAGCTTTCGGCACTGGTCCGCAAGCCGGGGCTGCTGCTTTCCGGCGCGCTGGCGAATACGCTCGCGCCCCTCGCCTTCATCGTCTGCCTCAGCCTCGCGATGAGGCCCTGGCACAACTCCGAGGAAACGCAGCAAATTCTCGCCGGGCTCGCCCTGGTCGCCGCCATGCCGATCGCCGGCGCTTCCTCCGCCTGGGCGCAGAACGCCAATGGCAATCTCGCCTTGAGCGTCGGCCTCATTCTGCTGACCACTTTGTGCAGCCCGATGCTGACGCCGCTCATTCTCCATGCCGCCGCCCTCGTCACGGTCGGCGACTATTCGGAGGATCTGAACGAACTTGCGAGCGGCGGGTCGGGCTCCTTTGTCGGCGCCTGGATCGTTCTGCCCTCCCTGCTCGGAATGGCCGCGCATCGACTGCTGGGCGAGAAGCGGGCGGCGCTGATCTCACCCTGTCTGAAGCTCGCGAATTTCGCGGTTATCGTGCTGCTGAATTACTCCAACGCCTCGCTCAGCCTGCCGAGCGTCATCGCGCAACCCGATCCCGATTACGTCGTCGTGGTGCTGATCGCCGCCGGGCTGCTGTGCGTTTCGATGTTCGGAGCCGGCTACCTGCTGTCGCGGGTTTTTGGAGCCGGGCGCGCCAGAACGGCCTCGCTGATGTTCGGGCTTGGCATGAATAATAATGGCGCGGGGCTGGTGCTGGCCTCGCTCGAACTCTCCGACCATCCCGCCGTGATGCTGCCGATCGTTTTCTATAATCTGATCCAGCATTTCGCGGCGGCGCTGGCCGACAAGCTGCTGGCCGCGACGAGGCTGGCGGACTGACCGAGACCCCGGCAAGGACGTCGTCCTCCCGCGCAATGCTCCCGATTTCGTGAGATAAATGGTCGGAGTGGCGGGATTCGAACCCACGACCCCTTGTCCCCCAGACAAGTGCGCTAACCGGGCTGCGCTACACTCCGACTCGGCGTTCTTATAAAGGCCGGCGCGCGCGCTGGCAACGCCGCGCCGCTGCTTTTTATCTATCTATTGGGCGCAGACCATTTGCTGCGCGCCGCCAAACACCTCGCGGGCCAGCGGCGAACAGCGCGGCGCGAAGAGGGCGCCATTGCCGGTTGGCCCACCGCTTCGTGGCGACGCGGCGTCGGTTCCGCCCTTGAAGCCGTAAAGCGTGACGCCGCCGCAAGCGGGCCGGCCAGAACCTAAGCGAGCGCGGCTCCCGCCCCGAGACAAAGCGCCAGCGCGAGGGCGAGCGCGGATTTGAGAAAGACCATGCGTGAAACTCCTACGGTTAAAACTCAACCCTGAGTTTAAACCGGAGGGCGTAAGCCGCTCGTAGACGGCGTTTTGGGCGCCGTCCTGCCCCGCGCCCTGGAATTTTTCGTCGCGTGACAAATATGTTACAAAACTGTCACAAATTGCTTCGCCGAGGGCGGCGCCAGCCACGCAAGCCCTTAAATCAAAAAAGGAAATCAGATCATGAACCGGCCCAAGACAAACATCGTCGCGGCAGGATTATGCCTGGCCGTCGCTCTCGCCGCCGCATCCTCGGCGCTGGCCTGGTGGGACCCCTCCAGAGGCCCGGAAGTCTACAAGAGCTACGAGGAGGGATGCAACCGCTGGTCGAGTCAGGGCGCGGGCCAGAGGATCAAATGTTTCAGTTGCCTCAAGAGGCAGGAGATCGACGGCAAGGAAATGTGGATCAACACCTGTTCTCATCCGGCCTACTGATCGCGGCGGGCGACGTCGGCTCCGCTTTTTTTATCGCGGCCGACCAAGACAGCAACGCGAGCCGCCCCGCTCAGCGCTTGGCGAGCAACAGCAGACGGCGGCACTCGGCGAGATCGGCCAGCGCGAGGCGCAGCTGGCGAATGTCCTCTTCGCCAAGAACCGGAGCGTGCGCCAACAACGGCCCGACCACGGCGGGCAAACGCACGGGAGGCGGCGGCTCCGGTTCCGGCTCCGGTTCCGACTCGGGCGCGGGCGCGGGCGCGGTCCGCATCGGCGTGGCGGGCTCGGCCCGCGGTTCAACCACGGGTTCGACGCGCGCGGGTTCGACGCGCGCGGACGCTTCGTCGCCGGAGCCTTGGCCGGCAAAGCCGGGTTGAAACCGCCCCGCGCGCAGGTTTTCGATCACCGTGCGCGCGCCCTGTTCCTTGAGGATGCGCTGCACGCCCTTGATGGTGTAGCCCTGGCCATAAAGCAGATGGCGCAGCGCCATCACCAGTTCGACGTCGCGGGGTCGGTAATAGCGCCGCCCGCCGGCGCGCTTTAGCGGCTCCAGCTCCTTGAACCTGGTCTCCCAGAAGCGCAGCACATGCGGCGGCAGGTCCAGACTCTCCGCCACCTCGCCGATGGTGCGAAATCCCTGCTCCTTTTGTTCCGCCACGCGCGACGCTCCAGCCTTGCTCAAGATTCGATCTTATACGCCCCCGGCGCGGGAATTCTTAGGCCGATTGCGATGGCGGGGAAGCAAGTTGCAAATGCGCGGCGCGGGGGCCGGGCGGGGCCAGGCGCTGTCGCGGCCATGATCGGCGCGCCCGCCCTACTCCGGCCGCACCTCGATGGTGATATGCGACAACGCGCTGAAGCGCGCGAGCTTGGCGCGGTAATATTCCGCCCCGCGCTGGTTCGAGGTCACAATGCCGACGATGGCCCCGAGGTGGCCCGGCCCCAGCCGCCACAGATGGAGGTCGCCGATGCGGTCGCCCTCGCTCTCGATGGCGTCGCGCAGCTTGTCGGCCATGCGATGGTCGGGATTCATGTCGAGCAGGATCGCGCCGGTGTCGCGGATCAGCGTCGCCGCCCAACTCGCCGTCACCAGCGCGCCGATAATGCCCGCCGCCGGGTCGGTCCACCGCCACCCGAAGGCCCGCGCCGCCAGCAGACCAGCGATGACCAGCACCGACACCGCCGCGTCGGCGAGCAGATGGACCATCGCCGCGCGCATGTTGTTGTCGCGATGCGCGCTCTCCGGCGGATGCTCGTGCTCGACGAATTCGACCGCATGGCTGTCGGGACCGATATGCACGTAAGCGGTGAACTGGTGTGGCTCGGGAATCTCCTCGACCGACTCCAGAAATTCGCCGCGGTCGGCGAGCGCGAAGCGCTGCCGGCTCCCGTCGGGGCGCAGCGTCTCTATCCGCGTCTCGCCGGGATCGAACCGATGGCCCTTGTCGGCGCGCAGGCGGAAACGCGGAGGCGCGCCGTTCTCGAACACTTCCAGCGCCGCGCCGCCGGCGACGGTCGCGATGCGATGGATTTCGTCGTGGTGGCCATGGTCGTGGTCGTGGTGGCCGTGGTGGTGGTGATGGCCCTCGCCGCCCGAAAGCAGCCAGACGCTCGCGATGTTGACGCCAAGACCCACCACCGCGAGCGGAATGGCCTCGGCGAAATGGATCGGCACGGGCGAGAAAATGCGGCCGACCGATTCATAGCCGATCAGCAGCGCGATCATGGCGAGGATGATGGCGCTGGAGTAGCCGGCCAGGTCGCCGAATTTTCCGGTGCCGAAGGTGAAGCGGGGATCGCCAGCGTGCTTGCGGGCGTAAGTATAGGCCAGCGCCGCGAGCAGCAGCGCGCCGGCGTGGGTGCTCAAATGCAGCCCGTCGGCGACCAGGGCGATGGAGCCGAAAGCGAGGCCGCCGACGATCTCAGCCGTCATCATCGCCGCGGCGAGCCAGATCACGGCCCAGGTCCTGCGCTCGCTCTTCGCGTGGCCTTCCCCGAGGAACACGTGGCTGTGAAATGCGGATGCGGGATCTCGTTCGTCCATCGCGGCCCCCTGTCCTAGCCGTGGGGATAGTTATTTACAGCGCTTTATACAAGCGCCCTCTCGCGTCCGGACAAGACGGGGCGGTCGTTCGGCCTCTTCCGCATGAGATCGGCTCGCAATGACGGCGTGGGCCACCCCCTGGATTGCCGCCCGTCATTGCGACCGCGAGCCGAAGGCGTGGCGGGAGGCAATGCAGAGTCCCGACAGCCCCCTCTGCGTCATTGCGAGCGCAGCGAGGCAATCCGGGAGTCGCGCCAGCCCCTCTCCGTCATTGCGAGCGTAGCGAAGCAATCCAGGAGTCGCGCCAGCCCCCTGGATTGC
>PHSQ01000007.1 GCA_002862095.1 Methylocystis sp. KS32 | reverse complement strand
CCCCCTGGATTGCTTCGCCTTCGGCTCGCAATGACGGCGTGGGCGCCCCCCTGGATCGCCACGCCTGCGGCTCGCAATGACGAACCCGCCGCCAGACTCGTTGATGACGCGGTAGAAACTGGCGCGCTCGTCGACCGGTCAATTCCGTCTGGTCGGAACGCGCCCTAGCGTTTCTTTTCCGGCTCGTCCGCCGGCGGAACGGCTCCGCCGGTCGGGGCTTTTTGTCCCCCTGGCGCTCCGAAAAAACGGAAGAAATCCGAGCGCGGCCCGATCAGGAAGCGCGTATCGCCCGACTTGAACGCCGTCTCATAGGCCTGCATGGACCTGTAGAAAGCGAAAAAGTCCGCGTCTTTCCCGAAGGCCTCCGCGAAGATGCGGTTGCGCTCCGCGTCGCCCTCGCCCTTGATCTGATCCGCCTGCCGCTGCGCCTCGGCCTTCAGCACGATCACGTCGCGGTCCGCCTTGGCCCTGATTTTTTGCGCCTGTTCAGAGCCTTGCGCGCGATATTCCGCCGCCTCGCGAGCGCGCTCGGTCTGCATGCGGCCATAGACTTTTTCCGAGATCTGCTGGGGCAGATCGACGCGCCTGATTCGCGCGTCGATGACCTCGACGCCGAATTTATGCGCTTCGATATTGGCCTGATCCTTGATCCGAAGCATGAGCGCGGCGCGCTCGTCCCGCACGATCTGGTCCTGATTGGCCTCGCTGAGCACTCTGCGCACGGCGGAATTCAGCACCGAGGCGAGCTGATTATTGGCGCCGAGAACGCCGCCGACGGTCTGATAGAAGCGCAGCGGATCGGCGATCCGGTAGCGCACGAAGCTGTCGACCTCGAGCCGCTGATTGTCCGAGGCCAGCACTTCGAGATTGGGGCTCTCGGCGGAGAGAATCCGGCTGTCGAGAAAGACCACGTTCTCGATGAACGGAATCTTGAAATGCAGCCCCGGCTCCGTGATCAGTCCGCGCCCGGCGACGGGTTCGCCGAGGCGCAGAACAATGGCCTGCTCGGTTTGCGACACGGTGAAGAGCGCGCCGCCCGCGGCGATCACGCCGACGAGAAGCGTCAGCGCCAAAAAGAATGGCAGGGATTTCATTTGTGGGCTCCGCCCTGGAATGGCGTGAAGGCGGGAAGCGGCACGTAAGGCGCGACGCCGCTCTGCTGCTGGTCGATAATCACTTTGTCCGCGCCGCCAAGCACGCGCTCCATCGTTTCGATGTAGAGCCGCTCCCGGGTCAAGGCCGGCGCGCGCTTATATTGTTCGTAAATCTGATCGAAACGAGAGGCCTGGCCGCGCGCCTCCGCGACCGTTTGCTCGCGATAGGCTTCCGCCTCCTGAAGAATGCGGGCCGCCGCGCCGCGCGCTTCGGGAACGACGCTGTTGGCGTAGGCGTCCGCTTCATTGCCGAGGCGCTGAAGGTCCTGTTGCGCCGCCGTCACGTCGCGAAAGGCCGTGATGACCTGGGCCGGCGGATCGACCGAAAGCAGAAGAACCTGAACCACCTGCACGCCGCTGCGATAGCTGTCGAGCACTTTCTGCATCAGCTGTTGGCAAGCCGGCTCGATCAGCTTGCGATCGGCGGTGAGTATCTTTTGAATCTGCGACTGGCCGACGATTTCGCGCATGGCGCTTTCGGCGACCGCCTTGACCGTCAACGCCGGCTCGAAAATATTGAAGGCGAAGTCCTCCGGGTGGGCGGGGTCGATCTGCCAGATGACCCTGAATTTCACGTCGGCGATGTTTTCGTCGCCGGTGAGCATCAGGCTTTCCTCGGTTGCTTCCGGGGTTTGAGTCGCGCTGTGCTTGCGGCCCGACACCCCATCCTCGCGAAAACCGATCTCGATCGCATTGCGGTCCGTCACCGCCAGCTTGATGACCGAACCGATCGGGCTGGGGAGATTATAGTTCAATCCGGCCTGGGTCTTGCCGAGATATTTGCCGAAAATCAGGTTCAAGCCGATTTCGTTTGGCCCCACGGTGTAGAATCCCGAGAGCAACCACGCCATCAGGGTCAACAGACCCAGAATGGCGGCGCCTCTTCCGCCAAAGCCCGAGGGCAGCAGTTGCTTCAAGCCCTCCTGGCCGCGGCGCAGCAGTTCCTCGAGATCGGGCGGGGGCGCGCCGTTGCGGGGGCCGGAGCCCCATGGCCCGCCCTGCCTCTGGCCCCAGGGATCGTCATTTTGGTTGCGCGGTCCGCCTTGATCGCTCCAGGGCATTTTTTCTCTTTTTTGTTTCCGTCCGCGTCACGGATGGGAATTGCTCGCATATCCGAGAAGGGCGAGAGCGCGGCCTTCGCCTGTCCCACAAGATATAGGCCCTCTCGCGCCCAGGGACAATGACGCCGCGAGCCATCGCCGCCGCGAGCCTGGAAACCCGCGCAAACACCCAACCCCTCGCGCCGAAGTTTTAAGGGATCGCCAGAGGAGGAAAAAGGGCGGGCTGCGACCGATAGTGATGAGCACTACGTTTACGCTGTAGCCCTATGACGCTCCGCGCCGCCTCACCTGGGCCAGATTTCAAGTGCTCGCGCAAACAGCTCAGCGCCGCGCTTTTGTATGGCTTCCTCATTCCAACGATCCAGCTCAAGCAGCGATTGGTTCAAAGGAAGGAGGGAGTGCTTCATCAGCTCAGGCCGCTTTTGTTCCCAACCATAGTTGGATTGCGCGGAGTTAAGCCCAGAGCTGAGGATGGTGAGGTTGCCAAGCGTTTGAACTGCCCGTTCGCGGGCGCGCGTTGCGACCGCGCGCAGATCAGTTTCGGACGCGCCATAGAGCTCCATGAAATCCATCCCCTTGGAATCGTCAGAGAGCGGCCAGTTCGCAATCCAGGTTTGAGGCATCACATGTTCGACAGTCGGCTGCTGCGAAAATGTCAGGCTTTCCGGTAGTGGGCCAGTTTGATTGTGGCGGCACCAGCTAGGCTATTTACATTAAAATGCTTGCGTTGTGTTCGCTGTATGTTCTAGGTTTTGAAACCATTTCTGAATGGTTGCGTTGGTACGGTGTGTTAACCGTTAAGAAAAAAGAAACACCTGATTCGAACAGGAGGGCGAGCCATGATGAAGCTCAGGGTTAGAACCATCGGGGATGGGCTCCACCACAGCGAGGTGGTTGTAAGTATCCACACTAATAATGGCGACGAAGGGCTTGCTCTGGGCAGGCGTTCTCTGCAGGATGGGTTCATCGAAGTCGGTTATCCGATTCGACAGGAAGGCGATTCATATTTGGTCGAACTCCCTAGAGAAACTTCGACAGGAAATTGGCGAGTTTGGGTTGACAAAGATCAGCTTGAATTCATGCCCGAAGAGCAAGTCGCGTGATCCTGACAGACAGAGAAATCCGCACAGCTATAAAGAAGAGGGCAATCGTCATTGACCCGCCCCCTTCTGAGAATGCTTATAGTTCAACTAGTGTTGATCTGACGTTAGACTCCGAGCTAACTATATTCAATGACAACAAGGAAGATAGTGGCGTTGTAACAATATTAGACCCTGCTATGCGCAAGATAGACACTGAAGAGTCGTTAAAGGCATTAACAACAAAGGTGCAAATTCCGGATTCCGGGTATGATCTGGCTCGCGGTAAATTGGTATTGGCATTCACGAGAGAATATATTGATCTTCGTCTAGACACAAAATACGCAGCGCGAGTTGAAGGCAAAAGCTCATTAGCTAGATTAGGGTTGTCTGTTCATATAACGGCGCCAACTATTCACGCGGGATTTGATGGCTGCGTCCGTCTTGAAATTATAAACCACGGGCCATTGCCTATTAAACTTAGAACAGGGATGTCTATATGCCAGCTAATATTCGAACAAACTCTCGGTACCCCAGACAAGGGGTATAGTGGGCAGTTTTCGGGACAGAAGGCGTAATAATTACCGCCTAGATGTAATAGCTTCAAATGTCTCCAGCATGTCGACAATATCGCTCATTTCCCAAAGCTTCTTGCTTACACCGGCCGCCATCGCTGGCGTCGTACGCAGCGTCTTGTGAATTCGAACGAAGTTATAATACATAAAATGCAGCGACATGGCGTGCGCGTGGTTCTCCATCTTCTTTGAAAAGGCATTCGTCAACCGCGTCATGCGACGCGAGTGCATGCGGATGTTGAGATTGTTTCTTTCTGCATAGCTGGTTGAAATATGCTTGTGATCGGAATTACGGAATTACGGTGACACGAATTACGGTGACACGAATTACGGTGACACGCCAGAATTACGGTGACACGCCCGGAATTACCTTATATCTGTTCGATGCTACCGAGAGCATATAACCCGCATCGCCCCTATCGTTGTCCCCGGCCTTCCGCATCATGTCGCCCAGCGTGGCAATTGTCGCGCAATCGTGTTTTTCGAGGCGGGCGATTATGAGTTGTATCGGCTGTTTAAAGGGGAAATACGGTCGTGTCACCGTAATACTACGTAATACGTAATACCGTAATACGGTAATACCGCGTCATCAAACCAAAGGACTTTCGGGTTGTAACGTGAACAGAATATCGTTCAATTGCCATGTGCCGCCATCATTCGGGAAGGACTTCCGCGCGTCAACGCGCGGCGGCGAGGATCGCAACAATGCCCATCGAAAACGCCCGGCTAAGAGAATATGTTTCGACCGTTCTCGAACGCGAGGATCAGTGTCGTCGAGAACAATTTTCCAGGAATCCACCTGGCGCGCTGAAGACGACGCGGGACTTTCTCGTTCAGAAAAGCAAAGAATTTTACTGGACTGCGACGAGGCTTATGGGCCTCGGCTATCTTCACGACGGCACAACGAATCTTCGCGTTTGGAGCCGCGCGCTGCGAAAGTTTCTGGCCGCGCACCCCATGGGCGCGGATGCGCCGGCGCCCGGACGGCGTGTTTTCATCGACGTGTCCCAACTCCTGCGCGCCGAAAGAATAACCGGCATTCAGCGCGTTTGCTTCGAAATCTGCCGTTCGGCGAGGCGACGAGGCGGCGTTCCCGTCTTCGTGCACGACAGCCGCGCCTGGGCCATTCTCGAAAAGGGCGCGCCGCGGCCGGTCGAAATCTCGCCGGGCGACAAATTGATCCTCGCCGGCGCCTGGTGGGCCGCGCCGGCGCAAACGGCGGCCGTCATCGAGGAATTTTCGCGCAAGGGCGGCTCGACCGTCACCGTCCTGTTCGATCTCTTTCCGCTGCTCTATTATGAAATCTGCGCCAATGTGGACGAATTCGTCGCCTGGTTCGGCAAGATCGTTCTCGCCTCCGACGCCGTGGTGTGCATCTCTCGCAGCGTCGCCGACGAATTGATCGAGATGATGTCGCGGGAGCGCCGTCCCTTCAATCCTGAGCTGCGGCTTGGTTGGCGGGGATTGGGCGCCGATTTTTCCATTCGGGCGAACGAGCGGCCATCGCGACAGGCGCTTGCGATCCGCGAAGGAGGGACGCCGTTTTTCCTGAGCGTGAGCACGCTGGAGCCGCGCAAGGGCTACCCCATCGCGCTCGACGCTTTCGAAAAACTTTGGCGCGAGGGCGTCGACGTCCGTTATGTCGTCGTCGGGCGCGCGGGCTGGCTGACGACGGCGCTCAAGCGCCGCATTCTCTCGCATTCAGAATATGGCCGGCGGCTGTTTTGGCTCGACAACGCCGGCGACGCCGATTTGCAGGCGCTCTATCGCGCCGCCCATGGGCTGGTCTTCGCCAGCATCGCCGAAGGTTTTGGGCTCGCGCTCGCGGAAGCGGCGCATTACGGTCTGCCCGCCATCGTCAGCGACATTCCGGTGTTTCACGAGATCGCCGGCGACGCCGCGCGCTATTTCGATCTCGGCGACAGCGACATGCTGGCGATGCGTTTGCGCGAGGCGCTCGCCGCGCCCAAAACAGCGCCGAAAATTTCAATCGCGAGCTGGCGCGAGGCGACGGAATCGCTGCTGGCGATGGTCGAAAACGACGCCTATCAATATGGCGGGCTTGGCGAACGCCTCGCCGAGAAGGCGCGGGGCGAGAAGGCGCGGGGATAGTCACTCGATCGGCTGCGTCGATTTCAAAAGCCGCAACGGGCGATCCGCTCATTTCGGTGCGCCGCTTGCCGGGCCGGAATGAGCTTTGTGCTACAAGCTTCGATTACGCGTCAGCCGTCATTCAGAAGACAGCCGAATCTGTCTCGCCCGAGAAACAGTATGCGCCGCCGGAATGGCCCAGGCGTGTCGCGCAACATGGCATGGCGCTGCGATGGGCTCCGGCCGCCGGCGCCGCGCGTTTTTTACGGATTTCGGGCGCGGCTTCGCCGTCGATGCGGCAGATATCGACTCCAGCGAACGCGCCGACGTCAGGAGGTTTCTGGGACGGCGCCTCCTTCTTTCATGATCCGCGCGCGACGCTCGCGGATCCTCGCAAAGATTTCCAACGCCTCGGCGCTGATCTTCAAGAACAGCTTCCGGCCATGGCGGACGACCTTGCCCGCCGTCTGAAACAGACGCCAACGCACGGTCTGTATCTGCGATCGTTCCCATCCGCTTTCCAGCGCATCGGAGCGAAAGCCCAGATATAGATTGTAGGCCAACACGCCGATGGAAAAGAACACGGCGTTGGCCTCGAATGTCCCGCAGGGCATGTAGTCCATGCCAAAGCCGAGCTTCAAATCCTTGATGCGATTTTCGCTGGCGTCGCCGCGTTTGCTGTACCACTCCATCGTGATCGCCGCGTCTTCGTTCTCGCGATTGCTGGCGATGGCGTGATAGCGCCAGGGTGATTTTTCCTCGAACAAATCTTGGTCGCGAGGACGGCGCATGACGATGAGGCGGAACGCTTTGTTCGTGAACCGCGCCGGGATTGCCGGAGGCCATTTCGTTTGAGTCACGCCGCCAAGGCGCGTCCCTCGATTTGCGCATAGTAGCGCGCTTCGGCTTCTGCCGGCGGAATGTTTCCGATCGGCTCGAGCAGTCTGCGATTGTTGAACCAGTCGACCCATTCGAGCGTGGCGAACTCGATCGCCTCGAAGTTTCGCCACGGCCCCTTTCGCCAGATCAGCTCGGCCTTGTAGAGTCCGTTGATCGTCTCGGCGAGCGCGTTGTCGTAGCTGTCTCCGACGCTGCCGACCGAGGGCTCGACGCCGGCCTCGGCGAGGCGCTCTGTGTATTTTATAGAGACGTATTGAACGCCGCGGTCGCTATGATGGACGAGGCCACCGCCGTGAACCGGCCGACGATCATGCAGCGCCTGCTCGAGCGCGTCGAGCACGAAGCCCGCATGCGCCGTGCGCGAGGCGCGCCAGCCGACGATCCGCCGAGCGAAGGCGTCGATCACGAAAGCCACATAGACGAAGCCTTGCCAAGTCGAAACATAAGTGAAATCGGAGAGCCACAGCGCATTCGGCCGCTTGGCCCGAAATTGCCGGTTCACCTTGTCGAGCGGGCATGGAGCCTTGCGGTCGCTCACCGTCGTTTTGACCGGCCTCCCACGCACGATCCCTTGCAACCCCATGCTCCGCATAAGCCGCGCCACCGTACAGCGCGCGACCTTTTCGCCCTCGCGGTCCAACTGCTTCCACACCTTGCGCACGCCATAGACCTGGAAGTTCTCGTCGTAGACGCGCCGTATCTCCTTGCGAAGGTTCACATCCCGACGCGCCCGGGCCGACGCTTTCGCGGGGTCGCGCCGGCGCGCCGCATGCGCCCAATAGGTGGAAGGGGCAATCGGCAAGAGCTTGCAGATCGGCTCGACCCCATGCTTGTCCCGCTGATCGTCGATGAAGGCGATCATTGTTTCGAGCGGCGGTCGAGCTCCGCCGCCGCAAAATAAGCCGACGCCTTTCGCAGGATCTCATTGGCCTGCCGCAGCTCGCGGTTCTCGCGCTCCAGCGCCTTGATCCGCTCGCGTTCATCCGTCGTCGCGCCAGGGCGGGCGCCCGAGTCGCGCTCTGCCTGGCGGACCCAGTTCCGCAACGTCTCGCCCGTGCAGCCAATCTTCGCCGCGATCGAGGCGATCGCCGCCCATTGCGAGGCATGATCGCCGCGGTGCTCGAGCACCATCCGAACTGCCCGTTCCCGAACCTCAGGTGAAAATCTGTTCGATGTCTTCTTCTTCGTATCCATGGCTCCATCCTCTCAAGGGTTGGAGCCTCCGGCAATCCCGGCGCGGTTCATCGTCTTGTTCATGCAGTGCGCCGTTTCGGCGATTTCGCCGTCGCGAAACGGCTTCCACGCGCTCTCGGGAATGGTGGCGATCGCCGCTTTCACCGCCGCGTCCTGATCGGCGCCAATCGCAAAAACCTTGCCCGTCTCCTGGCGCCAGTTGAAGATCGTCGCCTGATAGCCCGCGCTGTCGGCGCGCACCGCCGCGATCCTCTTGCCCTTGGGCATGTTGCGTTCGCAGGATTGCAGGAAGTCGAGATTGCCCGCCGCCGGAGCCGCGTTGCCCTCGCGGAACTCATGGCCGATCACAAGCCCAAGTTCGGCAATATGTCCGACGAGCGGCATATAGCCCTTCTCGCCCTTGTAGGTGTAGCGCGCCTCGCGCTTCTCCGCTCGGCAATGCCCATCGACCGCGGATATTCGCCAAACAGCGCCAGTCCGCCATGCGCGGTCAGTGATTCGTCCGTCGCCGCCAATTTGAACGGCAACACCGTCTGCAACGCCCCCATCGCACCCACCAGGTGAACGAGCCTCCAAATCAAATCGAGTCTGGACATTTTTCATCGCAGATATTGGGGGGCTCGATCATAGTAATCGCCCGGACACGGGTCACCCCAGCCGAGCTGGCGCGTCGCTGCACGAAGGCATGGACTCAGCCGCCAGCGGTCGTTTCGACCCTTGGGTTGCGTAAGCAACAGGGCAACCATGCCCTTTCGTCAGAAGCCCATCCGCCTAGCGGATTGGGGATGTCACCGGTCCCAAAAGACTTTCGCGATGTCGCCGCCTGTTTGCGACAAGCCCGAGCGGAGTCCCGGCTCAAGAGCGGTCGGTCTCCGCCAAGCCACAAATCCGCCGGGTCGATTGTTTGAGATTGCGCACATGCTCTCGAACGCCGCGTTCAAAATCCGCGAGCGCCACAAACGATTTCCAGAACGGACTGGATTTCTCGTGAGCAACCCAGTTTGCGAGCGCCTGCTTTTGCGCCTCGAGCGCAAGGATATCGAAGGCCGCTTCCTCCAGCTTTGCTCCTCGCGCCCGGGCCTTCTGCGCATTCCGCGCCGCCATTGCCCTTGAGTAAGAAATCTCGGCGGAAAGATTGTCGGTTCTCGCGATGAGACAGTCGCCCAGAACGAGGGAATCCAGCCCCGCCTCGAAAAAGCTGCGAAGCGCGTCTTCGGCGCTCGTGACGATCGGCTCCTCGTGAATATTGAAAGAAGTGTTCACGAGCACGCCAACGCCCGTCAAATCCGCATAGGCAGTCAGCACGCGATGCAGGAAGGGCGTCGTCGCCTCCGATACGAGCTGCGGGCGCGCCGTACCGTCGACATGAACGACGGCCGGACAATCGGTCTCCGCTTTCTCGGAGCAGGGGACCGTGACTGTCATGTATTTCACTGCGTCACGAACGACGTCCGAAATCAAGAAATACTTCCCCGCGTCTTCTTCCCGGACAATCGGCGCGAAAGGCATAAATTCCGTGCGGAACAATTTCTCGTTCAGCCGCTTATTGACCGATTTGTCACCCGGCGACGCGAGAATTGAACGGTTGCCCAGGGCCCGCGGCCCGAACTCCGCTTCTCCTCGCGCTAGAGCGACGATCTCGCCTTGCGCCAGACGCTCCGCCACGACACGCGCGAGGTCTTGCGGCCGAGTAAAATCGATTCCGTGGCCTTGCAGGAACGCAGCCTCATCATCCGAGACGCGCGGCCCAAGATAGACATGGCGAATAGGCTTGCCGGGAATCTTTTCCCGCTCATACCGCGCTTGCCAAGCCGCCCCAGCGGCGGCCCCGTCATCCGCCATGGCCGGGCAGACGAACAGCCGGTCGAGGTCGAAATGCGACAGTCGCTGGTTGAGCCTGACATTGGCGAACAATCCGCCGGCAAGACAGAGGTTGCGCGTCGCCGGCCTCTCTTCGAGAGCACGCTGGACAATGCGGCACACATGCGTTTCAGTCAGATGCTGGAGTGTCGCGGCGACGTCTTCCTGGCTTACACCGCCAAAAAGATCGCGCAAGCGTCGACGTTCGTTTGAAGACACGGCCAAGCGCGGCTCAAGCGTCGCGTCGAAGCGGTCGAACCAATGGAACAAATGGTGGGTAGACTGAGGCTCGATGACCCAGCCCTCCAATATGTCGAGCGCACGCGTATCGACCTTGCCATGCGCGGCGAGGCCCGTGAGCTTGCCTTCGTGCTTGACCGGCGTGAACCCCAAAACCGCCGTGGTCACCGCATAGACGTAGGCGATATTGCCATAGCGAGCGGCGCTGAAGCGGTCGACAACATCAATCCCCGAGTCGCGCGAAGCGACGTAAACGCCGCCGAACCAGTGTTCGTTCGACTGCCCACCATCATAGACGACGCAGAGCGCGTCGTCATAGCCGCTCGCCCAGAAGGCTGAGGCGGCATGCGCAAGGTGATGCGGAACATAGGCGATCGGTTTTTTTAGCGAGGCTAACACCTGCGCGAATTCTTGCGGGCAAGAACGATCAAAATAAAGGGGGCGCCGTAACTCCGATTCGCAAAACGCGGATTGATCAGACAACTCCTCCTCGTACCGTTCCGATTCCGCGAGGGCGACATAATCGACTTTTCCCCAAGGGATTTGCTCAAGAATCTTGGTCGGCCAGCGACCATCCTGTTTGACCCGAGACAAACGCTCCAGCGAAACGGCGTTGACCAGTCGCCCGCTCGCATCGACGACTGCGATGGCGGTGTCGTGAGAGGAGCTGTAATTAATGCCGACAACCGAATGCTCGGGGATTTTTTCGAAAAAAAATGTTTCTCTGCTCAATTTGTTCCCCATAGAGCGCTATCCGATCAAACTGCATCGTAACCAGAAGAGGCGAAGCAGTCCACGCACTGCTTTGACATTGCAACGTTATTCCTGCACCACAGCGCAGATGGGCTGGGCTCCATCCGCTCAGGATTTTCGGCCTGCGGCAAGCGCCTGCTGAACGGCGGGCGGCAGCCGAGCCTCACAGACTTCGCGCGCCTCGCGCCCGTCGGCGGCGGGACCCGTTCCGCCGTCGCCGTGCGTGGAATCGGGGAATAGCTGAACAAACCAAGCCCACCGCCCATCTTGCGGCCCGCCTTTCAGCCTGTAGATGCGCGCGAGCGAGAGGCCGCCATCATGCCGGAGCCGCGGCGACGTGAGAGGTTCCGCAATATTCGGCCCAGGCGTCCATCAACTCTCTTCGCTTGGCCGGGGCCGAACCGCGCCGATAGGCCTGCTCGGTTTTGGAGCCAACCGCGTGGGCGAGGGCTGCTTCCGCGACTTCGCTCGGGAAGTGAGTTTCGTCGCCGGCCCAGTCGCGGAAGCTCGACCGGAAGCCGTGGACTGTCGCCTCGACTTTCATGCGTCTGAGCAGCATCTCGAGCGCCATATTTGAAAGCGGCTGGTTGCGGCGCTGCCCCTGAAAGACGAACTCGTTCGGCGCCTGCGCAGAAAGGCCTGCAACACGCTGAAGAATCACCACTGCCCGATCCGAAAGTGAGACTTCGTGAGAGCGCCCAGCCTTCATCCGCGCCGCCGGAACGGTCCACAGCTTTTCCTGAAGCCTGACTTCGCCCCAGGTCATGCCGATGACCTCGCCGGACCTGGCGGCCGTCAGAATCAAAAACTCCAGCGCGAGAGCCGTGACAGCCTCGCGCTCGCGCAATTTGGCGACAAAATCCGGAACGAGCCCAGATCGCATGGCCTCGTGATGGCCCCGGTTTACGGGGTGAGAATTTGGGGAGGATCAATTCGAGATGGCCGGCGAAACGGGCCGGATTCGCGCGGTCCATCGGGATATGCCCCTGGACGCGGGCCGCGTTGAGAATCGTCTCGATCCGCCCTCGCAATCGCCTTGCTGTTTCGTTTTTCGACAGCCAAATCGGGGCGAGGATGCGCTCGACGTCCTGCGTCGTAATCTCATCGACGCGCTTGTCTCTGATCTGCGCCGCGTAAACCGAGAGCGTCATCCGCCATTGAGCGCGATGCTTCTCATTTTTCCAACCGGATTCCATTGCGGCGACGAAGCTGTCGGCAAAGGCTCCAAAAAGGGGAACGACTGTTTCGACCTGTCGCGCGTCGTTCTCGGCGGCGTGTTGCTGGAGTGGATCGCGGCCCTCCCTCAAGGCCACCCTTGCCGTTTCCGCTTGGGCGCGCGCTTGGGCAGGGGTGAGGCCGTGTGGGCCGGCGCCGCCCAGGCCCATCTCTCTTTGCTCGCCGTTCGCCCGGAAGATCATGACGAACTGCCGCGATCCCGACTCGCGGGCGCGCAGATAGAGATTTTCGCCATCGCCATGCAGACCAGGAGGCAGGCCGACGGCCTGCTTGGCTGTCAATTTATGAGCCGCTTTCGCCATGCCGGATCTCCGCTTCCCGCTTGGGCGCCCAAGCGCAGAGATGATCCTTGCCGATACTCCGGGATACGGCGGGGATCAAGGCTGCTCGGGAAGCCACATAAAATCATCGATGTACCGCTTCCAGCGATACTGGGAGATACCGGGGAAAAGAGGGTGTTGGCGGAGACGGTGGGATTCGAACCCACGATAGAGTTTCCCCTATAACGATTTAGCAAACCGTCGCCTTCAGCCTCTCGGCCACGTCTCCATCGCGCGGGAAAGCTCCGCGACGCGGCACATATGCCAGCGCGCCGGGGTGTTTGCAAGCCGCCAGACGCTTGTTGCGATGCACCGGGGCGAAAAGCTGGCCGGCTCGGCGAAAATGGTGGCATAAATGTCACACCTCACCCATTTCTTGCCGCGAAAGTCTTGTTTTTGGGCAAATTGGCTAAGGCGACATTGATCGTTAATCGCCATACGCGTAAATGCGAGAGCTTCGGTGCGCGGGACATCGGCCAGCCCGTGTCGCGCAAGTCCCGACGGAAGACACTCCCGGCTTCCGTTCGCTTGAAGCATTTATGATTCGAAGGACTGTCCCATGAAAAAACTGCTCCTCTCCACAGTGGCCGTGTGCGCCACGCTGGCTGCCGGCGCCGCCCTCGCCGCCGATCTTCCGTCGCGCAAGGCCGCCCCGGTTTACGTTGCGCCGCCGCCGCCGCCGCCCATGTGGACCGGTTTCTATATCGGCTTGAACGCGGGAGCCACTTTCGGCGGCAGCCAGAACGTGAATGTCGGAACCTATGGCATGGGCAACGCTCCCGGCGCGCTCGGCCTCGCCGCCGCTTCGGCGGCCGCCGGCACCGGCCCGTTCTCGGTCAACAACACCGGCTTCATCGGCGGCGGCCAGGCTGGCTATAACTATCAGTGGAACCAGATCGTTCTCGGCCTCGAGGCGGACATGCAGGGCGTCGCCGGCGGCACGAGCAACGCCAGCAGCGCGACCGGCGCCGGCGTTCTCGGCGCTCCCGCCTTCTCCGTTCTCGGCGGCGTCAACGTCACCAAGAGCCTCGACTATCTCGGCACGGTTCGCGGTCGCGTCGGCTATCTCGTGACGCCGACCATCCTGCTTTACGCCACCGGCGGTCTCGCCTACGGCGGCGTCACCTCCAGCACCTCCGTCTTCCAGTCGATGAGCCCCGCCGCGCCGGGCATCACCTCGGCCTGGGGCGGAGCCGGCGCCTACTCCGACACCCGCGTCGGCTGGACGGCTGGCGCAGGCGCCGAATGGATGTTCATGCCGAACTGGTCGGCCAAGATCGAATACCTCTATTACAACCTCGGCACGGTCAATTACACCGGCGGCGTGATGGGCAGCACGATTCTGGCGACCGGCGCTCCGGCGTTCATGAACGCCGTGAGCACCACCACCCGCTACGACGGCCACATCGTCCGCGCCGGCTTGAACTATCACTTCAACTGGGGCGCCTCCGCTCCGGTCGTCGCCAAATACTGATCGCATTCAAGCGATTGTCTCGAAAGCCCGGCTTCGCGCCGGGCTTTTTTGCGCGCGGAGGGCGCCGGCCCGCGGCCACGAGTCGCGAGCCATGAACGAGGTCGTAAAAGAGTTCGGGGCGGATTCGTCATCGCGAGGAACGAAGCGACGACGCCATCGAGGCGGGCCTTCATCGCGAGCCGAAGGCCCGGCAATCCAGGGGGTTGTCCCACGCCGTCATTGCGAGCGTAGCGAAGCAATCCAGGGGGCGCGCCGGCTCTGGACTGCTTCGTCGGCCCCGCCTCCTCGCAATGACGGAGGGGGGCTGTCCCGGCTCTGGATTGCTTCGCTCCGCTCGCAATGACGGGGGCCGCAATGGTGGGGGTGG
>PHSQ01000003.1 GCA_002862095.1 Methylocystis sp. KS32 | reverse complement strand
CAGCCGCGGCCGCCCCAGCCGCGGCCGCCCCAGCCGCGGCCGCCCCAGCCGCCCCCACGAAAGCCGCCGCCACGAAAGCCACCGCCGCCAAAGCCCCCTCCGTGAAAGCCGCCGCCGTGGAAACCGCCGCCGCCGCCGTGAAAGCCGCCGCCGCCGTGACCGCCGCCACCGTGACCGCCGAATGCGTCCGCCGGGGTCGAAATCGCCACGGCCCCCGCCAAAGCAAGGGCCATCGCTGCCAAGGAAACTTTGCGTGACATAGCTTCTACTCCACATTGGCGCCCGGCGACCCGGACGCGGCGGCAAGATTGAAACTGCTTAATGGCGGAACTTGGCCTTTTCCATTTGGGCCCCCGAAATCCGTCGCAACCCGACACTAACTCGATATTTCCCTATTTCCACCGCGTCATAAACGAGTTCGGCGGCGGGTTCGTCATTGCAAGGAGCGTTAACTCCGACGCCATCCAGCCTCCACCCCACGGCTCCTGGATTGCCTCGCTTGGCTCGCAATGAGTTTCTCCGGCCGGCCCCTCGCTTGTGATGTAATAGAACTAGTCCCTTGTCTTCTTGAGGTAAACGCATTTGTCGAAACTTGGTTGCCGGGGGCCGATAAGCTTGGCGGGAGCCCGGGCTCCGTCATCGGCGGTGGAGCTGATTCCGTTTCGCCGGCCGGGTCCCCAGCCGAAGATTTCCGGCGGCCCCCAGGTCGGGGTCATGAATCGTTAACATTTTAGGAGGGCGGTGATGTGGTCCAGAAAATTCGCCCTCATCCAAGGGCCTCCCCCTCCAGGCCCTCGGAATCCCTTTCCCGCCTCGGCGCATTAACAATTCAGGGCTCTGCCCTGCAGCGGGTCCCGCGCCGGCATTGCTTTCGTAAAGTGAGCAGTTATAGTCCGCGCCCATTCGTCGGGCGGCGTCCCGACCGGCAAGCGAGCGCCCTTATCGCGGCGTTTCTAAAAAGAGATCGCGGAAATGAAACTGATCCCGGAAGCCATGGCGCAAACCGACCAACCCCCCGCTCCCGCCGCTCCGGCGGCGCCGGCGCCCGCCCCCAAGACTGCGACGACTTCGACCGGCGCGCAGCAGCCCGCGGGCGCGGACGCGCCGCCGTCCCTGCCGGATCTTTTCGCTCAGATCATCCCGGTCCTGGTAATTATCGGCATCGTCTACATCATCGTCATTCGTCCGCAGCAGCGTCGCCAGAAGGAACAGCAGAACCAACTGAAGAACATCAGGCGCGGCGACATGGTGGTGACCGCGAGCGGGTTCATCGGCAAGGTCGTCAAGATCGTGGACGACAAGGAGTTCGAAATCGAACTCTCTCCAAACGTCCGCTGCCGGATGCTCCGCTCCGCGATCACTGAGGTCCGGACCAAGGGTGAGCCCGTGAAGGACGTCGCGCCGAGCAAAGGCTGACGCACGCCCACAGGCCAGCCCCGACCGTCATTCCAACGTCAAGAGCAAGCAATGCTGCGTTTCGCCACCTGGAAAATTGTCGCGATCCTGGGAATGACCTTCGCGGCCATGCTCACCGTCGCGCCAAGTCTACTTTCCCCGCCCAGCTATGAACTCTTGGCGTCGAAATTGCCGGATTGGGCGAAGCCGCCGACCATTGTGCTCGGTCTCGACCTGCAGGGCGGCTCCTATGTGATGCTGGAGGTCGATAAGTCCTCCGTGCTGCATACCCTGGCGATGAATTTGCGGGACGACGCGCGGCGGATTCTCCGCGAGGAAAAAGTCGCGATCACGGGCGGAATTGGGCAGCAGGCGCGCGGGGTGCAGTTCCGCGTTCCCGACGCCAACGACCGCGCCAAGATCATGCCGAAACTGAAGGCCCTGGTTCAGGGCTTCACGAATCGCTATGGCGCCGGCGCGCCCCCGCTGGAAATCGAGGACGCGGGAGACGGCCTCATTCGCATCTCCGTGACCGACGTCGGCCTCACGGAAAAGGTGAGGCGAGCCGTGGACCAGTCGATCGAGGTGATTCGACGCCGCATCGACCAGTTGGGCACGAGGGAGCCAAGCATCCAGCGCCAGGGTGACGACCGCATCGTCGTCCAGGTGCCTGGCCTCCAGGACCCCGAACAGCTGAAGACGATTCTTGGCCAGACCGCCAAGCTGGAATTCCGGCTCGTCGCCGAGCCGGGCGAGAATCCCGCCGAAGTCGAGGAATTGGAGCAGACGGAGCAGACCGGCAAGATCGGCGTTGAAAAGCAGGTCATGGTCCAGGGCGAGGACCTCACCGACGCTCAGCCCGGCTTCGACCAGCGAGGCGGCGAACCGGTGGTCAATTTTCGCTTCAATATCCGGGGCGCGCAGAAGTTCGGCGAGGTGACCTCCAAGAATGTCGGTCGCCTGTTCGCCATCGTGCTCGACAACAAAGTGATTTCGGCGCCGCGCATTCTCACGCCAATCACCGGCGGCTCCGGCCAGATTTCGGGCCATTTCACCGTCGAGCAGGCCAATAATCTATCGATCCTGCTTCGCGCCGGCGCCCTGCCCGCGAAACTGAACATCGTGGAAGAGCGCACCGTCGGCCCAGGTCTCGGCCAGGATTCGATCGACGCGGGCAAAAGGGCGGCCTATGTCGGGGCGGGCCTAGTGGTGGTGTATATGCTCATCACCTACGGCATCTTCGGCGTCTTCGCCAATCTCGCGCTGTTCGTGCATATCGCTTTCATCTTCGCCGGTCTCGTGCTGCTCGGCTCCACGCTCACCCTCCCCGGCATCGCCGGCATCGTGCTCACCATCGGCATGGCGGTGGACTCGAACGTGCTGATCTATGAACGCATTCGCGAAGAGCAGCACGCGGGCCGGTCGATCTTGGCTTCGCTCGACGCCGGATTCAACCGGGCCTTCGCCACCATCGTAGACTCCAACGTCACGATGTTCGTGGCGGCGGCGATCCTCTACTTTCTTGGTTCGGGTCCGGTGCGCGGCTTCGCCGTTTCGCTGGCGCTCGGCATTCTCACCACCATAGTCACCGCGGTCACCATGACGCGCATGATGATCGCCGTTTGGTATCATCGCGCCCGTCCCACCCGCCTTCCGATTTAAAGGGGCCACGACAACATGAAACTCCTGCGCCTCGCCCCGGAAAACACCAAATTCCCCTTCATGCGGTTTCGCCGCGTGAGCTACCCTATGTCGGCGACGCTATCGATCATCGCGGTGCTGCTGTTCGTATTCGTGCACATGAATTTCGGCATCGACTTCGCGGGCGGCACGGTCATGGAGCTGCGCGCCAAGGGCGGATCGGCGGAAGTCGGCACGCTGCGCGCCATCGCTGAAAAGCTCAATCTCGGCGATGTCGAAATTCAGGCCTTCGGCACGCAGTCCGACGCGACGCTGCGCTTCGGCCTGCAACCAGGCGGCGACGTGGCCCAGCAGGCGGCGGTCGAACGTGTGCGCGCGGCCGTCGAGAACGACTACGAGCTGCGCCGGGTCGAGGTCGTCGGCCCCAGGGTTTCCAACGAGCTGGTGCAATCGGGCACGCTCGGCGTCGTCTTGTCGATCATCGCGGTGCTGGGCTATCTCTGGTTCCGCTTCGAATGGCAGTTCGCGATCAGCGCCGTGATCGCGACGATGCACGACTTGCTGCTCACCGTCGGCTTTTTCGCGCTGACCCAGCTCGAATTCAACACGACTTCGATCGCGGCCATTCTCACGATCGTCGGCTACTCGCTGAACGAAACCGTCGTCGTTCTGGACCGCATCCGCGAGATGATGCGCAAATACAAGAAAATGGGCGCCGCGCAGATCATCGATATGTCGATCAATGCGGTGCTGCCCCGCACGATCATGACCGCGACCACCGTCTTTCTCGCGCTTCTTTCGCTCGCGATTTTCGGCGGACAGGTGATTCGTTCGTTCTCCCTGGCGATGATCTGGGGCATCGTTGTCGCGACCTACTCCTCGGTGTTCATCTGTTCGCCGATGCTCATCTACCTTGGCCTGCGCAACGAGGACGGAGAGCGCGTCGGTTCAGCGGCCAGCGATGACGCCGCTCCAAAACAGGAGAAGCAAAGCAAGGCGGGAGCGGCGGCCGCGAAAGCCGGATCGGCGAAGGCGTCCGGCAAACGCGCCAAACCCACAACCGCCTGAATTCATCGCAATGGCCAGCGACCAGGGCTATGTCCCCGGACAACACAAGATCGAGGATTATGGCGGCGGGGGCTTCCGTTTCGCCGAAATGTCCCACCGCGGGTCGATACTCGCCACGGCTTCCGGGGTTCGCGCGATCCCCGTCGCGCGTATGGCCGAAATCGACGCCGGCGTTCTCGATCTTGTTATTATGGACCCCTCCGGCGCTCCGAACCTGTTGATCATCGGCTGCGGAGCCGAACTTCTGCCTCTTCCCGGCGCTCTAAGGGCAAGATTGCGGGCGTCCGGCGTCAGTTGCGAAACGATGGCGACCGGGCCTGCGGTTCGGACCTTCAACATGCTGATCGACGAAGGCAGGCGCGTCGCCGCTCTGCTCATCGCGGTTTAGATGACCTCCGCGGACGGCGCGGCGCGCGCATCGGAACTTTCAACCCATTACGCCTTTTGCGAAGCCGCGGTGCGGGAGAAAGACCGCGACTCCTGGCTCGCGGCTCTGTTCGCGCCCGCTGGCCAGCGCAAACATCTGCACGCCATACGCGCTTTTCTATTGGAAATCGCGGAAGCGCGAGAAAAAGTGACCCAACCCCTGCTCGGCGAAATGCGGCTGCGTTGGTGGGCGGACACGATCGGGCAACCGGGCGTAAGCGGCGCCCACGCGCATCCGGTCGCAGACGCGCTGATGGACACGATCGCAAAGAACCGGCTCGCCCCTGGCGAGTTTCAGGATTTTCTCGATGCGAGAATCGTCGATTTCTACGACGATCAAATGGAGTCCGTGGCGGCGCTACTCGAATATTGCGGCAAGGCCCATGCCCTTCCGCTGCGCTGGACCGCGCAATGTCTCGGGGCGAATCTCCACTCGGGGGCCACCGCGGCGATCGAATACGCCGGCGCGGCTCTCGGGATCACAAAAATCCTGTGGGGATTGCGCGGCCCCGGCGATGGAACGGCGTTGTTGCCTTTGGACATCCTCGCCCGCCATAACGTCTCGCCCGATGATCTTCGCAGCCGCCGCGCTTCGAAAGAATTGCGCGCCGCGCTCGCCGAACTGCGAAAGCTCGCCCACGAAAAAGTCGAGGCCGCGAGAGGCGCCGCGCCCCGGCTCGACGAAGCCGCGAGAACGGCTTTGTTGTTTTCCGCGACGGCGCCATTGTATCTGGAGCGCATGGAGGCCTCGGAATCGCAGCCCTTCGGGACGCTTCCCGCGCCTTCGCCCTGGCGCAGGCAGTGGCGTCTGTGGCGCGCGTCGCGAGCGGGGCTTTGAGCCCGCGCCATGTTTACCGGAGCCTGGGATGATGCAACGGATCGAGGACGATTTCGGCGAGGCGGCGCGCCACCTGCGTGTGGATACGCTGGTGATGCTCCGATGGATTGCGATCATCGGGCAGAGCATCGCGATGCTCGATGTTTATTACTACCTCAAATTCGATTTCCCGATCGGCCTATGCTTCGTCGCCATCGCCACATCGGCGACGCTCAATATCGCGCTGCGGGCCGGCACTCCGCGCAGCTTCCGTCTGGACGACACCGAAGCGGCGGCGCTGCTCGCGTTCGACATTTTACAGTTGGCCGCGCTGCTTTATCTGACCGGCGGCGTCGTGAACAGCTTCGCCATGCTGTTCCTGGCGCCGGTTATGATTTCCGCAGTCTCCCTGCCCCGCAAACTGACTCTTCTGCTTGGCATTTTGATGATCGCGGCGGCCACTTTCCTGACCGTGGATTACGAACCGCTGCCATGGAGAAACGGGGAAACACTGCGTTTCCCACTGCTTTATCGAATGGGCGTGTGGGCCGCGCTGGTGCTCAGCGCCGCCTTTATCGGGATATACGCCGCGCGCGTTTCCGACGAAGCGCGGCAACTCGCCGGCGCGCTGTCGGCGACGGAACTGGTGCTCGCCCGCGAACAGCACCTGACCCAACTCGACGGCCTAGCCGCCGCCGCCGCGCATGAACTGGGCACCCCGCTCGCCACCATCACCTTGATTATTTCCGAAATGCAGAAGGCCGCGCCCGAGGCGGGGCCGGTGATGCGGGAAGATTTGGCGCTTCTGGCGCAGGAGGCCCGCCGCTGCCGCGAAATCCTGCGGAAATTGACGTCGCTCGGCACGGATCAGGCGCATGTTCTCAATCTTCAGGTAATCGACGCTCTCATCGAGGAAGTCGTGGAGCCGCTTCGAGACCAGGAGGTGGAGATCGTCGTGTCGAAGAACGGAGCCTCACCCGCCCCGATTTGCGCCCGCAATCCGGGGCTGCTTTATGGGCTCGGCAATCTGGTCGAAAACGCCGTTGATTTCGCCAAATCGACCGTGCGGATCGCCGCGCGCTGGACCCCCTCCTTGGTGATCATCACCATCGAAGACGACGGCCCCGGCTTCGCGCCGGACATATTGGACCGGCTCGGCGACCCTTATCTGAGCGGTCATTCCAAACAGCGGCGATTGAAAGGCGATTCGGACGCCGGCCTGGGGCTTGGCCTCGGATTGTTCATCGCCAAGACCTTGCTTGATCGATCCGGCGCCACGGTGGAGGCGCGCAACGTCGAAGCGCCTCGAACAGGAGCCCGCGTAACGGTCAGTTGGCCGAGAGGCGCCTTCGAGCGAGGGGCCAACATCATGGCGCAGGCTGGGGCGTGAGCCTCGCCCGCCCCTAAACAGCTCGCGCCACGGAGGCTCTCGCCGCGAGGCCCAAGGCGTTGCCGAACAGGCCAAAGCCGTTAGGATGTTTACTATCTGTCAAGAGGAGGGATTGACGCACATGGCCGACGACAAATTCGACGCCGACGACGAGAGCGCGGCGGTTATCGAGGACGCTGGTGCTGTCGCGGAACAACAATGCGCCGATGAAATGACATTGCTGATCGTCGACGACGACAGGCCATTTCTCCACCGGCTCGGACGCGCGATGGAGGCCCGTGGATTTGCTGTAACCACGGCCGAATCGGTCGCGGACGGGCTCGCGGCGCTGGAGAAATTGGCCCCCGCATTCGCCGTGATCGACATGCGCCTCGGGGACGGCAACGGTCTCGACGTCATATCCCAACTCAAGGCGAAGCGGCCGGACGCGAGGGGAGTCATTCTGACCGGCTACGCGAATATCGCCACGGCGGTCACGGCGGTGAAGCTCGGCGCCTTCGATTATCTCGCCAAACCGGCCGACGCGGACGAAATCTTCCATACGCTCATGGCGACCCAGAGCGAGAGGCCGGACACGGGCGAGAGCACCATGTCCGCCGACCGGGTGCGCTGGGAGCACATCCAGCGGGTATTCGAAGCCTGCGACAGAAATGTTTCGGAGACCGCGAGACGGCTCAACATGCACCGGCGCACCCTGCAACGTATTCTGGCGAAACGCGCTCCAAGGTGAGACTCGCTCGCCGTTTCACCGTGGGAAAAGCGTCTTGTGCAAGCGATCGGCGGCCAAGGAACCAAAGCGTATAAGCATCATGCGCCGCGTCGGGGCGGCTATCGCCCAAATTGGAGCTTCCCGCTCCAACATCCCGCCATGCGCATCGGCCACGATGACGCCGACGTCGGCTGGCAGATGCTCCCTCGGCATTTCAAGCGGAACGGCGAAATAAAGACGGTCGCAAAACGGCCGATAATGCATCCATTTGTCGTCCGCTCGAAAATCCGCCAGCGAAGACTTCACTTCGACGATGCGAAAGGAGCCGTCTTTGGCGAGCGCGATCAAATCCGCTCGGCGCCCATTGGGGAGAGGAAATTCGTCGAGCGCCGCGCAGCCCATGGAACGCAGCAGCCTCAAGGCGCCGCAGGTGACATCGCGGGTGAGCCCCCGCCTTACGCGGGGCAAGGAGGCGTCGTTCGCGTCGCGCATCGGTTCCTCGCATTTTTATCATTTTCCCGCATCGCCACACCACCTTCAAGCATGTAAAATCTCAGCCTGACCTATCCAATCGAGGGGACGCAACAAGGTCATGAGGATGAAAAAAACACTGACGGCATTGTTGCTCGCGAGCGCGGCGCTCCTTGGCCCCGCGACAGCCGCCGAACGCGTCGTGAATGTTTTCAACTGGAGCGATTATATCGACCCCAAAGTGCTCGACGACTTCACCCGCGAAACCGGAGTCAAGGTCGTCTACGACACATACGACTCCAATGAAATTCTCGAAACGCGGCTCCTGGCCGGCGCGACGGGCTACGACGTCGTCGTTCCCTCGGCGACCTTTCTCAGCAGAGAGATCGCGGCGGGCGTTTTGCAACCGCTCGACAAGAGCAAACTTCCAAACGCCAAAAATCTTTGGCCGGAAATATCGGAGATGCTGCAGCGTTATGATCCGGGCGGTCAATACGCCGTGGATTACATGTGGTACACGACCGGCGTCGCCTACAACACGGCCAAAATCAAGGAGCGCATCGGCGACAAGCCGATCACGAGCTGGGAGCAGGTTCTCAAGCCCGAGAATTTGAAGAAATTCGCCGACTGCGGCGTCTATATGATCGACAGTCCAGAAGACATCTTTTCGGTCACCCTGAATTTTCTCAAGCTCAACCCAAACTCCAAGAATCCCGACGACATCAAACGCGCGGAAGACTATCTGGCGGGCCTGCGCCGCTATGTGAAAAAATTCCACTCCTCCGAATACATAAACGCGCTCGCCAACGGCGATATTTGCGTTGCGATCGGATGGTCGGGCGACAGTTTCCAGGCCCGCAACCGCGCCCGCGAAGCAGGCAACGGCGTGGATATCGCCTATGTCATCCCAAAGGAGGGCGCGCTCGTCACGCTCGATGCTCTCGCGATTCCCAAGGACGCCCCGCACCCGGAAGAAGCGCGCCTCTTCATCGATTACCTGATGCGACCGGATGTTGCGGCCCGAAACACCAATGCGACGCATTTCGCCAATGGCGTGGGGACATCGAAACCCCTGGTCGATCCATCGATCATCGGCAACGACGCGATCTACCCCGACGACGCGACGATGAAACGGCTATTCGCCGTGACCGCTCCGGACGTCGCCTTGCAAAGAACGATCACGCGCGCCTGGACAAGAGTGAAGACCGGCCGGTGAAACAGTGAGCCCCTCGAGACGGCGAAAGCAATTCTCAAAGCGAAGGAGCGCTTCGGGTGTCACTGCTCCGTCAGTATCCGCTTGAGCAGATCGATGACCTCCACCAGGGCCTGATCCTTCGCCGCGAGTTCTTCGACCTTTCGAACTGCATGGAGCACGGTGGTGTGATCGCGACCGCCAAAACGTCGTCCGATTTCCGGCAGGGATCGTAATGTCAGCGTCTTCGCGAGATACATCGCGATCTGGCGAGGCCGAACGACATTCGCGGTTCGTCGCGAGGAGAGGATGTCGGCGCGGGAGATATTGTAGTGACTGGCGACGAGTTTTTGAATGTCGTCGATTTTCACCCGCTTCGGATCTTGTGTCCTGACGAGATCGCGTATCGCCGTCTCCGCCGTCGCCAGACATATGGGCGCGCCGTTCAAGGTCGAATGAGCCAGCAGGCGATTGACGGCCCCCTCGAGATCGCGCCCGTTGGTCGTGATTGTCCTCGCTACATAGTCGATCACTTCTCGGGGGACCGAAAAATTATTCTGATTTTCCCTGGCGGCGGCGATCCGGGCCTCCAAAATTTTCGTCCGCAACGTATCGTCCAGCGCGCCGATGTCCACGCAAAGGCCGCCTTTGAAACGAGATAAAACACGTTCGTCGAGAGTTTCGAGATCTGACGGAGGACGATCGGCGGCGACGACGACTTGCCGGCCAGCGTCGATCAGCGCGTTCAAGGTGTGACAAAACTCCTGCTGAATCGACTTGCCCTGCAAAAATTGCACGTCGTCGATAATGAGCATGTCGATCGCGCGGAGATTCTCCTTGAATGCAATAGCCGTTTGAGCGGTCAGGGAGGACACGAAGCCGCTCATGAATTTCTCGGCGGTCAGATAAACGACGCGTCGTTTGTTTTCCAGGGCCGCGTGCGCCATCGCCTGCAACAGATGTGTCTTGCCGAGACCGACCGCGGCATGAGTGTAGAACGGATTGAACAAGGGAGCGCTATCCGGATCGCGCAACTCCACCGCGCGACAAGCGGCCGCGTAAGCCAGCTGGTTGGAAGGCCCCACAAGAAAGCTCGAAAAGGTCAAGCGGCGATCCAGCGGCGAACCGATGAACGCCTCTCCATCCCCACGCCCTCCAGCTTTAGAGACAGCCCGGCGCGGGGGCGGCGCGAATTGCGTCTTCTGATCAGGGAGCGGGGCCTGAGTCGTTTCCGCGCGGCTTTCCGGAGCGGCGGAGACGTCGCGATTTTTCGACTTCCGACTGGGTGAGCGCAGCTCGATGGTTACGCGGTCCATGCCGAATTCGCTCAAGACCCGCGCCTTGATGCGGTCGAGGTAATGGGCCTGCATCCAACTGCGGAGGAATTTCGTCGGCACCGTGAGATGCACGCCGGCGCCTTCAACTTTCTCCAGTTCGAGGCGCGTGAACCACGAACCATAGATCGCATCCCCCAACTCGGCGCGCAGGCGCCGGCGCACCCGCTCCCAACGTTGCAGATCCTCGTTCGTGTAATCGTTAGATTGCGGAGTTTTGGAATCGGACATGACATGCCTTGGCAAAGGAACGAGCGCGCGGGACCGGCGACGATAGGCGCCGGAGGCGTCGATTCCGAATTATCAGGAAAACAGAGAAGGCCTCGCGCGCTTGCGCTCAGCGCGTTTCTCTCCAGACTTCCGGCCCATGCCATGGGGGGCCAATGGCGCAACCAAGGTACAAGGTGAAAGTTCGTTCGCCGAACGCGCCTCCACAATGCGATTGCATGTCACGCCACACGCGATTTGCGCTCGTCACAATGTGTATCTGCCCGGTCTTCCGCACAAGCGCCATAGCGAATTCCCCCAAACCTAGAAAAGCCGCCGCCCTTCTAAAAGGCCCACCCATCACAAAAGCGCCGCCGCCGCCAAGGAGCACTCGCCACGCTTACACAAATCTAATGCGCTATCGAACCTGCGCCCTTTCAGCAGTCGGCTGACCTCCGTTTGGAGAGGCGGGCGAGTGTGGAAACTCATGATTTCGAAGATGCGCGACCCATATGCTGCTTTGTCACGATGGGTGGCACTCTCCTTGGTTCGACCGGATGAAAATTACATGCGCCCCGCCTTGGACGCAATGTCCAAAGCGACGAATTATAGCTCGGGAGACGCTCGGATAATGATCTCCCACGCGCGAGAATGATCTAAACTAATGATTTGGTGAGCTTCTAAAAATCGCGGGCGATGCAACGCAAGAACGCTGCGGCGGAGCGCCCGGACAGGCTTCATGATTCTGTCAAGACCGACCGCGCGCGCCTCCACGATCCAGCTTATATGCAAGAGTTTGAATCGGCGGCTCTTCGCTGGTTCGAGCTCGGCCAGGATAAAAATTCTCCCGCGCTGTGGCTTTGTTGCATCGATGCCCGCGCGGATCCTGGAAGTCGCTGCATAAAGAAAAGGCCCGGCGAAGCCGGGCCTTTGCGGAATAAACCGATAATGCGACGATCAAGCCGACGCCGAGAGCGCCTTCACGCGCGCGGTCAGGCGCGACACTTTGCGTGATGCGGTGTTCTTGTGAATCACGCCACGCTGCGCGGCTCTCATGACGATAGGAGCGGCGGCCTGAAGCGCTTGAGAGGCGACGGCGGCGTCGCCCGAGGCGATCGCCTCCTCGACCTTCCGCACGAATGTCCGCATCAAGCTGCGGCGAGCGCGGTTGACCGCAGTGCGGCGGGCGATCTTGCGAACGGCCTTTTTAGCCGAACTCGTATTGGCCATATGTTCTGCTTTCTTTGGCGAGGAGCGATAAAGGCTCCCCGGAAAAACAATGGGGCCGCGTAAACGCGGCCGCAGCGCCCGCTGTATACTCATACCGCCGGCCTTCCGTCAACGAAAAACGAGAGAACGCCGGTCGAGCGTCCCGGCGCCCCTGGAGATCGGCTTTACCCCTCCATCCGAACACAACGCCCCGCTCCCGTCACACGCTCTCCTTCGTGGAGACGGCATTTGCGAAGAATTACCGATTCTTGAATTGCGGACGCCGCTTTTCGACGAAAGCGGCCATGCCCTCCTTCTGGTCTTCGGTCGCGAACAACGAATAGAACGCCCGGCGTTCGAATTTCACGCCCTCCGCCAGAGTGGTTTCGAAGGCGCTATTGACCGCGTTCTTGGCCGTCATGACGGCGGGCGTCGACATTCCCGCGATGATCTGGGCGGTTTTGATCGCCTCGGGCGCGAGTTGCTCCGCCGGGACAATCCTGGAAACCAGACCGGCGCGCTCGGCTTCCTCGGCGCCCATGAACCGACCCGTCAGACAAAGGTCCATCGCCTTCGCCTTACCAACCGCGCGGGTCAATCTCTGCGTGCCGCCAGCTCCGGGAATAACACCCAGTTTGATCTCCGGCTGTCCGAATTGGGCGGTGTCGGATGCGATGATGAAATCGCACATCATCGCGAGTTCGCAGCCTCCGCCGAGCGCAAAGCCGCTTACGGCGGCGATGGCCGGCTTGCGCAGTCTCGCCACCGCGTCCCAGCGCGAGAGAAAATCGTCAAGATAGGCGTCCGCGAAGCTCTTATCGCGCATTTCCTTGATGTCCGCGCCGGCCGCGAAGGCTTTTTCGGAACCCGTCAAAACATAACAACCGATTCCTGAATCCGTCTCGAACGCCGAAAGCGCCTCGTCGAGCTCCTCGATGAGCCGGGCGTTGAGGGCGTTGAGGGCTTCCGGCCGGTGCAATCTGACAAGCCCGACGCGGCCGTGGGTTTCAACCTGTATCGTCTCGTAGTTCATGCGCGCATCTCCGTGTTGATCGGGCGACAATCCCATCATATCTCGAAATGGCCGCCGCTCTCCGAGGTTTCGCCCACGCCGTCCGCCAGCGCCCGGGAATGCAAATCCTCGAGCGTGACCGCTTCGAGCCGTTCGAACATCTCCGCTTCGACCTCGCGCAGGACCGGCTCTATCGTCGCATCGAGGGCCGCGCGGCGCGGCCTTGCGCCATCTTCGCTTTCGCCTTCCGCGCCAAGCGCCGCGCGCAAGATTTCGGCCATTGTCAGCCTGCGGCGCTCGCGCGCGAGTTCGTATCCGCCGGACGGTCCCCGCACGCTCTTCAGAATTCCGGCGCGCACCAGCGCTTGCAGCAGACTCTCGAGCCGGCGGGGCGGAAGATCGTAGCGTTTGGCAAGCTCTCTGGACGATACGGGTCGTCCCCGCGCATGCAAGGCGACGTCGAGCACCGCCAATAACGCAAAACGCGCGGCGCGCGGTAGAAGACTCATGCCCGAGCGTCTTCGCCGACCCCGGTGGATCCGAAGCCGCCGCCCCCTCTTTCGCTCGCCTCCAGATGCTCGTCTGTTTCGGCGAGGCAGACTCGCGCGACAGGCGAAACCACCAGTTGCGCGATTCTCATCCCTCGCATGATTTCGAACGGATGCGCGCCCAGATTTATCAGCAGCGCTTGCACTTCGCCGCGATAGTCGCTGTCGATCGTTCCCGGCGCGTTGAGGATCGTCACGCCATGTTCGAGGGCGAGACCGGAGCGCGGGCGAAGCTGCGCCTCGAAACCCTCCGGCAACTGGAGGGCGAAGCCGGTCGGCACGAGATCCCTCGCGCCGGGTTCCAGCACCAGCTTTCTGCCGACGGGCAAGGCCGCGCGCAGGTCGAGACCGGCGGCGCCGACGCTGGCGTAGAAGGGCAGTTCCAGACCCTCGCCATGAGGCAAACGTCGCACAAGCAGTTTCATGGCGATTTTCCATTGCGTTGTTGCGCGAGGATTTCAACAAGACGCCCCGCGAGTCTCTCGGCCACGGCTTCCTTGTCGAGCCGAGGCCAGTCTTCCACCCCTTCGGCGGTCACGATATGCACGGTGTTTTCGTCGGCGCCGAACACGCCCGAAGTTACGTCGTTGGCCACGAGCATGTCGCAACCCTTGCGAAGGAATTTTTCTCGGGCGCGCCGCAACAGCTCGCCGGTTTCGGCGGCGAAGCCGACGACAATCGCGGGCCGGTCGCGGTCGCGCGCCGCGACCGTCGCCAGAATGTCGGGATTCTCGACCAGCGTCAGCGAAGGCGGCGCGCCGGTCTTCTTGATTTTCTCTGCGGCGGCCTCCACGCGCCAATCCGCGACGGCGGCGGCGGCGACGAATATATCGGCCGGAAGCGCCTCTTCGACCGCCGCTAGCATTTCCCGGGCGGTGACCACATGGCGCGTCTCGACGCCCGGCGGATCGGCGATATTCACCGGCCCCGATATCAGCGTCACTCTAGCCCCCGCCCTCGCCGCGGCGGCCGCGATGGCGTGGCCCTGCTTGCCCGAGGACCGGTTGGCGATGAAACGAACCGGATCGATCGGCTCGTGAGTCGGCCCCGAGGTCACGACGACGCGCCGGCCGGCCAGCCCGCCCGCGCCTCCGGCGCCAGGCAAGGGCAGGCCCGTATCTTCCGCCAGCGCGCTCCCGATCGCCGCGACAATATCGAGAGGTTCGCTCATCCGTCCGGGTCCGAATTCTCCGCAGGCCATCTCGCCCTTTTCGGGGCCGACGAAAACAGCGCCGTCCGAGCCCAGGGTCGCGACATTGCGCTGCGTAGCCGGATGCAGCCACATGCGCAAATTCATCGCCGGAGCGAACAAAACCCGTTTGTCGGTCGCGAGCAGAAGCGTGGTCGCCAAATCGTCGGCGAGCCCCAGCGCCGCGCGCGCGACCAGATTGGCCGTGGCCGGCGCGACCACCACGAGATCGGCCTCGCGCGAAAGCCCGATGTGCCCCATCTCGCCTTCAGCAGCGGCGTCGAAGAGATCGTGGTGAACCGGCGAACCCGCAACCGCCGCGAAGGAGAGTTCCGCGACGAATTTTTTGGCTGATTGGGTCATGACGACCCGCGTGAACGCGCCGCGCTCCCTCAGCCGCCTGACGAGCTCGAGGCTCTTATAGGCGGCGACGCCGCCCCCAACGATCAGCAGGATGCGCTTCCCCGCGAGGTTTTGCCGCGCACTGGCCCCTGTCACGCGAATTCCTCCCTACCCAGCGCGGCGGGGACAATAGCCGCTTTGCGGGCGGCGCCCAAGAGGGCGCAAAAGAGCGCGCGAGAAAAACATCCGTTCCGACACCGGCGCAAAGCTTGCGATTCTCGTCGAGAATCCAGGCGTTCGCGGCGTATTTCATTCCACCGCGCCATAAACCAACTCGGCGCCAGCCCCGTCATTGCGAGGCGCGAAGCGACGACGCAATCCACGGGCCGTGAGCCGGATCGTTTCGGGCCTTCTCGAGAGCGCCACAAAGGCGAGAGGGACGGGCGTCGCCGCTGGATTGCTTCGCCTTCGGCTCGCAGTGACGGCGGCCAGCGACAACCATTTTCCGGCCGGCCCATGGCTTACGACGGCGCGGAATTAAGACGGCTGGCTCTTTTCGCGAGAGCGTGGCAAAGCGATGCCCAATGTCTCCAGAGGACGCCACCCCCGCCCTTGCCCGTCCGCTGATCCGTCGGCTGACATTGCGCGATTTTCGCTCCTATCCCGCGCTGGACGCGCGACCGGATGCGGAACTCGTGGCGCTCACGGGCGAGAACGGCGCCGGCAAGACCAATATACTCGAGGCCATTTCGATGTTTTCGCCGGGGCGCGGCCTGCGCCGCGCCGAGATCGGCCTCTGCGCGAGACATGACGGCCCGGGAGGTTTCGCGGTTTCGATCGAGGTCGAGAGCGGCGATTACGCCGTGCAACTCGGCCACGGCTACGAGCCGGGGGCGCAAGACGCCGCGGCGCGCCGCTTTCGCGTCGACCGCGCGCCCGTCTCCTCCGCCCGCGCCTTCGCTGATTACATACACGTGCTGTGGCTGATCCCCGCGATGGATGGACTTTTCTCGGGCTCGGCCGGAGAAAGGCGACGCTTTTTGGACCGGCTGACGCTCGGCGTCGACGCGGATCATGGCGCGCGCGTCGCGAAGCTGGAGCGGGCGCTGCGCAACCGCAATCGTTTGCTGGAGGAGCAACGCGATTCTCGTTGGCTGACGGCGACGGAGCAGGAAGTCGCCGCGCTCGGCGTCGCTGTCGCCAGCGCCCGGCTCGACACCGTGCAGCGCCTTAGCGCATTGATCGAAGCCGGCCGCGACGACGCATCGCCCTTCCCTCACGCGCGGATTCGCCTGCAGGGCGATCTGGAGCGGATGCTACTGGAAGAGCCGGCTTTCACCGTCGAGGAACGCTATCGCGCCATCCTCGCCGATTCCCGCCGCCGGGACGCCGCCGCGGGGCGCACCTTGATCGGGCCGCAGGCCAGCGACCTCGCCGTCAGTCATGGCCCCAAGGGCGAACCGGCCCAACATTGCTCCACCGGAGAACAGAAAGCCCTGCTCACCGGGCTCGTTCTGGCCCACGCGCGTCTTGTCGCCGCGATGAACGGCCGAACGCCGATTCTGCTTCTCGACGAAGTGGCGGCGCATTTCGACTCTCGAAGACGAGAGGCCTTGTTCGACGAACTAGAAAAATTCGGCGGCCAAGTCTGGATGAGCGGCGCCGACCGCGAACTTTTCGCGCCGCTCGCGGATCGCGCCGACTTCTTTACCGTGACGCCGGGAAAAATCGAGCGAGATTAATCCAGCAACTGGCGCAGCACGTAATGCAGGATGCCGCCATTGCGGAAATACTCCAGCTCGTCCAGCGTGTCGATGCGCGCGAGAAGCGGCGCATCCTTGGTCTTGCCGTCCTTATAGATGATTTTCGCGTGCAAGGTCTGGCGCGGCGTCAGCGTCTCGCCCAATCCTTCGATCGTGACGGTTTCCTCGCCGGTGAGACCAAGAGACGACCAACTGGTTCCCGGCTCGAAGGTCAGCGGCAATACGCCCATGCCGACGAGGTTCGAGCGGTGAATGCGCTCGAAGCTTTGCGCGATCACCGCGCGCACGCCAAGCAGCGCCGTGCCTTTCGCCGCCCAGTCGCGCGACGAGCCATTGCCATATTCGGCGCCCGCGAACACGACCAGAGGCGCGCCTTCCGCCGCGTATTTCATCGCGGCGTCATAGATCGGCATGACCTCGCCATCCGGAAAATGCTTGGTGTTTCCACCCTCCGGCACATTGCCCGCCATGTCCTTCAGAATATTGTTCTTGATGCGAATATTGGCGAAAGTGCCGCGCATCATGACTTCGTGATTGCCGCGACGCGTGCCGTATTGGTTGAAATCCTTGGGCTCGACGCCCTGCTCCTGCAACCATTTTCCGGCCGGCGACGCGGCCTTGATGGAGCCAGCGGGAGAAATATGATCCGTCGTGATCTTGTCGCCGAACAGCGCGAGGATGCGCGCGTTCTCGATGTCGCGGACAGGCTTTGGCGTCTTGGTCAACCCTTCGAAATAAGGCGGGTTGCGCACATAGGTGGAGCGAGAATCCCAACCATAGGTTTCGCCGGCGGGAACCTTGATCTTGCGCCAATGGGCGTCGCCGTCGAACACGCTGGCGTAGGCGCTTCGGAACATCGAACGCGTGATGCTTTTCCCGATGACCTGTTCGATTTCCGCGTTGCTCGGCCAGATGTCGCGCAAATAGACCGGCTCGCCCTTCTTGTCGTGGCCGAGCGGCTCCTTGGTCAGGTCTATCGCCACCGTGCCAGCGATGGCGAAAGCGACCACCAGCGGCGGCGAGGCGAGATAATTGGCTTGCACGTCCGGGTTCACGCGGCCTTCGAAATTGCGATTTCCGGACAATACCGAGGCCGCGACGAGATCATGCGCGTTGATCGTCTTCGACACCGGCGGGGGCAGCGGTCCCGAATTGCCGATGCAGGTGGTGCAACCGAAACCCACGAGGTTGAAGCCGAGTTTGTCCAGGGATTTTTGCAGCCCGGATTTTTGCAGATATTCCGCGACCACCTGGCTGCCAGGCGCGAGCGACGTCTTGACCCAGGGCTTCACCTTCAGGCCCCGCTCCAGGGCGTTGCGCGCAAGCAACCCCGCGCCGACCAGCACTCCGGGGTTCGAGGTGTTGGTGCAGGAGGTGATCGCGGCGATCACCACGTCGCCGTGACCAAGGTCGAAATTCGCGCCTTCGACCGGAAAGCGCTGACCGAGGCCGCCCGGTTTTTTATATTCGCTGGCGAGCGCGGTTTCTAAAGTCGCTCCCATGTCTTCGAGCGCGACGCGCCCCTCGGGCCGTTTCGGGCCGGCAAGCGAGGGAACGACGGTTCCAAGGTCCAGCGCGATCGTGTCGGTGAACTCAGGTTCGGGCGATCGCTTGGCGCGGAACATGTCCTGAGCCCGCGCGTATTTCTCGATCAGGGCGACGCGCGCCGAATTGCGCCCGGAGACGTGCAGATAATCAAGCGTTTCGGCGTCGATCGGGAAAAAGCCGCAGGTCGCGCCATATTCCGGCGCCATATTGGCGATGGTGGCGCGATCGGCCAGCGAAAGATGGTTTAATCCGTCCCCGAAAAATTCGACGAACTTGCCGACCACGCCCTTTTTGCGCAGCATCTGGGTCACGGTGAGCACGAGGTCGGTGGCCGTCACGCCCTCGCGCGGTTGGCCCTCGAGCTTGAAGCCGATCACCTCGGGCGCCAGCATCGACAGCGGCTGCCCCAGCATCGCGGCTTCGGCCTCGATGCCGCCGACGCCCCAGCCGAGCACGGACAATCCATTGATCATGGTAGTGTGCGAATCGGTGCCGACGAGAGTGTCGGGAAAAGCGGTCTCGATGGTTTGGGTCCGGCCTTTGACCTTGATCTTTTCCTTCCTGGTCCAGACCGTTTGGGCGAGAAATTCCAGATTGACCTGATGACAGATGCCGGCGCCGGGCGGCACGACGCGGAAATTGTCAAAGGCGGATTGACCCCATTTCAGAAAGCGATAGCGTTCGCCGTTGCGCTGATATTCGAGATCGACGTTTTGCTTGAGCGCTCGCGCCGTGCCGAATTGATCGACAATCACCGAGTGGTCTATGACGAGATCGACCGGCGCGAGCGGATTGATTTTTTGCGGATCGCCGCCGAGCGCGACAAAGGCGTCGCGCATCGCGGCGAGATCGACGACGGCGGGAACGCCGGTGAAATCCTGCATGAGCACGCGCGCGGGCCGGAAAGCGACTTCGACTTCCTTACTGCCCTTGGTCTCGATCCAGCCCGCGAAGGCTTCGATCATCTCCTTGGTGACCGTGCGCCCGTCTTCGTTGCGCAGCAGGTTTTCGAGGACGACCTTCAACGAATAGGGAAGCCGGGATACGCCCGAAAGGCCATTCTTTTCAGCCGCTTTCAAGGAAAAATAGTAATAGGTCTTGGCTCCGACGACGAGTTTTTTGCGGGCTTTGAAACTGTCGAGAGAATCCATATTCCTCATCCTTCCGAATTCCGCGCTAAAGTTCCGTTCAACGCAGCAAAACCCAAGCCAATGGTTGAAGGAGATCGCAATACGAATCTTCCTAAGGCCCGATCGCCGATGCCGCCCGCGCCCCAATGGCCATAAAACTTGCGCTAGAATCGCAATCGCCGCGATCCCCTTGGATCAAATAGCCCGCATCTCACGCCGCGCAAAGTGTTTTGCGCGGGCCAGCTCCCCGCGGAGCGGATTCGTTCGGACGACCGCTCGGGGCGACGAAAAGATGGGGTCCGCCCGGAAAATAAAAGGCGGTCCAGGCGCGATGGGCGCCGAGACCGCCTCTTCAATCAAACGCCGGATGAGCACGAGTTTCGCCGTGGCTCTTATCCGACTTGCATCGCCTCGGGCTTGGTCTTCGCCCGCTTGCTCATCAGCTTGTTCAGCGCCGAAACATAGGCCCGCGCGGAAGCGACCAGCGTGTCGGGATCGGCGCCGCGGCCGGTGACGGATTTGCCGTCCTCCGAGAGCCTCACCGAGACTTCAGCCTGGGCGTCGGTTCCTTCCGTCACGGCATGGACCTGGAACAGCTCCAGCGTGGCGTCATGCGGCGCGAGCGCCTTGATGGCGTTGAAGAGCGCATCGACCGGCCCGTTGCCGGTCGCCTGATGCGTGACCTTCTCGCCGTCGATGTCGAGGGTCAAGGCGGCCGACTGCGGCCCATGCGTGCCCGCCATCACCATCAGCGCCAGCACCTTGATATGGTCATGGGCGGTGACGATCTCGTCGTCGACCAGCGCCAACAGATCCTCGTCGTAAACGACCTTCTTCCGGTCAGCGAGATCCTTGAAGCGCTTGAAAGCGTCTTCCAGCGCATTTTCGCCCAAATCGTAGCCGAGCTCTTTCAGCTTCTCGCGAAAGGCGTGACGCCCGGAATGCTTGCCCATGACCAGGGAGGTCTTGCTGACGCCGACGCTCTCCGGCGTCATGATTTCGTATGTGTGGGCGTTCTTGAGCATCCCGTCCTGATGGATGCCGCTCTCATGGGCGAAAGCGTTCCGCCCGACGATCGCCTTATTGTATTGAACGGGGAAGGATGTCACCGCCGACACCAGCTTGGAGGCGCGCGTCAGCAGCTTGGCGTCGACGCCGGTGTGATAGGGCAGCGCGTCCGGGCGAGTCCGCATCGCCATCACGACCTCCTCCAGGGCCGCATTGCCGGCGCGTTCGCCGATGCCGTTGATCGTGCACTCGATTTGCCGGGCGCCGCCCCGCACTCCCGCCAGAGAGTTGGCCACCGCCATACCCAGATCGTCGTGGCAATGGACCGAGAAAATGGCCTTGTCGGAATTGGGCACGCGCTCGCGCACCGTGCGGAACAGTTCCTCGTATTCCGCCGGCGTCGCGTAACCCACGGTGTCGGGAATATTGATCGTGGTCGCGCCCGCCTTGATGGCGATCTCAACCGCGCGGCAGAGGAAATCCAACTCGGTGCGGGTGCCGTCCTCGGCCGACCATTCCACCTCGGCGACGTGATTTCGCGCCCGTGTCACCGAAGACGCCACCAGTTCCAGCACGCGGGAGGGCTCCATCTGGAGCTTGTATTTCATGTGCACCGGCGAGGTGGAAATGAAGGTGTGGATGCGGGGCCGCCGCGCCGCGCGCAAAGCCTCGGCGCAGCGGTCGATATCCTTTTCCGACGCGCGGGCGAGACCCGCCACCGAGGCGTTCCGGATGCGTTTCGCCGCCTCGCGCACGCTCTCGAAATCGCCCTCGCTCGCGATAGGAAAACCGGCCTCGATGACGTCGACGCCCAGCGCGTCGAGCAAATCGGCCACTTCGAGCTTTTCCTCGAAGGTCATGGACGCGCCCGGCGACTGCTCGCCGTCTCGCAATGTGGTGTCGAAGATGACGACGCGGTTGGCGTCATCCCGCTGCGCGGCCGCTCCTGCGTCACTGGTCGTCGGGGTCATGGAAAAATCCCTAAAGCTGCTGGCCCATGTTGGGCGATCCTGGTTCTCTTCGCGTTCATCCCCTGAAAGCCTGGGCCAACGCCCTTGGTGCGCTCAGGGGCGGCTAAGCGAAAGCAGCAGGAGGGCAGCGGAACGAGCAAGGGCGTGCGTCGCCTCGGGGCGTCGCGTGGCTGGAAAAGTCGCAGGGGCGGTCATACGCTCCATGCTCCAAAATCCTCAATTGGCCTAAAAGCTCGGGTTATCGTCGCCAAGGATAAAGGATAAACGCCTTCGCCGGAACTGACAAGCCAAGCACGGCCCGCCCTGCCGCGCCGCCGCGTTTTTTGGTCGAAATTTCGGCGAATCGGCCCGACCTCGGCTATAAGACCGTCACGAAACCATGGAAATCGGCGTCATCAATGACCATTCGACTGCATAAGGGCGACCTGCCCGACGATTTTCGCGCCGGACCGATTGTCGCCATCGACACGGAGACCTTGGGTCTCAATCCTTGGCGCGACCGGCTGTGCCTGGTGCAACTCTCCAACGGAGACGGAGACGCCGAACTGGTTCAGATCGCCCGCGGCCAAAGCCGCGCACCGAACCTCGAGCGTCTGCTAAACGACGCCAACACCTTGAAACTATTTCATTTTGCTCGTTTCGACCTCGGCATTCTGGGCCAGACCTTCGGAGCGGTTCCACGCCCTGCCTACTGCACCAAGATCGCCTCGAAGCTGACGCGCACCTATACCGACCGACACGGGCTCAAGGACCTCGTGCGCGAGATTCTGGGGGTGGAAATCTCCAAACAGCAGCAATCCTCCGATTGGGGCGCGGACACGCTCTCGGAAGCGCAGCAAGCCTATGCCGCCTCGGACGTTCTCTATCTGCATCAACTCAAGAACCGTCTCGACGCCATGCTTGAACGCGAGGGACGCGCGGCGATGGCCGCCTCCTGTTTCGAGTTTCTGCCCACCCGGGCGCGCCTCGATCTGGCGGGGTGGCCCGAAACTGACATTTTCGCACATAGCTGAGCCGCCTCGAATTCGCCATGCGGCGCGGCTACCGGAGCTGAGCCAACAGCAAAAGATTCAGCGGATCGAGGCATCATTGCAGGACGCTCCACCAAGCTCCCACAGCCGGCTGAACAGCATCGTCGCGCCGCGGGAAAGCTCCTTCCCTCAGGCGCTGCGCCATACCGCGCGCGTCACCCGCCTTCGGCGCGCGACTCTTTGGGGCAGCGGGATCATCGTCACGGTCGTCGGCGTTATCATCGCCTTCCAGACACTGCGGTTCCTGCCCGTCGACCTTCGTTTTTCGCATATCGGGCTCAATGGAACCAGAATAACCATCCAATCGCCCAAGCTGGTCGGCTATCGGCAGGATGGCCGCCCCTACGAATTAAGAGCGAGACTGGGCGTTCAGGACATGTCGAAGCCTGACCTGTTCGAACTCGAAGACCTCGCGGTAAGGCTTGAAACCGGGAACGACAGCGCCGTGCTGCTCGAGGCCGGCGAAGGCCTCTACGACGCCAAAAAGGACCGCGCCGACCTGAACAACGCCGTTCGCATCCATGACGACAAAAATTTCGATCTGCGCCTTGAGTCGGGCGTCATGGATTTCAAGGCCAACACGCTGACCTCGGATCGGAGCGCGACGCTGACATTGGACGGCGGAGAGGTCGTGGCCGACAGCGTGAAGTTCAGCCAGGCGGATCGACAGGCCACTTTCATTGGCCACGTGCATTCGGTGCTGTATGGGGAAACCGGAGACGACGCCATGACGGCCGGCGATCGTCGATCGCCCCCCTGACGCGCCCGGCGCGCCACAGCGAAGCAGGCCAAATATAAGGAAAGCGATCACTCGATGCTGCTCCAGATAATTTCCGGGTTAATGGCGCTCGCCCTGGCTTTCTCGGGATCCGCGCAGGCCAAGGGAGGCAGAACCGGAGGCATCCTTCCCGGCGCCAGCGCGAAAGACCCGTTGAACATCGACGCCGGCAAGCTCGACTATTTCGACAAGGAGCAGAAGCTCGTCTATTCGGGCAGCGTCATCGTGGTCAACGGACCTTCGACGCTGAAAGCCTCGAAGCTCACGATTTATCTGGAAAACAATAAAACCGCCGGCGGAAAGGACCAGCCCGCGGGCGAAGGCCAGGCGACGAGCGACAAAGTGAAACACATCGACGCGGAAGGCCCGGTGACGATGGTTTCCAAGGACCAGGTGGGCACGGGCGACAGCGGAAGCTACGACCGCGCCGAGAACAAGGTTTATCTGAACGGAAACGTGGTTCTGACCCAGGGCGAAACCGTCACCAAGGGCGACCGGCTGATCTACGACGTGACGACCGGACAAGCCGTGGTTCAGGCCGGCGGCGGCGGGCAGGGTTCCGGCCGCGTTCACAGTATTTTCACCCCAAAAGAGAAATAACCCCCCTCAGGCGCCGGGTCTTACTTCGCATCGAGCGCGATTGCGCGTAAAAGCGGGACATGGCGGAACATCGCTCTTTGCGCATAGAATTGCTATCCGCCGCGGGAGAGCTGGAGAACTGGCGTGTCGCGCTCGCGGAAAGACTTAGGCGACAGGGGCATATAGTTGCTTGCAATCGCGCGCCCGGCGCGGCTGGACCTTCCGGCCCGCGAAGGCTGATGGAACTGGAGCGGCGGCTCTATCGGCTGCCCGCGAGCGCTTCGCATTATTGCTCGAAGGCCACCGCGCCGAGAAACTGTCTGGCGCGCTCCCCAGACCTCATCATCGACCTTACCGGGACAAATCCGGGGCCGGTTTCAGCCCCGACGCTGAAACCTCTTTTCGACCTGCGGGCGCGGGACGCGGCCGCGGCGGACGCGCTTCTGGCGCGGCGAGCGCCGCAAATCGACCTCATGCTGATAGAGCCCGGCGACGCCCCGCGCTGTATCGCCAGCGCGACGCCGGCTCTCGAAAACCGCAAGCTGTTCACGCCGGGGGTTCGGGCAGTGACGGCAAGCCTCGCCTCCCTGCTGGAGAACGCTGTGGATCGCATCGCGAGCGGGCGGCCCTTGGCTTTCGCCGATCCGACCGCCCCGCAAGGCGCGCCTCCCGGCTCGCCGGCCATGTTCGCTCTCAGCGCCCTCGGCGCGAAAATCGCCAATCGGTTGACCCGGTTCGCCGTCCACCGCGAACATTTTCGGGTTGGCTGGCGTCGAACAAACGCCGGCGAGACGATGACCGACACGCTTTCCTGGCCCGAGCAGTCCTATAATTACCTGCCCGACGACGGAAAGAGATATTTCGCCGATCCTTTCGTTTTTTCGCACCAGGGAAGCGCCTTCCTGTTTTGCGAGGAATTTCCCTACGCCGCCGGAAAAGGCGTGCTGACGGCGTTCGAACTGCTCGAAGACGGAACCGCCGGTCCGCCCCTCCCGGTCATGGAGCAGCCCTGGCACCTCTCTTATCCGCAGGTCTTCGCGCGAGACGGCGAAATCTGGATGATCCCGGAGACCTGCGCGGCGAACCGGATCGAGCTCTACCGGGCGACCCGCTTCCCCGACCGCTGGACGAGGGAAGCAATTCTGGTCGAGGATACGCCCGCCTCGGACGCGACGCTGATCGAACATGGCGGACGGCTTTGGCTTTTCGCGACCGTGGCCAGGGACGGCCTGTCGAGTTGGGACGCTCTTTGCCTCTATCACGCCGATCGCCTGACCGGTCCCTGGACCGCGCATATCGCCAATCCCGTTTTGATCGACGCCAGTTGCGCGAGGCCGGCCGGTGCGATGTTCACGCGGAATGGCGCGTTATGGCGCCCGGCGCAGGATTGCTCCGAGGGCTATGGCGGGGGCATCGCGCTTTGTGCGGTGGAGCGGTTGGATGAACACGAGTTTCGTCAATCCGTGCGCGCCCGCGTCAAACCGCCCCGCACTCTGGGAGCCCACGGCGCGCATACTCTGAACGTCGCTGGCGGGATCGAGACGATCGACATCGTGGGCGCCCGCGCGCGCTGGTGAGCGATCAGGCCGCCGCCTCCCCCGGCCCCGAGCCGGCCTCTCCCCGCGAGGTGAAGCCGCGCGCGCCGATGACGAAATGCTCGCACCGTCCCGGCGGCAGATTGTCCAGTCGCTCGATTGCGCGCCACGGCGCGACCGCCTCGCGGGTCCAGCGGTTGGATTGCCAATGCGAGAAATGAAGATACAAGAATTGGCGATCCCCTGTCTTGCAGGTCGTCAGCCTTCCCCGGTCCCAGCACCACTCTTCCGGCCAGTCGGTCCCGCCGTCGATCCAGCGTAGCGGCGGGATGTTGGTGGAGTAGCGTTCGACCATCAGCGCGCCGCCCACAAAAGGCGTGAACAGCCGCCGCCATTTCTGTCTCGGCGGAAAAGGCATGAAGAGCCGCGAGAAAACCCGTTCGTCGAAGCTTTTATGCTCCGCGACGGACAATAGCCGCTTCCAGAATGGTATTTTTCGGAAAGCGCCGGTCATGCGCGGCTTATTCCTCAGCAGAGTGAAATGTCCGCCGACCACATGCGCGTGAGTGGTCACGACGTCCCATGCGAGAACCTCGGGAGTGTAAAAGCGCCTTATGTCGCCAAAGATCACGTCGATGTCGCAATAGCCCCAGAAATCATATCCATCTAGCTCCTCCTCGTGGATGGCCGCGAGGACAGGCTTGAAATCACAAAGCTTGTAGGCGTTGTTCCAGAGCGGCGCGAGGCCGAGCTTTTTGGCGATAGATGCGCGATAATCGGCAAAGCCGATTTGCTTTAAGCGCACATTGCCGGGAAGCTCCGCGGGCGCAGGCGCGTCGCCGATCAAAAGCCAATCTATGGTTGGATTCCAACGGCAGGATTCCAGAAAAAACCGCATCCATTCGGGCCAGGCCCCGAACCACTGCGCGAAAACCAATATTCGGGGCTGGGAATCCGACACGAAGGTTTTGGTTTGGCTGGTCGACTCGTCCATGAAGCGCTCTTCTCTAAATAGTGATCGAAGAACCTCTTCGCGCTCGCCCCCTTACGTCGCCGGGACGCTTCAAAGGTCTCCAATCGCTAATTAATTCGTAACCATAGGACGTTAATTTTTCTCGAACTCGCGAGACACGAAAACCAATGATCGGCAACGCGCGGATTTCACGCCATTGACCAGCACCGACGGCGACATCGAGTCAGCGCGATCGCGATCCAACATGGTCTCGTCCGCCGATTCGAACATGACTATCGACATAGGCGACCTCTATAGCGCGGTCGTCCGCCGGTGGCGTCTGCTCGTCCCGGCGCTGGCGTTGTCGGCTTCGCTAGCCGGCGTCTATATTCTCATCACCCCGGCGCGCTATGCCGCCACGATGTCCTTTCTGGTCGATACACGAGAGCGCCCACCCATCGGCGTCGACGCGCAACCGATCGCTCAAAATCCGGACACGGGGCTCATAGAAAGCCAGATGCGCCTCCTGACCTCGAACGAGGTGCTCCGCCGGTTGATCGCCGACGAGCAGCTGCGCGTCGATCCCGAATTCGCGCCGGGCAAGCCCGGCATATTCGCGAGACTGAAATCCCTCGTCGGCATGGCGGCGCCGAAATCCGACGCGACCATCGACGGGATTGTTGAAAATCTCGGCAAGACCATCACCACCAAGCGCAACGAAAAGAGCTATGTCATCGATGTGGAGGTGAGGGCGTCGAGCCCCGAAAAGGCCGAACGTCTCGCCCGCGGCCTCGCCAACGCCTATTACGAAACCCAGACCAAAATGGGCGACGACATCGCCGACCGCGAGATCGATTGGCTGGACAAGAAAATCGCCGATCTTCGCACGCGGCTGCAACAGTCCGAGCAGCGGCTCGAGGATTACCGCAAGACGCATTCGATCATTATGACCGATGGTCATACGCCGCTGGAACAGCAACTCAAGGACGCGAATTCCGCCCTCGTGGACGCGCGTGGCAAACGCGCGGAGTTGGAAGCGAGATACGCCCAGATCCAGGCCGCCATCCGCGCGGGCGGCTCCATCGAAAACGTGGACGAGGCGATCAAATCCCCGCTTATCGAAAAGCTTCGTGGCGAATACGCAACCTTGTCGCGCGACGCGGCCTATGCGGAATCGACGCTGGGTCCGCGCCATCCGTCATACACAATCATCAAGGCTCAGCTTTCCTCCCTGCGCGCGCAGATCAAGGCCGAATTGGGCCGGATTTCGGCGGCGGGGGCGAATGACCTCAAAACCGCGCGGAATACGGAACGCTTGGCGGAGCAAATCGTCGCCAATCTCGAAACGTCGATCAACAATACCGGCGGCGACCGCCTCGAATATAACGAACTCGAACGACAAACGGCGGCTGTGCGTGAGCGATACGAGAAAGCGCTGGCCGCGCGGGAAAACGTGCACCGCGAAGTGGTGTCGTCGCCCAACGGCGTCTTGATCGATCAACCCACGGCTTTGAAAAGCAAGGTCAGCCCGAAGACCCTGCCCGCGCTGATCATCGCCCTCGCCGCCAGCCTCAATATCTGGATTGCGGCCGCTCTGATTCTCGAATTTCGCGAACGCAAGCGCACAGCGTCGACCAACGACGCGGATCGCCCCCAGCAATCCACGAAGGAGAGCCCTTCCGATTCCTCTCAGGGCGCGGTCGGACAAAGGAAAGCCCCCCCTGCGGATCGCACCGCGTTAGAGCGAACCGCGCCAGCCCTCGAGAGCCGCTGGAAAGCTCTGGATTCGCAAGAGCCGGCCGCCGTGATCGTAGCGCTGCCCGCCCTGGTCGCCGGCGGCGACAGCGCCAATACTCGCGAGACAAAGGCGCGCGCCCTCGTCTCGGGCGTCAGAATCACGATGCAAAGCCCCCGCGCGCCTTATCGACAAGCGATCGAGAAAATATACGACGCGCTCTGGTCGGGCGGCGTCGCCTCCCCCACGCCCATCGTGGCCATTGGGGCGAGCGCCGAAGGCGCCGGCGTCTCCACCGTCGCTCTTTCCCTCTCCTTCATGGCTTGCGCCCAGGGAGACCGGGTTCTGCTGATCGATTGCAGCGCAAAACGTCCGAATATAACGCCTCTCCTCGCGAACCTTCGGCGGGTGAAATTGCGCTTTGGCTTCGAAAGCGCCCTATATAATTTTCATAAGGACAGAAACTCGGGCGGCGAGGTTCTGATGGCCACATTCGAACAAGGCTGGCCTCGCGAGCCCTATTTCAAATCCAAATTCGATCTCATCCTTCTCGATTGCGGCGCGCTGCTGGAGCAAAATCAAAATCCGCCGCCGGCCGAGGAAATCGACGCGCTCGTCATGGTCGAGTCGACTGCGCAGAACGAGCGCCAGGCCTGCATTCTGTTCGGGCGCAATCGCGCCGATGCGAAGGTCCGGCGACAGAGCGGACCGGTCAGAGTCGAGAACCGGATGCGGGCATGAGCTTCGCCCTCGCCTCGCCGGCCGCCCGGTTCACCGCCCAGCGCCTCGCCTCCATCCTGTTCGTCGCATCGATTGTGCTGCTCTTTTCCGTGTCGTCGCTGGCTCTGGGCTTTATCGGGGTCAATTACGATTCCGTGGGCGGCTCCCTATGGCAGAAGCTCCATCCCGCGACCTACCTCATGGCGCTCGCCTTCGCGGCCGAACTCGCTGGAAAATCAAAGCCGTTTGGTTTCATCCGGGGTCTAGCGGAACGACTCCCCGGAGCGGCTCTGTTCTTTTTTTCCTGGCTCCTGCTGATCGCCTATGCCGCTCTCGTCCAACATGCGCCAATCGCCGCCCCGATAGAAACCTATTTCATCGGCTTCGTCGCTTTGCTCATGCACGACGACCTTCGGACCGACACGCGCCAATTCTTGCGAAGGTTCATTCACCTGATCCTGTTCGTAAACGCCGTGATCGGCGTTTTCGAATTCCTCACCCACATCAGACTTTTTCCTTACGTGATCGCCGGAGAGGATTTAACCGGGGATTATCGCTCCACCGCCTTGCTGGGCCATCCGCTCCAGAACGCCGCCACCTCGGCGGCCTATATGCTGTGTCTGTTCTTCGGCGCCGACGAAGCCCTGACGCCGATCGTTCGCGCGTTTCTGATCGGCGTCCAGATATTTGGTCTCGCGGCCTTTGGCGGCAGAACCTCGATTCTCATGTCCGGCCTGATTGTGTCGGGTTTTTTTCTCAAGGATTTCGCCCTGATTCTGCTGGGGAGGAAATTCGATATCGGTCGCCTGATCCTCCTGATGTTCATCGCGCCAGTCGTGACAGGCGCCGTCGCCTATACGATCGCCCTAGGCGTCTTCGACGATTTGATCGGACGCTTCATCGACGACAACGGCTCGGCCGAGGCGCGGATCATCATGATGAAGATGTTCGACGCCTTCGACATCGCGGATTTACTGATGGGGCCAGATCCGCAATTGGTCTCTTCCACGCAGCGCACGCTCGGCATCGCGGTCGGCATCGAAAACACCTGGGTCGCGATGATCTTCCAATACGGCGCGATCATGACGCTGTTTTTCGTCGTCGGTCTGTTCGCGCTTTTGTGGGAACTCTGGCGACAGGCGCGCCCCCGCGCCGTGTTTTTGTTCGTCTTCTTCATCGTCATCGTCAGCTCGGCCACGGGCCTCGCCTCCAAGACGACGATGTTCGATCACTTCGCGATCTTGCTGCTGTTTATGTTCTCCAACGACTCGCCGCCCGCGCGAAAACCTCCATCAATCGGCGGCGTTCCGGGAGATCGCAATTGCAAAGCAAGGGAAGGCGAAATTTCCTCGAATATTTTATCGTAGCGACGCAGGGCGATTTCCAGAGTAAAATCCCTCGATCGACGCTGACGCACGGAGGGATCTCCTGGCGCCGCCAGGCTTTCCGAGATCGCGGTCGCCATCGCCGCTTCGTCGCCCAGGGGAACTATTTTTCCAACGGCGGGTGAATTCAGAATCTCGCGCGGTCCGCCGCTATCCGTCGAAACGACGGCGAGGCCGAAATCGAGCGCCTCGACGATCGCGAGCCCAAAAGACTCGTGATACGACGGCGAAACGAAACAACGCGCCCGCGATAAATAGCTGTCGATCTCCGCGACATAACCTGCGAACTCGACGCGCTCCGCAACACCAAGACGCTCCGCTTCGCTCCTCAGCCTTGGGAGGTCCGGTCCTTTTCCCAAAACGATAAGCTTCGCTCCAGGATAAGTTACCTTCGCGAAGGCTCTCACCAGAAACAGGAAGCCTTTGTCAACGACGAGCCTTCCCACGGCGACGACGATGGCCTCGCGGTTCGCGAGGTTTTGCGGCGAAACAGGCGGATGCGCATGCTCAGGAGACGCGGGATTATGGATTGTCTCGAGCCGATCCGGCGACGCATGGAAGCGCCGGATCAAATCCTCTTTCAAAGCGTCCGAAACGGCCACGTTTCTCGCGGCGAGGCTCGTTAAAACCGGCGTCAGCCAATAACTGAATTGGGCGAGCTTCTTGGGTTCGTTCTCCGCGAAGCCATGAAAAGTGATGACGGCTCGACGAAGGGTCCCGGCCAGCGTCGCCGCGAGGACATGTTTCAAATTATTTGCGCTTAGAGCGGATATGCTGATGTCCGGCGAGACGCGAAACAATAACCGGGAAAGCGCGAGGGCGCCGCGAAAATGTCCTTTGGGCAGCAGGATTCTTTCCACCCGCTCGTCGAGGATGCTCGCCCACTCCGAGGCTTCGTGATCCATGACCAGCAGCGCGCGCGCGCCACGCCTCGCGTAGCTCGACGCAAGGCGCGCCATCACTCTTTCGGCTCCGCCGCCGGCCAGGGCGTGAATATAAAAAATAAGCGTCGGCTGGCGTTGGAAAGTGATCATGTGTTTTTTCTCGCCGGGCGGCGCGTGAGGAACTTCATTCATCCGCCCCCTCCCGACCAAGCGAAGCGAGCAAGCAGGACGCAACGCCGTCCCAACTGTAACGCGTCCGATAGGCTTGCAGCGCCTCTTGCTCCGGACGCGATGCGTTTCGCGCGAACTCCCATATCGCGCAAGAAGAATCGTTCGCCCCCACGAAGCGGGCCCACGGCGGTGCGACCGCCCGATGGATTGGCAAATCCGAGCAGATTACCGGACTTCCGCACATGGCGCTTTCCACCAGCGGCATATTGAAGCCTTCGGCTTTCGAAAGGGACAGGAAACACTTCGCCCGACGGTAAAGCCACAGAAGCGCGCCGTCGTCGGTGAGATCGCGCAGCCAGATCAGGCGCTCGGGCCTGCGTTCGCAGGCTGCTCGCACCCGCTCGACAATATCGCCCCAACCGGGCCGCCCCACCAGCACGACGGGCAGCGCCCCCGGCTCATCGCTCTCCACGAGAGACAAGAGCTGTTCGTAATTCTTTCTCGGCTCCACCGTGCCGACCGCCAGAATGAAATCCTCCGGCAAGCCGTGAGTCGGCGCCTCCTTCAACGACAGAAGGTCGATGCCGGGCGCATTGCCGACAGGCGCGATGTCCGCTCGTCCCAATTGGCGGCGCAATTCCTGGGCGACCGGTTCCGTCGTTCCCAGCAGCACGTCGTAGCGGCGCGCCATGAGGCTCTCGACGTCGCGATAAAGCAACCGGCCCTTCAAAGGCATCGCGCGCTCCCTGCTCCAGGGGAAGGCGTCGTGGATTATGCGGCAAAGCCTCATATTGGAAGGCAGGAACAAGGGGCTTGCCGGCGCCGTCGGAAAAATCACCGCGCTCGGTTTAAGGCCCAATTGGCGGATCCGCCAGGGCAGTGTAGACCAACCGCGATAGACGTTTGGAACGGGAATGACTCTCGTTTTGTCTTCGAAATCTTCCGCGTCGCGAACGAAAGCCAGGGTGTCGGGGCGCCGGGCGCGAACCGCGTTGAAGAGATGAACGCCGTAGCGCTCGACCCCCGTTCTCTCTTTCCGCCTCGTGGCGAGCACCAGGTCGAAGATCAACATCGCGCTTTGTTCCCGATTTGACCGAGCACGCCTCGGCCGCCAAAATCACTCCGCCAGGCCGATCAACGAATCGATCAGACGTCGCGCGGCGCGTGATTGCGATCGATCGGACAGCTGGGCCGCGATCTTTTCCGGTTCGATCCGCAGGTCGAGAATATCCTCGCGAACCCGCATGAGCGCGCGAACAAACTCCTCGACCTCATAGCTTTGGACAATGCGAATCCCCGCGAAGCCCGCATAGGCTTCGACGAGAGTGCGCAGCGGCGGCAGCAGGAAGGGTCGTCCACAGGCCAGGGACTCGACGACGATGAAAGGCGAACCCTCCCCATAGCCGGAGCACAGAAGGCCCAGGTGACAGTCCCCGATTTCCCGCGCCAATTCGGCGGGTCCGAGGAAACCCTTGTTCGTCACGAGTTCCGAAAGGCCGGCTTTCGAAAATTCCTCGTAGTCCGAACCGAAGTAATAAAATTCGAACAGCCCCGGCGCGGTTCGCGAGACTTCGCGGATGATGGCGTAAAGCAACTCGGGATTCTTTTGCGCGGCGATGCGCCCCGCGTAAAAGACCTTCAAAGGTCGATTGTCCAGCCCCGGAAACGGCGCCGGGCTAAACCTGTCATCATACCAGGCGTCGATATAAGCGACGCGCTTTCCGAGCAGAAATTGGACGATCCTCGGCAGGCCGCTCGGGTCTCGGCCCACGACCTGCACCCTGTCCGCGAGGAACGGCGACAGGAAGCAACAGAGATGGTGAACGACGTAATGCGCCCGATTGCCGGGATCAGGGCCGGTGCCGTGAATCGTAACGACGCGCTTGCCCTTGAACATCCATCCGGCCAGAAGATATTCGGGCCGGCTGAATTCCAGCACGGCGATCCGGCGGTCTTCGAGAAAGGCCGCGATGTCGCGCCGATTTTTAAACAGAGCGGCGACGTAGCGCATCCATTGGGGAAGCCGAGGCGACCCAGATTCCTCGACGCAAAAATGAGCCTCGAAGGGTTGCGTGATTTCCGAACTCACCAGCGCCGCCCGTCCCTGCGAGGAGGTCAGGAGCGTGGCGAGATAACGCTCGATTCCTCCCTGTCGGCCAAAGACGTCGTTTTGGTGAAAGAACGCGACTCGTCTCGCGCCGGGCGCATTCGAGTTTGTTCGCGCATCGAAGAGCGGCGCGTTCAAGCGGGCGCTCCCGAAAGCCGCCGGACCTGCTTCTCCAAAAGGACTCTGCAGGCCGGAAACGCGAGGACGATGAAAACGGCGTAGCAGAGGACGCCAGCCAATATGACGATGACAAGCGCAGGGATCGTCGTCGGTTCGGGCAAAGAGCGCACGACAAATCCCATGACGCCCGTCGTCAATAGAATTCGAATGAGAGTCCCCGACGGGGGAATTGGCAGGCCGAGCAATGCGAAGGAGTAGGAGAAACCGCCCACGCAGGCGATCGCCGTTCCGAGCAACATGCCGAGCGCCGCGCCATAAACCCCGGCAAAGTGCAGTCCAATGGCGCAAAACACCAGATTCAGCGCGGTTTCAATCATGGTGACATACATCGAAACATCCGTGCGCTCCAGCAAAAGCATGGTTTGATCGCTGGTGTGGAGACGCAGCCCGCGTAACGCTGCGGCAAGCATCGCTATGGGCAAGATCACGATCGTCGTCTCGCGGAAATTCTCCGCGATGAGCAAGTTCGTCAGAGGTTTCGACAGCAGCATCACACCCACGAAAGCGGGCGCGAGAATAGCCAAAAGAAAGACTCCATTCAACGACACCTGGCTTAGCGCTCCTCGCCGGTCGCCACGCTCCAGATTGCCGACCGCGAGCGGATAGGCCGCGGCTGTGAGCAGCATTGATAGAACGCTGGCGATCCTTTGTCCCAATCCCCATCCGACCGACATCAAACCAAGCGCGACCGGCCCCTCTGAATATTGCACCAAAACGCGAATACCGTTGCCGGCCGCCCAGCCAAGGACGCCGCCGACAATCAAGGGAACGCCATAGCGTCGGACCTCGCCAAAAATCGCGGCGTCGAAGACGCCTAGACGAAGGCGCACCCCGATCTGTCCGCAAAGGATCAGGAGCGCGACCAATTGGCCGAGCGCCTGGGCTCCAAGCGCCACGGCGGGAAGCGGCCCCAAGGATAGAATGGCGATAATGGACAGGCCCGAACCCGCTCCCGTTCCGATCAATTGCGCTGTCGTATAGGGAGCGATCCTGTGCTCCGCCCGCGCCCATTCGCCGTAGTGCATGAGCAGGGTTCTGGTGGTGAGGTAAAACGCCGTCGCGAGGAAAAGAGATGCTCCGGTGGCGGCGCCGAGCGTCCACAGGATTGGAATGGACATCATGATTTGAACCAAGACGGCGTAGACCGCCATGCGGTTGTCCATCAGGCGGAAGCGGTCCGCATCGCCGTCAACGAACCGCGTATGGTAGCGCAGCACATAAAGCGACCAGGCGGTTATTCCCATATAGGCGGTGATTTCCTGCGCGGCGATCACAAAGGTGACAATGCCGAACGAGGCGGGGTCAAGAAGATAAGTCCAGCCGACGGTGGTGGCGAATTGGATGGCGGGAGGAAGGAACTGCGCTGGGATATAGAGGATCGTATTGCGGAGCAGCTTGCCCGTGTGATCTTTCATCCTGCTGTCTCATGAATGATGGCGAGATCGGCCTACCGTCGACCGTCAACGCGAACACAGGGAACTCCCTCTGCTTTCCACGATAATTTGATACCAGACATGTTTATACAAAATACTTCCACGCCAGCATAAAGGCAGGCGTATCGGGCGTCGCTTTTCGGGACGGCCCAAACTCCGAAATCCGTGTCAAAACGGGACAATTAAGTCGAGGTTTTCCATCGCGCGGACTCTGGTCGCGCGACGACGCCTCAAATCGCAGAGCCGGCCCCGGTCGTTGCGCGCAGGGTTAATTCGCGGGTTTGCGCGGCTTCCGGCCTTTCCGCATTGCAATTATGAACGAGAATTAACCTGATTTAATATATGCTTGTACGTGATCAGCAATTCCCCCCAGCTTCAATGGCTCCCGATGGCGTTTCGCTTGCTGCGTTACGCCCGGGGTCGAGCGATGTTCCAAAAGCGAGCATCCGTCGATCGGCTCCGTAAAGCATTGAATGCAGCGGTGTGGGTGTGAGTCTCATGTATGCTCTTCAGTCCTCTGTCTTCTCCGAGAGCTTGCCGGTCCCCTCGAACTCGGAAATCTCGGTTAATCTTCAGAACATGGAATCCGCTCTCGAGATCATGGCGAACCGCGCGAAGGCGCGGCGCGGCTTCACGCTATTCACAATCAATCTCGATCACCTCGTGAAACTGAAAGAGGATCGTCGCTTTCGCGCGGCCTACAGCCGCGCGGATTTGGTGAGCGCGGACGGATGGCCCATCGTCTGGCTGCTTCGCCAGCAGGGCACATTGGTAAAGCGCACCACCGGCGCCGATCTCGTCGAACCGCTCTGCGCGCGCGCGGCCAAGGAAGGGCTGCCTCTCTTTTTCATTGGGCCGAGCTATGCGTCCCAACGCAAGGCTCTGGATATCTTGATAAAACGCTATCCCGGCCTCGCGATCGCGGGGGCGGACACGCCGCATGTGCGCGTGGATCGGATAGAGGAAACCGCGAAGGCCTTCGCCCAGCGTATCAAGGACTCCGGCGCGCGCATCTGCGTTCTGTCGCTTGGCGCCCCAAAGCAGGAATTGCTTGCCGAAGCCCTGCTCCGCCATTGCCCGGAGGTCGGATTCATTTGCGTGGGCGCGGCGCTGGATTTCATCTCCGGCAACATGGTCCGGGCGCCGCGCGGCGTGCAAATGGCGGGGCTCGAGTGGTTCTGGCGCCTGGCGAACGATCCGCGCCGTCTGACCGCGCGCTACGCGCAGTGCTCCATGCTCTTTGCAACTCTGGCCTGGCGCGCGTTGGCGAATAAAAATCGTCATTCGGACGTGAGAAACGCTTTGCCCTGACAGGGGGATCGCCCTCCCCTCGCAGAAAAAACCCGCCGCGGAAGCCCTGCAGCGGGTTTTTGGTTTTTCCTGAGCCTGCCGCCGGATCAGGCGGCGGGAAGCGCGGCCTTGGCCTGAGCCACGATGGCGGCGAAAGCCTCCGGTTGGTTGATCGCGAGGTCGGAAAGCACCTTGCGGTCGAGCGTGACGCCTGCCTTGTTCAGTCCGTCGATGAAACGGCTGTAGGTCAGGCCGAACTCACGCACCGCGCCGTTCAGACGCTGAATCCATAGCGACCGGATCGTGCGCTTTTTCGCCTTGCGGTCGCGCGTCGCATATTGCATCGAGCGATCGACGGCGGCCTTGGCCGCCCGGATGGTGTTCTTGCGGCGGCCGTAAAAGCCCTTGGCGGCCTTGAGGGTCTTTTTGTGCTTGGCGTGGGACGTAACGCCCCGTTTGACGCGAGCCATGACGAAACTCCTTCAGAAATCCATGCGAGCGATTGCTCGAAAGAGGGGGAATCAACCGTTGGGGAGGAAGTATTTCTTGATGTTGTCTCCATCCGTCTTGAACAGGACGGAGGTTCCCCGCAGATTTCTGATCTGCTTGTTCGTGCGTTTGATCATGCCGTGGCGCTTGCCCTTTTGGGCGTAGACCACCTTGCCGGTGCCGGTGATCTTGAAGCGCTTTTTCGCGCCGGATTTGGTCTTCAACTTGGGCATTTTGCTCTCCTGGGCCTTTGGCCCGTTAGTTTTGCGCGCGCTGTTCCCTTGACGGAGACATTCGGCGAGCGTTCGCATGAGCGAAAAAAACCGCCCCGGCAGCCCATCACTGGCCGGGCGGTCTAGCGACGCGCTTATAGGCCGGGACCGGGATGAAAGGCAAGGCGCCGAGCTGGATTCGCGGCGAAAGAAAAAATTCGTCATTTTTACCTATTTCTCGATCGCCCAGCCTCGCCCGTCGTTCCCTGGCGGGGTCCGAGCCAGGCCCTCCTGCCGGCGATCGCCTCTTTTTTCGCCCTCCAACAGAGTCCGCGCCCAATGAATCGCTGGCTTGTCGTCTTCGCCGCGCTGCTTTTCATCGCATCCGATCTGGTTTTCGCAGCGAGCCTGCAATGGGCGCCCGCGCTCATCATCGTCTTCGGCGTTACATTGTCGGCCGCCCTCGTCTCCACGCGCGCCTCCGCGGGCAAAGCTCTTTTTCTCGACGCGCCGATTGATGCTCGTCTGCTGGCGATCTGCCTCGCGCTCGCGACCACGATCCTGCTTTTTGGCGGCGAGACGCATCTTTTTTACCCGAACTCTGACTGGCTGATCCGCGACGCCGTTCTTGGCGACCTCACGCAGCGCCAGGCGCCGATTTATTATTCCTATCGCGGCGTCGAATATTTCCTGCGCGCGCCGCTCGGCATGTATCTCCTGCCTGCGGCGGCGGGAAAATTACTCGGGGTTCAGGGCGCCCATGTGGCCCTCCTCGCACAGAATACGCTGCTGTGCGGGATCGTCTTTTACATTGTCGGCTCTCTGGCGGGCGGTTGGCGGCTGGCGCTGCTCATCGCCGTCTTCAGCGGGCTCGATATATTGCCCGCGCTCTACGACCAGTTTTTGCGCGCGCCCGGCGTGGTGAGGCCCGATCTCGAATTATGGAAATATTCGAGCACCGTCACCCAGCTGTTCTGGGCGCCGAACCACGCGCTGCCCGGCTTCTTCTTCGCGGCGCTTTGCCTGCTCGCGCCGAGAGAGGAAGTCGACATCGCCTTTCTGGGCGTTATGTTCGCGGCGCTGCTGATGTGGTCGCCGCTGGCGGTTTTGCCGGGCCTCGTCTACATGCCTTTGCTCGCCTGGCCCGTCCGAGTGAAACTCTTGACCTCGAAACGACTGTGGCTCGGCGTCCTCGCCGCGACCGGCTTTCTGCCCATCGCCTATTATCTCACCATCGACGCCAGCTCTCTTTCTCACGGGATGTCTACGCTGAACCCGTGGCTATATGCGCTTTTCATCGTTGTCGAAATTCCGCACGCCTTTGTTTTGTTCTGGCTATGGGACCGGGTGGCGAGGCCCTTGCAAGGCCTGTTGATCGCCTCGATCGTGATTTTGCTCGCTCTGCCTTTATTCAACTTTGGCCCCCTCAACGATCTGGAGATGCGGGCGTCCATAGCGCCGCTTTTCATCCTCGCTTTTGTCTTCGCGGACGTCGCGTTGAAACTGCGGCCGGATGAAACATGGGCGAAAAAGGCAGTGTTCTGGATTGTCTCGCTCGGCGCCTTCACGCCGGGACTGGAGCTGAAAAACGTGCTGATCCAGCCCAGTTTCGCCGTCAGTTCCTGCGATCTGCTCACCGCGTCGCTGCAACTCGACCCGAGGGGAGTTCCGACCAATTACATCGCCAGGGTCGAAGCGGCGCCGGCAGGCCTGATGGGCGCGGCGCGGAACCCGGCCTCGAACCTCGGCTCAAAGCCCTGCTGGCCGGATCATCCCTTGCGCGCTCTGATGCCGCCGCTGCCGCGGGAATAGTTTTCAGGCGAATTCGGCGCGGATCGGCACATGATCCGAGGGCTTGTCGCCGGCTCGCATCTTCTTGTCGATCTCGACGCCTTTCAGCCGGTCGGCGGCCTGCGGCGACAGCAACAGATGATCAATGCGCAATCCGTTGTTCTTCTGCCAGGCGCCGGCCTGATAATCCCAAAAACTATATTGGCCGGGAGCGTCCGTCGTCGCGCGCAGGGCGTCGGTGAATCCGAGGTTGAGCAATTCGCGGTATTTGGCCCGGCTCGTCGGCAGGAACAGGGCGTCGCCGGACCAGGCCTTGGGGTCGTAGACATCCTCCGCCGAAGGAATGACATTGTAATCTCCCGCTAGAACGACGCGCTCCTCCCCGGCCAGCAGGGCGCTCGCGCGGCGGATCAACGCCTCCATGAAGGCGAGCTTGTAGGTGTATTTGTCGCTCGCCGGCGGATTGCCGTTGGGCAGATAAATCGAGGCGATGCGGTATATTCCTCCCGCGCCGTCGCCGACGACGGCCTCGATATAGCGCGCCTGCGAATCCTCAAACCCGGGGAGCCCGCGCGAAACATCCTCGATCGGCGTTTTGGAAAGCAGGGCGACCCCGTTAAAGGTCTTTTGGCCAAGCACCTCGACGTTATAACCCGCGTCCTCGATCTCCCGACGCGGAAAAGCGGCGTCCTCGCATTTAAGCTCCTGCAGGCAGAGCGCGTCCGGCGCCGCATCCTTCAAATAGGAGCGCAAGGCCTCCAATCTTTGCCGCACCGAATTGACGTTCCAGCTGGCGATACGCATAAGTCGATGGCTCCGCTGCAATGGCGCCGGGGTGTTGCGACCCTACCTTTAGGCGCCCCGAGCCCGGCGCGCAAACCTCATCCCGCGAAGAGATCCGCCCGCATGAGCAAAAAAGTGGTTTCCAGCATAATCTTCGATATCGGCAACGTGCTGCTCGATTGGAGCCCGCGCTACCTTTATTCCAAAATTTTTCGGGACGAAGCCGAACTCGACTGGTTTTTGGAAAACGTCTGCGCGGCGGACTGGATTCTGGAGCTGGATCGAGGCCTGCCGTTTGTCGAGGGAGTAGCGGAGCGCAGCCGGCTTTTCCCTCGATATGCGGAGCAGATCGCCGCCTTCGACCTCAGATGGCAGGAAACCTTGAAGGGCGCCATCACAGGTTCCGTGCGACTGCTCGAGGCCTTGCACGACGAAGGCGCGCCGCTTTACGCCCTGACCAATTTCTCCGCGGAAAAATACCGGGAAACGCGCCGACTATACGACTTTTTCAGGCTCTTCGAGGGCGTGGTCGTCTCGGGCGAGGAAGAGATGACGAAGCCGGACCCGGCCATCTACCGGCTTACGACGCGGCGCTACGAGTTGCGGCCCGAAGCGTGTCTTTTCATCGACGACAGGCCCGCGAATGTCGCCGCGGCGCGAGAGCTTGGCTGGAACGCGGCGCTGTTCCTGAACCCGGCCCAGTTGGAAGCGACCTTGAAGAGCTATGGTTTCCTGACGGAAACGCCCTCGGCCGTTTCGATTTCCTGAGCGATCCGAATGGCGGCCTCCCAAGGATCGGGCGCTCTCGTGATGGGACGGCCAATCACGAGGTAATTCGCGCTGGCGATAATGGCCTGTCCTGGGGTCATGACACGCTTCTGGTCGCCGATGTCGGCGCCGGAAGGACGCACCCCCGGCGAGACCAAGAGCATATCGGCGCCGACCAGAGCACGGACCGGCGCCAGTTCCAGCGGTGAGAGAATGAGACCATCCATACCGGCGTTGCGCGCCTGAATGGCGCGTTGCGTCACCAACTCCGTCACCCCCAAGGCGTAACCGGCCTCTTCGAGATCGGCGTCGTCGTATGAGGTCAGGACGGTGACCGCGAGCAAGCGCAAACCGCTCGCTCCAGCCCCCGCCCGCGCGGCGCGCATGCTTTGCGGAAAGGCGTGCACGGTGAGAAAATCGGCGCCAAGACGCGCGATCTGTCGCGTCGCGCGTTCCACGGTGGCGCCGATGTCGTGCAGCTTCAAATCGAGAAAAACGCGCTTGCCGGCGCGTTTCAGTTCCTTGGCGAGATCGAGGCCGCCGGCGTAGGCGAGCTCCATGCCGATCTTGTAGAAAGAAACGGAATCGCCCAGCGCGTCGATCAGAACGCGAGCGGCCTCGACGCTGTCGACGTCGAGAGCGACGATGATGCGATCCCGCCCGCTATCGATCCCTATCTCGTCGCTCACTTCGTTGGACCGACCACACGGCCGGCGCTCCGATAGCGCCAGACGCGGGCGGGAGGGAAATTGAGCAGGATCGGCGCGGAACCCTTGCCGACATAGGCCCCGCCGACGCCATGAGCATGGATCGGCATGGGCGAAATCGTGAGTCCGTAAGTGAATTGGATGTACAACCCCTCCGGCCCCATCAGGTCGAAGGCCTGGCGCAGCAGTTCGATGCGGTCGCGCTCGGGCCGGATAAGAAGCGGCAGGCTCGACACCACTGACGCCACCTGGCCGTCCAGATGTCCCTCTAGCGTCTGTTTGAGGCTGTAGGCGTCGCCCTGGATAAGTTTTATGCTCGGATAACGCTCTGCCAGCAGGTGACAGAATTTGGTCTCGTATTCGACCAGAATCAGTCGCTCCATCGGGACGCCTCTAGCCAGCAGCGCCTTGGTGACCGGCCCCGTGCCCGGTCCGAGTTCGATGATCGGCCCCGGCCGGGACAGATCGACATAGCTCGCCATCGCTTTGGCCAATGCGGGACCCGAAGGGGAAACCGCACCGACGATGTGCGGCTTTTCGATCATCTGACGAAGGAAACGCGCATTGTCCGCGAATATGCTTTTTCTAGACGGCTGGGGGTGCGGCACGGATTTCTCGCCTTCAAGTTCGCAGCTGGCTGCCCACGCAAAACGCCCCCAAATCAGGGGACGACTCAATAAGGCGGCTCCGCGGCGCGAAGCCCCCGCTCTTTCCTATCCTTCCTGGTTGAGTTTGATAATACCCTCGGGGCCGATTGACGCCTATTTTCCAAACAACTCTTTCATCCGCGCGAAGAAGCCCGTGGCCTCGGGATGGGTATGATGGGAGGATTCCTGCTCGAATTCTTGGAGCAATTCGCGTTGCCGCTTGGTCAGGTTCTGCGGCGTTTCTACGCTGATCTGGACGTGGAGATCGCCCAGATCCCGTCCGCGCAGCACGGGCATTCCCTTGCCCTTGATCTTGAGCTGCCGGCCCGATTGGGCGCCTTCGGGAATCTTCAACTTACATTCCGACCCGTCGATGGCGTGGACCGAGATTTCGCCGCCGATGGCGGCGCGCACCATTGAGATCGGCACCCGACAATAGAGGTCCGCTCCGTCACGCTGGAAGAAGGGATGCGGTTTCACCGAGAGGAATATATAAAGGTCTCCCGCCGGCCCGCCCCGAAGTCCCGCCTCGCCTTCTCCCGCCAATCGAATGCGCGTCCCGTCCTCGACCCCGGCCGGGACATTGACGGAAAGCGTGCGCTCCAGCGCCTTGCGGCCGGAACCCGCGCAGGACGGGCAAGGATTATCGATGATTTCGCCGCGCCCCTGACAGGTCGGACAGATCCGCTCGATCGCGAAAAAGCCCTGCTGCGCTCGCACTTTGCCGTAACCGGCGCAGGTGGTGCAGGTTTTCGGCTTCGACCCTTTTTTGGCGCCCGCGCCGCCACAGGCGTCGCAGGTGACGGAGGTAGGCACTTGCAGCGTAGCCGCCTTCCCCGTGTACGCCTCCTCCAGCGTAATCTCCATATTATAGCGAAGATCAGACCCGCGCTCGCGCCCGTTCGCGCCCTGCCGCCCGCCCCGGCGGCCCATCACATCGCCGAACAGGTCTTCAAAAATATCGGCCATCGAGGCCGAGAAGCCGTCGCTGGAGAAGCCGCCCGCGCCCTGCTCGAAGGCGCCGTGCCCGAAGCGATCGTAAGCGGCCCGTTTCTGGGCGTCCGACAAGGCCTGATAGGCCTCGTTCAATTCCTTGAAACGGGCTTCGGCCGCCTTGTCGCCGGGATTGCGGTCGGGATGGCATTCCATCGCCGACTTGCGAAAGGCGATTTTTATCTCGACGTCGGTGGCCGTTCGGGAGACGCCTAGAATTTCGTAATAGTCGCGCTTCGCCATATTTTTAAGAGTCCGCAGGTCTTGGGAAACCGGTCGCCGGCGCGAGCCGAGATCGCGCCTTGGAGGAGCGGATACACCAGTTCATCGCTCGATGTAAGCATCGAAGCTCGCGGCGTCGAGATGACTCTTCGCGCCGATACTCAATCAATCCGGTGAACCGTCCGCCTCGCCCGCCGCCGCGTAGATGGATCACAGAATTACAGTGACACGAATTACAGTGGAATTACGGTGACACCAATTACGATGACACGCCCGCATTTACCTACGAATTAGGGTGACACGCCCGGATTTTCCTTATATCTGTTCGATGCTACCGAGGGTATATGACCGCATCGTCCGTATCGTTGTCCACGGCCTTCCGCATCATGTCACCCAGCGTGACAATCGTCGCGCAACCGTGTTTTTCGAGGCGGGCGATTATGAGTTGTATCGGCTATTTAAAGGAGAAAGACGGGCGTGTCACCGTAATTGGTGTCACCGTAATTGCAATTGGGCGTCACCGTAATTGCGAGGGCGAAAGCCGGTCAGGTGTGAAATTCGAGTCGGGCTCTAAGCTGGGGAGTTCTCTGGAGGAAAAGCTTCTAACAAGCGCGATATCCAAGCGTCGTCAGCGTTTGGTCCGGGTCGGCGTCTTTCAAGATATCCTGACGAGCAATAATGTTTCAATGGATCAACCCCCTTGGCAGCGACGTCTGGATTGGCCCAGAGATACCATTCGCGATCAAACAAGCCCGACTGCAATGTCGCCTCCATTACCTTGCGCATACGTTGCTTTGACCGGCGGTTGGACATAAACTGGAACGTGGCTGCCCAACGGAGATGTTGAAGGCACTTTTGAAAGGGGCTATCAAGTTGTTTTTCAATCTCAATATTTCGTAACACAGCTTCCAGCAAATCTACACGATCTCGCAGACCGGAGATCTCTGCGGCTGTTTGCTGTCGTTCTTCATCGAGTGCAGTTGCAGTCCTCTCTGCTTTCAGTTTTTCTTGGGGATAGGCAGCTTCCGCTCGTTCCCGTTCCTTCCAAAACATGGCAGCGAGTGTGTCTCCGCGATCCTTCTCCTGCGCTGCGACCATTTCCAATTGGAATACGCGAGAACTGAGCAAGGAAAGCTCTTCCAACCCTATCCAGTGTGCCAATCTGCTAGTTTTTCCACCTTTTTCTACGGCATCATCGAACAAACGTTCGTAGCTCCGCAGCAACTGGCAAGTGTAGTACATTACCCCGAAGGGAGTGAGATAATTTTCGGCGAAATTCTTTCCTTCTAATGCGACAAATCTGTAAAAACCTGGATTTTTGCGTTCGTGCTCGATTAATTGTAGGACATCTTCGTCTTGGTAAATTGGGAGATAATGAACCCAAGGCTGCAGTCCAGCAAAATAATACAAATTGTGTTCGGTCACATAGTGCATCAAAATGCAGTTGGATTTTAGGCCAATTGCGATCCGCGCAGGTGACGGCCCGTTCCCATCCATGCTCAACAAAAAAAGATGTCTAAATTGTTCAGGCCAATCGATATGTTCTCCGCGTCCAAACCCGAGATCGCGCAACATATTCAATGCTTCGTCAGAGTCATGGTTCAATATGTTTGGTAAATGGAAGTGGACGTTCTCGTGCCCGCTGAAAAACATAGCCGCGCGCACGCGTGGGATGGAACCGTTACGAATCGCTTCGGGCGTTATCAGGCCACCAGTTGTCGATCCGGCAAATATAGCCGAGATTTCCTTTTCTTCGTATTTTATGTGATCGAGATAATTCTGCGCCATGAAGAATCTAGGATCTATTAGGCCTACGTCAGGAAGTAAAGGACTTTTGTTTCCCAAAATCTTTTGGAAAGAAAAGATTGGCATCTCGATATGATCCAGAGATCCATCGCCGACAAATATTGCGAGAGTGGTGCACAAATCCGGACAGAGGCAGCGGACCGTGGTTTCCAGAAATAACCGATACATTTTCGCCCTGAGGAGTGAATGCTCAAAATATTCATCATGAAATAGCGTCGATTTATCCGCCAGATCTACATTCCCACGATCAATTGTGAATACAAACACGTTATGATTGCGATTGCTCAATTCTGTTAAATGTGATTGAAGTTCACTGCGTGAAATCGTGCGCTTGCGCCAAGGAGAAAATTGCTGCGTAGCCCAGTAATTAATAGTTTTAAATACATCACTGATGTTACTTAATTGACATATATTTGAATTAATTTCATGCATGCTGGCAGTCTCCATAGAACGATAGTAATTGTTAAGGTTCACACATTTGCGGTGGGATTGGTTATCAGAGCCTGATCTGAATTTGGTTGACCGGCCTCGCGGCCCTTGATTCTCTTTGTTTGCGACAACTTTGGGAGATTCGAATTACGGTGACACGCCGAATTGAATTACGGTGACCTGCCCGCATTTACCTTATATCTGTTCGATGCCACCGAGAGTATATGACCCGCATCGCCCGTATCGTTGTCCCCGGCCTTCCCGTAATCGTAATCAGAGTGTTTAAAGTGGAGAGGGATACCCCCCCTCTCCACAAGTGTCGAACGAACGTAATCGGCCGCCCTTACTTCTTGTGATCGTCGCCGCCGACTTCCTTGAAGTCGGCGTCGATCACGTCGTCCTTGCCGGCGTCGTGCGCGCCAGCGCCCGGCGCCGCGCCTTCGGCCTGCTGAGCCTTGTACATGGCCTCGCCGAGCTTCATCGACGCCTGCGCCAACTCGTTGGTCTTGGCCTTGATGTGCTCGACATCATCGCCCTCGAGCGCGGTCTTCAAGGATGCAACGGCCGCCTCGATCGCGCTCTTGTCGGAGGCCGACACCTTGTCGCCGAATTCCGCCAGAGACTTCTGGGCGGAATGAACCGAGGCCTCGCCGTGGTTCTTGGCGTCGATCAGTTCTCTCCGCGCCTTGTCCTCCGCCGCGTGCGCCTCGGCGTCTTTCACCATCTTGTCGATGTCGGCCTCGGACAGGCCGCCCGAAGCCTGGATGCGGATTTGCTGCTCCTTGTTGGTGGCCTTGTCCTTCGCGGTGACATTGACGATGCCGTTGGCGTCGATGTCGAAGGTCACTTCGATCTGGGGCACGCCGCGCGGCGCCGGAGGAATGCCGGTCAAATCGAACCGTCCGAGGCTCTTGTTGTCGGCCGCCATCTCGCGCTCGCCTTGGAAGACGTTGATGGTCACGGCGGTCTGGTTGTCCTCGGCGGTCGAGAAAACCTGGCTCTTCTTGGTCGGGATGGTGGTGTTGCGGTCGATCAGACGGGTGAAGACGCCGCCCAGGGTCTCGATGCCGAGCGACAGCGGGGTCACGTCGAGCAGCAGCACGTCCTTGACGTCGCCCTGCAGAACGCCGGCCTGAACCGCCGCGCCGATCGCGACCACTTCGTCGGGATTGACGCCCTTGTGGGGCTCCTTGCCAAAGAACTGCCTAACGATATCCTGAACCTTGGGCATGCGGGTCATGCCGCCCACCAGGACCACCTCGCCCACTTCGCCGGCCGAGAGCCCGGCGTCCTTGAGCGCCTTGCGGCAGGGCTCGATGGTGCGCTGGATCAGATCGTCGACCAGAGCTTCAAACTTGGCGCGGGTCAGCTTGAGGGTCAGATGTTTCGGACCGGTGGCGTCGGCCGTGATGTAAGGCAGATTGATCTCGGTCTGGGTCGCGGAGGAGAGCTCTATTTTCGCCTTTTCCGCCGCTTCCTTGAGGCGTTGCAGCGCGAGTTTGTCCTTCGTGAGATCGATGCCCTGTTCCTTCTTGAACTCGCTCGCGAGATATTCGACGACGCGGTTGTCGAAGTCCTCGCCGCCAAGGAAAGTGTCGCCATTGGTCGACTTCACCTCGAACACGCCGTCGCCGATTTCGAGAATCGACACGTCGAAAGTGCCGCCGCCGAGGTCGTAGACCGCGATGGTGCCGCTATGCTTCTTGTCGAGGCCATAGGCCAGCGCCGCCGCCGTGGGCTCGTTGATAATGCGGAGCACTTCAAGGCCCGCGATCTTACCGGCGTCCTTGGTCGCCTGCCGCTGGGCGTCGTTGAAATAGGCCGGGACCGTGATCACCGCCTGCGTCACCGGGCCGCCGAGATGGGCCTCGGCGGTTTCCTTCATCTTCTGGAGAATGAAAGCCGAGATTTGCGAAGGGGAATATTGTTTGCCGGCGGCCTCGACCCAAGCGTCGCCATTGCCGGCTTTGACAATCCTGTAAGGAACGAGCCCAATGTCCTTTTTGGTCATCGGGTCTTCGAAAGTGCGGCCGATCAAGCGCTTGATGGCGAAAAAGGTCTTTTCGGGATTGGTCACGGCTTGCCGCTTGGCCGGCTGGCCCACTAGCCGCTCGCCGTCGTCGGTGAAGGCGACGATCGAGGGAGTCGTGCGCGCTCCTTCCGCGTTCTCGATGACCTTGGGGCTCGACCCTTCCATAACGGCCACGCAGGAATTGGTCGTGCCCAGGTCGATGCCGATAATTTTTGCCATTTTGTTGGTCCTTCCATGTGCAATTTTTTCGGACCCCGTAGCGGTCCATCGAGAATTGGAATGCCGGCGGCTTTCCCCAAAAGCCCGCCTCGCCGCCCTATCCCTTCGTCAGATGAGATTGTGTCTAGGCCGCTCCGTCGCAAGGGCGTAACCGGCATAATAAGCGCATATAAATCGATGTTTTGACGGCGGCAAGCGCGTGGCCCCATTTCGGGCGCCGCGCCGCGCCAGACTTGTCGGCGTCAAGCGCGATATCCGCGCCGTAGGGCTTCACCTTCGCGGCGCGGCTCGCCCTGCCTCGGGCTTGCGGTCCTCTCGATACGCGGCTTTGATGGCGCTGTGACGAATATTGATTTTCATCATCAGTCATGCCACCTAGCCTCGACAATGGTGGCGGATCTCATGCGAAACTTCCCATTCTCTCGTCGCCTCGTTTTGTTGACCTCCGCGCTGCTCGCGCTCGGCGCCTGCGACGCAAAGCCGAGGAGCGCCGGAACCGAACCAGCCCGCCCGGTTCTGGTTTCGACGGTTCATCTCGCGCCTCGGTCGCGGACGCGGGAATTCGCCGCCACCATCCATCCGCGCATCGAATCGGACCTTGGCTTCCGGGTCGCCGGCAAGGTCGTTAAGCGCTTCGTCGAAGTGGGGCAGCGGGTAAAGACGGGAGCAATCCTGGCGACGCTGGACGACACCGACCTCAAGCTGCAAAAGGAGCAGGCCGACGCGGAATACGCCACGTCCAACGTGGCGCTGATGCAGACCTCGGCCGACGAGGCGCGGGCGACGAAGCTCAAACAGCAGGGTTGGACGGCTCAGGCCGCGCTGGATCGGGCGCACGCGGCCGCGCAGGAGGCCCGCGGCCGCAACCAGCGCGCGGCCCGCGCGGTCGAACTCGCCAAGAACAGTCTCGATTACGCCGTGCTGCGCGCAGACGCGGATGGCGTAGTGACCCAAAGCTCGATCGAACCGGGCCAGGTGGTCGCTGCCGGCAGCCCGGCGATTCGCATCGCCCGCGACGGCGAAATGGAGGCGCTGGCGGCCTTACCCGAAGCCTACGCCAGTGTCGCCGGCTCGGGCGAGGCGCGACTGTTCCTGTGGTCGAATCCCGACAAAATCTATCGCGCCAAACTGCGCGAACTCAGCCCTTCCGCCGACCCCGCGACGCGAAATTTCGCGGCGAGATTTTCGATCCTCGATCCCGACGCGACGATTTCTCTCGGCATGAGCGCCACGCTCGCCATTTCGAGCCGGGACAACACCCCCGTCGTCGACGTGCCTCTTTCCGCCCTCTTCAACCAGGGGCAAGGAGCCGCGCTATGGAAGGTCGATGAAGAAGGCCAGCTTTCGCTGAAGCCGGTCTCGGTGCTGCGTTACGAAGCCAATCGGGCCATCGTGTCGGGGCTGCTCCAGGAAGGCGACAAGATCGTCGTTCTCGGGGTGCAAAAGCTCGATCTGGGACAGAGAGTGCGCGTCGTCGCTCAAGACCGTCTTTAAGGATCGGCCCGCATGAAAGCGTTGAATCTTTCGAAATGGGCGGTGAGCCATCCGACGCTCGTTCTGTTCCTCGTCATCGTCGTCGGGATCGGCGGAACAATGTCCTACGCCCGGCTGGGGCGCGCCGAAGATCCCTCCTTCACGATCAAGGTCGCGAATGTCACCGCGCAATGGCCCGGATCGACCGCCAAGGAGATGCGCGATCAGGTCGGCGATCCGATGGAGAAGAAACTCCAGGAGTTGCCCTATCTGGACCGAATCGAGACTTATGCGAAGCCGGGCTTTCTGGCGATGGCGGTCACGCTCAAGGACACGACTCCGCCCGTTCTGGTCCCGACGCTGTTTTATCAGTTGCGCAAGAAGCTTTACGACGTCAAGCCCGATCTCCCCGCCGGCGTAAAAGGCCCGGCGGTGAACGACGAATATGGCGACGTGGATTCCGTCCTTTACGCCGTGACCGGCGACGGCGCCGACTATCGCCAACTCGATCGGGTCGTCGAAGTCCTGCGCCAGCGCCTCGTGCGCACTCCGGACGCGGTGAAGGTCAACGTCTACGGCAATCAGGACCGGAAAATCTTCGTCGAATTCAGTCAGGCGAAACTTGCGAATTTGCGAATTCCGCCGCAGGCGATCTTCGACTCGGTCGCCAAGGAAAACGCGGTCTCCGACGCCGGCGCCTTCGAAACCTCGTCGGCCCGCGTAAGGGTTCAGGTCGCCCAGTCGCTGCAAGGCGCCGATTCGATCTCCGCCCTTCCCATCGCCGCCAATGGCCAAATCCTTCGTCTTGGCGACATCGCGACGATCACGCCCGGCTTCGAGGACCCGCCCAGTTTTCTCGTGAGGCAAAACGGCGCGCCGGCCATCGTGGTCGGCGTGGCGATGGCGCGCGGCGGAAACATCCTCGAATTCGGCAAGAATCTGGCCCTCGCGGTCGACGAGGTCCGGGCGAAGACCCCCCTTGGCATCGACATCGAGCAGATCGCGGATCAGCCGCGCGTGGTGGAGGAAGCCGTCGGCGAATTCTCCCGGTCGTTCGTCGAGGCGCTGGTCATCGTTCTGCTGGTCAGCTTCGCCTCGCTCGGCGCGCGCCCCGGGGTCGTCGTCGCCCTCTCCGTGCCGCTGGTTCTGTCCATCGTATTCATCTTCATGAACGCGCTCGGCGTCGATTTGCAACGTATTTCGCTTGGCGCCCTGATCATCGCGCTGGGGCTTTTGGTCGACGACGCCATCATCGCGGTCGAGATGATGATGGTGAAAATGGAGCAGGGCCACAGCCGCGCGAATGCGGCCACTTTCGCCTGGGACTCCACCGCCTTCCCGATGCTGACCGGGACCTTGCTCACTGCGGCCGGCTTCATGCCCGTGGCCTTCTCGAACTCCTCGACGGGCGAATACACCGGCTCGATGTTCTGGGTGCTGGCGATCGCCTTGATCGCCTCCTGGTTCGTCGCGGTGATTTTCACCCCCTATCTCGGCGTGAGACTATTGCCCGATTTCGGAAAATTGCATCCGCACGGCGACCCCGACGAGATTTACCGGACCCCGCCATATCTGCTGTTGCGAAAGACGATCGCCTGGAGCGTGGACCATCGCGAGCAAGTGGTCGCCGCGACCGTCGGTGTTTTCGTCCTCGCCTGCGTGGGGTTTGTCCATGTCCAAAAACAGTTTTTTCCGCTGTCCGAGCGGCCGGAACTGTTCCTTCAGCTCCGGCTCCCGGAAGGCTCGGCGATAGGCGCCTCGCTCGAAGCGACGAAGCGCTCCGAGGAACTGCTGAGAGGCGACGCCGACGCTCTGCATTACACCAGCTACATCGGCCGGGGACCGCCGCGTTTCTGGCTTGGCCTGAACCCTGCGCTGCCCAATGAAGCCTATTCGGAAATGGTCATCGTCGCCAAGGACACGCAGGCGCGCGAGCGTCTGAAGAAGAAGCTCGACGACGCCATCGCCTCGGGAAGCCTGAGCGAGGCGCGGGCGCGGGTCGATCGCTTCAATTTCGGGCCGCCGGTGGGTTTTCCGGTCCAGTTCCGCGTCATCGGCGACGACCCGGCGCAAGTCCGCGCGATCGCTTATCGCGTCCGGGACGTCATGCGCTCGGACGAAGCGATCATCGATCCAAATCTGAATTGGAATGAGCAATCGCCGAGCGTGAAACTTGTCATCGACCAGGATCGCGCGACGCTTCTGGGGCTTACGCCGCTCGATATCGCCACGAGGCTGAAAATGTTGCTCTCCGGCGTGACCGTGACCACGCTGCGCGACGGCGTCGATCAGGTCGACGTGATCGCCCGCGCGGCGGCAAGCGAGCGGGGCGATCTGGGGCGACTCGGCGATATGGTGATCTATTCGGACGGAGGCCTGCCTATCCAGGTCTCCCAGATCGCCAAAATGGAATACCTGCATGAAGAGCCGATTTTCTGGCGGCGCAACCGAGATCTCGCCATCACGGTCCGCGCCGATGTGAAGGACGGCGCGCAAGCGCCGGACGTCACCTCCCGCCTGTGGCCGAGGCTCGACGACATAAAAGCCGCGCTGCCTCCGGGCTATCGGCTCGAAATCGGCGGCGCCATAGAGGAGTCCTCCAAGGCCAACGCCGCGATCGCGGCGGTATTCCCGGCGGTCGGCCTGCTCATGCTGACGATCGTGATGTTTCAGTTGCAGGACTTCGCGAGACTGGGCCTCGTCATGATGAGCGCGCCGCTCGGAATCATCGGCGCTTCCCTCGCGCTCAACCTCGCCAATGCGCCTTTTGGCTTCGTCGCGCTGCTCGGATTGATCGCGCTCTCCGGCATGGACATGCGAAACTCCATCATACTGGTGGATCAAATGCGCCAGGATCTCGAACAAGGCGCGTCGTATCGGGAGGCGATCATCGGCGCCACGGTGCGGCGAGCCCGACCCGTCGCATTGACGGCGATGGCCGCGATCCTCGCCATGATTCCGCTGTCCCGTTCGGCGTTCTGGGGGCCGATGGCGCTCACTATCATGGGAGGACTTCTCGTCGCGACCTTTTTGACCGTGCTGTTTCTGCCGGCGCTCTACGCCCTTTGGTTCCGGCGCTCCCTCGCCGCGCAAGCCTCCGCGAGCGCGCGGGACTATGGACCCGCCGGAAATATCGGCGAGGATGCGCGATGACGACAGCCGACACCCCCGCGCAACGGGAAGGCGTGCAACGTTGCAGAATCATCGCCGCCGCGGAAAAGCTGTTTCGCGAAATCGGGCATCAAAAAACGACCGTCGCCGACATCGCGCGCGCGCTGGGCATGTCTCCCGCCAACGTCTATCGGTTTTTCGGCGCGAAATCCGAGATAAGCCAGGCCGTGGCTCGCCGGATGATGAAAGAGGTCGAGGAAGCCCTTCGCCGGATCGCGCTTGGACCGGGCTTGGCGGCGCAGCGGCTGCGCGCTTTGGTGGCCACCAACGAATCGATGAACGCGGCGCGCTATGTCCGCGAGCGCAAGCTGCATGACGTCGTCGAAGCCGCGCTCAACGAAAATTGGCCAATCATCGCGGAGCATATCCAGAATATCGACGAGTCCATCGCGATCGTGATCGCCTCCGGCGTCGAAAGCGGGGAATTCGCGCCGCGCGATGCAAAACTCGCGGCGCGCCTCGTGCATACCGCCTGCATCCGCTATTGCCACCCGAGGCTCTTGGTCGAATGCGCCGATCGTCCAGAGCCCACCAGCGCCCAGATGATCGACTTTTGCCTCAAGGCGTTGCAGAGCGCGGTTTGAGTGCGAGCGGCGCGCCATGGAGATTTATGACTTAAATCAAATTTCTTTCCTGTTCCCCCGGCGCATTCGCCGGGTGGAAAAGCGGCAATGAAATTGCTACAAGCTGCCCGCACGGGTCCGCCGCGGCGGGCATGCAAACCCCTGAGAGCCAAAAAGCAATGCGCAGCGGTAAAGTTGAGCGCGCCACTTCGGAGACGAAAATCGCGGTCTCCGTCGACCTGGACGGCGCGGGCGCGTCACGAATTTCGACAGGCGTCGGCTTTTTCGATCATATGCTTGATCAGATCGCCCGCCATGCGCCGCTCGATCTCGAACTCGAGGCCAAGGGAGATCTCCATATCGACGCCCACCACACCGTCGAGGACACGGGAATCGCCTTCGGCCAAGCGGTGAACGTCGCGCTCGGCGACCGAAAAGGCGTCTCGCGCTACGGCGACGCCCATGTGCCGCTCGACGAGGCGCTCACCCGCGTCGTGATCGACATATCCGGCCGGCCATTTTTGGTTTACGAAGTCCGCTTCCCATCCCACAAGATCGGCGAATTCGACACCGAGCTGGTCCGGGAGTTTTTCCAGGCCGTAGCGGTCCACGCGCGCATGGGGGTGCATATCGAGTGTTTGCGCGGCGACAACAGCCACCACATCGCGGAGAGCATTTTCAAAGGCTTCGCGCGAGCTTTCGGAAAGGCGACGGCGCTCGACCCGCGCCGCGCCGGCGCCGTGCCGTCCACCAAGGGCACGCTCACTAAATAAAGGAACTCGCACATGGCCATCTTCACCGTGCACGTTCCCGCGACACGAGCGGGAGAGCCGCCGCCCGCCGAGAAAGTCGTGTTTTTGCGGGACGGTTTCTCTCTTTCCGCCATGATATTCGGCCCTCTGTGGCTGGCTTGGAACCGCGCGTGGATCGCCGCGATCGGCTGGTCGACCCTGCTCGCGGCGATCGCCTTCATTGGCGTCAAGCTTGGCTTTCCGAAGCGCATGCTTGCGCTCGTCACCATTGCTCTCTCGGTCGTTTTGGGCTTCGAGGGCGTCCGGCTGATCGCATGGAACCTGGCGTGGCGCGGCTTTCGCGAGAGCAGCGTCGTCACGGGAGATAACATCGACGACGCAGAGGAAGTCTTCTTCCACGACTGGCGCCCCGCGACGCCTCTGCCCCCGGCCGAGGCCGCTCGCGAGGAGCCGCGCTCTTGAGCACCGTTATCATCGATTACGGCTCGGGCAATCTTCATTCGGCGGCGAAAGCGTTCGAGCGCGCCGCGCGGGAAAGCGGCGCCCCGAACGATATACTCGTGACCAACGATCCCAATGTTTTGCGCGGCGCCGACAGGGTGGTCCTGCCCGGCGTCGGAGCCTTCGCCGATTGCCGCAATGGCCTCGACTCGATCCCCGGCCTCGCGCAAGCGCTCGTCGAAGCGGTCATAAAAAAGGGCCGGCCGTTTCTGGGGATTTGCGTTGGCATGCAACTGATGGCGACCAGGGGGCTCGAACACGGCGAAACACCGGGCTTGGGCTGGATCGCGGGCGACGTGACCGCGATAACCCCATCCGACCCCACCCTGAAAATACCCCATATGGGCTGGAACACCATCTCGATGACGCGCGCGCATCCCGTCTTCGAGGGAATAAGATCGGGCGAGGGCGGCCTGCACGCCTATTTCGTGCATTCCTATCACTTCGTCCCTATATCTGCCGAGCACATTCTGGCCCGCACCGATTATGGGGGACCGCTCACCGCGGCCGTCGCGCGAGACAATCTCCTCGGCGTTCAGTTTCATCCCGAGAAGAGCCAGCGGCTCGGTCTCGCGCTCATCGCCAATTTCCTGAGGTGGCGTCCGTGATTCTTTTCCCCGCGATCGATCTTAAAGAAGGCCAATGCGTGCGGCTGGCCCAAGGCGACATGAGCCGCGCCACCATATTCAACGACGATCCAGCCGAGCAGGCGCACGCTTTCGAACGGCAAGGATTCGAATATTTGCATGTGGTGGATCTCGACGGCGCTTTCGCTGGAGCGCCCCGCAACGCGGACGCGGTCGAGGCCATCCTTCAGGCCCTCACCATCCCCGTTCAACTCGGCGGCGGCATTCGAGAGATGCGCACCATCGCGCGCTGGCTCGAAAAAGGGGTCGCGCGCGTCATCATTGGAACCGCCGCGGTCAAGGATCCGGCGCTGGTGCGGGAAGCGGCGCGCCTCTATCCCGGACGCATCGCCGTCGGCATCGACGCCAAGGACGGCGTGGTCGCGGTCGAAGGCTGGGCGCACACGACGCGCATCTCCGCCCTGGACCTCGGCCGCGGTTTCGAGGACGCGGGCGTCGCCGCCATCATCTACACGGACATAGCGCGCGACGGCGTTCTGAAAGGCCTCAATATCGAGGCGACGCTGGCGCTGGCTAACGCTCTGACCATCCCGGTGATCGCCTCCGGCGGCTTGGCTTCGCTCGAAGACATCGCCCGCCTAACGCAGCCCGATTGCGCCAGGCTCGCCGGCGCCATCACGGGACGCGCGCTCTACGACGGCCGCCTCGACCCCGCTCAGGCTCTCGCGCTCTTGCGTCAGGCGCGGCGCCCAGCCCCCGCGAGCTCATAATGCTCAAATCTCGCCTCATTCCCTGTCTCGACGTCAAGGACGGCCGTGTCGTCAAGGGCGTAAACTTCGTCGATTTGCGCGACGCCGGCGACCCGGTGGAAGCCGCGAAAGCGTATGACGCGGCGGGGGCGGACGAACTCTGCTTCCTCGACATCACGGCGAGCCACGAGAACCGAAGCACCCTTCTCGACGTGGTCCGGCGCACGGCGGAAGCCTGCTTCATGCCTTTGACCGTCGGCGGCGGAGTGCGCACTCTGGACGACATTCGCAAGCTTCTCTTGGCGGGCGCCGACAAGGTCTCGATCAATTCCGCCGCCGTCGCCAATCGAGACTTCGTGCGGGAGGCGGCCGAGAAATTCGGCGCTCAATGCATCGTGGTCGCGATCGACGCAAAAAAGGCGGCGGAAAATCGCTGGGAAATCTTCACTCATGGCGGACGGCGCGCCACCGGCGTCGACGCCGTGGAATTCGCGCGCGCGGTCGCCGCGCTCGGGGCCGGCGAAATCCTTCTGACTTCGATGGACCGCGACGGAGCCAAGAACGGCTTCGACATCGAACTCACGCGCAATGTCGCCGACGCCGTGAACATTCCGGTCATCGCCTCCGGCGGCGTCGGCAATCTCGATCATCTGGTCGCCGGCGTCAAGGACGGGCACGCCAGCGCCGTGCTCGCCGCCTCGATCTTCCACTTCGGCGAATATTCGATCCAACAGGCCAAGTTGCACATGGCGCGAGCGGGGCTCGCCATGCGCCTCGACGGACTGGAGGCGGCATGAGTTTCACACTCGACAAACTGGCGGCGATCGTTCGGGCGCGGCGGGACGCTGCGGCGGAAAAATCCTACACCAGGAGCTTGTTCGAAGCCGGCGTGCCACGCATCGCGAAAAAACTTGGCGAAGAGGCGGTCGAAACGGTGATCGCCGCCCTCGGCGAGGACAAGAAGTCGCTTGAAGGCGAAATCGCCGATTTGCTCTATCATCTTCTTGTGCTGATGGAAGCGCGCGGGATTTCGCTCGACGACGTGCTGCTCGAACTGGAGCGCAGAACCAGCCGCTCGGGACTGGAAGAAAAAGCCGCGCGCGGTGTCTCGTCATGACCTCGGCGAAGACCGAGGAACAGCAGCCGGACACGGATATCGCGTCGCCGTATCATCACTTCACGCGCGCGGAATGGGCTAGCCTGCGCGCCGACACGCCGCTGACATTGACGATCGACGACCTCACGCGGCTCAAGTCGCTTCACGATCCCATTTCGCTGGAAGAGGTCATCGAAATCTATCTGCCGCTGTCGCGCCTCCTTGCGCTCTATGTCGCCGCGACACAGGGGTTGTTCAAGGCGACGCAGCGGTTTCTTGGCGCCGAGGATGGCAAGGTGCCCTATATTATCGGCGTCGCCGGTTCGGTTTCGGTGGGGAAGTCCACTACCGCCAGAATATTGAAGGCGCTGCTTTCGCGATGGCCCAACACGCCGAAAGTCGAACTCGTCACCACCGACGGTTTTCTCTTCCCCAACAAGGCGCTCGAACGCCAGGGGTTGATGGACAAAAAGGGCTTTCCCGAGAGTTACGACAACAGATCGCTTTTGCGTTTTCTCTCCAGCGTCAAGGCCGGCCGCGGCAATGTGGAGGCGCCGGTTTATTCGCATCTGACCTACGATGTGATCGAAGGCGAAAAACTCGTCGTCGACCGACCGGACATACTGATCGTCGAAGGCGTCAACGTGCTGCTGGCGCCGCGCCGTCCCCGCGACGGACGCGAAGTGCCCTTCGTCTCGGATTTCTTCGACTTCTCGGTCTATCTCCACGCCGAGGAATCCGATCTGGAAAAATGGTATGTCGAGCGGTTCCAGCGCTTGAAGCGGACAGCGTTTCGCGATCCCCGTTCCTATTTTCGCATCTACGCCGATCTCGACGAGACCGAGACGGACCGCGTCGCTCGCGACATCTGGCAAAGGATCAATCTCAAAAATCTGCGACAGAACATAGCCCCTACCCGACCTCGCGCGAGCCTGATCCTGACAAAGAACCCGGATCACCACATCGCCGAAGTCTCTTTGCGTAAACTTTAATAGAAAAGCGAAAGTCGCAGGATCGCGATCAAGGAACTGGCGCCACCGCGTCGTAGACGAGTCCAGCGACGGGTTCGTCATTGCGAGCCGAAGGCGAAGCAATCCAGAGTCCCGCCAGCCCCTTTTCGCCTCGTCATGCTCGAAACGATCCAGCCTCCGCCCTACCGCCTTTGGATTGCTTCGCCTTCGGCTCGCAATGACGGCGCCCTTTACCGATCCAGTTTCTGCTTCGTGACGCAGTAGAACTAAGGCTTCGGCTCGCGCTCGCAATGACGTTTATGCGGCCAACCCGGGGCTTGTGGCGCCGCGGAATCGATCCCGCGCCAAAATCCTTTCGTTTTATCATCTTGTTAAGTTGTTTCGCGCTTAACTAGTAAATGCGCGAGAATTCGAAGCATAATGTTTCGGAAGGCATGAAGCCGCATTTCCGCCGCCGGGACATACCGGATGCGCCAATCCTTGTCCGACTCAAGCGGAAAAATTTAATGGCCGCCCAGTTACAATCGATCCGCGATCGCCCCGCAAACCATGCCTTGGCGATTTTCCAATCCCGCGTCCGTGAGACCCGCCCCCAAACGCGAGGCGACACTCCGTCAAACGCCAAGCGGCGCCGTCCATGTTCCCCGTAATCGCGGATTGCCTGAGGCGCCGCGCGCAAGGCGCGAAACCCCGCCCCCTCGATCGCGAGGTGCTGGCGCGATTGCGAACGGAGCAACTCTCCGCCATTTTGCGTCAAACGCCGAATATGATGTTGGCGAACGCATGCAACGCGCTCGTTCTGTTGGCGGCCCTCTGGTCGACTCCCCAGCATGACGCCGTCCTATTGTGGGCGATCGTTGTCGTAACGATCGCCGGATTCATCTACTTCAGGAAAAGACGGCGCGCGCCGGGCTATCGCTCTGGCCCCCACCGCTCGGCGGTTATGTCGAAGGCTATCGTTTACGCGCTCGCCCTCAGCCTGTGCTGGGCGGTCGTGCCCTTGTTATTCTTCACCGACGCGACGCCCGGAGCGCAGCTTCTCATTAGCTGTCTTTGCGCGGGGATGCTCTGCGGCGGCGCATTCGCGCTCGCGAGCATGCCTCACGCCGCCGTCGCTTTCACGACGCCAATTTTCATCGCTTCGGCGATAACCCTGGTTCAAAGCGGCGGCCCCGACTATCTCCTTATCACCGCCGTTCTGGTCGTCTACACTCTGGTGCTACTGCGCGGCGTTTTTTCTTACGCCGAACATATGAAGACTTGTCTGCTCCAGCAAATGGAAAGCGAGCGGCGAGCGCGGACCGACGCCCTGACGTCGCTTCCGAACCGCGTTTGGTTCCAGGAAACCGTCGACACGGAGTTCTCGCGGGTATCGCGAGAGAATAAATTCTTCGCGCTGATTTGCGTCGATCTCGACGACTTCAAGCTCGTCAACGACCGTCTGGGCCACGCGGCGGGCGACGCATTGCTTGTTCAAGTCGCGCAAAGGATGAAATCGGTCGTGCGCCCGACGGATTTGGTGGCGCGGCTCGGAGGCGACGAATTCGCGATCGTGGTGACATCGCTACGTGTGCCCGATGACGCCATCGGCGTCGCCAGACGCTTGACCCAATGTTTCGAGGCGCCGTTCTCGCTCGGTTCCGAGGAAATTTTTTGCGGGGCCAGCCTTGGCGTCGCCATCGCTCCCCGAGACGGAGATCATCCGCACACCCTGTCGCGAAACGCGGATATCGCGCTCTATCGCGCGAAGCAAAACGGCGGATTGTTCTGCGTTTTCGAGCCTCGCCACGACGCCGTGGCGCGCGAGGAGCGCGCCTTGGAGCACGATTTGCGTCGCGCGCTCCAGCTCGATCAATTTTCGCTCGCATTTCAGCCGATGCTCGAAATTTGCTCGGGCGACATCAAGGGATGCGAGGCCTTGCTGAGGTGGACGCATCCCACGCGCGGCCCAACGCCTCCCACCATCTTCATTCCCATCGCCGAGCGCTCCGGCCTCATCCACGATCTCGGACTTTGGGTCATAGAAGAAGCCTGCCGGGCCGCGGCCCGATTTCCGCAGCATATTCGTATCGCCGTCAACGTATCCGCAGTCCAACTCCGCGATCCCAAATTCGCGGAGCGCGCGCTGCGCATCCTCGCCACGGCAGGCGTCTCCCCCTCCCGGCTGGGGATGGAAATCACGGAAACGGCGCTGCTCTCCGACGACCAGGCCACCGACTGTTCCATACGCAAACTCGCGAGCAGCGGCGTCGAAATAAGTCTCGACGACTTCGGAACCGGCTATTCTTCGTTGAGCTATCTTCGCAAGCTGCCTCTCCACAAAATCAAGATCGACCGTAGCTTTGTCAAGGACGTCCCGACTCAGCGCGATTGCGAGGCCATCACGCGGGGCCTGATAAGGATGGCCGCCGATCTTGGCATTCGCTGCGTGGCGGAAGGAGTGGAAAATGTCCAGCAACTCGAATGCCTGCGCTGGAACGGCTGCCATGAAGCTCAGGGCTATTTCATCGGCAAACCGATAAACGCCGAGGATTTCGAGAGCTTCCTCGCGCGCTGGAACCCCCGGAATATCGCAGCGTGAAACGGCTCCGGCCGCCTTGTCGCGCCAGCGAGAATGCTCGAAGCGATCCGCCCTACGGCTGGCGGATTGCTTCGGAACTCACATTCCCGGCAATGACGGGGCTGGCGTCGAACTCCTTTACGACGCGGTGGAACGACTCAGGCGCCTTTTTTCATTTCGACGACATTGCCGCCGCGCGCCGCCTTGGCCGGCATGCCGTCCAATAAGAGGCCCGAACCATCGGCGGAAAGCGCCACGCGAGAACCATCGGCGATTTCTCCCGCGAGCAGGCGCTGCGCCAAAGCGTCCTGAAGCTCCTTCTGGAACACGCGCTTCAGTGGCCTCGCGCCATAGGCCGGATCGTAACCGCGCTGCGCCAACCATTCGCGCGCCTTGGCGTCCGGCTCGAGAACGATTTTGCGATCTTCGAGCAGCTTCGCCAAACGCGCGAACTGGATGTCGACGATCGCTCCCATGTCCTCGCGGCGCAGTCTGTGGAACAGAATGATCTCGTCGACGCGGTTCAGGAACTCCGGCCTGAAGTGGGCGCGAACGACCTGCATCACTTCGTCGTGAACGGCCGAGGAGTCTTCGCCCTCCTTCTGCATCACCAGAAACTCGGCGCCGAGATTCGATGTCATGATGATGAGGGTGTTCTTGAAGTCCACGGTGCGCCCTTGACCATCGGTGAGCCGGCCGTCGTCGAGCACCTGCAGAAGGACGTTGAAAACATCCGCGTGAGCTTTTTCGATTTCGTCGAACAGCACCACCTGATAGGGCCGGCGTCGCACCGCCTCGGTCAAGGCGCCGCCTTCCTCGTATCCGACATAGCCGGGAGGCGCGCCGATCAAGCGGGCGACGGAATGCTTCTCCATGTATTCCGACATATCGAGACGCACCATCGCGGTTTCGTCGTCGAAAAGGAAAGCCGCCAAGGCCTTGGTCAGCTCGGTTTTGCCAACGCCGGTCGGCCCAAGGAAAATGAAGGAGCCGATTGGACGATTAGGATCCTGCAAGCCCGCTCGCGCGCGCCTCACCGCGGTCGAAACGGCGGCGACGGCCTCTTTCTGACCCACGACCCGGCGGGCCAGCTCCTCTTCCATGTGGAGCAGCTTCTCGCGTTCGCCTTCCAGCATTTTGTCGACCGGCACGCCGGTCCAGCGCGACACCACCTGCGCGATATGATCGGCGGTCACCGCCTCCTCGACCAACGCGCCCTTGCTTTGCTCGCTTTCGGCCAGTTTGCGCTCCAACTCGGGGATGGCGCCATAAGCCAGCTCTCCCGCCCGCTGATATTCGCCGCGCCTTTGCGCCTGCGCGAGTTCGTTGCGGGCGTTGTCGAGCTGCTCCTTCCATTTTTGCGCCTGGCCGAGCTTGTCCTTCTCGGCGCGCCAGCGCTGGGTCAGCGACGCTGATTTCTCCTCCAGCGCGGCGAGTTCCTGCTCGAGACGCGCGAGCCGGTCGCGCGAGGCCGCGTCGGTTTCCTTCTTCAACGCTTCCTGCTCGATGCGCAGTTGAACAATGCGTCGGTCGAATTCGTCCAGTTCTTCCGGTTTGGAGTCGATCTGCATCCGCAGGCGCGAACTTGCTTCATCGACGAGATCGATGGCCTTATCGGGCAGGAAGCGATCCGAGATATAACGGTTGGACAAGGTCGCGGCCGCCACCAAAGCGCTGTCGCTGATACGCACGCCGTGATGCAGCTCGTATTTCTCCTTCAGACCGCGCAGGATCGACACCGTATCCTCGACCGTCGGCTCACCGACGAAAACGGGCTGGAAACGCCTCGCCAGCGCGGCGTCTTTCTCGACGTGCTTGCGATATTCGTCGAGCGTCGTGGCGCCCACGCAATGCAACACGCCCCGCGCCAAAGCCGGCTTGAGAAGATTAGAGGCGTCCATGGCGCCATCGGCCTTTCCAGCGCCGACAAGCGTGTGCATCTCGTCAATGAAGAGAACGACATTGCCTTCGGCGGCGGTGATTTCGTTCAACACCGCTTTCAGGCGCTCCTCGAATTCGCCGCGATATTTCGCGCCCGCGATCAGGGCGCCCATGTCCAGGGCGAGCAGCTTCTTGTCCTGAAGGGACTCGGGCACGTCGCCGTTCACGATCCGCAGCGCGAGACCTTCGACAATCGCGGTTTTGCCGACGCCGGGTTCGCCGATCAACACGGGATTGTTTTTCGTGCGTCGTGACAAAACCTGAACCGTGCGGCGAATCTCCTCGTCGCGGCCGATCACGGGATCGAGCTTGCCTTCTCGCGCCGCCTCGGTCAGATCGCGCGCGTATTTCCTTAGAGCGTCATAGGCGTTCTCGGCGGTGGCGCTATCCGCCGTGCGGCCTTTGCGCAGGTCTTCGATGGCTGCGTTGAGCGTTTGCGGGGTCGCGCCGGCCTCGGCGAGAATACGCGCGGAATCAGAACCTTTTTCGAGCGCGAGCGCGAGCAGGAGCCGCTCCACGGTGACAAAGGAGTCGCCGGCCTTTTGTGCGATCTTTTCGGCGCTGTCGAACAGGCGCGCGGTCGCGGGAGCAAGATATAGCTGCCCCGCGCCCGCGCCCGCGACCTTGGGCAACTTGGCGAGCGCCGCTTCGGTCTTCAGCAGCGCTTCACGGGACCGTCCGCCAGCGCGATCGATGAGTCCGCCCGCCAAACCCTCCTCGTCGTCGAGCAGCACTTTCAAAATATGTTCGGGGGTGAATTGCTGATGACCCTCGCGCGTCGCGAGGGACTGCGCGGACTGAATGAAACCGCGCGCGCGCTCCGTGTATTTGTCGATATTCATAACTACTCCCAGCGCCTTCGGATCGCCCTCAAGGGGCGCGTCCCGCATCGAATGGCCCCTTGCGGCGGCCCTAGACGCGATATGGGAACAGCTTCTGGAATTCAAAGGGGGGCGCCGCGAAGCGTCGCGCCCGGCCGCGCTGATAGGTGGCCGCGAATGCCCCGAAGCGCCTCCCCCAAAGCGTCTTGGGAGAACGGCTCCGTCGCGTTATCGTGCGGCAGGGAACCGCGGGAGACGACATGCGCGTGAAATATCTTTATCGCTACCCTGTAAAGGGCCTCTCGCCAGAACCCATCGAGCAGGCGGAGCTTGTCGCCGGCGGCTTTTTCCCTTGCGATCGGCTCTTTGCGCTCGAGAACGGCCCGTCGGGCTTCGATCCAGCAAGGCCGGAACACCAGCCCAAAATCAAATTTCTGATGCTGATGCGCAACGCGGCGCTCGCGGGCCTATCGACCCATTACGCCCCCAACTCCGGCGTGCTGACGATCGAAAAGGACGGCATGGAGGCGGCCAACGGCGACCTACGCAAGCCAGAAGGGCGCCTAGCGATCGAAAATTTCATGACGGGGTTTTTGGGCGATCAAATTCGGGGACCCGTGAAACTTCTTGAGGCTCCCGCGAATTTCCGCTTCACAGACTCCAGGTCGGGATTCGTGTCGCTGGTGAACATCGCCAGCGTGGACGCGATAAGCGCCGCCGCAGGGCGCGAGATTGATCCCTTGCGGTTTCGCGCCAATATATACATCGAGGGCCTGGGTCCTTGGGAGGAAACCGGGCTGGTCGGGAAGACCGTCGCCATTGGAGAGGCGAAGCTGGAAATCCACAAAATGATCGATCGCTGCGCGGCGACTGGCGTCGAGCCGGGAACCGGCGTGCGCGACGTCGATCTCGTCCAGACGCTTCTGAAGAATTTCGATCATGTCGATTGCGGCGTTTACGCCCGCGTGGCGCATGGCGGCCGGGTCTCGCGCGGAGATTTCCTCACCTGAGCGAAGGCTGCCCAGCGGCCGGGCTAAGGGGAAGACTTTTGGAGCAACGCCCCATGACCGACGCCAGAATCATTCCGTTTGAAACGGGCGCGCGAAAGCGGCGCCTTCGGATCGAGATCGAAGACTGGCGCGCGCGCCTGCGCCTTGCCTATGAACGCAATTGGGACGCGCGAGCAAAGGCGCTGTGCAAGGAGGAAATCCGCCGCCTCGACGAATTGGCGCGCGCCCCGGTTCGCGAAATATCATAGCGAGAACGGCGCGCGCCGCGACCGTCAATCGGCCAACGGCAGTTCTCCCGTCGAAGGCCCGTCCTCGGCGCCCGCTACCGCCTCCCCGGCGGGGGGACGCGGCCGTCGGCGACGCCGGGGAGCGAGGGCGGCGCCATAGCCGGCTCCTTCGTCGCGTGGAGGCTGCTGCGGCGCGGGGGCGGAGGAACTTTCGATCGCCGGCGCGGCGCGCGACACATTGATCGGGGGCGGCGCCGTGATAAAGGCGGGAAGACCAACCGCCGCGGCGGTCATGTCTGGAGCGAGCGGAGGCTGCTCGGCCACGGCGGGCGCCGGCTCGTAACGTTCCTGCCGCGGCTGAAAACGGCCGCGATTACGATCGAAGCCCGACTGTTGCGGGCGCGGTTCGTTTGCTTCGCCGCCGCGTTCGGGCTGATTTCCCCGATCCTGGGAACGATCGAACCCGCGATCGGGCGGGTTGCCCCGGTTGCGCCCGCCATAGGGCGGACGATCGGGGCGCATGGGGCGCTCATGGCGGGTTTCCGAATAGGGCCGCTCCTCGAAAGGCTGCGGCTGTGGCTGCGGTTGCGGCGCGATGAAATGCGGCTGAACCTGAGGTTGAGGCGCTTGATAAGGCTGGGGCGCGGGATAGGCCGGCGCGATGGCGGGCAAGCGTTCCGCCAGCGACGCGAAGCGGTCCGGCACCCCGAGAAAATCGTCGTCGTCCTCGACGTCGTCCTCGGGCTCGCCGGCTTGACGACCGTAATTATTGGTCTGCTGCTGCGCGGCGGAGATCAAACGGAAGTAATGCTCCGCGTGCTGAAGCAGATTTTCCGCCATGACGATGTCGCCCGAGGATTGAGCGTCGCGGGCGAGCTGAAGATATTTTTCGGCGACGTGCTGGGCCGTTCCGCGAATCTTGACTTCGGGACCGTTCGATTCGAAAGAGCGCGTCAACGGATTTGGGACTTTTCGTCCGCCATTGCGCCCACGCATCCTCTTGTTTTGTCCTGGTCTCATTGACAATCCCCAATAGTCCCTTTCGATCGGCGCCCGACTCTCGCCTCAATTCGCCTGGATGAGATTGACGACGCGTCGCGCGCGCTGTTCTCGTGTGACGATCATTCTTTACTTGCGGAAGCGTTCCCATGAGCCGCGACGACCGTCGCCTGGCCAATTGATCCTTCGCCCTTGAAACGGTCCGCCCCGCTTTTCGGCCCCTTCGCCAAACCGGCGCTCTAGAAAGCTCCATGGTTCGGCTTGCGCTCGTCGCGAGCCACCTACCCGCCGCTCCCGCTTTACCGCTAGATCATGCCGCGTTTGCGCCGACAACGCGATCGATTCTAAAAGCCGGAGCGTGATATGCGCGTAGAACCGGCCTGAGCTTCTTTCCGCTACTGGCTAATCGGCAGGCTCCGATATTCCCTCAAAACGCTCCAGCTCAAGGCTGTTCCTGCTAAAGGCCGCTGCTAAGACGGATGCGGGTTGCGCAAGGTGGACGGGTCAGCGCTTTTAATTGCGGCCTGCCCTGTCCTTATGGCTTCTCGGCGCCGCTTTTGGCTGCCGCGAAATGCCATCAAGAAGCGCTGACGGCTTACCACGCCCAAAGTCAGCAAAACTCGTTTATCCATCTCTCCTATACAAGATAGGCTCGGGATCGCCAAGAGCAACCGGACCGACAGAGAACAAAAAACCAAAACTGTACCCTAATTGTCACGCTTGGGTTTTTGCCAGCCGCGCCGCCACGGCCCTCTCGTGGCCCTCCACGTCGCGGGCGGTCGCCTCGACTTCGAGCCCCGCCTCCGCGAATATTTCGACAATGCCTCGCGCTTGTTCCGCCCCCGCCTCCACGAGCGCGAAGCCGTCTGGCGCGAGCCTGCAAGGCAAAGCCCGTATGATCTCCCGGTAGCATTCGAGACCGTCGTCTCCGCCGTCCAGCGCTAGTCTTGGATCGTGCAGCAGCACTTCGGGAGCCAGACCGTCGATCTCGCCGCTCTTGACATAGGGCGGATTCGAAACCACGAGATCGAAACGGGAGCGGATCGCCGTGGCCCAACGCCCTCGCACGACGCGCGCGCGGTCGGCGACGCCGCAACGGGCGAGATTCGCTTTCGTCAGCGCGCAGGCCGGCGCCGAAACATCGACGGCCACGCCAAAGGCGCGCGGCAATTCGCTCAACAACGCGCAAACGATTGCGCCCGAGCCGGAGCCAAGGTCGAGGATCGCGAGAGGATCGTTTCGACGATTCGAGAGCAGGCGCAAGGCCAGATCGACGACGGTCTCCGTGTCCGCCCTGGGATCGAGCACCCCCGGCGCGACACCAAGATCGAGAGTCCAAAACCCCCGCGTCTCCAGAATGCGCGAGACCGGCTCGCGGCTGGCGCGTCGCGCCGCGTAAAGATTAAGGCGCTGGGCGGCATCCTCTCCCAACGGCGCATCGGGTTCGAGCACAAGCTCCGCATGGGTTATCCCCGCTGCGGCGAAAAGCAGCGCGCGCGCGTCGAACCGCGCTTCCTCCACGCCGCTCGACGCGAGCAATTTCGAAATCGCCGCGACGGCTTGCGCGCGCGTGGCGGAGCCGACCAGGGCGGCAGCGGCGCCCGATTTTCCCGCCATCGGCGCGCCGCGATCAGGCCGCGCCCTTGGCGAGCCGCGCGGTCAAACGTCGTGCGAAGGCGCTCGCGTCGACCGGCAGTTCCCCATCGGCGATGCGCGCGAGATCAAGCAGCATGAAGCAACTGTCTTCCGTGTCCGGCCCCGGCCCGGATCGCGCGAGCGCCGTGATGGCCGGGTGGCGCGGATTGATTTCTAGCACCGGTTTGCCGAGCGCGCCGGCCTGACCATGCTCCGCCAGCAAGCGCGCGAGTTGGCGATCGAGCCCATGCTCGGGCGCGATCAGGCAAACGGCGCTTTCCCTCAGCCTGGTCGAAACGCGCACGTCGTCGACATATTCCTTCAGGGTTTCCTTCATTCGCCCGACCAGACTCGCAACCTCGCCGCTCGCCTCCGGGGCAGGCTGCTCCGCCTCGCCTTCCTTCAGCGGCACCAGCGACAAATCCGCCCCGCCCTGCGTGACGGATTTGAACGGTTTGCCCTCGAAACCAACGCAACTCGTCACCCAAAAGGCGTCGACCGGATCGTCGAGGAGGAGAACCTCGACGCCGCGCGCGGCGAATTCCTCGATCTGGGGACTTTGCGCCAGCCGCTTACGGTCGTCGCCGACCAGATAATAGATCGCGGTCTGGTGCTCCCGCAGCTCCGAGACATAGTCCTTCAGCGTGCGGGTTTTCTCAGCCGCGCGGGTCGAGGCGAAGCGGGCGATCTTGAAGATGTCGTCTCGCCGCTGCGGATCCTCGTGCAGGCCTTCCTTGATGACGGCGCCGAAATCCGCCCACACCTTGGCGAATTTTTCTGGTTCGGACTCGGCGAGCTTACTCAGCTCCTGAACGATGCGTGACGCGATCGCCTTGCCGAGTTGCGCGACGACGGGGCTCTGCTGCACCATCTCGCGAGAGACGTTGAGCGGAATGTCGGCGCTGTCGACGACCAGGCGCACGAAGCGCAACCAGGCCGGCAGCAACTGGATTTCCTTGGAGATCAGCACGCGCCGCACATAAAGCTTGCTCTTGCTCTTGCGCAACGGATCGAAAAGATCCAGAGGCCGCGAGCCCGGCACGAAGGCGAGAACCGTGTATTCGGTGCGCCCTTCCGCTCTCCAATGTATCGTCAGCGCCGGTTCGTCGAACTGGCCAGCAAGCTGGCGATAAAAATCGGCGTATTCCTCGTTCGATATTTCGGATTTCGGCTTGGTCCACAGCGCCGCGCCATCGCTGATCCGACGCGGCTCCTCTCCCGGAGCGCCTATGATCTCGATGGGAATCGCCAAGGCGCCCGAATGCTCGCGCAGCGCGCGCTCGATCCGGTGGGGGTCCAGAAATTCCTCGCTCTCGCTATTGAGATGGAGCGTGACGCGCGTACCAACTGCGGGAGCCTCCTCGGGCTTCGCCGACGCGATCCGATAAGAGCCTTTGCCGTCCGAGGTCCACAACCAGGCCTCGTCGGAACCAGCCCGGCGGGTCGCGACCTCGACCAGATCCGCGACCATGAACACCGAATAAAAGCCAACGCCGAACTGGCCAATGAGGCTCTGGCCGTTATCCGAAGCGCCATCGGCGTTGATCTTGTCGAGAAAGGCGCGCGTGCCGGAATTAGCGATCGTGCCGAGAGCGGAAACCAGCTCCTCGCGGCTCATGCCGACGCCATTGTCGGCCACCGTCAGGGTCTTTTTGTCCTTGTCCAACGAGATTGCGACGAGAGGCGACCCCGCCCGCGCGGCCAGCGATTCGTTGGAAAGCGCCTCGTAGCGTAGTTTCTCGCTGGCGTCGGCGGCGTTGGAAACCAGTTCGCGCAGGAAGACTTCACGCTCGGAATAAACGGAATGCGCCATTAACTGAAGCAAACGCGCGACGTCCGCGGTGAATCCGTGGCTGGTGACTTGCGCGTCTGAGTCGATTGCGGCGGAAGCGTCGATCACTTTTTTCTGCTCCAATGATCCAGGATGAAAAGGCGCGACTGAGCGAGACGCGCCGAGGCTCTTGGCAAGCGCCTAGAGCAAAATCCGAAAAAGTTGATAGACTTTTTCGACTAGATTTTGCTCCCGCTTTTTGAATCTGGAGCGATTTCTTATCGACCAGACGATTCCGTCTGGTCGGAAAACGCTCTAGTATCCACCATCGTTGAATCGTCGTTCGCGAAGCGACGCGTGGTTCTACGATGACAAGCGGACACGACGAGGAAACCGACATATCGGGAATCGATGATTCCCGAAACTAGCGCGCTTCGCCATCGGACCCGCGACTCATATCGGCGATGACGATGAAAATGCAAGTTCGCGATGACGAGGTCGAACCTCGCCGGTACAAGACGAGCCGGCGGGAGCCATTACTTCTCCCGCCAGCTCGCCCATCGCCACGTACGCGCCGGCGCTGAAGGCGTGCGCCCTTCCGGGGGGCTGGGGGGCTGACGAAATCCGGAAAAGCGCGCCGCTGCCGGCCGAGGCAATAGTGCAGATATTGGGTGTTGCTCTTGACCTGCAAGTGGCCCGACTTCGGCCAAATCATGAAATCTTGTTCACGTCGCGCGAAACAACGACAGTCGCAATTCTGTCATCGGATGCTTGCTCTTCCCGCGAGAGCGAGCAAACATGCGCTCCGCAAGCATTTCAAACGCCTCTCATGGAGGATCGCGCATGAAGGACGGCGAACCGGATCAACATCGCAACGGCGCGGCCCATTTGACACTCGTCGCGGGCCATTTGACCCAGGTCGAGAGGCTGGGCGCGGATTGGCGGAACAAGCCTCAGGTTCCACCGGCGCGGCGGGACGCGCCAACTATCGTTTCCTTCGATCGAAGCGAGCTGCGTGTCATATTCGACCTTTACGGGGCGCGCGTGGCGAGCGGCGACTGGCGCGACTATGCGCTGGACTTTTCGACGTCCAAAGCGGTTTTTTCGATTTTCCGCCGAAGCTGCGAAACCCCGCTCTACCGAATCGAGAAGAACCCGGCCCTCGCGCGGAAACAGTGCGCCTATAGCGTAATCGACGCCAGCGGACTCGTTTTGCGCCGAGGCCAGGATCTCGCCCGCGTCGTCGGCGTATTGAATCGAAAATTCCGACTCGTCGGCGCGGAATGAAAAAGGCCCCGCCGTCGCGACGGGGCCTTCGACTTTTCCGCTTCCGGGATATCAGTCGTTGCGGTCGCCGAACAGATAGAGCAGCGACTGGAACATGTTGATGAAGTCTAGATACAACCGCAGCGCTCCGAACACGCTCTTCTTCTGGACCGCTTCGTAGCCGTCGCCAGCGTAATATTCGTCCTTGATGGCCTGGGTGTCCCACGCCGTCAGGCCGGAGAATATCAGCACCGCCAGAATCGAAAGTCCGAACTGAAGACTCGAGCTGTGGAGGAAGATGTTCACGACGCCGGCGATCACCAGACCCCAAACGCCCATGATCAGGAACGAGCCTACCGGAGACAGGTCGCGGTTGGTCATGTATCCGTATATGCTGAGGCCGCCGAAAGCCGCCGCCGTGATGAAGAAGACCCGGGCGACTGAGGCGCCGGTGTAGACCATCAGCAGGAACGACATCGACAGCCCGATCAGGGCCGCGAAGGACAGGAACATGGTCCGGGCCGTGGCCGCCGACATGACGTTGGCGCGGGCGCTGAGGAAGAACACGAACGCCAACGGCGAAAACACGATGATCCACCGAAGCGGACTGGTATAGATCAGTTGGCCGAATGGGGTCAGCGCCAAGCGGCCGGCGGCGTCATGCGTGACGGCAAGCATTTGGGCGCCTAGCGCGACGAGGCCGGTGACGCCGAGCCCGAGCGTCATGTAGTTGTAAACGCCCAGCATATAGGCGCGCAGGCCCTGATCTATCTCCGCAGTCGCTTTTCTGGCGACCCGCGCCCCGAAGCTGGTGTTGCGGTCAAAATTCGACATGAGTTCCTCTTAATCCAGGCGAGATAGCGCGCGCTGCTGCTTAGCCCACGGCGCGGCCCTGCGGGTGAATATGGCGCTTGTCATCCGGTGTGACAAGACATGCGGCGCATGAACTCTTGTTAAGCTTGCCGGCGGTTTCTTTCGCCCGCCGAAGCGATGAATCCGTCGGCCCCACAAGAATCTCGCATTTTCAAGCAGCAATGCAATCGCGGCGGGCGAAACGCCACTCGTCAGGGACGAAAGCGCGATCCACGCATCGCATATGCGGCGCAAAAGCTGGGCAAACCGACACTATTGTCATGATTTATTTCATGAGAGCCAAGCCGGTGATCGAATATTACTTTACAACTACCTCTGATTGAGGCGCCGAGGGGAAGATATGCATTGAATATACTGCAACGATGGACAGTTCCTCTGTTCCAAAATCTCCCCGATTCCCCTCGCCCGCAGCGCATTCTCGCCGACTTTGACTAGAGGCACTTGCCGAGACAAAAGAATGCGGTAACATGGTTGAATGACAATCCGCGCCCCAAGCGCTTACGATAGAGCGGGCGCGGCCCGTGTAATGTCCCTAGTGTCGCCTGTCCTTGCAACATGGAGACCAAGGAGGAACACAATGCGTGACGACGAATCATCGGCGCCTTGCCCGTTTCGAAAAGGCGTTCCCCGCCTTGTCGATTCATTAGCCGCGACATGCGCCACATTGTCTATAGGACTTATGGTCGCAGCGGCGCTGTGCGTTTCGTCCCCTGCGTCGGCTCATGGCCGTCTGGGCGCCGCCGAAGGTCGCTGCCGTCTGTTCATCGGCCCCGACATCATGAACTTCACCGGCTACACGCCGGACGCCTCGAAAAACGAATTCTGCGAGGATATCCCGGCCATCGGACGCATGATCATGGTGCTCGACGACGAGCAGCCTGAATTGCGCGACATGAAGGTGGAGATTCGGATCGTCAAGGACATTGGGAGCGAGGAAACAGAAAACGCGGACCTCGACGCCGTGACCATCGCTTATCGCGAGCCCAAGCTCTACCCGACCGGCACGATCAACTTCGAGCACGATTTTCCCGAAGCGGGTTATTTTGTGGGAATCGTGACGGTTCTTGGGGATCACGGCGAGCGCTGGGTGTCGCGCTTCCCGTTTTCCGTTGGCAAGACCTTCATGAGAACCTTGCCTGTGTACATCCTCCTGACGCTCGGCGTGATCGCGCTCTTTTTTATCTACATGCATCACCGCAAGCTGACGCCGCCCGCGCCGGTGAAGCCGATCGCGCCGCCCGAGGACCCCGAGCCTCACGATCCGGCGGCGACGCCGGCCGAGTAAGAACAGCCAAGCCCTCTCCCTGGACGGAGAGGGCTAAAAAGTTGTTCGCGCGCTTAATTCGCTCCGCCGACGCGGCCGTAGAGCTTGTCGGCGAAGAGCGCGATGGTCTCGGCATAGATCCGCGCCTTGTTCCATTCCAGCAATACCGGAAAATTGGGCTCGCCTTCGTCCCAACCGGCGCCGCGCCGCCAGCCATTGGCGCGCAGGAAATTGGCGGTGGAGGCGAGCGCGTCGGCCGTGTCGTGGAGCAGGTCGCGGCGGCCGTCGCCGTCAAAATCGACCGCGTATTTCAGATAAGAGGACGGGAGGAATTGGGTCTGGCCGATTTCGCCAGCCCAGTCCCCCCGCATTTGCGCGGGCGACATGTCGCCTCTCTCCACGATGCGCAGCGCGTCCATCAGTTCGGCGCGAAACCGCTCCGAGCGCCGGCAGTCGTATGCGAGAGTCGCCAGCGCGTCGAAAATCTTGAAATTGCCGTTGTCGGCGCCGAAGCTCGTTTCGAGCCCCCAGATCGCGACCAAGACCGCGCCGGGGACGCCATATTCCTGCTCGACGGCGCGAAAGAGCGCCGCGTGGCGCTGCAATAGCGCCTTTGCTTTCGAGATCCGCCAGGAGCTGAGCAAATGCCCGGAAAACCGCTCCAGGCTCTGGTGGAACACCCCCTGACTCCGGTCCCGCGAGATCACCGCGCGGTCGTAGGAGACGCCTCGCAAGGCCGAATCGATCGCGGCTTGCGAAACGCCCGCGCTCGCGGCCTCCCGCCTGAAATCGGAGAGCCAGTTTTCGAAACCGGCCGCAGTTTGCCCGCATTCGGCGGCGGAAGCTGGTTGAAAGAGCAGCGCCACGCCGAAAAAAGCTGGCGCGAACGCGCGTTTGAAGACGGCCCAACCGATAAAGCTCGACTTCATTCGCATTGCCTCCCGGCGGGCCTATCCCAGTCGCGCGCGCGCCGCGCGCAGTTTTTCGATACGGGCGAGAGCGACGTCACGGCGTTCCTTGTGCTCGTCGATCACTTCTTCCTCGGCCTTGGCGAGGAAGCCGGGATTGGCGAGTTTGGCCTCGAGTTTCCTGACTTCGCCGTCGAGCTTTTCGATCTCCTTGTCGAGCCGCCTAGCCTCGGCGGCGAGATCGATGATCCCTTCGAGCGGCAAGGCCGCGAGAACGCCTCGCACCAGGAATTGCGCGCTGCTTTTCGGCGCGGCGTCCACGAAGGAGACGCGCGAAAAGCGCGCCAGTCTTTTCAGCGTGTCTTCCCAGGCCAGGGCGCGGGCCTTGCTCTCTTCGGAGGCTCCGACGATTTCGAGCGGGATTTCTGCGCCGGCGGGAAGGTTCATCTCCGCCCGCACCGAGCGCGTCTCGGAAATCAACTCCACGATCCAGCCGACCTCCGCCTCGGCGGCGACGTCCTCGAAACCCTCCAGCCTCGGCCAGCGCGCCAGCGCCAGCAGCCCCTCGCGCTTCTCGCCCTCCGCGCCCTTGATCGCCCAAAGCTCCTCGGTGATGAAGGGCATAAACGGATGCAACATCGCATAGATCTGGTCGAGCACGAAGCTGGTGCAGGCGCGGGTCTCGTCCTTGGCCGGGCCGTCCTCGCCCTGAAGCAATGGCTTCGTCAGCTCCACATACCAGTCGCAGAAAATGTTCCACACGAAGCGATAGGCGGCGTTGGCGGCGTCGTTGAATCGGTAGGCTTCGACCGCCGCGCCGATGTCGCGCGCGGCCCGCGCCGCCTCGGTGACGATCCAGCGGTTCAGCGTGATCTTGTTGGCGGCGGGGTCATAGCCTTTGACGCGGGCGCAGCCGTTGACCTCGGCGAAGCGCGAGGCGTTCCAGAGCTTGGTCGCGAAATTGCGGTAGCCTTCGACGCGGCTGGTCGAAAGCTTGATGTCCCTGCCCTGCGCCGCCATCGCGACCAGCGTGAAGCGCAGAGCGTCCGCGCCGTAATCCGTGACGAGATGCAGCGGGTCGATGACATTGCCCTTCGACTTCGACATCTTGGCGCCCTTCTCGTCACGGACGAGCGCATGGATATAGACGTCGAGGAAGGGAACCTCTTTTTGGAAATACAGCCCCATCATCATCATGCGGGCGACCCAGAAGAAGATGATGTCGAAGCCGGTGACGAGCACATTGGTGGGATAAAAGCGCTTCAGCTCCGGCGTCTCGTCGGGCCAGCCGAGAGTCGAGAAAGGCCACAGCGCCGAGGAGAACCAGGTATCGAGCACGTCCTCGTCGCGCCAAACCGGAATCTCGGGCAGCGGAGACGTCGGGGCGCTTGCGGCTTCCGCCCATTGCGCTACCGCCGCACGCTCGTTTTCGACAACTCGAATTGGGGCTCCGTTATAATATGCACGCATAGCCGCGAGCGCTTCGGCTTCGTCTGAAGCAACGAAGATTTCCCAATCTTCGAACAAGTAACTTCGACCTTGCTTCTTTGGCCCATACCACGCCGGTATGCGATGGCCCCACCAGAGCTGGCGCGAGACGCACCAGGGCTGGATGTTTTCGAGCCATTCGAAATAGGTTTTCTCCCAGTTCTTCGGCACGAATTTCGTGCGCCCCTCGCGCACGGCGGCCAGCGCCGGCTGCGCCAGCGTCTTGGCGTCGACATACCATTGATCGGTAAGGCGCGGCTCCAGCACCGCATGGGAGCGGTCGCCATGCGGAACCATATGATGATTGTCCACGATCTCGGCAAGCAGTCCGCGCTCGTCCATCATCGCGACGACGCGCTCTCGCGCCTTGAAGCGGTCGAGGCTGTCGAGCGCTTGGATGGTGAGATCGAGTTCCGGCGTCGGCGCAACGTCCGCCTCGAAATCTGGATTGTCTAGCAGCGTCATGCGGCCATGCGCGTCGAGAACATTGACGAGCCGCAAGCCATGCCGCTTGCCGACCTCGAAATCGTTGAAATCATGCGCCGGGGTGATCTTCACCGCGCCGGTGCCTTTTTCGGGGTCGGAATATTCGTCTGCGACAATCGGGATGAGCCGCCCGACCAGCGGCAGCCGCACCCTGCGGCCAACCAGTTTCGTGTAGCGCTCATCATCTGGATGAACGGCGACCGCCGTGTCGCCCAGCATGGTCTCGGGCCGCGTCGTCGCCACCGTGATGAACTCGCCGCTGTCCTGACCGTCATGGGTGACGACGGGATAGCGGAAATGCCACAGATGGCCCTTCACTTCGGTCTGCACGACTTCGAGATCGGAAATCGCGGTCTGAAGCACGGGGTCCCAATTGACCAGCCGCTTGTCCTTGTAGATCAGCCCGTCGCGGTAGAGCCGCACGAAAACCTTGACCACCGCGCGCGAGAGTCCTTCGTCGAGCGTGAAGCGCTCGCGCGACCAGTCACAGGAGGCGCCGAGACGCTTCAACTGCTCGACGATGGCTCCGCCCGATTCAGCCTTCCACGCCCAGACGCGCTCGAGAAATTTCTCGCGGCCCATGTCGCGACGGGAAGGCTCGTTGCGTTGCGCGAGCTGCCGCTCCACCACCATTTGCGTCGCTATGCCGGCGTGATCCGTGCCGGGCTGCCACAGCACATCCTTCCCCTGCATCCGCGCGTGTCGCGCCAGAATGTCCTGCAAGGTGTTGTTGAGCGCATGGCCCATGTGCAGCGAGCCGGTCACATTGGGCGGCGGAATGACGATGGAATATGGCTCGGCCCCGGCGCGCTCGGGCCGCCCGGCGCAAAAAGCCCCCTCGGCCTCCCACTGCTCGCGGATGCGCCGCTCGATGGCGGCGGGATCGAAGGTTTTTTCCATGGTCATGGGATATGTGTCCGCTAAACCAGCGTGGCTGGGCGCATCCCTCCCCCTTGCGGGGAGGGACCAAGTGTGGGGGTGGGGCTCGCGAAATTTTTGCCGTTGATCCCCCCACCCGACCCCGCTTCGCGGGGCCACCCTCCCCGCAAGGGGAAGGGATGGGATCACGTCGTTTGTCGGGAGAACTTGCCCGCACGCCCTCCCATAACAGGGAGCGGGAAAGGCTTACGCCAGCGCCTTCAGCGCCTCGCGGCCGGCATAGACCGCCGTCGGCCCCAACTCTTCCTCGATGCGGATGAGCTGGTTGTATTTGGCGGTGCGGTCGGAGCGCGCCAGCGAGCCAGTCTTGATCTGGCCGCTATTAACGGCGACAGCGATGTCGGCGATGGTCGAGTCTTCGGTCTCGCCGGAACGGTGCGAGAGCACCGTGGTGTAGCCGGCGCGATGAGCCATTTCGACGGCGGCGAGGGTCTCGGTCAGCGTGCCGATTTGATTGACCTTGACCAGCAGGGAATTGGCGATGCCCTGGTTGATGCCCTTCGACAGGATTTCGACATTGGTGACGAAGATGTCGTCGCCGACGATCTGCACTTTCTTGCCGATCTTGTCGGTGAGCAGTTTCCAGCCGGCCCAGTCGTCCTCCGCCATGCCGTCCTCAATCGAAACGATAGGGTAAGAGGCGGCGAGCTTGGCGAGATATTCGGCCTGCTCCTCGGTGGAGCGGGTCACTTTCTCGCCCGTGTAGACATATCTGCCGTCCTTGTAGAATTCCGAGGCGGCGGCGTCGGTGGCGAGGCAGATGTCGACGCCCGGCTCGAAGCCCGCCGACTCGATCGCCTTCATGATGAAGTCGAGCGCCGCTTCCGCCGAAGGAAGATTGGGCGCGAAGCCGCCTTCGTCGCCAACCGCGGTGTTGAAGCCGGCCTTTTTCAGCGCGCCCTTCAGCGTGTGAAACACTTCCGCCCCCCAGCGAATGGCGTCCGAGACGGTCGGCGCGCCCACGGGCATGATCATGAATTCCTGGAAGTCGATGGGATTGTCGGCATGGGCGCCGCCATTGACGATATTCATCATCGGCGTGGGCAGGAGGCGCGCCTGCGTGCCGCCGATATAGCGGTAGAGCGGCAGGGCCGAAGCATCCGCGGCCGCCTTGGCGACGGCGAGCGACACGCCCAAAATGGCGTTGGCGCCGAGGCGCGCCTTGTTCGCCGTGCCGTCGAGTTCGATCATCGCCTCGTCGACGGCGACCTGCTCCTCGGCCTCGAACCCCAGCAGGACGCCGGCGATTTCATCGTTCACGCCTTGGACCGCGGCGAGCACGCCCTTACCCAGATAGCGGGTGGGATCGCCGTCGCGTTTTTCCATCGCCTCGCGGGTTCCGGTCGAGGCGCCCGAGGGGACGGCGGCGCGGCCAGTGGAGCCATCCTCCAGCGTCACATCGACCTCAACCGTGGGATTGCCGCGCGAATCGAGAATTTCGCGGGCGTGGATGTCGATGATCTCGGTCATTAAAGAGCCTCTTTTGCTGCGGCGCGGGAGTATCGCGACTTTTAGCCCGATTGCGCGGCGCGGGAAAGGGCGGATTGCAAAGCCGGCACGCTTTCCGTTTGTAGCGGCTTGACGCGCCCCGCCGCCCGCTTCTAACTGCCGCCATGACCAAAACCCACCAAGGCGCGGCGCTGCTGGGTCAAAAGGCGACGCTTCCCGCCTCGCCGGACGACGCCGAGATTGACCTCGTCCTCAACCCTCATCCGGCCGAGATCTATCTGGTTCGCTTCACCGCGCCGGAGTTCACCTCGCTGTGCCCGGTGACCGGGCAGCCGGATTTCGCGCATCTCGTGATCGACTATGTCCCGGACAAATGGCTGGTGGAGTCGAAATCGCTCAAGCTTTATCTCGGGAGCTTCCGCAACCACGGCGCTTTTCACGAGGACTGCACCCTGCGCGTCGCGCTCGACCTCAAAAACGCGATGAAACCGCGCTGGTTGCGCATCGGCGGCTATTGGTATCCCCGCGGCGGCGTTCCCATCGACGTCTTTTGGCAAAGCTCCGCCCCGCCGGATGAGCTCTGGTTGCCGGACCAGGGGGTCGCCCCCTATCGCGGCCGCGGCTGAAGTCGAAACCCTCGGCGCCGCGTCGATCGCCGAGTTCTCCCCCTACGGAGCGCCGCTTTATTTCGAATGCAGGGCGAATTCATGGGCACCGGCGGATTTGCGCGCGAGCCGCGTCTCGACCGAGATCGCCATCCCCAGGCAGGTAAATAGCCAGATCGCGACGAGAGCGGGCTTGACCAGAGGCGCCATCGGCTTCTCCCAACTCATCTAATATCTTGGGGAGTTATCTTGGCAGGCGCCAGCCAAGAAGAGGATAAATATTCCGGCGCAATTCGAGGCAATGGGCGCACCCCGCCTTCCCCGGCCGTCCGGCCAAAAACGGCTCTTCGCCATGGTTGGCGCCGATTTTCCCGGTGACTATCGCGCGTGATCGATTATGATGGGACGTTTTTCGGAAGAGGGCTGTGGATGCTTAGGCCGACGAGCGCTTTTTTGATCGCTTTATCGTGCTGTTGGAGTTCAGCGACTTTGGCCGAAAGCAGCGATCCCGTTCTCAACAGCCACGACGCCGTGGCGGCCACCGCCCGCGAATGGGGCGGCCAGGGCGGTTATTTCACCTGCGACCAGTGGCGCGCCTATGTGACCCGGATGGCCAGGATCGGCGACCCTCGTCATAAAGGCTACATCGACGCCGCCGGCTTCGAATTGATCAAGAAAGCCAGCCCCGTCTTCGAGAACGCCAGCTTCGATTATTTCGATATGCAAGGAAAAGGCCGAATTTCGCAAAAGGAGTTTGTCGAATTCGAGAGCCCGTTTTTCGCGCGTTTCGATAAAAACCACACCTGCCATGTGACGCTGGAGGACATCCGCGCCGCGAGCAAGCCCCAGGAAGCCCCGCCTCTTGATCGTAATAGCGGCCAAAACGCCGGCAACAGCATGAACGGCAGCGGGCCGGGGCTGGGTGGAAATTTCGGCGGGCGGCAATGAGCCTGAACGTTTATCCGGCCTTCAAGAATCAAGCAGAAGAAGCCCCCTAATTCTACTGCGTCATGAACGAATTTGTCGGCGGTTTCGTCATTGCGAGCCGAAGGCGTGGCAATCCAGGGGGCTGGCGCGGCTTAAGGATTGCTTCGGCTCGCGCTCGCAATGACGGGCGCTGGCCCGGCCCCAGGCCGCTTCGTGACGCAGTAGAACTAATGGTGAATGCGGATGCTTGGAATCCTGTCTGAAGCTTTGAACAGGAAAGTTTCCGATTCGCAGCGGAAATTTAATCCCCCGAATTTCCTGCAAAAACAGATGCGCAGGTCAGACGAATTGAGACGGCGTTTGAACGATTAACGAGGGTCGGCATCGGGTCAAAAGCGGTTTAATAGCGACTGCTCGCCTCATTTTGCATCGCGAGCGTCAAATGTTAGATTTTGCTCTAGCTTTTTTGAATCTGGAGCAATTTCTTATCGACCAGACGATTCCGTCCGGTCGGAAAGCGCTATAGATTCATTCCGGGGGTTCCGTATGGGCGATCGCGTTCTCACCATCAACGCCGGTTCGTCCTCGATCAAATTCGCGCTTTTCGCCCCGGACGAGAGATGGCCGCGGCTGTTGGCGGCGGGGCAGATCGAGGGCATCGGCGCGAAGCCGTCGTTTCACGCCCGCGTCGTTGGCGGCGATCGCCTCGACGTCGAGACCAAGGCCGCGAATCACGAGCAATCCATCGGCGTAATTCTCCAATGGATCGAAGGCGCCTTCGCCGAGAGCCAGATCGGCGCCATCGGCCATCGCATCGTTCATGGCGGCCTAGCCCATGCCGCGCCCGCGATCATCGACGACGCCATGCTCGCGGATTTGCGCCTGCTGAATCCGCTGGCGCCGCTGCATCAGCCGCATAATCTAGCCGGCGTCGACGCCGCGCGAGCGGCCTTTCCTCACGCCCCGCAGGTCGCCTGTTTCGACACCGCGTTTCATCGCGGCCATAGCTTCGTCAACGACGCCTACGCCCTGCCCCGGCGCTATTACGACAATGGCGTGAGACGGTTTGGCTTTCACGGCCTGTCCTACGAATATATCGCGCGGCGTCTACGCGAAACCGAACCCGTGCTGGCTTGCGGAAGAATCATCGTCGCGCATCTCGGCAATGGGGCGTCGATTTGCGCGATGCGCGACGGCCGCTCTGTCGCCACCACCATGGGATTTTCGGCCCTCGACGGTCTGGCGATGGGAACGCGCTGCGGCCAGATCGATCCGGGCCTCGTCATCTATCTCTTGACCCACGAAGGATTGTCGATCGACGAACTCACGCACCTGCTCTACGAGCAATCTGGATTGAAAGGATTGTCGACGCTTTCTCAGGACATGCGCGAGCTTGAGGCCTCGGACTCGCGGGAAGCGCGCGAGGCGATCGCATATTTCGTCAACCGTATTCGAATGGAGATTGGCGCGCTGACGGCGACGCTCGGCGGTCTCGACGGGCTGATCTTCACCGCCGGCATAGGCGAGCGCTCCCCGCTCGTGCGCGCCGGCGTCATCGACCGCATGGCGTGGCTCGGACTTCAGATCGACGACCACGCCAATGTGACGAACGCGCCGCGCATCTCCAGGAAAGGCGCGATGCCCATCCTTGTCCTGGCGACGAACGAAGAGGCGATGATCGCCGACCATACGATGGCGGCGGCGGGAATGATGGCGACCGCGAAATAGGCGCGCGCCTCACTGCGGGATCGACTCCAGAAACCCCACGAGATCATCGGTCGCGAAATCGACGTGCGGTTCGAAACCATCCGCGATTTCCCAGGATTCGCGCTCAGGGGATTCGCCCACGCGAGGCGTGACGAGCACAGTCGTCATACCTCGCCGATGCGGGACGATCAGATTGCGCGCGATGTCCTCGAACAACGCGGCACGCCGTGGCTCGACGGCGTGCTGCTCGAAAAAGCGGGCGTAAACGCCCGGATCCGGCTTGGCCGCGAAATCGGCGGCGACGATGTCGAATATGTCCTCGAAAAGATGATCGACGCCAAGCTGTCGCGCAGTTTTCGCGGCATGGTCGCGAGAGCCATTGGTCAGAATGAGCTTGCGCCCCGGGAGGGCCGCTATCGCCGCCGCGAGGCTATGATTGGGTTTTAGCGAAGAGCGATCGATGTCGTGGACATAGCGCAAATAGGCTTCGGCATCGACGCCGTGCTCGGTCATCAGCCCGCGCAAAGTCGTGCCGTAGCGAAGATAATAGTGCTTTTGCAGCGCCCGCAGCGACAAGCTGTCCAGCCCGAACAGCCTTATCATGAACAAGGTTATGCGATCGTCGATCTTGGACCAAAGATCGGACGAAGGCGGATAGAGCGTATTGTCGAGGTCGAACACGAAGGTGTCGATTCCGGCGAAGCGGGCGGCGATTTTCTCCGCCTCGTTCTCGTCATCGGCGAGCGCCCGGCGCATCCCTTCGCCTAACGCGTTATCAGCGTGCCGGCGCCGTGATCGGTCAGCAATTCGATCAGCACCGCGTGCGGCAGCTTGCCGTCGAGGATCACGACGCCTTCAACGCCTCGCTCGATCGCGTACATGCAAGTCTCCACCTTCGGGATCATTCCGCCGGTGATGGTCCCGTCGGCGATGAGGCTGGGAATATCGGAGACTTTCAGCTCTTCGATGAGTTTCTTGTTCTTGTCGAGAACGCCGGCGACATCGGTCAGGAACAAGAGCCGTTTCGCGCCGAGCGCCCCCGCGATCGCGCCTGCGAAAGTGTCGGCGTTGATGTTGTAGGTGTCGCCTCCGGGGCCTTGCGCGATCGGGGCCAGCACGGGAATGAGTTCGCGCCCCAGCACCTGGTCGAGCACCGTCGTGTCGACCTTGACGGGCTCGCCGACGAAGCCGAGGTCGATCTGGTCGCCGGTGGAGTTCGACGGCCGCGCCAGCTTGGCCGCCGTCACCATGCGGCCGTCCTTGCCGCAAAGACCGATGGCCCGTCCGCCTTCGGCATTGATGAAACCGACGATCTGCTTGTTGATGGCCCCCGCGAGCACCATTTCCACAATGTCCATCGTGGCCTTGTCGGTCACGCGAAGGCCATCGGAAAATTGCGAGGCGATCCCGAGCTTTTTTAGCATCGCGCCGATTTGCGGGCCGCCGCCATGCACGACGACGGGGTTCACCCCGGACTGCTCCAGCAGCACCATGTCGCGGGAAAAATCCCGCGCCACCGAGTCATCGCCCATGGCGTGGCCGCCATATTTGACGACCACCGTCGCCTCGTCGTAGCGCAGCATATGGGGCAGCGCCTGCATCAATATCCGGGCCTGCTGAAGCGCGCCGTCGGTGGAATTGTCGGTCATTGGAGCCGTCCCTTAAGCCGTCGCGCCGTAGTTAGACCCGCGCGGCCCGATGTTTCAAGCCAGTCTCTCCTGCAGCACGCGGGCGATCGACGCGCGCAGGAAACCAATTCCTTCACCGCTATGCGACGATGCAAAGACGATTTCGGGATAGGCCGCCGGATGTTTGGACAAGGCCGCCTGGGTCGCCTCCATCACCTGCTTGCGCTCCGAGACCTTCACTTCGTCGTGCTTGGTGAGGACGACCTGATAGGACACCGCGCTGCGGTCCAGGAGACCGAACATCTCCTCGTCGACGCCCATGACGCCCCTGCGACCGTCGACGAGAACGAAGACGCGCGCGAGCGAAGCCCGGCCCCGCAGATAATCTCGCATCACTTTCGTCCAATTTGCGATCTTGTCCTTGCCGACCGCGGCGTAGCCGTAACCCGGCATGTCGACGATTCGCGCCCGCTCGTCGCCGAGGGAGAAAAAATTGAGCTGCTGCGTGCGCCCCGGCGTATGCGAGACGCGCGCCAGCGCTTTACGGTTGGCGAGCGCGTTCAACAACGAGGATTTGCCGACATTGGAACGGCCGGCGAAAGCGAATTCCGGCGGTCCCTGCGGCGGGAGATCGCCCGGCTTGGCGCAGGCGAATATAAATTCGCACGAGCCGGCGAATAGAAGCCGCCCCTCTTCGGTGTAATCGCTGTCGGAGGGAAGGTTCACGAGCGGTCCCGCAACGGCGGAGCAATCATGGCGGCGGCGCGAGAGCCAATTTTCCGCGCCGTCTTTTTCATTTACGCGCGACCGAAAGTCTTGCGCAAATTATCCCACAACTCGAACTTCACCCCCGCGCGGGTCATGATGACCCATTGCTGCACGATCGAGAGAAGATTATTCCAGGTCCAGTAGATCACCAGCCCCGACGCGAATCCGCCCATGGTGAAAGTGAACATGACGGGCATCCAGCCAAAGGCGATTTTCTGAATCTCGTCGGTTGGCTCGGGATTCATCTTCATCTGGAGCCACATGGTCACGCCCATCAACAGCGGCCACACGCCGAGCGCCAGATAAGGACCGAACATGGGAACATGGGTGGGGTCGTAAGGGATCAACCCAAAGAGATTGAATAGATTGGTCGGATCGGGAGCGGAAAGATCCTTGATCCAGCCAAAGAATGGCGCCTGCCGCATTTCGATGGTGACGACCAGCACCTTGTAGAGCGAGAAGAATACTGGGATCTGCAACAACATCGGAATACAGCCGCCAAGCGGGCTGATCTTCTCGCGCTTATAGAGCTCCATCTGCTCCATATTGAATTTGTGCTTATCGTCGCCGCATCTTTCCTTCAACTCCTTGATCTTGGGCTGAATCGCCCGCATTTTCGCGATCGACTTGTAGCTGCTGTTCGCGATGGGGAGGAAGGCGAGCTTCACCAGCACCGTCACCGCCAACACGGCGAGACCAAAATTGCCGAGGATCTTGTATAGGAAGTCGATGACCCGGAACATCGGCCGGGTGATGAAATAGAACCATCCCCAGTCGATCAGCAGATCGAAGCGCTTGAGACCCGGATTCGTCTTGTAGGCGTCGAGCGTATCGACTTCCTTGGCGCCGGCGAAAACATGCACGAGCGTCGAAAGCGACTGCCCCGGTTCGATCGTCTTGGGCTCGGAGACAGTGTCGGCCTGATAGGTCTTCACCGTATTGCCAAGCGAGGAATAGCGGGCCTCGAGCGGAGCGGACTGGTTGGGCGCGACCACCGCGCCCCAATATTTGTCGGTGAAGCCGACCCAGCCGCCAACGCCCTTGAATGTCTTCTGTCCGTGGGGCTCTTTTTCGATCTTGTCGTAATTGACTTCCTGAGCCCCTTCCTCGCCGATCACGCCGATGAAACCCTCGTGCAGCGCGGCGTATCCCGAGCCCTTCGGCCGCCCGATGCGCGTCACGCGAGCAAAGGAAAAGAGTTGGACGGGCTTTTCCGTCGTGTTTTCGACGCTGTCCTCGATATTAAACAGATATTCGTCGTCGACCGAGATTTTGCGTTTGAACCGCAAGCCTTGGCCGTTGTCGTAGCTCAGCGTGACGGGATGACTCGCGGTCAGTTTGTCGCTGTCGGCCGTCCATAGCGTTTCCGTCGTCGGCAGCGCCGGGGCGCCCTCGACCGCGTCGGTGAGATAGCCAGTTTCGGTGAAATAAGGTTGCGGGCTCTCCTCCGGCGACAACAGCACGATGATCGGGCTCTGCCGATCCACCGTTTCGTGATAGCTCTTCAGCGAAATGTCGTCGATCCGGGCGCCCTTGAGTGCGATCGAGCCCGAGATCGAGCGCGTGTCGATGGAAATTCGCGGACTGCCGGCGAGCGCCTCCGCCCGGCTCTTGACGAGGAGCGGACGCGCAGCCTCCACCGCGGAGGCGGCCTTTTCCGGGGCGCCGAGCTTCGGCAAGGCGGCCTCGCGCTGTTGCTCCGTCACGCGCGCGCGCTGCTTGTCTATTTGCGGGAAGGCGTAAAAATAATCCCAAACCCCAATGAAGGTCAACGACAGGGCGGCGGCGATGAGCATATTCCTGGTGTGTTGTGTCATGGCGCGACAGGCCTGTTCTTTTGATTCTTAGGGCGATTTGCTTCGCGAGGACGGCCGACACCCGCCAGCCCGTCCTCCATTTGCGATATGAGATCGGCGAATGGCGCCACAAGCGCGCCACCCCTGGCGACGAACACGTAATCCCGCCCCGGGCGCGCGCCAAGAGCTTTCGAAACGCGCAACGCCTCTTTTAGCCGACGGCGGATTCTATTGCGACCTACGGCGCCCGCTATTTTCTTGGTCACGGTGAACCCGAAGCGCGGCGCGCCCTCTTCGCCGCCCGCGCGGACAGCCATTTGCAGCTTGAACGCGTTATAATGCCGCGACAAGCCGCTCGCCGCCGCGCGAAGGAACTCCTCGCGCCGGAGCAGCCTTTTGGGCGCGGCGAACTTCGGCTTCGACGCGCCGGAAGCTTCCTCGGTCATTTTCGACCCCGCCCCGAAGTAGGTTCAACGACCCGCTCAGGCCGACAAGCGCTTGCGACCGCGGGCGCGCCGCGCCGCGATCACCTTTCGACCGCCGACCGTCTCCATGCGCGAGCGAAAGCCATGGCGGCGCTTGCGCACGATTTTGCTTGGCTGATATGTTCTCTTCACCGTTTTTCTCCGCTTGCAAGAATAAGTCAGGCCTCTGACTTATCTTGCTTTTCTCTTTGGGGCAAAGTCTCGACGCCCCACCCAGACCACTCGCCAACCGACACGGCCTGGGAAATCCCTCTGCCGGCGCGATGGCCTAATTTCACATCGTAGCCAGCAGCATCGCGCGCGCTTTCTGCGCGCCCGAACGCCGGCCCGGAAACGCGGGTCGCGGCGTCGCGCCCGGCTTTAAAGACGCAGACGCCGCCTCTTGGAGAGGCGACGCCGCAGCCGGCATATAGGGGAAAGCTTGTCGCCAAGTCAATCTCATGGCGACGCCGCGACGAGAATGCGCACGACGGAATGAGGTTTTTTTATCGCGGACAGGCCAGGGATTCCGCGACGCAACAGATCGATTCACCTGCGCCGCCGAGCGCGCTATACAGTCTTGGAAAGAATGATTCGCGTGCCGATTTCCCGCTTCGAGTCCGCTCCCATCGAGGGCGGCGGCTCGGAGGGTTTCACACGATTTCAGGGTCCGCGCCTTTCACCCCCGCGCTCGGTTCGCTACGAGCCGTTCAGCGTTTCGTAATTAAGAGTCGGGTCGACGGGCGTGGCCAGAGTGATGGTTTGTTAACCATTGTCGCATAGCGTTAATCGAATAGGGGGACGTGGGCGCTCGGCCTCTTCGAGGCGAGACAGCGCCGCCGTGCGGCGGCGCGTCGTCGGTCGCGAAAACCATGGAGCTTGGTGGGGAACCAACATGCGCGTTTTATTGATCGAAGACGACAGCGCGACCGCTCAGAGCATAGAGCTCATGCTCAAGTCGGAGAACTTCAACGTTTACACGACCGATCTCGGCGAAGAAGGCATTGATCTAGGCAAGCTCTACGACTACGACATTATTCTGCTCGACCTCAATCTCCCCGACATGTCCGGCTACGAGGTGCTGCGGACGCTGCGTGTCGCCAAGGTGAAAACCCCGATCCTCATTCTCTCCGGGCTTGCAGGAATCGAGGACAAGGTGAAGGGCCTCGGGTTCGGAGCGGACGATTATCTCACCAAGCCTTTCCACAAAGACGAATTGGTGGCCCGTATTCACGCCATCGTCCGCCGCTCCAAGGGCCATGCCCAATCGGTCATCACGACCGGCGACCTCATCGTGAACCTCGATCAAAAGACGGTCGAGGTGAACGGCGCGCGCGTTCATCTGACCGGCAAGGAATATCAGATGCTCGAACTGCTTTCCTTGCGCAAGGGCACCACCCTTACAAAGGAAATGTTCTTAAATCACCTTTATGGCGGAATGGACGAACCCGAGCTCAAAATCATCGACGTGTTCATCTGCAAGCTGCGCAAGAAGCTCGCGAACGCCAGCGATGGACGCAACTATATCGAGACCGTATGGGGGCGCGGCTATGTGCTGCGCGAGCCGAGCGAGACAGACGAGCGCATCACCGCCTGACAACGCGGTCAGACGACAAAAAGGCGCTGCCCCAGCGGGGGACGGCGCCCTTTTTTTGCGGCGCGCGACGCATTCGACGCGTATGACGCCCTCCTGGATTGCGTCCCCTGACCTCCGGCTCGCCGCGCGCAATGACCGACGCCGCCCTCCCCTCATTGCGAGGAACGATAGCGACGAAGCAATCCGGTGGGCGCGCTGGCTCTGGATTGGGTCGCCTCGCGATCGCGACGACGACTCTCCTCTCCTCTCCTCTCCTCGGATTCTTCTCGCAAAAAGGCAGAATCAGGCTAGCGCCAGCTTGGGTTGCGGCCGCGAACGAAGGCGCCAGACGCTTTCGTTCGAAACCGGAGCGAAAGCCGGACAAGCCTCGCCAATGCTTTCCGCCGAGCCTAGAAACAGGAAGCCGTCCTGCGCAAGAACGCCGGCAAGCCGGGAGAGCACGTCTCTTTTCACCTCGGGTTCGAAATAGATCAGCACATTGCGGCAGAAAATGACGTCGAATGTTCCGAGCAAGGACGGATCTGACAACAAATTGAACTCGCCGAACGCCACTCGCGCGCGCAAATGTTCATTGACGCGCCAGCCCTCTTCGTGACGATGGAAATATCGCAGCAGATGGCTCGTCGACAAGCCGCGCTGCACCTCGAATTGACTGTAGAATCCTTTGCGCGCGACCTCTATCGCCGCCCCCGAAATATCGGTGCCGAGAATTTCCACGGCCCAGCCGCGCAACGCCCTCGCCTCGTGATCCAGCGTCATGGCGAGCGAATAAACCTCTTGTCCCGTGGCGGCGGCGGCGCACCATATCCGCAAACGTTTGACATTGGCGCGCGCCGCCATGAGTTGGGGCAGGACGCGCTCGCGAAATTCGTCGAAGGGCGCCCGATCGCGAAAGAACGAGGTTTCATTATTGGTCATGGCGTCGACGACTTCTCTTATGAGTGTTTCATTTTCATGCGCGTCGATGATTCTGGTCAGTTCGAGCAAATCGGCGACCCTATGCGCGCGCAATACCGGCGAAAGGCGGCTTTCCGCGACATATTGGCGGTCCAGGCCCAGAGCCGCGCCGGTCAAGGCCGCCATCTGGCGCCGAAATCGCGCATAAGCTAGCGTCATCCGCGATTTCCCCACCGCCAGGGCGAGCAGTCCACACCGATCGAGGACGCTCCGTGCAAACACATATGATTTCCGTTACGCATTACCGATTTGCCTCAAGTCGCGCCGCCACCTGGGGGCGCATCGGTTGAATAAGGTCCTGGCGGCGCTCGCGATCACACGAGACCAATCTCCTGGAACTTCGAACGAACGATGTTTTGATCGAACGGCTTCATGATATATTCGTCGGCTCCGGCGTGCATCGCGCGAGCGATGTGACCGACTTCGTTCTCGGTCGTACAGAAGACGACCTTGGGCTCCGATCCACCGGGCATTTTTCGCAGCGCGCAGAGAAATTCGAAGCCGTCCATCTCCGGCATGTTCCAGTCGAGCAGAATGACGTCCGGCATCACCCTCTCGCATTCGGCGAGCGCGAGTCGGCCGTCGGCGGCTTCCGACGTGCGAAAATGCATCCCTTCGAGAATGCGCCGCGCCACCTTGCGAATGACAGCGCTATCGTCGACCACGAGAACCTGTTTCATCGATCCGCTCCTCTTGCTGACTTTTTGGAAATCCCCGGCCCGTTCGCCGTCTCGCTTTGCAGCGCCACGCTCCTGATTAGCGCCCCAACGTCAATGATCGATAAAAAACCCTGATCGTAACGAAAACATCCTGACATCAGAGTCATCATGTGACCTTCGGCGTGGCTGGGGGCCTCCACGCGATCAGCTTCGTCGCTCACGATGACGTCGCCCATGTCGTCCACGAGGAGCGCGTAATCCTCTCCATTGTGGCAGACGCCCACGGCGACGGGGTTCGAACTCGGCGCTCCCTTGTCGATTCGCAGACATCTGTCAAGGTGCAGAGCGGTGACGATGCGGCCGCGCAGATTTGCGAGGCCAGCGATTTCGCGGGGCGCAAGGGGAACCGGGGTGAGCTTGTCGAAGTGGAACACCGTCTTCACGCAATCCACCGGCAAGCCGACCACCCGATCCTTCACCCTTATGGTGAAATGACTGACCGTTCGCGTCGAATGACTTTTCGGACGGTGACGGCTGTAGCTGAAATCGGCGAGATCGAAGCTCATGCCGCGATCTCCGTCATGACTCGCTGTTCGATTCGTTCGGCCGTCGCGTAAGCGGCGCCGATGTAGCTGTCCAAAAAGCCCACCAGCGCCCGGCGGTCAAATTTTCCCGCTACCGCCCGCGCGCCGCAGGCTGCGGCCGCCTCGCGGATTTGCGGGGTCGCCTGCGGAGCGAGCGCGATGACGGGAATATCGGCGCATTCCGGCAACGCCAGAAATTGACGGGTCAGCGCATAGCCATCCATGTTCGGCATGTCGATGTCGGTGACGAGTGCGTCTATGTTCAAACCTTTTTCGATCATCGCGAGCGCTTCCGAGCCCGATTGCGCCGCGCTCACTTCGTAATTGTTGGCGGACAGGGCCAGGCCGAGCATGTCCCGGAAGAATTGCTTGTCGTCCACCAAAAGGACTCTGGGGCGGTGGTTGACTCCGCGCGCGAGCGCGCCGGGATTGGCGCGATCCAGAAAATAAGCAATGTCCAGCAGCTCGACGATTGCGCCACGCAGATTGGCGACTCCGACGATTCTCTCGTCGACGCCGGACATTTGGAGATCGAGAGGCGCGTCCAACACATCGACGACATCTTCCACGAGGAGGCCCACGGCCTGCCCCGCCCCGGCGAGCACGAGAAGCGGATAGGCGCGAGCCTGAATCCTCATGTCTTCCGACGCGAGCATCACCGGAAGCAGACGGCCTTCGTGAGGCATCACATAGACGTCCCCCGAGCGCGAGAGGCAAGAAGAGTCCACTTCCTCGATGCGCATGACCAGCGATAGCGGCAGGGCCTTCAACGCGCCGCCGCCCGCCCGCAGCATGATGATGCTGGTCTTGCGTCTCTCATCCCGGATCGCGCTCTCGACGCCCGACGACCGATTGTCGCCGATGTTTTCTATGCCCGCCCGCTCGATAATCGCCGCAGGGTCGAGAAGCAGAACGGCAGCGCCATCTCCCAAAATCGTCTGACCGGAAAAAACCCCGATCCGCGCGAGGGCTCCCACCAGAGGCTCGATCACCACCTCCTGCACGTCGGCGATCGTTTCCACCAGCAAGCCGAAGCGCACGCCGCCCACCCGAAGGATGACGGCGAAGGCGGTCTTCTCGGGAGAGATCGCATCTGGGGGAGCGAGCTGCAAGATTGTCGCGAGCTCGACCAGCGGCAGGACGTCGCCGCGCAGTCTCAAAATCGGGGACTCGTGCAGATATTGAATCTCGCTGTCGAAACCTGGACCGACGCCAACAACTTCGACCACCGCGATCTGGGGAACGGCGAAGCGTGAACCTCTGCTCGACAGAATCAGCGCCGGCGCGATCGCCAGGGTGAGAGGAATGCGCAAAGTGACGGTCGTGCCGGCGCCCACGCGTGAGTTGATCGAGACGGTTCCGCCGATCGACTGAATATTGTCGCGCACGACGTCCATGCCGACGCCTCGGCCGGAAACCTTCGTCACCTGGGCGGCGGTCGAAAACCCGGGCAACAAAATGAGCGGATAGAGATCCGCGTCGGACATTTTTTCGAGCGCCTGCGGACTAACGAGGCCGCGCTCGCGTGCGATTTCTCTTATGCGGGCGACATTGAGCCCGCGTCCGTCGTCCTTTACTTCCAGGGTGATCTGGCCGGCGTCGTAGGAAGCCGTGACCCGAATCGTTCCGGTTTCGGGCTTGCCCGCCGCGGCGCGCTGAGCCACGGATTCGATTCCGTGATCCGCCGCGTTTCGAACGATATGGGTGAGCGGCGCCCGGATCAACTCGATCACCTGGCGATCGAGTTCCGTATCGGCGCCATGAGTCTCGATCCGGATCTTCTTGCGCAGCTCCACCGACAGATCGCGCACGAGGCGGGGCAATGTGGCGAAAAGCTTGCCTACCGGCTGCATCCGCACGCGCATGACCGCGTCCTGTAAATCGCTGGTCACGCTGGAAAGACTTTGGAGCGAACCCTTGATGCGTTCGTCGCCCGCCGCCCCCGAAAGCTCGAGCAGCTGGTTGCGTGTGAGAACGAGCTCCGAGACAATTCCCATCAGCCGGTCGAGTACGCCGACCGATACCCGCACGGTCTCCGACGCACGCGCTCTGTTGTCGGGCGCCACGCTCGCCGGCGCGGCGGGATCGGCTTGCGGCGCCGCCTGCGGAACGGGCTCGGGCGGCGTCCAGGCCGGAGCAAGCGCCGCTTCCGGCGCCGGCGCGGTCCGCAGCAGGCTTGTCCGCGCTTCGAGCTCTTGCAATATGTCGCTGTCGTCGCCCTCCGGCTCCATTTCGAGCCGGCCGATTTCAGCTAGCACGATCGACAAGCGATCGACGGCCTTGAGAACCAAGGAAATATTTTCGGGCGTGGCCTGCGCGCCATCCCTCAGGCGGCCGATGAGCGCCTCGGCCGCATGGGTGAGACGGCCGATGCGCGGCAGACTGAGGAAGCCGCTGCTGCCTTTGATGGTGTGAATGTGCCGAAACAGGCTTGCGATAAGCGCGACATCCCCAGGGTCTTTCTCGAGGCGCACGAGCTCCGTCGACGCGGCGTCGATGTGCTCGGCCGACTCCGCAAGAAATTCCGTAAGAAGATCATCCATGGCGATTCTCGCGCCGCAAGCGCGGCGAATGAAAACGACTTTGAAGCAACAGGGGTTAAAAGACCTGAAATTCTTTGCGGAAAGCGCTCCGCGACAACAAAGGCGGGCGGAGCCGAAATCGACGCCTCTTCGACGCAAGCCAAAAGAAAAGACTTCGCGGAGCCAGGGCGCCGCGAAGCCAAAATATCGTGGAGCTTCGATTTTTTACGCGACGGCGCTTTGAGGCTCTTCCGCTTCGGCGGCGACCGGCTTCGCGTCGATGGAGACCATGTCGCCGCTCAAATCGAGAGCGATGGCGAGACCGCAGGCGCGCGCGATGAGACCCGTATAATAGGCCTGGATGGACCGCGCGTCGACCGCGCCTTCGTCGGGCTCACCGGAAAGAAGCGAGGCGAGGCCGGCCGCAAGCCGCGCATTGGCGCCTTTCGCTTCGATCTGGAACGAGACGCTGTCGTCCTCGCCTTTCGCCGAAACCGAGATCACGCCGCCGCGCGGGATGGCGGCGTCCGCGATGAGGCATAGATTTAGCAAAAGCTTCACCTTGTTCTTCGCCATCAGGACGCGCGGCACGCTCCATTCGATGCGCGTGCGCTCGTCGGCGAGAAACTGGCGGGTGACGTGCTCGGCGTCTCCGGTGTCGATGGACGATCCCTTGGAGCCGGCGGCGCCGAAGGCGAGACGGCAGAATTGGAGACGCGCGGAGGCTTCCGCCGCGCTGGATTTTATCAGCGCCAGAGCGTGGCCGCGCATTTCAGCGTCCTTCTCCTCTTCGAGGACTTCCAAGCCATTCACGATAGCGCCGACCGGCGAGATTACGTCGTGACAGACCCTGGAAGCCAGCAGAGCCGCGAGGTCGAGGGAGTCGAGCGCGAATTTCGTCATGGGTTCATCCAGCTTAAGTCTCTTGGCGCCGAGCATCCAACGAGACGCATATAATGCGATGCGGACGGACGCGAAGCCGGCGCGATTTCGCACGGGAGACTAACTAGCTACACGAATCACCGTAATGATTTCGTTAATCTTTAGCCGATCTCGCCAACAAGGGACGACGGAAGCGATTTCTTTTAGCGCATACTGAATTTCAGGTGGAGGATTCTACCTCCGTTTGCGGCAAAAGTTCGACCTTGGCTCTCCGCCGCGTCATAAACGAGTCCGGCGCCAGCCCCGTCATTGCCAGCGCGGCGAAGAAATCCAGGGGCGCAGGGCGGAGCCTGCATCGTTTCGAGCATTCTCCGCGGGCACGACAAGGCGAGAGGGGCTGGCGCTGCCTCTCTATGGCTTTCCGTCCCGCCAGGCGCGATACCAGTCCACGAAGGCGCCGACGCCCTCGGCGGTTCCAGTCTCCGGCCGATAGCCAGTCAGCCGTTCGAGCACGGCGCTGTCCGCGAAGGTTCGGGGAACATCGCCCTTCTGCATGGGAAGATTGTTGCGAACAGCCTTCCGGCCGAGCTTTTTCTCGATTATTTCAATGAAATCATTCAGATTTATAGGCTGACCCCGTCCAATATTGACGATCCGCCACGGCGCGACCGGAGAGGTCGAGGGATCCTCCCCCGCGCGCTTTGGCGGACAATCCATCAGGCGGACGATCGCTTCAACCAGATCGTCGACATAGGTGAAGTCGCGCGCCATGTCGCCATTGTTGTAAACGTCGATGGGGCGGCCCCGCTCAATCGCATCGACGAATTTGAACAGCGCCATGTCGGGCCGGCCCCAGGGGCCGTAAACCGTGAAAAACCGGAACATGGTGGTCGGAATCGCCCAAAGATGGGCATAGGAATGCGCCATCGCCTCGTTGGCTTTCTTGGTCGCCGCGTAAAGCGTGAGCGGATGGTCCGCCCTGTCCTCCTCGCGAAAGGGCGCCTCGGGATTGGCGCCATAGACCGAGCTCGTCGACGCCATCATGAGATGGCGCACCGGATGGAGCCGCGCGACCTCCAGGACGTTGAAGCCCCCGACCAGATTGGAGTCGACATAGGCGCGGGGATTTTCGAGGCTGTAGCGCACGCCCGCCTGCGCCGCGAGATGGACGACGACATCGGGTCGCGCCGCCCGAACCGCCTCTTCGAGCGCGGCCATGTCCTCGAGCATCGCGACGCTCAGGCCAAACCCTTCCATGTTTTTCAGGATGGAAAGTCGCGCCTTTTTGAGTTCGACGTCGTAATAGGCGGTCAGGCCGTCGTAGCCGAACACTTGATGACCCAGTTCGAGCAGCCGCCGGGAAAGGTGAAAACCAATGAAGCCGGCGGCGCCGGTCACAAAAATCCGCATGAGCCCGACATTTTCCGCGTAAAGCCGATCCCGGCGACGGAGAGTCTTTGCCGGCCGCGACGGGGGCTGTCAAGCCTCCGTGACTTCAAGGCTTGCGTCCAGTCCCAGCAGACGGGCGAGCGCCTTGACCCTGCCATATAATCTTTCGCTGGCGAGCGCGGCGCGGTCGGCGGGCAAGACAAGGGTCAAACGGCCCTGCCGCGCGGCGAGGGGCGTGAGCGGCAATACGCCGGGCATGGAGGCCGAAAGCAGATAGGCGACCCGCATCGCCGCCCCAAGAACCCGCGCGCGGATCAATAATCTCGTGGTCAGCAAAGCGCGCAGCGCCGAGAAATCATGCTCGCCCTCGAGCCCCTGGTGGCGGAAAATCGCCGCGAGCGCCAAAAAGGCCCTCCCCGGATGATCGAGGCCGACGAAGGCGCCATGCGTGACGATATTCGTCGCCTGCTGCGCGCGATAGTCGGGGTGAGCGCGCCACGCGACGTCGGACAGGAGACAAGCGGCGTGGCGCAGGCGCTTCTCCTCGAGCGTTTCGTCGAGTTCGTGGGACGCCATGAAACCGTCGGTCCAGCCAATGAGATCCTCGCCATAACCCGGCGCGCGGGACAGCAGGGCGTCGAGTTGCCGGGCCGCGACGAGCAAAGGGTCCGCCGCCCGCTCGGCGCCGCTCAAGCGCTCGTAAAGCAGACCCTCGCGCACGCCGGCGGCGGAAACGACGATCTCCCTGGGCTTGGCCCGGCGGATGATTTCGTCCAGCACGATCGCGCCATAGGCCAGCAACGGCCGACGCGCCGCCGATACGCGGGCGATATCGCTGATGGCCTCGCTGTCGATGCGCTCGACCAGTTCGGCGAAATCCGCCGCCTCGCCGGTCTGAATACGATAATTATGCATCACCTCGAGCGGGTAGTTGCGCTGGCGCATGTGAAGCTTCGCCAGCGCGCGCCAGGTTCCGCCGACAGCGTAAAAAGCGCGGCCCTTCAGTCCGGAAAGCGGCGCGGCTTCCGCTATGGCCTTGCGCGCGATGCGGCTCGCTTCCCGCATGGAGCGCTTGGAGGCGTCCATCAGCGCCAGTCCGCCCAGCGGCAGCGTCTCGCCCTTGCCGCGAGAGGCGCCGGCGACGTCGATCAGTTCCAGCGAACCGCCGCCAAGATCGCCCACGACGCCATTGGGCGCATGGATCGCGGACATAACGCCGAGAGCGGAGAGTTCGGCCTCGCGTTTTCCGGAAAGGAGCGAAATCTCGCGGCCGATGGCCGTTCGAGCCGCCGAGAGAAAGGCCGGCCCATTGGCGGCGTCCCGCGCCGCCGCCGTCGCGATGACGGTGATATCGTCGATTTCCATCGTGGCGCATAAAGCGCTATAGCGGCGCAAGGCTTTCAGCGCTTTTTCCACCCCCTCCTCGGCAAGGCGCCCCGTGAGGACCACGCCCTTGCCCAGCGCGCACATCGCCTTTTCGTTGAAGATGGGAGTCGGCGCGCGCGCCAGCCGCTCATAGGCGACAAGGCGAACCGAGTTCGACCCGATATCGACGATCGCGACCGGCTTCGGCCGAGAGGGTTCAGTCATCGCCCTTGCGCTTCAGCAACGAACGCGGACGCCACTCCTTGAGCGACTTGCCGCGACCGGAAAGACTGGGGTTGGTCATGAAATATTTGTGCGCGTTGAATCGCTCTTCCCCCTCGGGGGGCGTGATGCGCGCGGACGAACCGTCGGGCAAGACACGGTAGCTCTGCTCGTTGTCGATGAGATTTGCCAGCATGATCTGGTCGAGCACCTGCTGATGCACGGTTTGATTGGTGATCGGCAACAGGGTCTCGACGCGCCGATCCAGATTGCGCGGCATGAGGTCGGCGGAAGATATATAGACGTGAGCGCGCGGATGCGGCAGCGCATAACCGCCGCCGAAGGCGTAGATGCGGGCGTGCTCGAGAAAACGCCCGACGATGGACTTGACGCGGATATTTTCCGACAGTCCCGGAACGCCGGGGCGCAAACAGCAGATTCCGCGCACAACCAGTTCGATGGCGACGCCCGCCCGCGATGCGACGTAAAGGGCGTCGATGATTTCAGGATCGACCAGCGCATTGCATTTGCCCCAAATCGTCGCGGGCTTGCTTGCCCTGGCGAAGGCGATTTCCTGCTCGATGTGCTCCAGCAGCTTTTTCTTGAGCGATATCGGAGAAACCGACATGCGCTCCAGCCCGGCGGGCTCGGCGTAGCCGGTGATGTAATTGAAAATGCGCGAGACGTCGCGCCCGATCGCCGCCTCCGCGGTGAACAGCGAAATGTCGGTGTAGATCTTCGCGGTGACGGGGTGATAGTTGCCGGTGCCGATGTGGCAATAGGTGGCGAGGCCCGAGCCTTCGCGCCGCACCACCATCGACAGTTTTCCATGCGTCTTCAGCTCGAGAAATCCGAACACCACCTGAGCGCCGGCCCGTTCGAGATCGCGCGCCCAGCGGATGTTGGCTTCCTCGTCGAAGCGGGCCTTGAGTTCGACCAGCGCCGTCACCGACTTGCCCGCCTCCGCCGCCTCGATCAACGCGCGGACGATGGGGCTGTTGGCGGAGGTGCGATAAAGGGTCTGCTTGATGGCGACCACATTGGGGTCGCGCGCGGCCTGCTGAAGAAATTGCACCACCACGTCGAAGGATTCGTAAGGGTGATGAACCGCGAGATCCTTCTGCTTGATGGCGAGGAAACAATCGCCGCCATTGTCGCGCACGCGCTCGGGAAAGCGCGGATTATAGGGCTTGAATTTCAGGTCCGGACGATCCAGCGCGACCAGTTCGGAAAGATCGATCAGCGCCAACATGCTCTTGAGTTCGAAAACCTCGCTTTCGTCGACGTCGAGTTCGGCCGCGACCAATTCGCGCAGCGTCATCGGCATGTCGGAAGCGAATTCCAGCCGGATCACGGAACCCCGGCGCCGGCGCTTCAGCGCGGTTTCGAATAGGCGCACCAGGTCTTCGGCTTCTTCCTCGACCTCGAGGTCGCTGTCGCGTATGACCCGGAACAGGCCCTGTCCGCGCAGGACATAGCCCGGAAAAAGACGCTGGACATGCATCACGATCAGCGTTTCGAGCAGCATGAAGCGCTCGCGCCCTTGCCCCACCGCGCCCGGCGCCGCGACCGGTCCCGGCAGGCGCACGAAACGCTCGATCTTCTGAGGCAATCGCACCAGCGCCTGCAGGGTCTTGCGGTCGCCCGGCCGAATCAGCTCCAGCGCCAGAGTGAAGCCGAGATTGGGAATGAAGGGAAAGGGATGGGCGGGATCGACCGCGAGCGGCGTGAGCACCGGAAAAATACGGGTAAGGAAATGATCCTCCAGCCAGTCGCGGTCGGCCTTCGAGAGGTCGGCGGGCTCGACGATGACGATGCCCACTTCCTCGATGTCCCGCCGTAATTCGCGCCAGCGCCTGGCTTGCGCGCCGGTCAGTTCGCCGACGCGCTCGTTGATCTGGGCCAGTTGCTCCGCCGGCGTGAGCCCGTCCTGCGACAGGGCGGAGAATTGCGCGCGGGCCTGTCCGCGCAGTCCCGCCACGCGGACCATGTAGAATTCGTCGAGATTATTGGCGGAAATCGACAGGAACCGCAATTGCTCGAGCAGGGGATGATTGCGGTTGGACGCTTCCTCGAGCACGCGGCGATTGAATTCGAGCCAGGACAATTCCCGATTGACGAAGCGCCTGGGAGAAGCCAGCAACTCGTCCGGCCGGGACAAGATGTCGTCGTCGGGCGCGAGCGCTTCGCGCTTCTTGTCCTTCAGGTGCTGCTGCGTCACGATGGTTTCTCCGGTCGCTCTTCGCCCATAATGTCATAGCTCAGGGCTCGCCGCGACGATCTATTTCCGGTTTTCCTCGCGCGAAGCCAGCAGTTGCGCGGCAAGGACGCGGGTGACGCGGCGCCCCCGCGCCAGCGCCTCCCGGTCCGCTTCGCCGACAAAAGCTCGCGCCGCCTCCAGCGAGCGTTCCAGGCGCAGCGCGGCATAGTCGATGACCGCGGGATCCACCAGCACCTGGCGGTCCCGAAACATCTTCTCCATCGCCGCGCGCATCAGTTCGTCGTCGGGCGGCCCGATCTCGACCATTGGCGCCCGCCGCAAGCGCGACAGCAAATCGGGCAGACGCCATTTCTCCGCCAGAGGTCGCGAAGAGGCTGTCATGAGCAGGAAGATGTTGTTCTCGCGCGCGTGATTCACCAGATGAAAAAGCGCGGCTTCGTCATTACGGCGGTCAATGTCATCCACCGCCAGCGCCGAAAATCTCGATTTGGCGAGATTTTCGACCGAAGGGATTTCGCCCGATAGGGTTCGCGCGGCGGCCTTGCTCGCCCATATGGCGAGCAAATGGCTCTTGCCGCTGCCGGCCGGCCCAACCAGGAGCAGTTCGGAATCGGGCCAGTTCGGCCATTGATCGATTATTTCCAACGCCGCGCGATTCGACGGCGCGGGGAGGAAATCCTCCCGCCTGTGGCTCGGCTCCAAGGGCAATTCCAATGGAAGCTGAGCGGCGGCGCTTTTTTCCAGACCTTCCTCCACCATGACGGCTTAACGGCCTTCGATCATTCCTTGCGGCGGACGCAAGTAGAATTCGCTCTGGCGGTAGCGCCGGGCGAAAAAGCGCAGAATGACGCCGGCCGCGGCGGCCACGGGCACCGCGACGATCATGCCGACGAATCCGAACAGGGCGCCAAAGGCGAAAAGAGCGAACATCAGCCAAACCGGATGAAGACCGACGGAGGCGCCGACGAGCCGAGGCGACAGGACATTGCCGTCGAGGAACAGACCGACGCCGACCACGGCGATCGCTTCGAGCGGCAAGCGCCAGCCCGGCCAGTCCTGCACCAGCGCGATGCTGATGGAAAGAACGAAGGCCGTGATCGAGCCGACATAAGGGATAAGGCTCAGCACCCCGGCGATGACGCCGATGAGGAATCCGAAATTCAATCCGATAAGGGTGAGACCGAGCGCATACCACGAGCCGAGAAACATGCACACCGCCGATTGTCCCCGCAGGAAGCCAGACATCGCCTTGTCGATGTCTCGCGCCAGTTCTCGCGCCTCCGCGCGGTGGCGCGGGGGCACCATTTCGTCGAGGATCGCCAGCATCGAATCCCAGTCCAGCAGCATATAGAACGCGACCACGGGCGTAACGACGATGACCGACACGACATTGATGATCGCGACGCTTCTCGAGACGAGCGACCGGGCGAAGTCGGCGGCGAGCGAACTCCAGTCGCCAACGAGGTCGCCGACATATTTCTGCAAATCGATCGTCGGCGCCGACGCCCCCATCTCGTATTTTTGCAAGAACTCATTGTAATGGGCCGTCAGCTTCTCGCTCCACTCGGACAACAGCCCTTGCAGGGTCCCCACATAGCCCGGCAGGCTCGCGATGAATCCCTCGAGCTGGCGCGAGAGAACCGGCGTGATGAGAAGGGCCGCCGAAATCACGATGAAAATGAAAACCACGAGAAGAATCAAGGTGGCGCCGAGACGCGACATCCCGGCGGCCTGAAGGCGGTCGGCCACCGGGTTGAGCAGATAGCCGAGCACGGTCCCGGCGACGAAGGGCGTGAGGATCGCGCCGAGCGCATGGGCGAGCGCCGCCATGACAGCGAGCGCGGCCGCCCACCAGAGCAATTGGCGCTCCAGCGAGATCCTCGGACCGGCGCCCTCGCGCCGCCCGTTTTCTCGATTCGACATTTCATCGCCCTCCCAAGAGCCGCGCCCAGAGATAGACGCAGGCGAAAGCCACGGTCAATGGCGAGACTTTGGCGGTTGAAGGCCAAACGATCAGGCGAGGTCGGCCGCGCCCGAAGGACGCCCCCGCGTCGCCAGGGCCGAGAGACCCAAGACGAGGCCGACGAAAGCGAGCAGCAGGGTCGAAATCGCGTTGACTTCGGGCGTCACGCCCAGTCGCACCTGGGAATAAATGCGCATCGGCAGGGTCGTCGCCCCCGGCCCGGTGCTGAAGCTCGCAATCACCAAATCGTCGAGGGAAAGCGTGAAAGCCAGGAGAAAGGCGCTGACCAGCGAGGGCGCGACGCAGGGCAACGCGACCAGGACGAAGGCCCCGAACGGCGTCGCGCCCAGGTCTTGCGCCGCCTCCTCCAGCGCCGGGTCGAAGGACCGCAGGGCGGCGACGAGCACGACCGTCGCGAAGCACATGGTGAAGGTCGCATGGGCGATGACGAGAGTCGCGAAGCCCCGCTCCATGCCGAAGGCGACGAAAGCGCTCAGCAAGGCCAGGCCCAGCACGACTTCCGGCATCACCAGCGGCGCATGGATCGCGCCGAAAAACACCGTGCGGGTTCCGAACTCCCCAAACCGCGTCAGGGAGACGGCGGCGCACAGGCCGAGCGCGGTCGCGATCGCCGCCGAGAGCGCGGCGGCCTCGAGGCTGATCCTGGCGGCGTCGAGCATTGCGGTGTCCTCGATCAGGGCGAGATACCATTTGGTCGAAAATCCGCCCCAGACCGTGACCAGCTTCGAGGCGTTGAAGCTCATCGCCGCCAGAATCAGAATCGGCCCGTAAAGAAAGACGAAGCCCGCCGCTATAGCGGCGCGGCGCGCAAGATCGACGCCCCTCACGACGGCCTTCCTTCCGCGCCAAGCCGCGCCCGCTCGGCGAGAACCAGCGGGCCGATCAACAAGGCAAGCAGGATCATCGCCGCAGCGCTGGCCGAGGGCCAGTCGCGATTGGCGAAGAAGTCGGTCCACAGCGTCTTGCCGATCATGAGCGTATCGGAGCCGCCGAGAAGATCGGGGATCACGAATTCGCCCACCGCCGGGATGAAAACCAGCAAGCAGCCGGCGACGACGCCCGCTCGGGATAAGGGCAGGGTCACGCGCAGGAACACTTGCGCCGGGGAGGCGCCAAGATCGGCCGCCGCCTCGCGCAGCAGAGGGTCCTGCCGCTCCAGCGCCGAATAGAGCGGCAGCAGCATGAAGGGCAGATAGCTGTAAACGATCCCGATGACGACGGCGAGATTGGTGGCGTAGATCGAAAGCGGGGCGTCGATGAGGTGGAGCGCCATCAGCGCGTGGTTGACGAGGCCTTCGTCCTTCAAAAGCGCGATCCAGGCGTAAACCCGGATCAGAAAACTGGTCCAGAACGGCGCGACGGCGAGGCCGATCAGAATCGGCCGCGCCCGCGCCGGCGCCCGCGCCATCGCCAGCGCGAAAGGATAGGCGACCAAAAGGGTGACGAGGGTGGAAATCGCTGCGATGGCGAGGGAGTTCAGATAGGAATCGAGATAAAGCCGATCCTCGCCGAAGGATCGATAGGCCTCGAAAGTCAGAGTCTGGATTTTGCTCAAGAAACCGCCGACCCCGTCGCTCAGGCTGAAAACCGGCTCGTAGGGCGGGCGCGCCTGCGCCGGGCGCGACAATGAAATCTTGGCGATTAGCGCCATCGGCGCGAGAAAAAAGACGGCGATCCAGAGATAGGGAACGCCAAGAACCAGGCGCCGCGCGAGCGAAAACCGCTTCGGCATCATTCGCTCCCCGAAAACAGAACGCCCGCGTCCGGCGCGATCTCGATGCGCACCGCTTCGCCCGGCGCGAAGCCCGCCTCCCTGGCGCATGAAACGCGCAGCGCCTCCTGTCCCTCGACGCCGATCCGCAGTTGGGTGGTTTCGCCGCGAAACGCCACGTCCTCCACGACGCCGGGGATGCCGTCGCCGTCGCGTCTGATTTTGATCTGTTGGGGACGCAGCGATAGCGCCGCGCGGGCGCCGTCGGGCAGAGCCCGGTCCGAGCGTTCCAGACGCCCGAAAGGCGCCACGAAGAAAGCGCCGCCGTCGCGCGAAATCCGGCCCTCGATCATGTTGGTCGCGCCGACGAAGCCGGCGACGAAGCGATTGGCGGGCCGCTCGTAAATTTCGAAAGGCGGGCCAATCTGTTCGACATTTCCCTGGCGCATTATGGCGATGCGGTCGGCGAGCGCCAGCGCCTCGTCCTGGTCGTGGGTGACGATGACGAAGCTCGTTTTCAGCCGCCGCTGTATGTCCTTGAGCTGAAACTGGGTTTCCTCGCGCAATTTGCGATCCAGCGCGCCGAGCGGCTCGTCCAGCAGCAACAACGACGGCCCCGGCGCCAAGGCCCGCGCCAGCGCGACCCGCTGTTTTTGCCCGCCGGAAAGCTGCTCGATCCGCCTGCCCGCAAACCCCTGCAACTGCACGATTTCCAGCATCCTATCGACCCGCCTGGCGACCTCTTCGCGGCCCGCCCCCCGCCGGCGCAGTCCGAAGCCGATGTTGTCGAACACGTTGAGGTGGGGAAAAAGGGCATAGGACTGGAACATCATATTTATGGGCCGGCGATGCGGCGGCGTCCCGGAAAGATCCGCGCCCGCCAGCACGACCCGGCCGGCGTCCGGCGTCTCGAAACCGGCGATGAGCCGCATCAATGTGGTTTTGCCGCAGCCGGAGGGTCCGAGCAGGGCGAAAAATTCGCCCTCCCCGACTTCGAGGGAGACGTCCTCGAGCGCGACCACCGCGCCGAAACGCTTCGAGACATGCTCGACGGAAAGAATGGGCTTCGTCGTCATGGAAGGCGTTTTAGAGGCGGAAGGCGGCAAGGTCGAGACCCACCCCTCGCCGCAATGCGCTCGTTAATCTTTCTCCTTTAAAGAAAGCGAGAAGCGGGGCGGGAGCCGAGCGCGAGCCGGGGGCGGATATGGCCAAGGTGACCGGACTTTCCGGCAATGAAATTTATTGTCTGGCCTTGAAGCGATATGCCGCTGGCGAAATCGTCGTCGGCAACAGCGTCAATTCGATGGGTTTTCTCGGTTCGCTCGGCGCGGGCTTCAACAATCTCCTGGGCGGCGAAGTGCCTCAGGTCACGCAGGCGATTCACGACGGCCGCGCCGCCGCTTTCGCCCGCATGATCGAGGAGGCCCGGCGTCAGGGCGCCTCGGGCGTCGCCGGCGTCGTCGGAGAATTGCGCGGCTTCAACGGATCGGCCGAGTTCCTCTTCGTCGGCTCCTGCATTCACAGAGCGGGACCGGCCCGCTTCTTCACCAGCGCGGGCGACGCGCAGGAGCTTTATTGCCACATGGACGCGGGCTATGAGCCGGTCCAGCATGTATTCGGCAACATCGCCTATTCGGTGGGGGTCGGCGGAGGGCTGCTCGGCTCGCTGAAGACGCTGCTGCGCGGCGAAATCCGCGAATATAGCGACATTTTCAACCAGACCCGCCACGCCGCGCTGAACCGGGTGATCGACCAGGCCCGGCGGGACGGCGCCAACGCCGTCGTCGGAATCAGAACGACGATCTGTCCCTGGGCGGGCACGCATGAAATGATGATGGCGGGCACCGCCGCGGTCAATGCGAGCCTGCCGCCCGTGACCTTTTCCAGCCCCGTCACCAGCGACCTCACGGGCGAGGAATTATGGGCGATGACGAATCTGGGCTACGCGCCCGTAAAGCTCCTGATCTCCACCTCGATCTATTCGCTCGGCGCCACGGGCGGATTTCTCGCCGCGTTCAAATCGCTGAAACGCGGCGAAATCAATGAACTGACGACCCTCGTTCACGACGCCCGAGAAATCGCCATCGACCGCATCAAGAGCGAGGCCGACGATCTCGGCGCCGAGGAGGTGGTCGGCGTAAAAACCTATATTTCCGAAATTGGATCAGGCCTCGTCGAATTCGTCGCGGTCGGAACGGCGGTGACCAAACTCGAAGGCATGGCGGTGAAAAGCCCCGCTTTGCCGGTTCAGGCGATCATCCGCGACAAGGACACCTGGATCGACGGCGACTTCGGATTCTCGCTCGACCGTCAGAACGGTTGAGTCCGGAAATGCGCAAAAACCGTCCCGATTTGCCTCTTTTTGCTTTTACTTTGCAAAATTCGCACGCCAGTGACGGACGCCTTGCTGGGTGGTTAAATCCTCGATAGTTCCGAGGGTCAGCCCTTCAACGGCGAGGGATTCCACCTGACTTCGCGTCAGCGGCCAGGGCGGGCCGGCGACTTCCTGCCCTTCCTCCCGAGCGCGGGCGATGACGACGAGCCGCCCGCCCGGCGCGACAAAATCCGCCAGCGCCTTCGCGGCCTTAGGCAGCAGCGCCTCCGGCAAAGCCTGCAAAGTATAGCATTCATGCACGAGGTCGAAGCCGCCGCGCCACTGCGGCGGCGGATCGAACAGGTCGGCCGCGACGAACTCGATCCCGCTGTCCGGGAAACGCCCGCGCGCCCAGTTGGTTGCGCGCGCGACGAGATCGAAGGCGACGACGCCCGCGCCCGCCTCCGCCAGCGCCTGCGCATTGTCGCCAAGCCCGCAGCCGACATCGAGCGCGCGCAGCCCGTCCAGCCGCCCCTGCGTCTCAAGCCATTGCGCCAGCAGCGGATGCGGCGCGAGATTGGCCCAGGGCACACCGGCGGGGTCGCCCTCGCTGAGCGCATAGACGGCCTCGAACCAGTCGCGGCGCATGGGGTCCGCGCCGACCCCGCCGGGCGCCATCTGCGGGTCGATGGCGTCGAGCCGCTCCCGCGCCCTCGCCCGCCGCGTCGCGAAATCATCGGTCATGCCAACTTCTCCCGCTTTTTCTCTTCCCATCGGCCCGAGTCGTCCTCCTGAAAATAGACGGGTTCGAACCCCGCGTCGCGCAGTTCCTTCCACTGCCCGCGCGCGGCTTGCAACTCGGCGGCGTCACTGCCGTCGAACATCAGCACGGCTCTGGCCTTGGGCGCGCAGGCGGGGTCGTTGAGCGCGGGCGGCGCGAGCGCGCCGCCGATGAAGAAGCGCACATCGGCGCCGTTGGGATTGTCGCTCTGGTGCGTGAGATAGATCGGCTGGGTTTCGGGCGCGCCGTCGGCCCTGGTCCCGTGGGGCAGGAATTTCTCGGGATCGTAGGACCAGAGAAAATCGTCGAGTTTCTTGAGCCGCGCCGCTTCGCTCGCCTGCAACGCGACGCGCCATCCGCGCGCGAGCGATTTTTCCAGCAGCACGGGCAGCGCCTGCTCCAGCGTGCGGCGGGTGAGGTGATAGAAGGAGACATCGATCATGGCGCAAGAATGGGGGATCGCGCGGCGGAACGCAAGGCGCGCGATCCCTACCTCTTTAGCGCCGCCTATTCCACATGCGCATGCACACGGATGGTCCTCTGTTCTCCGTCGGCAAAGACGAGATGAACGGCGAAATGATCCTCTCCTGCAAAGCCAGGTCGGGTTCTGTATTCCACCGACGCCCCGGCGACGGGCCGACCGTTGCAATAGGCGAATCTGGCGCCTTCATTGTAGGAGATTTCGCCCAGTCTGCTGCCTATGGAGACGTGTCCGCCTCGCGACGCCGCGACGAGGCGGATTTTGGCTTGTCCCACCCTCACGCATTGCGAGGAGGTGCTGACGAACGGGCCCAGCCTTACAAAATCGCCGCGTCTGATATTCAGTTCCAGCGTTTCATCACGAGCGCCGGTCAGCTCATTATCCTGACCTCCCGTGGAAGCGCAGGCCGCGAGCGTGAGGGACGCCAGGCCCATCGCCAGAAACTTTCGAAACATGAAACCTCCCGTGCAAGTCAATCCGAAAGGCACGGGAAACGGACTTCCAAACAGCTTGAGCCTAGTTCTACTGCGTCACGAAGCGGCCTGGGGCCGGGCCAGCGCCCGTCATTGCGAGCGCAGCGAAGCAATCCTTAAGCAACGCCAGCCCCCACCTGGATTGCCACGCCTTCGGCTCGCAATGACGAAACCGCCGACAAATTCGTTCATGACGCAGTAGCACTAGCGCCCTGATTAACTTGCCTCAAGCGGCGACGCCCTGCGGGTTGGACGGATGGCGCTTGGCTTCCCGCCCGCCAGGTTCTAAACCCGGGCGCCGACAGCAAGGGAGCGATTCGTTTTGGCGCAGCCGCGACGTCTGCTCAACCCCGAAAAGCGCGAGGACGACCCGAGCGAAGCCTCGATCCGCCCGCTGACGCTCGCCGATTTCACCGGCCAGGAGGCGGCGCGGGCCAATCTGAAAGTGTTCATCGAGGCGGCCAAGGCGCGCGGCGACGCGCTCGACCATGTGCTGTTCGTCGGCCCGCCCGGCCTCGGCAAGACCACGCTGGCGCAGATCATGGCGCGGGAGCTCGGCGTCAATTTCCGCTCCACTTCCGGCCCCGTGATCGCCAAGGCTGGCGACCTCGCCGCGCAGCTCACCAATCTGGAGCCGCGCGACGTTTTGTTCATCGACGAAATCCACCGGCTCAATCCGGCGGTGGAGGAAATTCTCTATCCGGCGATGGAGGATTTTCAGCTCGACCTCATCATCGGCGAAGGCCCGGCGGCGCGCTCGGTCAAGATCGACCTCGCGAAATTCACCCTAGTCGGCGCCACGACGCGCGCGGGCCTCTTGACCACGCCGTTGCGCGACCGCTTCGGCATTCCGGTGCGGCTGAATTTTTATACCGTCGAGGAACTGGAGTTGATCGTGCGGCGCGGCGCGCGGGTGCTGGGCGTCGGCATGACCGGCGAGGGCGCGAGAGAAATCGCCCGCCGCTCGCGTGGCACACCCCGCATCGCCGGCAGGCTGCTGCGCCGCGTGCGCGATTTCGCCATCGTCGAGGGCGCGGAGAAAATCACTAAAGAACTCGCCGACCGCACGCTGACGCTGCTGGATGTGGACAGCATCGGGCTGGACGTGATGGACCGGCGCTATCTCGACATGGTGGCGGTGAATTTCGGCGGCGGCCCGGTGGGGATCGAGACGATCGCGGCGGCGCTCTCGGAGCCCCGCGACGCCATCGAGGACATCATCGAGCCCTTCTTGCTGCAACAGGGATTTCTGCAACGCACCCCGCGCGGCAGGGTGCTGACGCCGCACGCCTTCCGCCATTTGGGCCTCAAGGAGCCCCAGGCGCCGGCGCAGTTCGGGTTGTTTGGGGATGGGGAGGAGTAGCCGGCTTTAAATTTCTTATTTCATCCCGGCGGCGCGGCGAATGGAGAATCCGGGCGCCCGTGTTATATTCGCCTCCATGATCGACATCGCCAAACGCGCCGCCGAAGCCATCGAACTCCTGCCGCCGGAAATGCAGGAGGCGGCCGTCGCCTATCTTTATGAGCAGGGCGAGAAATTCCGCATCCTCAAGGCTCTGGTGCAGGAAGGGATCGGCGACGCCGAAGCCGGAAGGGTCGTCGAGTGGAACGTCGAAGAGTTTATGCATGAGGCGCGCGTTGCACGCGAAACGGCGGCCTGCTGAATGAAGATCGTCGTCTCGGCCCGGGCCTATTCCGATCCTCAGAAGATTTATCTCATCGACGCCGCGCTCGACCAAGCCTTGTCTGAAAAGCGATCAGGCGAAATCCATCGCCATTTCATGGATATCGCTCGATTTCCCGCAATTGGCCGACATTGGCCAGGCGCGGAAGGCGGAATGCGCCGGCTTGTGATCGGCCAGCACCTGATTTTTTACCGGGCGGACGATGAGACTGTCCTCATTCTCCGCGTTCTCGGCGAGCGCATGGACGTGGAGGCCGAGCTTTTGCGATGACCGCGCCGCACACCATCCCGATCCGCGTCTACTACGAAGACACCGATTTCTCCGGCCTCGTCTATCACGCCTCGCATCTGCGCTTCATGGAGCGCGGGCGCACGGAGTTGTTGCGCGAACTCGGCATCCACCAGCGCGCGCTGCTCGAAGGCGAGACGGGCGCCGGGTTCTTCTTCGTGGTGCGGGCCATGAACATTGATTTCCGCCGCCCCGCCCTGATGGACGATTTGCTCACGGTCGAAACGCGGCTCGAAGCCATCGGCGGCGCCTCCCTCACCCTGGCGCAAAGGGTTTTGCGAGGGAACGAACCGCTGGTGTCCGCCACGGTGACGGTGGCGGCGGTGGAAGGCGGCCGCGCCCGCCGCCTGCCGCCCGAGGTGCGGGACAAATTCGAGAAAATTTTACCTCGCTGAATGCGCCGCCGCGAAAGTTTCCCTTGACTAAACGTTAACCCTTACCGCCTCTTAATTCAGGCGTGGCGCGAAAACTTGTGCGCCGCAACCGCCGTAGCCGCAGAAACGGCGAAATTGCGCGCGATAAGCCGCTTCGACGAACAGCCTTCGTGGCCGAAGGGACGACCGTTTTTAAGGAATCGCAATGAATCCAGCCGAAATAGCGGCGAGCCCGCTCGCCAGCCCCATCGCCGAAATCACCGTCTGGGGCATGTTCTGGGGCGCCCATATCGTCGTCAAGACGGTCATGATCGGCCTGTTGCTCGCCTCCGTCTGGTGCTGGGCCATCATCATCGACAAGGTTCTGCTGCTAAGGCGCACGCGCCGGGCAATGGACCGGTTCGACGAGGTTTTCTGGTCCGGCAATTCGCTCGACGACCTCTATTCCAAGGCCTCGGAGCGTCCCACCACCGGCATCGCCTCGCTCTTTGTCGCCGGCATGAGGGAATGGAAGCGCTCGATCCAGGCGCCTCACGCCTCCTTCATGGGGCTTCAGTCGCGAATCGACAAAGTGCTCGACGTTTCGATCGGGCGCGAGGTCGAAAAGCTCGAAGCCAATCTTCTGGTTCTCGCGACCGTGGCTTCGGCCAGCCCCTTCGTCGGCCTGTTCGGCACGGTCTGGGGCATCATGACCGCGTTCCGCTCCATCGCCGCCTCCAAAAACACCTCGCTCGCGGTGGTCGCGCCCGGCATCGCGGAAGCCCTCTTCGCCACCGCCATCGGCCTCTTCGCCGCCATTCCGGCGCTGATCGCCTATAACAAGCTACAATCCGACGTCGCCAAGTCGCAGAGCCGAATGGAGACTTTCGCGGACGAATTTTCCGCGATCCTGTCGCGCCAGATCGACCAATCCGCTGGCCGCGACCGCGCCGCCTGAGCATTTGAGGAGAACGACCGATGGGCGTTTCCATTCGGGCGAACGGTGGCGATAGCGGCCGCGGACGCAGGAGAGGCCGCTCCCGACACGCGCCGATGGCCGACATCAATATGACGCCCTTCATCGACGTGATGCTGGTGCTGCTGATCATCTTCATGGTCGCGGCGCCTTTGCTCGCGACCGGCGTCGCCGTCGATCTGCCACAGACCAAGGCGGGCCAGCTCAATGTCGACCAGAAGCCGGTGACCATCGCCGTCGACGAAAAAGGCCAGATTTTCTTGATGGATCAACCGGTCGAACTGGCTCAGCTGACGGACAAGCTGAAGGAAACCGCCAAACAGGGCTTCGACGAGCGCCTTTATGTGCGTGGCTCGAAATCGGTGAATTACGGCCGCATCGCCGAAATCATGTCGCTGATCACCACGGCTGGATACAAGAAGGTCGCATTGGTCACGGAACAAGAGAAGAAATAGGGTCGCGAAAGTGGGCTTTTCACGCCGGCAGCCCGGATTCCCTCTATCGGCCGCGGCCCACGCGGGCCTGCTGGCCGCGACGCTGATCGCCTTTTCGCAGACCCCGAAATTCGAGGACGCGCAGGAGACCATGCCTGTCGATGTCGTCTCTGATCAGGCCCTCAACCAGATCATGAAAGGCGAAAAGACGGCCCGTGCGGTCAAGCCGGCGCCGCGCGCCGAAAAAGTCGCCGAGCAGAAGGAAACGCGCCCCACGCCGCCGCGGGCGGAGGCCAAGCGCGAGATTCCGACCCCGCCGCCGCCGTTGAAGCGCCTGTCCGAGGAACCGAGCGAGGACGACACCCCGCAAAAGCAGGCCAAGGAGGCGCCGCAGCCGCCAAAGCGCGTCGCCGCCCTGCCTCCGCCCGCGCCGCAGCCCCCCGTTCGTCCAGCGCCCGCGCCCAAGCCTGCTCCCGCGCCGCCGCCAAAACCACAGGCCAAGGCCGCGCCGGCGCCGGAAAAGGACGAGCCCGACGACGCCGAAGTGGTGCAGCCGAAGCCGCCGGTAAAGCCCAAACTCGAGCAAGCGCGGGAAGAGACACCGCCAAGGACTCCGCCAAAGCCGCCCGAAAAGCCCCGAGCAAAAGAGACGCCGCGCCTCAAGACCGACGAGGTGGCGAAACTGCTGCAAGAAAAGAAACTCGACGCCAAAGCCGACAAGGCCGACGCCGCCGAGGAGAAGGAAGCGAGCGCGGAAAAGCCGGTCAGGAGCGAGACGCCCCGCGCTTCGGCAAAGCCGAAGTCCGGTGACGAAACCGCGCCGAAATCGAAATTCAACGCCGCGAACATCGCCAATCTTCTCAGCCGCGAGGCTCCCCAGCAGCGCGCCTCCACCGCCGAAAAAACCCAAGTCGCCTCGCTCGGCGCGCCCAACGCCTCGGCGGCGAAAATGTCGCCGTCGCTGCAGGGAAAAATCGACGCCTATACGGTTGAGCATTATCGCCGATGCTGGGTCACGGCGCTTTCGATGAACGCGATGAATTACGTGCCCAGAGTGGAGTTCCGGCTGACTCGCGCCGGCGCGCTCGACGGTCAGCCGCGCCTGCTCAATCCCTCTTCCGATCCGGTCGAGCACGCGCGAGGGGAGCAGGCGCTCGCCGCGGTCCGCCGTTGCAGCCCGATCCCGATCCCTGCGGAGTTCTCGCCCTATTATGATTATTGGCGCGTCACGGAACTGGACATGAAGGAAGATATGTAGCGGGCCTGGTTTTTAGCGAACTCCGCAAAAGTTGATAGACTTCTGCGATCGGAATTCGCTCTACGGTTTTTTGATTTTGAGCGTTCTTACCGTTCGAACGGTAAGCGCTCCAGACCACCCCGCGTCCGCCCCCTCGCGCAAGAGTCAAGAGTCACGACCCCAGGAACGGATAACGAGCATGAACATTACACGCAGAGCAGCCGCTTCTTTGATCGCGGGAGCGGCGCTTGCGCCTTTCGCCCCCGCGCGCGCCGCGCGTGTCCTCAACCTGCACGCGGGTGGAAGCTTCGAGCCGATCAATGTCGCCGTGACCAATTTTGTCGGAGACGACGCGGCGCGCACCGTCACGAGCGTCGTCAACAATAATTTTAAACGCTCGGTGTTCCTCAAGCCGGTCGACCCCGCGAGCGTCGGCGGCGGCGCGATCAACCCCGATCAGACCCCGAACCTCGATATCTATCGGGCGGCCAACGCGCAATTCGTCCTGACGGGAAGATCGCAGCGCGGCGGCGACGGGCGCCTGAACACGGAGTTCCGACTGTTCGACGTAACGACCGGCGAGCAGGCGGCGGGCAGCCAGTTCGTCACCGACGCCGCCAACACGCGCCGGGTCGCCCATCTGGTTTCCGACGCCGTTTTCACCCGCATCACCGGCGAGACGGGCTTCTTCGACTCGCGCGTCGTCTTCGTGGACGAGAGCGGCTCGAAGGAGCATCGCCGCAAGCGCCTCGCGATCATGGACCAGGACGGCGCCAATGTGCGCTATCTCACCCGTGGAGAGGATCTCGTCGTCACGCCGCGTTTCTCGCCCTCCTCGCAGGACGTGACCTATATGGCGATGAGCGCCGAGGGCGACCCCAGGGTTTACCTAATGAATGTCGAAAGCGGCCAGCGCGAGGCGGTAGGCAATTTTCCCGGCATGAGCTTCTCCCCGCGTTTCTCTCCCGACGGGCTGAAAGTCATCATGTCACTCTCGGAAGGCGCCGAGACCAATCTTTATACGATGGAGCTGCGCACGCGCACCACGACGCGCCTCACCGACACCGCCGCCATCGACACTTCGCCCTGCTATTCGCCCGACGGCGGCCAGATCGTATTCGAGTCGGATCGCGGAGGTTCGCAGCAGATTTACATCATGAGCGCGCATGGCGGCGGATCGGCCAAGCGCATCTCCTTTGGCGCGGGGCGCTATTCGACCCCGGTGTGGTCGCCCAAGGGCGACTACATCGCCTTCACCAAGCAGAACGCCGGCAATTTCGCCATCGGCGTGATGAAGACCGACGGCTCGGGCGAACGCATCCTGACCGAGGGCTTCCACAACGAAGGCCCGACCTGGGCGCCAAACGGCCTGTTCCTGATGTTCTTCCGCGACTCCGGGGGAAGCGGCGGACCGAAAATTTACATGGTCGACGTTTTCGGGCGATCCGAATTCCTGGTTCCGACGCCGGGTTATGCTTCCGATCCGGCGTGGGGGCCATTGCAGGACTGAAAGCGAACCACACCTACAACCACCTGATTCCGAACAGAATCGAGAACGCCGTCAGCGGAGCCCCAACCCTGAAATAGGTCCAGAATCCGAGCGCGACACCCTTCGCGCGCGCGCGCTCGGCCACGATCAGATTCGCGATCGAGCCGATCAGGGTGAAATTGCCCGCGAGAGTGGAGGCCATCGCGACGACGAGCCAGGCGCGTTGCGGATCGGGCGCCTCGGCGACGAAAGGCTTCAGCAGAAGCACAGCCGGAACATTGCTCACGAGATTCGACAGCGCGGCGGTGATCAGGGAAAGCGTGGGCGTTGCAGAAAAATCGAATTGGCGGGCTCTCCCGATCGTCTCCGGCCCGAGGGCCTCGCGCTCCAGCGCCGCGACAACGACGAAAAGTCCGACGAACATCAGTAGCAAGGGCCAATCGATTTCGCGATAGACTTTTTCCGCTTTCACCCGGCGCGTGAACAGGAGCAGGGCTCCCCCGACGATGGCCACCTTGGCGACCGGCTGGCCGAGAAAAAAGAAAATCATCATCGCGACGGTGACCACAACCGCCTTGGCGGCCAGCGCCGGGTGATAACGAATGGGGCGCGCCCTCAAGGGGGGGAACCGCTCCGGGGTCAAAAACTCTTTTCTATACGCGACCGCGATCAACGCCGCCGTCATCGCGAGGCCCGCGCCCGCCACGGGCCACAACGCCCCGGCGAATGCGCCATAGGAAATATGCGACAGGCTTCCGACGATCATGTTTTGCGGATTGCCGGTGATGGTGGCGACGCTGCCGATGTTGGACGCCATCGGCACCGCCAGAAGATAGGGAATGGGATCGCGCTTCAGCCGCAAGACGAGATCGAGAACGAGCGGCGTCATCACCAAACAGATCGCGTCGTTGACGAGAAAAGCCGAAAACACGCCCGCGACCAGAATTATCGCGAACAGCAGGGCGAGCGGATGGTGGGCGCGGGTGACGGCCCAATTGTTCACCAGCGCAAAAAAGCCCGACAGGCGGAGATTGCCGACCACGATCATCATGCCGAGCAACAGCGTGATCGTATCGAAATCGATCGCTTTATAGGCTTCGTCGAGCGATATGGCGCCGATGCCGACCATGAGACTGGCGCCAAGCAACGCCGCGCCGGCGCGATCGAGGCGATAGCCCGGCAGCTTGCCGATCGCCATCACCAGATAGGTCGCGAGAAAAACCACGATCGCGCCGCTCTCGCCGCCCGCCCGCGTGAGCGCCCCCGACGTCGAACCCCGCGCCGACCGCAGGGCCAGAGAGGCGATCTCGCCGACGAGGAGAACAGCGCCCGCGAAAACCGCCGCCGCCGCGACGGTTGCGAGGACGGCGACGAGCGCCCTGACGACTGGCGACGAAATAGCAGTCTCCAGCAATGACTTATTACGGCTTTTTCGCATCCATGGTTTCCGCGGTTTTTTCCCTTCCACAATAACGCCGCCGCGAGCGACGCCAAAACCCCGACCGCTTCGCCGCCGCGCCCTTTTCATGCTAAATCGCGCCGATGAACAAGCCTATCCGCATCGATCCGAGCTGGAGCCGGCGCCTTTCCGGCGAGTTCGAGCAGCCCTATTTTTCGGCGCTGCGGAATTTCGTGCGCGAGGAATATGCGACACGAAAAATCTTCCCGCCCGCCGCCAGCGTCTTTCGCGCATTCGACGAATGTCCCTTCGATAAAGTCAAGGTCGTTATCCTGGGACAAGACCCCTATCACGGCGCGGGGCAGGCCAATGGTCTTTGTTTCGCCGTCAATGCCGATGTCCCTCCGCCGCCCTCGCTCCAGAACATTTTCAAGGAAATCGAATCCGATCTCGGCCGCCCCGCGTCGCGCGACCCAGATTTGTCGCGTTGGGCGCGACAGGGCGTGCTGCTGCTCAACGCGACTTTGACCGTCCGCGAGGGCCTCGCCGGCTCGCATCAGGGCAAGGGCTGGGAACGGTTCACCGACGCGGCCGTTCGCGCCCTCAACGACGAACGCGAAGGCCTCGTCTTCATGCTGTGGGGCAATTACGCCAAGAGAAAGGGCTCGAATATCGACCGAACCAGGCATCTCGTTTTGGAGTCCGCGCATCCGTCTCCGCTGTCGGCGCAAGGGTTTTTCGGTTGCCGGCACTTCTCGAAGGCCAACGCCTATCTGGCCGCGCATGGGCAAGAACCCATCCTTTGGTGAGGGGCGCGACGCCCGGATCGGCGTCGAATCGGCTAGAACGGTCTCGCAGGCCAATGGGGACCGCGAACATGGCGTTCGTTCTTCACGATCTTATCGGCGCCGTGGCGGCGCTGCCGATTCTTTTCGCGATTGTCGTTTTTCCCGGCTGGCTTTTCGCGGGGATGCTGGCTTTTCCCGGCTTTTCGAATTCGCGCGGCCTTTTGGAGCGGGCCGGGATATCGCTGCTCGCGGGCGTCGCGACCATGCCGGTCCTGCTCGATCTCGCCGGGCGCGCGGGGCCGCGCGCCATGGCCGCCCTCGCGGTCGTGCTGTCGCTGGCCGGGCTCCTCGCCAGCTTGCGGCGAGGCGAGCGCCCTGCCCCGGAGCCCGACGCCGGTCGCGCCCTTCTCTTGTTCGCCGCGATATTTGTCGTCTGGGCCGCGGCGGCGATATTTTTGCTGATCGATCTCCCCGAGGGAGAGGGCTTACGGCGCTCGATGCTGAGCGTCGATCACGTGAAGCACGCGGCGGCGACCTGGGCTATCGCGCAATGGGGCACGCCGCCGGAAAACCCAACCTTCCTCGATGCCAATCTGAAATCCGCCTACTATTATTTCTTCTATAATCTGACCGCCGCGACACAGACGATCGCGGCGCCTTTGGGCGTCCTCGCGCGCCATGCCGCCTGGGCCGGCGTCATCATGGCGGGCGTCGCGCTTTTCGCGCTCCTGCGGCTGCTTTATTCGCGATGGAATCTTCAGCGCGGGGTGAGCGGGACTTCCAACGAAGCCATAACCCCGTGGCTGCTGGTCCTGCTTCTCACCACCGGCCTCGACATCATTCCCGTCGTCCTCGTCGGCCGGTTGTTCTATGGCGTCTGGATGACCGACGCCGAGGGGTGGGATACGCAAGTCACCTCATGGCTCGATAGCCTGTTGTGGACGCCGCATCACATCTGCGGATCGATCGCGGCTTGGGTCGCCTTCATCGCGCTGACGGAAGCCTCCTGCGCCGGGGCGCGGAAATGGCGCCTGGCCGCGTTCTCGGGGCTCGCCTTCGCCTCCTGCGCCGGGCTCTCGGTTTACGTGACGATAGGCGCCGTCGCGACGATTGCGATGTGGCTGTGTTGGCTCGCTCTCACGCGCAGAGGCGCGGACATCGCGACATGGCTGCTCGCGGGCGCGATTGCCCTGGTTTTCGGCGGCCCGTGGCTGTTGTCGCTCGTCGCGGGGCGGCCGCTCGCGTCCGAAGCGCCAATCGCCTTTGAGATTCGCGCCCTGCCCATCATCGATCCACTGCTCGCCGATCCCGCGATACGCGCCACGGCGCGATTGATCTCTGCGCCCTTCGCCTACGCCATCGAATTCGGCGTCTATCTGTTCGGCGCCTATCTGTTCTGGAACAAAGCGGGACGGCGCGGGCTGGACGGCGATCTTTCCAAATTGCTCGTGTTGGGAACCGTCGCATCTCTCATTATCGGAACCTTCCTGCGTTCGACCATCATGTCGAACGATCTTGGCTGGCGGGTCATGCTGTTCGCCCAGACCGCAGGCCTCGTCTGGACGCTTTCCGCCATCGAGCAAGGCCTCTTTCATATTCCCGACGCAGCAGGGCGGCCGCGCTACGCGGTGGCGCTGTGGACCTGCGTTGGGCTCGGGTTCGCCGCCAATCTCTATGGCGCCTATCAAGTTCGGATCAGCACGTTCGAGACGCAAAAGGAAGTGCAAATCGCTCCCGCCGAGAGAGAGGCCTGGGAATGGATGTCCGCGAATTTGCCCGCGAACACCGTCGTAGAGGAATTTCCCGACCGCCCGCGCGCCTTCGCCTATGGGCTTTATGGCCATTTCCGCGAGGCCGTGTCGGATCGCTACAACAGCGTGCTGTTCGGCTCGACGAAATCGCTGGCCGAGGCGCGCATTCGCGAAACCGCGCCTTTGTTCACCGACACGGGCATGACGTCCGACGCCGCCCTGGCGCTCGCGAACCGGCTTAATATCGGCGTCGTAGCGATACGCGCCCTCGACCCCGTATTCGCGGACCGCGCCGCCTGGCCTTGGAGCGTCGAAGCGCTCTACGCCAATGAATATATGCGCGTGATCGACATCGCCAGGCCAAGGGAGAAGACGCCACGATGATCCACCAAACCACAGTCATACAGATCCTTACGCTGATCCTGTGCTACACGGCGACGACCGCGCTGTGCGGGCTGCTGTTCGCGCTTCTCATCAATCTGCCGCCGTTCAGCGGCGTATCGATCCTGTTCTATCGCGGACTCGTGGCCTTGGCCGCAGCCGCGCTGCTATGCGCGGCGGGGCTGACGGCGGCGGCCTGGATGGCGCCGTCGATTCCTCTTGGCCCCAGGGATTTCGTGAGCGCAGCCATCGTCGCGGCGGCGCTCAATCTATCCGTCTTCGTGCTTGGGCCGGTCACGGTCGATCGTTCCATTTCGGTGTTCATGCTGGCGCGTTTTGATCTCGCCGGCCGGCCCCTGGCCGCAAAGGAAGTCACCGACCAGTTCCTGCATTATTACGGCGTGGAATGGAACCAGATCGGCCGGCGCCTCAAGGAGCAAACCATCTCGGGAAACCTCGAGGAGACGCCGCAAGGCTATCGCCTGACGCCTCAGGGCAAAGCCTTCATGAAAGTGGCGCGCCTGATGGCGCGGGTATTTGGAACCGACCGAAGATTCGTCGGGCTCGACCGCGAATAGCCGCCCACTATGGTCGACAAGCGACTTCAGAGCGGCGGCGCGCGATATCCGTCGCTCCAGCAACTGCGCGGCTTCGCGACCAATGGCGTCGAGCCGGAAGGGTCCAGCAACCAACCGGGGATTCGCGCATTCTCCACCGCGTAATTGTTCGGAATGCTCTTGCCCCCGAGCGCGTAATAGGACTCCATCAACGAGCAGTCGCTGACGTCGTAACGCCGATAGGCGACATTACGCGAAGCCTCCAGCAGAGCGGAGGCCGATCCCAACAGCACCAGCGCGTATCCGGCGATCCTCGCCTTGCGGGAGAGTTCGGGATGACAAAGCACTAAACCGAAATCGAACGCGACGACCACGAGCGAGGTGATGGAGCCGCGCATCACGAGGTCGTTGCACGGACCGAAGTTGAACAAAGGCAATATGAGGAGAATGACGACATTGACGCGAAACAGCGCGAACATCAACCCGGACAGCAAGCGCCGATTGAGAAAAACGAACAAGGCGGCGGGAAGCTGCAACGCGATGAACAGAACATAGAGCATCGTGAAGACGGGTTTTTCCGCTGTCACGCCGTGAGCGATTCCGGCCGAGTCGATCAGCATGAAAATCGCCGCCGGCAGGAAACCGGCGCCGAAAACCGCGCCGGCCCAGGTCCGCCAATCGAGCAGATGACGCCGCCAATCGGTTGCGACGAGATAAAGCAGCCAGACCAACACGCCTGCGACGGCGAGAGGCGACCACAGCATCGCGCCGGCGAGCGAAACGCCCAGCGTCGCCGCGTCGACTTCGGATCGCGCCTGGAGCAGCAGCAGAGTCGCCAGCCACCAGGCCGGCAGAGCGTGATTGGGCGCCCAGAAAAATTGGACGATGCTGCTCGAATATTGAAAATAAGGATGCCAGGCGTCGAGGCCGGAACTGAGAAGCAGATCCATCCGATCTGCGGGATCGGAGGCGTATCCGAGCGCCAGCGCGGCGCCGAGAATCGACAGACCGCCGAACAGAATCAGAACGGCGAGATTCCGCCAGCCGCCGCCAAGAGACATCAGAAGATAGAATACGGAGCCGAGAATTACCACGTTCTGAATCAGCATGACCGCATGAGCGCCCATCAGACCGAAGATGCGGCCGAGCGCGCCCGGAACGATATACATGCCGAGCGGCGCGCGCAGCGTGTAGAAGATATCGCCGACGGCGTAAGTGACAGGAAACGGCCGTTGCGCCAAATCCGCCAGCACCGCGTCCCTGACACGCCAATCAAATGTCGCGTAAAACAAATGCGTCTCGCCGCCGAGTACGAAAATCGCCAACGCCACCGCGACGCAGGCCACGTATCGGCGGGCTTCTACCGGCGCCGCCATGAAGGCGCCGTCACCCTGCGCCCTGCCCGTCGCAATGACCCAAAGGCCGCCGCAAGACCCGACAGTCAGCGCGATCGCCGGCAATATTTTCAGCGACAAGGCGAATATAATCGTCGGCGCGAAAAGGAGAAGCGACACCAACAGAACGATCGAACGATTGTTCAGCGCCATCGATTTCGCGCCCAAGCGGCCGGTCGTCGCCGTCAAAGCGATTGTCATCGAGTCTCTCCAATCTAACTCGAAATCGAGCGCGTCGTCGTCATACCGCTATCTTGCCTTTGCGCCGGCAATAGTCCTCGATACATTCGATCGTGTAATCGATTTCTTCGTCGCCGAGCCCCGGATAAACTCCGATCCAGAAGGTTCGATCGACAATGGCGTCGGCGTTCTCAAGATTCCCCACCACGCGGAAATCGCGCCCCGCCATATAGGGCTGCCGCACCAGATTGCCGCCAAAGAGAAGTCGCGTTCCGATGTGCTTGGATTGCAACTCGAGCAGGAGTCCGTGGCGGTCTATCGGCGCGCCCTTTCGTAACGTCAGCGTGAATCCAAACCACGAAGGCTCCGAGCCCCGCGTCGCCTCGGGAAGAATGAAAATATCCCGCAGCCTCGACAGTCCGGCGTGAAGACGCGCGAAATTGCGCCGCCTCGCGGCGATGAACTCATCGAGCCGCTCCAATTGCGCCACGCCTATCGCCGCCTGCATGTCGGTCAATTTTAAATTATAGCCGAGATGCGAATAGGTGTATTTGTGATCGTATCCCTTTGGCAGCCCGCCGAGGCTCCAGCCAAAGCGCTTGTTGCAACTATTGTCCCGCCCCGGCTCGCAATAGCAATCGCGCCCCCAGTCGCGGAACGACTCCATGATTTTCTTGAGGCTATTGTTGTTGGTGAAGACCGCGCCGCCCTCTCCCGTCGTGATGTGATGCGCCGGGTAAAAGCTCAGCGTTCCGATATCCCCGAAGGTTCCGACATGCCTTCCGGCGACGGTGGCGCCAAGGGCGTCGCAGCAATCCTCGATCAAGAACAAGCCATGCCGATCGCAAAAGGCGCGAACGGACTCGACGTCGAAAGGATTGCCGAGCGTGTGAGCGATCATGATCGCGCGCGTGCGAGGGCCGATCGCTTCTTCAATCGCGGCCACGCTCGCATTATAGGTCGGGATGTCGGCGTCCACGAATACGGGAGTCATATTGGCCTGCATGATCGGATTGACCGTGGTCGGAAATCCGGTCGCACAGGTGATGACTTCATCGCCCGGCTTCAATTGGCGCGCCTTCAGCCTCGGCGAGGTCAAGGCCATGAAGGCGATGAGATTGGCGGAGGAGCCCGAGTTGACCGTCAGCGCATGTTTCGCGCCAACGCGGCTCGCCAGTTTCTCTTCGAATTCGGCATTGAAGCGGCCCGTCGTCAGCCAGAAGTCGAGCGCCGAGTCAACCAGGAACCGCATTTCGCGAGCTCCATAGACGCGACCCGAGACAGGAACGTTCGGCGTTGCGATGTCGAAGGGGCGCCGCCCGTGAGCAAGGCTATAATATTCGCCGACGAGATTTAGAATTTCGGCCCGGAGCGCTGCGGCGTCCTTCGGCGCATCGTTCGACATAACCCCCCTCGGCTGCTTCGCCTGCGGCTTTTCACGCCGGAAACCCGAATGCGGGCGCATTGCCGCAACACCGGCCGATCACCGTCCGCGACCGCGAGTTTAGTCTGTTCATGCCTAATATCGGGTAAATTTCCCCGCGCCTTGCGCTAGTCGAAGTTTATACGCTCTTTTTCGATGACCAAGGGGAACTGGCGCGAGTAATTCAGCAGCAAACCGATATATTCGCCCAAAACGCCAAGAGCGAACAACTGGATCGAACCGAGAAGGAAGATCGCGATCAGCACCGGCGCGACGCCGACGGGAAGGCTGTACCAGAACAGCAGCTTCACGACGAGGTAAACGACGCCGGCGAGAAAGCTCAGCATCGACACTGAAAAGCCGAGGAGGGTCATGAGCCGAAGTGGGGCGCGCGAATAGGTGGATAAGCCAAGCAGGGCGAAATCCGCCAGCGAAAAGAAGTTGTAGCTGGAGCGGCCGCGCCGTCGCGGCGGCTGATCATATTCGATCGTCGCGCGCTCGAAGCCGATCTCCATGACAAGGCCGCGAAAGTAAGGCTCCGGCTCGTTGAGCTTGCGCATCGCGTCGATGACGCAGCGATCGTAAAGGCCATATCCCATGAAATTTGGAATTTGCTCGACTCGAGAAAGCTTCTTCATGAGGAAATAGAAGGCGGCGCGCGTGAGGCGCCAGAAGGGCTTCTCTTGACTACTGCGACGCACGGCGATGACGGCTTTCGCGCCCCGGCGCCAGCGCTCGACCATTTCCGGAATCAATCCGGGAGGCGTTTGAAGATCCGCCAGAACCGGAACCATCGCGTCGCCGCTAGTTTGCAAAAAGGCGTGATAGGGAGAACGGGCGGGGCCGAAATTTCTGGCGTTCACGATGATCTTGACGCGCCTGTCGCGGGCCGCGATCGCGCGAAGCTTGTCCACCGTCCGGTCATGTGAGCAATTGTCGATGAAGATATGCTCGTAGGTCAAATCGGAGAGATCCGACTCCATGACATTTCGAACCGCCTCGTAGCATTCCTCGATCCCCGCTTCCTCGTTGTAACAAGGGGTAACAATGCTAAGGGTGTTCATGGTTCATCCTGGTCTGGGCGAGCGCTCGAATCATCTTCATAGGAATCAAGAAAAAAATAATATCCTAACGTTAAAAATATGAGATCCTTTAATGAACCGCCTTGCGCTTTTCATCGGCGAAGGGAAAATCTCGAAGGACCTTCAATGAAGCTTGCCCAGCGTTGCATTGCATGTGACGGCGCCCATTTGAGCTATTCCCCCGCCATTCTGACGCCCTTTATCGCCAGCAGAATATTCCATTGGCGCCCCGTTCGCGTCACGGCCGACTGGGGCCTGCGCGACATCGAAAATGGCATGGCCTATTCGATCTGCAATTCCGCGATGTGCGACGATTGCGGAATGCTCTTTCTCGACATGCGTTTCGACGACGAGGAAATGGCCGCGCTATATCGTGACTATCGCAGCGAGGCCTATACCGCTTCGCGCGAGAGTTTTGAGCCCGGATATGCCACGCGCAACGCTTTGCTACTCGATGGAGCCGGATACATCGCGCTCGTCGAGGCTTTTCTGCGGCCTCATCTGCCGCGAAAACCTAGGGTTCTCGATTGGGGCGGCGACACGGGCGTCAACACGCCATTCCGCTCGACCGCCGCCCGGCACGATGTTTACGACATATCGAACCGGCCGCTCGTCGCCGGCGCCCATGCCGTCTCCCTGGAGACGGCCAAGGCCGCCCCGTATGATCTGATCGTCTATTCGAATGTTCTTGAGCATGTTTCGTATCCGCGCGAAGCGCTGCGCGAAATCGCGGGCGCGATGCGCCCGCAAACTCTGCTCTATGTCGAGGTTCCCCATGAGGCCGTGGTGCGGGAATTCCACGATAAGCGACGCCGCCTCGAACAAAAGCGCCACTGGCATGAGCACATAAATTTCTTTTCCAGCGATGCTCTCGACGCGCTCTTTCGCAACGCAGGCTTGCTCGTGATTGAACGCAAGTCCAAAATCATCACGGCGGGCGGAAAGGAGAGTTGTGTCTTCTTCATAGCGCTGAAGTTGAATCTATGACGATTCGAGACGCTCGTTTACGGCGTGGCGGATGTTGCGGCGGATCGCTTCGTCCAAAGGCGTCCATGCGTCGAGGCCGAGCCCGCGAGCTTTATCTATCGACGGAACATAACGCTGCCTCGGTCCGGCGACGCCCCGCCCCTCGATGACGACGTTATTTTCTCGCGGCGACAATCGTGCGACCAGATGCGCGAGTTCCGCGATGCTGATCGCGGCGTCCGACCCGACATTATAGGCAGCACCGGCTCCTCCGCTGGCGAGAAGAACGAAGAGCCAGGCCGCCAGATCGCCGGCGTAGAGATAAGATCGCAGTGGGGAACCGTCGCCGGAGACCACGATATCCCTGCCAGCGACAGCGTCGGCGATAAAATTACCGATCGCGAAATGAGCATTGAGCGGCAATCCCGGCCCGACGAAAGCAAAGGCCCGCGCGACCACGCATTCCGGGCCTCCCCGCGCAGTGGCGCAGGCGCAAAGTTGCTCCCCCAGGCGCTTGGCCTGGCCATAGGCGGAACGCGGATCGAGCGGATCGCAGGCGCCGCTGAAGCTTTCCTGAAGACGCGGGATCTCCGTCGGTTGCGCGCCATAGATCGCGCCGGAACTAAGGTAAAGCAGGCGTTCGGTCCCGGCGGTCTTGGCGAAATCGATCACCCGCCGCGTCCCGGCGACGATGGAATCGATCAAGGTTTCGCGGTCGCTGTCGGCCGCCGCGCTCGTGTCAGTCGCGGCGTGGATCACATGGGAAAAGCGTTCTCGGGGATATTCGAACGACCTTACGTCCCCGCGCAAAAATTCGACGAACTCATAGCCGGCCAGATTCGAGTGTCGTTGCTTGAACCTCTCTGGATCGCGCGTCAGCAGCGTGATCCGGATATCGAATTCCTCGCGCGCATGGATCAGCAGAGCGAGCAGCCATCTGCCGAAAAAGCCGGTGCCGCCCGTGATAAAAAGACGCCCCCCATGGAGATGCGCGAGCGCCTGACGGCAATGCGCAAGAGCTTCGTCGAGATCGGCGCGTTCAATCCCGTCGATTCTTTCGCTCATGCTGGCTCGTCGACCTTCTCGCGCCGAGTCGCCAGATGTTCGGGAACCAACTCAGAAGCGGGGTCGAGCGGCACGATCATATTGGCCCTGAATTCGTCGCGCGGCAAAAGCGGCGACATATCCTCCAGCGGCATCGACCGCATCGAACCATCCGCCTGCGGCAAGGCGGCCGATTTTGGGAACAGCGCCTCGTCGGCGATCACCCGCACGTCGACGAGCAGAGGCCCCTCATGGGCGAGGGCCCGCTGCACGCCTTCGCGTAGATCGGCGGCGTCCTCGATCCGGAAGGCGCTCCACCCGAACGCCTTCGCGATTTCGACCAGATCGGGAATTTCAAGTTTCGAACTCGGGCCGCTTCCGACATAGCGCCCCGAAAAATAATTCCGCTGCGTGTTGCGAATGGAAGCATAGCCGTTGTTGTCGATGACAAACAAACGTAAGGGTAAACGCAGGCTGGCGATGGTCTGCATCTCTTGCAGGTTCATCATCAAGGAGCCATCGCTTTCGACGCCGACGAAAGGGCGACGGTCTGACGCCATGAAGGCTCCGATCATCGCCGGCAATCCATAGCCCATCGCGCCAAGACCGGAGGTGAGAAAAACCCTTTGTCCCTCCTTGTTCTGAAATCCGGTGTAGAAGAACTCGATCCCAAGTCCCGAACTCCCCGTCACGATGAGCATGTCGGACGGCAATTCGTCCGAGAGCGTCTGCGTGAGATGGAAGTGCCCGATGGGGCCTTTTTTCGGGAAGGCCGCGCCGTCGTTGACGGGGTAGCGGCGCTTCCAGTCGGCGCAGCGCGCGAGCCAGGCGCCGCGATCGCGCCGCGGCGAGGCTTTGGCCAGCGGAATCGCCGCCTCCAGAAATTCCTTTGCATCCGCCTCGACGAGCAGGGCGAAACTTTCGACGTCGCGGAATTTCCCCAACTCGGCGGGATCGACGTCGATCATGATCTTTTGGGCATGACGCCCGAACTTCGCCGGATTATGGGCAGTGACGACATTGTCAAGCCGCGCTCCGATCGCGACGACGAGATCGGCGTTTTGCACGGCGAAGTTAGGCGCGCGCAGCGCCACCACGCCGGGCTTACCGACGCCGAGCGGGTGATCCGAAGCGATGAGATCGGTGGCGTTCCATGTCGTTGCGACGGGAATCCCCAGTGTCTCATAGAACTCCTTGAATTGCCGCGTCGCTTCCGCCAGCCTGATCCCATGACCCGCGACGATGATGGGACGGTCGGCCTTCGCGATCATCTCGATCGCCCGCGCGCTATCGACGCGAAGTTTTTCCGCCAAGGAACGTTCCTTCGCGGGAGGCTCATAGCCCCGTAGCGCATCTGGGTCGATCATGCTGTTTTGAACATCGAGCGGAATGTCGATCCAGCAAGGACCCCGACGGCCCGTGACGGCCTCGAAAACCGAGCGTTCCAGATGAAGCCTGATGTCCGCTGGATCGAGGACCGTGGCCGCGTATTTGGTGATCGATCGCACAATCGAGACGATGTCGACTTCCTGGGGCCCCATCTGACGAACGCCGCTTTCGCCCTTGAGGTCGGCGCGCTTCACCTGGCCCGAAACGATGAGGAGCGGAACCGATTCGATCCAGGCTCCCGCGCAGCCGGTCACGGCGTTGGTGCCGCCCGGACCCGTCGTGACGAGAGCGACGCCAAGACGGCCGTCGATGCGCGAATAGGCCTCCGCCGCGATGGAAGACGCCTGTTCGTGATGATTGGCGACATAGGTCAGATCGGGCCTGGAGCCGAAGGCGTCGACCAGATACATCGAGCCGCCGCCGGGGACCAGAAAGACGCATTTCACGCCCTGATCGGCGACGAATTTCGCGACGTAATCCGCGAGACGAACGAGATTTGACGACATGACACGCTGTTCCTTCCGAGTGCGCGCCGGCTCAGGCCAGCCAGTAACGCAACAGCGTCTTGCGATGCGCGTTCTTGTTAATGGCTTCGTCGGTGTAGAACGAGTCGTTGGCGAAATGCGTCGAGGAGATTTCCTCGAACACCGCGCCCGTCTCGCTTTCGAAGGCGTGGCGCACCCCCGGCGCGATCGTCACCACGGAACCGGGGCCGCAAACTCTCTCCTCGCCATCCAGCCACAGGCGCAATTCGCCATGAAGCACATGGAATGTCTCCTCCTTGAGCTTGTGGAATTGCTCGGGATGCTTCTGGCCCGGCAGCACGACGATCAACTTCTTGCAATAGCCGCGGTTCACCACCGTGACCATCGTGATGCCGTATTGCTCGAAACTCTCCAGACCGAAATGATGCGAGATTTCAAGTTCCGCTTCGCCCGGAACGACGCCCTTGCTCTCCGCGAGCAGATTCTTGACGCGAGAAACAATGGAGAAGACCTTGGCGCGCACCTGCTCGCGATTCGTCCCGGCTTCGTTCACGGGCGCGCCGGCGGGAATGTCCTCGGCGGCGGTGAATAAAGTATATTTCGACCAATCGTTCGCCGTGATCTGGCCCGGGTGGGTCGGAATGGCGAAGAATACATCATCGCTTCGGACACGTTCCCCTTTCGCGATCAAGCGCTTCGCGAACACTCCGCGGCGAAGATCGCGCAGCGCCGCGAGTTCCTGCCCGGTTGGTTCGATCCTTTGGCCAGAAAGACCGCAGATTTCATAGGCTCTTCTCGCCGCGTCGAGCCAAGCGCGGGTTTGCGCGGGATTCGCGGAATAGGCGTTGAGCGGATAAGTCCTCGTGGCTATGCCGATGTGCTTTTCGAACAGCGCCGCGCCCTTGGCGATCGCGATGGCGACCGGCGTTGTTTCATCGGGATCTTCGTGGGTCGAGTAGCCGATACGAAGATTGGGATAGCGCTCTTTCAGCAGGTCGATCTGATTGAGTTGCAAGGCGGCGTGCGGGGTCGGATATTGCGCGACGCAACTCATCAGGGCGAAGTCCTTGTCGCGATGACGCATGAAGGCCACGACATTGTCGATGTCGATGCATTCGACGCCGGCCGTCGACCCAATGATCGGGAGATCGGTCAAGACGATCTTTTCGAGCAAGGGCCAGTCGGTGAAGGAGCAGCTCGCGATCTTCAATATGTCGAAGCCCTCTTCCACGATCCTGTCGACGGAGGATTCGTCGAAAGGCGTGCACATGGCGAGGAAGCCTTCCGCCTTGATCGCGGCGACGAGCCTCGAAATCGCGCTATTGTCGAGCCTCGTTTCCGAGAACCGCTTGATGTATTTGATGTCCGCACGGTCCTTGAAGGCCGGGTGGATGAATGTGTCTAGTTCGCGAAACTGGAGTTTGAAGGCGAAGGAAAACTCATAGTCCCGCGCCACGGCGCCAAATTCCGATATGATGCGCAACCCATGTTCGATGTCGCCCATGTGATTATTGGCGAGCTCGAAGACGAACAGTGGCTCGGGAAGGGTCTTGCGCGGCTCGGGAAGAGTTTTGTCTAGCATGATGAATTTCCCGCGCCATTGCTGGCCGCCGCCGAGAAGCGAAGCGTCCGAATCCTGGCGCCGCAATCAAATGGATTGATAGTCCGCTAAGGGCGAACGGCGGCACGTCGAAACAATCATCCTGCGGCGTAGTTAATTTTTCTTTACGATCAAGGCGCCGACATGATGGTTGGGCTGAAAATCGTCGCGCGGCCTTTACATCCGGTCAACTTCCTGTGCGCCATAATGACCGGGTGACTGATTCGTAGGGAACCCGCCCAGGAACGCGCCTAACGCGTATCGCTTTTCACGCAAAGGCCAATGAGATGAATGGACGAATCGTCTGTGCAGCCTGCGAGGCCGTTGATCCCGAGATCGTCGTCATCGGCGGCCTCCGGCGCACTTCATGCCCGAGCTGCCACCATTCGCAGCGCGTGGACATCGAACCATTCGACTATACGAATTTCGCGATGGGCGGCACCGGACTTGCCCCGGAACGATTGGCGGCGCAGGCGGATTTCATCGCGACGCGGCTTCAAGACGGCGCGCGCGCACTTGAGATTGGCTGCGCGGCTGGCGATCTGGCGCAGGCGCTTCACCAACGGCGGCATTTCGCGACTTACGACGGAGTAGAATTCTCTCCCGCCCGCGAGAGCGCGGCGACGCGTCTCAATAACGTCTTCAACGCTCCGCTCGAAACGCTGCTTGCTTCCGGCGCGATCGCTGCCGCAAGCTATGACCTCGTGCTCTCGTCCCACTGTCTTGAGCATCTCGACGATCCTTCAGCGATGATCGCGGCGATGCGCCTTGCGCTCAAGCCGGAAGGCCTCCTGTTTGCCGAAACGCCGAACCGCAGCGGCCATTCGCGCCTGCCCTTCGACGACAATCGTTCACATATACATTTCTTTGGCGTGTCTTCACTTACTCGCCTGCTTGCGCGTCATGGCTTTGAGGTTATCGCCGCGGAGACTGGCGCACGGCTCGACGCGCGCTATTCGGATTCGCTCCGCACGCTCGCGAAAATCCACGCGGCTCCGGCCCCCGATGCGATGCTGCTCTCCAATCACCCCTTGGTGACGGGCGTCGACAGGGTCGTCGTCTGGGGTGCGGGCCGGATGGTGGAGGAGATGCTGGAGCATTATTTCGATTCGAGCCGGATTGACTTCTTTATCGACAAGGATGCGCGCAAGCATGGGACGCTGCGCCTGGGCCGCCCGGTGCGCGGGCCGGAGGAGCTTCAAAAGGGCTCCAATTGGACCCTTCTCGTCAATTCTCTGGAGATGGAGGCGCCGATCCGCGCCGACATCGACAAGAATTTCTCTGGACGGGTGGGCCGGGTGATCGGCATCGGCGAGCTTCTGCAATAGACGCCCGAAAGCTCGCGATATCGAGTCCGTTGGTAACCTAATCCTTACCTGCCGTGCTTAGCCTGCGATGACGATTCGTGCGGCCCTCGAAACCGATCATTACTTGGCCGCATCGCTCCGCTGCGGGCGGAAGGAAGCGCGGAATGACCAGCAACTCAGCCTATAGCCACCTGCGCTCACAGCCCCGCGCTTCGCTGCGTGACGCCGCGCCCTTGCGCGCTCCTTTCACGCTTTACGTCGAGCCAACCAACATCTGCAATTTCAAATGCGTGTATTGTCCGGAGTCCTTCCCCGATTTCGAGGAGCGGTCTGGCGGTCTGCATCGCATGGACATCGTTGGGTTCGAGCGCATCTGCGATCAGGTTCTGGAACTGGGCGGCGTGAAGACGCTCAACATGTACATGATGGGCGAACCCTTCGTGAACAAGAATTTGGCTGATTTCATCCGGATCGCAAAGCAGAGGCGGATCGCCGACCGCATCATCATCACCAGCAATGGTTCTCTTCTGACGGAGGATGCGTCGCGCCGGGTAATAGAAGCCGGACTCGATTACCTGCGCATTTCGGTCTATGGCGGGCAGTCGGAGCCCTTCGCACGCAAGACGCAGAGCAAGATCCCACTGGACCGCGTGCACCGTAATGTCGCGCGCTTCAAAGCGTTACGGGATGAGATGAAAGGGCCGACATTCCTTTACGTCAAAATGATCGATTCAGAAGACGCCGTGGAGAACCAGCATTTTCTGGATCTTTTCTCGCCGATCGCGGATGAAACCGTTGTCGAGCCGGTCATGAACTGGAATGATCCGGAAGAAGGCAATCTCGCCCAGGTCGATCGCGAAGAAATGTTGCAAACGGCTCTTTTCCAGAATAAAAAGACCGTCTGCCCCTTTCCTTTTTACACGCTAGTCATCCACTCCGATCTGCGCGTCAGCGTCTGCTGCGTGGACTGGGCGAAGGAGACTGTCGTCGGCGACCTCAAGACGCAAACGCTCGCCGATGTCTGGAGGGGCGAGCGTCTCCGGGAATTCCAGCTCGCGCATCTCGAACGGCGTCAGAGCGAGATCGGAGCCTGCAAGAACTGCACCTATCTGCACACGGCGCCAGACAACCTCGACGATCTTTCAGTGCGCGAATTTCTGACACGAGCAGATCAGGTGGTCACGCCAGAGAACGCTGAATAGCCCCGAATATTTCCCCAGCGCATTTGTACGGAAAGGCTTGGCGTCACGTTGTGGCGCGCAGCCCGACATCTCATAATTGAGCGCCACGCGCGCGCAAATGCGCCGCTTGATGGCATAGCCGTTGCTTCCTCCCTTATGTGACAAAGTACGTCATCCAATCGGTGCGCTTCGAATATGCGAGCGTCGGCGAGGCGAGTTTCTCGCGCCGCCACGCTGATGCCCGCGTCCGCAATACGAAGACTCCGCCGCTATTGGACTTCGAACAACTGACGCTTCAACGCGGCGGCGCGAGCGCGCCTCTCCCATAGCCCCTGCATGAGCAAGTCAGATGAGAACTGGCCGCATTGGTCGCCTAGTTTTGTAACGATCCGGACAAATCACATGACAGACATCAAAGATACGGCCTTCGCGACGTTGGAACAACAGGGACGCCTCCTCAACGCGGTGCTTAAGGGTCCCACCGAACGCCCCGGTCGATTTGGATTTCGCGGCGAGATCGCGCTACAATTCGCGCAACAATTCGCCGACGAAAAGAGACCGCCGGAACTATCGGCGGATCAGGTTATCGCCGTGGCCAATGTCGGAGAACCGACAATTTCGTTCCTGGCCTGCTACCTCCATTCCTTCGAGCACTTGAAGCTTCTTTCGGAGGTTTTAGCGGGCCTGCTCAGCCCCTCGGGAAAATATTTCGCCTTTTGCAACAATATCGACATCCTCAGCAAATACGAGGTCAAGATCGACGGAATTCCCTTCCATATTCTCCCGATCGACGAATCCACCGTCTATAATGAGCTGCTCGAATTGCTCTATCTCGACAAGGGCGATCTCAAGCGTTTGTCGACCGCCGGCAAGACCGACGCGGTGGCGGACGCGGCGTTGAAATTCGACGACAAATTTGGCCCCATCACCTTCGCTCACGGCGTCGAGCGCATGGGCCCGGTGCGAAACCGCAACGAAAACCGCCCGGTCTGAGTCGCGGTGTCCGAGCGCGTGGATGTGATGCGCTCGGACTTCCTCATGCCGGCGAGATTTCGTCTTCATTCCCATCGCTCCCCTGGCGCAGACGCTCGGCGGCCGTCGTGCGGACAATCTCTTCCTTGTCGTCGAGCAGAACCCGCAGCGCCTCCGGCGGCGCTCTCTCCGCCACCGCGAAGCGGACCCTGAGATCGGGATCCTTGGCGAGGATCGAAAGGCGATTTTCCGGCAGCCGCTCCGCGACGATCATGCGAACCAGCGGCTCGGCGTCGAACGCCATCGCAGTTAGTCTTTCTTCCGGCAACCGTCGCGCGACCCAGCATCTCACCTCGGGATCGGGGTCTTTCACGGCGAGCGGCAAAATCTCCGGCGGAAGCCGCCTCACGACATTTATGCGGACGAGGTAATCATTGTCGTCGAGCATCGCCAAAAGAGCGCGCCCTTCAAGGCGATTGGCGAGCGCTATTCTCACGCGCGGCTCGGGGTCGTTGACAAGCTGCTCGACGCGGGCGAGCGGCAGGCGCATCGCGGCGGCGGCTCTCACCTCCGGCTCGGGATCGGAAAGGAGAGCGGGCAGACGTGGAAGACTCGCGTAGCGTGCGGCGATGGCTCTGACCTCGAAATACTCATGTTGGAGATAATTATTCGCGAGTTCCAGATTGTCCTTGAAGAAACGGTCGATGCGCCGGGCGCGGCGGTCGCGCACGCAAGTCGCGCCCTTCCGACACAGACCCTCGCGGTTCAGCGCGGAATGCGCGCACTCCCTGCAGCGTATCGGCCGCCCCAACCAATCGAGAGCGTTTGCGTCCGGCGGACTCGCATGATTCATCGATAACCGGCCGTCGTCAGAATTTCTTGACCGGAATATCGTGCTTTTGCAGAGCGTAGCCGATCTGGCGCGGAGTCAAATTCAGAAGCCGCGCCGCTTTGGCCTTCACCCAGCCCGCCTGCTCCATGGCTTGGATCAACCTTTCCCGCTCGGAGCTGTGCTCTTTCGTCGTGGCGAAAAAATGCTCCGGGTTCGCATCCGCCGGCCCCGTGTCAACGGCCACGGAAGGCCGTGCGGGGGCTGCTGCAGAGCGTTGAATCGGAACGATCGGCAATTGCTGCCTGAACAGCGGCGTCGGCGCCGATTCCTGGTGAGAGCCGCTCCACAACACCGCCGAAAGGCAGCCGTCGTTTCGGCAGGAAAAGTCCCCGCCGACGATGGCCTCGCCTCTCGCCAGAGTCGCCGTGCGGTAGACGCAGTTTTCCAATTCGCGGATGTTTCCGGGAAAGCCGCATTCTGAGAGGACTTCCATCGCCGATGCGGACAAAGTGAGACGCGTGCCCTGCTCCGCGTTGAAGCGGCGCAGGAACTCGTTCGCCAGCGGCTCGAGATCGCCTTTACGTTCGCGCAGCGGCGGTAGGAAGATCGGCACGACGCTGATCCGGTAGTAGAGGTCGGCGCGAAACTCGTTCTTCTGCACCGCTTCTTCCAGATTTCGATTGGTGGCGCAGACGAAGCGAACATCCACCTTGATCGTGCGCGATCCCCCCACGCGCTCGAATTCCCCCTCCTGGAGAACGCGCAGCAGCTTGGCCTGGAACGCGGGCGTTATTTCCCCTATCTCGTCGAGAAAGAGCGTGCCGCCGTCCGCGAGTTCGAACCTGCCTTTGCGCATCGTGGCGGCGCCCGTGAAGGCACCGCGCTCATGCCCGAACAATTCGGACTCGAGCACGCTCTCGGGAAGCGCGGCGCAGTTAAGTTTCACGAAAGGTTTGGCGTGGCGCGGAGAGAGATTATGGATCGCCGCCGCGAACAACTCCTTGCCGGTGCCGGACTCGCCTCTTAGCAAAACGGTCGACCTCGCTTTGGCGACAATCCGAATCTTCTCGACAACCGCTTGAACTGCCGGGCTCGCGCCCACGATTCCCTTGATGCCGTCGAATTTCGGCTCGGGAACGACGGGGCGCTCGATTTTTCCAAGCCGCGCGTTCTCCAGCATCAGGCGTTCGCGGTCGCGCGCGATCATCTTGTGCAGGCGCAGCGTCTGACCGACCAGATTGGCGATCATGGTCAGAAAGCGCACGTCGTGATCGAAACGGACCGCCGAACGGTCGCTGAACACGCGATCGATCGTCAATGTCCCGACGACAATGTCGCCCTCCTTGATCGGGACGCCGACCAGCGAGAAAGGCGCTCCCTCGTTCGACCCCCATTCGGAAAGATCGGAGCCTTCGAAAAGCGGAGAGGTCAACACATTCTCCACCACCAAAGGCATTTTTGTTGCGACGATCTGGCCGATCGCGCGTTGCGGCAGGCGGTCGAAATATTTCTTCGCGTTTCCCTCCGACCAACCAGAGCCGACGACGACCTCGAGTTCGCCGCCTTTATCGAGCAGTGCGAACAGCCCATGCCGCATGTCGAGAAAACTCGATAAAAGAGCGAGCACGCCGGCCAGAGTTCGTTCGAGGCGATTAGGCGAGGCGAGTAGTTTCGAAACTTCGTAGATTCCGACAAGAGCGGACTCGCTCAGGTCCAAGGAACGGACTGCGGAACTGGTCATGCTGTTTCCGGGGAGATAACTCATGGCCTTCTCCTGGCTAAGCCGTGAGATTGGCGATTTTGCACGATAAGCAGCAAGGAGTATGCCGCTTTTCGGACAATATCCGCGACAACGCGACGCAGGATAATGGCGCGGCTTTGCTCAATCGCGCTGAATTCCTTGAGCCAATTGAGAGATGACCGTCCAGCCCACGCTTCCAGAAGGATCGAGCAGCTCAAGCGTCGCAAGATGTCGTATGGCGGCCTCGCGGTTGTTACGTTTAAGCTCGATGAAAATCAACGCCTTCAAAGTGAACAGCGCGAAGCGCGCGGGACCGCCGCTTGCCGCCTCGTTAGACGGCCATCGCGCGGGATCAACGCTCCATCCCGCCTGCCGCGCCGCCTCACTCATGCCTTCGCGCGCAACTTTGGCGGCGTAGGCGAGATTGCCCATGTAAGTATGAATTTTGTAGAGGCAAAAATATGCGGCGAACTCTTGTGGCGCCAAAGCCCAGGCTTGCCTGAACAGAGCGTCCGCCTCCGCTCGATCCGTGCGATAGGCCGCGACCCCGCGCTGAAGGAGATTGTTCACCTCCTGAGGCAATTCGCCGAAGTCGATGAGAGGCGCTTCCATAGCCGCTGTTTCCATGGCCGCCCAATGGCAAACTCGGCGCCGCGGGGCGCGAATGTCCAATTCACGACAAAATCATAGCCGCGCCCGGCACTCTTGTCGTCATGCCAACAAGCTTGGCGACGCCTCGCATCAGATTGATTTTCATGATTCTCCTCGGCGCGGAGGGATGGCACGCTTGTTGCGACTTCACCGCCAGATCGGAAAGCGCCGCCTTAAGCCATCAAGCCAGTGTCGCGACGCATTCCACGAGGTGTCTTGCGAAACTTGAACTCGTTGGGAGCCACCATGGACGATTCCTCCACATTCGATGTCGTAACGGCCGAGCCGCTCGACGACATCATGCAAAAAATCGCGGAACACAAAGGTTGCGGCACATCCTCGAGCGGCGGTAAAGCGAGCTGCGGCTCCAGCGACGGCCCCGACGACATGGCGCCGGAAATATGGGAGAAGGTCAAGAACCATCCCTGCTACAGCGAGGAAGCGCATCACCATTACGCGCGCATGCATGTCGCCGTGGCTCCAGCCTGCAATATCCAATGCAATTACTGCAATCGCAAATATGATTGCGCCAATGAATCGCGTCCCGGCGTAGTGAGCGAAAAGCTCTCGCCAGAACAAGCGGCGAAGAAGGTGCTCGCCGTCGCCTCCACCATTCCGCAAATGACGGTGCTCGGCATCGCCGGCCCTGGCGATCCGCTGGCCAATCCGGCCAAGACCTTCAAGACTTTCGAACTGATTTCCAAGACCGCGCCAGACATCAAGCTGTGCCTCTCCACCAATGGTCTCGCGCTGCCGGATCATGTCGAAACAATCGCCCGCTACAATGTCGATCACGTCACCATCACGGTGAACATGACAGACCCTGAAGTGGGCGCCGAAATCTATCCCTGGATATTCTGGAATCACAAGCGGGTCACCGGAAAGGAGGCCGCGAAGATTCTCACCGATCGACAAATGCAGGGCCTCGAGATGCTGACCGAGCGGGGCATTCTCTGCAAGATAAACTCCGTCATGATCCCCGGAATCAACGACCAGCATCTCGTCGAGGTGAACAAGGCAGTCAAGTCGCGCGGCGCCTTCCTCCACAACATCATGCCACTCATCTCCGCGCCGGAGCACGGCACCGTGTTCGGATTAAGCGGACAACGCGGCCCTTCTGCGCAAGAGCTGAAAGCGCTTCAGGACTCCTGCGAAGGCGAGATGAACATGATGCGTCATTGTCGCCAATGCCGCGCCGACGCCGTGGGGCTGCTCGGAGAGGACCGCAGTGCGGAGTTCACCACCGACAAGATCATGGAGATGGACGTCGCCTACGATCTCGAGTCCCGTCAGGCTTACCAAAGCGCGGTCGAGCAGGAACGCCTCGCCAAGGTCGCGGCCAAGGAGGCCGAGATGGAGACGCTTTCTCGGGAAGACGTCGATGGTCTAAATATCCTTGTCGCGGTCGCGACCAAAGGCAATGGCCGCATCAACGAACATTTCGGACACGCGAGCGAATTTCAGGTCTACGAGCTCAGCTCATCTGGCGCGAAATTCGTCGGCCATCGCCGCGTGGATCTATACTGCCAGGGCGGCTATGGCGAGGAAGACTCACTTGAAACCGTTATCCGGGCGATCAACGACTGCACCGCGGTCTTCGTCGCCAAGATCGGCCATTGCCCCAAGGACAGCCTTCTCGCGGCAGGCATCGAACCGATCGACGAATATGCGTTCGAGTTCATCGAACAGTCCGCGATCGCCTATTTCAGGAATTATCTCGCTCGCGTGAAAAGCGGGGAGATTGCTCACGTCGCGCGCGGCGACGCCGACATCCGTCAGGGCGCGTTCATCTCAGCATGAACGCGAGCCCGCAACCCTCGGACCAGGAGGAGAACCATGGCCTATAAGATTGTCGCTTCGCAATGCACGTCCTGTTCGGCGTGCGAAGCCGAGTGTCCCAATGTCGCGATATCCGAAAAGAACGGGACCTTTGTCATCAACCCAAAAAAATGCACTGAGTGCATCGGTCATTTCGACATTCCGCAATGCGTCGCGGTTTGCCCAGTCGATAACACCTGCGTTATCGACACGTCCTTTCCCCGTTATCAGCCTCCGGGAGGAGCGGCATGAAAATCGAGTTCACTCCGGCGGCCGAAAAATTCATTCGACGGCTGCTCAAATTCGACGGCGGACCGGGCTACGGCCTCGGCTTGCTCGTCTCTCCAGGCGGTTGCTCCGGCATGTCGGCCGAATTCGGCGTCAAGCCAGCTCCGGCCGAAGGCGAACAGATCTACAAGCACGGCGATCTGACCTTGTTCCTGCCGGCGCAAAGCCGTCTTCTGCTCGATGGAGTGACGATCGACTTCGCCGAAACGCCGACATCGAGCGGTTTCGTCTTCATAGACCCCAACAAGAAGAGCTGCGCATGCTCTTCGATTGAGGCCTCTCTTCCCGCATCCGCCAACGCCTGAGCGCGGGCGCCTGGGTGAAACTGGCGCCGCTTCGGAGGTTTCCATGACGCTTGCAGCCGTCGAGGAGATTACTGACATCCTGTCCGCTCCCGTTTTTGGCGGCGGTCTTCCGCCCGACGCGGAACGTAAATTGTTCGAAGCGGCGCATAGCTACGATCGATCAGAGATCGCGCTCGCGCATCTGCGCGAGGCGAGAAGGCTCGCGCCCAATCACGTCGCCGTTCTCATCGGCCTCTACCGCTTCTTTTTCTATAAGGGCCGCCTCGCCGAAGCGCTGGAGATCGCGAATAGCTGTCTGTTGCGCGCGGCGATAGACAATTCCCTACCGCTCGATTGGCGCGTCGTGCGTCCCGACCACGCGGCCTTCGCCTCCTTCGACGACCCTGTCGCGCGCTTCTTCATGTTCGTCCTGAAGGGTTATGCCTATCTCAACATGAGGCTCGGCGACTTCCAGGAAGGGCGCGCCGCCGTCGAGAAGCTACTCGAACTCGATCCGACCGACAGCGTCGGGGCAGGCATCCTTCTTTCCGTTCTTGAAGAAAGAGAGCTGGGCGATGTCGATTGAGATCGACGAATCAATCGATTGGCGCGGCGAAGAATTGGATTGCTCCGGCTGCGTTCATTCCGCGCTTCTCTCGGTTGGAAGATGCAAGCCGCTACGCGCCTGCGTCTTCGATCGCTATGCGCGTCGGATCGACCGCTTTTTCGACTGGAACCCAGAACTCGCATCCGGCTATCTGAACCACCCTTATTTCGAAACACGCGCCTGCGCGGCGAAGACGGCCGACATCTTCCTCCTGCCCGCGATGTTGAACGATCCCGAGGAAGCGGTGCGCTGGAACGCGGCGCGAAGGCTGCCGAACCGTTTCCTCCTTAAAATGCGCGACGACCCGCATCGGGAAGTGCGCATCCGCGTGGCGCAGCGCCTCGATCCTTGCGACCTTCGTCCGATGATTTCGGACAGCGATTACGCCGTGCGGCAGATCGTGGCCCGGCGCATATCTGCCGATCTTCTGTTTCTCATGACCGCCGACCCGGACGTCGAGGTGAAGCGCGCCGTCGCCCGCCGTATCCCGCAACAAGGACTGCGAGCCCTGTTGCGGGATAAGGAAGCGGACGTTCGCGTCGAGGCGTCTCGGCGCGTCGGCCCCGCCGAGCTTGCTTACCTGATCGCCGACGAGGATTGGCGCGTTCGCTATGAAGTCGCGAGCCGAGCGCCGCTGGAGGCGGCGCTCAAACTTCTGAGGGACGAAGATCCGTTCGTGCGGGAAACCGCGCGCAGCCGCGCGTCCCGCGGCAACGGCGAAGTCGTCGCCGTCACCAGGCTGGAGCACTAGAAATGGGAACCAATATCAGCCGAGACAGCGAGGTCGTCGAACTCAACGATCCACCAACATACATGTATGGCGAAAGGGTGCGGGCGAAAAGAACCGTTCGTAACGACGGCACCTATCCCGGCAAGGACATCGGGGAAGTCCTCGTGAAGAAAGGTCAGGAAGGCTATATCGTCAGCATCGGAACCTTCCTTCAGCAATTCTATATCTACGGCGTCGAATTCGTTGAAACGGGCTACCGCGTTGGCATGAAGCGCCGAGAACTGGACCCTGTGGAATCCACGGAAGGAGAGTGAACCATGAGCGACGATGCTCAACCAAAATACGACTGGGGCCGGCGCGTTAAGGCCACGGTCGATCTCTTCAACGACGGCAGCTTCCCCCAAAGGGAACCGGATGAATTGCTCGTGAAAGCTGGCGACGCCGGAGAGATCGTGAATATCGGCGCGCATGTCGAAAGCGAAACGACCGTTTATCTGGTCGAATTCAACGAAATAATCGTCATCGGCTGTCTTGAGGACGAAATCGAACCGGCGTGAGCCATTCCCAGCGCCGTATGCAGCGCCAAGCGCAAGAGGCACGTTTTGAAAATCATGATCCGCAGAAGCGCCGAAGGCGTGCTTTCCGCCTATGTGCCAAAGAAAGATCTGGAAGAGCCGATCATAGAACAGGAAAGCCTGCATCTCTGGGGCGGCGCCGTTACCCTGGCGAATGGCTGGAGGCTGCAACTTCCCGAGATGTCCGCGGAAACGAGTTTGCCGATCACAATTGAGGCGAAGCGGCTGAGCGAAGATTGACCATGCCGATCACCCCCGAGCAAATCGAGCACATCGACGCCCTTCTCGCCAGCGCCTCCGCCGACGCCGCCACCGCGGTGGCCATCCGCCAACTCGTCTCGGGCGCCACCGTCACCCGCTGCGACCCCGCCGATATGACGGACGAAGTTCCGTTTCGCAGCTATTGTAGCTGTAATCTCTACCTGCTCGATGGCCGTGACCATTGCATGAGAGTCACAAGCGATCCGTCGGTGGCCACCGGCTTCATCCTCGCGGAGAAAGGACAGAAAGCATGACATCAACCTTTCTGCCGCTGAGCGATCCAGACCTTTTGCGGACGGACCTCGACGCCGTGGCAGAGGTTCTTTCCACTCAATGCCTTTCCGCCGGCCCCATAGTCCAACAGTTCGAGAGCGAGTTCGCGGCCTATCTGTCGCGCAAACACGCGATCGCGGTCGCGAGCGGCACGATTGGCATGGCACTCGCGCTTCGCGCGAAGGGGATCGGCGCGGGCGCGGAAGTGATTGCGTCCGCGCATTCTTTTCGGGAGACGACGCACTCCATCGCGCTTTGCGGCGCCCACCCTGTCTTCGCCGACGTGGATTATTGGGCAGGCACGCTGGATCCGGAAAAAGCGAAAGCAAAGATCGGCGCAAATACCAAAGCCTTAATCGCCGCCAACACCAATGGACATCCGGCGGCCTGGGACCGAATTCGCGAAATAGCGCGGGAAGCGGGCATTTTCCTTGTCGAGGACTCAACCGAGGCAATCGGTTCGGTTTACAAAGGCAAGCCGGTCGGAACGTTCGGCGACTGCTCCATTTTCGACTTCTCGCAGCCGGCGGCGCTGGTGTGCGGAGAGGGCGGCATGGTCGTCACCGACGACGACGAACTGGCGGCTCAAATCAGGCGGCTGCGCAGCCGAAAGATCGAGGAGCGCTCCTCCGTCGTGCTCGGCTCTTTTCCGCCAATACAGGGGTCGATGAGCGACATTTCCGCCGCGCTCGCATTGGGACAATTGCGACGGATCGAACTGCTGCTCGCGCGCCGCAAGCGCGTCGAGGGCTGGTATTACGAATATGTCAAATCCTTCGAAGGCATCAAGGATCCCTATATCGCGCCAGATGTCGATCAGGTGAACTGGTTTCTCTATGTGGTTCATCTAGGAACCCGCTTCTCGCGTTCGCTTCGCGACGCAATCATCGACGATTTGCACACCGAGAAAATTGGCGCCTGCGCCTATTCGCAACCGCTTCATTTGCAGCGATATTACTTCGATCTCGGCTATAAAAAAGGCGATCTATTCGTCACGGAAAAAGTCGCCGAGCGCGCGGTCGCGCTTCCGCTGCACGCGCATCTGACAGAGGAACAGGTCGCGTTCATTGTCGCAACGATGAAAGACGCCTCTATCAATTCAGGCGCCGGCGCGGCGATTTATCTCTGACCTTCACCAACGAACGACAGCGACTTTCGCGCGCCCGGCGCGCCAGACTTCGGGCGACTCATTCGATATCGCGATCGCTGGCGAAATTGGATCGAAACTTGCTCACGCAACAAAGCGGTTGATTCCGACAATCGGGGAAAGAAAAATGCCGACACTCACAATCATGCCGTCAGGAAAGACAATCCAAGCCGAACCAGGCAGTCGCCTGCTCGACGCGATCATCGCCGCAGGAGAAAAGATCGTCAGCAAATGCGGCGGCGAAGCCCAATGCGGTGGATGTCATCTTTTCGTTCAGCAAGGACGCAAGAGCTTGTCGAAAATGCAACGCGCGGAAAACGACAAACTCGACACGATCGTTGGCGTGGGTTCGAAATCGAGACTCGCCTGCCAGGCATTGTTCGGCGCCGACGATGTAACAGTCGAACTGCTCGGATTTGATTCAGGGTTCTAGTTCTTCCGCGTCATAAAGCATAGGCCGCGACGGTAAAAGGGGAATTTCATTGCGAAGCTCCCCGCCATTGCGATCGAAGAAAAGCAATCCAGGAATAACGGCAGTCCGTTGTGCCTCTTCGTGCTCTCGAGAAAGCTGGAAACGGTCCCACAGCCGCTCTACGGCCCCTGGATTGCGTCGTCGCTTCGTTGCTCGCATTGACGAGGCCGCTGCCGAACTCGCTCACCACGCAGCGGGAGCGGGGCATCCCGCTCTCTCCAAGATCGAGAAAGGAAAATAGATTATGGCTACAAACGTAATCATCATCCATGTGCGCTTCGCACCCGATGGGACCGTTAACGAGATCGGCGAACGTCCCCCGAGCCTCTCAGCGCAACAATGGTACGTGAAGCTCGCGGGCTCATTCGGCTCTGCTTTCCAAGCGCTTTCAGGAGGCCGCGGCGTGTTTCGCGTTTCCGCGGAAGATATCGCCGCATTGAAGGCCACCGCCCTACAATGAAGCGCGCATTGGAAAATGGAGGGGCTCATGCTCGGTGAAATCGGCGCCGCGTTCGAACGCGGAGACGTCATTCCTTATCTTGGCCCCGGCGTGTTGCGATTGCCGCCGGAGCCGGAGATACCGGCCTCGGCGGAAGAACTCGTGGTTCGCCTGACAGCCAAGGCGACCGTGCCGCATAAAATCCGGCATAATCTAACGGCGGCGGCGCAATATATCGAGAACTTCAAACATCGCAAAACGCTCGTCGCGGCGATGAACGAAGCCTTTTCGATGAAGGCCGCGCCCACGATGCTGCATCACTGGCTAGCCTCGCGCCCGAAACTCAAACTGCTGGTGAACGCCTGGTACGACGATCTGCCGCAACAGGCCTTCCAGGAACGCGCGTCATGGGGGCTCGTGCAAGGCGTCAGTCAGGCCGAACATTTTGGCGAATGGGCGCACTACTTCCGTCCCGACGGCTCGCATGTTCCCGGCGGAAAGCGCATTCTCGACGGCTCGGGGGCAAAGGCTCCAGCCGAGGCGCCACCGGAGACTTTGCAATGGGAGACCCTGCTATACGAGCCGCTCGGCTCCGTTGCGCCGAACGCCAATTACATCATTTCAGACTCCGACTATGTCGAGGTCCTGACGGAGATCGACATTCAAACGCCGATTCCCGAAGCGGCGCAGATCATCCGCAAAGGACGCAGCTTTCTGTTTCTTGGCTGCCGCTTCGCGACTCAGATCGAGCGCAGCTTTGCGCGCCAGATCATGAAGCGCTCGTCCGATCGGCATTGGGCGGTGATCGAAGGTCCACTCACCAAGAACGAATCCAAATTCCTGCAAGAGCAGAACATCCTGCGCATAGACGCTCCGCTCGCGGAATTCGTCTCGGGCCTCACGGGTCTCAACGTCTCAATCGAATCGCCGGCGTTTGTCTGACCAAGGGTGGCTGCGGGATCGTCAACAAGGGACATCAAATGCTCGAAGACCTCCCAATGGTGTTTAAATATCATGTTTTCGCCTGCTTTCAGCAGCGTCCGCCGGGACATCCGCGTGGAAGCTGCATGAGCTCCGGCGCCAAGCCGCTTTGGGATCGTCTCCAGGCGCTGCTGGGAGCGAGGCCAATGCCCGAGGTCGCCATGTCCGCGACGGGCTGCCTTGGCTTTTGCCGAGCCGGCCCCCTGATGGTGGTCTATCCGCAGGGAATTTGGTATGCGCCGCGAACCGAGGCGGACATAGAGGAAATCGTCCAATCTCATTTCGTGGAGGGCGTCCCGGTCGAGCGGCTGATCATCGCGCCTAGTCTCTGATTAAACGAAACCAAACTCCAGCCCCGATTAGGCTGGAGCTTTTTTTATGAATATTTAACGACGTCCCAACAGCACATCCACTTTCCGACGCATGAATTCGATCGTCAGCGGCTTGATAAGCACGCCATCCGCGCCGTCCGCGAGACATTGTTTGGCGAAGCCGTCGGTTGAAGCCTCGGCGATCACCAGAATCTTCGCCCCGCACAGATTCTCGCGCATTGCGTCGAATATCTCGAACCCTCGCCTGCGCACAATCGCCTCGGCGAGGACGACGAGATCGGGCGGCCAGTCTCTCGCTTTGTTGTAAGCCCAATCGAGACTCGGCGCTTCGTGGGTTTCGTTCTCGTCGTGCAGCATAAACTGCATAGCCGCCCGCATGATTTCGTCTTCGTCGATGACGAAAATCCGCTTGTTATCGACCGCCTTCGATGTCTCCACGCCAATCTGCATGTTCGCCCCGCCCAAAAAACTGCGTTCTACACGAAGCAAACGCCATGCCTCGCAAGGATGAGCGCGCGCTGTTCCAGCTTCGTTAGTTTCCACGCATGGATGTCGGCTTTTACACAGTCCGAGACAATTTATTTTTAGCTTTTATTTTCAACTTGTTACTACTGTTTAAGGTCGTGGCATGGCCCTTGCGATACCTCCAGCGCAAGGCGGACGGCCACGAACGTTTTTCTCTCGCAAGAGAGACGCGGCCCCGACGCCGGCTTGGTCGTAAAGAGCTATCGACTTCGGCCTGCTGTCGCGGCGCCGATCGCTTCAAATGGTATCTCAAGGAGACAAGGAAATGGCATCACTTCGTCAGATTGCATTCTACGGAAAGGGCGGTATCGGCAAGTCCACGACTTCGCAGAACACCCTCGCCGCACTCGCGGAAATGGGCAACAAGATTCTCATCGTGGGCTGCGATCCCAAGGCTGACTCCACCCGCCTCATTCTTCATCAAAAGGCGCAGGACACTATCCTGAGCCTTGCCGCCGAAGCCGGCAGCGTCGAGGATCTTGAAATCGAAGACGTGATGAAGATCGGCTTCAACGACATTCGTTGCGTCGAGTCCGGCGGGCCGGAGCCGGGCGTCGGTTGTGCGGGTCGTGGCGTCATCACCTCCATCAACTTCCTTGAGGAGAACGGCGCTTACGAAGGCGTGGACTATGTGTCCTACGACGTTCTCGGCGACGTGGTTTGCGGCGGCTTCGCCATGCCAATCCGCGAGAACAAGGCGCAGGAAATATACATCGTCATGTCCGGCGAAATGATGGCGATGTACGCGGCAAATAACATCTCCAAGGGCATTCTGAAATACGCCAACTCCGGCGGCGTGCGCCTCGGCGGACTGGTTTGCAACGAACGCCAGACCGACAAGGAATATGAGCTGGCCGACAGCCTCGCCAAGAAACTCGGCACGCAGCTCATCTATTTCGTACCACGCGATAACATCGTGCAGCACGCCGAACTGCGCCGCATGACGGTCATCGAATTCGCGCCGGAATCCAAACAGGCAGAGCATTACCGTAATCTTGCGACCAAGGTTCACGGCAATGTCGGCAACGGCAAAATTCCGACGCCCATCACCATGGACGAACTCGAAGACCTTCTGATGGAGCACGGCATCATGAAGGCGGTCGACGAATCCGAAATCGGCAAGAGCGCGGCCGAACTCGGCCTCGCCGCCTCCGCCTGATCGCCAACCATAGCGCGTCTGGACGCCCTCGCGTCTGGACGCCCCCAGCAAAAAGGATTTTCGCCATGAGCGTGGCTGCTGCTGAAACCATTGAAGAACTCAAGGCTAGAAACAAGGAACTCATCAAGGAGGTTCTTGAAGTCTATCCCGAGAAAACCGCCAAACGCCGCGCCAAGCATCTTGGCGCCTTCGAAGAAGGCAAGCCGGACTGCGGCGTTAAGTCCAACATCAAGTCCATCCCCGGCGTCATGACCATTCGCGGTTGCGCCTACGCCGGATCGAAGGGCGTGGTGTGGGGTCCGATCAAGGACATGATCCACATCAGCCACGGCCCGGTCGGCTGTGGCCAGTATTCCTGGGCCTCCCGGCGCAATTATTATATCGGCACCACTGGCGTCGACACTTTCGGCACGATGCAATTCACCTCGGATTTCCAGGAGAAGGACATTGTGTTTGGCGGCGACAAGAAGCTCGCCAAGATCATCGACGAGATTCAGGACCTGTTCCCGCTGAACAAGGGCATCTCCGTCCAGTCCGAATGCCCGATCGGCCTTATCGGCGACGACATCGAGGCTGTCTCAAAGGCGAAGTCCAAGGAATACGAGGGCAAGACCATCGTTCCGGTTCGCTGCGAGGGATTCCGCGGCGTCTCGCAATCGCTCGGACATCATATCGCCAACGACTCGATCCGCGACTGGGTTTTCGACAAGCAGGAAGGCAAGGCGGCCCGATTCGAGCCCTCGCCCTATGATGTCGCCATTATCGGAGATTACAATATTGGCGGCGACGCATGGTCGTCTCGCATCCTGCTGGAGGAAATGGGTTTGCGCGTCGTTTCGCAATGGTCTGGCGACGGCACCATCGCGGAACTGGAAGCGACTCCGCGCGCCAAGCTCAACGTCCTCCATTGCTACCGCTCCATGAATTATATCTCGCGGCACATGGAAGAGAAATATGGCATTCCGTGGATCGAATACAACTTCTTCGGACCGTCCAAGATTGCGGAGTCATTGCGCAAGATCGCGAGCCACTTCGACGACACGATCAAGGAAGGCGCCGAGGCCGTCATCGCCAAATATCAACCGTTGATGGACGCTGTGATCGCCAAATACCGCCCGCGTCTCGAAGGCAAGAAGGTCATGCTTTATGTCGGCGGCCTACGTCCGCGCCATGTCATCGGCGCATACGAAGACCTCGGCATGGAGATCATCGGCACAGGCTACGAATTTGGCCATAACGACGATTATCAGCGCACGACCCACTATGTGAAGGACGGCACGCTGATCTACGACGACGTGACCGGCTACGAATTCGAGAAATTCGTCGAGAAGATTCAGCCCGATCTAGTCGGCTCCGGCATCAAGGAAAAATACGTCTTCCAGAAGATGGGCGTGCCTTTCCGTCAGATGCACAGCTGGGATTATTCCGGTCCCTACCACGGCTATGACGGCTTCGCGATATTCGCGCGCGACATGGACATGGCGATCAATTCGCCGGTTTGGAAATTCGCCAAGGCCCCCTGGGCCGCCTGATCACCAGAAAGACCGCTCGCTCTCTCGAAGAGAGCGAGCCGGCTCATGGATCGACAAGGGGAACTCAAATGCCACAGAACGCGGACAACGTCCTCGACCATTTTAACCTGTTCCGCCAACCGGAATACAAGGAGATGTTCGAGAACAAGAAGAAGAATTTCGAAAACCCCGTACCGGACCCCGAACTGGAGCGGGTGCGCGAATGGACCAAGACGGAAGAATATCGCGAAAAGAATTTCGCTCGCGAGGCTCTGACCGTCAATCCCGCTAAGGCCTGCCAGCCGCTCGGCGCTGTGTTCGCTTCGCTCGGCTTCGAAAAGACGATTCCCTTCGTGCATGGCTCGCAGGGCTGCGTGGCCTATTACCGTTCGCACTTCTCGCGTCACTTCAAGGAGCCGACCTCGTGCGTCTCCTCCTCGATGACCGAGGACGCGGCGGTGTTCGGCGGCCTCAACAACATGATCGACGGCCTCGCCAACACTTACAATATGTATAAGCCGAAGATGATTTCCGTCTCCACCACCTGCATGGCGGAAGTCATTGGCGACGACCTCAACGCTTTCATCAAAACCTCGAAGGAGAAGGGTTCGGTGCCGCAGGAATACGACGTTCCTTTCGCGCATACGCCCGCCTTCGTCGGTAGCCATATTACCGGATACGACAATGTCATGAAGGGCATCGTCGAACATTTCTGGGACGGAAAGGCTGGCACGGCGCCGAAACTCGAACGCGTCGCCAACGAAAAGATTAACTTCATCGGGGGCTTCGACGGGTACACCGTCGGCAATATCCGCGAGATCAAGCGCATTTTCAACTCCATGGGCGTCGAATACACCATCTTCGGCGACAACAGCGACGTGTGGGATACCCCGACCGACGGTGAGTTCCGCATGTATGACGGCGGCACCACGCTCGAGGACGCCGCCAATGCGATCCACGCCAGGGCGACCATTTCGATGCAGCAATACTGCACCGAAAAAACCCTGCCCTTGATCGCTAATCATGGCCAGGACACGGTCGCCTTCAACCATCCCATCGGAGTCAATGGAACCGACGAATTCCTGATGGCGATCTCCCGCATCTCGGGCAAGCCGATTTCCGAGGAGCTCACAAAGGAACGCGGACGCCTCGTCGACGCAATCGCCGACTCCGCCGCCCATATCCATGGCAAGAAATTCGCGATCTACGGCGATCCCGATCTCTGCCTCGGCTTGACCGCCTTTCTGCTCGAGCTTGGCGCCGAGCCCGTTCATGTGCTCTCGACCAACGGCGGAAAGGCCTGGGCCGAAAAGACCGAGAAGCTGCTCGCCAGCTCGCCCTTCGGCAAGGACTGTCATGTCTACGCCGGCAAGGATCTCTGGCACATGCGTTCCCTGTTGTTCACGGAGCCGGTCGACTTCCTGATCGGAAACACCTACGGAAAATATCTCGAGCGCGACACCGGAACGCCTTTGATCCGCATCGGCTTCCCGATCTTCGACCGCCACCATTACCATCGTTATCCGGTGTGGGGCTATCAGGGCGCGATGAACGTTCTGGTCTGGATTCTGGATAAAATCTTCGACGAGATCGACCGTAACACCAATGTCGTCGCCAAATCCGACTATAGCTTCGACATCATTCGCTAATCGAAGCCATGGCCGCCGGGCGCTCGCGCCTGGCGGTCGCGAAGCCGGCCCCGAGAAGAGTCACATCGTCCCGGTCGACCGCGGCGCGGGACACCCATCGAGGTTCCCGTGGGAAGCGGTGGCCATGAAGGAGTCCAAGATGACCACTCTGGCGAATAAAATTCAGGACGTGTTCAACGAACCGGGTTGCGGCAAGAATCAAGGCAAATCCGAAAAGGAGAGAAAGAAAGGCTGCACCAAGCAGCTCGCGCCGGGCGCCGCCGCCGGCGGTTGCGCATTCGACGGCGCGAAGATCGCGCTTCAGCCCATCACCGACGTCGCGCATCTCGTTCACGGCCCCATCGCCTGCGAAGGAAACAGCTGGGACAATCGGGGCGCGAAGAGTTCTGACTCCAGTCTCTATCGCACTGGCTTCACCACCGACATCGGCGAGAACGATGTCGTCTTCGGCGGCGAGAAACGGCTGTTCAAGTCCATCAAGGAAATCGTCGACAAATACGACCCTCCGGCCGTGTTCGTTTATCAGACCTGCGTGCCGGCCATGACCGGGGACGACATCGAAGCGGTTTGCAAGGCCGCCGCCGCCAAGTTCAACAAGCCGGTGGTTCCTGTCATTTCTCCGGGCTTCGTCGGGCCGAAGAATCTCGGCAACAAGCTCGCCGGCGAAGCGATACTTGATTACGTCATCGGCACCATGGAGCCAGAATACACCACGCCATACGACATCAATATCATTGGCGAATATAATCTCGCCGGCGAATTGTGGCAGGTGAAGCCGTTGCTCGACGAACTCGGCATTCGTATCCTCGCCTGCATTTCCGGCGACGCCAAATATCGCGAAGTCGCCTCCTCTCATCGCGCGCGCGCCGCCATGATGGTGTGCTCCAAGGCGATGATCAATGTCGCACGAAAGATGGAGGAACGCTATGGCATACCCTTCTTCGAAGGCTCCTTCTATGGCATCGGCGACATGTCCGACAGTCTGCGCGAAATATCGCGGCTGCTGATCGAACGTGGCGCGCCACAGGAATTGATGGCGCGCACGGAAGCGGTGATCGCGCGCGAGGAAGTGCGGGCCTGGGAACGCATCGCGCCCTACACGGCGAGACTGACCGGCAAAAGGGTGCTTCTGATCACCGGCGGCGTGAAGTCCTGGTCGGTCGTGGCCGCGCTTCAGGAAGCGGGAATGGAAATCGCCGGCACCAGCGTCAAGAAGTCGACCAAAGAAGACAAAGAGCGCATCAAGGAATTGATGGGCCAGGACGCCCATATGATCGACGACATGACCCCGCGTGAAATGTACAAAATGCTCAAGGAAGCGCGCGCCGACATCATGCTGTCGGGTGGCCGTTCGCAGTTCGTCGCGCTTAAGGCGAAGATGCCCTGGCTGGACATTAATCAGGAGAGACACCACGCCTACGCCGGTTACGAAGGCATGGTCGAACTCGTCGCGGAGATCGACAAGGCGCTCTCCAACCCCGTTTGGGCCCAGGTTCGCCTGCCCGCGCCATGGGAAGAAACCAGTTGGGAAGAGCGCGCCACGAAAGCGATCGAAGCCGAAGCTGCCTCGCTCGCGGCGGACCCTGAAAAGGCCGAGGCGCATCGCCGCGCGCGGAAGATTTGTTCATGCCGCGATGTCAGTCTTGGCGCAATCGAGGACGCGATCGCTTCGAAGAATCTCGATAGCGTTGCGGCCGTCGGCGCGGAGCTTGGCGCGGGAACCGGCTGCGGCGGATGCCAAGAGAAAATCGCCGCAATCCTAGGTGAAAAAGCGGGCGCTGGCGCCATTCCTGCTTCGATAGCGGCGTGAGGATGTCATGGCGCTAGTGACGCAATCCAAGAAGGCCTGCACGGTCAATCCGCTGAAGATGAGTCAGCCCATCGGCGGCGCGCTCGCCTTCATGGGCGTGGCGGGATGTATGCCCGTCTTGCATGGCTCACAGGGCTGCACCTCCTTCGGGCTCGTTCTTTTCGTGCGTCATTTTCGTGAAGCCATTCCGTTGCAGACGACGGCGATGAACGAAGTGGCGACGATTCTTGGCGGGCTCGACAATATCGAACAATCGATCCTCAATATCGTCAAGCGCGCGAATCCGCAGGTCATCGGCATATGCTCAACCGGCGTGACCGAAACCAAGGGCGACGATGTCGACGGCTATCTCAAACTATTCCGTAAACGACACCCCGAGCTTGCCGATCTTGGCATCGTCTATGTCTCGACTCCGGACTTCAAGGATGCTTTTCAGGACGGCTTCGCCAAGGCTGTGACGAAGCTCGTCGAAGAATTCGTTCCTCGATATGAGACGCCGCCGCAAAAAGCCCCGCAAAAGGTCAATGTTCTGGCCGGATGTCATTTGACTCCCGGAGATATCGACGAATTGCGCGACGTAATCGAATGTTTTGGTCTCCAGCCGATTTTTCTTCCCGACCTCTCCGGCTCTCTCGACGGCCATATTCCCGAGGATTTTACGCCGACCACGCTCGGCGGCGTCAGCCGCGCCGATATCGGAGAAATGGGCAAGGCGGGCTGGACGCTCGCGATAGGGGAGCAGATGCGCGACGCCGCGGTAGCTCTTGAAGCCAGAGCCGGCGTTCCTTTCGCGCTGTTCGATCGCCTCACTGGCCTCGCCGCGAATGACGCCTTTGTCAGTTTCCTGTCAAAAATCAGCGGGCGTCCCGCGCCCCTCAAACTTCGACGCCAGCGCGGCCAGTTGGTCGACGCCATGCTCGACGGGCATTTTCACTTCGGAGCCAAACGCATCGCCATTGGCGCGGAGCCAGATCTGCTTTGGAGCGTCGGCTCCTTCCTCAGGGAAATGGGCGCCGAAATCGTCGCCGCAGTGACGACGACCTCCTCGCCCCTGCTCGCGAAGTTCCCAAGCAACGAGGTTCTCATCGGCGATCTCGAGGATCTCGAACAACGCGCTGGCGACGCCGATCTCCTCATCACCCATGCGCATGGCCGCCAGGCGGCGGAGCGTCTGGGCGCTCCTCTCTATCGCCTTGGCCTACCAACTTTCGACAGGCTGGGCGCCGCGCATGAAGTGACAGTCGGCTATCGGGGAAGCAGAAATCTCATTTTTGCGATCGGAAATATCTTCATCGCGCAAGCGCACGAACCAAACCCCGAAAGCTGGCGCCAAACTTTCGCCAGCGACGGTCACACAGATTTGACGACGCCCGGTCCGCAACTCGTTCAGATCGAGCCTGTCGCCTGAAGACGAAGGAGGCAAAATGAAAGTCGCATTCGCCACACAGGATCTCGAACGCGTCGATGCGCATTTCGGCTGGGCGAAAAATATCGCCGTCTATGACCTCGACGCCAAAGGCTACAAATTCGTCGAGGCCTTTCAGTTCGCCGGCGATCTTCAGGAAGACGGCAATGAGGACAAGCTGTTGCCGAAGATCGAGGCGATCAAGGACTGCGCCATTCTCTATGTCGCGGCCATCGGCGGCTCCGGCGCGGCGCGCGTGGTCGCGCGAAACATCTTCCCCATCAAGGTGCAGCAACCCGAACAGATCGTCGACCTGTTGGAGAGGCTGAGAGCTGTGTTGAATGGCGTGCCGCCGCCGTGGCTGCGCAAGATTCTTTCGCGGGGCCAGGAGCGCTCGTTCGATTTCGAGGAGGAAACAGCCAATGGCTGAGGCAGCGGTAATCACGGCAGGCGACGTCGCCGACAATTTGTTCATCCAAGAGCTCATAAAGCAATGGCGCGCGCAGGACACCCACGGAACCTGGGACAAGAAGAAGGATTTCGAACTGCTCGAACCCTATATCGTGAACAAGGAAGCCCGCAGGGCGATTCCGATCATCGGCGATCCGGACCCCGAGATTCTGTGGCGGCTGGAGCTGTTCTACAACGCGGTGGGACTCTCCATAGAACGCGCCACGGGCATCATGGTGCAACCGATGATGAAGATGAGCCATGAAGGGTTCGGGCGCATGATTCTCATCGCCGGGCGTTTGATCGTCGTCAACAAGCAATTGCGCGACGTGCACCGTTTCGGCTTCGAGACGCTGGATAAGCTCGCGGCCGAGGGTATGAAATTTGTGAACGCGGGCGTCGAGATGATTCAGAAATACCCCGAAGTGGCGAATTTCTGAGGGCTGGAGAAAGAACCATGAGCTCCATTGACCAGATCAAGGCGGAGATCAAGAAGCTTTCCGCCAAGGCGATGAACATGAAAATGAATCTTCACGACCTCTCGGAAGAGCTCCCGGTCAATTGGACCAATATTATGACCGTGGCGCAGGAAACCCACGACGCTTACGCGGCTCTCGAAGCCGCGCGGAAAAAGCTCAAGGAAACGGAGGCGGTCTGATGGGCGCGTTCAAAACTCGAGACGGCTCCGAATACACGCCGCTTTATCTCACCGAGATTAACGGCGCCACCTGCATCGGATGTGGTCGTTGCTTCAAAGTGTGTCCTCAAGGCGTCATGACGCTCTACGGCGTTGATGAAGAGGGTCAGGTGCTTGGCGCCGTCACGGAGGACGACGAGGATGATTTCGACGGCGAGTTGAATCGCAAGATCATGAAGGTCGAACATCCCGGCGCCTGCATCGGTTGCAACGCCTGTGCGCGTGTTTGCCCCAAGAATTGTCAAACCCATGTCCCTGCGGGCGAACTGGCTGCGGTATAGGCGATGGAGCTTCGTGGCGCTCGAACCGACTCTCTCGACGCGGCGCCAGTGGTCGCGGACGATTCCCCGGCCGTAGGGCAGGAAGCGGAACGGGATCGATTCACAGCCAGCCTGTTCGAACGCCTGCTTCGAATCGCCTGCCACGACGCGTGGCGCCTGGGTGTTTCGATCGAGGAAGCAATCGGCCTCTCCACGAACGACGTCGACGCTATCGCCTCGCTTTGGGCGCCATGGATGACCGCCGCCATCGCGGAAATGCCCCGACAGGCCGAGGTAGAATTCGACGAAGAGGAACGCCAGCTTCTCGCACTTTTCCGCCGGTTCGGCCACAAGGACGGCGTCGAATCTCGATGGCTGGCGTCGATCCTGACGCGGCGTTCCATGTCGCCCAACCACCTGTGGCAGGATCTCGGCCTCAACTCCCGCGCCGAACTCGGCCGGTTGATGCGGGAATTCTTTCCCGCTCTCGCGGAGCGCAACAGCCAGAACATGAAATGGAAAAAATTCTTCTATCGCTGCCTTTGCGAGATGGAAGGGTTCACGCTCTGCGCCGCTCCGAGCTGTCAGCAGTGCAGCGACCATGGCCTCTGCTTCGGGGAAGAGAGCGGCGCGCCTCGCCTTCCGTCTCGCGGCGTTTCTGTCAGCGATCGATAGGCAAAGGGGCGCCTTTTCGGTGGGCGCGGATCCATTTGTTCAGTTCCGCGACATGAGAGCCCTCCTCCTCGGCGAATTCGCCCGCCATCATTCTTATTTCCGGATCGTCCGTCGTTTCGTGAATTCTTTGATAGTAGTTCATGCCCGCCGTTTCGGCTTCAAGCGCGATCTCCAGCGCTTGCTCTCGCCCAAGAAAAGGATCGGCCGCCCAGATCGCCGCCGTTTCGGGGCTTTCGAGATCGGGCCAATTAAATTCGCCGGGCCTCATATAGGGCAGATCGCGGAAGCCAGAGCGGGCGCGGGCGTCGGCGAGATGCAGGCGCGAATAATCCGAAAGGCGTCGAAACAGCCCGGCGACGTCGCGATTGCCGCATGACTGCATGGCGTCTGCCAATTCTCCGAAGCGGTTCGCCGCCTCTTCCTCCAGCTTGACCGCATAGGCGAGAAATTCTTCGATAGTTTGCATCTTTCGCTCCCTTACATCCCCGCCGTGCGGACCAAACTCGCCGCTATCGCTTCCTGTATCGTGCGATGGGCGGACAAGCTTAGTCGCGTCGCAACCCATAGTCCGGCCAGAACAAGCGTCGTTGCGAACGAAGAGGCGCCATCCAGCCGCGACGCCAGACCCTTTGCCTTTTTATGCTCACGAAAATGCTCGAAACGATCCAGCCTCAGCCTTATCACCGCTGGATTGCTTCGTCGCTTCGTTCCTCGCAAGGACGCATCAGCACCGCACTCGTTTACGACGCAATGAGACCAGGCGGCTCGCACAACAGCAAGCCGCCCTGGAATCCGCGCGTCCTCGCCCAACCCGAATATGCGGATTTTCGCTTCAAGCCGCGCCGCCGGGTTCTCCGCTGAATTTCACCAGAATGTCCTGGTCGCGCACGACATATTGGCAAGCAAGCCTGAATCTCGGTGCGATGTCGTCCACCTCGGCTTTGCGAATTTCCTCGGTCGTGATCTTGCCGAGCGACTTCAGTTGGCTCTTCTCTTTTTCCGTCAACAGCGAACCCATCGTCTTGCCGGACAAGGTCACCACCTCGATCAGACAGGAGCCGCATTCTCCGTCGCGGCAGTCATGCGGAATCACGATCTTGTTCGCCTCCGCCACGGCGAGAACGGTGGAAGTGTCTCCCGCCACTGCATAGACGGTCACGTTCTTGTGAAGGATCGGAGAAGAGAAAGTTACGTTGGGCATGAAGACCTCTATGTGCCGAGCCGGCTTCGCGAACCGCCTCCGGGTTTCCGGATTCAACTTCAGGGGGGAGGCGGCGTTCAGCCGAATTTGAACAGCACGCCATAGCCCCCGCGTGGATAATTCCACACGATGTCGCCCGAGGGCTCGCAGAGAATGCGACACGTGCCACATTCGAGGCAGCCGTCCGGCGTGATTTCGACTTGTCCCGCGCTGGTTTCGCTATAGCAGCCGGCGGGACACAACCGCGTCATGGCGAGCAGGCTTTCCGACGGCTTAGCGTGAGGGGCAATCGTGATATGCGGTCTTCCCGAGTCGACGAGATAGCGGTTTTGAAAGAGCTTCTCTTCAACGCGCGCGGATGCTGTCGCCATGACCATACCTCTCTCTTCAGAATTTCGACCCGATCTTTATCTGTTCTCTCATCTCCAGGCGCGGGCTAAACGCACCGCATCCCCAAAGAGGCCCGTCCACGATCTCTCCTTCACGAAGGAGCGCAGCGTCGCCTTTTCCTTCTCGAGTTTCGGCGTCCCGTCGACGCGCAGGTAGCTTTCCATCGCGTTGGATAACAGCGTCGGATAGGCAAGAAAGTAATTCTTCGCCTGTGTGTGCAGTAGCGCCGGCATGTCCTTGTATTTTTTCAAATCCTTCACGACGAAGCTTTCGTCGAGGGTCTTTTTGTAAAGCGCCAGGTTTTGCTTCGTCATCGGTTCGCGACGGGATTTGATCTGGAAGATCGCCTCGGCCGCCAGACGCCCCGAGGTCATCGCTAGGTTCGAACCCTCGCGATGAATCGCATTGTTCAACTGCGCCGCGTCGCCGGCGACGACCCAGCCATCTCCGAATAATTCGGGAATCGCCTTGAAGCCGCCTTCGGGAATGAGATGCGCGGCATATTCCTTTACCTCCGAGCCTTCGAGCAGAGGCTTGATCGAGGGATGCGATTTGAACCGCTCCAGAAGGCCATAGGGCGTTTCCGTCGCGCCGGCGAAATCCGACACCAGGCACCCCATGCCGACGGAGATGCTCTCCTTGTTCGTATAGACGAAGCCCATGCCCGTCATGCCTCTGGAAATCGTGCCAGCCGCCTCGATAACGACGCCTTCGTCGCCATGAAGATTGAAACGCGCTTCGATTGTCTCCCGCGGCAGGAAATGCATCTCCTTCACCGCGAGCGCAACATGCTCGGCCTTGGGCGTCTCGCGCAGTCCCGCGCGCGTGCCGAGCAGTCCGTTCACGCCTTCTGCGATGACGACCACATCGGCGAAGATCGTGCCGCCGCGTCGATCTGTCTGCACGCCGATAACCTTGCCGTAAGCGTCTCGGACGAGTTCCGTCACGGTGGTTTCGCTGATGACGATCGCGCCTTGGGCCTGCGTCTCCCTCGAGAACCAGCGATCGAACTGCGAACGGACGATGGTGTAGCGGTTCGGCTTCTCTTCGTTGAAATCGTCCGAGCGATATTGAAGCGCCGTGTGCGAGCGATCAGTCATCATCCAGAAGCGCTGTTCGACGAGATGGCGCTCGAGAGGCGCTTCCTCGCGGAAATTCGGGATGATTTTTTCCAGCATGTCGGCGTAAAGAATGCCGCCTTGAACATTCTTCGAGCCTGGATATTCGCCGCGCTCCAATTGAAGAACCTTGAGGCCGCGCGACGCCATGGTGTAGGCGGCGGCGTTGCCCGCCATGCCGGCCCCGATGACGATGGCGTCGAATTTCTCGTCGATCATGGAACCCTCCTTCGCTGCGCTCCGCGTTGTCCCCGAACACCGCGACAGCGCTTCAAAAAACTCAACTCGCGAGCCGATCCCGCGCATGTGGCGACAATCTTCCGCGGAACGCGTCGGTGAGCGCGGGCAGCAGACGAATGGCGTCGGTAACGATGCCGAGATGGGCGAAGTCGAAGATCGGCGCGTTCTTATCGGTGTTGATCGCCACGATCATATCGGCGCCCTCGACGCCGACGCGATGCTGGATCGCGCCCGAAATTCCGGCGGCGATATAGAGCTTCGGCCGAATCGTCTTGCCGGTCTGGCCGATCTGACGGTCAGAGCCGATCCAGCCCTTCTGCACCAGCGGCCGAGATCCCCCAAACTCCGCTCCGAGAGTCGTGGCCAGATTGCGCACGAGCTGGAAATTTTCCGCGCTCTGCAATCCAAGTCCGCCCGCCACGATGACATCCGCGAAGGCGAGATTGGTCTTCGATGACTCTCTGTCGGGTATGTATTTGAGAATCTTGGTGACGATCAACTCTTCATCGAGATCGGCCTTGAACGGGACGATCCGTCCTTCCCTTGTCGCATCGCGCTCGGGCATCGGCATCTGGCGCGGACGCACTGTCGCCATCTGGGGCCGGTAGTTCAATGTGTAGATCGTGCACAGAAGCGAACCGCCGAAGGTGGGCCGCGTAGCCGCTAGCGAACCATCCGTGTCGACCGCAAGCTCTGTGCAATCGGCGGTCAGACCGGTGAGCAGCGTAGTAGCGACCGATCCGGCGAGATCGCGCCCCAGCGTGGTCGCGCCAAGCAGCAGAATCTCCGGCTTATGCGCATCGACCAATTGCGTCAGCGCTTTCGAATAGGGCTCGTTGCGATAGTCGGCGAGAACGTGATCCTCGACCAGATAGGCAAGATCGGCCCCATGGTGAAAGGCCTCTTTCACCGCGGCGCGGGTTCCCTCGCCCGGCGCTCCGAGAACCACGCCGGCAAGCTCGACTCCGAGCTTATCGGCGAGCTTTCTTCCCGCGCCGAGCAGTTCGAAGGAGACGGGATGAACCTCGCCGCGCTCCTGCTCGATAAAAACCCAAACATGCTTATAATCGCGGAAATGCTCCGGGAGCTCCTTCTTTTGGTTCGCCCGGCTCTGGGCGGGCGCGGCCGTTGCGTCGGACATATCGCTCTCCTTAGGAACCGCTCGCCAACTTCGCCATGTCGCTTTCGAGCGAAGCCTTCTTTGCGAAAATCGCGCCAACCAATCCGTCCGCCGACTCCGCCGCCGTTTTCGCCGGCTCGATCAAAGTCGCACGCTCGGAACGTGGCGTTGGCGCGAACACTTTCTTGACGATGGTCGGCGAGCCTTTCAGGCCGCACTTGCTCAGATCGGCGATGCCCGCGTCCTTGGCGCTCCACGTCACGATTTCCGCGCGCGCGGCGCGAAGGGAATCGTCGATCGCGCCGCGACGGATTTCATTGGTGCCCTCGAGCATCGTGATCAGGCAGGGAAGCCTGGTCCGCAACACCTGCACGCCGCCCTCGGCGCGGCGCTCCACGATGATTTCGCCCTTTTGGGGATCGCAACTGTCGATCTTCGAGACATAGGTGAGTTGGAGCAAATCGAGACGTTTGGCGACACCTGGACCAACCTGCGCCGTGTCCCCGTCGATTGTCTGTTTTCCCGCGAACACGACATCCGGCGCCCCAAAGACCTCCTGGATTTTGCGGATCGCTTGCGCCAGCGCGTAGGTCGTCGCCAGCGTGTCGGAGCCGGCGAAGGAGCGGTCGGTGAGAAGCACCGCGCGATCCGCTCCAATGGCGAGCGCCTTGCGTAGGGAATCCGCCGCCATCGGGGGGCCCATTGTCAGGACTGTAACTTCTCCGCCAAATTTGTCGCGCAGGCGCAACGCCTCTTCGAGCGCGAACAAATCATAAGGATTGATGATCGTCGGCACCCCCTGCCGCATGATTGTGTTGGTGACGGGGTGCACGCGTATCTGAGCGCTGTCCGGCACCTGTTTGATGCACACCAGAATTTTCACTGCGCTTCTCCTCGTGATGTTTCAATGTCGCAAATCGCCGGGCCGTGGCGCGCTAGCTGCTGGAGCCATCCTGTCCCGTGACGACGCTCAAGGGAACGAAGGACTTTTTCGGCGGTTCGACGGGCTTCACCGCGTCTTTCAGCACCTTGAAAACCCGCTCCCGAATGGGAGATGAGGCGACGAAATCAGCATAGGCCCTGGCGAGAAAATCGCGGCACGCCGCGCGCGCCTCGGCGTCGTTTGCTTCGCACAGGCCTCCCATATGCAGATATTCACCCATGCGCCGCAAAATATGCAGGCGCGCGACGCGCACCACGGCGGGATCGTAGTCCACGCCGAGCGTTTCGAAGAACTCTTCGGCCGTCGAAAGTTTGCGCAGCTCATCAAGGATGCTCATGAGTTTTTGTCCCTTCCTTCGCCACGTTCGCCCCAGGCGCGGACGACCATTCATTCATCTTCAACTGCAAATGCCCAAGGCGCGCTTCAAGAAAATCGATGCGGTCGATCAGTATCGCAATCGCGTCGCCCACCGGATCGGGGACGAGATGATGTTCGAGGTCGATGCGGCCGTCCCCGCCGCGCCGACGCCGCTCTTGCCTCACGACGCGACCGGGGATTCCCACCACCGTCATTTCGGGCGGCACGTCCTCGAACACCACCGAATTGGCGCCGATCCTGGCGCCCCCGCCGACGGTGACGGGGCCGAGAACCTTGGCGCCGGCGCCGATGAGAACCCTATTCTCCAGGGTCGGATGGCGCTTACCGCCCGACCACGACGTGCCGCCCAGCGTCACGCCATGATAGATCGTCACATCGTCTCCTATCACCGCGGTTTCGCCGATGACGACGCCGGCGCCGTGATCGATGAAAAGACGCGAACCGATGACAGCGCCGGGATGAATGTCGATATTGGTGAGGAATCGTGAAAGCCACGAAACGAAACGCGCTGGAAATTTATAGCCGCCACGCCAAAGTCGATGTGCTAGCCGGTGCCAGACGACGGCGTGCACGCCTGGGTAAAGCAGCAGCGTTTCGAGTTTTCCGCGCGCGGCAGGGTCTCTTTGCGTGACGCAGGAGATATCGTCGCAAAGGGTCTCGAATAATTTCGGCGCAGCGATCTTCGACAGCGGCAGAGGCGCCGCAGTCCCGGTCACGACGCCGCTCCCGTGGTCGAAAACGCCGGGTGCTCGCCGTCTTCGCGCTGGGCGCGTTCGACGAGGCGGCAGAACTCCGCCTTGCTGTAAGGCGGCTTCTTGGCGCGCGCGCGACTCTTGACCTGATCCAGCACGCGCGCCGCCGTCGCGCGGTCGAGTTCGACACCGAGTTCGGCGCATCTGCCGGCGATGGCGGCGAGGCCGGAATGCTTGGCGATGACGATCTTGTCGCGCCGCCCCAGCATAGCGGGGTCGATCCCCTGATAAGCGCGCGGGTCCTTCAGCAGCGCGGCGACATGAATCCCTGACTCGTGGGTGAAAATATCGGCGCCGACGATCGCCTTGGCGCGTCCGATTTTTCGGCCCGCCGCCGACGCGACGATCCTGGCGAGACCCTGAAGTTTTTTGAGGTCGATGTTGGTTCGACCCTCGCATACATGGCCGAGCGCGGCGGCGACTTCTTCGAGCGCGGCGTTGCCGGCGCGTTCGCCAAGACCGAGCACGGTGACGGAGGCGGCGATCGCTCCGGCCCTGATCGCCGCCAACGTATTGGCGGTGGCGAGGCCGACGTCGTCATGGCCGTGAAATTCGATGGGAAGATCGGTTTCCCCGGCGACGCGCTTGATGGATTGGTAAGCGCCGAATGGATCGAGCAGGCCGAGCGTGTCGGCAAAGCGAAAGCGCGTCGCGCCCTCCCGCGCCGCCGCGCGCGAAATCACGCCGATGTCGCGCGGATCGGCGCGCGAGGAATCCTCGCCGCCGAGCGCGACGCTAAGGCCCCTTGAGACGGCGTAAGCCACCACGCGGCGGGCGCGTTCCGCCGCGCCCTCGACGTTCACGCCGAGCTTTACGCCAATCTGGAGTCGTGACATTGGGGTGGAGATATTCACATGCGTCACGCCCGCGCTCAGCGCCGCGTCCACATCGGATTTGACCGCCCGGCACCAGACGGTGACGCGGCAGGGCAATCCGTCGACGACGATGCTTGCGATGGCGTCGATTTCCTCCACGCCCATCGCGGGCGTCCCGGCCTCGATTTCATCGACGCCCACCTTCGCTAGAGCTCGCGCGATCGCGAGCTTTTCCTGGGCGGTGAAGGCGACGCCCGGCGCCTGCTCCCCATCGCGCAGCGTGGTGTCGTTGATGAAAATTCGCGACCGTTCGGCGTTCACGGCGGGGCCTCAGGCGTAAACCGGCTTGAATTCTTTTCCGCTCTTGTCGTCGCCGGCCCAGAAGGGCGACAACGCCCGCAGCTTTTCGAGAATGCCAGGCATGACCTCCAGCACGCGATCGACATCCTCGTCGTCATTGTCGCGCGACAGCGAGAAGCGGATCGAACCATGCGCCGCCGTAAAGGGAATGTTCATGGCGCGCAACACATGCGAAGGCTCCAGAGAGCCCGACGTGCAGGCCGAACCAGATGACGCCGCGATTCCGGCGCGCGTCAAATGCAACAATATGCCTTCGCCTTCGACATATTCGAACGCGATGTTGCAGGTGTTCGGCAGGCGGTCGTTCAAATCACCATTGACGAAGCAATTAGGAATGCGTTGGAGCAGCCCGCCTTCAAGACGGTCGCGCAGCGCCTTGACCCGCGTTTGCTCCTCCGCCATGTGGGCGACGGCGAGTTCCGCCGCCTTGCCGAGGCCGATGACGCCCGGCGTGTTTTCGGTGCCGGCGCGACGCCCGCGCTCCTGATGTCCGCCGCGCAACAACGGCTTAAAACGCGCGCCGCGCTTGACGTAGAGCGCGCCTATCCCCTTGGGCGCATGGAGCTTGTGGCCCGAAAGCGAGAGCATGTCGATGGCGCTGTCCTTGAGCGAGATCGGCGCCTTGCCGACCGCCTGCACCGCGTCGGTGTGGAACAGCGCGCCATGTTGCTTGGCGAGGTCCGCCAATCCCTCGATGGGGAAAATGGTGCCTGTTTCGTTATTGGCCCACATCAGGGAAACGACCGCCACCTTGTCCGACAGAGCGGCGCGATAGGCCTCGATATCGATGCGCCCGAGCGCGTCGACGCCGATGTAATGCGCCTTGGCGCGGCCGATCTTTTCGAGATGCTGACACAAAGAGAGAACCGCCGGATGCTCGACCTTGCTGGTGACGATCTCGTTGCGTTCTGGCATCGCCTCCAGAGCCGAAAGTATCGCGGTGTTGTCCGCCTCTGTGCCGCCGGAAGTGTAGATGATCTCGTGATCGTGCGCCGCGCCGAGAAGCGCCTGCAATCGGCTGCGCGCGGTCTTCACCGCGGCGCCGACGCTGGCGCCGAAGGAATGAATAGACGACGGATTGCCGAACTGTTCCGTGAAGTAAGGGAGCATTGCGGCGACGACTTGCGGATCGACCCGCGTCGTCGCGTTATTGTCGAGATAAACAGGCTTCATGTCTCGCTCCCTAATGCGCATTGCGTCCGACCGGGACGACGCGGACGGGAAAGCCAAGCTTGGCCATCAGCCGTTCCTGGATTCCGGAAATGGTGACGCTGGACATCTGGCAGCCGACGCAGGCGCCCGCGAGTTTGACCAATACATTGGAGCCCTCGACATCGACCAATTCGCAGTCGCCGCCGTCCTTGCGCAGATATGGCCGGAGTTCCTCGATGGTCTCTTCGATGAGGCGGATTTTCTGCAAATTGGTCAGACCGGCCGAGAGCGGCGGCAAGGGCGACGCAGGCGCGAGTGGAGAAATTTGCGTCAAGCTCTCCCGCTCCTTGGCGGCCTGCGCCTTTTCCTTGATTTTCTTGGGGTCCGCCGCGCCGACGCGATAGGCGTCATGTTCGGCGAGCACGCCTTCCGCAACCAATTCCGCATTGGTCCTGGCCAAAATCTCTTCGAGCTTGTCGAAACAGGTGAGGCAGCCGCCGCCGGCCTTGGTGTAATCCGTGACCTGCTCGACGGTCGTGAGCTTGTTCATCTTGATCGCGCGCTCGATCAGGCCCGCGTCCACGCCGAAGCATTTGCAGACGAGTTCGCCTTCCTCGTGATCGTCTTTCCAGACCTCGCCGCGATAATTGGCGACAGCCGATTGCAACGCCTCGTATCCCATGACCGAGCAGTGCATTTTCTCCGGCGGCAGACCGCCGAGAAAATCCGCTATGTCCTGATTGGTGATCTTGAGCGCGTCGTCCAGCGTCTTGCCGATGATGATTTCGGTGAGCGCCGAAGAGGAGGCGATGGCCGATCCGCAGCCGAAGGTCTGGAATTTAGCCTCGCGAATGATCTCGCTCTCGGGGTCCACGCTCAACATCAGTTTGAGCGCGTCTCCGCAGGCGATGGCGCCGACCTCGCCGATGGCGTTGGCTTCGGCGAGCACGCCGGCGTTTTTTGGATTGAAGAAGTAATCCTTGACCTTGTCGGTATAGTCCCACATCGCGACTTCTCCTTGAATCCGCTTAACCGAAGGATTTGCCGCAGGAGCAGCTCGACTTGGCTTGCGGATTGTCGAAGGTGAAGCCAGAGCCCTCCAGACTGATGACGAAATCGACCTTCGCGCCTTCGAGATAAGCGAGGCTGCCTTCCTCGATGAACACCTTGACGCCGTCGCGCTCGATCAAGAGGTCGCTGGGGTTGGTCTCGTTGACGAGGCCCATCATATATTTGAAGCCCGCGCAGCCGCCTGCCTCCACCATGATGCGGAGGCCTTCGACGTCGGGTCCGGCGCCGGCGATCGCCGACCGCACTGCGCTCAAAGCGCTATCCGTAAGCTGGATCATGAGGGTTGCTCCGTCCGAAAGTTCAGTGGCGTCGAACGAAAAGCAACCGCCGTGCCAAGGGCGCGATCACACGGAAAGCGGGGAAAAAGCGGGGATTTTCATGTCCGCTAACACACATTGTATGGACTCGAACAATTCGCGCGCGCCCTGGTCCCGCGGAGCTATGCTATCAATGCGGAACGCGATCTTTAGGGAGCCTGAAATGCCGCGTCCGAGCCTGTCTTTAATCGCCCTGGCCCTCGCTGGCGGAACCGCGAGCGCGCAAGCCGGCTTTTTGCCGACCCGCGTCGGCGCCTGCGTAGCGACGACGATCGAATCCATCGAGACCCGTCTCATGGACGGCGCGACCAATACGCCGATCCCCAATTCCGGCAGCGCGGTGCGCTTCGCCAATGGCGGCTATCAGGTTTCCTACGACACGGTTCCGGCGATAGAAGAATCGCGCAAGGGCGATCGCGTGCGCATGTGTTTCATCAGCACGCCCTTGAACTGCCCGCCGGGCGACAATCGCGGGAAGGTCTATTACACAACCAATCTGCGCACCCATAAAAGCTGGAAGCTTCCCGACGCCGAGCACAGCTGCGGCGGCGCGTAATTCCCTCCGCCCCCCGTCATTGCGCCCCCCATCATTGCGAGGAGCGAAGCGGCGAAGCAATCCAGGGGGCTGACCCGGCCCTGGATTGCTTCGCCGCACGCGCCAGGACGCGGGGCGGCGGGACGGGAGGCTCGCCATGACGGGCGACCACGACAACACGGTGGAATTGGCGCGCGGGATCAATCGGCGCGCTGAAAATGATCGAACACGAGTCGCGCCGTCGTCTTGTTGACGCCCGGCACTTTTTCGAGATCGGACAGCGCGGCGCCCGCCACGGCCTTGGCCGAGCCGAAGGCGAGCAACAGGGCGCGCTTGCGCGACGGCCCCACCCCCGCGATCTCGTCGAGCGGATTCCTGACGAAGGCCTTTTTGCGCCGCGCCCGATGTGTCCCGATCGCGAAGCGATGCGCTTCGTCGCGCAGTCTCTGGACGAAATAAAGCGCCGGATCGTGCGGCGGCAGGCGGAAAGGCTCGCGGCCCTCGGCGAAGAAGGTCTCGCGGCCCGCATTGCGATCCGCGCCCTTGGCCACGCCGACGATGGTGACGCCGTCGACGCCCGCCGCCCGCATGGCTTCCTTCGCCGCGTCGAACTGCCCACGCCCGCCGTCGATCAAAATCAGATCGGGTTTTGAAGGAAACGCATCGGAGTCGTCTTCGCGCTCCGCGTTTTTCGCCAGCCGCGCGAAGCGGCGCGCGAGCACTTCGCGCATCATGGCGTAGTCGTCGCCCGGCGCGATCGACTCGTCCGCTATGTTGAATGTGCGATAATGCGCTTTCATAAAACCGGATGGGCCCGCGACGACCATCGCGCCAATTGCCTGCTGCCCGCTGGTGTGGGAATTGTCGTAAACCTCGACGCGGCGAGGCGGGGCGGCGAGGCCGAACAGCGCGCCCACCGCCGCCAGCAGCTTTTCCTGGCTGGCGTCCTCGGCGAGCTTGCGCCCGAGCGTCTGGCGCGCATTGGCGAGCGCGTGCTCCACCAGTTCGCGCTTCTCGCCGCGTTGCGGCGTCAGAACTTCCACCCGCCGCTTCGCGCGCAAGCATAGCGCGTCGGAGACAACCTCCTGGTCTTCGATCTTATGCGACAGCAGCACCAGCGGCGCGGACGGATGCTCGCCATAGAATTGCGTCAGAAACGCCTCCAGCACTTCCTCCTCGGAGAGGCTTTGGTCGGCGCGCGGGAAATAGGCGCGATTACCCCAGTTCTGAAAGGCGCGGAAGAAAAAGGCCTCGATGCAGAAACGCCCCGCCTCCTTCGCTATCGCGAAAACGTCGGCCTCCTCCACCGTGCTTGGATTGACGCCCTGCGCGCCCTGTATCGCGGAAAGTGCGGAGATGCGGTCGCGCAGCCGCGCGGCGCGTTCGAACTCCAGACGTTCGGCGGCGGCGGTCATTTCCGCCGCAAGATGCTCGCGCACGCCGCGGCTCTTGCCGGTGAGAAAATCCTTCGCCTCCCTCACAAGCCCGGCGTATTCGGCGACGCTGATTTCTCCGGTGCAAGGCCCCGCGCAGCGCTTGATCTGGAAAAGCAGACAGGGCCGGGTGCGATTTTCGTAAAACGAGTCCGCGCAGGAACGCAGCAAAAAGGCGCGCTCCAGCGCGTTCAGCGCGTGGTTGACCGCCCATACGCTGGCGAAAGGCCCGAAGTAATCGCCCTTCGTCGCGCGCGCGCCGCGATGCTTGGTGATTCGCGGCGCCTCGTGGTCGCGCGCGATCAGAATATAGGGAAAGGACTTGTCGTCGCGCATCAAGACGTTGAAGCGCGGTTTGAGCTGCTTGATGAGATTGGCTTCGAGCAGCAGCGCGTCCGTCTCCGTTTCGACGGAAATGAACACCATGCTCGCAGTGGCGGCGATCATCCGGGCGATGCGGTTCACATGGCCGGCGAGACGCGTATAGCTCGCGACCCGCTTCCTGACGTTTTTCGCCTTGCCGACATAAAGCACGTCGCCGTTTTCGGCGATCATGCGATAAACCCCCGGCCCGTTGGGCGCGTTCTTCCAATGGGCCTTGATGACCCCAAATCCGCGCTTGACGCTGTCTGGCGTCTCCGGCTCCTTCGAGAGATCGAGGCCAGAGCTTTCCTCGAGGACGAAATCCTCGTCGTCGTCGAGCAGGTCGTCCCGAGGCGGGGCGTCATCGGACCGGGCGGATGGGGTCATGCCCTTGATTTAGGCCCGGCCGCGAAAAATGAAAAGGGCGGCGCTCCGGTCATTATTTCGACCCGAAAGCCAAGCTATTGACAGCCCTTGCAAGGGAAGGAACGAAAATGACCGATGTGGCCAAAATCACTCTCTATCACGCGCCCCGAACCCGCTCTTCCGGCGTCCGCATCCTGCTCGAAGAGCTCGGCGCCCCCTATGAGCCGAGGCTGTTGAACCTGAAACTCGGCGAACAGCAAAAGCCCGACTATCTGGCGATCAATCCGCTCGGCAAAGTGCCTGCGATCGAGCATGGCGGCGTCGTTATCACCGAACAGGTGGCGATTTACCTTTATCTCGCCGACGCTTTTCCCGCCGCGCGGCTCGCGCCCGCCATCGGCGACCCGCTGCGCGGCCCCTACCTGCGCTGGCTCGCATTTTATGGTTCCGCCTTCGAACCCGCCATCGTCGACCGTTCGCAAGGGCGCGCCCCGGAATCGCGCGGGATCAGCCCCTATGGCGATTACGACGCGGTGATGTCCGCCATTCAGGCCCAGATCGCCAAGGGCCCCTATCTCTTCGGCGAACGCCTCACCGCCGCCGACCTCCTTTGGGGCACGGCGCTGCGCTGGACCACGAGCTTCGGCCTCGTGCCGGCGACACCCGAAATCACCGGTTATTTCGAGCGCATCGTCTCACGCCCCTCGGCGCGGAAAGTGGGCCGCCTGGACCACGAACTCACGGCGGCGCAAGAGATCGCGGCGCAGGGGTAACGGACGGGAGGCTGGCGCGAGCGCGATGGCGGTAGCCCGCCGACAGGGGTTGGCTTCTCGATGCGAATATTCTTTCGAAATTAGGCCGCCCGAAATCCGAGGCGAAAGTCATAGCCCTCGTCGCCGCCCAACCGCTCGATCTGCTCTATGTGAGCGCCGTCACATGGGCCGAAATTCGCTTCGGCGTCGAACTCGTCGCCGAACCCGTGCGACGCGCCGAATTGAACGACTGGCTCGCGCATAAGGCGCGTCAGATGTTCGAACAACGCGTGCTCGCCGTGAACGAGGACGTGTTGTTCAAATGGCGGCTCCTGGTCGAGAACGGACGCAAGGCGAGAAATAACTTTTCGCAACCCGATCTTATCATCGCCGCCACCGCGCTCCATCACGGCCTGACGGTCGCGACGCGCGACGCAAGCGACTTCGAGCGGGTGCGCATCCCGGTTTTCAATCCATGGAAGTAAACGCGGCCGCGCCGGCCTTCTGCTTCTCCCGCGAGATTTGGGCGGAGATTCTCTGCTCGCCCGTCGGCGCCGAGCCAATCCCCGGCGCGCCGCGTCTCGGCATTGGCCGCGCTCACCTGGGCGTCGCCGCGAAAGCGAATGACGTAGCCAAAGCAAAGCTCCTCGAGAAAGCCGAACAGCTTGACGTCGCCGAAGCCGCGGTCGGCGAGAATCGTCACCTTCGTTCCCTCGGGCGGCGCCTGCTTCAGCGGCGCGAGACAGGCGTCCTCGATGTCGTTGCGCTTTCCCGCCAGGTGACGAGGCTCAAGACCAGCGTCGACTGATCGTCGCCGTCGAACTCGGTCCAGTCCATGGCGACGATGAGATCACGGCCAGAGCCGATCGCCTCGTTGATCCAGAGCGGAAACAACTCCCACACGTCGATGCCCTGTTTGCTCAGGAGGGCGGACGACCTGCTTGCCCGATTTTCCGCGCGCCTGCGCCAACGCCTGACCGATGACGGCGACGGCAAGCGCCGCGCTCGTCATCACGCCCAGCACCGCGTTCGCCAGCGAGCAGACGCGCTTGACGTGAAGCTCCAAGCCGAACAGAGAGGTGAGCTAGTTCTGAATGAATTCAATCCGTTGCGCCGCCGTCCGCATGGTCCCGCGATCCCCGTCGATTCGTTAACGAACCGTTTGGCGAGCCCGCGCGACAAAATTGAGTCGGCTTCAAAAAATGAGGGGATTCATGAGGATGGAATCGTCTGTGTCGATAAGAAATCGCGCCTGATTCAAAAAGCTAGAGCGAAGTCTAATCGAAAAAGTCTATCAACTTTTTCGGATTTTGCTCTGGCCGTCGCTTGCGTCGGTCGACCCCTCCGTGGCCGCCCAAGTTAAGGCCGAGCTAAATCGTCGCACGGCGGTTGTATTTGGACGGTCGAACAATAGTTGAAACTCCATCGGGACGATTAGGGGATCGATGAAAAAACGCGCGCTCGTGTCCGTAATGCAATTTGGAGCTGCGAGAATGGGATATATATCGAATTTGAAACCGGTTTTCTTCGGAGGGGTTTTTCTGGCCATGGCGGCGCCCGGCGCGTCTATCGCCGACGAGCGGGTGGGGCTTCTGGAATGTCGCCTCTCCGGGAACGGTGTGACGGTATTGGTGGAAAATCAGTCCGTCGATTGCGTCTATCGGGGCGCAACGGAAGGCTCTCCGCCGCAGCATTATATCGGCAAATTGACCAAGGTCGGCGCCAATCTAAGCTTCAATGGTCCGGGCGAGTTTGTTTGGGGCGTTCTTGCGGCGACGCGCATACTGGGACCCGGCGCTCTCGCGGGTCGATACGCGGGCCCCGAGGCGACCGTCAAAGTCGGCGTGGGCGGCGGCGGCGCCATTCTGGTCGGGGGCTCCAACAACACGATTTCGCTGCAGCCCTTCAATGTCGAGAGCGGGATGGGACTGGGCTGGACGGCGGGCGTCGAAAGCCTCGATCTGGCCTTCGCGCCCGATCAGCCTCCGCCGCCAATGAAGCACCAGAGTCTGCTTGGCCCGATCGGCTATCTGACCGAGGCGGTGGTCGATAGCGAGGAAGCCATCGAGCAGGGTCGGCAGGGGCGCGCGGAGGTCCTCGTGACCCACGCCGAAGCCGCTTTGAAAGAGGCCGATGCTTCCCAGTCGTTGAGGAAAAACAAGCATACCAAGGAAGCCGTCGCTCAACTCGCGGCCGCGATCGTAAAAGGAAAGAAAGGCCAGGCCGAGAACGCGACGAAACACGCCGAAGCGGCCTTGACCCACTTCCACATGGCTCTGGCTGAGGAACATCTTCTGGACGCGATCGGCGACACGAAGGAAGCCATAAAGCGCGGCAAAATGGGCCACGCCGACGGTTTGGCGACCCACGCCGAGGCGGCCCTGGAACACGCTCGGGCCAGCGCGACGGAGAGGGCCAACCCGGATACGACGGAAGGCGTGCGCCATCTAAAGGAGGCCGTGGAACACGGCAAGATGGGTTACGCCGAAGAGGCCACCAACCACGCCGAAGCGGCGTTGCGCCATTTGGAGCAGGCGCAATAGGCCACCCGGAAGACCGGGATGATATCCGCCGAGAAATGGAGCGCGAGAGAATGTAGAAACGCGTTTCCTTGGAGACGGCGGCGGTTTTCTTGTCCGCGCGCAGGCATGGGAGCGCGGCGATCGACTGCGAGCCCGTCCACCATGGCGCTCGGCGAGCCCTGATTTTCCTTCCTGGCAACAACGTAATCGGCCCTTTTTCTCGATGATCCTGGCGGCGATGGCCTTTTGCGTCCCGATGGCGTCAATGGGGCGGATAGCTCGGCATCTCCGGAATGCGGCCGTCCTCAATCTCCTTGATGTGGCCCAGAAAATTCGCCGTCATCCAAGGGTCTCCCGTACAGGCCCTTGGAATCCCTTTCCCGCCTCAGCGCATCAACAATTCATGGCGCTGCCGTGCCTTTACGAATGGATCGAGTTGACCCTGCGGCGCAACGATAGCATTGTGGCTGAGTGCGGTCACAATCCGCGCCGAGAGGGGTTTGCTCTGACTTTACCGCATAATGACCAATCACCGGCCGAAGAAAGCGCCGACATCGCTCCGAGCGAGGTCGAGTTCAGCGCTTTGGCGGCTTTCCGGTCTTCTCTTCGCCAGTTCCTTGCCTTCAGCGAGCAATCCGCGGCGAGCGTCGGGTTGACGACGCAACGATACCAAGCCTTGCTGGTGATCAAGACCTTCTCCGGCGGAGAGCACATCAGCGTCGGCGAGCTCGCCGGCGAGTTGATGATTAAGGAGCACAGCGCGGCGGAAATGGTGTCGCGCCTTGTCCAGGCGAAGCTCGTCAGCCGCAAATCGGACCCCATGGACCGACGGCGTTCCTTGATTGTCCTTACGGCTTCGGGCGAGCGATGCTTGAGCCATCTCGCGCTCCTTCATCTCATGGAGTTGCGCAAGAGAGAGAGTGTCTTTCTCGACATTTTCAACGCGGGCGGAGAACACAACTGAGCTCATGACAAGTTCTGCTGCCTACCCTTCGGCGTCGCCCCGTTTGGATCAGCCATCGGCAAAGACCGCGGCAATTTCGAAAGCGCCCCTTTCTTGCCACGGCGTCGTTTCCGCGGTGCGAGGCAGCGTAGTGGATGTCTATTTTGAGGAGCGGTTGCCGCACATCTACTCCGTTTTACGAACCGGAGAAGAAGGTGAAATCATCATCGAAGCGCTGTCGCAACTCGACGAGCATCACATAAGGTGCATAGCGCTGACGCCCACCCAGGGGCTCGCCCGCGGCATGGATGCGCATTATACCGGCGGACCTCTGAAGGCGCCTGTTGGAAGAAAAATCCTGTCCCGCATGTTCGACGTCTTTGGAAACGTCATCGATCGGCTTGATCCGGTTTTGGAGGTCGAATGGCGGCCCGTGCACCGCTCGCCGCCGCCCCTGCTCAACCGCTCCACCAAGTCGGAAGTTTTCGAAACCGGGGTGAAAGTCATCGACGTCCTCGCCCCGCTCGAGCGCGGCGGAAAGGCTGGCCTATTTGGTGGCGCGGGCGTCGGCAAGACTGTTCTGCTGGGAGAAATCATACATAATCTTGTCAAGCAGCACGAGGGAGTGAGCGTTTTTTGCGGCGTCGGCGAACGCTGCCGCGAAGGCGAGGAACTTTATCGCGACATGATGGCGGCTAATGTCCTCGCCAATATGGTGATGGTCTTCGGCCAGATGAACGATCCGCCAGGCGCCCGTTTCCGGGTCGCGCACGCCGCGCTGACGATGGCCGAATATTTCCGGGACGACGAACACCGAGACGTTCTTCTGCTCATCGACAATATTTTCCGCTTCATTCAGGCCGGCATGGAAGTTTCGGGCCTCATGGGCCAAATGCCGTCGCGGCTTGGCTACCAGCCGACGATGGGCACGGAGTTGTCGCAACTCGAGGAGCGCGTCGCCAACACCGAGAATGGCGCGATAACCTCCATCCAGGCGGTCTATGTGCCCGCCGACGATTTCACCGATCCTGCGGCCGTGCATACTTTCTCGCATCTCTCCGCCTCGATCGTCCTGTCCCGTAAACGCGCGTCGGAGGGCCTTTTTCCCGCAGTCGACCCGCTACAATCGAGCTCCAAGATGGCGACGCCCGGCGTCGTGGGGCAGCGGCATTATGAACTGGCTCAAGAAATCCGGCGCACTTTGGCGCAATACGCGCAGCTCAAGGACATCATCGCCATGCTGGGCCTGGAACAATTGTCGCAAGACGACCGCAATGTGGTGGCGCGTGCGCGTCGCCTCGAGCGATTCCTGACGCAGCCCTTTTTTACGACCACGCAGTTCACCGGAATCGAAGGCAAATTCGTCAAGCTCGAGGACGCGCTGGACGGTTGCGACCGGATTTTGCGCGATGAATTCAAGGACTATCCGGAGAACGCGCTTTATATGATCGGCTCCATAGACGAAGCCACACGGAAAGCGCCTTAATTCTACAGCGCCGCAAAGCAGAATCAGGAGCGGTAAAGGGGAACACGTCATTGCGTGCGGAGCGACGCAATCAAGCGCCGAGGCAACGCCCGTCATTGCGAGGGACGAACCCGCCGCCAGACTCGTTTATGACGCGCTAGAACCAGCGCGCTTCCCGCTCAAACTCAAAATGTTGGAGCGAATTTCGGTCGCAAAAGCTATGGACCTGTGCGAAAGTTCGCGCCGAAGCACGGCTCGCAAAGAAGCAGGGCCTGTTTTTCGCGAGCCGCGCTCTAAACTTCAGAATCGACCGTCCCGCGACACGGAGAACATATGAATCTGAAGATTCTTCTCCCCTATCGGATTTTCGCGCAAGCGGCGGACGTGACGCGCATTGTCGCCGAGACGCCAGACGGCTCCTTTGGCATCCTCCCCCGCAGACTGGATTGCGTCGCCGCGCTCGCGCCCGGAATATTGACTTACCAGCGGGTGGGCGAGCCCGAAACCTGCATCGCCGTGGACGAAGGCCTGCTTGTGAAGGCAGGCCCCGAGGTGTTGGTGTCCGTCCGCAACGCCATTGCCGGCGCCGATCTGGGAATGCTTCGCGCTGCGGTCGAGCGTGAATTCAAGTCACTCGACGAAGAGGAGCGCAGCACGCGCTCCTCTCTGGCGCGGATGGAAAGCGATCTTATTCGCCGGATGGCGGCCTTTCACAATGGTCGATGAAAAGAAAGACAATCCGACAGTGTCACAGCAGTCGCTGGCCGAGGAAGTGGGAGCCAAGGCTTCCAGAAAGCTGAGAGCGCGACGTCGAGGCGCACATGGCGTGTGGTACGGGCTGGGCATGATGGGACTGATCGGCTGGTCGGTCGCGACGCCAACCGTGCTCGGAGCCGCACTGGGCCTGTGGCTCGACAAGCGCTACCCCGGACCCCATTCCTGGACATTGACGCTTCTCATCGTCGGGCTCATCCTGGGCTGCCTGACCGCGTGGCGTTGGGTGGCCGAGGAAGACCAGCGCATTCGCGACGATCAAGGCGACCGCCATGAGTGAAATAGCGCAGCTTATCCTCCCGGCCGCCGCGGGCGGGTTGCTGGGAGTTGTGTTCTTCGGCGGGCTCTGGCTGACCGTAAGCCACGGATTGCGGACAGAGCGTCCGGCTCTATGGTTCACCGCGAGCCTGTTCGCGCGCATGACGATCGCCCTGGGCGGCTTCTACCGCATATCGGCCGGCGAGTGGACCAGACTGGCCGCATGTCTCTTCGGCTTCGTCGCCGCGAGATTCATCCTGACGCGACTGATGGAAGCGCGTCATTCTTTTAAGGAGAGCGGCCTTGCGCCTTAGCACGGACGACATCGTTTTCTGGCGCGATGGTTTCGTCAAACTAAACGCGACGATCCTTTACACATGGGGATTGATGCTTTTCCTCGCGGCCGGTTCCTGGCTCATCACAAGAAACCTTTCCACCGGCCTGCATCGATCGAGCTGGCAGAATCTTCTCGAAATTGTCGTCACCAGTCTGGAAAAACAGATCGGCGATGTCGGTCTCGCGCGGCCGAGGAAATATCTCGGCTTTCTCGGAACGCTGTTTCTTTTCGTCGCCTCCGCCAATCTCTTCACCATCGTTCCGGGTTACGATCCTCCCACGGGTTCGCTGTCGACAACGGCGGCGCTTGCGCTATGCGTTCTTACCGCGGTCCCGATCTATGGCGTCGAGGAACAGGGGCTGCTCTCCTATCTCGAGACTTACACGGAGCCGACTGTCATGATGCTCCCTTTCAATATTATCAGCGAACTTTCGCGCACCCTCGCGCTGGCGGTCCGTCTTTTCGGCAATATGATGAGCGGATCCATGATCCTCGCCATATTGCTGACCGTCACCCCTTTCGTTTTTCCCATCGTGATGAGCGCGCTCGGTCTTCTGACCGGCATGGTTCAGGCGTATATTTTTACCATCCTCGCCGCCGTTTACATCGCGGCCGCGACGAGAGGCCGCGAAAGCGACAAAGACGACCCGCAGAGCTCATTAACAGGAGCAGAGGAGACGGCATTCCATGGATAACGCGACGCTGATTGCAATAGCCTCGATCGTCACCGCCGGCCTCACCATCGCGCTTGGCAGCATCGGACCAGCGCTGGGCGAAGGTCGAGCAGTCGCCACCGCTCTCAGTTCGCTGGCGCAACAGCCCGATGCGGCGACCACGATCACGCGGACCTTGTTCGTGGGACTGGCCATGATCGAATCGATCGCGATCTACTGCTTCGTCGTCTCGATGATCCTTATTTTCGCCAATCCCTTCTGGAGTCATTTTATCTCCGAAGCGGCCGGAAAGTGATCCATGCTCATCGACTGGTTCACTGTCTTAGCGCAAGCATTCAATTTCCTGATCCTCGTCTGGCTGCTCAAGCGCTTTCTTTACAAGCCCATTCTCGACGCCATCGACGCGCGGGAAAAGCATGTGGCGCGGCAACTCTCCGACGCACAGGCGAAAATGGCGCAAACCGAGAAAGAGAGGGACAATTTTCTCGCCAAGAACGCGGCCTTCGATCAGCAAAAATCTGCATTGCTCGAGGAGGCGGCGGAAGCCGCGAGAGTGGAAGCCCGAAAAATTATGGAAGAGGCGCACCACGCCGCCGAGACGCTGAGCGCCCAACGCCGCCAGGCTCTGATGGAAGAGACGCGCGACGCCATCCGTCTTGTTCGTGAACGAGCGAAAGATGAAGTGTTCGCGATCGCCAGAAAGACGCTAACGGATCTCGCGGACGTCTCCCTCGACCAACGCATGACCGAGGCTTTCCTGCGGCGTCTCGAAAATCTCCAGGATAGCGAGCGGGCGGCGATCGCCGCGGCTATCTCCAGCGGCGAACCTCTAATCGTTCGAAGCGCCTTCGAGCTACCGTCCGATCAACGCTCGGCAATCGAAACATCGGTCAAAAAGAATCTGTCATATGACCACGGCGTTCGCTTCGAAAACGCTCCCGCATTGGTCGCTGGAATCGAACTCGTGACGAGCGACCACAAGGTGAGTTGGAGCATATCCGATTACCTCGCTTCGATGGAAGAAGACCTGGAGGCGCTTGTGTCGGAAAAGCGGACGCCGCACTCGGAGAACGTGTGATATGGAGCCGAAAGGCCTGCGTGACGCCGTCGAGGATATGTTCGACCGCTTTGCCGAGACTTTGAAATCTCTCGCCCCCGACCTGCATCCGCGCGAAATTGGCTTCGTCACGAGCGTCTCCACCGGCATTGCCAAAGTGTCAGGCCTACCCGGAGCAGGCTACGAAGAACTGATCGAATTTCCGGGAAATGTTCTGGGAATAGCGTTCAACGTCGACGAGGACGAAATCGCCGTCGTGCTGCTGGACGATTTTGAAAAGCTGCAGGCGGGCGACGAAGCGCGGCGCACGAGACGGGTGATGGACGTCGCGGTTGGCGAAACCCTGCTCGGCAGGATTATCGACCCGCTTGGCCGCCCGCTGGATGGCGGCTCGTCGGTCGCGGCGACCAAGCGTCTCCGTATCGAGCGACCCGCTGCGGCGATTATGGATCGCGCGCCAGTGACCGCGCCGCTGCAAACCGGAATAAAGGTGATCGACGCCTTGATCCCCATCGGTCGCGGCCAACGGGAGTTGATTCTCGGCGACAGGCAGACCGGGAAAACCGCGATCGCGCTCGATACTATTCTTAATCAGAAAGACAGCGGCGTAATCTGCGTTTATTGCGCCATCGGCCAGCGTGCTTCCTCGGTGGCGAAGGCGATCGCCGTGTTACGAGAGAGAGGCGCGCTGGAACATACCATAGTCGTCATGACAAAAGGTAACGACGCGCCCGGTCTCGCCTATATCGCTCCCTACGCCGCCACCAGCATCGCGGAATATTTTATGGAAGCGGGTCGCGATGTGCTGATCGTCTATGATGATCTCACCCAGCACGCGCAAGCCTACCGCGAACTCTCTTTATTGCTGCGGCGGCCGCCGGGACGCGAGGCTTTTCCCGGAGATATTTTTTACATCCACTCCCGGCTTCTGGAACGTGCGACGCATTTGCGCGCGGAACTCGGCGGCGGTTCTCTCACGGCTCTGCCCATTGTCGAAACGGAAGCGCAAAACATTTCCGCTTATATTCCGACCAATCTGATTTCAATAACGGACGGTCAAATCTACCTCTCCCCTTCGCTGTTCGAACTCGGCGTGCTGCCGGCGGTCGACGTCGGCAGATCGGTGTCGCGCGTCGGCGGCAAGGCCCAGCGCGCAGTCTACCGGGAAGCCGCTGGCGATCTCAAACTCGTATACGCCCAATTCGAGGAACTCGAGACCTTCGCTCGATTTGGCGCAAGGCTCGACGACGCGTCGCGCAAGGTTATCGAGCACGGACGGCGCGTCCGCGCCGTGCTCCGACAATCCGAGTTCTCGCCCGTTTCCGTTCCTGGACAGATCGCCATACTCCTGGCTTTGACCGAAGGACTGTTCGACGAAATTCCATTGCAAGAAATGGCGCGCGCCGAACGCGCCCTACTCGACGCCATCGACGCGACGCCGAAGCAGATCTCAGCGGGATGGCTTGTCGCGTCGAAGCTCCCGAACGCTGACCGCAATCAAATTCTTGCTCTCGCTCATGACGCGCTGGCGCCTTATCGCTCGAATGCGGGCGAGCCTCTCGCCCAGTCTTCGCCATCACTGGCCCCGCCCGCCCCTGTGGAGACGATAAGCCCGCCACCGCAAACTAACGTATCCATGGCCGAGCCTCCTGCGCCCACCGACACTAAGCCGAAATCGGGAAGGAAGGCCGTGATTGCAACCCTGTTGGTGTTTTGCGCCCTGGGGGGGTGGTTTGCTTTTCGACCGCCGTCGCCTAGTCGGGAACCCCAACCAGCAACGCAACGAGAGTTGACCATAACCGCCCAAATTGTCGCGATCCCCTCGGCTACGATCGATTCTCGGCTTGGCGGAAAACTAGAGGTCGTCGATTGCGCCGTCGGAATGACGATTGAAAAAGGTCGGGTCTGCGCAAAAATCGACTCCTCCCCTTATCGCGCCGCCATTCGGCAACGCGAAGCGCGATTGGATGACGAGGAAAAACAACTGCGCGACGCTGAAGCGGAGTTGACTCGCGCGACCCAAGCTTTCGAGCGCCTCGAACGGAGCGCGGGCCGCCGCGCCCTTCCCAAAGCGCGGATCGAAACGTCGCGAAAGAATCTCCAACTCGACCGCGAGAGTGTGGAAAAGGCGCGCGCCGCCGTGGCCGAAAGCGGGACAGCGCTCGCGCAGGCGCGCGATAGCCTCGAAAAGACGACGCTCGTCGCACCGATCTCGGGCGTGGTGATCGCGCGAAACGCCGAAGTCGGACGAGATGTCGAACCCGGCCAGCCGATAAAGCCATTCGTCATCGCGGCCACTCTCGACGTCATGCGGATCGAGGCCGAGATAGACAAAAGAGATGCGAGTAAAATCGTATTCGGAGAGCATGTTTCCTTCCTCGTGAAGAGTCTCTCCGGTCGTGTTTTTTTCGGCGATGTCGTGGACGTGACCCCTGAGCCTGGCGCTAATGCCGGCCGCGTGAAGGTCACCATCGAAGCACCCAATCCCGATCTGGCGCTACGCCCAGGGATGGAAGCGGAGGTTCGTTTCCCTTTGGAGAAAAGAGCCCGCTGAAATGAGCGAAACCACCGCAACCATCCGACGCAAGATAAAGAGCGCTGGCGATCTTCAATCCGTCGTCCGCACCATGAAGGCGCTCGCAGCCTCCAATATCGGCCAATATGAAAAGGCGGTGCAATCTCTGGGCGACTATTACCGTAGCATCGAAATGGGACTTAGCGTCTGCTTCAAAAGCGGCGAGCTATCCGAGCCGACGGCGGAGCCCAGGACAACAACGGCCGTCATTGGAGCGGTGGTGTTCGGCTCCGACCAGGGATTGGTCGGCCGATTCAACGATTTGATCGTCGACTTCGCCGCCCAAAAACTCGCGAGCCTAAACCAGAAGCCCTGCGTTTGGGCGGTGGGCGAACGCGCTCACGCGCGCCTAAGCGACGCGGGTTTACCGCCAGTCGATCTTTTCGCCGTCCCGGGATCCGTCAAGGCCATATCTCCGCTCGTCGGCCATATCGTCGCGGCGATCGAAACCTCTTTAGACTGCGGCGACGTTGCGGAGCTCTATTTGTTTCACAATCGCCCCGCGGCGGCGGCTTCTTACCTTCCAGTATATCAACGCTTGTTGCCGCTTGATCATCAATGGCGTCGCTTGCTGACCGAAGCGCCCTGGCCGACCGCCAATTTGCCCCAGCTTATTGGCGGCGAGGACGCATTGCGAGAATTTGTTCGCGAATATCTCTTCGTATCCTTGTATCGGGCCTGCGCCGAATCCCTCGCGAGCGAAAACGCCAGCAGACTGTCGGCGATGCAACGCGCCGACACGAATATCGAGGAACTCCTGACCGATCTCACCGCGGAATTCCATCGTCTGAGACAAGGCGCGATCGACGAGGAGCTTTTCGACGTCACCGCGGGATTCGAGGCGTTGAACGCGCCTCGCATCCCCTCGAACGCTTCTTCCCGCCACAAATAAATCGAACGAAAAAACAATGCGCCCGACCGACAAAGAGGGACGCATTCCAATGCATGACCAGCCGCCCCTTTCGACAATTCTCTCTATGGAAAAACGTCCGGAGGCGTCGTTGCGCCTAACCCAAGAGAACGCTGCACCATCACCGAATCCGTCCATTGGCCGAATTTAAAGCCGATAGACGGGAGATGGCCGACCTGTCGAAAGCCGAAGGACTCGTGCAATTGAAGCGACGCGCGATTTGAACCGTCTATATAGCCGATGATTTGCCGATAGCCGGAGGCGGCGCAGGAATCGATGAGAGCGGGCAGCAGCATTCTACCGATACCGCAGTGCAAATAGGCGTGGTGAACATAAATCGAGTGCTTCACAACATAACGATAGGCTGGCCTCTTACGAAAAGGCACGGCGTAGGCGTAACCCACGATCTCGCCGTCAAGTTCGGCGACAAGATGCGGCAACTTATGCTTTTGCATATTTTTGCGCCGGCGTTTTATGTCTTCGGCGTCCGGCGCTTCGATGCCGTGGTGCTGCGAAGGATCCACCCCATGCCGAATGTGGTGAAGATATATAGCCAGCATGGCCCCGACGTCGGCGTCGCGCGAAGGCCGCACAGTGACGCGAGAAGCCGAAACGCCGCCCGCCATTGCCTCGAAGACCATTACCCTCTGCCCTATTCTCTTGCGACATAGGTGTAAAACCGGGTCGATCCTTTTTCGTCGACCTCGCGATAAAGCCCCTGAATCTCCGCGTCAAAGCCCGGAAAGACATTGGCGCTGCGCTCGAAAGCCTTCAAATAGTCGATCATTGGCCGCGCTTTTTCGCAGAGCCGTTCTCCAGGAACGATCGTCGCGATGCCCGGAGGATAGATCACGAACAACGTGGTCGCGATACGGCCTTCGATCTGGTCGATCGGCAAATAATCGACATTGTTGCGAACAAGATAGCGCGAAGCCGCGCGCGGCGTCATCACCATATCCGGCAAATTTTGGCTGCAAAACTGGGCTTTTTGCAGGGCGCTGACATTGGCGTCGCGAAAGAAGGCATGCATTTCGGCGCAAAGATCGCGCAGGCGCACACCCTTATAGCGCTTTACCCGCTTTGCCACGAATTCCGGCATGACGTCATCGAGAAGAGCGTTTTCATCATGCAAGCGTTTGAAGGCGACGAGGGCGCTAATCAGCGTACCCGCCTTGCTCGACTCAACGCCGGGCGTCAACAGAAACAGCATCGAATTGAGGTCGTTTTTTTCGGGCACGACGCGGTTTTCGCGCAGATATTGCGCGACGATGGGAGCCGGCACCCCATGGGCCTCATAGGCCCCCGTCTTGCGATCAAATCCGGGAGTGAGCAGCGTGAGTTTGCAAGGATCGGTGATCGCGAAACCTTGTTCGACATGCGCGAAGCCGTGCCAGGCGGCGCCCGGAGCAAATTCCCAATAGCGCGCGTGCCGCGCGAGCTGCTCGGTTGCGATGTTTTCCCAGGCCACATCGTGAACGCCGCCGTCGTCTCGCGCGACATCGGGAATCGAAATGCGATCGGGCACGAAAGGATCGAAAAACCAGCGCCGGGCGGCGTCTTTCTCCTTTTCGTCGAATTCGCGCTTAATCGCGCGCAATTTTTTTCTTAGTTCGATGCCAAGACGAACGGTGTCGTCCCACAGGACTTCGCCGGATCTTCCTTTCATCATTTGCGCGCCGACATCGAGCGACGCGAAAAGCGGATAGAAGGGCGACGTCGACGCATGCAGCATGAAGCCTTCGTTGAAGCGCTTGTGCTCCACTCTCCGGCTCTGCCCCGCGATATGCCTGTCGCGAACGTGAATTTGCGAGGCTTGAGAGAAACTCGCAAGCTGCTTGTGCGTGGATTGCGTCGCCACAACCCCCGGCGACTTTGGCCCGAGATTTTTGAGTCCCATCGCGAAGCGCCGTTCATAGAGCGGGTGGAACTTCATGAATCCAGCCCATGCTTCGTCGAATAAAACATAATCGCAAAGATGGCCAATGCGCTCGATGATGGTCTGCGCGTCGTAGATTGTGCCGTCATAGGTGCATTGTTCGATCACCGCGGCGCGGAAGGGCCGGTCTCTTTTCCAGGCCTCCTTGTCCTGAACGAGCGGATTGTTTCGAATGCGATCCCTGATCGCCATTTCGTCGAAGGCCTCGGCCCAGATCGGCCCGATCAATCCGTGTGCGTTCCTGTCGGTGGGCAGAAAGATCGGGATGCCGCCGTTGAGCAGCAACGCTCCATGATGCGCGGCCTTGTGATTATTGCGGTCGAAGAGCACGAGATCGTCTTCGGTGACGAGATTCGAGAGCACGATCTTGTTGGACGACGACGTGCCATTGAGCACGAAATAGGTCTTTTCGGCTCCAAATATCGCCGCCGCCTCCTTCTGCGCGGCAAGCGCTGGCCCCTCGTGGGTCAGAAGGTCTCCGAGCTCCAGGATCGAATTATCCAGATCGTCGCGGAAAATCGCCTCGCCCAGATGCTCCATGAAAATTCGACCGATGGGGCTACGGCTGTAAAAAATCCCACCATTATGACCAGGGCAGGTCCAAAGCTGATTGCCCTCTTCCGCATAATCGACCAGCGCGCCGAAAAACGGCGTCTTCAGGGTCTCCGCGTATTGTTTCAGGCGGCTGACAAGATTTTTCGCGATAAACTCGGGCGTCTCCTCGGCGAGAAAGACATAACCGTCGATAAAATCCAGAACCTCGACGGGAATGTCTTCGAAGCGTTTGCGCCGCACGAGAATGACGATCGGCATATCGAGGCCGCGCGAACGCATGAGGTTAATGAGCGACGCCGCCTTTCCTTCGAGGCCCTTCTTGCCCCAGTCGACGACCATGCAGCCGATCGCGGCGTCGGTCTGGACGGCCAGCTCCGCGTCCTCCAGACGACGGGCCTTAACGACCTGGAAGCCCATTCGTTCGATTGACGCGACAATTTCCTTGACGCGCATCCCTTCGAGGTCGTCGGCATCGAAGACCGGCGCGGAAAAGAGAAATGTAAAGCGTTGGAAAAAGTTCATTCGGGGCTTCCCTCGGCGATATGAAGCATGAGCCTCTAAACAGGCGGATCGCCCGGGGCAAGCCACACGAGGCGTCCTGCCGTCAGCGTGTCAATATAATTTCATGACGCCTTTGTGAACAAATTGCCCTTCCGCCCGATTCCGTCGCCCCGCTCTCCCCAATGTTTGGTCTCGAGCGGACTTACGCCCAAGATTTGACGTTGTGGACAGCCTCGGGTTGGACGCGGGGATTCTGCTCTCGTAGAGACTCGTATACCTCGTTCGTCGAAATCGCCATCGATTGCCCCCGCGCGGGCGAGCGTGCTAGCGTGACCGCGGTTTGGCGGAGTGTTTCCGATCGTTCCGAGGACGGCGGCGCGGGAGCTTGAGAGCATGGAAGAATTCGAAGGCGGCTTTCTGAGAAGCGTCATAATTGGCCTGGTTCTGGCGCTCGGTTTCTCGATCCTCTTCGTCTGGTTTCGCTGAGGACGGCTTGGACGGCGCACGGTCTCCAACCGGGCGGCCACGGCTCATAGGCTCGATGGGCCCGGCGTCGGATACAGCCTTGGTCCGCCCGGTTCCGCAATTGTTTTTGCTCAAGCAGGCGATTGTTTTCGGCGGGATATAATCAATCTAACATTTTAGTTCTCCAACGCCAATTAGAGGTGCGGCGCGGAGTCGCATGGCTAAATGTGCAACCAAGCACGAAGTTATTCCTTGGTTTGTCGGCGCCGCGAGTTCAAGCAAGGGGTGTAAAGTCATGAGAATATTCAAGCAGACGTTGGTCGCAGCGGCTTTGCTCGCAGCTTCAACGCCGGGATCCGGATGGGCGCAATCCTCCAGAGTGGGTGCGCTGCAATGTCACATGTCGGGTGGCGTCGGTATGATCCTCATCGAAAATCAGGCCCTCGATTGTGTATTCAAAAGCGACGCCGGGGGTCCGTCCTCCCACTACATCGGAAGGCTGACAAATGTGGGCGCCAATATTGGCATAAGCGGGCCAGGCAGCATGGTGTGGGAGGTCGTCGCCGCGACCAGAAAGGTCGAACCGGGCGCGTTGGCGGGAGATTACATGGGCGCTCAGGGTTCAGTCGCCGTTGGGGCTGGCGCCGGCGGAGCCGTCCTGGTTGGCGGCTCGAACAACACATTCTCCCTGCAGCCGATCTCGGTATCGGTGGGAACAGGCCTCAACGTGTCGGCGGGTTTGGGCAATCTGAACCTTCAATATATGCCTGTAACAAAGCCCCCGCCATTCACCGCCGCCGCGGGACACAAGAAGAAGGGCTGAGCGACCTCGATTTGATCGGCCCAAGAGCATGGCGAAAGCCGCGCCGTGCGGCGTCAGTCGCTTCGTGAGGACCGCGTTTGAAAGCGGATTGGCGCTGGTTCGCGGGGCGCGAGCATCGAAAGACCGGAGCGTCGGTCGGGCAGTGGCTGTGACGCCCGGCGCTCGGGGGCGGCGTCGGCGCGGCAAAAACGTATTCGTCGTCGACGCGCCATATTTTTTGAAAGCTCGCGTCTGGCCGGCCGATACAAAGCGCGGTCAGGCCCCACCGATGGTTGCGTGTTTTATTGAAAAATCCCTTTTCCGCGCGCCCTCAATCGCATATATATCGTTATACGATCAATTATGCAGGGGCGATAACGCTTCGTAAAGCGACATTTCTTCAGAGGTTTATGCAAGCACGTAACTCTTTGTCTCGGCATTATTGCTTGCGTGTCCCGAAACGCGAATAAAAGCTGGATCCACACCACGCCAAAAGGCGGCGCGGCCCAACAGGAAGAAGGAGGCTGAATCGTGAAAGCCATGGAGCATGTTCGCGAGCGAGTTGTTGCGGCGATCGAAAACGACGAGAATTTTCGTGAGCGAGTTGCTTCGGCCATGAAAACAATCGAAAACATGCGCCACCGGGTTGCGACCGCGATGAAATTTCTCTCCGAAGGCGACAAACGAATGGCCGCGGCCTGGATCGCGGCAGCCATAACCGTTCTGGTGGCCCTAGCCGAGATTACATTCAGGGCGTTGGATTAGGATTAGGGCGCGGAGAAATTTTAACGGGGTTCCCGGCGTCGTCGCCCAACGTTCCGCGGAATCGACAGCGGCTCCCGCGGAACGCCTTGACGAAGTATATTCAATTTAAGCAGGCGAGGACGGTCCTTTGTCGCGTTCACGCCTGCCTCGACATTGAGGTTCGCGGAACGCCAGGCGCCGCGACGTAACACATGATCTCCAAATTATACTAAATCCGCCTGTTTGCATCGTCGACTGCCGACCGGCTTTTCCACTCGCGACCACTCATGAAGCATGAATATTGTTTGGCCTAATCCCTCCGCCAGGCTCGAAGGACACCCGTCGCGGGCGAAGGGCCACGGCGGGGAGGATAGAGCGAAGCGCCGTGCGGGAGTGTGGAATCCGGGGCGAGTAGGCGCGAGACCCCACCCGCAAGCGGGAGGGATTCGCGCCCAACCGAAGCAGCCGAGCGGAATCCGTATTACTTCACGACCAGCACCGGGCATGGCGAGAGTTGAACGATCCGATCCGCCCGACTTCCGATCAGTCGTTCGTATAGCGCCGAATGGCCGACCGCGCCAACAACGAGCAAGTCGGCTTTGAGTTCTTTAGCGAGGCTCACGATGTCACGCACGGGATGACCCTTGATGACATAGGTGTGGAGTTTCAATCCCTCTTTCTCGGCCATCGCCTTTGATTGCCCAATGAGGGTCTTGATACGACGGTCCACGCTAGGGTCCTGGTGTTCAACCTCGTCGACGAATTCCGGCATATAGGGGATTTCTTCGACGCATACCATGTGCACCTCGGACTTATGCTGTTTCGCAATCGCTAGCGCCAAGGACAACGACCGCATCGCTGTTTGCGATCCGTCGTTCGCATTGAGGATTTTTTCGAACATGAGTCCGCACCTGTTTGGTTATGAGTGTTCTTCCTCACTCGACTGGGTTGAAGTCATTAAATGACTGGGAAGGAAATATAGGTTCGCGATCACCGTTGGACCGACGGCGGTCGAGACAACCGCGATCACCAGGCTGGAATACTGACCCTCGTTAATGATCCCATGCCGCAGACCAAAGAGCGCCGCGATCGTGCCAAATGTAAGCCCGGTGGACATGAGCAAGCTGGTGTACATCGCCTCCGCGTTGGTGGAACCGAAATGCCGCGCAACCGGGAAAATGCCGGCGGTTTTGGTCGCGACTTTGACGATGAAGAAGAATATCGCGGCGCCGGGAGCCGCAATCAATGCGGGAAGGGAAACGAGCGATCCGACCAGAATAAAAAAGAAAGGCGTCAGCAAACCAAAAGTGAGGGTGCGCAACCGCCTCAGCAATGCGTGATTCTTGCCGACCGCGCCGGCCAGAACCATTCCGATCAGATATCCTGCCAGAACCGCCTCGCTATCCGCCCAGGTGGCGAGGGCTCCCAGCGCCAGAAGGCACAAAAGCAAAAATTTCGTCTCGATCTCGGCGAGCATGCCACCGAAGCGGCCGAAGAACAAGGGCGCAACTTTCGGCAACGCGAACAGAACTGCGCCAGCGATCAAGATGGCGATGAACGTGTGCATGGTGAACGGAGTGAAGGTCAGCCCCAGGGTGAGAACAGTGGCGACGTCGGTCACAAAAGTGGCGACGAGCAGGGTCTTGCCATAATCGGTTTTGTTTAAGCCTAACTCCAATGTGATTGCGTATATGACGGCGGCCGAGGTTGTCGACATCGCGAGGCCCGCGAGCCAACTCGCCGTGGAACCCCAGCCAAGGAGATAATGCGCCGCGGCCGCGCAAGCGAAAAAAGGCACAAGGAAGCTCGCAAGGCCGACCGCGCCGGCTTCTCTCCATTTGAGCTTCAAGAAGTCGGGATCGATTTCCGACCCGGCCAGAAAGGTCAGGAGGACGGCGCCGACGGTGGACAACATTTTTATCCAGCTGGAGTCGGCGCCCATTATTTCCGCGCCGAGGAGCAACTGCGCCACGATGCCGATGATTATTTCCATTAGGGCGCTGGAAACGCGCAAAGAATAGGCCAATAAGGCGGCGATCAACGCCAGCGCCATCCATAGAGCGGCGACCGACAGGGCGGCAGTCATATTCTGTCCTCGCTTGTGTTCGTTCAAAGATAATAACTGGCCTGGCGCCCCGGCAGGCCGCCCGCCTGGGTTGCTTCGCGTGATAACCCTGCGCCTTCGAGTGGAGAGCGTCTAGAGGACGCAGTTTCGTGCGCTCTCGCCAGGGCGGCGCCTCGGACCTCGGTGAGGCCAGCTACAGCTATATCGTATTACGATATATTGCGCCGAATAGCAAGCCGCGACCGAAGTCACTTCGGCGCATAGCGGACAGTCATCGCCTCCGCCGCGCCAATAGCCGCGCCCACCGCGACGGGTAACCGCCCGCTGCCTTCATCTAATATTTTAGCCCTCGCTGGCTCCCGTGCCGACTTCGGTCGTTCAGCCCAATTCGAGCCGCCATTAGCGTTCCGATGGACGAGGGCGACATAACGTCGATTTTTCCGCGTCGGCTTCATTCAGAGGAGTTCGCTTGCCGGCCGGCCCGACAGCGGGGAAACGACCAGAGTGGTCCCGTCAGGACTTCGTCAGCGTCAGCAGGATATCAGCGTACCAAGCGCAGTTGAGGCCCAGCGCCTCGTCCAGCCGAACGTCGCGTGTGCCGACGTCGAGTCGGGACGAGTGAACCCCAAGCAGTCGCCACGGCAGAGCGTCTTGCCTCGATAGGCCTTCGGATGCGCGCATCACGACAGGGGCGCCGCTCGTGCCACGGTGCGTTCGCGCATCGGTCAAGAAATAACCCTGTCCCTGGAACCGGAGACCGAAGGAAGACGCAAGCACCGCCTGGCGCACGACCGGCATGTGATGCAAGGTGTCGTGAAAACCAAGCGGAAAGCCCACGACGAGCAGCGATGCTCCAATCTCGATGTGCTCATTCGCGCTTAAGAGGTGAATGGGATCGAAAGCGCGGTAGACCGTCGGCTCCGGCAAAGCGGAGCGGTCAATCTCGATCGCCGCGACGTCGATCTCTCCGGCAGAGTCGAGGCCCTGTCGCCATACGGCCTTGCCATCATGATACAGCGGGATCGAAAATCCGGTGGACTTGGCGATGTTCTCGGGGTCGGTGTGGAGCTCGATCTCCAAGCGGTCGGGGAGATGATGGCTCTTCTCGTCGATGACGACGTGACGGCTCGTGACCAAAAACAAACGTTCGTCTCGCTCGAAAAAAAAGCCGCTGGCGTTCGTCAGCAACCGGGTTTGCTCGAAGGTGCAAATACGCGCCGCGGTGAGTAAGAGAGAGTCGATCAAGGCGTGCTCCCCTTCAAGGCCACTTTGTGGCGTATCCCATCCATTTCAGAAGCAAGGCGCCGTGGCCATTGGACAAAGCGCCGAAAATATAAGTCCGACTCCGATGATTCTTTCGGCCACAACGTCGCGCACAATCCCGGAGCGCGCGTTTTCCTTCGTCTCCGTCTGCCGCTGCATCAGTACGATCGAAGCGTGAACCGAGAGTCTGCCAGGCAGTTGCCGATTGACGGTTTCTCGCAGGCCCATACGAAAATAGGGGCGCGCCGTCACGATGATTCCCAAACCCGTGATGGCCGCGCCAAGACGCGCCCCAATCGCCGGATCGTGAACGGCCAAAACCAGAGGACATGACCACCGATTAGGACTGCGAGAATCGCGCCGTAAGCGACCCACGTCCACCAATGATTAGACATGCTCCCTCCTGTGTGGAAAGAGGAGCCTATCATATTTTTCGGCGTTCCGCGCCCCCGCCGATCGAATCACGTGGCAAAATGATATGTCCCCTTTTGACGCGACCATCGCGCCAATCGGCGATGGCGCCTTCAAATCGAAAGTCATCTCTTGCGCGCAGGGCGCCTATGCGGCAGCCCGTGTCGACGCCAAAACCTTCAAACCCAACGGTGCAAGACGGCGCCAGCGAGTTCCCAGTCGAAGCGGTTACAGTGAGAGTCCACTCTATTGACTTAAAGGTGAGGCTTTCAATTAAATGGATCGCCGCCGTAATCCCGTAACCCTTCCGAGCAATGGCTTGTGGATAAAACTTCTACGCCGTGCAGTTGAAAGCCTCCTCGTCGGGCAAGGAACCAATCGAACCCCACGGCCACATCAGTCCAAACCTCCCGCTATTCCAATAGGCGATGCGCGTCGCGATTAAGGAGTCCTTTCATGATTCTTCGTCCGCTTTTCGGCGCCGCTGTTTCGCTCTGCGCCGGCGCGCTTCCAACCCTCGCCGAAACGGCCTCCTATGACAAGGTCATTTCCTCCGTCACGCTGAGCTTTAGCGACGACGGCTCGGCCGATCGCGCGGTGCTGGTCGCCAATTCCGACGCCGGCGCGGACCTCTATATTTATCGTGGCGTCGACAATGACGGCGACAAGCCCTTGCAGCCCGCGCTGGTGAAAAAGGACATCGCCTGGAACGGAGCCGTCTGGGGTCAGCGGCCCTCGCTCGACGCCAATTCCAAAGGCTCGCTCGTCGTCAAATCCGAAAACGACGCCATTGGCCGCGACCGCTGGAGCCAGACGATGACCATCGTCTATCGCAACAACGAATTTCTCGTCGCCGGCCTTTCCTATGAAGTGCGCGACACGCTCGACCCCAAGGCCGGCGGCAATTGCGATATTAATTTTCTCACCGGCAAGGGAACGCGCAACGGCAAGGCGATCGAGGCCAAATTCGGCGCGATCAAACTCATCGACTGGAACGACGACAAAACGCCGAAGGAATGTAGATTTTGAGCATGTCGATTTCCAGAAGCCGCTTCGCGCTTTTTGAGAACATGCGCCAATTCCGCCACCTCGCGAAGCAGAAAACGGCGAAGAAGCGACCGCGTCGTCGCTTCCCGCCGCGCCTTCGGCTCGCCCTCGCGGCGACGGCTGGCCTTTCCCTGGATTCGTCTCGATGCGCTGCGGATTTCAACCCTGCTCCAGAGCCTTTCTCATTGCTTCGTCGAGGGCTTCGCCGGACGGCTCCACCACCGAGGCGTTCTGCATGAAGATCAGCACGCAACGCACGCGCTTTCTCGGATAAAGCCGCGCCACGGCGACGCGATACAGCGCGAGCTGGCGCAATTGCATGGGGTTCGGATCCTTGCGCGGACGCCCGGTCTTGAAGTCGGCGACGAAGATTTCATGCTCCGTTTCCGCGATGCGGTCGATGCGACCCACGATATCGTAGGCCCCGCGTGGAGTCTCGATGCTCGCGACAATATCGACTTCCGCCACCGAACCAGCGCCGAACAAAGGCGCGAAAGCGGCGTCCTCGATCACGCTGATCGCCGCCCGCGCCGCCTCTTCGCGTAAATCCACATCAAGGCCCGGCGCGCGCAATTCGAGAAAGTGCATCGCCGCCGGCCTCCGCCGCACGGGTTCGCATTGGGGCAGATGTTGCAGCAGCGCATGAGTGACGCGCCCCACGAGAAGACGATCGGCGTCCCGCCGCGTCGGCGCGGCGACGGCGTAAGGCGCGAAGGCGTCGGCGGCCGCGAGCGCGCTCGATGGCCGCAGCGGCGGCGAAGGCGTGGCCTCAGGCGGCGCCGGCGTCCGGGCGAAGGCCGGAATCTCCACGCGCTTCGCCGCCGCGACATCGCGGACGAGCGCACGCAAGGCCGGCGCATTGGGGCTACGCAGAATTTGCTTCTTGGCGTCGAGCGGGTCGGTCAGCGCCTCGAAATCGGGTTCGAGCGCGTCGCGAACCATGCGATACCAGCAGTCGTCCGACGGCGCCTTCGCGCCATGATAGGCGGCGATATAGAGCCGCTCCTCCGCGCGCGTCAGCGCCACATAAAGCAGGCGCCGATATTCGCCGCGCGCGGCTTCGCGAAGTCTTTCCCTCTCGCGCGCGACGGCGGCGCAATCGGCGTCCGCTTTCGGCGACCACGCGAGGCTTGCGTCGTCCGCGTCGCCGTCGTCGCGCAACGCGTAAATCCTCGCGTCGTGACGGCCGCTCGGCGCGCCACACGTATCGGGCAGAAAGACGATCTTGGCCTCAAGCCCCTTCGCCGCATGCACGGTCATGACGCGAACGGCGTCGCCCGCCGTCTCCATGTCGCGCTTGATCGAAACGTCGAGTTTCTGAACGCTCGCGAGAAAACTCGTCAGGCCGCCGGGTTCGTCGCTTTCGAAATCGAGCGCGACGCGCAAAAATTCGTCGATGGCGTCATTGGCCTCGGGGCCGAGCCGCGAGACGAGTTTTTCGCGTCCCCTGCCAGCGCCGAGCACAAGGGTGAAGAAATCGAAGGGGCGCAGACTCAGCGCGTCGCGACGCCATCGCTCATATTGTTGCGCGGCCGCCTGATGGCGCAGGTCCTTCGAGGCCGCGAGCGCGTCGTGGAGCGCGCCTGCGCGTTTCGGCGCGAGCGCGACGAGATCTTCGTCGTCGAGCCCGACCAGCGGCGATTTCAAAAGCTCCGCCAGCGAGAGGTCGTCTTCGCGCAACAAGGCGGCGCGGGCGAGCGCGCAAAGATCCATCACCGCGATATGTTCCATCAGGTCGAGCCTGTCGGCGCCGGCGACGGCGACCCCCTGCTCTTTGAGGGCGCGGATCATCGCCTCGAAGAAGGCGTCGCGCTTGCGAACGAGCACGAGAATGTCGCCGGCCTCGACCGCGCGCGGCCCGCTTTCGCCCTCCACATATTCGCCGTTCGTGGAGTCCATCAGCAATTTTATTTTCGCCGCGACCTTGCGCGCGAGGAGCACGGAAGGCTCATCATCGCGAACATGATCGAGCGGAAGAGTCCATTCGCGGGAAGGTTCTTCCTTTTCGACGCTGACCGGCTCCCATATTTCGACGAGACCGGAAAGGTCGCTCTTCCAGGCGTGATGGCGCGGCGCGGGCTCCTCGCTGTCGAAGGAAAGTCCGCGCCTGTTGTCGCCGGCCGCGAACACCGTATCCACGGCGAAAAGAATGACCGGCGCGGAGCGAAACGACATGGTGAGCGGAATCTGTCTGAAATCGAGTTCGGCGGCCATGAAGCGGCTTTCGAAATTCCGCCGCATGGCGTCGAATTTCTCCGGCGCCGCGCCCTGAAAGGAGAAGATGGATTGCTTCTCGTCGCCGACGGCGAAGAAACCGCGCCGCCGCGCGCTCTCGCGCTCCTGCGCGAATTCGTCGGCGATGGTTTGCAAAATCTCCCATTGCGCCGCGCTGGTGTCCTGCGCCTCGTCGAGCAGGATATGGTCGATCTGCCGGTCGAGTTTATAGAGCACCCAGGAAGGGCTGGAGCGCCGCAGCAATGCGCGCGTGCGTTCGATCAGATCGTCGAAATCGAGCAGGCCGCGAAAACCTTTCGCGCGCTCGTATTCGGCGACGACGGCGCCGCCGAGGCGCGCCAGCGCCAGCGAGCGATTGAATGTTTGGGCCGCGCCGCGCCTTTCGAGCAACAGTGCGATGCGATCGCGCTCGTCCTCCATCAAGGCCAACAGAGTCGGATCGGCCTCTTGAAGCGTCTTGCCGATAATCTTGTTTTTGCCCGCGCCGCGCGGTTCGCCTTCCTTGGTGAAGAAGACGAGGCGATAGTCCTCGATGCAAGCGGGGTCCGGCGCGAGCGCGGCGGCGCGCAGACATTGTTGCGCGAGCTTGTCGTCGTTCTTGCCGCCTTTCGCCAGCCTCTCCGCAAGCGCGGGCCAATGTTTCGCGCCGACGCCGCCCTCGACGACCTCGGCGTCGATGGAGGCGAGAGTCTCCTTTGGCCCGAGCCCCAGACGGCGGCGCAGATCGCGCTCATAACCCATGCTCGCCGCTTGACGCAGCGCGCCGCGATGATGCAGCAACTCCTGCAATAGATCGCCAAAAGACGCGCTGCTCGCCTCGCGCGCGACGATTTCCAGCGCCTCGAAAAGGGGATCGTCGCGACGCAGCGCGCGGGCGAGCGTTTCCTCCCGCGCGCGCGCAAGCAATTCGGCGCGCTCGGCGTCGTCGAGAACCTTGAAACCCGCGGGAACATTGGCCTCGAAGGGGAAGAGATGCAAAATCCTTTCGCAAAAGGCATGAATGGTTTGAATCTTGAGCCCGCCCGGCGTTTCGACCGTGCGCGCGAACAGCCGTCTCGCAAAGGCGCGCCGCGACGGATCAATCCGCTCGCCGCTCGCTTCCTCGACCGCGCGGTCGAGCGCTTCGTCGTCGAGCAGAGTCCATTCCGCGAGAATCTTGAAGATGCGCGCGGCCATATTGGCGGCGGCGGCCTTGGTGTAAGTGAGGCAAAGTATCCGCGACGGCGGCACGCGCGCGAGCAACAATCGCACCACGCGCTGCGACAGCACATGAGTCTTGCCCGACCCCGCGTGAGCCGAAACCCAAACCGACAACGCCGGATCGGAAGCGGCCCATTGGTTGCGCTTCGTGAGTTCTGGGACGGGGCGACGCGGGCCGCTCATTCGCTCTCTCCATTCGCCGCGCCGCCGTTGCGCGACCATTCCTTGACCCGCGCGAGATGATCGTAATCGCCTTTGTTTCGTTCGAGCACGACGCGCGGACGCGACGGATAGGAGCGCTTCGGATCCCTGAATTGATCGAGCATCGCGACGAGCCCCTTCTTATGCTCGGCGACGAGATCGGAGAAGCTCTCGGCCTTTGGCGCGATCCACCGCGGCTCGCCGTCGCCCGCGCCGCCAATGGCGACATAGGCGGCGCCTTGGACCTTGCATGCGCCGACCTTCTCGAAGGCGCCCGCCTCGATCATCGCCGACTCCAGCGTGAGTTGTGGCGAGAGTCCGACCAAAACCTGCTTATTACTGGGTGGAACTCCGGTCTTGTAGTCGAAGACGTAAGCCATGCCGGCGCCGTCGATCTCGATACGGTCGGCGACTCCGGTCAAAAGAAACTCGCCGCCGTCCTTGAGTTTGAACCTCCATGCGCCGTCTTGTTCGAGGAATATCTCGACATTCGATTCGCGCCGCGCGCAATCGAAAGCGAATGCGTGGTCGAGCCCCGCCGCGACGCGCGGCCATCCGAAGGCGGCGAATTCGGGGTCATCGAACAAGCGGCGAAGTTTTTCGCGCGCGAGTTCGTGAAGCTTTTCGCGCGCGTCGGCGGGCAAGCGTCCGCGCGGGCGCATCGAGACGAATTCCTCGAGAACCTCGTGAACCGCCGTGCCGATTTCCCGCGCGCCGAGTTCAACGCCGAGCGGCTCCAGCGGCGTGAGTTTCAATATGCGCTCGGCGTAAATCGAATAGGGATCGCGACGTAGCGTCTCGATGCGCGTGACGCTCAATCTCGTCGGGCGCAACTCCAGCGGCGGGCGCGGCTCGGGCCGCACGCAGCCTGAAACTCGGGCGGGCGCGTCCAGCGCATGAGCGATGGCGAGCATGGCGTCGCCGCGCCGTCGGCACGACTCGAAAGCGTCGCCGGCCAGCGCGGAAAGACGCGTGACGAAACGCGAAGCGACGGTTGGCGAGCCGCTGCGTTTTTTCGCGCGCGTGAGGACGACCTCCTTGGCGCCGAGGCCCATGGCGAAATCATGCGCGCTCTGGCCGATCCGGCGCTCCGGGGGCGAAAGCCCGAGTTGCTGGCGCATGGAACGGTTGAGAAACGCGCCGGTATCGGCCTGCGGCGGCCAAACCGATTCATCGAGTCCGGCGAGCAGCATCAGATCGGCGTCGATGAGACGCGCTTCGAGCGGCCCCAGAATTTTGAGGCGCGGATGGGCGCGGCGCGGGCCTCGCACCACGGTCTCGAACAGCAGCGTGTCGACGAAGGCCGAAAAGCTGGTCGCGTCGAAATCTAGCGGCGCCGAAGCGACCTCTATCCTTTCCAGCAAGTCGAGCAACTCCTCGACGCCCATATGCGAAGCGCCGTCCTCGCTTGCCCCAGCGGCGACGGCCTCGATGCTGGCGCGTAACGCCGCCGCGCGTGCGCTGAGCTTTTCCTCGCGCTTCAACGAAAGCAACGGCGTCAGCGCGGCGTCGACGCGCGCGAAAAGATCGCCGACGGCGCGCCAGTCTCGCGGACCGATGCGCTTCAACGCCGGATGGGCGTGCTTCTCATGCGCCGCGGCCCGCGCCTGTTCGATATGCGCGGACCAGCCGCGGCCATCGCAAACGATCGCGCGCAGCACGCCCATTTCGGCGAGCGGCGCGATTCGCTCGACAGCCGCCCGAGAGCAACCCAAGGTCGTGAAGGGATGAGCGAGCAGCGCGGCGGTCGCCACGGCGTTCGCGCCGTCGCGCGCGATGGCGCAAAGCTGGCGAGCGAGATCGCCGATGGGCGTCGCGCTCAAGGGCTCGCCGCCTGAGTCGTCGATCTCGATTTCAAAGCGGGCAAGCTCGGCGGAAACGCGCCGCGCCAAGCCGCGGTCCGGCGTGACCAGCGCCACCGTGCGATCCGGCGCCTCCAGCGCGCGCCGCATATAGAGCGCGACCACGAGGGCCTCCAGCCGCTCGTCCGGCGCCTCCACCATGTCGACGCCCTCCAACGCGAGCGCGACGCCCGCGCCCTCGCGGTCGCGAAATTCGCGCCAGTTCTCGGTGGTGTCGGCGGGACGCAAGGCCTGTGCGACGAGCGCGCGGCGCGCCGCGAGGCTTGGCGCAAGCGCGCCGATTTCGCGCACGTCCTCGCGGTCGATCTTCATGATGCGCAGTAGCCGTTTCATCATCGACTGCGGATGGGTGAAGGCGGGTTCGCCATGCTCGCCCACGGCGTCGCCGATGCAGTTCCACGCGGCGTCGTCCAGAACGCAATCCAACCCCGGCAAAACCACCCCGCCGCGCTCTTGCCGCGAGATAGCGTCGAGCAGACGCGCGGTGGTCGGGTTCGAACCGGTGGAGCCGAGCGCGATCACGCCGTCGCGCGAGGGCGCGCGGTCGAGACTTTCGATCCTGCGCTCCAGCAGCGCCTTTTGGCGCCGCATCGCGTCGGCGAGATTTTTCCCCTCGAGAATTCGTGGCCAATCATCGAGAGCGATGCGCAGGAATTGCGTCGTGATCGCCCAATATTGGTCGAATAACTCGCTGGCGAGATTGTCGATCGAAGCGGGATCGACATTCTCGATGATGAATTCGTCGATCAGCGCGCCAACTTCCTTGGCGAGCGCGCAGGCGTTGGCGGGCGAAGGCGAAACCAGCATGGCCTCGCTCTTGTCGAGCACCGGCTCGCCGTCGGCGCCGATCGACACAATGGCGTGACCAAGCGCCCGCGCCCATTGCATGACGAGCGGCGCCAGTTCGAGACGTCTGCCGAGGTCGTCGATTGCGGGCGTCAAACTTTCGTCGAGCCCGTCGGTCTCGTTCGAAAAGAGCATGGCGTTTTCATGCTCGTCGAGCGCGCCAAGCGGCAGGATGCGCGGCAGCAGCGCGGCGGGACGATTGATCGCGCGCGCGAATTCGACCGCGAGGGCGCGGCCGGCTCGCTGCGTCGGCACATAAATGACAAGCCGCGCCAGTTCGAGCGGCGCGCTTTCGCGCGAGACGCCGGCGATGATTTCGCCCGCCAGCAAGGCGCGCACGAAGGTCGAAAGATAAGGCGCGCCGGGCGCGATGGTGAAGACGTTTCGCGCCATGGCGACGCCTTACGCAGCGATGGCGCGTTCGGCCTCGGCGATAGCCGAGACCGTGCCGACATGAAGCCACAAGCCCCGCGCGGCGACGCCGAAGAGACGCCCTCGCCTCGCCGCATCGAAAAAGAACGGCGCCAGTTTGAAGACGTCTTCCGTCACGCCCGCGAAGAGTTCCGGCTTTATGACGCCGACGCCGGAGTAGACATAGCGGCGCGGACCGGCGGGCTGAAAGACGCGGCCATCGGAATCCAGTTCGAAGTCGCCGTCCCAATCGACGCCAACGCTTCCCTTCGTCGGCGCCAGCAACAGCGCCACATCCATTTTTTCGCTGTCCCAGGCGCTTGCGAGCGCGCGGAAATTTTCCGCTCCGGACTCGTTCCAGAAGGCGTCGGTGTTGCAGATGAAAAATGGCCGACCCTGGAACAGCGGCAGAACCTTTTTGACGCCGCCGCCTTGATCGAGCAAAAGTTCGCGCTCGTTCGAGATCACGATGCGCGGCGTCGTTCGCGCAGCGAGATGCGCCTCGATCTGGTCCGCAAGATGATGCACATTGACGATGGCGGTCGCGACGCCCGCCGTCGCGAAATCGTCGAGCGCATAGTCGATCAAGGCCTTGCCCGCGACGCGCGCCAGCGGCTTCGGCGTCGTGTCGGTGAAAGGCCGCATTCTCGTGCCGAGACCGGCGGCGAAGATCATCGCCGCGGTGGGAAGATTCGTTTGGCTATGCGGAGATTTCGAAGAGAGCGGGGAGATTGGTTTCATACCAGGCCTTGATTTCAGCGAGCGCCGGATGGCGCAGGCTCTTTTTCAAATAAATCTCCACTCGCGGCAAATGGGTCAGATAATGCGGCTTGCCGTCGCGCAGATCGAGCCGCGCGAAAATCCCCATGATCTTGGTCGCGCGCTGCGCCCCGAGAATGGCGTACGCCTTGGCGAAAGCCGCCATGTCGAAATCGGGATCGGCCTCGCGGCGCGCGCGGGCGTAATGGGCGATGAGCTTCATCTCCAATTCGTCGGGAAGCGTCACGCGGGCGTCTTGCGTAAGCGAGACGACGTCATAGGCCGGATGTCCCAGAACGCAGTCCTGGAAGTCGATGATTCCGACCCGGCGCAGGCCTTCGCGCTCCGGCAGCCAGAGAAGATTTGGCGAATGATAGTCGCGCAGCGTCCATGTCGGTGACGCCGAGGCGATTTCGATCAAGGCCTGACGCCAGAGATTGACGAAAATGGCGCGCGCGCCCGAGGCGACGATGGAGCGGGCGATATGGCTGACATACCAGTCGACGAGCAGTTCGACCTCGATCAGCAGTGCGTCGAGATCGTAAGGCGGGATGTGATAGACGCCGTCGCCCGCGATGGGCAAAACGTCGGGAAGTTTTCGCGCGTGAAGATGCGCGAGCGCGCCGACGGATTCCTGATAGCGTTCGGGAATGGGGCCGTTTTCGTCCACCACGCCTTCGCGGCCGAGGTCTTCGACGATCAACAGGCCCTGTTCGAGATCGCGGGCCAGAATTCTCGGTGCCGAAAGACCCTGTGCTTCCAACCCCTCCGCCACCGCGACAAAGGCCCGGACATTTTCGGCGAGGCGCGCGATCGCGCTGTATGGTTTGCCATAGCGGATCGGCGGTCCGTCCGGCCTCGGCGGCGAGATCATCAATATCGCGCGCTCGCCATTGGGCTTTTCGAGGGTTTCGTAGGCGCGAGTCGAGGCGTCGCCCTGGAGGAAGCAACGATTCGCGTCGGCCCAACCCGAAGCGCGCAGAAATTCCCGCAGCGCCTTGAAGGCGGCGAGGCGCGACGCGAAGACCCCGTGACCGGAGATGGTGAGGATGCGGGCGTCGCGCCGTTCGGGCTCGACGAAACTAAAACGTATGTCGAGATAATCAGCCGGAAAAAGTTCTCGCGCCCGCTCGGCCCATTCGACGAGGAGGATCGCATCCTCGCAAGCCTCCTCCCAGCCAAGCTCGGCGACATCGGAGACGGCTTCGATACGATAGAAGTCCGCATGCACGATCTTGCCGAAGTCGCCCTCGTAGATTTGCATCAAGGTGAAGGTCGGGCTCGGCGCCTCCAGTTGCGGTTCGCCAGAAATGGCGCGGATCAGCGCGCGGGCGAAGGTGGTCTTGCCCGCGCCGAGATCGCCGGAAAGCGTGACGACATCGCCTTTGACGAGAAGCGTCGCAATGTCGTGCGCCAGCGCGACGGTCGCGTCCTCGTTCGCAACGTCGAGCCGCCATATCGTTCTTGCAGCGGTCTTGCTCGTTGCGTCAGCGCTCATCGCCTTTAACCTTCTTCCCGCGCCAAATCCGCGCGGGCGGTGGATGGGAAGGCGCAAGTCACCGTCGCGCCCTCGCCGGGAACGGCGTCGATATGCATCGCGCCGCCATTGGCTTCCACGATTTGTCGCGCATGGGCGCGATTCTTGTCAACGCCGCCGCCTCGGTCGGTGATCTTGAACACCACCTCGTTCTTGCGCTGGAAGCCGGCAAGGGTGATGGCCTGGTCGGAGCCGGTGGATTCTATCGCATCCCGCAGGAGGCCGGTAAGCGCTTCGATCAATTGGCTTTCGTCGCCACAAAAGACGTCGAAATCGCTGGTTGGCAGTAGGCGCAGCCGCACATTCCTGTGGTCGAGTTGCGCGTGCACCCTGTCGGCGGCGGCGCGCATGAGCGCGCCCGCGTCGATCTCGTCGCGAGGCGTCGCGGCGGGCGCGGCTTCCTCTTGAGGTTTTGAGGATAGGACGGGCTCCGACTTCTGGGCCGGAAATACGCAGGTGACCGTGGTGCCTTCGCCGGGCGCGGAATCGATCAGAATCTTTCCGCCATGCAGTTCCATGAAGGCGCGAACGATCGACAGTCCGAGACCGACGCCGCGATGGCGGGATCCTGTCGTATGCGACTCGAAACGGTCGAACACGCGTTCTAGGATTTCGGGTGGTATGCCGCGACCGCGATCCACTACTTTGAACACCACGTCGCCCTCGCGCCGCAAGGCCGCGAGCGTCACGATCTGGCCGGGCCGCGAGAATCCGATAGCGTTGGAAAGGAGATTGAACAAAATCTGCCGAACCCGCTTGGCGTCGCCGCGGAAGACTCCAACGTCGTCCGACGCGACGATCTGCAATTCGATTTTGTTTTCGGCCAGCCGGTCCTGCACGCCTTCGATGGCGCCCTGCATCGCCGCCCTCGCGTCGACGTCTTCTATGTCGAGCGCCATCGCGCCCTCGTCCATCGTGGCGAGGTCGAGAATGTCGTCGATGATGGCGAGCAGCGCGGCGGAGGATTTGCGCACATAGCCGAGATATTCGAACTGTCGCGCATTCAGCGCACCGGTCTTCTCGTCGCCGAGAAGGTGGACGAACCCGTTGATGTTGTTGAGCGGCGAGCGCAACTCGTAACTGACGTGATGGATGAAGTCGTTGCGCAGCTTCTCGGCCGCCAGCAGCGCCTTGTTGCGCTCGGTGAGCGCGCGCTCGACGTTCACGTCGGCCGTGACGTCGACAAAGGTCAAAAGCGCCGCGCCCTCGGGCAAAGGCTGGGCGTTGAGGTCGAGCACGAGCCCGTCGCTGCGCTCCAGCCTGCGCGCGAAGCCCGTACGCATCTCGTTGAGCCCAGTGACGAAAGCGCGCAAATCCCGCCAGGTCTCGTCGTTCGGATGCAAAGTCTTGCATAGTTCGGCGATGATTTCGAAACGTGGCTTCTCGTTGAGAACGGCGCCGTCGAAACGCCATAGCGCGGCGAAGGCCGGATTGCTGAAGCGCAGGCGCCCGTCGGCGCCGAAAACGGCCACGCCCTCGTGCAGCGTCTGCAGGGTCTCGTTCTGCATACGATAGAGGGCGTTGACGCGCGATTCCAGCTCGTAGCGCTCGCTCATGTCGTCGTAGAGATAGGTCACGCCGCCTTTCGGATTGGGCGTCGCCTTGACGCAGATCGTGCGGCCATCGGGCATGTGCCAGATATGAGGCGGCGATTCCTCGGGGGAGCGATAGACCTCGAGCAGGCGCGATTTCCAGGCGCGGAAGTCGCCCTCGACCGGCAGACGTTGATCGAGACGAAGACGGTCGAGGATTTGGCCGTCAGTGGGCTGCTGATCGAGAAAGGCGGGATCGAGACGCCATAGTTTTTCATAGGCCGCGTTGCGATAGACCAACCGCTGCGCGCCGTCGAAAATGGCGATGGCGCTGGGAAGCTCGTCGAGCGTGCGCGTATGCGATTGCATCTGCTGCACGAATTCCGCACGCACGCTTTCGATCTCCTGACGATCGAGCGCGATGCTCGCCGAGGATTTCGCCCAAGGCGCCTGGATCACGTCGAGTTGATGGCGGGCGCCGGCCACGATGGCGGTCACGCGGTCGCGCCAGATTTGCGAACGCGTCTGGGATTCGCGCGCGACGGCGCGGGCGGACTGGTCGAGCAATTCGATCTGGCGCTCGACCGCATCGCTCGGATCGCGGGCTTCGACCGCCTGCGCATAAGCGTTGTTGACGAAGGTCAAGCGTCCATCGGCGTCGCGCATCCATACCGGCGCAGGCAGCGCCTCGAGCAAGGCGCGCAAGCCCGCAGCGTCGAATTTGGTCGCCTCGTAACGCTCGCGCAGGGCGATCAACTCCAGCCGGTCACCCGAGACTTCGCGCAGGCGCAACACCGCGCGCCCCCCGACGGCCCGGCCTTCCGCGTCGAAATGTCGACCCGTCGCGCCCGAGAGAGGAAGATGGAAAGGCTCGCCCAACAGCCGCAAGCGATCGACCTTTTGCTCCAGTTCCTGGGCGGATTGAGGCGCGAGCCAGGCGCCGAAGGCGAGCACGCGGCGCGGCGCCGGCATATCTGTGACCAGCAGCGAAGAACCTTCGATCTCCGGCTCGCCGGTCGGGCTGTCCCAGGCGATGAAAAGCTGCTGTTCGCTGGAGAGGAAGATCTCGGCGCGGTCGCGCTGAGCGCGCGTCTGCTCCAGGCGCGCGGTCAACTCCGACTGGGTGGCGCGCCACGCCTTTCGCTCCTTCATATAGGCGAGCGCGACAAAGGTCGAGAACAGCGCGAGACCGCCGCTGAGAGCGAAACCATAGACTTCGAGTTCGCGGCCAAGGTCTGGCAGCCAGTCGAGGGATTGCGCACGGGCCGGAGAGACAAAGCCCAGAGCGACGGCGCAAGGCGCGCCGATGAAAGACCCACTTTTGAGAAGCGCGTCTTGTGGACGGCGCTTCTCCCCGCTAGCGGCGGCCTCGCAAAAACACATTCGCCGCAATCGCGTCATCAGCGAGCGTCTCCAGCGACCTGGCGCATCTCTCTCGAAATCATCCGAACCGGTCTCCACGGTCGATTGCAGGGCAAAATCTCAACAAACGCCGTAAGCCGCGGACACACAAAGACTTTTCACCCGCCAAGCGAGCGGCCTTGCCGCGAAGGGCTAGTCGAACGCTTTGGGGGACAGGCCTTGGCTCCAGGAGCCGCGAGCCCGAAACAAGCGCCCGAATCGCTTCAATCTAGAACGGCGTCGAAAAAAGTGGAATCCGTGTTTTGGAAAGAAAGCCCCGCGGGGGAAAAAAAGAGCGGCCTGTCTCCAAAGGGAGACAGGCCGCCCGGCGCGCGCGCCCGCGAAATCAATAACGATAGTGTTCGGGCTTGAACGGGCCGTTCTTGGGCAGATTAAGATAAGTGGCCTGCTGGTCGGTCATTTTGGTCAGCCGCACGCCGATTTTGTCGAGATGCAGCGCCGCGACCTTCTCGTCGAGATGCTTGGGCAGGGTATAGACTTCCTGCTTGTAGTGACCCTGCTTGGTCCACAGCTCGATCTGCGCTAGGGTCTGATTGGTGAATGACGCCGACATGACGAAGGAGGGGTGGCCGGTCGCGTTGCCGAGATTCACGAGGCGCCCTTCCGACAGCAGAATGATGCGCTTGCCGTCGGAGAACTCGATCTCGTCGACCTGCGGCTTCACATTGTGCCATTTGAAGTTCTTCAGGCCCGCGACCTGTATTTCGCTGTCGAAATGGCCGATGTTGCAGACGATGGCGCGGTCCTTCATGCGACGCATGTGCTCGACGGTGATGACGTCGACATTGCCCGTCGCCGTGCAGAAGATGTCGGCGCGCGGCGCTGCTTCTTCCATCGTGGTGACTTCATAACCTTCCATCGCCGCCTGCAGGGCGCAGATCGGATCGATTTCGGTGACGAGCACGCGGCAACCCGCGTTGCGCAGGCTGGCGGACGAACCCTTGCCGACGTCGCCGAAGCCCGCCACGCAAGCGACCTTGCCGGCCATCATCACGTCGGTGCCGCGACGGATGCCGTCCACGAGCGACTCGCGACAGCCATAGAGATTATCGAATTTCGACTTGGTGACCGAGTCGTTGACGTTGATCGCCGGCCAGAGGAGCTTGCCCTCCTTCTGCATGATATAGAGACGATGCACGCCGGTGGTCGTCTCCTCGGTCACGCCTTTGATCGACTCCGCGTTGCGCTTGTAGAAGCCCGGATTGGCCTTGAGGCGCTTCTTGATCGCGGCGAAGAGGACTTCCTCCTCCTCGTTGCTCGCCTTTTCGAGGAAAGCGGTGTCGCCGTTCTCGGCGCGCAGACCGAGATGGATCAGCAGCGTGGCGTCGCCGCCGTCGTCGAGGATCATGTTCGGGCAGCCGCCGTCGCTCCATTCGAAAATGCGGTGAGTATAGTCCCAGTAGTCCTCGAGGCTTTCGCCCTTGATCGCGAAGACCGGGGTTCCAGCGGTGGCGATGGCTGCGGCGGCGTGATCCTGGGTCGAATAGATGTTGCAGGAAGCCCAACGGACGTCGGCGCCAAGCGCCTTGAGCGTCTCGATCAGCACGCCGGTCTGGATGGTCATATGGAGGGAGCCCGCGATGCGCGCGCCCTTGAGCGGCTGGCTCGCGCCATATTCCGCGCGGGTCGCCATCAGGCCGGGCATTTCCGTCTCGGCGATGGTCAGTTCCTTGCGGCCCCATTCGGCCAGGCTGATGTCGCGGACGACGTAATCGTTGAAGTGACCTGTCATGTTCTTCCTCTGATCGCGGCGCGCCGCCGCCTGGCGCCAGGCCGGCTCGCGCCGCCCGCTTCCCGCGCCGCTATAGCAAAGGACGGACCATCTCGCAATAAAGATATGTGCAAGTCTTTATATGATGGCATCAGCCATTTGGAAGAGGCATTGTGGATAACGATCGTTCGGGCGCCGATCAGTTCAAAGAACCCCAGCCCGCCCGCATCTGGAGCATCGCCCTTCCGAGAACGTCGCGCTTCTTCGGCGCGTTGGCGCTCTCGCCGCGCGACGGACAGTCGCAGACGACGGCGTAGAATGGCCGGCTCGCAGCGAGGAAGTTGATGAAGAACGGCAGTCGCCCGCAGCGGCGTCACGGTCGCCCATGGTCCCATTCGACATGGACCGGCCCAAAGAAGCTGTCCATATCGACGAAAGCCGGCGGCTCGTCTTCGGCGACCGGCCGTCGCTCGGCAGAGAGGCGAACCGACACGGGAATAAAACCGCGCGTCATGCTACAAAGAAGGCGCCATCCTCGCCAAACCGCACCGCGGGTTTTGACGATTATTTCAGTTCGATGCCCAGCGCCGCTAGCGCTTCCCTGAGCTGATGCCTTCCGCTCATCGCATCGGGGCCACGCACGCGCGACAGCACCTGACGTATCCATCCCTGTTCGGGAAGTCCTTGTTCTTTCTGGAAATCTCGAAACTTCGCGTCGAGCGTATTGATGGCGTCGAGCTGCGCCTCTCCCCAGGAATATTGTTCGCGATGCAGAACCGCCCCTTGCCCAAGGCGCGGCTTCACTCCCGTTTCGACTTTCGGGTCGGGAACCCCGATCGCCATGCCGAAAACCGCGAAGACTTTAGGGGGCAGCGCCAGTTCCTTGGCCACTTCTTCCGGCTTGTTGCGCATGGCGCCGATATAGACCGAGCCGAGCCCCAGCGATTCGAGCGCCACCACGGCGTTTTGCGCGGCGAGCGCGGCGTCAACCACGCCGGTCAAGAACAGTTCCACATAAGGGAGCGCGGCCGCCTCGCGGCCATTGATCTTGGCGAGTTCCTCCAGCCGGTGCAAATCGGACAACCAAACCAGGAAAACCGCGCAGTCCCTGATATGCTGCTGCCCGCCCGCGAGATCGGCGAGGCGGTGCTTGCGCTCCTGATCCGTCACCGCGACGACGCTCCACAGCTGAAGGTTGGACGAGGTCGAGGCCGATTGGGCGGCGGCGACGATGGTCTCAAGCGCGCCTTCGGGTAGTTTCCGGGGCAAAAAAGCCCGATGCGACCGATGCCCGAGCAGAAGCTCCAGCGTCTCGTTCCATTGCGTCGGCTTTGGCGAGTCCTCGCGCCGATAGCGCGCGAACATGGCGGCCGCGCCCTTCAAGGTTTGGATGTCATGTGTCGGTTTGTTCATTTGCGCCTCGGGAATTGTGCGACGCGAGCGATCTCGACGTTTGGCGGACGCTCGGGCATGAATCTCGTAAATATCCGACGGCTCTTGTCCGCGGCTCGGGCTTTGTGCCTTGATCGGCCGCGTCTGTCCAGCCGGGCCAGATGGGGCGCCATGGGCAAGCGTCCGGCGCTTGCGCTTACGTGCCGCACTGCAATATGCGATAGCAAGCGCTGAGCGTCGCCAGGAGATTGTATATGGAAGAATGGCTGGGGCATGTCGCCCGGAATGTCGGGGTGGACAAGGAGATCGTGAGACTGGCGGTCGGCCATGTTTTCGGGTTTTTGCAACAGCGTCATCCCGATGGACCCGCCGACGAACTGATCTCCAAATTCCCGGGCGCGCAGGAAGCTATCGCCGCCGCCGCCGCCGCGCCTCAAAAGGGAATCAGCGGGGTCATCGGCAAAATCGGCGGCACCGTCGGCGGCTCGAAAGGCGATCTCGTGGCGCTGACCGCCCGTCTCGCCAGCATGGGATTCTCCGCCGAACAGTTGCAGAAGCTCGCCCACGATATTTTCGGGCAGGCCGAACTCGTCATCGGCCGCCCCAAGCTACAGACGATGACTGACGAAATTCCGGGCCTGTCCTCATTTCTTTGGCCCCCGAAATCCTGAAGTCGCGTCATTTATGCTCCGACCGCCATTCGCGGATGGCGGTGAGCGCGTCTTCGATGTGTTTTTCGGCTCCGGAATCGACGAGCGCGTGGATGATCGTTCCGTCGGGCGCGATCACATAGGACACGCGCTGCGCGAAAAGAGGCCCCTTTAGCGGGATTGAAAAGGCCGCGTCATAGGCCTTGATGACCCCGAAATCGGGGTTCGCGCCCACCGGAAACCTATCCCGGCACTCCTTTTGCGAAAAATCGCGTTGCACGTCGATCGTGTCCGAAGACACGCCGATGACGCTGGCCCCCATGGCGGCGAAGGCTTCCATGTTCTCGGCGAATTCGTGCGCCTCGGCCGTGCAGACCGAGGTGAAGGATTTTGGATAGAAATACAGAACCACGGGCCCTTTTTTCAACGCTTCCGCCAGCGAGAATTCGAACTCGCGCCCGCCCAGCGCCGCCTCGATTCTAAAGTCGGGAGCCCTGTCTCCAGGTTTCAGGGCCGCCTGCGCCGACGAGACCAGCAAGGCGAGCCCAAGGCCAAGCAGGACGGTCGAAGATTTCATTCGTTGCTCCCCAGAAGATCGACGCATTTTTTCTGCTCAGATAGCGTTGAAAGCCTTGCTTTCAATTGGGCGCGTCAGCCAAGCCGCATCTCATAGGCGCAAATCACATGTCGCGGCAGTCGTCCTGGCGCGATGAATACGGCGTCGCCGCGCAGGGTGTAATTCGCCGCCCAGGGGTTGGCCGAGAGCCACCGCGCGGCGGCGATAGAGAGGCGCCGTCGTTTCTGTGGCGTGATCGCCGTGAGGGCTTCGTCCATGCTTTGCCTGGCCTTGACCTCGACGAAGGCGATGGCGTCGCCACGTTGGGCGACGATATCCACCTCGCCGCCGTTCACCCGATAGCGGCGCGCGAGTATTCGATAGAGCTTTAACCGCAGCCAGAGAGCCGCGACATGCTCCGCGCGCAGGCCGGCGTCGTGGGTCTTCCGGCGGTGGTTTTCGGCGGAGCGGTTTTTCATTTCTCGCGGCCCGCCGAAATCTGTAGCGCGCGGGCGTAAACCTGCCGGCGGGGCTGGCCAGTCGCCGCCGCGACGACGCTTGCAGCGTCCTTGACCGAATGAAGCGTGAGCGCCTCCTCGATTTTGGCGTCGAGGCCGGCTTCGTCGCGTGTCGCCGCGTCGGCTTCTGGCGGCGCGATCAGCAGCACGATCTCGCCTTTGGGCGGTTCCTCGCCCGCCAGTGCGGGAGCCAATTCCGAGAGGCGCCCTCTTCGCACCGTCTCGAACAGCTTGGTCAGTTCGCGCGCGATGGCGGCGTCGCGGTCGCCCAGAGCGGCGAGACAATCGAACAGCGTCTCGGCGAGACGTCTGGGGCTTTCGAAAAACACCAGCGTGCCAGGAATGCGGGCGAGCTCGGCGAGGCGCGAGCGCCGCGCCCCGCCCTTATGCGGAAGAAAGCCCTCGAAAAAGAAACGATCGGTCGGAAGGCCCGCGACCACCAGCGCGGCGAGAACAGCCGAGGGACCGGGCACCGATGTCACCTTGATCCCAGCCTCAAGCGCCTCCTGCACCAGTTTGAAACCCGGATCGGAGACGAGAGGCGTGCCCGCGTCCGACACCAGCGCCAGCGCCGCGCCCGCTTCCAGCCGTGCGATCAGATGCGGCCTCATCACCTTGGCGTTGTGCTCGTGATAGGCGACGAGAGGCGTCGAAATGCCATAATGGGCGAGGAGAAAGCGTGTTACCCTAGTGTCTTCGGCGATCACGGCGTCCGCGGCGGCGAGCGTCCCGAGAGCCCGGAAGGAAATGTCCTTGAGATTGCCGATGGGCGTCGCCACCACATGCAGGCCGGGGGCTATGGGCTCGGCTTCCGCCCGCAGGCCGAAGGCGGCATAGCTGGCCGATCCCCCAAAGTTAGATTCCTCCGCCATGAATTCTCCCTTGGCCAGCGTCGAGGTGTTCTGTTTAAAAATCTTTTGTTCTTTTTATAGAACCTTTTGCCATCGTGAGGCAAGCCACGGCTTCGCGCCGAGCGCGGCATTTTCACGGGTCTATTGACATTGGCGAGCCGAAACAGGCCTATTCTGGCGTTTAACATAGCGAGGCGCGACCGGCTTGCAGCTGTCGCCGCAGGCCCCGGGGGTCTTGGATTGATGCTTGAGACAAAGCCAGTTTCGTCTTGGGGCGCATTCGCGCCGCGTCTGCATTTTGGTCTCAGTCTATTCGCCGCGGTTCTCCTCGCGGGCTGCAATCCCGCCGCGGGACCGGGCATTCCGGGCGGGCGCGATTTCAAGCTCAGCGCTCCCATCGCCGGCGCGCCGCTGGCGCCGGCTCCGTCCGAGGTGACCGAACAGATCGGCTCCGGTCCGATCAAGATCGCTCTGATCGTGCCGCTGACCCAGGCCTCAGGTCCGTCGATGGTGGGCTCCTCGCTGCGCAACGCGGCGCAGCTCGCCTATATGGACGCGGGCGCCAGCGACGCCAGCATATTGGTGAAGGACGATCATTCCTCGCCCGCCGGGGCCGCCGCCGCCGCCCAGGCCGCCGTGAACGAAGGCGCGGAGATCATTCTTGGGCCGGTTTCGGCCGCCAACGTCAGAGAGGCGAGCCGCGTCGCCCACGCCGCCGGACGGCCATTGATCGCCTTCACGACCGACAGCTCCGCCGCCGCGCGCGGCTCTTATCTGATGTCCTTCCTGGTCGAGAGTTACGTCGAACGCATCGTCGCTTACGCCGCGGATCGCGACAAGAAGTCGATCGCCGCGTTGATCCCCGAGAGCGACTACGGGACGATTGCGCTGGCCCAGTTCCAGCAGAGCGCCGCCAATCACGGGCTTCGCGTCCTCACCATAGAGCGCTTCAAGCCCGGCGCCGCCGGCGAAGCCGTGCGCCGCATCGCGGCGATCGCGGACCAGATCGACACTCTCTTCATCTTCGAGCAGGCGGACGCGATGGGACCAATCGCGCGCGACCTCGCCGCGTCCAATCTGGATTCGCGCCGGGTTCAGATCCTCGGCACCGGGCTCTGGAACGACCCGAGCGTCTTAAAGCTTCCCGCCTTGCAAGGCGCATGGTTCTCCGCGCCGGAGAATGGCGGCTTCAACGCTTTCGCCGCGAAATACCGCGCCAAATTCAACACCGCGCCGCCGCGCATCGCGGCCCAGGCCTATGACGCTGTGTCTCTGGCGCTCGCGCTGTCGCGCGCTCAGGGCTCGCAGCGTTTCGCCGAGGGCGTGCTGACCAATCCCGAAGGCTTTAAGGGCGCCGACGGCCTGTTCCGCTTCCGCGTCGACGGAACCAATGAACGCGGCCTCGCCGTGCTGGAGATTAGCGGCGGGCAGGCGACAGTGATCGCGCCCGCCCCGAAAACGCTGGTCGGAAACGGCTCTTAAGCCGTTCCTGCTTCTCCCGCGATCTTGCCGAAATCGGCGACGCAGAGCATCGCCTTGCGCAATTCGTTGAGCAGGCGGAGCCGGTTGAGGCGCAGATCCTTGTTCTCGGCGTTGACCGTCACATGGTCGAAAAAGGCGTCGACCGGCGCGCGCAATTTGGCCAGCATATGCATGGCGCCGGCGAAATCTTCCTTGTGCAGCTTCTCGGCCGTCTCCTCGCGCGCCCGCGCGATGGCGGCGGCGAGCATGTGTTCGTCATGCTCTATGCGCAGATTGGGCGCGTGTGGCGCGTCATAGGCGCCGGCGCCGTCCTTCTTCTCCTCGATCTTCAGAATATTGACCGCGCGGCGGAAGCCCGCCAGCAGGTTCTTGCCGTCCTCGGTGTCGAGGAATTTTGAGAGGGCTTCGACCTTGGCGGTGATCATGACGAGATTGTCCTGTGTCGCGTGCTCCCCTCCCCCTTGCGGGGAGGGGGCGGCCGGCGTCCCGCCCAAGGCCGCATCGATAAGATCGTACCGCGCGCCCCGGTCGCGCAAGTAGACTTTTAGGCGGTCGATGAAAAAAGAGAGGAGGTCTCGCGAGGACACCCAAATTTTAGTGACGTTCTCCTTCGAAAAGCGCTCAATTTCGGGGAGACTAACATTGATGGTTGCATACGCTTCAAGCAGATCTGCGAATTCTGTGGGAAAACCCTCCTTTTCTATAGAGTGCGCTACATGGGTTTGATCTCTAACCTTATGCACAAGACCCCACCCGTAAGTGCGCATCACGACCTTTGACAAAATATCAAAAAGACCAATTTTAATGTCGTTTTCCAATATCAGCCGAATTACCCCGAGCGCAGCTCGCCTTAGCGCATAGGGGTCTTTGCTCCCCGTGGGCTTCTCCTCGATGGCCCAAAACCCTCCTAGCGTGTCGATCTTGTCGGCTAGCGCCACGGCGATCGACACCGGATCGCTCGGCACGCGGTCGCTCGGCCCCTGCGGCCTGTAATGTTCCTCGCAGGCCGCAGCGACGCTCGGGTCTTCACCCTGCGCGGTGGCGTAATAGCGGCCCATCAGCCCCTGCAATTCCGGGAACTCTCCAACCATCTCCGAAACGAGATCGGCCTTGGCCAGCGTCGCCGCGCGAAAAGCCTTCGAAGGATCGGCGCCGACCAGCGGCGCCAGCTCCTTGGCCAGCGCGGCGACGCGCATTACGCGCTCGCCCTGCGTGCCGAGTTTTTCGTGGAACACGATCTTGTCGAGCTTGGGCAGCCGGTGTTCCAGCGTCGTCTTGAGATCGGTTTCGTAAAAGAACTTGGCGTCCGACAGCCGCGCCGCGATGACCCGCTCATTGCCGCCGATAATGGTCTTGCCGTGGTCGCTCGCCTCGATATTGGAGACGAGAATGAAACGGTTGGCGAGCGCGCCGTCGTGACGCTTCAGCACGAAGCATTTCTGGTTGACGCGGATCGTCGCGCGGATCACTTCCGGCGGAATCGACAGGAAGGCCTCATTGAAGGAGCCCATCAGCACGACCGGCCATTCGACCAGCCCCGCGACTTCATCGAGCAGGCCGGCGTCCTCCACCAGCTCCAGCCCCTGCGCCATCGCCAGATTACGCGCGTCGTGCAGGATGATGTCCCGGCGCCGCCCGGCGTCGAGCACCACCTTGGCGCGCTCCAGCGCCGGAACATAATCGTCGAAGCGCTTTATTTCGATCGCCTGCGGCGCCATGAATCTATGGCCGAAGGTCTTGTTGCCCGATTCGATGCCGTCGACCGAAAAGCGCATGATTTCGGGCGCCTCCGTCTCCGGCCCAAAGGTCGCGAGAATGGAGTGCAACGGCCGCACCCAGCGCAGCGAGTCGGAACGGATCGAGCTTTCGCCCCAACGCATCGATTTTGGCCAGGGGAAGGCACGGATAACATTGGGGATGATCTCGGCGAGCAGGTCAATGGCGTCCGCGCCGGGGCGCTCGATGACGGCGACATAAAACTCGCCCTTTTTGGGGTCCTTCTGGATCGTCGCCTCTTCCAGCGTGGCGAGTCCGGCGCTTTTCAGAAAACCCTGAATCGCGCCTTCCGGCGCGCCGACGCGCGGGCCTTTTCTTTCCTCGCGAACGTCGGGCTGGCGCGCGGGCAGGCCGGCGATATGCAGCGCGAGCCGGCGCGGCGTCGCGAAGCTCGCGGCGCCTTCATAGACGAGTCCCCGCTCGACCAGCGCATTGGTGACGAGCTTGCGCAGGTCTTCCGCCGCCTGGCTTTGCATCCGGGCGGGAATTTCTTCGGAGAAAAGTTCAAGCAGAAGATCGGGCATGGGCTCGTATTATTTCGTTGTTTTCAGCGCTGGATCACCCTCCCCCTTAAAGGGGAGGACGGAGCGAGGGACGCGATTAGAGATTCTTGTGCGTGCCGTCGCAAAGCGGTTCTTTGTGCGTGGCCTTGCATCCGCAAAAGAAGGCCTTGCCGGTGGCTTCGGCCTTGTAGGCGACGGGCTCGATGCCGGTGCCCTTATGCGCGCCGTCGCAGAAAGGCTGCTTGGCGCTGCGGCCGCAGGCGCACCAGTAATAAGTCTTGCCTTCCTCGACTTCGACCGGCATGGATTTTTTCTGATAGACGACGCGTTCGGTCATTTGCTTTCTTCCTGACTTTCAAATCAAGCGCTTGCGGGCGCATCCATAAGGTAGCGCTCGACGTCGAGCGCCGCCATGCAACCGAGGCCGGCGGCGGTCACCGCCTGACGGTAGGTCTCGTCGGCGACGTCTCCCGCCGCGAAAACCCCCGCTATGTTGGTGCGGGTCGTTCCCGGCTCCACGGCGATATAGCCGGAGGGTTTCAGCGTAAGCTGATCCTTAAAGAGCTCCGAAGCCGGACTGTGGCCGATAGCGACGAAAACGCCATCGGCGGCGAGCGTCTTCATTTCGCCGCTTTTCACGTTTTTCACTCGCGCATGGGTGACGGAAAGCGGATTTTCGTCGCCCAATATTTCGTCGATTGCGTGGTCGAACAATATCTCGACATTGGGGCGCTGGCGCAGCCGCTCCTGCAGCACGCGCTCGCTGCGCAGCGCATCGCGCCGATGCGCCAGCGTCACATGGGAGGCGATATTGGAGAGATAAATCGCCTCCTCCACGGCGGTGTTGCCGCCGCCGACGACGATCACCTTCTTGCCGCGAAAGAAAAATCCGTCGCAGGTGGCGCAGGCGGAGACGCCAAAGCCCTTGAATCTCTCCTCGCTCGGCAGGCCGAGCCATCGCGCCTTGGCGCCGGTGGCGACGATGAGCGCGTCGCAGGTATAAAGCTTGCCTGAGTCGCCCAGAAGCTCGAACGGACGCTTGGAAAGCCGCGCCTCGACGATGTGATCGGAGACGAGGTTAGCCCCCACATGTTCGGCTTGCAGCCGCATCTGATCCATCAGCCAGGGACCCTGGATCGGCTCGGCGAAGCCGGGGTAATTCTCGACGTCGGTGGTGATCATCAACTGGCCGCCCTGCTCGAAACCGGCGATCAGCGTCGGTCGCAGCATCGCGCGCGCGGCATATATCGCCGCCGTATAGCCGGCGGGACCCGAGCCGAGCACGATGACGCGGGAATGTTGAGCGGCTGTCGACATGGCTTGGGTCTCCGATTAAAGGAGCGGGCGGGTTCGGCGCAATCTATTCATTATCTTCGCCGTCGCAATCGTCATCTTCGTAATCATCGTCATCTTCGTCTTCCTCATCCGCCGGCAGGGGAGGCAGGGGCGGCGTCAGGCCGCGAAAGGTCTCATAGGCTTTCAGGATCGAGGCGGCGATAGATTCGGTGGAGTTGATCGGCTCGTAGCGCCAGCTTTCGACCGTTCCGCGCCACGGCCGCACGGCGCCGAGACGTTCGAGCCTTGCGAGATAATCGGCGATCTTCCGGCTGCCGCCGATTGGCGCGAAGACAAAGACAGGCGCGCCCGTCGCCACCGCCTCGCCCACCATGCCGACGCTGTCGGCGGTGGCGACAATGACCCGAGCGTTGGCCAGCATCGAGAGATAGGGGTTTTCCCCCTCGCCGTCCCACATCCAGCCAGCATCCTCGCGCAGCCCGGCCTCCACCGCTTCCTTGACCACGGCGGGCGTGCGTCGCGAGTCCGTCGCCATCACGCTATAGCCCTGAGCGGAGAGGCTTCGCGCAATATCGGCCATCGCCAGCGCGTCCGGCGGCCTGAACCGGAAATGCCGGTTGTCTCCCCCGATCAGAATGGCCGCGCGAGGCTCCGGCAGGGCGGCGACGCGCGGATCGGGAGCACGGCGGGCCGCCGCCAACGCCTCGGCCGAGACGCGGTTCGGCGGCGTGAGGGGCGTGACCACATTGCGCCCGAACAGGCCGTCGTGAAGAGGCGCGACGATGAGGTCCGCGGCGCGCCGGCCATTGGCCGGCGCATTGAAATAAACCGTGAAAACCTTGCGGCCGGATTCCCGTTTCAGCCTGCGAAGATAGGGCAGCGTCCGGCGCCCGGCCGCCAAGACTATGTCCGGCCAGGGCGGCCCGATGGGGCTGCCGGCGTGGCGGGGCGATTCGCGCGGGTCGATGGGACCGAAAGGCGCCAGCGCGGCGAACGGCTTGCGCGGATTGACGCGGCGAAGGTCGGGAACGACTCCGAGCGCTTGCGCGACGCCCAGGGTCTGGGCTTCGTGGCCGGCCAATCCGTCCGAGAGTATCCTCAGCCCGATCGACGCCGATGGAGCGACGACGAGAGCGGCTGGCGAAAAAGTGGGGGCTGGTTTTTCGCGCAAGGCGCGCTCTCAATTTTCAGAATCGCTCAAACGCGGCGTGATCTCGGCGCCGCCACGGCGCTCACACGAAGGCGACCCTCAGGATTTCGTAACTCTTGCCGCCGCCGGGCGTCTTGACCTCGACCGTGTCGCCCGCCTTCTTGCCGATCAGAGCGCGGGCGATGGGCGAGGTTATGGAAACTCGGCCCGTCTTCACGTCGGCCTCGGCCTCGCCGACGATCTGGTAGCTTTTCTTTTCCTCAGTGTCCTCGTCGAGCACGGTGACGGTTGCGCCGAACTTGATCGTTGAGCCGGAAAGCTTCGATATATCTATGACCTCCGCGCGAGAGAGCTTGTCCTCGAGCTCGGCGATCCGTCCCTCGTTAAGGGATTGAGACTCCTTGGCGGCATGATATTCGGCGTTTTCGGAAAGATCTCCATGCGCGCGGGCTTCCGCGATCTGCTGGATGATGCGCGGACGATCGATTTGCTGTCGGCGGCGCAATTCCTCCTCCAGGGCGGCGTGGCCGCCGACGGTCATGGGCACTTTCTCCATCGTTCCTGCTCTCTCGTTCTGTCATTCCCGACCTTCTTGTCGGGAGAAAGCCTTTTACGGCTCCGCCGGGCCATGCTCCGGAGGAGGGCGAATCACTCGGATTTGGAACAAAGCCTTTGAAGGCTCGAACGCGGTTTTTTTTGGCGCCGCTTCTAAAAGCCGTTTTCGCCCTTGCGGCGAAACTCGGCCTTCGGCTGCCGCGGCTGGAGAAACAAAGGCTCCAGCCTGACGACTCAGGCGAAATAGTCCTGAAGGGCGCGCACCTCAAGATCTCCCGACATATAGGCCTTGATCCCCTGCGCCGCGGCGACCGCCCCGGCCAGGGTCGTATAGTAGGGAACCTTATGCAAGAGGGCGGCCTGACGCAAGGAGCGCGAGTCCGCCAAGGCTTGCGCTCCTTCGGTGGTGTTGAAGACCAGTTGAATGGAGCCGTTCTTTATCGCGTCTACGATATGCGGGCGCCCCTCCGAAACCTTGTTGATTTTTTGCGTCGGGATGCCGCGCTCGTTCAGGAAGCGTGCGGTGCCGCCGGTGGCCTGCACCTGAAAGCCGAGGGTTGTGAGCAGATGGATGGGCGCGACGACCCGCTCCTTGTCGGCGTCGCGAACGGAAACAAAGATCGTTCCGCCTTTCGGTTCGCGCGCGCCGGCGCCGAGTTGGCTTTTCGCGAAGGCCGCCGCGAAAGAGAGATCGAGCCCAATGACCTCGCCGGTCGATCGCATTTCCGGCCCCAGCACGGTGTCGACGCCGGGGAAACGCGCGAAGGGAAAGACCGATTCCTTCACGCCCACATGTTTTAAACCATCGGCCGGCGGCGGGAAATTCGCCAGGGGCTCGCCAGCCATGACCCGCGCCGCGATTTTTGCGATGGGCTTGCCCACCACCTTGGCGACGAAAGGCACTGTGCGCGAGGCGCGGGGATTGACCTCGAGCACGTAGATTTCGCCGTCCTTCAATGCGAATTGCACATTCATCAGGCCCACGACGCCAAGCGCCTTGGCGAGGCTCTTCGTTTGCTGCTCCAGCGCGTCGATGGTTTCCTTGGAGAGGGATCGGGGCGGGAGGGAGCAGGCCGAGTCGCCCGAATGGATGCCCGCCTCCTCGATATGCTCCATGATGCCGGCGATGACGGACGTCTCGCCGTCGGACAAACAGTCGACGTCGATCTCGATCGCGTCGGTCAAATAGCGGTCGAAGAGAAGCGGATTCTTACCCAAAACCGTGTTGATCTGGCCGGTCTTGTCGTTGGGGTAGCGCGCTTTTATCTCGGATGGCACGAGGCTGGGCAAGACGCCGAGGAGGTAGTCGTCGAGCGCGTTGGCGTCCCGGATGATCGCCATCGCCCGGCCGCCCAGGACATAAGACGGACGTACGACCAGCGGCAGACCGAGTTCGCCGGCGACGATGCGGGACTGCTCGACCGAATAGGCGATGCCGTTCTTCGGTTGCTTCAGTTTGAGCTTGTCCAGAAGGCGTTTGAAGCGATCGCGGTCTTCGGCGAGGTCGATGGAATCGACCGGCGTGCCGAGAATCGGCGCGCCCGCCTGCGCGAGGCCGTGAGCGAGTTTCAACGGCGTCTGGCCGCCATATTGCACGATCACGCCGACGAGTTCCCCGCGCGAGCCTTCGACATCGAGAATTTCGGCGACGTCTTCCGCCGTCAGCGGCTCGAAATAGAGCCGGTCCGAGGTGTCGTAGTCCGTCGAGACCGTCTCGGGATTGCAGTTGATCATGATCGTCTCGAAGCCCGCCTCGGCCAGAGCGTAACAGGCGTGACAACAGCAATAGTCGAATTCGATCCCCTGGCCGATGCGATTGGGGCCACCGCCCAGAATGACGATTTTTCTTCGCTCGGAGGGCTGCGCCTCACTCGCGGGGGCGCCCGCGAAAGACGCTTCGTAAGTCGAATACATATAGGCGGTGGGCGAGGCGAACTCCGCGGCGCAAGTGTCGATGCGCTTAAACACGGGACGCACGCCGAGCTTCAATCTCGCGGCGCGCACGTCTTCCTCCTCGCATTTTGCGAGAGTCGCGAGGCGCGCGTCGGAGAAGCCGGCGAATTTCAACATGCGCAGATTTTCGGCGTCGCTCGGCAAGCCAAAGGCGCGAACCTTGTTTTCGAGCGCGACGATCTCGGCGATGCGGGCGATGAACCAGGGGTCGATCTTGCAGGCCTCGAAAATCTCGCGCTGACTCATGCCAAGCCGCAGCGCCTGTCCGACAACCAGCAGGCGGTCGGGCGTCGGCGTGCCAAGCGCGGCGCGCAGCACATTCATATCGTCCCCCTGTCCGCAGCCTTCGATCTCGATTTCGTCGAGGCCGGAAAGTCCGGTTTCGAGCGAGCGCAGGGCCTTTTGCAGCGATTCCGCGAAATTTCGGCCGATCGCCATGGCTTCGCCGACCGACTTCATCGCCGTGGTCAGCACGGGCTCGGCGCCGGGGAACTTTTCGAAGGCGAAGCGAGGGATCTTGGTGACGATATAGTCGATCGTCGGCTCGAAGGACGCGGGAGTCGCGCCGCCGGTGATGTCGTTGGCGATTTCGTCGAGCGTATAGCCGACGGCGAGCTTGGCGGCCACCTTCGCGATAGGGAAGCCGGTCGCCTTGGACGCAAGCGCCGAGGAGCGCGAAACGCGCGGGTTCATCTCGATGACGATCATGCGGCCATTGGCGGGATCGACCGCGAATTGCACGTTGGAGCCGCCCGTCTCCACCCCGATCTCGCGCAGCACCGCCAGCGAGGCGTCGCGCATGATCTGATATTCCTTGTCGGTCAGGGTCAGCGCCGGCGCGACCGTGATGCTGTCGCCCGTGTGCACGCCCATCGGGTCGATGTTCTCGATCGAGCAGACGATGATGCAATTGTCCGCCTTGTCGCGGACGACCTCCATCTCATATTCCTTCCAGCCAAGGACGCTTTCTTCGATCAAGACTTCGCTGGTCGGCGAAGCGTCGATGCCGCCTTTCACGATGTCGATGAATTCGGCTTCGTTATAGGCGATGCCGCCGCCGGTGCCGCCGAGCGTGAAAGACGGGCGGATGATCGCCGGAAGGCCGATGTCCTCCAGCGCGGCGAGCGCCCCCGAAAGCGTCTTCACGTGATGCGAACGGGGCGTTTCGAGGCCGATCTTGGTCATCGCCTCGCGAAATAATTCGCGATCCTCGGCCTTGTCGATGGCCTGGGCCGACGCGCCGATCATCTCGACGTCGAACTGTTTCAGCACCCCCATTTTTTCGAGCGAAAGGGCGCAGTTGAGCGCGGTCTGTCCCCCCATGGTGGGCAAGAGGGCGAAGCCGCCGGGGGCCTGGTAGCGTTCCTTTTCGATGATCTTGGCGACGATTTCCGGCGTGATCGGCTCGACATAGGTCCGGTCCGCCATCTCTGGATCGGTCATGATCGTCGCGGGGTTGGAATTGACGAGGACGATTCGATAGCCCTCTTCGCGCAAGGCCTTGCAGGCCTGCGTCCCCGAATAGTCGAATTCACAGGCCTGTCCGATGACGATGGGCCCAGCGCCGATGATCATGATCGTGGAGATGTCGGTTCTTTTGGGCATTGGCGTCCTTCTGGACGCCCGTCCGAGCTGGACGGGCTGGATTCCGTTTTCGCGGCCTCTCGATGGCGCGCGCATAAAAAAAGGCCGCGTCGCCGGGCCTTTTGGACCGGAACGCGTCCCTCAAATGCCCTTGCGAGGGCGCGAGCGGGCGCGCCCGGCTCGAAAGTTGGGCTTTACCTAGACGAGATTGACGCTTGTGTGAAGGGGCGGACGAAGGTCGCGCGACGATTCCGGGCCATTTCGGAGCGACGAAAAGACGGGTAATGATAGCCGCGCAACCGATCGCTCTCTCGGAGGGGGAATGAAGTGAAATCCTCAGTTGCGCTGATTTTCCTGGAGCGCTTATCGACCAGACGGAATCGTCTGGTCGATAAGAAATCGCTCCAGATTCAGAAAGCTGGAGCAAGATCTAATCGAAAAAGTCTATCAACTTTTTCGGCTTTTGCTCTAGTCATGATGCTTCCGGGGGCGGCCAAGGCGGTCGACAGCGCCGAACTCCAGGACGTGATTGCGCAATGCGCCGCCTGCCACGGCGCGGAGGGAATCGCCAAGGACGTCGAGATTCCGAATCTCGCCGGGCAGCATGACCGCTACCTTGTCGAGCAACTCAAGAATTTTCGCACTGGCAAGCGGCCCCACAAGGAAATGCGCTATATGAGCCGCCACATCACCGACGAGGAACTCGAGGCTCTCGCGCAATATTACTCGAACCTTCCGCATTAGGCCCGATCTTGACGATTCCTCGCCAGCTTTCGACCTACGCCCTCGTCGGCGCCGCCGCTTCCATCGCCCATTACTCGGCGCTGATCGCCCTGGTGGAGGCGGCGCTCTGGCCGCCCGTGCCCGCGACGCTGGTGGGCTATTCGGTTGGCGGCGTGGTTTCCTATGCGCTCAATCGCCGGCACACCTTCGCCAGCGACCGGCCTCACGAGGAGGCCGGTTGGCGTTTCGCGCTGGTGGCGTCCCTGGGGTTTTGCCTGACTTTCCTGCTTATGAGCCTCTTCGTCACTCGCTTTGGCGCGCCCTATCTGCCAGCCCAGCTCGTCACGACCGTTCTCATCATGTTCGTGACCTTTTTCATCAACCGGCTTTGGACCTTCGGTCGCCGCGCCGCCGAGCGCTGAGTCTCACGGCCATTTGACCGCCGGAGGCATCGAAGAAATAATCGAATCGACATTACCGCCCGTTTTCAGGCCGAAGATCGTTCCGCGATCGTAAAGCAGATTGAACTCCACATAGCGTCCCCGCCGGATGAGCTGCTCCTCCCGATCGGCCTCCGACCAAGGCTTGGCGTCATTGGCCCTCACTAGCGTGGGGTAGATGTCGAGGAAGGCCTCGCCCACGTCCCGCGTGAAGGCGAAATCCTTGTCCCAGCCAGAGTTTTCGGCGTCGCCAGCGCTGTTGAGATAGTCATAGAAAATGCCGCCGATCCCGCGCGGCTCATTGCGGTGCTTGAGAAAAAAATAGTCGTCGCACCATTTTTTGAGCAGTTCGTAATCGGCCACGTCCTTATGCGCGTCGCACGGGCGCCGCATCGCGGCGTGAAAGGCGGTCGCGTCGGGGTCGTTCCGATCGCGCCGTCGCTCCAGCACCGGAGTCAGATCCGCGCCGCCGCCGAACCACGCCTTGGTGGTGACGACGAAACGCGTATTCATGTGAACGGCGGGAACGTTAGGGTTCCAGGGATGGGCGATCAGCGATATTCCGGTCGCGAAAAAACGGGGATCGTCGCCCGCCCCGGGAATTTGCGCGGCGAATTCGGCGGGAAATCGCCCGAAAACGGTCGATACATGTACGCCCGCTTTCTCGAAAACACGCCCTTTGATAATCCCCATGCGCCCGCCGCCTCCGGGCTCGCCCGAATGGTCCTTGCGGCTCCAGGGCGAGGCGACGAATTGTCCCGGAGCCTCCGCCCCCGGGAAAAACGGCCCCGGCGCTTCCCGCTCCAGCGCCTCGAAGGCCGCAAAAATGCGCTCCTGCAGGGACTCGAACCAGGCTTGCGCCCTCTCCTTGCGTTGCTGAAGCATGTTCGCCTTCTCCGTAAGCTCATGATAAATATAGTTTAGCCTTGCGCGCGGCGCGTATTGTCAAGCGACGCCTCGGCGCTTCCCGATTTGTCGAAGCGCCTCCCCCAGCGCCATCGCGGCGGCCGCCGCCACATTGAGAGAGCGCATTCCCGGCTGCATGGGTATGGCGACGGCGCGATCAGCGCGATCGGCCACTTCGTCCGGCACGCCGGCGGATTCCCGCCCAACTATCAGCACGTCGCCGATTCGAAAGTCGCAATCCCAATACGCCGCGCTCGCCTTGGTGGTCAGGAGGACGAGCCGGCGGGGCGGAATCTGCGCGGCGCGCCAGTTTTCGAAGTCGGAAAAACAGGCGTGCCGGGCGAGCGACACATGATCCAGATAGTCCATGCCGGACCGCCGGAAATGGCGGTCTCCCGTGGGAAAACCGGCGGGGCCGATGATCGCCGCGTCGACGCCGAGACAGGCGCACATGCGCAGCATGGTCCCGGCGTTCTGCGGAATGTCGGGCTGGTAAAGGGCGAGAGTTAACCTGGCGGGCGTCGGCGGGACGGATGCTGTTTCTCTATCCACGATTCGCCCTCTTCTCCCTGCGGCGAAACGTCCCGCTCGCTCCGATGCTTGCGTCTTTCCGAGCGCTCTGGGAGCGCTTTAGCCGGTGGTTTCGCCGCGACGCGGTCGTATTGTCAACTCGACTTTGCGCCGTCGCGGGCGGCTCGCCTCCAATTTTAGCTTGCACGCCTTGTGGACAAGGTGGAAATTTGGCGCCACAACCCAAGCCTCTACTACGAGGAGAAAGACTTTCCCGGCGATCGTCCTCCGGGTGTTGTCGGAGCGGCGGAAAGGACGATAACATGGCGAGCCGCGAACAAATGGCGCAAGATTCCGGAAAGGGTTCCGAGTGAGCGACGACACAATTGCCCAGCCCCACCGCCGCGACATCCTCTATATCGCAACGGGAGCGATGGCGACCGTCGCGGCCGCCGGGGCGGTGTGGCCGCTGCTGGACCAGATGAACCCAGACGCTACGACGCTCGCGCTGTCGTCGACGGAAGTGGATTTGACCGGCATTGTTCCCGGGCAGATCGTTACGGTAAAATGGCGTGGCAAGCCGGTGTTCGTAAGGCATCGCACGCCGACCGAAATCGCGGAGGCGGAAAACACGCCTCTCGCCAGCCTCCCCGATCCGGAAGCCGATTCGAAACGCGTCAAAAAGCCCGAGTGGCTGATCGTCGTGGGCATCTGCACGCATCTCGGCTGTATCCCGATCGGCCATGAAGGGGAGTTCGACGGCTGGTTCTGTCCCTGCCACGGCTCCACCTACGACACTTCGGGTCGCATCCGTAGCGGCCCAGCCCCCAGCAATCTCGAGGTGCCGAACTATGTCTTCGTGAGCGACACGAAGATCAAGATCGGCTAGCCGTCCACACCGGTCCTCGCCCGCCTGCAACCCCTGCGCCCGAGACGAGTTTGATGAGCGGACCTTCCAAGTTCACCCCCAAAAGCCCCTTCGCGCGTTGGCTCGAGCGCCGACTGCCGATCCTAGGTTTCATGTACGATTCCTTCGTCGCCTATCCGACGCCGAAGAATCTGAACTACATGTGGACCTTCGGGGCGATTCTGTCCTTCATGCTCGTCGCGCAGATCGTCACCGGCGTCGTGCTGGCGATGCACTACACGCCTGAAACGACGCTCGCGTTCGCGTCGATCGAGCACATCATGCGCGACGTGAACTGGGGGATGTTCCTGCGCTACGCGCACGCCAACGGCGCCTCTATGTTCTTCCTCGCCGTCTATCTCCACATCCTCCGGGGGATGTATTATGGCTCCTACAAAGAGCCACGCGAGGTGCTCTGGATCGTCGGCATCGCGATCTTCCTGCTGATGATGGCCTCGGGCTTCCTCGGCTATGTGCTGCCCTGGGGCCAGATGTCGTTCTGGGCCGCGACGGTAATCACCAATCTCTTCACCGCCATCCCCGTGGTCGGCCAATCGATCACGGACTGGCTCCTTGGCGGCTATTCGGTGGATAACGCCACGCTGAACCGTTTCTTCGCCCTGCATTATCTGCTGCCCTTCATTCTCGTGGCCGTCGTGGCGATCCATGTGTGGGCGCTGCATGTCACTGGGCAGAACAATCCCACGGGCGTCGAGGTCAAGGAGGTCGAAAAGGAAACCGTTCCCTTTACCCCTTTCGCCACCATGAAGGACGCCTTCGGCATCGGCGCGTTCCTCGTTCTCTATGCTTGGATGATGTTTTTCGTCCCCAATTATCTCGGGCATCCGGATAATTACATCGAGGCGAATCCAATGGTTACGCCGGCCCATATCGTGCCGGAGTGGTATTTTCTGCCCTTCTACGCGGTCCTTCGCGCCATCCCCAACAAGCTGCTTGGCGTGATTGCGCTGTTCTCCGCCGTGCTGATCCCGGCGGCCCTGCCCTGGCTGGACACATCCAAGGTGAAATCCGGCCGCTATCGTCCTTGGTTCCGCAAGGCGTTCTGGGTCTTCGTCGCCGTTTCGCTGGGTCTCGGCTATCTTGGCGCGCAGCCGGCCGAGGGCGTTTATCTCTGGGCGGCGCGAATCCTCTCGGCCTATTATTTCTTCCACTTTCTTCTGCTCTTGCCTTGGCTCGGCAAGCACGAAAAGACAAGGCCCGAGCCCGAATCCATATCATCGTCGATCGCGGCGGCTAACGCCGTGACGGAGGACGCCTCCCATGTTTGAGCCGGGACGCCGCCAACCGCAGACCAAACGCAAGATCGAAAAGCGGAAGTTGCCGATGAGAAGTTTGGGTTTTGGCGCGATCATGCTCGCGGCTCTCGCCATGGGCGCTCCGGGCGCGGCGGGAGCGAGCGAAAGCGAAGTCAAGCACGCGGAAAAGCCTCGCCAATTTAGTTGGAGCTTCGCCGGCGTTCTCGGGCGCTACGATCAGGCGCAGCTTCGTCGCGGTTTCAAGGTCTATAAGGAAGTCTGCTCGAGTTGCCACTCGATCAAATTTCTCGCCTTCCGCAATCTCGGCGAGCCAGGCGGTCCCGCCTTCTCGAAGGAGGAGGTGGCAGCGCTCGCCGCCAGTTACAAAATCAAGGACGGTCCAAACGCCTCCGGCGATTATTTCGAACGGCCGGGCCGCGCCAGCGATAACTTCCCGCCTCCCTTCGCCAATGAGCAGGCGGCGCGCGCGGCGCTGGGCGGCGGTTATCCGCCGGATATGTCGGTGCTCGCGAAAGCGCGCGGCTATTCTCGCGGTTTCCCGACCTTCTTGCTGGACGCGCTGCCGGGATTTTCCTACCAGGAGTATGGCGTGGACTACATCGCCTCGCTCTTGCAGGGGTATCGCGAAGCGCCGGCGGATATGAGCCTGACGGAGGGGCAATATTACAACATCTATATGCCGGGTCGCCGCATCGGCATGATTCCTCCGCTGGTCGACGGCTCCGTTACATACGACGACAAGACGCCTCAGACGGTCGAGCAATACGCGCAAGACATCGCGGCTTTCCTCATGTGGTCCGCCGAACCCCACCTCGATCGACGTAAGAGCGTCGGTCTCGGGGCGCTCTCCTTCCTCGTCGTCTTCGCCACGATGCTCTATTTCGTCAAGCGCCGCATCTGGTCTCGGGTAGAGCACTAGAGCAAAATCCGAACAAGTTGATAGACTTTTTCGACTAGATTTTGCTCCAGCTTTTTGAATCTGGAGCGATTTCTTGATCGACCAGACGATTCCGTCTGGTCGATAAGCGCTCTACCGTCGGGCTGAGCGAATTTTGTTTTCAGCCTTGCTATAGCCATACGCATCTGTCATTCTGGATTTATGGAATACAAGGAACCTATCGCTGCGTTCGCCGCCCTCGTTCAAACCACACGGCGGGAAACGTTCGGGTTGCGGATAAAATCGGAGCGGCAAGGCGTTCCCATAGGCGAATGGGCGCGCTCGATCACGGTTTTCCACAGAACACCATGTCGGCGCATCTGGTCGCGCTTGCTCGCGCCAATCTTCCGCGCCTCCCCGAAATGACGCCGTTCCTGCTCAAGGACGGTTGCGACGATCGTTGCGATGGATGCGCATTAGGGAATCGAAGAGCCTGCGGCGGTCGATGGCGCCTATATCGAAAAGCAACGCGCGTTCGACCTCGCTTTCTCCCACCTGAAAACCGGATCGGAGCCTTCACCGCTTGCCCCGTAGAAAGTCTCGCTAAACTCGCGCTTACCAAGCGCGTCGGAGAAGTCGGCCAAATGGAAGGCGCAACCTGTGTTCGGGAAACAGCCTGATGCGCCGTCAGAGAAAGCTCCAACCATTGATGGAGGTTCAAAATGAAGACGATCCAAATATTCGACCCCGCGCTGTGCTGTAGCACAGGCGTGTGCGGCGTTGACGTCGACCAGGCCTTGGTCAGTTTCTCGGCTGATGTGGATTGGGCCAGGCAGAACGGCGCTCGGATCGAACGCTTCAATCTCGCCCAGCAACCCATGGCTTTCGCCGAAAATTCAACGGTAAAGAGTTTTCTGGAACGGTCGGGACAAGAGGCGCTGCCTTTGATCCTCGTCGATGGGGAGGTGGCCCTGGCTGGCCGCTATCCCAACCGCGCCGAACTGGCTCGTTGGTTCGGCGCGGCGGAAGCGCCCCCTGCTGCGAAGCAGGGCGGATGCTGCGGCGGCAAAAGCTGCTGAATTCCACGAAAGGTCGCCATGATATTTCTCGAACAGCCTCCGCGCTTTCTCTTCTTCACCGGCAAGGGCGGCGTTGGCAAGACCTCGATTGCATGCGCGACGGCGATTCAGCTTGCCGACGCCGGGCGGCGCGTCCTGCTGGTCAGCACCGATCCGGCGTCCAATGTCGGCCAGGCCTTCGGCGTCGGCATCGGCAACCAAATCACCGCCATCCCCGCCGTGCCGCGCCTCTTCGCGCTGGAAATCGACCCGCAGGCGGCGGCGCAAGCCTATCGCGACCGTATCGTCGGCCCCGTGCGCGGCGTGCTTCCCGAGGCCGTGGTCAAGGGCATTGAAGAACAGCTTTCTGGAGCCTGCACGACGGAGATCGCCGCCTTTGACGAGTTCACGGCGCTTCTCGTCGACTCGGCGCTGACCGACGATTACGATCATGTTATTTTTGACACTGCTCCGACGGGTCACACCATCCGGCTGCTGCAACTGCCCGGAGCATGGAGCGGCTTCCTCGCGGAAGGCAAGGGCGACGCCTCTTGCCTTGGCCCCTTGGCCGGCCTGGAAAAACAGCGCAACCAATATGACGCGGCCGTGGCAGCCTTGGCCGACGCGCGCCGCACCCGTTTGATTCTGGTGGCGCGCGCCCAGCAGTCGAGCTTGCGCGAGGCGGACCGCACTCATGCGGAACTCTCGGCGATAGGCCTCAAACAACAATATCTCGTCATAAACGGCCTACTGCCCAAGGAAGAAGCGGCGCGAGACGACTTGGCGAACGCCATCCGTGAAAGAGAGCAAGCCGCGTTGTCCGCGACGCCCGATGCGCTTCGGGCGCTGCCGTGCGATCATATTCCACTGATGCCCTTCAATCTCGTGGGTCTCGACTCATTGCGCCGGTTGCTCATCGCGCCGCCGCCGCAAGCTGACCCAGGCGGCGACGAGCCGATCGAACTCGACGCGCCAAGCTTGTCGGAACTCGTTGATGGCATCGCGGCGGATGGCCACGGCCTCGTGATGCTGATGGGCAAGGGCGGCGTCGGCAAAACCACCCTGGCGGCGGCGGTGGCCGTTGAGCTGGCGCGCCGCGGACTTCCGGTGCGCCTCACCACATCCGATCCGGCCGCGCATTTGACGGAAACCTTGAATGGCTCGATGAGCAATCTCACGGTCAGCCGCATTGACCCTCATGCGGAAACCGAGCGTTACCGCCAAGAGGTGCTGGCGGCAAAGGGCGCAAAACTGGATGCCCAAGGCCGAGCGCTTCTCGAAGAGGATCTACGCTCGCCATGCACCGAGGAAATTGCGGTCTTTCAAGCCTTCTCGCGCATCATTCGCGAGGCGGGAAAAATCTTCGTGGTGATGGACACCGCGCCAACGGGGCACACCTTGCTTCTGCTCGACGCCACCGGGGCCTATCACCGGGAAGTCGCGCGTCAGCTGGACGCGAAAGGCGCGCATTACACGACGCCGATGATGCATCTTCAGGACTCGAAACAAACCAAGGCGCTTATTGTGACCCTGGCCGAGACGACGCCCGTGCTTGAAGCGGCGAATTTGCAGGCCGATCTGCGACGCGCCGGCATCGAGCCTTGGGCCTGGATCGTCAACAACAGCATTGCGGCGGCGCGGCCTCGTTCTCCGCTGCTGCGCCAACGCGCGCGTAACGAACTGGGGGAGGTGGACGCGGTTTCTACTCGTCACGCGCATCGCTATGCCGTCGTTCCGCTGCTGCGGGACGAGCCCGTCGGCATCGATCGCCTGTTACTGTTAGCGGGTCGCGTCGAAGATTCTTTCCAGAACTCAAAAGAGGACTCTGCACGAGCGCCGTCATGGACATAGTCATTTACCACAACCCGGCTTGCGGCACGTCGCGCAACACTCTCGGCCTCATCCGCAATTGCGGCGTCGAACCTCGTATCGTCGAATATCTCAAAACGCCGCCGAGCCGGGACGAGTTGGCGAGTCTGATCGATCGCATGGGGATTTCGGCGCGCGACCTGCTGCGCCGCAAGGGCACGCCTTACGACGAGCTGAAACTGGACGATCCCGTTTTGACGGATGAGCAATTGATCGACGCCATGATGGCGCACCCCATCCTGATCAACCGTCCGATTGTCGTTACGCCTCGCGGCGTGAAGCTGTGCCGCCCCTCGGAATTAGTCATCGACATTTTACCCCAGCCGCAACGTGGCGCATTCGCCAAGGAAGATGGCGAGGCGATCGTCGATAGGCAAGGCCACCGTATAGAAAGGCCTCGCTCATGAGTGGGTCGATAGGCGTCGTCACTGGCCGTCGCCGCTCGCATGGCTGGTATGAACGCGGAATCAATGGGTAGGCCGCAATATGCGATTTCACCAGAGCAGGGTCGTAGTTCTACTGCGTCACGAAGCGGCCTGGGGCCGGGCCAGCGCCCATCATTGCGAGCGCAGCGAAGCAATCCAGAGCAACGCCAGCCCCCTGGATTGCCACGCCTTCGGCTCGCAATGACGAAACCGCCGATAAATTCGTTCATGACGCAGTAGAAGTAGGCGGTGCGTCGCTCATTTTCGTCCACCGCCGGTCGCTCAATGCGGAACAAGGGGAAGCTCATGCAACTCAGGAACCAATTTTGACGCCACGCTCCTGACGACGATCCGAAGGCTGGCGCACCCGGCATGGGCGAGGACGTTTGCCCTTAACGCCATGGAACCGGTAAGCAACTCGACAAAGAGAAGGGCAAGCCCACGGATAAGCATTGTGAGCGTTGCGACGGCGCGGGGATTATCGTTGACATCGTCAACCTGCGTCTCTAAGCGCCTACCGTTAAGGGCGCGCGCCAGAAAGCGCCGTCTTTTATGAGTTTCGAGGTCACGTCCGAACGCCAGGAGGCGATCGCGCCCTTCCTCGACCGCGTGACCGCGCTGGTGCGTGAAGCCGGCCTCGTCCTGGTCGCGGCCACCCCGGTGGCGTGACATCGGCGCGGCGTTTTCCTGGACCGAGCGGGCGTCCAGACGGTCGACTAACCGCTCTCGAAAATCACGAGAGGCGCTTTTGTTCGCTTCGTTGGAAGCATGGCGGGATTTTGCGTGGCCCCTGGAACGACGTTGATGACCAAATACACTCGGATCGCCGGCCTTCTTTTGTTAGCCGCATTGGCCGCGGCCGGCGGCTGGCTCTATTTCGTTTTCAGCCATCGGACGAATTCCTCGACGCTGACGCTCTATGGCAATGTGGATATTCGAGAGGTGCAACTCGCCTTCAACGACAGTGGCCGCGTCGTCTCCATGCTGGCGCGGGAGGGCATGATCGTCCACAAGGGCGAATTGCTCGCCACGATGGACGATGTGTCTTACGTCGCGGAATTAGACCAGGCGCGCGCGCAGGCGGCCAGCGCGGGGCAAACGCTGGCGCGACTGAAGGCGGGCTCGCGGCCGGAGGAGATCGCGCAGGCCAAGGCGACCATGGAGGCTTTGGCCGCCACATTGGTGAACGCCAAGATCAATTTCGAGCGAATGACGATTTTGGCGCCTACCCGCGCCATCTCGAAGCAACAGCGCGACGAGGCCAAGGCGACACACGATTCGACCGCGCAGCAATATGACGCCGCGAGACAAGCCTATATTCTTGCCGTGAAGGGTCCGCGCGAAGAGGATATCCGGGCAGCGGAAAACAATTTCCAAGCCGCCCAAGCCGCCGTCGTCTCGGCGCAAAAGCGTTTGACCGACACCAAGCTTTACGCGCCGACCGACGGAATTATCGAAAACCGAATTCTTGAGCCGGGCGACATGGCGACCCCCAACACGCCGGTTTACACAATTGCATTGCGACAACCGCTATGGGTGCGGGCCTATAGCGCTGAAACCGATCTGGGAAAGATCGCCGAGGGGATGCGGGCCGCGGTGACGACCGATAGCTTTCCGGGACATGTTTATCATGGTTGGGTCGGCTATATTTCGCCGACGGCGGAATTCACTCCCAAAAACGTCGAAACCACCACGCTGCGAACGGCTCTCGTCTATCAACTGCGCGTCTATGTATGCGACTCGCTTAATCAGTTGAGGCTCGGCATGCCGGCGACGGCGGAAATCGATCTTTCGCCGGTCTCGCCAAACGCGCCCGAACCGGCGCGAACGGAATGCGGAGCGAGCGATGCGACCGACCGATGAGGCCCAGCCCGCCATTTCGATTGCCGGAGTCAGCCGCTCTTTCCGCACGGGGAAACGCGTGGCGGCGGCGCTCGACAACATCAGCGCGCAGGCGAATCGAGGCGTCGTCACCGGATTGATCGGGCCGGACGGCGCCGGAAAGACCACATTGATGCGGCTGATCGCCGGGCTTTTGCTCCCCGATCGCGGCCGGATAGAGGTGCTTGGAACAAACGTCGCCGATTCGGCGCTCGCCGTGCAGACCAGGCTCGCCTATATGCCGCAACGGTTCGGGCTTTACGAGGATCTCAGCGTACAGGAGAACCTCGATCTTTACGCTGATCTGCGCGGCGTTCCGCGCGCCGTCCGCACGGAGCGTTACGCCGATTTGCTGCATATGACGGGGTTGCGGCCGTTTACAAGCCGCCTCGCCGGGCGCCTTTCGGGAGGCATGAAGCAGAAACTCGGCCTCGCCTGCACGCTCGTGCATCCGCCGGAAATTCTGCTCCTCGACGAGCCCACTGTCGGCGTCGATCCAGTGTCGCGGCGCGAGCTATGGGAAATCATCGACCATCTCACGAATACGGCGGCGACAAGCGTGCTTTTCAGCACCGCCTATCTCGACGAGGCGGAACGCTGTGACGCGGTGCTGTTGATGCATGAGGGAAAGCTGATCGGCGCCGGCGATCCGCGGGAGTTTACCGCGAAAATGGCTGGCCGGAGCTATCAATTACGAACAAAAACCATCAGCAAAAGAGCCGCCCAGGAAGCTTTATCGCGCGCCGCCGGCATTCTCGACGCGACCATTCAGGGCGAGGCCGTGCGGATTGTCACGGATGAAGCCAAAGCGCCGAATGCGGCGCAACTCCTGCCCGGCGTCGACGGCGTCACCATATCGGCCGCGCCGCCGCGTTTCGAAGACAGTTTCATCGCCCTGTTGCGCGCGCGGCAATCGGCGGCGCGGCGGCCTCCGGCCCCGATCCCGATCCCGATCCTCGCTGACGCCAACCAGGAAAGCCAGGAGGACGTCATCCTGGTCCGGAACCTGACGCGCGAGTTTGGCGCATTCAGAGCCGTCGACGACATCGCTTTCTCTGTGCGCCAAGGAGAAATCTTCGGCTTGCTCGGCGCGAACGGCGCCGGGAAATCCACCACTTTTCGCATGCTTTGCGGCCTCCTGCCGCCAACGGGCGGTTTACTGCGGGTGGCCGGATTCGATTTGCGGACGGCCGCCGCGCCGGCGCGTGGACGCATTGGCTACATGGCGCAAAAATTCTCGCTTTATGGCGATCTTTCGGTGCGGCAGAATCTGCGCTTTTTCAGCAGCGCCTATAAGTTGCGCAACGCGCGCCAGCGCGAGCGCATCGATTGGGCGCTGGCGGAATTCGATCTCGACGCCTTCGCGGACGCCGCCAGCGGCGATCTTCCGCTAGGTTTCAAACAAAGACTGGCGCTCGCCTGCGCGCTGATGCACGAGCCCGAAATCCTGTTTCTCGACGAGCCGACTTCCGGCGTCGACCCCTTGGCGCGGCGCGAGTTCTGGAGCCGCATCAACGCTCTCGCCGACAAAGGCGTAACCATTCTCGTCACCACGCATTTCATGGAGGAGGCGGAATATTGCGACCGTCTGGTGATCATGGCGCAGGGACGCATTCTCGCCGAAGGAACGGCGGAGCGCCTCAAAGAGCGGCTGCGCCGTCCCGATAATCCCGATCCCACGATGGAGGACGCCTTTGTCGCACTGATCCAGACGGCCGAAGCGCAAGCGAGCGCCGCATGATGGATCGCCTGTCGATCCTTCGCCTGCGCGGACTTTTGCGCAAGGAGTTTCTGCAAATCCTGCGCGACCCTTCCGCGCTCGCGATCGCGTTCCTGCTTCCCGCGATCCTGCTGCTCCTGTTCGGCTATGGCGTATCCCTCGATGCGCGCAACGCGCCCTTGGCGGTGGTGATCGAGCAACCCACGCCTCTCGCGGCGGATTTCGCGGCCAATCTGGAGCATTCGCCATATTTTTCTCCTCGCCGCTTTGCGTCGTTTCGGGAAGCCGAACTGGCGATGGACCGCCGCGAGGCGGTGGGAGTCATTTGGCTGCGCGCCGATTTCGCGCGCAAGGCCGACGATGGCGGGCCTGCGCCGATCGGCGTGATCGTCAATGGCGTCGACGCCAACAATGCGCGGCTTATCGAAGGATATATTCAGCAGGTCTGGGTCAACTGGCTGCAAGCCTCCGCGACGCGCGCCGGACGCGCCCTGGCGTTCCCCGCGGTCGTTCATCCCCGGGTTTGGTTCAATCCCGCCGTCCAGAGCCGCGATTATCTGACGCCAGGACTGATCGCGGTTATCATGACCCTTACGGGCGCCCTGTTGACCGCGCTGGTGATCGCCCGCGAATGGGAACGCGGCACGATGGAGGCGCTGATGGTGACGCCGGTCGCGATTTGGGAAATTCTGACCGCAAAGCTCATTCCCTATTTTGTGCTCGGCATGGGCGGAATGGCGGCCTCCGTCTTGATAGCCGTTTTGCTCTTCGCGGTTCCCTTCCAGGGGTCGGGTTGGACACTGACGCTCTGCTCGGCCCTGTTCATGCTGGCGGCGCTGGGCATGGGACTGTTGATTTCGACATTCGCGCGCAATCAATTCGTCGCGGGGCAGACCGCGATCATCGTCACCTTTCTGCCGGCGTTCATTCTTTCGGGGTTCATTTTCGATATCGGCAGCATGCCGGCGGCCGTGCAATTCCTCACCCACCTCGTCGCCGCGCGGTATTTCGTCACGATCTTGCAAAGCGTATTTCTGGCGGGCGACATCTGGTCCGTGATCGCGCCAAACGCCGCGGCTTTACTTATAATGGCCGTGGTTTTTCTCGGCGCGGTGCGATTGACCGCCCGCAAGCGGCTGGATTAAGCGCCGATGTGGAGCCAGATTTTCGCGCTAATTGTCAAAGAGCTGCTCGCGATCCTGAAAGACCCCAAGAGCCGCATGGTGCTCATTGGTCCCCCGCTGATCGAACTTCTCGTGTTCGGCTACGCCGCGACCTTCGATCTCGATCATGCCCCGATAGCGATCTACAATCAGGACCATAGCGCGGCCTCGCGGGACCTCGTGGCGCGCTTCGCGGGCTCGCCGTCATTCAAGGTCGTCGCGACGCTCGACGGGCCCCGGCAAATAGAACAACTGATCGACACAAGGCAGGCCTTGTTGGTCGTGGTGATCGATCCGCGGTTTACGCGGGATCTGGCGTTGCAACGGCCGGCGCCCGTGCAACTTATCGTCGACGGCCGCAACTCGAACACGGCGCTCGTCGCGCTTGGCTACGCCAACGCCATTGTCAGTGATTTCAATATCTCATGGCTCGCGAAAATCGGAGCGCCGCCGCCATCGACGCTGCTCGACATACGCGCGCGCTACAATCCGGCGTTATTGTCGCGGTGGTTCATCGTCCCCGGCGTGGTCGCGGTATTGACGCAGGTCGTGGTCTCGCTGGTGGTCGGAATGTCCGTTGCGCGCGAACGCGAGATGGGGACGTTCGATCAATTGCTGGTGACGCCCTTGCGCCCGATCGATATTTTGCTTGGCAAGGGATTGCCGGGATTGCTGATCGGCAGCGCCGAGGCGACGATCGGGATCATCGGCGCCGTCTGGTGGTTCGAGGTTCCCTTGCGCGGCGGACTGGTCCCGCTGTACATCGGCGTGGTCCTGTTCGCCATGGCGATCACCGGCATCGGCCTGATGATCTCCTCTCTCGCCGCGACGCAACAACAGGCCTTGCTGGGCGCCTTCCTCTTCCTCGTGCCTTCGATCATTCTTTCGGGATTCGCAACGCCGGTCTCCAACATGCCGGAGATCATCCAACGCCTCACGCTCATAAATCCAATGCGGTATTTTCTGGTGGTTGTTCGGGCGTCCTTCCTGGAAGAATCGGGCTTGCTCTCGCTGTGGCCGCAATATTGGCCAATGGCGGTCATTGCAATGGCGACCCTCGTGACGGCGGGCTGGTTGTTCAGGAAACGGTCGGTTTAAATGATCCGAGAACATGCGATGCGGCCGCCTGGCCCGCGGCGCCCAAACGGCGTGTCCCGGTTAAGACTTGTTCACGGAAGGGCAAGGATGGGTTTCGAACCGCTACGCTGCGAGACCGGGAGCGAGGCGCCCCGGAACGCGCCCGGCGACGAGCGCAAGGCGGAAGCTCTCCCCATGCCGGCGATGTCGTTTGGCGCCTCGCACCTCGGCCCCGGATCGAAAACGAAGCGGCGCGGCGTCTGGGTCGTGGCGGTCGCTTTGCTCTCTTTGGCGGGTTGTATTTCCGTCGGGCCCGACTTCGAGCCTCCCGCCCCGGGGTTGCCCGAGAGTTCGTTTCTCGGCAAGCCAGCGCCTGACCCCCAGCATGGTCGACAGGCGGCGCAAAACCTCGCCGAAGTCAATCCCGCGTGGTGGAACTCGTTCCACGATCCGCTTTTGTCCTCGCTGATGGAAAAGGCCATGACCGCCAATCTCGATGTCGGCCTGGCCGCCCTTAGGCTCGCCGAGAGCCGCGCTCAACTCGGCGTCGTCTCCGCGGCGCAATTGCCCGCGATCAACGGCGACGCGTCCTACCAGCGCCAGTTATATAGCCAGAACGGCATTGTGAGCTTGGCCAGAAAGGCCCTCCTGCCGCTGGAGCCGGACCATCCGCTGGTCGTGCCGCCCATCGATATTTATCAGCCGAGTTTCGACGCCTCCTGGGAAATCGATATATGGGGCCGCGTTCGGCGCCAGGTCGAAGCGGCCGATGCGCAGGCGGAGACCGCCGAATGGCGACTGCGCGACACGCAGGTCTCGACGCTGGCGGAAGTGGCGCGCGATTACATCCAGTTGCGCGGCGTGCAAGCGCAGATCGCGATTACGAAACAAAATTTGGCCACCGCCGCCGATCTTCTGCATTTAACGAAGACTCTCGCCGACAGGGGAGCGGGAACCGATCTCGATGTCAAAAACGCGGCGGCCGAAGCGGAGAGCGTCAAGTCGCAGTTGCCGGGCCTCGAAAACCAGGAGACCGCCGGGATCAACGCCCTCGGTCTTTTGCTCGACGAGCCGCCCGAAACACTGCGCGGCACGCTCGCGCGGGCGAGGCCCACGCCTCCTGCTCCGCCCCATGTTCCTTTGGGAATCCCCTCCGAACTGGCGCGCCGCCGCCCCGACATACGCGAGGCGGAAGCGCAACTGCACGCGGCGACCGCTAATACCGGCGTCGCGGTGGCCAATTTTTATCCCAGCGTAAAATTGAATGGCAGCATCGGCCTCAATTCGCTCGATTTTCAGAATCTATGGAAAGGAAGCTCCTTGGCCTACACATTCGGGCCAAGTCTTTCGATTCCGATCTTCGACGCCGGACGCCTCAAATCGACATTGGAACTGACCGAGCTTCAGCAGCAGGAAGCGGCCATCGCCTATCACAAGACCGTGCTTCAGGCATGGCACGAAGTGGTCAACGCAATGGCCGCCTATCAAACGGAACAGCAACGCCGCGCTAGTCTGAAAGCCCAGGTCGACTATGCCCGCGACGCGCTGAGCCTCGCGAGGTTTCGCTATAACACTGGTGTTACGAGCTTCATCTCGGTGCTCGATTCGCAACGGACGCTGCTGCAAGCCCAACTGCAACTCGCGCAAAGCGTTGCCGCCGTATCGACGAATCTCGTGCAACTCTATAAAGCTCTCGGCGGCGGCTGGGAGCAATGATTGGCCAATGAACGCGGGCCAAAATGGACGTCCAGAACCCCTAAGACCAAGCCACCAGAATTTCAACCAATCCGCGACCGGAACTCGTGTTCGGGAATTTGCCCCAGTTGCGGCATGTCTAAAGCGCTTTCCGCTCGAATGATAAGAACTCGCTCAACATCAAATGATTGGAGCGCATTTTTCGCAAAAGTCTATCAACTTTTGCGAAAATTCGCTCCAGGTATGTTTTGGAACGCCTCAGCCGCAGGGGCGGGAAATTGATCGGTTCCCGCCGTCTTTCCTGTTAGCGTGGGCTACTTCTTCGCGACGCGGCGAGCGACTTCGCCTGCGAGCCATTTCCAAACTTCGATAAGCCTGGGCTTGGCCCAGGCGAAAAGAATCTTGCCTCCATCGAAAGCAAGCTCTCCCGCGGTTTTGACCAAATGGACCGCTCGGTCGAACCAAGGCAGCAGAGGGCTGCCCGGCGGAATTTTAGCGCGGACCCGGGCCACGCAATCGCCCAGTATCTGCGCAGCGGCCCGCGCCAAAGCGCCCCATGGATCGTCGATCGGAGTGTGCGCCGTCTTTTCCCGAAACCGCGCGAATTCCGCGGCAACCCCAGCGCTCTTGACGCGCTCTTCGTCAAGCTGGCGGGCCAATTGGTTCGCGCGCGAAGTCTCCTGCTCCGCGCGACGGTTGCTGTCCTCGGCCTTCCGGGCGCTGTGCTGCGCATCTAGTCGCGCGTCATCGATCTCCCGTGTCGCCTCGTTGACCTCGAGCGCCATCGCCTCGTATTGAGAAAGAAGCTTGTCGCGCTGCTCCGTCACGTCGCTCAAGAGTGCGAGCAGTTCCTCACGGCTAAGCTTTGCGTGTTCGACGTCGCCGCCGCCCTTGGGAGTGAAATCGTCTGACAGTTTAACCTCCATGCAACTGTTTATCCGTTCGACCGCCAGAAATTAACCGACCGCGGCCCGGCGAGTAATCCAGCCCGGATAAGCTCGCAGTATAATCATAGAGCCGATTACGGAAAAGCTTACAGCTCATTTCGTCTGGATCTGCTCCGCTTCGTCGATCCGGGGCGCTTCCCCATTGTTTGGGGGACTTGGAGCGTGGCCGCTCGATTTCGCTTTGGCGCCTGCCGTGTCGTCTGGACGACCTACGATTGGCCATTCCTCCCTTGGCGAAAAAAATCGACACATTAGAGGCGAGTTCGCGATAGGTTGTCCATCCAGGCCGATTTCCCCTTCCAATTTAACATGATATCGGCGAAAAGGCGTTTGAGGGACAGGGACGACAATAGGTTCATCCGTTGGGTGAAGACGCCAGACGTTGCTCCATCCGCGCCCTCCGAATGGACCAATTCAGGGGCGTCACGCTCCTCTTCTGTGGCCGGTCTTCTGTGGCCGGGAGCCAGATATTAGCGCCGCGGCCTGCCGCGTCCGTGCCGGCATGTCGAAGGCTCGCTTGTGGCGAGCGCGGCCCGCGGACGACTAGTGGCCCGAGTCATTCGAACTGAGGGTATAGGGTTTTCAGCTTAACGCGGGCGTCTTCGGTCGTGAACTGCCAGTCGGCTTTCATGCAGCGCTTGTTGCGATTGTTTTGCCATGCGGCGACTTCCGCAATCAGTGTCGCCTTGTCGGGGATGCGGCGATCGAGGCATTGAGTTGCAAGGACGGCGAGCTCAGACTCTGCCATGTCGAGCCAGCTTCCATGCTTGGGCGTGAAATGCCATTCGAAGCGCTCGACGAGCCGTCGCGCCTCGGCGGCGGGAAAGGCGGCGTAGAGCGATGCCGGCACGTGCGTCGAGAGGTTGTCCTGCACCAGCACGATCTTCGTCGCGTCAGGGAAATGCGTATCGGATAGTTCTTTGAGGACATGCGCGTAGTCAATGGCGGCGTGGCGGTCGGCGACCTTGACGCAGCGCCAGCCTTCCAGCGGCGCGAACATCATGAACAGGCTGGCCACGCCATTGCGCTCGTATTCGTAATCGTGGCGCGCCTTGCGTCCGGGCGCGGCGGGAATGGGCGCGCGCGTCTCGGCGATCATTTGCTTTGTCGTCTCGTCGAGGCACACTACGGGATGCTGCCGATCATGCGGCCGTTGATAGACCTCCAGCACGTCTTCCATCGCGGCGACGAAGCCCGCGTTGGCGTGCGGCGGGATCACCCATTGCTGCTTAAGATGCGGCTTGAGAATGTTTTTTTGAGCGTGCGTCCGATCGTGTTGTCGCTGGCCTTGGCGACGATATTCAGCTCGACGACCTTCTGTTCGAGCAGGCTCAGCGTCCATCGGGCGTAACCCGCCGGCGCCGGCCCGCAGGCCAGCGCAATCAGCTTGGCTTCCGCTACGCCATCGAAAATTCGACGCGGCGCAGAGCGCGGATTGTATTTGCGCGTCAATACCGCCTCGAACCCTTCCTCCACCAATTGGCGGCGCGTCCGCTCGACGTTAGCGACGCTGGTGTCCAAAGCGGCGGAAATCTCGCTGTCGCTCCAGCCTTCGCCGGCGTCCGACACATCGGCCTTCAGCAGGATGCGCGCCTTCGTCGACAACTGCGCCGAACGATGCCCGGAGCGGATGAACTCCGAGAGTTTCTCACGCTCCTCCGCGCTCAAGCGAACCACGTATTTCTTGACGGCGATCTCTTTCCCGGCCACGAATCACCTCCATCGCTGATGCGCAGCGACAGAGATTCAGAACTCACCGTCAAAAGCAATGACGGCGGCCACTAGTTTTGGGTTCTCTCTGCGACTTCTTCCTTGGAGCGCCGCATATGTTATCCGCGCTGAGCCAGTGGCTCTTTAGCACCTCCGGCCTTGAACCGCATGGATACTGTCTGCTATGGGAGCCCGGCCTGATCTGGCTATATGCGTTATCGGACGCAGCCACGGCGGTGGCTTATTTCTGCATCCCCTTGACGCTCATCACGATAGGAAGGCGCCGCAGAGACCTCGTCTTTCAGCCGATGCTCGCGCTGTTCGCCGCCTTTATCCTCCTCTGCGGCGCAACCCATTGGCTTGATTTACTCACCCTATGGGCGCCGCTCTATGGTCTTCAGGGAGTGATCAAGCTAGCGACAGCGATCACCTCGATTATCACGGCTATCGCGCTCTGGCGCTGCTTGCCATATTTTCTCGCTCTTCCTTCGGTCGACCAACTCCGCCAGGCCAACGCCGCGCTACTCGCGAGCGAAGAGCGATTGGCCCACGCGCAAAAAATGGAGGCGCTAGGTCAACTGACAGGCGGCATAGCTCATGATTTTAACAATGTGCTTCAAGTGATCGCAGGCTCTCTCAGCGTCATAGATCGTCGAATGGGAAGCGAAGGCGGCACCCAAATAAGGCCTTCCCTGGAGGCGATACGAAAGGCGTCGAACACCGCTTCGAGCCTCGTTAATCGGATGTTGGCGTTTTCCCGACGACAGACATTGGTGCCGCGAGAAGTCGAGCCCGACAAACTCGTCGCGAGTCTGAGGGAGATGCTGAGAAGGACATTGGGGCCGGAAATTCAGCTCGATTTGCACTTAGAGCGCTGTCGCTCAAATGTCTCCTGCGATCCGTCCCAACTTGAAAGCGCCCTGCTAAATCTGGCGATCAACGCTCGCGACGCCATGCCTCAAGGCGGCTCGCTGAGGATTACGACGGTTGACCGAAAGTTCGATGACGATCTACCCGATCCCGAGGCGCGGCCTGGAAGCTATGTTGAGTTTGAGGTGGTCGACAATGGCGAGGGAATGACCGGAGAAGTCTTGGAACGGGCGTTCGAGCCATTTTTCACGACAAAACCAACGGGGCGGGGAACCGGCCTGGGCCTGTCCCAGATTTATGGCTTCGCGAAACAGTCGGGCGGGTTTGTGCGTATAGAAAGCAAGCTTGGCGAGGGAACCAGCGTGCGGCTCTTTCTGCCCGGACACGCGCCTTCGGGCAAATTGGCGATCGAGGACAACGCCGCGCTTGCTGGAAGCGATCTGGTTTCGTCGGCCTTTCGGGGGATGGCGCTTGTCGTCGAGGACCAGGCCGAGGTGCGCTCCCAGATCGCCGGCGCTCTCGAGGAGATAGGTTATGCGGTATTGGAGGCCGCTGACGGGGTGGCCGGGCTGAAGGCGCTGGAATCCGCTGGCGCGCTGGATTTGCTGGTTAGCGACATCGGTCTACCGGGGCTGAGCGGACGCCAATTGGCTGAAATCGCCCGAGCCGCCCGCCCCGCTTTGCCAATCTTGCTTATTACCGGCTATGCGGGGGCATCCCTTGAAAACCTAAAAATCGTTCCCGGCATGGATGTGCTGCGCAAGCCCTTCACTCTCGATGAGTTGACGGCCAGAGTTCAGAGCTTGCTGATGGGCGGCGCCTTGATGCAATGAGTGGATGTATCGCGAAAACGTGACCGGAGCTTTGGCATGAGATCGGCCGCCCGGATTTTGCAAGGGCTCGTTTGAGCGGTCCGGCTGTTCCGCGGCTCGACGGATTTTGACGCCATGGGCGCCCAGGGAGAGGCGCGCATCGATGCGTTGTTTACGAAAAAAACACGGAAAGCGTGTCCTTTGAAGGCTTCGACACCCGCGATCGAACTTCAGCCCCACTGGATTGTCGGCACGGCAGGTTCTTGATGAACGACAAGTCTTCGCCTTTCGCCCTAAAAATTCGCGGCCTCGTCAAGTCCTTCGAACGCCCGGCGGTGGACGGACTCGATCTGAGCGTTCCCGCTGGCGAATTCTACACCTTGCTCGGCCCCAACGGCGCGGGCAAAACAACCACCCTGCGCATGGTCACAGGTCTGCTCGCGCCTGACCGAGGATCGATCGCCGTCTTTGGCGTCGATGCGTTGACCGATCCCATCGGCGCCAGGCGCATCATGGCTTGGATTTCGGATGAGCCGATGCTTTACGATCAACTCACGCCTGTGGAATATCTCGACTTCGTCGCTGGTCTGTGGGGAGTTGACGCGAAACTCGCGGAAGCGCGTGCGCGCGACCTTCTCTCATGGCTTGGACTGTCTCCCTTCGCCAATGAGCGTTGCGGGCAGTTTTCGAAGGGAATGCGCCAGAAGCTGGCGCTTGCCGGCGCGCTGGCGCACGAACCGAAGCTCATTATTCTCGATGAGCCTTTTACTGGCCTCGACGCCGGCTCGTCGCGCGTGGTTAAGGATGTGCTGAGAGAACGCGTCCGGGCGGGCTGCTCCGTGATCATGACGACCCATATTCTAGAGGTCGCCGAGCGCATGGCCGATCGCATTGGCGTCATGGCCAACGGCAGACTTATCGCCGACGGCAGGCTGGATGAATTGCGGCTTAGAGCCGGCTCCGGCGACGCCAGTCTGGAGGACACCTTCCTTGCCCTCGTCGCGCAGGACCGGGCCGCGGCATGAGCGCGCCCGGCTCTCTGCGCTGGTTCGCCGCGCACGAAGCGCGGCTTGCGTGGCGGGACTGGGCTTGGCTGATGACCCGGGGCGGGCGCGCGCGCGTCGGCGCCGCAGCTCTCGGCTTTATCGCCTTCCTCCTGTTCATGCATGTTCTCGCCTATCATCTGCTCTCACATTCGACGACGCCGTTCGACTCGGCCGACATGCGAGCGCTCGCCATCGTCACGGGTATGTTGGCGCTCGGCTGGTCGGCGATGTTGTCGCAGGCTATGGAGTTGGTGACGCGGGCCTTTTACGCCCGCGGCGATCTCGAACTGATCCTGACTTCTCCGGCGGCGACGGCGCGCCTTTTCGCCGTGCGCATCGGAGCGATCGCGGCGACTATTTTTTTTATGTCGCTCGTGATGGCCGCCCCATTCATCAACGTGCAGGCAGGGCTCTTCGGCTCACATTGGCTGAGCGCCTATTTGGTCGCCGCAGCGCTAGCGATGTTCGCCGTCTCTGCGGCGATTGCCATCGTCGGAGCGCTTTTCGCCATTTTCGGCGCACGACGCACGCGCCTCGTCTCGCAAATCGTCGCGGCCGTGATTGGCGCCGCTTTCGCAATCGGATTGCAATTCGCCGCGATCGCGTCATTTGGCGCAATGGCCGCGCCGCGATTCGCCGTGATCGAGAGCTTGGGGTTTGCTCGCGACGCCGCCGTCCTGTGGCCGGCCCGCGCCGTATTCGGAGAAGCCGCGCCGCTCTTTTCCCTGTTCGGTCTTGGAACAATCGCCCTGGCGTCCGCGATCGCGATTTTCGCGCCGCGTTTTGGCCGGCTCGTGTTGGCCGCGGGCAGCGTGACGCGCGACGCCAGCAAAAAAAGCCCCCGACAATCGCGTTTTCGCAGCAGTTCGCCGTCGCAGGCCTTGCGCAGAAAAGAATGGCTTCTGCTGCTTCGAGATCCCTGGCTGATGTCGCAGACGCTGATGCAACTGCTTTATCTGTTGCCCGCCGGCTTCCTGCTATGGCGCAGCTTCTTCAGCGAATCCGGCGTCGCGACATTCCTGGCGCCGATTCTGATCATGGCCGCAGGACAGTTAGGCGGCGGTCTGGCTTGGCTTGCGGTGTCCGGGGAGGACGCGCCTGAACTGATAGCCACGGCTCCGGTTGCGACCGCCAAGGTTCTACGCGCCAAAACCGAGGCGGTGTTGATTGGCGTCGGCGCTGTCTTCGTTCCGTTGGTCCTGATGCTCGCAGCCGTTGCGCCCTTCGCGGCGCTTGTCGCGGCCGTTGGCGTCGCGGTAGCCGCCGGTTCCGCCACGGCGATCCAATATTGGTTCAGGGCTCAGGCGAAGCGGAGTCATTTTCGCCGCCGTCAGATATCCTCCCGCATCGCTACTTTCGCCGAGGCGCTGTCTTCCAACGGCTGGGCCGGGGTAGGCGCCATGGCGGTCACCGGCACATGGCTCGCGGCGGTCCCCGCAGTCGTCGTCATCGCAATCCTCGCCGGGGTATGGACGGTCAGCCCGTCCAGAGGCTCAACCGCCGCCTGAGAGCGAGAGGCGGTCGCGCGCGGCAAACTCGCCCCCGGGGCGCTGATCCCTGATGGGGTAGATCGAGCCCGCACCGCTATAGCCCGGTATTCAGCACCAAAGCGACACCGGGGGCGTCATGTCACTTTATGAAACTCAAATACGAAGCTAGCGCATTGATTTCATTGGTTGTCAGGTTTCTCGCTATACGCGGCATGGGCTCCGCGGCGGCATGATAGCCCTCACCCCATTGTTCGAGCCGTCGCTTCAAATAGGCGTAACCCATACCCCCCAGGCGCGGAATGCGTTCATAACCTTGCGCCTTAGGTCCATGGCATACGATGCAGGACACGACATTCTCGTCTGGTAGGCCTTCACTGTAAATCGCTTTACCTTGATCCTCCAGCGCCGCGTCTCCATCGTTCGCCGGTTCAGCCGGAAGTTCGGAAAAATAAGCCGCGAAGCCATGCGCCATCTCCGCGTCCAGATTCGCTGTCGCGCCCCACATATATTGTTTCGAATAGGGATTGTCGCGAGCGTGATTCTTGAAGCTCTGGAGCGACATCTCAAGGTATTGGCGCGTCTGACCCGCGATTCTCGGCGCATTCGCGAATCCTTGGGCCGAGGAGCCATGGCACCAGGTGCAGTTGCGGATCGGAAGCTGCTCTTGGGCCGACAACGGGCCAGCGAAAAGAACCGCCGCGAGCGTGAACGTCGCCACCGTCGAATGGCGTCGCGTCATATCCCGAGGTGCCGCGATATCGACGTCCAAGGAGACGAGTCTCATTTCATATAGCTCAAATACGCCGCGATCGCGGACATCTGTTCTTGCGTGAGATTGTGCGTCGTGGGCACCATGATCGCCGAGGTGTCGTCTCTTGTTCCGCCCTGTCCGCGTTCCTTGCCCCAATATGACAGCGCTTGAAGCGTGTAAGGATAGAGTTGGCCAGCGAGTCGCGGAATTTCCTCATGGCCTTTCGCCTCCGGACCATGACATGCCGAACATGCAGGGACGTTGGATTCCGGCAGTCCCTCTTCAAAGATGGTTTTGCCCAAGGCCAGATGCTCTTTCGGTCCGCCGCCGCTCGGCGGGGGATTCAACGCCTTGAAATGCGCCGACAAGGCCGCGAGCGTAGCCGGGCTGAGAACATGAGCCACATTGAACATCACCGGGTTCACGCGTCGCCGCTCGGAAAAAGCGCGCAGCTGATTTTCGATATATTTGGGTTGCTGCCCGGCCAGACGCGGCATGGAAAAATAGCCGCGATAGCCTTCTCCGGACAGGCCATGACAGGTTTTGCAATATTCGAGCTTGGCTTGGAATCCATGCTTTGAGTCGCCGCCTTCGTCGCGGTCCGCGGCAAGCGAACTAGAGGCCGCGACGACGGCAAGCGCACCGGCCATAATTGGCAAACCGACAATCCTCATGCCCGCCCCATGCTTCGAAACAATCCGATAAATTTCGCCCGCTCCCTATCGCGCGCCGTCCGGGGACCGTCATGCGATTCGCGCGAAAACGAAACTGCGGAATACTATCAATCGCCTTCGAAATCGGCAAATAGAGTTTTTTTGAAAATTGTTGAGCATGGCGATGTTATGAGATTCGGAGAAGCTGTTGCCGCTTTTCATGCGATCGGATACTAGTTTACGGCGCGGCAGCGACGTCCCCTTTTTTCGATCACAATCCGCTTGGCGAAATCCATGAAACACACCAATCCTCGCTTCCTGTTCGTCGCGTCAATCGTAATGATTTGCTTCGCCACGACGGGCGAGGCAGAGGAGTCGGGAGCTGTTTCGCCCCGCGACTTGCAGGCTAAAATCAATTATTGTAAGACATGCCATGGCGTGAACGCCCAGGGCTTCCGCGGCGCCTACCCGATGCCGCGCCTCGCTGGCCAGCAGCCGGAATATCTGGAAAACCAGTTGCAAGCATTCGTCGAACGCAGACGAACAAATCCCGTCATGTTCAACGTCGCCCATGTTCTCAGTCCGGCGATGCTCAAGGGGTTGAGCGCCTATTTCAAGGATCTTAATCCCAAGCCTCTCGGGGGCGGCTCGAAGGAATTGGCCGCGGCCGGTAAAAAGATTTATGACGAGGGTGTTCCAGAGACCAATATTCCCCCCTGCGCCTCGTGTCATGGCCCCGACGCCAAAGGGAACGGTCCGTTTCCACGTTTGGCTGGCCAACTCTACGACTACATCGAGAAGGAGCTCGGGAACTGGACACGAGAGCGCGGGCAGGATCGCAGCAACCCGGATAATTCGGCGCTCATGGAGCCTATCGCCCACGGCCTGACCGCCCAGCAGATTTCGGCGGTGGCCGCATATGTGAGCTTTCTGGAATAAGCGCGCTTTCTGGAGTAAGCGCGCGAAAGATTCCTTGTCATGAATTTAAGGAGGCGACGTCCGCTCCGAGACTGTTTCGTAGGTCGGGCGCGCGGTTTCCTGAATGCCGGCTTTGAGAACTTCCTTGGTCAGTTCGGAATATGGCGCATTTAATTTCCCGGCTTGCGCAACGAAATTTTTATAAGCGGTTTTCGCGAAATCGGAATGAACCGCGATAACTTCATTCATGCCGGGGGCGCCGAGCTGTTTGTTCCGAAGCTCGCAGATGCAATCATATTGTTTGTTCGCGAAACGCATTGTTGCGTCCGATATGGCTTGGAGGCGCTTCGCAGTCGAAGTCGCGGCGGCTGAATTCGCTGCCTCGCGATGGCGACGCGGGCGGTTGTCTTGGACAAAGAAAGCCCCCTCCGACCCTCGTCCGCGGGTGTCTCGCGCCTTTTGATCTCGCTTGCGCTATTTTGGGGCCGTTGCTTATCGCCATCCCGTTTCCGCGCGGACCAACGGCCTATTTCTTGCCCCGATTCAGGCGGGAGTGAAGAACCCGCGAGGCTTTGAAAGTAACGACGCGCCGGGCCGAAACCTTGGCCGACACTCCCGTCTTGGGATTTCGTCCGGGACGCTCCTTTTTCGATCGAACATGAAAGGAACCAAAGGATCTGAGGTTAACATCCTCGCCGGACGCGATCGTATCCACGATTTCCTGTAGAACCTGCTCGACGAAGACGATGGACTTACTCGTCGACAGTCCAAGACGCTGCTGCACTGCCTCGGCGAGTCCGGCCCGGGTCACGCACTGCGGTTCTCTCTGATTGACTTGGTCCGTGCGAGTTAGCATCTCAGTTTCCTTTGAACAAAATTTTCCTACTGCCCGACTGCATGGCGACAGGCGCCGTAATCGACTGGCGCCGCGACGCCAGCCCAAAGCCAAACTTCCGGATTTGTCGCTCGGCTAGAGATAGAAGACCAAAAATAGGAATAATATCAACTTGGTATATCTACGTACGCCAGGGCGCCGAAGGGGTCGTTGGTCATTCGCGAAACCTTGCGAATGGACATGATCTCAAATCCGCAACTCGCCTCGAGGCGCGCGGGCGCTTCGAGGCGGGACGCGCTCCATGTAATTCCAGGGCGACCGGCGCTCCTTTCATTTGGCCGCCGCGCGTTTTGTTCCGTCTTCCTGGGACCATTGGCGTCGGCGCGCTACACGCGACGCGCCAAGGGAACAAAGGTCCCAGCAGAGACTTGAATGAGCGTTGGTGCGCCCCTTTTTAAAAACAATATTAGCCGAGCGACGAGCGCCGCAATAAAAACGATGGAGATAAGCAATGGGCACCGATGAGGATTACGCGCAGGTGCGGGAAGTGGTGGGCGTCTTCGATGACGACGAGACATTGCAGGAAGCGATCGACGAACTGTTGAGCTCCGGGTTCGACCACGCAAACATAAGCCTGCTCGCCGACGCGGCTGTCGTCGACCGCAAGCTCGGACATCGATATAAAAAAGCGTCCGAACTCGAAGACGATCCTGCGGTGCCTCGCGCGGATTATGTATCCGTCGAGTCGATTGAAGCCGCGCAGGGCGCCTTGATGAGCGGCCTCCTCTATGTCGGCGCGGCGCTCACCGTGGGAATATTGACCGCGGCCGGCGGAGGGCTTGCGGCCACGGTTGGAGCCGTGGCGCTCGCGGGCGGCGGCGGCGTCGCGCTTGGCGCCGGGCTCGCCAAGCTCGTCGGGGATCATCATGCGCGATATCTGCAACACCAGATCGAACGAGGCGGGCTCGTGCTCTGGGTTCGCGCCTGGGACAAGACGGCGGAGAAAAAGGCCACGGAGATTCTGTCGAGACATTCTGGACATGATGTCCACGCGCATGTTTTGAGCGCCGCCTGACCTAATGCCGGGGCCTGATCTTTTTCGCGGACGCCGGGCCGGCCGGCCGGCGGCCGCGGGAGGTTTTGACGTGACAGCGCTTCGCGGTTTATGCTTCGAACGCTGGGGTTCTCACAAAACCGGAGAAGGGAATTGCGCGGAACCTCAAGGTCCATCGTCGCGCTGACTGTTTTTCTTTGGCCCTTCGCCGCAAGGGCCGAGGAGGCGCCGCCCATATTCTCCTTCGCCCAACCGTCGTCCGCCCAACCGTCGTCGTCGCAAGAGCCGTCGTTCTGGAACGGGCTCTATGTCGGTAGCGAGATGTTCGTGGTTTCCGGCAAGGGCGCCAAGGGTGGCGTCGGAGGTGGCGGCGTGATGGGTTACGATCGCGCCTTTCCGGACAATGTTGTTTTGGGCGTCGAGGCGAGCGCAGGCTATTCTCCCGCACTTTTCTCGCAGCGCTCCTTCAGCGGTTTCGATTACGCCAGCGCCAATATCCGAGTGGGCTACGACATGGGTAGATGGATGCCCTTCGTGACGACGGGCGTCGTGCTAGTGAAACCGGATATGGCCGGGCGCGGCTTCGTCTCGCCCGCGGACTCGTTCAATGGCCTCTTCGATCAATCGGCCTCGATCAAAGGCTTTGCAACCATGGGCGCTGGCGTCGATTACGCCATTACCGACAAATTGAAGGTGGGCGTCGAGATTTCCACCGGGAACGGGCGCGGCTTTTGGGTTCCTTGACCCGCTCCATCCGGGTCGGCCGATTTTCAACGGACCGAATCGCTTCGCCGGTCGCTCTTTCATGGAGAAGGCGCGATGGCTCGCCCTGTTGAGGGATATTTCACGGCCGGGCTCGACGCCGATCCAAAACTCGCGGCGGCCATTCGCGGCGAGTTGGAGCGCCAGCGCAATTGCATCGAACTCATCGCCTCGGAAAACATCGTGTCGCGCCTCGTTCTCGAAGCGCAAGGTTCGATTCTCGCCAACAAGACGGTCGAAGGCTTGCCTTATGGGCGCTATTACGGTGGAGCCGAATTCGCCGACGCCATCGAGGCCCTCGCGATCGAGCGCGCTCGCAAGTTGTTTGACTGCCGCTTCGCCAATGTTCAGCCGCACTCCGGCTCCAACGCCAACGCCGCCGTGTTTATGGGCCTGCTCAAGCTCGGAGACCGAATCCTTGCGATGAACGTCGCCGCGGGCGGCCACATCAGCCACGGGCATCCCGCCACCTTGACGGGCCGAGACTACAAAATCGACTTCTATGGCGTAAGCCGCGCCAGCGAACGTCTCGACCTCGACGAAATACGCGACCGCGCGCGGATCTGTCGCCCCAGGATCATCGTCGCCGGCGGCTCGGCCTATTCCCGCGTCATCGACTTTGCCGGCTTTCGCGCCATCGCCGACGAGGTCGGCGCCTATTTCATGGTCGATATGGCCCACTTCGCAGGGCTGGTCGCGAGCGGCCTTTATCCAAATCCGTTTCCGCACGCCGACGTCGTAACGTTGACCACCTACAAATCCTTGCGCGGCGCCCGCGGCGGACTTGTGTTATGGAACGATCCGTCGCTGAGCAGCAAGATCGACAATGGCGTTTTCCCCGGCGTTCAGGGGTCCGTTCTCCTTCATGGCGTGGCTGGCAAAGCCGCCTGCCTTGGCGAAGCCTCGCGACCCGAGTTCATGGATTATTGCCGCGACGCGCTCGAAAACGCCGCGATGTTGGCCACGACTCTTTCCCAGTCGGGGCTCAGGATCATTTCGGGCGGAACCGACACCACGCTGATGCTGGTCGATCTCACGTCGAGATATATCACCGGGGACGTCGCGGCGACCGCGCTGGAGCGCGCGGGCCTCGCGGTGAACAAGAACCTTATTCCTTTCGACCCAAGACCGGCGGAGGCGCCGTCCGGGCTCCGGCTTTCCAGCAACGCCGGAACCGCGAGAGGATTCGGCCCCAGTCAGTATGCCGAAATCGGGAAATGGATCGACCAGGTTTTGGGGGGAGCCGACCAAGCGAATATCGGCGTAGTTCGCGCGCGAGTGGAAGCGCTGTGCCGGCAATTTCCTATCTATTGACCGCGAAGACAAGTTGGCGTCTTGGGGTCCGTTGGAAACGAAAGGATACGAAATGGCTGCGATCTCGAACGAGATAATTCTCGATACGCCGGCTCCAGACTTCAGGCTTCCCGCGACCGACGGGAAAACATACCGCCTCAAGGACATCGCTGGCGAGAAGGGAGCGGTGATCGTCTTCATTTGCAATCACTGCCCTTATGTCAAGGCGGTGATCGACCGGCTTGTCGCGGATGCGCGCGCTTTGATCGCCGAGGGCGTGGGATTCGCCGCGATATGCTCCAACGACGCCGAAGAATACCCCGAGGACTCGTTCGAGAACATGAAAAAATTCGCGCTGGCGCACGAGTTTCCCTTCCCTTATCTCCATGACGAAAGCCAGGAGGTCGCGAAAGCATATGGCGCCGTTTGCACGCCCGATTACTTCGGCTTCGATCTTAACCTCGTGCTGAAATACCGGGGACGGCTCGACGAAGGCGGCGCCACGGTTCGCCAGTCGGGCGCGCGACGCGAACTTCTGGAGGCCATGCGTCACATCGCCCGGACTGGCGAGGCGCCCGCCAACCAAATTCCCTCCATCGGATGCTCCATCAAGTGGAAGTCCCCGTAGGTCGAGGCGCGAATGGAAGCGATCGAAAAGACGCGCGACGAGCGCTCCTCGGGCGAATGGTTTGGCCATCCCAAAGGGCTGAGCGTACTTTTCGCCACGGAATTGTGGGAGCGCTTTTCATATTACGGGATGCGCGCTCTGCTGGTGCTTTATATGGTCGATTACCTTCTGAGGCCTGGAAAAGAAGAGGCCGTTCTCGGCCTTGGCGCCTTGAGGCGCGCTCTGGAATCCCCCTTCGGACCGCTTGACGCCCAGCCATTCGCTTCGCAAATCTATGGCTTCTACACCGGCTTCGTCTATCTGACGCCGATCCTGGGCGGTTATCTCGCGGATCGCTGGCTCGGCCGGCGGCGCACGGTCGCGCTGGGCGGGGCCCTGATGGTAGCCGGTCACTTCCTGATGGCCTCGGAGCCAATGTTCCTGCTCGCGCTGCTGCTGCTCATTTTCGGCAATGGCGCGTTCAAACCCAATATAGTAACGCAGGTGGGCGGCCTTTACGCCGCGGACGACGCTCGGCGGGATCGCGCCTATTCGGTGTTTTACGTCGGCATCAACATCGGCGCTTTCTTCTCTCCTCTCGTCAGCGGAACGCTGGGCGAAGTCCTCGGCTGGCATTATGGCTTCGCAAGCGCGGGCGTCGGAATGACGATAGGGCTGTTCACTTATATGCTTGGATTGCCGAATTTGCCTCCCGATCGACCGCGCCAGAAAAGGCCGGCGCCAACACCGAAAGACAAAGCGCATTCCCGGCGTGCAATGTTTAGCGTGCTGGCGCTGTTTGTGCCGGCGGCGCTGTTCTTCGCAGCCTATGAGCAGCAGGGCAACACCATCGCCCTTTGGGCCGAGAGCTTCACGGATCGCGGCGTCGATCTGCTGATCTGGAAAGGCGAGATCCCGGTCACATGGTTTCAGGCCTTCAATCCGCTCATGGTCTTCCTTTTCACGCCGCCGCTCGTCGCCTGGTGGAGAGCGCAAGCGCGCGCGGGCAGAGAACCCGACACCATGACCAAAATGGCGTTGGGGTGCTTCGGCGTGGCGCTCGGCTATCTCGTAATGGCCCTAGCGGCGTTGCTCAACTTCGGCGGAAAATCGAGCTGGCTCTGGCTTGCGCTCTATTTCGCAGTGATCACTCTCGCCGAGCTTTATTTTTCTCCCATCGCCCTCTCTCTCGTGTCACGCATCGCGCCCGACCGCTCGCGCTCGGCGATCATGGGTCTGTGGCTGACGACGAGCTTCATCGGAAACCTGCTCGCGGGATGGCTCGGGAGCCTGTGGGCGAGCCTTCCTTCGCTCGCTTTTTTTGCGCTCGTGGCGGGCGTGGCCGCCAGCGCGGGGAGCTTGATCGCATTCGGCCGAGCGCCGCTCGCCGCACTCATGAGGGAGTAATGCCAACGGTCATGACGGCCGAGCGATATGCGCCCAATGGCGGATGCCGATTGACGTGATGGTCTCTGGCCGATCGAGGAGGCTTCGCCAAGCGCCGCGCGCTGCATCGACGATGGCGTCATCGTTTTCGAAGACGCGGTTGGAGAGCCGATTTTGGCGGATATATCGCCAGACGTTCTCGACGGGGTTCGGTTCCGGCGCGGTGGAGCAGCAACACGGCCGCAGCTCCATTGCGACATGGCGCGATATCCCCTCGAGGTGGAGCCGCATCATTTTGGCGTCGACATAGGGCAGAGCCTGCGCCGCGCCCTTGCCCTTGGCCGGACAGATCGCGCCAAAGACATAGGCGCTCTCATACGGTTTCCGGCCGATGACTTCGGCTTGGCGATACTGAGCCGCCAGTAGAAGCCGGCTCGGCGCTTTATGACGTCGATGTCATTCGCCAGCGTGGCGCGTCTTTTGCCGATGGTCCCTTGCGGAACGCGACTTTCTCTCGATTTCCGGACTCTTAAAGCAGGCAATGAAGAAGCGCTCTCCCGAGGTGTAAGTTGGCGAAAGGGCGCGCGATTCAATATATTGATCGAGAGGAACCCTGGAACGACCCGAAATCGCAGCGCGAGCTGCGCTTTGGCAAATGGAATCAAAGTACGCCATGACGGAGCCAGCAGTTATTCATATCGTCGATGACGACCGCGCGGTTTGCGATTCTCTCTCGTTGCTTTTGAAAATCGAGGGCTACAACATCCGCTCCCATGAATCCGCCAAAAAATTCCTCGACGCGATCCAACATGACCCATGCGATTGCGTTGTTACGGACGTTCGCATGCCAGGCATGAACGGCGTGGACCTTCTCAAGGAACTGAGAAATCACCGCGCCTCTCTCCCCGTCATTCTCCTCACCGCACACGCCGACGTTCCCTTGGCGGTCCAGGTAATGAAGATGGGCGCCGTCGATATCCTCGAGAAACCGTTTAACGACGACGCTCTGCTGGCGTCAATCGAACAAGCGCTGAAACGCGGCAAGGACGAGATTGCTCATCTCGCGAAAACCCAGGAAGTGCTGGCGAGGAAAGCCACTCTGACAAAGCGTGAAAGCGAAGTTCTCATAGGACTCTTGAAGGGTCAACCCAATAAGGTCATCGCCGACGAAATGGGCATCAGCAAGAGGACCGTGGAAGTGCATCGCGCCGCCGTGATGGCGAAAATGCAGGCCCAGAGCCTTGCGGAACTAGTTCAGATGGCGCTGCTGATCCCCCACGATGAAATCGAGAAAACCTGATCGACCAATGCGCCTCGGCGCCTGAGCCCAAAACTCTTGCCTAGTGCGCTCTCCGACCGGGCGCAATCGTCTGGTCGATAAGAAATCGCTGCAGATTCAAAAATCGCCATGGATAGGCCGGGCGCCTTCATCCATTGAAACTCCGGCGCGACATTTTGCGTCCCGATAGCGTCAGCGCGTGAACCGCCAGAGCCGACGGCCTTTGAAATTGATTGATGCAATTCGGCGCGGATAGGGTATGCGCTCAAATCACAAACCTGCAAGGGACGAAGCGACGTGGCGAAGAGACATATCGGCGCGCTAGACCAGGGCACGACCAGCACAAGATTCATAATCTTCAGCGAGACGGGGGATATCGTCGCGTTCGATCGGCGCGAACATGTCCAGATTTGTCCAAGACCCGGCTGGGTGGAGCACGACGCCGCTAAGATATGGCGCAATACGCTCGACGTCGTTCGGGGGGCTCTTGAAAAATCTTCGCTTCGGCCGGACGACATCGCCGCGATCGGAATCGCCAATCAACGTGAAACCTGCCTCCTGTGGGACAAGGCCTCCGGCGCGCCCCTTTACAACGCGCTTGTCTGGATGGACACGCGGACGGAAGACGCCGTAGCAAAACTGTCCCGCGAGAAAGGAGTAGATTTTCTACGCGCCAGAACAGGCTTGCCGTTGGCGACATATTTTTCCGCGCTGAAGCTCGCATGGCTGCTCGAGCATATGCCCGACGCCCGCGCACGGGCCCGTAACGGAGAAGTCCTCTTCGGCACGATGGACTCATGGTTGATTTGGAATCTGACTGGCGGCGCGCGAGGCGGCCTGCATGTCACCGACGCGACCAACGCTTCCAGAACCCAATTGATGAATCTGAACACTCTCGAATGGGACGACGATATCCTCCAGTTTCTCGAAATACCCCGCCCCTGTCTGCCTGAGATTCGTTCGTCTTCCGAAGTCTACGGCTATTGCGATACGCAGGACGCCAGCGGAACATTCTCGCTCAAGGGCGTGCCGATCGCTGGCGCGCTTGGGGATCAGCATGGCGCCCTGCTGGGTCAGGGATGCCTAAACGCCGGGGATACGAAAAACACCTATGGCACGGGCTGCTTCCTTTTGACGAACACGGGAGGCGAACCGCGCGTCTCTCGCAAAGGACTGATCACCACGCTCGGCTTTAAACTCGGGGAAGCGGCGCCGGTCTATGCGCTGGAAGGTTCGGTGGCGATAGCGGGCGCCTTGGTGCAATGGCTTCGCGACAATCTCGGCCTTCTGGGAGAAAGCTGTGAAATCGAGGCGCTGGCTCGCTCGGTCGAAGACAATGGCGACGTCTATTTCGTGCCCGCTTTCTCGGGTCTTTACGCGCCGCGCTGGAGGGACGACGCCCGCGGCGTCATCGCGGGACTGACGCGGCATAGCAATAAGGGGCATATCGCCCGGGCCGCGCTGGAGGCGACGGCCTATCAGACTCGCGAGGTTCTCGCGGCGATGGAGGAGGATGCAGGCGTCGAGATCGCCGAGCTTCGCGTCGACGGTGGAATGACGGAGAACGAATTGCTCATGCAATTCCAGGCGGACATTCTCGACAGACCGACAGCGCGTCCGCGCATCGTGGAAATGACCGCGCTCGGCGCCGCCTATGCGGCCGGACTGGCGGTTGGATTTTGGCGCACGCCAGAGAGCGTCGTCCTCGATTCAAAGAGCGCGCGGCGCTGGACGCCGCGCATGGCGGAAGACGAACGACAACGCCTCATCGCCTCCTGGGAGAAAGCGGTTGAGCGCTCCCTCGGATGGAGGCGATAAGCGCGTTTCCTTTCATCGCTCCGATAAAGTCAGCGCCTTGTTCGAACGCGTCAACTCGCCGTCGCCCGGGCGAACGCAACGTAAATGTCCCGAAGCTGCCTTGTTCTTTCACCAGGAACTCCACCGCCGATCGTCGCGCCGTCGATAGAGACCACAGGCAGCACGAAAGCCGATGCGCTGGTGATGAAAGCCTCGGCGGCGTCGAGCGCCTCCGCCACCGAAAAGGCGCGTTGCTCCACAGCGAGATTGCGGCGTTCGGCCAGAGCCACGACCGCCTTGCGGGTGCAGCCAGGCAATATATTGCTCGAATTGGGGCAAGTAACGATGCTGCCTCTCTGCGTGATGATGAAGGCGGAGGAGGAAGCGCCTTCCGTCACCATCCCGTCGCCGTCGACCATCCATGCCTCCATACAACCGCTCGCGACCGCCGCTTGCTTCGCGAGCGCCTGCGGCAGCAATGAGGTGCTTTTTATGTCGCGGCGAGCCCAGCGCATGTCGGGGACCGTCTTGACGCTTATCCCTGCCACCGCGCTTGGAGACCGCAGGATGCTCTTTTCCTGGACGAACATCACGAGCGTCGGCGCGACATCCTTCGGGAAGGCGAAATCACGCGGCGCCGCGCCTCGGGTGATTTGCAGATAGGTCAGGCCTTCGCGAAGCCCGTTGCGCGCGATGAGTTCTCGCTGAAGGGCGGGGATTTCCATGATTGGCGTGGGGCTCGTTAAAGCGATCTCCCGCAACGAGCGTTCGAGCCTTGCGAGATGGGCTTCGTTGTCGATAAGCCTGCCGTCAAGCACGGCGGCGACTTCATAGACGCCGTCGCCAAAGAGAAAGCCGCGATCGAGAATCGAGATTCGTGCATCCGCCAAGGGCGTAAACGCCCCGTTAACATAAGCGACGCCTTTCAACTCACGCCTCCCCTAAAGCCGCGAACCCGATCGCGGACGAGACCACTTTCGACCGCTCGCCTCGCCAGCGCAAGAACGGCCCGCGACGAACTTCGACCGGCGCGATTCCAACCAGAGCGGTCCGATCGACGATCAACTTTTTCTGAATTTGCTCTATTTCTACTGCGTCGCCAAGCCGCCTGGGGCTGGGCCAGCGCCCGTCATTGCGAGCGAAGCGAAGCACTCCAGACTCGGCCCCCTCTGGATTGCTTCGCTTCGCTCGCAATGACGGCGCCGGGCGGCCCTCGGATTGTTGCGTCGCTTCGTTCCTCGCAATGACGAATCCGCCGCCAAATTCGTTCATGACGCAGTAGCTCTAAAGGAGGGGGAGCAAAAATATGTTAAACAGCTCGCTGTTCATTATTCGGAGAGACAGGCGATGAAATGGCGCAGGCTGCCGCTGGCGGCGCTCACCCTTTTCCTCATGGGCTTCTTTGCGGCGGCCGACGCCAAGGAGGGAGCAGACAAATCGTCGGACCCCTTTCTGGCGACGGACGCCAAATCCAAGCGCGTTAATACCGACATCAAGCCGCGCGACCACTCTTCTTCGAGAGGCGAAACGCCTGACTTTAAATGGGGCGGCTTTTACGGCGGCGGAAATATCGGCGGCGCAAGCGGGCGGTGATGACGATAAAGAAACGGCCCGGCGCGAGGGCCGGGCTTTTCATCTCGACGCCAGCCTCTCCGGCGGCGACCAGCGCGGGCGGCTAGATCACCAGCGGCGCCAATAGTGGCGGCGATGCGGCCGATTGGGCACGCAACGCCCCCATCCGTTCACATGCCAACCGAGGCCGCACCGCCAGCCGGCTTCCTGAACGCCAGACGCGGTCTCGACCTGCGAGCGTTGCATCAGCGGCATTGCAAGGGCGGCCTCGCTCGCGCCGAGCGACATGACCAGCATCAGAGAGGCGGTCGCCAACAGGCCCTTTCCAGATTTATTCATCGGACTTTCTCCTTCGCCGAAACATCCAGCGTGGGAGAATTATCGCGCTTCGTCTGAACAAAAGCTGACTGTCACGCTTGGGGGGTCAAGAACGCTTGGCCTTTCGCGGCGCGCCAAGCTCTTTTCGGCAGGCGGGGCTTAGCTCGCTGATGTGAGCGCGCAGACAGCGTTCGACCGCGAAAGCGTCCGGAACGTAATCGTTGCAAAAACGGAAGGCGTCGTCGCTACAGGCGGCGCGCTGCTCGGGCGTTCCCGTGGCGAAAGCCGGCGTGGCGGCGAATAGGGCGACCAAGACCGCCAGACCGATCGAACCGCGCATAAAGGTTTCTCCCCTTCGACCTTATCGTTATGCAAAACTCGGCTTTCCGAAGCGCCTCGATAATACGCGGCGGGAATGTGGCGGCAACCCGCGCGAAGAAAGACCCGCGCGAAGAGAGCGCTCGGCCTATCGAGGTTTATTCGCTTTTCAGGGCGTCGAGACGCTCGCGCGCAAGCTATACGCTGTCTTTTTCTTCGGCCCTGGCCGCGCCCGCCGCGTCCGAAAATAGCTGATGCATGAAAGAGTTTTAGATGTAAACTGCAAGACGACCCCGCCGACGCGAATGCGATGGCAAGACTGCAAGCGACTTCATGAGAATCCACGGACCGACGAGAACCTGGTCATTGGCGATTTTCGCCATGACCTTCACATGTTGTCAGGCGCTGGCCCAGAACAGCCCCATCGCCGATCCCATGCAGCCTCCGCGAAAAGCTCGAAAAGCCAAGACGGGAACCAACGCGCCCCCAAGTTCACCCTGTTCCAAAACCAAAGGGAAAGACGATCCGGTCTGCTTTGGCGAGAACGACTTTTCCGCGCTTCCCCTACCCTCCGCTCGGTCGAGCGGAGCTGGAAACTCGGGTCCGCAACATAGTCAGGATTTGTCGATCACGCCCAAGGCGGGCGTCAATAACCGCGCCGATGAACCCGTTTATGGCAACAACCCCACGCCACGGCCAAGCTCCTCGGAATTTGGCGGCGGGATAGGATTGGGTTTTCATTTTTAGGGGCTTTAAAAAAGGCCTGGCCGGACGAGCGGCGAGGCCAAAAATCCTTTAGGCTGCCAGCCATGAAGTCAAAGCTCGCGCCCCACCCTCATTCGCCGCTGTCGCGCCGGCTAACCCCGGCCCGTCAGCAGGCGCTGGATATTTTGGTCCAGGCGAACCGTCCCGTGGGGGCCTATGAGATGATCGAATTGATGGTCGACGGCAAGGGCAAGCGTCCGGCGCCGATATCAGTTTATCGCGCCCTGGCCTATCTCCTCGACAATGGCCTTGCCCATCGGCTCGCCTCTCAGAACGCCTTTGTCGTCTGCGGACATTGTCACGACGCGGAGGAGCCGGTGGTGTTTCTGATCTGCGAGCAATGCGGAGAAGTCAAGGAAGCGACCTCCGCCGAACTCTCGCGAGAACTCGCCGCCGTGGCGAAATCGGCCGGCTTCTCGCCGCGGACGCGCGTTGTCGAGATCGCGGGACGCTGCGGGCGTTGCGCGAACGGCGGTCGGTCGCAACAACCCTTATAGGACGCCAAGATGAGAGGGTCCCTGTCGACGGCGTTCGCGGCAAAGCGCCTGCTGGCGGCGTTCGCGTTTGGCTTGTGTCTTATAGCCCTCGCCGCCGCGGCCAATTTCCCGGCGCTGCAGGGACGGGTCACCGACCAGGCCAATATAATCTCGCAAGCCACCAAGACCTCGCTCGAGGAGAAATTGAAAAATCTGGAGGACAAGTCGAGCATTCAGTTCGTCGTCGCGACGGTGCGTTCGCTGGATGGCTCGGACATCGAGAGTTACGCCAACGAGCTCTTCCGCGCCTGGAAGCTCGGCGTCGCCAAAAAGAACAACGGCGTGCTTTTCCTGATCGCTCCCATTGAGCGGAAGATGCGCATCGAGGTCGGCTACGGGCTGGAAGGCATACTGACCGACGCGGTTTCGAGCGTCATTCTATCGACTGCGGTCGCTCCGCGTTTCAAGGCCGGCGACTTCAATGGCGGGATCGAAAAAGGCGTCGACGCGATCATCGATGTACTTTCCGGCGACACCAGCGAATGGACCAAGCGCGCGGCGTCGCGGAACTTGTCAAACGAATTGGACGACGTTCTGCCCTTGCTCGTCTTCCTGTTGTTCCTCTTCATCCTCATCTATATGTCCCGCAATGCGCGTGGAGGGGGCGGCGGAGGCGGGGGCGGGCCTTTCATCTTCCTGCCGCCTTCCGAAGGCGGGCGGAACGGAGGATCGTCCTGGGGAGGCGGCGGCTGGGACGACGGCGGCTTTTCGGGCGGCGGAGGCTCCTCCGGCGGCGGCGGCGCCTCGGGGGACTGGTGATGCAAATCAGCAACGAGGACGCCCGGCGCGTCGCGGAGGCGATTCGCGCGGCGGAACAGAAGACCGCGGCCGAAATTGTCTGCGTGCTGGCGCGACGCTCTTCCGATTACTCTTATGTTCCCGCACTTTGGGCCGCCTTTGCCGCGCTGGCGACGCCGTGGCCGCTGATCGCTTTCAGCCATCTGCCGGTCCGCGAGATCTTCGCGCTGCAAATCGCGGTCTTCGTCGTCGCGGCGGCGGTTTTCTCTCTCACGCCGTTACGCGCCGCGCTCATTCCGCGCCGCGTCATGCGCGCGCGGGCTCATCGAGCCGCCCTGGAGCAATTTTACACTCGCGGGGTCTGCCGCACGAGAAACCGCGGCGGCGTTCTGATCTTCGCGTCTCTGGCCGAGCGCTATGCGCGGATCGTTCCCGATGTCGGCGTCGCCGAAAAGATCGCCGACGAGGAATGGCGAGGCGCGCTCGATCTTCTGCTCCAGGAAATGCGCGCCGGCCGCATCGCCGAGGGCTATATCGCCGCCATCGAGGAAACGGCGCGGCTTCTCGGACGCCACATGCCGCCCGGCGGACGGGACGAGTTGCCGGATCGCCTTTATGTGATGTGAGAGATTATCCGTGCTCGCGCGCGACCTCGCGCCAGCCGATGTCTCGCCGGCAAAAACCACCCGGCCAGTCGATCGCGTCCACCGCCCGATAGGCCCGGGCTTGCGCGCTCGCCACGGTGTCGGCGAGCGCGGTCACATTGAGGACGCGCCCGCCCGCCGCCTGTAGTTTTCCCTCGACGAGCCGCGTGCCGGCCTGCGTGACGATGACGCCATCAAAGGCCTCGGCCTCTCGTAGTCCGCGAATTTCCGTCCCCGTGATTGGCGTCGCGGGGTAGTTTTTCGCCGCCAGCACGACGGTCAGGGCGCGACGCGCGGAAAATTTCGGCGTCCGGTTCGCGAGGGACCCGGCCGAGGCCGCGAGCATCAGATCGAGCAGATCGTCGTCGAGACGGGGCAGGATCGCCTGCGCCTCGGGGTCGCCGAAGCGGTTGTTGTATTCGATCAGTTTCGGTCCCTCGGAGGTCAGCATGAGGCCCGCGTAAAGCACGCCTTTGTAAGGCGCGCCCAATTCGCGCATCGCGCGCAGCGTCGGCGTTATGATTCGATCGAGAATCTGGCGCTCGATTTGCGGCGTCACGATCGAGGCGGGCGAATAGGCGCCCATTCCCCCGGTGTTCGGCCCCACGTCGCCGTCGCCAACGCGCTTGTGGTCCTGAGCGGTCGAGAGCGGAACGGCGATCTCCCCGTCGCACAAGGCGAAATAAGACGCTTCCTCGCCTTCCAGACACTCCTCCACGACGACCTCCGCGCCGGAACGGCCGAAGGCTCCGGCGAACATCGCCTTCACGGCTCTTTCGGCCTCTTCGAGCGTTCGCGCCACGACGACGCCCTTGCCGGCGGCGAGCCCGTCCGCCTTGACGACGATCGGCGCGCCCTTCTGGCTCACATAATCGAGAGCGGCGGATTCATTGTCGAAGCGTTCATATTCGGCGGTGGGGATATTATAGGCGCGGCAAAGATCCTTGGTGAAACCCTTGGAGCCCTCCAGCCGCGCGGCGGCTTTGGTCGGGCCAAAGGCGAGAATATCCCGCGCGGCGAGGTCGTCGACCAACCCCGCGATCAGGGGCTGCTCCGGGCCGATGACGACGAGGCCGACACCGTTCTGGCGACAAAAATCGGCCACGGCGCGATGGTCGGCGACATCGAGCTCGACGACATCGCCGAGTTGCGCCATGCCTGGATTGCCGGGAGCGATAAAGAGCCGCCGCAGCCTTGGGCTCTTGACCAAGGCGTTGGCGATGGCGTGCTCCCGTCCGCCCGATCCGATAAGAAGAATGTTCATTATCCGCTCGTCTCCCTCCGCTCCCGCGAAGGGCATAAACGCTCGCGCCCCGAAAGGAAACCAGCGCAGGCGGGATCCCAAAAATGACAAAAGCGCGGTTCACGCTGGCCGCGTCCGAGGGACGCCCGCGTGTCGTTCCCGTGAATCACGAAAGATTTCCGATGGCTTGCTGGCTATTGCGATGGATTTCGACGATGCTCGCCGGCGTCGTTTTCCTCTTCGCCGCCCCCTCGAACGCCATCTCGAAACCGCAGCGCCCTGCCCCTTCGCCGGTCGCCGCCATGCCCTTCACGCTCGATGCGGGGCGCATTCTGGTCGAAGCCACATTTCAGACGCCCGATGGCGGGATACGCAAGGCGCTGGCCTGGTTCAACATGGGCATGAAAGCGCCCATTCTCGCCAAGGCGCTCTATCGTGAACTGGGTGTCGACCGCGGCGCGCCACTGCGATTGCGCGCCGGCGACATGACGCTTGAAGCATCGGCGGAAGCCGTCGTCGATGGCGACGGCGGACTGGGAGCGCCCGATTTCGCGCAATATTTTGGCCCGCATCCCGTCGAAGCCATGTTGCCGGCGAGCCTGTTTCTGGCCGGTCGCTTGACGCTCGATTATAAGCGCGGCAGGCTTTCCATCACGCGCGCCAACGGCGAGCCGCCCGCGGGGATCGCCGTGCCCGTGGCGGTGAATCCGGCAAGCGGTCTCGCCAGTGTCGAGGTGACCGTCAATGGACAAAATTATCCTTTCGTGATCGACGCCGGCTCGGGCTACAGTTGGATGCGGGGTTCAATCCTTGCGCACTGGCTGGCCGACCGTCCAGATTGGCGCCGGGCGGAGGGCGCGATCGGCGCCGCGAATTACAATATGCTCGATCTCGATTTCGAGAAGCGCGGAACCATCGGGCGTGTCCCGAGCCTATCCATCGGCGGTCTCGAACTGAAAAATATCGCTTTTTTGGGCACGGGGCCGATTTTAGGCGGCTATATCGACGCGATGGTCGGCGACTTCTTCTGGGACAACTGGCAGAAATCCGCGCCTGGTCCGGTTGTCGGCTGGCTTGGCGCCAATGCGCTGAAAGACATTGTGCTGACCATCGACTATCCGAACCGCATGTCCTATTGGCGGGCGAATGGGGCTCCAACCGCACGATCTCGACTGCGTCGGCGTCACCCTGGAACGGCGCGACGGACGCTATTTTATCGGCGGTCTTGTAAAAACCCCGGCCCAGCCGTCTCTTGAGGGCGTCGCCGTCGGCGACGAACTGCTCGCGGTGGACGATATGCCGGCTCCCGGCGCGGCAAGAGGCGCGATGCTCGCGGCATTGCATGGCAAACCCGGCCAAAAGCGCCGACTGACGCTCGCGAGAGGCGGCGCGACGCTCCTGGTCGACCTGCCGGTTCTCGACCTGCGTTGAGTCCTCATCCAAGCGCGATATAAGCAGAGAAGCCGGCAAAGAAGAGCAGCATCGCGGTCAGCAGCAGGAACTCCGGCCCGGTGGCGCCCGCCGGATGATACTCCTCGGCATCGAGCAGGCGTTGCGTGTGCAGGAAACGCCAGGCGGCGACAAGGATCAGGGCCACGCCCCCCAAAGTCAGGCCAAGGCCGCTGTAGCGGCCCAGCGGCCCCGAAAGCTTCTGCATTTGCGAGGGATGAATCACATCGAGGTCTAGAGTCTTGGCGATGGTGAGCAAGAAGAGATTGAACTTTTCGATGACGAAGCCGAGAGCGATGATGGCGATGCCGGTTCTCACCCAAGCCAGGAACGTCCGTTCGTTGGCGGCGTGGTTAGCATAGTCGCGTATCATTTTAGACCCCTTCGGCGCGCCGTCGGCAGGAACAGATATTGTGCGTCGACCGCAAAACTAGAGTAACCCATCCTTTAGCGCCCGGGATGGCTTTGTCCAGAAGCGAACGCTCGGTCCAGGAACGAGCGCTTGCGGAATCACGTCTTGTCGATAAGATATCGAGCGGTCGCATGAAACTCAAAGCGCGAGAATGGGGCGGTGCACAGACGTGGATTTCTCGCTGGCGTCCTGTCCTGTCCACTCTGCGCGCAAGCAGTGCGCGCAGCCGAGGCGGACTGGAACTACGAAACGCCAAATAAATGGGGCGAACTCGATCCCGCTTTCAAGCTCTGCTCCATCGGCCGGGAACAGTCCCCGATAGACCTCGAAAACGCCGTCCCCGCAAATATCGACCGGCTCGTCATCGAATGGGAGCCGCAGGCCTTCGCCATCGTCAACAACGGCCATACCATCCAGGCTAACGCGGAGCCCGGCGGCTTTCTGAGGATCGGCGAGGAAAAATACGAGCTCAAGCAGTTCCATTTTCACGCGCCGGCCGAACACGCCCTTAACGGCGAACGCGCCGCGATGGAGGTGCATTTCGTGCATGCGCAGCCTGGCGGCAAGCTTGCGGTGGTGGCCGCATTCTTAACGGCAGGCGGCAAGAACACGGCTTTTTCGCGCATCATGAAGGTCGCCCCGGCCGCCGAGGGCGAGGCCCGGCTGGAGAGGCCGCTGAACCCTCGCGCGCTCGCACAGAAGCAGGGGCCGCTTTACCGCTACGAGGGCTCTCTCACCACGCCTCCCTGCGCCGAGGTCGTGGACTGGAATATTTTCGCCGCGCCGGTTCGGGTCGCCCGCGCGGACATCGACGCTTTCAGGAGAATTTTCCCCAATAACGCCCGCCCGCTCCAGCCCATCAACCGCCGCTTCCTGTTACGAGGAAAATAAGAAGGCCGACGTCGGCGCGGAAACAACTTCCCACGGCGCCCGAAAATGCACTAAACACGGCGCCAACAAGTTTCCTTTTGCGGGATCAATCCGATGGCGCGTCAATTCATCTATCACATGCAGGGCCTCACCAAGACCTGGCCCGGCGGCAAGAAGGTGCTGGATAATATTCACCTCTCCTTCTACCCCGACGCCAAGATCGGCGTGCTTGGCGTCAACGGCGCGGGTAAATCGACCCTGTTGCGGATCATGGCGGGGATCGACAAGGAATTCACCGGCGAGGGCTTCGTCGCCGAAGGCGCGCGCGTGGGCTATTTGCCGCAGGAGCCCCAACTCGACCCCGCGCTCGACGTGCGCGGCAATGTCATGCTGGGCGTCAAGGCCAAGAAGGACATTCTCGACCGCTACAACGATCTCGCCATGAATTATTCCGACGAGACCGCAGACGAGATGACGAGCCTCCAGGACGAAATCGAATCGCAGAATTTGTGGGATCTCGACAGCCAGATCGATCAGGCGATGGATGCGCTCGGCTGCCCGCCGGACGATGCGGACGTGGCCAAGCTTTCGGGCGGCGAGCGCCGCCGCGTGGCGCTATGCCGCCTGTTGCTGGAGCAGCCCGACATGCTGCTGCTCGACGAACCGACGAACCATCTCGACGCCGAAACAGTGAACTGGCTCGAGGGTCATTTGCGCAATTATCCCGGCGCCATTCTGATCGTCACCCACGACCGCTACTTTCTGGACAATGTGACGGGCTGGATTTTGGAGCTCGATCGCGGCCGCGGCATTCCCTACGAGGGCAATTACACCAGCTGGCTGAAACAGAAGCAAAAACGCCTGATGCAGGAGTCCAGCGAGGACAAGGCCCGCCAGCGCGCGTTGGAGGCCGAAAGCGAGTGGATCGCGGCCTCGCCCAAGGCGCGGCAGGCGAAATCCAAGGCGCGCATCCAGCGTTACGAGGAACTCGTCGCCAAGAGCAGCGAGAAGGCGCCGACGACCGCGCAGATCATCATCCCCATCGCCGAGCGGCTGGGGGACAATGTCATCAATTTCGATCATCTTTCCAAGGGCTACGGCGACAAGCTGCTGATCGACGATCTGTCGTTCAAGCTGCCGCCCGGCGGCATTGTGGGCGTGATCGGCCCCAACGGCGCCGGCAAGACCACGCTGTTTCGCATGATCGCCGGGCAGGAAAAGCCCGACAAGGGAAGCATCACGATCGGCGACAGCGTGCATCTTGGCTATGTCGATCAATCGCGCGACACGCTCGATGACAAGAAGACCGTCTGGGAGGAAATTTCCGGCGGCAATGAAGTGATCTATCTCGGCAAACGCGAGATCAATTCCCGCGCCTATTGCTCGAACTTCAACTTCAAGGGGACGGATCAGCAAAAGAAGGTCGGGAGCCTCTCGGGCGGCGAGCGCAACCGCGTGCATCTCGCGAAGATTCTCAAGAGCGGCGCCAATGTGTTGCTGCTCGACGAGCCGACCAACGACCTCGACGTCGAAACCCTGCGCGCGCTGGAAGAGGCGCTTACCGAGTTCGCCGGCTGCGCCGTGGTGATCTCGCACGATCGCTTCTTCCTCGATCGCGTCGCGACCCATATGCTCGCCTATGAAGGCGACTCGCATGTGGAATGGTTTGAAGGAAACTTCGCCGATTACGAGGAAGACAAAAAGCGGCGGCTGGGGGTGGACTCAGTCAATCCGCACCGGCTGAAATATAAGAAGTTCGCGAGGTGAGGAGATAAATAGTCCTTGGGGCAATCCCGCATCGGAGCGCTGGACCACCCCTTGGCCGCACCATCAAACGGGCAAACCGCTATCCACAAGAGGGCGATCCCTATTCGAAGAACTCTTCGTCAAGCCGCCTGATGAACAAAGCTTCTTCGACCCGACATCCAACTTGATATCGGACCGTCAACTTAGTTCTACTGCGTCACGAAGCGGCCTGGGACCGGGCCAGCGCCGTCATTGCGAGCGCAAGCCGAAGCAATCCAGAGCAACGCCAGCCCCCCTGGATTGCCACGCCTTCGGCTCGCAATGACGAAACCGCCGACAAATTCGTTCAGGACGCAGTAGAATTAGAGCGCTTTCCGACCAGACGGAATCGTCTGGTCGATTAAGAAATCGCTCCAGATTTAAGAAGCTGGAGCAAAATCAAATCGGAAAAGTCTATCAACTTTTTCGGATTTTGCTCCAGCCAATAACCCGCCGTCGATCAGAACAAGTCTCTTGCTCAGATATTCTGAAGTTTGACGTGCTGCGGGGGTGAAAGATGACGTGGTGACGAAAAGCCCCTTGGTGGCTTCGAAACGACCCAAAGGGCCAAAAAGTCGCCTATTGCTCCGGGGCCAACAGGATTTGTAAGCGCGTATCGCTTCGCCTGCACATAAACGCGATCCAGCCCGAAGGCGTCTTGGTCAATCACCCCATCGACGCCGCCCTCTCCACTCTTCCGCCTTGCCCGCGCCGGTCAGCCGCCGCCCCTCCATAACCCATCGCCAACGGCAGCTTCACGTTAGCCCGCTCAAAAAGGTCCGGTGGCGCGGCGATCACGCGCTCACGTACGTCGCTGGCAAGCGCTGCTTCCAACTGCTGTTGCGCGGCGCGCGTCGCCTCATCCGGAACGAGCCCAGCAGTTTCGTTGGCAAAGCTTTCCTCTCCGGACGCGGCGCCCATGACGCCTCGTGGAGCCTTCGAGCATCGATGATAACGCCAAGCGATCGGTAAAGTATCGCCGGCGCGCTCGACAAGGGAACAGGATCGTCTCGAGAGAAGACGAAGACCAATGCAACCCAAGGGGATACATGCTTGGGAGACAATCCAGAGTTGTCTCGAAATTGCAATCTAAGTAATTAAAATTTAATGCTTTTTTTCCAATGTCATTGAGAGAACACATCGCCCGCTCAGCCGGAAGAAATCATGACCAACCATCCAAGATCCGAATTTGAAGGCTATCGCCCTCTGTTTACGCAGTCGGATGGTCGTCGGTTTCAGCGTGTTACCATCGGCTTGTCGGGGCGCTGCATGTTCGAATCCCGGCTGGAATATCCATGCGAAACGGTCGATATTTCACCCGGCGGCATGAGGCTTTCCGCGCCGGTCATTCCCAGAATCGGAGAAAAGGTCATCGCCTATATCAATGGGCTGGGACGTTTCGAAGGTCCAGCGATTCGCGAGTTGCACGACGGTTTTGCAATAACCTTCAAGGCTCCGGCGGCGAAACGCGAGTCGCTCGCCGACAAACTCACCTGGTTCGCGAATAGGCTTGCCCTCGACATAGCCGAGGAACGGCGCCATCTGCGTATCGAACCTTTCATGCGGCGCGCAATCATGCGATTTCCAGACGGGCGCGAGCATCTCATCAAAATTCTGAATTTCTCCAACGCAGGCATCGCGGTGGAGACTTCCGCTCCGCCACAGATTGGCGCCCAAATTCTGATTGGGAAAACCGAGGTCCTCGTCCTGCGTCACTTCGAAGGAGGTTTCGCCGGACAGTTTGTCACGCCCTTCTCCCCCCGAGAAATCCACGAAGCGACCGTTCTGTAATTTTTTAAATTCGCGCCGGAGATCCAACCTCATCCGATGATTGCACTCGGATGACGGACCGCATATGCGCGCGCGTCAATCGCTTTCCTTTATTCTCGACAGGCGTCGCGATCGAGTTCGCTGACTTCGACATGCGGCATCGAGGCGCAGGCGCGCACGCCCCTCGCGCATTGCAAAAAGCCTCGACGGAACCAAAATTATATTTGACCGCGCCGCAAATGTTCCGACGCGGATGACCGCTGAAGGGGGCAGGAATTGATACGCGAAGCGCAAGGCGACATTCTGTTGACTAAAGCCGACGCCATTGCTCATGGCGTCGCGCCCTTCGATCATTTCGCAAATGGGCTGGCGCTCTCCTTACGAGAACGTTTTCCGGCAATGGCCAAGGATTTTCGCCACTACTGCCAGCAAAGCCATCCGAAGCCAGGCGAACTCTGGTTTTGGGGCGGGATCGACAAGGATGGCCATAGCGCCCGCATCGTCAATTTGATCACTCAGGAGCCTGCGGAAAGCGCCAGCTCCACGCCGGGTAAAGCGAGCCTGCACAACGTCAACGCCACGCTAAGAGCCTTGGCGAGCTTGATCGTTGAGGAAAAATTCGGCAGCCTCGCATTGCCGCGGCTCGCCACGGGAGTCGGCGGACTGGAGTGGAGCGACGTGCGTCCTTTGATCGAAACCCATTTGGGGGCGCTCGACGCGGCGGTCATTCTCTACACCGCCTACCGCAAGGGAACGTCAGCGGACGAAGGGCTCGGCTAGGCTTGAGTTCTGAGCGGCGGGGCGTTTCGCGCGGAACGGTCGTCGGGAGCGTCTCCGCGCGATCGCTTATGCCAACGGTCATGACGGTCGAGCAATATGCGCCCATTGGCGGATGCCGATTGACGTGACGGTCTATGGCCGATCGAGGAGCCTTCGCCGAGCGTCGCGGGCCGCAACGACGATGGCGTCGTCGTTTTCGAGGACACGGTTGGAGAGCCGATTTTGGCGGATAAATCGCCAGACGTTCTCGACTGGGTTCGGTTTCGGCGCGGTCGAGCAGCAACACGGCGCGCGCGCCCTTTGCGACATGGCGCGAATCTGCTTCGAGCCAAACGAGTCAGAAAATTCGCGCTTGGGAAAATCCAAGCGAGGCAGTCCGAAGAGCCGTTGGAATGCCAACATCAAGCAAGAATTGGCTGGACTGGCGTTTCATGAGAGCCCTTCGCGGCGCCTTGATCGACGCCAAAATGACATTATGTAGCCGCATTTAGCCGCACTTTGTGCGCTAGGCTTGCAAACAACGAATGGGATTCGAAGCAAGACGCAATGCCATACTGGCTCGCTCAAAAGCTGCGCGCGGTGAGCGCGATCATGTTGATCGTGCTCTACGCTTTTTTTGCGAGCTGGAGTCCTGCAACCGCGTCCACGCCTCGCAATGGCTTGCATCCCTGCCATGCCGGGATTCAGATGCATCTTTCCAGCGCGGAATTCGGAGCCGGGGCGGCGAAGACAAGCGGATTCGGAGATGCGGGCGCGCCAAGTCATCATGGTGACGCTGGGTGCGAGTATTCCTGTTCAGTCCCGTTGCTAACGCCCGATATAGCCAGCATTACAGTCATACGGATCGAAGGCTCCCACTCTTTTGTCATGCCGAGAGACGATCACGAAGAATTGTCTCCCAACCGCCTCGTCCGCCCTCCAAGGTTCCCCCTCGCGTAGCGACAACCCCCGCTCGGCCTAGAGCAAAACCCGAAAAAGTTGATAGACTTTTTCGATTAGATCTTGCTCCAGCTTTTTGAATCTGGAGCGATTTCTTATCGACCAGACGATTCCGTCTGGTCGGAAAGCGCTCTAGACGCCGCGTGTGTCAGTCCATTCGACGCGACGAGGGACTTCATGTCTTCTTTTTTCCATGCTTGCGCGACCTCCTCCGAGAGGCAACGCAGGGCTCCCAGCTCCCTTCGCTTTGTCGCGAAGGCAGGCGGCGCCGTTTATCTGGCCATGCTGCTGTCCGCCTGCGCCGATTTCTCTCCAGATGGCGGCATCGATGTCGCCGAGGCCATTGCGCGAAATGAACTGCACCAGCAAGTGGTTGCAATCCGCTCGCCCAAAGATGCGGCTGAGGCCGGCGCTCGCGTCTCGCATCTGCTGAAAAATCCCCTGACGCCGAGCAATGCGGTAGAGATCGCCCTGCGCTCGAACCATGGTTTGCAAGCGGCCTACAACCGACTGGGCGTCGCGGAGGCGATCAAGGTGCGGGAAGGCTTGCCGCCCAATCCGGGCCTTTCCCTGGGGCGGATTGCTGGAAACCTGTCATCGGAGATTGAAGCCGCGGTTGCGGCCGACATTCTCGCCCTTGCAACCCTGCCGGCGCGCGCGAACATCGCTAACGATCGCTTCGAGGCGGCGCAACTCGAAGCCGCCGAGGCGACGTTGCGCGTCGCCGCCGAAGCGAGGCGCGCCTATTACCGAGCAGTCGCCGCCCGCGAACAGGTTCGCGTCCTCGAACAAGCGGCGTCGAGCGCCGAAATCGCCGCGAAACTGGCGCGGCAGCTCGGCGAGACCGGTGCGATGAATCGGCTCGATCAGACGCGCGAACAACTCTTCCATGCGGAAATCGCCACCGTGCTCGCCGCGGCGCGCAAAAGCGAGACGGCGGAGCGCGAGCGTCTGGTTCGCGTGCTGGGGCTGTGGGGCGATGACCTGCGCTTCGCCTTGCCGAGCGCCTTGCCTGCATTCCCCGCGCGCCCCCTTAACATCCCGACGGTCGAGCGCGAGGCGATCGAGCGCCGCGTGGACTTGCAAATAGCCCGCAAGGAGCTTTCGGCATTGACGAAGTCGCTCGGGCTGGCGAACTCTACTCGCTTCGTGAACGTCTTTGAGCTCTCGGCGCTGGGAAACATCACGCGAGAGAACGTCGGCGCCGAAAAGGTGCAGTTCAACGACGCCGGCGTTGGCGCGACCATTGAAATCCCCATCTTCGACATGGGCGAAACCCGCGTCCGAGAATCCGAACAGCGCTGGCTTGAAGCCGTCAATCTCCTTGCCGAAAGGGCCGTCGACGTCCGGTCTCAGGCGCGCGAGGCCTACCGCGCCTATCGCGCCGCCCACGAGATCGCCTTGCGTCGCCAACGCGAGATCATGCCGCTGCACGCGATCATCTCCGACGAGTCGCTCAAGCGCTATAATACGATGATCGTCGATGTCTTCACGCTGCTTGAGGATGCGCGCAGGCGGGTGCTGGCAAGCGGCGCAACGGTCGACGCAAAGCGGGACTTTTGGCTCGCCGAGGTCGACCTCCGCGCGGCCATCGTAGGCGGAGGAATGGCGTCCGCGGAAGAAAAAAAGGGCTCGGTCTTGGTCGCTGAGACGGGATCGGAGCGCCCATGAAGCGAGATCGATCATGATGTCGAGAAGAAGCCTGCTCAAGTCAGCATGGGCCTACGCCAGCGTCACCGCGATCGGCGGACGCGCGCAGGCGGCGACGATCCCCGAAGCCCCGCGCATGACAAGCGCGGCGACGCAGTCGCCGTCGCCTCCCGGCAGCGGGCCGGACTACCGGCCGGTGGTCACGCTCAACGGCTGGTCGTTGCCGTGGCGCATGAACGGCGACTGGAAGGAGTTCCATCTCGTGGCCGAGCCCGTGCTGCGCGAGTTCTCGCCGGGCATGAAGGCGCATCTATGGGGGTATAACGGAACCTCGCCCGGACCGACGATCGAGACGGTCGAGGGCGACAAGGTGCGCATCTTCGTCACCAATAGGCTACCCGAGCACACCGCGGTGCATTGGCACGGCATGATTCTTCCGGCCGGCATGGACGGAGTCGGCGGCGTCACGCAACCGCATATCCCGCCCGGCAAGACCTTCGTCTATGAGTTCGAGACGAAGGAAAGCGGCAGCTTCATGTATCATCCGCATTCCGACGAAATGGTCCAGATGGCCATGGGCATGATGGGTATGTTCGTCGTCCATCCGCGCGACCCGGCTTTCATGCGCGTGGATCGCGACTTCGTTTTTATGATGAGCGCCTATCGCATCGATCCCGGCACGTCATTGCCGCAGGTCTCGGAAATGACAGACTTCAATATCTGGGCATGGAACAGCCGTGTCTTTCCCGGCATCGATCCGATGGCGATAGGTCGCGGCGACCGCGTACGCCTCCGTATGGCCAATCTGTCGATGACCAATCATCCGATCCACATGCACGGTCATCACTTCAAGGTAACGGGAACCGATGGCGGCTGGATTCCGGAAGCCGCGCGATGGCCGGAATCGACCAGCGACGTGCCGGTGGGCGTGATCCGCGCGATTGAGTTCGTCGCCGAACACCCTGGAGACTGGCCGATCCATTGCCACAAGTCGCATCACACGATGAACGCGATGGGGCATAGCGTGCAAAATTTCATCGGGGTTAAGCAAAAACGCGAACTCGTCAAGGCCATTGGCCGGCTTGCTCCAGGTTATATGCCGATGGGGCAGTCGGGCATGGCCGACATGGGCGAGATGGCTATGCCGGGTCCCGCCAACACGCTTCCGATGATGTCTGGTCAAGGACAGTTCGGACCCGCGGAAATGGGCGGTATGTTTTCACTGATCAAGATTCGTGAAGGGCTGGCGGCGAACGACTATCGCGATCCTGGGCAATATGATTATCCGGAGGGCACGGTCGCGCACGATGTCGATGATGCGAAAGCGAGTGGGCCAGCCCCCGAGAGAAATCACCAGCACAAGCATCGCCTCCCCTAAACGGCCGCTGCTTGGCTAGAGCGAAAACCGAAAAAGTTGATAGACTTTTTCGATTAGATTTTGCTCCAGCTTTTTGAACCTGGAGCGATTTCTTATCGACCAGACGATTCCGTCTGGTCGGAAAACGCTCTAGGACAGCCAAGAGAGACCGCTCAACCCGCGATCGACCAACGCCCGCTCAGGGCCATTCTGCCAGCGGCGCGGAATTCGTGATGTGCGGATGGCTTTTATCTTCGCGGAGGTTTCTTTTGTTTATCCGCTCCGGTGAAACAAAATTCCAAATTAGTTCAGTATCTTACGTGATTGGCGCGCCCGAAAGGATTCGAACCTCTGACCCCCAGATTCGTAGTTTGTAATAGGCCCCCATCCAGCCGTTTCTTATTGCGCGCCAGTCCCCTACTACTACGACTTATATCGCTGATTAATATTGATTTATGGCCGCGTTCGCGTATCCTGGCGTAGACAGACCTCCACACCCCTCCGGGTGAATTCACCGTTCTAATGCCGTTCTAAAATCCATGCTCGTAGCTCGTCTTCCACTTTCAGATCGCAATATCGCGGCGCTGCCTCTCGTCGCGTCGGGGCAGCAGATCGTGCGAGATGAGGATCTCGCTGGCTTCTTTCTCCTCGTCGGAAAGCGGTCCAAAACCTTCATGGTCCAAAGCGATCTTCGAAATAATGGAAGCCGTCAGACGATCCGGATCAAGATTGGCGAAGTGGGCAAAATCGCCGCGCGAGAGGCCCGTGCAAAAGCCAGGGCTTTACTGGGGTCGATCGCAGATGGCGTTGACCCCCGATCAAAGCCGAAAATTGCGGAGACCCCCAAACAGAGTTCGAGCGATCCTACTCTGCGCGAGGCCTGGGAGCGCTATCGTGACGGGCACATGAGGCGAAAGCATAGAAGCGAGGGCACGATCGAGAATTATAGGGACCATGTCGAACGTTTATTGGCGGACTGGCTTGACGAACCTCTTTCCTACTTCGGGGAAGATCCGGGCGTCGTAACGGCTAGACACGAAAAAATTACCAAAGAAAGCGGTCCTTATATCGCTAATGGGTGCATGAGGACATTGCGAGCAATCTACAACCACGCCCGCAAAACTGCGCGGGCGCTTCCTGCGGATAATCCTGTTCTGGCGGTTGATTGGAACACGGAACATAGGCGAGACACCGCGCTTGGTCTTGGTGATGTCAAGAGATGGTTTACGGAGCTGGCCGCTCTCGACAACCCTATACGCAGAGAATTTCATCTATTTTTATTGTTATCCGGACACCGGCCTGACGCGATCAAGAAAGCGCGCGTCGAGCATCTCGACTTCCGCAGCCGCGTGCTCCATGTGCCCAAACCGAAAGGCGGAGAGACAAAGGCGTTCGACATTCCTTTGTCGCGATCGATGATTCGTTGCCTGCTCCGCGTCATACGCATTGGGCGGGCGCTGTACCCTGAACAAGCCGAAGATTGGCTATTCCCGGCTGACAGCGAGAGCGGACATTTGGCCGAGCATAAGGAAAAGCGGGAAGAGCTGTCGAAGTGGGGCAACGATCTTCGTCAAAGCTTCCGCACGGTTGCTCAGGCAGCCGGAGTGCCTGAGCTTGATGTACATTTGCTGATGAACCATTCGATACCGGGAGTGAACGCAGGATATATTACGCGCAACAAACTGCTGCGCGATCACCTGCGGACCCAGCAAGAAGCCATTTCCCGGAAAATCTTCGATGCTGCTCGACCGGATCGCAAGGGAGACGAGCATTCACCCAGAATTTGGCCGGCGCTGAGGAGCCGTGAGGTAGTCAGCGGGCTGTTGGTTCCGGCGGCATAATGACTGCGAACGGTTCGCCGCGGTTGTCGAGGGTGCCCGGGGCGTAGCGATGAACAAGTCCGCGACCTCGCGAATCTCTTGAGCTAAATTTCAGGGGGGATCGATGGTAGCGGAGGTCCGTTACCGCCAATCCCCCCGACCGGACGCACCTTTGTTCGCACTGGATATCTCTCCTCGCAAACGAATCGCAGCGTTTCTTTAACAGCGATGATGAGATTTGCCTGGAAACGAAACCGCCGCGCTACGCGTCCGTTGCTGCCGGAAAAGATGGCTTAAATGTTGCGCCGCCGCCTGTCGTATCCTCGATGTCGATCGTTCCAACGTAAAGATCGGCGCTTTCTTTGACGATCTGCCACGCCAATGAAATTTCTGCATGAATCGAATGAAAAATCTTCATTTTACGAAGGCGCATTTGAAACCTGCGAGTCCGGGTACGTTCGCAACCAGTTTGCGTAATGCGCGGGACAAAACATGGGCATGACAACAGACGCCCCTGGCACGGTTAGTGACAAAAAAGTCCCCTCCGCCATCCTGCGCTAGGACCTCTGGTGAAGCAGAATGGAAACCTACCGGAGCCAGATCCTTGGCGCCGGTTCTCAAAGGAGGGAAAGAATATGAGTTCAGCTACAGACACAGCCGCCCGAACGGACGCAGCCGCCCGAACGGACACAGCCGCCCGAACGGATAGAGGAGCCGCAGCGGTTGGCCCCGACGTCATCGTCGACTTGAAGCCGATGTGGATCGGACTCGCTGTTCTCAACGTGTTCTATCTGATCGTGCGCATCTATGAACAAATCTACGGCTGGCGCGCGGGACTCGACTCCTTCGCGCCCGAGTTTCAGACCTATTGGCTGAGCATCCTGTGGACGGAAATCCCATTGGAACTGGTCTCCGGTCTGGCGCTGGCGGGTTGGTTGTGGAAGACCCGCATCCGCGACATGTCGACCGTGACGCCGCGTCAAGAAATGCGCGCCATTGTTGACAACGCCAAATGGCTGACGGCCTACGCGGTCGCCATCTATTGGGGCGCGAGCTTCTTCACGGAGCAGGACGGCACCTGGCACATGACGGTGATTCGCGACACCGACTTCACACCGTCGCATATCATCGAATTCTATATGAGCTATCCGATCTATTCGATCATGGCAGTCGGCTGCTTCTTCCACGCGAAGACGCGCATCCCCTACTTCTCGAAGGGGTATTCGTTGGCCTATCTGATCGTGGCGATTGGCCCGTTCATGATCATTCCGAACGTCGGCCTGAACGAGTGGGGTCACACCTTCTGGTTCATGGAAGAACTGTTCGTCGCTCCGTTGCATTGGGGCTTCGTGTTCTTCGGCTGGATGGCGCTCGGCGTGTTCGGCGTCGTGCTGCAACTGCTGCTGAATATCCATCGATTGGTTGGGAAAGAAGGCGTCGCGCTTTTGACCTGATGACGAGCCCTCGCGCTTTATTTCGGGCCTCCAGACGAAAATGGCGCGAGGGCCAACCTGTCCTCTACTCAACTTGCTCCCAGGCGTGAATAGAGGCTCGCCACCTCCTTATGTATATTGCATATGGAGGTGGCGTCTCTTAATGAACGATACAAACTATACAATTGTATTTATCACGCTAACAGTAATATTCCTAATTTTGCACGCAGAATACTTATTCTGACCACAAGAAACCGCTGCTATTATTTAATAATACGGAAACTGAACGATACATTAAACGCAAACGGCAAAGACAAGTGCAAACAATGTGAGGCTTAGTCATGAAAGTAAAGCGAAAGCTGAGCGTCGGGATGATATTCCCGACGGTAATTATATTGATGATTGCTATGACAGTCGCTCATAAAGTTCAACGGAGTTCCTCAGCAAACGAAATAACGTTTACTGATTTGCTTGCACAAATTGAGGGCGATCACGTCCATGACGTGACGATTTCAGGAAACGAGATCGCCGGGCATTTTGAAGATAATCGCGCTTTTGCAACCTATGCGCCGGGGTCTTCGGACCTCGTATCGAAATTGGAAGCGAGGAAGGTGCAAATTTCGGCTCGCCCTGCGGGCGACGTCAATGGAATTCTGATGACACTATTCTTAAATGTATTGCCGGTGACTCTGTTTCTCGGACTTTGGGTCTACATGTCGCGGCAAATGCAGGGCGGCGGCGGCCGTGCGATGGGTTTTGGAAAGTCGAAGGCAAAGCTTTTGACTGAGTCGCAGGGTCGGGTGACGTTCAAGGATGTCGCCGGCGTCGACGAGGCCAAGGAGGATCTCGAGGAGATCGTCGAATTCTTGGGCGATCCGCAAAAATTCCAGCGGCTCGGCGGCCGCATTCCGCGCGGCGTGCTGCTCGTCGGACCTCCCGGCACGGGCAAGACCCTTTTGGCCCGCGCGATCGCCGGCGAGGCCAATGTTCCCTTCTTCACCATATCCGGTTCCGACTTCGTCGAAATGTTCGTCGGCGTCGGCGCCTCCCGCGTGCGCGACATGTTCGAGCAGGCCAAGAAGAACGCGCCTTGCATCATCTTCGTCGACGAAATCGACGCTGTGGGCCGTCATCGCGGCGCCGGACTTGGCGGCGGCAATGACGAGCGCGAGCAGACGCTCAACCAGTTGCTGGTGGAGATGGATGGCTTTGAAGCCAATGAGGGCATCATCCTGATCGCCGCGACCAACCGTCCCGACGTGCTCGATCCGGCCTTGATGCGTCCAGGCCGCTTCGACCGCCAGATTCAGGTTCCCAATCCTGATTTCATCGGCCGCGAGAAGATCCTCAAGGTTCACGCCCGCAAGGTGCCCTTGGCTCCGGATGTGGATTTGAAGGTTGTCGCGCGCGGCACTCCGGGCTTTTCGGGCGCGGATTTGATGAATCTGGTCAATGAGGCGGCTCTTCTGGCGGCGCGCCGCAGCAAGAGAATCGTCACCAAGGCGGAGTTCGAGGATGCGCGCGACAAGATCATGATGGGCGCGGAACGCCGCACGCTGATCATGACCGACGAGGAGAAACGCCTCACCGCCTATCACGAAGGCGGCCACGCTCTCGTGTCGCTCAACATGAAAGGCTCGATCCCGATTCATAAGGCGACGATCATCCCGCGCGGTCGTGCGCTGGGCATGGTGCAGGGCCTGCCCGAGCGCGATCAGATTTCGCAGAGCTACGAACAGCTGATCGCTATGCTGGCGATGGCCATGGGCGGGCGCGTTGCAGAAGAGCTGGTGTTCGGCCACGACAATGTGACCTCGGGCGCGGCGAGCGACATCCAGCAGTGCACGCGGGTTGCGAAGGCGATGGTCACGCAGCTTGGCTTCTCCGACAAGCTGGGGACGGTCGCTTACGCCGAACCGCAGCAGGAGCAGTTCCTCGGCTATTCGATGGGCCGCCAGCAGAGCATATCCGAAGCTACGCAGCAGACCATCGACGCCGAAGTGCGCCGGCTGGTGCAGGAAGGCTATGAAACCGCCAGGACGATTTTATCCGAGAAGCGCGGCGATCTCGACGCTCTGGCCAAGGGGCTGCTGGAATACGAGACCTTGAGCGGCGAAGAGATTCTCGGTCTGCTCAACGGCGTGCAGCCGGTGCGCGAGCGACCATCTTTCACTTTGCCACGAAAGTCGGGGGGGGCCAAATCTAATGATGAGGCGCGCGCGCACGAATCGAGTGTGAGCGGACTCGAGCCCAACCTAGCCTGAGGCACGATCTTCGTTGGTCTAGGTAATGAAATCGTCAGTATCTCCCATTTTAGCTTGCACCATCAGTCACGTTGGGCATTTTCAACCCGCTCCATTGTCCCTGAAATTGTCACCAACGTGGAAACTGCGGGGCTTGGAGTGAGTGAAGCGAGGAATGAAACCGAACGTCAGGAGCCTCTACCCATCATGTATACGCGTCCAAACTGCGATCAGCTGTATTGAGAACATAAAGTACTAAAATCGACGCGAGCGGATTGGTGAGGGCAGCAGTGACGACACAAAAATGGAAGAAAGGGGAGGTTTGGCAATGAAAGCTAGTCTTTTGGTCGGCATGATCATGGCAACGCTCAGTGTGGCGAGTGAGGCAGACGCCCATGGCGGCGTCATCGTCGAGCAGGGTCAGTGCATCATGAAGATTGGGCCAGACACGATGACCTTCACAGGTTATCAACCCTTGAAATCGCGTGAGCAGTTCTGCGACGATATTCCTGATGTTGGCCCCACAATTATAGTGCTCGATGCGCAACAGGATGAACTGCACGATATGATGTTGGAAATTCGCATCCTGCGCAACGTCGGTCAAACCGATGACAATGAGAACCTCGAAGCTAACACTGAGGTTTACGTTGCTCCTAAAAGCTATAGGACCGGCACTCTGAATTTCGAATATAATTTCGCAAACAAGGGCAATTTCATCGGTCTCGTGAAGGCCAGCAATGAGAGCGGTACAAAGGAATATGTCTCGCGCTTCCCGTTTGCTGTCGGTGAAACTGCGGGTAAGAATACGACGATCGCCATATTCGGTGCGTTCATGGCTCTCGTCGGTTTCGCCCTGTATTATAAGCACGCTTTTCTAAGCAACAACAAAGTTTTTACCAAAGGCGCCAAGGAATATCGCAGAGGAGATGTCCGTTGATTTAGACGGCATTGGCGAAGTTTGACAGCAAGCCTCGCATGAAGGATCGGTAGAAAAACTTGACCGGCCAGCTGCTCCCGCCGTGCCGATTGACCGGATCTTGGCCCTGATTTGCAAGACTTTACCGCCGGTCCTGCCAGAGAAGCAGCAATCGAGGGACAAAACCAAGTGCTGTGTGGGGATGCGCGAGAACCACAGCTCAAGGAGATTGAGAGGAATTGCCGTTGAAGCAAGGTGCGCGATCTGCGTGTCGTATGCGACAAGCTCGTGCGTTTGGGACCTATGGCCTGAGAACTCGATAACCACTGTGTCGGAGGGCGAGCATCTGGCCAGTAATTCGAATTCAGTCTGGATGCAGCCGCGTGTGGCTTCGCTATCTGTGAGAGGGAAGCCATTCACAGCATCAACCGCCGACATATTTACCTCAATTATGCCTAGCATAGCCCATTGATCTGAGGACTTCCCTTTCCCTGTAGACGACTTTATTGGCGTCGATCTCCTGCACACTTCAGCGCGTCACTCAAATGAAGTTCGGCCGCCGACCACGCGGATGAGGGATCGTCTGATGAGAAAGCCAAAGGGATGACGCGTTCTGTGCCATTTTTGGCAGCCTTGATGCAGTGCGGCCAAACTGAATGAGGACCACAATGTGTCACATGAAAGCCCGTTTGCTCTCAACCGGCGGAGGTTATAATGGCTAAGATCCAGATGCAGCAAAACGTCAAACGCAGGTGGTTTAACGCCGACGGCCTTTACGCGGCGGCAATTGTGATCTGGATATTTGGTGTTTGGGGGGGCGCACTTTACGTGGCAAGCGGAGCGACCGCAGACGCCAGCGCCGGCGTCGGCGGAAACAGTTTCCTCCTTGGCTGCTCCTTTGCGACCGCGGGAGTGATCACGGCTTTTTCCGTGAGGGAATTTCTCGGGGCGTATAGTGCTTGCGTGGCAACCGGGACCGATCTTGCCGGACGGTCGCTTCATCGGACGGTGGGTCTGGCTAAACAGGAGAGACCTGTGACTAATTTAGGGCTTTTTGTGGTAATCGAGGCGAAACCTGGGAAAGAAATGCAGTTGAAGAACTTCCTGATTGGTGCGCTCCCGTTGGTTGAGGCGGAGCCGGATACGACAGCGTGGTTCGCAATCCGAATTGGGCCGTCGACCTTTGGTATTTTCGACGTCTTTTCCGATGAAACGGGCCGCGAGGCGCATCTTTCCGGGGAAGTGGCGAAGGCTCTGATGGCAAATGCGGCGGAACTCTTGGCCAAGCCTCCGTCGATCGAGAAGATCGACGTTCTGGCGGAGAAGCTCCCAGTACGCTGGAATGAAAGCTGACAAGTCCCAGCACCGGCTTGGCACCGATTCGACACGCCATACACGGCCTTCTCTTTTCGATCCCATTTGCGCAGAGGCGAAACAAAGCAGAAAAGGAGACCGGGAGTGCGGGCCGGCCTTTTCAAGCGGGATTGCTGGCGATCCCAACATTGTTGGGTCAGTGGTTGGCGGCGCGTTCCCCCGCACTTTAAGCGAAGTTTCGATCTTCGATAGGCTCAACCATGGAAATTGTTGTCCTGGGTTTCAACGGCTGTCTAGGCGCCGGTTTTGTTGGCTCCGTGGACATGCTGAAACTCAGTTCGCTAATGATCTCTAAAAATGGCAGGCATGAACCGTTCAGCGTCTCGACGGCAAGTTTCGACGGACGACCCTTCAAGGACAGCAGTGATCGGGAGTTCGACGTCGACAGAAGCATCGCGGCGATCGCAACTTCGAGTGCAATTGTCGTTCCCGGCTATCTTTGCGACGACGACGCACGTTTTCTTTCGACGCCCTCGATCGCCACAGCGGCTGCGTGGTTGCGGCACCAACATGCGCTTGGCGCGTTGGTGTGCGGCTCGTGCAGCGGCGTGTTTCTGCTCGGCGAAGCAGGCCTGCTCGATGGCCGACGTTGCACGACGACTTGGTGGCGACACGATGAGCTGAAAACGCTATATCCCGCCGCCAAGGCCGTCTGGGGCGCTCCGCTAATCGAGGACCGGCGCGTGGTTACAGCTGGCGGGCCTCTATCATGGGTAGATATGTGCCTGTACGTGATACGTTCACTCTACGGTGCCGACGCCGCCAAGATCGCAGCAGATTTCGCTGTCGTCGATACGGCTCCGTCGACGCAATCGGCTTACGTTCCGCCCAGTCATTTGACGACGTCCAAGCCGTTCCTCCTTGAGGCGGAGCACGTGGTTCGACAGGCTGGCGAAGCCGCGCTGACGGTCCAGGGCCTTGCCCGCGCACTCGGCGTCTCGGCGCGAACATTGAATCGGCGACTCCAGAGAGCGTCGGGCGAAATGCCCAAGCAATTTATCGATCGTATGCGTTTCGAAACCGCTAGAACCCTGCTGGAGACCACGGCTTGTACGGTGAAGCAATTGGCTGCGAGTTCTGGATATACGAACGAAGCCAGTTTTCGTCGCGCCTTCTATCGATATTCGGGGATGACGCCAGGCGCTTACCGGACACGGGAACGTGCGCGACAGAAATAATCGGAGCTTCTCCTCTGGCCGCGCACGCTCCTCATTCCAGGACCTTACTGTGGACTCTCAGGCAGCGAGCCTGAAAATCAGCAGAGAAGAATTGAGCCTCGGAGCGCTTGTCGGGTTAAGCAGGCGAAAGCTGAGTCTCATTTGTCCAATTGATTGGCATCAATAATACCGCGTCATGTGAGATTCCCTCTCACTTGGACGCGCGCAAGCAGGAGCCCAGCACATCGTCGATTTTATTGCGATCTCTCAGGTGCTGATCGTTGCCGATCAGGCGAGTTTCAGCCGGGCGGCTCGGGTTCTCGGCATTCGGCAGTCAGCCATCAGCCGGCGTGTGCAGGCGCTGGAAGACGAGCTTGGCGTGTCTCTGTTCGAGCGTCAGTCGAGCGGCGTCCGGCCAACAATCGCAGGGCAGTTCTTTTTGGAGCGCGCGCGAGCTGCCTTCGGAGAAATCGATCTTGCTGTGAAGAACGCAACGGCAGCTGGACGTGGCGAAGAGGGGTTGATCCGCATCGGAGTTCTACCCTCTCTATTTTCGGGCTTCCTCTGCGAGGTTCTAGCGGAATTTCGAGAAACGCAACCCGGGGTCAACCTCGACTTCTTCGATGGCGCGCCGGAGAAACTAATCGCCCGTATTATGGCGCGTCGGCTGGACATCGCATTCGTTGTTAGCGGAACGCCGGCGCCCGGCTGTGATGCGAAAGCTTTGTGGAGCGCCGGCATTTGCGTGGCGCTGCCGCACAGACACCCTCTCGCGGGCTGCGACACGATTGACTGGGAGTTGTTGAAGGACGAGCGTTTCATTTTCGGGCGCGAAGCGATCGCCGCAAGATTCGACGACCATGCGAGCGAAAAAATAGGAAGAATCGGAGGCCGTCTTTCGTCGTCCACTCACGATGTTTCTCAAGAACTGGTTATGCAATTCGTCGCCCTTGGTTTTGGCCTCAGCCTGTTGAGCGACAATTCCGCCGCAATTCCCTATAAAGGCGTGGCGTATCGTCCGCTCGCGGGTGAAGATCATCAAGTTTCCTACGGCACCGTTTGGCTTCCCGGCAACGACAATCCGGCGCTGCGGCGCTTTCTCAGTCTTATTCGCTCGAAGTCGGCGGAACTGCGTCAAGTTTCCGCGCCAAGGGATTCGGATTAGGCCTATCCTGCGTCCCGCGCGCCTTTGCAAATTCCCGATCGCTGGCGATAAATTTCTCTAGCATCGGCGCGATCAATTTCGAAGCCTCGATAGGCTTGCCGGATTCGCGCGAGAGTATCTCGGCGTAGGCGACGAGATCGCGATGCAGCGCGGCGGGGACGGCCACGGATAGTTTGACCGGCTTCTCGTCCCGCACGGAAGCGAGCTTCAGTTTCGTCATCGATCAAGCCCGGTCGCCGCGACTTCGGTCGGAGACCCATATGGCGCCAGCATCAGATCGCGCGTGACGATGACTCGCAATGGAAAACCCGGCCGAATGGTGAGCGTCGGCTGGAGGTTGAGATTGCGCTGAACGATCTGTTGGCCGGTCTGGTTGACGCTGTTTGCGCCGCCTTGCCGCAGCGCCTGGATCAGCTGACTGTCGTTGCCGGTCGTACCGAGTTGGGTTCCGACTCCCAAAATCGTCGAAAGCGCCGCGGCCCCCGCCAATCTCATCCAATGGTAATCGACGCCGTCTTCGAGCCCGGAAAATCCGGAGGCGTCGGCGCCGGGTTGGCGTTCGAGCACAATGGAGCTTCCGTTCGGGAAAATGAGACGGTTCCAAACGAGCAGAATGCGCGATTGGCCGAAAGCGACTTGGGAGTCATAGACGCCGATGAGCTTTGCGCCTTGCGGGATGAGGAGGAAGCGTCCCGTGGGGCTATCATAGATGTTCTCGGTGACTTGCGCGGTGATTTGTCCGGGAAGGTCTGAACGAATGCCGGTGACGAGCGCCGCCGGAATGGCCGCGCCGGCCTGTAGGACATAGCGCGAGGCGGGCGCCACCAGATGGTCGGGACTGACCGTGCGCCGATCTGCAGCCGCATTGACGAACGCGAGCTTGCGATCCTGCATGTTTTGCAGCGAGCCGGGATCAATCGGCGCGGATTCCGTTGCGAGCGCTGTGGCGGCGGTCGATGGAGTAGTCGCCGCCGAAGCCAGCGCCGCAACGGCGCGTTCGACCACATTGGTCGACGCGAAGAGCTTTGACGTCCGCGCCGCTTCGCGCTCCTGGCCGAGCCGTTGTTCTTCGGGGTCGACGCCAGCGGGCGGCAGTTGCCCCTGCGCGGCAAGGATCGGTCGGCCAAGATCGCCTGGCAGCGGCGGCCCGAGCTTTGGAACGTCCTTCGGCAGGCCTGCGTAATCGCGCGGCAGTCCCGCGAGACCGTCAGCGGTGGTCTTCGCGTCGGTGTTATAGAGTTCCGGCGCGAGCCCGGAACGCCCGCGCTGTTGCAGGGCGAAAAAGGTCAGCCCGAGAATGGCGGCGACGGAAACGCCCGAGAGCGCAATCAGCACGCGGCGCGAGAGTCGCGTCACTTGAGGGCGTTCGGGACGCAGCCGCAATTCCTTGGCGAGCTCTTTTTCATGCTCCGGCGCGCTCATATCGCCGGCCTCCTGTCGCTGCGCACGATCCGAACGACCTTTTGGGAGTCGGCGCCAAAGCGCAGTTCCGCGGCGGCGAACAGCCGATCGACGATCATGTGATTGCCGCGCACGCGATAATTAACGAGCTGGCTGTCGCCGGCAGTGCCGATTACGAAGAGCGGCGGCATTTCGCCCTGGGCTATGCCGCGCGGGAATTCGATATAGACCTTGCGGCCGTCGTCGAAGGCGCGCGTTGGCCGCCAAGGCGCGGCGTCGCCCTCGATCGCATATCGGAAGTTGATATTGGCGAGGTCGAGGCCGACATCGACGGGCGCCGCCGCCTCGGCGGCGACGTTCTGGCGGCGCAGCGCAATGAGCTCGTCCTGCGGATATTGCCAGGAGACCGAGGCCATATAGGTCTTCTCTGTCGAGCGCAGCTCCAAGTGATAGGTGCGCCGATCCGTGTTGATGACGAGATTGGTCATCAGATCCGCGCGGGTCGGCTTGACCATGATGTGGATTTTCTTGGCGGCGCCCGAGCCGCTCTCGGTGTCGCCGATGACCCAGCGCACCGTGTCGCCGGCGGCGACAGGGCCGGAGCCGACGAGTTGCTCGCCGTCCTGCAGCGCGATGTCGGTGATTTCTCCTGGAGAGGCGTAGACTTGATAGAGGGCGCCTTGCGCAAAGGGATATACCTGGACGGCGTTGATATAGCCGTCGCGGCGCGGTTCCATGCGCGCGGCGGCGTTGGCCTGTTCGATGCGGGCTTTCGGATCTATCGGCTCAGTGGGCTCTCCCTTGCTTCTGGCCAGAGATTTGAGCTGGCCAGGCATTGGCAAGACTTTGGGAATGGCAACGATTTGGATCGGCTTCGGCGGATCGCTTTGCAGCGCCGCCGGCAAGGGGAGATCGTCGTAGTCGATTTCCGGCGGTTTGAAACTCGAACAGGCGGCAAGCGCCGTGGAACCGAAAAGAATGAAGGCGATTGCGCGAAAGGAATAAAACTTCATTCTCCCAGCTCCTTGGACCAGTTGACGGCGTGGATGAAAAGACCGAGCGGGTTTTTGCGCAGGCGCTCGGCGTCGCGCGGCGGCTGAACGACGATGCCGAGAATCGCGGTCCAGCGTTCGGTCGAGGCGAGGCTGGCGTTTTCGTAGCGGCGTTCGTTCCAGGCGATACGGAAGGAACCCTCGGAGGCGCGGATCACGCTCGACACATCGACGGCGATCTGGATTTGGCCGATCTTGGCGAAGGGATCGTTGGCGCGGGCGTAGTCGTTCAAGGCCAGCGCGCCCTTGTCGGTCACGAAATCATAGGCCTTGAGCCAATTCTGGCGGACGATGATGGGGTCGGAGGGAATAGAGCGCACATTCTCGATGAAACGCGCGAGATGCCAGGCGATCTGCGGATCGGTCGGCCTGTAGTCGGCGACGGCGGGAGCGACGGCTTGCGCTTCGCCGAGCTTATCGACTTGAACCACCCAGGGGACGATCGAGCCGCGCGTCGCTTGCCAGACAAGGGCGGCGGCAAGACCTCCTGCGAGAAAGAGATTGCCGAAGGCGATGAGCCGCCAATTATAGGCCTGCGCCCGCGCCGAGCCGATGCGCTCGTCCCAGACTTGTGCGGCCTTTTGGTAGGGCGTTTCGGGTTCGCCCGTGCGGCCGTAGCGAACAGAAGATCGTTTGAACATCAGCGCGCCTCGGAAAGGTTGATGGAGGCTCCTCCGCCGTGGGAGTCGCCGGAGCGGATGGAATGAGCGGCGAGCGACAGGCCGTGAGCGGCGGATTGGCCGCGTTTCATCCGCTGCGCCCAGGCGGGCTCGCCGGCGGCGCGGGCCGACGGACCGGACCTTCCGAGACCGACTGCGCCACTTGCCGCCAGCGCGGCGATCTCGGACGCGGCGCCCGCTCCTCCTTCCGGCCCGCCCGCTGGATCGGCGGGCGGCGGTCCGCCGGCGGAACCAAGTCCGCCCGGCGCTCCCGGCCCCCGTCCCGGCGGAATTGTCGTCGCGGCGACCGTGTCGCGATTGCCTGCAAGACCGGCCAGCGCTCCTCCTGCCATGCGCGCCGCGCCAAAACCCGCGACCGTCACGCCGGCGGCGGCAAGGCCGGTTCCGACCGCGGCGCCCGCGCCAAGTTGTGGGCCGCCCGAGACGATGCCATTGGCGATGCCGGGGCCGAACATACCAAGTCCGAGCAGCGATAGCGCAGCGAGCACGAGCGCCATGGCGTTGTCGATTGTGGGCTGCGCGCCGCCGACCCCTTGCGTGAACTGCGTGAACAAGGTCGAGCCGATGCCGACGATGACAGCGAGCACCAGCACCTTGACGCCGGAAGAGACGACATTGCCGAGCACGCGCTCGGCGAGAAAGGCGGTCTTGCCAAAGAGGCCGAAGGGTATGAGCACGAAGCCGGCGAGCGTCGTGAGTTTAAATTCTATCAGCGTCACGAAAAGCTGGATTGCGAGGATGAAGAAGCTGAGGAGAATGATGAACCAGGCGAAGAGCAGGACGACGATCTGCAGGAAATTCTCGAAGAACGAGACATAGCCCATGAGGCTCGAGATTACGGTGAGGATCGGATGTCCTGCGTCGATTCCGACCTGCGCGACGCGACCCGGTCGCAGAAAATCGGCGGCGGAGAGTCCGCTGCCCGCGGCTTTTAGACCGAGCCCGGAAAAACTCTGGAAAACGATCTTCGCGAGACTGTTCCAATTGCCGATGAGGTAAGCGAAAACGCCGACGAACAGGGTTTTTTTGATGAGACGTGCGATGATGTCCTCATCCGGCCCCATGCTCCAGAAGAGCGCGGCGAGAGTGATGTCGATCGCGGCCAAGGTGGACGCCAGAAACCCCACCTCGTCGCCGAGCAGGCCAAAGCCCGAGTCGATATAGGAGGTGAAGGTCTCCAGGAAGCTGTCGATGACGCCGGTTCCGCCCATGGCTTCACTCGCCCTTCGATGTGGGAGAGCTCGTCGGAGCGGCTTGTTCTTGCGCATTCGGGACGGTCGGAAACATGTCCAGCGGCTTGCCGGCGTCGCCTGACGTCCCACATGGCGCCAGAAATCTGCGGCGCTGCTTCGCCCAAAGCTCTCGACAAGCCGGATCGTCGGCTTTTTCCGGCGGCAGGTTGCGACAGCGCGCGAGTTCGGTTTCGGAGGGGCTGAATGGAGAGGGCGCGCTTATCGGCGAGGTCCAAGACGGTGGCGATCTCAGCGCGACATCGGCCTCGCACGTCGCTTGCACCGCGAAATCGGCGATAGCGCCGACCACCACACCGAGGGCGACAAAGAGGACATCTTGCGGCTTGATTCCATGCTGAGTCTGCATGTGTCTCGCCCTCAATGAAACATGGAAACATTGCCGGGCTGATAGCCTTGGCCCGGCGCGATGAAGCGGCTCATTTGTTCGCGCCCCTGTTCCTGGGCTTCGGCGGCGCGAGCCATTTCCAGGGACTGGGCGCGACCTTGCGAGGCGAGCAGCGCCGTCACATCGGCGAGCTGTTTGCTCTGCAGCGCCAGGATCTGATTGCCGGCTTGCGAGGTCTGCAGGGCGCCGGCGGCCGACTGGCTCGAGGAGACGAGCGCGCTGGCTTGCGAACGCGCCGTGTCGATCGCCTGCACAATGCCGGCCTGGACGCGCATCGCGTCCTGGAAGGATGCGAGGGAGTTTTGCCAGCGCTGCTGTGCTCCGGCGACCAGCCCGCTGGAGCTCGTCGAAGAGTTCATCGGGCCATATTGGGTGGAAAAGGCCTTGTCGATCTGCTGAATGTCATAGGCGATGCGCTGCGCCTGTTTCAGCAGTTGCTGCGTTTGGGTGAGCGACTGCTGGACGGCTTGCAACGAGGAAAAGGGAAGATTGGCCAGGTTCTTCGCCTGATTGAGCAGGGAGCGCGCCTGGTTTTGCAGCGAGGTGATCTGATTGTTGATCTGCTGCAATGTATGCGCGGCCGTCATGACGTTCTGGGCGTAATTGCTCGGATCGAACACCACGAGTTGCGCCTGCAAAGGCGATATCGGCGCGAGCGACAGCGCGATTGCCAGCGCGAGACCGCTCGCCGAAGCAAAATGACGAAGTTTGATCATGAGGATTGCTCCTGATTGCCATCTTGGGGGAGAAAATCGGCGGCCCAGGCGAGGCCGCGCGAGACAAGCCAGGCGCGCGCAAAATTTTCGCGCCCCTGCTCCGCAAAAAGCTGCGAGATGCGTTTTTGGTCGGTCTTGGAGGAAGCAGCGCAAAGCGCGAGCGCCAGCGGGCCGAGGCCAAGTTCGAACAGCCGATTGCCGCGCCGCGACTGGCAGTAATAATCGCGCTTCGGCGTCGCCCGCGCGATGATCTCGATCTGGCGGTCGTTCAAGCCGAAGCGGCGGTATATGGCGGTGATCTGCGGCTCAAGCGCCCGCTCGTTGGGCAGGAACAATCGCGTCAGGCAGCTCTCGACGATCGCTGGCGCGATCGGGCTGGTTTCGATATCGGCGAGTGACTGGGTGGCGAAGACCACGGAAGCGTTCTTCTTGCGTAAGGTTTTCAGCCATTCGCGCAGTTGACTGGCGAACCCCTTGTCGTCGAGCGCGAGCCAGCCTTCGTCGATAATGATCAGGCTCGGCGTCCCGATGAGCCGACCTTCGATGCGATGGAAGAGATAGGCGAGGACGGCGGGCGCGGCGGTCGAGCCGATCAGTCCTTCGGTCTCGAAAGTCTGGATGTCGGCTTCGCCTAAGAATTCGGCCTCGGCGTCGAGCAGCCGCCCATGCGGCCCGCCGAGGCAAAAAGGCTGCAGCGCGCGTTTGAGAGCGTTGGATTGCAGGAGGACGGAGAGGCCGGTGAGCGTACGCTCGTCGATCGGCGCCGAGGCGAGCGAGGTGAGCGCCGACCAGAGATGTTCTTTGACTTCCGGCGTGACGGTCACATTTTCGCGGGCGAGGATTGATGATAGCCATTCCGCCGCCCAGGCGCGCTCGGCGACCTCATTGATCCGCGCCAGAGGCTGCAGGGCGACCGGGTCGATCGCATCCTCGGCCAGCGAACCGCCAAGATCGTTCCAGTCGCCGTCCATCGCCAGCGTCGCGGCTCTAGCCGAGCCCCCGAAATCGAAGATGAAGATTTGCGATTCTCTATAGCGGCGAAACTGCAGCGCCATCAGCGCTAGCAGCACGCTTTTGCCGGCGCCGGTCGGGCCGACGATCAGCGTGTGGCCAACGTCGCCGACATGCAGCGAAAAGCGGAAGGGGGTCGAGCCTTCCGTCTTGGCGAAGAACAGCGGCGGCGCGCCAAAATGCGAATCGGTCAACGGCCCCGCCCAGACGGCGGAGAGCGGAATCATATGGGCGAGATTTAGGGTCGAGATCGGCGGCTGGCGGACATTGGCGTAGACGTGACCTGGTAGAGAGCCGAGCCAGGCCTCGATGGCGTTGACCGTTTCCGTCATAGAGGTGAAGTCGCGGCCCTGGATGACTTTTTCCGCGAGGCGCAGTTTCTCGTCGGCGAGGCGAGGGTCTTCGTCCCAGACGGTCAGCGTCGCAGTGACATAGGCTTCGCCGATAAGATCCGAGCCCAAATCCTGCAACGCCGCGTCGGCGTCCATCGCCTTGTTATGAGCGTCGGTGTCGAGTAGCGCCGAGGCCTCATTGGTCATCACCTCCTTGAGGATGGCGAAAACCGATTTGCGCTTGGCGAACCATTGCCGGCGGATACGCGTCAGGACTTTGGTCGCGTCGGTCTTGTCGAGGGTGATCGCCCGCGTCGACCAGCGATAGGGAAAGGCAAGGCGGTTGAGTTCATCGAGCACGCCAGGATGCGTCGCCGAGGGAAACCCCATGATGGTGAGAACGCGTAGATGCGCATTGCCAAGTCGGGGCTCCAGCCCTCCGGTCAGCGGCTCGTCGACCAGAATGGCGTCGAGATGCATGGGCGTCTCGGGAACGCGGACGCAAAAGCGTTTGGTCGAAACGCAGGAATGGAGATAGCTCAGCGTCTCGGCGTCGGAGAGCCATTCGGCTTCGGGCGCGAAGCCTTCGATGAGCTGCAGCAGGCGGTCGGTGCGATCGATGAACCCCGCAAGCGCCGTGGTCGCCGAGCTTCCATGAGATTGCCCCTCATAGAGCCAGCTCTCGGCGTCGGCGTCGTCGTCCTCGGGCGGCAGAAACAGCAGCGTCAAAAAATACCCGCTCTCGAAATGCGCGCCTTGTTCCTCGAACTGAGCCTTGCGCTCCATATCGACGAGCGCCGAGACGGGATCGAGGAACGCGCTTGACGGATAATTTTGCGCCGGATTGCGCTGCGCCTCGACGAAGATCGCCCAGCCGGAGCCGAGGCGCCGCAGTGCATTGTTGAGCCGCGCTGTCGCGCCGACGAGTTCGGCTTGCGTCGCGCTGTCGAGATCGGGCCCACGAAAGCGCGCGGTCCGCTGGAAGGAGCCGTCCTTGTTCAGGATAACGCCCGGCGCGACAAGGGCGGCCCAGGGCAGGAAGTCGGCGAGGCTCTGCGGCTTTTTGCGATATTCGGCGAGGTTCAGCATGAAGACTTCCCCTCAAGCGCCGAGATGCGCGGGGTAGCGCAAATGCCGGCGCACCACTTCGACGAATTGCGGATCGCGCTTTGCGGCCCAAACGGACGCGAATTGCGCGACGATCCAGAAGGCGAGCCCGGCGATCCAAAGGCGCAGGCCGAGGCCGAGCGCCGCCGCCAGCGTTCCGTTGAGGATGGCGATCGAGCGCGGCGCGCCGCCGAGCAGGATCGGCTCGGTCAGCGCCCGATGCACCGCCACCCGAAATCCCGCGACGGCGCCGTCGGATTGAAGGGAGAGGTTCTCCATCAGATCATCGCTCCGCCGCCGAAGGAGAAGAAGGAGAGAAAAAAGCTCGACGCGGCGAAGGCGATGGACAGGCCGAATACGATCTGCACCAGCCGCCGAAACCCGCCCGAGGTGTCGCCGAAGGCCAGCGTCAGGCCCGTCGTGATGATGATGATCACGGCGATGATCTTGGCGACCGGGCCTTCGATCGATTGCAGGATCTGGTTTAGCGGCTGCTCCCAGGGCATGTTGGATCCGGCGGCCAAGGCCGGCGCCGAAAACGCTATCGCGCCGAGCAAGAGAACGCCCGCACTGACGCCAGCGCCAAACCGCCTTTGAAGGGCAAGCCTATTCATGGTCTTCTCCAAATGTGATTTGCATGAGATCGGCGAGGGCGTAATCGCCGTATTCGTTCAGCCCCTCGACGGCGGCGAGTTCGATGAGGCAGCGCGCCTCGCCGCGTCCGGCGAGCACGGCGACGATCTGGATCGTCTCGGCGATCAGCGCGCGCGGGACCGTGACCACGGCTTCCTGAATGAGCTGCTCAAGCCGCCGCAGCGCGCCGAGCGCGGATCCCGCGTGAATGGTTCCGACACCGCCGGGATGTCCGGTGCCCCAGGCTTTCAGAAGATCGAGCGCCTCCGCGCCGCGCACTTCGCCGACGGGAATGCGATCCGGCCGCAAGCGCAGCGACGAGCGGACGAGGTCAGATAGCGTCGCTGCACCGTCCTTGGTGCGCAGCGACACGAGATTAGGCGCGGCGCATTGCAGTTCGCGCGTGTCTTCGATCAGAATGACACGGTCGGAGGTCTTGGCGACTTCCGCGAGCAGCGCATTGACGAGCGTCGTCTTGCCGGTCGAAGTTCCGCCGGCGACCAGAATGTTTTTGCGCGTCGCTATGGCGGCGCGGAGGATCGCCGCCTGCTCCTTGCCGATCACGGAGGCGGCGACATAATCGTCGAGCGTGAAGACGGCGACCGCCGGTTTGCGGATGGCGAAGGTGGGCGCCGCAACGACCGGCGGCAACAGCCCCTCGAAGCGCTCCCCCGTCTCCGGCAGTTCCGCAGAGACGCGCGGTGCGTTGGCGTGCACCTCGGCTCCGACATGATGCGCGACGAGCCGGACAATTCTCTCGCCGTCTTCGGGCGACAGGCTCGCACCCGCGTCCTCCAGTCCGCTCTTCAACCGATCGAGCCAAAGTCGCCCGTCGGGATTGAGCATGACCTCGACAACGCTCTCGTCGTCGAGCCACTCGGCGATTTGCGGCCCCAACGCGGTGCGCAACATGCGCGCGCCGCGCGAGATCGCCTCCGCATTGTGAGATTGCGCCGCCACATTTGCCCCCGGTTCTCTTCGAATCGCGCGTTGGTGGTCCGAAGTCGGGGTCGATTAAGAAGGGCGGAAACGGGAACGATGCAACAAGCCCATTGCGCACGTAGGGCTCTGGCGTGCAAAGACAGGGGAATGGGCGAGGTGCAGTATGGAAAACTTATGACCCACGCCCACTCTACATGCCTGTTGAACAGCAGCGTGATGGAGAACGCGATTATGGGTATTGAGTAGGAATTCTAGCGCGAGTCGGAATCAATCTTTGACGCAGAAGCCTGAAAGCTTTTCTCGGGTTCCTTCCCTGCGGTTTTTGGACGGAAATGAAATTCGAGCACTGCGGGGGGCGTCTGGCGTCGACACCTGTGGGGAAGCGCCAGAATGGCGACTCTTTTGGGCGCATGGGCGTGTAAAGAGATATCGATTCCTGTATAAGCGATTCAGGATTGAATTTTCTTTGTTTCCGGAGGCAATCGGCATGTCAGGTGGTGGCGGGGGAAGTTCGCGGCCGGACCCGGTGACGCCGGTCGTTCCAGGCAAAAGTGGCGACGGCACGGGTGGCGGTGGTGTAGATCCATGCGTCCTGACCGAGGAGACAACACTGAATTCGCCCGTTCCGGCCGTCGTTAGCGCTTTGAAGCCGGGCGATGTCCTCACCGTCAGTGTTGAGCGAGGCCCGCCGTTGCGGGTCGTCGTTCGGACCTCGGCAGGCCTTACGGCGGGATCAATCACAGGGGCGAAGCTTCCCCAGATTATTGCGTGTCTTGAAGCGGGCGTCGGCTATAATGCCCAAGTGGTTTCAGTGAAAGCTGCAGCGGTCCGCGTTAGGGTGACTAACGCATGATGATCCCGTTGCATATCGTTGGCGGCGTCTATCGTGAGCGCTGTCAGTGGCCGATGCCTGAGACAGATAATGTCTTCGGCTCCGCTGGGCGCGCGGCGGCCGCGCTTCAGGGAACTGGCATTGAGCGAATTCTGCATGCCTACATTGGGCCCGATCTCAACGGCACGATCGATCTGATCCTTGGCGGTTTCGAGTTTCGAATCGAGAAGCATGCACGCCCGGTCGATCCTGTTTTCGAGTATGTCCATTGTTTGGCGGTGCCGACTATTACGCCTGACCTCGTTACTATTCCGAGAATGGCGCCCATTCACGTCACCGCCGAGATGGCGATCCGATTCGGCATGCTGGAAGGGGACGCCGTCGTCGATGCAGGGATGTGCGTCTATGATCCACAATCGGCCTACCTGCCGGTCGGGTTCCGGGCCAACGGCAGCAAGGCAAAAAGGTTGGCTCTGGTCGCGAATGCGGGCGAGGCGAAGGCGCTCACGAAAACAACAGATTTGACAGTTGCCGCTAAAGCGCTGTTGGCGTCTGAAGAAGCTGAAGTTGTAGTTATAAAGTGTGGGCTCGACGGAGCCATTGTTGTATCGGCGGACGGGATCGCGCGGGTTCCTGCGTTTGCCGTCGACGTCGCCCAGACCATCGGCTCGGGAGACGTTTTCGTGGCGGTATTCGCCAAGGGCTGGATGTATGACGGTCTTGACCCCGTAGACGCGGCATTGGCCGCTTCGAAGGTGACGGCGAACTTCATCGAGAGCTCGATCTTACCGGTCGAGTTGGACCAACGGAGCCGCAATGAAATCAGGAAAGCAACCGGTAAAGTCTATCTTGCTGGTCCCTTTTTCTCAATTGCACAGCGCTGGCTCGTGGACGAGGTTCGCCGCGTACTGCTTGGGCTCGATGTAAAAGTGTTCTCCCCTGTCCACGACGTCGGGCGCGGCAGCGCACAGGATATCGCGCCAAAAGATATCTCCGCCATTCACGAATGCGACGCGATGTTTGCGATCATCGACGGCATCGACAGCGGCGCCATTTTCGAGATCGGCTATGCGCGCGCTCTAGGCAAGCCAGTCTTCGGTTTGGCCCAGTCGGTACCCGAGGAGGATCTCAAGATGATTGTCGGGTCGGGCTGTACCGTGAGCGCCGATTTTGCGTCCTTGTTGCTGCAGGTGGCGCAACGATCATGAGGACTGCGCTGCTTCTCTCGGGCGGCATGGACTCTGTGGCAATCGCTTGGTGGAGGCGGCCGGATATTGCGATCACGATCGACTACGGACATCAGGCCGCCGAAGCAGAGATCCGCGCCGCTGGCGCTGTCGCTGCAACGCTCGGGATCGGGCATCACATCGTCCGTTGCGACCTTTCGAGTCTCGGGTCAGGCGACATGGCGGGCAGCGCACCATTACCTATGTCGCCGGTTCCGGAGTGGTGGCCATTTCGCAACCAGATGCTGTTGACGGTGGCGGCCATGAAGGCAATTTCGTTAGGCGTCGAGCGGTTGTTGATCGGATGCCTATCCACTGACCGGCAGCATGCTGATGGCACAGAGGCGTTCATCGCGGCTATGAACAGCGTGTTTTCCCTCCAAGAAGGAGGCCTCGTGGTGGAAGCGCCCGCGATTACGCTAACCGCTGAGGAGTTGATCCGGCAATCCGGCATTCCGTTCGAGGTGCTCGCTTGGGCGCACTCCTGCCACAGGGCGAATGAAGCGTGCGGCAATTGCAGGGGCTGTCTTAAGCACTATGGCACGATGCAGGCGCTCGGACATGACCCCTATTAGGGAGCCGCATCCGCGAGGCGAACCGGCGCCTTGGCGGCCAGTCGATTGGCCGGTTCGGCGCACCATCGCGGTCCGTCCGCTGCCGCCGGTTCCCTCGGCACGTTTTTCCGACGTAATGGCTTATCGCCGAAGCGAACGATGCATGATGCCGCCGACTCTTGGTCAAGTGACAGATGTACTGCGGTTCTCTTCAGCGCTGCGGAGTGAATGGAGCTATCAGGGTATCTTACGGCACAATGCACCACCGATTTCCGGAGGCGGGTTGCATGGTATTGACCTAGTCATTGTCCCGCACGCCAAGCACGCGCGGCTCTTCCGGTACGACCGTGCCGCTGATCGACTGGAGGCCCTGTATGTCGCGCAACCGGAGAAAATAGTAGATTTTCTGGGCCGATCAGGTGCCTGCCTTCCGAGTGCGCGCGGGATGATCGTCGGTCTGGTTGCCGACCAGTTGAAGTATCAGGCGGCGTATGAAGACGGTGAGAGCTTAATCTGGCGTGATAGCGGTGCCCTACTTCAGGTGATCGCGATGTCGGCCTTCGCGTTCGGCTTCGCATGCTGTCCGCTGGGACCCCACGGCATCGAGATCGTCGAAGCGCTTGAGGCTGACGGAGATCGGATGACGGCGTGCGGCCTTATCCAAATTGGGCGATACGCAGCGAATGATGTTTGAAAGGCCATGCCGTTTCGCCTAACTTGCCTTGTAGGGCGTGCTCGGCATCAGGTGTCCGATTGATCGCATCACCTGCCACATGGCAGAATCGAGATCAGCTGCACGCACACTGAGCGCCCATGCCAGAGCGATGAAGCGTGCCTCCATCGCTCTGTAGTGACGCGCGGGATTCATTGTCGGTGCGAAAAGCCCGACGTAGCGCCCGGCGCGGATAATATGAACGTCGAGGACCGCGACGTGATTTGAATGGCGACGGTTTCGCACGACCCATGAAGCGGTTTTGAGGCCGATGCCGGGTAAAGTCGCAAGCTCATCCCGAAAAGCAAGATCACAGGCATGTTCCTGCAATCGCGGAAGTCGTTCCAGAGAGGAGGAGAGAAACCCTGCCTTCTGGTGCGGGAAACGATACCTTCGCCCATTCAACCGTCCAGCGAACGGCTCCGAGAGCGCCGCTTCGAGCGCGTCGGCGGGTACGCCCGGGTAAAGAAGATCGCGCTCCTTGAGTCGGTGAAAAGCGGCAAGCCCCATCTCAGCGGGCATGCCGAAGCCGCCAAGCAAGCATGCGGCAATTTCCTCAGAGAGGTCCGCCCCAAGCCGAATGTCACCATAATCTCCGCGCTCCGCCGCGCAGGCCATCTCGCCCCAGAATGCGGGGCTGAAAACTTCGTCCGTGCGCCCAAGAGGAACACCGGGAACTATCTCTGACAGCGGGGGCTTTTGTGGAGGCATGTGTTACGCCAAATCGGGATTAAACTAACCAACACAACGCGGATGGAGAACAAATGGCATCTGCCGTTAAAGCGGTTTGGGGCAGACGCTCGCATTTCCATGCGGGCATGGTTAAAATTCGGTTAACTTCAGCGGACATCCGATGCTGCACCCCTAAAATGACGCCGCTCAGAAGCGAGAAGCGAAAACCGGCCAAGAGACGCAAGACGATGCTGGCGCCCGCTCGTGACTAAGAGCCAAATGCGTCCGCGTTCCCATGGGTAGCAGGAAGTTCTCTCGAAACTTCCTTTGAAAGCCGTTGGCCTTTTGCCAGTCGACGTCCTAACGCTTCGATGAAGCTCTCGTAACGTTCACGGCCTTTGGCTTGTGCCGCTGCCTGCGCGCCTTCGGGTAGTGGCGGTGTCGCGGTGAGCCAGGCGCGAATGTAAAGCGCCAATGCTTCGACCGAGAATTCGAGGTCACGCTCCACTCTGTCGACGGATCGCGTTAGTCGATCGAGTCTTCGCGTCAACGCCGCCTCCCAGCGATCGGCATCGTCCGCGGTCAGGAAGGAAATAATCGCGGCCTCGGCGACGGAAGATTTCGCGGCGTGCTCCTTTTTGGCGAGGTCTTCGAGCCGCGCCATCATGTCGGCGTCGAGATAGACGGACAGGCGTTGCTTTACCGTCATCGCCGCCTCACAGAGCTATGCCGTCGTCGGGGTCCATCGACGCCTGCCGAGCAAGTGATCTGCCTTGGCTGCGAAGGATGCGAGCTTTGATCGCTTCGTCGTCATCCGATTCGTCAGCTACAAAACTCTCAGGCGCCGCCGCCGAGAAGTGTTCCTCCGGCGCAACTGCCTCATGTTCGGAAAGTTCAGGCTCCCGACGAATGCCGCCATTTGCAGGGTCTTCATCATCCGACGGCGCGGCCGCCAGAACTTCCTCGGCGACAGGCTTTTCTTGACGCGCCACGAGCCTACACCAGTCGTCGTCGGTGTCACGACTGGATGGGGCACCCGACGCCGTGTCGCGATCAATTCGTTCGAACTGCGGCGGCGGCAAAATCCGCGCCGTCAGTCGCCGATCTTGATAGTAGCGCGCTTTCTTGGCGCGGATGGGCGGGAGACCCGATACGAGGACGATCTCGTCTGTCGGAGGAAGCTGCATCACTTCGCCCGGCGTCAATAGCGGCCGTGCGGTTTCCTGACGCGACACCATCAAGTGTCCGAGCCATGGGCTGAGCCGATGGCCGGCGTAATTCTTCATGGCGCGCAATTCCGTCGCGGTGCCGAGCGCATCGGAGACGCGTTTTGCGGTTCGCTCGTCATTGGTCGCGAAAGAAACGCGCACATGGCAATTATCGAGAATGGCGTTGTTCGGCCCATAGGCCTTTTCGATCTGGTTGAGCGATTGCGCGATGAGAAAGCTTTTGAGCCCATAGCCGGCCATGAAGGCGAGCGCCGACTCGAAGAAATCGAGCCGACCCAGCGCCGGGAATTCGTCGAGCATGAGAAGAAGACGATGACGGCGATTCTTGGCGTCGAGTTCCTCCGTCAGCCGTCGACCGATTTGATTGAGCAGGAGTCGCACCAGCGGCTTGGTGCGAGAAATGTCCGAGGGCGGCACCACGAGATAGAGCGTCGCGGGTTTCTCGGCTGAAACGAGATCGTCGATGCGCCAATCGCAACGGCGCGTGACCTGCGCCACGACGGGATCGCGATAGAGCCCGAGAAACGACATTGCCGTCGAGAGCACGCCCGAACGCTCGTTCTCCGACTTGTTCAAAAGCTCCCGCGCTGTTGAGGCGACGACCGGATGCGGGCCGGCGGCGCCCAAATGCTTGGTCGTCATCATCGCCTTGAGAGTCGTCTCGATCGGCCGCTTGGGGTCGGAGAGAAAATTGGCGACGCCCGTGAGCGTCTTGTCGGCTTCGGCATAGAGAACATGCAGGATCGCGCCGACGAGCAGCGAGTGGCTGGTTTTTTCCCAATGATTGCGCCGCTCCAGCGCGCCTTCGGGGTCGACGAGAATGTCGGCGACATTCTGCACGTCGCGCACTTCGGCGGGCCCGCGCCGAACTTCGAGCAGCGGATTATAGGCGGCCGAATGGGCGTTGGTCGGATCGAACAGCAGCACGCGCCCGAAGCGCAAGCGCCAGCCAGCGGTCAGATTCCAGTTCTCGCCCTTGATATCGTGGACGATGGCGGAGCCCGGCCAGGTGAGCAGCGTCGGCACGACAAGGCCGACGCCTTTGCCGGAACGGGTTGGCGCGAAACACAGGACATGCTCCGGCCCTTCGTGACGCAGATAATCGCTAGCGAAGCGTCCAAGCACCACGCCGTCCGGGCCGAGCAGACCGGCGAAACTCACTTCGTCCGGCGTCGCCCAGCGCGCCGAGCCATAGGTGACGACGCTCTTGGCTTCGCGGGCCCGCGAGACCGACATGGCGATCGCCGCCGCGATCGAGGCGAAGCCGCTAGACGCAGCGATGCCGGCGCCTTCGATGAACACTTGCGGCGCATACGCGTCGAATTTATACCACCACCAAAAGAAAGCCGGTGGCATATAGACCGGTAACGTTCCGAGTCGGAACCAAGCCGGCCCGAGTTCCGACTGAAATCCCAGCCGCCAAGCGGTCCATTGCGTCGCGCCCCAGGTCATCGCGAGCACTATGGATAAGACTACGAGGATTGCGTCCCAGAGGATTCGTGTCGCAGGCATGGGCGCCAGCTTCTGAACGGTTTCATCTGATGCGCAAGACGGGTGTGGCGGCAATCGCAATTTGTCGCACGTTGGCGAGCAAAAACCGGGGCGGCGTGCGTCGACGTTTCGACAGTTGATCGAATCGTCGGTCGCCGACGATTTCTTCCGGCTGGCGGATCGGCGGCCCTGTCGCTGAGCTTGTGTGTTGAAGCCGGCGCAATGCGCCAAGCGCCTCTGGCTGAATGCCACTTGAATTTCATGCCAATTGGCAGTATATAGTCTGTCAAATGGCACGATACGCGGCGAACCTACCATGAGCTTCACCAATGCAGCCGGCCCGGCTGCGGATTTCGGGCCTGTTCCGACACCGCCCAATCTCGCGGACGCCGCAACGCGCGAACGTCTGACTCCTGCCGCTGTCGAAGGCGTCGTCTGCCTTGCCGAAATCTGGCGGCTGACAAGCGCCGAGATTTGCGCGCTTCTTGGCAACGTCTCGGAGCGGACCTGGTTTCGCATGAAGAAAGGCGAATGGTCTGGAGCGCTGTCCCAGGACACGCTTACCCGCGTCAGCGCCCTCGTCGGAATATTCAAAGGCTTGCGGCTGCTGTTCTCGCAGCCGGTGTCCGACGAATGGGTCCGGCTGCCGAACAAGGGCCCGGTTTATGGCGGCCGGCGGCCGCTCGACACGATGATCGAGGGCGGCATTCCCAAAATGCTGGAAGTTCGCCGCCACATCGACGCGCTGCGCGGCGGTCTGTGAATGCCGCTGCTGCCAACGGTCGATCTCGCCCAGCGCGACACGGTGCGGCTGATTTCGACTGGCCGTTTGAAGGACCCGGTGCTCTCGCCACTGGCGAAGAGCTTCGGTGCGCTCGAAGACCTCGCCGCTCTGGAGAGCGTCACCAATGGAAGACTGCAGGCACAGGAAAGTGGCTTGCCGGCGCTCGATCCGCGCGAACTGGTCTTCGGCCGCGCCGGCTACACTTTCATCAACGCCGCCTTCACCCACACACGCCCAGGCGGCAACCGTTTCAACGACGAGAATCGCGGCGCTTGGTATTGCGGTTTTACGGTCGAAACTTCGCTTGGCGAAGTCTCCTATCATTTGACGCGGGAGCTAGAGGCGATCGGGCGCTTTGAGAACGTCACTGACTACGCCGAACTGCTCGCCGATTTCCATGGGCCGTTCCACGATCTGCGCAGAGTCGACCGATCGAGCGAACCCGCGCTGAGCGATGACACGGGCGTCGCCTATCCCGCTGGACAGGCGCTCGGCAAACGTCTGCGGATAGAGGCCGCGAGCAGTGGCATTGTCTATCCTTCCGCACGCCATGCCGGTGGCGTCTGTCTCGTCGCCTTCCGGCCTGACCTCGTGCAAAATCTGTGGCAGGGAGGCATATGGCGTCTCGAATGGCAAGGCGCGCCAACGCCGACAATGACTCGCCTGAACTGATCGAGGATTGACGACGCCTCAGCGATGCCGACAACGGTTCGTGTCGTTGTCGGTTCGCCGGCGCGGACGCTTCTTCATGTGGCGACCGGGGCCGCCGACAACTGAATCGAGCTACAGTCCGATCCCTCTTTTCCGACCGAAGCTCCATTCAATCCCGCCGCCCGGCGACATGACGCCGGAGACATGCTTGCCGAGCCTTTGCTCCAGCGATGGAGACCAAGGAACGAGGCTGAAGCCGAGGCCGTCGTCGATCATGGCGAAACGACCGGATGCGAGATTCAACCTCTGGCGGTATACGCCCGCGACCGACTCCCCCTCAGAAACGGTTTGATGAGGCAGACCACTTTTTGCTGCGAGCTTGGCGCCGGCGCTTGCGAGTTCGCGTTGGCGCAGAGTGTTCAGCAGGTCGCTGGCGAATATGAAACGCTGGCCTTGTCGACGCGCCAACCCTTCAGCGACAAGATGTTCGGCGCGCGCTTCCATCGCATCGCGCGCCTCGCGGCCAAAGCCGGCCTCCGACAATGCGATCTGCTCCTTGGCGACGAGGCGACGATCGAGCCAGGTCGCACCCGGCAGATGGATTTGGTCATCGATGGAGAGATCGGAGCGCACAGCGAGGATGAGGCTTGATGATCCACCGTCGCGCGACGGCAGGCGCCTCGCCTCGACGATGGCGCCCGGAGCGGCGTCGCTGGTTGCATCGAGGTCTTTGAGTCGGACATGGTGTGTGCGGCCGTCCATGCCGTCGATGATCGCGAAGGCGGAACTCTTCAGCTCGTTGTCGAGGCCTCGAGAGAGAAGCCGCCCGACAATCGGATCCGCGCGCAGTTCGGCGTCGAGCACAAACTCGCTGGCGGCGCGCTCAATGCCGCGCTCGGTCAGGCCGCGATGGATGCGCTTGATAATGTCGCAGCGTTCACCCAGCGCGCGAAGGACGCTTTCGACTTCCTCCGCCATCATCCACTGTCCAGAGCCGAGGGGCGCCGCAAGGCCAAGCCGTTCCAGCTTCCGTGCGCGAGCGACGAGCATCGTCTTCTCAACATCCATGGTTTGATCGGCGGCGGGTCGAAGGTCGACTACCCCATCATGGCGCGCGGCCTCGCGCGCGAGCGCTTGATCGAGCGGCGTCCAGCGATCGGCGACGACTTGGCGCTCGAGACCGCGGAGAATCTCCTGCTCGCTGCGCGGCCCAAGTTCCAAGTTTACGAGCTGCGCGGCGCGGGCGCGAAAACCTCGGCTGATATAGTCGCGGCTGATGACGAGATCGTTGCCATCGTCCGCACGTCCGCGCGCCAGGACATGGATGTGGGGATGCTCGGTGTTCCAATGATCGATTGCGACCCAAGCGATCTTGGTCCCAAGATCGCTTGACATTTGCGCCATAAGATCGCGCGTGAAGGCGCGAAGGTCGGAAAGCTCCACGGCGTCGTCCGGCGAGACGATGAAGCGGAAATGATGACGATCGCCCTGGCAGCGCTCGGCGAAGGCGCGAGCGTCCGCAGCGTCACCAGCCGCGTCGAACATTTTTCCTGGGGCGCCGTCGCGAGTGACGCCATCGCGGCGCAGATAGGAAAGATGCGCCGCGAGCGGCGCGGCCTTGGGACCGTGCCTGACGACACGCGCTTTGACCACGGCGCCGCGCGATTTTGAGGTGAGGCCGCGCAGCGCGCCGAGACTCGCGGCGCGACCACGTCCGAACCCGCCGCGACCCTTTCCGCGCGCGCCAGAACGATGGAGCCCGCCGGCCTTCTGAGTCGCTGCGAGGACACGGGCGACAAAACTCTTCCCCTTTGCCGGCCTCGCGCGGATGCGGCCAGGGCAAATGTTGATTTCGTCGTCACCGGACATGGGCGTCGATGGACGAGGTGGGAATTAGCGCGTTGAGCCAATACTTTGGCGAGCTATACAGGCTGCGCGCCGAAAGCGCAGCCTGTATGAACATATTGACGAGTAAAGACAAAGCGACCGCCGGACAAAGCCGTAGGCTGTCCCTTTTATCCTGCCATAGCTTGGTCGCTTGCGCTCCCTCGCCGGGCCCCTCGCGTAAAGTCGCGACGGAATGCGCTACGACCCAATAAAATGCGAAACTGGTCATTGGGGCGTTTCCAACCTGGAGTGCATGACAAATAGGTCGGCGGTCTGCAGAGAATGTGTTGGCGATGGGATTCTCGAAGCGCTGTCTGAATGCGTTTCGCCCGCAAAGAGGTTGTCGTCGCAGGGCGCCGGAAAAAGGGGATGAGGCGCTGCTTTTTGAGTCCTGCCAACGCGGTTCGCGCCACCATCCGCCGTTGCCGCTGGCGCAAAATTCAGCGCCGCCATCGTGACGAACATCGGCGCATGAAGCGCATCGGGCGGAGCCGGAATTCCAAAAGCTGGAATGCTGGTGAAGCTGAGCTCGGGCGCGAGGCGAGCGACATAATCCGTCGTGTCGGCGGGCAAAGGTCGGCCGCGAAGGAGATGCTCCTCGTAGCGCCGGGGGCCAGCGTTGTATGCGGCGAGAAAGCCTGGTGAGCCGTAGCGGGCGAACATCTCGGCGAGATAGGCAGCGCCCGCCAGAATATTGTCGCACGGATCGAAAGGATCGGGGCCGAAACCGTATTTGGCGCGCAACTCGATATAGGTCCTCGGCATGACCTGCATGAGACCGATGGCGCCCTTGTTCGAGACGGATTTTGCGTCGCCGTGGCTTTCCGCGCGCATCACTGCGTGCAGCCAGGATGCCGGAACATGGAAGCGTCGGGATGCTTCCTGCAGGGCTTTAGCGACAACATCTTTTGGCGAGTGCGCGTCCACCGCGGCGCCAACGCCTGGAGTTTCGGAATGAGTCGGCGACACAGTAGCCATACAGAGGAGCGCGCCGATTGCGATCATCGCGCCAGCTTGTCTGCGACACTCGGTGCCGACATGGCGAAGAAATGAGGCCAACGATCCAGGACCCATCAATCGTCCTCCCTCGTCCAAAGAGGAGCGGCGCGTCCGACGACGGCGTCGATCGGAAAGGCGCCGAAGTAGCGCCCATCGAGCGACGCCGGTTCATCCCAGGTGAGCAAAAAAATCTCGCCGGGAAGGAGGACGAAGCATCCGCTCCAAAAGGGCAGCGGGCGGCCCAAGTGATCGCTCGCGCGCGCCTGCGCCATGACGATTCCGTCGACGCTGACGCCCCGACCGTCGCGGCAGATTCTCTGTCCCGGCAGTCCGGCGACGCGCTTGATTAGCGGCGCGCCCATGGGAAGGTAGCGGCGTTCGTCGAACCATTTGGCGAGCGGTTCCGGTGGGCGCGCGACGACAAGATCGGTGACGGTCAGATCGCCGATCGGACGCACGGCGTAGAGTCCGATCGGCACGCTGGCGGAGGCGTTCCAGACGAACAACGGCTCGCGGCGGACGAAGAAAGTCGACGCGAGCGCGCCGCAAGCGAGAAGCGTGAGGGCAAGAACTTTCATCATGGGCTGGTGATCTTCGAGCGAAGGAGCCAGGCGCGATGGCGCCCGCGCGAATAGGGTCGCGGCGCCAATCCGGCGGCGAGGCGGCTATGGATATGCCGCCAGTGGTCGGGACAAATCTCCTGCGGGGGCAAGCCCAGCACCTCGACGGAGTCGATCGCTCTCAAGACGCGCTGAACCTTCTCCCAACCGAAGGATCGCAGCAGAATTTCCGCTCCGGGTTTGACCCAGGGCACGGTCGAACAGGCTTCCCCGGCGCGGCAGGCGCGCAAAATATCGATCCGGGAGACCAGCGTCCCATAGTCGTTCGAAGCCCAGCGCACGAAGGCGAAAATGGCGTCCGGCGCGAAAGTCGCGATGCGCCGGCGGCGGTCGAGCACGCGCTCGCTGACGGGCGTTCCAAAGCGAAGCCAGCGCTCAACCTTGCCCTTTAGAAAATAGAGTTCGACCTCCGTCGGCGCGCTCATGACGCGCCTCCGTTGGAACGATTTTCGGCTTCCGGGAATTCCCGTTCGAACAGGGCGCGCAGCATGTCGGCGACGGTGACGCCGCGTTCGAAGGCGACGATTTTGATCAGGCCTCGGAGTTTTGGTGTGATGTCGATCGTGAGCCGCGCCGAGAATTTCTCAGTTTTCGCGCCGCCATTTCGATCATGCTGACCCGGGGCGCCAACCCAGGCGTCGGGGTCGGTCGGGCGCGCAGCGAGGCCGCGCCGCGGCTTGGCGAGCGTCATCGCGCCAACCCTCCGACTTCGGCCGCGAGAGCGGCAATCTCGCGCGCGGCGGCGGCGCCTTGCGACGTCTCGTCGGCGAGACGCCCACTGCGGGCGGCGTCCGCGAAGACGACGCGTTGGCCGATGCGCGCGGATAGGACCGGCGGCTCATGAGCGGCGAGCGCCTGGGCCGTTTCGCGGACAATGATCGTGCGCGCGGGGCAGCGATTGAGCACGAAGCGGCCGACGAGATCGGGGCGAAAAATGCGCGCCTCGTCGATGAGCTTCAACATCTTTCCCGACGCCCAGCCGTCGAATGGCGAGGGTTGCGCCGGAACGAGAGCGAGGTCGCTGGCGAGCGGCGCCGAGCGTAATAGCGCCGCCACTCTCGGCGGCCCGTCAATAACGACCTGATCGACGTCCTTGGCGATTTCGGGAGCTTCGCGGTGCAGGGTGTCGCGCGAGAGGTCGATAACCCCGAAGAGCCTTGGGAGGCCCTCCTTGGCGCGCTGCTGCGACCAGTCGAGCGCCAACCCCTGCAGGTCAGCGTCAATGAGGATGATCCGCTTGCCTCGACGAGCCCAAGAGCCGGAGAGATGCAGAGCGAGGGTGGTCTTGCCGACGCCGCCCTTCTGGTTGAGGAGCGCGACGATCATGACGCTCTCGGAGAGCGAATTTGCCGCTTTTCCACAAGGCGGATTTCGGCGCGGACCGTTAGAAAGAATCCGAAGGATTCTAAGTTAGTACAGTTAGGGGCGCTGTGAGTTGTTGTATGACAATGGGTTATAGACCATTTTGGTCCCTGATAGCACGATAGTTCGGTCCCTGATGGCACGATAGTCTCGGTCCCCGATAGCACGATAGGATTCACAGCTTATCCACAGGCGGGAGAGAGAGATCGAAGCGGCGCAGGGCGCGCTCCAGCGGATCGAGCGGGATCGACGCGAAGACGAGGCGCTCGGCGCCGAGCGGCCCGCGTCGGATGGAGAGGCGGTAATTGGGGAGGGGCTGCCGGCGGACGATGTCGCGCAGGTCGAACGCGAAATGCTTTAGCGGCGACAGCGCGCCCGACTTGGCGTGGAGATGCTCGAAATCGAAGCTCCAGCCGCCGTCCTGACGTCCGCCGTGCTTGCGCACCAGGCGATAGAGCCAGCGCTCCAGCCCACCCGTCAGCGCGAAATAGGACCGGTCGATGGTGAGAACCAAGGCCTCATTGAGGACGCCGGTATAAAACCAGTCCGGCAGAATCAGTTCGACGCCGAGCGGTCTGCCGTTGGCGTCGGCGGTCTCCTTCCACTCATTGATCCAGGAGAAGCGGTGGCGGCGCCGCTCGGTGGACTGCCGAATGGAGGTCTCCACGCTGGTCGATTGCAGCCGGTCGAGCGCGGCCTTGAGCCGGTGATAGTCGCGCGCGCTTGTCGCGCGGCCGGTGAAGGTCAGGATTTCATAAGGGGTTGTCGCCATCAGGCGCGAGGTTTTGAGTCCCTGATCGCGGGCCTGGACGATTTGCGAGGCGGCCCAGATCAGCACGTCGGCGTCCCAGATGGTCGCCATGCCATGATCGGGCGTCGCTTCGACCTTGATGGCGATCTCGCCCATCTTGAAGTCGATCGGCGTTGTGCGCCGCGCCTTGGCGAGGCTGAAGAAGGGGTAGGCCATGAGGTCTTGGGCGTCGCGCGGCGCCAGATCGCTGGGCAGCGCGCGGAACAGTTCGAGCTGCTCCCATTCGGCGCTACTGGAGCCTGCGGTGCGGTGCGGAGGCGTCATGGGCCTATGCTCCGAGAGGTCAGCCGCGTGACGAATTCGTGGAACTCAGGCCGGTGGCGGCTTGACGCCTCGCCGGCAGCACGGTGCCAACGCCGGGATCAGAAGTGGACGCTTTGACGCCGCGATCGGCCCAAGCTTGCAAATCTTCGAGTCGATAGACGACTCGCCCGCCGAGCTTCGAATAGCGGGGCCCGGTTCCATAAGTGCGGTGCTTTTCCAGCGTACGGCCCGAAAGGCCCAAAAAGCGCGCGGCTTCGGGGGTTCTGAGAAAGCGTGGCGGGAGTGGGGATGCTGCGGCGGACATCTGCTAGCCTTGGGAAATCGTGGCGCGCCGCCGAACATCGGCGGCTGTCGTCGATCACCATGGCGGAGAAGATTTGGCGGAGTGGATGGTGAAGATTGGGGGCGAGAAATTCCCCACCCTTTGGGCGCGCTATCGGTGCAGCTGAATGCTCGGAGCTACTTACGCAGGAATTTGCGATAGCCACCGCGCATCAAGACGACGCCGCTACGCACGAGACGAATGGTGGCGTCGCGGATAGACGACGTCTTCCATGGCTCCGCGGAGACGCGAGAGCGGCCAAAAATGCATTCGGCGATGACGCGATAGGACGCGCCGCTCAAATGTCCGTCGAGCGCCCGCAGCGTGTTGACGATGCGCGGGTTCAGTTTTGTCGCCGCAGCAGGGCGTTGCCCCTTGATGTGGCGCAAAAACCGCTGCGTCGCCACCATTCGGGCGGGCGTCAGTTTGTCGATTGGGATGATGGCGGCGAGCGGATGTCCCACGAGCGGAGGATCCGGCAACCAAAGTTGATGCTCGTCCCGTCCTGCTCCCAGAATGAGATGTTCGCCGTCGCTTGCCCGACGGCGCGCGCACAGTCCCGGCCAACTCGACGCCGAGAACGTCAGTTCGTCGGTGTATGTCGTTGGACTTGCGCCGAGTATAACGGCGCTTGCACGCCGATCGGGAAGCCAGAAGAGTTCGGCCTCATTCGCGCGCAAAGTTGGATCGACCGCGAAATCGCAACCCCCAGCGCCGCTCGGGACCAGCGAAGCCGGTTTCCAGAGCAGCTCGAAATCGAGGGTCGGCGTAATCGGCGCAATATTCGCAATTGCGCCGAAGATATTCCCAGGCAGTGCCGCCGGAGTTCAAATCGTGCAAATAGGCATATGCGCTCGGCGAGCGCCAATCCGTATCAGACATGGATGTTCCCGCAATAGAGAGGCCGACGGCCAGCGTTGCGAAAAATCATGTCGATAACTTGCGTTAGGGTGCGCGCAAGTCGGCATGGCGTCATTCGGAGTTGGAACGGACCGCTTCCCATATTTGCCGTAAAAGCGGGTTGGCGGATTTACGGAAATCAGGCTTTCATCCGGAAAATGACGACACTTCGCCGCAGGGCGCTGCAGGGGCTTGTTTGAACGAGATCTTCTCTCGACATGAAGACTCGTCAAGGATCGCGTTCCAGAAATTCCTTGTAGCCATGTTTGGTCAACCATCGCGCTCGAGCGATATGCGATTCGTATGCTCGTTTGGCGCGCGCGGGCTCGCGGAGAGGATCGATGCCCAGCACTATTTGCGACGCCTCTTCCCAGGGCGCGCCCTCTTTAGCCGCGTCGAGCAGTCGCAGATAGGTCGCCGTGTGAGCGCGGTCATAGTCGGTGAGGTGCGCTTCGAAGGGAGCGGAGTCTGCGATTGCGGGAGTGCGAGAAGGGCTCACGATCCTGACGTTCCTCAATTAGCGCTTTGGCTTTGTCGACATTCTAGCCGCAAATATTGCCGAATGTTATCAAATGCGGCGCGAATGCGTCGACAAAGCTGGGAGCCGGCACAAGCGCCCCTGTTAGGAATACATATTATAGTAGATAAACATCAAAGTGTGTAGCGGTCCAGCCTGTTCGCATGGATATGCGGAAATTGATCGGGCGGAACGTGAAGCGCATCAGGCTCGAAAAGGGCCTGACGCAAGAGCAATTTGCGGAGCTGTCTGGCTTCACCCAGCAATATCTGAGCGGGTTGGAGCGCGGACGCCGCAATCCGACAATCGTTAGCCTGTATGAAATCGCTTTGGCGCTTGCGGTCGAGCATGTCGCGCTTGTGACCCCCGACGCCGAAGCGTTAACGGAAGAGGCTCGTCGTCTGAATCCGGAAGCGACCGCGACGAACTCGTCGCGGTCGAAGGAGCAAGAGCGGAAGTCAATAAAAGTGGTGCGCTAGCACGCCAAGCAGGCGCGAAAAAAGACATGAAATCGGCGAAGGCTAATCCCAAAATATGGCTACGCAGAATAATTCCCCCGCCCATTGGCGCTCCGCGAACAGCGGACCGGGCGCGCAGAGAGCGCAAGAAGCCTCGCCCGACTTCTCGGGCGTGGTGTTGGCGTCAATCGGTTCAGTCGCCGTTGGCCTTGCGACCTCGCGACCAGATTAGGGTGTAGCCCTCGCCCTCTTCGTCATCGAAGAGATTGGCGTAGATTGGAGCCGTGAAGCTCGGATCATCGAGTTTGACCGAGAGATAATCGCGACCTTCGTTGGAGCGCTTCGACCAAGCGGCGCCAATTTCGGCGCGGCCGACGTAGACACGGTGGCTCGGAGCATTGTCGTTGGTCCGGTTGGCCTCGGGGACGATGCGGACGCCCCTGGCTTGGACGCTGAGCGTCACGATCTCGCCTTGGAACTCGTTGCCGGACTTTTTGAAAGAGCCGATGTTCGCCATGGTAGTTCTCCTGTGATCTGCTGTCTTCAAGCCCGCGCCCATCGCGGCCTCGATGGCGATCGAAAGGCCGAAGGCGATCGGCGACGCACCCGCCTGCGGGCCGAAGCAAAGCGGAGGACGGCGGAGCAGCGAGTTTCTTGCCTCGCGAGGAATGACGCCAACGGCGTCAGGGGAAGAAAGTCGATGCGCAGCCGTTGCGTCCAAGACGATCGAGGCACAGCCGTCCTTCGGCCAGATCAAGCCATAAGAGAGGCCTCGGTGGTCGCGCCTGGCCGGACAGCATTCTCGAACAGGAGATATGACGGATATCGGACTCCTCGCACAAGACGACCGGCATTCCATGCGAACGAAAAGAAACGCTGGCGTGCAGAAAGGCGACCCCTGCGTCTCCGGATCCACGGACGACAGTGCTCGCGTCGCGGATCAGGACGCTTCGGTTGCAACGGAGGCTGCCGCTGTTCGATCGAAATGCTCCGCAGGGCCGCCCCTTCGAGGTCAGGGTCGACGATCTGGCACGCGCTCGATGCGCCCCTTCGAGAGATGACGAGGCGAGTGTTCACGCGTCTCCGCTCTCCGATGCAAAAGGCTAGGCCGTCGAGTTTGCCATTACACGGCGTCCGACCCGCGGCTGAGCCAAAGACGTAATGCGCGCCCAGGCGGTTCCGCCCACCACGACCGCGCCGATGAATGCAAAAACCTCTTGCCAACGATGGGATGACGCGCCGATGTGGGCGAGACCGAGAGTTGCGTGATAACCAGCGACAGTGGCCGGCGCGGCAAAGAGGAGCGCAATTGCTGCGCGCATTGGCGGAGATTGCGTGACAACGAAAGCGCTCTGTCCGGCAGCGAGCGTCACAACGCCTGCGACAAGGCCGACGTTAATCGCGCCAATGGCGCCCAAACCGCTTTGATAGCCCGCAAGCCCCGCAGTGACGCCCACGAAGAACGGAAGCGCATTGACTGCAAGCGCAAAGAGCAGCCAGCAGGAAAATCCGAGGGCGACGAATCCAAAAATGACGCCGGTGACGAGCATGGTGGTCTCCGTGACGAAGTCGAGGGATCGCGCCTCCCACCACCGCCATGGCGCGACCGATAGACTACCCGATTTTGGTGGAAGGCGGAATCCGCGACAGTCACGGATCTAACCGCCGGCCTCGCGTGGCTCTTCTAACATGGCTGTAGGTCGGCGGCGTGTTAGCGACCGATGACAGTGACGCCGGAAACGTTTCTCAAGGCGTCGCCAAGGGTGATCGCTTGTTGATCGTCCATCACCTGCCGCGAAATGACCGAGACGCTCCCGTGAATTTCCATGATGGGATATCTCTTCCCGTCGGCGCCGATGACATAGGGCACGTAATAGCCATTGTCCGTGGTTTGAGCCGGCGGCGGCGCATACGTCTTCCTCGCCTCGACCCCTCGTGCAATAGGATCCGCGAGCCCGCCGCTCGCCAAAATCATAAGCGCGGCGACTATTGATGCGATCCTTAATCTGGACATTTTCCGGCCTGCCCGCTTCGTGGCGCGCTATGGGACCGCCATAAGATATGGCGAGGCAATTCGAATATCCAGGGATCGAGGTTCCGCAGTGGCGGAGATGCGGTGGCGCTCAGGATCCCGGCAATCATCGATTGGATGAGAAGATGCCGTCGATGCGCCGTAACGCGGGCACGGCAAAATCGACGAATGCGCGAACCGCCGGCCGCAGGAATTTCGACGACGGATAGACCAGGAAGAGTTCCGTCGGCTCGACTTCATATTCTGGAAGCACTCGGATCAGCCGGCCCTGTTTTAGTTCATCCGAGACGAGCAGAACTTGCGCGGTCCCGACGCCTCTGCCGGTGGTCAAAGCATCGACGAGAACCTGCGCGTTGTTCGTGGTCAGCTTTGGTCGAACGGAGATCTCCGTCTTCTTCTCTTTCTTGCGAAGGCTGAGGTTTCCTCCTCGAAGAGAGGCGTTCGTGACGATGATGTCGTGATCGCATAGGGATCTGCAGCTACGAACGGGTCCGCGGCGGGCGAGATAGTCGGGCGACGCGACAAGGATTCTTTTGCTAAATCCAATTCGCCGCAAAATGAGGTTTTGATCCGTCGGTCGTCCCATTCTGACGGCGAGATCGACGTTTTCGTGGATAAGATCGACCGATCGGTTCTCGAGTGTAAGTTCGACGGTGACGGTCGGATGCTTGTCCTGAAAACTCATGACAATGCTGTGTAAATGGCGTTCACCGACGCAGGTCGGGCCATGGAGGCGCAAGCTTCCGTTGATGGCGCCCGCATCGCTCCGGACGCCCTCAATCGCGGCGTCGATGGCTGCAAGCGCACCCCCCGCCGCTTCGTAGAGAGCTAGTCCTTGGGCGGTCGGGCGCATGGCGCGCGAGCTTCTTTCGAGAAGCCTCGCGCCCGTGTGGCTCTCCAAATTACGCAGGAGCTTGCTGACCGCGGGTTGGGAAACGCCAAGGTCGGCAGCCGCCGCCGTCATCGAGCCCCTCTCGACGATGCGAACAAAGGCTCGGAGGGCCGATGTGATGTCCATGCATAACCATCAGTTATAGGTGGAGTAACACCATAACGGATAGACCTATCCATGAGGATCGACAACTCTCGCGGTCGGCAACAGCAACCGCGAGGGATAATGAAAATCAAACGCCGCGAATTCCTCATTGAAGCATCACGAGCAGCCATCATAGGGCCGGTGCTCACGGCGACGGCCGTTTCGACCGCGGTCGCTCCGTCGCTCGCCTCGGAAGAGGCCGTTGACGCGCCGCTCCCGAAGGGCGGAACCAGCCGATTTGCTCAGATCAATGGCATAGGATTGCACTATGTGAGCGCCGGATCGGGCCCCGTAGTAATCTTGCTTCATGGCTGGCCCCAGACGTGGTTCGCCTGGCGAGAGACAATGGAGCGGCTCTCCCCGCGTTTCACTGTCATTGCTCCAGATCTCAGAGGCGTCGGGTTGTCCGAGAAAACGCCGACTGGCTACGACAAGCGCACCATCGCCGCTGACATTTGCGCTCTCATCACCCATGTCGCGGGAAGTCGGGCTCACGTTGTCGGACACGATATGGGCGGCAAAGCAGCTTACATGCTGGCCCACCTGCATCCAGAGCGCATCGAGAAACTCGTCCTGGTGGATTGCCTCATCCCCGGCACGGAAAACATGGACGCACTGCGGGGAGGCGCTTGGCATTATGGGTTTCACATGGCTCCGGATATCCCCGAGATGCTGACGAAAGGACGGGAGCGGGAGTATATTGCCACCCAAATCCGCGCATGGTCGTACAGAAAAGACGCCGTCGCCGAAGCGTCGATCTGGGAGTTCGCCCGCCACTATGCGTCTCCTGGCGGCATGACGGCGGGGTTCAACTATTATCGGGCGCTCCGGGACGACGCCGAGCTGGCGGCGTCGTTCGAGGGCCGAAGGCTCGACATGCCCGTATTGGCGATCGGCGGGCGCCAGGGCGTCGGGACGAAGCTCGCGGATGCCCTTCGGAAACAGGCAGGCAACCTCACCTCCGTGATCGCAGAGGATAGCGGCCATTTCGTCGCTGAAGAGGCGCCAGATTTCTTCTGCGATCAGGTGGAGCGATTTCTTGTGCCTTGATGGCGAGAGCCGGACGTCAGGTGTTCCTCGAAGCGGCCTAGCGGAAGATGTGAGAGTGGTCGCTCGCTGGAGTTGCGGGTCGGGCGCTTTAGCGGCGCTTACGCGCCGCCGTCGCCGAATTTCCAAACGGGTATGCCGAACTTTTTCGCCTTATCCGCAAGGTTGTCCTGAATCCCCGAGCCGGGGAAAATGATGACGCCGATCGGCAGCACTTCGAGCATCTGATCGTTACGCTTGAACGGCGCCGCCTTGGCGTGCTTGGTCCAATCGGGTTTGAAGGCGATCTGCGGAACTTTGCGGGTGTCGGCCCATTTGGCGGCGATGCGCTCGGCGCCCTTCGGCGAGCCGCCATGGAGAAGCACCATGTCGGGATGCTTGGCGTGAACCTTGTCGAGCCTGTCCCAGATTATGCTGACATCATTGAAGTCGAGCCCGCCGGTGAAGGCGACCTTGGGACCAGCGGGAAGTAGAACCTGCGTCTCGGCCCGCTGCTTGGCGGCGAGGAAATCTCTGGAGTCGATCATCGCCGAGGTCAGCGCGCGGTGGTTGACCATCGATCCGCTGCGCGGACGCCAGGTGGAGCCGGTGTGGCGCTCGAACTGTTCGGTGGCCTGGTCGCGGAAGAACTCCATGCTGTTTCTGCGCTCGATCAGCGTCATCCCCTCGGCGGTGAGGCGCTCGAGTTCGACCGAGCGGATTTCGGAGCCATCCTGTTCTTTCTGGCCGCGACGCTGCGCCTGCTCGTTGTCGTCGAGTTCGCGCTCGATGCGGGCGACGGCGCGGTGGAAAAGATTGACGGTTGACCAGAGCAGATCTTCGAGGTCCGGTTCGAGGCGGGTGTCGCCCAGGGTGGCGACAAAGGCGTCGAAGATGTCGGCGACCGCGCCCGCGACGGTCCGAGCTTCCGGTAGAGGTCTCGGGTCCGGTTCGTCCTGGAAGGGGCGATAGCCATAGAGCTGGAGTTCGTCGAGGAGGCTCCCGATCGGGGATGAGGAGTGCGGCGGTTCAAAACCGGGGACAATGCGTTCGGTCGTCATGGTGCGCTTCCCTTGGTTGGATCGACCGCGCCCATCGCGGCCTTCATGGCGACGAAAGGCGGCGGACGGTCCGGGCTTGCACCCGAAGCGAAGCGAAGGGCCGAAACGAAGTGGAGGATGGCGGAAGGCCGGCTATTTTGCCTCGCGCTGTAAAGGCGGCTTGCCGCCGACGGAAAATAGCCGGACTGAAGCCATTGCCGGGCCGGGCCGTTTGCCGCCCCGATCGCCCTCTGGGAAGGCCGTGGACGCGGTCCTCTCCGAACCAAAAAGGAAGCGCCACGATCCGACGCGACAGGAAACGCCTATCGCCGCATTCCTCCTTCCTTGTTCCGGCTCATGCCGACAATTCGAGAAAGCGCGCGACGTCTTCCCAGGCGAGTTGAGGCGCTATCGCCGCCCGTAGCTCATGAACACCGAGCCAGCGGAGATCCTCGTTGAAGTCGTCAAGAGTCGGTGACAACACGGTCGCCTCGATTCCGACCGCCTGCGCCCGGTCGATCAGACTCGCCGCCGCGCTCTCCCCCGCCGCATCATTGTCGCGGACGATGTAGAGACGACGCAGCCTCGAAGGGAACAGTATGGCGGAGAGATGCGCCGCCGAGAGCGCCGCCACCATCGGCATTGCGGGCATGACGCAACGCAGCGACAGCACGGTTTCAATTCCCTCGCCGGCCGCCATGACATCCTCGGCCCCGCCGAAACGCACGGCGTTGCCAAGGAGATCGCCCATCGCCCGCCTTGGGCTTTCGATCGGCGCCTTGTCTTCGCCAGAGGGATCGAGCCAGGTTCGATGCGCCCCGGTGACGGTGCCGCCAAGATCAGTGACCGCGGCGATCATCGCCGGCCAATTCTCGGTTGGCGCGTCATCGCCCAGCCGATAAAAGCAGCGTGGATGGAAGCGGAGACTCGTGGCTCCAAGCAAAGCCGTAATGCCGCGCTTGCGCAGATAGGTCTCCGCTGGAGTGCCCGATATCGACCGCGACATTGCGAACAGCCGCCGCGCCGATGCCGTCGATCCCGATGGAGCTGGCGCCCGCGAATAGCGCCGTTCCGGTTCTGGCTCCGATCGAGGCAGGCTGAGAAAACGCCGGGCCTCAATGGCGACGTCGCGAAAGTCTGCAAACCCGCAACTTTCCCGGATCACGTCGAGCAGATCGCCGTGATCGCTCGTCGCCGCGTCGGTCCATTTTCCCGCCGCGCCCTTGCCGGATTCTCCGCCCTTCAGCCGCACGAACATTGAGCGGCCCGGCGTGTTCCTGACGTTGCCGACCAGCCAATAATTTCCCTGGCGGCGACCGTTGGAGAGATAATAACGGCACACCGCCTCGGCCTCGCGCGCGAGACGATGCGCCAAATCCGACGCATCGCGCGCCATCTCACGCCGCTTCCCGCTCTGCGATGCGCGACAGCGGATAGCGCTCCATCACCTTGCCCAGGATCGCCGCGCCCGTTGCATCGATCGGGATAAACATTCGCAGCTTCCATGAGATGATCTCATGGAAGAGCCCATAGGCGCTGAGTCGCTCCCGCATCGCGTCGGTGAAACCGGTCAGCTCGATCCGGTTTGCGCCCATGACGCGAACGCGGCGAAGCTGGAGACCCTCGGAAAGATCGAGGACGGTCTTGCCGGCCATCAGCGCGGTGAAGGCGTCGTCCGCAGAGAGATTGGCCGCGCCCGTTTCCAGCGCGACGGCGGCCCAGGTCGCCGAGACCATTCTGCCGACAATGCGCTCCCCCGCGTCGGTCTGCAGCCGATAGACCCGCGACGACTCATTGGGCAGGCGCTTCCAGATCGGCAGCAACAGGCCGGCGACGATATGGATCGTGCTGTCGACGAACTCCGGCACGGCCGCGACCTCCGCCTGCCATGCTCGCGCAAAGGTTTCACGGTCGGCTTCCCGCCAATGCGTCTGGGCCATGGTCGCCAGGGGAAAGGCGGGACGCTCCATCGGGCGGATCAGGCGCACACGGCGTTCCACCTCTCCGTCGTCGAGCATGACGCTTGGAGCCGGAATCTGCACGGCGGCGCGACCAGACTGGCTATTGACGAGAAGACAGGCGCGCGGATCGGAAAGACGCTCCAGGGCCTCATCCAGCGCAACCGGATGGTTCCTCTCGCGCTGGGTGATGGTCAGCAGGCGGGTTTCCGCGCCAGAACCGGGATGGGTGTAGATCGTCTGGCGGTCGGTAACGACAAAACTCTCGGCCGTCAGCGTCTCGAGCCCGAGATCATAACTTCCCGATGCAATGGCGCCCTCGATGCGAGCGTTCAAAAGCTGCTCGAACGCCGTGAACAATATGTTCTGCAGCTCGATGGTCAGCGCCAGCAGCCGGTTGAGGAAAGTGGTGATCGGCGGCAGTTCGTCCTTGATCCCATTGCTGTCGGTGAGTTTTAGCCCGGTCGCATCCTCGAACGTTTGCAGCGAACATCCCTCGACCTTGCCGGCGACCAGCAGGACATAAAGCTGGCGCAGCGCGTCGCGGGCGTAGGAACTCTCCAGATTGTCCTGCGGCCGGAACAGGCCCTGCCCGCCGGTCTGACGCTGGCCCCTGGTGATCGCGCCAAGCGTGTCGAGCCGGCGGGCGATCGTCGAGAGGAAACGCTTCTCGGCTTTCACATTGGTGGCGATCGGCCGGAACAGCGGCGGCTGCGCCTGATTGGTGCGGTTGGTGCGCCCCAGCCCTTGAATCGCAGCGTCCGCCTTCCAGCCGGGCTCCAGGAGATAGTGGACGCGCAGGCGGCGGTTCTTCGCCGACAATTCGGCATGATAGGAGCGCCCAGTGCCGCCGGCATCCGAGAACACGAGGATGCGCTTGACGTCATCCATGAAGGCTTGCGTCTCCGCGAGATTGGCGGATGGAGCGCGGTTTTCGACGACAAGACGGTCGAGGCCGTCCGATCCCGTCTTGCGGATGATCCGGCGCGAGCGGCCCGTCACCTCGGCCACCAAGTCCGCGCCAAAACGCTGAACGATCTGGTCGAGCGCGCCATGCACCGGCGTCAATGACGCCAGTCTCTCGATCAGCCTGTCGCGGCGAGCGACGGCCTCCCGACTCTGCACCGGCTGGCCGTCGCGAAAAACCGGACGCGAGGCGAGATTGCCCTCGCTGTCGGTGAAGGGCTCATAGAGCTGCGTCGGGAACGAATTCGCCAGATAATCGAGAACATATTCGCGCGGGGTGATATCGACCTGCACATCGCACCATTCTTCGGTGGGAATCTCGGCGAGCCGGCGCTCCATCAGCGCCTCGCCAGTCGAGACGATCTGGATCACGGCGGCATGACCCAAGGTCAGATCGCGCTCGATGGCCGCGATCAGCGAGGGCGTCTTCATCGCGGTGATGAGGTGATTGAAGAAACGCTGCTTGGCGCTCTCGAAGGCCGAACGCGCGGCGGATTTGGCCTGCCTGTTCAGTGTGCCCTTGCCGCCCGTGACATTGGCGGCCTTCAGCGCCGCGTCGAGATTATTGTGGATGACGGCGAAAGCTCCGGCATAGGCGTCGTAAATCGCGATCTGCTCGTCGCTGAGGCGATGTTCGAGCAGCTCATATTCGACGCCTTTATAGGAGAGCGAGCGGGCGGCATAGAGGCCGAGCGCCTTGAGATCGCGCGCCAGCACTTCCATCGCAGCGACGCCGCCGGCCTCGATCGCCTCCACGAATTCCGCCCTTGTGGCGAAGGGAAAATCCTCGCCGCCCCAGAGCCCCAGCCGCTGGGCATAGGCGAGATTATGAACCGTGGTGGCGCCGGTCGCCGAAACATAGACGACGCGGGCGTCCGGCAATGCGTGCTGGAGGCGCAGGCCGGCGCGGCCCTGTTGCGAGGCGGCCTGATCGCCGCGTTCCCCCTTGCCGCCGGCGGCATTCTGCATGGCGTGGCTCTCGTCGAACACGATAACCCCGTCGAAATCAGAGCCCAGCCAATCGACGATCTGTTTTACGCGCGAAGCCTTGTCGTCGCGTGCATCAGAGCGCAGCGTGGCGTAAGTGGTGAACAGGATACCTTCCGGCAGCCGGATCGGCGTCCCCTGACGAAAGCGCGAAAGCGGGGTGATCAGCAACCGTTCCTGTCCGAGCGCCGACCAGTCGCGCTGGGCGTCCTCGAGCAGCTTGTCGGACTTCGACACCCAGACCGCGCGGCGGCGACCCTTGAGCCAGTTGTCGAGCAGGATGCCGGCGACCTGGCGGCCCTTGCCGGCGCCGGTGCCGTCGCCAAGGAACCAGCCCCCGCGAAAGCGAACCGCATTCTCGGCGTCGTCCGGCGCGGCGGTGACGATATCGAAGGTCTCGTCGACCTTCCACGATCCCGCGAGAAAGCCGGCATGGGCCTCGCCCGCCTGGATGACGCTCTCAATCTGCGCGTCGGACAGCAGGCCGTTGGGGAGAAGTGGAGCCGGCAGATGCGGGCGATAACTGGGCTTCGGCGGAGCGACCGAGGCCATCGCCGCCGATTGCACCAGCTTGGTCGGATGAGCTTTTGCGCCGGGAATGCGGATCGACTGCAGCGCGTATTCCTCATACAGCGCATCGGTGATGCGCCGACCATCGACGGCTTTCCAATCGATCGTCTCGTAGGCGAGTTCGACGGCCTCGGGTTCGGCGCTTGCGGTAGGCGCCGGGGTACGTCCGGTCGCAATGGAGCGCGAAACACCCGCGCCAACTACGCGGGAGACTGCTGGCGCGGCGACGCGAACAAGCGTTGGCAGCCTTTGCGGCACATATTGCGCGATCCAACCGAGCAATGTCGTGACATCCGGCGCGACGCCAAGAGGCGCCGGAAACGCCGTAGGGTCGTCGGCGGGGATCTTGTCGATCACGGTCAGCCGAGTGTCGATGGTCGTGCCATGTTTGGCGTAGACCGCGCCGTCGATCGCCGCCGAGAACACGACGCGACCGCGTTCCTGCAGGCGGACGAACGCCGGTTGCCAAGCCGGATTGTCCGGCGCGCAACCCGCCCCGGTGATCGCGACCAGACGCCCACCCTCGGCAAGCCGCGACAGCGCCGAGCCGATATGGCGCAGCGCGGCGTCGGCCATGCGGCGATCGACATTGGCCAGCGCCGAGAACGGCGGATTCATCAGCACAACGCTCGGCGCCACTCCCGCGTCGAGATGATCGTCGATCTGCGCCGCGTCGAATTTTGTCACGGCGACGCCCGGAAAGAGATGCTGCAACAGGCCAGCGCGGCTTTCCGCAAGTTCGTTGAGAACGAACGAGGCGCTGGCAAGCTCAGTGAAAATGGCGAGCAGGCCGGTTCCTGCCGAGGGCTCCAACACAAGATCGGTCGGCGTGATCGCGGCGGCGACGCTCGCCGCGAAACCGAGCGCGATCGGCGTCGAGAATTGCTGCAGCGTCTGGCTCTCTTCGGAGCGGCGCGTATGGGTGGGCAGCAGGCTGGCGATCTTGGCCAGCATCGGCGCCATGGCGGCATTCGACCCCCCGCGCGAGCGCATGACCGGGCCGAATTTGCGCAAAAACAGCACCGTCGCCGCCTCGCAGGCGTCATAGGCGGTCTTCCAGTCCCAGGCTCCCTCGGAATCGGAGCCGCCAAAAGCGGAATCCATCACGGCGCGGAGGACGCCAGCGTCGATGCGCTGGCCGCGTTCGAGATGGGGAAGCAGGAGATGCGCGGAGTCAAACAGCGGTGCGGCGGCGACTGTGGCCGCGCGAACAGATATCGTCATGATGGGAACCTCAAGAGAGCGGGAACGGACTTGAGCCGTCGGGTGCTCTCTCTCGCTCCCGCCGGCTCAAACCCTCCCGGCCCTCCTCTCCCTCTACCCGGTGGAGACCGCAGCGTGTGAAGCAGTTTCCGCGGCCTCGGCGCCGCCAGCGGCGTTGGCGCGGCAGCGCGCGCGCCATTGCAAGGCGTAAGGACGATTCGTTGGCGTCAGCAGATCGAGGATCGCAACGGGGCAATTGGATTCGTAAGGCCCCATCCCTTCGGTGATGTCTTTGTACCCGAAGATATAGCCCTCGCGATCGCGCGGATCGTACGCAACAAGGCAGATCAGCGCGAACACCTCATGCTTGCCGGTCTCGAAAATGGTCTGTTCGACAGCGGCATAATAAACCCTGTTGCCGACAAGTTCGGAGCGCAGGACTTTCGACACTCCATCCGAACGCTCGAAGGTGAATTGCGCGTCGAGATATTCCTGCGGGCCTGCATGGCCCTTGAGGGTTTTCATATACAGCCAGCCCATTGTGAATGTTCCTTTCGATATTGGCGCGGGAAACGCGAAGGGCCCGGCGCAATGGCCGGGCTCTTCGGTTGAAAACGGAGGGAGAAGGGGCGCCGGGCGGGTTTGAACGCCCGGCGAATGAAAAGTTATTCGGCGGCCGCCGCGATTTGCGGCTGCTCCTCTTCGGCCTCAGCCTGGCCGTCGTCGTCTTCCGCGAGGAAATCTGGCAACGCTTCGGCCTCACCAGTCTGCGCATCCGTCGGCGTCTCGATGTCGGAGAGACACAGCGGTTCGGGCAGCCAACCGGTTCCGTTGAGCATCCGCTCGGCCTCTATGGCCATGTCGGTCTTCTTGAGATGCTCAATCAGCCGCGCCGACCGCTCGCCCTTCGCTTCGCGCACAGCCTCAATGATGCGGGCCTTCGGGACGCGACCGAGATAATTGTCGACGGTCGGCGTCCAGCCGGCGGCCGCCATGTCGAGATTGACGGCGCGGGCGAGTTGATCGCCATGCGCTAGGGCGTTTGGACGCCGGTTCCAAGGCTCCTTCACGACGTTAATGGTGAGCGCGGCGCAATGAGCTAGCAGCGCAGCTTGCCGTTCGCCATCCAATTGCGTCAGTGCGTCCCATAGGCCGTTGGGTGTTTCAGGCAATATATTGGCCCAGCTCGCTTGCCGCGTTTCGATCGCCACTGCCGAAGCCGTTTCAGCTAAACCCGGTGCCTGGGCGCTGAAGGTGGAGTTCTTCGCCGTAATCTCCAGGCAGGTGTCGGACGAGTGTTTATAGAACGCCGCAAGGCACAGCGCATGCAGCACGGCCTGGAACGCGACATTTGGCTTGTTAGCCAGCGCGTCGCGCAACGCCACGGTGCGATGAGCGGTGAGTTCCGCGACCAACCGATCGGACAGCGGTCGGATAGTGTCGTCTTCCTCCGGCGTTTCTGCGTCGGGATTTGGCGCGCCGCCCGCGCTGATGACGGAACGCTGCACCGGAAACTCAGCTCTGGCCGCTTGTGGAGCTTCTCCGTCGGCTTCAACCGGTTCGACCGGTGTTTCGTCCTCCGGCCGAACGAAGCCGCGCTCGATACGCAACGCGCCTTCTTTATCGATGCTGACAAAGGCGCCGGCTCGGACGATTTCGGCCGGATCGTAGTGGACGGGCCGATTTTCAAAGATTGCAAGCGCACTTTCGATTTCGCCAAGCCGCTGGTCGATTTCTTCGGGCAGTTCGTCGGCTTCGGCATATTGTTCTTCCAGCGCTTCGTTCTCTGCCTTGAGGGCGTCGTAGCTCGCCCGCTCGTCCTCGGTGAGTTCTGTGGTCTCGCCAATGAGGCGCCGCAGACCGGCGGAGTGGCCATAGGGGAAGTCCGTCGCGACCGCGATCCATTTCCAGCCTTCGGCGCTCAGTGTCTCCGCCTGCCTCTGAAGCTTTTCGGCGACTAGCCGATCGAGCATCGCCTGATCCTGCAGCCAGCCGCCGTCGTCGTGCTGAAACAAATCGCGCATCACAACGCCGCCAGCGGCCTCGTAGACGCCGATGCCGACGAATCGTGCGCGGCGGTCCGAGGCGCGAATCGCGCCTTCGATCAGCTGGCGGCGAATGGCGTATGGCTCCTTGTTATAGGCGCGAGACAAAGCTTCCCAGACTTGCTCCTGGCGGACATGATCGCTGGTGACGGCAAACGCCATGAGCTGCTCCAACGTCATGCCGTCCTCGGCGTAAACATCCAGCAGCTTTGCGGAAACCGCAGCGAGGCGCAGCCGCTGCTTCACCACAGCCGGAGTCACGAAGAAGCGCGCCGCGACTTCTTCTTCACCAACGCCTTTGTCCCGCAAAGCTTGAAAGGCGCGAAATTGGTCGAGAGGATGAAGCGCCACCCGCTGGATGTTTTCGGCAAGCGAATCCTCCTCGGCGATGCCTCCTTCACGAACCACGCAGGGGATAGGCGTGGTCTTGGCGAGGCGCTTCTGTTTGACCAGAAGCTCCAGCGCCCGGTATCGACGACCGCCGGCCGGCACCTCGAACATGCCGGTCTCCGCGCCTTCCGCGTCGAGAACTGGACGGACATTGAGGCTTTGCAGAAGCGTGCGCTGGGCGATGTCCTCGGCTAGTTCCTCGATCGAGACGCCCGTCTTCACGCGCCGGACGTTTGACTGGCTCAAAACCAGTTTGTTAAACGGAATATCGCGCGAGGCGCTGAGAGTGATTTTCTGAACGGCGACAGCCATGTTCGTATTCTCCACGACGGGAGCCGAGAGCCTCTCTCTCGATCTCAAACCCGTCACGAAGGCCTCGCCATTCTCTCACTCTAGCATCGCTGCGGATACGGAAAGCCGTAGACACGGAAACTCGGATTTCCGGCTTTACGCCTCTGCGGAAGCCGATTCCGGCACCATACGCTCGCCGATCGCGTCCGCAGCGGTTTCGGCGAACTGTGACCGGAAGGCGAGCAGATAGTTCGCCGCTTTCGACGCAGCGCTGGCGGCCCGGATGATCGCGCGATTGTCTTCGCGCAACACTTCCAACCAGGAGCTGATATAATCGGCATGACGCACGGTTGGTGTGATGCCAAGCGAAGCGCAGACAAAGGCGCTCGCCATTTACGCGACCAATTCCTCGCGCGCATAGGCTTTCGAGCCGAATGAACCAGACTGGTCACGGCCGAGGCGAGAGGAGTGTCCGACCCAATGCGATAGTTCATGGAACGCGGTCCGGTGCCAGTTGATCGTCTCGAAATAAGCCTTTGGCGGCGGAACCTGCACAAAGTCGCCCGATGGGCAGTAGAAGGCGCGATCACCGCGAATGCGAAAATCCGCGCCGGTCGCGGCGATCAATTTTTCAGCCTGCGGCAGGCTGGACGAAATGTCACGCGGTGGCGGAGCCGTTGTCAACTCGTCCGGCAGACACTCACATTGGTCGGTGTTGAACACCGTGAAACGCTTCAAAAAGGGAATGGTGCTCGGCTCGTCGCCATCGCGGTCGGCGCGGCGGCGCTCTTTATCCGGCGTGAAGCGGTCGGCGTAAACAACCGTCACGCCGTGCTCGCCTTTGCGGACGTTGCCGCCGAGGCTGAGCGCCTGGCGGAAGGTCAGCCAGCTTTGGCCGGCGAAACCATGTTCAACAACGGAGTTCCAGAGTATCAGCACGTTGATCCCAGAATAGCATCGCCCGGTCGCAGCATTTTTTGGCATAGCGAGTAGCGACTTCGCCGCCGACCACGGCTGAACCCAGGGCGGCCTACCGGCTTCCAACTCGGCGATGATTTGGTCGGTGATTTCTTGATAAAGGCTCGTCCGGTCTTGGCCAGATCGAGCGCAAGCGACTGAATGTAACATCGCGGATCTCCGCGACGGGCGCCGCGAGCCTCTCTCGCAACCTTCAACCCGTCGCGAACAGACCGACCGAACTCTCACTCTTCACAACAGAAACCATGCTCGTGCCGACTGACGCTGGTTCATCCTCCGCATCGTGGCCACACAGAATGCGAGGTGTTATGTGGTGGAGGTTCGTTCGAAGGGGGCGCCAGGAACGTCAGGCTCTGTGGCAGTCGAAGATCGTTCTACTATAGTTAGTAACTGCTCAGTAGTTCCAACAAAGACCAAGGCCCGTCCCGGCTTTCAGAAACGGCGACGGGCGATTGCGGCAGTGTGTTGTGTCGGTCCCATAGAGGAGATAGCGGCGTGTTCGCGTGATGCCGACGTAAAAAAGGCGGCGCGCCTCATCGATCTTATCCTGGGTGTCGGCTTTGAAAAACGGGATCCGCCCATCGCGGAGGTCAATCATCGCGACCGCCTCGAATTCCCGCCCTTTGGCGTTGCGAAGTGTCGATAGTTTCAGCGCGGCGTCGGGATTGACCCTCGCTTTGACGTCCGACCATTCCGGTTCGAGCATGCCCGGCTCCGACAGCCCCGTGCCAGCCATCGCGGCCTCGACCCGCGTTATTTGCCGCCGGGCGATCGACGAGGCTGGCAACCGACGTGGAAATAGCGCTTATGGTGGGCTAGGGCTACGCTGAGAATAGCGATGGCAGTATCGCCCTTCTTTTCTCGCACCTTGATAAACTCCATGCACACGGCATAGTTTGCAAAAAAAATATGTGATTCGAACTTGACGAAAAGGTCAAATCGATGGCGATGCAAAGACGTCCGGTACAGCCCAACCCTGCTCGCCTTCTGCATGCGATCGCAAGCATCGGTTATGATCCTGAAGTCGCGCTATGCGACATCGTTGACAACTGCCTTGATGCTCGAAGCAAACGCATCGAGATACAACTTGTCCAAGAGATGCACGAGGACGAAGGCGAAACTGATAGCGTCGCAGCTTATATCATAGTGGATGATGGCACGGGGATGGACGAGGCGGCGCTTGAGAACGCTTTCAAAATCGGAAGTGACAGGACCTATGGCGCGAATGAATTAGGAAAGTTTGGCATTGGTCTGAAGTCGGCGGCATTGTCGTTGGGTAGCCGTATTTCGGTTGTGACAAAGACGCGCGACTTAGACAAGCCGATTTGCGCGATCCTCTCCGCTGACGTCGTCGAGGAAAGCAACGAATATGCGATCGATATTGGTGATCCGCCCGAAGATCTGGCAACCTTGTGGAGGAAACACGCCCCCAATGAAAATCAGGGCACGCTCGTCTATATCAGCGATTTAAACGACTCTCAGCCACCTTACAGTCGATTTCTGGAGTATTTCCGGCGGTATTGCAGCATTACCTTTCATCTGTTCATAGAGAATGCCGGTTTGCCGTTCTCTATAGCAATCAACGGACAGGTTTTGAAACCGATCGATCCTCTATTCATGCAGGAGGCGGCAGCAACCGGCCCACTCCTTCCAAATCAATGGTCGGGCAGGGAACCCCATCTGTTGTTAAAGCCAACAGAACTCGAGCTTTCACCCGGCGTTGTGGCGATTGTTGAAGCGACCCATCTCATACATCCGCCCTCATTTGAGGCTGAAGGAAAACGAGAGGAAGTGCGCGACAGGTACATGATCGAATCCGATCCATACACCAGATTGCCGCGACATGGCTTTTACATTTACCGCAATCGCAGAGTGATTGTGATGGCTGAGCGATTCCGAGGACTCGTCCCAAGCCAAACGGCCGCCTGGGCATTCCGAGGCCGTCTCATGTTTACCGAAGCCAGTGACAAGATAGTCTCGCTCGACATCAAGAAGCGGCACTGCCAATTGCCTAAGAAGGCTCGAACCAATCTCAATGCCCTAATCCGCACGTATCAAAGCGCAAGTAGCGAGGCTTGGCGGGAAGCCGGACACCGAGAGATTCAACGTAAAGGGGACAGCCGGGAGGCAATTGCGAACGAAAGCATCCTGACCGGACCAGTGACGACGCTAGATTACGCGCCCGGGACGGATCTCAGCGATCAAACCGCTATAACGATGCGCCAAGAAGCGCAATCGCAAATCAGCGAGGCGACTCGCTCTGCTATTCAGGACAAGGCATTGTCGCCGGAGGCCTTAAAAAAGTTAATCGAAGACAAGCATCCCATTGTGATGGCCGAAGGCTTGAAAGCAAATGCAATGTGGCTGCCCCTGCCTGCTGTCGAAGCCGGCTTCGCACAAACGCTTGTCAATCGTATGAACTCGTGGGTCCTAACCGCTTATGCCGGCGCCGAGCGGAACCCGGCTTTGTACGTGGTTCTTCATCAGATATTCGCGATTCTCGGACGAGCGGAAATCGAAGTAAGATCGAGCGCGTGGCCGAACATGCCTCAAAATGCAGCCGAACGCGTGCTCGAAATCTTTAGACGAAAAGCTTCGACTATCGCCGAAGACCTTGCCGAGCCCTTGGACGATATGCTGCGCCGTATCGAAGAAGGTCGAATTGACGACTCCGAGTAGGCATTCCCCAAATGTTGAGATATGCCCCCGTTGCACAAATTACCAGCGTGGCGTCGAAGTCAGTCAGCCTGACCACGCGGCTGCCATGGCTGTATATAATCGCTGCGCCGCGTAATCGCGTAATTTACGTCGGGGAGACCCATGATTCAGAAGGCTTACTTATCCGACTTGGAAGTCATTTCGGACCTTTTACCGCCAGCACCCTAAAGCGGTGCGCATCGGGGCGAGCCGGCATCGGCCAATTGAAGCCGCCTTTTTTGGTGGTATCTGCCCGCCTGCCATTTGCTGAGGACGCCGCCGCTTTTGACGGGACATCGGCCAAGACACGGAAGCTTTGCGAGGCGCTTGTCCAGCAATTCATCATCGAGAGGTTCGTCCTGAGGAGTGAAGGCTGGGTCATTGTCTCGGAGACGAGCAACTCGGGTCTGTCGGCCAGCGCCGAGATTTCCGCCGCGTGTGAAAGCATCTATACGGCATTTCAAAATGTGATGAGTTTTTTCGATGCCTTGTCGAATGCGTCACCATTCCATCTCGTTGTCCTCGATCCGTATCCTTCCGTGGCCAACGACTCTGACATCGACGTTGGCGAGGCCCTTGAGGAGATCGAGGTAACGGTCTTCAAGTGGGTAATCAACCAACTGAAGAAGTCCTTCGGTGACAGTTGGTGGCGGGAAGGGATACCTCAGGATACGCGCATCAGTTGTCAGGCGAGACGGGAGTCCGATCCTCGTAACGAGGGAGCGCCTGCGGAAGCTTACCTTATGTTCATGGATTTGAAGACAATTGCCAAGAAAAACTGGTCCGTTTGCGGACCGCTGATGGAACAAATCTCCGAGTCTAAAGGCAGGGAAAGCGCAACCGAATGGATCCAAGAATTAAACGAGGTTCGGAACCTATGGGCTCACCCCATTAGGCGGAGTTTTGCCCCCCTCGATCCCGCGCAAAGTTCCAGAATTCGGCACCTAGCGAAGAGATGCGCCGCAGCAGTCCGTGCGATTACCTGACGGCGTCGCGGCGCATCTCTCATGTACTTTGAATTCTTACACGCGCTTTTGAGCCGTGGCTTCGAGCCTCGCCTTGACTTCCGTCCAATCAGGCTCGCGCTTTTCAGGCTCGAACAGCGCGGTGTCGGCCAACGCGGCCTCGAAGGCAAGCTGCCGGTCGCGCCCTGGATCATCCGCCAACATGAAACGCGATTTGAAGTAGATTGGGGTCGTTTCGGGTTCGCGCCGGTCCGTCGACACCTTCAATCGACCGAGGTCGACGAACGTCCGCTCGACGACGAAGGGAACGGGATTGTCGATGTCGTCACAGGCGATCATGACGATGCGCGGCGCATCGAGATCGATGTCGACGAAGTCGCTGGATTCGACACCACCTTGAAGGACTTCGGCCGAGCCGACAAGCACCCTGAGGCGTGGCGACAATCTCGACAGGACGGTCGATCGGAACCTGAAATGGTGCGTTCCGCGAAGGCCTCCTAGGCCCTCGGCGATGGCCACCTCCGCGTCGGCACGCACGCCTTGCCGATCGCCGGCGGCGAACAGGAGGCGCCTGCTCTCGTCCATTGCCGCTGAATGCCCCCTGAAGAAGGACTTGAGGTCCGTCTGAATCGACCGCGGGAGGTGCCGGTATTTCGGCGCCCCCGGGAACTGCATAAGCGCGAGATGGACGAGCAGATCCTCGCGCCTGAGGCGTCCAGCGACGGCGAACGTCTCGTCGGCTCCAAGATCCTGCTCCAACAGATCCATGGCGCGCTGCCAAGAGACCCGGTTTTCCGACATGCACGCCAAGGCCTCGACGGGCGCCTCCTCCTGGTCGGGCAGGCGTCCGAGCCGGATCGCGCGGGATCGCAGGGCTTCGAGGGCTGGCCTGATGCGTTCGCGGAGTTCCGGGCGGGCGACGACGATGCGTTCGCGGGGCGGCGGCCTCGGGAAAGCGCCTTCGACGAAGGCTCGGGAATGGCGCCGAAGGAGCACCTCCTGCTCGAGATCCTTGTCCTTGAAGACGGCAACGATTCCGGGCGCGAACGCCAACGGCTTCTCGCCGGTCACGCTCGCCACTAAGTGTTGGAGTTCCTGCTGCTCGAAGTATTTCTGGAATGTGCCCCGCGTGGTCACGTAGCCGTCCCGATAGGGCTTGTGGCCGGCGGTGGAGGTCTTCCCTTGGAGCATCACGGCGACGCACATGGTCTGCTTGGCGAATCCCCAGGCCGCCTTCAGGGTCTCGATCCTTTCCCTAGGGTCTTCGATGACGTTGAGGACGAAGCCGAGGTTGACCACATCGGCGGGGCCACGCGGGCCTTTCGGGGCATGATGCGGATCCCAGCCGAATGCCAAAAATCCTTGGGAAACAAGGGCTGCGACATCTTCGCCCTGCCCGCAGCCGTAATCGAAGACGGTGCGATCGGTGCCGACCACGCCGAACCGCATCATCAATTGCATGGGCTGCGAGAGGTCGCGACGCACGATCGCGGTCCTGTGTCGGACGACCTCCACATGCTCTTCGTCGGCGGGGACGAGGCGGTGCCCCCGCAGGACGAGGCCGGCGTCAGCGATGCGCGCCTCCCATGCCTTGCGCGTGCCGATCCTGTTGGAGTCCTTGAACAGGCCGTGCTCCTCGGCGGCGGCGGTCAGCGCCCGAAACACGGGAAGCCGGGGATCATCCGGCGGGAGGAGAAGCTCCTTGCGATGCAGGATCGGCGGGTTTGCCCGGCTTCGATAGTCGGTATGAGTCACGGCGCCCGAGGGCAGATCGACCTTTGTCGCGGTGATAAGCGCAGGAAATGCTGTGTCGTCGAACGACTCATAGAGGAGAAACGACACCGATTCCTTAGCGATCCTGATAACGTTCCAATCGATGTTGCCGGCGCAGGTTTCGGCGCGCGCGATTTGTTCAGGGTCGGCGCCGACCGCCACCGGCAGGGCGCCGCGATGGAGATAAAGCGTGCTAGAGACCCGCTTGCCTATTGCGTGCTTGCTCGGGGATTTATCAGATTCGGTATCACGTTGGGATCGCGTCAACATAACATCGGCCCTTTCGCCTGCCCGGTGTAGCCTATCCGAAAGAGACCTCAAGGTAACGCCAATCGGTAGGCGCCATTGTTGCTCGCCTATCACGCTTGACGGATGCACGTTTCCGTGAGTCATTAAGAATTGCTCCACCGCTCCTTTCGCCCGCTCAGTACGTTAGAGATGATCGAAACCAAATTACCGCAAAGAGGCCACGACGGCGACCGTGTCGCCCGAGTCTCCGTGCTTGAACGTGGCTTCGACCTCGAACATGAGCGGATGCTGGACCGAGTGCCTCGTCAGCCCCGGTCGAGGACGCGTTCGAGACCGAAGGCTTCGAGATCGGCATGGTCCAACAAACCGAAACATGCGAGTATTTTCCAGCGACGAACGATTCCAAACCCGCCGTGCTGTCCGAGCTGAAAGAGCTAATGATGGACGAGTCCAATGACGAGCCAGCGAGTGAGCATGAGACGCTCATAAAGGAGATTATTGCCCTCGAACGGGAGTATTTCTTTGAAAAAAGAAACGTCAAAGCGGAACGCCAGAGGAAGCTGCGCGAACTGATTGAGCGCCATACCAAGGCGGGAGGCACCGAAAATGGTTCTTGAAGAAATTCGCCTCACCGATTTCAGGTGTTTCTATCGCGAGAGCGTCATCAAGTTTTCGACGGACGAGAATAAAAGCGTCACGCTCATCTACGCGGAGAACGGCGTCGGAAAGACCACATTATTGAACGCGCTGTTATGGTGCTTTTACGGCACAACAACGGATCGGTTCGAGAAAAGAGAAGACATACTTAACTACGATGCAATACGAGAAGGTCGGACGACCGCATGTGTCGAAGTCCTGTTTGAACACAACAATAGTTATTATATCGCAAAGCGGTACTTCATCGCGGGCCCGTCGGCGATCGAGCGTCGGACTTTTATCGTGGCCCGCATAGACTGCGGCAGCCAGATCGACATCGCTGCCCCGGACACATTTATCAATTCTGTCATTCCCCGAGATATGGCCTCCCATTTCTTGTTCGATGGGGAGCATGCGGAAATCTTTCTGGGCGAGAGCAAAACCGGCTCGATAAAAAGCGCAGTGCGCGACATTCTAGGATGCTCCCTCATAGAAATGGTGATCGATGACCTTCAAGCCGTCTCGGGCCAGTTTAGGAAGCAAATACCTTCCACTCCGGCCACGACGCGGATCTCCGAACTCAATTCCAGCATCGACACACTGACGACGCAGATCGGTCTGGCGTCCGAAGATGTCAAACGCTTGGAAAACGAGCGCCTACTTACCGAAACACAAATCAGTGACATTGAAGAAAAGCTCAGGAACACAGAAGCCGCCAAAGAGCTACAGCGCAGCCGCGATCGGCTTGACGAGCAACGCAAACGAATTGAGAAGCGGCAGAAGGAAGCTTCGGATGAGGTCTACAGATGGTTGGGCGAGAACGGACGGTTCATCGTCTCGAAGAAAATCACCGAGCAGACATTCGCTTTCCTGGACGACAAGAAACACCGTGGACGTATCCCTTCACCATACAACGAGGAGTTTGTGAAGGACATATTGGCCGATCAGACATGCATCTGCGGCGCCCATCTCGAGCCTGGCAGTTCGGCCACAGAACGAGTCTCCCGCCTCCTAGACAAAGCAGCAAACCAAGTCATGCGCGACCGGATCGCGAAAGTCCGCGCGCGCTTGAGCAGTCTGAGAACCGAGAGGGCGAAAGCGCCGAACCGACTCATCAAGGCAAAAGAGCGGTTGGCGGGAGCCAATGAAGAAGCCGCAATTAACGAGGCGCAGCTAGGCGAAATCCATGATAAACTTAAAGGGATAAATTTCGAGGACATCGCGTCACGAGAAATGCGGCGTTCAGAACTCCGATCGACATTGTCCTTGATCGACCGCCAGATCGGCTCTCTTAAAAGCAGCATTGATGACTCGGAAAAAAAGAAGGCTCAGTTTGATCGTGAAATAAACGAGCTTGCACAACAGGATCAGCAGACCGCCGTATATGCTCGCCGGCGGAATCTCTGCGAGTCCATTAAGGACACCTTGGAATCGCATCTAATCAAGGAGGAAGACGTCGCCAGAAAGGTGCTGCGCGCCGGGATCAAGAAGGTTCTAGAGGCCACTACGCGCAAGGTTCTCACGCTTCGGATGACGAACGATTATATGATTAGCCTCGTCAACAACGAGGGAAAAGCCCTTCCCAAATCGAGCGGCGAAAATCAACTTTTAGGACTCGCCTTTACCGCAGCGTTGGTTGAGTTCGCGAAGATTCGGAAGAACGCAAGCGATTACAAACTATTGCCCGGCACAATAGCGCCGCTCGTCCTAGACTCGCCATTTGGCCAGCTAGATGAGGATTACCGGACCACGACTGCGCTGTTCATTCCCAAGATGGCCCGCCAGGTCGTCTTGTTGGTGTCCCGGTCGCAGGGGTCCAAAGAGGTGCTTGACGCGCTCCAAGATCACATTGGGGCCGAATTCTTGCTGGTGCGCCATAACAAGGACTCCGTCGGAGACCGAAAGCAAGAAATCCGCTACCTTCATGGCAAAGACTTCAAGACCGCCATATTCGACTCTAATTTTGACGGCACAAAGGTCGTGGAGGTCGCTGTTCAATGACTGGCCGCTCGCCGAACATCAACAGAAGCCGCAGCCATGAGGACATGGTTCAACGCCTCGCGGTGCATAGGCCTCCCGGTGCCTCCGGCACGCTCTTCCCGACGATACGCGAGCTTCTATGTTTTGCTGCGTTGCTGGGATATTCCGAGGGAAGGCGCATTCCCCTCGACCGCGACGCCGGCGTTGAGGACGTATCCTATCAACAGTTTGAACGAGGCGACGCCGAGGATCTGATCTGGCTCATCGCCCTCGCCGAAACCAAAGACCCGGAGATACTCAAGGACGGTGAAGAGGGCCGCTGTGCGGAGATCTTCGAGGAGTATGCGAACGGCGGCCTTCAAATCCTGCGCGACGTGATGCTTCGGAGCGGCGGAGAATACCCAGACCGGGATATTTCGGAGCTGCTTTTGAAATGCGGGTATCTGGATGTCGAAAACAGCGAGCCGGATGTTTCAGGGATTGTATTCTAGATGTTGCGCGACCTGCCATACAAAGGCGTCTATAAGTCTGACCTCGATAACATTCTAGAGGATTTCTATATCCCGACGCTATCGGTAGCAAACCGGTATGACCGCGCCGTCGGCTTCTTTTCGGCATCGACAATCAGTTACGCAGCGCAAGCGCTTTCGACATTCGTAAAAAATGGCGGTCGAGTGCGCTTGGTTCTTGGAGCGTTTTCCGATGATGAAGATCTCGATGCGATTTCTGACGGATACCGCCAGCGCGAAATATCCGAAAAAATTGGCGTCGAGTTGCTTGGTTTTATATCGAACGTCAGTGACGAGCTTTTTCAAAACCGCTTTGAGACGCTCGCTTGGCTTGTTGCCCATGGACGCTTGGATGTGAAGATTGCCCTGCGCGAGCGCGGTATGTATCATGACAAGATAGGAATAATTGGCGATGAGGTAGGCGACAGAATTGTTTTTTCGGGCTCCGCCAATGAAAGTACGCATGCGCTATTGCCAGCGTTCAACTACGAATCGATCAATGTATTTCCGATGTGGCGTCCTGAACTTGCGGATTACACCACGCCGCACATTGAGAGCTTTGAACGCCTGTGGAGCAACCAAAGTCCGGCAACGTGCGTTATCGATATTCCTGATGCCGTCAAGGAACGACTCATCTCTGTTGCCCGCGATCTGCGCTATACGCCTGATCCCGAAATTGAGATCGCGATAGCGGCGCGCGTGCGGGAGAAAGTTCGGGGGGCCACGATTTCGGCATCATCTAAGCCGCGAGATCCCAAGGTCATAAACGGGCAACCGTTCAATATGAAGCGGCATCAGATTGAAGCGTTGGAAGCATGGAAGGCCAAGGGAGACTTTCAAGGGGTCTTTGATCTTGCCACTGGTGCGGGAAAGACCATTACAGCGATTCACGCCGTTGTGAAGTTGTCCGAGAAGATCGATGGCCTCGCGTGCATCATAGCAGTCCCCTACCAAAATCTGGCGGACCAATGGGTGGATATCCTCTCGGAATTCAATATTAATCCGATCCGTTGTTACGTCTCGCGCGAGATGTGGCATGACAAGCTACGCAACGCGGTTCATGAATTAGTCATGGGCATTTGTAAATTCGCAGCGATAGTGGTTGTCAATCGAACGCTGAAAAACTCTGAGTTCCAAGATAGCCTCAAGCAACTCAAGGGAAATCGCCTCCTGTGGATCGGAGACGAGTGTCATCATCACACCTCTAGGGCATACGAAGGCTTCTTACCCGAACATGCGAAATATCGCATCGGTTTGTCTGCGACGCCGGATCATTATCTCGACGAGGAGCGAAACGATCGATTGGCGGGATTCTACGGTGAGACCGTCTACCGCTACACGTTAGAACAGGCCATTAAGGACAAGGTTCTTACCCCTTACATGTACCATCCGCACCTTGTGATGCTCACGGAATCGGAGGCGGAGGAGTTCGTGTCACTCTCCGACCAGATCGGGCGTCTTTTTGCGCGCCTACAAAGTTCGAGCGCTGTCGGCAGCAATACGCAACTTACAGGGTTGCTAATGCGGCGCGCGAGACTTGTGGGTTCCGCAACGAATAAACTTGCCGCATTGGACAAAGTTCTTGATGGCGTTAAGCCGACCCCGCACAGTTTATTTTATTGCGGGGACGGGACGGTCGAAACGGATGATGAGGATAGAGGGAGCGCCGATCAGAGCACGCTAATGGTTCAGCGACAAGTTGAAGCGATCAGTTCCCGTCTTCACCGTAAGGGATGGGACGTTTCCCGGTTCACTTCGCGCGAATCCCGAACGGACCGCGAGAAAATCCTTGAGAATTTCAGACTCGGTATTATTGATGCGATGGTAGCGATTCGGTGCCTGGACGAAGGCATCGACGTGCCGGCTTGCGGTTCCGCCTACATCCTAGCTAGCTCGCGTGATCCACGCCAATTCATTCAGCGGCGCGGCAGAATCCTGAGACGCTCTCCCGGGAAGGAAATGGCGACAATCCACGACTTCATTGTCATTCTGCCGGAAGGACAGGAAGACGAGTCGGACTACGCAAAGAACCTAGTAAAATCAGAATTGTCGCGAGTAGCGGAGTTCTCCAAGCTTTCGCTGAACCGGGCCGAAGCCTATGGGGTTCTCGGGCCAACGTTAAGGAAATATGATCTTGAGCACATGATTTAGCGCGTCACTTATGACAGGCGATGCACACCTTAGCCTGTCCATAGATTTCGTCGATGTCCATCATCTCCGGGACGGCGCGCAAGGGGTTCGGCTTGACCCTGTTGCGTAGGCGTTCGAGGCGTCGTTCGTGGTCGGCGCGTATCTCCGCGATGCGCTCAGGGCGCGCCATGTCCTCTAGGGACTCGCCCTGCGACCAAGTGAAGGGTGAGCCGTGTTCGACGGCGTTCTTCTCGTAGGTCTTGGCATCGTCGAAGGCCTCGGGATGCTCTGTCATGAGTCGCACCCATTCGATCTTCTGCTGATAGAAGCAGAAAGTGCAGCCGCTGCGGGAGCGCCAACGATAGTAGTCCGGCAAACCGACGCCTGACGCCTCAAGAATCTCGATAACATGCGGCTTGTCGATGCCGGCTTCTCGGAACGGCAAGCGGACCGAAAGGTTGATGTGTGTCGACGTGTAACCCTCGCGGTAGTCCTCGTCCGCGCGGATCGCGACATAGCTCGTCACCTTGTCGCCCGCCTCCAATGACGGACGCACCCATTGCTCGAAGGGCCGGATCTTGAGCTGCCGCGTGCACCATCTGGTTTTCGGCGACGGGAGGAAGCTCTTGTATTGCGTCAGCCAGAAGTCGAAGTCCCGGTCGGGGTTCAGTCGGATCACCGGCTTGCCAAGGAATCCCTCGAGGCGCCCAAGGAATTCGTAGACCTCGGGCAGCTCCTTGCCGGTGTCTGTGAAGAAGTATTCGAGGTCGATCTCGGGATGGTTCTGGCGCATGAAGATGGCGAGCGCCGCACTGTCGCGCCCTCCAGACAGACCCAAGACATGCCGCTCCGTCATGCGGATTTCCTCTTAGCCTTACCCACTGGCGCGATTGCAACGGGCTCGGCAAACGTCGCACCGAGTTCCGCCACGACCGCGAACGCCAAGTCCCGACTGACTTTCCTCTTTTCAAAAAGCTCGAGGATTTCCTGAGCCAACGCGGCTACCTGTTGGTTCTCCTCGGTCGAAATGTCCGCCTCGGCGTGGACAGGGGCGTCCTTACGCGGGTCGGACGAATAGATCGCAAGACTGAGGCGTCGATCCTTGCGGCCCTTCACATGGGCGAAGCCCTCGGCCTTGACGAACTCCTGCGCCAGCGACGCGAGTTCGATGCGCGCGTGATCGACATCGCGGTCCAACCAATCGCGCGTCGGCTTGTTGGCGGCGAGGGCGACAATGCCCTCTATCGACTCTATATTTCCCGAGGCGAGATCATAGGTCATCAGGCGGGTGGCGAAGGCGTCAAGACGATAGTTGCCGGTAAGGCTGCGAACCGTCTTTGCCCGTTCCTTGAGGTCTGCGATCGCCTCAGGCGTCCGCGCCCGCACCCGAAGCTCCTGAAGCATGACCGTTTCGAGGTCCATCATCATGTCTGGGTAGGCTCGCAAAAGTGCGGTCAACCCCTTGTTCACGAAGGCGACCATCTGCGATGGATCATCGAACTTGACCTCGTCGCCCAGAACAGCAGGGAGATCGTCGAGAAGGAACTTGTTGGGGTCGTTCGCCGTCTTGCCTAGGTTTCTCACCTGAGTGGCTTCCAGCGGAAGCGTCGTCGTCTTCAGAACCCACGGAGCTAGATCGTTCACCAACCGAACGAGCCCCTTGGCGATATCCAGTGGCGACGGGCAAGTCAGGCCAGGATCGAACCCGTTGTTCTGGGCGACCAGATCCGCGAGGCCGCTCAACGCTGTCCGTTGGACATCCGAAAGCTCGCTCCAGCGCAGCTTGACGGCGTCCGGGTCTTGCATGAGCCGATCGATGACCATGGTCGTCATGCGAACCTGATAGACGCCGTCCAGATAGATCGACAGATGCTCGAGGCGCGACATGATGAAAGCGACACCAAGCACGGGGAGGAGTCCGTCCCGAACGCCGAACGGCCTGTCCTTCCATTTCGAGAAGATCCCGGCCATCGGGATTTGCGTGGACGTCGCCTTCCGCACCATTTCGTCCGCGATCTCCCACAGGCCGAACAGCCTGCTGTCATTCGCAGGCTCTGGCGGCAGGAAGCGGAATGTGTCGGAATTCTCTGGATCGCGCCTATGCAGGCCGGGACGTTCGATCAACGCCGCATAGAGGCCACCCTCGGCGGGAAAGCCGTCGATCCCTAATCTCTCTTCACGGGGATGTTCGATCATCGCCCGCAACAGCGCCTTCTGTGCTGCGTTCGCATTGCTCGACGGCTTGATACGGTTCAGCAACTCATTGTGGATCACGGGACTCTTGTGGAACCAAGCGTCGGCGAGGCGGGACGCCATGATATTGAGCGTCGCCGCTCCCGCATCAACGCCGGCGGCGTTGGCTTTCTCGTCAATGCCCTCGACATTCGACTTCCACTGCGCCGAAGCGAACGCCTCGCGCAGCTTGTCCTCCAGTTCCGCAGCGGCGCGGGCGATGCGGGCGCTCACCTCGCGACGCGCGACGGAATCGCCGTTCAACTCCGAGCTGCCGGCGCGGACGGTTTCGAGCGCCAGAAGCTCCAGCGATGCCTCCCGAATCGCGAAGTTGCCCCGCGACCAACCGACCGCGATCGGGAAGCCGCATTCGACATCCGCTGCGCCACGAAGAATGCGTCTCGCCTTTTGATCGTTTTCGGAGTCCGTGCCGATGAGAAGAAGGAATAAGCCGGTCGAGCCGTTGGCCTGCTTGAAGTTCTTGATCGTCTCGACGCCAGAAGAAAGCGGCGCGATATCCACGTCGAACCAGAGCAGAGAACCGGTTTTATGATAGAACCGCTTCGCGAGGATGGGCTGGAGCATCGCGACGGACCGCAGCCGACCGAAGTCGATTCCCGTCATCTTCGCGCGCGCGTCAAGGACGGCGGCTTCGATGTCGAAGTCACTGCCGGCGTAGATCGCATAGGCGCCAAGATGCTTCTTGAAGATGACGATCGACCAGTCCGCAAGCGCGTCCAGAACTTCCGACAGGCGTTTCGGCTTGATTGACGGGAGGCTGGCCTCCAGAACCTTCTGCGAGGCGCTCAGGCCAGAACGCTCCTTGAAGAGGTCGATCAGGGCGAGGCTCTTCACGACGGCGACGTGCTCGGCATCGCCACCGCGGGCTTCACACCGTTCGAGTGCGTCGACGGCCAACGCCCAGCGGTGCCCATCGGGCGACGCGAGGATGGACGGCTCCAGATTGGCCCTCAGGTAGTCCCATAGCCTAGGAAGGTCGAACAACGCATTCGTGTCCGACGTCTCGCCGAGAAACGACTGGAATCCGAACGGCTCTGCGGAGTTCAGGAAGCCGAAGATACTGCGCTGGCTTTGACCAAATCGGCGCCGCGACAGCGGACCTAGCAGGCATGCGACAGCAGGGCTCAGTGGCCAGCACTTCGCAAGGCGATCAGCGAAAGCCTCAGCATCTTCGCCGCGGGGGCGGTGCATCGCTGCCGCGAAAGCCTTCATCTGCTTGGATTCAGGGCGTTTCCCGCTGACCTCGATCGCCTTCGATATGAGTTCGATCTGCTCTTCCGCAGCGATGTTCAAGGGTATGTCCGCAAAACGGCCTTGCACCTTCAGCCATTCGTCACGGACCTCGCGGGCGAGCTTGTGGGCGTAGTCGTCGAACGCCTGATGGAGGATGCCGACAACAAGCAGCTTTCCCTTGGAGCGGGAGGCCTCCTCGGCTAGTTGCTGGAAGAAATAGACGTCGCCCTCGCCGCGCGAGGCCTGTTCGAGGAATTTTCCCATCTCGTCGATGAGGAGCAGGAGCCCCCCTGAATTGGCGGCGGCGATCCCGCGCAGAGTGCCGAGCGCCGTGTCGTCCCTGCGCCGGCGCTTTGCCTGGGGGGCGTGCTCGTCGACCGCATTCAGGATCGCGGCCTCGGGATCGGCCCGGCGTCCGATCACGGGAATGACGATGCGCCCGCTTCCTCCGATATTTCTGGTGATCTGATCCGCGGTGCTAGCGCCGATCAGGCCACGTGCGACATCCCTCTCTTTGGGCTTGTCGCCGATAAGAGACGCGAGGGCGAGGGCAAGGCTCGATTTGCCGCCGCCATAGGGGCCGGTCCACGTGAACGCCCCTTGGCCGGTCTCGGCGACCTGCGTCGCCATCTGCCTGAGGATCTGCGCGGCAGAGGGCGAGAAGACATAACCATCCAACGCGCCGCTGTCCGCCATGTCCGCATCGACGCGGATGGCCTTCTGGAAACGGCGGCCTACACGGACGAAGTCGGAAAGGGTCTGCATCAGGCGGCCCTCGCATGCAGCGTGGCCTTGTAAAGGTCACGGATAAGATGAAGCGGTTTGACCGCGGAAAGATCGTTGACATAGACCTGTCGCAGACCCGTGCTCTCGTCCCAATGAATCGCCCCCGAGGTCAGATCGGGCATCGCGGCTAGCCTTTCGGCAACGGATTCCTCGTCCAATAGGAAGACCCGCCCCGGCGAGCCGGGCTCATGGGTCAAGGCTTCGACGGAAAACTCCCGGCGAGTCCGATAAAGATTCCGCCAGAACTCGACGAGCCCATAGAGGAAGACCTCGTCGGGCAGGGTCGGCTTGGGCCCGCGACGGAACTGAAAACCGCCGCCGACGCCCATCGGTTGGATCAGGGAAAGCTCGGACAAGGGCGATTCCAGATTTTCCTCATGGAGCCCCTTTCCTGAGAACGATTTCGCCAGATAGGTTCGCACGAAACATTCGACGTCGCGCCGGATCGTCGTTTCCGACACCCGCGATTCCTTCATACGGCCCGCCTCGCGCAAAAGCCCGATTCGCATCATCAGTCTCGACACCAGAAGATCGCGATCGAAACTCGGTTCGTTCAGTTCGTTGAACGCCCAGTGCCATGTCGTGGAGCGCCCCGGCAGGGCAGAAAGGTGCCAATGCAGAATCCAGAGCGATCCGAGGTGTTCGAGATACGGATCGCCCTTCGGACCGAAAACGAGTCGCCCGATATCCGTGATTGCGAGACGTGAAGTCGTGGCCTCATCCAAGTTCTGCGAGGCAATCGTGCCGGTTGCGAGAGCCCAATGACGCATCGATTGCACCATATTCTTCCCGACGCCAAAGTCGGCAATCGTTTTATCGTCGTGGAATATTATCGATGGATCAGTATTCTCAGCCTTTTCAGCGGCGCTTATCGCGTCGAATACCTTCATAAGCCAACCATAACGAAGCGTAAACGTTTCATGGCCGGCGAATTGTAGCTTGTAGTCTTTGTTGTCAAGAAGGCTCTTCAAGACGCCACCCTCACTGGTGATTTGCTCCAGTTGAGCCTAAATTGGAGGTAGGCAAGAATCAAGGGACTGGCGATCAGCGCCAGTGGGACGGCTAGCGATGGTTAAAGCGAGCGCCTGCGAACCGATCTATCTCGACTATCAGGCGACCACACCCGTGGATCCGCGCGTGGTCAGGGCTATGTCCCCCTATTGGGAGGTCGAATTCGGGAACCCGCATTCTTGGAAGCACGCCTTCGGGTGGCGGGCAGATGACGCCGTGCAAAAGGCGCGGCAGTCCGTCGCAGCCATGATCGGTGCCGACGCCGACGAGATCGTCTTCACCTCGGGGGCGACGGAAGCGAATAATCTCGCCATCCTTGGCTTGCTCGGACACGTAAAGACCGCGAGGACGCGGGTCGTGGTCAGCGCGATCGAACACAAATGTGTACTGCAGTCGTCGCGGCAGCTTTCGCGGCTCGGCTACGAGCTTATTCTCGCTCCCGTCAATCCGTCAGGACACGTCGACATCGACGCGCTTAGCAGCCTCATCGACGACAACACCGCATTGGTCTCGATCATGGCGGTCAACAACGAGATCGGTACGATCCAACCGCTCGAGACGATATCCGCGCTATGTCGGAGGGCCGGCGCGGTTTTTCACAGTGACGCCGCGCAGGCGGGCACTGCCACGAAGATAGATGTCGATCGTCTCGGAATCGACATGATGAGCATGTCGAGCCACAAGTTTTATGGTCCCAAGGGGATCGGGGCCTTGTTCGTGTCGCACGCGATTCGGGATCGGTTGCGTGCGATAATCCACGGCGGTGGGCAGGAGGGGGGATTGAGATCGGGCACGCTGCCCGTCCCGCTCTGTGTCGGCTTCGGCGCTGCGGCGGATGTTTCGCGGATGGAGTTCGAAGCCGACGCGGCGCGATTGAAGTTGCTGCGAAGTAAATTTCTGCAAACGCTACGATCCGAGTTCGCGGGTTTCGAAATCAACGGAGGAGCGAATGGCCACCCGGGCAACCTGAACCTGCGGTTCCCCGGGATCGATGCCGAAATCCTGACGGCGAACCTGCAACCTAGACTCGCGATATCGACCGGCGCCGCATGCGCCTCGGACATTCCCGAACCTTCTCATGTCCTGCGTGCTATCGGCTTGAACGTAGAGGAGGCCAGAGAGTGCGTGCGTATCGGTTTCGGGCGATTTACGGATGAACAGCAGGCACGCGACGGCGCTCATCTTATAGCGGAGGTCGCGGTTTCGATAACGTGCGTGGGGTAATCCTTGATATAGGATGTGCTCAAGATGGTTTTCTGGCGACGATGTTGTTCCACTGCGCCTCATTTGTTCCCTGCAACTTCGACGCATTGCTCCACATCTCGATGACTTTCAAACCGTTATCGGTCGCGAGCTTGCTGAGGCGATCGGAAGTCATGTCGTGGAAAAGGATGCCATCCTTTGCCGGCAGGCGTACTCCGTCGCCGTTCTTGAAGCTCATATAGAATATGCCGTTCGGTCTCAGAGCGCGGCACAAGCGCTGCATCACCTTGGGCAGTTTCTTCTCGTCGAAATGCAAGAGCGACGCGCAAGCCCAAATCCCATCGAAAGTTTCGACTTCCTCGACGTCCTGCGCCTTCATCTCGCTGACGGCCAAACCCATGATGCTTCTCAGGTGCTCCGCGAACACCTTGGAGGGCTCGAGAGCGACGACTTTAAACCCCTTATCGAGCAGAGTCTTGGAATCGCGTCCCGCGCCGGCCCCGACATCCAGCACCCGAGCACTAGTCGGCAGGTGTCTCGCGAAACGCTCGACCTCCTCCCTCATGTCGAGCGGCTCGGTTTCCTTGATGTAGTCGTGCCCCTTCCGGTCGTAATAGGCGACGACAGCATCGACGTTGTCCACTCGGTGACGCCAGCGTGCCCAACCATACCAAGTCAAAAGGCCCGCTGCGGTGGTGACAAGCGGAATGGCGTTGAAGCGAGTGCAGCCATAGGCGACCAAGGGCAAAACGATCGCCGTCAGCGCAACGACGCCCATCATGATCGCATATCCGATAGCAATGGAAAAATTGCCCAGTTCTTTAAAAATAGGCTTTGCGGGCCTGCCACCCTTTTCCCCGAAGTCCTCGCTGAACACCGACGCCTTTTCGATGTAGCACTGCATCACGTCCCTGATCCGGATGCAGGACAGGCCTATCATCGCGTTGAACAGCGCGATAAGGGCGCACATCACGACGACAAAGTGCTCGAAATGTTCATCGTGGTCCTTGAAAACCGACATCACGGCCAGCAAACCGCCGGTCAGGCTCGCCGATAGCAAAGGCGTCTTATGGAATTCCTGTATTAACGCGCGCAGTTGAAGGCAGTTCTGTTCGAACGCCGCCTTGTCTCGTTGAAACTTCGTCGCGTCGTCTTCGACCGTCATATCGAGCACCTCACTTTCATGAAGTTTGCCGCGAATTGCGAAAGACGCAAGAGCTTTTGACTACGCACGTTACGTCATTATGTTTGCCAATCGCGAAAAACGGCGCCGTTAACTCCGTCTCCTCGAATTTTCCGAAACTTCTCCCGATACTCGCGCGCCCCTATCGAGTTTTTCCGTGTCTGTTCCTGTTTTCCCGACCATGCCTGTCAATCGTCCAGCGATATGACCGGACTCAGGGCGAAGACGACGCACGTCGCATCCACTAGGAGGACTTCTGCCAGGCGCAGGCCGGTTGCCGCAAGCACCCACTTGACCTGGGCCCTGGGGCCGCCCGATCAGGACAGCGGTCAGTCAATCCAGCTTAGCGGCGGCAGTGAAAGGCAGCGTCCCGGCGTTCGGCTTCGCCGAAATCGCTCCATTCCAGTGATGACGTGCGAGTGTTTCTGATCGACTTTAGGAGGCCGTGGCGGGGGCCGCCGCGCGCGCAACAGGAATAGCGACACCCGAGGTCATCAGCACGATCAGTCCGCACTCGGTTTCGGTCATATCGAGATAGGCGCGGACTTGGGCGCGGTAGTGCTCAATGGTCTCGGGCGCGGGATCGACATCACTCTTCCAATCGACAATCACTTGCGGCGAGCCGTTCGGACCGAAAGCGATTGCATCCACGACGCCGACGGAGGCCTCCTCCAAGGTCTCCGTAAGGGTCGATGCATAGACTGGAAATTCCGGCGTCAACCTTGGCCGCAGGCTGGTTATCTCGGGAAGCGCCAGGGCCCGGGCAACACAGCCGGCGAGCTCGGCCGGGACGAGTCCCAGGGCAGGATCGTTTGCGATAGAGCGCCCCAGCGCGAGGATCAGGATTTCGGCGCGGGCGTTGAGGGCGGGTGTTGTCTCCTCCGTTTCACCAGTGAGGACCTCCTCGATGAGCTTGTGCAGAATGAGGCCGCGTTCCCGGCCGCCCTGGACGGCGGTCGGAACAACGTCCTCCTCGAGCACGCCGTCGGCGTCGGTCGCTAGGATCTCCGGCGTCTCTGCTTGTAGCACCGGACCAGCCGCGCCCTCGTCGCGGCTCGGCGCCAGCCAAATGATCTGTCGATGACGCGCGGTGATTGTCGCAGCTTCGGCGGCGTAGGTCTCGCGGGTCTGGCGGTTCTCAGCCGTCGCCGCTGCAGCACCGACGTCGGGAGGAAGATGACTGAGATCCAGGACCGGCAGGTCGACCAGCCCCAAGTCGAGAAGCGAGATCCAGGCTGAGCTTTTGGCGGCCACGTCGAGCCGGGGCAGGACCAACAGCTCGCGCGCCCGGGTCGCGGCCACGTACCAGAGTCGGATGCGTTCGCGGTCGAGTTCGGCTTTCTCAGCGTCGCGCGCCGCCTCATATCCGGTCGGTTTTAAGCCAAAGACGGGGCAATAGAAGTGTCCATTGGCGCGATCGGTGACGGCGCTCTCCGGCGCCATGATCTGGGTCATGGTGTTAACCGGCACGACGATCGGCCATTCCAAACCCTTGGCGGCGTGCATGGTGTAGAGCGCCACGGCCTCTTCCTGGGCGTCTGGGCGGCCCTCGACCGCGCGGGATTCATCGTTCCAGGCGGCGGTCATCGTCTCGGCGAAGGCCCGCAAACCACGCACCGTATAGGCCCGACTGAGGGACAGGTAGAGGTCGACATTGGCGAGCGCGCGTTCGGCTTGGCCGCGATGGCGCTGGAGGAGGATCGGCCGTAGCCGCAGGAGGTCGATCGCTTGCGACAATAGATCGTGCGGCGTGGTCGCATTAACTCGGCGGCTCAGCGCCTGCAGCCTTTCGATCACGTCGCGGGCGAGAGGATGGCCAATATGCTCGGGATTGACCCCGAGATCGAACCGGGGCAGGACGTCGGGCGCGTCCTCTGGACGCGGCAACGCCCAGACGATGTCGAGTAGCTCTTCCTCGGTCAGGCCGACGAGCGGGCCGCGCAGGAGAGCGCCGAATGCCAATGTATCGCGACGATCGGCAATTACACGGGTGAGAGCGATGAGGTCCTGAATTTCCTGGCGCCGAAACAGACCCTTACCGGCCTGAGTCGCTACAGGAATGCCGCGCCGTTCCAGCGCTTCCTCGTAGCGCCATAGATCGCTGCCAGTCGGAGCTAGCAGAGCAATGTCGCCTGGCCGACAGGGGCGGCGATCGCCGGATTTGCGGTCGATGATCACTTCGCTGCCAATGAGGCGCGCGCACATCTCAGCGATAGCTTCCGCTTCGCCATCGCGCTGTCGCTCAGCCGAGGCCTTGCCCTCTTCGTCAGCGACTGCGATGTCGAGCGCGGCGACACACAGACCTTCATCTCGTTCGGGATGGAAGGGATCGAGCGCGGTGAAGCCGGGTTGGCCGTTCTCGACCGAGAGCAGGGTCTCGAAACGCTCATTCACATAGCGAAGGATTGGCGCGCAGGAGCGGAAGTTGGTCGAGATTGGCAGCACGCAATCCGGCGCTTGGGCTAAGAAGGCTTCGCGGGCCTGGATGTAGGCGGCAACATCCGCGCCGCGGAAGCGATAGATCGCCTGCTTCGGGTCGCCGACCAGAAACAGCGCGCCCGGGCGAATGCGGAACGCCGTCCAGTCGGCGCCATCGTTCCCGGCCGCGGCCTCACCGCAAAGCCGCCAGAAGATTTCGGTCTGGAGGGGATCGGTATCCTGAAACTCGTCGACAAGGACGTGCGCGAAGCGCGCGGCGAGCGCGTGGCGAACGGCTTCGTGGTCGCGCAACAAATCGCGGGCGGCGAAGATGAGGTCGTCGAAGTCGAGCAGCGCCGCCGACCGCTTATAATTCCGGAAGCGGTCGGCCACCGGCTGCACCAGATCAACAAGGTCGGCGAGAACGCGAGCCGCAACCGCCTGTAACAGCGTGGTCCACGTCTCACAGCACGCAGCATTGTAACTCTCGGCGGCTGCGTTGAACCGATCGCCATCGGCTTTCGAGAGGCCCATGCGTTTGGCCGCGTCGCTCCATTTGCCCTTTTTCTTGTAAGCGCGGAATCCGCCCGAAGCAGTGCAAAGATCCGGGTGCGGGCGCGCAATCAGCAGCCGGACGAGATCGGCGGGCGTTTCGATAGTGAGACCGAAGGCGAACTCTTCGGCCATTTCGGAGAAGCGGGCCGCGATAGCGGCGGTCTCCGGTTCATCGACGCCAGCATTCCGCACGAAGGCGGAAAACTCGGTGGCCGCCTTCAGGAAGGCGGCCACTAGCGGCGCCAAGGCGTCCGGCGCATCGACGGTCATAGCGCGCCGACTGCGGAGGTGGCGAAGGATCGTATGGACGAGTCCGACGGTCTCACCGGGCTCTCGCAGCACCATCTCAGCGAGGAGACTCCCCCCGTCGCCCGCCAACTCCTCGCGGAGCCAGGTCTCGACAATCTCGACAAACGCAAGATCAGCCTGGTTGCGGTCCATTACCGCTGCGCCTGGATCGATATCCGCTTCCACCGGATAAGGCTTGATCAGGCGCTGGCAGAAGCCGTGAATCGTCGAACAGGTGATCTCATCAACTGTGTCGCTGGCGGCCGCGAGGTTCTGCCGACGGCGATCGCGGAGGCCGTCCGGCAATGCCACGCGCAGCTCGGCCGGGACGCGGCCGGCTGCGAGTTCGCCGACGAACTCGCGCACCCGGAAGAGAAGTTCGCTGGCCGCAAGTTCGGTGAATGTCACAGCCGCGATCGTCTTGGGCGCGACGCCATCGGCCAGCATCATGGCGATGCGTCCCGCCATGACGGCGGTCTTCCCCGACCCGGCGCCGGCCTCAACCAAGAAGGCGCGATCATGGACGACGATAGCGGCTCGGCGAGAAGCGTCATCGGCAAGCGGTTTCATGGACGCCGACATCATTGAGCCTCCCAAACGCGCGCAGCGGCTCCGAGACGCTCGGTAGCGGCGGCGCTCTTGCGCTTGCAGTAGGTCGCGCCTGCGTTGGCCGGCAGGGCGAACGCCAAGTCGTCATAGGTTCCGCCGGTATCGATCCCGATCACAGCACCGCCAGAGAGGAGATTGGCCCGTGCCGCGCGCAGGTAAGCGGCGATTTCGACGAGGGTGCCCTCGGGATCTTCGAGCCTCAGATCGGCCTCGTCGCGGAGATAGAGGAGTGAGGCGCTGATCTCGATATCATCGCCGAGCAGGGCCTTGACGGCGAAAGCGTAGAGGCAGCGCTGCAGCTCCTTCCCGCCGTCGAGGATGATACTGTCCTTGGGCTTGCGACCCGTCTTGTAGTCTCGGACCAGCGCGCGACGGGTGTCGCCGGAGATATCCAGCCGGTCGATGTAGCCGGCGATTCGGAAACCGGCGTCAGGAATTTCTACGCTCGCCGCGGCATCCCAGGGGGGCGCGGCGTCGGTTTTGGGCTCGGCTCCCCCGAAGGGCACCTCGCCATATGCGCGAACGCCGGGGAGTCGCTCGTCACCGAATGCCAGCGCGCGGTTGCTTAGATCGCACACGTCATCGAGTGTCCGTTGCCAGATGATGCGCGGCGGCACCGCCCGCTCGGCCTCCCAGAGTCGGGCGGCCTCTATCGCGGCGCCGTCGACCGCCCGTGCTACCTGTTCAGCCGTGGCGACCGAAAGCCCGCCACCGGCCTCAAGCACGCGCAGCGCCCGATCGAGTGTCATATGGACAAGGTCGCCCATCGCCAGCGCGTCGAGCACCAGCGGATCGTCGCCGTTTTCAGGCGCTCTCCAGCGCAGACCGTACTGCCAGACAAAGCCGAGCGGATTACGCAAGAGCTGGCGCAGCGAGCTCGCCGACTGCGTGCGGTCGAGGATTGCCCGCATCACCGGATGATCGGGGCGAACCAGTCCGTCATGCGGGGTCATCTCGTCGCGTTGCCAATCTCGCCAGCAGGCCGACGTGGCGAGCGCTTGCGGCAGGCCGCGGAACTCTAGCGGCCGAGCCGTCAGGCGATCTGTCTCACTGAAAGCGTAGTCTGGGACGCCGTTTCGTCGCAGATAGGTTTCCTCCGGCTGTCCCTGCAACAACGTGCTGCGACCGAGGAGGCGGCCGTCGCTATCGCGTCGCGCTCGCGACAAAACGACCTGCCGTCCGGTAGTTGCGAGGATGGTCCCAAAATCGCGCCGATCAGCCACGCCGACCGGAAGAGGATCGAGTTCGATGGTAGGAACGATGTGATCGGAGAGAAGGCGGTCCTCCGAGATGCCACGTGGCCAGCGCGAGGAGTTGAGGCCGAGCAGACGCACGAACCGCCGTGGTGAAGCCGCGAGAGCGCTCGCCGGCATCCAGGCGAGCGAGACACAAGCATCAAGGCCGTCGTCTTGCCTTAACGATTCCAAAGTGAGATCGAGCGAGGCGGCGGGTCCAGCGAGCAAAGCCTTACGCCAGATCACTAACGCTCGGCCATGCAGCAGCGTCGCGCCGGCTGGTTCGGCCGCGGTGACGCCTTGGGCCAGCAGGCCAATGATGTCCCGCACGGCCGCGCCGTGATCGGCCCCATCTGGCCAGTCAGCCGCCGTAAGGCGTTCGATGAGGCGTATCCACGACTCGGACGACGCTAGGGGTGCATCGGTCGGCAGGATACGCGCCCACCCCTCTGGCAGCGCCCGGAACGGGCCGGGATAGACGCTCAGCAGCGCCGACAGTCGACGCATTCGTGTCTGCGACAGCCCACGCAACAGGATATCCGCCAGCGCGGCAGCCGCCTGCCCTTCACGGCAGGCCGTAATCTTCACTCCGTGCACGAAATGAAGATCAAGATTGGCGTCGGCGCGCAGCGCCAGGAAATGGTCGTCATAGTCGCCGGGTGTGACTGACGCGATGGCGATGTCGCTGGGCTCGGCTTCCCCGGACGCGATCAGCTGCCGCGCCCAGCGAAGCGCCTCTATGGCTTCATGATAGGCGGTGGCCGCGCTGACGGTGACGAACTCCGGTGCTTGAGGCTCAGTGCGCGCGACCTCAATTAGGCCGGTGTCGAGCCAATCGGGGACGGAGCGCGGACCGGCGTTCCAACGCACCTGCACGCGAGCAGCGATCGCGAGCAGCAGAGGCCGCCAGCACGGCGACAATTCGGTGATGCCGACGATCTCGATCGGCCCGAACAGCGTCACAGCGTGATCGAGACGCTGCAACGCCGCCACGACTATGTCTGCAGGGCGCATCATCGCCGGCGGCAGCACGGCCAAAACCGCATCTTCGAGCCTGGCGATCGACGTCAGACGGGGATGCTCTGCGGCACGCGCCTGAAGATCGACACCTGCGCGCCATGCCTTGTGCAGGGTGTCGACAGCGGCGCCGACCATGCCCGGCAGTGCCTTGAGGCTATCGAGTTCTCCGAGCGCCGTCTCCGGCAATACTGCCTGAATGGAGCCTCGGAGAGTCTCGTCATCGACGGGACGGGACAGACCGCCGGCCAGCCGAGCCGCGAGCTGCTCGAAGGACATTACTTGGAGCCCGTGTCGACGTTCACGAGCCGCCGCGAGTCGCAGTTCACGCATCGCTAGACGGCCATGGGCAATGACGGTTCGCCGAACGGAGATGTTCACTGCGTTACCCCCTTGTTGCGTCATACTTAATCCTGCCTCATGGCGACAGCAGCCGAAGGAAGACATGCGACGCTGCGACCATACCGATTTTATGTTGGCAATGTCTCCGAACGCCAATTCCTTGGCGTGGAAAGGTCCAGGTGCGCAAAACCCGGATTGAACCGTCGCAATGGGCTGGTTGACGGCACAATCTGGCGAAGGCTGAGGTCTCGCAGAGTCAAGTCGACGACCTCGCACCCGAGCGCGCCGTTTAGTCGGCGAAGGACTTCGGCAATCACCAGAGTGGAGGCCACGACGCCGACGAAGGGCGCGCCAACCGTTCGCGAGGCCAACTCTACAAGTCCGCAATCGTCGACCCCGCGAGCGGCAAGATCATCATAGGCCTTTCCGGTCGCGATCTCTTTCTCAACGTCAACACCACCCCATTTGGCCTGAGCGGTGACGCTGGCGGGAAAACTATGAATGCGCATAGCCAGATATTCCTGGGGGCCGCCGCCAAGGCCGGCCTCCACGACCAAGTCAAACCCGGCCTGCTCAAGGGTGGCACGCGCTTCGGGGTTGTCGACGCCACACAGGAGGACACGCGGATCGTCCTCCTGCAGGGTGACGTCGCCAGCGAAGCGGCGCTCGACCAGTCGCGCCGAGAAGCCGCGAGATTCGACCCACCCGCCCATCTCCCGGGTCTTGCGCCGCCCAGTATGTTGCGGCTGTGTTAGGACCGAGGTGCTGTCATTGGCCAAAGTCAGTCGATCAAAATCCTGCAACGTCAATTCTACAGCGCTAGGGTCCACGTAAGGCAGCAGACCGAGGGTCCAGAGGTAGGCTTGCCCCAGGTGACCCAGCCCGACTAGCCAAAGCCGCGTTGGCGCCACATAGGTCTCGAGACCGCCGTCGGGTACCCGCCAGTCGGCCTGCTCAGGCTTCCATAGTGACAGGCCGCAAGACCGGGTGCCGGCCATGACGTTGCCGCGTAGATGCTGGAATGCCTCGCTCACGCCCAACGCTCCAGCCAGGATTGCGGCGAGGGTCGCCGTGGGCGACTCTGCTAGGCGTGCGGCCTCGCCCACAGGCCAGACCCCGCCGCGCCAGCCGTCGAAACTGACGGTCAGTGTAATGCCCGCTCTCTCGCTGATCGTCACTGAGCCAAGAGCCAGAAGGGGAATATCTGGGGCAATCGCCTCGCAGGCCTCCCCGCCCAGGGCTTCTATTGCTTCGGCCAAAGTCGCATATCCGCCGGGCAGCGGCGCGATCAGTGGTGTATTCAGATTTCCGCACACCTTGACCCCGCCCAGCACCGCGCGGCGAGCCGTATTCACGATGGTCAGCAGGGCAGCCTGGTGGGCGCCGGAGCCGCGAGCCTCTGGCCCTACTACCACGCCGAGGCGATATCGCGAGAAGAGCGCATACCCCTCCTCAATGGTGGCGACCTCTCCGGCGTCGAGCGCCATCTTGATCGTGCGGTGGAGGGTATCGGGCTTGATGTCGAACATGGGCTGGGTCATCAGGCAATCGTTCCTGTCGTGAGGATGCGGCGAGCGCTCCAGCCGCTGAAATTGGTCCATCGATGGGCGCCCTCATAGCGGTAGACGCCCAGTCGGTGACGCCAGACAGGGCCGCGGGCGAAGGCCGGCACGATCAAGGCCATATGACCGGCGCTGGCGACCATCGGGTTTTCCCGATCTGCCCGGCTCTGGCCGGCCGCCCCAGGGTGCGTATGGACGTCCGCCACGACGCTCTGGTCGTTCTGTCGGCAGAGCGACCAGAGATGATCGAACGCCTCGGCGTAGAGAACACAGACCCCGGTAGAATAGGCGTTCGGATCAAGCTCATCATAATATACCCATCGCTCAGCGATGCGGCGTGGGCCGTCAACGCGCCCCAAAAGGAACGCGCCGCTCTCATGGACGCCAGCACCTCGGCGGCGAAGTTCGACCAAGCCGGACAACCAGGCGCCCCGCGGAATGATCAGGCGAGGTTCAACCACCACGCACCCCCGTGTAGTCGTTGGAATTGAGCAGCTCGTGCAGGGTCTCGAGGTAGAGGACGAGGCCACGGTCGGGGCGCCATATCTGAGCGGGATGTTCTTGGCGCCAGTTGATGTGGCCTTCGATGCTCAGCCGATCACATGGCAAGTACAGGCACGAGCCGTACTTCCAGTCCGGTCGGAAAGCTGCAGGCACACGGACTCGCCCCCCGGGCCAGCGGCCGAACGGCAGCGGTTCGTTCGCCGTTGCATCCCACGGCCGCGCGGTCGGCGGCGATTGCGGATAGCCGGAGCAATCGAAACGAAAGCCGTAACCTCCTGGGGCTCCAGGTCGCGCCGCCGCCGCGACCTCAGCGATGACGATCGGCCAAGATTGATCGACCAACCGCCAGCGGCCCAAGTGGGCGCCGAGCTGGAACGCCCCCGCAGCAACATCGTCTAGGAATGCCCGTTGGTCGGGAGGTATGGCGAGCGAGCTGTCCATCGCTTAGCCCTCGACGCGTTTGCGCGGGACCAGGGTGAGATTCAGAGCGCAGTGGCCAGAAATCGGCGAGCCGATGTGCACATCGGGATCAGGCCGGTCGCTCGTCCCGGTCAGTTGCAGGACATGCTCGGTCGCATCGACAGGCGACATCTCCAGCGCCTCGACGAACCAGCGCTTAACACGGTCGATGGTCGTCGCCGGCTGGAAGGCGTGGTGCTTCGTGACGTGGTTGAAGTGCAGCGTGACCTGGATTTCCCGGCAACGGTGCACGTGTATCCGATCTTTTGCCTTGCGGCCCTGGTCGCAGAGCGCCTTGCCGCGCTCCAGCGGTTGGTCCAGTTGGTCGGAGAAGACATGCGCCTCGTGCCGGTGCGATTCGGGGAACCCGAGCACCAGGGCGGCTTCAATGACGTCTTCGGGCGTGGCGCCTGCCGGGAGCACGATCAGCTCGATATGGCGGGAACCTTCGAACTGGAGGAACAGAGAGAGGGTGGGCATGGGGAGGAGACCTTGTGTTTGCCGCGACCAATTCAGGTCGCCTACAAGGTCCAAGCGGAAGATCGGGGGAACCGGAAATGGCCCGTACCGACCCGCGTCAGCGGGGTAGCCCCTCAGTAGGGCAGATGAAATAGAAGGGGCACGTCGGGCACGTCCGATCGTTCTGAATGGGATCGAACCGCCCTTCGGCGATCGCAGCGAATGCCGAAACGACATCGCCCCGGCTCTTGGCGAGCTTGTCGGAAGAGGCGCTGTCGATTCGACGCTCGCCAGTCAGCAGTGAGATCTGTTCAAATCGTACGACGTTGCCAGGATGGTCGGCAGCAACGATTGTCTGGATTAGGTTGTCGCGGGTCCGCAGCTTTTCCGTCTTGGCGAGCCGACCGGCCTTAAGTCGTTGGATGGTGATCGTCTGGCCAACCATCTGGATGTGGTCAGCACGCGCCAGGACTTGGCGTGCGCCTAACGACAGGCGCCGGTCCACCTCCAGGCTCGTGCCGTCCATGACCGTCCGTGCCGTCGCCAGCATCGCCTCGGCGTTGGCGCGGTAAACGGCGCTGTGCGCGTGGCCGACCGGCCCCATATTACGCCAGGTTTCCTCGAAATGGGCCTTAAACCCTGCATTATGGGACTCGCGAGCCGTCTGTCGGAGCCAGCTGAGTCCGGCACGAACTGCCGACAGGAATTGAACGTAGGGACTGGGAACCCCCCGGGAGCGCAGGCCAAGCCCGTGAGCGTAGTAAAAGCGGCGGGGGCATTCTTGGTAGGTCTCCAAATCGCGCACGTCGATCTCGTCCCCAAGCGGATCGAGCGCGAGCGCCTTGAATGGGGGCGGTTGTAGCCCGGCGTTGGTCCAGCCGATCTTGGCCGCGGTCGGCAAACACGCAGCGATCGGCGCCAGAAGCTTGGACGGGTTAGGTCGCGACCATCCGCCGTATGCATTGGCGCGCGAAAGGCCAAGCGCGGCCTGAGCGCGCGAGAGAGCGACAAAAAATAGGCTCTCCTCTTCGGCGTCCCGTCCCAACAAGGCGTCTTTGTCAATCATGCCGTCCGGCGCCGGGCACGGCTCATAGCGCCCCTGGGCTGGAAACAGCGACGGGCTCAAAGAAGGGACGTGGACGACTGGAAACTCCAAGCCCTTGCTGGCGTGGACAGTCATCAATCTCACAGCGTCGACGCCAGCCGCCGCCGCGGGGAGTTGACGTAGGTCCTTCTCCTCATCGAGGATTTCGAGCCGACGAACATACTCAAGAAACTCGCGCTTCGGGTCTCGCCCGGGTGATCCACGATATTCGTATGCGACCTGCAACAGTTGATAGACCGCCAAGCGGCGTTGCTGGCCGGCGACGCTTGGGTCAGACAAGGGAGACTGGAAGACGCCGCCGAGCACGAATAGGTGGTGGACGAGGAGGGCATGGGGCGAGGTTGTGAAGCTGACATCTTCCAGATCCTGCGCCAGGCGCTGAAGACCCGACAGGCCAACCGGCGAGAGGTCAGCGACGAGCTTAAGCCGTTTCAAGGCCGTCAGCAGAGTGATGTCTTGGGCCTCACGCCATCGCAATATCGCGAGGATATCCGGAACGGGAATGACAAAGGGTGCCATTTGGCCGAGGCGCATCAGGCCGACGCCCTCAGGCTCTCCAGCCACCGAAAGCAAGCAGAGGAGGTCGCGGACTTCGGGGCGCTCGAAGAAGTCGCCAAAATACAGGCAGGGCACTCCGGCACGTTCTAGATGCGCAGCGATCCTTGCGAGAGTAGAATGAGATCGGCCAAGGATGGCGTGATCGCCGGTTCGGCCGCCGTTTGCGGTGCGTTGGCGGATCCGCTGGGCCAAGCCTTCCGCTTCCGCCTCTCGGGTTATGGCCACGTCGAAGGCGACCTCGCCAGCGTTGTCGCCGAGATGAGCACTTAACGGCGTAGCGGACGCCAGGGGCGCGCATGTCATGCTCTTTCCGAAAAGTTCGAAGGTCCGGACGATCCGGCCACCGGAGCGGTAGTTGATCGCCAGGTCGGTGTGCTCCGCACCGGGAAATTCAGCCGCAAAGCGCGTCATGTTCAGGGGCGAGGCCCCGCGGAATCGATAGATCGATTGCCTGATGTCGCCCACGACCCAGGGACCCTTGGCCGGTTCGACCAGTTCTGCAAGAAAGCGTCCGCTGGCGCGGTTCATGTCTTGATATTCGTCGACTAGGACGTGACGAAACCTGCCGCGGACTTCGGCGGCGATGGCTGGCCGGGCGCGCAGGAGTTCGACCGGGCGCAGAATGAGATCGCCAAAATCCAGTAGGCCGCGATCTCGGAGCGCTTCCTCGTAAACGGCGTAAACACGCGCCACTTCGAGGGCCCGCGCAGCGGCCTCGATCTCGGCCTCGCTTCCGGCCTTGGCCTCCATACCCGTGGCCAGTTCAAAGTAGCGTGTCGGGCCGCACATTTCGTCCTTGGCTCGGCCGATGGCATTAAGAACCGCCTTGAGCGAGCGGAGCGGCTCGTGAAGGTCGAGATAGAAGCTGAGTCCCAACTCGGGCAGCAACTCTTCCATCAGGAAGAGTTCGTCCGATCGATCTAGGGGCTTAAGGTCGGCGGGAAGACCGATTTCCTCGCCATACTTCCTCAAGAGTTCCAAGCCGAAGGCGTGGAAGGTGCCGGTCCAAATCGAGGGGCATGCCGAGCCAACGGCGGCGCGCACACGCAAGCCTAGGTCCTGGGCGGACGCGTTAGAATAGGTAAGACCGAGGATCGATAGGGGATCTTCTCCGGTCTCAATGAGATGGGCGATGCGCCCGACGAGAGTGCGGGTCTTGCCGGTTCCAGGTCCGGCGCGGACCTGGTGTGGACCAGCCGGCGCCGTAATCGCCTCCAGTTGACTCGGGTCGGGCGCAAGCGGGGGCTTTGCAGCCATATCTGGGGGGTCGTCGGGCAGCAGAAGGGCGTCGGCCATCTGCTGCAAAACGAGGTTTAACGGCAGACCCAGCTCTGTCGCTAACTTGGCGGCGCTGATGCCTCCGCCCTCGCAGCGAACCTTGAGCTTAGCTCGCGGTAGGAGGAACTCACGGGCGAAGAGGTTGGCCTGGGCCTCCGTGCGTTGTTTAGGGCTATAGGCGTCGTTTTCGCCGACGACTGAACCTTCCGGCTCGGCTGGAGTCCAAGCATCGAGATCATCGTCGCAGCATGACGCCTGCGCGTCGTGCAAACGGTGATGGCCGTATTCGTGCGCCACGTAAAATCGCGCGATATCCTCCGCCAGGCCATTCGAATAGAGGATTCGATGTCCCTCGCGATCGTAAATCGCCTCGGCGCCGTCCAATAATACATCGCCCGCCGGCACGCATAGGCGCCGCACACCAGTGACTTTTTCGGCCTCCACCAGCAGATCGGCGGCCGGAACCAACCCTACAGTCGTAGGGTAGAGCTCCAGGTGCCAAGCGCCGGCTAGGCGGCGGACCTCGCTCCAGCTGCTCATGGTGGCCCCGTTCCCTCCGCCGTGGCGGCGAGCCATTCCGCCTTTTTCTCGGGTGATAGGCTCGAGGCTTCTATGGCTTGGCTGAACGATTCCACAGCGATCACAGCGCGGCCTTTGCTTTTAAGCATCGCGCCTTGCGAGGCTCCCGCCGGCCCCATCTGGATCGCAGCCCAAATTTCAGTCGCCGCCTCGCCGAGCGCTTGCGACAAACGCTCGACTAGACGTCGAGGAATATCCGAGATTGGAGAAATCCGCCCGCGATCGAGCTTCATGATAAGGGGTTCATCGAGGCCGACACGGTCAGCCAGTTGGCGGTCATCGAGACCTCGACTGCGGGCGATCACCGACAGACGACGGCGCGCATGCACTGAAGCGGCGCTTGAGGCAGCCGCCGAACGGGCCCTCGCCTGACGCGTATGCAAAAGATTAAGGGCGTGGCTCACACCAAGGTTTGCGAAATGCTCGGCATTGATTTGCGCTTTCGATTCCTCGGCCTCCAATTGTACCGCCCAAGCGGCAAAATAGTCAGCGAGGTCCTCTGCAAGATGCGGAAAACGATCGATCCATACCAATAGCTGATCATGGGTCGGCTCCACGTCCTCGTCGAGCATAGCGACGAGGACGTCGTCAAAGGATGGCCGGGGGTCGTTGATCATTGCAGCTCTCCGTACGCCGCGCGCATCTGAGTTTTGGCCTTTATGATCCAGTTGCGGATCTGTCGTTCGCCGACAGGCCGAAATCGTGCGCACAGGGTTGGGATTGAGGGGTCTGGGCTGGTGTAGGGCCAGCCACGCAGTTCATGCAGAATGAACGCCACGCGGTGGCGTTTATCGGTTACAGCCTTCAGAAGAGTTCGTATTGGGTCGCTTCGGCCCTGCTCGATCAGGGTCTGAAGCGGATCGAGCGCCACCTTGTCCTCAAGGGTCTCGACGAGACTTACGTTCTCATCAGTCTCATCCACGAAGGTCGACTGGAAGGCGCCGCGTTTGGGATGGTCCTTGCGTTGGGCCACGGCCTTTAGAGTCATCTGCTTCACACGCATGGTGAAGGCGATTTCCAGGTATTCTGACGCACGGGTCGGCGTTTCAGCCATGATCAGTTCGACGACATCGATCGTCACCGCACTTGCGATCTCGTCAAGGGTCGTCGCGTCGTAGCCTTTCGCCCAGTCGGCAATGATCCGCTCTGTTTGCATCAGTAAGGTGTGCATCAGCGCACCGAAGACCCGTTGGTCGGCGTGCTGAGCGCAACGAACCAAGTGGACCAGCATTTCTGGCGGCCAGCGCTTGCCACATCGCGTCGCCTCCAGCTCCGGCCATCGGGCCATGGGTTGCGCCAGGGCCTCGCTAATCCGCGCCTCGATGTCGGGAAAGCGCGTGTAGGGCCGGCCGTCCTTCGTCGCGCAGGTCAGCGGCGCCGGACGGTGTCCGGGCGACGGTCCTGGGTCTGGATCAATCGCGGGTATGGTCATGCAAGGTTCAAGCGCGTTTTGGACCAGACCGGAAATTCGGGCTGCATCTTTTTTTTGGCCCTTGCGCGGCGGGCAGACCGTGCGGCATGATATCGTCCCTCCCTCGCCACGCCAGTTTTGGTATCGGTTCCTGAAAGGTTATCAGCTACACTTTAGGCGTGCGAGTCGCTTGAGCCGAGGCAGTACATGATCGAGGTTCACGAGAAATTATACGTCGGCGCGGAATCTGATGAGCATCAGATTCGCGGCCAACCCGGTTGGTTCGTTATTCACGCTTGCAAAGAGCCATACCATCGACAAGCTCTGAACTACACCGGAAGGGCGGCCTCCAAAGATCATCCGGAATATTTGCTAGCGCGACGAGATGGGCGCCTGATTCTCAACTTGGTGGATGTTGATGACGTTAACTTCATCCGAACAGAGATCATTGATGCGGCGCTGGATGCCATCCGGGACAACATAAAAACAAGTAAGATTTTGGTGCATTGCAATCAAGGGCAGTCGCGGTCACCAACTATAGCGCTCCTTTATATGCGCAAGTACACCGAAATATTTCAGGACCTTGAACTTAGCGAGTCGCTTTTGGAGTTTGGTAAAATCTACCCATTATACAATCCGGCACGCGGCATGGCCGAATACGTGAGGCTGAATTGGCAGCGATATTCTCCGTAGAAATTTTCTTTTGACCCACCTGGGTATGGCTCCAAGGCCGACTAGCAGTTGGCTAGGCCGCTATTCGCCCCTCTGCCGGCAGGTGGTCGATCACCCTTGTGGACGCTGCTGCCGCCGAAGCAAATAGACGCTGACCGCCGAGGCGGCAGTTACGACAAGTTCGGCCTCTTCGAACCGGGGTTCCCTTCCTTCCTGGATATGTCGGCCTTGCTCCGACGCGAACCCCCAGAGTTTGTGCAGCGCGCCGTCGAGCGGTGGCGGCAGTGTCAAGCGGCCGATGATACGGCCAAGGGTGTCGCTGCTCCCGTCAATCTCCCGGGCAACGCATTCGAGTGCGGCCATCGCGTGCTGGATCGCTCCTGTCACATCGGCGGTCGGACGGCGGGAGATGTCGGTCAGCGCCTCATGGATTTCGTTGGCCGCGGTCGGGGTGCCGGCGTCGCGCATTGTGTCCACCGCCTCGCGCGTGGCGAGCGCAAAAGCTTCGGAGCCGCGCACGGCGATCACGCCGTTCTCCATCTGCCATCCGACGCCCCGCTCGCAGAACAGATGGTTGAGCCGGCGCTCATAGTCGTTCTGTTGGGTGCCAGTGAAATCGCCCTTGCCTACCTCGACATAGAGGCGCTCGGCGATATCGTAGATCTTCCACCAGGGTGCGCTATCGATCAGCCGGTGGACCTCATTTTCGATGTTCCCGGGCGACCAGTTGTTTGGGTCGGGACGCTTCAGCAGCACTTCGCATACGGCGTCGCGCATGCTTCCCGGCCCCATGCCAGTGGCATAGCCCAGCATGACCACGCCGGCGCGAACTTCTTCCGGAGCATCTTCGCGGACCGTGATCTCAGCGTCGGGTGCCCGATATCCGAACCGTTCCGAGAAAGATGATCGAGGATCGCTCATGGAAAGTTCATAGCATAGGTGCTCGGCAAGGACCGAAAAGGTTCACAAGAACCCGGTCGGGCCTCAGGGCCGACGCGCCGGAGTTACCAGGGGATGCTTTCACCACCAATCGAGCTGGGAACGGCCGGCGCGGGAAAGGTATCGATCGGCGACTCTCTGCTCGCGGGTAGCGCTGTTCAGGCCGCTATCGATCCGCTGACGATTCGGGTCGGCGATCTGGCCACAATCACGGTCACACCGCCCAAGGCCGCGAGCGCCGCCGATCAGAAGAAGCGTCAGGATGCACAAAGGCGGCTGTCAAAACTGATCGAAGACGCGGGCGTCGCCTCCGCCAGCGATCTGCGGGCCGCGCGAGCACGGCGTGAGGCGCTCGAAGCAGAGGGCCTCGGACTTCGGGCCGAGCTCAACATGCTGGGGATTTCAGACGCGTCCCCCGCCTTGGCGATCGAGGGGATCAAAACCGAGATCCTAGCTATCGACGCGATGGTGGCCGAGGCGCTGGCGCAGATGAAGGTGGATAGCCTTCCTTCGGCGGCCGATATTACCCACCGCCAGGATGGTCTGCGGCTAAACCGGGAAGAAGCGCGTCGCCAGCGACAGGCGCTTGACGGGACAATTGATGCCCAGAACACGATACTTTCCAACGTGGCGGACGCCCGCGGTCGACTTGGCGGAACGCTGACCGAAATCCAAAATCGCCTGGAAGCGGATCTTGCCGTTCTTCCAGATTCTGATCGTCTTTCTCTTGTCGCGGCTGCTGACAAGGCGGTCAAGGATGCGCAAGGCGGCTATCGCATTAAGGCCGCCGCGCTGGAGGAGCAGCGTGGGAAAGCGCCTTCGGTTGAAGAATTGGAGCGCCGGCAGAACCGTGTCACGCGCCTCCTCAACGCATTGGAGAACCAGAAGACCCGTCTCGGAATTTTGGACCGAGAAATCGCTAATCTCGAAGGGCAGATCCAAAATGCCGGTGGTGATGGCCTTGGAGAAAAGGTCGAGGAGTTGAGGCAAGCTCGCGACCTTACGGAACGCGAGGTCGACAAACACAAGGGGCGAGTGGAGACCTTGGCGCTTCTGAAGAGCACCATTGAGGCGTGCTACACCGAACAACGCGACCGGCTGCACGCGCCGCTGCGGCGACACCTCAAGCCCTTCTTGAACGACCTGTTTCCAGCGGCCGAGATCGAGCTTGGCGACGGATTTTCCATTGCCGGCATCAAGCGGAACGGACCCAGCACCGAACTCTTTGAGCGCCTGTCTGCGGGGACACAGGAGCAGATCGCTGTGTTGGTAAGGCTTGCGATGGGGGCGATGATCTGCGATCGCGGGCAGCCCGTCCCGATTATTCTCGATGATGCGTTGGTCTTTTCGGATGACGACCGCATCGAGCAGATGTTCGACGCGCTCAACCGATCCGGACTGAAGCAGCAGGTCATTGTTCTGACCTGCAGGACGCGCGCCTTTGCGATGCTGGGCGGGCGGCAGCTATCGATCGCGACTAGTCCGGGATGAGGGCGGAGCCGCGTGGAGATCTGGCGGCAAGTGTTTTGGTAAGGCAAAAAAAGGGGGGCGGCTTCGGCGCAGAGAGCAAGTTCGCTCCATAATTTCACAGCATAGACATCGCCAAGGTCACGGAGCCCGCCGATACGCGGTAATCCAGCTGCGCGCAAACACATGAGTTCCGGAATTCACCGTTCTAAACACCGTTTTAATTCGATTTCTAGAACGGCGTTAAAACGATAAGCTATTGATTTAAATGGCGCGCCCGAAAGGATTCGAACCTCTGACCCCCAGATTCGTAGTCTGGTGCTCTATCCAGCTGAGCTACGGGCGCGTTGCACACAGCGCGGTCATAGCCCTCGAAGGGACTCAACGCGCTGGCGTGAGGACCGTTTAGCCGTAAGCCGCGCGAATGGCAAGAGACCGAGCAAAGCTTTTGATCGGACAGCCGCGATCGAGCCGCAATCTGGGCGAAAAGCTTAAATAGGGATTCCTCGCCCAGGCCTTCCTGCCCCCCCCCGCCGACATGACCGTCACGGACTTTGAGATGGGACCGCCGGCCGAAACCACGGCCGCAAAGACCCGGCGGCGAATGCGTCCGGAACCGATCCCCGCTGGCTTTAGCTCCTTGATGGGCGCAATAGTTGCTCTCTTTTTTAGCGGGAAATGGACGCCACGGCGGCGGCGGTTGGCATGCACAGCCGCGATGGCCGGGAGTAAGGCAAGGGCGTCATGCGCCCAAGCTATCGCGTCAGCGACGAACCCAAACATTCGACGAAGGCGCGAGTCTCCGCGTTCACGACAGCGTTAAACTTGGGCTCAAACGAACGCGCCTCATCTTTCCCCGCCAGGATGGCGCGGCTCGGGCTGAGCAAGGCGCTGGCGACGCGCGCTCGTCAGAGCGCTTTGGCAGGCAAGCGGCCGGCTGCGGTCATCGGCGATTCGCCGGTGAGGGTCGGCTTGCGATTCTCACCGCAATCTCGGAGAGATTTACGCCATGATGCGTCCCGCCGCTTGATGTCTCCCGCGCTATCGATGGCGAGGACGAGCGCCGCCTGCGGCAAATTCGCCCGTGACCTAGCCCGGTGAACCATAACGCTCTAACATCCGACAAAATCAGTCTCAACAAGTTGCGCGAGGCCAACCGCCTTGGCGCATGGGAAGTAGATACATGGACAGGTCCAACGAGGCGAACATGGAGCCGGCGGCGTTCAAAAGCATTCTGCACCCGACCGATTTCTCGCAAAGCAATGAGATGGCCTTCGCACACGCCCTGCGATTAGCTATCGCGACGCGTGCGGCGCTGCACTTGCTTCATGTCGACGACTCCGGGACGCAAACGAGCGGGAAGCATTTTCCCGACGTCGTGGAAGCGCTCGTGCGATGGAACTTTCTCGAACCCGGCGCAACGATCGAAACCGCCGAAAGCGGCCTGGGCTCGCGGTTTGTCAAAGCTTCGGCGCCGGCCAGCGACATCGCCCACGCCATCGGCGCCTACGCTGATCAGCACGGCTGCGACTTGCTGGTGCTGATGACTCACGAAGCAAGTTGGATGGAGCGGCTCTTAAAGAATTCGCTCGCCGAGGAGTCGGCCAGGCTGGCCCATGCCCCAGCCTTGTTCTTGCGCGAGGACGACGAGGGTTTCGTCGACAAGGAAACCGGCGCCCTGCGACTCCGTCGCGTGCTGATGCCGGTCGCCGCCGAGGTCGGCCCCATGCACGCATGGGGCATCGCCTCCAAACTGGTGAGAATGCTCGAACCCACGGCAGAGTTTCGCTTGATCCATGTGGGCGAGACGTTGCCGACATTCGGCAATTTGCTGCCCCACGTCGATCTGATGCGGGGACCGTTGATTGAAACCATTCTCGAGGTCGCGGCGGAGTCGCGCCCCGATCTGATCGTCATGGCGACGGCGGGCCACCAGAACCTGTCCGATGATCTGCGAGGCGACACCACCGAGCGCGTGCTCCGGGAAGCGCCCTGCCCGGTTCTGGCGATACCCAGCAAACAGTATCGCAATTAATGACCACTGCGACGAGAACATCTCGCCCCGCTTGATGCGCGTCGCACTAGAGCAAAATCCGAAAAAGTTGATAGACTTTTTCGACAAGATTTTGCTCCAGCTTTTTGAATCTGGAGCGATTTCTTATCGACCAGACGATTCCGTCTGGTCGGAAAGCGCTCTAGACGCGGTTGAATAAGGCATTGAAAGAATTTAGAAAAAAGCAATTCTTTGTCGGAGGGCGCGATGACAGCGCATTTACTTGAAAGCCTCCGCTTTAAGTCAATGGACTGGGCTGCCGCCCTAACCTCGCCCATTCGAAACAAACTGGCCCCGTGAAACTAGCCACGTTCACGCCGGGCGGAAGGCCTTGGTCTGCAACCGGTGATTGATCACCCAACGGGTGAAGCCGAGAAAGCGCGAGATCAAGCGTCATAACGCTGATAACGCATGATTCTCACCAACCCAAAAACTCACCAAACGCCGAAAGTGGGCTTAAGATTTTTTGCCCTGGCGCGCGTGCGATAGCGCGTGCCCGCGCACCCCAAGAAAAAAACTCCCCTCCCCTGCGGGAGAGGAGGCGATTCGCGTTCGCGTCTTGCCCGGCGGGCCTTCCGCTCGGATGGCATCACCCGAGCGGAAGGCCCGCCAAGTCGAAAAGCTTCAGCCCTTACTCGACATCGGGCTGTTCGGCGCCTTCGGCGGCGGCCTTGGCCTCGGCTTTCACCTTGGCTTCGAGGTCTTCGCCGGTGGTCTGATCGACCGCGCGCATGGAGAGGCGCACCTTGCCGCGATCGTCGAAGCCGAGCAGTTTCACTTTCACCTTGTCGCCTTCCTTCACCACGTCGGTGGTCTTGTTCACGCGCTGGGCGGAGAGTTGCGAGATGTGAACGAGACCATCCTTGGCGCCGAAAAAATTCACGAAGGCGCCGAAGTCGGCGGTTTTCACCACCGTGCCATCGTAAATCTGGCCGACCTCCGGATCGGAGGCGATGGACTTGATCCAGTTGATCGCCGCCTTGATAGAATTGGCGTCGGCGGAGGCGACCTTCACCGTGCCGTCGTCCTCGATATTGACCTTGGCCCCGGTCTTCTCGACGATCTCGCGGATCACCTTGCCGCCGGTCCCGATCACTTCGCGGATCTTGTCGGTCGGGATTTTCAGGGTCTCGATGCGCGGCGCAAATTCGCCGAGCTCCGCGCGCGAGGTGGTGAGGGCCTTGGCCATCTCGCCGAGAATGTGCAGGCGGCCGTCACGGGCCTGCGCCAGCGCGACGCGCATGATCTCCTCGGTGATCCCGGCGATCTTGATGTCCATCTGCAGAGAGGTCACGCCTTCCGCCGTGCCGGCCACCTTGAAGTCCATGTCGCCGAGATGATCCTCGTCGCCGAGAATGTCGGACAGCACCGCGAAGCGCTCGCCCTCGAGAATGAGGCCCATGGCGATGCCAGCGGTGGGTCGCTTCAAGGGCACGCCCGCGTCCATCAGCGCCAGCGAGGAGCCGCACACCGTCGCCATCGACGAGGAGCCGTTGGACTCGGTGATCTCGGAGACGACGCGCAGCGTATAGGGGAACTCCGCCGGCGCAGGCAGGATCGGACGAATGGCGCGCCAGGCCAACTTGCCGTGGCCGATCTCGCGGCGGCCGGGCGAGCCCATGCGGCCGGTTTCGCCGACCGAATAGGGCGGGAAGTTGTAATGGAGCAGGAAGCGCTCCTTGTAGGTTCCTTCGAGCGAATCGACGAATTGCTCGTCCTCGCCGGTGCCGAGCGTCGCGACCACCAGCGCCTGGGTCTCGCCACGCGTGAACAGCGCCGAACCGTGAGCGCGCGGCAGCACGCCGACTTCCGAGACGATGGGGCGGACGGTCTTCACGTCGCGGCCGTCGATGCGGACGCCGTCGTCGAGAATGTTCCAGCGAACCACTTTGGCTTGCATCTCGTGGAAGGCTTCGTCCACCTGCTCCTTGGTGAATTTAGCCTCGCCGCCCTCCGGGCAGAGCGCGGCCATCACTTTCGCCTTCACAGCGTCGACGGCGGCGTAACGCTGCTGCTTGACCGTGATTTTATAGGCGTCGCGAAGCTCCTTCTCGCCGACCTCGGCGATGGCGGCCATCACCGCGCCGTGATCGGGCGGGGTGAAGTCGCGCGGATCCTTGGCGGCGCGCTCGGCGAGGCGGATGATGGCGTCGATCACCGGTTGGAAGCCACGATGACCCGTCATGACCGCTTCGAGCATGGTGTCCTCGGAAAGCTCCTTGGCTTCCGACTCGACCATCAGGACCGCGTCGGCAGTGCCGGCGACGACGAGATCGAGCGCCGAGTTCTTCATCTCCTCGATGGTGGGATTGAGCTTCAGCGCGCCGTTGATATAGCCGACTCGCGCCGCGCCGATCGGACCCATGAAGGGCACGCCCGAGAGCGTCAGGGCGGCGGAGGTCGCCACCAGGGAGAGAATGTCGGGGTCGCTTTCGAGGTCGTGCGAGAGCACGGTGACGATAACTTGCGTCTCGTTGCGATAGCCCTCGACGAACAGCGGGCGGATCGGACGGTCGATCAGGCGGGAGACCAGCGTCTCGCGCTCGGAGGGGCGTCCCTCGCGCTTGAAATAGCCGCCCGGAATACGGCCGGCGGCGAAGGCTTTCTCTTGATAGTTGACGGTCAGCGGGAAAAAGTCCTGCCCCGGCTTGGCCGACTTGGCGGAGACGACGGTGGCGAGGACGGTGGTTTCTCCCCAACTCGCTAGAACGGCGCCGTCGGCCTGACGGGCGATTTTGCCGGTCTCGAGCGCGAGCTTGCGCCCGCCCCAGTCGATTTCTTCGCGGTTAACGTGAAACATCCTTGGTCTTTCTTTCATGAGGCGAGCCAGTGGTCGTCATGAGCAAGACGGCGGGAAGCCGCGTCTGCCGGGGAGGCGCGGCGTCCGGCGATCCTGCCCCGACGGGGCGAGGCGCGCATTTGGCCGGAGGCCCCATGCCGCCGGCCAGAGTTGGAAGCGTGGCGAAGGCGGCGCCTCCTCCCGCCAAAACACGAATCGCGAGCCTTTGCGAGGGCTCGCGATTCGCGGGACGAACCTTTAGGTTTCCAGACCCAGTCGGCGCGTCGTCGTCAACGGCGGATGCCGAGACGCTCGATCAGCGCCCGATAACGGGGCTCGTCGCGCCCCTTGACGTAATCCAGCAACTGACGGCGCTGGGAAACAAGCTTCAAGAGGCCGCGGCGCGAATGGTTGTCCTTCGCGTGCGACTTGAAATGCTCGGTGAGATTGACGATGCGCTCTGTAAGGATCGCGACCTGCACCTCGGGCGAGCCCGTGTCGTTAGGCTTGGTGGCGTATTCCTTGATGAGCGCCTGCTTGCGCTCCGCTGTGATCGACATCGGAAGTTTCCTTTTCTCGGGATTAGCCGCGTCCGGCGGCCACAGGCCGGGATGTCGTCCAGCGAGGTCGCGGAGGCGGGCGCGCACGGACCTTTCCTGCGCAGGCGGGCTTATAACACAAAAGCGCGGGTTGAACAGGGGCGCCCCGCCCGTCACGCCCCCCTGTCATGGCTCATGACGTCGCCGTCGCCGCGCAGGAGGCGCGCGACGAAGATTTTGTTCCGCTCCTCTCCCGCCGGCCGCGACAGCGCCGAGAGCGCGCCGGCGCCGAGGGCGCAAAACGCCCCCACCGCCGAGGCGGCCGCCACCAGTTCGACGTCGGGAGAGCCGCCGGCGGCGGCGACCACCAGCGCCATGCCGACGAGGCCGGCCCCGAGAGCGATCGGCGCGTCGCGGTCGTCGGCGCGGGACCAGAGGCCAAGGATGGCGAGCGGCGCGACTCCCGAGGCGGCGAGGCCGAGCGCAAGCTCCAGCAATTGGCGCGGGCCGAACAGGCTATAGGCGCTTGCGGCGGAAGCCGCCGCCGCCACCGCGACCAAAGCGAGGCGCGTCGTGGCGAGGCGTCGACTGGTGAGATCGGAATCGCCGCGCATGTGATAGAGGGCCTCGTGCCCGAGCGCGGTGCCGAAAGCCTGCAACCCGGCCGCGCCGAGCGCCAGCGCCAGCGCGATCTGCGCCGAGGCGAGCAGGCTCGCCGCCGCCGCGCCGAGATTTTCGAGGCCGGGCAAGCCGGTGAGCAGAAAATCGCGGCCGACGCCGAAATCCCGCTCCCGCAGCGCGCCCCCCGCGGCGACGCCCTTGGCCGCGCAGGCGCGCACGGCGCCGCGGGGGTCCGGCGCCTTCTCGCCGCAGATGGTCACGAGGCCGCGCCCACTGGCGGCGTAGAGCGCTGGCGGGAGATGTTCGGGCGTCTCGCCGACGCTCTTGGCGGTCAGGGAGAGCGCGGTCCCGGCCACGGTGGCGGCGATCAGCCAGGCGAAAACGAGCGTCCAGACGAAGGCGGCGTAGCCGGAGACGCGCGCGCTCGCCGGACGCGCGGTGGCGATCGCGGGCGCGAGAAGCGGGGCGAGAACGGCGGCGCCGAGCATGGCCCCTAATATCGCGACGAATTCGACGCCATAGCCCGGAAAAGGGGCGACGGCGCCCCAGGTCTCCAATTGCGCGGCGGCTTCCCGCCAGATCGAGCCGCTCGAATGGCCGAAGGGGGGAGCGCCCCGCAGCGCCAGCGTCGCGGCGGGCCAGCACAGCCCCGCGAGCGCCACCGCCCCGGCGGCGCAGGCGGTCCAGATCGAGCCGAACAGACCGCCCGGACCCGCGATGCACAGGAGGCCCGCCCCGACGACGGCGGCCGCGAGTCCGCGCCCTACCCCCGAAGCGCCGGCGAGCGCGTCGACCGCCGATTGCTCGGCGGCGAAAGCCACCAGCGCGGAAGTGGCGCATTCGAGCGCGACGACCGCCACGCGCGCCCGCAGGCCCGGAAAGCGCGCGGCGAGCAGGCCGGAAAGCGAGAAGGCGCCGCTCTTGCGCAGCATGGGTCCAAGCTGATGGCCCGCGATGGCGACACCGAGGAATACGCCCGCGCCGAGGCCGATCAGCCAGGAGCGGGAGGCGAAATAGGCCCCGAAGGGCGCGATGAAGCCGGCCACCAGGGCGGCCTTGCCGAAGCCGGCGTATTCGGCGGGCAGGCTCCGCCCGGCGGCGTAATAATCGGACACCCGCATGGAATGGAGATAGGCGCCGAGCAGGGCGAGGCAGACGATGGTGAGATAAGGCGCCAGCGCCTCGACGAACGCGATCGGCGCGCCAACCCGGTCGAGCAGCAGGACGAAAGAATAGGCGAGGACGAAAGCCGCCGCCACGAAGGCGATGCGGGCGTCGAGCTTCTCGCGCTCGGCGTCGTCGTCAGGGGCGTTTGGCATGTTTCCTTCCCGCAGGCTCGCCGATGTATAGAAACCTTATCCAAGCCCGCCGCCTATTCCAAGGCGCCGTTATAAGGAGCCCGAATAATGCCAGCGCCTTTCGGCATGGTCGTCACGACGGTCGCGAGCGAGGCCAAGGCGCGGGAGATCTCCCGCGCCGCGCTCCAAGCGCGACTCGCCGCCTGTGTCCAGCTCTATCCTATTCAAAGCCTGTATGTCTGGAAGGGCGAACTTCGCGAGGAGGGCGAGATCGCCCTGCATATGAAAATTCGCGGCGAAGACTTCGAGCCGCTGCGCGCGTTGATCCGCCGGCTGCACGATTACGAAACTCCCGAGATCCTGCGCTTCGAGATCGCCGAGGGCGATGCCGCCTATCTCGAGTGGCTCGCGGAGACGGTTCGGAAATAAAGCCGGTTTCGAAATCCGTCTTGCGCTTCGATGGCTGCGGCCTTAACCCAGCGCCATGACCATCGTCGACCGGCTGAACGCCACCAGAGCCGCTATCGACCGGGCCGCGCGCGATTGCGGACGCGACCCGGCGGAAATCGCCCTCGTCTGCGTGACCAAGACTTTTCCGGCAGAGGCCGCCCTGCCCTTGCTCGAAGCCGGCCAGCGCGTGTTCGGCGAGAACCGGGTGCTGGAAGCGCGCGCGAAATGGCCTCCGCTGCGTGCGCGCTACCCGGACATCGAGCTGCATCTCATCGGGCCGCTGCAATCCAATAAGGTGAAGGAGGCGGTCGAGACCTTCGACGTCATCGAAAGCGTCGACCGCGAGAAAATCGCCCACGCGCTGGCGCGGGAATGCGAGCGGCAGGGCAAGCGTCCGCGCCTCCTGATTCAGGTCAACACCGGAGAAGAGCCGCAAAAGGCGGGCGTCGCGCCGAAAGGGGCCGATGGATTGATAAAGTTCTGCCGCGACGAATGCGGTCTTTCGATCGAAGGGCTGATGTGCGTGCCCCCGGTGGGCGAGCAGGCCTCGCCCCATTTCGCGCTTCTTTCGGACATCGCCAAACGCAATGGCCTCGCCGTCCTGTCGATGGGCATGAGCGCCGATTTCGAACTGGCGATCCAGCTCGGCGCGACTCATGTCCGGGTGGGGTCGGCGATCATGGGCGAGCGCGATTACGCCAGCACGGCGGCGTGACGCCGGCCGTTATCGTCGCGCGCGCCAAGGGTCAATGTGGCATTCGGAATTCCCGGAAGTAGATTGTAAACTGTCTCCCACGAAACCCGCGAGAAGTTCTCTCGCTACGACGTCCGAACGGACGCCGCGTATTTTATTGTTATTTCAGAGTATTCCAGAAACAGTCTTAGATTTTCATATCTTACGGTCCCCTGGCTTCATGCCCGCTCCAGTCCGGCGCGGAGATTTGTTTTCATCGCGTTTAGTCTTGCTAAGTCATTGGCCAATACTCTCCCCATCGACCCTATCATGTGCGCGATTCGCCGAGGCTCGTTTTTGGCCGCAGCGCAAACAGGTTTGTCAAACGATTACGCCAACCGGCGACCAAATTGATGGAGAGCCCCCGTGTCGCAAACAACGCCTCGATACCCCGAGCCCGCCGGCTCCCTCCCGTGCTCGGCAAAAGCCTTCCTCGGCGCGCGCGCCGGCGCAGTCACCATGATGTTCGCGCTCGCGGTGATTCCCATCATGCTGATTCTCGGCGTGGCGGTGGACTATAGCCGGGCGACCACCGCGCGGGCTCGTCTTCAGGGCGCTGTCGACGCCGCGGCCCTGCAAGTCGGGACGCAAACCGGCATGACGGCCGCGCAGCATCAGCTGCTGGCGAGCAATGTCGTCAAGGCGGATCTCGGGAACGAGGCCTCCAGCCTCAACGTCAATGTCACCGAGTCCGATCTCGGCAACGGCTCCTGGAAAGTGACCGCCACGGCTTCGTTGCAGACGACGATCATGAAGCTCGCGAATATTCCCGCGATGACGCTCAACGCCTCGGCGCAATCCAGCTCGCAGGCCACGACCACCTCGGGGAACCCGCTCAAGAACATCAATATGTATTTCCTCGTCGATGCGTCGCAGTCGATGGGCGTCGGCGCCAACGAAAGCGACCGGCAGACCATGTCGTCGAGTTCGCTGCAATGCTCCTTCGCCTGCCATTCCGGCGTCGCGGCCTACACCACCACCACCGACGCCTGCCGCGGGCCTTCGCAGAGCGTGACGGTCACCGATGGCGAGACCTATGCGCATGAGCAGGGGGTCACTCTTCGCATAGACGCCATCAAGACCGCGCTGGCCAACGCCATCGCTCAGGCGCAACAGATCGCCGCCGCCAATGGTCTGACCCTTCAAATCGCGCTCTATAGCTTCGACAATAGCTTCCACACGCTGCATTCGCTGACCAACAACTGGAGCGCGCTGACCACCGCCGTCAATACGCTCGACATCGCCGGCGCGAACCAGGGCGGCGGCGGCGGCACCAATCTGCAAACGGCGTTGCAGCAGGTGCAGAGCCTGACCGGCACGAATGGCGACGGATCCTCCGCCAGTTCGCCGCTCAATTACGTCGTGCTGATTTCCGACGGCCTCTACGACAACGCCAACGCGCTCGCCAGCACTTACGTTCCGGCGCCGGCGCCCGTGTGCACGACCCAGTGGCAATGCCTCGACGACAATGGCAATCAGTGCGGCGTCTATCAACAGGGATGGGGCGACGGCGGCCAGCAACAGGGATGGGGCGACGGCGGCCAGCAACATAGATGGGGCGACGGCGGCAATCACAACCAGTGCGGCGGTTGGAACAATGACTGGAACAACTGCCAGCCTCAACAGGTGCAGACCTGCACCACCACCTATAGCGGCGCGACCATCCAGGGCAATCCGACGCCCGGCGCCTCCAACAGCCTCTATAACGGCAATGTGGGCAATATCGCCAACGCCAACAATGTCGACAATTATTCGCTCGACGCTAATCTCAATCTGCTGACCGGCGACCAGAACAACGCCGATCACTGGTCGGTGGGCGCGGCCCAGACCGGAACGTTGTGCTACCCCAATGCGACGACGGGCTCCAATCCGATTGGCCAGTCGCCCTATGTCACGCCGACCGGCGCGGCCAATCCGCCGCCCTGCATCCCCGACCCGGTCAATGGCGGCAATTTCGAACTGGCGCCGATCAATCCGAGCTGGTGCCAGCCGCTATCCAACGCCGGGGCCAAGGTGGTGACGCTCTACACCACCTACATCATGGACAATCCGAAGCCGACCAATCCCACGGATTCCCAATATTACGACTGGCGCGTCTACTACATGCAGAACTACCAGGGCGTCATCAACGGGCAGAATCAAAGCTTCCTGACGTCGCTGCAAACCGGCATGGCCTCTTGCGCCACCTCGACGAACTACGCCTATCAGGCGACCACCTCGAAGGATATCCAGACGGCGCTGAGTTCGATCATGAGCTCGCTCACAACGACTCCGTTGCATCTCGCGAAATAGGCCGGACGCCGGCGTCGCGAAAACGCGGCGCCGGTTCTCCTTCATCAAGGGAGAATTACGATGACGATGAAGAATATCGCGGCGACGATGCTCGCTTTGCCGATGATGGTTTCGCTGGTCCATGCCGCCCCAACCGTTTCCGCCGAGCCCGCCGACCACGTTCCCGGCGTCGCGGCGCCGTCTCACGATCAGGCGGCGGTTCCCGTCGGCGGCTGCGCCCATTGCGCCACGCACGATTGCGCCAATTGCCCGCTTCATGTCGCGATGCGGAACGGCGAGGCCGTGGTCGACACAGATTCCTGCGCCGACTGAATTTCAAACGGTCTTGCCGGGATAACGGCACAGATCCGAGACAATGCAGGCCTCGCACAAGGGCCGTCTCGCCTTGCAGACATAGCGGCCGTGCAAGATCAGCCAGTGATGGGCGTGGAGCTTGAAACGGTCGGGAACGATCTTTTCGAGCCCCGCCTCGACCGCCTCCACGCTCTTGCCCGCCGCTAATGGCAACCGGTTCGAGACCCGGAAAATATGAGTGTCGACGGCTATCGTCGGCTCGCCGAAGGCGATGTTCAGCACGACATTCGCCGTCTTGCGGCCGACGCCGGGCAGCGCCATCAGCGCCGCGCGGTCGCGGGGAACCTCGCCGCCATGACGCTCGATCAACAGTTTCGACAGGGCGACGACGTTTTTCGCCTTAGCGCGAAAGAGCCCGATCGTCTTGATATAGTCCCGCAGCCGCTCCTCGCCGAGCGCCGCCATTTTCGCCGGCGTGTCGGCGACGCGGAACAGCGCCGCCGTCGCCTTGTTCACGCCCGCGTCGGTCGCCTGGGCGCTGAGCACGACGGCGACGAGCAGAGTGAAGACATTGGTGTGGACAAGTTCGCCGCGCGGATTCGGCTCGGCCGCCTCGAAACGCTCGAAAATCGCGTTTATGCGCGCCGCTTCCGCGGCCTTTCCGGGCGGGCGGCGCTTCCCTGCGCCTTCTCCCATCTGTTCCTTGGTCATGGCGGCGTTATAATCCCGTCAAGAAGGGGACGAAAGCCAATGGCGACCAGCGTCAATCCGGAGGAGCAGCGCATCTTCGCCACGCGCCTCACGCCTTATCGTTCGCTTTCGCCGCGGGCGTTCAAGCGATTCATCCTGATGTTTGGCGGCGCCACATTCGTGCTGTCGCTACCTTTCTTTTTCATGGGCGCCTGGCCGGTGGCCGGCTTCATGGGGCTCGACGTTCTCGCGCTTTATATCGCCTTCAAGGTGAATTTCCGCTCCGCCGGCGCTTACGAGACCCTCGACGTCACGCCGCTCGAACTCGTGTTCGAGAAGGTTTCGGTGCGCGGGCAGCGCAAGGTGTGGCGTTTCAATCCGTCCTGGGTGCGCCTCGAACAGGAGGTGCACGAGGAATTCGGCACCGAGCGCGTCGCGCTGGTGTCGCGGGGGGAGAGTGTGGAAGTCGGCGCCTTTCTCGGCCCCGATCAGAAAGCCGCGCTGGCGCGTGACCTCAACCAGGCGTTGTCGAGGGCGCGACGCGGTCCAAGATTCGAGGGGGCCGAAAATTTATAGCGCCGTTTCGACGGTTTTTTCGCTGAGAGCGGCCTCCGCCTCCCCGATCAGGCGCTCCTCGTGAATTCGGAAATAGCGCCACAGCCAGACCAGCCCGATAAAGACGATCACGAACGCGACGAATCCGAGCCGCCCCTCGACGCGCTGGAAGGCTGTGGTGAGATAAAAGCCGCCCAGACCGAAAATATGCGCCCAGAGGATGCCGCCCGCCGCGTTGAAAATGAAAAATTGCCCCGGCGCGAGGCGATTGGCCCCCGCGAGGGGCGCGGCGAGTATCCGCAGCAGGGTGATGAAGCGTCCGGTGAATACGATCCAGCCGCCCCAGCGCATGAACAGATATTGTCCAAGCTTGAGTTTTTTGGGCGTCACGCCGATCCACGCCCCGTAGCGCTCGATCAGGTCGGTTCCATATTCGCGGCCGAGCCAGAAGCCGATATTGTCGCCAGCGATGGCGCCGCCGGCCGCCGCGAATATAATGTCCTCGATCGCGAGGCCGCCGGCCTGTCCGGCGTAAATCGCGGCCCCGACCAGCATTGTCTCCCCCGGCAGGGGCAGGCCCGCGCTTTCCAGCGCGACCACGACAAAAATCGCCCAATAGCCATAAGTCGAGACGAGATGAACGATTTGAGCCTGGTCGAGCAAAAGGTTCATGGCCTCGCTTCGCGTTGATCCGTCTCGTGGGAGATACTACCCCTATTGTTTGCCGTAAAGCCGAAACGAGCCCCGCCGTTAAACTAATGATCCAGGCCAATTCCTCGGGCGCGAAAAAAAGGTCTTCCCCGCAGCGGGGAAGGCCTTTCCCACTTAAGCGATTTGGGCTGCGCCTGGAGCGAATTTTCGCAAAGTCGAGAGACTTTTGCGAACGGAATTCCCTCCAGATTCAAAAAGATGGAGCAAAATCTGATCGAAAAAGCCTATCAACTTTTTCGGATTTTGCTCTAATGCATGCGCGCGGGGACGCCATAGGGAACCCGCCCACGTAGGGCCGAGACCGTTAGGCCGACGTCCTCATCATCGAAAAAACCAACATTCTCTCGCAGGATCGGCTCCACCACAAAGACGAGACCTTGCAGCAAGGGTTGATCCGTCCCCGCGATCTTGCGGCGCAGCGCGTCGATCGCTTGGTCGTCGGCCCTCCGCCCGAAATCCCGGACGACAGCGGCCACGAACCGACCCACATTCATTCCGTTCTTGACCGCGACGGCGGCGACGCGCTCCGCGAAGCCGCCCCCGACGCAGGCGACAGCGGCCTCCGCGACATTGGCGTTCGAGCAGGAATGGATCAGGTCAGCGATCATCATTACGTCCTCCTTCTCCGTTTATTTCTCGTTAAGCCTTGCGCCAGGCTTTCTTCGCCGCTCCACCGTCCGCCCCGCGCTCTCGGGGCGACGCCCAAAACCGCAATTCGCGGCGAAGGCCCCGCCGGGTTGATTCGCGCCTTCGTCTCAAGGGGCGATCGGCCCGCGGCGGCGGGCATTTGGCGGGCAGCAGCGCGTGAGCAATATCGGCGCCCACGCCAGCCGCAGGCGGAATCCGCCGCGCCGTGGGCCGTCATTCGGCCTGCGACGCTTCGCCGGGGCTGCCCCAAGCGCTCCGCCTAGATTTTTTATAAGGAGCAACGCGCGGCCGGCCGTCGGGTTCCAGTGGCCCTGCGACTTTATGTGCTGCGTCGCAAGATGCGAAGCTCAAGCCTCTTCACCAGGTTCCGGTGTTTGGCATGGAAGCCCATGGTTCCCGTGCCGGGAGTGGCGCGCCGCTTTGCAGCAATTCGATCGAAATATTATCGGGCGAGCGTATGAAGGCCATGTGGCCGTCGCGCGGCGGACGGTTGATCGTCACGCCCGCCGCCTGGAGTCGCGTGCAGGTGGCGTAGATATCCTCGACCTGGAAGGCGACATGACCGAAATTGCGCCCGCCCGCATAGGCCTCCGGATCCCAGTTGAAAGTCAACTCCAGCATGGGCGCGCCGCATTTGCGCGCCTCCGTCGCGTCCTGCGGCGCGGCGAGATAGACCAGGGTGTAGCGGCCCTTTTCGCTTTCATTGCGGCGGATTTCGACCATTCCCAGCGCGCCGCAGTAGAAATCCAGCGAGCGTTGCAGATCGGCGACCCGCACCATGGTGTGAAGATAGCGCATATGACGTCCCTTGGGATTTGATGCGATTCATCTCGGGCGGCCATCGGTCGGACGCAATCGTCCGACCGATGAAAGACCGCGCCAGATTTGCAATTTGGAGTGAATTTTCATCGAGAAAGCCACTCAACTTTTTTTAAGAATTCACGCTCTCGCGACGCCGCCGCGCAAATGGGCGAAGGGCGCACGGAGCGCAAGTTCTCCTGCGTTGAAAGAAAAATCCGAGGATTAAGATAGCCGTCGTTGCAACCGCGCGCTGGAGCCGCGTCGGGAAGCAATGACATCCACCTTGACCGCTCCGGTTTCCGCGTTGCGGCGCCGTGGAACTAGAGTAAAATCCGAAAAAGTTGTTAGACTTTTTCGATTGGATTTTGCTCCAGCTTTCTGAATCTGGCGCGATTTCTTATCGACCAGACGATTCCGTCCGGTCAGAAAGCGCTCTAGGCGGCCCGCCGCTGCGGCGAAGGTTCTCTCATCTCGTCGAGCGCGCGCAACAAACCGCCCGTCGAAACCCCCTCGCCAAGCTGGCGCAGCCTGCTTTCGGCTTCGAGCATCAGATTGATCTGCTTCTCGTTCCACCACCACGCGAACACGCACAGGGCGGCGATCGCGGCAAGCGCCGAATAGGGTTCGCGCGGCGCGAAAAAGGAAAGGTTGGGCGCGCATTCCTTGGCGTATTCGCAGGCGTCGGACCAGTCTTGCAACCAGGTTTTGATGGACTCCATAACCCGTTCCTCGCTTTCCGATATGCGCCGCAACAAGCCTTGCCGCGCGAAAAATATCGTAGTGCGATGAATATTACACGGTCAATGGTAAAATTTAGTTGAATTTGTTGCGAGGAGGCTGCGATCTTTTGGCGCGGACTTGCGGTTGTGCAATGCGTCAAAATCGTGGCGCCAATGCGATGTTTCGCCATCATTCGCCGGGCGTCGCAAAGGCGCGCCGCCACGAAGCGCTATTTCTTCAACCCCAGTTCGGCCTTGCCGAAATTGGACAGATCGCCGGAACGCGCGGCGGCCCGCCGCCACGATCTCGCTATAGCGGGATATTTGATCTCCGCGCAGATTCTGGCGACCTGCTGTTGCAGCTTCTCGCCGCCGCAGGCGGGACAGCACGGAAGGTCGCAGGCGCGCACCAGCAGTTCGAATTCGGCGGCGCAATCCTGGCATTTATAGGCATAGAGCGGCATCGATCCTCGCTAGTCCTTGTCGGAAAAGAGACCAAGTCTTTCCACGCCATTGCAAAGCAATTTCGGCGCCGCGCGCATATGCGAGCTTCGCCCAAGCTATGCAATGCAATCTATCCCGCGGCGCGACGCTCAAAATGGAGAGACCGGCAATGAACATGACAGTTTCGGGAATGACGGGCGGCCACGCGCCGCAGGCGATGTCGGGCGCGAGCGCGCGGATGCCGACTACGCAGAAAATGGCGAAGCTTTTCACAAAGATCGACACCAATGCGACGGGTTCGATCACGCAGAACCAGTTCACCCAGGCTTTTCAGACCATGAAGCCGCCGGCCGCGTTCCAGTCCATGGGGCCAAGCGCCGCGTTCCAGGCCCTCAATCCCTCCAGCGACGGCACGGTGTCGCGCCAGAACTTCATTCAGGGCATGGCGCAATTGAGTGCTCAGCTCGGCGCGAGCGGACCGCAGGGCGCCTAGAGCGATTTCTTATCGACCAGACGATTCCGTCTGGTCGATAAGCGCTCTAGAAATACAAAGGAGTTGAGCTAGTGACACCCGTCATTGATTTTGGAGGTGAGTTCTGAATCTCTGTGGCTGTTGATCAGCGATGGAGATGGTTCGTGGTCGGGAAAGAAACCGCCGTCCAGAAATACGTTGTGCGTTTGAGCGCGGAGGAACGGGATCAGCTTGCCGCGTTGATCGGCTCAGGCAAGCGGTCCGCGCGATTGCTGACCAAAGCGCGCATACTGTTGAAAGCGGATGTCTGGAAGGCTGGCGAAGGCTGGAGCGACAGCCGGATCGCCGAGGCGTTGGACACCAGCGTCACCCCTATCGAACGGACGCGCCGCCAGTTGGTGGAGGAAGGGTTCGACGCCGCGCTGACCCACAAATACAACCCGAAGTCCGCGCGTCCCCGGATTTTCGACGGCGCGGCGGAAGCGAAGCTCATTGCGCTGGCCTGTGGACCGGCGCCGGCAGGCTACGCCAGATGGACGCTGAGCCTGCTCGAAGAGAAGGTCGTCGAGTTGAACATCGTCGAGAAAGCCAGCGACAACACGATCGGGCGCACGCTCAAAAAAACACGCTCAAACCACATCTCAAGCAGCAATGGGTGATCGCGCCTGAGGCCAGTGCGGCCTTCGTCGCCGCCATGGAAGACGTGCTGGACGTCTATCAGCGCTCCCATGATCCGCAGCGCCCACTGGTGTGTCTCGACGAGACTTCGAAGCAGATGATCAAGGAGACGCGCACCCCAATTCCCGCCGCGCCCGGACGCAAGGCGCGTCACGATTACGAATACGAGCGCAATGGCGTCGCCAATCTGTTCATGAACCGCGCCGGGATTGCCGGAGGCTCCAACCCTTGAGAGGATGGAGCCATGGATACGAAGAAGAAGACATCGAACAGATTTTCACCTGAGGTTCGGGAACGGGCAGTTCGGATGGTGCTCGAGCACCGCGGCGATCATGCCTCGCAATGGGCGGCGATCGCCTCGATCGCGGCGAAGATTGGCTGCACGGGCGAGACGTTGCGGAACTGGGTCCGCCAGGCAGAGCGCGACTCGGGCGCCCGCCCTGGCGCGACGACGGATGAACGCGAGCGGATCAAGGCGCTGGAGCGCGAGAACCGCGAGCTGCGGCAGGCCAATGAGATCCTGCGAAAGGCGTCGGCTTATTTTGCGGCGGCGGAGCTCGACCGCCGCTCGAAACAATGATCGCCTTCATCGACGATCAGCGGGACAAGCATGGGGTCGAGCCGATCTGCAAGCTCTTGCCGATTGCCCCTTCCACCTATTGGGCGCATGCGGCGCGCCGGCGCGACCCCGCGAAAGCGTCGGCCCGGGCGCGTCGGGATGTGAACCTTCGCAAGGAGATACGGCGCGTCTACGACGAGAACTTCCAGGTCTATGGCGTGCGCAAGGTGTGGAAGCAGTTGGACCGCGAGGGCGAAAAGGTCGCGCGCTGTACGGTGGCGCGGCTTATGCGGAGCATGGGGTTGCAAGGGATCGTGCGTGGGAGGCCGGTCAAAACGACGGTGAGCGACCGCAAGGCTCCATGCCCGCTCGACAAGGTGAACCGGCAATTTCGGGCCAAGCGGCCGAATGCGCTGTGGCTCTCCGATTTCACTTATGTTTCGACTTGGCAAGGCTTCGTCTATGTGGCTTTCGTGATCGACGCCTTCGCTCGGCGGATCGTCGGCTGGCGCGCCTCGCGCACGGCGCATGCGGGCTTCGTGCTCGACGCGCTCGAGCAGGCGCTGCATGATCGTCGGCCGGTTCACGGCGGTGGCCTCGTCCATCATAGCGACCGCGGCGTTCAATACGTCTCTATAAAATACACAGAGCGCCTCGCCGAGGCCGGCGTCGAGCCCTCGGTCGGCAGCGTCGGAGACAGCTACGACAACGCGCTCGCCGAGACGATCAACGGACTCTACAAGGCCGAGCTGATCTGGCGAAAGGGGCCGTGGCGAAACTTCGAGGCGATCGAGTTCGCCACGCTCGAATGGGTCGACTGGTTCAACAATCGCAGACTGCTCGAGCCGATCGGAAACATTCCGCCGGCAGAAGCCGAAGCGCGCTACTATGCGCAAATCGAGGGACGCGCCTTGGCGGCGTGACTCAAACGAAATGGCCTCCGGCAATCCCGGCGCGGTTCAGGGGGCATCCATACATGGCGTTACACGCCAAAGCACGGCAGTTGGCTCGACCTCGCGGAACCCGATCTCGGCGTTCTTGCGAGCCAATGTCTTGATCGCCGCATCCCCGACAAGGAGACGTTGATCAGGGAGCTCGCCGCCTGGCAGGTCAACCGCAACAAGCGCTGCGTGCAAGCAGACTGGCAATTCACAACAGAACATGCGCGCATCAAGCTCAAACGCCTATACCCCCAGTTCCAGTGACTCAGCTCAGTAGAGGTTTTGAAGTTGATTCAGGGCGGCGCCCGACAAGGGGCGCAAGCGGTCGAACTGCGCCTTTTTCTGTTCGATGCTGTCGATCAGAGCCTCAAGCATGGGATGAGTGTAGCATATTACTGATAATACGTTATCTTCTGAAATAGAGAGGCCGCGCCGCCGCCGTCGCGCCATATTGAAAATTACGTAGGTCGCAGAAACGACGTTGAAGTGCTGCCCTTTCACTCCAATTAACGATTTACAGTGTCTCAAGCTCTGGGCGCGTCCAATGTCTGATGATCGAAGCCGAGGTCTCACCTCTATCTATGTCCTGCTCCTTTTGGGAGTTGGAATATGCACCGGAGCCGTTACGGGTTTAGCGGTCGAACGCTTCTCGAATAGCGGGGTGACTGTAGGCTTGATTTCGGGGCTGATCGCGGTCGTCGCCGCCTGGCAGGGGCGCCTGCTCGCGGAACGGTTCCTTCCAGAGGGAACGGTTCCAGATATGGGGGCGGACAGGTTTCCTGGCGTCGTCCTCGTTAATATCGTGGTCGTCGCCCTTATGGGAGGATTGGCGGGCCATGACGTCAGCAACGTGATCGGCGAAACCTCTGGCATGTGGATCGGCGCTCTGGCCGGAGTGTTTGCGACTTTCGCGATGCTCGTCCTGATGGTCACTTATTTTCTCCGCGAGGGCGCCCCCGACGCTTCAAGCGAGTCGCTCTAAATAATCCCAGACCTAGTCATGCGCGCATTAATTAAGCAGAGGGTGTGAAACCTCGCGTTTCGCCCGAAAACGGGCTCGCTCAGAGTGAATTCTCGTGATTGGCCAGCGTCTGATCGCACGAAACAGGCGAAATTTCCACGAAACCCGGTTTGGTCAGCGTGGCGTCCGAGTTTTTACCCAGTCTGCGACACTTCCGCACAAACGGCGCGCCCTTTCAGCCGAGGCCGTATCTTACGGACGAACGGCCGCTCAGAATCATGAGCCAAAACCCAAACCGGCCCCGCGCCCCGAAACCTCTCCCCCCGTTTCATGTGGGTTCCGCTTGATTCGTTCGGCTGGGCGCGAATCCCTCCCCCTGGTGGAGAGGGTGGCGCGAAGCGCCGGGTGGGGGCCTCGGAACCCTGGGCGAGATGGCCCGAGCCCCCGACCCTCCCCACCAGGGGGAGGGATTGGGCCGCACAATCTTCATGCGTGGTCTGGAGTGGATATGCCGCTTTGCTGTTGACGAAGCAATCCGGCGGATTTCGTATCAGAATTTGCGCGGGTCGTAGGCTTTCTTGTCACGCCATTTGGTCATCAGCGCCTCATATTCCGGGTCCGGGGCCTCGGGCGCCATCAGTTTCAGCGAGACATAAAGATCGCCCGCCGGCTTGCCGTCCGAGGCCGGAAGCCCCTTGCCGCGCAGGCGCAACACGCGCCCGCCGTTGGAGCCCGGCGGAATGGTCAGCTCCACCTTGCCCGAAAGCGTCGGCGCGGAGATTTTGCCGCCGAGCGCGGCCTCGTAAAGCGCAACCGGAAGATCGAGGCGCAGATCGCGGCCCTCGATGCGGAAATAAGGGTGGGGCGCGACTTTTACCGTCACCAGCGCGTCGCCGGCTTCGCCGCCGATCGCGCCCGGCTGGCCCTGTCCACGCAGCCTGATTTGCTTGCCGTCCTCCATGCCCGCCGGAATCTTGACGTCGAGCGTCCGCCCGCTCGGCATCACCACGCGCGCCGAGCCGCCGAGCGCGGCAGTCTCTAGCGACACGGTGGCGGTGGCGACCACATCCTCGCCCCGGCGCGGCGCGGTGCCGCCCGCGCGGCCGCGCTTGGCCGCGCCGCCAAAGAGATCGGCGAAGAGATCGGCCGGATCGAAGCCGGCGCGGCCTCCGGCGTTGCCGAAATTGAACTCGAAATGCGACCCCGGCCCACCCGCCTTGGCGGAGAAACCGCCCGGGCCGGCCCCGGCGCCGAAACCCTCGAATCCGGCGAAGCGCGGCTTGCCGTCGGGGCCGATCTCGCCCCGGTCGAATTTCGCCTTTTTGTCCTCGTCGCCGATGATCTCATAGGCGGAGTTCGCCTCGGCGAAACGCTCCTTGGCCTTGGGGTCGGTCTTGTTGTGGTCGGGGTGATATTTCTTGGCGAGTTGCCGGAAGGCTTTTTTGATCTCGCCGGCGCTCGCCGAACGGGCGACGCCCAAAACGTCATATGGATCTCGCATGTTTTCCCGCAGGCCCGGTTTGCGCGGCGGCAGAATCGTCGCGGCCGATCACGTCTCTTATGCTATTTGGGGCCGATCCCCTTCGGGCGCAAGCGCGGACGTCGCCGCGCGGCCGGGCGCCGCCGCCGAGCCTGGCGCGAGCTTGCGCGTCGCTTCGTCCACGCTGTGGAACACCCGGCCGTCGCCCAGCGTCGCCATGACGCCAAACCGCTCCAGCGCCTCATGAGCCCGCACCGATTCGAGCCGGGCGATGGCGAAGTCGATTCCGTCCTTGCGGCATTGCGTGATGGCTTCGTTGAGGATGCGCGCGGCGGTGAAGTCGATTTCGACGATGCAACTCGCCTCCAGCACCACAAGCTCGAGGCCAGGTTCCGCCCGCGCGATTTTCTTCTCGAGATCGTGCTGGAAGTCGTAGGCGTTGAGGAAGGACAGCGGCGCCTGGTAGGCGACCACGATCGCGCCCGCGAGCCTTTCCCCAGCAATGGCGCGGCTTGCCGGCCACCAAACCGAGGAGCCGGGCAGGCGCTCGAATTCGATCAGGCGCGTGCGCGTGGCGGTGAAAACTCCGTGCATCAGCGACAGCATGATGGAGAGCGCGACGCCGATCTGCATCGGTAGCGCCACCACCGCCAGCATGGTTAGAAGGACGAGGGCGAATTCGGCCTTGGTCTTGCCCGCGATGTCCCGCATTTCGTGGAGTCGGAAAATTCTGGCGGCCACGAAGAGCAGCACGCCCGCCAGCGCCGCCGTCGGAACGCGACCCAAAAGCTCCGCGCCATAAAGACCCGTGAGCACCACGGCGACGCAGGCGACCAGTCCGGCGATCTGGCTGCGCCCGCCGGTTTCGGCGACGACGGCGGTGCGCGGCGGGCTGGCGTTGACCGGGAACGAGCCGAAAAGCCCCGCGAGCAGGCTGCCCGCGCCGAGGCCGATAAAATCCCGGTCGACGTCGGGCGCCTCGCCCGGCGCGCCCGGAAAGGAGCGCGAGGTGGTGGCGGTCTGGACCATCACCACCATCGAGACCACCATCGCGAGGCCGAGCACATGCGAAAGCTGATCGAAGGTGGGCGAGGGGATGGACGGACGCGGCGCGCTCACCATGAAGCCGCCGACGACAGCGACGCCCCGCGCCTCGAGGCCGAACCACTCCGTCGCGAAGGTCGCGCCCGTCAGCGCGATCAAGGCGCCGGGGATGCGGGGACTGATGCGTTCGCTCGCCACGATCGCCGCGAGGCAGCAAAGCCCGGTGGCGAGGGTGTAGGGATTGGTCTTTTCGATGGCGTGAGCGATTTCGCGCAGGCGGTCGAAGATTTCGCCATGGCCGCCCGGTAGGCCGAGCAGGGCGGGCGCCTGCGAAACCACGATATGAATGGCGATGCCGGCCAGAAAGCCGGTCATCACCGGAATGGAGAGCAAATCGGCGATCCAGCCCGCGCGCAGGAGGCCCGCGAGCGCGACGACGCCGCCGATCAGCAGCGCCAGCAGGGCGGCGAGTTCGCGATATTCCGGCGCGTCCGTGGAGACTATCAGCGCCAGCGCGCCCGCGAAAACCGGCGTGATGGTCGAATCCGCGCCGGAGGAAAGGAAACGGTTGGAGCCGAAAAGGGCGAAGGCGACGGAGCCCGCGATAAAGGCCAAAAATCCGATATGGGACGGAAAACCGCCGAGCCGCGCCGTCGCCATCTGCTCGGGAATGGCGATCGCGGCGAGCGTCAGCCCGGCGATAAGATCGTAGCGCAGCGCGGACAGCCCCACGCCCTGAAGCGAGCGAAAGAGCGGCCAAGGAGTTTTGGGGGCGTCGCGCATAGATGGAGGAAACCTGTTCTGGCCGGACGGCGCGAGCCTATTCGCTTTTGGCGCTCTGGTCGATCTTGAACAGCGCGGGATCGGGCGTGCGCTTCTGGTCGATGTTGAACAGCGACAACAGCGTCTGATTGCCCTGCGGGTCGGTGATCCGCCACTGTTTCAACTTGAAGGTCCTGGGATCGAAAATCAGCTTGAGATAGGAGGTTCCGCCGAAAGTGGCCTTGTCCTCGACCGAGATCGCGACGCCCGAATCGTCCGACGCGACGTCGAGAACCTTGACGTCGCGTTCAAGGTCGATCTTCTCCTTCATCAGGAATTTCAGTGGCGTCTGATCGATGAAATAGAGATCCTGCGTCTTCAGCTTGCGGTCGCGCACCATCACTCGCGCGCCGTCGGAGACGACTTCGAGCGTGGCGGGCTCGGCGTATTCGAAGCGCACCCGTCCAGAGCGCTGGACATAAAGCTTGCCCTCCGAGCGCTTGCCATCCGCGCCGAGCTGCACGAAGTCGGCGGTCATCACTGGAGAGACGTTGAAAAAGGCGTCGGCGCGCTTGATCGCCTCGGCCTTGTCGATTTCGCCCGGCGGCGGGGGCGGCGCGTCAGGCTCGGCCGCGGTCGCCGGAGCGGCCTTGGCGGGCTCCTCGGCGGGCTTGGCCTCTCGCGGGGGCTTGGCCTTGGCCTTGTCGGCGGAGGCGTTGGGCTTCGCGGCCTTCGCGGCCTTGGCGGCGGGCGCGGCCTTCTTGGCGACGTCCTGGGCCAGGGCGCCGGCGCCAAGGGAAAAGACCAAAGCGAAGGCGAGCGCGGCGGAGTTGAGATATTTCACGGGGAGCGGTTCCGGTGGGGCGAATCGGGGCGATTATCCGCCCATTCGCGGGCGGGCGAAAACGCTATCGGTGAATTGCGCCGGTTCCGTGGTTTTTTGGCGGGAGCTTTTGCGCTCGCCCGCGCCGTCGCGACGCGAGCGCGTCGTGGCGAGGTTCGTCCCCGCCACGATCGGCTCCCCTTGGGCCGTCAAGGTCCAATCCCGTCGTGGCGGAGGGGGCGCGGCGGCTCTTATTCCGCCGCCTCGATGTCGAAAGCGCCGCGGTCGACGCCGCCGCCGACCAATATTTCGCGCTTGCCGGAGTGGCTCGGCGCGCTCACCACGCCCTCGCGCTCCATCTGCTCAACAAGAGACGCCGCCTTGTTGTAGCCGACCGAGAGCCGTCGCTGGATGTAGCTGGTCGAGCATTTCTTGTCGCGCAGCACGATGGCCACGGCGCGGTCGTAGAGGTCGCCGGATTCCTCGGCGTCCATCGAGCCGGGGCTGGCCATGGGCTCGCCGCCGGCGGCCTCGGCGGATTCCTCCTCGCTGGTGATGGCGTCGAGATATTGCGGCTGGCCCTGAAGCTTGAGATGGTCGACGATCTTCTCGACCTCGCCGTCCGAGACAAAAGGCCCGTGCACGCGGGAGATGCGCCCGCCCCCCGCCATGTAGAGCATGTCGCCCTGGCCGAGCAGTTGCTCCGCGCCCATCTCGCCGAGAATGGTGCGGCTGTCGATCTTGCTCGTCACCTGGAAGGAGATGCGGGTGGGGAAGTTCGCCTTGATCGTGCCGGTGATGACGTCCACCGAGGGGCGTTGCGTCGCCATGATGAGATGGATGCCGGCGGCGCGGGCCATCTGGGCGAGACGCTGGATCGCGCCCTCGATGTCCTTGCCCGCGACCAGCATCAGATCGGCCATCTCGTCGACGATGACGACGATATAGGGCAGCGGCGCGAGGTCCATTTCCTCGCGCTCGAAAATCGCCTCGCCGGTCTCGTGGTCGAAGCCGGTCTGCACCGTGCGGGTGATGACCTCTCCCCGCCCGCGCGCCTCGACCACGCGGGCGTTGAAGCCGTCGATGTTGCGCACGCCGACCTTCGACATTTTCTTGTAGCGGTCCTCCATCTCGCGCACCGCCCATTTCAGCGCCACCACCGCCTTCTTGGGGTCGGTGACGACGGGCGTCAGCAGATGGGGAATGTTGTCGTAGACCGAAAGCTCCAGCATCTTGGGATCGACCATGATAAGGCGGCACTCCTCGGGCTTCAACCGGTAGAGCAGCGACAGGATCATGGTGTTGATGGCGACCGACTTGCCCGAACCCGTGGTGCCCGCGACCAGCAAATGCGGCATCCGCGCCAGATCGACGATGACAGGCTCTCCGCCGATGGTCTTGCCGAGCGCGATGGCGAGCTTGTGTTTCGAGGCGGCGAAATCCTCGCAGGCGAGCAGTTCGCGCAGATAAACCGTCTCGCGGCGCTGGTTGGGCAGTTCGATGCCGATGGCGTTGCGGCCCGGCACCACGGCGACGCGCGCCGAGATCGCCGACATCGAGCGGGCGATGTCGTCGGCGAGGCCGATGACGCGGGAGGATTTTATCCCCGGCGCGGGCTCCAGTTCGTAAAGCGTCACCACGGGGCCGGGACGCACATTGATGATTTCGCCGCGCACGGAAAAATCGTCGAGCACGCCTTCGAGCACGCGGGCGTTCTGTTCCAGCGCGTCCTGCGAAATCTTGGCGCCCGCCGTGGGCTTCCTCGGTTCGGCGAGGAGTTCGAGTTCGGGCAGTTGGTAGGGCCTCTGTGGCGCGCCCCTGGCGCCGGGCGCGGCGGCGCGTTCGCGAATCACCTGCCTGCTCCCCGAGGCGAGCATCACCTCGGCGGGGGGGGTGACCACGAGGCGGGACGGCGGCGCGGCGGAACCGGCGCGCGCGGCGACTTGCGGCGGCGCGGCGGGCGCGTCGGCCTCGAAATCGAAATCTTCGAAAATCGGTTCGCGGCGCTCGAGGGGAGCCGCGGGACGTTCGAAGGGGTCTTTCTCCAGCGCCGCGGGCCTGGCGCTCTCGCGGGCCGCGCCGATTCGCGCAAATCCCCGGCGCAGCATGGCCTTGGCCATCAGAACGGCGTGGAGCGCGGCCCCAAGCGACACAAGGGCGAAGCCCGGCTCTCCCGCCCTGTCCTCGTCGTCTTCCTCCTTGGTGGGCTTTTCCCCGGCGCGGGGCCGTTCCTCCCCGGAATCGAGTCGCAAATCGGTCTCGCTCTCGAAGCCATAGCCGGCGGCCCCGGTCAGCGCCAGAATCGCGCCGCCGATCGCGAAGAGCCCGACAATCGCCACCACCAGCCGGTTGCCGCCGGTGGCGTGGCGGGGCAAAGCGAGAATGGCGTCTCCCACCACGCCGCCAAGGCCGGTCGGCAGCGGCCAACGGTCGGTCACGGGCAGAAGCGCAGCGGCCGCCGTCGCGCAAAGCACGCCCACGAACCAAAGCAGAAAGCGCAGGCCGGCTCGCTCGATCCCGCGATGGGCGACGAGGCGCATTCCGATCGCGGCGACGGGAAGAATGGCGGCGATGGCGGCGACGCCCAGAAGCTGCATGAAGAGATCGGCGACGATGGCGCCGGGCGCGCCCAGCGCGTTGTGAATCTTGCCGTCGGTGGCGTGGTTGAGCGAGGGATCGCGCGCCGACCAGGTGACCAGCGCCGCCGAAAGGACCCCGCAGGCGCAGACCGCGACGAGCCCCACGGCTTCCGCGGCGCGCCGCCGCGCGAAGCCGCGGAAGTGGTCGGATGCGGACCCAAGACTTTGGCTGCGCGTCATGATTTCCAAGCCCGTTTTCGCTGCGATTTCTTCATCTGGCGCGATTTCCGGCCGGAAATCGCGCTGATCGAGGCGGCGAAGCGCCTTTCGTCGCAATAATGAACGAGCCTAGGAAATATAGAGTTAAGGCGCGATTAACCGGGGGGCGGGTTGGCGGATGGAATCCGGCGTGGGGAGTATGGAGCGACCTGCCTGCCCTGACAGAACTTCTTTGGCGCAGGATGCGGGATGATTTGAAGGCGCTGGTTCCATGGTTCGCGAACAATGACCCCCGACATCCGCGATCAATAGCGGCGTGACTCGAAAAAGCCCCGCATTTTGATGATGATGAGCCTCGTTGATGTCTGCGAATCACGCAACTGGCGGGTGCGATGGCGATGGGATCATTGCAGACGGTGTTGCCGTTCAAATTGGCGGCGACGGACGAATCCTTGACCGCTCATGGCGGGTTGGCGCTGTTTGGCGAATATCTTCGTGCGATGGGCGTTGGGGGTTTGCTCGACCGCGAACTGCCGCGCCCCGGCAGCGCGGCGGGATACGACCCTTCGGCTCATGCCCTGCCGCTCATTTCGATGCTGGCCGGCGGCGGGCGGACACTGGAAGATTTGCCGCGCGCTGCGGAACGATAACGGGCTGCGCGCTCTGCTTCAGCTCGAAGAAACGCCAAGCCGCGACGCAACCGGCGATTGGCTGCGGCGCGTGGGTCAGGCGAAACCAGATTCGAAAGAAAGCGATGGTCTGGCGGAGCTGCAACGGGTGAACCGCAGTGTGTTTCTCCGCTTGTTTCGTCAGGACGAGCGGGCCTCCTACACGCTGGAGGTCGACGCGACGCGGTTCCGGCGGCGCGCAATCTCGAATTCATTCAAGCCTGCGAGCGCAACATGCCCAGGGGCAAGAAAATCCGCGCCGTTCGCGCCGACCATGACGCGGCGGTGAAGGCGGCGATCGCGGCCATTCCCGAAGGCGAGTGGAAGAAATTCCGGGACGGAGAAATCGCCGAGACGGTCCACTGCATGAACAAGACCAGGACGGCTTTTCGGCTGGTGGCGATGCGTCGTCCTCGGGAACAGGATTTGTTCGAGGAGCAATCGCCTTCTCGCTATCACGCCATCGCCAGCAATCGCGCCGATGAAGAGGCCGCGCCGACGATGGAATGGCATGCGAAACATGGCGACCACAGCGAGAATCGGATCAAGGATTTGAAACGTGGCTTTGGCATGGGCTACATGCCGTGCGGGACATTCGAGGCCAACGCGGTGTTCTTTGGCGTTGGGGTCCTGACCTATAATCTCTATCTCGGCTTTCGGCGCGACGCGCTCGGCAGGGGTTCGAGCGCGCGCAGGCGCAGACCGTTCGGTGGCGCCTGTTCAACACGGCGGGCAAGATCGTCTGGCATATGCGACAGATGATCTTGAAGATCAGCGCCGAGGCGATGGCGCAGTTCGAAGCGATCCGCGACCGTTGCGCCCGCCTCATGTGGGAAGGAGGGATGTCCCCAGAAACGTCGTGACCGCGGCGCTGGAGCCGACCCGCGAAACAGTGACGCAAGCCGCCGAAGCGAAGCTGTGTCGAAAACTGTAAAAAACAGCGGCGCCGCCGGCCAAGAATGTGATCTTAACGCCGCAAGGACATTTAGGCGCCGCCACGGTCACGCCTAATCCCATAAAGTGGGCTGAAAGACGACCTCAGCCCACCGCATTCTCTCGCTTCCAAAGTCCATCGTGGTTCTTGGGGGGGCGATTTGACTGCCCATCAGATGTTCATGATGATGATCGGTTCCGTTTCGGACGCAGATCGAGTAGGAGAGCATTAACTCCCTCTAAGAAAAAGGAAATGGATAAACATGAAGTGTCCAAAATGCGGTTCGGAATATGCTTATCAGGACGGCGCCTTGTGGACTTGTCCGGAATGCGCGCATGAATGGAGCGAAGCGGAGGCCGCGCATGAAAGTCTCGCGCAAGATGAAGGCGTGCGCGATGCCAATGGCAATCCGCTGGCAACAGGCGATGCAGTGACGTTAATCAAGGATTTGAAGGTCAAGGGATCATCGTCCACTGTTAAAAGCGGCACAAAGGTCAAGAACATCCGCCTGGTGGACGATGCTGTCGATGGTCACAATATCGCGTGCAAAATCGATGGCGTTGGCGCGATGTATCTGAAATCGGAGTTTGTCAGGAAAGCTTGATGACCTGGCGCCGCCGCACGGTCTTAGCGCGATTTCTTATCGACCAGATGATTCCATCTGGTCGGAAAGCGCTCCAGGCTCCATGGAATCTGATATTCGATAAAGCGCGGGTTGGACTGGGGCCGCGAGCGCCGACCGGGCGCATTTCTCTGTGGGCGGTTGTCATATGCTTCGGGGATTTCGATTTTTTCTGTTTGGGCTCACGGCGCCGCTTTGCTCATGCGTCTGCCCGCCGATAAGCAACGTGCCGGCGATTGTCGATTGCTGGCCGGGAGCCGATTGCGACAAAAAATGGAGTCGCGCGGAGAAGTGGGTGGCGATGAACGCGGCCTATCCCATCGAGACGCGAACTGATTCTCTCATCGAAACCTCTCGTCCTTCAGGACTAACGCCGGGCGACGCCGTGTCCGTGCTCAAGACGTCGGCGGAGGATGGAGTCGCGCTGATCATCGCCTCTTTCGAGTGTTCGAGCGTCACCGGTTGCGTTCCCGCGCCCGAACAGCTTTCGCGAACGTTCGTCGCCTATGTCGGCGGGTCTTCGTCGCTCGTCGTGGACATGCCGCGGCCCGACCGCCATTGCAAGGCTCCCGCGCCTTTTGGCGATCCGCTCTTGCTGTTTCAATAGTTCGGCTGGCCGGTGAGCCGCCGCATGAATTCGCGCCAGCGCGGAGCCGCCCAACCGCTGAATTGATCGAGGTACAGGTAAATCACTGGCGTCGTATAGAGCGTAAGGGCCTGACTGACGATCAAACCGCCAACGATGGCGATGCCAAGGGGGCGACGAACCTCTCCGCCATTTCCGAAGCTGAGAGCCAGTGGCACGGCGCCTAGAATCGCGGCCATGGTCGTCATCATGATCGGCCGGAAACGGAGAACACAGGCTTCGTAAATCGCATTCTCCGATGAAGCGCCATGCCTTCGTCTCGCTTCGATGGCGAAGTCGATCATCAGAATGGCGTTCTTCTTTACAATGCCGATCAGAAGAATGACTCCGATAAATGCGATGATGCTGAACTCAGTGTGAAACAAGAGCAGCGCGAGAACCGCGCCCACGCCCGCCGAGGGCAGGGTGGAGACGATTGTAACGGGATGAACGTAGCTTTCGTAAAGAATGCCAAGAACGATATAGACAGCCGTGATCGCCGCCAAAATCAATAGAGGCTCGGAGCGAAGCGCCTGGGTGAATAATTCCGCGCTTCCGGTCAGCGAGCCTCGTAAAGTGGGAGGCATATGTATCTCTCTGACAACGCGTTCGATTTCCGCGAGCGCGTCGCTGAGGGACGCGCCCAGCGCGAGGTTGAAGGAGATGGTCGTCGCGACGAACAGGCCTTGATGGTTCAAGGAGAGGGCGGTCAGCCCAGGCTTGTATTGGCTGATCGTCGGCAGGGGAACCATCGTCTCCTGGTTCGTGCTGACCGCCGATCCGGTCGAGGCGACGGCGTTGCCCACCACCGCGAGCGAATTGTTGAAGGCGTTTCGAGTGGTTGCGGTGACGCTGGCGAGAGAGGCGGCGGCGGCGCTGGGGCTGGTCGCGGCGGTGGACGGAATCCTAGGGCGCGTGGTGGAAACCACGGCGTCGCCGACCGCGAAATTCGTCGTCGACGTGCCTTTCGCCGGTCCGCCCGCGGTCGAGACATAGATATCCTTGAGAGAAGAGGGCCGCTGCGTGTTGCGCGGGTTAGCCTCCATGACGACGTGATATTGATTGTTCGCGCTGTAGATCACCGAAACCTGACGCTGCCCGAACGCGTCGTATAGCGTGTTGTCCACCTGGGAGGCGACGATACCCAGTCGCGACGCGGTGTCCCTGTCGATGACAACGTCGGATTCCAGCGCCTTGAGTTGCTGATCCGAACTTACATCCCGCAGCACTCGTCCCTTGCTCAAGGCGTCGACGAGTTTCGGCGTCCACGAATAAAGATCGGCGTCGTCGCCCAGCAAAGTGTATTGATATTCAGCGTTCGATTGTCTCGCGCCGACGCGGAAATCCTGAATGGCGCTGAGAAAAACCTGCCCGCCGGGAATTTGCGCGAGCGCGGGGCGGAGCCGAGCGATCACCTCGTCGGCGCTGCCCGTACGTTCCCTGAGAGGCTTGAGATTGACATAGATCGAGGCGGTGTTGACGGCGGCGCCGCCGCCGCTTCCGGCTCCAGTGAAACCTATGACGTTGTCAATCGCTGGGTCCTTGCGGACGATGGCGATCATCTGAGTGAGCTTTTGGCTCATCGCCTGGAATGAAACGCTTTGATCCCCGCGCAGGACGCCGACGAGGCGCCCGGTGTCCTGCTGAGGGAAAAATCCCTTCGGCACGATTCGAAACAATTCGACGTTCAAGGCGATTGTCGCGGCCAATATAAGCAACACAAGCAGCCGATGGCGCAGAGCCCATATGAGGCTGCGTTCGTAACCTCCGAGCAGACGGTCGAAAAAAGTCCGCCGCGCGGGCTTTTGCGCCTCCTCGCCGGATTTCGTGCGCAGGAGCAGGGCGCAGAGCATCGGCGTGGTCGTCAGCGAAATCACCAGGGAGATAAAAATGGCTATCGAAAGCGTCAAGGCGAATTCACGGAAAAATCTGCCAGCCACGCCGCCCATGAAGAGGATCGGGGTGAAGACCGCGACCAGCGAAAGGCTTATCGAAAGCACGGTGAATCCGACTTCCCTGGCTCCGCGCAGCGCCGCCTCGCTGTGTGACATGCCGGTTTCGAGGTGGCGGGAAATGTTTTCGACCACGACCACCGCGTCGTCGACAACAAAGCCAGTGGCGATCGTCAGCGCCATCAGGGACAAAATGTCCAGCGTGAAGCCGGCGAGATACATGATGGCGAAAGTGCCGACAATCGAGACTGGAACCGCGATGCTTGGGATAATCGTCGCGCGTATGTCGCGGAGGAAAAAATAGACCACGAGCACGACGAGAATGACGGCGATGATCAGGGTGGCCTCTGTGTCTTCGAGCGACGCTCGTATCGTCAGCGATTTGTCGCCCGCGATCTTGACGTTGATATCGCCTGGCATGGCCGCTTCCAGTCGCGGCAGCTCTTCCTTTAGCCGGTTGACGGTTTCGATGATGTTGGCGCCCGGCTGCGTGAAGGGAATGACGACGACCGACGGCGCCTCGTCCAGAAAGCCGGCGTTGCGCAAGTCCTCGACCGAATCTTTGACTTCCGCCACGTCCGAGAGGCGCACTGCGTTTCCGTTGCGATAGGCGATCACCAATGGGGCGTAGTCCGCCGCGTGCGAAGCCTGGTCGTTGTCATAGATTTGAAAATGATTGTCGCCTTCCTCGATTGCGCCCTTTGGACTGTTGGCGTTCGCCGAGGCGAGCGCGGCGCGAACGTCTTCAAAGCCAATGCCGAATTTGTTGAGAGCTTCGAGATCGAGCTCGACGCGAACCGCGGGGAGAGTGGCGCCGCCGATGATGACCTGGCCGACGCCCTCCAATTGCGAAAGGCGCTGCAGGAGAACATTGCTGGCGGCGTCGTACATCTGGCCGCGCGTCAGGGTTTTGGACGTAAGCGCCAATATCATGATCGGCGCGTCGGCCGGGTTGACCTTCCGATAAGTGGGATTCGTTCGAAGATTGGTCGGGAGGTCGGCGCGCGCGGCGTTTATTCCCGCCTCGACGTCTCGCGCGGCGCCGTCGATATCGCGATCGAGGCCAAATTGCAGCGTGATGCGCGTAAGGCCCAAGCTGCTGGAGGAAGTCATTTCCGTTACGTCGGCGATTTGCCCGAGGTGTCGTTCCAATGGGCTCGCCACGCTGTTGGCCACCGTCTCCGGACTGGCGCCGGGGAGTTGCGCCAACACGGTGACGGTCGGAATATCGACCTGGGGCACTGGCGCGACTGGAAGTTCGAAGAAGGCCAGAGCGCCGCCGAGAGCGATCCCGATCGTGAGAAGCGTCGTCGCTACCGGCCGTGCGATGAAGGGAGCGGAGATGTTCATGCAGAGACCCCGGTCGCGCTGTCGGCGGGCGGACGTCCTTGCTTTATTCTTCGAGCCAGGCGATCGAAATAGAGATAGATGACCGGCGTCGTGAACAGGGTCAAAACCTGGCTAACGATCAAGCCGCCGACGATGGCGTAGCCGAGAGGACGCCGCAGTTCCGAACCCGCGCCCCAGCCGAGCATGAGCGGCAAGGCTCCTAGTATTGCAGCCATAGTGGTCATCAGAATCGGCCGAAAGCGCAGAAGGCAGGCCTGATAAATGGCGTCGCGCGGCGATCTGCCCTCGCGCCTCTCCGCATCAAGCGCGAAGTCGATCATCATGATGGCGTTTTTCTTTACGATGCCGATCAGGAGAATGATGGCGATGACCGCGATAATGTCCAATTCATATCCAAAAATCAGCAAAATCAATAAAGCGCCGACGCTTGCGGAAGGGAGCGTGGAGAGGATGGTGACGGGATGGACGTAGCTCTCGTAGAGAACGCCCAGGACGATATACATCGCCGCGACGGCGGCCAAAATGAGCAGCAATTGGTTGGATAGAGAGGAACGGAACGCCGCCAGCGCCCCCTGATCGGCCATGATGAAGCTTGGTGGCAGTTTAATTTCCTTGGTCGCCTGCTCGATCGCGTTCACCGCGGCGCCGAGCGACGAGCCGGGGGCGAGATTGAACGAAATCGTGGTCGCGGGGAACTGGCCATAGTGGGAAATGAGCAGGGGCGCGGAGCGTTGCCTTACGCGGACAATGGCCGAGAGCGGCGTCTGACCATTGCTCGTGGAAGTGGACGATGGAAGATAAATCGAATCCAGGCTGTCGAGCCGGCTTTGTAAATCGGGAGCTGCTTCGAGAATAACGCGATATTGGTTCGACTGGGTGTATATTGTGGAGATGATCCGCTGACCGAAGGAATCGTATAGCGCGTTGTCGACGGTGGCGGGCGTAATGCCAAAACGCCCGGCGGTCGCTCTGTCAATCGTCAAATCGACAGCAAGACCGCGTAGCTGCAAGTCGCTCGCGACATCCGCCAACTCCGGCGCCTCGCTCAATCGTTGCACAAATTTCGGAACCCATCTCTCAAATTCATTGGTGCGTGGATTTTCGAGGACAAACTTGTATTGCGCGCGCGTTACGCTTGCGTCGATCGTGAGATCCTGCACGGGCTGCATGAAAAGCGTAACGCCTGAGACCGCTGAAACTTCCTTTTGCAACCTGTGGATTATTTGGGCCGCCGTCAGCTTGCGTTGGTCGAAGGGCTTTAGCGAGATAAGAAATCTGCCCGAATTCAGGGTTGGATTGACGCCGTCGATGCCGATGAAGGAACTCAAGCCCTCGACGTCCGCATCCTTGAGTATGGCTTTGGCGAGATCTTGCTGGAGCCGCGTCATTTGAGCGAAAGAGGCTTGTTGCGGGCCAACGGAAATCGCCTGGATCATGCCGACGTCTTGAACGGGGAAGAAGCCCTTGGGAATGACGACATAAAGCAAGACCGTGAGCGCCATGGTCGCCAGCGCGACCAAGAGCGTGAGAGGCTGACGATCCAGCACGAGATCGAGCCCCTTGGCGTATTGCGCGATGATCCATTTAAAGGCGCGATCCGCGGCCAGGTCGTAGCGTCCTCGTTCGGACTCCGGACGATGGTGGATGAGTCTCGCGCAGAGCATGGGAACAAGGGTCAGCGAGACCAGCGCCGATATGATGATGGTGGCTGCGAGAGTGATGGCGAATTCGTGAAAGAGGCGCCCGACTACTTCCTTCATGAAGAGCAGGGGGATCAAAACGGCGATCAGCGATATAGTCAGAGAAATAATAGTGAAGCCAATCTGCCCGGCGCCCTCGAGCGCCGCGGGCATCGGCTCCATGCCGTTCTCCACGAAGCGCGCGATATTCTCGATCATCACGATGGCGTCATCGACGACAAAGCCGGTCGAGATCGTCAGCGCCATTAAAGAAAGATTGTCGAGGCTAAAATGCAGCAGATACATCACGCCGAGGCAACCTATCAGGGAGAGGGGCGCCGAAAGGCTGGGAATAAGCGTGGCGGCGAATGTCCGCAGGAACGCGAAGATGACCAGGACGACGAGAACGATGGCGAGAACGAGTTCGAATTCGACGTCCTCGACCGATGCGCGTATTGTGGTCGTACGGTCGCTGATGACATCCAGATTGACCGCGGAGGGAAGACCTGAGCGAATCTGCGGCAAAAGAGCCTTGATGGATTCGACAACCTGAATCACATTGGCGCCGGGTTGCCGGCGCACGTTGAGAATGATCGCCGGCGTTTCGTTGGACCAAGCGGCGAGTTTCGCATTCTCTGGCCCCTGGACGACGGTGGCGACATCCGAGAGCCTGACCGGGTTTCCATTACGGTAGGCCACCAGCAATTCCCCGTACTGACTGGCGCCGGTGAGCTGGTCGTTGGCGTTGATGGTGGAGGCCTGTTGGGGACCGTCGAAATTTCCCTTCGGTATATTAACGTTGGAGCTGTTGAGAACGGTTCGGATATCGTCGATGTTCAGACCATAGGCGGCCAGCGCCGCGGGATTAAGCTGCACGCGAACGGCTGGCCTGTTTCCGCCGCCGACCGTCACTTGCCCGACGCCAGGCTGTTGCGAGATTTTTTGCGCGATCCTGGTTTCGCTGAGATCCTCTAGTTGCAACAACGATAGGGTTTTTGACGTGACGGCCAAGGTCAGAATCGGCGCGTCGGCAGGATTGACCTTCGAATAGATTGGCGGAGTGGGCAGGTCCGCCGGCAGAAGATTATTGGCGGCGTTGATCGCGGCCTGAACTTCCTGTTCGGCGACATCGAGGGAAAGAGCGAGGCTGAATTGAAGTGTGATGATGGACGCGCCCGCGGAGCTCGCCGAAATCATCTGATTCAATCCAGGCTGTTGACCGAGCTGGACTTCAAGCGGCGCGGTGACGGAAGAAGTCATGACTTCCGGACTCGCGCCGGGATAGAAGGTTTGCACCTGAATGGTGGGATAATCGACTTCAGGCAGGGTCGCGAGCGGAAGCTGGCCATATGAAACGAGGCCGGTCAGAAGAATCGCCAACATCAGAAGCGTCGTCGCGACCGGTCGCTTGATGAAGGGTTCCGATACGTTCATCGACTCTCATCTCTCAAGGCGCGGGGCGTCATCGTCGCGGCAGCGCGGTTTTTCTATTTTATTTCGTCGTGGGTTTGGGCCGAGGCGTTTCATTAACTGGGTCGCCGCCTCCTCCGCCAGGTTTGGCGGCGTCGGGAATTGCGACGACCGAGCCTTCGCGCAGTTGGTCCGCGCCGTCGATCACGACGCGATCGCCGGCCGAAAGGCCCGATTCCACCGCTGCCATTTCGCCTTCCGTTGGTCCGAGGGAGAGCGGGTGGACGCTCACCTTGTTATCGGCGTTGACGACATAGGCGTAAGCGCCCGGAGCGCCGCGCTGGACCGCCGAGGTCGGAACGACGATGGCGTCGTGGAGCGTTCTGATCAGAAGGTGGGCGTTGACGAACTGATTGGGGAAGAGCTTGTTGTCCTGGTTGTCGAAGAGCGCCCGCAGTTTCACCATGCCGGTGGTTGTGTCGATCTCATTGTCGGCCGTCATTAGATCGCCGACCGCGAGCTTCGTGATATTTGCGCGGTCGAATATCTCGACTTTCATCTGCGCTCCGGCGTTGACCTGCGGCATGATCTCCGGGAGATCGTCCTCAGGCACCGGGAAAATCACGGTTATTGGCTGTAGCTGAGTGATCACCGCAATCGTGTTGTTCGATCCGCCGACTTGCACGTAATTTCCCGCGTCCACCAGTCTCAGGCCCATGCGCCCCTCTACGGGCGAAATGATGTGGGCGTAAATGAGATTGAGCTTCTGGGCGTCGATCAGCGCGCGGTCCGTTTTCACGGCGCCCTCGTACTGCTTGACGAGATATACTTGGTCCTCTTCGGTTTGGCGGGCGATAGAATTTTGTTTGAGCAGGGTCTGATAGCGCGCCAAATCGATTTTGGCCTGATCGAGCAGCCCCTGATCGCGCAGCAATTGTCCTTCGTATTGCGCCTGCAACACCTCATAGGGGCGCGGGTCGATCTGAGCCAGAAAATCGCCTTTCTTGACGAGCTGGCCCTCGCGAAACGCCACCTCGGTCAGCAGGCCGCTGATTTGCGTCACGACGCTCACCGTCGCGATGGGGGTGACGGCGCCAAGGCCCTCGACGAAAACCCTTATGTCCCCACGCCGCGCGGTTGCGACTTTCACCGATTGGACGGCGGCTCGGCGCGATTTGTTCCCCGGCTCGGACAAAATGAAATTGCGGGAGAAAAAATAGACCGCGCCCATGATAATGATTATGCTGGCGACGCCAAGAACGATGCGGAAATGTCTTCCTTTCGGAGAAAAATATTTCATCGGCGACTGCGCGGGGTTCGAAATATCGGCCTCCATTGTTTCGACCTTGGCGCCATTCGCCAGAGCAAAATCCCAAAAAAGTTGATAGATTTTTTCGAGTAGATTTTGCTCCAGCTTTTTCAATCTTGAGCAGTTTCTTATCGACCAGACGATTCCGTCTGGTCGATAAGAAACCGCGATAGGATCGGGAAGTCGTGACTCTCCTGTAGGGACTTCCTTCCGCAACGGGCGGCAGAATGAACGCAACAGCCACGATTCCGCAAGAGGAATCAGCCCGATAGCCACGGCTTTCTTGATAGGTTTCGAGGCGCTTCGGCAAGCCGCCTTGATTTATTTCAACATGAAAATTTTCTGGATTTCGGAAAAATGACCTCGACTTGGGCTATGCTTGTTATTGTGCCGGGAACTCCCTGAGACTATGAGCCGGACGGGCGAGCGAGAAATACCTATGAAGGCGGCAAGAGCAAATGATTGGTGAGCGAGCGGCGTTTGGTAAACCCGTCCTATCGGTCATTCGGCCTGCCGAGAATCGCATTTGGACTCCAAAATGAAGGTGGGTCGGCGGTTCGCCCCGTTTGCACTGGCGGCGGTCCTCGGCGGTTGCTCCGTTGGTCCCGATTATACGCCCCCAAGCTCCCCTATTCCCGATAACTACAAGGAGCTTAAGGGTAAGGCTCTAAAGGGGTGGAAGCTCGCGACGCCTCATGACAGCGTAGATTCGGGGTACTGGTGGACGGTCTACAAAGACCCTCTGCTCGATTCGTTAGAAAGACAGGTCGAAATTTCGAACCAGACGGTCGCCGCCGCGGCCGCCGCCTATGAGCAGGCGCGAACGCTAATCCGCGAGGCGCAGGCCAGCCTTTTCCCCACCGTGACGGCCGGTTACAACGTCGTGCGCCAGTATTCGGGCAAAAATCTGGCCGGCAATTCCGGGGCCGCCCTGTCAACCAACGGGGGGACGACGAGTTCGAGCGGCGGCGTCGTGACGACGACCTATGCGACTCAGGGGAACCTGACCTGGGATCTCGATGTTTGGGGGAAAATCCGCAGACAGATCGAGAGCAATGTCGCGGGGGCGCAGGTCGGCGCCGCGGATTTGGCCAACGCCAGGCTGGCGGCGCAGGCGCAACTCGCCTTGGCCTATTTCGAACTGCGGTCGGCCTATTCGCTGAAGGACTTGCTCGAAAAAACGGCGGTCGAATATAAAAAGACATTGCTCATAACAAGGAATCAATATCGCGCGGGGACGGTTAACGAAGCCGATGTAGCCGCGGCGGAAACACAAGTTCTGGACACCGAGGCGGCGGCGATAAATCTTGGGGTCACGATATCCCAATTGCAGCACGCCATTGCAATGTTGATCGGCAAGCCGCCGAGCGAAGTGACGTTGAACCGGATGTTCCTGGTGGGGGAAATACCGGCTTTTCCCGTTTCTTTGCCGTCCAGATTGCTGGAGCGCCGGCCCGACATCGCGGCCGCTGAACGACAAATGCAGCAGCAGAACGCCCTGATCGGCGTCGCGGTCGCGGCCTATTATCCAGATATCTCCTTATCCGCCTCGCTCGGCTACACTGGACTGACGCCCCTGCCGATAAATCCTGCTCACGAATTCTGGACGCTGGGGGCTTCCGCGCTGGAGACGGTGTTCGATGGAGGGATGCGTTCGGCGCAGGTGGACTCGGCTCAGGCGGCCTATTGGCAGAGCGTCGCGAATTATCGCCAAACCGTGCTCACGGCGTTTCAGCAGGTGGACGACCAGCTCGCGGGGATTCGTATGTTGAACGATCAACTGAGAGTCCAGGACAAGGCGGTCGTGGAGGCGCGCAAGGCCGTCGCCGTCTATCTCAATCAATACCGCGCCGGCGTGGTGGCGTTCACGAGCGTCGTCGTCGCGGAAGCCGCTCGGCTCGCCGCCGAGCAGGCGGCGCTGCTGACGCGCCAAAATCTGTTCCTGACCAGCGTCAATCTGATCGCGGCGCTCGGCGGCGGCTGGGACAAATCGATGCTTCCCACCAGCCGGGAGGTGGCGACCGGGGTCTCCATGTTCCCGCAATTGGAGCCCTCGGAGGAACCTTCCCGCTAGAGCAAAATCCGAAAAAGTTGATAGAGTTTTTCGATTAGATTTTGCTCCAGCTTTTTGAAACTGGAGCGATTTCTTAATCGACCAGACGTTTCCGTCTGGTCGGAAAGCGCTAGAGTCCGCCGCGAAAAAGCGGTCGCCGGCTTTTCGCGTCAAGCGCGCGCCGGCCGCATGGAATCGATTGCTTTCTTCGCGTTCTAGCCAGGCGCCGACGCTCGAGGGAGGCCGCTGTCGCCTTTCTCTTGGCCGAACAGGTCCGGCGCGCCGTCGAGAAGCGGGTCTCAGGCGGAAAATCCGCAAAAATCGCTGTCCGAATTCGCGGCGCCGGCTCTTGGTTCGACTCAATCCAAATTTTACGGCGTAACAAACGAGTTCGGGGGCGGGTTCGTCATTGCGAGGAACGACGTGACGAGGCAATCCAGCAGGGGCGCCGCCGTCATTGCGACCGCAGCGACGCAATGACGTTCCCCTTTACCGTTTCGGTTCGTGTTTTGTGACGCGGTAGAACTAAAAGCTAGGGAACCAGCTCGAGTTGACCGGGCCGTCGATCTTGTCGACTTCCCGAGGAGAGGGCGAACCCCCGCCGGACAATGGATTTTCTCGCGGGGATTCGGGCGAGAGCTTTTTGAGATTCTCGTCTTTCCAGTCGCCGCCGAGCGCCATGAAAAGGCCCACGACATCGGCAAGGCGATTGCCCTCCACCTGAACGCGCGTAACCATCGCCTGCAGGTAGGTCTGCTCGGCGTTGAGCAGGGCGAGCACGTTGACCGAGCCCAAATCGACCTGTTTCCGAATGATCTCCAGGCTTTTCCTCGCGATTTGCTCGGCATAGACAGCCGCCTTCACCGCCTTGGCGTCCGCTTGAAGGGCTCGCAGCGCGTCGGCGACGTTCTGGAAGCCGGTGATTACCGCCTGGCGGTAATTCGCTTCGGCCTGCACCAGGCCCGCCTCGGCGGCTTTTTGTTTATTCAGCAGGGTAAACCCGTCGAACAGAGGCTGCGTCGCGCCCGCCGCCAGCGTATAGAAGCCCGCGCCAGGCGTGAACAACTGGCTGTAACCATATGAAGAATAGCCATTCTGGGTGCTTAAGGCGATGTTGGGCAGGCGCGCGGCGAGCGCGACGCCGATCTGCGCGCTGGCGGCGTGCATGGCCGCCTCGGCCGCACGCACGTCAGGCCGCTGGCGCACGAATGCGGAGGGCAACGTCACCGGCAAATCGCGCGGAAGAGCGACGGCGCCCATGGTGAAGGTCTCCGGCACCTGCGCGGTCGAATATTGGCCCGCGAGCGCGGTGAGCAGGTCGCGCTGCTGCGCGAGTTGTTTTTCCAAAGGGGGCAGCAACTGCATGACCTGAGCGAGCTGGGCTTCCTGGGTGAGCACATCGGCCTGCGCCACTGAACCGATCGCATATTGCTTGCGCAATATGTCGAGCAGGCGCTCCTCGATCCCGATGACATGCCTGATCGCCGCGATCTGGCCGCGAAGCGAGGCTTCCGTCACGGCGGCGGTCGCGACATTGCTGGTCAACGAGAGGTAGGTCGCCTCTAGCTGGTAGCGCTGCTGATCTGTCTGGGCCTCGAGCGATTCGACCGCGCGGCGATTCTGCCCCCAGATGTCGGGGGTGTAGGAAACTGAGAGTTGCCGCAGGAAGAGGCCATAGGGGTTGGTCGGCGCGTTGGGCGTAACCGTGTTTTGCACGCCGGACTGGAGATTGGTGGCGTCGCTCCAGTTCAGCAGGGCGGCGGGGAGAAAGCCGCCCTTCTGAGCTTCGGCCGCGAAATAGGCCGTCTTTATCGACGCCTCCGCCGCCTGCAAGGAGGGATTATGCTCGATGGTGGCCTGGACGAGCCTGTTGAGGTTTTTGTTGTGGAAAACTTCCCACCAGCGTCTTGGAATCTCTTCCTCGACGACGAGTCGCTCCTCACCGACGGACGCCACTTGCTCCGGCGTGTAGCGGTCGACCTCCGGCGCTGGCGGCGACACGAAATCGGGGCCGACCGCGCAGCCGCTCAATCCCGCGACGGCGAGCGTCGCCAGGGCGACCGTCCTGCCCGCGGCGATTCGGCCGGCGGCGTGAGAAAGCGTCTTTTCCTCGGGAAGTTGCATCGCCAATCGGTATTCCTGCGCATCAAACGGACGTCCCTGGGGCGGCGCGAACTTACTCAATTCACCGGCGAGGATAAAGCGAGGGAATCCCGGCGGATAGGGTCGCCAACAGCTATTGACATGCGCCGCTTGGGCATTCAAGTCATCTTCCGAATACTGCAATGCGCACTTTAATTCGGTTCGCTATCGATCATGACAGTGGACCAGAGCATGGAGCGCCGGTCATGCCATTCGGCAAAGCGCAAGCGCGTTCGTCCGGGCCACACCCTTCATCCCGCAGGGCCGCTAGATGAATCGAGATAAGAAGACATTTGCGCTTTACGGCGTATTCGTGGTCCTCGCGCTGTTCGCCGCATATAAAGGCTATTCTTTATTGCGTGGGGAGGCCCCCCCGGAAGTCCATAACGCGGCCGGCGAAGCGAACGCGCCCGAGGAGCTTGCCGTCGATCTCGACGATAAGCAGGTAGGCGCGATCAAGATCGGCGAAGTCGTCGAGAAATCCTTCGTGTTGAAACTTAAAGCGGTCGGCAATATCGACTTCAACCAGAATATGCTGACGCAGGTGTTCACGCCCTATCAGGGGCGAATCATCAACGCCTATCCCAACGTCGGGGACAAGGTCGAAAAGGATCAAGTTCTTTTCACCATAGACAGCCCCGATTTGCTGGCCGCCGAATCGACCCTCATCGCCGCTGCGGGCGTGCTCAAGCTACAGAACGTCACATTGACCCGGGCCCAGAAGATGAAGTCTTTCGGCGGCGCTTCGCAGCAGGCGGTCGACCAATCGACATCCGACCAGCAGACGGCGGAGGGCGCGTTGAAGTCCGCGCGCGACGCGGTGCGCATTTTTGGCAAGACGGACGCGGAGATCGACAAGATCGTCCAGGAACGCAAGGCCGACCCGCGCCTTGTAGTGAAGAGCCCCATGACCGGCTATGTCACGGCGCGCACAGCGGCTCCGGGCCTGTTCGTTCAGCCCGGCGTCGCGCCCGCGCCTTTCACGGTCGCCGACCTTTCGACGATGTGGATGTTTGCGAATGTCCCCGAGAGCGACACGCCCGAACTGCGCGTGGGGCAGGAAGTGAAAGCCCGCGTCGCGGCCTATCCAGACCGCGATTTCGAGGGCAAGATCTCGGTCGTTGGAGCTTCGGTCGACCCCAACACCAGACGCGTTTTCGTGCGCTCGGAAATCGACGATCCCGACCATTTGCTGCGCGCCGGCATGTTCGTCAATTTCGTGATACGCATCGGTCGGTCGAGGGAGTCGATGGCGGCGCCGATGGCCTCCGTGGTGCGCGAAGGCGATGGCGCGATGAGTGTTTGGACAACGAAGGACAACAAGCGCTTCGTGCGTAAAACCGTAAAACTTGGACATCAGCAGGACGGCTTCGACGAAATCGTCGAAGGGCTGAGCCCTGGCGAGAAGATCGTCACCGAGGGCGCCGTCTTTCTGAGCAATATTCTCGCTGGCGGCGCGTCGGACTAGAGCGCTTTCCGTTCGAACGGAATCGTTCGAACGATAAGAAATCGCTCCATCTGCGGGCATTCCATAAACTGTCGAACTCACACGGTCGGGGATGAGAATTGCTGGGGTCAATTCTTGAATTCGGGCTCACGCGCCGCGCCATTATCGTTTTGGGCGTTATCGCGTTCGCGGTGTCGGGTCTGATCGCCTTCACCAGGCTCAACATCGAAGCTTATCCCAACCCCGCGCCGGTGATTCTCGAGATCACGGCGCAGGCGCCCGGCCTTTCCGCCGAGGAAATGGAGAAATATTACACGATCCCGATGGAGATCGCGCTCTATCCCGTGCCGGGCGTCGTGAATGTGCGTTCGACTTCCTTTTATGGTCTGAGCTTCGTCCGCGTCACCTTTAAATATGGCGTGGACTATTATTTCGCATATCAGCAGGCGGCCATCGCGCTGCAACAAAACGTCACGCTTCCCGGCAACCAGTCCCCTCAAATTCAGCAGTCGAGCCTCACGGGCGAAATTTTTCGTTATCAGATCAAGGGTCCGCCGAATTTCGGTCTGACTAATCTGCGAACCATCCAGGACTGGATCGTCGCCCGCCGCATGCTCACTGTTCCCGGCGTCGTGCAGATCAACTCCTGGGGCGGGACCACCAAGCAGTTCAACGTCGACGTCGATTTGCAGAAGGCCGAGGCATACAACGTCACCGTGGCGCAGATCGTCGCGGCGCTTGGCAACGCCAACGTCAATGTCGGCGGCCGCGAGATTCGGGTTGGGCAGCAGTCGGTGAATATTCGCGGCGTCGGATTGATCGACGATGGGGGCAACGACGATCTGACCAAGGGCGCGAAGGTCGACGACATCGAGAATGTCGTTCTCTCGCAAACCAATGGCGTGCCGGTGCGGATCAAGGACGTCGCGAATGTCTATGTCGGCTTTGTGCCGCGGCTCGGCATCGCCGGTCGAGATCATGACGACGACATCGCCGCGGCGATTGTGGTCATGGGCCGCGCGATGCACACCAATGAGGTGCTACCCAAGGTCGTGCAAGAGGCGGAGAAAATCAACCATGACGGCGCCCTCCCGCCCGGCGTGAAAGTGGCGACCTATTACGATCGCGGATCGCTGGTGGAGGTTACAACGCACACGGTGTTGCACAACCTCTTCTTTGGTTGCGCGCTGGTCTTCCTGATCCAGTGGATTTTTCTTGGCGACCTGCGAAGCGCCATCATCGTCGGCGCCAATATTCCCTTCGCGCTGTTTTTCGCCATCATCATGCTGGTGATACAGGGCGAAGACGCCAATCTCCTGTCGGTGGGCGCGGTGGATTTCGGCATCATCGTCGATTCCGCGGTCATTCTGGTCGAGAACATATTCCGAAATTTCCAGGCGACTCCAGCGGCGCGAGAGGAGCTGCTTCAACATTTGACCGAAGGTTTTTGGGGGCCGGATCCCACCAGCGCGACGGGAAGCCGGGGGAGCGTCCAGCGCTGGACCAACCGTCTGCGCATGATCTTCATCAGCGCGTTGCAAGTGGACAAGGCGGTCTTTTTCACCGCGACCATCACCGTCACCGCCTTCCTTCCGCTGTTCACGATGACGGGCGTCGAGGGACAGATCTTCGGCCCGATGGCGCGCACATACGCATATGCCTTGTTCGGCGCCTTGGCGGCGACCTTCACGGTCACTCCGGTGCTGGCTTCGCTGGTGCTGCCCAAGCATGTGGAAGAAGTCGAAACATGGGTGGTGCGCCAGTTGCGCGGGCGATACACGCCCGCTCTGCGTTGGGCCTTGGATAATGTAAATATGGCTATCGGCGCTGGCGGGGTTTTCCTTCTCGTCAGCGTTCTCGTCGCCACAAGGCTCGGCAGCGAGTTTCTTCCCGCGCTCGAGGAAGGCAACTTCTGGATCAGAGCGCAGATGCCTCCCACGATTTCGCTGGAGGACGGCACCGAGGCCACGCGGAAGATGCGGGAAATTCTGCTGCGTCATCCGGAAGTGATCACGGTGGTCTCCCAGCACGGCCGTCCGGACAATGGCTCCGACGCCTCGCCCTTCTCGAATGTCGAACTCTTCGTGCCTCTAAAGCCGTTCGATCGATGGCCCTCCGGGCTGGACAAGGCGAAACTCACCGAGATCCTGCAGAAGGAATTCGCGGAGGAGCTTCCGGGCATCGGCTTCAATTTCTCGCAATATATCCAGGACAATGTGGAAGAGGCGCTGTCGGGCGTGAAAGGCGCGAACTCCGTCAAGATCGTCGGTCCAAATCTCGTCAAGCTCGAAGAATTGGCGGAAGGCGTGATGGCCGAAATGCGTCAGGTAAGAGGCGTCGAGGATCTCGGCCTCTTTCACGTGATGGGGCAGCCCAATCTGAACATCAAGGTCGATCGGTCGGCGGCGGCGCGTTACGGTTTGAACACCGGCGACGTGAATACGCTGGTGCAGGCGGCGATGGGAGGCGTGGTGGCGACCACCGTGCTCGAGGGCGACCGTCAATTCGGCGTCCAGGTGCGGCTCGATCCGAAATACCGCCAGTCCATCGACGACATCGAAAACGTCAAGGTCGGTTATGCCACTCCGGCGGGGACGAACGCCTATGTCCCCTTGAAGGAGCTGGCGACCATTTCGCTGGATACGGGCGCTTCATTCATCTATCGCGACCGCAGTCAACGCTATGTCCCGATCAAGTTCAGCGTTCGTGGACGCGACCTCGGGAGCACCGTCGTCGAAGCTCGGGAACGGGTGCAAAAGGCGGTCAAGCTGCCGACGGGATACCAGATCCTTTGGGCCGGCGAGTTCGAAAATCTCCAGGACGCCCAGACGCGCCTGGCGATCGTGGTGCCGATGACCTTCCTGCTTATCCTGCTGCTGCTTTACAGTTTGTTCAACTCGCTGCGCGACAGTCTCGTCGCGGTGGCGGGCATTCCTTTCGCCATCGGTGGCGGCATCATAGCCTTATATATTAATGGACTGGATTTCTCCGTATCCGCGGCGATCGGCTTTATCTCGCTGTTCGGCGTCGCTGTGATGGACGGCATACTGAACATCACCTATTTCCGCGAGCTGACCATCCAGGGCATGCCGTTCAAGGAAGCGATCTTCCATGGCTCCGAGCAGCGAATGCGGCCTATGCTGATGACGGCGCTTTCGGCCGGCGTCGGTCTGTTCCCTGCCGCGATTTCGCATGGTATCGGCTCGCAGGTGCAACGTCCCTTGGCTACCGTCGTCGTCGGCGGGATGTTGATTGGCCCCATCATGCTGCTCGTGGTGGCCCCGGCTCTGCGCTCCGTGTTCCTGAAACGTTACAGTCACTCCGATACAGCCCCGGAAATGGACCAGTAGAGGAGTTCGCGCCGCGCGGACAATCAGCTCGCTTTTTCACCAGTCGTGCTCACATGGCGATCGAGGCCGTCGCCGCCTCGTCGAACAGCACCGCGGTCACGCCTGAGTCTGCGCGCGCGTCCTGCGCATTGCCGACCGCGAGGCCCGGAACGTCGGTGATGAGATCGGCGGGAGATGTCATCGCCTGAACCTCAACGCCTTGCTCGCGGAATCGCTCCAGAGGCTCACGTTGCTAGTACCCACTATCGTTGATAGCTGAGTCGTGATTCAAGGTTGAATGCGCAGCATTCCGGACGCGGCAGCGATCACCTTGACGGATTTGGAGCGGGCCGAGCTCGAAGCCTTGGCGGGTTCGACGAAGACGGAACACCGCATGCGTCTGAAGGCGCGAATCGTGCTCATGGCTCATGGCGGCGGAGGGCGCCGCGACGCGGGCGATCGGTCGCGCGCTGGGCTGCACGACCGGCACGGCGTCGAAATGGCGGGTGCGCTATGCGAAGGATCGGCTTGCCGGTTTTTCGGAAGTCGGCGCGCGCGGCGCCGAAGCCAAATACGACGGCGAGACGGATCGCCGCATTCTCGCGCTGCTCGATACGCCGCCGCCAAAGGGCTACGCCAACTGGAGCGGACCGCTGATCGCCAAGGCGCTCGGCGACGTGCATGTGCAATATGTCTGGCGCTTTTTGCGCGCGCAGAAGATCGATCTTTCCGGCCGCAAATCCTGGTGCGTCAGCAACGATCCGGAGTTCGCCGCCAAGGCCGCCGAGATCGTCTGGCTCTACATGGCGCCGCCCGAGAACGCCATCGTGCTCGCCATCGACGAAAAGCCGTCGATCCAGGCGCTCGAACGCGCGCAGGGCTATCTGAAGCTCCCCAATGGGCGCGCCATCACCGGCCAGTCGCATGACTACAAACGTAATGGGACGACGACGCTGAACCGCGCCGGGATTGCCGGAGGCTCCAACCCTTGAGAGGATGGAGCCATGGATACGAAGAAGAAGACATCGAACAGATTTTCACCTGAGGTTCGGGAACGGGCAGTTCGGATGGTGCTCGAGCACCGCGGCGATCATGCCTCGCAATGGGCGGCGATCGCCTCGATCGCGGCGAAGATTGGCTGCACGGGCGAGACGTTGCGGAACTGGGTCCGCCAGGCAGAGCGCGACTCGGGCGCCCGCCCTGGCGCGACGACGGATGAACGCGAGCGGATCAAGGCGCTGGAGCGCGAGAACCGCGAGCTGCGGCAGGCCAATGAGATCCTGCGAAAGGCGTCGGCTTATTTTGCGGCGGCGGAGCTCGACCGCCGCTCGAAACAATGATCGCCTTCATCGACGATCAGCGGGACAAGCATGGGGTCGAGCCGATCTGCAAGCTCTTGCCGATTGCCCCTTCCACCTATTGGGCGCATGCGGCGCGCCGGCGCGACCCCGCGAAAGCGTCGGCCCGGGCGCGTCGGGATGTGAACCTTCGCAAGGAGATACGGCGCGTCTACGACGAGAACTTCCAGGTCTATGGCGTGCGCAAGGTGTGGAAGCAGTTGGACCGCGAGGGCGAAAAGGTCGCGCGCTGTACGGTGGCGCGGCTTATGCGGAGCATGGGGTTGCAAGGGATCGTGCGTGGGAGGCCGGTCAAAACGACGGTGAGCGACCGCAAGGCTCCATGCCCGCTCGACAAGGTGAACCGGCAATTTCGGGCCAAGCGGCCGAATGCGCTGTGGCTCTCCGATTTCACTTATGTTTCGACTTGGCAAGGCTTCGTCTATGTGGCTTTCGTGATCGACGCCTTCGCTCGGCGGATCGTCGGCTGGCGCGCCTCGCGCACGGCGCATGCGGGCTTCGTGCTCGACGCGCTCGAGCAGGCGCTGCATGATCGTCGGCCGGTTCACGGCGGTGGCCTCGTCCATCATAGCGACCGCGGCGTTCAATACGTCTCTATAAAATACACAGAGCGCCTCGCCGAGGCCGGCGTCGAGCCCTCGGTCGGCAGCGTCGGAGACAGCTACGACAACGCGCTCGCCGAGACGATCAACGGACTCTACAAGGCCGAGCTGATCTGGCGAAAGGGGCCGTGGCGAAACTTCGAGGCGATCGAGTTCGCCACGCTCGAATGGGTCGACTGGTTCAACAATCGCAGACTGCTCGAGCCGATCGGAAACATTCCGCCGGCAGAAGCCGAAGCGCGCTACTATGCGCAAATCGAGGGACGCGCCTTGGCGGCGTGACTCAAACGAAATGGCCTCCGGCAATCCCGGCGCGGTTCAGGGCCACGCTCCGTCTCTCCTTTTCGTGACCACGTGACAGCCATCGAGGCTCCCGCACCGATGAACGGAATGACTCGGTTGTCACGATAAAGTCGCTTCGGATCGATGGGACAAGTTACTGTCATCGGATCTCTGCCACGAGCCTTGTCATCGAATGATGGTGGATGATCCCGTTATGCGGATGGGCCTCTCGCAAAGTGGCGTCCATCGCCCGTACTATCCGGTGACCAGCATATGCGTCCACGTAAAATTTATGTGAGACGAGGGCCGGTTTGAAACCGGGGTGGGCATGCTCAAGATCCTGATCGCGGTCATTGAAGGCGACCAAAAGATGAACTCCCGACCAGCGCGTTGCCGCGCAAGCTTGGTCGATCAGAGCGGAAATGTGCTCGCTGTTTGGAAGACAATGCGGCAGGCCATATTAATCAGTTCATAATTAACTAGACATTCACGCGGCGTATCTGAGAGAAGGTTTTTGGTAGAAGGAGGAGATTTTTTCCGGGTTGTTTTGAAGCTGGCGCATGGACGAACGGACCTTGGCTTTGAAGTCATCCTTGCTGGTGACCGCCATGCGGCCAACAGTGTCGGCCTTCAGATGTTTCCACACCAACTCATCGGGATTGCGATCAGGTGAATAGGGAGGAAGATAGAAAAGTCGCAGCGATCCGTTCAGGCTCTCGACAAACGCTCTGGTTTTTCGAGCGATATGCGCAGGTCCGCGATCGACGATCAGAAAGATCGTGTGCTCGGCTCCGGCGAGCAAACGCTTCAGGAACTCGATGAAAACACCGGCGTTGACGCCGCCTTGTTCCTTGATCATGAAGCGCATATGACCGCGTGAACTGATGGCTGAAATCAGACTCATGCCGTGACGGGCGCCCGTCGTTTCGACAATCGGCGTTTCGCCTTTCTTGCCCCAGGTGCGGCCCGCATGATGATCGGACCGGATGTGAGCGGCATCGCCAAAATATATCTCGGCGCCTTGTTTTTGAGCCATTTGCTTGATCTTCGGATAATCTTTCTTCAGCCATTGCTGAACCAAAGCCTCGTCACGTTCCTGCGCACGATGCAACGGCTTCTGGCAGGTAATGCCGAGTTGAGCCAACAGCCGCCCCACCGACACCGCGCTCAAAACGATATCGAACTTGTCCTTGATCAGCTTCGCGACCATCTCGCGCGTCCACAGCGCAAACGCGAACTTCAGTTGCAGAGGGTTCTTCCTCGTCACCGTGTCGTAAACCCACCGCAGCTTCTTTCCGTCCAGCTTGGGCGGTCGTCCAGACAAGGGCTTCGCCTTCAAACCATTCCAGCCGCCACGCCTGTATCGCGCCAGCCATCCGTATACGGTCGACCGGTCGACGCCAAGAACACGGGCGATGATCTCGGGACTTTCGCCGTCTTGAATGCCCTTCACCGCGCGCATGCGCATCTCTTCCAGTGTCTTATGATCCAGCTTTCGCGCATCGTCCTTTCTCATGCCGACAAAGAATCAATTTCAATTGACGCGGTCAAGCAAAATATCGAATTACTTATGAACGGATTAATACACGCTGCGCTCGGAGCGTCAACTGGTGGAGCGGCTGGAGTTCGATCTTCTGTTCCGCTGGTTTGTGGGACTGTCGATTGACGAGGCGGTTTTCGGAGCTATGCACGAATCTGGGTGACGGGATGAATCAAGCGGCGGATTTTTGATCGGACGCGATTTCGATTCCGTCGCGGAATTTTACACCGCTGATAATCCTGGGCAATAGCTTTTGTCCTTGCAGCCTGCGCCAGCTTTTCGACGCCTCCATCACCAGCTTGAACACCATGAGACGCGCCGTGTCCTGCGAGAGCGCGCCTTTCGTGCGAACGGTTCTGTGTCTCACTGTTGCAAAGGCGCTCTCGATCGGATTCGACGTGCGCAAATGCGTCCAATGATGATGTGGACGGCCTCTCCTCAACGGCATCATAGTGCCAAGGCGTGGTCGCAGGAGCGCCACAAAGAGGGAGGCCGTCCGTGAAACAGTTTATCAGAATCGGCGTCGATCTGGCCAAGAACTATTTTCAAGTTCACGCGGTGGCGAATGAAGGCGGGCCCGCGGTGACGCGCAAATTAAAGCGCTCGAAGATGCACGAGTTCTTTGCGCAGATCGAGCCCTGCCTCATCGGCATGGAAGCCTGCGGCTCGGCGCATTATTGGGCGCGCGAACTCGAGACGATGGGCCACGAAGTTCTGCTGATGCCGCCGGCTTATACCAAGCCCTATGTCAAACGCGGCAAGAACGACGCGGTCGATGCGGAAGCGATCTGCGAGGCGGCGTCCCGCCCTGGAATGCGCTTCGTTCCGATCAAGAGCGCCGAGCAACAAGCGACGCTGATGCTGCACAAGACACGAGAATTGCTGGTTAAACAGCAAACGATGAGTGTCAACGCCCTGCGCAGCCATCTTTCGGAGTTTGGCATTGTTGTCGCCAAGGGAATTGGCCGCGTCGACGAACTGCTCGAACTGGCCGAAAGCGATACGACCCTTCCCGAGGTCGCCAAGGCAGCCGTGAAGATTCTAGCCCAACATCTCGAAGGGCTCGACAAATCGATCGACGATCTGGAGAAGCAAATCGGCCGCGTCCATGCACAAAGCGAAATGAGCCGGTTGCTCGACCAGGTTCCCGGCGTCGGGAAAATCATCGCCTCGGTGATCTCGGCTAGCGTGCCCGACCCGAGTGTGTTCAAATCGGGCCGCGATTTTGCCGCCTGGCTCGGTCTCACCCCGCGCCAGAATTCGAGCGGCGGCAAGCAGACGCTCGGGGGCATCACCAAGCAGGGCAACCGATACATCAGGAAATCGCTTGTCTTGGGGGCAACCTCGCTGTTGCGCGTTGTAGGCAAACGCAAAGGCGCCTTGCGCGACTGGATCGTCGCGTTGCTGGCGAAGAAGCCGGCGCGACTGGTCACGGTGGCCTTGGCCAATAAGCTGGCCCGGATCGTCTGGGCGATGATGAAAACTGGCGAATGCTTTCGCGCCGAGATGTTCGCAAAGGCATAAGGAAAAGGCCGCCATCGCTACAAGCTAGGGGGCCTGAGCTTCGAGTTTGGCAAGCGCATCGAAACGTGATGAACGACACGGTCGTGACCGAATGCCTGGAACACCCTGACGCTGAGCATGAGCACAAAGCTCGCTCCAATGATAGGGATCCAGTGCGTCGGACTTCATCAAGGCCAGCGGACGTATGTGCCGCACCGAAAGGCCGGACATATGACCGCAGCCGACCAAATCGTTCAACGCGAAGAAAACGCTTGCCATGGGGCCGTCCACATATGCTCTGCGGGAAAATCGAAAAACGTCAGCAGTGCGTCGCGGTCTTTCGTCAAGCAATCGACGGCCTTCGGATATTTCGCCGCAAATTTCTCGGCGAAAATATCCATCGCCGTCTGCGCCGCCGCGCGGCTCTCCGACAGCCAGATTTCGCGCAAATCCTTATGCGCGGCGCTCTGCAAGGCCTTCGGCAGCTTGTCGAGAACGTTCAACGTCTTGTGAACCCAGCACCGCTGATGGCGCGTCGACGGAAACGCCTCGTCAAGCGCTTTCCAGAAGCCGAGAGCCCCGTCGCCAACCGCGATTTCCGGCGCCAGGACCAGCCCGCGCGCTTTCAAATCGACGAGCAATTCCTTCCAGCTTTGCGCGCTCTCGCGCATGCCCGCCGCGAGGCCGAGCAGCTCCTTCTTGCCTTCCGGCGTCGCGCCAATGATCACCAACATGCATGTATGGATGCCCCCGTTCGCGCAAGATGTTTTCGAACGACTTGGTCCGCGTGATCGGATGCGGTCATGTATCAGGCCTTGGTAAGCGGCCTGATCTGGCCGCTGGCCGGTATGGAGATGAGCGGATCTGGCGCAGATCATTCGGGCGAGCTGTCGAGCTCGGTGCATGTTAACGCGTTTCCAGACCCAGATCTAACCGATCATTTTGACCTTACCGTTCGTCGACCTCCCTACACGCCCGACAGTCCTCCGGTTGCTTTGGCTGATTGTCGATCAGGCCGCCGCAGCCACAGGAACCCGATAATCCTCCGCCTTCGCCAGCATGGCCCAGATCGACCGGGCCATCTTGTTGGCGAGCGCAATCGCCACCAGCATCTTTGGTTTGCGCGCCAGCAAGCGCTGCAGCCAGCTTCCCTCCGGGGCGCCCTTTCGCGAGGCCGAGCGGACGACGGCCATCGCGCCGATGATCAGCAGCCGACGAATATCACGCTGCCCCATCTTCGAGACTTTTCCGAGAACCTGCTTGCCGCCGGTCGAATGTTGCCGGGGCGCGAGCCCGAGCCAGGCGGCGAAATCGCGCCCGCGTTTGAAGACATCCATCGGCGGCGCAAAGGTCTCGATCGCCAAGGCCGTGATGGGGCCGACGCCTGGCATCGTCTGCAGACGTCGCGTCGTTTCTCCGCACGCGGCTTCGTGGACCGTCACCTTCTCGAGTTCGGAGATCCTTTTCGACAACCCCTCGATCTGATCGAGGAAGACACGGGCCAACTCCACGACGAGAAGCGGAAGCGAAGTCCCCTGACCCTGATCCTCGACCGCCTCTGCAAGAACTTTCACATTCGCGGGTCCCTGCGCGGCCACGACGCCGTGCTCCGACAAATGACCGCGGAGCGCATTGATCAGTTGCGTGCGCTGCCGGACCATAAGATCGCGCGTCCGGAAAAGCATGGCGCGCCCTTGCTGTTCCTCGGTCTTGACCGCGACGAAGCGCATCGTCGGCCGAACCGCAGCCTCGGCGATCGCTTCCGCGTCGGCCGCATCGTTCTTTTGGCGTTTCACGAACGGTTTGACGTAGGCGGGCGGGATCAACCGAACCTCGTGGCCAAGGTCGCGGATGGTCCGTCCCCAATGGTGCGCGCTCCCGCAGGCCTCCATGGCGACGACGCAGCGTGGCTGCTCGGCAAAGAAGGCGAGAACTTTCTCTCGGGAAAGCTTCTTGCGGAAAGCCACGCCGCCGTCGGCGAGGGCGCCGTGCGCCTGGAAGGAGCGCTTTGCAAGGTCGAGACCGATGATGCTAACCTGTTCCATGGATGCTCTCTCCGTTCGTGGGATGCGAAAACATCACCACCTTGGCACATTCGATGCCGTCAGGAGGGGGCATCCACTCCATCATTCTGCCTGCGGCTCCATGCGCGCTTGCAGATAGACGCCGTCGGCCCACACATAGACATAGCGTCGAGCCGACAGATCGCGCTTTTGCCAGCGGCGATAATCGTCTTCCCAGTCGCCTTTCAGCCGCGCGATCACGCTGGGCGAAAGATTGGGCGCCCCCTTGCCGAGCAAGGCGGTCAGCACATCCTGGAAATCGCCGGTCGAAACGCCGCGCAGATACAGCGCCGGCAGGAGAACGTCGAGGCTCTTCGTGCGCCGCGCCCATTTCGGCAGGATCGACGAGGCGTAGCGGATGCGGTCTTCGTCGCTCGCCCCACGGTCACGCCCCTTGGGCTTTTCCACCTCGACAGGCCCAACGCCCGTCTGGATCGCGCGGACGGGATCATGCCCGTGCCGAACGACGCGCTGGCGCCCGTCCGGCAGCTTCAACTCGCCGTGCTGCGCCAGAAACGCCGCGAATTCCGCCTCCACCGCCTGCTCAATCAGACGCTTCGCGCCTGAGCGCAGGATTTCCGTAAGCGGGTCGTCGATTGCGCCTTCCTGTTTGAATGCGACAACATTATTCTCGGTCATGGCGTAACGCTCCTCCTGGAGCTTCGGGCAGGTTTGGTCACCAACCCCGTTACGCCGCCTTCCTCACCCCGTCATCACCCAGTTTCGGCCATAGCTCCGGTTTTCGACGCCTCGTCCTTTTCCAAGAACCGCGAGCGTCTGCTGAACGCGGACATCGCACAGGAATTCCTGTCGAGGCTGCTGGCGCTGCCGCAGGTGAAGAAGCTGCTCTCCGCCGAGCATTTTTCCGTCGATGGAACAATGCTGAAAGCCTTCGCGTCGATGAAGAGTTTTCGCCCGAAGGACGGCTCGGGCGAGCCGCCGGCTCCGGGGCGCAACGGCGAGCGCGACTTCAAGACCGAAAAGCGTTGGAACGAAACCCACGCCTCGACTACCGACAAGGATGCGCGGCTGTATCGCAAGGGCAAGGGCAAGGGCAAGGGCAAGGAGAGCAAGCTCGCTTATCTGGGCCATGCGCTGATGGAGAACCGTAACGGTCTCGTCGTCGGCGCGACCGCGACGCGTGCGAGCGGAACGGCGGAGCGCGAGGCGGCGACGGAATTGACCGCAGACCTGCCCGAAGGCGCGACGCTGGGGGCCGACAAGGGCTACGATGTCGAAGACTTTGTCGAGGACTTGAAGGCCCGCAAGATCGAGCCGCATGTGGCGATCAACGGAACAGTGAGCAAGACCGGCAAGGCCCGCAAGACGGCGGTTCCGCCGGAAGTATCGGCCAGCGAGGGCGACAAGACCAGCCTGCGTATTCGCAAGCCGATCGAAGAGGCGTTCGGCTGGGCGAAGATCACCGGCTGACTTGCCCAGATCAAACTGCGCAGTCTGGAAAATATCTAGGCCGTCTTTGTCTTCGGCATGGCCGCCTACAACATCGTGCGCCTGCCAAAACTGCTCGCCACGACGGAAGAAGTGTGTCTTGAGGGAGGGAAATAGGCGGAAATGAAGGTAAATATCGCCCTCAACCCGCCCCAAAACCGCCAGCGCGACCAAAAAATCGCGCCAAACCGCCTTCCTTGCGACCACGCAACCCGTTTTTCAGCTGCCTGCTAAAACACGGAAGCGCCGCGCTCGGCCTTTTTCGAGGCGGCATTAAAGGGCGCCTCGCCCTCCGAGGGGAAGAAACCGATCGGAAAAAGTCAACGAAGCAGATTCGGCGTTTCCCTGCTCTGGTAATGAAAATCCGCTTCAACCGCGGTCCGATCAGCGGGTAATTGGAAGCGTTGTTGGATCTCCTCAATTGTCTTCGGCCGCATCAATTTGCGATCACAATAGAGAATGAACCGATCTTGCGCCCGATCGAAGACGATGCGATCGCGCGGCCAATCCTCATATTCATGTGCGCGCACGACGGCGCGCGCCGCGGCGTCCAGCTCGCGCGACCTTCGCCAGCCTCGCCAAACCTCGTAATGGCCGAGACCGAAGGTCAGGCAATCGCCATATGGCTCGGCCTTGTCCAACCGGCATGACGCCGCGAGCAGACGCACGCCTTCGGAGGTCGCAATCATCCAGAAAATACCAATAAGCGGGGAAGCGTCCTCAGTCATGCGTCCGATTCTGTCGTATGTTGATGCGATCGTTGTTTCATTGCCTCAGTTACTGCGGAGCGATTATGAAAAATGACAAAGCCGACCGAAGTTTTCCGGCAATCCGCCTGGCGGATGGACCGCAGGTCGACAATCCGGCGGAAACCCACAAGCGGATGCTGTCGGAACTCGCCGAACGTCTGGACCAATATAATGTTTTCGCCAAGGGCCAGTTCGTGATGTGGAAGCCCGGGCTCAAGAACAGAAAATTTCCTGATTACGGCGAGCCCGCCATCGTCACCGCCGTTCTGCCGACCCCGCAGTTCGATCCCAGCGAAAACGCCGCCGCCAGCCCGTATTTTCAGGAGCCTTTGACACTGGTCATCGGGATGTTACGCGACGATGACTTGCTGGAATTCCGCGTCGATGGGCGGCGCTTCGAGCCGATGGATGGCTAAGACGCCACATAATGCGCGTGCAGGGTCTCGACCTGCGCGCGCATCACCTCTTGCAGTTCTGGAGGGGCGACAATTGTCACCGCTGGCCCCCAGGTCATCAGGTGATGCGCGATCTGCAACAGGCCGCCGGCATGGAAGCGCACAGTGAGCGATCCGTCTGGATTATCTGTGAGGCTTTGCGTCGGATGGAACAGATAGGCGCGGGCGTCGCGCGCCGCCGAAGGGACGAAGCGCAACACCACGTCTTCCGGTTCTTCCTGAAACACGCCGAAGGAACGCTCCGCATAGGCCTTGAGGTCGAAGTCCTCCGGCGGCGCGCCCGGCTCGTCCGTCACCTTGACGTCGTGGATCATGTCGAGCCGAAAAAGCACCGCGCCCGGCCGACTCTTGACGCTGGCGACGAGATAGTACCGTGGCCCGAACAGCAGGCCATAGGGCACGACCTTGCGCCAGCGCGGCGGCTCGCCGTCGTCGCCGCCGTAATTGAAGCGGACCACCCGTCCCGCGAGCAATGCCTCGCGCAGAGCGGAGAGCACGGAAGGATCGGACGTCGGCCGCGGCCCGACCTGACAGGCGAATGCCTCGGCGCGAATCTGGTCTTCGACATTGAGGCTGAGACGTCGACGGTCCTCGTCGCGCAGGCTGGCGCCAATCTTGTCGCGCAACGAATGGAGGTGCGCGGCGCGTTCGGGGGCCTGAACCGCTTCAAGCGCACGCGCGGCGTTTTCCAGTTCGGTGAGTTCGTCAATGGTCGGGATCGTCGCGAAACGGTCGAGTCCGCGCGCGGCAATGCGAAACCGGCGTTTGCGGCCGTCGTCGATCTGATCGAGTAATCCGAAAACCTCCTGGACGGCGTCGCGCATCCGCTCGGCGGTCCGGCGTCCGACGCCCAGAAAGGCCGCCATTTCGTCGAGCGTCAGGCCTTCCCAGTTGCTTGCCAGCGCGCGCGCCAGTTTGAGAACGGCCGTCGATTTTTCCAGTCTCATAGCTGCCGCCTAAAATTATTACGTCCGATATTGTCGCATCAATCTCCTATTCTCCATGCCTGTCAAGAGGGGACAATCATGCACATCCACGAGCGATGGACGATCCTTCAATATTTTTGCGCCCTGCTGACTTCGAAGCGCTATGAGGTTCCGCCAGATGACGACGGCGACATTCTCAACTGGATCAAATCCTACGGGCGCCGCTCTGGGCTGCCGTATCTGAAATTGCCTTCCGAGGACTATCGTTTCGACAAGGACGCCGAGATGCGACGCGCGCGCCGGGAGGTGTGGCGAACCTGGCGCGCCGCCGCGCTTGCCGCAACCCGGAAGCCCGAACCCGCTCCCTCGCCGCTGCAAAAGCGGGTCGATTTCTTCGTCAAATGCTGCGGCCTGACCCAATCCCAGGGCTACCTGCTCGCGCTGCTGGCGCGGATTTCCAGCAATATCGTGTGCGGTGAACTGCTGGCGGCCGCCAACGGGTCGTGGCACTACAGGTCTCGCCACCAGACCTTCGACATCAAGGAGCTATGTCCGGTGTTTCGCCCGGGGATCGACATGCGCGAACTGCGCAAGGACAGCGCCTTGTTGCGTTTCGGCCTCGTCGAACTGGATTCGAACGACAATCTGAGCCTCACCGACACCGTCGAGCGGGTCATTTCCATGCCCAGACTGTCGGCGCGCGAAGTTCGGGACCAGCTTCTGGGAAAGACGCGTCCGGCCACGCTGCATTGGGACGACTTCGCTCATATCGGCGCATCGCGCGATCTCGCCGCCCGCATCGTCGAGAACAGCGAGGGTCCTGGCGCCAATATTCTGCTTTACGGACCGCCCGGCACGGGAAAAAGCGAATTCGCCAAGACGTTGGGCGCCCGCGTGAAGCGCGGCGTTCATTTTATTGGCGAGGCCGACAAGCAGAGCAGCGAGCCCAACCGCCGCGAACGAGTCGCCGCATTGATGATCGCCACGGAACTGGGGGCTGCTGCGGGGAAAATGATTGTCGTTGTCGATGAGGCCGACGATCTTTTCGCCGGAGTCGATGATGATGACGCCTCTACGCGCGATGGCTCGAAAGTGTTCATGAACCGCCTGGTCGAACAGACGCGGGCGCCAACGATCTGGATCACCAACGATATCGCCCGCCTGGGACCGGCTGTGGTGAGGCGGATGAACCTGGTCATGCGCTTCCCTCGGCCGGGCGTGGCGGTCAGGCAGAGAATTGTCGAACGCGTCGCGAGTCGGGCGAAGTTCAACCTCGACACTATGGCGATCGGTCAATTGGCGCGTCTGCCGGCCGCTCCAGCGCTAATTGAAAACGCCATCCTGTCCGCAGCCCGCATGGGTGGCTCGGGCGAAGAGGCGTTGCAAATTCTCGGCGGCGGCCTGAAAGCGATGGGCTATAGCGAAATCGCGCCGCCGCCGGCGCCGATCGTCTTCGATCCGTCGCTCAGCCGCGCCGACGTCGATCTTTGCGCCCTGACGACAAAAATCAAGGCGGCGCCGTCCAAAGCCTTGTCTTTCTGCCTGTCCGGCCCGCCCGGCACCGGCAAATCCGCCTATGCGCGCCATCTGGCGGCGGAGCTTGGCCTGGAGGTGCTGGACAAGCGCTATTCCGATCTGACATCGAGCTTTCTCGGCGAGTCGGAAAAGGCCATCGCCGCCGCCTTCGAAGAAGCCGCCGATCTCGGCGCCTTCCTCATATTGGACGAGGCGGATTCGCTGCTGCGGGATCGCGGCGCCGCGCGCCATTCCTGGGAGATCACCCAGGTCAATGAAATGCTGACCTGGATGGAGCGGCACCCGCTCCCCTTCGCCTGCACCACCAATGCGCCTGACACGCTCGACCCGGCGACGGCGCGGCGCTTTCTGTTCAAAGTGCGGTTTCTGCCGATGGACGAGGGGCAAATCGCCGCAGCATTTTTTAGGGCTTTCGGAATCGAGGCGCCGAGGTCTATCCTCAAGCTGGAGCTTTTGACGCCGGGTGATTTCGCTGTCGTTGTGCGCAAGGCGGAGGTTTTGGGGGAGCGGGAGCCGGCGCGGTTGGCGCAATGGCTAGAGGAAGAGGTTGCGGCGAAGCCCGAAGGGAAGCTGGTGAAAATGGGATTTTGATGGAGAACTGGCCTGCGTGGCCATTTAAGCAATGACGGAGAGGAATTATGGCTGCACCAGTATTTGAAGAAGACAAAACCGTCGTCGGACAAAGCCTTTGCGAATTTATTGAATGGGCGAAAAACTCGTTGCAGCCGGAGGCCGCCTTGGCGTCTGCGCCGGACAAGCCGCTCGGGCTTCCGCCTATCCAGCGTTCAGCGGTTTGGAACGCGAAGAAAATCGTCGATCTTTGGGATTCGGTGCTACGCGGTCTGCCGATTGGTATTTTCTATCTCCTGACGCGCGCGGGCACCGGGCAAGCGAGGCGTTTGGACGGAAAATCCATCGAAGGAGCCGGCTTTGATCTCTTGGATGGGCAGCAACGCTTGCGAGCCCTCCTACTTGGATGGGCAGAAATTTCGGACGACCGCTGTCTTTGGGTCGATCTTGCGCCAACGGATTCATCGTCCTTCCGTCTGTTCATAACATCGAAGACCCAGCCCTTTGGATATGACCCCGCGACTGGGCGAAAATGGCCCACACATGATCGCCGCAAAGCGCGAGAAGCGATCGAGCCAAAAGATCATCCTATCTTGGTTCTGGACCAGCAAGGAAACCCTCGCCTTGGCGACGATGGAAAACCGCGCTCGGCCTATGATTCTGAACTCTTTAGCGGAAATGTTGCGCAAGACGGCAAAAAGATTGAGGAGCCACCAAAGCCATACAGGTCAAGCGGCTCCACCACTTTCAAACTCAGGCGTTTGTTGCGCGCTTGGCGAGAAGGCAACTTGGATGCGCTTACCAAAGAAGCGCCGGGTGCTTCAGAGGCAGCTATTGCCGCCCTTCATAAAGCATTTAAGCGGCTCAAAGCAGCGCATGTGGCCTTGTTGAAGGTCGATTTAGGAGCGCTACAAGGCGACGATGCGGTACTTGCATTATTTGAAAGGGTCGGTGCCGGCGGGGAGCCGTTGAGCAACGAGGAGCGTCTTTATTCGATCTACAAGCATCATAAAAAGGAAATACAGGAACTAGTAGAAAACATTTCCGCCACTGTCGGCAAGATTCTGCCCCCGACAAAGATTGTAACAACAGCGCTTCGCATCGCCAATGCGCGAAAGAAACAGCCGTCCTTTTCAGTCCCAGACGTGGCCTTATTCGCGAAGGAAATGAAGGATCAAGAGAGCGAGCTTCATTCAAACTTGAACGGACTGATCCCTTCAGGACGCACGGGGCCGCTGCAGCAAGGCTTCGAAGCGATCAAAAATATTCTTTCTTTTCAGGAGGGTGAGGACGCATTTTGGCTTCCTGACGTGCTGTTGGCGACATTGCCGCCGGGCGTATGGCAAGTCCTGGTGTTTTGGGCCAGTTCGTTGCCGGAGGGCACTCAATGGAACGAGTCCCGCAAAGAGGCGGTCCGTTTCGCTCTTTTTTGGCGTTTGTGCGTTTGGAACGATGAAAAAGCGACAGTTCGCTGTTTTGAATATCTTTGCGACATAAACAAAGCGACAGTTCGCCGTTCCGAATATCTTCGCGACATAGGGGACAAAGTTTTTCCCGCCATCAAGCTTTATCAAATTCTGATTGGTCACGAAGGCGATAAATGCGCGCAAGATCTAATCTCCGCCGAGGATTTTGACAAACACTTTGATGCCCTTCAAGAAACTCCTGTTTGGCGAACCGACGCCGATCGTTTCGTCGCGGGTAAAATTCGCAATGAAATGTGCGCGCGCTGGTGGTGGAACGGCAAAGCGCTTCTGCCATGGTTGCAGCGAGATTATATAAGGAAAGCATTCCCTGATTATGCTCCTTTGACCGATCATGAGGACGATATTCCATACGATTTAGACCATGTTTGTCCAAGTAATGACTGGCGACAGGACTGGAGGCTGTTTCAACATCGGCTTGATGCCGAAGTTCAAAATAAAGAAGAATTGCGGGGCACCCGCGATCAAATCGGGGCTGGGATTGGAAATCTGCGTCTTGTCGGCTCAGCCCAAAACCGGGGCGATGGGGACACCGACGTCGAGGAAAAAATGTGCTTCATTAAGCAGAAGCCCGAGAGCGACAAATTTAAAAAGGGGATGAAAGATTGGGCGTTTTCTGCCGAAATTGCTCCCTGGCGGCTCGTTTCCCGTTCTGGAGCAGTTGCGGACAGAAAATGGAACAACGAACGCCTTCAGGCGTTTCAGGTAGCTGTCGAGAAGCGGGCAGTCTATCTTTATCAGCGCTTTCACGACGATCTCGAATATTCTTCTTGGACATCGTCCCGTCACCAGGGGGAAGATGCGGTCAACGAGCACGTGACGCCCAAGGTTTGATAAAGCGTCCGAATCTGACGTACCGAAGCGGTATTGTCTTTTCCTGACGCCAAGCGACGGAGCGAGGTTTCTCCCCGCCGCTTCGTCGGCGCCGCGAGGCGTCTATGCTTTCGGAAGGAAATTGATCATGGCGATTGGCAATGCCGTTCAACGGAGTTCGTTCGTTTATGTGTATGACGAAAAAGGCCATCAGCTTTGCACACTTAGCGCGGGCGCCGGACCGCAGGACGGACTGAAGGGCTATACCGCTTCGACCGTCAATATCCGCCGAGGCGCATTCATCTACACCTACGATGGAAAGGGCCAGCATATATCGACCACTCCCGCGCGTTGATCCGCTGTTTGCGGCCTGATGCAAGATCAATTATAGGAAAGCCATGGCCTGACCTCCTCCCTCTGCTCCCGAACCGAAACGCGCCGCGATTTCCGCTGCGCGAATTTCGTTCGCTTTGAGCTAGAGGAGGCAGTCTTGCCGCAAATCACCATACGCCTGCATCAGGACCTCGCGGATCAAATTCTGGCCGCTGGGCCAGATGGAGCGCGGTCGCTTTCGGCCCTGTGGCGTCAGGCCGGTCGCGCAATCAAATCGCATGGGCGGCATATCGCCTATGCGCCCGCCATCCTCCCCGACGGCCTGCATTGCGCCATGAGCGTGCATGTCGGACTTCGCGGCATGGTCATCGAGGTTGACCGGCCGGGAACGCTGATCCCGGGACGGGATGTGGTGGTGGATCGAGGCGCTGCGTTGCGCCACCCCGCGCCGCCAAGGCGCTGACATCGACGGGCGGGGACATTCCCCGCCCCGCTCGCGGGCTTCTCCCGATGTTTTGTCGGCGCCTCATCGGCGCCGACAATCCGCTTTCCCGGTGGTTCCCATGCCGCGACGCAAAATACACCGCCCATAATTCTGCCCTGTCGCGTTTCGTGAACGAACCAACCAGCCGGCGCGATCAGCGTCGTCCAATATTGTCGTAGCTGCTCGTTATGAGCACAGAGCCACATCATATGGCTTTTCCGACCGAGGATTTACGCCGATCCAAATGCGATCGGGAGGAGAGCGGCGCGACAATGCGAACCTATGTGATTGGCGATATTCACGGGTGCTTCCAAGAGTTTGTCGCGTTGCTCGATCTGTGCGGCGCGCACGCGGCGGGCAAGCCCGCGCGTTTGATCACCTTGGGCGACTATGTGGATCGCGGGCCGGATTCGTTTCGGGTCGTGCGGCTGATCCGGCATCGGTTGCGAAGCTTATATCCCGGTTTCGCCTCCGTCGTAAATCTGAAGGGCAACCACGAATTCATGATGGCGCGGGCCGCGCTGGGCGGCGAGCCTGGCGACAAGCAAAGCTGGGTGAGCCCGGATAATGGCGGCGACGCGACGGTCGAGAGTTATCCGAACGTCGAACTCTTGCGCGACGACGCCGCGTGGCTCGCCGGACTGCCAACGTCCTGCGAAGACGAGCTGCGCTATTACGTCCACGCCGGCATCCGTCCGGGCGTCAGGCTGAAAGACCAGAACGACGTAGACAAATTGTGGATCCGGCATTTGTTCTTAAAGGACAGAACGCCGCATGAGAAATACATCGTCCACGGCCACACGCCCGTCCTGAAGCCGGACGCGCGGGAGAATCGCATCAACATCGACACCGCCGCGGTTTATGGAGGGCGCCTCACGGCAGCGGTGTTCGACGCCTTGCAACGGAAGCCTATCGCGATTCTTCATGTGAAAGCTCTGATGAGGGGCTGAAGTTATTGAGCCGCGTGGGCGAATTTGTATACGACGGCGCCTATTTCCGATCCTTCGGTCAGCCGCGCCGAGGTCGATCTGCGCGCCCCGGCGGAGAAGATCAAGGCGGCGGCGCCGTCCAAAGCCCTGTCGTTCTGCCTGACCAACAAGCTCCTGCGCGCCGGCGTGATCGCTCTCCCATTCTTCTGCCGTGTCGCATTGAGATACGGCCGGTATTGTTGTGGATACTGAGAGTCTGAAAATCTTTCGATTCCTGCTGGATTTTTGGGAGTCGTTGGGACTTTCGCGGGTTAGAAATGGCGTCACCTACGAAACGATCCGCCGATGGGCGGAGAAATTCGGCCGCGATTTTTCATCCAACATTCGCCGGCACGCTCCGCAGCGAGGCGACAAATGGCGCAGGGACGAAGTCGTCGTCTCTATCGCCGCCAAGAAACACTGGCTCTGGCGCGCCGTCGATCAGGACGGCTTCGTTCTCGACGTTCTCGTTCAAAGCCGTCGCGACCGGAAAGCCGCCCGCCGCCTCATGCGCAAGCTGCTGCGAAAGACCGCCAGGGCGCCGCGCGTCATGATCACGGACAAATTGCCCTCTTATGGCGCGGCCCGCAGGGACATGACGTTGAAGGTCGAGCATCGCCAACACAAAGGCCTGATCAACCGAGCGGAAAATTCGCATCAACCGACGCGGCGACGAGAGAGGATCATGAAGCGGTTCAAATCGGCGCGACAAGCGCAGCGCTTCTTGTCCATTCACGATCAGGTCGCCAATCTCTTCCACCTTCCCCGCCCCGAACATCAGACGGCGAACGCCCGCCGCGCTCATCGCGCGAGGGCGATCGCCGCATGGCGCGAGATCACGGGAACGGCCAGGGCTGCATGATCCCCGAGACCCGCCTTGCGGTTTCGGCGCGACCTCCGGCCGTTAAGTTGACGGCGCCCGACGCGTCGCCGAGAGGCTAACGATGGGCGCTCAAACCAAGCTATCGATGACGCGCAAGCGCTGACTTAGATCCCCGGATTCTGTGAGCGATTGAAGCCGAATCTCAATCATATGATGCCCCGACCCGAAGACAGGCGCTGCTGAAGCCCGTGGCGTTCCTATGTCAGAATTTTGAATACTGTGATAGTGTCGCTTTTATGAAACTGACCAGCTTCACCGATTTTGGGCTGCGCGCGCTGATCCTCCTGGCGGAACGGAAGGGGGAGATTTTGAGCGCCGCAGCGATCGCCGACCATTTCCACGTCTCTCGCCATCATATGGCGAAGGTGCTGCAAGAGCTGACGTCCGCGGGCTATCTTGAGGGAATCCGAGGTGCGCAAGGCGGCGTTCGACTGGCGCGCGATCCGCGCGACATCCGCATCGGCGACGTTGTCCGCAGTCTCGGCAAGGAACAGGCCCTCGTCGATTGTTTTCGCGAGGGGTGGAATGACTGCGCGTTTTTGCCGCGGTGCCGCCTCAAGGGGATGCTGGCCCGCGCGCAACTGGGTTTCTTGCGCGAACTTGATCGCTTCACCATCAGCGATTGCCTCGAAAAGAACGGCGTTGCGCCGATGCTCGACCTCGTCGATTAAACGACAGACCGGCTTTTTGGAGGGCTTCTTGACTTCGTCCGGCCTTAATAGGTATTTTTAATACTGACTTTAGCGCGCCGCCTCCGGAGCGCCGGTCACAAAGACGAGCGAAAGAAGGACGCGCCCATGTTCTGTTATCAATGCGAGCAGACTTATCGGTCGGACGAAAGCGCGGGCTGCGCCGGCCCCAAAGGTATGTGTGGCAAGGACGCCACAACCTCCGATCTGCAAGACATTCTGTTGCATGTCTGCGAAGGGATCGGCCAATATCTCCGTCGCGCCCGCACCCTCGGCGCGATCGACGCTGACGCCGATCGCTTCGTGCTCTATGCCTTCTTCACCACGCTGACGAACGTCAATTTCAACGCCGGCAAATTTGTCGAACTCATCCAGCAGGCGGCGCAACATCGCGACCGCGCCAAGGCGCTCTATGAAAAGGCCGCTCAAACTGCTGGCAAAACGCCCGAGAGGCTTTCAGGAGCCGCCGCTTTCATTCCGGCCAAAGACATGAATGGGCTTCTGGCTCAAGCGAGCGCAGCGGCGGTGAAGAAGGACGCTGCTACCCTCGGCGACGATGTCGTCGGCCTCCGCTCACTGGTGCTTTATGGCCTCAAGGGCGTCTGCGCCTACGCGCATCACGCCGAGGTGCTCGGCCAAGAGCGCGCCGCCATTTACGCGGCGGTCGAACACGCGCTCGATCTTCTCGCCAGCGAGCCCAGGGAAATTGGTCCACTGCTCGACGAAGCGCTGGCGCTCGGCCACGCAAATTTCTCGGCCATGGAGGCGCTCGACGCCGCCAACACCGGCTCCTTCGGCACTCCCGTTCCGACCATCGTGCGCATGACGCCGATCAAGGGCAAGGCGATCCTCGTCTCGGGCCACGACCTCAAGGATTTGCACGCGATCCTCGAAGCCACCAAAGACAAGGGGATCAACGTCTACACGCATGGCGAAGTGCTGCCGGCGCATTCCTATCCCAAGCTCAAGGCCTACCCGCAACTTGTCGGCAATTACGGCGGCGCCTGGCAGGATCAGCAGAAGGAGTTCGCCGACTTCCCCGGCCCGATCGTGATGACGTCGAATTGCCTGATCGAGCCGCAACCGCGCTACCGCGGGCGCCTGTTCACCGCGGGTCCGGTGGGTTGGGCGGGCGTCCGCCACATCGAGAATGGCGACTTCTCGCAGGTCGTCCAGGCCGCGCTGGCGCTTCCAGGCTTCAATGAGGACGCGGCCGAGGAGACCGTCACCATCGGCTTCGGCCGCGACGCGGTTCTTGGCGTCGCGGACAAGGTGATCGACGCGGTGAAGGCAGGCGCCATTCGCCACTTCTTCTTGGTCGGCGGCTGCGATGGCGCGGCGCCGGGCCGCAACTATTACACCGACTTCGCCGAGCACGCGCCGCAAGACACGATGGTGCTGACCCTGGGCTGCGGCAAATATCGCTTCAACCGGCACGACTTCGGAACGATCGGCGGACTACCGCGGCTCCTCGACATGGGCCAGTGCAACGACGCCTATTCGGCGATCGTCGTCGCGAGCAAGCTGGCCGAAGCCTTTGGCGTCGGCGTCAACGAGCTGCCGCTGTCGTTGATCGTCTCGTGGTTCGAGCAAAAGGCTGCGGCGGTGCTGCTGACGCTGCTGGCGCTCGGCGTGCGTAATGTGCGCCTCGGCCCAACGCTGCCGGCCTTCCTGACGCCGGCGCTGGTCAATGTGCTCGTCGAAAAATTCGGCATCCAACCGATCGGCGACGCCAAGGCCGACATCGAGGCGTCGCTCAGCCGCGCCGCCTGACGCAAAAAGCCTCGTGACCGGGCGCCAAAGCGCGCCCGGTTGTGGCGTTACCCCCGCACGGGACTCCTAGCACCATGCTCAAGGTTAATCTTCTCACGCGCGACGGCGCGTCGATCGCTTTTGACGCCGAGCCCTCCGACACCCTGCTCGACGCAGCCGCGAACGCGAATATTTTTCTCCCCGCCGTCTGCCGCGAAGGCGGATGTGGAACCTGCCGGGTGACGCGCAAAGCGGGGGTGGTGGTTCTTGGTCCCCACAGCAAGGCGGCGCTCACCGACGACGACCGCGCCGCCGGCGACATTCTGCTTTGCCGCGCCAAGGCCTGCAGCGATCTTGAATTGACCGCGCCGTTCGACAAGGCCGCCATCGGCTTTTCGCCCATTCCCGAGCGCAGCGCGCGCGTCACGGAAATCTCACCGGCCGGAGCCGGGGCGGTGCGACTCGTGCTGCAATATGAGGACGATCCCACCCATGGCCGTGCGACGGAGTTCATTCCGGGGCAGTTCATGGAGCTGACATTGCCGGGAACGTCGATCACCCGCGCCTATTCGCTCGCCAATACGCCCAACTGGGATGGAACGCTCGAATTCCTGATCCGCCTGCATCCACAGGGCGTCTTCTCCGCCTATCTGAAAAGCGAGGCCAAGATTGGCGATCCCATTCTCGTCAAAGGTCCACAAGGCAGCTTTACGGCCGACGAGGCGAGCCACGCGCCGCGCTGGTTCGTCGCCGGCGGCACAGGCGTCGCGCCGATGCTGTCCATGTTGCGGCAAATGGCGGATTTTGGCGACACGCGCGAAGCGCGTTTGTATTTCGGCGTCAATACGTTGGACGAATTGTTCGCGCTCGACATCATCGAGGATTTGAAGACCTCTCTCCCCAATCTTGCGGCCACTCTCTGTGTCTGGAAATCTGCGCCGGATTGGCGCGGCTTCACAGGAACGCCGGCAGACGCACTCGCCGCGGCGCTGGCTGCCGAAAGCGCGCATCCCGACATATACGTCTGCGGGCCGCCAGCGCTGATCAAAGCGACGGAGGCCCTGAGCCTCTCGGCTGGTGTCGCCCATGACCGCATTTTTAGCGAGCAGTTCTCTCCGGCCTAACCAGGACCCGCCGAGACCCTTAGTCGAGAGTGGTTTTGCTTTCTCACTGGGGAGTATCGCACAACGTTGGCGAATCTTGCCGACGATTTGGGAGAACTTCTAATGGCTAAACCAACTCAGGCCGACGCCGAAGCGGCCGTCAGAACGCTCATTGAGTGGGCTGGCGATGATCCGGGACGCGAAGGATTGATCGACACGCCAGCACGCGTCGCGCGATCCTATCGTGAACTATTCGCCGGTTACGCGGGCGATCCCCGCGATTATCTGCAACGCACGTTCGCGGAAGTCGGCGGCTATGACGAATTGGTCGTGCTAAAAGACATTCGCGTCGTCAGCTTTTGCGAGCATCACATGCTCCCGGTGACTGGCCGCGCCCATGTCGGCTATCTGCCAACCAACCGCGTGGTGGGCATCTCCAAGCTGGCGCGCGTCGTGCACGGCTTCGCGCGCCGGCTGCAAATTCAGGAAAAGCTCACCACCGAAATCGCCGAAGCCATCCAGGACATTCTTCAGCCGCAAGGCGTCGGTGTGGTCATCGAGGCCGAGCACAGCTGCATGACTTTACGCGGCGTCAACACAACCGGATCCGTGCTCACGACAAGCCATCTGCTGGGCGTCATGCGCGACGACCCTCGTACGCGGGAAGAATTTCTTGGCCTGGTGCGAGGAAAATAGAGGCCAAACTTTCCTATCCGCCTACGCGATCGAACGCTCCATTTCGATCTCCGCGCGCAGGCTTTCGATGTCGCGGAAAATAGAGGCGACGGCGAGAACACGGCCATTCTCCTTGTAGCGCAACAGGCAATCGCGCGCCGAAATATCTCCTTCGATTTCGATCTCGTCCCACGCCTCGGCATGGCCGACATAATTGATAACGACGTCGTAATGCTGGCTCCAGAAGAATGGCGCGGCCCGGAAGGCTTCCCTCGCTCCGAGCATGTTCAGCGCCACCGTCTGCCCCTGTCGCTCCGCGACATTCCAATGTTCGACCCGTATGTTCCGGCCGCTGTGTGGATCGGGCCAACGCGCGATGTCGCCAGCCGCGAAGACGCCCGGAGCGCTAGTCTCGAGAAATGCATCGACGACGACGACGCGGTCGAGGGTAAGGCCGGCCGCTTCCGCAAGTTCGAGACGCGGACGCACCCCCACTCCGCAAACAACGAGGTCCGCCTCCAACTCGCCGCCGCTTCGGAGCCTCACGCGACCTTCGTCGATGGCCGTCGCGACATCCTCAAGATGGAACACGACGCCCTGCTTCTCATGAAGGCTGCGCACGAAATCGCCAATCTCCGGACCGAGCACGCGCTCCAATGGCCGCTTCTCCGGCGCCGCGACATGAACCTCGAGGCCACGCGCCCGAAGGGACGCCGCGACTTCGAGGCCGATATTCGGCTGAATTTTGTATTTTCTCAGCCTCAAGTTGTTGCGTCAGCCGGGCGCGAGGCGCGCCGGCGACCGCAATTGGCGGCCGTGACGGAAGACTTGGAAGGCTCTGGCGAGGATTCGCCGCCCGCGTTGCAGGCCCGTCACTTGCGCCGCATTTTTTGTGAGTTCATGTAGAAAAAGCGCAACCGCGCGAAAAGCCTTCGCGGCGGGAAAATTCTTTGCGTGTGAACTCGCCACGGTGAGTGTTGTTTGTCTCGCATGCCGCACCCAGGTGGCGATGGCGTGCAACAGCAACGGGCGGCTGGTGATCGCTTCCATATGCCGGTCCGGCTCGACCAGACGAACGAAGATGTTCCACCAATTGTAAAACAACGCGACCATGCGCGCCGCCAGACGGCAACGCGCAAGATTCTGCGTGACAAAGCCGCCCCAGCCCCATTGGTTTTTCAATTCGTCAAAAATATTTTCGCTGTCGCCGCGATCACGATATAGCTGGCCAAAACTCACAATCTCCTCGTCGAGCGAAGTGGCGAGGATGGAATATTCGGACTTCGTCCCCCGTGCCGATTTCGGCAAAAGAAAGCCGTTGCTGACAGGCGGCATCGTTTGAAGATATCGCCAAATCTCCCTTCACCCGCCGCCGCAACACGATCAGCCGGCGGTGCCTGCTCCACCCAACGAGCCGCAGTATGCTTTCCTTGGCTTGCCAGCCGTGCCCGGCGTTCGTCCACTCGCTTTGCGAGGACAGGCGCTCGATCATGCGCTTGACATTGGCTGTCACGCGCAGCTTGAACAAATAGGCCAAGCCGCGTTGTTCCGCTTCGCGCATGATTGGCTCCATAGGCGAGCGGAGCGAAGCCGTCTTCGACGGCTTTTGGCCGAACCCGCAGTCGCCCCGCAACAGAGTCGGCCAATGATCGCGCGGCGATTGCGGTTTCGGCAATGAGGGGATCATGCGCGAGGTCGAGACGTGCGGGCTGCCCTATCTGTTCAAGTTGCGTTTGACCAAGAACGTTGCGCGCATGATCGAGAAGCTCGGCTCCGCGCCCGAATGGATTTACGCGGGCCATGGTTTTCAGGCGAAGGAAAGCGCGGTTCGCCTGGTGGGCTGGAGCCGCGAGCGGCGGGTGATCGTGCTGCGCAGGCGCCTGAAGGGCGCCGTGGGACTTTCCTACGACGACGAGAACGGCGCGCCGCGGCTTTCCTTCGCCGAGATCGACCGGGGCGGCGAAGCCTACGAATATTCGGTTCTGGTCACCACGCTCGACGAAGAAATGGAGGCGTTCGGCCAGCTCTATCGCGATCGCGGCGACGCGGAAAACATCTTCGACGAGACGAAGAACCAATGGGGCTGGGGCGGCTTCACGACGCATGATCTCGCGCGCTGCCGCCTGACCGCGCGGCTCGTCGCGCTGTTCTACGATTGGTGGAACATTTTCGTGCGCCTCGCCGAGCCTTCATCGCGAGGCGATCACCAGCCGGCCGCTGTTTCTATCGGCCATCATCGCGACGCGCACGCGGCACGCGCGGCAGACGACGCTCCGCGTGACGAGCGCGCACGCAAAGGCGAAACCCGCGGCGCGAGCGCTGGCGGCGGTCGCGGCCTTCCTGCGCGGCCTGGCCGAAAATGCGGAGCCGTTGACCGCGCCGCAAAAATGGCGCGTGATCCTGTCGCGGGCCTTCCAGGCCTTCCTGAAAGGCCGCCTGCTGCGCGCCCCGCCCCGCCTGGCGCCCGCCTGATGCAACCACACCGCGAAAAATCAAACCACGCAGAGAGGCGCCCCGCCAATTGCGGTTTTTAGGTTAAGTCCGGCCAGCCCCCTGGCTTGCCGCACGTCATTGCGAGCGCCGCGAAGCAATCCAGAGCCGGGGCATCCCCCTGGATTGCTTCGCGGCGCTCGCAATGACGAACCCGCCGCCAGATTCGTTCATGACGCGGCATATTGGAATGATGGTTTTGAAAGAAGGAACGGATTTTGGCTGGGTCTTTTGCAACTGCCGCATTAACCAGCGGACTGCCTTTGAAGTGGTGATTGATCGTCACTGTCATGCGCCCCACCGTGTCGGCTTTCAGATGGTTCCGCACGAATTCGTTGGGATCGCGAACGGGCGAATAAGGCGGCTGATAAAACAACCGTAGCGCAGCATTCAAACTCTCCAAAACGCCTTCGCGCTCGAACTGCGCGTCGCCACTCCCCTCGCTGCCGCTGCATTTTGCAACCTTGCGCGAAAAGCTGCCGAAGATCGGCGCGCGCATCACGGAGGCCGCTAGCCGCATCAGGCTTGCACTCGCCACTGGCTGTTCGCGGGCCAAGCCTTCCTGCGTTTGACGGGAGCGCTACAGCCGGCGCGACGGTGAAAGGCGGGGCAAGCAACGCCCTCCCATCAATCCCTCAAAATTCGATGCGTTCCAAATTACGGAGCGGGTAGGCGGGGAGGACGCAACGGCCAATTGCCTCCGCGATCATCGCGCCATGAAATTTGACGATAAACTGCCGTGAGGTGAATAAGACGGGCTGGATCGCGCCGCGTTTAGGCGCTCAAACGCCTCACCTCGCGCCAATTCGGCTGCAATTACTGGCTGGCGAAGCCCGACTACAACCTTCCTGGGCTCCCGCGAGCGAAAATTCAGTTCGCAAACGCCAGAAACTTCGGGCGCCGGTGCGATTTACACCCTTCCGGCCACGATGCGGCGCTTGTCTTGCATCGGATTGCGACATAATTTGCGTAACATATCGAGCGTCGCCGAACGGCTGCGGGCGACGCATGAACGTCGGCAAGGTCGGCCGTTGCGAGTTTGGACATGATCAGGGTTATTGGACTTCTGGCGGCTGCGTCGGTTTTCATCGCGATGCAAGGGCATCGGGCGCTCGCACAGAGTAGCCAATATCCTTATCAGTCTGGCGAGAGATATTCTCCCTATACTTACCAACGCCCGAGTTATCGGCGTCCAGACGAGTATGGCTACCAGACTCCTTCGAACGGCTACGCCTATCCCTATAATCAAGGAGAGCGGTACTCTCCTTATTCATATCCATACCTTTATCAACGCTCGCCATGAACGCGCCGCCCAGCGAGGGCGCGAACCCACGCTGCGGCGTCATGAAATCGAAGCGTCGCATAAAACGACCTTGGCGAAGAGGCGCTTGCCCGCCAAGCTAGACGCCGGTCCGGCGCCTGCTTTCACCGATCACTTTGCAACCAACACCGGACACTTCGCGAGTTGCATGATCCGATCCGCCTTGCTCCCGATCAAGCGCTCGTAAATCGCCGAGTGCCCTACCGCGCCGATGACGACGAGATCGACACCAAGATCATCGGCGAGCTTTAGGATGTCGCGAACCGGATGGCCCTTGATGACATGGGCGCTAAGCTTGACCTGTTCGCCTTCCGCCATTTCTTCCGCTCGCTTAACCAAGGCCTTGATCCGCCGGGCGGCGTTTTCATCCAGTTCGTCCACCTCCTGAACGAATTCGGGCATATAGGGCACCTCTTCCACGCAGACCATGTGAAGCTCCGAGTTGTGAAGCTTCGCCATGGAAAGCGCCAACGAAAAGGACCGAAATCCGGTGTCGGAGCCGTCGTTTGCATTCAGAATTTTATTGAACATGCGTTGGCCTCTCACCTTCAGCGTTCTTCTTCCTGCTCTCCCACAGGCAACAAGTGGGTGGGCAAGAAATACATATTCCCGATTATGGTGGGCACTACCGCAGTGAATATGACAGCGGCGACCAAGCTCGAATATTGACCGGCGTCAATGATGCCGTGTCGCAAGCCGAACAGCGCGGCGATGGTGCCGAATGTCAAACCCGTCGACATCAACAGGCTGGTGTAGGTCGCCTCTTTGCGGGTCGAGCCGAAATATCTGGAGACGGGATAGATGCCCGCCGTCTTGGTCACGACTTTCGTAACGAAGAAGAATGCGGCGCCGGCGGGAGCGGCGATCAGGGCGGGCACGGAAACGAGCGATCCGACGAGGATAAAGAAGAAAGGCGTCAGCAGACCGAAGGTCACAGTACGCAGACGCCTTATCAGTTCGTGACGCCCGCCCATGGCGCCGGCGAGCACCATTCCTACGACATAGCCGGCAAGAACAGCCTCGCTGTCCGCCCAGGTCGCAAGCGCGGCCAAACCCAACAGACAGAGCAGTAGAAACTTTGTCTCCAGTTCGGAGAGGAGCCCCCCAAAACGGTTGAAGAAAATCGGAGCCACCTTCGGCAAGGCGATCAATACCACCGTTGCGGCGACGACGGCTATCAACGTGTTCATGGTGAAGGGCGTGAAGGTCAATCCCAACGCGAGAACAGTCGCGACGTCGGTCACGAATGTGGCGATCAACATGATCTTTCCATATTCGACCTTGTTAAAGCCAAACTCCAGAGTGACCGCATAAACCACGGCCGCCGACGTCGTCGACAGGGCGAGGCCCGCAAGCCAACTCGCCATCGTTTCCCAGCCGAGAATGAAATGGGCGGCCCCGGCGCAGGCCACAAAGGGCACAAGGAAGCTCACCATTCCGACGGCCCCGGCCTGTTTCCATTTGGCCTTCAAAATTTCAGGTTCAAGTTCGGAACCGGCAAGAAATGTCAGCAGAACCGCGCCAACCGTGGAGAGAAATTTTATCCAGCTCGAGTCGGCGCCCATGATCTGAGAGCCCAGAACCAGCTGAGCAGCGACGCCAATAACGATCTCCATCAGGGCGCTGGAGACGCGAAACCAGTTCGCGAGCAGGCCAGCCACCAACGCCAGCCCCAACCAAAGCGCGGCGACGAACAAATCGGCGGTCATGGTCTATCCTATTTTTTGGGATGTAACGCGGAATGGGGAGGAAGGCTGTGTTTTCAAGACGAAAGCACGGCCTTCCTTTAGCGTTATCATGTGAAATACGCTAGAGTGCGGCTCAAAAAAATGTCCGTCGAAAAAAAAATTGCGGCCGGTCTTTCGCTTAAAGCACGCTATAATTTCCCAGAATCGATCACTCCGCGTTTGAGCCAATCCGCTCAAACACGGATTGATGGGGGCGCTATTGCATAGGTCTGACAATTTTTCCGCAATTTGGAGCCCTAACGTTTGGAGCCGACGCCCACCCCTCATGCCTCTGGGGATATAATATTCGTCGCCACAAGCCGAAAATCCGCGGGAGCGTCGAGAAAATATCTCCTTGATCAACACACTCGCCACCTCGGCGACATTTCGCCCGCGCTAATCAACCGCCCCGCAATGACGCATTGGCTGTTCGGCATTTCCAAAGAGGTTTTGGCCGATGATTTGTTCGGCTTTGACGGCGCCCTGTTTGAGGTCGTCGTCATAGATATTTGTTACGTATTCTGGGGCGGATGTGGTGGTCTGGGAGGCGTTGACGGAGGATTTGTCTTCCTTGACGTCGATTGTGGTGACGGTGGAGAGGCCGGGCCGCAACGGGTCTTTTTGGAGTTCGTCGGTGCGCAGGGAGATACGCACCGGCACGCGCTGCACGATATGGATGAAGTTGCCGGTGGCGTTGTCGGGCGGCAGCAGGGCGAAGACGCTGCCGGAGCCCGGCGTGAGGCCTTCCACGGTTCCGTGATAGACGATGCTGCGGCCGTAAAGGTCGACCACGACCTTGGCGGGCTGGCCGGGCCGCACCCGCTGCATGGTGTTTTCCCACAAATTAGCCTCGACCCACAAATGGTCGAGCGGCACGATGATCATGATCTGGTCGCCGGGCCGAACGCGGTCGCCGATCTGCGCCTTGCGCTTGGCGACATAGCCCGAGGCCGGCGCCTTGATGTTTTGGCGCGCGAATTCGATGTAGGCGTCGAGATATTTGGCCTTGGCCGACAGAATGTCGGGGTGGGTCGCGGGCGTGACGCCCACGATCCGCGCCTCGATCGACTGGGTGTCGGCCCGCGCCTCCTTCACATCCGCCTCCAATGAAGCGAGTTGGTCGCGCGCGTTCTGCAGCACCTGTTGCGACACCGAGCCGCTCGGCGTCGCCTGTTGATAGCGAACGAGATCGTGACGCACCCTGTCGCGCGCGGCGATGCGGGACGCGATCCGTTCGCAGGCCTGACGCCGGTTCTCGAACAGGGCGCCGACCGAGCGCACCGCGCGCGCCAGATCGCTTCCCGCCTGGTCGAGCGCCGCGCTCGCTCTTTGCGCGTCGAGCCGGATCAGAAGATCGCCGCGCTCCACATTTTGCGTTTCTTCCGCCAAAACCTGCGCCACTACCCCGGTGGCGTCGGCGTAAACCGGAATGAGGTTTCCGGTCACGAAGGCGTTGTCGGTTTCGACCACGAAGCGGTCCTTCGTCACCCAGGAGACGGCGAAATACAATCCCGTCGCCATCGCCGTCGCCGCGACGGCGATCAATCCGATGTTTCTGCGGGTGCGAATCTGTTTTCGGTTCAGCGGCATTATTCCGTCCGGCCCTGCTCGTTCACAAAAATCGTCACGCTCTTTTCGGGTCTCCGCGGCGACAGGCTCTCGGGCCAATTCGCTCGGATCGCTCCATCCAAGCGGAAAGCGCGTCAGCCTCCGCCGAGGGACTCGATGAAGTTCACGTAAGGCGACAGTCCGTCGTCCTCGGGCGCGACGCGAATGTCGCGAGGATCGGGTCCCTGTTCGTAGCCCCCGCCCAAGGCCTGAACCAGGTCCACCCGCGCGGAAAGATAATCCGCCTCGAAGGCGCGCTCGAAATAGGCTTCCTGCAGCGCGTCATGGTCGTTGGCGATGATCTCGCGGCGATCCTTCAGCCCGTTGTTCCAGCGCACCCGGGCAAGATCCAGTTTCGCCCTCGCGGCCGCGACCGCCCGCGCCTGCGCCTCCGCCACGGCCCGCGTCTCCTTCACATTCGTCAGGCTGTCCGCGACCTGCTGCGCCGCCTCGAGCAGCGTTTCATTATAGCCATCGATCGCCTCGTCATATTCCGAGCGCCGCTCCTCCAGCCGCCCGCTCAGCTGTCCGCCCTCGAACAAGGGGAGATGAAAGCCCGGCTGCACCAGATAATTGAACGCCGAGGCGCGAAAAAGATAAGTTCCGAGCTTGTCGATATGAGTCGAATGCTGCGAAGCCTGGAGCCCGGTCGTCACCGCTATGTCCACCGATGGCATGAATTCCGCCTTGGCGTGATGGATGCGCTGCGCCGCCGCCGCCGCGCGGTGCATCGCCGCCGCGAGATCGGGGCGATGAATGAGCAGTTCCACCGGCAACGACTTTGGAACCGGCGGCGCGCTCGCGATCGTGGCCGCTCCCGCCGCGAACAGCCCGCGCCCAGCGTCCGGACCCTGCCCGCTCAGTCTCGCCGCCAGATCCTGCTGCAACGCCAGCAGCGCCGCCGCGCCCGCCTCGCGCTTGATCGCATTCTCGAGCTCGATCCGCGCCGCCGCGCTCGCGTCCTCGATGTCGAGGCCGGTCTTGAACCGCGTCTCGGCGATCGACAGCGCCTCGCGCCGCAGCCGAACCATCTCCCGCGCCAGTTCGAGCTGACGCGCCGCCGCAAGACCGCGGAAATAAGCCCGCGCAATCGCCGTCGTCAGCACAAGCCGCGTCTCCGCGAGCTCCGCCTCCTCCGCCGCCTGCTCGCCCAACGCCGCGTCGAGCGCCGCGCGGTTCTTACCCCAGAAGTCGAACTCGTAATACATCGACATCGGGTTGATATAGCCCACGGTCTTCTCGAAGCCCGCGATGGCCGGATTATACGACGCCACGACGCCGTGGCTCGGAATGCGATACTGCTGCATCCCCATTTCCGACCCCACGAAGGGCAGAAGTTTCGAACCCTCGATCTGGGTGATCGCGTCGGCCTGCTTCAGACGGTCGATCGATTTCTTCAGGTTCTGGTTCTCGCCGAGAGCCGTCGCGATCAGGCCATCAAGCTCCGCGCTCTTGAACTGGCGCCACCATTCATGGGTCGGCCATGAAGGAGGAGCCAATTCATGGGTCGCCCCCGCGCTCGATCGGCCGGAGCCCGATTGCTCCAGCGTATGCTCCATCGCAGGCGGCGCGATGAACGCCGCCCGCTCCTCGCGCCCGGTCGGCGCACAGCCGCCGACAAGCGGCGCCATGACGCAGACGGCGATCGCGGCCGCCCTCCGCCTCATGGCTGCTCCATGAGTTCTTCGGCCCGCAGACGCCGCAACTCCTCCCGCCGCAAGAACGCCGGGATCAGCGTCGGACGCGCGAACCATATCAAAACCGTCAACGCCGCGAACGCCACCGCGCCAAGCAAAAAAGCGTCGTTCATCGCCAGAAGCGCCGATTGCTCCCGCATCATGTTTCCAAGCTGCTGGTTAACCGCGGCGGGGTTCACCCCGGCGTTCTGCAGTTTGTCGATGAATTGCCCCAGAAGATCGAGCGAAGCGAAACGCCGCCCGCCAAAATGATCGGCAAGATCAAGTTGATGAAACGGCAGCCGCCGAAACTGAACCACCGCCAGCAGCGCAATGCCGAAAGCCCCCGCCATCGTGCGCAACAACGCCAGCTCCTCCGCCGCCCGGATCAGTTTCGATCCCGACAGCCCATGCATCCCCAGCGCCGCCAGCGGCGCGAAAAAACTCGCGATGAAAAAACCGAAAAACAGGATCGGCCAGGAAATTTGATCGAACGACGCCAGCTTGTCGAAAAGCCCAAACCAGGTCAGCGTCACCGAAAGCCCGATAAAACAGAAAAACGAAACCAGCCGCACGTCGATGTCGCGGTTCAGCACATGCATGATCGCCACGAAGGGAGCCGCCAAAACGAACATCAGAACATAAACCAGCCCCGCCAGCGACGACGAATAGCCGTTGAGCAACTGCAACTGACCCACCATCAGAGACAAAAGCCCCTGGATCACGAGAAAGCCGATCACCGAGCAAGCCGTCGCTATCGCGTAATTGCGATGGGCGAAGAGACGCACATCCAGAACCGGGTGGCGCTCGCCCAACTCCCAAAACACGAAGGACGGCAAGCCGATCGCCGCAACGACAAGCGCGATCCGCAAAATCGGCGACGCGAACCAGTCGAAATCATTGCCCATGTTGAAAATCGTCTGCGCGCCATAAATCGTCGCCGCCAGCAGAACAAACCCAACCCCGTCGAAGCGCGTGATCCGCCGCCTGAAACCGCGCGCGTAAAGCAAAGAGCCGACCACGCCCGCGATGAAAAGCGAAATCGCGATGTTCGAAAGGAACATCGTGCGCCAACTCATGAACTCCGCAAACCACCCCGAGACCAACGAGCCGATCGTGAAGGGAGCCATGCTCAATACGCCCCACAATCCGATCACAATCGTGCGCGCAGCCTCGGGAACCTCGCTAAGCGCCAGCGTTTGCCCCAAGGGCAAGATCACCCCGCCAATAAAGCCAAGCAGAATCCGCGCCGGCAAAAACAGCCACAAGGTCGCGCTCGACGCGCACACAAAAGAAACGACAGCGTATAAAACAAAGCAGACCGCATAGACCCGATAATCGCCAAACCGACCCGAAAACCACCGCGCAAAAGGCAGACCCAACGCAATCCCAACCATATGATCCGACGTCGCCCACGAACCAAAACTCGGCGTCACCCCGCCCAAATCCCCCGAAACATACGGAACCGTGATCGTGTAGCCAGGAATATTCGACAAAACAACGACATTCCCAACAGCCAACACAACATTGAAAAGAAACAATCGCCAACCGCTCAGCGGCGTATGATCCGTTTCGTCCGTCATGTTCAGAGCATCTCCGATTCCGAGAATGGCGTCCGCTCGCTAGGCCAGAAGACGCACGTCCAGCCGGAAAATCAGAGCAGAGCGAGGGGAAGGAAAACGCCTATCGTCTCCGGCCGCTTTCTTCGGGCCGGAATTATATCGTATAGCGATGGATGTCAATATTATCATTACTTAGACGCCGTCCGCGCGCCCCCTCGGGAGTATGCCGCGCGTCGCAGGCGCGCACCTCTGGCGTGTTCGGCGGAGGTTTCTCCGCCTTTGCGATGAGCATGCGCCATATGATATTGATTTGGTGAGCTTTATTATCGCGGGGACGACTCGATCCAAGCGGATGCCACGCCCATGCCCCACGACCTTTCCGCTCGCCTGAATTCGTGATTGTTTAAGGTCGGCCCATCATACTACAGCGAATCGCCGCCGTTTCGAAATGGCGCTCGCATCTCGCTCAGGCGAGTTCGCTTTAAGGCGGCTGAAAAGAGGCCGAAGATGGGCAAGCGTATATTGGTGACCGGCGGCGCCGGCTTCCTCGGCTCTCACCTGTGCGAGCGGCTATTGCAAGCTGGGAACGACGTTCTTTGCGTTGATAATTTTTTCACCGGAACCCGACGCAATATCGCGCATCTACTCGACAACAAAGCCTTCGAGCTTCTGAGACACGATGTTACGTTTTCATTGTACGTCGAGGTTGACGAGATATACAATCTGGCGTGTCCCGCTTCGCCCATCCATTATCAATTCGATCCGGTGCAAACGACCAAGACAAGCGTCATTGGCGCGATAAACATGCTCGGCCTCACAAAGCGGGTGAAGGCGAAGTTCCTTCAGGCTTCGACATCGGAAGTGTATGGCGACCCCACGATCCATCCTCAGCCCGAGGAATATTGGGGCAATGTGAATCCAATCGGATATCGCTCATGCTACGACGAAGGGAAACGTTGCGCCGAAACGCTTGTATTTGATTATGTGCGGCAGCATAAAGTGACCGCCAAGGTCGTCCGCATCTTCAATACATATGGCCCCCGGATGCATCCCAACGACGGGCGCGTGGTCTCGAATTTCATCGTCCAGGCGCTCTCGGGGCGGGATGTCACGCTTTATGGCGACGGCGGTCAGACGCGTTCGTTTTGCTACGTCGACGATCTGGTCGACGCGATGATTCGCATGATGGCGACCGACAACTCCATCGTCGGCCCTATCAACATCGGCAACCCAAATGAATTTACAATTCGACAACTCGCGGAACTGGTGATCGAACTAACGGGAGCAAAATCGAATCTGGCGTTCCAACCCCTGCCCTATGACGATCCTAAACAACGGCGACCCAACATCGAAAAGGCGCGCCGGATATTGGGATGGGAGCCAACGGTCCAATTGCGCGCGGGTCTCGAAAAAACCATCGCCTATTTCGATGAGCTTCTGCGTAGCGACAGCAGGCCCCACGACATCGCCGCAAGCCGCGTCGGTTAGGCGGAGTCACGCTACGTTCAGCGCCTCGTTTCGCGGGCTCTGAACGCCGGAGGCCGTCCTGGAGTTGTTATGCAGCCAACGCCTCAGCCACCAGAGATAGGCTGGCGCGACGATCACGCAATAGCATAAGGCGGTCGCCCCAAGGATCCCCGCGACGCCAAAGGACGGAGCGATCGCAAGTTTCAACAGGAATGCGACCACGCCGAGCGCAATTGCAATGCGGGCCTGAAACCACACAGCGCCAACTCCATTTAAAAGAACGTCGACGACTCGGCTCATGCTTGACGTGATGATCCAAGCGGAGGCGGCCAGGAATATGGCCATGTCGATTTGCAATTCACCATTCATCCAGATAGCGACGAAACGCTGGCCGAAGATGATAAGAACCGCACAGCCCGATAACGCGCAAAGCGCCACGACGCCGATCGCGATGAAGACCTGCCGACGAACCCAGGCGATATCACCGCGCGTCGTTGCATCCGTGAAGGCGGGCCAGAGCGGCTGCGTCACTACCCAGAGCAGGCCATAGGCCGTCAGACACGCCCTCTGCGCCACCGCCATCCGGGCGGCGGCGTCCGCGCCCAACGCCGACAGGGTTATCACGCTATCGAGATTGATCGACAACAAGGACGCGACGCTAAGGAAGAAAAATGGCGTTCCGCTTTTTAAGAGCTTGATAATGCGGGCGCCAAGCGTCGTGCTCCAAATAGGGAAAAGTTCGGGATGCAAAAGGAAAAGGTTCATTGTGCTGAATGCGTTCGCGACGAGCAGTCCGCCGGCCGTCACTCCTACATACCAACGCACGTCGACGGTATAGCGCGTGAGGGCGATCAGCCCACAAAAAGAGATGACAGTCTGAAATGCTTCCCATATCAGAGCCATATGCAGGCGCTGTAACCCGGTCCAGATGTTGCCGGATAAACTGAACGGTATATTGGCGGCAAGACACAACGCCGCGATCAGATAAGCGTCCTCCGACCGAGGCGTGGCGACCGCGGGTATTATCGAAATCGCGAGCAGGGTCCCGAGCACGCTCAGCATTGTCGCCAAAGCCGCCGCGGCGCCGATTTCACTCCGAATTTCCTCTATGTCGCCCCGGGCTCGATTGCGGGCGACGCTGCTCAGCAGCGCCTGTCCCACACCGAAATCCACGGTGACAGTCATCCACGACAGCGAGGCGGCGGCGGACCAAAGCCCGAAACCTTCGCGGCCAATGTCGTGCAGGACGAGCGGCATAATGAGGAGCGTGCTCGCGATCTGCAACAGGCGTTGACCAACGCCAATAAGAGATGATTGAACTGCCCGTCGACCTCGTTGTTCCTCCGGGGCGGCGAGCGAAGAGCGCCGGATGGTCCGCGCTGCGGTCATCTCAGCACCTCCACTCCAGTCCAGCCGCAAAAGGAGCCGAAGACAACATTCATGTCGGCGACTTCATAGACGGCTCCCTAAAAAGCGCGAATCAGGCTATGTTACCGATAGACGCGACGTTTTAACGGGCCGTTAAAGCTATGAGGTGAAGTATTTTGACTCCAATACTCGGATGGACATTGTTTTCCCCTGCTAAAACGCGGGGCGGTGGGTCGACGCATAGAAGATTTATTCGGCTTTGACTGCGCCTGGAGATTGATTGCGCGCGACGACGGCTCCTCAGACGCAACCGGAGATATCCTCAGGAAATGGCGTGATCGCCTTGGATCGCGCATGTTGCTCGTCGATGACGAGGGGTCCTCGCCCAATCTCGGCATCATCGGCAATTACAACAAGGTCCTCGCCGCCACGACGTCGCCTTGGGTTCTTACCGCGGACCCCGACGACCGCTGGCTGCCAAACCGCGTCGCCTTGACTTTGGGCGCGTTGCGCTCAGCCGAAGCGAAATTCGGAAATGAAACGCCAATCGCGATCGGCACTGACGCCGAGGTGGTGGACTCCGAAGGACGTGTGGTCGCGCCTTCCTATTGGCGCTGGACACGAAGCTTTCCGTCGTCCCGCTTTTCAACCCGCCGCACGGCGATGGATTCGGCGGCGCTTAGTTCGACCATGGCGGTAAACCGTGCGTTGTTGCGAGAGACGCTTCCCATGCCGCCAGGCGCTGTTTATCAAGATTGGTGGATGGCCTTGGCGGCGGTCTCTTTTGGTCAGCTTGTTTTATTGCCAGATGTCACGATGCGTTATATGCGGCACGGCGCCAACGCAACGAAAGATCCCTACACGGCCTCGCTCTTCGGCGCATTCGCCCGCCATGCCGTCGAGCGCGCGTCAACGCACTCAGCAATTGATAGGACAGGCCGCCGGACAGGCGGCGGCCTTCGCCGACATTTATGAAAAGCGCCTGCCAGCCAACGAACTGGCCGCGCTGCGGGCTCTCGCAAATCTACCCCGGCTTGGTCCGCTGGAACGAAGAATGGCGCTGGTGCGTCACGGTCTGTGGTTCAGCTCCGCCTTAAAGAATGTCGGCCTTCTTGCCTTGGCTTAATTGGCTCGGCCTCTCATCGATCAGGAGCGGGGCATCTTTCCGCGGTCCGCTGCGTTCGTCGTCCTGGGATCTCTTACCGCTCGGATGATTCCACATCCGAGCGGTCAGCGGGCTAAGGCTGATTGGGCGCGGTGAACCCGGTGTTTCCGATTTGCGTGCCCCAACTGCCGTCGGCCTTTGCGAAGGCTCCCGCGATCCAGACGCTTGGCGTGTCGACCGCGCCTCCAGTGGCATAGTCGATTTTTGCGGGCGCGGCGGCGGTATATCGCCCCCAGGAACTCTGCATATATCGCGCGCCCCCCGTCCCCAACAGCGTTCCGCTATCCAAAAAAACGCTAGAGTAAGAGGGCTGAGTCGCCCGGTCGGTCACATAACCGACGCTCGGGTAGCAATTCGCGCAGTTGGGGCCGGAGAAATTATAAACGATCGTCACATTGCCTTCCAAATCCGGCTGCGGGGTTGGAAAAAAGTAAAAATTACCGGCGCCGCTGATGTATTTTGCGTCGACCGTCGTAGCGCTGACCATTTGCGGGCAATCGTTCGCCGAATCGCCATTGCAATTGGCGTTTTCATTGCCGAGGAATGGGGCCACTTTATAATAATGGATATCCGACCAGTTGTTATCGCCCGTGGTCAGCGCCGCGTATAGAAACCCGCCACTATATGTGACCTGTCCGGTGATGCGAGTGTCCAGCGTCTCAATCGAATTCGGCGCCCCTGGCTGGCTTGCGTTTGGAGGCAGATAATAGCTGAAGGAACCGGAGCCAACCCCCGTTAGGAGGGGAGGAAACAGAATTCCGTTAAGCCAACCGAATTGATTGGACAGCGCCCAGACAATCAGGCCGCCGCAACCATTGGAGCAATTACCCTCGCCAAAATTTATATTGTAGGAGTTGATCAGGAATTCCGCGCGGGGATTGTCGTAAGGACTCCAGACATTCGCGGGTTGCGTCGAGTCGGTGTATTGCCCATTGGCCTGCATGCCGGTCAGGAACCAATAGTTGAGAGAACCGCCCGAGTACAGCAACGATTTTGGCAATAGCACCCATTCTTCCCACATATAGGGCCCACAGCAGGAACCCACCATCGGGAACAGATTTGAAGCGAGATACACGCCCTGCCTGTCCTGACCGAGGCGTATGAAGTCGTTATAGACTTGGTTTTGGCTTGGAGTGACAAAGCGATAGACATACCAAAGGCCCGTCGGATCGTCGCTTTGGCTGACAGCGATATCGTAATAGCTGTTGTTGAGCAGATCGCTATCGCCGAACGCTACGATGAATCGGTGATTGCGCCAATCGTAAAGCGCGCGCGGATCGAACACATAGGCGGAAGCCGCGAGTCCGGCGAATGCTTGCAGCGTCTTTGGTCCGAGCAACCGCGTTCCGCTCGGAGACCAAACCGAAATGCAATTTTGATTGACCTGGAGGATTGGTTCGGAGCCGTCGCCTACCGCGATTGCCTGATCGGACGGCGTCGAATTGCCGCAATCATTTTCGGCATTGCCGACGAAACTCGTTTGCAACGCGGCGCTCGCGGGAGACGCGCCGGGGGAACGTAGAATCGGAGGCTTCGGATTGATGGCGGCCGCCACTTCGGCGGTCGGCGAAGGCGCTCCCCGCGTCACCGCCAAAGCCTTACGTTCGGCGTAGACGCTCGCCGAGGCCCCGGTCAACGGGCCGATGCGGAATTGCGGTCGCGCCGCTATCTCCGCGGCCGTTGCGTCGGGCAAAGCGTTCAACTGGATTTGCCGCGCCGCGACGGACGCGGGGCCTGGCGCGCTGCGGTCGACGCTGACCGCTGGCGTCGACGCGGCATTTTCCGCACTCGCGCAAGGCGCCGCAACCATCAATGCCGCGACGGCTATCGCCGCAAACGCCACGCGGCGAGGCCAGATCGCATCAACATCCTTGGACATGCAAATTCTCCGTCCGCCTTATGGCTGGTTGGCCGCCGTATAGGCGACATAGCCGATTTGCGTGGCCCAATTGCCGCCCGACGCGACATAGGCTCCCGCGAAACCAACTCCTGGAACGCCGACTGCGCCATTATTGGCGTAACCCACTCCCGAGGGCGCGGCCGCGCTATAACGGCCCCAGTATGAGAACTTGTAGGGACCGTCGCCAGGGGCGAGCAGCAGGCCATAATCGGCCCAGCCTCCGCCAGGCGCGGTTGCCCGGCTCATGCCATAGGCGACGCCAAGATAGCATATGGCGCAATTCGCCCCGGCGAAATTGAACACGGTGACGACATTGCCTTCGAGATCCGGCTGTGGCGTGGGGTAGAAGGCGAAATTGCCGCCATAGTTCGCTCTGGCTTCATCGAAAAACGTAACCGAATTTATTTGCGGGCACAGATATTGATATTGCCCGGCGCAGCGACTGTCTTCGTTGCCCAGACCCACAAACATCCGATAAATGAGGAGGTCGGACCAGCTCGCGTCGCCTGTCGTCAACGCGGCGTGAACAACGCCAGACTTGTAAGAGACTTGACCGGTGATCCGGGTGTCGAGCGTTTCGATCGAATTTGGCGCGCCGGGCTGGCTGGCGTTGGGCGGCAAATAATATGTGCTGGTGCCGCCGCAGCAATAGCCCGACACTTCAGGGGTTGGCCCGCCATTGATCCACCCGAAGGGATTTGCGACGCCCCAAACCACCAGCCCGCCGCAGCCATTCACGCAGTTGCCGCCCCCATAGTTAATGTTGAAGGAGCCGACGAGAAACTCGGCGCGGGGGTTGTCGTAGGGGCTCCAGATATTGGCTGGCTGCGTCGAGTCGGTATATTGTCCGCCGGCCTGCATGCCGTGTTGATACCAGTAACTCGAACCCAGAGCACCTGCATAGAGCAATGATTTCGGCAGAAACACCCACTCCTCGAACAGATAGGAGCCGACCACACCTCCGCTCAAATTGAACAGATTGGAGGCCACGTAAACGCCCTGCCGATCCTGACCCAATCTTATGAAGTCGTTGTATGTATTTCCCTGCGTCGGCGACTGGAAGCGATAAACATACCAACTGCCGGTGGGGTCGTCGGTCTCGCTTACCGCAATGTTGTAATATGACGTGCCGATCAGATCGCTGTCGCCGAAGGCCAGAATGAAACGATGGTTGTACCAGTCGTAAAGCACGCGGGGATCGTACACCGCCTCGCTCGCGGGTAGTCCCGCGAAAGCTTGCAATGTTTTCGGCCCCAGCGAGCGGGAGCCCGAAGGAGACCAGACGGACAAGCAATCATTATTTATTTGCACGATGGGCGAGGCGCCGTCGCCGATTGCGATCGCCTGATCCGAGGGCGTCTTTGGCGGAGTCGAACCAACGCAATCGGCCTGCGCATTTCCGGCGAAAGCTAGCTTCGGCGCATTCGTCAAAGGCTTCACGCCGCCTTGCGTTCCCATAGCCGACGGCAGCGCCGGCGTTCTCGGCGTTCCGCTTGGGCCGGCGCGGTTGGCGGCGATCGCCTTGCGCGCCGCATATTCGCTCGCCGAAGTCCCCGTCAACGGGCCGAGCCTGACGGGAGGGCGCGCGGCGATATCCGCCGCCGAGGCGTTGGGAATCGAGCCGGGCAGAACTTTGCGCATGGCGGCGGGCGCCGTGGCGGGCGCGCCGCGTCCGGGATCGACAGGCAAGTATTTTTCGACCTCGGCGGCGCTCGCCGAAGCCGCCGCCGCGACCGTTAGCGCTATGAGCGTCAGCGCCAACGGAAGCAGTTTGCAAGGGTATTCCCAGTGCTTTGACATTTCGGTCTCCCAGACTTTCGCTCAGTGCTGGCGATCGCCCTGGCGGCTACTCTCCGGCTTCGTTTCGTTTAGCGGCCGCTTGAATTGAACGGGGTTTGGAACGGGATTCTTCACGAAACGACAAGACCACAACCCCTGCGCGTCATAGGGCTACGGCCATGCATGCTCCCAAGACAGCCCCGCCGCTCGAAGCGGCGGGGGGCAACTGCCACAGCGGCTGCCTTGAACTTTCACGCGTCACTTGATCAATCCTAGGTTGCTCATATAGCCGGCGGACGAATAGATGACCGAATTGCCCGTGCCGCCAGAGGTTGATGGATTACCATTGACCCAGGAGTATATCTGATTGCCGTTCAGATCTGTTCCCTCGGAGCGATAGAAGTGGAAGTGATTCAAGTCCACGCTGGATTTACTGCCTGCGGTGCCGGGAAACGCATAGTTGAAGCATGCGCCCTGCTCAGCTCCATTATTCTGATCTCTCGACCGCGAACCCGCAAAGCCCTGCCCGCCCGGATAGCCGGGCGGAGGACTGTCCGAAAGCGGCTGAACATTCCCGTTTGGGTCGATGTAGTTGTTGCGGGTCACGCCGCCGGAAAGCGTCAGCAGCCCCGAGGGATCTATGGCGCTGACTGGGTTCGAGAAGCCATAGCTGTATAGGTTGCGAATGGTCGCGTCCTCCCACTTCGTGAACAGACGAAGAGAGCCAAGACCAGGAGCGTCGGCGCCTTTTGCCGATTGGAATGCGACAAGCGCTATCGGAGCGGGACGATTCGCCAGCGTCGCGGGAAACGACAAATTACTTATCGTACCGATCGCAGTCGCCCCGGCATCAGGCACTTCGCCCAGGGGATCTCTGGACGTCCAACGTCCGATATGAGAATCATAGGCGCGGAACTGCGTCAGATAGAGACTGCTGTTTTGGTGATAGAACATGTCGGCGAAGCGAAAATCCGGCATCGTCGCGGCAGGCGCCGTCAAGGCGTTGCCGAAAGGATCGAAATCGCTCGCCTTCACCGTCGTGAATTTTCCACTGACGACCGCGAAATTGCGCGGCGTGTTTAGTTGATCTGGACCGTAGTATATCGACTGGCCCGTCGCCGTAACTTGCTCGCCCTCGTCGTAATAAAGGCGCAGCGTCGAGCCGGCGGCGTCGAGCCGGCGGCACATGCGAGACCCGCACCATTGGTAGTAATTGATAAGCGCTTGACCGGGAGTGGTCTCGGTGCTGGCGACGCGCCGGCCGAGTCCGTCGTAGGCGAAGCTGGTCGTCTCGCTGCTGTTGACATAGCCTATGCCGACGAGACGATTTTCGGCGTCATAGGCATATGTGTGCGCTCCGTCGGAGATCAGATTGCCCTCGCCGTCGTATGCGTAGTTGATGACGGCCGCGCCAACGGTCTCCTTGATCAGCTCGTTCAACTCGTTGTATGCGAAGCCGATGTCCCTCGCGCCATTCCTTACGCCGGAGACATTTCCGGCCGGATCGAGCGTCATTTGGTATCTCAGCGCGTTGGAATAACTCGCGCCCGTGAGACGATTGTCGCCGTCATAACCAAAGATCCAGTTGCGGACCGCGTTTTCCGTCGCCCCCGTTATCAATCCTTCGGGCGTCGTCGCATAACTGAATTGCCGCATGCCGGCGTTGGCGACGCCAGCCAAGCGCCTGTCTTCCGTGTTGCTGAGGTAAGACCAAGCGGTCTGGGCCGGATATTGCGTTCCCAACGTCTGGGAACGCCCCGCGATCTGCCCGGTTTGACCAAGATAGGTCATCGCGAACCGCCCAAGCGGATCCGTGTGGCCAATAAGCCGGTTCAAATCATCATAGGCAAATGTTTCGGCCACACCGGCGACCGTGCGGCCAACCACTCGGCCAAGAGCGTCATAGCTATAAGAGAGCGCTCCCGTAGGTCCAGTCTCGCTTTGCAGCCGAAGCGCGCCGGTCGATCCCACCGGCGCGTAGGTCCAACTCGTCGCGCCAATACCATCGAGCATGCCGACGAGGCGCGGGAAATAGGGGTCATAGGAGAACGAAACTCCCGGCGTCGAATTGACCGCGGAGCTATAGCCGATGGTCGAGATACGATCGTCGATCGTATACGCATACTGCTTGAGTTGCCCCTGCGCGTCTCTCACCGAATTGAGGCGCCCAGCGCTGTCGTAACCATACACGACCGTCGAACCGTCGGCGTATTGCTTGCTGGCGGAACGACCTTCGATGTCGATGCCCCAGCTCGTCACATTGCCCTTGGGGTCGGTGATGGATTTGAGCTTGCCGTTCTCCCAGTAAGCGTATTTGGTCGCCGCGCCAAGCGGATCGGTCGTCGAGATCAACCGCCGGTCGGCGTCATATTGATAAGTCGTGGTGCGGCCCTGACGATCCGTGACGGAGGCAAGGTCGAGATATTTGTAGGTGTATTGTCGCGTGGTCCCGTCGGGATAAGCGATCTGCGTGACGCGGTTCAACGCGTCATAGGCGTAGTTGAGAACATATCCTTCCGAATCCGTCGCCGTCGCGACACGATCGAAGGCGTCGTATGCATAGCTGGCCTGCGTATTTCCGTAAGGATTGGTGATTGTAGTCAGCCGGCCGACATTATCATAGGCAAAGCTCCAAACCAGGCCGGTGGGCAATGTCATCTGTGTGAGCTGTCCCGCCGCGTTGTAGGCATATTGCGTCGTCTGCCCCGCGGCGTCGGTATAGGTCACGGGCCTATGTTGACCGTTATAGGTGTATGTCGCGGTGGTCTGCGGCGTGGAATTGACCACCTGCTGAACCTGCAACAGATCGATCAGATTCGTCGCGTAAGTGAAACTGGTCGTGCGGCCGACGGGGTCGATGATCTTTGTCGGGTTGCCGAAGGCGTCATAGGTCTTTTGCGAAACTTGCGACTCGGCTCCGTTGACGATCCGTCCCACGGCGGTCGGCTGATCATAGGTTCCGTTGGAGATATTTTGGGTCTGACCGGGATAATTATACCAGACACGAGTTTCGAGCGGCTGTTTAACAGCCTCGATTTGATACCATTCTATGTTGATGTTCTGCGCGTCGTGATAGAAATGGGTGTCACGCGCATCGTTGTAATTGCAGCCGCCGGTCGGCGCGCAGCCCCCGACCGCGTATTGATGCTTGTCCCAATGGAAGCTGTCGCGATAATTCAAATAGGCGTTGAAAACATTCATGCTCGGCGGCGCGAGCGGGTCCGAATTTGCAACCGGGGCCGGCTGGAGAGATTCCTCCCTTTCGCTATAGCCCAGCGGGTCGGCGACCTGAACGAAGCGCGTATTTCCTGTCCCTCCATAGGAGAATTGCGTCGTGCCGTAAGGGGTCGTGAGCGAATTGACCAGCGACGAGGCGTCGTAGGCGAAGCTCGAAGTTATGCCAATGACGTCGGTGATCGAGCTGAGCCTGCCACTGCTGTCGTAAGTCAAAGTCGCGCTGCGGCCGAAAGGATCGCTGATCTTGGTGATCAATAGGTTCGAGAAGGAGCTGCCATAGGTGAAGGTGGTGCTCCGGCCCGTCGCGTCGGTGACCGAAGTCAGCAGCACATGCCCCGCGACGATGGCGTAATTGAGCGTCAGCGTATTGCCCTGCGGATCGGTGATGCTTTTGAGAAACACATTGCGCGGATAGCTGGCGCTGCCGTCCGACTGGCTGTAGGTTTCGACGCTGCCGTCCCGCAACTGACGTCGGTAGGCGATCGGAGTGGTCGAGACCAGCGCGAGAACGGAGGCGTCCGACTCTTCCGGCGCGAAGGCGCCCGACGTCGCGTTGTAACCGGAGTAATTCCAGGAGTCGCCATTGGGAAAGAAGCGCATGACGCTCTGCCCCACATTGGCGGGATCGTCCTGGATGAACCTGGTCCAGTTCATCATCCAATTCGGGCTGATGTTGAAGTAACCGAACACCGCCGGCTGATTGGCCTCGCGCTGATTATACTTGAACTGAATCGCAGCCGAAGGGCCGAATGGCGGGTCATATGGGATGGGCTGGTCGGACATGGTGACGGCGATCGCCAATTCGGCGATGTCATATTTGCACATCCCGCACCCTCTAGATCCGCCTCCGCCCCCAGATCCGCCACCGCCTCCAGATCCGCCTCCGCCCTCATTGGCGCCCGGCCCCCCATTACCGGGCGTTGGACCGCCGACCGGCCCCGCGCCCCAAACTTCACCACCCTCCGTTACCTCGACGCGACGCCAGCCAATTTTCTCCGCGGCGCCTGGCGGCGCCAGAAAATAGCCCGTCGACTCGGCATCGATCGCCTCGGCGGAAACCCATCGGGGATTTTGACCGAGCACAGGATCCTTGACGATGTAACCGCCATTCTCCTCGCGGAGGATCGAGGAGAAGTGCCCCGTTTTCCAATGCACGATCGCATGAGTCGGGATTGGCTGCCCCGCTTCGCGAAATACCGGAACCAGAGCCACTTTCGCTTCATCCGCGAGGCGCGTCAGCTCGCTGAGGCTCACCCCCTTTGGACCAGCCCGATATAGGTTGACGAACCTGACCTTCTCGGAAGTCGTCCCCTCTTCCATCATCAGAAATTTCAGCGCCAGGGGACCACATAAAAAGACATGCTTAGGGTCGTTCTCCATGACCCAAAGATTTTCCCGCGCCTTCTGCACCCATTCGCCGCCTGGATTGACGACAGGCCGCTCTCCAATTTCGGCGAGAAGTTCCTTGACGCGAGCGGTATGACCCAGTTCGGCATGGAGGATGACCAGTTCGCCCAAGCCCCGGTCCACTTGCGCCTTGCGGTAGACGCCCGTCGCCTCCTTGCCCTCGCGCCACGCCTCTTCCCAAACGTCGAGCGCGCGAGAGAGATAGCCATAGTGCTTGTATTCGAGCCCGAGGTTGATCAGAAGCGAAACCCGCCAATTCGAATGCGGGCGCCGCGCGAGATATTTCGTCAGTTCTGCGAAATCATCCACCCTTCGCCGGCGCTCGTAACGCGCGAGCGCTCCCGCCAACACGCGGTCCTCGATGAGACGCGTCGGCCCCATCGCCACCAAAGCCTCGGCGAAATGCGGTCTTGCCTGAAATAAGGCGCCGTCCGTGGATGAAGCAGGGTCGGAATCGAGAGCCGCTTTCGCCGCGGGAGCTTGCAAGGTCAACCCAAAAACCGCCACAGCGAGGAAGACCGCTTTCATGGCGGCGCGAGCGCGAAATCCAAAGGGCATCACAATATCTCCAACTTTTTCCATTCCGTGCAATTTAGTTTCGGACGAGCCACTCTCGTGAACATCGGCGGGACGCCCCGGGTGGGCGCGTCCCTCGGTTATGCATCAAGGCTTGGCGGATTTTAATCACAGGCGCGTACTGCTCGTAGAAAACAGCGACGATCCTTAGCTGCAACACGCCCCTCACCGAAGCGCCATGCTTGCCTCTATGTTTTCGTATCTTACGATCGGCGCCCCAGTGAGAACACAAATGCCAATCTCTGGACAGCTTCAACCCAACGGCGATTTCCTCGCAAGCTAATGCGCAAGCGCCAGCGTTAGTTCCACATTTAATTTGCGTTTTCGGAAAAATTCAACCCGCCTCCAACCAGGCTCGCCCAATGGAACAGGCGCCGACTTACACAGTTTCGAGTAGATCCCCCCAGCGGACCGGAGGATTCGAGGCTGTCGACCGCAACAACGCATTTCGCCCTCACGATGAAGGCGTATGACGGCCTGCGCCATTGTCCGATCGAGCATAAGGCCGGATAATCGGGCGCAACCCAGTATTGACGTTTCGGCTCCTTTGCACGGCCTATCGAGAAAGACGCGCGGATGTCGGATTTGTATCGTTGCTATGCCGAACTCGCCGCGTCGGAGCCGGAAGGAACAAACTTCCGCGTCCATGTCGTCGAAAGAAACTCGGCTATCGTGATCGTCGCGCCGCATGGCGGCAGGATAGAACCCGGCACTTCCGAGACCGCCGCCCTGATCGCGGCCAATGATTTTTCGCTCTACCGTTTCGAGAGTTTGATCGCCGGAAGACGCTTGCACATAACTTCATCGCGCTTCGACGAACCACGAGGATTAGCGCTCGTCGCGACCGCCGAAATCGCGGTCGCCGTCCATGGTCGGGCCGACGCGGGCGACGCCGAAACCATTTGGATGGGCGGACTGCACATCGATCTCCGCGACGCCATCGGCGCCTCGCTTCGGCGCGCGGGTTTTCGTATTTCCACGGACCATCACATGCAGGGCAGACATTCGGACAACATCTGCAACAAGGGCGGTCTTGGGGCGGGAGTTCAGATCGAATTGCCGAGATCGTTTAGAAACAAGCTTCGCGGCGACATCCACGCGCGGGAGGGCTTCGCCAGCGCGGTGCGCGGCCCCTTGAAGCAGTGGACGCATGAGCGATTGTTCTTTGAATGCGAGCGGCCCGACAAAAGCTCCCGCGAGTTGTCTTCGATCCGGGAGGGCGCTCATGCGACGCCCGCGGTTCGGGATTATGGCAAGGACGGATAGTCGACGTAACCTTCCCGACCGCTGGCGTAAAAGGTGGCGGGATTGGGCTCGTTCAGCGGAGCATGGCGACGGAAGCGTTCGACCAGATCGGGATTTGCAATGAACATTCTCCCGAAGGCCACGGCGTCGGCCGCACCCGTCGCGAGCGCTTCCTCGGCGGAATCTTGAGTGAAACCCTCGTTGGCGATGAAAACGCCCCCGAACTCGCGCTTCAAATATGGGCCCAGCGCGTCCAGCCCCGAATGCTCGCGGGCGCAAATAAAAGCGATGCGCCGTTTCCCGAGTTCTCGCGCCACATATCCAAAAAGCGATTTCGGATTTGAGTCGCCCATGGATTGGGCGTCGCCGCGCGGCGCAAGATGCATTCCGACTCGGTCGGCTCCCCAGACTTCCACGATGGCGTCCGTCACCTCGAATAGCAGTCGGGCGCGGTTCTCCATCGAGCCGCCGTAGCGGTCGGTCCGCTTGTTGGCGCTGTCTTGAAGGAACTGATCGAGCAGATATCCGTTCGCTCCGTGAATCTCCACCCCGTCGAAGCCCGCGAGCTTGGCGTTTTCCGCGCCTTGACGATAGGCCTCGACGATCTCGGGGATCTCGTTTAACTCCAGAGCGCGCGGAACCGGATAAGGCCGCTCGGGACGCAAAAGTCGAACATGGCCCTCAGCCGCGACAGGGCTGGGGCCGACAGGCTGAGCCCCATTCAAAAAATAGGGATCCGAGATGCGCCCGACATGCCATAGCTGCATTAGAATGCGGCCCCCGGCTTCGTGGACGGCGCGGGTGACGTTTTTCCATCCTTCGATCTGCTCCGCGGACCAAATTCCAGGAGTGTCGGGATAGCCGACGCCCATTGGCGCAACCGAGGTCGCCTCCGAGATAATCAAGCCCGCCGAAGCGCGCTGCGCGTAATAATCTCGCATCAAGGCGTTGGGCGTCCGCCTCTCGATCGCGCGGCAGCGCGTCAATGGCGCCATGACGATCCGGTTGGGTAATTCGAGAGCGCCGACCCTGAGCGGCTGAAACAGCATCGACATCGAGATACACCCCAAGTCTGTGAATTATTCGCGACCAGACGGCGGAAAGAGCGGATCAAACATATACGATCGGACGATTAGGCGAGAAAACGGGGCGTTACAAGAGATTTCCCTCCCAGGCGGCGTCCAACCGGCTAAGCGGACATGGTCGAAGCAAGCCTCGCCGCCGATCAAGGCGTTTTCGACTTTATTTCGATCGCCTCCCCATCGACCATGACCTTGCCGAAGCCCTGATGATGAATCGTCTTCGCTTCCTTCAGATCCGGATCGAGCCCAGCCTTCACCGCCTTGAGAATAAGAAGGCGATAGCGATTGGCGAAGCGCCCCGCGACGCGCGCGCTTCTCCGAGGCGTCAATTCGAACGCCGAAAACTTATCAATCTCCCGCCCGGAGCAATGACCGATCGCGACAACCTTCTTCGCCGTTTCAACCGAGGAAATAGTTCTACTGCGGCATGAGCGAATTTGGCGACGGATTCGTCATTGCGAGCCGAAGGCGCGGCAATCCAGGGGGGTGGCGCGGCTTAAGGATTGCTTCGCTCCGCTCGCAATGACGGGCGGCAATCCAGGGGGCTGGCCCACGCCGTCATTGCGAGCCGGAGGCGTGGCGATCCAGGGGGGTGACCTGGCTCTGGATTGCTTCGCTGCGCTCGCAATGACGGGCGGCGATCCAGGTGGTCTGACCCACGCCGTCATTGCGAGCCGGAGGCGTGGCGATCCAGGGGGGTGACCTGGCTCTGG